>NZ_JBSGFY010000001.1:0-2937731 GCF_053603635.1 Agromyces sp. NPDC004153
AGGAGTTCAATCTCTGACTGAGAAACAATCAATACTGACTGTCCATCAATCCAAAGGAATCCCACCCCCACCAAAGCAGGGGTCGGGGTTCAAAAATTGGCATTGAACATAGTGCACGCTGTTGAGTTCTCAAGGAACGGACGCACCCGACATCAGGACCCCGTGGGGCCGATCAGTCGGAGCTGTTTCGTTCTCAACCGGACATCCCATGAGGACGGTTCCGGATGCTTCAAGCTCTGCGAAGAGATGCTCTTCGAGGCTCGGGATCTTCGTGCCGCTTGAGGCCGAGGGGCTGTTTCGCTCTCTCGCTCCTGTGGGGCAACGAATGAATACATTACGTCGATCCGGGGGGTCGTGCAACTCGGCGCTGCATCCCGGGCGTGTCGCACCCCGGACCCGCGGAATTCCGCGGATCTGGGCGCTCGACCCCGAGAACGCCGGAGGCCCCGATCGCTGCCCAACGGGGAACGATCGGGGCCTCCGGCCAAGGCATCCGTCGGCTATTCGACGAAGACGCCGGCGAGGGTCTTCTTGCCGCGCCGGAGCACGGCCATGCCGCCGGGCGGCACACGGCCCTCGAGGGTCGCGGTCTCGTCGTCGACGCGCACGTTGTCGAGCGAGACGCCGCCCTGGGCGATGGCGCGTCGGCCCTCGCTCTGACTCGCGACGAGTCCGGTGTCGGCGAGCAGCTGCGCGATCGAGGCGTTCGGCGAGGTCGTCGTGTTCGGCAGCTCGCGCAGCGCCGACTCGAGGGTGTCGGGATCGAGCACCGAGAGGTCGCCCTGGCCGAAGAGCGCCCGCGAGGCCGCGAGGACCGCCGCCGTGGCATCGGGCCCGTGTACCAGTGTCGTCACCTCGTGGGCGAGCACGCGCTGCGCCTCGCGCTTGAACGGCTCGCGCTCGACGAGCTCCTCGAGCTCCTCGATGCGCGCGCGACTCAGGAAGGTGAAGACCTTGAGCCGCGAGATCACGTCGGCATCGTCGGTGTTGAGCCAGAACTGGTAGAAGCGGTAGGGGCTGCACATCGCGGCATCCAGCCAGATGGCGTTGCCCTCGCTCTTGCCGAACTTGGTGCCGTCGGAGTTCGTGATGAGCGGCGTGCCGATCGCGTGCACGTGCTCGCCCTCGACCCGGTGGATGAGGTCGGTGCCGCTCGTGAGGTTGCCCCACTGGTCGCTGCCGCCGGTCTGCAGCCGGCAGTCGTACTGCCGGAAGAGCTCGAGGTAGTCGAACCCCTGCAGGATCTGGTAGCTGAACTCGGTGTAGCTGATGCCGACGTCGGAGTTCAGGCGCGACGCGACGGCATCCTTCTTCAGCATGGTGCCGACGCGGTAGTGCTTGCCGATGTCGCGCAGGAAGTCGATGGCCGAGAGGCCCGAGGTCCAGTCGAGGTTGTTGACCATGCGCACCGCGTTGTCGCCCTCACCCGAGAGGAAGCGGCTGACCTGGCCGCGGAGGTAGCCGACCCATTCGGCGACCGTCTCCTTGGTGTTGAGCGTGCGCTCGGCCGTGGGGCGTGGATCGCCGATGAGGCCGGTCGAGCCCCCGACCAGGCCGAGGGGCTTGTGGCCGGCCAGTTGGAGGCGCCGAAGCGTGAGGATCTGCACCAGGTTGCCGAGGTGGAGGCTCGGGGCGGTGGGGTCGAACCCGCAGTAATACGTGATCGGCTCGCCGGCGAGGAGCTCCTTCAGCGCAGCCTGGTCGGTCGACACGTGCACGAGGCCGCGCCAGTTGAGCTCCTCCCAGACGTCTTCGAAGGAGGCGTCGTTCTGCTGGGAAGCGAGGATCTCGGGGTCTGACACGCCAGCAAGGCTATCAGCGGGTTGAGCATCGGAGACTTCAAGCAATATCATTGATTCTCAATGATCAATCCTCTATCATTGATCCTATGGAGTTCAACTCTCATCATTGATCACCACGATTCAAGTCCCACGACCTGAGCGCCGTAGGCGGGAAGGATCAAGGATGTTCGTCATCACCGCCGACCAGGTCGCCAGTCGACGCGACACCGACCGCACGGGCGCCCTCGTCGACGCGCTCGCCCAGCGCTACGCCGACCAGCTCGTGCTCCCCGCCGACCAGACCGCCGGCGACGAGATCCAGCTCGTCACGCGCTCGGCGTCCACCGCCCTCGCCATCGTGCTCGACGCCACCCGCACCGGCCGATGGAGCGTCGGGCTCGGCGTCGGCGGCATCCGGATGCCGCTGCCAGATGCCGCACGCAAGGCCTCCGGTTCGGCGTTCATCGCGGCCCGCGAGGCGGTGGGGGCCGCGAAGCGCGCTGACGGCCGGTTCGCACTGCGCGCCGCGGGCGATGCGCAGGCGGCGACCGACGTCGAGGCCCTCGTGCGGCTCCTGCTCCTGCTGCGCGAGCGCCGCACCGAACCCGGCTGGGAGGTCGTCGAGCTCATGCGCGCGGGCCACCAGCAGAAGGAGGCCGCCGCGATCCTCGACGTGAGCGCCGCCGCCGTGAGCGCTCGCTTGAAGGCGGCGATGTGGCGTGCCGAGGAGGACGCCCGGCCCGTCCTCGAACGGCTGCTCGCCGAGCTCGACGAACGGCACACTGCGCACACCGCCGGCGAATCGGGAACCGCCGTGGCGGAGTGACCGCGCCACCCCGTGGTGCCTCGCTACACTGCTCGAAGCCGCGGCCACCCGGTCGCCGCCCGGAAGGAGCACTGTGAACCTCGTCGCCGTCGCCGATGGCATCTCCTGGTCGGCACTCCTGCTGTTCCTCACGGCGGCGACGGCCCTGTCGGTGCTCGCGTTCCTGCGTCCGCGGCCGCCGCTCGTGTGGTTCGCTGCGGGCGCGCTCGGCGTCGCGCTGCTCGCGGCCGCGTCGATCTCGGAGCCGACCGGGCGCACGGGATTCGGGCCGCTCGTGACGATCCTCGCGTTCACGGCGGCGGTGTTCGGCGGCAGCCCCGCCGCGGCCACCGCGCTCAACCTCGCGATGGGCGGCACCGTGGCGCCCGGCCTGCACGGCGGCATCATCGTCGCCGAGCGCCCGACGCCGGCCGAGCAGCGCCAGGGCGTGACGACGGGCGTCCGGCGCGAGGTGCTGCGCGGCGGGCTCACGATCGGCATCCTCGAGCGCATCGCGACGGCGGGCACCATCATGGCCGGATTCCCCGAGGGCCTCGCGATCGTCGTCGCGGTGAAGGGCGTCGGCCGCTTCACCGAGCTCGAGGCGCCCGAGGCGCGCGAGCGATTCATCATCGGCACGTTCGCGAGCCTCATCTGGGCGTGCGCGGCGGCGCTCATCGCGCACCTCGCGCTGCGCTGAGCCCGTCGTCCGGCCTCCGGTCGGACCCGGCCACGCCGGCGGAACGACCGACTCAGTCGTCCGAGCGAGCGTGCCGCCGGTAGGGCGAGACGCCCGGCTCCCCGGGGATCCAGAAGCGCCAGGGGAACGCCGCTCCCCCGCCGGCGCCGCTCACGCCGGTGCGCGGCCCGGACTCGAACGGCTCCGGAGCTGTCGGCACCTCGACCGCGTACGGCGGTGCGAGCAGGTCGTCGCCGCTCGCCGACAGGGGCACGCCGAGGGCGACCGCGAGCCGGGCGGGTCCCCGCGCGAGGTCGCGATCGGATGCCCCGGGCCGCCGCAGCCGCGCGAGCTCGAGCCCCTCGACCACCGTGCCCCCGCGCAGCAGCACGGCCGACGACGATCCCGGATGCCCCGCCACGACGTTGAGGCACGTGTGCATGCCGTACGTGAAGTACGCGTACAGGTGCGCGGCCTCGCCGAACATCACCGCGTTGCGCCGGGTCTTGCCGCGAAATGCGTGCGAGCCGGGATCCTCGCCGACGCCGCGGTACGCCTCGACTTCCGAGAGGCGGATGGCGACACGGCCCTCCTCGGTGTCGTGCGCGAGCACCGCCCCGAGCAGGAGCGGCGCGAGCTCGACGGAGTCGCGCGCGAACCACTCGCGTCCGACGGCGACGAGGGCCTCCGACATCCGCTCGCTCAGCGACCGCGGCCGGCGGCCGGCAGGCCGGCGACGAGGTGGCGCACGCGGTCGGTGAGGCGGGCGAACTGCTCGTCGACGCGCGTCGGTGCGGTGCCGCCGATGCCGTCGCGGCTCGCGACCGAGCCCTCGACCGTGAGCACCTCGCGCACGTCGGGCGTCAGGTGCGGCGAGATCCCGGCGAGCGCGGCATCGTCGACGGCGTCGAGCTCCAGCCCGTGCTCCTCGGCGTAGCGCACGAGCGCGCCGGTGATCTCGTGGGCGTCGCGGAACGGCACGTGGCGCTTGACGAGCCATTCCGCGACATCCGTCGCCAGGGAGAAGCCGGCGGGCGCGAGCTCGGCCATGCGGTCGGTGTGGAACTCGAGCGTCGCGATCATGCCCGTGAACGCCGGCAGCAGGACCTCGAGGGTCTCGACCGAGTCGAACACCGGCTCCTTGTCCTCCTGCAGGTCGCGGTTGTACGCGAGCGGCAGCGCCTTGAGGGTGGCGAGGAGGCCGGTGAGGTTGCCGATCAGTCGGCCCGACTTGCCGCGCGCGAGCTCGGCGATGTCGGGGTTCTTCTTCTGCGGCATGATCGAAGATCCGGTCGAGTAGCCGTCGTCGAGCGTGACGAAGCCGAACTCGCGGGTGTTCCAGAGGATGACCTCTTCGGCGATGCGCGAGAGGTCGATGCCGATCATCGCCGCGACGAACGCGAACTCGGCGACGACGTCGCGGCTCGCGGTGCCGTCGATCGAGTTCTCGGCCGGCGTCGCCAGGCCGAGGTCGCGAGCCACGGATGCCGCGTCGAGCCCGAGCGTCGACCCGGCGAGCGCTCCCCCGCCGTACGGCGACACGTCGGCGCGCTTCGTCCAGTCGACGAGCCGCTCGAGGTCGCGGGACAGCGCCCAGCCGTGCGCGAGCAGGTGGTGCGCGAGGAGCACCGGCTGCGCGTGCTGCAGGTGCGTGCGGCCGGGCATGACGGCGGTGCGGTGCGCGTCGGCCTGCGACGCGAGCGCGTCGACGAGGTGCACGAGCTGCTGCCCGATGACGGCCGCGTGGTCCTTGAGGTAGAGCCGCACGAGCGTGGCGATCTGGTCATTGCGGCTGCGACCCGCGCGGAGCTTGCCGCCGAGCTCGGGGCCGACGATGCCGATGAGTGCCGCCTCGAGCGCGCCGTGGACGTCCTCGTCGGACTCGGCGGCGACGACCTCGCCCGAGGCGACGCGCGCCTCGAGCGTGTCGAGGCCGGCGAGCATGGCGCCGAGCTCGTCGTCGCTCAGGTAGCCCGCGGCCGCGAGCGCGCGGGCGTGCGCGCGCGAGCCGGCCAGGTCGTAGGGCGCGAGCTGCCAGTCGAAGTGCGTCGACTTCGAGAGGCGGGCGAGCTCGGGCGACGGGCCGCTCGCGAAGCGCGCGCCCCAGAGCGCGCCCTCGTTCGTGCCGTGCTCGGAGGTCGTGCCGTCGGTGCCCTCGGGCCCGCCGGTGCCGGGTGCGTCGGTCATCACGCGTCCTTCCGCTCGAGCAGCCACACGAGCAGCGCCTTCTGGGCGTGCAGTCGGTTCTCCGCTTCGTCCCAGATGATCGACTGCTCGCCGTCGATCACGTCGGCGGTCACCTCGTAGCCGCGATCGGCGGGCAGGCAGTGCATGAACACCGCATCGGATGCCGCGAGCGACATGAGCTCGCGATCCACCCGGTAGGCGCCGAAGGTCGCGACGCGGTGCGCCTTCTCGTCCTCCTTGCCCATGGAGACCCAGGTGTCGGTCACGACGACATCGGCGCCCGCGGCCGCCTCCGCGGCATCCGTGTACAGCGTGACGGAGCCGCCGGTCGAGCCGGCGATGCGATCGGCGTCGGCCACGACGGATGCCGCGGGCGCGAACTCCTCGGGCGAGGCGACGCGCACGTGCATGCCCGCCGTCACGCCCGCCAGCACGTACGACTGCGCCATGTTCGAGGCGCCGTCGCCGAGGAACGTCACGGTGAGGCCGGCGAGGTCGCCCTTGTGCTCGCGGATCGTGAGCAGGTCGGCGAGCAGCTGGCACGGGTGGAAGTCGTCGGAGAGCGCGTTGACCACGGGCACGGTCGTGCCGGCGGCCATCTCCTCCAGGCCTGCCTGCCCGTACGTGCGCCAGACGATGGCGGACACCATCCGCTCGAGCACGCGGGCGGTGTCGGACGGGGTCTCCTTGCCGCCGAGCTGGCTGCTCGCGGTCGAGATGATGAGCGGGGAGCCGCCGAGGTCGGCGATGCCGACCGCGAACGACACCCGCGTGCGGGTGGAGGACTTGTCGAAGATGACGGCGACGGTCTGCGGCCCGGCGAGCGGCTTCACCGCCCAGCGGTCCTGCTTGAGACGTTCGGCGAGGTCGAGGATCTCGGCCTGCTCGGCGGGCGTGATGTCGTCGTCGCGGAGGAAGTGGCGGGTCATGCGGTTCCGTTCGTGTCGGGACGGTCGGGGAGGTCAGCGGCGCGTCGACGCGACGGCATCGAGCGCTCGGGAGAACTTGTCGGCGAACTCGTCGACCTCGGCGTCGCCGATGATGAGCGGCGGCGCCATGCGGATGGTCGAGTCGTTGGCGGCGTTGACGATGAGGCCGGCGCGCATCGCCTCGGCGGCGAGCGGCATGGCCACCGGTTCGGCGAGGGCGACGCCGAGGAGCAGGCCGCGTCCGCGGGTGCCCGTGACGAGCGGCGAGCCGATCACGTCGACGCGCTCGCGGATCTGGTCGCCGCGCGCTGCGGCGTTCTCGACGAGTCCACCGGTCTCGATCTCGTCGAGCACGGCGTTGGCGACGGCGGTGGCGAGCGGGTTGCCGCCGAAGGTCGAGCCGTGCTGGCCCTTCGAGTAGAGCGACGACGCGCGCCCGAACGTGATGAGCCCGCCGATCGGGAAGCCGCCGCCGATGCCCTTCGCGACCGTGATCGCGTCGGGCGTGATGCCCGAGTGCTGGAAGCCGAACCACTGGCCGGTGCGGCCCGCGCCGGTCTGGATCTCGTCGACGATGAGCAGCGCGCCGTGCCGCTCGGTGAGCTCGCGCGCCGCCGTCATGAAGCCGTCGGGCAGCTCGACCACGCCGGCCTCGCCCTGGATCGGCTCGACGAACAGCGCCGCGACCGACTCGTCGATGGTCGCCTCGAGCGCCTCGACGGTCGCGGGGATGTGCTCGACACCGCCGGGCAGCGGCTCGAACGCCTCGCGCATGTGCGGCTTGCCGGTGAGCGCGAGCGAGCCCATGGTGCGGCCGTGGAAGCCGTCGACGAGCGCCACGACCCGTGAGCGCGCACCGCCCGAGTTGTTGAGCCGGGCGAGCTTGAACGCCGCTTCGTTGGCCTCGGCGCCGGAGTTGCCGAACCACGCGCGGCCGTGCTCCCCCGCGCCGGCGAGCCGGGTGAGGCGCTCGGCGAGCTCGAGGGCGGGCTCGGTCGTGAAGTAGTTCGACACGTGCGCGAGGCGCGACGCCTGCGCCGTGACCGCCTCGACGAACACCGGATGCGCGTGGCCGAGCGAGTTCACGGCGATGCCGGCGAGGAAGTCGAGGTACTCGTGGCCCGTGTCGTCCCACACTCGCGCGCCCCGGCCGTGGTCGAGCTTCGCGAGCGGCATGCCGATCGAGCGCATGATGCGCCGATCGAAGCGCGCCTGCCAGTCGAGCACGTCGATGTCGGTCATGCGGGCACCACCTCCGTGCCGATTCCCGACTGGGTGAACACCTCGAGCAGGATCGAGTGCGGGATGCGACCGTCGATGATCGCCGCCTTCGCCACGCCGCCCTCGACGGCCTCGAGGCACGCGGTCATCTTTGGGATCATGCCCGACTCGAGGTGCGGGAGCAGCGCGATGAGCTCCTGCACGTCGATGACCGATACGAGCGAGTCGCGGTTCGGCCAGTCGCGGTAGAGTCCGGCCACGTCGGTGAGGATGACCAGCTTCGCCGCACCCAGTGCGACCGCGAGGGATGCCGCGGCGGAGTCCGCGTTCACGTTGAGCGACTGGCCGGGGTTCGCGGCGTCGGGGGCGATCGAGGAGACGACCGGGATGCGGCCGGCGTCGAGCTGCGCGTGCACGGCCGCCGGATCGACCGCGACGACGTCGCCCACGAGTCCGAGGTCGACCTCGGCTCCGTCGACCATCGCGCCGCGGCGCCGTCCGGTGAACAGGCCCGCGTCCTCGCCGGAGAGGCCCGCCGCGAGGGGGCCGTGCCGGTTGATGAGCGAGACGAGCTCACGATTCACCTGCCCCGACAGCACCATGCGCACGACGTCCATGGCCTCAGGCGTGGTCACTCGGTAGCCGCCGCGGAACTCGCTCTCGATGCCGAGCCGCGACAGCATCGACGAGATCTGCGGTCCGCCGCCGTGCACGACCACGGGCTTGATGCCCGCGTACCGCAGGTACACCATGTCCTCGGCGAACGCGCGCTGCAGCTCGGGGCTCACCATCGCGTTGCCGCCGAACTTCACGACGATCGTCTCGCCGTGGAAGCGCTTCAGCCAGGGCAGGGAGTCGATGAGCACCTGCGCCTTGGCGTGGGCGGACGCGGCATCCGCCCCGTCGTCGGCCGCGCCCTCGACGGCGTGCGGGATTCCGTTCTCGTTCTCGTCCGTCATGCTCAGCTCGCGTAGGCGCTGTTCTCATGCACGTAGTCGTGCGTGAGGTCGTTGGTCCAGATAGTGGCGGATGCCTCGCCCGCGTGCAGCTCGATGAGCACGTGCGTCGCGCGCGGGGTGAGGTCCACCTGCTCGCGCGGCGCGTCGGGGCGACCGGCGTGGCAGACGCGGACGCCGTTCATCGACACGTCGACGAGGTAGGGGTCGAACGGCGCCTGCGTCGTGCCGATCGCGGCGAGCACGCGGCCCCAGTTCGGGTCGTTGCCGAAGATCGCCGCCTTGAACAGGTTGTTGCGGGCGACGGAGCGGCCCACCTCGACGGCGTCGTCCTCGGTCACGGCGCCGCGCACCTCGATGGCGATGTCGTGGCTCGCGCCCTCGGCGTCGGCCTGCAGCTGCAGCGCGAGCGACCGGCACGCCTCGGTCACCGCGTCGGTGAACGCGGCGGGATCGGGCGTCACGCCCGACGCCCCCGACGCCATGAGCGTGACCTGGTCGTTCGTCGACATGCAGCCGTCGGAGTCGAGCCGGTCGAATGTCACCCGGGTCGCGGCGCGCAGCGCCTCGTCGAGGCGTGCGGGCGGCACGAGCGCGTCGGTCGTGAGCACGACGAGCATGGTCGCGAGGCCCGGCGCGAGCATGCCGGCGCCCTTCGCGATGCCGCCGACGCGCCATCCGTCGCCCTCGACGACCACGGTCTTGGGCTTCGTGTCGGTCGTCATGATCGCACGCGCGGCGTCCTCGCCGCCGTCGGCGGTGAGCCGGGCGATCGCCGAGAGCACCCCCTCCTCGAGCACCTCGATGTCGAGCTGCTCGCCGATGAGTCCCGTCGAGCAGACGAGCACGTTGCCCGAGGAGACGCCCAGCGCGGAGCCGGCGGTCTCGGCCGTGTGATGCGTGACCTGGAAGCCCTCGGGTCCCGTGAAGCAGTTGGCGCCGCCCGAGTTCAGGACGATCGCGGCGGCCTGGCCGTCGGCGATCGCCTGCTCCGACCAGAGGATGGGGTTGGCTTTCGCGCGGTTCGACGTGAACACGGCCGCCGCCGCGTTCGACGGTCCGCGGTTCACGATCACGGCGAGGTCGAGGGCGCCCGAGCGCTTGATGCCGGCGGCGATGCCGGCGGCCTCGAAGCCGGCGGGTGCGGTGACGGTCACGGTGCGACTCCGTTCACGGGGAGGCCGGTCGACTCGGCGATGCCGAGGGCGATGTTGGCCGACTGGATCGCGGCGCCCGCGGTGCCCTTCACGAGGTTGTCGACGGCCGCGACGACCACCACGCGGCCGGCCGTCTCGTCGACCGCGAGGCCGAGGAGGGCCGTGTTCGCGCCGAGCACGTCGGCCGTACGCGGGAACTGCCCGGGCGGCAGGAGCTGCACGAACTGCTCGCCCGCGTAGGCGTCCTCCCACGCCGCACGCACCGTCGCGGCATCCGTGCCGGGCACGATGCGCGCCGTCGACGTGGCGAGGATGCCGCGGGACATCGGCACGAGCACGGGCGTGAACGAGATGGTGGGCTCGGACGCGCCGGCCCAGCGCAGGGCCTGTGCGATCTCGGGGATGTGCCGGTGCACGCCGCCCACGGAGTAGGGGTTCGCCGAGCCGAGGATCTCGCTCGCGAGCAAGTGCGCCTTGAGGCTCTTGCCGGCCCCCGAGGGTCCGACCGCGAGCACCGACACGAGGTCGCGGTCTTCGATGACGCCCGCACGGATGCCGGGGGCGAGCGACAGCGCGACGGTCGACGCGTTGCAGCCGGGTGCCGCGATGCGGCGGGTCCGCGCGAGCCGATCGCGCTGCGTGCCCGACAGGCGCGGCAGCTCGGGGACGCCGTAGCTCCAGGCGCCGTGGTGGTCTCCGCCGTAGAACGTCGCCCAGTCGGATTCGCGCTCGAGCCGGTGGTCGGCGCCGCAGTCGATGACGAGCGTCTCGTCGGGCAGTTGCGCCGCGATGGCGCCGGATGCCCCGTGAGGCAGCGCGAGGAAGACGACGTCGTGGCCGGCGAGCGTCTCTGCGCTCGTCTCCTGGAGCGTCAGGTGCGTGTAGGCGCGCAGGTGCGGCTGCACTGCGACGAGCGGCTGGCCGGCGTTCGCGTGCGCTGTGACGGTGCGCACCTCGAAGTCGGGATGATCGGCGAGGAGACGGAGGATCTCCCCTCCGGCATAGCCGGACGCGCCGGAAACGGCGACGGAGTACGTCATGAATCCACCTTAGGGTCTGCGGGGTCGGGGCTGAGGTCCGGCGACGCCCCGCAGGCTCGGCCGATCAGGCCGAAGCAGGGGTCGCCGGGATTCGGCGGACGCCACGACGTCGGAGGCCGCGCTCGACGCCACGCGCGAGGCGTGCGGAGCGGTCGATCCGAGCGGTGGACATGTCGACGACCCTATCGAGGGGGTTCGCGTCGATGCAATTCGGCGCGTCATCGGAGGACGTCGATCGAAGCACCGCCCCGTACTTCCGGAACACGGTCGTGTTCGACGTCGAGCACGGGCTCCTCGGGTTCGGTCCGTGCGGCTGACCCTCCCCTAGGCTCGGTTCGACGACCGCGTCCGCGTCGTCGGACTCGCCGGACGAGGAGGACCCATGTCCCTGCGCGTGCTGTTCATCGGCGGCAACGGCATCATCAGCTCGGCGTCGAGCGCCCGGGTCGTCGCCCGCGGCGACGAGCTCACGCTGCTCAACCGTGGCACGAGCACGACCCGGCCTCGCATCGACGGCGTGCGGCACCTCACCGGCGACGCCGGCGATCCCGCGTCGATCGCCGCCGCGATCGGCGACGAGACGTTCGACGTGGTCGCGAACTTCCGCTCGTTCACGCCCGACCAGGTCGCGCGCGACCTCGAGCTGTTCGAGGGGCGCTGCCGCCAGTACGTCTACATCTCCTCGGCATCCGCCTACCAGAAGCCGATCGGGCACCTGCCCATCACCGAGTCGACGCCGCTGCGCAACCCGTACTGGCAGTACTCGCGCGACAAGATCGCGAGCGAGGACCTGCTCGTCGCGGCCTATCGCGAGCGCGGCTTCCCCGCTACGATCATCCGCCCGTCGCACACGTACGACGCGACGACCGTGCCGCTCCTCGGCGGCTGGACCGCCATCGAGCGCATGCGCCGCGAAAAGCCGGTCGTCGTGCAGGGCGACGGCACTAGTCTCTGGACCCTCACGCATACGCGCGACTTCGCCGTCGCATTCACCGGCCTGCTCGGCAACGACCGCGCCGTCGGCGAGGCGTTCCACATCACGTCCGACGAGGTGCTCACGTGGGACCAGGTCGGCGCCGCGCTCGCCCGCGCGGCCGGTGCGGAGTTCCGGCCCGTGCACATCGCGAGCGAGGCGATCGCGCGCGAGCTCCCCGACGATGGCCCGGGTCTCGTGGGCGACAAGGCGCACTCCGTGATCTTCGACAACGCGAAGGTGAAGTCGCTCGTCCCCGAGTACCGCGCGGTCATCCCGTTCTGGCGCGGCGCGCAGGAGATCGTCGACTGGCACGACGCCGACCCGTCGCGCCGCGAGGTCGACGCCGAGCAGGATGCCGCGTTCGACCGGCTCGTCGACCGCTACGGCGCCTGACGACCGTCGCTACTCCCGGATCGCAGCACCCGTGCGCTCGCGCGCGATCGCGGCGCCCGCGAGCTTCGCCTCGCTGGCCTCGGCGGCCGTGAGCGTGCGGTCGTCGGCGCGGAACCGGAGCGCGAACGTCAGGCTCTTCGACCCCTCGGGCACGCCCGCCCCGCGGTAGTCGTCGACGAGGTGCAGTTCCTCGAGCAGCACGCCTGCGCCATCGCGCACCGCACCGGCGACGACCGACGCGGGCACGCCCGAGTCGACGAGGAGCGAGAGGTCCTGCGTCGCGGCCGGATACGTGCCGATCTGCCCGGCCTCGAGCCCCGGCTCGGTGAGCGCGATGACCGCGTCGAGGTCGAGCTCGACGACGGCGACGACGCGCGGCAGGTCGTTCTCCTCCGCGACGGACGGCAGCAGCTCGCCCGCGAACCCCACCGGCCGGCCGGCCACGCGCAGCTCGGCGGTGCGGCCCGGGTGGAGCGCCTGGTGCGAGCCCTGCGCCACTTCGATCTCGGCGCCGACCGCGAGCGCGACCTGGCGCACGACGTCGAGCGCGTCGACGATGCCGGCGGGCACCGCAGCCTGGCCCGGTTGCTTCGTCAGGACGTCGCCCACGAGAAGCGCGCCGACGTGCCGTGGCTGCGGCGGGATGCCCGCCTGCAGCGCCTGGAGCTCGGCCTCGGACGGACGTCGGTCGCCCACGGGCAGTTCGGCGCTGCCGTAGGTGCGCCCCGCCTCGGGGAGGAACACGAGCCCGAGCTCGAACAGCGAGACGTCGACGAGGCCGCGCGAGCGGTTGCGCTTGGCCGCGGCGACGAGCCCCGGCAGCAGCGAGCGCCGCAGGAGGGCGGCCGAAGCGTCGAGCGCGTTCGCG
The DNA here is from genome assembly GCF_053603635.1 of Agromyces sp. NPDC004153. Taxonomy (NCBI): domain Bacteria; kingdom Bacillati; phylum Actinomycetota; class Actinomycetes; order Micrococcales; family Microbacteriaceae; genus Agromyces; species Agromyces sp. NPDC004153. The sequence continues at coordinate 12,993 of NZ_JBSGFY010000001.1, forward strand.
AGCTTCACGGATGCCACGGACGAGCCGTCGGCGCTGCCGAACAGCGCGTTCTCGTCCTCGGTCGCGAACGGGAACGAGAGCACCTCGGTGGACCCGGCCGCGGCGAGCGCGTCGGCGACTCGGCGCCGGATGCGCTGCGAACGGGTGAGGCCGCGTCCGGGCGGGGCGACGGGGAGCACCGACGGGATGCGGTGGTAGCCCGCGAGGCGCGCCACCTCCTCGGCCAGGTCGGCCTTGCCGGTGAGGTCGGGACGCCACGACGGCGGCACGACCTCGAACCCGTCGGCGGTGCGCGTGATCGCCCCGCCGATCTCGGCGAGCGCGTCGTGCACCTCCTCATCGGTGTACTCGACGCCGATGAGCTCGGTCACGTAGCCGTCGGGCAGCAGGATCGCCTCGCGCTCGGGCGCCTCGTGGATGAGCGAGCCGCCCGCGTCGGCGGTGCCGCCCGCGAGGTCGGCCATGAGCTGCGCGACACGCGTCGCCGCGGCGGCGGCGATCTGTGGGTCCACGCCACGCTCGAACCGCTTGGACGCCTCGCTCGGGAGCTTGTGGCGACGTGCGGAGCGGGCGATCGACACCGGGTCGAAGTTCGCGGCCTCGATGAGCACGTTGCGCGTGGCATCCGACATCTCGGTGTCGGCGCCGCCCATGACGCCGGCGATGCCGATGGCGCCGCGGTCGTCGGTGATGAGGAGGTCCTCGGGGTCGAGCGTGCGCTCCTTGCCGTCGAGGGTCGTGATCACCTCGCCGGGCGTCGCGCGGCGCACGACGATGCCGCCCTGCAGGCGGTCGAGGTCGTAGCCGTGGATCGGCTGGCCGAGCTCGAGCATGACGTAGTTCGTGATGTCGACGAGCACCGAGAGCGAGCGGATGCCGGCGAGCTTCAGCCGCGCGACCATCCAGGCCGGGGTCGGGCGGGTCGGGTCCACGTCGCGCACGATGCGCGTCGCGAACACCGACGAGCCGACGCGGCCGCGGATCGGCGCGTCGTCGCGGACCTCGACGGGGAACACGTCGCCCGAGCCGGGTTCGGCAAGCACGGTCGCCGGGCTCGACAGCTCGACCGGGTCGCGGTACCGGGCACCGGTCGCGTGCGCGTACTCGCGGGCGACGCCGCGGATGGAGAACGCGTAACCGCGGTCGGGCGTGACGTTGATCTCGACCGCGGCGTCGTTCAGGCCGAGCAGCTCGATCGCGTCGGCGCCGACGGGTGCGTCGATGCCGAGCGTCGACAGCCGCAGGATGCCCTCGTGGTCGTCGCCGAGGCCGAGCTCGCGCGCCGAGGCGATCATGCCGTCGGACACGTGCCCGTAGGTCTTGCGCGCCGCGATCGGGAAGGGACCGGGCAGCACCGCGCCCGGCAGCGTCACCACGACCTTGTCGCCGACGAAGAAGTTGCGCGCGCCGCACACGATGCCGTGCACCGCGTCGCCGCCGTCGGCCGCCGTCTCGCCCTCGGGCGCGACGCGCACCTGGCACCAGCGGATGGTCTTGCCGTTGGACTGCGGCTCCTCGGTGAACTCGAGGACCTCGCCCACGACGATCGGACCCTGGAGCTCGAACGTGTGCACGTCCTCCTCCTCGAGGCCGACCTGCACGAGGGCGGCGTGCACGTCTTCAGGCGTCGAACCCGGCACGAGCTCGACGTACTCGGCGAGCCAGCTCAGGGGCACTCGCATGTCTCAGACCACCATTCCGAACTGCTGGGAGAACCGGACGTCTCCCTCGACCATCTCGCGCATGTCCTGCACGCCGTTGCGGAGCATGAGCCCGCGCTCGATCCCCATGCCGAACGCGAAGCCCGTGTAGACCTCGGGGTCGATGCCCGCGGCCTTCAGCACGTTGGGGTGCACCATGCCGCAGCCGCCCCACTCGATCCAGCGCGCGCCGCCCTTGAAGGTCGGGTGCCAGAAGTCGAGCTCGGCGCTCGGCTCGGTGAAGGGGAAGAAGCTCGGGCGCAGGCGGACCTTGGCCTCGTCGCCGAAGATCGACTTCACGAAGTGGTCGAGCGTGCCGCGCAGGTGGGCCATGGTGAGGCGCTTGTCGACCGCGAGGCCCTCGAACTGCATGAACACGGGCAGGTGCGTGGCGTCGAACTCGTCGGTGCGGTAGACGCGGCCCGGTGCGAGGACGTAGATCGGCACCTCGCGCTCGAGCATCGAGCGCACCTGCACGGGGCTCGTGTGCGTGCGCAGCACGAGGTGCGCCTCGGGCGGGTCGACGAAGAACGTGTCCTGCATGGCGCGCGCCGGGTGGTCGGCGTCGAAGTTCAGCGCGTCGAAGTTGAACCACTCGCTCTCGACCTCGGGGCCTTCGGCGATCTCCCACCCCATGCCGGTGAACACGTCGCACACCCGGTCCTGCAGCAGGGCGAGCGGATGCCGCGCCCCGGCCATGTACCGCGACGGCAGCGCCGTGACGTCCACCGTCTCCGCCTCGAGCTGTGCGGCCGCCTCGGCCTCGAGGATCTCGGCCTCACGCACCGCGAACGCCTGGTTCACGCGACCCCGCGCGCCGCCGACCAGCTTGCCGAGGGCGGCCTTCTGGTCGTTCGGCACGTTGCGGAGCTCGGCGTTGAGCTGCGCGAGGGTCGACTTCTCCCCCGTGTGCTCGGTGCGGACCTGCTTCAGCGCGGCGGAGTCGCCCGCCGCGGCGATCGCCGCGAGGGCGGCGTCGACGGCAGCCTGGACGGCCTGCTCGGTGATTTCACGGGGCTCGGACACAAGGAACGAGTCTAGCGGGCGGGCGTCGTGCGATGAGGCCGCGACGACCGCCCGGCTCGCGCCGTCGCGGGCGCGCGACACCGCGCGGGCGTCGGACGACCGCGACGGCGACCGCGTCGATCAGGTACCGGGTCCGCGTGCCTCCGCGCGCGCCTCGGTCACGAGCAGCCCCTGCGTCGGGTCCTCGACCGGCTGGGGACCACCGGGCTTGCCGCCCGTGCGGTACCGGCGGTCGCCGCGCCGGGCGAGCCAGCGGGCGAACCACGACAGGCTGAGGTTCATCACGAGGTAGATGAGGAACGTGACGACCCACAGTGGGAAGAGGTAGCGGTTGCCGAAGAAGCTGCCGAGGTTGTTCATCGTGGTGCGGAGCAACTCGGGGTAGCCGACGATGAAGCCGAGCGAGGTGTCCTTCAACAGCACCACGAGCTGGGCGACGATGATCGGGAGCATCTGCCGGAACGCCTGCGGGAACTCGACGAGCATCTTCGACTGCAGCTGCCGCATGCCCAGGCTGAGGGCCGCTTCCCGCTGCCCGCGCGGCAGCGCGGCCAGGCCGGCCCGGAGCGCCTCGCCGATGAGCGCGCCGTTGTAGATCGCGAGCGCCGCGACGACGGCCCAGTAGTCGCCCGTCGCGAACACGAGCAGGATGAAGAGCATCATCAGCAGGACGGGCATGCCGCGGAAGAACTCGATGACGACGGCCGTCGGGATCCGGATCCACGGGTTGCGGGCGCTGCGCATGAGCGACAGCACGACCCCGAGCGCCACGGCGAGCGCCGCCGCCACGAGCGCCGCCCGCAGGGTGTTCCAGACGCCCTGGGCGATGAAGTTCCACACCTCGGGGTCCAGGAAGATGTCCCAGCGCGACTCGTCGAACATGCCCGGGAGCGTGATCCCGCCGGACTCGCGCGGCTGGTTCAGCACGAGGAACATCCACAGCAGGCCGCCGGCCACGGCCAGCGCTGCGATGACGGACAGCACCCGCGAGAGGGTCCGGGCGCGGGGGCCCGGCGCGTCGAACAGCACGTTGGCGTTGCTCATCGCTGCACCACCCACTTCCGCTCGAGTTGGACCGCGAGCAAGCCGAGCGGCACCGTGATGAGGAGGTAGAACGTCGCGACCCCCAGCAGGATGGGGATGACCGCGTCGCCGTTGTCGTTCGCCAGCTGCTTGCCGACGGCGAACAGCTCGACGACGAAGAACCCGCCGGCGACGGAGGTGTTCTTGGTCAGGGCGATGAAGACGTTGATGAGCGGCGGGATCGTCATCCGGAAGGCCTGCGGGAAGATGACGAGCGAGACGGTCTGGCGGAATCCGAGGCCGACGCTGCGCGCAGCCTCGGCCTGTCCGACGGGCACGCCGTTGATGCCCGATCGCAGCGCCTCGGCGACGAACGGCGAGGTGTACACCGACAGTGCGATGATCGCCGCGACGAGGTAGGGCAGGCGCGACCCGAGGTACGGGAGCACCAGGGCGCAGAAGATCAGCACGAGGGTCAACGGGGTGTTGCGCACGATCTCGGTGTAGACGGTCGCCACGAGTCGGAGGGTGGCGACCGGCGAGATGCGCATCGCGGCCACGATCGTGCCGATGACGAGCGCCGCGAGCCCGCTCACGAGCAGCAGCAGGATCGTCGTGCCGAACCCGCTCAGGTAGGTCGGCAGGTTGTCGATGACGGCGTCCACGGATTCCCTTCGCCCGTGTGGTGCGGATGGACCCGGGCCGGCCGTCCTGCCCGGCCCGGGTCATCCATCGGTCGGTTCAGTAGCGGTCGACGGCAGGCGGGTCGATGAACGGCAGCACCGTGCCGGCCGTCTCGTTCCACGCCTCCTCGTAGCGGCCGTCTTCATAGGCCGCCTCGAGCACGTCGTTGATCCACATGCGGAACTCGGTGTCCTCGAGCGCGAGGCCGATGCCGTACGGCTCCTCCGTGAAGGGTTCGCCGACGACCTTGAACTCGCCCTCGTTCTGGGCCGCGAGGCCCGCGAGGATGACGTTGTCGGTCGACACCGCGACGACCTGGCCGCTGCGCAGCGGCTCGAGGCAGTTGGTGTACGTGTCGGTGAGCACCGGCTGCGCGCCGATCTCGGCGAGCTTCGCAGCGGGCGTCGAGCCCGTGACCGAGCAGACCGGCTGGCCCACGAGGTCCTCTTCGCTCTCGATGTCCTCGTTGTCGGCGAGCACGAGGATCGACTGACCGGCCATGTAGTACGGGCCGGCGAAGGAGACGACTTCCTTGCGCTTGTCGTTGATCGTGTACGTCGCGATGACGATGTCGACCTGGCCGTTCTGGATGAACGGCTCGCGGTTCGCGGACACCGTCTCGACCCACTCGATGTTGTCCTCGGAGATGCCGAGCTCGGACGCGATGATCTTGCCCATCTCGACGTCGAAGCCCTCGGGCTCACCCGACGGGCCGACGAGGCCGAACAGCGGCTGGTCGAACTTCGTGCCGATGGTGATCGAGCCCGCCTCGGAGAGGTCGGCCATCGTCGTGCCGGCTTCGAAGGTGGGAGCCGCCTCGGGCGTCTCCTCAGCCTCGCCGCCGCCACCGCCACCGGCGCAGCCCGCGAGCGCGAGGGCCGTCGCGGCGCCCGCCGCGACGAGTGCGAATCTCATCCGTTTCATGTCTCTGCCTCTTCTCGTGTGGTGTTCCCTCGCCGCTCGTGGCAGCGCAGGCTTTCTCAGTGCTCGAGGATCTTCGAGAGGAAGTCCTTCGCGCGATCGGACTCGGGGTGGTCGAAGAACTGCGCGGGCGGCGCCTCCTCGACGATGCGGCCGTCGGCCATGAACATCACGCGGTCGGCCGCGCGACGCGCGAAGCCCATCTCGTGCGTCACGACGATCATCGTCATGCCCTGCTCGGCGAGCCCGACCATGACATCGAGGACCTCGTTGATCATCTCGGGGTCGAGCGCGCTCGTGGGCTCGTCCATCAGGATGAGCTTGGGGTTCATGGCGAGCGAGCGCGCGATCGCGACGCGCTGCTGCTGCCCGCCCGAGAGCTGCGCGGGGAGCTTCTTGGCCTGGTTCGCGACGCCGACGCGCTCGAGGAGCTCCATCGCCTTCGCGTCGGCGTCCTTGCGCGACATCCGCTTGACCCGGGTCGGCGCGAGCGTCACGTTCTCGAGCACCGTCTTGTGGGCGAAGAGGTTGAACGACTGGAACACCATGCCGACGTCGGCGCGCAGCTTCGCGAGCGCCGCGCCCTCTTCGGGCAGCTGCTCGCCATCGATGGTGATCGTGCCGGAGTCGATGGTCTCGAGGCGGTTGATCGCGCGGCACAGCGTCGACTTGCCGGAGCCGCTGGGACCGATGACCACGACCACCTCACCGCGGTTCACGACCGAGTTGATGTCGTTCAGCACGTGCAGATCGCCGAAGTGCTTCTCGACGTGCTCGATGACGACGAGGGGTTCGCCGCGGCGCACCGAGATGTTCGACGTCGCGGGCGCCTGCTGGGTTGGCTCCATACCCCCCAAATTAGGGCGCGCAGGCCTGCCGCCACAAAGGCACGCGGCCGGTGGTTACCTATTCGTGACCCACGCTGCGCTGCGCGAAGGCGCTCTCGTACAGGCACACGGATGCCGCGGTCGCGAGGTTCATCGATTCGGCGTGTCCGTAGATGGGCACGGTCACCACGCGGTCGGCGAGCGCGAGCTGCTCGTCGGGGAGCCCGTGCGCCTCGTTGCCGAACAGCCACGCCGTCGGCCGCTCGAGCACGCCCTCGGTGCGGGCGGAGAGCAGGTCCTCGCCCTTCACGTCGGCGGCGAGGACCGTGAGGCCCGCGGCGCGGGCGCGCTCGAGCACGTCTTCCAGGTGGCCGCCCACGGCGACCGGGAGGTGGAAGATCGATCCCGTCGAGCTGCGCACGACCTTCGGGTTGTACAGGTCCACGGTGCGCCCGGTGAAGACCACGGCGTCGGCGCCCGCGGCATCCGCTGCCCTGACGATGGTGCCCGCGTTGCCGGGGTCGCGCACCTCCTCGAGGATCGCGATGAGGCGCGGCCCCGCCGCGAACACGTCCTTCACGGCGGTCGGGAACTGGTGGCAGACGGCGACGAAGCCCTGGGGCGTGACCGTGTCGGCCATCGCGTCGAGGACCTCCTCGGTCACGAACTCGACGTCGACGCCCGCGTCGACGGCCGTCTGCGCGATGTCGGTGTAGCGCTCGAGCGCCGTGGGCGTGGCGTAGAGCTCGACCACGAGCTGCGGCCGGAAGGTGAGCGCCTCGGCGACGGCCTGCGGCCCCTCGAGCAGGAACAGCCCGCTCTCGATGCGGGCCGGCTTCTTCGCGAGCTTCGCGACGGCGCGGACGCGCGGCGACCTCGGGTTCTCGAGCATGCAGCCAGTCTAGGGACGACGGATGCCGCGGCGGACATGCGAAACGGCCCGGCACCCCGCGAGTCGGGGTGCCGGGCCGTCGGGCCGAAGCAGTGGCTAGGCCGCGGTCTTCGGGGCCGAGGTGTCGGCCGGGAGCGCCTGCTTGGCGCTCTCGACGAGCGCCGCGAAGGTCGCGGGCTCGTTCACGGCGAGCTCGGCGAGGATGCGGCGGTCGACCTCGATGCCCGCGAGGCCGAGGCCCTGGATGAAGCGGTTGTAGGTGAGGCCGTTCTGACGCGAGGCCGCGTTGATCCGCTGGATCCAGAGGCGACGGAAGTCGCCCTTCTTCTTGCGGCGGTCGTTGTAGGAGTAGACGAGCGAGTGGGTGACCTGCTCCTTCGCCTTGCGGTAGAGGCGCGACCGCTGACCGCGGTAGCCCTCGGCGCGCTCCAGGATGACCCGACGCTTCTTGTGGGCGTTGACCGCCCTCTTCACTCTTGCCATTGCTCTGTTTCTTCCTTACGGGTCTCGCGGCTCAGCGGCCGAGAAGCTTCTTGACGACCTTGGTGTCGGGGGCCGACAGGACCTTGTCCGCGTTGAGGCGGCGGGTGCGCACCGAGGACTTGCCCTCGAGGTTGTGGCGCATGCCGGCCTGCTGCTTCTTGAGCTTCCCGGTACCGGTGATCTTGAAGCGCTTCTTGGACCCGGAGTGGGTCTTCTGCTTCGGCATCTCGTGTTTCTCCTTGGTTCTGCCGCCACCGGAGTGGCGGACGGGGGTGCTAGGCCTGGTCCTCGGTGGACTCGGCCGCCTGCGTCTCGGGCTCGCCCGCGGCATCCGCCGCCGGCCGCGCCTTCGCCGCAGCACGCTGTGCATTCGCCTCGGCCTTGGCCTCGGACTTGTTCTTCAGAGGAGCGATGACCATGACCATGTTTCGGCCGTCGATCGTGGGGTTGTGCTCGACCGTGCCGAACTCCACCACGTCTTCCGCGAAGCGCTGCAGGAGGCGGACGCCCATCTCGGGACGCGACTGCTCGCGGCCCCGGAACAGGATCATCGCCTTGACCTTGTCGCCGGCCTTCAGGAAGCCGACGGCGCGCTTCATCTTGGTCTCGTAGTCGTGCTTGTCGATCTTGAGGCGGAACCGGACCTCCTTGAGGACGGTGTTCGCCTGGTTGCGCCGCGCTTCCTTCGCCTTCTGCGCAGCCTCGTACTTGTACTTGCCGTAGTCCATGATCTTGACGACCGGCGGACGCGAGTTGGGTGCGACCTCGACGAGGTCGAGGTCGGCCTCCTGCGCGAGCCGCAGGGCCACCTCGATCTTCACGACGCCGACCTGCTCTCCGCCAGGTCCCACGAGGCGGACCTCGGGAACGCGGATACGGTCATTGGTACGCGGATCGCTGATGCGTGTTCTCCTCTACTCAAGCTGTGCTCGAACGGGAGGCGGATGCCGCCCGTCGACGAGAGCGGAAGATCCACGCAGGCTCGCATGGAATCACACCGTGCGGCACTACGGCACCCTGTCTACTTCCCTGCCTGAGCCGGAGGCTCGGTGGCGTGGAAGCGGAGTGCAATCGACCCGGTAACCTTGATGAAGCGGTATGCGCGGGTGGGAGAATCTCCACTTTCGTACCGGGGACTGGCCCCGGGCCCGCAGTAGTCTAACAGAGGATGTCTGTGAGCAACAGTTCAGACGAGTCCACCGTCGCCGACGCCACCCGCGACATCGCCGAGGTCCCCGCGGTGGAGGTCATCACGACCGCGGCCGTGCACCTCATGAGCGCCGCCGCCGTGAAGGTGGGCCTCGCCGACGACCCCGAGTCGCAGGTCGACCTCGACGAGGCGCGCAAGCTCATCAACGCCCTCGCCGGGCTCATCACGGCCGGCGCGCCCGAGATCAGCGACATGCACGCGCGGTCGCTGCGCGACGGCCTCCGCTCGCTCCAGCTCGCGTTCCGCGAGGCCTCGCCGATCCCCGACGCCATCGGCCAGGGCCCCGGCGAGAAGTGGACCGGCCCGGTCAGCTAGGTCTGGCAGCTCGGGCACCAGTAGGAGTCGCGGAGCTCGACGTCGTTGCGGCCGAGGCGGCCGTGCTCGATGGTCGTGCCGCAGCGGCGGCAGGGCTCGCCGGCGCGACCGTAGACCCAGAGCCGCTCGCCGCGGCGGTCGTTGCCCGTGGTGGTGCGCGCGATGCGGTCGCGGTTCGCGACGATCATGCGCCGTGCGACGTCGACGATCGGCGAGACGTCGACGGTGCCCGTCGCGCGATCGGGGCGGATGCCGCGCACGAAGCACGCCTCGTTGACGTACACGTTGCCGAGGCCCGCGAGGTTGCGCTGCTCGCCGAGCGCGACCGCGATCGGCACGTCGGGCTTCGACGCGATGCGTGCGATCGCCTCGGACGCGTCCCAGTCGGGTCCGAGCACGTCGGGCCCGAGGTAGGCCATGCGTTCGGCCTCCTCGCTCGCCGGGAACACCTCGAGCACCCCGAGGTCGAACCCGACCGCGACCGCTCCGGGCACCGCGACGACGGCGCGAGCCTGGAAGCCCGGACGGGTCCAGCGCTGGCCGGGGCGGTAGACGCGCCACTCCCCCTCCATCTTCAGGTGCGAGTGCACGACCTGGTCGCCGATGCGCATGAGCAGGTGCTTGCCGCGGCTGCCCACCGAGTGCACGGGCTGCCCCGCGAGGTCGACCGTGGCGTAGGCCGGCACGCGGAAGTCCGTGCGCTCGACCGTGCGTCCGGTGAGCGCCTGGTCGAGCCGACGGGCGGCCTGGTAGACGGTGTCACCCTCGGGCATCGAATCGCAGCCCCCTCGGCGTCTCGCGGAAGCCGGCCGCGCGCAGCGCCGGGTCGAGCACCGAGCCGTAGACGTTGGCGCCGTTGACCGTCTCGACCCGCAGCCGCTCGGCGCGCGCACGCCGGAGCGCGTCGGCCAGCGCTGTCGCGGAGGCGCCGAGCAGCTCGGAGTCGTCGGTGAACGCGAGCGCCGTCCGCCCGCCGCGCTCGAGGTAGAGCGTCGCCTCGCCGTCGACCATCGTGACGAACGCGCCCGCCTTGCGCGCCGGCCGGTGCGATCCGTCGCCCGGCGGCTCGGGCCACTCGAGGGCGGCGCCGAACGGGTTGGCCGGATCGGTGGCCGCGAGTGCGATCGCGCCGCTCGCGGGCTGGGCGCGGAGCCGGTCGACCGCAGCGGTGGTCGCGAACTGCGCGCCGCCGAGCCCGTCGACGAAGTACCCGCGACGCACGCGCCCCGAGTCCTCGAACGCGGAGAGCGAGCGGTAGGCGAGCGCGAAGCCGCCCACGATGCCCTCGGCCACGACCGAGCCTCGCGTGACGACGCCGTAGCGCTCGAGCAGCGTCTCGCCCAGCGCCTGCGCGCGCGGCGTCGCGGCCGAGGTCGCGAGCGGCACGACCGACCATCGTCCGGCGGCGTGCGCGGGGTTCGCCGCCGCGCGGGCCGCGCGATCCGACGTGACGGATGCCGCGAGGGCACGCCGGGTGAGGGAGCGGCCGCGCATCCTGGCGCGCGGCGCCGGCGCGCGGGTCTTGTGCGCGCCGGCGCCGGCGAGCAGTCCGCGGACGGGGGCGAACGTGTCGTTCGTCACCAGTCCGGCCCACACCAGTCGCCAGAGCGCCTCGATGACCGCGCGGTCGTCGTCGGCGCCGACGGCCTCGACGAGCTGGCGGAAGAAGTAGCCGCCGCCACCGCCGAGCACGGCGAGGAGCTCGGCCTCGAGCGGATCGAGCGGACCCGCCTCGGGCGGCGGGAGCGTGAGCGCCGCGGTCTCGACCAGGTGCAGGCTGATCCAGCCGTCGTCGCCGGCGAGCGTGCCGGCCCCCGCCCAGAGCACTTCGCCCGATGCGGTGAGCTCGTCGAGCATGCCGGGTCGGTAGTCGTCGACGCGCGCCGGAAGCACGAACGCCTCCCACGCCGACGCCGGGACGCGCACGCCCTCGAGCTGCTCCACCACGGCGGCGACCCCGTCGACGCCGTGCAGGCGACCGCCGACGTGCTGCCACTCGGGCAGGAACCGGGCGAGCTGTCGGGGCTCGACGGGTTCGACCTCCTCACGCAGCGCGGCGAGCGACCGGCGCCGGATGCGGCGGAGCACTCCGGCGTCGCACCACTCGAGGCCGGCGCCGCCCGGCAGGAACTCGCCCTCGACGACGCGCCGCTCGGCGGCGAGCCGCCCGAGCGCGGCACGGGCGACGGCCTGGCCGATGCCGAAGCGCTCGGCGACCTGGGGTGTGGTGAACGGGCCGTGCGTGCGTGCGTAGCGGCTCACGAGGTCGCCGAGGGGATCGCGGACGGACTCCTCGAACACCTCGGGCAGCCCGGGCGGGATCGGCACGCCGAGCGCGTCGCGGAGGCGCGACACGTCTTCGACGGCGACGATCCAGTCGCGGCCCGCGAAACGCACGCGTGCCGCACGCCGGGCGGCGACGAGCGCGTCGATGGCCGCCGCGGAATCGGTCTCGTCGTCGACGCGCTCGGCGACCTCGTCGGCCGCGAGCGGCCCGAGCCCCTGGAGCAGGTCGACGACCCCCTCCTCGCCACGGGCCCGGCGCTCGGGGTCGAGACGCTGCAGCATCCGCTCGGTCTCGACCACCACCTCGGGGTCGAGGAGCTCGCGCAGCTCGACGGTGCCGAGCAGCTCGGCGAGGAGTGCCGGGTCGAGCGAGAGCGCCGCGGCGCGCCGCTCGGCGAGCGGGGCGTCGCCCTCGTACATGAACGCGCCCACGTAGCCGAACAGGAGGCTCGCGGCGAAGGGGCTCGGCGACTCGGTGCTCACCTCGACGAATCGCAGCTGCCGGCGCTCGATGCGCTCGGCGATGCGCGTGAGCGCGGGCAGGTCGTAGACGTCTTGGAGGCACTCGCGCACGGCCTCGAGCAGGATCGGGAAGTCGGGGTAGTCGCGCGCGACCTCGAGGAGCTGCGAGGCGCGCTGGCGCTGCTGCCAGAGCGGCGAGCGGCGGCCGGGGTTGGTCTTCGGCAGGATGAGCGCCCGCGCGGCGCACTCGCGGAACCGCGAGGCGAACAGCGCCGAGCCGCCCACGTGCTGCGTGACGATCTGCGCGAGCTCGGCGGGCTCGAAGGTGAAGAGCTCGGCGCCCGGCGGCTCGTCGCCCGTGTCGGGCATGCGCAGCACGATGCCGTCGTCGCTCGCGACGGCGTTCGCGTCGACGCCGAGCTCCTCTTGGACGCGTGCGCCGATCGCGAGCGCCCACGGGGCGTGCACGCGCATGCCGTAGGGCGAGTGCAGCACGATGCGCCAGTCGCCGAGCTCGTCGCGGAAGCGCTCGACGACGAGGTTGGCGCCGTCGGGCACGACCGTGGTCGCCGCGCGCTGGTCGTCGATGAACGCGACGAGGTTCTTGGCGGCGCGCTCGTCGAGCCCGGCCGCACGGCTGCGCACGAGCGCGTCGGACGTGGGCGCGCCCGCGAGCTCGGTGATGAACCCGCCGATCGCCTCGCCGAGCTCGGCCGGGCGCCCGATGCCGTCGCCCTTCCAGAACGGCAGGCGGCCCGGCTCGCCGGCGGCGGGCGCCACGAGCACCCGATCGTGCGTGATCTCCTGGATGCGCCAGCTTGTCGCGCCGAGGGCGAAGACGTCGCCGACGCGGGATTCGTAGACCATCTCCTCGTCGAGCTCGCCGACCCGCCGGCCGGGGCCGGTCTCGCCGATCATGAACACGCCGAACATGCCGCGGTCGGGGATGGTGCCGCCGCTCGTGACCGCGAGCCGCTGCGCGCCGCGCCGGCCGACGATGGTGCCGGCGTCGCGGTCCCACACGATGCGCGGCCGCAGCTCGCCGAACCGGTCGGACGGGTAGCGACCCGCGAGCAGGTCGAGCGTCGCGTCGAATGCCGACCGGGGCAGGGCTCCGAAGGGTGCCGCGCGGCGGACGAGCTCGAACCAGTCCTCGACGTCCCACTCGTCGAGTGCGGCGGCGGCGATGGTCTGCTGCGCGAGCACGTCGAGCGGGTTCGCCGGGATGCGGAGCTCCTCGATCGCGCCCGCGATCATGCGCTCGGCTGCGACGGCGGAGTGCAGCACGTCGGCCCGGTGCTTCGGGTAGATGAGCCCCTTCGACACCTCGCCGACCTGGTGGCCGGCGCGCCCGATGCGCTGCAGACCGCTCGCGACCGACGGCGGCGACTCGACCTGCATGACGAGGTCGACGGCGCCCATGTCGATGCCGAGCTCGAGGCTCGAGGTGGCGACGACGCACCGCAGGCGCCCGCCCTTCAGGTCGGCCTCGACGAGCGCGCGCTCCTCCTTGCTCACGGAGCCGTGGTGGGAGCGGGCGATGATCGGCTCGGCGCCGCCCGTGAGCCCCGAGGCGCCGGGCAGCTCGGCGGGCGGTCGCCCGGTCCGGCCGGCGGCCGGCCAGCCGACGGATGCCGCGGCCTCGACGGCTTCGACGGGCGCGTTGCGCTCCTCCCACAGCTCGTTGAGCCGCGCCGTGAGCCGCTCGGCGAGCCGCCGCGAGTTGGCGAACACGATCGTCGACCGGTGCGCGAGCACCTCGTCGAGGATCGCCTCCTCGACGTGCGGCCACACCGTGCCCGCGCCCGTCTCGCCGGCGAGGTCGGACAGGTCGTCGACGGGCACGCGCACCGAGAGGTCGAACTTCTTGCCCGACGGCGGCGCCACGATCGCGACGGGGCGCGTGCCGCAGAGGAACCGCGCCACCTCCTCGTGCGGGCGCACCGTCGCCGAGAGCCCGACCCGTTGCACGGGCCGGCCGACGAGCGCGTCGAGCCGCTCGAGCGAGAGCGCGAGGTGCGAACCGCGCTTCGTGCCCGCCATGGCGTGGATCTCGTCGACGATGACCGTCTCGACGCCGCGCAGGGTCTCGCGCGCGGCGGACGTGAGCATGAGGAAGAGCGACTCGGGCGTGGTGATGAGGATGTCGGGCGGGTTCGTGACGAGCGTGCGGCGCTCGGCCGGCGGGGTGTCGCCCGACCGCACGCCCACGGCGACCTCGGGCACCTCGACCTCGAGTGCGGCCGCCGTGCGGGCGATGCCGACGAGCGGCGCCCGCAGGTTGCGCTCGACGTCGACGCCGAGGGCCTTCAGCGGCGAGAGGTAGATCACGCGGGTGCCGTGCGACGCGACGGGCTGCTCGAGCCGCTCGTGGTGCAGACGGTCGATGGCCCAGAGGAAGGCGGCGAGCGTCTTGCCGGACCCCGTGGGCGCGACCACGAGTGCGTGGTCGCCGCGCGCGATCGCCTGCCACGCCCCACGCTGCACCTCGGTGGGGGCGGCGAAGGATTCGGTGAACCACGCCCGCGTCGCGGGCGAGAACGCCTCGAGCGCCTCGGCCATCCCTCCATTCAACCGGATGCCACTGACACCGCGGCCGGAGACCGACCGACGGGTGCGCGAGGCGCCCCCGGCTATCCGCCCGCGCGCACCGCGGCGAGCGCCCGCTCGACGGCGTCGACCGTGCGGCGCACCTGCGCGGCATCCGTCTGCCAGTTGCTCACCGAGAACCGCACGACCGCCCGGTCGTGCCAGCGCGAGGTCATGGCCAGGACCTCGCCCTCGTCCCACAGCCGCTCGCTGAGCGCCTCGGTGGCGGCGTCGTCCTCGAGCGCGATGCAGACCTGGGTGAACACCACGTCGTTGAGCACCTCGACCCCGGGCAGGCGGCCGACGCCATCGGCGATGCCGCTCGCGGCATCCGACAGCTGCTCGACCAGCGCCGCGACACCCGTGCGGCCGAGGGTGCGGAGCAGGGCCCAGGTCGGCACGCCGCGCGCTCGGCGCGAGAGCTCGGGCGCCTTCTCGTGCGGGTCGGCGCCGACGTCGGTGGCCTGCAGGTAGCTCGCGTGCATGCTCATGGCCCGATGCAGCGCGTTCGGGTCGCGCACGATGGCGAGGCCGCAGTCGTACGGCACGCTGAGCGTCTTGTGCGCGTCGGACGACCAGGAGTCGGCCTCGTCCATGCCCGCGACGAGGTGCTGGAGCTTCGGCGAGGCCGCGGCCCAGAGGCCGAACGCGCCGTCGATGTGCACCCACGCGCCGGCGTCGTGGGCGACGCGGATCGCCGCCGTGAAGTCGTCGTAGGCGCCCGAGTGGATGTTGCCGGCCTGCAGCAGCACGATCGCCGGGCCGGTGCCCTCGGCGAGGGTGCGCTCGAGCTCGTCGACGCGGATGCGACCCTGCTCGTCGCTCGGCACGATGATCGGGCTGCCGAGGCCGAGGTAGCGCGCGGCGAGGTCGTTGGTGCCGTGCCGCTCCTCCCCCGCGATGAACCGCACCTTCGGGCCCCCGGCCAGGCCCTGCGTCTCGGCGTCCCAGCCGGCGCGGCGCAGCACCTCGTCGCGTCCGGCGGCCATGCACGTGAACTGCGCCATCGTGGCGCCCGTCACGAAGCCGACCTCGCTGCCCGCGGGGAGCCCGAGCAGGTCGACGAGCCATTCGCCGGCGAGTTCCTCCACGGCGACGACCGCCGGGGTGACCACCCGCAGGCCCGTGTTCTGGTCCCACGCGGAGACGATCCAGTCCGCGGCGAGCGCGACCGGCTGCGTGCCGCCGATGACCCAGCCGTAGAACCGCGGCGAGCCCATCGCCATGAGCCCGGGCTCGGATGCCTCGGCGAGGAGGTCGAGCACCTCGGTCGCCGGCTCGCCCGACTCGGGGAGCTCCCGCCCGAGGCGCTCCTTCACCTCGTCGGTGCCGAGGCGCGGCGGGATCGGCCGCTCCCGGATGCCGGAGACCCAGGCCCGGGCGTGGCGTTCGGCGACGTCGAGGACGTCGTCGTACGGCGACGGCGCTGCGAGCGAGGGCTGTGCGGTGCGACCGGAGTCGCCGGGCTCGACCATGAGTCACCTGTCCTCCGCGCGCCTGGCGCGCGCCTTTCGATTCTGCTCCGAGGCCCGAGGGCGGTCAACGACCCGGACGGGGGCCGGGACCGCTCAGCACATCACGTCGCCAGGCGGCACCAGGCCGTCGACGAGGTACGCCTCCACCGTGGCATCCACGCAGGCGTTGCCCTTGTTGTAGGCCGTGTGCCCGTCGCCGTTGCGGGTCACGAGGATGCCGCTCTCGAGCTGCGACGCGACCGCCACCGCCCAGGCGTAGGGCGTCGACGGGTCGTTCGTGGTGCCGAGCACGAGGATGGGCGCGGCACCGGGGGCGGTGATCGCGGCCCTCGGCTGCTCCGCGTGGTACGGCCAGGAGAGGCACGACAGGTCGCCGAACGTGAGGTAGACCCCGAGGTACGGGGCGACCGTGTCGAGGTCGCGCGCCTGCGCCTTCATCTGCTCGACGTTGTTCTGGTACTCGAAGTCGAGGCAGTTGACGGCGCGCAGGGCCTCCATCTGGTTGGTCGCGTACTCGCCGTCGGGCGTGCGGCCGTAGTAGCCGTCGGCGACGGTGAGGGCGGTGTCGGCCTGCATCGCGAGCACCGTGGCGAACACCGAGTCGAGCACGGGCCAGGTGGTCGCGTTGTAGAGCGGCGCGGCGATCGCGATGAGCAGGGTCTCGGCCGTCAGCACGCGTCCGTCGGTCGAGGGGATCGGGTTCTTCCTGACCGCGTCGAGGATGCCCCGGACCGCGGCCATGCCGTCGTCGACCGTCCCCTGGAAGTACGGGCACGTTCCGCCCGGCATGCACGATGCGAGGTACGCGCGCAGCGACGCCTCGATCCCCTGCGCCTGCGCGAGCGTCATCGCCGCGTGCCCGAGGCTCGGGTCGATCGCGCCGTCGAGCACCATCCGGCCGACGCGGTCGGGGAACGTGCCCGCGTACACGGTGCCGAGGTACGCCCCGTACGAGTACCCGAGGTAGTCGAGCTGCTCCTCGCCGAGCGCCGCGCGCAGCATGTCGAGGTCGCGTGCCGTGCTCAGGGTGTCGACGTTCGCCAGCAGCGGGCCGGATTTCGCCAGGCAGGCCTGGCCGAACTTGTGGGTGAGGTCGTTCTGGGTGGTGATCCACTCCTCGGAGCCTCGGGAGCCGCGCGGATTGCCGTAGAGCAGCTTGTCGAGGTCGTCGGGGTCGAAGCACGAGACGGCGGTGGAGCGGCCGACTCCGCGCGGATCGAAGCCGACGATGTCGTAGCGGTCCTGCAGCGCCTCGGTCGCGGTCACGTCGATCGCCCGGGCCACGGCGTCGAATCCGGATGCCCCGGGGCCTCCGGGATTCACGAGCAGCGTGCCCGCCTTCTCGGTGCGCGCCGGCTGCCGGATGAGCGCGAGCTCGATCTCGCCCGCCGAGGGGTCGTCCCAGTCGAGCGGCGCCATGGCCGTCGCGCACTGGAACTCCTCGCACTCGTCCCAGGCGATGACCTGCCCGTAGAACGGATCCAGCGCCGCATCGACGTCCTCGCCGGTCGGCGTCGACTCGTCGACGACCGGGAAGAACAGGGAGAGGCCGCACCCGCTCAGGCCCGCGGCGATCGCGGACGCCGCGGCGAGCGCGGCGAGCCCCTTCCGCGCCCCCATCATGGCCCCCAGTATCGCCGGGCGCAGCGGTTCGCGTGCTCCCCTCGTTCGGGGGGTCTCCGGCGCGTCCCCCGTTCTGCCCCGTAATGGCGGCGATGTACCCCGAAGATTCCGCTCCTGTACCCCGAAACGGGGGTGCCGGTCCGGTTGCCGGTGCTCTGGCCCCGCGGGATACTCGTCACGTTGCGGCGCCCGCCTTTCGGCGACGACCCAGTCCGGGGCGCCACACCTGAGGGGGCTCAGTTCGGGTGAAGTCTTTCGTGCTCGGAATCGACATCGGCACGAGTTACACCGCCGCTGCGATCGGCCGGCGCGCGCTCGATGGGTCGATGGCCTACGAGCCGCTGGAGCTCGGCACGCGCAAGGCTGCCGTGCCGACGGTGGTGTACCTGGGCGAGGACGGCGGGGTGGTCGTCGGCGAGCCCGCCGAGCGGCGGGCCATCGATCATCCTGAGCGCGTCGTCCGGGAGTTCAAGCGTCGGATCGGGGACGAGACGCCGATCATCGTCGGCGACCTGGGCGTCGCACCCGAAGACCTCTTCGCGGTGCTCGCGCAGTGGGTCGTCGAGCGCGCCGAGGCGCACGAGGGCGCCCCGCCTGACGTGATCGCGGTGTCGCACCCGGCTTCGTGGGGCGAGCATCGGATCGGGCTCGTACGAGACGCCCTCGCCGGCGTCGGCCTCGCCGGCGTCGTGCTCGTGAGCGAGCCCGAAGCCGCCGGACTCCACTACCTCGCGCACGAGAAGGTGGACGACGGCGCGGCGATCGCCGTCTACGACCTCGGCGGCGGCACCTTCGACGTGGCGCTCCTGCGCAAGCGCGAGGACGACGCCTTCGCGCTCGTCGGCACGCCGACGGGCATCGAGCGCCTGGGCGGTGCCGACTTCGACCAGCGGATCTTCGAGCACGTGCGCGAGCTCGCACCGAACGCGTTCGCCGACGTGGACGAGACGGTGCCCGACGGCGCCCTCGCGCTCGCCCGGGTGCGGCGCGAATGCACCGACGCCAAGGAGGCGCTGTCGTTCGACGCCGAGACCGTGGTCCCCGTGCTCCTGCCGAACGCGCAGGCCCGCGTGCGCCTCGTGCGCTCGGAGTTCGAGCAGATGATCGACGGCCCGCTGCGGTCCACCGTGGCGACGATGCGCTCGGCCATCGCCGACGCCGGCCTCGAGCCCGAGGACGTGAGCGCCGTGCTGCTCATCGGCGGGTCCTCCCGCATCCCCGCCGTCGCGCAGCTGCTCTCGGCCGAGCTCGAGCTGCCCGTGGCGGTCGACGCCGACCCGAAGGCCTCCATCAGCCTCGGCGCCGCGGTGGCGGCCGCACGGCTGCTCCCCGGTGACACGGCCGTCGCGGCATCCGGCCAGGGCACCACGGCCGCGCACGCGGTCGAAGCGGATGCCGCGCCGCCGGCGGTGCCCATCGCGGCGACCCCGGCCGCCCAGTCTCGCCGCATGTCGATGGGGCTTCGCGCGCTCGTGCTCGCCGGCGTGGCTGCGGCACTGCTCGCGATCCTGATCCCGATCACCCCGCTCGCCGCCGGGGATCGGAGCGAGCAGGGCGGCGAGCCCGGAGGATCGGGCGAACAGAGCGACGGCGCCCCCGCCGGCCGATACGTGTTCGGCTCCGCGGTGCCCCTCGCCGCGATCGACGGCAGCACCGACGCGGACGCCGGGAGCGGCACGGATGCCGCGCCCGACTCCGATCCGGCCGCACCGCGCCGAGCGGTCGCCCAGGCCGACAGCGCGACGCCGGCGACCGGGAGCCCCGCGACTGGCACCGCGACGCCGCAGGACGACGTCTCGCCGGCCGGATCCGGCACCACCGATCCCGCGCCGAGCCCCGAGCCCGAACCGACCACGCCGCCAAGCCCCTCGCCGGAGCCGACGCCGGTGCCCGAACCCGAGCCGACACCCGATCCCGTCCCCGAGCCCACGCCCGACCCGTCGCCCGCGCCTGTCGCCGACCCGTCGCCGGAGCCCCAGCCCGCGCCCGACCCCGTGCCGGAGCCCGAGCCGGCGCCGGCGCCATGACACGGCCGTCCTCGGACGACGCACGGACCGCCGTCTCGACCGACGCCGCGGTCGAGGCCGACGCCCTCGCCCGACGCATCGTGGGCGGTGCGCATCCGGTGCGCGTCGGCATCACCGGCCCTGGCGGCTCCGGCAAGTCGACCCTCCTCGGCGACCTCGCGGCGACCCTCCGTGCACACGGGCTCCACGTGGTCGACGACGTCGAGCCCACCGACCTTCCCGACGCGACGGAGCGGGTCGCGTTCCTCGTCGACGATGCGCACGGACTCACGGACGACGAACTGGGGCGGCTCCGCGAGCTCGTCCGCGACGACGGCCCGCACGTGGTGGTCGCGTTCCGCCCGTGGCCGCGGTCGACGGCGATGGCGAAGCTCTCCGACCGGCTCGGCAGGCGAGGCACCGTGCTGGCGCTGCATCCGCTGACCTGGCCGCAGGTGCGGCGACGCGGGGCCGAGCTCCTCGGCACGGAACCGGCCGCCGACGCGGCGATCCGCGTGGTCGAGCTCACCCATGGGAATCCGCGTCTCGTGGACGCCGCGTTCGCCGCCGGCGCCGACCACGACTGGGCCGCCGCACCGGTGCTGCCGGCCGCGGTGCTGCAATCGATGCGCGACGAGCTGGACGGCCTCGAACCCGGGCTGCACGACTACCTGGCCGCCCTGACCGTCGGCTTCTCGACGGCGGGGCCCGCGTTCGCCACGGCGCCCCGCTTCGCGGCGGCCGACCTCCGCTCCCTCGCCGCAGCGGCACGGGCGAGCGGGCTGGTCTCGCCCGACGGCTCGCTCGTCCCGCTCGTGCAGGCGGCCATCCTGCAAGGCGCGCCGCCGCATGAGCTGTGGACGATGCGCCGCGAGCTCGTCGACGCCGTCGACGCGGCGGGGGCGCCGCTCGGCGACGCCGCGCTCGCGCTGGCACGCCAGGGCTTCCGCGACCCGCGGGTGCTGGCCGCGCTGCGCTCGCGCGGCGACGAGCTGCTCGAGGCGGATCCCGACGCCGCCCGCGAGCAGTACGCCGCGCTCATCGACCTCGGGGCGGAGCAACACCCCATCGCCGGGCGGCTGGCCCAGGCGGCGTGGGCCGTCGGCGACGTCGCCGCCGCGGAACGCCTGGTCGATCTCGGGCTCGGACGAGACGAACCCGACGACCTCGCCCGAACCGTCGCCGTCGCCGCCGCGACCTGGGCGCGGAAGGGCATGCTCGACCGCAGTGCCGACGCATGCCGCACCCTCGCGGCCGTCGACGGCTCGATCGCGCCGATCGCGGCGATCTGCCTCGCCGGCGTGGGCGACGTCGCGGGAGCCCGCGCGACCCGGTCCGATGCGTCCGACGTCGAGTACCCGACCTCGGGCCAGGTCGCGCTGCGGCTGACGGCCGACGGCATCCTCGACGCGCTCGACGGCTCCTCCGACCTCGCGCTCTCGTCGCTCCTGCAGGCGTCGAGCCTCATGAACGAGTCCGCGACCCTCGGCCCGCTCCCCGAGGCGCCCGCGATGCTCGCCGCGCAGGTCGCCCTCAATGCGGGCGAGCTCGACCTGGCGGCCGACGTGCTCCAGGGCGCGATCGACGCGACGCAGGGCGGCCCGGCCTTCGACGCGCGGCTCCGGCTCATGCAGGCGTTCGTCGCACTCCGCGCGGATCGTCCCGTGCGCGCGCGGGAGCACCTCGAATCGGCGATCTCGGCGTCGCAGCCGCTCGGCCTCCGCGACGAGGTGCTCGCGCACGCCGTGCGCATCGGGCTCGCCCGCCGCACCGACGACCTCGCGGCACTCCTGCGCGGATGGGCGGCGGCCCGGGAGGCCATCGCCCGGATGCCCATCGACCTGTTCGCGCTGCCGGCACTGGCCGAGCTCTCGGTCGCCGCCGCCCGCCTGCACGAGACCCGCCTGCTGGAAGCGCAGCTCGCCGCGGCCGGGGACCTCCTGGACCGCGCCGGCCGGCCGGCGTGCTGGTCGGCCGGCCTGCACTGGGCGGCGATCGAGGCGGCGATCCTGCTCAACGACCCCGATGCGGTCGAGCGGCACGCGACCGCGCTCACGGATGCCGCGCCGGGCGGCCGCACGGCCGAGCACCTCGCCCGGGCCGGTCGGACGTGGGCGGCGGCGATCGCCGGCGACGTGGTGGTCGAGCGCGTGGAGCAGGCCGCACGCGACCTCGCCGCCGCCGGCTACCCGTGGGATGCGAGCCGGCTCGCGGGCCACGCCGCGGGTCGCGCGTCCGAGCACCGGGACACCCTGCAGCTGCTCGCCCTCGCCCGCAGCCTGCATCCCGACGAGGAGCGACCCGAAGCCGGCGCCGAGCCCGACTCCGAGGCGAACGGCGCGCAGCGCGACGACGGCCTCCTGAGCGCACGCGAGCGCGAGGTGGCGCGGCTGGTGCTCGAGGGCAAGACCTACGCGGAGATCGGGAACGCGATCTTCATCTCGCCGCGCACCGCCGAGCACCACATCGCGCGCATCCGGCGGCGCCTCGGCGTCACCACCCGTTCCGAGCTGCTCGCGAGGCTGCGGGTGGCACTGGAGGAGGACCCCGGGCAGTAGCCCCGCGGAACGTCCCCCGTTCCGCATGTGCCCGCACCCGGTGCCGTCATGCCGGCGAGCCGGAATCCCCCGTCGTGTACCCCGCAATCCCCTAACGCCGCGCGCCGAAACCCCCATCCGCCCCGCACCGCATGGGGGGACATGACCCGATGACGCGACGCCGGCCGCGCGACAGGCTTGCTCGTGGGGGCCGGCGTCGATGTCGGTCATCGAACCGAGACCTCGAAGTGGAGGGGAAACATCATGACGAACATCACGACGGCATTGCTGGACTTCCTGATGGACCTGCTGAAGAGCCCGCAGGCCGGCGCCGATTTCGCCGCCGACCCTGACGGCGCGCTCCAGAGCGCCGGTCTGCAGGGCATCTGCGCGGCGGACGTCGACGCGGTCCTGCCGGTCGCGCTCGACTTCTCGCCGGTGGGCAACCGCGAGTACGACACGGGCGGCAACGAGATCAACTCCGCGGCGGCCGGTGGCGGCGGTGGCGGCGGCTGGAGCGGCGGCGGCGGTGGCGGCGGCTGGAGCGGCGGCGGCGGTGGCGGCGGCTGGTCCGGCGGTCACGGCGGCGGCGGCGGTGGCGGCGACTACGCCGCGGCCAAGGCGAAGCTGCTCAGCGTCGTGAACAACTACTCGTACATCGACGACCGCGACGTCATCCAGGACCAGTCGGTCAACCAGAACATCTGGGCGAACGGCGACGTGAACCAGGTGTTCGAGAACGAGGCCAACAACATGGGCGACGGCAACATCGTCGCCGGCGGTAACGTCGCGGTGGGCAACACCGAGTTCGACCTGGACGTCGACATCGACGACTCGTTCAACGAGGAGAACGAGCTCGAGATCGAGGACTCGTTCAACGACAACTCCGACAACTCGACGAACGTCCTCATCGAGGACTCCTTCCAGGACAACTCGGTCGAGATCGAGGACTCCTTCCAGGACAACTCGACCGAGGTCGACATCGAGGACTCGTTCCAGGACAACGATGTCGACGTCGACGTCGACATCGAGGACTCCTTCCAGGACAACTCGGTCACCGACTCGTTCAACGACAACGTCGTGGTCGAGGACTCGTTCCAGGCGAACGACAACAACGTGGCCGTCGACTCGTTCAACGACAACGTCGTGGTCTCCGACTCGCTCAACGACAACACCGTGGTCGAGGACTCGTTCCAGGCGAACGACAACAACGTGGACTCGTTCGACGACAACGTCGTGGTCGACGACTCGCTCAACGACAACGTCGTGGTCGAGGACTCGCTGAACGACAACAACGTCGAGACCGGCCCCGGCGACCAGGTCGACGTCGATGTCGAGGTCGACGACATCACCCTGTAATCACCTGCCGGCTGCGGCCCGGTGCGGGACATCCCGCTCCGGGCCGTTCCGCTGCGTATCTGGTTGAATCGAAGGAACTCGAAGGGGAGGGGCATCGAGTGCAGCAGCTGATCGAACTCGTGGACCAGGGCATCGCGCTGGCGGGGAGCGGCGATCGGGCCGACCTTCGACGCCGGCTCGAGCAGACCAGGGAGCGGATCCTCGATCCGAGCGTGCGGGTCATCGTCGTCGGCGAGTTCAAGCAGGGCAAGAGCCAGTTGATCAACGCACTCGTGAACGCACCCGTGTGCCCCGTCGACGACGACATCGCGACCGCCGTGCCCACGAGCGTCCGCCACGGCGAGACCTCGGCGGCGTGGGTGGTGCCGCAGCGCGCCGACGGCGGGCCGGTCGACGCCGAGGGCCGGCCACGACGCATCCCGGTGCCGATCGGCGACCTCCCCCGCTACGTGTCCGAGCGCGCGAAGCCGGGTGAGGAGCCCGAGGTCCACGCCGCCGAGGTCGAGCTGCCGCGGAAGCTCCTGCGCGGCGGGCTGACCCTCATCGACTCCCCAGGTGTCGGCGGGCTCAACTCCGCGCACGCGCTGACCACCCTCGCCACGCTTCCGTCGACGAACGCCATGCTCTTCGTCTCCGACGCCTCGCAGGAGTACACCGAGCCCGAGATCCAGTTCCTCCGGCACGCGATGCGGATCTGTCCCAACGTCGCGTGCGTGCTCACCAAGGTGGACATGTACCCGCAGTGGCGCCGGGTGGAGGAGCTCGATCGCGCGCACCTCGCGGCCATCGACCCCGACATCCGCCTGTTTGCGGTCTCGTCCAACCTCCGCCTCGCGGCGATGAAGGCCGAGGACTCAGAGTTGAACACCGAGTCCGGCTTCGCCGACCTCACCGCCTACCTGCGGCGCGACATCGTCGGCCGGGCGGAGCTCCTGCAGCGCCGCTCCTCCGCCGTCGACCTGGTCTCGACGACGGAGCACCTCCGGTTGTCGATCGACACCGAGATGAGCGCGCTCGTCAACCCCGAGAAGACGCCCGAGATCATCGCCGAGCTCGAGGCGACGAAGGGTCGCGCCGACGAGCTCCGGCGCAACTCGTCGCGCTGGCAGATCACGCTCAATGACGGTGCGACCGACCTGATCTCCGACATGGAGCACGACCTGCGCGACCGCATGCGGCAGATCCAGCGCGAGGCCGAGGACGCCATCGACGAGGGCGACCCCGGCCCCGTGTGGGACCAGATCGTGGAGTGGTTCGAGCAGCGCGTCTCCTCGGCCGTGACCGACACGTTCGTGTGGACGCAGGAGCGCGCGCAGTGGCTCTCCGCCAAGGTGGCCAGGCACTTCACCGAGGACGAGATCTCGCTGCCGACCATCCACGTCGACGACACCCGCGACGTGCTCGACCCCGTCGCCGACATGGCGACCCTCGAGTCCGGCCGCCTCGGCGCCATGCAGAAGTTCTACATCGGGCTCAAGGGCTCGTACGGCGGCGTGCTCATGGTGGGCATCATCACGGGCATCGTCGGCATGTCGATCATCAACCCGCTCTCGCTGGCCGCCGGTGCGGTGATCGGTCGCAAGGCCTACAAGGACGACACGGCGGCCCGGCTCCTCCGGCGTCGCACCGAGGCGAAGGCGCTCATCCGGCGCCAGGTCGACGACGTCGTCTTCCAGGTCGGCAAGCAGCTGAAGGACCGGCTCCGCCTCGTGCAGCGCATCACGCGCGACCACTTCACTGCGATCGCCGACGAGCACCACCGGTCGCTGGCCGACTCGGTGCTCGCCGCGCAGAAGGCGGCGACGATGTACGCCAACGAGCGCGACCGCCGTGTGGCCGAGCTGAAGCGCGACCTGCAGCGGGTCGATGCGCTGTCGGCACGCGCGCGGGCGATCGAGTCCGCCGCCGCGGCCGCGCAGGCCGCCACGGATGCCACGACACCGACCGGCCGCGAACGCGCCGCCGCGGCATCCGCCGGCTCCTCGACGCGCTCGACGATCGAGGTCGGGCGGGCGTGACCGCGGCGCTCCTCGAGCAGACCCGCGCACTGCTGGATGCCGCGGCCGACGAGTACCGTGACGACCCGGCCGCCCTCGCGCAGCTCGAGGAGCACGCGACGCGGCTTCGCGACCCCCTGCGCGTCGCGATCGCGGGCATGGTCAAGGCGGGCAAGTCGACGCTCCTCAACGCGATCATCGGCGAGGAGATCGCACCGACGGATGCCGCGGAGTGCACGAAGGTCGTCATCTGGTACCGGCACGGCACCACGCCCCGCATCACGATGCACCTCGCGTCGGGCGCCGACCGCACCCTGCCCGTGCGACGCATCGAGGGTCGGCTGCAGATCGACCTCGACGGCACGCCGTACGAGGACATCGACCGGATCGTCGTCGAGTGGCCGTCGCGGCGGCTCGAGGAGGTGACCCTCATCGACACGCCGGGCATCGCCTCGCTCTCGACCGAGATCTCGGCCCGGTCGGCGGCCTTCCTCACGCCGACGGAGTCGCCGCCCGAGGCCGACGCGATCGTCTACCTGATGCGGCACCTGCATTCCGCCGACCTCGGGTTCCTCTCCGCATTCCACGACACCACGGTCGGGCGCTCGCGCACGGTCAACGCGATGGCGGTGCTCTCGCGCGCCGACGAGATCGGCGCCGGGCGCATCGACGCCCTGCTCTCCGCGCGAACGATCGCCGAGCGCTACCGCACCGACGGCGCCCTGCGCTCCCTCGCACTCGACGTCGTGCCCGTCGCGGGGCTCGTCGCCCAGTCCGCCCGCACCCTTCGCGAGCACGAGTTCGAGGCGCTGCGCGAGCTCGCCCGGCTCGGCCGCGACGCACGCGAGCGCATGCTCGTGTCGGTCGACCGCTTCGTGCGGGCCGACGCGGGCATCGACGTGAGCCCCGACGCACGGCGGAACCTGCTCGATCGGTTCGGGATGTTCGGGATCCGGATGTCGACGGTCGCGATCCGGTCGGGCTGCGACGACTCGACCGAGCTCGCCGACGAGCTGTACCGGCGCAGCGGCCTCGAGGAGCTCGTGCGGCTCGTCGGCGACCAGTTCCGCGCCCGCGCCGACGTGCTGAAAGCGCGCACCGCCCTGGCCGCGCTCGGCGCCCTCGTCCGCGACCGGCCCCGCCCCGACGACTCGCGCCTGCCGGCCGCGATCGAGCGGCTCGAGTCGAACGCGCACGAGCTCCGCGAGCTCGCGCTCCTGTCGACGGCTCGCACGACCGGCCTCGACCTCCCGCCCGACGAGGCCGCGGAGGCCGAGCGGCTCATCGGCGGCGCGGGCACGTCGCCCGAACGACGCCTCGGACTCCCCGACGGCGCCGGTCCCGAGGAGGTGCGGGCGGCCGCGGCGACGGCGCTGGGGCGCTGGCGGGCGCTGGCCGGCAGTCCGCTGCTCGATCGCGCCGCGGCAGAGGCCTGCGACGTCGTGACCCGCTCGTGCGAGGCGCTCGTGGTCGAGACGGCGCCCGCGTCAGTCGAGCGCCGCCAGCTGCGCCTCGTCCTTCATCCGGAACCACCGGTGGGCGGAGGGGGCGAGTGAGCACACCCACGCGGCGAACGCGACCACGAACCCCCCGACGAGCAGGAGCTCCACCGGCACGGCCACGTCGCCGACCGCGAGGAACGCCGACCCCATGAGCACCACGCCGGCCTGGAGCACCAGCGCGATCAGCAGCAGCCACCTCGCGCCGCCGCGACGATTCATCATGAACGCGAGCAGGGCCGCCTCGACGGCCACGACGATGCCCATACCGGCGAGGCTCGTCCAGTAGACGACGTCGACGAGGGCGTCGACCTCCGACTCGTCGTACGTGGGCGACAGGCGCCCGATCACCTCGGTCAGCTCGGTCGTGATCGCCCCGTGCGAGAGGAAGGCGAGGAGCACGCCGAACGCGCCGAGCACGAAGCTCAGGATCCAGAGCGATCGCGACGTGCGGATCGACCGCGGCGGCGGGAGCGGGCGCAGCACGGGCGGCTTCGTCCGGTCGGACATGACCGGTCGCGCCGGCGGCGGCACCGCGTCGGGGTCGTCGTCGGGCACGAGCGGCCGGTAGCGCGGGTCGTCGGGATCGGTCTCCCGCTCGATCGCGGCATCGTGCGTCGGCTCACGCAGTCCGTCGTCGGCATCCTCGACGTCATGCTCCGGATGCCGCGACTCGCCGTCCCCCATGGACCTGTCCCCCATGAGCGCCAGCCTACGGCAGCGCGGTCGACGTCATGCGGAGGCATCGCCGACGCCGTCGGACGGCCCGACGAGCCGCACCGCGAGCGAGTCCACGAGGGTCGCGATCGCGTCGTCGGCGGCCCATCTCGCGGCCAGGCGCTGCAGCACCGCGTCGAGCTCGGCGCGGGTGAGCCCGCCGACGAGCTCGAGGCGCACCACGAGCTCGGGGCCCGCGAGCCGCGCGCCCGGGTCCCCGGCGGACAGCTCGACGCCGAGCACGGCCAGCTCCGTGCCGATCGACCGCTCGAACGCGGCCTGCACCGCGTCGGACTCGAACGGCGGCGTCCACGCCTGCGACTGGGCGACGGCCCAGACGGCGGGCCGCCGGAGCACGAACTCGCCTGCGGAGCCCGGGTCGAGCACCACGAGGTCGGTGCCGTCGTCGGCCGCGGCGAGCGCGACACGCACTCCGTCGGCGGGCACGGGCCGGGCGACCGGGTTCCACGCCGACATCGCGTCGACCGAGGCGAACACGGGCAGGACGCGGCGTCCGTCAGGGCCCTCGACGGTGACGATCGAGAGCTCCTGGCTCTTGTCGACCGCGAGGCCGTGCGCGCCGACCTCCGCGCCGCCGTCGCCGAGGTCGGCGAGGAGCGGGATCAGCAGGCGCGCGGCGCCGAACGCGGCGACCACCTCTGCCTGCCCGCCCTCGCCGGCGTGGAAGCGGCGGACGGCCGCGGCGAGGGCCTCGGGGGCGCGTCCGTCGTCGGTGGCATGCGGATTGGGCTGGAACGAGCGCCCGGCCCACGGCACGCCGGCGGAGTCGGTCGCGGCCGGGTCGCGGCGGGCGGCGTCGTCGTCACGGCCGGCGGATGCGGCATCCGCCCGCCCGTCGACGGGGTCAGCGGCCGGCGACATCCAGGGCCTCGGCCAGCGTGAAGGCGCCCGCGTAGAGCGCCTTGCCGACGATCGAACCCTCGAGCCCGAGCGGCACGAGCTCGCGCAGCGCCGCGATGTCGTCGAGGCTGGACACGCCGCCGGAGGCCACGACGGGCCGGTGCGTGCGATCCATGATCTGGCGCAGCAGGTCGAGGTTCGGGCCCTGCAGCGTGCCGTCCTTCGTGACGTCGGTCACGACGTAGCGCGCAGCGCCGGCCTCCTCGAGGCGGTCCATGACCTGCCAGAGGTCGCCGCCGTCCTTCGTCCAGCCGCGGGCCGCGAGGGTCGTGCCGCGCACGTCGAGGCCGACGGCGATGGCCTCGCCGTACTGCGCGATGACGGATGCCGCCCACTCGGGGTTCTCGAGCGCTGCGGTGCCGAGGTTGATGCGCTTGGCGCCGATCTCGAGCGCGTGCTCGAGCGAGGCGTCGTCGCGGATGCCGCCGGAGAGCTCGACGTTCACGCCGCGCACCTGGCGGATGACCTTCTTCAGGATGCCCGCGTTGGAGCCGCGGCCGAAGGCCGCGTCGAGGTCGACGAGGTGGATCCACTCCGCCCCCTGGTCGGCCCAGTCGGCGGCCGCGTCGACCGGGTCGCCGTAGTTCGTCTCGGTGCCGGCCTCGCCCTGCGTCAGGCGGACGGCCTTGCCCCCCGCGACGTCGACTGCCGGAAGCAGCACGAGACGGGGGGTCTTGTTGAACTCACTCATCACTGTCCTCGTATCGGTGGCTGTGAAAGCACCACAGCGGCACAGTCACAGCATCCTAGTCGGGTCGCGCGCCGGCGGCCCGCGCATGACGCCCCGAGCCGGCCGCGCTGCCCGTCGCGGGATCAGCCGAGCGTGCCCAGCCAGTTCGCGAGCAGCCGGATGCCGGCGTCGGACGACTTCTCGGGATGGAACTGCGTCGCCGACAGCGGGCCGTTCTCGACCGCCGCGAGGAACGGACCGCCGTGCTCCGACCAGGTGAGCCTCGGCTCCGGGAACGGCGGGACGACGTCCAGCAGCCACTCCTGCGCGGCGTAGGAGTGCACGAAGTAGAACCGCTCGTCCTCGATGCCCTCGAAGAGCAGGCTGCCGACGTCGGGACGCACGGTGTTCCAGCCCATGTGCGGCAGCACCGGCGACGGCAGCTCGGTCACGACGCCGGGCCACTCGCCGAGGCCCTCGGTGTCGACGCCGCGCTCGACGCCGCGGTCGAACAGCACCTGCATGCCGACGCAGATCCCGAGCACCGGACGCCCGCCCGCGAGCCGGCGGTCGATGATCTCGTCGCCCCGCACGGCCTGCAGCTGGTCCATGACGGCCTTGAACGCCCCCACGCCCGGGACGACGAGCCCGTCGGCCTCCATGGCGGCGGCGCGATCAGCCGTGACCTGCACCTCGGCCCCGGCGCGTTCGAGCGCCTTCGCGGCCGAGTGGATGTTGCCCGAGCCGTAGTCGAGCAGCACCACGCGGCGCGTCGCGGTCACAGGGCGCCCTTCGTCGACGGGATGCCGCTCACCAGCGGGTCGAGGGCCTTCGCCTGGCGGAAGGCGCGGGCGAACGCCTTGAACTCGGCCTCCGCGATGTGGTGCGGGTCTCGCCCCGCGAGCACGTTGACGTGGACCGTGAGGCCCGCGTTGAACGCGATCGCCTCGAACACGTGGCGCACCATGGAGCCCGTGAAGTGACCGCCGATGAGGTGGAACTCGAACCCGGCGGGCTCCCCCGTGTGCACGAGGAACGGCCGCCCCGAGATGTCGACCACGGCCTGCGCGAGCGCCTCGTCGAGCGGCACGAGCGCGTCGCCGTAGCGCGAGATGCCCCGCTTGTCGCCGAGGGCCTCGCGGATCGCCCGGCCGAGCACGATGCCCACGTCCTCGACGGTGTGGTGCACGTCGATCTCGATGTCGCCGCGGGCACGCACCGTGAGGTCGGTGAGCGAGTGCTTCGCGAACGCGGTGAGCAGGTGGTCGTAGAACGGCACCGTGGTCTCGATGTCGCTGCTGCCCGAGCCGTCGAGGTTCAGCGACAGGTCGATGCTGGACTCGCTCGTCTCGCGCTGCACGCGTGCGGTGCGCGGGGCGCCGGGAGTGGTCATGTCGTCATCCTATTCGGGCGCGCTGGACGCTCGTCGGGGTGCGGAGGGCGCCGGTCGTGGGTCAGGACCCCGCGGTGGCGGGTGCGAAGACGGCGATCGCCTCGAGGAACGCGCTCGTCTCGGCCTCGGTGCCCGCGGTCACGCGGAGGCAGCCGGGCAGGCCGATCTCGCGGATCAGGATGCCCCGGTCGAGCAACGCCTGGAAGACCGCGTGCGGGTCGTCGACACCGCCGAAGAGCACGAAGTTCGATCCGCTGCGGTAGGGGTGGAAGCCGAGTCGGGCCAGCTCGACCGAGATGCGCTCGCGCTGCGCGCGGATCTCGCCGACCATGGCGAGCATCTCGTCCGAGTGCGCCAGGGCGCCGAGCGCGGCGGCCTGGGTGAGCGCCGAGAGGTGGTACGGCAGGCGCACGAGGCGCAGCGCGTCGATGACGGCGGGATCCGCGGCGAGGTAGCCGACGCGCGCGCCCGCGAAGGCGAACGCCTTGCTCATGGTGCGCGACACGAGCAGCCGGGGCCGGCCCTCGAGCAGCGTCAGTGCGCTCGCGGTGCCGGGATCGGCGAACTCGATGTACGCCTCGTCGACCACGACGATGCCGCGCGCGGCATCCGCCACCGCGGTGATGGTCTCGAGGGAGAGGGGCGTGCCCGTGGGGTTGTTCGGTGCGCAGAGCAGCACGATGTCCGGGTCGTGCTCGCGCACCGCGGCCACCGCCGTCTCGGGCGAGAGCTCGAACTCGTCGTCGCGGCCGGCCGTGATCCACTCGGTGCCGGTACCCGATGCGAGGAGCCCGTACATGGAGTACGTCGGCGCGAATCCGAGCACGCTGCGGCCGGGCCCGCCGAATGCCTGCAGGACGTGCTGGAGCACCTCGTTCGAGCCGTTCGCCGCCCAGATGCGGTCGATGTCGAGGTCGTGCCCGAGGTAGTCGGCCAGGGCGCGCCGGAGGGCCGTGAACTCGCGGTCGGGGTACCGGTTCAGGCTCAGGATCGCCGCGGCGACCCGGGCGACGATGTCGTGCGCGACGTCCTCGGGGATCGGATGGGTGTTCTCGTTGACGTTGAGCGCGACCGGGACCGACTTCTGCGGCGCGCCGTAGGGCGTGCGCCCGCGCAGGTCGTCGCGGATGGGCAGGTCGTCGAGGCTCGTCACCCGTCCATGCTAGCCACGGGCACCCCTGCGCCCCGCGGCCGTGACGTCATGGGACGACCGGGAGGGCGAGCCGCTGCCCCGGCTCGACGACCGCGTCGTCGAGACCGTTGAGGCGGATGATCTCGTCGATGAGGACGCGCGGGTCGCCGTCGGGCGCCAGCGACTCGGCGATGGCCCAGAGCGAGTCGCCCTGGCCGATCGTGACGTACTCGAACGAGGAGGCGGGCGCCGACGAGCCGCCGTCGGCTGCCGCACCACCCGAGCCGAGGACGGTGACGAGCGCCCAGACGACGAGCGGCAGGGACGCCAGCGCGGTGAACACGATGCGCCCTCGGCGCGTCAACCGGAGCCGCGTCGCCGTGCGCGGTGCGGACTCCACCGGCATGGTTCGGGTCGGGACGATCGCTGCGCTCATGTCACACCTCCTGGACGAGTCGCACCCGGCCCTCGGCCGGGAGGGCCGGATGCGAAGCTCTGTTCCGAATATATCTTCGAATGTTCGAAGCTGCAAGCATCCGATCCGCCGGAATGTGCCCGCGGATTCCGCGACACACTCGAACGAATGTTTGCCGCACCGACATCTGCCGGATACAGTTTCGAATGTTCGACCACAGTCGATCAGAGACCACCGACATCCGGTCGCGAGCGGCCGCAACGAGGGGCGGAGACCTTGAGCACCGACATCGACGACGTGCGGGACCAGGGCAGGGCGCGCCGCCGCAAGAGCCTCAGCGCCAAGCAGGTCGCCATCCTCGAGGTCATCCAGCGCTCGGTGTCGAGCCGCGGCTACCCGCCGAGCATGCGCGAGATCGGCGACGCGGTCGGGCTCTCGTCGCTCTCCAGCGTCACGCACCAGCTGAACCAGCTCGAGCTGGCCGGCTACCTGCGCCGCGACCCCAACCGCCCGCGCGCCCTCGAGGTGCTCATCGAGCTGCCCGGATCGGCCGATCGCGCGCCGTCCGCCGGCGAGCCCATCCCCGTCGGCGACGCCGCGATGGTTCCCCTCGTGGGGCGCATCGCGGCCGGCATCCCCATCACGGCCGAGCAGCAGATCGACGAGGTCTTCCCGCTCCCCCGCCAGCTCGTCGGCAAGGGCGAGCTCTTCATCCTCAAGGTCGTGGGCGACTCGATGATCGACGCCGCCATCTGCGACGGCGAC
This sequence comes from Agromyces sp. NPDC004153, assembly GCF_053603635.1. Taxonomy (NCBI): domain Bacteria; kingdom Bacillati; phylum Actinomycetota; class Actinomycetes; order Micrococcales; family Microbacteriaceae; genus Agromyces; species Agromyces sp. NPDC004153. The sequence goes on from NZ_JBSGFY010000001.1 coordinate 45,920, forward strand.
TGGGTCGTGGTGCGCTCCCAGCGCACGGCGGAGAACGGCGAGATCGTCGCGGCCATGCTCGACGGCGAGGCCACGGTCAAGGTGTTCCGCCAGCGCGACGGACACACGTGGCTGCTCCCCCGCAACAGCGCGTTCGAGCCCATCCTCGGCGACCAGGCCGAGGTCCTCGGCAAGGTCGTGGCGGTCCTGCGCACGGTCTGAGCGCCGCCGCGTGGCAGGAGGTCGATGCGAGCGGCCTCACGCGCGACCGGATGCCCCGACCGCGCGATCAGGCGGCGGCGACCGCCAGGGCCGCCTGGGGCTGCGCCTTTCCGACGCCCCGCAGCCAGTCGACGATCGTGTCCATGAAGCCCGCGTGGTCGTCGCGGAACACGGTGTGGCCCGTGCCCTCCACGGTCTCGACGGTCATCCCCTGCCGACGCAGCTGCGCCGCGACGCGCTCGGTGATCAGCAGGCTCTTCTCCGCGAGCACGACGAGGCTCGGCGCGACGAGTCGCGCCGGCGGCACGAGCGGCCGGGTGTCGGCGAAGCCGAGGATGGTGCGTCGGTCCCAGTCCCGCAGGGTGGCCAGCTCGATGTCGACGTCGGCGGCGCTCCACTTCGGGTTCATGCGCACGAGCGCCGAGCGCCGGGGTCGCGGCGCGACCGCGAAGAACGCCTTGAACGCCCAGCCGCGGATGCCGGTCGGGAACGAGAACGCCGGGTCGATGTAGATCGCGGCGCGCGGCGCCATGCGGTCGGCGACGAGGCTGGCCACGAGGCCGCCGAGCGAGTGGCCCATGACCACGTCGGGCGGCCCGTCGATCAGCGGCGTCAGCGTCTCGACGACGTCGTCCGCCCAGGCGGCGGGCGAGTACCGGCGCGCACGCGGGCTGCGTCCGTGCCCGGCCAGGTCGACGGCGAGCACGCGGAAGCCGTGCTCGAGGAGCTCGGCGGTCACGCGGTGCCAGGCTCGCGAATCCGACATGATGCCGTGGATGAGGACGGCGGTCTTCGTGCCGCTGCCGGATTCCTGTACCGCGAGACGCATGGAGCGACCATAGCGATCGCGGCTGGGGATCGCCCCCGACGTGACTGGACGCCGGCTGCGAACGGACCGGTCCCTGTCACCCGAGGCCGGGGATCTCGACCTCGAGCGCGAGGCCGGTCAGCGCGATCCGGTCGTCGTACCCGCCGAGCACGAGCACGGCAGCGTGCTCGAGCGGACTCACGGTCGCGAACGACGCGGGCCGCTCCAGCTCGACGAGCACCGTGGACGCGCCCGCGGCGACGTCGACGACCTCGACCGAGCCGCCACCGGCGCCGATGAGCACGCGGCCGTCGGGGAGGGCGAGCGCTCCGCCCGACAGCTTGTAGCGCGGCTCCGCGAGGTCGGGACCGGGCGTGAACGCTCCAGTTCCCGGATCGAAGACCTCCGTCGTCGCGAGCACCCGGCGGTCGTCCGGCGTGCCGCCGGCGACGAGGACCCGGCCGTCGGCGAGGGTCGCCTGGACGTGCTTGAACCGGGGCGTCGCCAGCGGTCCCACCTCGACCCAGGTCCCGTCCGCCGAGTCGTAGATCGCAGCCGCCGGCGATCCGGTCCCGGGCGCCACGCGTCCGCCCGTCACGAGCACCCGCCCGTCGTGGAGGGTCGACGCCTCCAGCGCGTCCGCCGGCCACGGCAGCGGGCTCGTGGGGAGGACCTCCCAGGTCACCGGGTCGACGATCACGGCCTCGTCCGTGACGCCCGTGGCCGTCTCGCCGCCGACGACGAGCACGCCACCCTCGGGCAGGAGGGCGGCCACGTGCCCGCCGCGCGGCGCGACCGTCGCCACGGTCGTGGTGGTGCCCGCCTCGGGGTCGGACGTCCACCGCCCCGCTGACCCCCGCACCCTCGCCGAGGAACCCGCCGATCACGACGACCCGGCCGTCGGGCAACAGCGTCGAGGTGTGGTTCGTGCGCGGCACGCTCATCGGCTCGGCCGGCGTCGCCTCGCGCCCGTCGGCTCCCACGACGAGCACCTCGGCCGTGGCGGTGCCGCACCCGTCGACGACGCATCCGCCGGCGACGAGGATGCGGCCGTCGGGGAGGGGTGTCGCGGTGTGCGCGGCGCGGTCGCCGACACCGGCCGGGGCCGCGGCATCCGAGGTCGCCGGCGGGTCGGACGGCGGGTCGGACGGCGGACCCGGGGGCGCGGTCGGCCCGCCCCCGGTGCATCCGGCCGACAGGAGCACGACGATCGCGGACGCTGCGATCGGCCACCTGCGCATGCCGCATGGTACGTCGGCGGGCGTTCCGGCGACAACGGACGACCCTGCACGGCGGCAGGGGGCGAGGTCGGCGCACGCGAGACGCGGGCATCCGAGACGACTCCGGCCGGATGCCGCGGGCTGCGACATCCGGCCGGGACGACGGTCGACGGACCTACTCGGCCAGCACGGGCTCCGCGAGCTCGGCGCGCACCGCGCGCGTCGCCTCGATGATGTGCTCCAGCGAGGCGACGGTCTCGTCGTAGCCGCGCGTCTTGAGGCCGCAGTCGGGGTTGACCCACAGCTTCGACGCCGGGATCTCGGCGACGGCGCGCTCGAGGAGCGCCTGCACCTCGGCGGCGCTCGGCACGCGCGGCGAGTGGATGTCGTACACGCCCGGGCCGATGCCGTGGTCGAAGCCGCTCGTCGACAGGTCGTCGACGACCTCCATGCGGCTGCGCGCGGCCTCGATCGACGTGACGTCGGCATCGAGGTTCCGGATCGCGTCGATCACCACGCCGAACTCCGAGTAGCAGAGGTGCGTGTGCACCTGCGTCGCCGACGCGGCGCCGCCCGTGGCGAGGCGGAACGAGCCGACCGACCAGTCGAGGTAGGCGGGCTGGTCGGCGAGCTTCAGCGGCAGGAGCTCGCGCAGCGCGGGCTCGTCGACCTGGATCACGCGGATGCCGGCCTGCTCGAGGTCGGCGATCTCGTCGCGCAGGGCGAGCGCGACCTGGCGCGCGGTGTCGCCGAGCGGCTGGTCGTCGCGCACGAACGACCACGCCAGGATCGTCACGGGCCCGGTGAGCATGCCCTTCACGGGCTTCTCGGTGAGCGACTGGGCGTAGGTCGACCACTCGACCGTCATGGGCGCGGGGCGCGAGACGTCGCCCCACAGGATCGACGGACGCGTGCAGCGCGAGCCGTAGGACTGCACCCAGCCGTGCTGCGTCACCGCGAAGCCGTCGAGCAGCTCGGCGAAGTACTGCACCATGTCGTTGCGCTCGGGCTCGCCGTGCACGAGCACGTCGAGGCCGAGGTCCTCCTGCAGGCGGATGACGCGCTCGATCTCCTCGCGCATGAGCGCGCGGTACGCGGCATCCGTCAGCTCGCCCTTCACGAGCCGGGCGCGAGCACGGCGGATGTCGGGCGTCTGCGGGAACGAGCCGATCGTCGTGGTCGGCAGCTCGGGCAGCTCGAGTGCCTCCTGCGCCGCAACGCGCTCGTCGTACGCCGCACGCGTGAAGTCGCGGTCGGCGAGCGCGTCGAGGCGGTGGCGCACGGCCGGCACGCGCACGCCCGGCGCGCCGGCGCGGTCGGCGAGGGCAGCGGATGCCGCGTCGAGCTCGGTCGCGATCGCGTCGCGTCCCTCGGCGAGACCGCGCGCGAGCGTCGCCACCTGCGCGACCTTCTGGTCGGCGAACGCGAGCCAGCTCACGAGGCGCGGGTCGAGCAGCGTCTCGTCGTCGACGTCGTGCGGCACGTGCAGCAGCGACGTGGAGGTCGACACCGCGACGTCGCCCGAGCGCGAGCGCAGCGCGTCGGCGCGCTCGAAGGCGTGCGCGAGGTCGCCGCGCCAGATGTTGTGGCCGTCGATGACGCCCGCGACGAGCGTCTTCGCGGCGAGCGACTCCTCGGTCGCCGGGTCGAGCTGCTCGGGTGCGGTGCCGCGCACGAGGTCGAACGAGATCGCCTCGACGGGGGCGGCGGCGAGCGCCGGCAGCGCGTCGTCGAGTGCACCGTAGGGCGCTGCCACGAAGATCGCGGGGCGGTCCTCGGCCGAGCCGAGGGCGTCGTAGGCGCGGCCGATCGCGTCGAGGACGCGCTCGCGGGGCTCGTCGATGCTCTCGCTCACGAGCGCCGGCTCGTCGAGCTGGACCCAGGCGGCGCCCGCGGTGGCGAGCTCGGCCAGGAGCGCGGTGTAGACGGGCACGAGGTCGTCGAGGCGGTCGAGCGGACGGAAGCCCTCGGGCGCGCCGTCGGCGGCCTTCGCGAGGAGGAGGAACGTGACGGGGCCGACGATGACCGGTCGCGTGAGGAACCCGGCCGCCTTCGCCTCGGCGAACTCGGCGAGGATGCGGTCGGCGTGCAGCGCGAACGACGTGTCGGGTCCGATCTCGGGCACGAGGTAGTGGTAGTTCGAGTCGAACCACTTCGTCATCTCGAGCGGGGCGTCCTCGCCCTCGCCGCGGGCGATCGTGAAGTAGCCGGCGAGGTCGACCCGGCCCGACTCGTCCTGCAGGCGACGGAAGCGCTCGGGCACCGCGCCCACGGCGATCGCGGCGTCGAGCACCTGGTCGTAGTACGAGAACGACTCGGGGATCGACGAGTCGTCGCGACCGAGCCCGAGCGACGCGAGGCGCTCCCGCGTCGCGGCGCGCAGGTCGGCGGCGGCGGCCTCGAGCTCGTCGGCGCCGATCGTGCCGGCCCAGAAGGCCTCGACGGCCTTCTTCAGCTCGCGACGGCGGCCGATGCGCGGGTAGCCCAGGATCGTACCGGTGGGGAAGGCGTGTGCGGTCATCGTTCTGTGGTGTTCCTCTCGTTGACGAGTCGGTCGTGTTGGCCGAGGCCGAGGCGGTCGACGACGTCGAGCACGGCTTCGTGGCGATTGAACGTGTACAGGTGCAGGCCGGGCGCCCCGCCGTCGACCACGTCGGCGGCGAGCCGGGCGGCGAAGTCGATGCCGATCTCGGTCTGCGCGTCCGCGTCGGGCTCGATCTCGAGGTCGATCGCGAGCGACGCGGGCGGCTCGACGCCGGTGAGCTCGGTGAGGCGCGCGAGGCGGGCGGGCGTGGTGACCGGCATGATCCCCGGGAGGATCGGGATGGTCACGCCCGCGGCACGGGCGCGCTCGACGAACCCGAAGTAGTCGTCGGCGTGCCAGAAGAGCTGCGTGATCGCGAGGTTTGCCCCGGCGATCTCCTTCGCGAGCAGCGTGTCGACGTCCTGGGCGGGGCCTCGTGACCGCGGATGCCCCGTGGGGAAGGCCGCGACCGCCACGCGCTCGGGCCGCGGTCGCTCGCGGATCTCGGTGACACCGGCCAGCCCCGGGATGCCCACCTGCGCGAAGGGCTCCCGCTCCTCCTGCACCCGGTGGATGAGCTGCACGAGCTCGGCGGCGCTGTCGAGGTCGCCGATGCCCGCGTCGGGATCGGCGCCGACGGGTGGGTCGCCCCGGAGCGCGAGGAAGCTCGTGATGCCCGCGTCGAGGAACTCGCGCACGAGGCGGTTCGCCTCAGCGTGCGAGGAGCCCACGCACGTGAGGTGCGCCATGGGCTCGACGTCGGTGTTCTCGAGCATGTAGCGGAGCACGGTCAGCGAGCGGTCGCGTGACGAGCCCCCGGCGCCGAAGGTGACGGAGATGAAGGCGGGATGCGCCTCGGCGAGGCGGTCGATGGTGCGCCCCAGCGCGATCGCCGCGGCATCCGTACGCGGCGGGTACAGCTCGAACGAGACCGGCGTGCGGGGCCGACAGTCGGCGCCGCCGGCGTCGGGTCCGGTCTCTGCCATGGTGCTCCTGCGTGGCGGGCCGCGCCGACCGGGAATCCACGGCAGGCCGCGTCCCCCGGCCGTACTCGGCGGGTGGGTGTCGCGGGCGGGTGCCGGGCTCGGCGGTCGCTCCAGGTGCCCGGCATCCGGCCGTGCACCGACGATCACCAGCGACGATACGCCTGCGTTCCCCGAAATCGAGCACTATGACGTGGCGTGACGCCCCGAAACGGGACGATCGGCACACCGGAGGCCCGGTGCGCCGATCGTGTCGAGCGTTCTGCGCGTCGCGTCAGGCGGGCACGGATGCCGCGTCGAAGTCCGCGAGCTGTGCGGCCTGCTCGGGCGACGCGAGGGCCCGGATGCGGGTGCCGTCCTCCACGTAGTCGATCGACAGCACGCGCCCGGTCTCGTGCAGCGTCGACACCACGTCGCCGCGGTCGTACGGCACGAGGAGGTCGACCTCGACCGCGGGGTCGGGCAGCATGCGTCCGATCGCCTCGAGCACGTCGGCGATGCCCTCGCCCGTGCGCGCCGACGCGAAGACCGCGTTCGGCTCGAGGCCGCGCAGCACCAGGCGGTCTTCCGGCGTGATGAGGTCGGCCTTGTTGAACACGATCAGCTCGGGGACGTCGCGCGCGCCCACCTCGCCGATGACGTCGCGCACGGTGGCGATCTGGCCCGCGGGGTCGGGGTGCGCCGCGTCGACGACGTGCACGATCAGGTCGGCGTCGCCGACCTCCTCGAGCGTCGAGCGGAACGCCTCGACGAGCTGGTGCGGCAGGTTCCGCACGAACCCGACCGTGTCGGCGATCGTGTAGACGCGCCCGTCGGCCGTGGTGTTGCGGCGCACGGTGGCGTCGAGCGTCGCGAACAGCGCGTTCTCGACGAGCACGCCGGCACCCGTGATGCGGTTCAGCAGGCTCGACTTGCCGGCGTTCGTGTAGCCGGCGATGGCCACCGACGGCACCGCGTTGCGACGGCGGTTCGCCCGCTTCGCCTCGCGGGCGGGCTTCATGCCGACGATCTGCTTGCGCAGCTTCGCCATGCGCGAGTGGATGCGGCGTCGATCGAGCTCGATCTTCGTCTCACCGGGACCACGGGAACCCATGCCCGCACCCGCGCCGCCGACCTGGCCACCGGCCTGCCGGGACATCGACTCACCCCAGCCGCGCAGTCGCGGGAGGAGGTACTCGAGCTGCGCGAGCTCGACCTGGGCCTTGCCCTCGCGGCTCTTCGCGTGCTGGCTGAAGATGTCGAGGATCGTCGCGGTGCGGTCGATGACCTTGACCTTCACCACGTCCTCGAGCGCACGCCGCTGGCTGGGCGCGAGCTCGGTGTCGGCGATCACGGTGTCGGCGCCGAGGGCGGCGACCACGTGACGCAGCTCCTCGGCCTTGCCGCTGCCGAGGTACGTGCTGGGGTCGGGGTGCGGACGACGCTGGAGCAGCCCGTCGAGCACCCGCGCGCCCGCGGTCTCGGCGAGGGCGGCGAGCTCGCGGAGCGAGTTCTCCGCGTCCTCCTGCGATCCCTGCGAGTACACGCCGATGAGCACGACGTTCTCGAGTCGCAGCTGCCGGTACTCGACCTCGGTGACGTCCTCGAGCTCGGTGGAGAGCCCGCTGACGCGACGGAGCGCCGCGCGCTCCTCGCGGTCGTACTGCTCGCCGTCGGCCGTGTCGGCGTCCGCGGCATCCGACCAGTCCTTCTGGATCGCCGACGCCTCGGCGGCGCCGAATCGCGCCACGCCCGCGCGGGTCTCCGCGCTGCGCAGCACGCGCTCGACGGCGTCGTCGGCGGTGCTTCGCTCTGGTTCGTTCATCGAATCCACCCTACTTCTCTCGGTCCTCGTGTCGTGCGATAGCTTGCTTGCATGGGCTCCGACCACTACTTCTCCCCTGCCCCTCGGAGCGATTCCACCGTCCGCACCATCCGTGCCCGGCTGGCCGGACGCGAGCTCGAACTCGTGACGTCCGCCGGCGTCTTCAGCCCCGAGCACCTCGACCAGGGGACGCGCGTGCTGCTCGACGCGGTGCCCGAGCCGCCCGGTGCGGGCCACCTGCTCGACCTGGGCGCCGGATGGGGCCCGATCGCGGTGAGCCTCGCGCTGCAGTCGCCGGATGCCACGGTCTGGGCGGTCGACGTCAACGAACGAGCGCTCGACCTCGTGCGGCGGAACTGTCAGCGGCTCTCCATATCGAATGTCAACGCCGTGGTGCCCGACGATGTTCCCGCGCAGGTGCGATTCGCGCAGATCGTCTCGAATCCGCCGATCCGCGTGGGCAAGGCCGAGCTGCACGCGATGCTCGGACGGTGGCTGCCGCGGCTCGAGCCCGACGCCGCGGCCTGGCTCGTGGTCGCGAAGCACCTGGGCGCCGAGTCGCTGCAGCGCTGGATCGGGACCGACCTCGGGTTCGACGTCGACCGGGCGGCGAACTCGAAGGGGTTCCGGGTGCTCGAGGTGCGGCACGCGGCCGACGCGTGAGCGGTCGCCGAGCCTCGGCGAGCCCGCGGGTCAGCCGAGGCTGAGGACGCCGTCGAAGACGAGCTCGGCCGGCCCGGCGAGGGCGACGTGCTCGCCGTCGTGGGCCTGGAACATCCGCACGCCGAGCACCCCGCCGGGCACGTGCACGCGCCAGTCGTTCGGCGCGCCCTCGCCCGCCCAGTGCCGCACGGCGAGGGCGGATGCCACGGCACCCGTGCCGCACGAGAGCGTCTCGCCCGAGCCGCGCTCGTGCACGCGCATGCGCACGCGGCCGATGCCGTCCTCGACGAGCGGCTCTGCCGGCACGACGAACTCGATGTTGGCGCCCGCCTCGGGGACCGGGTCGAGGATCGGCTGGTAGCCGAGGTCGATCGCCTCGAGCTCATCGTCGTCGGCGAGGGCCACGACGACGTGCGGGTTGCCGACGTCGATGCCGAGGCCGGGTCGCGCGACGGGCAGCTCCTTCGCGCGCACGAGCGGCTCGCCGCCGGCGAGGCGCCACGGGCCGAGGTCGGCCTGGAACCCGGTCGCCGTGCGGCTCACGGTGCGGACGCCGGCACGCGTGCCGATCGCGATCGACTCGCCCGGGGGCAGCTCGGCGAGGCCCTGGTCGAGGAGGTAGCTCGTGAAGACCCGGATGCCGTTGCCGCACATCTCGGAGACCGTGCCGTCGGCGTTCCAGTAGTCCATGAACCAGACGGCATCGGGGTCGGCGGCGAGGGCCGCGGCCCCGTCGTCGAGGTTGCTCGATCGAACGGCGCGGATGACGCCGTCGGCGCCGACGCCGAACCGGCGATCGCAGATCGCGGCGATCTGCGTGGGCGTGAGCTCGGTGTCGCCCTCGGGGTCGCTGAAGAGCACGAAGTCGTTGCCGGTGCCCTGCCCCTTGGTGAATCGCAGATCGAAGGACATTCGATCAGTCTAGGGCCGCCCGGCGCGCCGGCTCCTCGCCGCGCCCGTCGCCGCAGCCGCCGCCAGCGCGGCCGCGAACAGCCCCGCCGCGCCCGCGACGCTCGCGAATCCTGCGGCCTGGAGGAGGATGCCCGATGCAGCTCCCCCGCCTGCTGCGGCCAGCCCCATGCCGACCTCCCCCCAGCCCTCTCGCCGGAGTCGGACCCGCTCTGCCGCGTCACGGGCGAGCACCGTGCTCCCGGCGACGAGCGCGAGGTTCCACCCCGCGCCGATCACCACGACCGAGACGGCGACGCCCGGCAGCGAGTGCGGGACCGACGCGGCCATGAGCGAGGCCGCCCCGAGCGCGACGGCGCTCACCGCTGCCACCCGCTCGGCGCCCCACCGGGCGACCAGCCGCCCCGAGAGCGGGGACGGCCCGAACATCGCCGCGATGTGCGCCGAGATCAGGAGGCCGACCGTGCCGAGGTCGGCATGCAGGTACTCGAGATGCACCGGCATCACCGTCATCACGATCACCATCACGATGTTCGCGAGCGACAGGATGCCGACGCCGAGGATCGTGTCTCCTCTCGTCGTTCGCCCGCCGCCGCTCAGGACACCACCGTCGGCCGGTGTCGCTCTCCGGACCGGCGCGGCCTCTCCCGCCGGCGGAATCGTCGAGCGGGGCGTACTCGGGACGCGCGGAGCGCTTGCCACGAGCGCGCCGGCGGCCACGGCGAATCCGAGTGCGCCGAGCGCGAAGCAGCCGGCAAGCGGCGGCAGCCCCATCGCCTGCCCCGCGACGTCGGCCGGAGCGAGCAGGAGCGGCCCGATGACGGCGCCGATGGAGGTTGCGACGAGGAGTCGCGTGAGCGCCCGAACGCGATGCTCGGTCATCGCCCGCTCCGCCGCGGCGTATCGGCTCAGCATCACGGCGGCATTGCCGGCGCCGAACACCAGGCTTCCGAGCAGCATCGGCCCGATCGCGCCGGCGATCGCCGACCACACGACGACGGCGGCCCCGATCGCGGCGAGGGCGGCCCCCGACGCCAGGGCCCGCGACCGTCCGCCCGATCGGGACGCCCGGCTGATGGCGAGCGCGGCGAGGGCGGTGCCGATCACGAGCATGGCCTGCGGCCACCCGGCGAACCACGCCTCGCCGCCGAGACGGACGGCGAGCAGTCCAGCGGCCGACCCCGCGACGGAGTTCGCGAGCGCTCCCACGGCGGCGCCGATCGGAAGGAACGCGATGCGGGCGCTCAGCCGATCGATCGTCGTGTTCGTCGAGGCGGGTTCCGTGGTCATGCGGATCATGCTAGGAATGGCCGCGAACGCTCTGAATGGCCATCGAGCATCCACTCTCCTTGATTCGCTCACATTCGGAACGCGAAGGGAGTGATCCGCATTGCGTGCGTATGAACCCGATGACACCGACTGGGCGATCCTCCACGAGCTGCAGCTCGACGCCCGGATCTCCTTCAACGAACTCGGCCGGCGGATCCATCTCTCCCCGCCCTCCGTCGCCGAACGCGTGCGTCGCCTCGAGGGGCACGGCATCCTCACCGGCTACACGGCGCGAGTCGATCCGGCCGCGGTCGGCCAGGAGGTGACCGCCTACATCAACCTGCGGTGCGATCCCGGACGTTGCCTCCTGAAGACGGCCGATCCAGAGGAGTTCCCAGAGGTCGTCGAGATCCACAAGCTGGCCGGACGCCACTGCACGATGCTGCGCGTTCGTGTCGCGTCGATCGCGCATTTCGAGGGGCTCGTCGAGCGCATCGGAACGCACGGCCCGCTCGAGACGACGATGGTCATGTCGACCCCGTTCACGCGACACGAAGTGCGCCCGGCTCCGCCCCGCCGACCGGTCACGACCGGGGACGCATGGTGGCAGGCGAAGGATGCCTCGGGCGACGCCTGATCGCGCCGGCACCTCCGCCCATCCCGAGACGACGTCGGGACATCCGACTCAGTCCCGGGCCGCCTGGCGGGCCAGCTCGGCGCCTCGCTCGGCCGCGTCGTCGGCGTCGATCGTCGTGGCGTCGGCGTACCGCCGGAACCAGCCGACCTGCCGCCTTGCGTAGGTCCGCGTGAGCTGCTGCGTCTCGGCGATGGCGTCGTCCCGCGGCATCCGCCCGTGCAGTTCGGCGAGGGCCTGCGCGTAGCCGATCGCCTTGCGCGCCGTGACACCGCGCTCGAGTCCCTGCGGCACGAGCCGCCGCACCTCGTCGACGATCCCGTCGCGCCACATGCGCTCGACCCGGGCGTCGAGGCGCTCGACGAGGCGCGCGCGGTCGCTCCGGAGGTGCACGATGCGGTGCGGCCGCCACGGGATCGGCTCGTCGGGCAGGCGCGCCGCTTTCGGCTCGCCCGTGAGCTCGATGACCTCGAGCGCCCGCACGATGCGGCGCCCGTTCTGCGCATCGACGCTCGCGGCGGTGTCGGCGTCGATGACCCGCAGTCGCGCGTGCAGCAGGCCGGGCCCGAGCTCCACGAGCTCGGCCTCGAGCCGCGCGCGGATCGCGGCATCCGTGCCCGGGAACCGGAAGTCGTGGATGACGGACGACACGTAGAGGCCCGACCCGCCGACGAGCAGGGCGACGCCGTCGCGCGCGACGATGTCGTCGATGGTCGCTCTCGCCTCGGGCTGGTAGGCGGCGACGGATGCCTCCTGCGTGACGTCGAGCACGTCGAGCAGGTGGTGCGGCACCCCGCGTCGGTCGCCGGGCGGCAGCTTCGCCGTGCCGATGTCCATGCCGCGGTACAGCTGCATCGCGTCGGCGTTCACGACTTCGGCGACCCGGCCGACGCGTCCGAACGCGTCGGCGAGGTCGAGCGCGAAGTCGGACTTGCCGGTGCCCGTGGCGCCGACGATCGCGATGAGGGTCACGTCAGCGCTGGGCGTCGGTGGGGTCGTAGATCGGCATGGTGCCGACGCCGGGTGCGACGAGCGGCTCGGTGCCGCGGGCGCGGAGCACGGGCAGCCCGAGCGAGACCTTGCCGGCGGCGGATGCCCCGGGAGCTGCCGGCACGCCGCAGCTCTCGGCCTCGGCTCGGTCCCACGCGTCGCCCGCTCGCGTGCGGCGGATGCGCAGCGGTGCGTCGTCGAGCGAGTCGGCGAGCAGGTGGAACGGCGCCGCCTGCGTGATGGTGACCGAGACGACGTCGCCGGGGCGCGGCAGCTCGGAGCCCGCCGGGACCTCGAAGTGCACGAGGCGGCTGTCCTCCGCCCGACCGCTCAGGCGGTGCGTCTCGGCGTCCTTCTTGCCGTCGCCCGTGGAGACGAGCACCTCGACGGGCCGGCCGACGAGCCGCTGGTTCTCCTCCCAGGAGATGCGCTCCTGCAGTGCGATGAGGCGCTCGTAGCGCTCCTGCACGACCTCCTTCGGCACCTGGTCCTCCATGGTCGCCGCTGGCGTGCCGGGGCGGATGGAGTACTGGAAGGTGAACGCGGACGCGAACCGCGCCGCCTCGACGACCCGGAGGGTCTCTTGGAAGTCCTCCTCGGTCTCGCCGGGGAAGCCGACGATGATGTCGGTCGAGATGGCCGCGTTCGGGATCTTCGCACGCACGCGGTCGAGGATGCCGAGGAACTTCTCGGAGCGGTAGGAGCGCCGCATGGCCTTCAGGATGCGGTCGGACCCCGACTGCAGGGGCATGTGCAGCTGGGGCATGACGGAGGGCGTCTCGGCCATCGCGTCGATGACGTCGTCGGTGAAGGCGGCGGGGTGCGGGCTGGTGAACCGGATGCGCTCGAGGCCCTCGATCTGGCCGGCCGCGCGGAGCAGCTTGCCGAACGCCTGCCGGTCGCCGAACTCGACGCCGTAGGAGTTCACGTTCTGGCCGAGGAGGGTGACCTCGACCGCGCCGTCGTCGACGAGCGCCTGGATCTCGGCGAGGATCTCGCCGGGCCGGCGGTCCTTCTCCTTGCCGCGCAGGGCGGGCACGATGCAGAACGTGCAGGTGTTGTTGCAGCCGACCGAGATCGAGACCCAGCCGCTGTAGGTGGAGTCGCGCTTGGTGGGCAGCGTCGAGGGGAACACCTCGAGCGCGTCGAGGATCTCGAGCTGCGCCTCGTCGTTGTGGCGGGCCCGCTCGAGCAGGCTCGGGAGCGAGCCCATGTTGTGAGTGCCGAAGACCACGTCGACCCAGGGCGCCTTCTCGAGGATGACGTTCTTGTCCTTCTGGGCGAGGCATCCGCCGACGGCGATCTGCATGCCGGCATGGCGGCGCTTGACGCCCGCGAGGTGGCCGAGGTTGCCGTACAGCTTGTTGTCGGCGTTCTCGCGCACGGCGCAGGTGTTGATGACGACGACGTCGGGCTCGGCGCCGTCGGCGGGGACGTACCCGGCGGCCTCGAGGGAACCGCTCAGCCGCTCGGAGTCGTGCACGTTCATCTGGCAGCCGAAGGTGCGGACCTCGTAGGTGCGCGGCGCCGTGGCCGGTTCGACGGCCTCGACGGTCGGGGCCTCGTGAAGGGTGCTCATGATCGCACCAGTCTACGAGCCCGCGGCTGACAGCGCCGCCGTCACCACCTCGCGCACCATCTCGCCCGGATACCCCCGCCGCTGCAGGAACGCCGACAGCCGCCGCTCGGCCGTCTGCCGGTCGAGCCCGGACAGCTGGCGTGCCCGTCGCTCGGCGACGGCGAAGGCGTTGCGGCGCTCCACCTCGGGATCGAGCTCCTCGACCGCGGCCCGGGCCGCGGACGCGTCGACGCCGCGCCGCGTGAGCTCCTGCAGGATCGCACCGCTCCCCCGGCCCCGGCGCGTGCCGTTGACGTGCACGAGCTGCTCGGCGAGACGGGCGTCGTCGAGGTAGCCGAGCCGCTCGTAGCGCTCGATCCACTCCTCGATCTCGACGTCGTCGAGCCCGTGCTCGGCGAGCACCGAGCGGACCTCGGCGACCGAAAGCGCCGAACGTCGCAGTCGCGACACGACCAGGCGGTCGATGCGCTCGTCGCGCTCAGGACCCGTCTCGTCGGGATCGTCGTCGACGACCGTGAACCGCGCCCGTCGGCGTGCTGCACGCCGATCGTCGGACCGCGTGCGATCACGACGCTCGGCTCGCCCGCGCTCACCGCGATCGTGCCGTTCGACGGGACCCTCTTCGTCGGGCTCGTCGATTTCCTCGTCAGACTCGTCGTCAGGCTCGTCGGACCATGGCCCGGCCGCGGGCTCGTCGGGCTTCGCCCACCGCTCGGCGGCGACCTCGCCCGGCTTCGCCCACGGCAGGTACGAGACCGGGGCGAGGTGCTCGGATGCGTCGCTCATCTGGTTCCCCTCCCCGGTCTCGGCTGCTCGGACTGTGCGGTGGTCGCTCAGGCGCCCTTGCGCCCGAGCTTGCCCTCGATGGACTCGACGTTGGACGGCGCTGCCTGCGCGCCGCCGACCTGCTGGCCGATGCCGAGCTTCACGAGGATCTTCTTCTCGATGTCGGCCGCGATGTCGGGGTTCTGGAGGAGGAACGTGCGCGCGTTCTCCTTGCCCTGCCCGAGCTGGTCGCCGTCGTAGGTGTACCAGGCGCCCGACTTCTTCACGATGGCCTGGTCGACGCCGTAGTCGATGAGGCTGCCCTCGCGGGAGATGCCGACACCGTAGAGGATGTCGAACTCGGCCTGCTTGAAGGGCGGCGCCATCTTGTTCTTGACGACCTTGACGCGCGTGCGGTTGCCCACGGCCTCGCTGCCGTCTTTCAGCGTCTCGATGCGGCGGATGTCGAGGCGCACCGAGGCGTAGAACTTCAGCGCCTTGCCGCCCGCGGTGGTCTCGGGGCTGCCGAAGAACACGCCGATCTTCTCGCGGAGCTGGTTGATGAAGATCGCAGTGGTCTTCGTCTGGTTCAGACCGCCCGTGAGCTTGCGGAGCGCCTGCGACATGAGGCGCGCCTGGAGGCCGACGTGCGAGTCGCCCATCTCGCCCTCGATCTCGGCGCGGGGCACGAGCGCCGCGACCGAGTCGATGACGACGAGGTCGATCGAGCCCGAGCGGATGAGCATGTCGGCGATCTCGAGCGCCTGCTCACCGGTGTCGGGCTGCGACACGAGCAGCGAGTCGATGTCGACGCCGAGCTTCTTGGCGTAGTCGGGGTCGAGGGCGTGCTCGGCGTCGATGAACGCCGCGATGCCGCCGGCGCGCTGCACGTTGGCGATCGCGTGGAGCGTGAGCGTGGTCTTGCCCGAGGACTCGGGACCGTAGATCTCGATGATGCGGCCGCGGGGAAGCCCGCCGACGCCGAGCGCCACGTCGAGCGCGATCGACCCGGTGGGGATGACCTCGACAGGAGCGCGCTCCTCGCTGCCGAGGCGCATGACCGACCCCTTGCCGAACTGGCGGTCGATCTGCGCGAGTGCCGTCTCGAGTGCTTTCTCGCGGTCTGCAGGTGATGGCATTGCTGGCTCCTTCGATGCTCGATGCTGCTGCCTCTAGGCTGTCGTTCCACGTGCGGGCCGTGACCTGCGACGTCTCGCGACAAGGCGGTTGCGGTGTGTTCCGACGCATCGACCGTATGGCCGCCCACCGACATCCGGAGCCCCGAGGAGACAGATGTGGAGGGACGCGTCGTTCCTCCTGCTGTCGAGGACGAGCCTATCCGAGCATCCGAACGGATGTTCGAAGGCGCGCCCGCGTGTCGAACACGTCTTCGGGCCGTCCGGCGACCCGGCGGCGACACCCGGCAAGCCGAGACGACCGCCTGAAGTCAGCCCTCCGCGGGCTCGCGGAGGCCGACGCCGTGCCGGCGCGAAGGCGGGACATCCGTCGCCTCGCAGAGGGCGAGCCACACCTCGCGGGCGGGCACGCCGGCCGCGAGCGCCTCGCGTGCCGTGCGATCGCCGACGCCCGAGAGCACGAGGTCGTTGACGACGACGTTGCCGTAGCCGGGGCCGAATTCGTCGTCGACGGCGTTCTGGAACTCGCTGAGCTTCATCGGACCCCTCCCCTGCTCGAATGCGTCATCGGGACACGTGGATGCGCGGCCCGGACACGCGATCGGCCGGTCCGAAGACCGGCCGATCGGGTTGGAACGTGCGTGATCAGCGGACCATCATGTCCGCATCGAACTCCGCCACGAGCTCGTCGGGGAGGCTGTCGGGAACCGTGGCCAGACCCTCGAGGACCGCGATGCGGTCGCCGACCTCGTGCATGATGACGGAGATGGGCGTGTCGAGCGCCTCGGCGACCGACGCGAGGATCTCGGACGAGGCCTCCTTCTGGCCACGCTCCACCTCGCTCAGGTAGCCGAGCGCGACGCTCGCCTTCGACGCGACCTGCCGGAGCGTGCGCCCCTTCTGCAGACGGAAGTCCCTCAGCACGTCGCCGATCTCTTGTCGAACCAGAACCATCGGAACCTCCTTCTCTCTGCCCTGCGACTCCGCCGGAGCCGGAATGGGAGCGTCAGTCTACACTGACTCTCCGTACCCTCTAACCTAGCGTCGCACACTGTGGCTTCGGTGTGAACTCGACACTTGTAACAGGGTGTTCACGAACGTTATTCCGCCCTCCCAGCGGTCTCAGGGTCGGCGGTTCGGCGAGTCCTCGATCGCCGCGATGGCCGAGGTCGCCACGAGCTTCGGCGAAGCCTCGAGCCGGGCTCGACGTCGCTTCAGCCAGAGTCCCGTCGTGATGATCACGGCAAGGGTGGCGTACGCCGCGATCGCGAAGGGACTGTGCACGAGGTAGGCGACGTCGCCTTGGCTGATCGCCATGGCCTTGCGCAGCTGCTCCTCCGCCATCGGCCCGAGGATGCCGCCCACGACCATCGGCGCGATCGGGTACCCGTAGCGTCGCATGAGGAATCCGACCACTCCGATCACCAGCAGGATCAGGACGTCGACCACGTTGAAGTGGAGGGCGTAGGCGCCGAGTCCGGCGAAGGCGAGGATGCCGGCGTAGAGGTACGGCCGCGGGATTCGCAGCACCTTCACCCACATCCCGACGAGCGGCAGGTTGAGCACGAGCAGCAGCACGTTGCCGATGTAGAGGCTCGCGATCAGCGCCCACACGAGGCCCGGCTGGTTCTCGAACAGCAACGGGCCCGGCCGGATGCCGTACGACTGGAACGCGGACAGGATGATCGCGGCCGTGGCGGTGGTCGGCAGGCCGAGGGTCAGCAGCGGCACGAGGACGCCCGCGGCGGCCGCGTTGTTCGCGGACTCGGGTCCGGCCACCCCCTCGATCGCGCCGCGTCCGAACTCCGCGCGAGCGGGTCCCTTCGCGAGCCGCCGCTCGGTCGCATAGGAGAGGAAGGTCGCGACATCCGCCCCGCCGGCCGGGATGGTGCCGATCGGGAAGCCGATCGCCGTCCCCCGGAGCCATGGCCGCCAGGACCTGCGCAGGTCGGCGCGCGTGAGCCAGGTGCGCCAGCCGCGCGTGACGGGGATCACGTTCACCGGCCCGTGGCGGAGGCGGGACGCGACGTAGAGGGTCTCGCCGAGGGCGAAGAGGCCGACGGCGATGAGCACCACGTCGATCCCGTCGGCCAGGGCCGGGATGCCGAACGTGTAGCGCTGCTGTCCGGAGAGCACCTCCGTGCCCACCAGCCCGAGCAGGAGCCCGAGCGCCAGCGACACCAGGCCTCGTGGGACGCTCGAGCCGAGCAGCGCGCCCACGGTGAGGAACGCCACGACGATGAGCGCGAAGTAGTCGGCGGGGCCGAGTTGCACGGCGACGCTTGCGATGGTCGGCGCGAGGAACGTGAGCAGTACGGTGGCCACGGTCCCCGCGACGAACGAGCCGATGGCCGCGGTCGCGAGCGCGGCGGCGCCGCGCCCGGCCTTCGCCATCCGATTCCCCTCGAGCGCGGTGACGATGGAGGCGGACTCGCCCGGCGTGTTCAGGAGGATCGAGGTGGTCGAGCCCCCGTACATGCCGCCGTAGTAGATGCCGGCGAAGAGGATCAGCGCGCCCGTCGGGTCGAGCGAGTAGGTCAGGGGCAGCAGCAGCGCCACCGTCATGGCCGGCCCGATGCCGGGCAGCACCCCGACGGCGGTGCCGACGAAGACGCCGAAGAAGGCGTACAGCAGGTACTGCGGCTGGAGTGCGGTCGCGAAGCCCTCGAGCAGGGCGTTGAGGCTATCCATGGAGCATCGGGATCCAGTCGAGGAGCGGGCCGGCGGGGAGCGAGAGCCCGAGCCAGGCGCCGAAGACGAGTTGCGTGACGAGCCCGAGTCCGAGCCCGATGGGAGCGGCCACCCAGCACCGCTTCGCCCCGAGCGCGAGCGCGGCTCCGGTGAAGAGGACCGCGACGGCGATCGGCCAGCCGGCCGGCTCGATGAGGACGAGCTGCGAGAGGAAGCACAGGACGAGCAGCAGGACGGTCCGCCAGTCGGTCTTCGCGGCCGGGTCGACGTCCTCCTCCTCCTCGGGGAGCCCGCGATGTCCGCGGGCGATCGCGACGATCACGGCCACGGATGCCGCGAGCAGGAGGGTGCCGACGAAATAGGGGAAGAACCGGGGGCCGAGCACGCTCGACGACCCCGGCGGCACGCGGATGAAGCCGGCGGCGACGATCGCGTACACCCCGAGCGCCGCACACACCGCGGCGAAGGCGACCTCGCCGACGATCCCGCGCCGGTCGCCGAGGACCGCCGCTCCGCCGTCCGCGGCCGCCGAGGGGCCCCCCGGCGCCGAGGCGCCGGAGGGTCCCGCGTGGCGATCGGTCATCGTGCGACCAGGCCGATCGACTCGAGCGTCGTCGTCACCTGGCCGATGTTCCCGTCCAGGAACGAGGCGAACTCGTCGCCGATGAGGAAGGCGTCCGCCCAGCCGCGCTCCTCGAGCGTGGACTGCCAGCTCTCGGAGTCGTGCAGCCCGGTGACGAGGTCCTGCAGCGCCTGCACCTCGGCATCGGTGAGCCCCGACGGCGCGAGCAGCCCGCGCCAGTTGGTGAGCTCGACGTCGTAGCCCTCCTCGGCAAGGGTCGGGACGTCGGGCAGGACCTCCGACCGCTCCGCCCCCGACACGGCGAGGGCACGCAGCTCGCCGGCCTCGACCTGCTCGGCGAACTCGCCGACACCCGAGATGCCGGCGTTCACGGTGTTGCCGAGCAGCATCGTCACGGCCTCCCCGCCGCCGGCGTTGGGGATGTAGTTCAAGGTGGACGGGATCTCATCCGGGTCCACGCCGGCCTCGGTCAGGAGCATGCCGGCGAGGATGTGGTCGGCTCCTCCGGCCGAGCCGCCCGTGACCGAGATCGCGGCGCCCTCGTCGACGATCGCGTCGACGAGGTCGTCCGTCGTCTCGTACTCCGACGACGCGGGCACCACGATCACGAGCGGTTCCTCGGTGAGCTTCGCGACCGGGGTCAGGTCCTCGATGCGCACGTCGGACGCGTTGGTCTCGACCGCGCCGACCATGACGAGCCCGGTGACCATGAGCGTCGCGGCATCGCGTTCGTTCGCGAGCGCCGCGAGGCCGATGGTGCCGCCGGCGCCCGGAATGTTCTCGACCGGCGCTGAGCCCACGAGGTCCTCGGCGACGAGCGCCTCCGAGGCGGCACGCGCGGTCTGGTCCCAGCCGCCACCCGGATCGGCGGGGGCGATGAGGTTGACGGACTCCAGGGCGACGGGGGCCTCGCCCGCATCGTCGGCGCCGGCGTCCGTCGGTGCGCAGGCGGCAGCGCCGATGGCCAGGACGATGCCGGCCGTCGCGAGGCCCGCCGTTCGGGCGAAGCGACGGGCAGGGCTGGTGGGGGTGGCCGCAGGGTGCGGCCGGAACGGTGATCGCAAAGACTCCTCCTCGAGTGCGCCGGCGTCGTCGCCGGTCCGAACGATCCAGTGGCTCAGACGGTAGGGCGCGGCATCCGACCTCGGAATGCTGCGGTCGTAAGGGTCGTATCGGTCGTATCGGTCGTTTCGGTCGTAATGGTCACGGCGCAGGTCGGCCCCGCCTCTGCCCGATGGGGCACACTGTTGGGGTGAGCCGGTCGATGTCGCTGCGCACGCAGCTGCTGCTGCTGCAGGTCGCCATCGTGCTCACGACCGTGATCGGCACGGGCGTCACCGCCGGATGGCTGCAGGAGCGGCAGCTGCGGGACGCGTACGAGGACCGCATGATCGCGGTCGCGCAGTCGGTCGCCGGCCTCCCCGCGATCACGGACGCCTTCGACGACGCGACGCCGTCCGAGGCGATCCAGCCCATCGCCGAGGTGGTGCGGCGCGCCTCGGACGTCACGTACGTCGTCGTCGCGAACGACGACGGCATCCGCTACTCCCACCCCAACCCGGCCCGGATCGGCGAGCGGGTCTCGACCGATCCGTCCATCCCCCTGTCGGGCGAGATCTACGTCGGCACCCAGACGGGCACCCTCGGCGAGTCCTGGCGCGTCAAGGTTCCGATCTTCGCGGAGGACGGCGCCGTCATGGGCCAGGTCTCGGTGGGCATCCTCGAGTCGGAGCTCCGCGAGGACTTCCTCGGCGGCCTGCCCGGCCTGCTGATCGCGCTCGGCGTCGCCTCGGTCGTCGGCGTCGTCGGCTCGGCATGGATCGCACGACTGATCCGCCGCCGGATCTACGGCCTCGAGCCCGACGAGATCCGGGGTCTCCTCGAGACCCGGGAGGCGATGCTGCACGGCATCCGCGAGGGGCTGGTGGCAGTCGACGACCGCGGGCGCATCGTCCTCGTGAACGACGCTGCAGGGCGCCTGCTCGACATCGACGATGCGGCCGCCACGCTCGGACGGCCCGTCGACGACGTGCTCGACGCGGAGCTCGCCGGGTTCATCACGGCCGGGCACGACGTCGAGACCGCCGTCCTGTCGGGCGAGCGCGTGCTGCTCGTGCACGGTGATCGCATGCTGGTCGAGGGTCGCGACGTCGGCTCGATCGCGATCCTGCGCGACCGCACGGAGCTGGAGACCACGCTCCGCGAGCTCGAGGGCGCGCAGAGCCTCGCCGAGGATCTGAGGGCGGCCTCGCACGAGTTCGCCAACACCCTGCACGTGCTCAGCGGACTGCTCGAGCTCGGCCACGTCGACGCTGCGCGCGCGTTCATCGACCGCGTCGGCTCGGGCGGCGCGATCTCGTCCGTCGACGGCCAGGACGGGATCGACGAGGTGGAGCTCGCCGCGCTCCTGCTCGCCAAGCGGTCCCGGGCGCAGGAACTCGGCATCACGCTCACCGTCGCGTCGTCGTCGCGACTGGCTGCGGCTCCGCCCGATGCCCCGCGCGGCGACCTGCTCACCGTCGTCGGGAACCTGCTCGACAACGCGATCGAGGCGACCTCGCTCGGCGGCACGGTGAGCCTCGAGGTCCGCGACGACCTGGAGCCCGGCAACGTCGTGGTGCGCGTCGACGACGACGGTCCGGGCATCCCGGCCGAGCGCCGCGGCGCGATCTTCGAGGCGGACGTGAGCGACAAGGCCCCTGTTCCCGGCAAGGCCAGGCGGGGCATCGGGCTCACGATCGTGAAGCGCGTCGCCGAGCGACTCGGGGGCCAGGCGACCGCGGGGCGCTCCCCCGCCGGCGGCGCCGCCTTCACCGTGCGGCTGCCGTGGGCCACCGCGCCCGCCGCCCACCGAGCGGAGCGGTCGGAGAGCCGCGTGTGACGGGCATCCGGGTCGTCATCGTCGACGACGATTTCGCCGTCGCGGACGTGCACCGCGGCTTCGTCGACGCCATCGACGGCTTCACCGTCGTCGCCGTCGCCCACACGGGTTTGGAGGCCATCGCCGCGATCGAGGCGCACCGCCCCGACCTCGTGCTGCTCGACGTCTACCTTCCCGACCAGAGCGGGCTGGACGTGCTCCGCAGGCTCCGGGCGGCCGACGATCGCGTGGAGGTCATCGCCGTGACGGCCGCCCGCGACCTCGACTCCGTGCGCACGGCTCGCCTCCTCGGCGTGCGCCATTACCTCGTGAAGCCGTTCACCGGGGCGGTGCTCGCCGAACGCCTCGAGGAGGTGCGGCGCGGGATCACGGCCGACCGCGGCGCCGCGGCGGCGCCCCTCGACCAGCGCGCCGTCGACCGGATGCTCGGCACAGCGGGGCCCGAGCGGCGTGCGCCGCTGCCGAAAGGCCTCTCGCGGCCCAGCCTCGATCGGGTCGCCGCCGCCTTCGCCGGCCTCGTCGGGGACGCCTCAGCCGCCGAGGTCGCCGCTGCCCTCGGGATGTCGCGGGTCAGTGCCCGCCGCTACCTCGAGCACCTCGTCGAGCTCGGCGCAGCCGAGGTGTCGCCGCGGTACGGATCGGCCGGACGGCCGGAGAACCGCTACCGCCGGCCCGGCCGGCGCCCCTGAGCCGGCCCTAGGCGAGGCGCGCGAGCGCGAGGCGCAGGGCCGCCTCGACGGTCGCCGCACGGATGGCCGCCCGGTCGCCCGTCAGCCGCAGGGGCATGGACTCCGACGGCCCGAGGCCCGACACCGCGACGAAGGCCGTCCCCGGCTCGTGACCGTCCTGCTGGTCGGGTCCGGCCACGCCCGTCGTCGCCAGTCCGAGATCCGCCGGACGGCCGTCCACCGCGCACGCGTGACGGACGCCGTCCGCCATCGCCCGCGCGACGTCGGGATCGACGGCCCCGCGCTCGTCGAGCAGCCGCTCGTCCACCCCGAGGAGGGCCGACTTGAGCGGCGTCGCGTAGGCGACGACGCCCCCGTTCAGCGCCACGGACGCACCGGGCACCGCGACGATCGCCGCCGTGAGGAGGCCACCCGTCAACGACTCGGCGACGGCGAGCGTGAGCCCCCGACGCGTGAGCTCCGCCACGAGCGCGACCGCGTCGGCTGCCGGTTCGGGCGGAGGCGGCATCCGCTCATCGACCATCGGTGTCGCTTCGATGCTCCCGATTCAGGCGCACCGCGTCGCGCACGTAGAGCAGGCCCGACCAGACCGTGAGCACGAGCGCGATCGCCATGAGCACCGCGTTGACCCACGCCATCCACTCGCCGAGGAGCGCCGGCAGCGGCGCGAGGGCGAACGAGATCGCGATGGCCTGGGCGAGCGTCTTGAGCTTGCCGCCCGACGAGGCGGGGACCACGTTGCCGCGGCCGAGCTCGACGAAGCGCCAGATCGTGATGCCGACCTCGCGCACCACGATGAGGGCGGTGACCCACCACGGCACTTCGCCCAGGATCGAGAGGCACACGAGCGCGCCGCTCGTGAGGAGCTTGTCGGCGATCGGGTCGAGGATCTTGCCGAGGTCGGTGACGAGGCCCCGGCTGCGGGCGAGGTAGCCGTCGACCCAGTCCGTGGAGATCGCGATCACGAAGATCAGCGTGGCGACCCAGCGCAGGGTGCCGCCCTCGCCGGCGTCGGCCAGCAGCAGCCAGAAGAACACGGGTGCGAGCAGGATCCGCACCACGGTGATCGCGTTGGGAAGGTTCCAGTTGGCCGAGCGCGCCGGGCTGCCGGCGGAGGAGGTCATAGGGCCAAGGATAACGGGCGGCGGTCAGTCGCGGCCGGTCAGTCCCCAGGCGTCCTCGTCGGAGTCGCCGTCGACCTCCTCGAGGCCCTCGGGGATGCGGCCCACGGGGTCGTCGTAGCGGTCGTCGGCGGCCTGCTGGGCGGCCGCGTGCGCCGCCGCCGACGCGCTCATGCCGGAGGCGGGCGGAGCGGATGCCCCGCCGCTCACGCCGCCCGCGGGCTCCTCGCCGCGCAGCCGCGCGAGCACGCCGGGCAGCTGCTCGGCGGTCACGAGCACGTCGCGGGCCTTCGACCCCTCGGACGGACCGACGATCTCGCGCGACTCGAGCAGGTCCATGAGGCGCCCGGCCTTGGCGAAGCCCACGCGGAGCTTGCGCTGCAGCATCGACGTCGAGCCGAACTGGGTCGACACCACGAGCTCGGCGGCGGCGAGCAAGAGCTCGAGGTCGTCGCCGATGTCCGCGTCGATCTCCTTCTTCTCGACGGCGGCCGCGACATCCTGCCGGTACTCGGGACGCGCCTGCCGCGTGACGTGCGTGACGACCTTCTCGATCTCGGCCTCGCTCACCCACGCGCCCTGCACGCGGATCGGCTTCGACGCGCCCATCGGCAGGAAGAGCCCGTCGCCCTGGCCGATGAGCTTGTCGGCGCCGGGCTGGTCGAGGATGACGCGGGAGTCCGTGACGCTCGTCACGGCGAACGCGAGGCGCGACGGCACGTTGGCCTTGATGAGGCCCGTGACCACGTCGACCGACGGGCGCTGCGTCGCGAGCACGAGGTGGATGCCCGACGCGCGGGCGAGCTGCGTGATGCGCACGATCGAGTCCTCGACGTCGCGCGGGGCGACCATCATCAGGTCGGCGAGCTCGTCGACCACGACGAGCAGGTACGGGTACGGCTTGAGCTTGCGCTCCGAGCCGGCGGGCAGCACGATCTCGTCGTTGACGACGGCCTTGTTGAAGTCGTCGATGTGGCGGAACCCGAACGACGCGAGGTCGTCGTACCGCATGTCCATCTCCTTCACGACCCACTGCAGCGCCTCGGCCGCCTTCTTGGGGTTCGTGATGATGGGCGTGATGAGGTGCGGCACGCCGCCGTACGGCGCGAGCTCGACGCGCTTCGGGTCGATGAGCACCATGCGCACGTCGGCGGGCTTCGCCCGCATGAGCAGCGACGTGATCATCGAGTTCACGAAGCTCGACTTGCCCGACCCGGTGGAGCCGGCGACGAGGAGGTGCGGCATCTTCGCGAGGTTCGCGACGACGTAGCCGCCGCCGACGTCCTTGCCGACGCCGATGGTCATCGGGTGCTTGGCGTTCACCGACGCCCCCGAGCGCAGCACGTCGCCGAGCGTGACGATCTCGCGGTCGGCGTTCGGGATCTCGACGCCGATCGCGCTCTTGCCCGGGATCGGTGAGAGGATGCGCACCTCGTTCGACGCGACCGCGTACGAGAGGTTCTTCGACAGGGCCGTGACCCGCTCGACCTTCACCCCGGGCCCGAGCTCGATCTCGTACTGCGTCACGGTCGGGCCGCGGGAGAAGCCCGTGACCTTCGCGTCGACCTGGAACTGCTCGAGCACGCCCGTGATCTGGCGCACGACGTCGTCGTTCGCCGCCGAGCGCGACTTCGCGGGCGCACCGGCCGCGAGGGTCGAGGAGGCCGGCAGGTGGTAGGGGCGCTCGGGCACGGATGCCGCGGACTCGCCGAGCGCGGCATCCGCGGCACCCGGCGCCCCCGGCTCGCCGTCGGCGGGCTCGTCGAACACCGACAGCACGTTGGTCGCGCCGGCGTCGTCGCCGCGGAGGCCCGTGCCACCGCGCGGCACGTCGCCGGTGAACGACTGGAGCGCCGACTCGGCCCGCTCGAGGTCGCCCATGACCTCGGTGCTGTAGGCGCCCGCGCCGCCGACGCCCTCGAGCGGCGACTCGAAGCTGCCCGCCGCGGATCCGGGGCCGAACACCTCGGTGATGCCGTCGACGCCGCCGGCCGCGAACGCGGGATCCTCCTCGCGGTTCGACGCGTTGCGGCGCCACCACGGCACGAGCCCGCCACGCTCGCCGTCGGGGTCGTCGATCCCGTCGAGCTCGGTCTGGACCGACTTGCCCGTGCGGCGCGACGCTTTGGCGTCGGCGGCCTCCTCGTCGGGCTCGGGTGCGCCGAAGAGCCAGACGTACAGCTCGCGGAAGCGAGCCGGGATCCGGTTCGGCGGGGTCTTCGTGATGATGAGGAGCGACAGCAGCAGGAGCAGGACGATGACGACCGCCGCGCCGACCTCGGTGATGAGGAGGATCAGCGGCTGCGCGAGCATCCAGCCCAGGATGCCGCCGGCGCGCGCGAGCACCGCCATGCCCTGGCTCGGTTCGGGCTGGCCGCCGAACAGGTGGCAGAGCCCCGAGACTGTGAGCAGCAGCAGCGAGAGCCCGATGCCGATGCGGGTGTTGTCGTGCACCGAACTCGGGTGCCGGAACAGCCAGACGGCGAACAGCAGCATGATGACGGGCAGCGCGAACGCGACGCGTCCGAACAGCCCGCCGAACGTCCACGCGTCGAACGTCTGCGCGATCGGGTCGTTGATGAAGAACCACTCGACGACGGCGCCCGCGATGGCGAGTAGCACGATGAAGAAGGGAAGCCCGTCGCGACGCTCCTCCTTCGCCAGCGTCTCGGGTCCGAGGGCGCGCGCGGCGCCGCCCGTGAGGTGCGCGAGGCCCATCCACGCGCGCACGAGGAAATTGGGGCCGTCGGAGGGCGCCTTCGCCGGCTTCGCCTTCGCAGCGCTCGCGCGACCCGTGCCGGTCGAGCCGCGCGCGGTGGTCGCCGGCAGCTTCTTCGTGGGCGCCGTCTTGGAGCCCCCGCCGCGCCCGGACGCGCCCGAGGCACGCCCGTTCGACCTGGTGCTCGTAGCCATGCCCCAACGTTACGGCCGACGGACGATGCGGGCCGACAGGACGCGGCGCATGTCCGCGATCAGCGAAGTCACGCCGATCGGCACGGATCGGGTCGGAGCTGCGGCGGTGAGTCGCCTCAGCGCAGGCGGCGCACCATCGTGTCGCGCCCGTCGCCGCTGCCGACGACGGCGAACCCCTCCGAGCGGTAGAGCGCCTCCGCGAAGTTGCCGTGCTCCACGCTCAGCGTGAGGCGGGCGAATCCGGCCGCGCGCGCGGCATCCGCCAGCGATTGCAGCAGCGCGCGACCGACGCCCTGCGCCCGCCAGAGCGGACGCACCCCGATGATGAGCTCGGGCACGCCGCTGCCGATGAAGCCGTGCGCCGGGGCATCCGCGGCGAAGAGCCGGTACCACGCGGCGCCGACCGGCTTGCCGTCGAGGTCGAGCGCGACGACGCCCTGGTCGGAGGGGCGCTGCCAGCCCGCGATGTAGCCGCGGTAGGCGGGGTCGGCGAGCACGACCGGACGGGGCCGGGTGACCCCCGCCCGCCAGTTCGCCGCCTCGACCACCATGTCCGCGAGGAACGCGCCGTCGCCGGGGATGGCCGGGCGGATGGTGAAGTCCGCCATGCGCGGATGCTACGCGTTGCGTGTTTCCGCGGTGTTTCTCCCCCGACCGGTCGGTGGCGGTGCGCTCGGATGCCGCTACGCCTCGATGACGAGCGGCACGAGCATCGGACGCCGACGGAGCCGACGGTTCACCCACGTGCCGACCGTGCGCCGCACCGTCTGCTGCAGCGCGTGCTGGTCGCGGACGCCGTTCTGCGCCGCCTCGAGCAGCGCGGCCGAGATCTTCGGCTTGACCTCCTCGAACACGGCATCGTCCTCGGCGAACCCGCGGGCATGGATCTCGGGGCCGACGATGATGCGACCCGTCGAGGCGTCCACGACGATGATGACCGAGATGAAGCCCTCCTCGCCGAGGATGCGCCGGTCCTTCAGGTCGGCGTCGGTGATCTCGCCGACGGTGGAGCCATCGACGTACACGAAGCCCAGGTCGAGTTGCCCGGTCACCCGCACGACGCCGTCGCGGAGGTCGTACACCGTGCCGTTCTCGCCGATGAACGTGTTCGCCTCGGGAATGCCCGTGTCCTGCGCGAGCTTCGCGTTCGCGAACAGGTGCCGGTACTCGCCGTGGATCGGGAGGACGTTGCGCGGCTTCAGGATGTTGTAGCAGTACAGCAGCTCCCCCGCCGCCGCGTGGCCCGAGACGTGCACCTTCGCGTTGCCCTTGTGCACGACGTTGGCGCCGAGCTTCGTGAGCCCGTCGATCACGCGGTACACCGCGTTCTCGTTGCCCGGGATGAGGCTCGACGCGAGGATGACCGTGTCGCCCTCGCCGATCTCGATCTGGTGGTCGCGATTCGCCATGCGGCTCAGGACCGCCATCGGCTCGCCCTGCGATCCCGTCGACATGTAGACGATCTCGTCGTCGGGGATGTCGCCGGCCTTCTTGTAGTCGACGAGCACGCCCTCGGGCACCTTGAGGTAGCCGAGCTCGGCCGCGATCGTCATGTTGCGCACCATGCTGCGCCCGAGGAGCGCCACGCGGCGGCCGTTGAATGCCGCGGCATCGAGCACCTGCTGCACGCGGTGCACGTGGCTCGAGAAGCTCGCGACGATGACGCGCCGCGGCGAGCGCGCGATGACCTCGTCGAGCACGGGGCCGATCGAGCGCTCGAGCGGGGTGAAGCCCGGGACATCCGCGTTGGTGGAATCGACCATGAAGAGGTCGACGCCCTCCTCGCCGAGGCGCGCGAACTCGCGCAGGTCGGTGAGCCGGCCGTCGAGCGGCAGCTGGTCCATCTTGAAGTCGCCGGTCGCGAGCACCGTGCCCGCGCGGGTCTTGATGGCCACGGCGAGGGCGTCGGGGATGGAGTGGTTCACCGCGACGAACTCGAGGTCGAACGGACCGATCCGTTCGCGCTGCCCCTCGCTCACGGTGAGCGTGTAGGGCTGGATGCGGTGCTCTTTGAGCTTCGCCTCGACGAGGGCGAGCGTGAGCGTCGAGCCGATGAGCGGGATGTCGCGGCGCAGTCGCAGCAGGTACGGCACCGAGCCGATGTGGTCCTCGTGGCCGTGCGTGAGCACGACGCCCACGATGTCGTCGAGCCGCTCCCTCAGGAACCCGAAGTCGGGCAGGATCAGGTCGACGCCGGGCTGGTGCTCCTCGGGGAACAGCACGCCGCAGTCGACGATGAGGATCTTGCCGTCGATCTCGTAGCTCGTCATGTTGCGGCCGACCTCGCCGAGGCCGCCGATGGGGATGATGCGCAGGGTCCCCGGATCGAGCGGCTCCGGTTCGATGACGACGTCGGGCATGGGCCCTCCTTACGTTGCGGTGTTCAGTTCGTGCGGGCCAGTCGCGGCGCCGCGGATGCCTCGTGGCGCGCGTCAGCGCGTCGTGCCCGCGACCTTCGGCAGCGCGCCGCCGGCGGCGGCGTTGCGGTCGGGGCGGAAGTTGTGGAAGTCGGCGCCGGGGATGCCCTGGACGAGGTCGATCTCGTCCTCGATGAGGGCGGCCTCCCACTCCTCGGGGCCGACGAGCGGCAGTCGCACGCGCGGGCTGCCGATGCGGCCGAGCCCGTGCAGGATGTACTTCGCGGCGACCGTGCCGGGCACGTGCGTCATGACCGCGCGCACGAGCGGTTCGAGCCGCTGGTGCTCGGCCGTCGCCGCCTTCAGGTCGCCCGCGTTCACGGCGTCGACGATGGTGCGGTACGGCGCGGGCGCGATGTTCGCGGTGACGCCGATGAGGCCCGTCGCCCCGATCGCGAGGTGCGGCAGCACGTTCGCGTCGTCGCCCGAGAAGTACATGAGGTCGGTCTGGTTGAGCACGCGGCTCACCTCGCTGAAGTCGCCCTTGGCGTCCTTGATCGCGAGGATGTTCGGGTGTTTGGCGAGCCGCAGGATCGTCTCGTACTTGATGGGCACGCCCGTGCGCCCGGGGATGTCGTAGAGGATGACCGGGAGGTCCGTGGCATCCGCCACCAGCCGGAAGTGCGTGAGGATGCCCGCCTGCGTCGGCTTGTTGTAGTACGGCGTGACGATCATGATGCCGTCGGCGCCGGCCTGCTCGGAGTGCTTGTAGAGCTCGATCGCGTGGGCGGTCTCGTTCGAGCCGCCGCCCGTGATGATCTTCGCCCGCCCGCCCGCGACGTCTTTCCCGACCTCGACGAGGCGGATCTTCTCGGGGTCGGTGAGCGTCGAGGTCTCCCCCGTCGTGCCCGTGACCACGATGCCGTCGGCGCCCGCGGTGATGACGTCGTCGATGTGCTTCTCGACCCCGGGCCAATCGACCTCGCCGTCCGCCGTCATCGGCGTGACGAGCGCGACGAGCACCTGTCCGAAGGGGTTGTCCTGAGCCACGTGCTCAAGGCTATCGGGTCGCCCGCCCGCACCGCTCCCACTGACGCTGGGCGGCGCAGAGGTCGACGACGGCCCGATTCCCCATCGACGGACTTCGAGGCTGATGCAGCCGCACGTGATCCCAATCACCCTCGAGCTTCCGCGCCATCGCGTTCGCAGGCAGCTCGACGTGCAGGACGCCCGCATCGTCGACCGCCTCGCCATGGAAGCGGAGGGCGCTCGCACACGCCAACCGCCCGCCCAGGCTGCATGCTCGCAGCACGTCGGCGTCGGTCTCGGGCAACGCGTACCACGCCTGACGCACTCGGATCAGTCGACCGTGCGCGACCAGGATGCGAATGGTTTCGTCATCGAGTCCGATCCTCCGCAGATCGGATCTGCGTGCGATTCCGCCGAGTCCCGCTGTCTCACGCTCGAATCTCACCGCCCGAGTCTCGCCGTTCACCCTCCCTGCCCGTCGCGCCGAACTCGCTTCCGTGGAGTTCGACGCGGATGCGCCACTGTGCAGGACGACTCCGCACTCAAGGCCGAGAGCCCCTTCCCTCCGAGAATGAGCGGGAGCTGCTCCGAACCACGCCGCGAGTTTACCTCGCCCAGCCATTCCGACCCAGAGAAGATGAGCTCTCGCTCCCGGAGACCCCCGAAGACAAGGACGCACCCCAGCGACTCCTCAAAACAAGGACGGGCATCAATGCCCCAGCGAGTACGGGCATCAACGCCGAAGGCCAAGTGCGGGCATCGAAGTCGCTGGATGGGAGAGCACCATCCTCGGCGCGGCGCGGCGCGGCGCGATGCGATGTCCTTCTTTTCAGGAGTCGCGGGGGCCAGAGAGGTCGTGGGTCCGCCGGGCGCGGAGGTAGCGCAGGAAGCGGTACTCGAGGCCCGAGCGAGAGGGCAGCCAGCCCGTGGGCGGCTCGACGCGGGCGAGGTGCCATGACGCGGGGTCGACCCGGGGTGCCGGGGTGTCGCCCGCTTCGGGTGCGACCGCGTCGCCGCCGCCTGACGCGCGCAGCTCGGTGACCTCGAGGCGGTCGGCCGTCGGCATGAGCTGCCCGAAGAGGTCGGCGCCGCCGATGACCCAGATCCATGGCGGATCGCCGGCCGCGGCGAGCGTCAGCGCGTCGTCGACGGATGCCGCGCGCACGGCGCCGTCGGCGGCCCACGCGTCGTTGCGCGTCACCACGATGTTGGCGCGTCGGGGCAGGGGACGGAACCGCGGCGGCAGGGACTCCCACGTGCGGCGGCCCATGACGACGGGCGCGCCGAGCGTGACCTCCTTGAAATGCGCCAGGTCTTCGGGCACGTGCCAGGGCATGCCGCCGTCGCGGCCGATGACGCCCGCGGACTCCGCCCAGATCAGGCCGATGCGCGGCCGGGCCGCCCCAGCCGCGGGCTCCGGCGCCGCGGCATCCGCAGCGCTCGTCATACGGCGACGGCCGCGCGGATCGCCGGATGGTGCTGGTAGTCCTCGACGACGAAGTCGTCGTACTCGTAGTCGAAGATCGAGTCGGGCGTGCGCGCGAACCGCAGCGTGGGCGCCGGATAGGGGTCGCGCGAGAGCTGCTCGGTCACTTGCTCGACGTGGTTGTCGTAGATGTGGCAGTCGCCGCCCGTCCAGACGAAGTCGCCGACCTCGAGGCCGGTCTGCTGCGCCACCATGTGCGTGAGCAGTGCGTAGGACGCGATGTTGAACGGCACGCCCAGGAACAGGTCGGCGCTGCGCTGGTAGAGCTGGCACGACAGCCGTCCGTCGGCCACGTAGAACTGGAACAGCGCGTGGCACGGCGCGAGCGCCATGTCGGGGATGTCGGCGGGATTCCACGCCGAGACGATGAGCCGGCGCGAGTCGGGGTTCACCCGGATCTGCTCGATGACCTGCGAGATCTGGTCGATGGTGTCGCCACCCGGGGTCGGCCAGGAGCGCCACTGCACGCCGTAGACGGGGCCCAGCTCGCCAGCGGCATCCGCCCACTCGTCCCAGATGCTGACGCCGTGCTCCTGCAGCCACCGCACGTTGGAGTCGCCGCGCAGGAACCAGAGCAACTCGTACGCGATCGACTTGAAGTGCACCCGCTTGGTGGTGACGAGCGGGAACCCCTGCGCGAGGTCGAACCGCAGCTGGCGGCCGAACACGCTGCGCGTGCCGGTGCCCGTGCGGTCCGTCTTGTGCGTGCCGTGCTCGAGCACGTCGCGCAGGAGGTCTTCGTAGGGCGTCAGGATCGTCGCGGCCATCGCGTCGATGGTAACCCCGCCGTGCGTCATCCGCCGTCATACCGGGCCGGGCGGATGCCGCGTCGGCGTAGCATCCCCGCATGGACTGGCCGGCCGCGCTCATCGCCGCCGTCGCGCTGCCCGCCGCGGCCGCGGCGATCGGCCTCGCGTGGAGGTGGCGCACCGGACGCGTCCGCACCGTCCGCGACGCGAGCCGAGCCGGCGATGACGCAGCGACGTTGACCACCGCGACCGCGAGCCGCGACCTCGGCGTCGCGACCGAGGCCTTCGGCGACTCGGCGACGCTCGTGCAGTTCTCGACCGCCTACTGCAGCCGCTGCCCCGCCACGGCCCGCGAGCTCGCGTCGATCGCGGACGACTACGCCGGCGTGCGCCACGTGGAGGTCGACCTCACGCACCGGCCCGACGTGGCCGACCGGTTCCACGTGCTGCAGACGCCCACCACGCTCATCCTCGACGCGCGCGGCGCGACGACGGCCCGCATCGCCGGGGTGCCGCGCTCGCACGAGGTGCGCGACCGCCTCGACGAACTCACCGGGAGGTCCCGTGTCCCATCCTGAACCCGCCGGCATCGATCCGCGCGGCCCGCGCTTCACCGCCGGCATCACGGCCGTGCTGCTCCTCGTCGTCGCCGTGCTCGGCTTCGGCGGCGCCGGCCTCGCCGCGTGGCTGCTGCTCACGGGCCTCGCCGCGCTGTTCGCCTGGGGCGCGTTCGCGGGCGTCCGGCGGCATCCGTTCGGCCTGCTCTTCAAGCGCTTCGTGCGACCACGCCTCGCGCCGCCCGACGAGCTCGAGGACCCGCGGCCGCCGACGTTCGCCCAGGGCGTCGGGTTCGCGGTGACCGTCGCGGGCGTGCTGCTCGGCGCGTTCGGGCTGCAGCTCGCGGTGCCGATCGCTGCGTCGCTGGCGTTCGTCGCGGCCTTCCTCAACGCCGTGTTCGGCTACTGCCTCGGCTGCCAGCTGTACCTCCTGCTGGTGCGGGCTCGAGTCATCCCCAGGACCTGACGACGCCGGTGCCCCCCGGGCTAGGCTGGGATCCCGGCTCGAGGAGGAGGACCACATGGCACTGACGTCTGAAGCGACCACCATCTGGAAGGGCACGCTGTTCGAGGGGTCCGGCGACGTGTCCCTTGACTCGTCGGGGCTCGCGACCTTCGGGGTGAACTGGGATGCACGGGCGGCGGGCGTGGCCAACACGACGAATCCCGAGGAGCTCCTCGCCGCCTCGCACTCCGCGTGCTTCTGCATGGCGCTCTCGCTCGCGCTCGCGCAGGCCGGCCACCCGGCCGAGAGCATCCAGGCCACCGCGGCCGTGACGTTCGAGGCGGGCCGCGGAGTGCTCGGCAGCCACCTGCTCGTCAGCGCGCGCGTGCCTGGCATCACCGAGGAGGAGTTCGAGCGCTTCGCCGACGACGCCAAGGCGAACTGCCCCATCTCGCAGGCGCTCGCCATCCCGATCACGATCGAAGCCGAGCTCGCCTGACGTGCGGATCCTCATCGCCGGCGCCTCCGGATTCCTCGGAACGGCCCTCAGCGAGCGGCTCACCGCCGAGGGCCACGAGGTCGTGCGGCTGGTGCGGCGCCGTGCCCAGGGCGCGGACGAGGCATCCTGGTCGCCGGCGTCGGGGATCATCGACTTCACCGTCATGGACCGCGTCGACGCGGTCGTCAACCTCTCGGGCGCCTCGCTCGCCCGGCTGCCGTGGACGAAGGGCTACCGCGGCGAGATCGTCGACTCGCGCGTGACCGCGACGCGCACGCTCGCCGACGCGATGCGCAAGGCGCGGCGTCCGCCGGCGGTGTTCCTCAGCGCGTCCGCCGTCGGCTACTACGGCGACCGGCCCGGCGAGCTGTTGACCGAATTCTCGAGTGCGGGCTCGGGCTTCCTCGCCGAGGTCGTGCAGCGCTGGGAGGGCGCAGCATCGCTCGCACCCGACGAGACCCGCACGGTCGTGTTCCGCACGGGCATCGTGGTAGGCCACGGCGGGGCCCTGCAGCGCGTCGGCACGCTCACCCGGTTCGGGCTGTCGAGCCGCCTCGGCACGGGCGGCCAGCACTGGCCCTGGATCTCCCTGCACGACGAGATCGCGGGCATCGCGCACCTGCTCGGCTCGCACGTGTCGGGACCGGTGAACCTCGCCGGCCCGACCCCCGCGACCGCCGACCGGGTGATGACCGCGATGGCCGAGCGGATGCACCGCCCCTACACGCTCGCAGTGCCCGAGCGCATGCTCGAGCTCGCGCTCGGCCGCGCCGCCGACGAACTGCTGCTCTCGAGCCAGAAGGTGCGGCCGCAGCGCCTCATCGACGACGGCTTCCGCTTCGAGCACGTGACCGTCGAGTCGGCGCTCGACGCGATGCTCAGCGCTCCGCGCGCTCGAGCGTGATCGCGCGGCGCACGGCGCTGCGCGCGCGTCGGCGGTCGCCCGCGGCGTCGTAGGCGAGGCCGAGGCGCAGCCAGGCGCGCCAGGAATCGGGTTCGGCCTCCGCCGCCTCGCGGAACGCGGGGAACGCGGCATCCGCACCGGCGCGCTCGGCCCGGCCGCTCGGCGTGGTCGGGATGCCGAGGTCGAGCCCGTCCTCGGCCTCGAGGCGTCGCATGAGCGCTTGCGACTGCACGCCGAACGCGATCTCGCGCCACAGCGCCCACGCCGCGATTACCGGCAGCACGATGAGCGCGATGCCGATGCCCACGGCGACGGGCTCGCCGGTGGCCACGAACTGCACCGCCCGCCAGCCGACGAGCACGAGGTAGATCGCGAGCAGCACCGCCATGAGGATGGCGCCCGCACGCGTGGTCACGGGGCGCCCGGGAGCCCGAGGTCGAGCAGCGCGTCGAGGCCGACGATCACGCCCGTGGCCGACGGCGCACGTCGCAGCGCGAGGAGGATCCCCTGCTCGTAGGCCGTCGACGACACGGTCGAGTGCGCGATCGTGAGCGTCTCGCCGTCGCCGCCGAGCACCACGCGCTGCTCGGCGAGGAGCCCGTTGAGGCGCAGGCTGTGCACGGGCACGCCCGAGACGAGCTGGCCGCGGGCGCGCTGGTCGGCGTGCGGCGCCGACACCGGGCCGATCGCGGCGCGCGCCTCGCCGATGAGCTCGGCGGTGCGCACGGCGGTGCCCGACGGCGAGTCGACCTTGCCGGCGTGATGGGCCTCGACGATCTCGATCGAGTCGAAGAACCGCGCCGCGAGGGCCGCGAAGGCAGTGCCGAGCACGCTGCCGATCGAGAAGTTGGGGATGAACAGCACCGCACCGGCGTCGTCGTGGCCACGCACGAACTGCGCGATCTCGGCAATGCGGTCGTGCGACCAGCCCGAGGTGCCCACGACGATCGGGATGCCGGCGCCCGTGGCGAACTCCACGATGCCGGCGCTCGCGGCCGGGTGCGTGACGTCGAGCGCGACGTCGGCGCCGAGCATCTCGTCGAGCTCCGAGCTCGAATCGAGCGCCGCATGCAGTTCGAGGTCGTCGGATGCCTCGATGAGGTCGATCGCGAGGCGTCCCATCTTGCCCGTGGCTCCGGCCACGGCGACCCGTATCGTCACGTGCTTCACCCTAGCAAGGGCGGTCGGATGCCCCGGCCGGCCCGCCCTAGGCTGGGGCCATGCGGTTCCGAGAGGTCGACGTCACGAGCGCCGAGGCGCTCGCCCTGCTCGATGCATACTTCGCCGAACGCGCGGCCGGATTCCCGGCGGAGCAGGGCGAGTACCGTCCGACGTATCCCACGCCGGAGCAGTTCACGCCGCCGGCAGGCGTGTTCCTCGTCGTCGAGGACGATCGCGGCGAGGTCATCGGCTGCGGCGGCGTGCGTCGCATCCAGCGCCGGCCCGAGACGTACGAGGTGCGCTTCGAGGTGAAGCACCTCTGGCTCTCGCCGAACGCGCGCGGCAAGGGCGCCGGGCGGCAGCTGCTCCACGAGCTCGAGCGTCGCGCCGTCGAGTTCGGGGCGCAGGAGCTCGTGCTCGACACGAACGCGAGCCTCGAGGCTGCGGGCGGGCTCTACCGCTCGAGCGGCTACGTCGAGGTCGAGCCCTACAACGCGAACCCGAACGCGACGCACTGGTACGGCAAGCGCGTCGGCTGAGCAGGCGCGGGCGTGGGCACGCGCGCCCTACAGCGCGTACTGCTCGGGCAGTCCCGTGCGCAGCTCGGGCGGCAGGTGCGCCATGTCGTTGTGCACGAGCAGGCTCCACGGGCGCCCGCTCTTCTGCGTGAGCACCGTGAGCCCGCAGTTCGCCTGGTTGATCGAGAGCCAGCGCCAGTCGGGCGCACCGAGCGCCTCGCGCACGAGCCACGCGATGACGAAGTTGTGCGTGATGAGCAGGTCGTGCCGGTCTTCACGGTGCGACCGCAGGAACTCCGCCGCGGCATCCGCCATCTGCGCACTGCCCGCCTCGATCTGGGCCTCAGTGACCGACCCGAAGAAGCCCTCGTAGACCTTCGGCGTTTCGGGCGCCGGACCCGACGGGATGCAGTCGAAGAGCAGCGCCGACGGCTCGGGCTCGAGGGCGGGCATCTTCGCGGCGATGATCGCCGCGGTCTCGGCGGCGCGCTGCAACGGCGAGTGCCACGCGTGGTCGAACGGAACGCCGCCGAGGCGCTCACCGAGCAGCTCCGCCTGGCGGCGGCCGCGCGGCGAGAGGGGTCCGTCGGGCATGCCGTGCTCCGCATCGAGCTGCTCGCCGTGGCGGACGAGGTAGAGGTGGTGTGGCACGGTCCTGCTTTCCTGTACTGCGTCGCGGTCGTGAACTGCGTCGGTCGGATCCGGCGTCAGGCGACGTCGGTGCCGGCGGCGATCTCGTCGACCGCGCCGTGGAGCGCCGCCTCGTCGGTCGCGCCCACGGCGACCAGGGAGAACGGCCGGGAGACGAGGTCGGCCGCGAGCGCCTGCACGTCGTCGACGGTGACGAGCGAGATGCGGCGGAGGGCCTCGTCGAGGTCGGCGAACTCGCCGAGCGTGAGCTCGGAGCGCCCGAGCCGGGACATGCGGGTGTCGGAGTCCTCGAGCGCGAGCGCCGATGCGCCGGCGAGCTGCCCGGAGGCGCGGCGCAGCTCGTCGTCGGTGACGCCGTGCTCGGCGACGCGCTCGAGCTCGGTGCGCATGAGCCCGGCGACGGTGCCGGCCTTCGAGGGGGCGCACCCCGCGTACATGCCGAACAGGCCCGCGTCGGAGTAGGCCGGCGCGAACGAGTACACCGCGTAGGCGAGCCCGCGGCGCTCCCGCACCTGCTGGAAGAGCCGCGACGACATGCCCGAGCCGAAGATCGCATTGAGCACGCTCATGGTGGAGCGACGCTCGTCGGTCGCGACGATGCCGGGCACCCCGAGCAGCAGGTTGACCTGCTCGATCGGGCGCTCGACGACCGTGAGCGGGGTGCCGGACGCGAGCATCGCGGGCGCCTCGCTGCGTCGGTCGACCGGTGCGGCCTCGACGCCGAGGTCCCAGCCGTGGCGGGTGAGCGCCGCCGTGAGGTCGGTGACGAGCGCGTCGTGGTCGACCGCGCCCGCGACCGTGACCACCAGGTCCTGCGGCCGGTAGTTGGCGCGGTAGTGCTCCCACACGGCGTCGCGGGTGGCGGCGCGGATGGTCACGGGGTTGCCGCCGATCGGGCGGCCGAGCGGATGCTCCCCCAGCACGGCCTCGAAGAACTTCTCGTTCGCGACGTCGGCGGGGTCGTCGCCGGCCATCGAGAGCTCCTCGAGGATGACGCCGCGCTCGTTGTCGAACTCGACCGGGTCGAGCAGCGACGACGTGAACATGTCGGCGAGCACCTCGACGGCCATCGGGAGGTCGCGATCCTGCACCTTGGCGTAGTAGCAGGTGTACTCCTTGGCCGTGAGCGCGTTGTGCTCGCCCCCGACGGCGTCGAACGAGATCGCGATGTCGAGCGCCGTGCGGCTCGTCGTGCCCTTGAACAGCAGGTGCTCGAGGAAGTGCGTCGAGCCGTACGTCGCGGGGTGCGCGGCATCCGCGTGCTGCTCGTCGCGCGAGCCCACCGCGACCCAGAAGCCGACGGTGACGCTGCGACTGCCGGGCACGTGCTCGGAGAGGACCCGCACGCCAGAGGAGAGCACGCTGCGCCGAACCCGCGCGTCGCCTGCTGCCGTGAACGAGAGTTCGGCCTGGCCGAGTGGGAGGTCGACGGCGCCGTTCATCCCGAACAGCCTATGTCACGACGCCGCCGATGGGCAGGCTGAGACGTCTCGGCGCGGCTCACGGGCCCCGCGGGCCGGCCGGCTCAGGCGGATGCGCGGTCGAGCTCGACGAGCTCCGAGCGGTGCAGCTCGACGGATGCCGCGGCGATGAGCGCCTCGACCTGGTCGGGCCGCGTGGCGCTCGCCACCGGCGCGACGACGGTGGGCTTCGCGAGGAGCCACGCCAGCGCGATCGACGCGGGCTGCACGCCGTGCGCGAACGCGATCTCGTCGACGGCGGCCAGCACGCGGTGGCCGCGACGGCCGAGGTGCTTCGCCACGCGGTGGCCACGGGCGTCGTGGCGCACGTCGGCGCGACGGCGCACCCGCCCGCCGAGGAAGCCGTTCGCGAGCGCGAAGTACGGCAGCACCGCGAGGCCCTGCGCGTGCGCGACGAGCTCGGTGGCGCCCTCGAACGGCTTGCGCTCCATCAGGTTGTAGCGCGTCGTCAGGAGCTCGAACCGCGGCAGGCCGTTCGCGGCCAGCACCCGCGCCTCGATGAGGCGCTCGGGCGAGAAGTCGGCCGCGCCGATCGCGAGCACCTTGCCGGCCGTGATGAGCGCGTCGACCTCGCCGAGGCTCTCCTCGAGCGGCACCTCGGGGTCGTCGCCGTGGAAGAACAGCACGTCGATCCGATCGGTGCCG
This sequence comes from Agromyces sp. NPDC004153, assembly GCF_053603635.1. Taxonomy (NCBI): domain Bacteria; kingdom Bacillati; phylum Actinomycetota; class Actinomycetes; order Micrococcales; family Microbacteriaceae; genus Agromyces; species Agromyces sp. NPDC004153. The sequence continues at coordinate 84,765 of NZ_JBSGFY010000001.1, forward strand.
AGGCGCTGGAGCGAGTCGTCGACCGCCGCGCGGATGTCGACCGGCGCGAGCCCCCGGTGGTCGGGGTGGCGTCCGACCTTCGTCATGACGCGCATGCGGTCACGCGTGTTCCGGTCGCGCATCCACGAGCCGAGGATGCACTCGCTGCGACCCGCCGCGTAGCTGTCGGCCGTGTCGACGAGGCCCCCACCGGTGCCGGCGAAGCGGTCGAGCACGTCGAACGCCTCGTTGCGGCCGAGCGTCCACCCGAAGGTGCTGCCTCCGAGCGCAAGCGGATGCGTCGTCATGCCGGTGTCGCCGAGCGGTCGCCGCACCGGGACCATGATCGGCCCCGACATGGTGTTCGTCTCGACCGTCTCGACGCGAAGCACCGGCGTCGTCGTCGACGCGGTGACGCTCGCCGCGTCGTCGATCGCGGTCGTGATGCCGTCCTCGACGAGCGTCGCCCCCGCGACGCTCGCCGTGCGGGCGCGCTGGATGTGCCGTCGTGCCACGCGCTCCTCCTCCCCAGGATTGACTCCGAGGATACGTCCTCGGGGTACTTGTCCCCCGGCGAACCCGCGAAATTCTGCGAACCGTTACCGAATCGTTTGCGCTTCCGGTACGGCGTGTCCCCCGAATGCAGGACACCGGGCGTGATATGTGCCCTCATCGGGGGGCGAATCGCGGGTGAGGCGGTTCAGCGGCCGGCGCGACGCACGACGGCCTCCGCCTGGCGCAGCAGCGGCGCGTCGACCATCGCGCCGCGGAAGGCGAACACGCCCGGCTCGTGAGCGGCCGCCGCGAGCACGGCACGGGCCCACTCCAGGCGCTCTGGGTCGGGCTGGAAGGCGTCGCGCACGACGGCCACCTGGGAGGGGTGGATGCACGCCGTGGCCGAGAAGCCGACCGCCGCGGCATCCGTCGCCTCGGCCCGCAGGCCGTCGAGGTCGCCGATCTCGAGGTGCACGGTGTCGATCGCCGCGACCTCGTGCGCACCCGCCGCGAGCAGCACCTGGGACCTGGCGTGCGTCGCGACCTCGCGGTACCGGCCGTCGGCGTGCCGGCTCGAGGACCCGCCGAGCGACGCGACGAGGTCCTCGGCCCCCCACATCAGCGCGGAGACGTTCGGGAGTGCGGCGACCTCGGCCGCGGCGAGCACGCCGCGGGCGGTCTCGCAGAGCGCGATGACCTCGAAGTCCTCGAGGTCGACGAGGTCGGCGGTGCCCTCGCACTTCGCGAGCATCACGGTGCGGTACTCCGTGGCGGCGACGGCTGCGAGGTCGTCGACGAAGTCGGGGCCGCCGGCCGGGTTCACGCGCACGATGACGCGCCCGGGGTCGAGGCGGGACTCGACGAGCGCGAGGCGCGCGGCGCGCTTGTCGGCATCGGCGACGGCGTCCTCGAGGTCGAGGATCACCGCGTCGGCCCGCTCGGCCGCCTTCGCGTACCGGTCGGGGCGGTCGGCCGGGCAGAACAGCAGCGCCGGGCCGAAGCGGAACGGCGGGTGCGTCATCCGTCGCTCCCGGATGCCGCGGCCCCGCCGCCGCCGGCGAGCCCCTGCTGCTCGCCCGCCTCGCGCGTCCACACGAGCATCGTGCGCGACGCCGTGGCGACCACCACGCCGTCCTGGTTGCGCGCGGTGTGCCCGAGCACGACGATGCCCTCGCCGGGCCGCGACGACGACAGCCGCTTCGACTCGACGACGCTCTCGCCGTAGAGGGTGTCGCCCACGAACACCGGGTTCGGGAACGCGACCGCGCCGAAGCCGAGGTTGGCGACGAGCGTGCCCTGCGTGAGCTGCGCAACGGACTGGCCGACGAGGGTCGACAGCGTGAACAGCGAGTTCACGAGGATGCGGCCGAACGGCTGGCGCGCCGACCAGGCCGCGTCGAGGTGCAGCGGCTGCGGGTTCATGGTGAGCGTGGTGAAGAGCACGTTGTCGGCCTCCGTCACCGTGCGGCCCGGGCGGTGCAGGTAGCGTACGCCCTCCTCGAACTCCTCGAACCAGAGTCCGCGCTGCACGACCTCGCGCATCGGGGCATCCGTCATGACGCTCGTTCCTTCCCGGCGGCCGAGCCGCCCCTATCCGGCCAGCCCGAGCTCGCGGGCGATGACCATGAGCTGCACCTCGTTCGTGCCCTCGCCGATCTCGAGGATCTTCGAGTCACGGTAGTGCCGGGCCACGGTCGTCTCGTTCATGAAGCCCATGCCGCCGAAGATCTGGGTCGCGTCGCGGGCGTTCAGCATGGCGGCGTCGCTCGAGACGAGCTTCGCGATCGCGGCCTCCTTCTTGAACGGGAGGCCGGCATCGGCCCGGCGGGCGGCGTCGTGCCAGGCGAGACGGGCGGTGTGCACGCGGGCCTGCATCCCGGCGATGGTGAACGCGATGTACTGGTGGCTTGCGATGGGCACGCCGAAGACGTTGCGGGTCTTCGCGTAGGCCAGGGCCTCGTCGAGGCATCCCTGGGCCGCGCCCGTTGCGAGCGCGGCGATCGCGATGCGGCCCTCGTCGAGCGCCTGGAGGAAGTTGGCGAAGCCGCGTCCGCGCTCGCCGAGCAGGTTGGCGGCCGGCACGCGGACGTCGTCGAACGTCAGCGGGTGGGTGTCGGACGCGCGCCAGCCGGACTTGTCGTAGCCCGGGCCGACCGTGAAGCCGGGCGTGCCGTTCGGCACGATGATCGTGGAGAGCTCCTTCGAGGTGGAGCCGTCGGGGCGCGTGCGCTCGCCGGTGACCGCCGTGACCGTGACGAACGACGTGATCGGCGTGCCCGAGTTGGTGATGAACTGCTTCGAGCCGTTGATGACCCACTCGTCGCCGTCGAGCACGGCCGTGGTGCGGGTGGCGCCGGCGTCGGATCCGGCCTCGGGCTCGGTGAGGCCGAAGCCGGCGAGGGCGCGGCCCGCGACGAGGTCGGGCAGGAACTGCGCCTTCTGCTCCTCGGTGCCGTGGCGGTAGATCGGCATCGCGCCGAGGCCGACGGCGGCCTCGAGGGTGATCGCGATCGACTGGTCGACGCGGGCGAGCGCCTCGATCGCGAGGCACAGTGCCATGTAGTCGCCGCCCTGGCCCCCGACGTCCTCGGGGAACGGCAGGCCGAAGAGCCCGAGCTCGCCCATCTGCGCGACGACGTCCATCGACAGTTCGTGCGCCCGGTCGGCCTCGTAGGCCTGCGGCGCGACGACGGTGTCGGCGAACTCGCAGACCATGTCGTACAGCTGCTGTTCCTCGTCGGTCAGGTCGTGCATGGTGCTCCTCATTCCTGGTCGGATGCGTTCGCGACGGCGCCCTCGTGAGGGCCGTCGATGGACTGGGGTTCGGATGCCGCGGGGTGCGGCTCGATGCGCGCGACCGCCTGGTCGCGGCTCACGAGATCGCCCACGGCGACGCTCAGGCGCACGGTGCCGTCGACGGCGGCGACGACGCGGTGCTCCATCTTCATCGCCTCGATGGCGACGATGGCGTCGCCCTCCTCGACGCGGTCGCCGTCGGCGGCGAACACCGCGGTGACGGTGCCCGGCATGGGCGAGCGGAGGTCGGGCTCGGCGGCGAGGCCGCCGCGTTCGGTCGCGGCGCGCCGCTGCTCGGCGCGGGTGCGACGGTCGATGCGCACGAAGGCGGACGACTCGCCGTCGCCGTGCACCCAGACCGCCCCGTCGTCGCCGACCCGGACGACCGAGTCGGCCGGGCGTGCGGCCGCACCGTCGGGCTCAGCCACGACCGTGCGGACGTCGTGCGGATGATCGCGGGGGGCGAGCAGCACGTCGACGTGGCGGACGGATCCCGGACGCCAGCCCGCGGCCGACCACCAGGCCGTCGGTCCTCCGTCGGACGACGTGAGCCGGTCGACGACGTCGTCGTTCGCGAATCGGCGCGCGGCCGCATCGACGAGCGACGGCGACACGGCGGCGGCGTCGCCCTCGGGCATCCGATCGATGAGTCCGGTGTCGAGGTCGCCGGCCCGCACGGCGGGATCGGCCAGCAGCCGCCGCAGGAAGGCGATGTTCGTGTCGACGCCGAGCACGACGGTGTCGGCGAGCGCCCGGTCGAGTCGGTCGAGCGCCTCGGCGCGATCGGAGCCGAACGTGATCACCTTGGCGATCATCGGGTCGTAGTGGGCGGTGATCTCGAGGCCCTCGTCGATGCCGGCGTCGACGCGCACGCCGTCGCCGACCGGGGCACGCCAGGCGAGCACCTCACCGGTGGACGGGAGGAAGCCGCGGTGCGGTGTCTCCGCGTAGACGCGGGCCTCGATCGCGTGCCCGTGCAGCTCGATGTCCTGCTGCGTGATCGCGAGCGGCTCGCCGGCGGCGATCCGGAGCTGCTGCTCCACGAGGTCGATCCCGGTGACGAGCTCGGTCACCGGGTGCTCCACCTGGAGCCGCGTGTTCATCTCGATGAAGAAGAACTCGTCGGGCGCGGCATCCGACACCAGGAACTCGACCGTGCCCGCGCCGAGGTAGTCGACGCTGCGGGCTGCGTCGCACGCCGCCTGTCCGATGCGCGAACGCGTCGCGGCGTCGAGCAGCGGCGAGGGCGCCTCCTCGATGACCTTCTGGTGACGACGCTGCAGCGAGCACTCGCGCTCGCCGAGGTGCACGACGGTGCCGTGGGCGTCGGCGAGCACCTGCACCTCGATGTGGCGCGGGCGCTCGATGAGTCGCTCGATGAGCATCGTGTCGTCGCCGAACGCGGCGAGGGCGATGCGGCGGGCCGCGGGCAGCGCGGCGGCGAGCTCGTCGGCGTCACGCGCGACCTGCATGCCCTTGCCGCCGCCGCCCGCCGAGGGCTTCACGAGCAGCGGGAAGCCGACGGTCGCCGAGGCGGCGATGAGGGCGGCGTCGTCGAGCGTGGGGTCGGCGATGCCGGGCACGGTCGGCACGCCGGACGCCTCGACGTGCCGCTTCGCGCGGATCTTGTCGCCCATCACCTCGAGCGCCTCGATGCCGGGTCCGACGAACACCAGCCCGGCATCGCGGCACGCCTCGGCGAACCCGGCGTGCTCGGAGAGGAATCCGTAGCCCGGGTGGATCGCCTCGGCGCCCGTCTCGAGGGCGGCGGCGACGATGCGCTCGGGGTCGAGGTAGCTCTCGGTCGCGAGGGCCGGCCCGATGCGCACGGCCTCGTCGGCGAGTCGCACGTGCGGCGCGTCGGCGTCGGCGTCGGAGTACACGGCGATGGAGCGGATGCCCAGGCGGCGCAGCGTGCGGATGACCCGCACGGCGATCTCGCCGCGGTTGGCGACCAGCACGCGTTCGAACGGGCGGGGTGCGGTGGTGCGCATCGGTTCCGATGCCCGATCGGGTGGGCTCGTGAGCGTGACCATCCGCGCCTCTCTGCGACGTCGTCCGCGCGCCATCCAGTTAGCGCGCACTAACTGGATTCGATGTTAGCGGCCGCTAACTGAAATGACAAGGGTTACCGGCCGACCTTGCCGAACATCCCCGCGATCGGCGCGAGCAGCGAGGGGCGGGCGGCGACCCACGCCGCCGCGATGACCACGAGCGACGCGACGAAGATCCAGAAGCCCAGCCAGCCGTCGGCGTCCTGGGCGGCGTACATGTGGTTGAGGTTGCGCAGCGCTCCGGTGAGGAAGACGAGCGTGACGTGCACCACGATGAAGGCGACGAAGTACAGCATGACCGGGAAGTGCACGGCCCTCGCCCACTCGACGGGATAGATGCGGTTGAGCGTCGCCGCCTGCTTCGGCCACAGCCCCGACATGCGCACCCCGGTCAGCGCCGCGAGCGGCGCTGCGATGAAGATCGTGACGAAGTAGGCGAGCACCTGGAGGCTGTTGTAGTTCACCCAGCCGTTCTCGAGCGGCCAGTTCAACGAGAGGTACTGCAGCAGGGCGGAGATCGCGTTCGGCACGATCTCCCAGCTCGTCGGCACGACGCGCATCCACTGCCCGGTCGCGAACAGCAGCACGACGAAGACCAGGCCGTTCACGAGCCACAGGATGTCGAGCGACTGGTGAAACCACAGGTTCAGGCTGATCCGGCCCTGCCCGCCCTTCGCCCAGCGCGGCGTCCAGTAGGCCGGGGGTCGCTGCTCGGTGCGGACCTGCAATCCCGAGCGGATGATCAGCACGATCAGGAACACGTTGAAGAAGTGCTGCCAGCCGAGCCAGGCCGGCAACCCCACCGGCGCGCCCTCGGGAAGGGGCGTCTCGCCGGGGTAGGTCGCGAGGAAATCCTGCATGAAGTCCAGCCCCATGAACCACCGCGTGAGCTGCACCACGATGGTCGCGGCGCCGATGATCGCGAGGATGCCGACGACGGATGCCCCGACCCATTGCCTGGCGGTCAGCGGGCCGTAGTGCTTCGGAGCCGGCCTGGTGGGAGCGCTCGGTGCCGCGGCAGGCGCGGGCGGCGCGGGCGGCGCGGCCGGCGCGGGCGGTCGGGTGGGCGCCGCGGGCGGCGCGACCGGCGCTGCCGGCTCGGAGGGCCGGGTGGGTGCTGCGGGCACCGTCGGCACGGATGCCGCGGCGGCCGCGGCGACGGGGGCGGGCGCCGCAGGCGACGGCTCGACGGCCCCGGCGGGCGGTGCGGATGCCGCCACGGGCGCGGCAGGCGCGGACTCCGCGATCGGTGCGGATACCTCCGGCACCCTGGTCGGCGTCGGCGTCGCGGGCTCGGCGACCGGCGTCGTGGGCTCAGCGACCGGAGCGGCCGCGAATGCCGGCGGCCACGGGTCTCCCCCGGCGACCCTCGGGAGCCCGCGGCGAAGCGCCGTGCCGGCCGCTGCCGTCGCCGCAGCGGCGGCCGCTGCGAGCTGCGGTGCAGGTGCCGTCTCGGCCGCCGTCGACGCGATCGGGAGCGCGGCGGGCTCGAGAGTGGCCGCCGGCTGCAGCGCGGCCGCGGCATCCGTCACTTCGACGTTCGCAGCGCTGGGTGCCTCGCCGACCTCCGGCCACGGCCGGCCGCCCCGGACGCGCGGGAGTCCGCTTCGGAGCCGGTGACCAGATGCCGCGGCGGCGGGCACGACGGCGGCGACCACCGGCGTCGACGCGACCGGTGCTGTCGCCACCGTTGCGGCGGGAGTCGCCGTCGCCGACGCGTCCGGTGCCTCAGCGACCGCCTCCACTGGGACCGCAGAGACCGCGGGCGCTTCGCTCGATGCGGCCAGGACGTCGGCGGGCGCGTCGCCGGCGGGCGGCCAGGGCTCACCGCCGCGCCGGCGCGGCAGTCCCCTGCGCAGGCTCCGCACGTTCGCGGCCACGGGTCACCGTTTCCGTTCGGCGAGTGCGCTGATCAGCTGCGGGACCACGGTGAAGACGTCGCCGACGACGCCGAAGTCGGCGACCTCGAAGATCGGCGCGTCGGGGTCCTTGTTCACGGCGACGATGTTCTTGGCCGTCTGCATGCCGGCGCGGTGCTGGATGGCGCCCGAGATGCCGAGGGCGACGTACAGCTGCGGCGAGACCGAGACGCCGGTCTGCCCGACCTGGTGGTTCGCCGGGATGTAACCGGCGTCGACCGCCGCGCGCGACGCGCCGATGGCGGCGCCGAGGGCGTCGGCGAGCTCCTCGACGAGCGCGAACTTCTCGGCCGAGCCGAGGCCGCGACCGCCTGAGACGACCCGCTTCGCCCCCCGCAGCTCGGGTCGGCTCGACGTCTCGGTCACGGCCTCGATCGACTCGATGGCTGCGGATGCCGCGCCAGAGGCCGTCACCTCGAGCGTCTCGAGGGCGACGGGGCGGGCTTCGGCGCGGGCATCGATGGCGCCCTGGCGCACGGTCACGACGAACGGTCCGAACGTCGCCGCGGAGTCGACGTTGAACGCGCCCCCGTAGACGGAGTGGTGGGCGACGACGCCCTCGTCGTCGCGCGAGACGCCGATCGCGTCCACGGCGATCGGCGCGCCGGTGCGGGCGGCGAACCGGCCGGCGATGTCGCGGCCGTCGGTCGAGTTCGAGACGAGCACCACACCGGGCGCGACGGTCGCCGCCGCGGCGGCGAGCGCGTCGACGTGCGGGATCGTGAGCTCGGACTGCGTCGAGGCCGTCTCGACGGCGAGCACGCGGTCGGCCCCGAGCGCGGCGGCCTGCTCGGCGAGCGACTGCGCCTGGCCGGGTGCGGTGACGGCGAGCGCGACGGGCGTGCCGATCTGCGCGGCGGCCGCGAGGAGGCCGGCCGCGCTCGTCGCGAGCTCGCCGGTCGACGTCGCCTCGAGCACGACGAGGATCGAGTCTGCGGGATAGTCGGTCATGATCGTCCTCTCAGACCAGCCGGTTCTCGATCAGGAACTCCGCGATCCTCGTGCCGCCCTCGCCGTCATCGGTGATCTTGACCCCGGCCGCGCGCGGCGGCTTCTCGGCGATGGCGGTCATGATGGACACGGGGACGGAGAGGTCCTCGGGTTCGATGCCCAGGTCGGCGGCGCTCAGCGTCTCGAACGGCTTCTTCTTCGCGGCCATGATGCCCTTGAAGTTCGGGAAGCGGGCGTCGGGGAGCGCCTCGGTGATCGAGATCACGGCCGGCATGGGCGCGTTCACGCGCATGGTGCCGCCCTCGACGCTGCGCGTTCCCGACACCGAGCCCTCGGAGATCTCGACCGAGGAGAGGGCGGTCGCGTTCGGCACCTCGAGCAGTTCGGCGAGCATGGCGGGGATCACGCCGCCGCTGCCGTCGGTCGAGAGGTTGCCGGTGATGACGAGGTCGAAGCCGGTGCGTCGGATCGCGGCGGCGAGGGTGCGCGCGGTGAGGCCGAGGTCCGCGGCGGCAAGGCCGGGGTCGGCGATGTGCACGGCCGATGCGGCTCCCATCGCGAGGCCCTTGCGGATCGTCGTCGCGGCGCCCTCGGGCGCCATCGACATGGCGACCACCTCGACGTCGTCGTGCGCGTCGGCGTGGGCCAGTGCCACCTCGAGGGCGCGCTCGCTGATCTCGTCGAGCACCGCCTCGCTCGCGGCGCGATCGGCGAGCCCCGTCTCGAGGTCGAGCTTGCGCTCCCCGTAGGTGTCGGGGACCTCCTTCACGAGGACGACGATCTTCATCGGGCCCGGGTCCCCGGCGTGCTCAGCATGGCCATCGGCGCCTCTCTGCGACGTTGCTTCGCGCGCTCGCGGTGAGCGCGCACGAATCGAAACTAGGTTAGTGATCGCTAACTGAAATGGCAAGCAGCGCGCCGCCGCGCACGTGCGCCGCCGCGGTCAGCGAGCGCCGGACGCCGCGACCGCGTCGACCAGGCGCTCGATGCCGAAGTCGAACGCGCGGTCGACGTCGCCGCCGAGCCGGAAGGCGCCGGCGAGCTCCATGCTCACGAACCCGTTGGCCCAGGCCGTGAACGTTCGAGCGGCGTCGAGCGCGTGCTCATCGCCCGCCAGTTCCGCCGAGACCGCGAGGACCGACGCGCTCGACCGCGCCAGCGAGTCGGGATCGAGGCGCAGTTCGGCGCCCGGCGCGAAGATCAGCCGGAACGCCACCGGGCGGCGCCGGGCGAATGCGCGGACCGCACGTGCCATCGCCCGCAGCCGCTCGCGCGGATCGCCGTCGCGAACGTCGGGCGCGGCATCGATCGAGTCGCCGAGCTCGCGCAGCGTGGCGTCGGCCACCAGCGTGATGAGCGCGTCGCGGTTGCTCACGCGCTTGTAGAGCGACGGCGCGCGCACGCCCACGCGAGTGGCGACCGCCTGCATCGTGAGGCCGTCGAGGCCGTCGCGCTCGAGGAGCTCGCGCCCGGCCTCGACGATCTCGGCGAGCGACGTGCGATCGGGTGTCGGCATGTGGTCCTCCCGGTTCATCGTTCTCCAGTGTCGGCTATTGACCGTAGCCATCATAGCTATGTAACATAGCTATCGTCCACCCCAGCCACCCAGATCGAGGAATCAGGATGCAACTCCGACCCAACCTCCACCGCGTCGGCAACGACATCGTCGCCGTCTACCTCGTCGACACGCCCGAGGGCGTCACCGTCATCGACGCAGGCCTCGCCGGGCAGTGGTCAGACTTCACCGCCGAGCTCGCCGCGATGGGCCGCTCGGTCGACGACGTGCGCGGCGTCGTGCTGACGCACGGCGACAGCGACCACATCGGCTTCGCCGAGCGCCTCCGCCGCGACCACGGCGTGCCGGTCTTCGTGCACGAAGCGGATGCTGCGCGCGCCCGCGGCGAGGTCTCGACCAAGCCCGAATGGGGCCACCTGAAGCTCGGCGCCACTACGAAGTTCCTCTGGTACGCGATGCGCAAGAACGGTCTGCGCACCACCCCGGTCGCCGAGGTCGTCACCGTGCGCGACGGCGACGTGCTCGACCTCCCGGGCTCGCCGCGGGTCATCGGGCTGCCCGGCCACTCCCCCGGGAGCATCGCCATCCACGTGCCCGCGGTCGATGCAGTGTTCGTCGGCGACGCGCTCACCACGCGCCATGTGCTCACGGGCGCGCACGGCCCCCAGCCGGCACCGTTCACCGACGACCCGGCCGGCGCGATCTCATCGCTCCAGCGGCTCACGGGCCTCGAGGCGACGTGGGTGCTGCCCGGCCACGGCACGCCGTGGAACGACGGAGTCGACGAGGCCGTGCGGCGCGTCACCGAGGCGGCGGGCCACCCGGCGGCCTGATCAAAGCCGCGCAACGGGCCGCGCCTCACCTGCTGCGCAGCCGGGTCGCGTCACATCCGGAACAGGCCGAACGCGGGCTCGGGCAGCGGGGTGCGGCTCGCGAGCTCCAACGCCAGGCCGAGCACGGTGCGGGTGTCGGCGGGGTCGATGATCCCGTCGTCCCACAGCCGGGCCGTCGAGTGGTACGGGCTCCCCTGGTGCTCGTACTGCTCGCGGATGGGCGCCTTGAACGCCTGCTCCGCGTCATCCGACCACGCTTCGCCTCGCACCGCGAGCTGGTCGCGCTTGACGGTCGAGAGCACGGATGCCGCCTGCTCGCCGCCCATCACCGAGATGCGGGCGTTCGGCCACATCCACAGGAACCGCGGCGAGTACGCCCGGCCGCACATGGAGTAGTTGCCGGCGCCGAAGGAGCCGCCGATGACGACCGTGAGCTTCGGGACGCGGGTCGTGGCGACCGCGGTGACCATCTTCGCGCCGTGCTTCGCGATGCCGCCCGCCTCCGCGTCGCGGCCGACCATGAAGCCCGAGATGTTCTGCAGGAACACGAGCGGGATGCCCCGCTGGTCGCACAGCTCGATGAAGTGCGCGCCCTTCATGGCCGACTCGCTGAACAGCACGCCGTTGTTCGCGATGATGCCGACCGGGTGGCCGTCGATGTGCGCGAAGCCCGTGACGAGCGTGTCGCCGTACTCGGGCTTGAACTCGTTGAACTCGCTCGCGTCGACCAGCCGCGCGATGACCTCGTGCACGTCGTAGGGCTGCTGCACGTCGACGGGCACGGCGGCGAGGAGGTCGCCCGGGTCGACGGCGGGCGGACGCGACTCCCGCACCGCCCAGGCACGTTCGGCCGGCTGCGGGAGGGTCGCAACCATGTCGCGCACGAGCTCGAGCGCGTGCTCGTCGTCGTCGGCCAGGTGGTCGGTCACGCCCGAGATGCGCGAGTGCAGGTCGCCGCCGCCGAGCTCCTCGGGCGTGACGACCTCGCCGATCGCCGCCTTCACGAGGGGCGGGCCGCCGAGGAAGATGGTGCCCTGGTTGCGCACGATCACGGTCTCGTCGCTCATCGCGGGCACGTACGCGCCGCCCGCGGTGCACGAGCCGAGCACCGCGGCGAGCTGCGGGATGCGCATCGACGAGAGCTGCGCCTGGTTGTAGAAGATCCGGCCGAAGTGGTCGCGGTCGGGGAAGACCTCGTCCTGCATGGGCAGGAACGCGCCGCCCGAGTCGACGAGGTAGACGCAGGGCAGGCGGTGCTCGCGGGCGACCTCCTGCGCGCGCAGGTGCTTCTTGACGGTCATCGGGTAGTACGTTCCGCCCTTCACCGTCGCGTCGTTGCAGACGACCACGACCGGCCTGCCCTGCACGAGCCCCACGCCCGTGATGATGCCGGCGCCCGGCGAGTCGCCGTCGTACAGCCCGTCGGCGGCGAGCGGAGAGAGCTCGAGGAACGGGCTGCCCTCGTCGAGCAGCCGGTCGACGCGGTCGCGGGGCAGCAGCTTGCCACGAGAGACGTGCCGTTCCCGGGATGCCTCGGGCCCGCCGCGCGCGGCCGTGGCGAGCTTCTCGCGCAGCTCCTGCACGAGTTCCGCATGGCCGGCGGCGTTGCGCCGCGCCGCGTCGCTCGAGGAGTCGATGCCCGTCGTGAGGGTCGTCATGGCCTGCCCGTCTTCGTCGACGGCGTGCCCCCTTGTGCCGGGCACGCCATTTCGGTTAGTGTTCACTAACTCGATTCCCGATGTTAGCGAGCACTCACCGACATGGCAAGCACCCTCGACGACGCGGCGGTCCCCCTCGCGGACCCACAGGCCGACGCCCCGGCGACCGGCCTGCCGCGCACCGAGCGCGGGCGGCTCAAGGCCGATCGCCGCGCGGCGATCCTGAGCTCGGCCGCGACGCTGTTCGCCGAGCGCGGCTATGCGGGCGTCACGATCGAAGACCTGGGCGCCGCCGTCGGCGTGTCGGGTCCTGCCGTCTACCGGCACTTCCCGGGCAAGGCCGCCGTGCTCGCGGCGATCCTCGAGGGTGCGAGCCGATCGCTCCTCGAGGGCGCAGAGGGCGTGCTCCGCGACGCGCCGGATCCGGCCGCAGCCCTCCGCTCGCTCATCCGCTTCCACGTCGACTTCGCCCTCGGCGAGGCCGACGTCATCGTCGTGCAGGACCGCGAGCTCGAGCAGCTCGACGGTGGCGCGCGGCACGAGGTGCGCTCGCTCCAGCGGCGCTACGTCGAGCACTGGGTGGACACCCTCTCCCGACTCCGGCCCGATCGGGCCGAGACGGAGCTCAGGTTCCGGGCACACGCCGCCTTCGGACTCCTGAACTCCACTCCGCACAGCGCCCGCATCCCTGGGCGCAGACCCGCCGACGGCACCATCCGCGGCATCCTGGAGGAGATGACATGGGCGAGCCTCATGTCGTGACCCTGCGCGCGACCCGCGACGGGGATCTCGATGCACTGTTCACCTTCGAGCAGGACGAGGCGGCCGTGCAGATGGCCGCCTTCACGCCGCCCGACCCGACCGACCGCGCGACGTTCGACGCCCACTGGCGTCGACTCCTCGCCGACCCCTCGGTCGACGCGCGCACGGTGCGCGCCGACGGCGCCGTCGTGGGCAGCGTCGCCCGCTGGTACGACGAGGGCACGGCCGAGATGACCTATTGGATCGACCCGGCGCACTGGGGCGAGGGCATCGGCAGCCGCGCAGTGCGGCTCTTCCTCGACGCCGTACACGACCGCCCGGTGCGCGTGCGCGTCGCCGCCGACAATGCGCGCTCGATCGCGATCGTCGAGAAGCTGGGCTTCGTGCAGGTCGCCACCGAGCTGAGCTTCGCGAACGCGCGCGGCATCGAGGTCGAGGAGCGGATCTACCGCCTCGACTGAGCGGTGATCGGCGACGTCAGCTCGGCGTCGCGCCGAGCTCGTCGGCGATCGCCCGGATGCGCAGCGCGAGCGCCACGTCGCGCTGGGTGACCCCGCCCACGTCGTGGGACGTCAGTGCGAACTCGACGTGGCCCCAGGCGAGCCGCACGTCGGGGTGGTGGTTCAGCTCTTCGGCGACGTCGGCCACCGCGTCCACGAACTGCACCGCGCTGCGGAAGTCCGCCGTGGTGAAGGCGCCCACGAGGTGGCTCTGCGAGTTGCGGAACCCCGAGCCCGCGAGGGTCGCGTCAGTCTCGGCCGGCGAGAGGATGCTGCGTGCGTCCATACGCCCATCCTCCCGCCGATCGCGACGTCACGCTATGGTCAGCGCCAGCCCCGGCTCGCGGAGGATCGCGCCGATGTCGGCGAGGAACCGCGACCCCTGTTCGCCGTCGACCAGGCGGTGGTCGAACGAGAGGCTCAGGGTCATGAGCTCGCGCAGCGCGATCTCGCCGCGGTGCTCCCACGGCTGGCGGCGCACGGCGCCCATGGCGAGGATGGCCGCCTCGCCCGGGTTCAGGATCGGCGTGCCCGCGTCGATGCCGAAGACGCCGATGTTCGTGATCGAGATCGTGCCGCCCGAGAGGTCGGCCGGCGGCGTGCGCCCGGCGCGAGCGGTCTCGGCGAGCGCGGAGATCGCGTCGGCGAGCTCGATGAGCGTCATCCGCTCGGCGCCCTTGATGTTCGGCACCACGAGCCCGCGACCGGTCGCCGCAGCGATGCCGAGGTTGACGCCGCCGTACTGCACGATCTCCTGCGCGCCCTCGTCCCACCGCGAGTTCACCTCGGGCGCGCGGCGCGCGGCGATGCAGACGGCCTTCGCGACCACGGTGAGCGGCGTCACCTTGTGACCGGCGAACGCGCGGTCGTCGCGGATGCCGCGCAGGAGCTCCATGGTCGCGGTCACGTCGACCGTGAGGAACTCCGTCACGTGCGGGGCCGTGAACGCGCTCTGCACCATGGCCGCGGCGGTGTGCTTGCGCACGCCCTTGATCGGGATGCGCGTCTCGGCGGGTCGTTCCGCACCGGCGGCGACCGGGGCTGCCGGAGCGCCGCCCGAGACGTCCGCGGAGGGGACGGTCGCCTCGGCGGTCGCGGGTGCGCCGGATGCCACGGCCTCGACATCGGCGCGCGTGATGAGGCCGCGCTCCCCCGTGCCGGTCAGGGTCGCGAGGTCGATGCCGAGGTCGCGCGCAAGCTTGCGCACGGGCGGGGTCGAGCGCGGACGCTCGGGCGCACCCGTCGAGAGGTCGGTCGACGGCGGCGTCGCCGACGCCCCGGCGCCACCGGCGGGCGGTGCGTCGAGGTCGGTCGCCGCCCCGTTCTCGGGGACGGACGGCACGAGGTCGGCCGCGAGCGCGCTGCGTCGGGCGCGGCGCTTCGGCCCGCCCTCGTCGCGGGCGCCGTAGCCCACCAGGTTCGGACCGGGTGCTGCGTCGGCCTCGGGCGCCGGCGCGGGCTCGGCGGTCGCCTGGGCGTCAGTCGCGGCATCCGTGGGACCGCCCTCGCCGGCGCCCTCGCCCGTGTCGCACGAGAACAGCGGCTCGCCGACGTTCACGGTCTCGCCCTCGGCCGCGTGCAGCGCCGTGATGACGCCCGAGTACGGCGACGGCAGCTCGACGACGGCCTTCGCCGTCTCGACGTCGGCGATGATCTGGTTGAGCTCGACACGGTCGCCGACCGCGACGCGCCAGGCCACGATCTCGGACTCGGTGAGGCCCTCGCCGAGGTCGGGAAGCGGGAACTCCCTGATCATTCCGGTCACGCCTCCACTCCGCTCAGCGAGTTCGGTCGACCGAGCGCGCGGTCCACACCGTCGAGGATGCGGTCGAGGTCGGGCAGGTGGTGCTTCTCGAGCTTCGCGGGCGGGTACGGGATGTCGTGACCGGTTACGCGCACGGGCGCCGCCTCGAGGAACTCGAAGCAGCGCTCGGTGATGCTCGCGGCGAGCTCCGCGCCGACGCCGCCCTGCTGGCCGGCCTCGTGCGCGACGACGAGCCGGCCGGTGCGGCGCACGGATGCCTCGACCGTCGCGTAGTCGACGGGCGCGAGCGAGCGCAGGTCGATGACCTCGATGGAGATCCCGTCCTCCGCGGCGGCGATCGCCGCGTCGCGTGCGGTCTGCACGAGGGCGCCGTAGGTCACGAGGGTCACGTCGGAGCCGGCGGCCACGACCGAGGCGACGCCCATGGGCTTGGCGTCGGCCAGGCTCGCGGTCTCGTCGACCTCGCCCTTCACGTGGTAGCGCCGCTTCGGCTCGAGGAAGATGACCGGGTCGTCGCTCGCGATCGCCTGCTGGATCATGACGTACGCGTCGGCGGGGTTCGAGCACGCCACGACCCGCAGGCCGGCGGTGTGCGCGAAGTACGCCTCGGGCGACTCGGAGTGGTGCTCTGCCGCGCCGATGCCGCCGCCGAACGGGATGCGGATCGTCAGCGGCATCCGCACCGTGCCGCGCGAGCGGTAGTGCAGCTTCGCGACCTGGGCGACGAGCTGGTCGAAGCCCGGGTAGACGAAGCCGTCGAACTGGATCTCGACGACGGGCCGGAACCCGCGGTACGCGAGGCCGACGGCGGTGCCCATGATGCCCGCCTCGGACAGGGGCGTGTCGACCACGCGGTGCGCGCCGAACTCGGCCTTCAGCCCGTCGGTGATGCGGAACACGCCGCCGAGCGTGCCGATGTCCTCGCCCATGAGCACGACCTTGTCGTCGCCAGCGAGGGAGCGGCGCAGGCCCTGGTTGATGGCCTTGCCGAGGGTGAGGGTGGTCATCGTGCGGCTCCTTCGCCGGATGCCGCGGCGCCCTCGTCGAACATGGCGAGGTAGCGGGCGTAGTGGTCGCGCTGGCGCGCGAGGTGCGTGTTGGGCTCGGCGTAGACGTGGTCGAAGACCGTCATGGCGTCGGGGTCGGGGATGGTCGTGATCGCCGCGCGGAGCTCCGCCGCGACACGGCCGGCCTCCTCGGCGACCTCGCGCTCGAGCGCCTCGGTGTCGAAGCCCGTCGAGGCGAGCAGCGTGAGCACGCGCGCGAGCGGGTCGCGGGCGCCCCACTCGGCGAGCTCCTCCTCGGTGCGGTAGCGCTTCGGGTCGTCGGCGGTCGTGTGCGGGCCGAGGCGGTACGTCACGGCCTCGATGAGCGTCGGGCCCTCGCCGCGGCGCGCGCGGTCGAGCGCGATGCGGGTCGCGGCGAGCACCGCGAGCACGTCGTTGCCGTCGACGCGGATGCCTGGCATGCCGAACCCGTCGGCGCGGCGCGCGAGCGGCTGCTTCGACTGCAGGCCCACGGGCTCGGAGATCGCCCACTGGTTGTTCTGGCAGAAGAACACGACGGGCGCGTCGAAGCTCGCGGCGAAGATGAACGCCTCGTTCACGTCGCCCTCGCTCGTGGCGCCGTCGCCGAAGTACCCGATCGTCGCGGTGTCGGTGCCCTCCCAGGCGGCGCCCATGGCGTAGCCGGTGGCGTGCAGGGCCTGCGCGCCGATGATGATCTGCGGCACGGCCATGTTGTGGTCGTAGGGGTTCCAGCCGGATGCCGCGGACCCGCGCCAGACGCGCAGCAGGTCGGCGGCGCTCACGCCGCGGCACCACGCCACGGCGTGCTCGCGGTAGCTCGAGAACACGAAGTCGTCGTCGCGCAGCGCGCGGGCGGAGCCGATCTGGGCGGCCTCCTGGCCCATGAGCGGCGGCCAGAGGCCCAGCTCGCCCTGGCGCTGCAGCGCGGTGGCCTCGGTGTCGATGCGGCGCACGATCGCCATGTCGCGGTAGAGCCGGCCGAGGGCGGCGGTGTCGACGTCGGCGACCCACGGGTCGAACTCCGCGTCGGTGCGGCGCTCGCCGGCAGGGGTGACGAGCTGCACGAAGTGGTCGGGTCGGGTGAGGAGCCCGGTTGCGTCTCGGTCGGATGGGGTCATCGTCGATCCTCGCTCTCGGCGGGCTGCCTTGTGGGCGTGCCCGCGCCCGGCGGCTCTGCCGGATACCGTGAGCGTACGTCGATATGTCACTGCGCTCAAGTTGCGCCGGACGCGTTGAGCATGTTGCCAAGCACCTCCCCACTCTGCGGTGCTATCGTGTGGCGATATGAACGGCTACGACTCCGTGGACCGGGCACTGCTCGCGGCCCTCGCGGCGGACCCCAGGGCGACCGTCGTGGCCCTCGCCGACCGGCTCGCGCTCTCGCGCAACACGGTGCAGGCGCGCATGGCCCGGCTCGAGGCATCCGGGGCCTTCCTCTCCTTCGAGCGGAGCATCGATCCGGTGCCGCTCGGGTACCCGCTCGAGGCGTTCATCTCGGTGCACGTGCGGCAGAAGCAGCTCGCCGAGGTGGTCGAGCGGATCGCCCTCATCCCCGAGGTGATCCAGGCGCACGGGCTCTCGGGCACGGTCGACCTGCTCGTGCGGGTGGTGTGCCGCGACGCGCACGACCTCTTCCGCATCGACGGCGTCATCCTCGAGATCGACGGCGTCGAGCGCACCGAGACCTCCCTCGCGATGGGCGAGCTGATCCCCTACCGGCTCGCCCCCCTCCTCGACCAGCGGGGCTGACGTCCATGCGCGTCGCGGTGCTGCGGTGCGAGCGGCTCCCGAGCTTCGTCGACTGGGAGATCCCCGACGTGGAGGCGCTCTTCGATGACGACCGCCGTCTGCTCGAGGCGTTCGACGAGCGCGGCGTCGACGCCGAGCCCGTGGCCTGGTCACGACCAGACGTCGACTGGGACGCCTACGACGTCGCAGTGCTGCGCAGCACGTGGGACTACGTCGACCACCTCGGCGAGTTCCTCGACGTCACCGGCGGGATCGCCCGGTCGCGGTGCACGCTGCTCAACCCGGTCGCGGCCGTGCACTGGAACGCCGACAAGCACTACCTCGACGACCTCGACCGGATCGGCGTGCCCATCGTGCCGCTCGTGCGCGGCACCGCGGCCGAGGCATCGCGCCTGCTGGCGGCCGTGTCCCAGGCGGGCTGGGACGAGCTCGTGCTGAAGCCCGCGATCGGGGTCGGCGGCTCGGGCGTCGTGCGCACGGATGCCGCGGGGCTCGCCGACGCGCTCGGCGCCATGGCGCCCGCGACGGAGGTCATGGTGCAGCCGTTCGCGGACGCGATCGTCGGCGAGGGCGAGCTGTCGTTCGCGTTCCTCGGCGGGGCGCCGAGCCATGCGCTGCGCAAGCGGCCGGCCGCGGGCGACTTCCGCGCCCACGGGATCTACGGCGGCACGGTCGAGCGCGTCGACCCCGACCCGGCCGACGTCGCGGCGGTCTCGGCGATGCTCGATCGACTCCCGTTCGACCTGCTCTACGCGCGGTTCGACGTCGTGCGCTTCGGCGGTCGCCTCGCGGTGCTCGAGCTCGAGCTCATCGAGCCGATGCTCTACCTCGGCCTCGCGCCGGGCAGCGCGGGGCGCCTCGCGGACGCAACCATCGCGCGGCTCGGCACGGCGTGACGCGACGCCGCACGAGGCATCCGTGAGACGACGGATGCCCGCCCCGAACGAGTCGGGACGGGCATCCGGTGGTGCGGTGACGGACTAGACGTCGGCGCCCTCAGCGGGGGCGTCGGCGTGCACGCCGGTGGCCTCGCGGCCCTCGGTGTCGGCCTCCTCGGCCAGCACCGGGGCGAGCGAGAGCTTGCCGCGGTCGTCGATCTTGGTGATCTCGACGAGGATCTTCTGGCCGACGCCCAGCACGTCCTCGACGTTCTCGACCCGCTTGCCGCCGGCGAGCTTGCGCACCTCGGAGATGTGCAGCAGGCCGTCCTTGCCGGGCAGCAGCGAGATGAAGGCGCCGAAGGCGGCGATCTTCACGACCGTGCCGAGGAACTGCTCGCCGACCTCGGGGTTGGTCGGATTGGCGATCGCGTTGACCTGGGCGCGGGCGGCCTCGGCCGACGGGCCGTCGGTCGCGCCGATGTAGACGGTGCCGTCCTCCTCGATGGAGATCTCGGCGCCGGTCTCGTCCTGGATCGCGTTGATCGTCTTGCCCTTCGGGCCGATCAGCTCGCCGATCTTGTCGACCGGGATCTGCACGCTGATCACGCGCGGCGCGGTCGGGGCCATCTCGTCGGGACCGTCGATCGCGGCGTTGAGCACCGCGAGGATCGTGGTGCGGGCGTCCTTCGCCTGCGTCAGCGCGCCGGCCAGCACCGAGGCGGGGATGCCGTCGAGCTTGGTGTCGAGCTGGATCGCGGTGACGAACTCGGACGTGCCGGCGACCTTGAAGTCCATGTCGCCGAGCGCGTCCTCAGCGCCGAGGATGTCGGTGAGGGCCGCGTAGCGGGTCTCGCCGTTCACGGTGTCGGAGATGAGGCCCATCGCGATGCCGGCGACGGGAGCGCGCAGCGGCACGCCCGCGTTGAGCAGCGAGAGCGTCGACGCGCAGACCGAGCCCATCGAGGTCGAGCCGTTGGAGCCGAGCGCCTCGGACACCTGGCGGATCGCGTAGGGGAACTCGTCGCGCGTGGGCAGCACCGGCACGAGCGCGCGCTCGGCGAGTGCGCCGTGCCCGATCTCGCGACGCTTCGGCGACCCGACGCGGCCGGTCTCACCGGTCGAGTAGGGCGGGAAGTTGTAGTTGTGCATGTAGCGCTTCTTGGTGACCGGGCTCAGCGAGTCGATCTGCTGCTCGAGCTTCAGCATGTTCAGCGTCGTGACGCCGAGGATCTGCGTCTCGCCGCGCTGGAAGATGGCGGAGCCGTGCACGCGGGGCACGACCTGCACCTCGGCGTCGAGCGGGCGGATGTCGGCGAGGCCGCGGCCGTCGATGCGGACGCCCTCCTCGAGCACGCGCGAGCGGACGACCAGCTTCGTGACCGACTTGTAGGCGGCGGACACCTCGGCGTTGGCGGACTCGGGGAGCTCGCCGCTCTCGACCTTGGCGGCCACCTCGGCCTTGACGCGGGCCTTCAGCTCGTCGTCGGCGTCCTGGCGCTCGACCTTGCCGGCGATCTGGTAGATGCGCTTGAGCTCGTCGTACGAAGCCGCGGCGACCACGTCATAGGTCGACTGCTGGTAGGGCGGGAACGTCGGGTAGTCGGCGGTCGGCTTGGCCGCGGTGGCCGCGACCTGCTGCTGCGCCTCGACGAGCTGCTTGATGAACGGCTTCGACGCCTCGATGCCCTCGGCGATGACGGTCTCGTCGGGCTTGACCGCACCGGCCTGGATGAGGTTCCACGCGTTGTCGGTGGCCTCGGCCTCGATCATCATGATCGCGACGTCCTGCGAGCCGTCGGCCTCGGTGACCACGCGGCCGGCGACGACCATGCTGAACACGGCCTCCTCGAGCTGCGAGAACTTCGGGAACGCGACCCACTGGCCGTCGATGAGCGCGACGCGCACGCCGCCGATCGGGCCGGAGAACGGCAGGCCGCTCAGCTGCGTCGACATGGACGCGGCGTTGATGGCGAGCACGTCGTAGAGCTCGTCGGGCTCGATCGCGAGCACGGTCACGACGACCTGCACCTCGTTGCGGAGGCCCTCGACGAACGAGGGGCGCAGGGGGCGGTCGATGAGGCGGCAGGTCAGGATCGCCTCGGTCGACGGGCGGCCCTCACGGCGGAAGAACGAGCCGGGGATGCGGCCCGCGGCGTACATGCGCTCCTCGACGTCGATCGTGAGCGGGAAGAAGTCGAAGTGCTCCTTCGGCTGCTTGGAGACCGAGGTCGCCGACAGCAGCATGGTCTCCTCGTCGATGTAGGCGACCGCGGAGCCCTGCGCCTGCTGGGCGAGGCGGCCCGTCTCGAATCGGATGGTACGGGTGCCGAAGCGACCGTTGTCGATGACGGTCTCGGCGAACGTGATCTCAGGACCTTCCAAGAGGTCTTCTCCTTTGTTTTACGTCGCACCCCGTGGTGGGCGCGACTCATACGTCAGGAGCAGGAACAGGCATTACGAAACGCATCAGGCGATGTGCTCACGCTGGCCACCAGTAGAAGTCCACCACTCGATCGCGATTGGTGATCCACCACAGGGGACCAGCTTCCTGCCGGCCTGCTCCGTGTGTGCTCGAAGTGAGCACGGTGCTCGATGTGCAGTTGTGCCGCCGGGATCCGAGCGGATGCGGTGCCGATTCACGGCACCCCAGACAGCGGTGGCCCATCGGGCGACCGGTCCCAGCCTAGCAGAGCGGTGCCTCGCGGCATCCGTGCCAGACTCGGGGACATGACTTCCGACGAGCAGAGCACCACGGGACCCTCCGAGGAGACCAAGCGCAAGTTCCGCGAGGCGCTCGATCGCAAGAACAAGGCCTCGAAGCAGCGCGAGGGCGAGTCCCACCTCGACGGCACCTCGGGCGCGAACCACACGCACGGCCCCGTCGACCACAAGCGGGAGTTCCGCCGCAAGAGCGGCTGAGCGCCGATATCCCTAGCCCGCGTCGACGCCCCCACTCCGACGGGACCCGGCGTCGACGGGTTCGAGCGTCGGTCGCTTCGGCTCGAGGCCGTCACCGGCGGTACGACCGCGGAGGCGACGCATGACCCACGGCGCGGCGTGCCGGGCGAGCCACTCGCCGTCGCCGACGAGCCGATCGGCGGCCGCGCCGTCGTCGTGCACCGCCTGCTCGAGCCGCGCGAGCTCCGCGGCATCGGGCACGCCGAGCACCCGCGCTGCCTCGTAGGCGAGCGCCCGGTGCCCGGCTGAATTGAGGTGCACCCGATCGGCGGCGCACATGGCGGGGTCGACGATGCCGGGGTGCGCGCGCACGTCCAGGAGCAGCACGCCCGCGTCGCCCTCGGCGATCCCGGCGAGGCGCTCCGCGAACGTCGCGAACCGCGTCTCGAAGAGCCGCGACGCCGGACGCCGCGGCATGAACGGGGTGACGAGCAGCACGTCGGCGCCGGCGCGGCGCACGGCGGCGACGGCCTCGCCGAGCCGATCGGCCAGCCCCGCGGCATCCGCTCGACGACCGACGAGGTCGTTCGCGCCGACGAGCACGCTGACCAGGTCGGCGCCCTGCTCGACGGCGAGCGGCAGCTGCACGTCGACCGCGTCGGCGACCTTGCGGCTGCGCACCGCGAGGTTCGCGTACCGCACCGACTCGGCGGCGGGGCTCGCGAGTGCCAGGAGGAGGGCGAGCCGGTCGGCCCAGCCGCGGTACTCCCCTGCAGGCATGCGCGAGGTGTCGCAGAGTCCCTCGGTGAGCGAGTCGCCGACGGCGACGAAGCGCCGCCAGCGCGGCGGCGTCGGGGCGGATGCCGCGTCGTGGCCGTCCCGGTCGGAGCGCGCCGGCGGCGCGGGTCGCGCGACCGTCGCAGCCGGGGCGAACCCGGGCGCCGCGGCATCCGCGCCCGCAGCCCACGCTCGAGCACCGCGGCGCCGCGAGATGCCGACGCCGGCGGCGCGGACGTCCTCGTAGTGGCCGATGAGCTCGTCGCCGAGCACGTCCCAACCGCGGCCGCGCACGGCCTCCCGGGCCCGCACGCCGAACGCGCGCCGCTTGGCGTCGTCGCCCGCGAGGTCGCGCACACGCTCGCGCAGCTCGACGAGGTCGCCCGGCCGGTACAGCCAGCCGTCGACGCTCGACCGCACGAGGTCGAGCGGACCGCCGGCGCCCGTCGCGACCACGGGCACGCCGCTCGCGAGCGCCTCCTGCACGGTCTGGCAGAACGTCTCGCGCTCCCCCGGGTGCACGAACACGTCGAGGCTCGCCATCGCCTCGGCGAGCGCGTCGCCGCCGAGGAAGCCCGTGAAGTGCGCCTCGGGCAGGAGTCGCTCCAGGGCGGGACGTGACGGCCCGTCGCCGATGACGACGAGGCGCACGCCCGGCAGCGCGGTGATCGCCCGGAGGTCCTCGACCTGCTTCTCGGGAGCGAGGCGGCCGACGTAGCCCACGATCACCTCGCCGGGCGCCGCGACCTCCCGACGCCAGCGCTCGCTCCGGCGCCCGGGGGCGAATCGCTCGGTGTCGACGCCGCGGCGCCAGATGCGGACGCGGTCGTCCTCCACGCCTGCCGACGCGAGGCGCTCCACGGCGGACGACGAGGGCGCGAGCGTCAGGGTCGCGCGGCGGTGCAGGCGGCCCAGGTGGCGCATGAGGGCGGGCGCGGCGCCGGGCACGCCGTACTTCTCCGCATAGGCCGGGATGTCGGTCTGGTACACGGCCACCGAGGGGATGCCGAGCGGCTCGGCCGCGGCCAGCCCACGCCAGCCGAGCACGAACGGGGACGCGAGGTGCATGACGTCGGCGCCGTGCTCGCGCAGCACGGCCGACAGGCGCTGCGTCGTCGCGAGCGTCACGCGCACGTCGGGGTAGCTCGGCAGCGGCACCGACGGCAGCAGCACGGTGCTCGCGCCATGCAGCGGACGGTCGATGGGCCCGGAGCGCGGGGCGACGACGAGGGCCTCGTGTCCGCGCCGCTCGAGGTGCCGCAGCACCTGGAGCAGCGAGTGGGTCACGCCGTTCATGTGCGGGAGGAACGATTCGGCGAGGAGGGCGACCTTCACGACTCCAGCGTGAGGGCGTCGCCGGCCGACGGGTGCCCGGAACGGGCCCGATCGCCGAGGATTCATCGACTCGTCGGGCGCCGTTCGCCGGCTCGTCGCCGGGGCGTCGGCTCGCGGCATCCGGCGGTCAACCCCTCCCGGTCGACGCCCGTACGGCGCATGATGGGGCCAGGGAAACCCGGTCGTTCGAGGAGGAACACCATGTCATCCGTCGCAAGGGTCACCACCATCACCGTCCGCTCTGAGACGAGCTTCGAGGACGCCGTCGCGGTCGGCGTCGCCAGGGCCGCGCAGACCCTGCGCCATGTCAGCGGCGCGTGGGTGAAGGAGCAGAAGGTCGAGGCCTCCGAGGGGAAGATCACGGCGTGGTCCGTGACCCTCGAGGTCAGCTTCGTGCTCGAGTGACGGCAGCGGTCGGCGTCGGCGACAATGTCGGCTCGGAACGGGGGCGGGAGGGCCTCAGCCGTCCCGCCCCGTCCTTCGTTACTCGGTGTGCGATCAGAAGCTGAAGCTTCCGGGGATGGCGAGGAACGCGCCGCTCGTTTCGTCTTCGATCGAGATGTCAGACCAGGTACCCGAGATCAGCGTCGCCTTCTGTCCGTTCGGGCAGTCGAGCACGGATGCCGCGGCCGGCGGGCTGAGCGGCAGCGAGCCGACGACGTTGCCGTTCTTGCCGGCCGTGAACTCGTCACTGTTCGAGAACTCGTCCGAGACGGTGGTCTTCTTCGGGTCGCTCGGCACGTTGCCGCCGCCATTGACGCACGAGAAGGTCGCGTCGAGGTGGGCGGTGACCGTGATGGTCTCTACCGAACCTGACTCGAGGCCGGCCTCCTTGAAGTCGACGACCAGGGAGGTCCCGTCGAGCGACGCAGTCGTCGCGTTCTTGATGAAGTGCGGATTGCCGGCGACCGCGGGTCCGGCGCCGACGAGCACGAGGGCGACCGCGGCTACGGCTGCGGCAGCCGCTGTGGCAATGCGGTGGTGGATGGACATGGAGGTTCCTTCCGATCGGGTTGTCGAACCGGCGGCTCGGCCGCATAGGGTCGCGACCCCGTGGCCCGCTCGATCGGAACTGCGCGCGGCGTTCGCGGCCCATCGGCCGCGCCCCCATGGTCACGGTACGCGCCCTCTCCAACCGCCGGTAGGCGAGAATGAGCTTTCCTCATGAAATGTCCCCCCATCTGGGGGCACCCGCCCGATCGTGGGACACCCGCCCGATCGTGGGTCGATGTCGCCCTCGAAGACATCCGGCACGCACGACACCGTCCCGTCGCCGGCCGTTCACGTTCCCTCGGTAGAACGGCCGGGTGGATGCTGCGTGGGTCGCCGGTCTCGCGGCCTCGCCGTGGCTCGTGCCCGCGCTGTTCGCGCTCGTGGTCGGCGACGCGTTCCTCGTCGTGCTCCCGAGCGAGACCGCGGTCGTGGCCCTCGGCGCGCTGTGGGCGAGCGAGGGAGCGCCGCCGCTGCTCGCCGTCGTGGTCGCGGCGGCCGCGGGCGCGGTCGTCGGCGACGGCCTGTGCTACCTCATCGGGCGTCGCATCGGCCTGGACCGGTGGCGCTGGCAGCGCGAGGGTCGCGCCGCGGCGGCGATCGCCCGCGCCCGGGCAACGGTGCACCGGCGCACGGCCGTGCTCGTCTTCACGGCGCGGTACGTGCCGTTCGCGCGGATCGCGGTGAACCTCGCGGCGGGGGCCGGGCGGGTGCCGCTGCGGCGCTACCTGCCGCTCTCGCTCGCAGCGGGCATCGCGTGGGCGCTCTACAACGTCGGCGTGGGCGCCATCGTCGGGACCGCGTTCCGCGACACCCCGCTCGTCGCGGTGGCCGTGTCGATCCCGGTCGCGATCGCGCTGGGTCTCGCGGTCGACCGGGTCGTCGCGGGGCTCGACGCCAGGACGGCGCCGAGCCCCGATGGCGACACGGGCCCTACTCCCCCGCGAGACCGCCGATGAGGTGGCCCATCGGCCGGTCGAGCGCGAACGGATCGTTCACGAGCTCGGAGCGGTCGGTGCGCTCGACGAGGTCGGCGAGCTCGCTCGCGCCGCGGAACACGCGGTCGGGCAGCGAGCGCACGCCGTCGCCGGCCTCGCGGGTGCCGCCCCAGTCGCTCGTCGCGGCGAAGACGCCGGTCGTGACCGGGATGGCGTGCAGGTAGGTGAACAGCGGCCGGATCGCGTAGTCGATCGCGAGCGAGTGGCGCGGGGTGCCGCCGGTCGCCCCGATCAGCACGGGGAGGTCGGTCAGCGCCTGCGGGTCGATCACGTCGATGAACGACTTGAACAGGCCCGCGTAGCTCGTCGTGAAGATCGGCGTGACGGCGATGAGGCCGTCGGCCGACGCCACGGCGTCGAGCGCCTCCTGCAGCTTCGGCGGGGCGAAGCCCATGAGCAGGTGGTTGGTGATGTCGTGCGCGAGGTCGCGCAGCTCGAACGTCTGCACCTCCACGTCGACGCCCCGCTCGCGCAGGATGCCGAGCGTGTCGGCGGCGAGTCGGTCGGCCAGCTGGCGCGTGGAGCTCGGGGTCGAGAGCCCCGCCGAGACGACGACGATCTTCTTCGTGCTCATCGCACGACCTCCTTGCGGGTGGCGGCGGGGCCGAACGCCGAGCCGCGCTGGTTCGAGGGCGAGGACGCGGCGGGCGCGGCCTGCTCGTCGTCCTGGTAGGGCGAGCCGAGGGTCAGGTTGTCGCCGCGGTTGGCGTTCGGCGTCGCCTGGCGGGGCGCCTCGTCGCCGTACGTCGCGCGCACGAGCGACGCGTGCGTGGGCGCGTCGGGCACGTCGGCCGGACGGTCCTTGGCGAACTCCTCGCGCAGCACCGGCACGACCTCGCCGCCGAGCAGGTCGAGCTGCTCGAGCACGGTCTTCAGCGGGAGCCCGGCGTGGTCGATGAGCCACAGCTGGCGCTGGTAGTCGCCGACGTAGTCGCGGAAGCCGAGGGTGCGGTCGATGACCTCCTGCGGGCTGCCCACGGTGAGCGGCGTCTGCTGGCTGAACTCCTCGAGGCTGGGGCCGTGGCCGTAGACCGGCGCGTTGTCGAAGTACGGACGGAAGTCGCGCACGGCGTCCTGCGAGTTCTTGCGCATGAACACCTGGCCGCCGAGGCCGACGATCGCCTGCGCGGCGGTGCCGTGGCCGTGGTGCTCGAAGCGCTGGCGGTACAGCGCGATCATGCGCTGCGTGTGCGACGCCGGCCAGAAGATGTGGTTCGCGAAGAAGCCGTCGCCGTAGGACGCGGCCTGCTCGGCGATCTCGGGGCTGCGGATGGAACCGTGCCACACGAACGGCGGCACGCCGTCGAGGGGGCGCGGGGTCGACGTGAAGCCCTGGAGCGGGGTGCGGAACTTGCCCTCCCAGTCCACGACGTCCTCGCGCCAGAGGCGGTGCAGCAGCTCGTATGACTCGAGGGTGATCGGCAGGCCCTGGCGGATGTCCTTGCCGAACCACGGGTACACGGGGCCGGTGTTGCCGCGGCCGAGCATGAGGTCGGCGCGACCGCCCGACACGTGCTGCAGCATCGCGTAGTCCTCGGCGATCTTGACCGGGTCGTTGGTCGTGATCAGCGTGGTCGCGGTCGACAGCTGCAACGTCGACGTCTGGCCGGCGATGTAGGCGAGGGTCGTGGTGGGCGACGACGACCAGAACGGCGGGTTGTGGTGCTCACCGAGCGCGAAGACGTCGAGTCCGACCTCCTCCGCGTGCTTGGCGATCGTCAGCGTGGCCTGGATCCGCTCGGCCTCGGTCGGGGTACGACCGGTCGTGGGGTCCTGCGTGATGTCGCTGACCGTGAAGATTCCGAACTGCATCTCGCCCTCCTGGGCTCTTCCTGCTACTCCATGCGTTTGCATGCAATTGTATCGAACGGATGCCCCGTCGAATCTATTCCCGCATCGTCTCCCTCATGTCCGCGCCAGCTCGAGCACTCGTTCCGCGGCATCCGCGAGCGCGATGCCGTAGCCCCGGCCGTGCCCGGCGGCATGCACGGCGAGCGGATGGAGCTGATGAAGCGGGACGCGGTCGCGCCAGCCCTGCCGCAGGGGCGCCGCCGCGTCGTACGCGGCGAACACGGCATCGAGGTGCGGGCAGCCGAAGAGCGCGAGCATCGCGAGGTCGGTCTCGCGGTGGCCGCCATGCGCCGCGGGGTCGATGAGCACCACGCCGCGCGACGACCAGAGCACGTTGCCGTTCCAGAGGTCGCCGTGCAGGCGGGCCGGCGGCTCGTCGTCGTCGAACGCGCCCGCGGCGACGACGTCGAGCGCCTCGCGGACGAGCCGACCCTCGGCGGGCGTCGTGTCGCCGACCTCCTCGGCGATCCCGAGGTAGGGCAGCACGCGGTCTCGCGCATAGAACACGCCCCAGGTGCGCTCGGATGCCGCGGGGAGCGCGCGACGGCCGATGAACATGGGCCCGGCCCACCCGTCGGGCGGGGCGCCGAACGCCCGGGCGCCGGCGGCGTGCGTGCGGGCGAGGGCCGCGCCGAACGCCTCCGCCGCCGCGCGTTCGGGACGCGCCTCCTCGACGCGCTCGAGCTCGATGCGTCCCGGTGACACTGCCGCGACGCCGACCGTGCCGGCGCCGCCGGCCGCCGCGAGCCACGCGAGGCCGGCCGCCTCCGCCTCGAAGAAGCCGTCGGGGGCATCCGCCCGGCGCTTCACGATCGTTCGCACCGGGACAGTCTGGCGCACGAACGCGGGGCCCGCCGCATGCGACGGGCCCCGCGGATCTCGACCGTGGATCAGTCGGTCTCGGTGGGACCGTGGTCGTGGTCGTGCTCGAGACCGCCCGCGTCGCCGTTCACGACGCCCTCGGGTCCGGCGGGTGCCGGCAGGGTCAGGCCGCCGGGCACCGGAACGCCGACGACGCCGTTCACGGACTCCGTCGAGTACGCGTACGCGAGCACCGCGAGGGCGATCGCATCGACGTTGACGTCGAACGCCGCCATGTTGATGTTGTCGATCGTGTCGCACGCCTGGTGGTAGCACTGGTCGTACGACTCACCGGTGACGCCGCCCCAGATCGCCTGCTGCTCGGCCGTCTTGACGACCTCGGCGCCCGTGAAGAGGCCACCCGCCGGAATGCCCACGCGGATGAAGGCGTCGTAGTCGCTCCGGCCGCTGAACTGCGCGTCGTCGTACGGCTGGCCGACCGACGTGTAGTAGCTCTCGAACAGGTCCTCGATCTGCACCGAGCCGTCGGGGATCGGCACGCCCTGCGGGGCGTTCCAACCGGACTCGTCGCCGTCGTACACCATGAAGATGTGGTTGGGCGACGCCACCATGTCGAAGTTGAGGTAGAGGGCGATGCGGTCGCGCTCCTCCTGGCTGAGCTCGGCGACGTACTCCTCGGAGCCGATCAGGCCGGCCTCCTCGGCACCCCACCACGCGAGGCGCACGGTGTTCTGCGGCTCGAGCTTCGAGATGCTCTGGGCGAGCTCGAGCAGCGAGGCCGATCCGCTGCCGTTGTCGTTGATGCCGGGCCCGGCCTGCACGCTGTCGAGGTGCGCACCCGCCATCACCACGTTGTCGTCGTTCACGCCGGGCTTCTCGGCGATGACGTTCTTCTGCGGACGCGACTCGGGCGCAGGCACGAAGACGTGCGCGGACGAGCCGGTCTGCGAGAGGGCGACGCCCTGCTGGTAGCTCGCGCCGACGACGGGGATGTCGACGACGTTGGAGCCGCCGAGCGTGCCGACGATGAGCCCGTTGCGGGCATCGGTCGCGTCGTTGCCCTGGTTGAAGATGATCACGCCGGCGGCACCGGCCGCATCGGCGTTGATCGCCTTGTCGGCGAAGGGGCAGGTGCCGCGCTGGATCAGCGCGATGCTCCCGGCCGGGAAGCCGGCGAAGTCCGCCGCCTGGCATCCGCTCGTGCTCGTGTTGCCGATGCCGAGCTGGATGTCCACGGGGACGACCGCGGCGGTGACGTTCCCGGGCCCGCTGCCGGTGAACGGCCCGGTCGGGTACTCCGCGTTGATCGGGGTCAGCTGGGTGAGCGTCGACGGCCCGACATAGGTGAAGGCGAACTCGTCGATCGTCACGTTCCATCCCGCGGCCTCGAGCGTGTCGACCACGTAGTCGACGCTCGCCTCGTAGCCCGCCGTGCCCGCGGCCCGGGTGTCCCCGTTCACATCGGCGATCGCCTGGAGCGCCTCGAGGTGTTCGCGTGCTCCGTCGGCGTCGACGCACTCGAGCAGCTTCGACACCGTGTTGTTGTTCCGGTTGTCGCACTTCGCCGCGGGGGCGGGAGCGGCGGCGAGCGCGGCGCCGGTCGGAACGAGGGCGATGGTGAAGGCCGCCGCCGTCGCGATCGCGAGCGTGCGGGCGCGCCTGGAAAGTGGTGCAGATGGGTACATCGTCTTCCCTTCCGTGCGAGTGTCCTCGTTGACACTCGTCTGGGGGAGCCTAAGCGGAGCCCGTGCGCGGGCGGAAGCCCCGCACCCGAAATGCCCCGCCCCACGCACGATTGCTGCGTGGGCGCGCTCCCCCGGTGGCTAGACTCGCCGTGATGAGCACGATCTCGGTCGTCATTCCGTGTCTGGACGACGCGGATTTCCTCGCAGCGTGCCTCGACGCGCTCGCGAAGCAGACCCGCCCGGCCGACGAGGTCATCGTCGTCGACAACGGCTCCACGGATGCCTCGGTCGAGGTCGCCCTCGCCGCCGGCGCCCGCGTGGTCGACCAGCCCGTGCGCGGCATCTGGCCGGCGACCGCGGCCGGCTTCGACGCGGCATCCGGGGAGTTACTGGCCCGGCTCGACGCCGACTCGGTGCCCGCGTCCGACTGGCTCGAGCGCATCGAGCAGCGGATGTCGCGGCGCGACCACCCGACGGTCGTGACCGGCACCGGGGTCTTCTACGGGCAGACCGCGCCGCGCCGCTGGATCGCCCGGTACCTCTACCTCGGGGGCTACTTCACGGTGATCGGCGCGCTGCTGGGGCATCCGCCGATCTACGGCTCCAACTACGCCATCCGCGCCGACGCGTGGCTCGTGCTGCGCGACGTCGTGCACCGCGACCGCTCCGACCTGCACGACGACCTCGACCTCGCGTGGTGGCTGCGCCCCGGCATGACGGTCGTGTACGACCGGTCGCTCGTGGTGGGCGTCTCGGCGCGGCCGTTCGACAGCCTCACCGAGCTGCGCCGGCGCGTGCGCATGGCGTTCCACACGCTCGGCGTCGAGTGGCGCGCCTGGCCGCCGTTCGAGCGGCGCGCCGACCGGCGGATCGAGGTCGACCTCGTGTCGCCGGCCATGCTCGCGGAGGCGACCGATCCCGACGCCGACGGCGAGCGGCCCCTGCCCGCCTGACGGGCCCTACGGCACGGCGTCGGTCAGCTCGAAGAGCTCCCGCATGTCGCGCACGAGCTGGTGCGGCGCCGTCTCGCAGGGGCTGTGCCCGGTCGCGTAGACCGCGAGCCGCGCCCCGATCCGCTGCGCGAACTGCTCGTGCAGCTCGCGCGGCCACAGGTCGTGCGCGCCGACGGCGACGAGCTTCGGCACGGGCGACGCGGCAAGGGGCGCGCGCAGGTCGGGCGTCCGCATCATGAGCCCGATGATGTCGTCGACGCTCTCGCGACGGGTCAGCGCGAACCGCTCGCGCACGAACGCGAGGCGCCGCGGCGGCACCTTGTTGAGGTTGTTGCGGATGCCCCAGAGCATGAGCGCCGCGCCCTGCCGCGGCGAGGTGAACCCGCTGATCGGCCCGATCCGCTTCACCCCGCGGAACGCCTGGCCGGGCTCGGGCGGGGCGCTGAGCAAGGTGAGGCTCGCGAACCGGTCGGGGCGCTCGAGCAGCGCGAGCTCGGCGAGCGTGGCCGCGAAGCTGTAGCCCAGCACGTGCGCGTCGCCCGCACCGTCGTCGAGCACGGCGAGCAGGTCGTCGAGGAAGAGGCGCTCGTCGTAACGGGTGCGCGGCGGGTCGAGGTTCCACGGTCCGGCGTTCCAGGACTCGTACTGCCCGGCGAGGTCGTAGGACTCCACCCGGAATCCCGCCTCGGCCAGCAGCGGCATCATCAGGACGAAGTCCTCCTTCGATCCCGTCGCGCCGGGCACGAGCACGACGCGGGGTCCGTCAGCGGGGCCGAGCGCGACGCGCGCGAGCGGACCGCTCGGCGCCGCGAACTCGGTTCGCTCGGTGCCCGGCGGGAAGGCGCGCCAGTCGAGATCTGGGATGGCGGCGTCGAGCACCAGGGCATCGTCCCCGGGCACGGCCTCGTGCGACGGCACGGCCTCGTGCGCGGGCACGTCGGCAGGCGACGAGCCGCGCCGGCGGAACGAACCGGGCACCCCTCCGAATGCGACCACGCCATGAGGATACTCGCGGCGTGCGGGTCGCCCACAGCGAACACCGGGCGATCCCCCGCCCTGCCGACATAGGGTGGTCGCATGGCTACCGTGGCGCTCACCCTTGACGACTTCGAGAAGACCATCCTCGAGGGCGGCACCGTCCTCGTCGACTTCTGGGCGGAGTGGTGCGGTCCGTGCCGCCAGTTCGCGCCCAACTACGAGGCGGCGTCCGAGGCCAACCCCGACCTGGTCTTCGCGAAGGTCGACACCGAGGACCAGCAGCACCTCGCCGCCGCGATGAACATCACGTCGATCCCCACGATCATGGCGTTCAAGGACGGCATCGGCGTGTTCGCGCAGGCCGGCGCACTCCCCCGCCCGATGCTCGACGACCTCATCTCCCAGGTGCGGGCACTCGACATGGACCGCGTGCGCGCCGAGCTCGCGCAGCGCGAGACCGAGCAGGCGGTCGGCTCCTCGCAGGCCACCGAGGGCTGAATCGGGCCTGATCCGAGCGCACGGATGCCGCGCCCGCCGTCAGGTGTCGAGACCCTCGAGCCCGCTGAGGTCGAGGTCGATGCCGTAGGGGCGTGATGCGCCCGTGATGATCGCGGGGACGCGCACGTAGGTCCCGCGCTCGCGCAGCCCGTCGAGCAGGTCGACCCAGCGGTCCTCGGCGATCCGGCCGAGGAAGCCGGCGTGGCGCGGACGGTCGCCGCCCACGAGCTGCACGCCGATGCGGTACCGGCGCTTCAACCACCGGCTCGCGCGGGGCACGAGCACGGCGTGCTGCTCGGCGCCGCCGTAGAGCCGCGCCAGCTCGATGGCCGGCTGGTGCCGGTTCGCCTCGTCGACGGGCACGACCGACCGCACCTCGCGGTCGCGTCGTGGCGCGTCGAGCACGTCGAGTCCCTCGAGCGTGGAGAGGTCGCCCCACCGGTCGGGATTCGTGCGCCGGGCCCCGCGGACCAGCGAGACGATGAGCCACGCGACCGCGAGGCCGATGACCACCATGTACGGCCAGAACACCGCGGGCGGGCCCTCGGGCCGGACGACCCCGGTCAGCAGCAGCAGCCCGATGAGCACGAGGAACGGGAGCGGCTCCCAGGCGAGCAGGGGCTTCGAACGGGGAGCGGGCATGCCTCTCAGGCTATCGCCCGGGCGTCCGAGCACCCTGCGCGAGGCTGGACCCGTCGCCCCCGCTCAGCGCAGGCCGGGCAGCCGCGCGGCGACCTCGTCGAGCACGGCTTCGTCGGCGGCGTAGAGGCCGTGTTCGCGCGGCCAGTGCGACACGACGTCGGTGAACCCGAGCTCCGCGGCCCGGCCCACGGCGTCCTCGAACGCCCCGACGCTCGCGAGGCTGTGGAACGCCTCGGAGTCGAGCGAGAGCGTGCGAGCGATCGTCGACGGATCGCGGCCGATCGCGTCGCACGCGTCGTCGAGCCGTGCCGAGAGCTCGCCCGCCGCGCGCCACCACGACTCGGCGTCGTCGCCGTCGCGCGACGTGGTGACCCAGCCGTCGCCGAGGCGGGCCGCCAGCGCGAGCGCCTTCGGTCCGTTCGCGGCGAGGTGCAGCGGCATCCGCGGATGCTGCGACGGCTCGCCGACCATGCGCGCGCTCGACGCGGTGTACCAGGATCCCTCGAACGAGACGCCGCCCGATCCGGGCGCCTCGAACCGCAGCAGCACGTCGAGCGCCTTGACGAACTCGGCGTACCGCTCGAACCGCTCGCGGGGCGTCAGCTCGGGTTGGCCGAGCACGTACGCGTCGAACCCGGTGCCGCCCGAGCCGAGGCCGAGCAGCACGCGCCCGCCCGCGACCTGGTCGACCGTGGCGATGTCCTTCGCGAACGGCACGGGATGGCGGTAGTTCGGCGACGCCACGAACGTGCCGAGCCCGATGCGGCTCGTGACGGTCGCCGCAGCGGTCAGCGTCGGAACCGTCGCGTGCCAGCGCTCGCCCGCGAGGCCGCGCCATGCGAGATGGTCGTAGGTCCACGCGTGGTCGAACCCGTAGTCCTCGGCCGCACGCCAGCGCCGCGCCGCCTCGGGCCAGTCGTACTGGGGCAGGATGACGACGCCGAACCGCATGGGCCCGAGCCTAGCGTCGGTCGGCGGATGCCGCGGAGGCGCGCACGGCCGTCGACGACGGTGTCGGCACGGGCTCGCCGCCGAGCTCGACGGCGACGCCGGCCGGCTCGGGCGCGGCGCGCTCCATGCGTACGCAGATGATGCCGCCGAGGATCAGCACACCGCCGAGGATCTGCAGCGGACCGAGCGCCTCGCCGATGAGGATCCAGCCCACGATGCCCGCGAACACCACCTCGGAGAGGCCGAGGAACGCCGCGAGGCGCGAGCCGAGCATGCGGATGGCGGCGAGGCCCGCCACGTAGGCGAACGCCGTCGAGACCGCGCCGACCGTCAGCAGCGGCACCCACCACGGCGCCGTGCCGCCGAGGAACGGGACGTCGGTGAACGTCGCCTCCATCGGGAGCAGGCCGACGAGGCCGGTCAGTGCGAGCGCGATCGCGCCGACGACGAAGCCGGCCGCGATGAGCGCAACGGGCGGGAGCTGCTCGGCGGCGCGCTCGCCGATCGCGTAGTACACGCAGACGCCGATCATCGCCACGGCCGCGAACAGGAGTCCGAGGGGGTCGAGCGACCCGCCTCCCGGGCCGATGACGAGCACGAGCCCGGCGATGGCGAGCACCGATCCGGCGAGGACGATGCGCTGCGGCATCCGTCGCGTTCGCACCCAGGCGAAGAGCACGAGCGCGATGGGCGCGAGGTACTCGATGAGGAGCGTCGTCGAGACGGGGATGCGCTCGAGCGACGCGTAGAACGCGAACTGCACGCCGGCGACCGCGACGAGGCCGTAGACGAGCACGGTCCAGCGGGCGCGCCAGAGCGGGCGCAGGTCGAAGCGGAGGGCGATGAGTCCCGGCACGGCGAGCAGGAGGGCCGCCACGGTGATGCGCGCGAGGACGGCCGCCCCGGGCGACCAGCCGCTCTCGAGGAGCGGCTTCACGAACACGCCGCCGGCGCCGAACGCGAGCCCGGCCGCGAGGCCGAGCGCGATGCCGATCAGGCCCCGCGATGCGCGCATGGCCGCCTCCCCGGAAAGTTCGTGGATGTCGGCGCCGTCATGGGCGAACGCCGTTATGCTGATGACGTTACCGGAGCAGGATGTCAGGAGTCAAATGATTTTCACCGATGACACGACCGCGGCGCTGAACTTCGTCGCGGCGCTCGCCGACACGGTGCCCGAGGCCTCCGAATCGGGCGAGGACGAGCTCTCGACGACGGCGCAGCTCGACGCGCTGCTGGACACGTGGCTCTACTCCGGACGCCGCGACGGGGACGGCCGCGAGCTCGCCGAGGTGGTCGGAGCCCGGGAGCGCCTGCGGGCCCTCTGGGCGCTCGACCGCGACGACATGGTGGTCGAAGTGAACGCCATCCTCGCGGAGGCGAACGCGGTCCCCCGCCTGGTGCGGCACGACACGCTCGACTGGCACATCCACGCGGTCGCCCTCGAGGCGCCGCTCGCCGAGCGCATCCTCGTGGAGGCGGCGATGGCGCTGGTCGACGTCATCCGCGCCGACGAGGTCGACCGCATGCGCCCCTGCGCCGCCGACGACTGCACGGGCATCTTCCTCGACCTCTCGAAGAACGGCTCCCGCCGCTTCTGTTCGACCCGGTGCGGCAACCGCATGGCCGTGCGCGCGTACCGTGCGCGGAGCACGGGGTAGGCCCGGTCGCGGCATCCGCCCGCGGCTCCGCCCACGACATCCCGGCATGACGAAGGCCCCCGCCCGTGCACGCACGGTGGGGGCCTTCGCAAGAAGTTCGCGGAATCAGCGAGAGCCGCGTCTGTTCAGACAGCTAGCGGCGCAGGCCGAGACGCTCGATGAGCGAGCGGTAGCGGTTGATGTCCACGTCGGCGAGGTAGCCGAGCAGACGACGACGCTGACCGACGAGGAGCAGCAGGCCACGACGCGAGTGGTGGTCGTGCTTGTGCTCCTTGAGGTGCTCGGTGAGGTCCTTGATGCGCTTCGTGAGCAGCGCGATCTGGACCTCGGGGGATCCAGTGTCACCGGGGTGCGTCGCGTACTCTTCGATGATCGCCTTCTTGACATCTGCTTCAAGTGCCATAGATGGGATCCCCTTTCTCCTCGTTGCGCGCTGCCCGGGGCCTTGTGCCTGGGCTCTCTTGATGCGCGGCCGTCATGACGGCAACCTGAAGAGTCTACCAGAGCGGATGCCGCGCGGCCGACGGCCCCGACGCCGGCGCCGGCACGGGCCGATCCCGACGGCTCGTTCGACGTGCGGCGCACGTCGGGGGGAGATCGCGCGGCTCACGCCGTCGTGTCGATGACGAGCTTCCCGTGCACGTCGCCGGCGCCGATACGGCGCAGCGCCTCGGGCACGTCGGCCAGCGGGAGCACGGCATCGATCACCGGATGCACCTCGCCCGCCGCAACGCTGGCGTCGAGCTCCTCGAGCCCGTCGTTGGGCTTCGCCGCCAGCAACCGGTACGACCGCCCGTCGCGCCCGAGCCGGGAGCCGAAGGCGAACGTCGCGAAGATGATGCCCATGCGGCCGCCGATGATCACGAACCGCCCGCCGGGAGCCAGCATCGCCTGGTACTCGCGCAGGCGGCGCTGCGCGACGAGCTCGATGACGGCGTCGTACCCGCCATCGGGCGGCACGGCTGCCGCGGCATCCGCGAGGTCGATCGCCTGCGTCGCGCCGAGCCGGACGAGAAGCTCGAGCTTGTCGGTGCGATCGACCGCCGTGACGATCGCGCCCGCGCGGTGCGCGAGCTGCACCGCGAGCGTGCCCGCTCCCCCGCCGGCGCCGTTCACGAGCACGCGGTCCCCCTGACCGACCTTCGCGAGGGCGAGCCCCTGCACCGCGAGTCCGCCGGCCTGCGGCAGCGCGGCGGCGTCGACGAAGCCGATGGCGTCAGGGATGCGCCTGAGCGCCGTCGCGTCGGCCGCGACGAACTCGGCGAACCCGCCCCAGCCGGCACCGGAGAGGTCGCCGTGCACGCGGTCGCCGACGGCGAATCCGCTCGCGCCGTCGCCGAGAGCGACCACCTCGCCCGCGACGTCCGCGCCGAGCACGCGCATGCGCGGCCGGAACAGGCCGCCCATGCGGGCGAACAGCGGGCGTCCGCGCAGCAGGTCCCAGTCCCACGAGTTCACGGATGCCGCGTGCACCCGCACGAGCACCTGGCCGGGACCCGCCCCGGGCGTCGCGGCCTCGACGACGCGCAGGCGCTCGGGACCGCCGTACCGCTCGTACCGCACCGCCCGCATGCCGCGAGCCTATCGAGGTGCCGCCGCGGGCCGGGAGGCCATGCGCCGACCGACGCGGTCGCGGAATACCGTCGGCCTCGCGCCGGTTCCGATGCATGTGGATGTGATCGAGGTGGACGTCGCCGTGATCGGCGCCGGGCAGGCCGGCCTCTCCGCCGCGCACCACCTGCAGCGCCGCGGCTTCGTGCCCGTGACGCGCGATCCGTCGGCCGACCGCACGTTCGTCGTCCTCGACGCGAATGCCGCACCGGGTGGCGCCTGGCAGCACCGCTGGGCGTCCCTGCGCATGGCGACGGTCAACGGCATCCACGAGCTGCCCGGCTTCCCGGTGCCGCCCGCGGATCCGGCCATGCCGAGCCGCGACGCGCTGCCCCCGTACTTCGCGGAGTACGAGCGACGCTTCGACCTCGAGGTGCAGCGCCCCGTCTCGGTCCGAGCGGTGCGCCGCGCCGACGACGACCCCGACGGACGCCTCCTCGTCGAGACCGATCGGGGCGCGTGGTCCGCCCGCTTCGTCATCAACGCGAGCGGCACCTGGACCCGCCCGTTCCGTCCGTACTACCCCGGCATCGAGCGGTTCCGCGGACGGCAGCTGCACGTGGCCGACTACGTCTCCGCCGAGGAGTTCTCGGGCAAGCGGGTCGTCATCGTGGGCGCCGGCGTCTCGGCCGTGCAGCTGCTCGACGAGATCTCGCACGTCGCCGAGACCGTCTGGATGACGCGACGCGAGCCCGAGTGGGTCGAGGAGGACTTCGACCTCGCCGCCCGAAGCGCGGCGATCGCGGGCGTCGAGGCGCGCGTGCGTCGCGGGCTGCCCCCGGGCAGCGTCATCGCGGTGACCGGGATGCACTGGACACCCTGGGCGCGGGCGGCGCAGGCGCGCGGCGTGCTCGTGCGGCATCCGATGTTCGCCTCGATCGAGGAGCACGGCGTGCGCATGCCCGACGGCTCGTTCATCGCGGCCGACGTCATCCTGTGGGCGACCGGGTTCCGCCCGGCGCTCGACCACCTCGCACCCCTCAGGCTGCGGACGCCCGAGGGCGGCTTCCGCGTCGCCGACACGCGGTCGCTCGACGAGCCCCGGCTGTTCCTCATCGGCTACGGGCCGTCGCAGTCCACGGTCGGCGCGAACCGCGCGGGCCGCGCGGCCGTCCAGCAGATCGTGATGGCAGAGCAGTCTCGTCGAGACGCGGTCGCAGCGGTCGTCGCGGCATCCGCGGCCTGATTGCCGACCCGCCGCGGCGGGGGCAGACTGGCGGCATGGGGTTCACGATGAAGCGCGTGTACGAGCCCGCCGAGGCATCCGACGGCTATCGGGTGCTCGTCGACCGCCTCTGGCCCCGCGGCGTGAAGAAGGAGCGCGCGGAGCTCGACGCCTGGGACAAGGACGTCGCGCCGTCCCCCGAGCTCCGCACCGAGTGGCACCACCACCGTGAGCGGTTCGACGAGTTCGCGGCCCGGTACCGCGCGGAGCTCGACACGAGCGCCGCCGCGAAGGCCCTCCTCGAGACCGGTCGCGAGCACGATCGCGTGACCCTCGTGTTCGCCGCGCGAGACGAGCAGGTCAACCACGTCAGCGTGCTGCTCGGGTGGCTGGCCCACCACGGGGCATCCGTCGAGCCGTAGGGCGACGGATGCCGCGGCGCGGCCCCTTGCAGGCGCCCCAGCGTCGGCGTAGCGTGCCGAGAAACCCGAGGAAGCGAGCAATCACCATGATCACGCACAAGCATGCTCGGACCGCGGCGCTGGCGATCGCCGCCGCAGCCGCACTCACCTTCGCCGGCGCCGGCGCGGCTCAGGCCGCACCCGCCATCCCGCTCACCGGCGGGCAGGAGGTGCCGAAGCCGAACAACTTCGGCGCGCACGGCTCGTTCAGCTACGAGATCGACGATGCCGCAAACGAGTTCTGCTACACGCTCGACGTCAACGGACTCTCGGCGCCGGCGACGGCCGCCCACGTGCACGTCGCCCCGCGCAACGTCGCCGGTCCCGTCGTGATCCCGCTCGGCGTGCCGAGCGCGACCGACTTCTCGGTCAGCGGCTGCACGATCGTGAACGACGAGGCGCTGCTGGACGCCATCGCGGCCAACCCGGGCGCGTACTACGTCAACGTGCACAACGCGAACAACCAGCCCGGGGAGATCCGCGGGCAGCTGAAGTAGCACCGGCCACTCGCCGTCGCACGCCGCTCGGTGGTCGGCTCACGTGACCCGGGAGGTCGCGCCATGATGACCACCGAGCGACGAATCGACGAGCGCACCGGATACCCGCCGCCCGCGCTCACCGCCGCGGTGCTCGCGCTCCTAGCCGTCGTGCTCGCGGTGGTCGGGGTCTGGGCGCTCGCCGAGACGTCGGCACGCGCGTTCGCCACGTACACGCCGATCGAGGCGTCCGTCGTCGACGAACACACCGAGCAGCTGATCGTCGCCGACCGACGCGGCAATCGCACCGATACCGTCCGCGTCGTGAGCGTCGAGCTCCCCGACGGCGCGCGTGCCGACCTGCGCAGTGCTGACCTCGCCGTCGGCACGACCACGACGGTCTACGTGAGCAGCACGGGGGCGGTGTTCGAGGCGCCACCCGGCCCGCCGAGCCTCCTGGAGTGGATGATCGGCGCGGCGGCCGTGGCTGCTGCGGTCGTGCTGGGGGTCGTGTCGGTGCGCGCGGTGCTGCGGTTGCGCGGGTCGCCCTGAGGGTGCGGCCTTTCCGGCGATGATCGGCGCTTTCCGGCGCATCGCAGTGTCAGTGGGTCCTGCTTGGATGGACGCATGCCCGCCTCCCTCGACCTCGCGCATGAAGCGGCGCTCGAGGCCGAGTTGGCGGCGATCTCGGCGTTCGAGACGGCGATCCGGCAGCTCCAGGCCGGGCAGTACCGGTGCATTCAGCAGGCTCGCGAGCTCGCGGCCGACGTCGAGCGCGTGACCGAATCGAGCACGGCGCGCGAGCGCGACATGGCGAAGCGCTCGTTCGTCGCCGAACTCGCGACGACGCTCGGGCGGCACGAGGCATCCGCTGCGCGTCTCGTGGCCGAGGCCGAACGACTCACCGGCCCGCGCCATGCGACGCTCGACGCGCTGGCGGCCGGCGAGCTCGCGCTTGCGCAGGTGCGGTCGGTGCTCGAACTGACGCACGACCTTCCGGTCGAGGTCGCCGACGCGGTCGAGCAGGTCGCCCTCGATGCGGCGTCGGCCGCGGCGGCGAACGGCATCGTGTCCACGAATGCCGACGTCCGGCGGCGCATGCGCCGCGTGCGCGAGCGGCTGCACCCCGTGCCGCTGGCCGATCGACGAGCGCGGGCCGCCGACGATCGGCAAGTCTGCCTCGATCCCGCTCCCGACGGCATGGCGTGGCTGAGCCTCCACCTCGAGGCCGAGCGCGCCGTCGCGATCGACGCGCGCCTCACCGCGCTCGCGACGCGCCCTGCTGCGGCCGGCGACACGCGCACGTCGCGGCAACGCGCGGTCGACGTCGCGGCCGGCCTGCTGCTCGGCGGAGCGCTTCCCGACGACGAGCGCACCCGCCGCGACGCCGACGCGACCGGCGACGTCGCGCCCCGCATCAACGTGACCGTGCCGGTGATGACGCTGCTCGGGCTCGATGACGAGCCGGCCGAGCTCGAGGGGTACGGCCCGATCGACCCCGAGACCGCCCGACTGCTCACCGCGCACGCGCCGTGGATGCGTCGCATCCTGGTGCACCCCGAGACCGGTGCCGTGGTGAGCTACGGCAGCGAGCGCTATCGGGTGCCCGCCGATCTCGCCGGCTTGGTGCGATTCCGCGACGGGCAGTGCCGCTTCCCGGGCTGCTCACGGCCCGCCACGCACGCCGACCTCGACCACACCACGGCCTTCGCGCGCGGGGGCACGACCTCCGCGACGAACCTCGCGGCGCTCTGCGAACACCACCACTCCCTGAAGCACGAGAGGTGGCGGGTGCTGCAGGAGCCCGGCGGCGTGATGCGATGGACCTCACCAGCGGGTCACGTGCTGAGAACGCTGCCCGAGCGGCCGTTCATGCCGGTCGGAGCGGGCGAGGGGGTCGACGCAGCGGATGCCGCGAGCCCGGGTCGCCCGCCCGCCCAACCGCCCCCGATTCCGGCCGATCCGAACCTCTTGGTCGATGCGGAGTGGCAGGCGCTGTTGGAGTCGTACGAGCCGGTGCCGTTCTGAGCGAGCGCGGGCGGGGTCCGCGCCGCATCCGGCTCGATCACGACGGCACAAGCGGGAAGATCGCCGGCCAGCCGTTGTGCGCGTAGACGATGACGCAGAACACGACCGCATCGAAGATGAGGTG
The DNA here is from genome assembly GCF_053603635.1 of Agromyces sp. NPDC004153. NCBI lineage: Bacteria > Bacillati > Actinomycetota > Actinomycetes > Micrococcales > Microbacteriaceae > Agromyces > Agromyces sp. NPDC004153. The sequence goes on from NZ_JBSGFY010000001.1 coordinate 126,552, forward strand.
CACGATGAGCACGTAGGTGAGCGACTTCGTGAGCTTGAACGTGTAGCCCTGGATGAGCGTGAACGGGATCGTGAGCAGCGGCCCCCACGACTGGTAGCCGAGCTCCCACAGGAACGAGACGAACACGACCGACTGCAGCAGGTTGGCCTGCCAGGTCGGGAAGTGGCGGCGCAGCAGCGTGAAGACCGTGCAGATGAAGAACAGCTCGTCCCACGTGCCGACGGCGTTGACGCCGACGAAGAGGCGGGCGATCTCGTCGGGCGTGGTGACGGTCGGCCAGTTCTGGTAGACGCCCGAGGAGATGAAGTAGAAGGGCAGGATGAGCCAGCCCGCCACGGTGACGGCGATGAGGTAGATCCACTGGGTGCGGGTCCAGCGCCGGCCGGTGCGCCACGGGAAGCGGATGACCCGGTCGCCGTACCAGTAGCGCGAGATCACGTACGGCACGGCCACCGCGAGGCCGAGGACCACGGCGAAGCGCACCATGCTCCAGTACGCGATGTCGGCCTCGAGGGGCATCGTCGAGATGATGACCTGGCCGATCGCGATGAGGAGGAGGTCGGGCAGGAGTCGGTCGGTGCGTCCCGACCGGTCGACGAGCCACGCGACGAGGAGGCCCACGGCGAGCACGGCGTAGCCGAGGAGGTTCTGCTCGAACCCGAACAGCAGCACCGCCGCACCGCAAACGAGCACCGCGGGCACGAGGCCGATCGGGTGCGTGCGCACCTCGCTCGGGGCGGCGACGGGAGCGGCGGTCACCGCTCCAGCTTCGCAAGCGGCGATGGTCGCGGCAAGTGCGCCCGCGGCGAGTGCGGCCATGCGTGTCGGCTCGACATGGCACGATCGGGTGCATGACACGGATGCCCCGGCCCTTCCCCCATCCGTCCACCCGCGCGGCGATCGTGCCGCCTTACCTCCTCGCGCGCATCGCGTCGACCGACGATCCCGCCTACGCCGACGCCGCGGAGGCCGCTCGGCGCTCGCTCCTGCGCGACGCCCCGCTGCGCGAGTTCCGCGCGGCCGGCGAACTGCCGTCGTTCATGGGCCCCGAGCGCCCGGCGCGCGACGAGCGGCCCGCCGCGGCCCCCGGCACGGCGCCGCAGCCCGACCGGCGCATCTCCGACGCCGAGGGCGACGACAAGCTGCCCGGGCGCCTCGTGCGCCGCGAGGGTCAGCCGCCGACCGGCGACACGGCCGTGAACCAGGCGTACGACGGGCTCGGCGACACCTTCGAGATGTTCGCCCGCGTCTTCGCCCGCGACTCGATCGACGACGCCGGAATGCCGCTCGAGGCCACCGTGCACTACGGCGACCGCTACGACAACGCCTTCTGGGACGGCGAGCGCATGGTGTTCGGCGACGGCGACGGCGAGGTGTTCCGCGGCTTCACCGAGTCGATCAGCGTCATCGGCCACGAGCTCGCGCACGGCGTCACCGAGCGCACGGCGCGCCTGCGCTACCGGGGGCAGTCGGGCGCGCTCAACGAGCACATCTCCGACGTCTTCGGCGCGCTCGTCGAGCAGTACGCGAAGGGGCAGGATGCCGCGTCGGCGACCTGGCTCATCGGCGAGGGGGTCTTCACCGACGCCGTCGAGGGCCGCGCCATCCGGTCGATGATCGAGCCGGGCACCGCGTACGACGACGACGTGCTCGGGCGCGACCCGCAGCCCGACCACTTCGACCGCTACATCGAGACCGACGAGGACAACGGCGGGGTGCACCTCAACTCGGGCATCCCCAACCGCGCCTTCGCACTCGCGGCCGTGGAGCTCGGGGGCTTCGCGTGGGAGACGGTCGGCCGCATCTGGTACGACGTGCTCACCTCGGGGCGGCTGAAGCCGACGTCGAACTTCCGCGAGTTCGCACGCGAGACGGTGCACGCCGCGCAGGAGCGCTACGGGCGCACGTCGCGCGAGGCGCGGGCCGTCGCGAACGGGTGGTCGTCGGTCGGCATCGAAGTGCCGCCCTCCCCGTGATCCCAACCGGCCGCGGCCGGTTCGGCACGGCGGCGCCGGGAGTACGATCGCGACATGGACGTCATCGTGTCGCGGAGCGGCGGCCTGGCGGGCCTTCGGCTCACGTGGGAGGTGCGCGTCGACGAGCAGCCCGACGCCGAGGACTGGTATCTCCTCATCGAGGAGATCCCCTGGAGCCAGCCCCCACCCGTGCCGCCCGAGCCCGACCGGTTCGTCTACCGCATCCGGTGCGCGCCGCACGAGGCGACGCTCGCGGAGCGCCAGCTCGTGGGTCCGTGGCGCGAGCTCGTCGACCGCGTGCAGGATGCGAGCGAGCCCGAGCGCGGGCGAGGGACCGGAGGCGCCGAGGGTCGACGACCTCCTGCTACACCGGCTGCGCGGCCGACGCCGACCGACGCGGAGCGCTGACGCCGGCTCGCCGCAGCCCCACGACGCCGAGCGCGATGAGGCCCTGCGCGGCGAGGTACGTCGTCATCACGGTGAGGTCGTGCAAAGCGAACTCGTAACCCGGCAGGAAGCGTCCGAGCGCGAGCACCGAGTCCGACACGACGAACAGCGCACCACCGAGCGCGACGACCCCGCCGATGCCGCCGGCGAGCGCCGCCATCGTGCCGAGCACGAGCCCGTAGATCGCGACCGGCACGAAGAGCGCGCCGAGGTGGGGTCCGAGGAGGGCGAGGAAGGCGGCGTACCAGAGGACGTAGACGAGCGTCCACGCGGGAGGTCGGCGGCCGCGCGGAGGCAGCCGCAGGAACAGCGCGATGTACGCGACGTGCGCGAGCAGGAACGAGACGAGCCCGACGACGAACCAGAGGTCGCCGGGGAAGGTGAGCAGGACGTCGCCGCCCCATGAGAGTGCGATTGCGGCGAGCAGCAGCACGGGCACGGGGCCGTGCAACGGCCGGAATGCCAGGAGCACCCCGAGCGCGAGCGCCGGCATGAGCAGCACCTTGGTGATGGTGACCGCCGTGGGATCGGGCACCGCCAGGAGCACCACGAGGTGCACGACCGAGAGCACGGCGTACGGCGCGAACGCGACGGGTGGAGCGACGGTCATCTCAGCTCTCCACCAGCTCGCCGCGCACGATCGAGTCGCCGGAGTGCGCCGGATCGCCGTCCACGGGCTCCGCCGAGACGTCGACGAGCGTGAACTCCGTCAGGTCGATACCCGCGGGCAGGACGAAGCGCCCGGAGGAACCGTCGAGCAGGCCCAGGCTGACGAGGCCCGAGGCATCCGAGCGGATGAGCCACACCTCGCTGACGTCGCCCTGCGGGACCGACGCATCGAGGTCGACCACGATGGAGCGGATGCCGTCGGCGTCCTCCTCCACGGTTGCGTGGCCCGTCGCGCCGTCCCACCCGGGGAAGGCGGCCAGGTCGGCGCTTGCGAGCACCGCAGCGGGGGCGGGCGTGGACTCCGCGTCGCCGAGTCCTCCGATCGCCACGCCGATGCCGACTCCGACGAGGATGCCGCCGGCCGCTGCGGCGACCGCGATCGGCCACCACGGCCGACGATGCGACGACAACTCGGCGACGGGACGAGGCTCGTCGGGCTCGGTGACCGCGGCCGCCTGGCCGGGCGCGGCCTGCGGGCCGGGCGCGGCCTGCTCGGCGGGCGTCGCGGCGACGCGCCCGCCCGCGAGCGGATCCCCGGCGAGCTCGGGCGCGAGCCCCAGCTCCGAGTGGATGCCCGCCCACACCGACGCGGGCGGCGCCTCGAGCTCGCCCTCGGGGACGCCGGCCCGACCGAGCGCGGCCGTTCGTGCGAGGGCGTCGTACTCGGCGCGGCAGTCCGCGCACTCGGCGAGGTGGGCGCGGGCCGCGTCGTCGTCGGGTTCGCGCCCCTCGAGCGCGAGCACGGCGAGCTCATCAGGCTCGATGTGGTCCATCATCCACCTCCCATCGTGTGCGCAGCCTCGCCAGGCTGCGACGGACATGGCTCTTCACGGTGCCGACCGGGAGGTCGAGGGCGTCGGCGATCTGCGTGTGGCTGAGCTGATCGTAGAACGCGAGCTCCATCACGCGCCGCGGCACCGGCTCGAGCCGTTCGAGCTCCTCGGCCACCATGACGCGTTCGGCCAGGTCGTCGGTCGCGGGCTGCGGGGCGACGGATGCCTCGGAGACGAGCGCCTCCTGCAGGCGCCGGGCGCGTGCGCGACCCTCGTGCGCATCCGCGATCCGGTGCCGGGTGATGCCGACGATCCACGCGCTGAGCGTGGAGCGGGAGCGGTCGAACGTGTGGCGCCCGTTCCACGCCGAGATGTAGACCTGCTGGGTCACGTCCTCGGCGTCGGTCCGATCGCCGAGGGAGCGCAGCGCCAGCCGGAACACCAGCGGCGACCAGCGCGCGTACGCCTCGCGGAGGGCGCGTTCATCGCCCGCGGCGAACTCGCGCGCGAGCGCCTGGTCGTCGATCTCGGCGAACGAGGTGGTGGTCACCGGGCGACCCTCACCTCTTCGTGGACCGCTCGGGAGCCTCCCGTCGGCGACTGCCGACGACGGCGGCGCGGCAACGGTCGCCTGCAGCACCGGCCTCAGCATATCCATGCCCCATCCCGATCAGCCGAACGGTGCGGCGGTGACGACGAGGTTGGACAGGTAGCGGCGGTTCCCGTAGTCGAACTCGCCGCCGCAGGTCACGAGCGTCAGGCGCGGCGCACCCGAGCGGTCGAAGGCAGCGTCCCAGTCGACGTCGGCCTTCTCGATGACCTGGAGCGACTGCACGGCGTACGCGTGGCGGGTGCCCGCGGCATCCGTCACCACGACCTCGGTGCCGGGCGCGGCGTCCCTGAGCCGCGCGAACGGCAGCACGTCGTAGGTGAGCGAGTCGACGTGCGCGGCGATGACCGTGGATCCGGCCTCGCTCGCCGGCGCGGGACCCCACTGGTACCACGCGGCGATCGCGGGATCGTCGACGAGCCCCATCCGGCCCTGGTCGTCGAGACCCGTCGGCCGGACCTGCACGTCGATGCCGAGCGCCGGCACCTCGAGCCGCGTCGGCGCCGGCGGCGCGGCCGGCTGGTCCTGCAGCGCGGGCGACGTCACCGGGACGTCGGGGAGCGCGGCGGCGGATCCGGCCGCGGCCGGGCGCGACGGCGACTCGCCGGCACTCGCCGCGGAGGTCGGCGCGGTCGCCGCGGCCGATGCCGTGGCATCCGAGTCCAGCGGCACGGCGCACCCGGCCAGCAGGCCGAGCACGGCGGAGGCCGCGGCGAGGGATCCGATCACCTCGGCCGCGACCCCCTGCCCGGGCATCCCGATCAGCGCTCCGCCTTGGCCGTCGCGATCCTGCGGAGCACGGCTGCCGCGAGCGCGATCATCGCGATCGCGCCCAGCCCGACGGCGCCCCAGACGCGGAGCTGCTGCTCGGGCGAGTTCGTCGCGACGAGGCCGGCCGTGCCCGCGGGCACGCCGTCGGGGCTGGAGTGCATGCCGGTGACGGTCTGCACGGCCAGCGCCAGGTTGTCGTCCTCCAGGCTCCCCCACGCGTACGCGATGGTGAGCGTCCCCTCCGCGACCTGCACGTCGGCCGGCCCGATCACCGGTTCGGTGGTGCCCGCCGCGGCGACCGACGCCGAGATGGTGCCCGCCGGGAGGTCGAGCGTCGCCTGGTCGGGGTTCGCGAGTCCGGAGATCACGGCCTGCCCGCCCGCGAGCACGTCGACGGCCGGAGCCGCCGCCGTGTGGCGCACGGTGAGCCGGCCCTGTCCGGCGGGGATGCCGGACACGTCGTTCGTGAACAGCGTCGCGGTGGGGTTGCCCTCGGCGTCGAGGTGCGCGACCGCGGTGTAGTTGCCACCCGCTTCGAGTGGCAGGTCGACGGGTCCGATCGCGGGCTGCGAGGCGTCCGCGGCATCCGCTGCCGTGATCGCCACCGAATAGGTGCCGGCGGGGAGCTCCAGCGGGCCGGCCAGATCGCCGGGCTGGAAGTCGTCGAGCGTGAGCTCGTCGTTGACGTAGACGTCGACGGGCAGGTCGGGAACGCCGTGGAGCACGGAGAGCATCGCGGCGTTCTCGGACGCGCCGGCCGGCGCGACGGCTCCGAGCGCGATGAGCGCGCCGGCGCCGAATCCGGCGATGAGGATCTTGTTCATGGTTCCCTCCAGGTCGGCCCCGCGAGGCGGGGCTGCGAGTTTCCGGTCATCACCTACTTCGGACGGTGACGCGGGATCGGATGCACCTGGGAAATCGGATGCCCTTGGATGGAACGCGTGCGACGGGCATGGCGAAGGCCGGTGGACGACGAGGTCCACCGGCCTTCGGTGTGTGCGCGGATGCCGCGGGGATGCCGCGGCCGGCTCAGCTGACGCCGAGCAGGTCGATCACGAAGATCAGGGTCTTGCCGCTCAGCTGGTGACCGCCGCCGGCGGGGCCGTAGGCCTTCTGCGGAGGCACGATGAGCTGGCGGCGACCGCCGACCCGCATGCCGGGGATGCCCTCCTGCCACCCGGCGATGAGCGCCTGCAGCGGGAAGTTGATGGACTGCCCGCGGCTCCACGACGAGTCGAACTCGTCGCCGGTCTCGTACTCGACGCCGAGGTAGTGCACGTCGACGGTCGAGCCCGGGGTGGCCTCGGGGCCGTCGCCGACGACGATGTCCTCGATGACGAGTTCGACGGGGGCCGGGCCCTCAGGAGCGTCGACCTCGGGCTTGCTGTTGGTGTCAGTCATGCGTTCCATCCAACTGGAGACGGCCCCCGCGGACAACCGTCCACCCTCCTCTTGCGCTGACTGCGAACAGCCTGCACGCTGGAATCCGGAGAACTCGTCGCCTGGTAGAGATGTCGGCATTGCCACACCACAGGGCGGCGAGTTTCCTTGTGTACGGGACGTTCACCCGCCCATGAGCCGCGAGCGGATGAGGAAGCGCACGCCCTCCAGGCGCCTCGACCGAGAACCCGCTTCCGCGGCCGGGCACGACGTCGACGATGAGGTACGTGTGCCGCCAGTAGGCGAACTGCTCCGCGCTCATCCAGAACGGCGCCACCCGTGTCGTGCCCGCTCCGTCCGGCCCGAGGTCGAGTTCGCCGAGCAGCACGTCGGCGTCGCTGGTGACGAACTCGCCCGCCGGGTAGCACATCGGGGCGCTGCCGTCGCAGCATCCGCCCGACTGGTGGAACATGAGGGCGCCGTGCTTCGCCCAGAGCCGGTCGAGGAGCACCGCCGCCGCGGGTGACAGCTCCACCCGCGGCGACGACTCCCCACCGATCGTGACGGACGCGATGACCCCGTGGGCCAGGCGTGCCAGGGACATCGGTCCACTCCGATCAGAAGAACCCGAGCGGGTTCTCGCTGTAGCTGACGAGGAGGTTCTTCGTCTGCTGGTAGTGGTCGAGGGCCTGCTTGTTGTTCTCACGGCCGATGCCCGAGGACTTGTAGCCGCCGAAGGCCGCGCCCGCGGGGTACGCGTGGTAGTTGTTCACCCACACGCGACCGGCCTGGATGTCGCGGCCGGCGCGGTACGCCTCGTTGCCGTTGCGGCTCCAGACGCCGGCCCCGAGGCCGTACAGCGTGTCGTTCGCGATCGAGATCGCGTCGTCGTAGTCGCGGAAGCTCGTGACCGCGACGACCGGACCGAAGATCTCCTCCTGGAAGAGCCGCATGCGGTTCTCGCCCTCGAAGATCGTCGGCGCGACGTAATAGCCCTCGCTGAGGTCGCCGCCGAGGTCGACCCGCTCGCCGCCGAGCAGCAGCCGGGCGCCCTCGCGCTTGCCGATGTCGATGTAGCTGAGGATCTTCTCGAGCTGGTCGTTCGAGGCCTGCGCGCCGACCTGGGTCTCGGTGTCGAGCGGGTTGCCCTGCTTCGCGAGCTTGGTGCGCTCGATCGCGTCGTCGAGGAACGTGTCGTAGATCGACCGCTGGATCAGCGAACGGCTCGGGCACGTGCACACCTCGCCCTGGTTGAACGCGAAGAGGCTGAAGCCCTCGAGCGCCTTGTCGTAGAACGAGTCGCGGCGGTCGGCGACCGACTCGAACACGATGTTGGGGCTCTTGCCGCCGAGCTCCACGGTCGACGGGATGATGTTGTTCGACGCGTACTGCAGGATGAGCCGACCCGTCGTCGTCTCGCCCGTGAACGCGATCTTGCGGATGCGGTTCGACGACGCGAGCGGCTTGCCGGCCTCGACGCCGAAGCCGTTCACCACGTTGAGCACGCCGGCCGGGAGCAGGTCGGCGATGAGCTCGACGAGCACGAGGATCGACGTGGGCGTCTGCTCGGCCGGCTTCAGCACGACGGCGTTGCCCGCGGCGAGCGCCGGCGCGAGCTTCCACACGGCCATGAGCAGCGGGAAGTTCCACGGGATGATCTGCCCGACCACGCCGAGCGGCTCCTGGAAGTGGTACGCGACGGTGTCCTCGTCGAGCTGCGTGAAGCTGCCCTCCTGCGCCCGGATGAGGCTCGCGAAGTAGCGGAAGTGGTCGCTCGCGAGCGGCAGGTCGGCGTTGAGCGGCTCCCGCACGGACTTGCCGTTGTCCCAGGTCTCGGCGACCGCGAGCAGCTCGCGGTGCTGGTCGATGCGGTCGGCGATGGCGTTCAGGATGCCGGCGCGGTGCGCCGCGCTCGTGCGCCCCCACGCGGGCGCGGCCTTGTGCGCGGCGTCCAGCGCCGCGTCGATGTCCGCGGCGGTGCCGCGGGCGACCTCGGTGAACGGCTTGCCGTTCACGGGCGAGATGTTCTCGAAGTAGGCGCCCTCGGCGGGCTTCACCCACTCGCCGCCGATGAAGTGCTCGTAGCGCGGCTTGAACTCGATCAGTGCGCCGGCGGTGCCGGGCGCGGCGTACACGGTCATCGTGTCTCCTCGACGTCGTTGTCTCTGCCCGATGCGGGCGCTGCCACGCTAGGCGGGCACGGGTTGCCGCCCCGTTGCCCGAGGGTTGCAATGACGTTGCAGCGGGCGTCGCGCGACGGCTACCGCAGCGCGGCTTCGACGCGCTCGAGGTGCGCGACGACCGTCGCGCGCCGCGGCGACCTCGGCGGCAGCACCTCGAGGAGCGCTCGCCACACCTCGGCGTCGTAGCGGCACTCGTCGCGCTCGGCGTAGGCGGCCAGCACCTCGGGCGAGGCATCCGACAGCATCGACTCGCGCAGTCGCCCGGCGAGCTCGTCGCGCAGCTCCACGATGCCCGGCGCCGTCGAGGCGGGCAGCACGGGACCCGCGTAGCGCTCGGCGGCGCGCTTCAGCGCACCCTGCGCGAGCAGCTTCGCCACGGATGCCGCGTCGAGGTCGACCTCGCGGCCGAGCCGGTAGGGGCGCGACTCGAGCGGTGGCTCCCCCGCGCCCTCGAGCACGCGACGCAGGCGCACGAGCTCAGCGCGGAGTGTGACGGGCGACGCCTCGGTCTCGTAGACGAGGCTCGCGAGACGCTCGGCGCCGAGGCCGCGCGAATGCCACGCCAGCAGCGTCAGGATCTCGGCGTGCCGCGGGCTCAGCTCCACGGCTCCGAGGCGTGGGCGCCGTTCGCCGAGCACCGTGAGCGGCGTGCGCGTCGGACGCGGCGCGGGCACGGCGGTCATGCGCGAGCGGCGCAGCGTCGCCCGCACGGTGGACTCGAGGCTCGCGATGCGCAGCTCCGCCTCGACGGCGGCGACGGTCGCCTGCACGAGCGAGAGCGTGTGCGGCGCGACGGCATGGTCGGTGCCCGTGATGTCGATGACCCCGAGGAGCTCGCCGCTGGCCGGGTCGTGCACGGGCGCCGCCGTGCAGCTCCACGGGTGCACGATGCGGTTGTAGTGCTCGGCGCCGCGGATCTGCACGGCGCGGTCGAGCTGCAGGGCGGTGCCCGGCGCGCTCGTGCCGACGCTCGCCTCCGACCAGTCGGCGCCGGCGATGAACAGCATGTCCTCGGCGCGCCGACGGAGTCCGGGGTCGCCCTCGACCCAGAGCAGCCGGCCGTGCTCGTCGCCGACGGCGACCACGAGGCCCGCGTCGTCGGCGCCGTCGACCAGGAGCCGGCGGATGACCGGCAGCACGGGTGCGAGCGCGTGCGAGGCGCGGTACTCGCGGAAGGCGTCCTCGTCGAGGTCGACGCGTGGCAGCGCGTGGTCGGGGTCGATCTGTCCGCGGATCGCCCGCTCCCACGACTCGCGCACGACGGGGCGGAGCGTCGGCGGCACGGTGCCCGTGGCGATCGCCGTCTCCTGGGCGCGCAGCAGGCGGTCGCGCAGGTCGTGCAGGTCGTAGCCCTGCGGATGCCGCGGCACGGGCATGCCGTCTCCGATCGCCGTCGATTCCGGATGCCGTCATCCTAGTCGCGGCATCCGTGCGCGTTTCGCGGGGCGTAACGTCAGCGCAGTAGCGCCGCCCGGTCCGCGGCCACCGCGCGAAGGAGCGCGTCCTCGTCGACCGAGGAGCGCAGCCCAGCCCGCCCGGTGACGAGCCGCTGGCGCGTGAACGCCAGGTGCGTGGCATCCGTGATCAGGCGGCGCATCTCGGCCGAGCGCGGCGGCGACTGCAGCCTCGCCCACGCGCGCGCCTGCCGACGGCCCGCCGGCGTGGCGAGCATCTGCACCTCGGCCGGGCTGAACCAGCCGGCGGCGCCGTACTCGGCGAGCCGCGTCCGCGTGACCCTGACCTCCTCGCGCCGGAGGAACACCGTCACGAGGATGAAGCCGATGAAGATCGGCACCTGCACGGTGAAGTAGAGGCCGATCGCGTCGTCGGCCAAGGCGAGCGAGCCGTTCCACAGCGCATGCAGCAGGATCGCGCCGGTCAGGCCGAACAGGAACCAGCCGATGACGCCGGCGCCGCCGCCGCGCCGTGCGCCGATGCCGATCGCGATGCCCGTGCACGCCGTGAACAGCACGTGCGCGAACGGCGAGAAGATGCCGCGCACGACGAACGTCGCGCCGAGCTCCTCGGCTCCGCCCTCGATGAGCGCGGCCCCGAAGTAGAGGATGTTCTCGGTGAAGGCGAAGCCGGCTGCCACCGTGGCGCCGTAGACGAGCCCGTCGACCGGGCCGTCGAAGTGCGAGCGCGAGAAGGCGTAGATGAGCAGCACGCCGATGCCCTTCGCCGTCTCCTCGACGATCGGCGCCTGCACGACGGCCTGCATCGCCTCGTCGAGCGTTGCGCCCGACTCGGCGTAGGCGACGGCGAGCTGGATGCCGAGGTCGACGACGAGGGCGAAGGCGACCGAGACGGCGGCGCCCCAGAGGAACGCGAACCAGAGCGCCCACCGCGGCTCGGGCTCCCAGCGGTCGACCCACCGGATGGTGAGCAGCACCACGACGAGCGGCAGGACCGCGAGGGCCGCGCCGATGGCGACCGTGGACGCGCCGAGCGCGACGGCGAGGTAGCCGACCACGAGCAGCCCGACCGCACCGGCGATGACGATGCCGGTCACGGCGAACGCGATGCCGCCGGTGCGCCCCTTCGGCGGCGGCGCCGACCACAGCGGCGGCGCGGGCGACGGGTTGGCTGGCGGCGGCTGCAGTGGCACGTTGCTCACCCGCGCAGCATATCGAGCGGGTGCGTCAGTGAGCGGATGCCTCGAACATGACACCGGGATTGAGGATCCCCGTCGGGTCGAAGAGCGCCTTGATCCCGCGCTGCAGCTCGAACGAGTCCTCGCCGAGCTCGTCGGCGAGCCAGCGCCGCTTCAGGACGCCGACGCCGTGCTCGCCCGTGAGCGTGCCGCCGAGCGCGACGGCCGTGCGGAACATGTCGTCGGCCGCCGCCCACACGTGCGCGGGCACCTCGTCGCCCGTGAACACGAAGTTCGGGTGCAGGTTGCCGTCGCCCGCGTGCGCGAGCGTGGGGATCTCCACGCCGTGGCGCCGACCGATCTCCTCGATCGCGCGGAACATCTCGGGCAGCCGCGAGCGCGGCACGGCGACGTCCTCGATGAGCACCTGCCCCGAGGCGGCGAGCGCCGGATGCATCGAGCGGCGGATGTCGAGGAGCCGCTCGCCCGTCGCGGCATCCGTCGACACCGTGACCCGGCCGCCCGCGCTCGCGAACGCCGCGCCGATGAGCTTCGCCTCGGCGTCGGCCGCGCCGCCGTCGCTCTGCGCGAGGAGGAACGCCTCGCCTGGCGCGAGCGACTCGAGCGGCGTGCCGGCGAGCGCGACGGGCCCGAGGTGCGCGGCCACCCGTGCCAGGCCGGCCGCGTCGATGAGCTCGAGCACGGCGGGCCGGATGCGTGCCGCGGTCACTGCGGCGGATGCCGCGGCGGCCGCCTCGACGTCGGGGAACACGGCGGCGACCGTCACGACGTCGCCGGGCGTCAGGGGCCGCAGGCGCAGCGTCGCCTCGACGATGACGCCGAGCGTGCCCTCGGAGCCCACCATGAGCGCCGTGAGGTCGTAACCCGTGACGCCCTTCACGGTGCGGTGGCCGGTGCGCAGCAGGCGTCCGTCGGCCAGCACGACCGCGAGCCCGAGCACGGCCTCGCGGGTGACGCCGTACTTCGCGCAGAGCAGGCCGCCGGCGTTCGTGGCGATGTTGCCGCCGATCGACGAGATGGCGCGGCTCGCGGGGTCGGGCGCGAACCAGAGGCCGAGCGGCGCGAGGGCGGCGTTGAGGTCGCCGTTGAGCACGCCCGGCTCGACGACGGCGAGCTCGTCGGCCTCCGAGACCTCGAGGATCCGGTTCATGCGCGTCACGTCGAGCACGATCGCCCCCGTGCTCGCGAGGGCGCCCCCGGCGAGACCCGTGCCGGCGCCTCGCGGCACGACCGGCGTGCCGGTGGCGTGCGCGAGGCGCATCACGGCCTGCACGTCATCGACGGATGCCGCGTGCACGACCGCCAGGGGTGCGCTCGCGCTGCGCCAGCCCGACTTGTCCTCGCGGGTCGCGTCGAGCACGACGGGGTCGGTGGTGACGGATGCCCCGAGGGCGTACTGGAGGCGGGCGAGCACGTCGGTCGGCATCCGTCCACGCTAGCCGCTGGGCCGTGCCGTCGTGCCGGCGGGCGGTCGCCGAGGCTCCGAGGCCATGTCCGATTCCCGCTGGTCGATGTCGGTGCGGCGTGCGAGGCTGGATCCATGACCCCGCCGAACGCCACCGCCACGCGGCCCGCCGATCCGCTCGCCGACCCGGTGTTCGCCGAGCGATACCGCGCCATGCGGGCCCGCGACGCCCGCTTCGACGGCCAGTTCATCACGGGCGTGCACTCCACCGGCATCTACTGCCGGCCGAGCTGCCCGGCGGTCTCGCCGAAGCCGACGAACGTGAGCTTCTACCTCACGGCCGCCGCCGCGCACGAGGCGGGCCTGCGCGCCTGCAAGCGCTGCCTGCCCGACGCGGTGCCCGGCTCCCCCGAGTGGGACCTGCGCGACGACCTCGCCGCCCGGGCGATGCGCCTCATCGCCGACGGCGTCGTCGAGCGCGAGGGCGTGCCGGGCCTCGCCGCCCGCCTCGGCTACACGCCGCGCCACCTCACGCGCGTGCTCACCGCCGAGCTCGGCGCCGGGCCGCTCGCGCTGTCGCGCGCCCACCGGGCGCAGACCGCGCGCGCCCTGCTCACCTCCACCTCGCTGCCCGTGGCCGACGTCGCGTTCGCGTCGGGGTTCGGCAGCATCCGCCAGTTCAACGACACGATCCGCGCGGTCTACGAGCGCAGCCCGCTCGAGCTCCGGGCGACGGCGCGGCTGCGCGATCGCGGCGTCGCGGTACCGGTCGTCCCCGCCGCGGTCGACCCGGGCCTCGAGTCGGGTCCCGACGCCGAGGCCGCCCCGCACGGCGGCCTCGTGCGGCTGCGGCTGCCCGCCCGGGCGCCGTTCGACGCGGCGGGCGTGTTCCACTGGCTCGGCACGCGCGCGCTCGAGGGGGTCGAGGAGGCGGGGGCGCTGCACTACCGGCGCACGCTGCGGCTGCCCGGCGGGCCGGCGCTCGTGCGGTTCGAGGCCGGCGGCGACGCCGACGCCCCGTCCATCGACGTCGAGGCGCGCCTGGCGACGCTGGCCGACCTGCCGCCGCTCGTCGCGCGCGTGCGGCGCCTGTTCGACCTCGACGCCGACGCGGTCGCGATCGACGAGGCGCTCGCGGCCGACCCGTGCCTCGCGGCATCCGTCGCGGCCGTACCCGGCATCCGCGTGCCCGGATGCCTCGACCCCCATGAGCTCGTCTTCCGCGCACTCATCGGCCAGCAGGTCTCGGTGAAGGCCGCGCGCACCGCGCTCGCGCGCCTCGCGGCCGAGCTCGGCGAGCACGTCGGCGGCGACGGGCCGTCGGTGCTCTTCCCCACGACGACGGCGATCGCCGAGGAGGGCGAGGGCGTGCTGCGCGGCCCCGCGGCGCGCATCCGCACGATCGTCGACGTCGCGCGCCGGCTCGAGACCGGAGACCTCGTGGTCTCCGCCGACCGCGAGCGCGACGAGCTCGCGCGCGACCTGCTCGCGGTGCCGGGCATCGGGCCGTGGACAGCGGGCTACGTGTCGATGCGCGTCACACGTGCGCCCGACGTGCTGCTCACGAGCGACCTCGTGCTGCGCTACGGCGCCAGCGCGCTCGGGCTGCCGTCCGATGCCGGGGCACTCGCCGCGGAAGGGGCGCGCTGGGCGCCGTGGCGCAGCTACGCCTCGATGCACCTCTGGCGCGCCGCGCCCTAGACGTCCGATGTCTGCGTCGTCTCGCGCTACGATGCCGACATGGCGGTCACCGACGAAGCGATCCTGCGCATCAAGGAGATGATCATCGCGGGCGACCTCGCCCCCGGCGACCGGCTCCCGCCCGAGAAGGAGCTCAGCGAGCGACTGGGCCTCTCGCGATCGTCGCTGCGCGAGGCGGTCAAGGCGCTCGAGGTCATCCGGGTGCTCGACGTGCGGCGCGGCGACGGCACCTACGTCACGAGTCTCGAGCCGCGCCTGCTGCTCGAGGCGATGTCGTTCGTGGTCGACCTGCACGACGACCAGTCGGTGCTCGAGATCTTCGCCGTCCGCCGCATCCTCGAGCCCGCGGCATCCGCGCTCGCCGCACGCAACGCCGGCGTCGAGGAGGTCGCGCAGCTGCGCGAGGTCGTCGCGAGCGTCGACCAGGCCGCCGACGTCGAGAGCCTCGTCGAGCACGACCTCGAGTTCCATCGCGGCATCGCCGAGGCGACGGGTAACACCTACCTCGCGAGCCTCATCGACTCGCTCTCGAGCCACACCGTGCGGGCGCGCATCTGGCGCGGCATCACCCAGGAGAACGCCGTCGGCCGCACCCTGCAGGAGCACCACGCGATCCTCGACGCGATCTCAGCCGGCGACGCCGACCTCGCCTCGGCGCTCACCGTGGTGCACGTCTCGGGCGTGGAGCAGTGGCTCCGCAGCGCGCTCTGAGCGCGGGACCTCGTCCTCGACGCGGGTGTGCCCGGCGACCGGGATCGCCGGGCACACCTCGCGGACGGATCAGCGGAACGTGTCGGTGAGCGCCTCCAACGCCTCGACGAGATCCGCGCTCGCCGCGCCCTTCCGAGCCGCGTTCTCGAGCTGCACGATGACCGCCTTGCGCGCCGCCGGTGAATCGGCGAGCTGCTCCGCCGTCACGACGTGCTCACGCACCTCCGCGGCGACGTCGCTGGTGAGGTCGCCCTGCTGCTCGGCGCGATCGATGAGCCAGTGGACCGTCGAGAACCCGGCGCCGGCAGCGATCCGGTAGGTCTCGCCGGCCTCGGCCTCGAACCGGATCGTGTCGCCGTCGAGGTCGCCGTCGTAGTTCGCGACCGCCTCGAACCGGACCTCGTCGCCGTTCGAATCGGTCACCTTCAGGTGAGCGATGTCGGGGCTCTTGACCGTCAGCGTCTGCGAGGCGTCGGGGGTCAGGACGGCTTCGCTGAGGTCGCCGTCCTTCCACGCGAGGTCCACTCCGACGTCGCCACGGGCCCGGAGTCCGGTCACCGAACCGGTGTTCCAGACCTCCGGCATCGCCGGCAGGAGCTCGATGGCGTCGCCCTGGGACTGCAGGAGCATCTCGGTCGCTCCGGCGGTGCCGCCGAAGTTGCCGTCGATCTGGAACGGCGGGTGCGCATCCCACAGGTTGTCGTACGTGCCCTGCTTCAGCAGCGTGCTGTACAGCACGTGCGCTCGGTCGCCGTCGCGGACCCGGGCCCAGAAGTTCAGCTTCCAGGCCATCGACCACCCCGTCGAGGCGTCGCCGCGCGTGTTCAGCGTGACCTTCATGGCGTCGACGAGCGCGTCCTCCTCGGCGCTCCGACCCGCCACGACCTGGTCGCCGGGGTGCAGGGCGTAGAGGTGGTTGGTGTGGCGGTGTCCGCCGTCGCCGGTGAAGTCGATGGCGATGGGGTTCTGCCACTCCTGCAGCTGGCCGCCCTGGTACGTGCGTCCGCCCTGCGTGTACGTGCCCTTGGGCGCGATCTGCAGGCCGAGCATGCCGGCCTTCGCCGTGGCGATCTCGTCGAGGTACCCGTCCTCTGCGGCGCGCCCCTCGAGCCCGGCCTCGGCGTCGGCCGAGTCGAGTCGGCCGCCGAGTGCGCCGTGCGCCTCGATCACGTCCTCGAAGAGGCCGCTCACGACCGACTGCGGCTCGGTGGCGCCGGCCGAGTACGGTCCGTGCTCGGGCGAGTACGACGGGCTCACGACGAGCTTGCCGCTCTTCGCGTCGAGCACGAGGGTGTCCACCCAGAACAGGGCCGCGTCGCGGAGCAGGTCGTAGTGCTCCTCGAGGAAGTCGACGTCCTTCGTGTACAGGTAGTGCTCCCACACGTGCTGCGCGAGCCACGCGCCGTCCTCGGGGCTGAAGAACGCGGACGAGGTCGCGGGCGCGGTGTTGCCCCACGTGTTGTTCTCGTGCCAGGTCGTCCAGCCGCGCGTGCCCTCGCCGAAGACCCGCTCGACCCCCTGCGTCCCTCGGGGCACGAGCGCGTCGATGTAGCTGATCAGGGGCTCGGTGAGCTCCGAGAGGTTCGTCTGCTCGGCCAGCCAGTAGTTCATCTGCAGGTTGATGTTGGCGTGGTAGTCGCTCGCCCACGGCGGGTTGGTGCCGTAGGCCCAGATGCCCTGCAGGTTCGCCGGGAGCGACCCCTCGCGCGACGATGCGATGAGCAGGTATCGGCCGAACTGGTAGTACAGCGTCTCGAGGTACCGGTTCTCGTCGGCGGTGTTGGTGCCGTCGCGGTACCCCTTCAGCAGCTGCGGGGTCGTCTTCGACGTGACGGATGCCACGTTGCCGAGGTTCAGCTGCACCCGATCGTAGAGCGACGAGTAGTCCGCGAGGTGCGTCTCGTACAGCGCGTCGAAGCCCTTGGCGGATGCCGCATCGATGCGCTCCTCGACCTCGGGCAGCGGGTCCTGACCGTCGAAGTAGTTGTTCAGCGGGTCCTCGCCCGAGTAGGGCTCGTCCGCGGTGATGTCCTCCTGGTAGTTGGTGTTGGTGGTGGTGAGCAGCACGACGGAGTCGGCATTCTCGACGCGGATCGCGTTGCCGGTCTTCACGAGCTTCGCGTCCTCGCCCTGCGGGATGACCTTGAGCTGCTGCGCGTAGTGCAGGGCGTCGTTGAACCGGTTGACATCGTCGCCGGCACGTCCGTGCCCGCTCACCCACCCCGTCGCGGTGATGGTGTCTCCGTCGACCGTGATCGACTGCGGGTCGATCGGCTTGATCGAGAACGCCTGCGTGATCGCACCCGGCTCCGAGGCGGTGAGGCGGATCGCCATGACCTGGTCGGGGTTCGAGACGAAGTACTCGCGCTCGAAGCCGACGCCGTCGCGCGTGTACGACACCGAGGCCTTGCCGCCGTCGAGGTCGAGCTCGCGGCGGTAGTCGCTGACCGGGTCCTCCTCGGGCGCCGTGACGGGCAGCACGTCGATCTCCGACATCTGCGGCTGCTGGCTGAGCTGCGAGAGCGCGGTGACGACCATGCGGAAGGTGCTGAACGTGCCGGGCACGTCGGCGTCGAAGGACTTGTAGGCCTTGCGCTCGTCGCCGAAGGCGGCGTCGGCGACGGTGTCGATGACCTCCCACGCGCCGGAGGCGGACTTGCCGTACAGCTTCCACGTCTTGAAGTCGCGGCCGGGCACGTCGTTGCCGGTGGCGAGCCGGTACGTCGTCACGGCGACGGGCGCGGAGTACGTCCATTCGACGGTGTACGGGTTGGGCTCGGTGATCTGGCCGGCGCCGTCGGCGTACATCTTCGAGCCGGTGTCGCCGTCGAACAGCGACGGCGAACGCTCCGACGTGTTGCTCGGGTGCTCGCGGCTCGCGGTAGAGCTGACGAACTTCGGCGTGCTGCTGGCCGGGATCGTCACCTCGAGCTCGGACATCTGCGGGTCGCCGCCGCCCGCGGTCGCCGTCACCGACATCCGGAACTGGTCGTACGAACCCGGCACGTCGAGCGTGAAGGACTTGTAGGCCTGCCGGGCGGCGCCGAACGCGGCATCCGCCACCGTGTCGACGACGACCCACGAGCCGTCGCCGTTCCTGGCTTCGAGCACCCAGCTCGTGAAGTCGCGGCCGGGGCTGTCGTTGCCGGTCGCGAGCCGGTACGTCGTCGCGTCGAAGGCCTTCGAGTACGACCACTCGACGACGTAGGGCTTCGACGCGCTCGGTGCGCCGAACTCGTCGGCGTACATCTTGGTCTGCGTGGTGCCGTCGAAGAGCGACCGCGTGGTCTCGCCGGCGTTGTTCGGATTCGTGTAGTTCGCCGAGTACCCGGCGATCTCGACGACGTCGCCCGAGTTCATCACGATGCTGCTGAGCTGCCGGTAGCTGCCGAAGTTCGCCTTGCTGCCCACGAGCTGGTTGACGACGCCGGTAATCTCGTTCATCTTCGCCGAGCTCGGCGTCGTCGCGGGCGTGATGTTGCCGTTCGCGTCGACCGTCGCCGGCGAGGTCGCGTCCCACGCCGACTGGATCAGCTCCTGGGCCTTCGTGATGTTCGCGGCGTTCTCGGCCGAAGTCTTGGCGCTGAACCCGCCGTCGTAGGCCGGGTTCTGCCCAGGGCCGCCGGTCCAGTACGTGTGGTCGTTGATGATGATCTCGTCGCTGTCGACGCCGCCGAGGATGCTCGCGCCGAGGAAGCCGTTCCCGAGCGGGATGCTCTCCTTCTCCCAGGCTCCGGCCTTGTCGTTCGCCGGTCCCGCGGGTGCGGAGTACCATGCCTTCAGTGCCGGCTGGTCGCCGAACGGCGCCGGTTCCTCGGCGGCTGCGCCCGGCGCGCCGAGCCCGACGACGCCGCCCGCGGCGAGTGCGACGGCGAGCGAGCCGGAGATCCACCCCCTCGCCCGCCGTCTCGCGCCGGGGTCGGCGGATCCATTCGCATGATGCAGTTCTGACCTTCGCACAGTTCTCTCTCCATTGAGCGGGCACGCCGAAGCGAGCCGGGTCGCGTTCCCAACTGAGTGGATGCGTCGCCGCAGCGCGCGGCGAGGTGGTGCATCACGACAGCGGGGCATCCGGGCCGCTGCGCGAGATCAGGGGAGGAAGGTCGATCCCTTCGCCCGACATGGTGGAGGCGGGGTGCCCGAGACACCCCGCCTCGCTTCGATCACTCGTAGAGGACGGCCTGGATCTCCTCGTCGTCGATGTTCGACGCGTCGTACCAGTAGTAGCCCGTGTCGATCGTCTTCGGCAGCTCCTTGCCGTCGATCGCCTCGACGGCCGCCTTCACCGTCTCGTAGCCGATGCCGACCGGGTTCTGCGTGATCGCGCCGAGCATGAGGCCGTCGCGGATCGCGTCCATCTGCGCCTTGCCCGAGTCGAAGCCGACGACGACGAGCTGCGTCGGGTCGATACCGAGCTCCTTCACCGCCTGCACCACGCCGATCGCCGATCCCTCGTTCGAGCCGTAGATGCCCTTGAGGTCGGGGTTCGCCGCGATGATCGCCTTGGCGAGGTCGGCGGACTTGGCCTGGTCGCCGCCGCCGTACTGGATGTCGACGATCTCGATGCCGGGCTCGTTCTCCTCCATGTAGTCGACGAAGCCGTCGCGGCGCTGCTGACCGGTCACCGACGTCTGGTCGTGCACGACGAGTGCCACCTTGCCCTCGTGGCCGACGGCGTCGGCCATGTGCTTGGCCGCCTCGGCGGCCGCGGCGAGGTTGTCGGTCGCGGCGGTCGTCAGCGGGATGTCGCTGTCGACGCCGGAGTCGAAGGCGATCACCGGGATGTTCTGGTCCTTCGCCTGCTGCAGCAGCGGGCCGGCCGCCTGGCTGTCGAGCGCCGCGAAGCCGATCGCCGCCGGGCTCTTGTCGAGGGCGGTCTGCAGCATCTGGATCTGCTGGTCGACGTCGGCCTCGGTGTCGGGACCCTCGAACGTGATCTCGACGTCGAACTCCTCGGCCGCCTGCTCGGCGCCCGACTTCACGGCCTGCCAGAACTGGTGCTGGAAGCCCTTCGAGATCAGGGCGACGTACGGCTTCTCGCCGTCGGCGGCCGCGGAGCCGCCCCCGTCGCTCGCGCAGCCCGCGAGGACGAGCGCCGCTGCGGCGAGGCCGACGACGGCCCCGATCGTGCGCTTCTTGAACATGGTCACTCCCTTGTGTCGGTGGTTCGGTGTGTCGCTGTGTGTTGCGTGGTCCGGGTGGGGTCCCGGAGGTCTCAGGCCCGCCGGCGGCGCAGCATGTCGAGGTAGACGGCGATGAGGATCACGATGCCGACCGCGACGGACTGCCATTCCTGCGGGACCGAGATGATGCGGAGGCCGTTCGTGAGCACGGCCATGATGAGGGCGCCGATGACGGTGCCCACGATGGAGCCCTTGCCGCCCTGCAGCGACGTGCCGCCGATGACGACGGCGGCGATCGCCTCGAGCTCGAGACCCATGCCGCCCGTCGGCTGCGCCGACGAGAGCCGCGACGCCGAGAGCACGCCGGCCAGGCCGACGAACAGGCCCGCCATGGTGTAGATGATGATCTTCCAGTGGGTCACGTTCACGCCCGACAGCTCGGTCGCGGCTTCGTTCGAGCCGATCGAGAACGCGTACCGGCCCACGATCGTCTTCGACAGCAGCAGCGCAGCCACGATGATCATGACGATGAAGATCGCGACGCCGAGCGGGAACCGCACCCCCGGGATGATCGAGAGGTTCATGATCTGCTGGAACTCGGGGGTGTCGTTGAAGTAGATCGGCTTCGTGCCCGAGATGACGAGCGAGAGGCCAGCGGCGATGAGCATCATGCCGAGCGTCGCGATGAACGGCGGGATGCCGAAGATCGAGATGTTCACGCCGTTGACGAGCCCGATGAGCGCGCCGAACAGGATCGTCGCGATCACGCCCGCCCAGAGCGGCCATCCCCAATAGGTGAGGAACACGCCCGCCATGACGCCGCAGAGCACCATGCCCGTGCCGATCGACAGGTCGATGCCGCCCGTGATGATGACGAACGTGGTGCCGAGCGCGAGGATGCCGGTCACGGTCGCCGCGGTCAGGATCGAGATGAGGTTGTTCGCGGTGAAGAAGTGCGAGCTCGCGAACGAGAAGAACATGACGATGACGATGAGGCTCGCCGCCGCGAGCAGCTGCTGCAGCGAGCCGCGCAGCCGCGCGAACCGGGGCGTGCCGGCCTCGACCGCGGCGTAGGCCGACGTCGAGGGCGTCTCGGTCGTCGGGGTGGTGGTGGGGCTCATGCGATGGTCCCTTCGGCGCTGAAGCGGGTGGCGTAGTCCATGACGTTCTCCTGGGTGGCGTCGGCGTTGTCGAGCACGGCCGTGAGGCGCCCCTCGGCCATCACGGCGATGCGGTCGGCGAGGCGGAGCACCTCGGGGAGCTCGGACGAGATCATGACGATCGCCTTGCCCTGGTCGGCGAGCTCGCGCAGCAGCACGTAGATCTCCTCCT
This sequence comes from Agromyces sp. NPDC004153, assembly GCF_053603635.1. NCBI lineage: Bacteria > Bacillati > Actinomycetota > Actinomycetes > Micrococcales > Microbacteriaceae > Agromyces > Agromyces sp. NPDC004153. The sequence goes on from NZ_JBSGFY010000001.1 coordinate 148,247, forward strand.
TTGCGCCCACGTCGATGCCACGCGTCGGCTCGTCGAAGATGAGGACGTCGCAGTCCTTCGCGAGCCACTTGGCGATGACGACCTTCTGCTGGTTGCCGCCCGAGAGGTTCCGCACGAGCTGCGCGGTCGACGGCGTCTTGATGCGGAGCTTGCGCACGTACTCCCGGCCGGTCGCCTCGATGCGGCCGCTCCTGACGAATCCGAGGGCGCCGACGTAGTCGCGGAGCGACGCGAGCACGATGTTCTCGCGCACGCTGCGCTCGAGGAGGACGCCCAGCTGCTTGCGGTCCTCGGAGAGGTAGCCGATGCCGAGACGCGCGGCATCCGCCGGGTTCTGGATGTGCACCTCGCGCCCGCGCACCGAGACCACGCCCGCGTCGCGTCGGTCGGCGCCGACGATCGCCCGCGCCACCTCGGTGCGGCCCGCTCCCATGAGCCCGGCGAAGCCGAGGATCTCGCCCGCATGCACGTCGAAGCTCACGTCGCGCAGGAGGCGCTTCGTCGACAGACCGCGCACCGAGAGCACGGGCTCGCCCTCGACGCGGACCGCCGCCGGGCGCTGCTCGCCGCGCAGCTCGCGGCCCACCATGAGCGAGATGACCTCGCGCTGGTCGGTCGCGGCCGTCTCGAGCGTGTCGATGTACCGCCCGTCGCGCAGCACGGTGATGCGGTCGGAGATGCGCGAGAGCTCCTCCATGCGGTGCGAGATGTAGATGACGCCGGTCTCAGGCGAGCGGAAGCGCCCGATGAGCTCGAACAGCACGTCGACCTCCGCGTCGTTCAGCGCGGCGGTCGGCTCGTCCATGATGAGCACCTTCGCGTCGAACGAGAGTGCCTTCGCGATCTCGACCATCTGCTGGCGGGCGACGGTCAGGTGCTCGACCGGCTCGGCCGGGTCGAGCGCGAGGCCGAGCCGGTCGAACAGGTCCTGTGCGCGTCGGTTGAGGGCTCGATCGTCGAGGAACAGCCCCGCGCTGCGGTGCTCGCGCCCGATGAAGATGTTCTGCGCGACCGTGAGGTCGGGCATCAGGTTGAACTCCTGGTGGATGATGCTGATGCCCTGCTCCTGCGCGTGCCGCGGGCCGTCGATGACGAGCTCATGCCCGTTCATGCGGAACGCGCCCGCGTCGGGGGTGTAGATGCCCGCGAGGAGCTTCATGAGCGTCGACTTGCCGGCGCCGTTCTCGCCGACGAGGGCGAGCACCTCGCCGTGCCGGAGGTCGAGTCGCACGTCGTCGAGCGCCTGCACGCCGGGGAATCCCTTGCTCACGCCCTCGAGCTCGAGGAGCGGCACCCCGTCCGCGGCGCTCATCGTGCGGCTCCCGTCGCGACGTAGGCGTTCACGACGCCCTTGCGCAGCAGGAGGTTGCCGTAGGGGCGGAGCTCCCCCGTGCGCACGACGAGCCGGGCGGCGGCAGCACGCTCGTAGAACGCGAAGCGCTCGACCTCCGCGATGCGGTCGGCCGGCGCGCTCGCGGCGTCGACCAGCTCGTGCTGCACCGCGAGCCGCTCGCCGCCTTCGGCGGCCATGAGGAGCACGGATGCCCCTTCGTCGCCGTCGAGCGGGATGACCGTGCGGATGGCCTCGACGACCGCCGGCGACGGCAGCCCCGGGGTCTCGACGACCAGGGCGCCCACGCGGTGGGCGGGGAAGTTGGCGTCGGCGACGACGAGTTCGTCGCCGTGCCCGAGCCGATCGAGCGCGGCGAGCAGCTCGCCGGCCAGGATCGGGTGGATGCCGCTCAGCACCTGGGCCTCTCTTCCGTGAGATGGACGGGGATGAGTGTACTACTCATCCGATGTTTCGTGCGGTTTCATCGGAGATTCGAGCCGTATAGCCCGATTCGTGGACGATCGGTCTGATCTCTGGATCGATATAGCAGCGCTCGGCGTTCCCGCCGAGCACCGCGTCGCGCTCGTCGGGCGCGAGGCGCTCGATGCAGGCTCGCATGACCGCCCAGGTCGGCAGGTAGCCGCCGTGCGGCACCGACATGGGCCAGTCGCCGCCGTACATGAGCCGGTCGGCGCCGAACGCGTCGAGCGCGAGGTCGAGCAACTCGCCGACGGTGGTCTCATCGAACGGCGCCCCCGGCAGGTGCAGGCCCGAGAACTTCGCCATCGTGTTCGGCAGGGCCGCGGCCGCGCGCAGCTCGGCCTCCCACGCGGGCATCGCCTCGGTGCCGATCGGGGGCTTCGCGAGGTGGTCGACGACGACCGTGAGCTCGGGCACCGCGCGGGCGGCGCGACCCGCCGCGGCGAGATGGCGCGGCCATGCGTCGGGCACGTCGAACACGAGGCCGTGCTCGGCGACACGGCGCAGCGACGCGCGCACGTCGGGCAGGGCGAGGAAGTCGTCGCGCGGGTCGTCGTGCACGAGGTGGCGGATGCCGCGGAGCAGCGGCTCGGCATCGAGCGCGTCGAGCGCCGCCGCGGCCGCGCGCTCGTCGTCGAGCGGCACCCACCCGACCACGCCGACGACCCAGTCGTTCGCGGCGGCGACGTCGAGCATGAAGCGCGTGTCGGCAGCGGAGTCGTCGGCCTGCACGAGGATGGCGGCGTCCACGCCGGCCGCCCGGAGCTCGGCGGCGGCCTCGTCGGGCGCGAAGTCCCGGTCGAGCGACCCCAGCTCGGGCGTGATCCAGGAGTACCCGCCCCGCGACCGGTCCCAGAGGTGCAGGTGCGCGTCGACGACCCGGCCGCTCACGGGATCAGCCCCTCGTCGCGGAGTTCGGCCCAGAAGCCCTCGGGCACTTCGACGGCGAGCCGCGCCGCGTTCTCCCGCACCGAGCTCGCGCGGGCGGAGCCGAAGACGACCGTGCGCACCGCGGGGTGGCGCAGCGGGAAGCGGAGGGCCGCGACGGGCAGCGACACGCCCCGCGCGCGGCAGGCGTCGGCGAGCCGGCGGGCGCGATCGAGCACGTCGCCGGGCACCTCGGCGTAGTCGTAGTGGGCGCCCGCAGCCGGCGTGTCCGTCGCGAGCAGCCCCGAGTTGTAGGGTGCGGCCGCGACCACGCCGACGCCGCGCGCCTCGCACAGCGGCAGGAGATCCGCGAGCGCCGGCTGCTCGAGCAGCGTGTACCGGCCGGCGATCATCACGAGGTCGAGGTCGCCCTCGCGCACGGCGCGCGCCGCGGCATCCGCGTCGTTCGTGCCGATGCCGATGGCGCCGACGACGCCCTCGTCGCGGAGGCGCGCGAGCGCGGGCAGCCCCTCGGCGAGCCCGCGGTCGAGGTCGTACACGTCGGGGTCGTGCAGGTAGGCGATGTCGATGCGGTCGAGGCCGAGGCGTTCGAGCGAGTCCTCGATGCTCCGGCGGATGCCCGCCTCGCTCGGGTCGAAGCGACGCACGAGGTCGTTCGGCACCGCGTACGCGTCGGCGAGGTCGTCGCCGCCCGCGAAGTCGGGGTTCGGCTCGAGCACGCGTCCGACCTTCGTCGACACGACGACCTCGTCACGCGGGCGCCCGCGGAGGAACGCGCCGAGCCGGCGCTCGGACAGGCCGAGCCCGTAGTGCGGCGCGGTGTCGTAGTAGCGGATGCCGCCCGCCCACGCCGCCTCGAGCGCGGCCGAGGCGTCCTCCTCGGTCACCGGGCGGTAGAGGTTGCCGATGGGCGCGGCCCCGAACCCGATCGGACCGAGCCGTTCGGAACTCGTGACCCCGGTCGCGGCGCCGCGCTGCGCGGTGCTCATGCCGGCGCCCCGGCGTGCGCGCCGTGCCAGGTGTAGGCGTCGACGGACTCCTGCAGCATCTCGGTGGAGGCACCGGGGGCGGTCGGCGCGAGGTAGCGCCCGCGCACCACCTCGGTGGGGACGGCGAAGTGCTCGTGGAGGTGGTCGACGTATTCGATCATGCGCCCGTCCATGCTGCCCGAGACGGCCACGTAGTCGAACATCGAGAGGTGCTGCACGGCCTCGCACAGGCCGACGCCGCCCGCGTGCGGGCAGACGGGCACGCCGAACTTCGCGGCGAGCAGGAGGTTCGCGATGTTCTCGTTCACGCCGCCGACGCGGGTGGCGTCGATCTGCATCACGGCCATGCCGCCGGCCTGCAGGAGCTGCTTGAACACGATCCGGTTCTGCACGTGCTCGCCGGTGGCGACGCGCACCGGCCGGATGCCGCGGGCGATCGCCGCGTGGCCGAGGATGTCATCGGGGCTCGTCGGCTCCTCGATCCACGCGGGGTGGAACTCGGCGAGGGCGTTGACCCACGCGATCGCATCGGACACGTCCCAGCGCTGGTTCGCGTCGATCGCGATCGGGAAGTCGGGACCCACGGCGCGGCGCGCGATGCCGAGGCGGCGCACATCGTCGTCGAGGTCGGCGCCGACCTTGAGCTTGATCTGCGGGAAGCCGTCGGCGACGGCCTCGCGGCAGAGCCGCTCGAGCTTCTCGTCGGAGTAGCCGAGCCAGCCGGGCGTCGTCGTGTACGCGGGATAGCCGACCTCCAGCAGGCGCGCGGTGCGCTCGGCGCGGCCCGGCTCCGCGGCGCGGAGGATCGCGAGCGCCTCGTCGGGCGTGATCGCGTCGGTCAGGTACCGGAAGTCCACGAGCGAGACGAGCTCCTCGGGCGTGAGGCTCGCGAGGAGCTGCCAGAGCGGGACTCCGGCGCGCTTCGCCCGGAGGTCCCACAGCGCGTTCACGACCGCGCCGATCGCCATGTGCATGACGCCCTTCTCGGGTCCGAGCCAGCGCAGCTGCGAGTCGTGCATGAGCAGCCGTGAGGCCGCGCCCATGTCGCCCAGGAGCTCCTCGACGTCACGCCCGAGGAGGTGGCCGCGCAGCGTGTCGATCGCCGCGACCTGCACGTCGTTGCCGCGCCCGATCGTGAACACGAACGCGTCGCCGGCGAGGCCGTCGGCGGCGTCGGTGCGGATCGTGACGTACGCCGCCGAGTAGTCGGGGTCGGGGTTCATGGCGTCCGACCCGTCGAGTTCGAGGGAGGTCGGGAACCGGATGTCCCGGGTGTCAACACTGACGATCGTGCTCATGGCGTCCTTTCGTGGGCGACCCGAGCATAAACATCGGATGTCTCGGCTGTCAACATCTGAGATCTGTGCAAGAATCTCCATGATTCCCCGGTCGCACGAACCAGAGTTCCGATGTTCGACCACGCCCCGATGGAGAGGACCACCATGAGATTCGCCCGCCTCGGCAACGTGGGCAACGAGATCCCCGTCGTCCTCGTCGGCGACCGGACCCTCGACCTGCGCGGCCTGACGAACGACGTCGACGGCGCGTTCCTCGCCGCTGACGGCGTCGCCCGCACGCGCGCGGCGCTCGACGCGGGCACGCTCCCCGAGCTCGAGGGCGCAGGGTCGCTGCGCGTCGGCGCGCCCATCGCGCGTCCCTCCGCGGTCTACTGCATCGGCATGAACTACGCCGCCCACGCGGCGGAGTCGGGGTCGGAGCCGCCGACCCGGCTGGTGATGTTCATGAAGTCCCCGAACACCGTCGTCGGCCCGTTCGACGACGTCGTGATCCCGCGCGGCAGCACGAAGACCGATTGGGAGGTCGAGCTCGGCGTCGTGATCGGCCGTCCCGCGAGCTACCTCGCGTCGCCCGCCGAGGCACGCGAGCACATCGCCGGCTACGTCGTGGCGAACGACCTCTCGGAGCGGGACTGGCAGCTCGCCCGCTCGGGCGGGCAGTGGTCGAAGGGCAAGAGCGCCCCGGGCTTCTGCCCCACCGGGCCGTGGTTCGTGACCGCCGACGAGGTCGACGCCGACGACGTGCGGCTCACGAGCACCGTCAACGGCGAGCCGCGTCAGGACTCCCGCACGAGCGACCTCATCTTCGGCATCGACCGGATCGTGCACGAGCTCAGCCAGGTGCTCGTGCTCGAGCCCGGCGACCTCGTGCTCACCGGCACGCCCGAGGGCGTCGCGCTCTCGGGTCGCTTCCCCTACCTCGCGCCCGGCGACGTCGTCGAGCTCGAGATCGACGGCCTCGGGCGCCAGCGCCAGCAGGTCGTCGCGGCCGCCTGACCCCGCATCCACCTCGAGAGGACCATCACCCACGATGTCGAACGACTTCACCGGACTCGTCGCGATCGTCACCGGCGGGGCATCCGGCATCGGCGCCGCGATCGCCCAGCGCCTACGCTCAGGAGGCGCCACCGTCGCCGTGTTCGACCTGCGACCGGATGCCGCACCGCACGCCGACCTCGCCGTCGCCGTGGACGTCGGCGACGACGCGAGCGTGCGCGCCGGCGTCGAGCGCGTCGTCGCCGAGCTCGGCCGCATCGACGTGCTCGTGAACAACGCGGGCATCGGCGCCCAGGGCACGGTCGAGGCGAACGACGACGACGAGTGGCACCGCGTGCTCGACGTGAACGTGGTCGGCATGGTGCGCGTGAGCCGCGCGGTCCTCCCCCACCTGCGCCGCTCCCCCGCGGCCGCGATCGTCAACACGTCGTCGATCGCCGCCACTGCGGGGCTGCCGCAGCGGGCGCTCTACAGCGCGAGCAAGGGCGCGGTCGCCGCCCTCACCCGCGCCATGGCGGCCGACCACCTGCGAGAGGGGATCCGCGTGAACGCCGTGAACCCCGGCACCGCCGACACGCCGTGGGTCGGACGGCTCCTCGACTCGGCACCCGACCCGGCGGCCGAGCGCGCCGCGCTCGAGGCCCGCCAGCCGCACGGGCGCCTCGTCGCCGCCGACGAGGTGGCCGACGCCGTCGCGTACCTCGCGAGCCCGGCGGCCGGGTCGACGACCGGCATCGCGCTCGCGGTCGACGGCGGCATGCAGGAGCTCCGGCTGCGGCCCGCCTCGAGCTGACACCCGCCCCGAGCAGACGTGCTCGGTTGTCGACGTCGTGGCGTCCCGGCATCCGTTCGTTGTACGCCATGCACATCGGCCCGGCCGACGCGGCCGATAGCCTAGACAGGTGAGATTCGCGCACCTCAGAGCCGAAGGCCAGACGACCCCTCGGCTCGCGGTGGTGGTGGCGGAGGCGGCGCTCTTCCTCGACGACGTCATGGAGAACGCGCCCCGCGACCTGCAGGACCTCATCGAACGCGGCCGCGACGGGCTCGCCGACGTGCGCGAACTCGTCGACCTGGCGCTCGGGAACGGCGCGGAGCTCACGGCTGTCTCGGAACTGCGGCACTCGTCAGCCGTCCTGCGTCCGGCGCAGGTCATCGCCATCGGCGCGAACTACGCGGCCCACGCCTCCGAGCTCAAGCTGCGCTCGGAGTCGGCCATGACGATCTTCTCGCTCTGGCCCAACTCGCTCGCCGGTCACGGCGCGACCACGACCTGGCCCGAGGACCTCACCACGCAGGTCGACTACGAGGCCGAGCTCGGCGTCATCACCGGCCGCCCCGCCCGCGGGGTGCACGTGCGCGACGCGCTCGACTACGTCTGGGGCTACACCGTCGTCAACGACATCACAGCGCGCGACCTGCAGTTCAGCGAGGCGCAGTGGTCGCGCTGCAAGTCGTTCGACGGCTTCACGCCGACGGGCCCGGTCGTCGTCACCGCCGACGAGATCGCCGACCCGCAGGACCTCTGGCTCACCACGAACCTCGACGGGCGCATCATGCAGGATGCCTCGACGAACGAGATGGTCCGCGGCGTGGCCGAGATCATCTCCTACCTGTCACGGTCGGCGACGATCCCCGCAGGCACGCTCATCTCCACCGGGAGCCCCGGGGGCGCGGGGTACTCCCGCAACCCCCAGGTCTTCCTCCGCGACGGCTCGACCGTCACCGTGTCGATCGAGGGCATCGGCTCGCTGACGACGCACTGCCGCGTCATCTGACGCTCAGGCCCTACTCGCTCGCCTCGCCCATCAGGTCGACGACCGGGATGGCCTGCGTGACCGGCCGGATGCCCGAGAGGCGCCCGGGCTGCAACTGCTTCATGACGTCCTCGCGGGTCATGAGGCCCGCCTCGACGACGAGGTCGGCGACCGGTCGGCCGGTGGCCAGCGCCTGCTTGGCGAGCTTCGACGCCTCGTGGTACCCGATGAACGGGATGAGCGCGGTGATGACGCCGACGCTCGAGGCGACCATCGCCTCGAGCCGCTCGACGTTGGCGGTGATGCCGTCGACGCAGTTCACGCGCAGCGTCCAGCAGGCCTGTCGCATCCAGGTGATCGACTGCAGCAGCGAGTGCGCGATGACCGGCTCGAACGCGTTGAGCTGCAGCTGGCCGCTCTCGGACGCCATCGTGACCGTGACGTCGGCGCCCGCTACGGCGTAGGCCACCTGGCTGACCGCCTCGGGGATGACCGGGTTCACCTTGCCGGGCATGATGCTCGAGCCGGCCTGGCGCGGCGGGAGGTTGATCTCGCCGAGGCCGGCCTGCGGGCCCGACGAGAGCAGGCGCAGGTCGTTGCAGATCTTCGAGAGCTTGATGGCGCTGCGCTTCAGCGCGCTCGAGAACGTCATGAACACGCCGGTGTCGCTCGTCGCCTCGACGAGGTCGGGTGCGGTCTCGAGGTACTGGCCGGTGATCTCGCTGAGGTGGCGCACGACGGAGGCGCCGTAGCCCGGGTCGGCCGTGATGCCGGTGCCCACGGCGGTGCCGCCGAGGTTGACCTCGCTCAGCAGCTTGATGGTCTCGCGCAGGCGCGCGATGTCCTCGCCGAGGGTCGTGGCGAAGCCGTGGAACTCCTGGCCGAGCGTCATGGGCACGGCGTCCTGCAGCTGCGTGCGGCCGACCTTCAGCACGTCGGCGAACTCCCGTCCCTTGCGGCCGAAGGCGATGCGCAGCTGGTCGAGCTCGTAGAGCATCGTCGTCAATGACGCGGTCATCGCGAGCTTCAGGGCGGTCGGGTAGGTGTCGTTCGTCGACTGGCTGCGGTTGACGTCGTCGATGGGATGGACGATGTCGTACCGGCCCTTGGGGTAACCGGCGATCTCGAGCGCGAGGTTCGCGATGACCTCGTTGGCGTTCATGTTCGTCGACGTGCCCGCGCCGCCCTGGATGACGCCCACGACGAACTGGTCGTGGAGCTCGCCGTCGATGATGCGCTGGCACGCCTCGTCGATCCAGGCCGCCTTCTGCGGCGTCAGCGCGCCGACCTCGCGATTCGCACGCGACGCGGCCTGCTTGACCTGCGCCAGCGCGATGACGAGGTCGGGGTAGACGGAGATCGGGCGCTTGGAGATCGGGAAGTTCTCGAGCGCGCGCATGGTGTGAACGCCCCAGTACGCATCGGCCGGAACCTGCACGCTCCCGAGCGAGTCGGTCTCGGTTCGGGTCTCGATGGGTTCGTCGGTTCTGGCCACGTGCTCCTCCGCGGTCGGACGGGTGGGCAGGTGATGGGGTCGGGTCATCGACACAGGTGGCTCCATTGCCTCATGCGGGTGCTGCCTCGTGCGGCGGCATGCCGCTGTTCGCGCGCGGGGTCTCCGCGACTCGGATACCCTTCGAGCCTACCGCTCGGCGCGGCCTCCGGCGTCCGCCCGCGACGGCCGTGCGCACGCACGAGGACGGCGGGACGCCCCCACACGCCCCGCCGCCCTCGCGCCGCGACTCAGACCCGGTCTGGCTCGTCGACGTCGTCGACCGCGGTCGACGCGGCGGTGCCGTCGATGCCGTCGGAGGCGAGCAGCTCCTCCTCGACCGCGCCGCCGTAGCCCTCCTTCTGCGGGTTGCCGTGCAGGCCGCCCGAGACCGCGTACTCCTCCTCGGGCGACAGGATCAGCCGGTGGCGGCCCCACAGCGCGAAGATCAGCAGCATCACCGCGTACACGACGCCGATCGCGATGATCGCCGGCACGAACGTCGGGTTGAGCAGGAACCCCAGGAAGATGAGCGCGGCGATCACGGCCGCGACGACCGCACCGGGGATGCCCCACGGGCTGCGGTACGGGCGCTCGGCGTTCGGGTACTTGCGACGCAGGATCACGAACGCGACCATCTGCAGCAGGTATGCGAGCACCGCGCCCCAGACCGCGATGTTCAGCACGATCGCGCCGGCCACCGCACCGGCGCCTTCGGCGTCGGCCTGGGCGAGCAGGTCGAGCACGATGAGGGCGACGAAGCCGATCACGGCACCCGCGACGAGCGCGACCCACGGTGTCTGGCGCTTGCCGGTGAGCGAGAGGAACTTCGGGTAGTACCCGGCGCGCGAGAGCGAGTACATGTTGCGGCCGTAGGCGAACATGATGCCCTGGAGCGACGCGAGCAGGCCGATGAGGGCGAACAGCGCCAGCAGCGCGGCGAGCTCGTCGCCGACGATCGCGCGGAACCCGTCGAGCAGCGGCTCCGCGGCGACGCCCGTCGCCTCGGCGCCCACCACGCCCGTGTTGAGGAACAGCACGAGGAGGCCGGTGACGATGAGCGTGCCGCGGGCGATGAGGCCGGCGCGCGGGATGTCGCGCACGGGGTCGTGCGACTCCTCGGCCGCGAGCGGGAGCTCCTCGATGCCGAGGAAGAACCACATCGCGAACGGCAGCGCGAACAGGATCGGCAGCACGCCGTGCGGCAGGAACGCCGTCTGGCCGGGGTCGGGGGCGATGTCGAAGAGCTTGTCCCATGCGAACTGGCCGGAGAAGATCGCCATGGCGCTGAACACCAGCAGGATCGCGATGGAGATGATCGAGACGACGATCGCGAACTTGAACGAGATGTTCGCACCCGCTGCATTGATGCCGATGAAGATCAGGTACAGGATGATCCACCACACCCAGCCGGGCATCGAGAAGCCGAGCAGCTCGCTCGTGATGGCGTCGGCGTAGGAGGCCGAGAAGAACACGATGACCGCGGTCGTCGCGACGTACTCGATGGTCTCGGCGAGGCCCGTCACGAACCCGCCCCACGGCCCCATCGCCGCGCGCGAGAACGAGTACGCGCCGCCCGTGTGCGGCATGGCCGACGACATCTCCCCGATCGAGAAGATGAGGCCGTAGTACATCGCCACGAGGATCACGAAGGCGATGAGCATGCCGCCGAATCCCGCGAAGTCGATGCCGAAGTTCCAGCCGGAGAAGTCGCCCGAGATGACCGCCGCGACGGCGAGGCCCCAGAGGCCCCACACCCCGGCGGCGCGGGTGAGCTTTCGCTTCTCGAAGTATCCGGAGTCGGCGGTCGTGTACTTCACTCCCGAGACCCTCAAGGTGTCTTTCGCCATGACGGCTCCCTAGCTCTCATCGGCGCGGGCCGGGGAGGCCGGCGCAGGGGGTGCGATGCGGTTGGCCCCGATGATAGGGCTCCCAATGGTCGCTCGTACAGACCTTTTTCGGGGACGTGACGATGCAGCTTCCGCAGATCGACCAGAATCAACGCGCACGAACCGGTGTCGCAGCCGCCCACGGCTGTGATGTAATGGTCGCCACCGCAGACCATTCACCGTCTCGAGGAGGAGCCACGGATGTCGGCACCGACCGGATACCTCTCGCTCGACCAGCTCCGCGACGCGGTCGCCGACGGCCACGTCGACACCGTCATCGTCGCGTTCACGGACATGCAGGGCCGACTCGTCGGCAAGCGCGTCTCGGCCCGGCTGTTCCTCGAGGACGTCGCCGCGCACGGCGCGGAGTGCTGCAACTACCTGCTCGCCGTCGACGTGGAGATGAACACCGTCGACGGCTACGCCATGTCGAGCTGGGAGCGCGGCTACGGCGACATGGCGATGATCCCCGACTTCACGACGCTGCGCATCGCGCCCTGGCTCGAGGCAACGGCCCTCGTGACGGCCGACCTGCAGTGGCTCGACGGCACGCCGGTCGAGGCCTCGCCCCGTCGCATCCTGCAGCGGCAGCTCGAGCGGCTCGCCGAGCGCGGCCTCACCGCGCACGTGGGCACCGAGCTCGAGTTCATCGTGTTCGACGACTCCTACCGCGACGCCTGGCGCAAGGGCTACCGCGACCTCACCGCCGCGAGCGACTACAACATCGACTACGCACTGCTCGCGTCGACCCGCATGGAGCCGCTGCTCCGCGACATCCGGAACGCCATGGACGGCGCCGGCATGTACTGCGAGGGCGTGAAGGGCGAGTGCAACTTCGGCCAGCAGGAGATCGCGTTCCGCTACGACACCGCGCTCACGACCTGCGACAACCACTCGATCTACAAGAACGGGGCGAAGGAGATCGCCGACCGCCACGGCAAGTCGCTGACCTACATGGCGAAGTTCGACGAGCGCGAGGGCAACAGCTGCCACATCCACATCAGCCTGCGCGGCGAAGGCGGGTCGGCGGTCTTCAGCGACACGGATGCCCCGCACGGCATGTCGAAGCTCTTCCGGCACTTCCTGGCGGGGCAGCTCGCCGCCATGCGGGAGCTCACCCTCTTCTCGGCGCCGAACGTGAACTCCTACAAGCGCTACGTCGCCGGATCGTTCGCGCCGACCGCGATCGCCTGGGGCCTCGACAACCGCACGTGCGCGCTGCGCGTCGTCGGCCACGGACACGGGATGCGCGTCGAGAACCGGGTGCCCGGCGGCGACGTGAACCAGTACCTCGCCGTCGCGGCCCTCATCGCGGCGGGCCTGCACGGCATCGAGCAGGAGCTCGAACCCGAGGACCTGTTCGTGGGCAACGCCTACGAGAGCGACGTCGCGCGCGTGCCGGCGACCCTGCGCGAGTCCGCCGACCTGTTCGCGGGGTCCGCGGTGGCGCGCGAGGCCTTCGGCGACGAGGTCGTCGAGCACTACCTCAACAACGCGCGCGTCGAGCTCGCGGCCTTCGACGCGGCCGTCACCGACTGGGAGCGCGTGCGTGGCTTCGAACGACTCTGAGCTCGACTTCACGACGACGAGTGGGAGGGGGGACGGCGCGGATGCCCCGGCTCGGGGGCCGGCGGCATCCGCGCCGTTGATCGGCGTCACGACCTACCTCGAGCAAGCGCAGACCGGCGTCTGGGACGTGCGGGCGTCGTTCCTGCCGAAGGTGTACCTCGACGCGGTCACCGACGCGGGCGGCATCGCCGTGCTGCTGCCGCCGCAGCCCGTCTCACCCGAGATCGCCCGCACCGTGCTCGCATCGCTCGACGGCCTCATCGTCGCGGGCGGCGCCGACGTCGACCCCGCCCGCTACGGGCAGGAGCCGCACCCGCGCACGGGCGCCCCGCGCACCGATCGCGACACCTGGGAGGACGCGCTGCTCACCGAGGCGATCGCCGCCGAGCTGCCGTTCCTCGGCATCTGCCGCGGCGCGCAGGTGCTCAACGTCGCGCTCGGCGGCACGCTCGTGCAGCACCTGCCCGACGTCGTGGGGAGCGAGCGCTACCAGCCCTCGCCCGCCGTCTTCGGCGCGGGCGAGGTGACGGTCGAGCCCGGATCCCTGCTCGCGGCCGTGCTCGGCGACGAGGCCGGCACGCTGCCCGTGCACTACTACCACCACCAGGCGCTCGACGTCGTGGCCGACGGCCTCGCCGTCACCGCCCGCAGCGAGGACGGCGTCATCGAGGCGGTCGAGCTCGAGACGGTGCCGTTCGGCATGGGCGTGCAATGGCACCCCGAGGAGAACGCCGCCGACCGCCGCCTGTTCGCCGGCCTCGTCGAGGCCGCCCGCACGCACCGCACGAGAAGGAGCATCGCGTGAGCCACACGATCGTGAACCCCGCCGACGAGCAGGTCGTCGCGACGGTCACGTCCGCGTCCATCGACGAGACGGATGCTGCGATCGCCCGCGCCGCCATCGCGCAGCGCGAATGGGCGGCGCTCGCACCGGTCGACCGGGCGCGGATGCTGCGGCGCTTCGCCGAGGCGGTCGACGGCGCCGTCGAGGAGCTCGCCGCCATCGAGGTGCGCAACTCGGGGCATCCGATCTCGCAGGCCCGCTGGGAGGCCGGCCACGTGCGCGACGTGCTCGAGTACTACTCGGCCGCGCCCGAGCGGCTGTTCGGTCGGCAGATCCCGGTCGCCGGCGGACTCGACGTGACGTTCCAGGAGCCGCTCGGCGTCGTCGGCGTCATCACCCCGTGGAACTTCCCCATGACGATCGCGTCGTGGGGCTTCGCCCCGGCGCTCGCGGCCGGCAACGCCGTGGTGCTGAAGCCCGCGGAGTGGACGCCGCTCACGAGCCTGCGCCTCGCTGAGCTCGGCCTCGAGGCGGGTCTGCCCGAGGGCCTGTTCCAGGTCGTGCCCGGCAAGGGCTCGGTCGTCGGCGAGCGGTTCGTGACCAACCCCACCGTGCGCAAGGTCGTGTTCACGGGCTCGACCGAGGTCGGCAAGCACATCATGGCGGGCTGCGCCGAGCAGGTGAAGCGCGTGACGCTCGAGCTCGGCGGCAAGAGCGCGAACATCGTCTTCGCCGATGCCGACCTCGAGCGCGCGGCCGCGACCGCTCCGTACGGCGTGTTCGAGAACGCCGGCCAGGACTGCTGCGCGCGCAGCCGGATCCTCGTGGAGCGCACCGTCTACGAGCGGTTCATGGAGCTGCTCGAGCCCGCGGTCGCGGGCGTGAGGGTCGGCGACCCGGCCGACGAGACCACGGAGATGGGCCCGCTCGTCGCCCGGCAGCACCTCGAGCGCGTGCGCTCGTTCGTGCCCGACGACGCCGACGTCGCGTTCCGCGGCAGCGCGCCCGGCGGACCCGGGTTCTGGTTCGCGCCGACCGTGCTCACGCCGTCGCGCGAGTCGCGCGCCGCGCGCGAGGAGATCTTCGGCCCGGTCGTGTCGGTGTTCCCGTTCGATGACGAGACCGACGCGATCCGGTTCGCGAACGCGAGCGAGTACGGCCTCTCGGGCTCGATCTGGACCCGCGACCTGAGCCGCGGCATCCGCGTGGCCCGTGCCGTCGAATCGGGCAACCTCAGCGTCAACTCGCACTCGTCGGTGCGCTACGCCACGCCCTTCGGCGGGTTCAAGCAGTCGGGCCTCGGCCGCGAGCTCGGACCCGACGCGCCGCTCGCCTTCACCGAGACGAAGAACGTCTTCCTCGCCGTCGACTGACCGACCGAACCCTACGACAGGAGCACCATGACCGACCTGGCCCGCATCGACCTCACCCAGCGGCTCGCCGGACGCGTCGCCGTCATCACCGGCGGGGCATCCGGCATCGGACTGGCCACCGCGAAGCGCCTCGCCGCCGAGGGCGCCACGGTCGTCATCGGCGACATGGACGCCACGGCGGGCCCGGCCGCGGCCGAGCTCGTCGGCGGCCTGTTCGTGCGGGTCGACGTGACCGACCAGGAGCAGGTGGACCACCTCTTCGACGAAGCCGCCCGCGTGTACGGCTCGGTCGACGTCGCATTCAACAACGCCGGGATCTCGCCGCCCGACGACGACTCCATCGAGACCACCGAGCTGCCCGCCTGGCAGAAGGTGCAGGACGTGAACCTGAAGTCGGTCTACCTGTGCTCGCGCGCCGCGCTGCGGCACATGGTCGCGCAGGGGCGCGGCTCGATCATCAACACCGCGTCCTTCGTCGCGGTGATGGGATCGGCCACGTCGCAGGTCTCGTACACCGCCTCGAAGGGCGGCGTGCTCGCGATGAGCCGGGAGCTCGGCGTGCAGTTCGCCCGCCAGGGCATCCGCGTGAACGCCCTCTGCCCCGGGCCGGTGAACACCCCGCTCCTGCAGGAGCTGTTCGCGAAGGACCCCGAGCGGGCGCAGCGCCGCCTCGTGCACATCCCCGTCGGGCGGTTCGCCGAGCCCGAGGAGCTGGCGGCCGCGGTCGCGTTCCTCGCGAGCGACGACGCGTCGTTCATCACGGGCTCGACGTTCCTCGTCGACGGCGGCATCAGCTCCGCCTACGTCACGCCGCTCTAGGCTCGAAGCATGCGAACCGACGCGCACGACGAGCAGGCAGCGGTTGCCGCGGCCCCCGTCGACGGCGCCGCGGAGGTGCTGAGCGCGGGGCTCCTGCTCACGCCCGCGCGCCCGGCGAACGCGTTCGAGGAGACCGTGCAGCGCCTGCTGCAGTCGATCCGGCTGGGCCTCATCGGACCGGGCGAGCGCCTGCCGCCCGAGCGCGAGCTCGCGGGCATGCTCGCCGTGAGCCGCGACACGATCCGCGAGGCCATCGGATCGCTCGCCGAGGCCGGGTGGGTGGTCTCGCGACGCGGGCGCTACGGCGGCACGTTCGTCTCCGAGGAGCTGCCCACGGCGTCGCCGCGCAGCTCGGCCCTCGATCGCGATCCGACCGACCCGCAGGCGCGACTCGAGGACACGCTGTCGCTGCGCGCGGTCATCGAGGTCGGCACGGCGCGCCGGGCCGCGGAGAGCGAGCTCGCCGCCGGCGATCGCGAGCGGCTCTGGCAGGCGTACGAGGAGTGCCGCGCGGCCCGCGGCGACCAGTACCGCATGGCGGACTCGCGCCTGCACCTGCTCATCGCCGAGGTGCTCGGGGCGCCGAGCGTCATCCCGCTGCTCGCCGACGTGCGGATGCGGGTCAACGAGCTCCTCGACGGCATCCCGCTGCTCGCGCCGAACATCGCGCACTCCGACCAGCAGCACCGCGCCATCGTCGACGCGATCCTGCGCGGCAGCCCCGACGACGCGGCGTCGGCCATGGCCGAGCACCTCGAGGGCACCGAGGCGCTGCTGCGCGGCTTCTACGCCTGACGCGGGTCGCGGCATCCGCCGCCCGGCACCGCCGCGTATCGCCTCACGACCCGCCGAACGCGGACGGGCCGCCCCCGAAGCCAGGGGGCGGCCCGTCGCTCCCGGTGCGCCGGGAACGCGATCACGCGATCAGAGGAACGCGAACGGCAGGAACGCGAGTCCGACGAGCGCGGCGCCGAATGCGAAGAGGATCGTACCGGCGAGCATCACCGCGTTGAGGACGATGCCCCAGATGGCCATGGTGCGCGTGTTCGGCTCGCGGCTGAGCGCCATGATGCCGAGCACGAGGCCGATGATCGGCACGAAGAACGTGGAGCTCGCGACGATCGACACGAGGCCGAGCACGAGGCTCGCGACGCTGAATCCGCGCGACTCGGCCACGGATGCGGCGGGGGTCGCGTAGGGGTTCGGCTCGCCGAACGGCGCCTGCTGCGACGAGGTGGGAGCTGCGGTGGTCATGGTGGTGATCTCCTGTTCGTGGGTGTGCTTCCACGCTACGGATGCCGCGCATCCCGCAGTATGGGGCTATCCCCCCGAACCGGAGGTGGGGCGGCGCCCGGTCAGGCGATGCCGATCACGTGTCGGCGCTGGGGCGATTCCGGGTCAGGCGATGCCGAGGAACCGGTGCAGCGCCGGCACGATGAGGAAGATGCCGACGAGCACGGCGACGGCGCTGAACACGAAGCACGTCCAGGCGCCGACGAACGCCGCCCGCTTCTGGCCGTCGGTGAGCGGGCTCTTCCTCGCCGCCTTCGCGGCGCGCTTGGCCGCGGCCTTCGCCTCGGCGGGCGAGATGACCGTGATGGCGTCGGTGAACTCCGCCGGCGTCACGATCGGCGTACGACCCGAGATCGTCAGCAGCCGGATGCCGAGCGCGTACGTGCTCACGACGACGGTCGCGCCCAGGAACGCCGCGAGGAAGACGATGACGAATGCACCCCAGTCGATCATCGGGTCACCTGCTTCTTCGGCTTCGGGTTGCGCTTGATCTTCACTGCCCGGCCCGAGTCCGCGACCTCGCTGACCACGTTCTGGTGCGAGACCTCGCTGCGCCGCGACCACAGGAAGATGGCGGCGATGACCACGACGCCGGCGATCGTGTCGATGATGATGCCGACGACGCCGAGCTGGGCGACCAGGGCGGCGAGTGCTCCGACGGCGCCGGCGGCCGGGAGCGTCAGGAGCCATCCCACGCCGATGCGGCCCGCGGTGCGCCAGCGCACCTTCGAGCCCCGACGACCGAGGCCCGAGCCGACGACCGAGCCCGACGCGACCTGCGTCGTCGACAGCGCGAAGCCGAGGTGCGTCGAGGCGAGGATCGTCGCCGCGGTCGAGGTCTCGGCTGCGAAGCCCTGCGCGGGCTTCACATCGGTGAGGCCCGTGCCGAGCGTCTTGATGATGCGCCATCCGCCCATGTACGTGCCGAGCGCGATGGCGATCGCGCAGACCACGATGACCCAGAACTCGGGGCCGCTTCCGACGGGCTGGAGGCCCACCGAGATGAGCGTGAGGGTGATGACGCCCATGGTCTTCTGCGCGTCGTTGGTGCCGTGGGCGAGCGCGACGAGCGAGCTCGAGAAGATCTGCGCGTGCCGGAACCCGTCGCGGCCGTCGGGCTTGCCGTCGTAGCGCCGGGTGATGGAGTACGCGAGCTTCGTGGCCGTGTAGGCGACGAGGCCGGCGGTCAAGGGTGCGAGCACCGCGGGCAGGACGATCTTCGAGAGCACGACGCTGAAGTCGATGGCCTGCACGCCGAAGCCGACGAGCGCCGAGCCGATGAGGCCGCCGAAGAGCGCGTGGCTCGACGACGACGGCAGGCCGAGGAGCCAGGTGACCATGTTCCACACGATGGCGCCGATGAGGCCCGCGAAGATCAGCTCGGGCGTGATGAGCACGCCCCCGTCGCCCTCCTTGATGATGCCGCCCGAGATGGTCTTGGCCACCTCGGTGGACAGGAACGCGCCGATGAGGTTGAGGATGGCGGCGATCGTGACGGCGACCTTCGGGCGGAGCGCGCCCGTGGCGATGGGCGTCGCCATCGCGTTGGCCGTGTCGTGGAAGCCGTTCGTGAAGTCGAAGAAGAGCGCCAGTGCGATGACCAGCACGACGATGAGGAGGGTTTCCACCGGCGTCTTTCTCTGTCTCGGCGATGGGATTCACCGAATGTTCAGGGGACGTTGGTTGCGGATCCGGCGAGCGCCGTGCCCCGACGATACTACGCGACCGACTCGGGCTCAGCCACCACGGTCGCGAGATCCTCACCGAACACGAAGGTGCGGCGCACGCGGCCGCCGGCGAGCACCTCGGGGAGCCAGCGCCGGGCGTCGTCCCACATCTCGTCGAAGGGCACGTCGGCGACGGCGAACCACTCGGGGTCGAGCTCGTCGGATCCCGACGGCTCGCCCATCCACGTGCGGCAGACGAACACGCTCGACTCCTGGCTCCACGCCTCCCGGTGCGGGAAGTGGTACGTCAGCAGGCCGCGCGGTTCGAGGTCGGATGCCGCGACGTCGACGCCCGACTCCTCGAACACCTCGCGCACGGCCGCCTCGACGGCCGACTCCCCCGGCTCGAGCTTGCCGCCGAGGCCCACGAAGTAGCCCTGGCCGAGCCCGTGCTTCTTGCGCCCGAGGAGCACCTGGGTGACCCCGCCGTGCTCGCGGACGAGGTAGCAGACGCAGACCTGGGGCAGCGGCATCCGTCAGCCGAAGAGGATCTTCGCCTCGTCGTACCGGTCCTGGGGAACGCGGTTGAGGCTGCCGGTCGCCTCGGCGATCGACACGGTCTTGATGTCGGTGCCGCGGAGCGTCACCATCGAGCCCCACGCATGCGCGTAGGCGGCCTCGATGGCGGCCATGCCGAGGCGCGTCGCGAGCACGCGGTCGTAGGCGGTGGGCTCGCCGCCGCGCTGGATGTGGCCGAGCACGGTCGAGCGGGACTCGATGCCCGTGCGCTCCTCGATGAGCGGGGCGAGCACGTCGGCGATGCCGCCGAGCCGCGGGCGGTTGAAGGCGTCGAGGCCCTTGTGCGAGTGCGCCTCGGTCATGCCGGGCAGCGTGAAGCCCTCGGCCACGACGACGAGCGGCGCGCGGCCGCGGTCGCGCACCGACTCGACCCACTCGCAGATCTGCTCGATGGACTGCGGCTGCTCGGGGATGAGGATGGCGTGCGCGCCGCCGGCCATGCCCGAGTGCAGCGCGATCCAGCCGACGTGGCGGCCCATGACCTCGAGCACCATGCAGCGGCCGTGCGAGTCGGCCGTGGTGCGCAGGCGGTCGATGGCCTCGGTCGCGATCTGCACGGCCGTGTCGAAGCCGAACGAGTAGTCGGTCGCGGCGAGGTCGTTGTCGATGGTCTTCGGCACGCCGAGCACCTTGATGCCGCCCTCGTCGTGCAGGCGACGGGCGGCCGTGAGCGTGCCCTCGCCGCCGATCGCGATGATCGCGTCGATGCCCTCCTCGTCGAGCATCCGCTGGATGTTCTCGGGGCCGCCGCCCTCGCCCTCGAAGGGGTTGGTGCGGCTCGAGCCGAGGATCGTGCCGCCCGTCTTCGCGAGGCCGCGCACGTCGTGCCGGGTGATCGGGATGATGTCGCGTTCGACGACGCCGCGCCAGCCGTTGCGGAACCCGACGAACTCGGTGTCGTGGGAGATGACGCCCTTCAGCACGGCGCCGCGGATGACCGCGTTCAGGCCGGGGCAGTCGCCCCCACTCGTGAGCAGACCGATCTTCATGTGTGCGGGACTCCCAAGAACTCGTTCGACATGGCCGTTGCCGGATGCCACGACGTCGGGGCGTTTTCGACTTGCCGCAGTCTATAGCGCGACGCGCCCTACAGCGCGCCGTCGAGGGCGGCGCGAAGCAGGTGCTGGAGGGCGTCGAGCTGCACCGAGTCGGCCGACCCGGGCTCCACGTCGCTGCCGTCGAGGGCGCGGGCCGCGAGGCCCTGCTTCGAGTCGATGAGCTCGGCGATGCGCGCGTCGATCGTGTGGGCGGCGATGATGCGCCACGCGGTGACGGGCTCGTCCTGGCCGATGCGGTGCACGCGGTCGATGGCCTGCGTCTGCTCCGCTGCGGTCCAGCTGAGCTCGGCGAGCACGACGTTCGACGCGGCCTGCAGGTTGACGCCCACGCCCGCCGCGGTGAGCGAGCAGACGGCGACCGCCACGTCGGGGTCCTTGTTGAAGGCGTCGATGGCCGCCTGGCGCTGGAACGCGGTCTGGTCGCCGCGCAGCGACACGGTGCGGAGCTCCCGCGCCGCGAGGGCGGCCTCGGCCTGGTCCATGACGTCGATGTGCTTCGCGAAGAACACCACCTTGCCGACCGAGCGTGCGAGCTGCGCGGCGTAGTCGGCCGCGAGGCCCGCCTTCGCCTGGCCGATGCGGCGCACCATCGTGAAGACGTTCTCGCCCGACTTCGCCGACTTCGACTCCTCGAGCTCGGCGCTCGCGATGGCGCGGATGAACTGGTCGCGCTGGTCGTCGTCGAGGTCGCCGACGCGCAGGTTGCGCGACTCGACGAGGGCGCGGAACCGGCCGACGAGGCGGTTGCCGAGCTCGCGCTCGGCGGCCCGCACGGAGCGGCCCAGCTCGTCGTCGAGTTCGACGGGCAGGTCGGCGATGCGCTTGTCGGGCAGGTCGGCCGCGACGTCGACCTTGCGGCGCCGCACGATGCCCAGGTCGATCACGGTGCGGCGCGCCTCGGCGTAGAAGCCGTGGTCGGCCGGCGTGAGGCCGTTCTCCTCGAGGCGCCCGAGCAGGGCGGGCGACGGCTTGTCGCCCTGGATCCAGCCGAGGAACTGCCAGATGGCACGGAAGTCGTCGACGTCGTTGATGAGCGGCGTCCCCGTGAGCGCGAGCAGCAGCGGGTCGCCGCCCGGCGTGGTGCGTCGGATGCGGTCGGCGAGCGCGAGCACGTTGCGGGAGCGCTGCGACGAGAGGTTCTTGATGAAGTGCGCCTCGTCGACGACCATGCCCCTGAAGCCCAGGGTGGACAGCCACGCCATGTGGCGGTCGAGCACGTCGTAGTTGACGACGACGACGTCGGCGAACGCGTCGAGCGAGTCGCCGTCGCCGTGGATGACCGTCGCCCGGCGGTGCGGCGTCCAGCGCTCCACCTCTCGGGCCCAGTTCATCTTCACGACGTTCGGCACGACGGCGAGCAGCGGGTAGGCGTCGGCGACGGATGCCGCGAGCACCGACTGCGCGGTCTTGCCGAGGCCCGGCTCGTCGGCGAGCAGAAACGTGCGGTGCCCCTCGCGAGCGGCCTCGATGAAGCGGATCTGGTGCTTCATGAGCTCGAGGCCGCGGGGCGAGAGGCGGTCGACCTTCGGCGCCTCGGGGAGGTCCATGCTCGCGGCCTGGCCGCCCGAGCCGATCTCGAACGACTTGAACAGCGGGCCGAGGAGCTCCCAGTTCGCGAGCCGGCGCACGGGAACGACCGGGGCGACGGGACGGGAGAAGTCGGGTGCGAGGAACGGGTTCGCGAGCTGGCGCGAGCGCACCGAGGCCGGGATGACCTGGTTCTCGGCGAGCTCGGGGGCGGGCGTCGACTCGCGGGTGATGATCAGCTCGTCGGGGCTGAGGTCGGCGCCCGACTCGAGGAGCCAGTCGCGCCGGAAGCGCTGGGCCACGGTGGAGATCGACGCGTCGGGCTCGAGGAGCGCGATGAGGCTCGTGTCGCGGGCGGCGGTCTTCGCGAGGATCTGGGCGATGCCGTCGAGCCGCTTCAGGAGCTCGGCACGCGCGGCATCGGCGACGTCGGGGTCGGCCTTCACCCGCGCGCGTTCCTCGCGCATGAGCAGCGCGATGACCTGGAACTTCGTGCGGTTGGTCGGGCCGAGCTTGCCCTTCTGCGCCTTCGTCTCGACCTCGCGCACCTTGCGGGCGAGGATCGGGATGATGGGCGCGTCGTCGTCGCGCGATCGCGTGCGCTGGCGCTGCCTCGTCTGGGCCATGGTCCTCCCGTTCTGGCCGGTCTCCCGTTGTCAGGTCGCCCCCGGCGCGACCGTGTGGTCGCTCCCTCGACACCGCTGCGTGCTCGAGCCGCTCGTGGCGTCTCGGATGCCGCATGCCGTACGCCGAATCCCGAACCGAGCAGCACGCGAGCCGGGCTCACGCGGTCGGCCGAAGAACGGATTCGTCGGGCGCCATGCCATTCTAGCCGCAGGAACGCGGGGGGCGCGACGTGACGCCGTTCCGCACGGTGCGGGTGGGCCGGAGTCGGCCTATGCTTCGACCATGGACGCTCTCGCTGGGTCGGGCGCCGCGTCGCCCGACGACGACGAATTCACCGTCGCGCAGGACACCGAGTTCGACGAGGACGAACTCGCCCCCGACGACGACCATCGCGGGCTCGACGACAGCCTCGAGGACGAGGTGCCGGGCATCGACGCCGAACGCCACGTCGACTTCCGCGACGAGCGTTCAGCCGCCGACGAGGGCTGACGCGGGTCCGTCGCCCGCCCGACTCAGACTCCGCCGCCTCCGCCGCCGCCACCGCCGCCGCCCGACGAGCCGCCGCCCGACGAGCCGCTCGACGACGAGTTCGAGCTCGAGCCCGACCACGAGGTGCTCGACGCCGACGAGAACGACGACACCGCGATGCCGAACGACCCCGCATTGAAGCCGCTCCGGCCCGAGTACCACGTCGGTTCCTCGCCGCGCGCCTCGTAGAGGTCGGCGAGCACGCGGCTCCACTCCCGCTCGAGTCCGAACAGCACCGCGTACGGCAGCAGGCGCTCGTTGAGCTTCAGGACGACGGCGGGGTCGAGGGGCGCGGTGGCCGTGGCGGTCGCGGTCGCCGTCGCGGCATCCGTCGACGCGCGCGACGCCGACGCCGCAGCGGCCGCGAGGGATGACGCGGGGGGTCGCTCGACGCGCAGCGCGCCGCTCGGGCTCTGCAGCACGCGCAGCCGGTCGGCCTCGGCGAGTCGGATGTAGAGCCGCAGGCCCTCGAGGTGGTCGCGGAACTCCCGGCCGCGCTCGGTGAGCGGCCGCACGTTCCCGACGAGCACGACGGTCACGAGCGCGGCCACGATCGCGAGGATGAAGAGGATCGCCGGCCATGCCCCGCCGCGGCGGTCGTCGATCGCGAAGATGCCGAGCACCACGCTGAGCGTGGCGGCGGCGATCGCGCCCACGGCGAGGAGGGCCCGCAACCCGGGATCGGGCTTGCGCCGCAGGCCGGAGCGCACGACGCCCTTCGCGACGGACTGGCGGATGGAGAGGAGCCGCCGCCCGAGCGCGGTGTCGCTCGACTTCAGCTGCCGGGTGGCTCCCGGGACCGGACCGCCGCGGAACAGCGCGGAGACGACCGAGCGGGCGTGCGCGTCTCCGGGCTCGCCGCCCACGAACTCGACGGCGTACTTCTTGCGTCCGGTCTCGACGACGCGCAGCTCGCCGGCGACCGCGCGCTCGAGGATCGTGGCCGTGACGCCCTTCTCGGGGTGCCGCACGAGGTCGGCGGCGACCATGGCGCTCACGCCGTCCGGCGGCTCGTACTGGGCGATGATGGTGCCGCGTCCGGGGTGGCTGCGCCAGCGGGTGGCGCGCAGCACGACGGCGGCGGCGAGTGCGAGCCCGGTGAGCCCGGCCGCCACGGCCCCCGCGATCGCGGCCGGCGAGGCCGCGAACGAGGAGTCGCGCGGCTCGAACGTCCCCCGGTCGAAGCCGATCGCGACCGTGAGGTTCTCGTACGGCCCGAGCGACGCGGCCTCGGCGATCACGACGGGCGGGTCGTCGTCGGTGATCGTCAGCGACTCGCACGGCGTGCCCGATCCGTACCAGCCGCGGTAGCAGGCGGTGTCGCCGTTCATCCCGACGGCCACGTCGGCCGACATCCGCACCTCGGCGCGCACGCGGCCGAACGGCTGCGCCCACCCGGTGCCGTTGACGTCCCAGTAGAACTCGTCGATCGGGGCGTCGTCGGGCTCGAGCGTGACGTTCTGCTGGCGGTACCGGATGACATAGGTCTGCTCGCCGTGCACGTAGTCGTCGGCCGCGATCGTGATGAGCAGGAACTCGCCGTTCTCGTCCTCTGCGACCTCGTACGGGCGTGGCGTGCCCGCCTCGTCGGTCACCGACTCGACCCGGATGTCGGTGGGGTGCCCGTCGTAGTCGAGCGGGATCGCCCGCCGGATGCCGCGATTCTGGTCGTACTCGGGGAACACCGCCACGAGCGTCTCGGTCGTCACGAGCACCGACCGCCGATGCTCGTCGCGGCTCAGCTCGAACACCGCGTCGAACGAGGCGAACGTGAAGTCGTCGACGTCCGTGGGCACGGCGGCCACGGGGGCGGATGCCGCGTCGCCGGATGCCCCGTGCGCCGCGGACGCGGCGTGCGACGTGCCGCCCGGGGCCGTCGCGCTCGTCGCGGCCGACGCCCCGAGGGCGGGAGCCGCCACGAGCACGGCGGCGACGACGGCCGCGGCGGCGGCCCTGGCGAGGGGTCCCAGCATGTGCCAACGGTAGCGCCCCGCGGACCCGCTCAGGTGGATCGGATCTCCCCCGGATCGGGGGTCGCCTCAGGCGGAGGGCACGGTCACCGGGCCATCGGTGATACCCGCAGGGGGTATATGGCGCACGCGAGGTATCCTGTTCGGGTGATCGATGACATCAAGAAGCGCGCACTGCACCGCACCAAGATCATCGAGGGCCAGCTGCGCGGCATCGAGAAGATGATCGAGAACGACGACTACTGCGTCGACATCATCACGTTGTCCCTCGCCGTGCAGAAGTCGCTCGGCTCCCTGAACAAGCTCCTCGTCGAGAACCACCTCCGCACGCACGTGACCGAGATGTACGAGGCGGGCGGCGAGCAGCGCGAGGCCGCGGTCGCCGAGCTGCTGCGCATCTTCGAGCTGTCGAACAACCGGGGGTAGTCGAGCGGATGCCGCGTCGAACGCCGGCCGACGCCCTCGCCGACAGGCCGCTCGTGCTCGACGGCGGCCTCGGCACGCGTCTCGCCGAGCGCGGCGCCGACGTGTCGTCCGCGCTCTGGAGCGCCGCCGTGCTCGCCGACCGCCCCGAGCTCGTGCTCGACGTGCACCGCGAGTACCTCGCCGCCGGTGCGGACGTCGTGATCTCGGCGTCCTACCAGGTCTCCCACGACGGCTTCGCGCGCGCCGGTCTCGATCGCGTTGCGACCGACGCGATCCTCGCCCGCAGCGTCGAGCTGGCCCGCCGCGCCTGCGAGGAGGCGGGGCACGGGTTCGTCGCGGCATCCGTCGGCCCCTACGGCGCGACGCTCGGCGACGGCTCGGAGTACCGCGACCTCGGGCTCGGGGTCGCCGAGCTGCGCGCCTGGCACCACGACCGGCTCCGGGTCCTCGCCGACGCGGCGCCCGACCTGCTCGCGGTCGAGACCGTGGCGTCGTTCGCCGAGGTCGAGGCGATCACCGCCGAGCTCGACGGCGTCGGCGTGCCCGCGTGGGTGTCGATCACCCCGGCCGGCGGGCGGCTGCGCAGCGGCGAGCCGCTCGCCGAGGCGCTCGCGATCGCGGCCGCGAGCGACGACGTGCTCGCGGTGGGCGTCAATTGCTGCGCGCCCGACGAGGTGGCCGACGCGATCGTCGCGGCGCGATCGGCCACGTCGAAGCCGATCGTCGTCTACCCGAACAGCGGCGAGCGGTGGGATGCCGCGACCCGCACCTGGCACGGCAGCGGCGCGTTCCCCGAGCCCCTCGTGCGCGAGTGGCGCGAGGCGGGCGCCGCGCTCATCGGCGGTTGCTGCCGCACCGGGCCCGACGACGTCCGCACGGTCGCCCGGGTCCTGGACCCGGGCCGGTAGGGCCCGCCCCGCACCTCGAGGAAGGAGCCGCGCATGCCGCGCATCGAGCTCGTCATGGGAGACATCACCGCCGAGCGCGTCGACGCGATCGTGAACGCCGCCAACTCGAGCCTGCTCGGCGGCGGGGGCGTCGACGGCGCCATCCATCGGGCCGGCGGACCGGAGATCCTCGCGGAGTGCCGCGCCCTGCGCGCGACCGTGCTCCCCGACGGACTGCCCACGGGCGACGCCGTGGCCACGGGCGCCGGCCGCCTCGCCGCACGCTGGGTCGTGCACGCGGTGGGTCCGGTGTGGCCCGGACCGGGTGCCGAGGCCGACGCCAGGCGCCTGCTGCTCGCGTCGGCGTACCGCAACTCGGCACGCGTCGCGCACGAGCTCGGCGCGGCATCCGTCGCGTTCCCGGCCATCTCGGCCGGCATCTACGGCTGGCCGGCCGACGATGCCGCGCTCGTCGCGCTCGAGACCGCGGCCGGCGCGGAGACCGCACCCGCCCTCGTGCGGTTCGTGCTCTTCTCCGACCGCATGCACGACGAGTTCCGCGCCGCAGCCGAGCGCCTCGGGCTCGACCTGGGCTGAGTCGCGCCGAACGGACGGATCAGGTGCCCGGCGCGGTGACCGCCAGCCACTCGTCGAGCTCGCTCGGCTGGTCGGTGATGATGCCGTCGACGCCGAGCGCGCTCACCTCCTCCCACCGCTCGTGCGAGTTCAGCGTGTAGCAGAGCACCGCGATGCCGGCCGCGTGGGCCGCGTCGAGCGCACCGGGCACGTCGGTGACGGATGCCGCAGTGGTCCCGAATCCGATCACCCCGAGCCGCTCGGCCAGCGGCACCGGGTCCGCGGGCAGCTCACGGATGAGCATGATGCGCGGCGTCGTCGGCGACACCTGCTGCACGGAGAACAGCGTCTCGAGGCTGAAGCTCTGCAGCACGACGCGGCCGCGCAGCTCGTGCCGCTCGACGAGGTCGACGACCCGGCGCACCTCGTCGGGCCGCCAGTCGGCCTTCAGCTCGACGAGGGCACGCGCGGTCTCGCGCTCGGCGAGCGCGGCGAGGAACTCGTCGAGCGTGGGCATCCGCTCCCCCGCGTGGTCCCGCCCGTACCACTCGCCGACGTCGAGCCGCCGGAGCGCGGCGAGGTCGAGGTCGCCGACGGTGCGCCGGTCACCGGTGATCCGCTCGAGCGTGATGTCGTGGAACAGCACGGGCACGCCGTCGCGGCTCAGCTGCACGTCCGTCTCGACGAACGCGAGGTCGTCCATCGCGAGCTCGAGCGAGGGCATCGTGTTCTCGGGAGCCTCGGCGCGGTCGCCGCGGTGGCCGACGATGAACGCCGCCTCGCCGGGGAGCCGGAGCGCCCCGAACACGTCGACGGCCGAGGCGGTGGTGGGCGTCGCGGCGACGATGAGCAGGGCAGCGGTCGCGACGGTGCCGACGAGCGCGCAGGAGATGCGCACGGCGCGGCGGAGGGTTCGGGTCACGGGCGTCGGGCCTTTCCACCGTGCGCGCGTCCTTGCGCGACGGTGCCCGTCACCCTAGCAGCATCGTTACCGTTTCGTTACCTCCCCCGTTCGCGGGCCCGCGTCGCGGCCTCCGCCTCGGCCGTGATGCGGTTCGCCATGCCCGAGAAGATGACGTCGTGGAACGGCACGATCGCCCACCAGTACAGGCGCCCCGAGAGGCCCTTCGGGAAGAACACCGCGCGCTGGCCGTAGTCGGATCCGCCGTCGACGTCGTTCGTCGAGAGCTCGAGCCAGGCCCGGCCCGGCACGCGCATCTCGGCGCGGAGCCGCAGGAACCTTCCCCGGTCGATCGCCTCGACGCGCCAGAAGTCCACCGCATCGCCCACGTGGAGCTCGTCGGCGTCGCGTCGCCCGCGCTGCAGCCCGACGCCGCCGAAGAGCCGGTCGATCCAGCCGCGGATCGCCCACAGCAGCGGGAACGAGTACCAGCCGTTCTCGCCGCCGACGCCCTCGATGACGCGCCAGACGTCGGCGGCCGGGGCCGTCGAGCGCTGCTCGCGCTCGTCGACGTAGACGGTGTGTCCCGCCCACTCGGGGTCGCTCGGCAGCGGGTCGCTCGGCGCCCCGAGCACCTCCGCATTGCGCCAGCTCGTCTCCACCTCGCCCGCCCGCTCGCGCTCGAGCGCGAGCCGCACCGCCCTGCGGTACGGCAGGAGCCCTTCGGCGGGCGGCGGGATGACCGCGTCGATGTCGTGGTCGCGCATGACGCAGTCGTATTGCAGCGACTCGATGATCGGGATCGCGAGTCGTCGCGGGATCGGCGTCACGAGGTTCACCCACTGCCCCGCGAGCCACGGCGTGAGCACGGGCAGCGCCGCGATCGGCCGCTGCGGCAGCCCGGCCTCCACGGCGTAGCCGTTCATGAGCTGGCCGTAGCGGTACACGTCGGGGCCGCCGATGTCGAACGCCCGGTTCACCTCGGCGGGCACCTCGGTCGCGCGGATCAGGTAGTGCAGCACGTCGCGCACGGCGATGGGCTGGATACGACTGCGCACCCAACGCGGCGCCGGCATGTAGGGCAGTACCTCGGTGAGGTGGCGGATCATCTCGAACGACGTCGAGCCCGACCCGATGATGACGCCCGCCTGCAGCACGATCGTCGGCACGCCCGAGCGGAGCAGGACCTCTCCCACCTCCGCGCGCGAGCGCAGGTGGCGCGACAGGCGCACGCCCTCGGGGTGCAGGCCGCCGAGGTACACGATGCGGCCGACGCCGTGCTCGCTGGCAGCGGCCGCCACGTTCCGCGCGATGGCGAGCTCGACCGACTCGAAGTCGCCGCGACCGCCCATCGAGTGCACGAGGTAGTAGACGACCTCGATACCGTCCATCGCACGGTCGACGGCGGCGCGGTCGCCGAGGTCGCCGGCCACGACGTCGACGGATGCCGCCCACGGCACGTCGCGCAGCCGCTCGGGCTGCCGCACGAGGACCCGCACGTCGTGGCCCGCGCCGATCAGCCGAGGCACCAGGCGACCGCCGATGTAGCCGGTCGCGCCGGTCACGAGCACTCGCACGCGCCACCCCCCGTCGTGGATCCCCGCCGACGGACGCGCGGCGTCAGGTCCGTTCGTTCCCTCGACGATAGTTGCCGCTCGCGCGGGCCAGGAGGTGCTGCGCCTGTGAATCGTCCGCACGTTGCAGCGCGACGAGGAGGCGGGCGGCGTCGCCGCCGCCCACCGTCATGACGACGCGCCCGCCCCGGGAGACGAGCACCCCGCCCTGCTTGGTCACGCGCCAGTCGAACGGGTCCGCCGCCAGGCGGCCCCGTTCGTCGGACGCGCCGTTGCGTCCTGCCATGGCTAGCGCAGGCTCTTCGTGTGCCAGACGGTCTTCGTCTCGGTGAACGCGCTGATCCGCCCGAGCGCCGGTGCCGCGGCATCAGGGCCCGACTCGGGGCGCAGCACGCGCTTCAGGGTGTCGGCCGCCAAGACCTCCAACTCGAGCCAGTCGAGGTCGCCCGCACCCACGAGGTCGAGCGCGTTCACGTCGCTATGGCTCGCGAGCCACGGCGCGATCTCGGCGGTCGAGCCGGTGAGCACGTTGACGACGCCCTTCGGCACGTCGCTCGTGGCGAGCACCTCGGCCAGGCTGATCGCCGACAGCGGGTACCGCTCGCTCGCGACGACCACCACGGAGTTGCCCGCGACGAGCGCCGGCGCGATGGCCGACACGAAGCCGAGGAGCGACGAGTCCTGCGGCGCGACGATCGCGACGACGCCGGTGGGCTCGGGCACCGAGATGTTGAAGTAGGGGCCGGCGACGGGGTTGGCGTTGCCCACGACCTGGGCGAACTTGTCGGCCCACCCCGCGTACCAGACCCACCGGTCGATCGACTCATCGACCTGCGCGGAGGCGACGGCGCGCGAGACGCCCTCGGCCTCCTCGATCTCGGCGACGAACTGCGCCCGGCGGCCCTCGAGGAGCTCGGCGATGCGGTAGAGCACCTGCCCGCGGTTGTAGGCGGTCGCGCCGCCCCAGCCGCCGACGGCGCCGCGCGCCGCGACGACCGCATCGCGGGCGTCCTTGCGGGACGCCTTCGCGACGTTGGCGAGGAACCCGCCGTCGGCTCGCATGACCTCGTAGGTGCGGCCCGACTCGCTGCGTGGGAAGGCGCCGTTGATGTAGAGCTTGTAGGTCTTCGGCACGGCGAGGCGGCTCATCGCTTCGATCCCTTCGTCGCGTTCTTGGTCGTTCGGGCGGAGGAGCGGACGGCCCGGCGGGCCTTCGGCGCGGCCGCGGCATCCGCCTGCTCGACCGCAGCGCGCGACGCGGGACGCGACAGCGCGGCCTGGCCGATCGGGGCCGGCGACAGGTACGCGGCGAGGCCGTGGCGGCCGCCCTCGCGCCCGTAGCCCGACTCCTTGTAGCCGCCGAACGGGCTCGACGGGTCGAACCGGTTGAACGTGTTCGCCCAGATCACACCCGCGCGCAGCTGGTCGGCGACCGCGAGGATACGGCTGCCCTTGTCGGTCCAGATGCCCGCCGACAGGCCGTAGGGGGTGTTGTTCGCCTTGGCGATCGCCTCGGCCGGCGTGCGGAACGTGAGCACCGACAGCACCGGGCCGAAGATCTCCTCGCGCGCGATGCGGCTCGACGTCTGCACGCCCGTGAAGATCGTCGGCGCGTACCAGAACCCGTTCTCGGGGATCTCGCACGGCGCGCTCCACCGGTCGGCGCCCTCGGCGACGCCGATGTCGGAGAGCTCGCGGATGCGCTCGAGCTGCTCCTTCGAGTTGATCGCGCCGATGTCGGTGTTCTTGTCGAGCGGGTCGCCGAGGCGCAGCGTCGACAGGCGCAGCTTCAGCCGCTCGACGACCTCGTCGTGGATGTTCTCCTGCACGAGCAGCCGCGAACCCGCGCAGCACACGTGGCCCTGGTTGAAGAAGATGCCGTTGACGATGCCCTCGATCGCCTGGTCGATGGGCGCGTCGTCGAACACGATGTTCGCGGCCTTGCCGCCGAGCTCGAGCGTCGCCTTCTTGTCGGTGCCGGCGATCTCCTTGGCGATCGCACGACCCACGGCGGTCGAGCCCGTGAAGGCGACCTTGTCGACGCCCTCGGCCGACACCAGCGCGGCGCCCGTGTCGCCCGCGCCCGTGATGATGTTCACGACGCCGGGCGGCAGGTCGGCCTGCTGCAGGATCTCGGCGAAGATCAGCGCCGTGAGCGGCGTGGTCTCGGCCGGCTTCAGCACCACGGTGTTGCCCGCCGCGAGCGCCGGGGCGATCTTCCACGCGAGCATGAGCAGGGGGAAGTTCCACGGGATGACCTGCGCGGCGACGCCGAGCGAGCGGGGGTTGGCGCCGAGGCCCGCGTGGTCGAGCTTGTCCGCCCAGCCCGCGTAGTAGAAGAACCACGCGGCCACGAGCGGCACGTCGACGTCGCGCGACTCCTTGATCGGCTTGCCGTTGTCGAGGGACTCGGCGACGGCGAGCTCGCGGGCGCGCTCCTGCACGAGGCGGGCGATGCGGAACAGGTACTTGCCGCGGTCGCGGCCGCTCATGCGCGACCAGGTGCGGTCGTAGGCGCGCCGGGCCGCGGCGACGGCGTCGGCGACATCCGCCTCGTTCGCGTTCGCGATCTCGGCGATGCGCTCCTCGGTCGCGGGCGAGATGGTCTGGAAGGGCGTGCCGCGGCCGTCGACGAACTCGCCGTCGATGAAGAGGCCGTAGCGGTCGCGCAGGTCGAGGATCGCCCGCGATTCGGGCGCGGGAGCGTATTCGAGGAAGCTCATGGTTCGGTGCTCTCGTCTCAGTCGATCGTCACGTAGTCGGGTCCGGAGTAGTGTCCGGTGGTCATCTTCTGCCGCTGCAGCAGCACGTCGTTGAGGAGGCTCGACGCGCCGAAGCGGAACAGGTGCGGCACGAGCCACTCCTCGCCGACCGTCTCGGCGACGGTCACGAGGTAGCGGATCGCGTCCTTCGAGGCGCGGATGCCGCCCGCGGGCTTCACGCCGATGCGCTGGCCGGTCATCAGGTGCCAGTCGCGCACGACCTCGAGCATGAGGAGCGTGACCGGAAGCGTGGCCGCCGGCTGCACCTTGCCCGTGGAGGTCTTGATGAAGTCGCCGCCCGCGAGGATCGAGAGCCACGACGCGCGGCGCACGTTGTCGTACGTCACGAGCTCGCCGGTCTCGAGGATCACCTTGAGGCTCGCGCTCGTGCCGTCGGGACGGCGGCACGCCTCCTTGACGGCGGCGATCTGGTCGAACACCTCGCCGTAGCGGCCGGCGAGGAACGCGCCCCGATCGATGACCATGTCGATCTCGTCGGCACCCGCGGCGACGGCCTCGGCCGTGTCGGCGAGCTTGATCTCGAGCGACGAGCGGCCGCTCGGGAACGCGGTGGCCACGGCCGCGACCGAGATGAGGCCGTCGTCGGGGTCGCCGTGCACCGAGCCGAGCGCGTCGATCGCGAACGGCACCATGTCGCCGTACACGCACACCGCGGCGACGCGCGGGGTCGTGGCATCCGACGGGTCGGGAGTCATCGCCTTGGCGACGAGCGAGCGCACCTTGCCGGGGGTGTCGGCGCCCTCGAGCGTCGTGAGGTCGATGAGCGTGATGATCTTGTCGAGCGCCCAGCGCTTGGACGACGTCTTGATCGATCGGGTGGCGAGCGACGCGGCGCGCTGCTCGAGGCCGACGGCGTCGACGCCGGAGATGCCGTGCAGGTAGCGTCCGAGCGTGGCGTCGTCGGGTTCGCCGCCGAGCACCGCGAGCGCGCGCTCCCGGGCGGTGACGAGGGAGGTGCCTGACATGGTGGTGACCTGGCTTTCGTTGAGGTGTGCTGTGCGGGCCCGGATCGCGGGAGCTCAGCCGTCGAGGAGGTGGAGGGCGGTGGCCTCGTCGGTGACGAGCACCGAGCAGAGCCCCGAGCGCACGACCGCGTCGGCGACGGCGTGCTTGGCCTCGCCCGCGATCACGGCGATCGCGAGCGGCGAGCTGCGCAGCTCGTCGAGCGTGAGTCCGACCGTGCGGGCGTCGAGTGCGGGATCGACGATATTGCCGTCGGAGTCGATGTAGCGGCCGACGACGTCGCCGACGGCCCCCTTCTGCACGAGCACGTCGACGTCGGCGCCCGAGAGGTAGCCGCTCTCGACGTGCACGGAGTTGTGGTCGGCGGCGCCCGCGCTGAACAGGTAGGCGTCGGCCGAACGGGCGAGCTCGATGACGCCCGCGACGACGCGGTCGGCCTCGATGGCCTCCTTCGTCGCGAGGCGCTCGAGGATGGCGGGGCTCGGCAGCAGGGTGGCGCTGCCGCCGCCCTTCTGCGCGATGCCCACGGCGGTGGCCGCGGCGGTGCCGGCCCTGCGGTTGAGGCTCACCCCGCCGTTGATCTGCACGACGTTGACGCCCGTCGCCCAGCCGTTGCGCAGGTGCTGCGAGATCTCGAAGAGCGTGCGGCCCCAGCTCACGCCGAGCGTTCGGGGCACGGGCCGGAGCGCCGTGAGGTAGTCGGCGGCCGCCTGCGCGGTGCGCTCCTGCAGCTCCTCGGGCGAGTGCACGCCCGCGGTCGACACCACGATGGCGTCGGTGAGCCCGCGCTCGTCGCGCAGCCGCCGCTCGATGGGCAGGCGACGGGCCCGCGGATGCAGGATCTCGATGCGGATGAACCCGCGCTGCTTGGCCTGCGCGAGCAGCCGCCCGACCTTCCAGCGGGTGAGCCGGAGCGCCTGGCCGATCTCGTCCTGGGTCTTGTTCTCCTCGTAGTAGAGCTCGGCAGCCCGGATCGAGAGGAGTTCGTCGATCTCGTCCACACGTGTCCCTTCGCCGCATCCAGCGTAGGCAGGCCGTCGCTCATCGGCAACACTCGCGGGCGATCCTGCTCATATGAGCAGTAGGTGAGCGGATGCCGCGCGCCGACGCACGTCGCCCGGATCGCTAGCCGGCGCGCTCGTCCTCGAAGTACCGCGGACGCGCCGCGACGACGCCGGCGATCGCGGCGGGGACGATCGTCGCGAGCAGGAAGAGGAGCGGCCACGTCCACCCGCCGACGGCCTCGTGCAGGAGGCCCACGGCGAGCGGCCCGATCGCCACGATGAGGTAGCCGACCGACTGCACGAACCCCGAGAGCGCGACCGAGCCCGCGTGCGTGCGGGTGCGCAGGTTGACGAGCACGAGCGTGAGCGGGAAGAGCAGCGGGCCGTTGCCGATGAGCGCGACCCAGAGCCAGGTCGCCGTCGCCGGCGCGAGCAGCAGCCCGAGGTAGCCCGCGACGAACGACAGGATCGCGATGCCCACGAGCAGCTTGACGTGGCCCCAGCGCGCCGCGACGATCGGCACGATGATGCTCGCCGGGAGCCCCATCGCGGCGAACAGCGAGAGCAGCGCGCCGGCCTGGGCCGGGGTCGTGCCCGCGATGTCGTGCAGGATCGGCGGGAGCCACGCGAACAACGCGTAGGCGTTGATGCCCGGGATCGTGAACAGGATCGCGAGCGCCCATGCGAGCGGCGAGCGCACCGCATAGCGGAGCAGCCCGCGCTCCGCCTCCTCGGGCAGGTCGGCCGCCTGGTCGACGTGGGGACGCAGCATGATCGCGATCCACGGCACGAGCGACAGCACCGCCACGAGGGCCCACTCGCCGAGCGAGACGCGCCAGCCCGCGGCATCCGCCACCGGCACGGCGACGAGGGGCGGCACGAACGTGCTGACCGACAGGGCCGTGACGTAGACCGCCGTGAGCAGGCCCACCCGGTCGGGGAAGTACCGCTTCACGAGCGGGGGCAGCAGCACGTTGCCGACGCCGATCGCCGCGAACGTGAGCGTGCTCGCCAGCACGAGCCAGAGCGCGTCGCTCGCGAGGCCGCGGCCGAGCAGGCCGACCGTGAGGGCGGCGAGCGCGACGACGAGCGTCGGCTCGAGGTCGAACCGCTTCGCGATGAGCGGCGTCAGGATGCCGAAGATCGCGTAGCACAGCGGCGGCAGCATTCCGAGGAGTCCGACGGCCGCGGGCGCGAGCGTCACGTCGCGTTCGAGGATCGTGAGGATCGGCGAGAGCGACGCCACCGCGGTGCGAAGGTTGAACGCGACGAGGACGATGCCGATGAGCGCCAGCGTCCGCCCGGCCCAGAGCGGACGGGGCGCGGTCGGCTTCACCCACACGAGTCTAGGCTGGAGGCGTGGCCGACTTCGCCCGCTACCTGCCGCTGAGCCAGCGCCCGCGCGTCGACGAGCGCGGCGTCACGAGCGACCGCCGCGAGCCCACGTCGACGGTCCTCCGCTCGATCGCGACCGCCCTGCGCGGCGCCGGCGACGACGCCTGGACGGCGCACGCCGACGACGACGCGACGACGGTCGCCGAGGCCGTGGCCGAGCTCGTCGCGGGCTTCGACCGGGCGCCCGCGCGGCGCGCGCTCGAGTCGGCGCAGCACGCGCTCGGCATGGGCGGCCGTGCGCCGGCGAGCGACGTCCGGCTCGAGGGGCCGGCGGATGCCGCGGCCGCCCTCGAGGCCCGGGCCGTCGCCATCACCGAGCGCCCGCAGCCGACGCGCCTCGTCGAGCTCGACGACGCGGTCGTGGCCGCCGTGCGCATCGGCGACGCGCTCCGCTCCCCCATCGCCGTCCCGCCGCTCGCCTCCGGGGCGGTCGCGCTGCGCCGCGCCGCGGCTGCGCCCACCCCGATCAAGGCGGTGATCTCGGGTCACAGCCTCCATGCGACGGATGCCGCGTGGACCATCGGGCACGGACCGGTGCTCGTCGGCACGGCCCACGAGCTCATCCGCTTCCTCGCCGGCATCGGCACGCGGGCACCGCGACCCGCACGGCCGGGCGAGCTCGGCGACGGCGCCGACGCCTGACGGTCCGGCGACCGAGCCCCGCCTCAGTCCGAGAGGAGCTCGCGCGCGCGATCGACGTCGCCGTGCATCGTCTCGATGAGGTCGGGGATGCTCGTGAACGCGACCATGCCGCGCAGGCGCTCGACGAACTCGACGTCGACCACGTGGTCGTAGAGGTCGAGCTCGCGGTCGAGCACGTAGGCCTCGACCTGCTTCTTCGGCACGCCCTCGAACGTCGGGTTGTCGCCCACCGAGATGGCCGCCGGGTACCGGGTGCCCGCGTCGGTGAGCCAGCCCGCGTAGACGCCGTCTGCCGGGATCAGTCCCTCGGATTCGGGCGTGAGGTTCGCGGTCGGGAATCCGAGCTCACGGCCGCGCTTGGCGCCGTGCACGACGATGCCCGAGACCGTCGGCGCGTGCCCGAGCAGGCGCGTGGCGTGGCGCACGTCGCCGTCGGCGAGCAGCTCGCGGATCCAGGTCGACGACACGCGGCGCCCGTCTTCGGGCGCCACGTCGTCGACGACCTCGACCGTGAAGCCGAACGTGTGGCCGAGGTCCTGCAGCAGCTTCACGTCGCCCGCGCCGCGCGCACCGTAGCGGAAGTCGCGGCCCACGAGCACGGCCTTCGCGCCGAGCGTGTCGACGAGCACACGCTCGACGAACTCGGTCGCGGGCACCGAGGCGAGCGCGCGGTCGAACGGGAGCAGCAGGGTGGCGTCGATGCCGGTCGAGCCCAGCAGCTCGAGCTTCTGCCGCACGCTCACGAGCGGGTCGGGGCACTTGTCGGGCGCGAGCAGCGCGAGGGGGTTGCGGTCGAACGTGACGACCACCGAACGGAGGTCGTCGGCGGCCGCGATGCGCCGGATGCGGTCGATGACCGCGCGATGGCCGTTGTGCACGCCGTCGAACTTGCCGATCGTGACGGCGCTCGGGCCGAAGCCCTCGGGCACCGCGTCGAGGCCCTTGAACGTCTTCACGCGGCATCCGCCCCCGTGCCGGTGCCGGTCGCGGAGTCGGTCGTCGGAGCCGCCTGCGCGGCCACCGGACGGTGCTTCGCGAGCCACCACATGCCGAGCACGGGCAGCACGAGCGGGATGAACAGGTAGCCGCGCCCGAACCACGACCAGACCGTGTCGTGCGGGAACAGCTCGGGGTAGACGACGCTCAGCGCGCCGATGACGACCACGCCCGTGAACTCGAACACGAGCGTCGCCCACGCGATGCGGTACCAGCCGCGCCCCGATCGCACGAGCGCGATGGTCGCCACGACGTAGACCACCGCCGCCAGCGCGGAGAGCGCGTACGCGAGCGGCGCCTCGTCGAACTTCGTCGCGATCTGCACGAACGAGCGGCCGACCGCGGCGAGCGCGAGCACGCCGTAGACGGCCACGAGCACGCGCCCGATGCCGCTCATCCGCCGCCCGCGATCCGCCTCGGGCCGGGCACTCCGCACGTCAGTCATGTCGTTCGATTCTCTCATTCGCGGCTACGCCTGCTGCACGGTCCAGATCTGCAGCATGCGGTAGACCATCACGGCGACGCTGAGCGCGGCCACGCCGAGCACGACGGTGCTCCAGCGGCTGCGCTCGAGCAGCGCCCAGAACACGGCGGCGGGCGGCAGCAGCAGCGCGCCCACGAGGTACGTGTAGAACTCGAGCACGCTGCCCGTCGGCTCGTTGCCGAACAGCGGCGCGAGGAGCGCGACCACGAGCTGCACGAGCAGCAGCAGCTCCACGAGCACGAGGGCCCCGTTCGTGAGGTCGCTCGGCACGCGGCCCGCGAAGCCCAGCGTGAGGCACAGCACGCCCGCGACCACTGCGACGCCGACCTGCACCCAGGCGAACCACTCGATCATGCCGACGCCTCCTCGGCCGGGAATCCGGTGACGACCTTGAGCTCCGCACCGCGCCGCTCGACGATCGCGACGAGCCGGTCGTCGGGGTCGATCGCGGCGATCGGGGTGCCGCTCGTGGCCGTCGCGAGCTCGGCGGGCGTCGCGATGCGCTTGCCGTGCCCGAGGTCGACGGCCTCCTGCGCGCTGATCGGGGCGACGGGAAGCGTGCGGCGCGCGGCATCCGCCGGTCTCAGGATGACCTCTGCGACCTCGAGCCCCTCGAGCACGGATGCCTCGGCGACCTCGAAGGCACCGATGCGCGTGCGGCGCAGCGCGGTGAGGTGCCCGCCGGTGCCGAGGTCGGCGCCCACGTCGCGGGCGAGCGCGCGCACGTAGGTGCCCGACGAGCACGCCACGCGCACGTCGACGTCGACGAATCCGTCGCCGGGACGCAGGTCGAGGAGGTCGAAGACGGAGACGGTGACGGGCCGCGCCTGCAGCTCGACGGCCTCGCCGTCGCGGGCCCGCTGGTAGGCGCGGCGACCGGCGACCTTCACGGCGCTCACGGTGCTCGGCACCTGCTCGATGTCGCCGGTCCATGCTCGCATCGCCTCGCGCACGACCGCCTCGTCGGCGGCGGCGACACGGTCGGCGGATGCCGCGGCGAGCGGCTCCCCCTCGGCGTCGTCGGTCGTGGTGTCCCAGCCGAGCCGCATGGTCGCGAGGTACTCCTTGTCGAGCCCGACGAGGTGGTGCAGCAGGCGGGTCGCCGACCCGACGCCGAGGATGAGCAGGCCCGTCGCCATGGGGTCGAGGGTGCCCGCATGCCCGACCTTGCGGGTGCCGGCCAGCCGTCGCGTCCGGGCGACGACGTCGTGGCTGGTGATTCCCTGCGGCTTGTCGACGAGGAGGATGCCGCTGTTCACGCCGTACAGGCTAACAGCGCGGCAGGACGCGGGCGGCACCGCACCTACGCTGGGAGGGTGAGGATCGGCATCATCGGCGCGGGCGCGCTCGGAGGCACCTTCGCCGCGTTGCTGGCGCGCGCCGGCCACGACGTGGAGGTCACGGCACGCGGGTCGGGGCTCGAGGCGATCCGAGCCGACGGCATCCGGCTCTCGGGCGGGTACGGCGAGGTGCACGCACGGGTCGCCGCCGTCGAGGTGCTGACCGGGCGACCCGAGCTCGTGCTGCTGTGCACGAAGGCGCAGGACGCCCCGCTCGCACTCGGTCGCCACGCCGAGCTCATCGACGGCGTACCGGTCGTCGTCGTGCAGAACGGGCTCGACGGCGTGCAGACGGCCGAGCGGTTCCTGCCGCACTCGACGTGCGTGGGCGTGCTCTCGATCATCGCCGCGAACTACACCGAGCCCGGCGTCGTGCGCGTGACCACGACCGCAGCGAGCTACCTCGGCCGGGGCGACGGCCCGGCCGACGACGAGAGCCGGCGCATCGCCGCCATCCTCTCCGAGGCGGTGCCCGTGATCGCGATCGACGACTTCCGCGGCGCGCAGTGGACGAAGCTCGTCGTGAACATGCTCAACGCGGTGCCCGCGATCGTGGGCCGCAGCGTGCAGGAGGTGCTGCACGACCGCCGCCTGCGGCGCGTGGTCGCCGCGTCGATGCGCGAGACCGTGCGGGTGGGCATCGCCCGCGGCATCCGCTTCGGCTCGCTGCAGGGACTCTCGAACGCGCGCCTGCGGCTCTTCGCCCGCGTGCCCGTGGCCATCGGGCAGGTGCTGCCGTGGATGATGGGCGTGCGCATGGGCAACGTGCCCAACCTCGGCTCGACGCAGCAGAGCGTGCGGCGCGGGCAGCCGACCGAGGTCGACCACCTCAACGGCGCCGTCGTGCGCGAGGCGATCCTCGCCGAGCTCGACGCGCCCGTCAACGAGGCGCTCACCGTGCTCGTGCACGAGGTGGAGCGGATCGGCGAGTTCCTGCCCGACGAGCGGGTGCTCGCCGAGGTGCGGCACTGAGGCGTCAGCAGCTGTCGAGGAACCGCCGCTTCGGGTGGTCGGGGTCGCGGTCGTCGATGACGGCCGACGCCACGAGCCGCGGGTCGGCCTCGGCGTAGGCGACGACGTCGGCCGGGTCGACCGGGTCGCCGTCGAGCGCGATCCGCACGTCCCAGAGGTCGGCGAGCCGCGGGCGCAGCACGAAGCGCCCGTCGAGCAGGAGGATCGCGTCGGCCGGGCCGGTGAGCCACTTCGGCGCGATCCACGCATCGCGCGCGGGGTCGAAGACGGCCGTGACGAACGCCGTCGACCCGCCCATGCGGAACGGCTCGACGAGCACGCGGCGCAGCGCCGACTCGTCGAACCCGTAGCCGTAGTAGCGCTCCGGCGTGTCGTCGCCGTACTCGGCCTGCGCCGCGCGCGAGCGGTGGAAGCGCTCCATGCTCGCCCGGAACACGCGGTGGCCGCGCTCGCGGAGCACCGCCGCGAGGTCGTCGGCGAAGACGGTCTTGCCGCTGCGCAGCGGCCCGTCGATCGCGACGATCATGCGTCCGTGGCCGTACTGCTGGAGGATCTCGTCGGCGAGCGTTCGCAGGAACGTGACGCGGGGCGTGGTGACGAGCTCCATGGCCCGAGCCTAGCCGCGCGGCATCCGGCCGGGCATAGGCTGGCCGGATGCCGCGCCCGCCCTCCCCCGACTTGGCGACAGCGCTCAACGCCTGGTTCGCGGATGCCGCGCGGCCGCTGCCGTGGCGGGCCGCCGAGGTGTCGCCGTGGGCCGTGCTCGTGAGCGAGTTCATGCTGCAGCAGACGCAGGTGGCGCGCGTCGTGCCGAAGTGGGAGGCGTGGATCCGGCGCTGGCCGACGCCCGCCGCGCTCGCGTCCGAGCCGCCGGCCGAGGCCGTGCGCGCATGGGACCGGCTCGGCTACCCGCGCCGCGCGCTGTGGCTGCACCGCGCCGCGGTCGAGATCGTCGAGCGGCACGGCGGCCAGGTGCCCGACGACCTCGACGCGCTCCTCGCGCTGCACGGCATCGGCCCCTACACGGCACGCGCGATCGCGGCCTTCGCGTTCGGCAGGCGGCATCCGGTGGTCGACACCAACACCCGCCGCGTCATCGCACGGGCGGTGCTCGGGCAGGCGCGGCCCGGCCCGCCGTCGACCGCGCGCGACCTCACCGAGATGTCGGCGCTCCTGCCCGAATCGGATGCCGCGGCGCGAGTGTTCAACGCGGCGGCGATGGAGCTCGGGGCCACGGTCTGCACCGCGCGCTCGCCCGACTGCGACGCGTGCCCCATCGCGGCATCCTGTGCCTGGCGGCTGGCCGGGTATCCGGCGTACGACGGTCCACGCAAGGCCGCGCAGGCGCGCTTCGAGGGGTCCGACCGCCAGGTGCGCGGGCTCGTGATGCGCGAGCTCCGCGCGGCCCATCGCCCCGTCGCGCGCGACGAGCTCACGGGCCTGTGGGCGGATGCCGCGCAGCTCGACCGCGCGATCGACGGGCTCGTCGCCGACGGGCTCGCGGTGGCGGACGCGGAGGGCGGCTTGGGGCTGCCCTCCGTCTGAGGCGGGCCCTCGCCGGATCGGTCGTGGGCGCCTCGGCTCGGTGTGCGAGGATGCAGGGATGTCCGTGACGACGCTGCCCGGGCGCCGGCCGAGCCCCGACGACCTCCTCGTGCTGCTCGCCGTCGCGCGGGCGGGCCGCTACACGGCGGCCGCCACCGAGCTCGGGCTCAACCACACGACCATCGCGCGGCGGATCTCCGCGCTCGAGGACGCCCTCGGCGGACGCGTGCTGGCCCGGGGCGCCGCAGGATGGGTGCTCACGCCGCTCGGCGAGCACGCGATCGCGGCCGCCGAGAACGTCGAGCGCGCGCTCGGCGAGCTGGCGCCCGACCGGGCGCGCCTGTCGGGCGTGGTGCGGCTGAGCGCCACCGACGGCTTCAGCGGGTTCATCGCGTCGCCCGCGATCGCCGCGGTGCGGCGGGAGCATCCCGACGTGTCGCTCGAGATCGTGGCGACCCAGCGGCGTGCGGCGCAGCAACGCGTCGGCGTCGACCTGGAGGTCGTGGTCGGCCGCCCGCACGTGCACCGCGCGGAGGCGATCCACCTCGCCGACTACGCCCTGGGGCTCTACGCGAGCCGCGACTTCCTCGCCCGGCACGGCACGCCGGCGTCGACCGTGGACCTCGCCGGCGAGCCGCTCGTCTACTTCATCGAGTCGATGCTGCAGGTCGACGCGCTCGACGAGGCGCGACGGCCCACGCGCGAGATGGTCGACGCGGTGTCGAGCACGAACGTGTACGTTCACGTCGACGCCACCCGCGCCGGCGCCGGGTTCGGCCTGCTGCCGGCGTTCCTCGCCGACCGGCACGAGGACCTCGTGCGGCTCTTCCCCGGGGAGATCGACCAGCGGCTGCCCTACTGGCTCGTCTGCCGCCCCGAGGCGCTGCGGCAGCCGACGGCGCTCGCGTTCATCGAGGCGCTGCGGGCGCGCATCGCGGCCGTCGAGGATCAGCTCCTCGGACGGCCGCGCGGCTGATCCGGCGCCGCAGGCGCCGCACTGCGGTGGGTTGCTTCGGCTAGCGCGCGCCGCCGAGCTCGGCGTCGTCGCTGAGGTCGGATGCCTCGTCGTCGATCTCGCCGAGCCCGTCGAGGTCGTCCTCGACGTCGCGCGGCTTCACGTACGGATCGGCGTCGCCCGCATACGCGGCCGTCGACGCGAGGGCCGTGACCTCCTCGTCGCGGGTGCGTGCCTCGCGCAGGAGCTCCTCGATGTGCTCGGCGTTCTCGGGGATCGCGTCGGCGATGAACTCGAGCGACGGGGTGAGGCGCGCCGTGATGTTGCGCCCGACCTCCGTGCGCAGCATCCCCGTCGCGGCCTTGAGGGCCGCAGCGGAGTCGCGGCGCTCCTCGTCGGTGCCGTAGACGGTGTAGAAGATGCTCGCGTGCTGCAGGTCGCCCGTGACGCGGACGTCCGTGATCGTCACGAACCCGAGTCGCGGGTCGCGCAGCCCCTTGTCGAGCCGGCGCGCGACGATCTCCTTGATGCGGTCGGCCAGCTTCCTAGCCCGCTGCGGGTCGGCCATTTCCTCAGCCCTCCTCCCCTCGATCGAGATGCGCGAGTCGCGGCATCCGATCAGCGGGGTCTCCGGTTCTTCTTCAGAGTGAATCGGGGTAGGGGTCCCCGCTCTTCACTCTGAAGAAGAACCGGGGACCCCGCGAACCACGAGTTACGCGCGAGGCTTCTCGCGCAGCTCGATCGTCTCGATCTCGTCGCCGACCTGGATGTCGTTGTACTTGCCGAGGCCGATACCCGCCTCGAAGTCCGTGCGGACCTCGGTGACGTCGTCCTTGAACCGGCGCAGCGACTCGATGGCCAGGTTGTCGCCGACCACGACGCCGTCGCGGATGACGCGCGCCTTGGCGTTGCGCGTGATCGTTCCCGACCGCACGATGACACCGGCGATGTTGCCGAACTTCGAGGAGCGGAACACCTCGCGGATCTCGGCCACACCCGACTGCACCTCTTCGAACTCGGGCTTGAGCATGCCCTTCAGCGAGTTCTCGATGTCGTCGATCGCGTTGTAGATGACGTTGTAGAAGCGCACGTCGACGCCCTCGCGGGCGGCGCGCTCGCGCGCCTTCACGTCGGGGCGGACGTTGAACCCGATGACGATCGCGTTGTCGATCGTCGCCAGGTCGATGTCGCTCTCGGTGACGGCACCCACACCGCGGTGGAGGATGCGCAGCTGCACCGAGTCGTCGACCTCGATCTTCATGAGCGACTCCTCGAGCGCCTCCACGGCACCCGACACGTCGCCCTTGATGATGAGGTTGAGCGCCTCGACCTTGCCCTCCTCGAGCGCACGGGTGAAGTCCTCGAGCGAGATGCGCTTGCGAGCCTTGGCCAGCTGGGCGTTGCGCTCGGCGGCCTCGCGCTTCTCGGCGATCTGGCGGGCGGTGCGGTCCTCCTCGGTGACGAGGAAGGTGTCGCCCGCACGCGGGACGGTCGAGAGGCCCTGCACCTGCACCGGACGCGACGGGGTCGCGGCGGCCACGGGGTCGCCGTTCTCGTCGGCCATGGCGCGCACGCGGCCATAGGCGGTGCCCGCCACGATCGCGTCGCCGACCCGGAGCGTGCCCGACTGGATGAGCACGGTCGCCACGGCGCCGCGGCCCTTGTCGAGCTTCGCCTCGATGGCCACGCCGCGCGCGTCCTTGTCGGGATTGGCGCGCAGGTCGAGCCCGGCGTCGGCGGTGAGGAGCACTGCGTCGAGCAGCTCCTGGATGCCGATGTTCTCGCGAGCCGACACGTCGACGAACATCACGTCGCCGCCGTACTCCTCGGCCACGAGGCCGAACTCGGTGAGCTGCTGGCGCACCTTCGCGGGGTTCGCGTCGGGCTTGTCGATCTTGTTCACCGCGACCACGATCGGCACGTTGGCCGACTGCGC
This sequence comes from Agromyces sp. NPDC004153, assembly GCF_053603635.1. Classification (NCBI taxonomy): domain Bacteria; kingdom Bacillati; phylum Actinomycetota; class Actinomycetes; order Micrococcales; family Microbacteriaceae; genus Agromyces; species Agromyces sp. NPDC004153. The sequence continues at coordinate 192,542 of NZ_JBSGFY010000001.1, forward strand.
GTGGTTCAGCGCCTCGATCGTCTGCGGCATGATGCCGTCGTCGGCCGCCACCACGAGGATCGCGATGTCGGTCACCTGCGCACCACGGGCACGCATGGCGGTGAACGCCTCGTGACCCGGGGTGTCGATGAAGGTGATGGCCCGGTCGACGCCCTCGTGCTCGGTGTGCACCTGGTACGCACCGATGTGCTGGGTGATGCCGCCGGCCTCGCCCGCCACCACGTTGGCGTTGCGGATCGCGTCGAGGAGGCGCGTCTTGCCGTGGTCGACGTGGCCCATGACGGTGACGACCGGAGGACGCTGCTCGAGCACCTCGTCGGTCTCGTCCTCGAGCTCCTGGTCGAGGTCGATGTCGAAGCCCTCGAGGAGCTCCTTGTCCTCGTCCTCGGGCGAGACGACCTGGATCTTGTAGCCCAGCTCGGCGCCGAGGACCTCGAACGTGGCCTCGTCGAGCGACTCGGTCGCGGTGGCCATCTCACCGAGGTGGAAGAGCACCGTGACGAGCGAGCCGGGGTTCGCGTCGATCTTGTCGGCGAAGTCGGAGATGGAGGCGCCGCGACGCAGTCGGATGACGGTGTTGCCGTCGCCGCGAGGGACGCTCACGCCGCCCAGCGACGGGGCCTCCCGCATCTCGAATTCCTGCCGCTTCGTGCGCTTCGACTTGCGGGCCTTGGACTTGCCGCCGCCGCGACCGAACGCACCTGCCGTGCCGCCGCCGGGGCCGCGACCACGACCGCCGCCGCCCGCGGGACGCGGGCCGCCGAAGCCGCCGCCGGGACGCTGGAAGCCGCCACCGGCACCGCCGGGACCGCCGGGACGCGCGCCGGCACCGGCGCCGCCGGCACCGCCGGGACGCTGGAAGCCGCCGGGGCGACCGCCGCCTGCACCACCGGGACGGGGTGCGCCGGGACGGGGCGAGCCGGGGCGAGGAGCCTGCGGCCGCGGGATGTTGCCCGGGTTCGGACGCTGGCCCATGCCCTGCGAGCTGGAGAACGGGTTGTTCCCGGGGCGCGGCTGGGCCGGGCGCGAGCCCATGCCCTGCGAGCTCGAGAACGGGTTGTTGCCGGGGCGCGGGGCGCCGGGGCGCGGGGCCGGGCGCGGAATCGCGCCGCTGGGCTTCGGCGCGGCCGGCTTGGCCACGTCGGATGCCGCTGCAGCAGGTGCGGCGGGCGCCTCGGCGGGCTTCGTGGCGGCGGCCTGCGCCGCCCTCTCCTCGGCCTGCGCCTGGCGCTCGGCGACCGTCATCGGCGCGTCGGCGGCCGGCGCAGCCGGAGCGGCCTGGGGTGCCGGCTTCGGCGCCGGCTTGGGGCCGGGCTTCGCCGCAGTCGCGGGCTTGGCCGTGGCCGCCGGCGCGGCCGTCGCGGCGGCTCCTGCCGCCTCGAGCGCCGCCCGCAGCTTGCGGGCGACGGGGGGTTCGATGCTGGACGAGGGTCCCTTGACGTACTCGCCCATCTCCTTGAGCTTCTCAAGGGCGATCTTGCTGTCGACACCGAGTTCGGATGCGATCTCGTGTACGCGTGGTTTGGCAGCCACTTCTCTCCTGTTCCGGGCCCACCCCCGGACAGGGGCGGACCATCAATGGCGGACGGGTCTCATTTCGAGCCGCTCATGAGTTGTCCATTAGCCGTTCAGCCTGTTCTCTACGTTGCTGGTGTCCACCTCGCCGCGAATGCGCAGCGCGCGCCCGAAGGCGCGCTTCCGCACGGCGAGCCGGTAGCACTCGAGCGTCGGATGCAGCCACGCGCCCCTCCCCGGAAGCACGGCCGAAGCATCCGCTACGACGTGGGAGTTCTGGGAGACGACCCTCAGAAGCGAGGATCGCGGGGCACGCGCACGGCATCCGATGCACGTTCTGACGGGTTCCATCCTACACCTCCCCGCCAGGCGGCCCGGCGACGCCCGGCTCGCGGGTCAGTTCGACTCGAGGATCGAGTCGGGCTGGATGTCGATCTTCGCGCCGGTCAGCTTGGCGGCGAGGCGCGCGTTCTGGCCCTCCTTGCCGATGGCGAGGGACAGCTGGTAGTCGGGCACCAGGGCGCGCACGGCGCGGGTCTGCTCGTCGATCACGAAGGCGCTGGTCACCTTGGCGGGCGAGAGCGCGCTCGCGACGAAGGTCGCGAGGTCGTCCGACCAGTCGACGATGTCGATCTTCTCGGCGCCGAGTTCGGCGGTGACCGCGCGCACGCGCTGCCCGAGCTCGCCGATCGCGGCGCCCTTGGCGTTGACGCCCGGCTGGTTCGCGCGCACGGCGATCTTCGTGCGGTGCCCGGCCTCGCGGGCGAGCGACACGATCTCGACGACGCCCGACGCGATCTCGGGGACCTCGAGCGCGAACAGCTTGCGCACGAGCGCGGGGTGGGTGCGCGACACCGTGATGGACGGGCCTTTCGCGCCCTTCGCGACGCTCGTCACGTAGACGCGGATGCGCTGGCCGTGCGGGTACTCCTCGCCCGGCACCTGCTCCTCGGGGGGCAGGATCGCCTCGACCGTGCCGAGGTCGATGTGCACCATGCGCGGGTTGGGGCCCTGCTGGATGACGCCGGCGACGATGTCGCCCTCGCGGCCGCGGAACTCGCCGAGCACGGCGTCGTCGGCGAGGTCGCGCAGGCGCTGGTTGATGACCTGCTTCGCGGCGAACGCGGCGATGCGGCCGAAGTCGCTCGGGCTGTCCTCGGCTTCGCCGACGACGTTGCCGTCCTCGTCGTACTCGGGCACGTAGATGGAGACGTGCCCCGTCTTGCGGTCGAGGTGCGCGCGGGCGCCCGTGGGGTTCGCATGCCCGTGCTGGCCGGGGTTGGTGTGCTTCAAGTAGGCCATGAGGATCGCCTGCTCGATGATCTCCACCAGTTCGTCGAACGGGATCTCCTTCTCGCGCTCCATCATGCGGAGCACGCTGAGGTCGATGTCCATCGCCGGCCTCCTCTATTCAGCTCTCATGCCGCTTCCCCTCGGAGCGGACGACTCTCTACCGTACCGGAATGTCAGGACGGCCGTCATCCGCGGCCAGGGTCCTGGATTCCATGTGAACACCCATTGACATGAACCATGAAATCCGTGTTAATGGTCATCATCATGAAAACGACGCGGACGTACGACATGCGGGGCCGCGCGGCCGAGGCCGACCGCACCAGGGCGCGCATCCTCGACGCGGCGGTGGCCCTCGCCGGCGAGGTCCCGCTTGCGGCGTGCACCCTCCCCGCGATCGCCGACCGGGCGGGCGTGTCGGTGCAGACCGTGCTCCGCGCTTACGGCAGCCGCGACGGCCTGTTCACCGCCGCGACGACCCGCGCACGCGAGCTGGTCGTCGCCCAGCGCGAGGCGCCCGTCGGCGACGCCGACGCGGCGCTCGACGTGCTCGCCGAGCACTACGAGGCATGGGGCGACACCATGCTGCTGCTGCTCGCCCAGGAGTCGTGGGAGCCCGTTGCCGCCGAGATCACCGCGACCGGCAAGCTGCTGCACCGCGACTGGGTGCGGAGCGTGTTCGCTCCCGCCCTCGACCCGCTCGGCGCCGCCGACCGCGACGAGGCGGTCGACCTGCTCGTGGTGGCCACCGACCTCTACGCCTGGAAGCTGCTGCGGCGCGACCGCGGCCTCGACCGCGCGGCGACGCGCGAGCGCATGCGGCGCCTCGTGGCATCCGTGCTCGCCGACCTCATGGAAGGGGAACGCGCATGACGTCCGTCACGCTCGTGACCGTCGACGCCGGCGGGAACGCGCCGCCCATGCTCGACATCGCCCGCACACTGGTACGGCGCGGAGAGGACGTGCGCGTCCTCGGGCATGAACGCCAGCGCGACCGCGTCGCGGCGACCGGCGCCACGTTCGAGCCGCTCGACGCGCTGGCGTTCTGGGACTGCACGATCCCGCGATCGCTGCCGTCGACGCTCGGGCAGTTCAGCCGGCTCGGTTCCGACCGGCCCCTCCGGCGCGAGGTCGCATCGCGGTTGCGCTCCGACGGAACCGACGTCGCGCTCGTCGACTGCCTCACGGCGACGGCGGTGCTCGGAGCCCGCGACGCCGGCGTGCCGAACGCCGTGCTGTTCCACACGTTCCTCGCATACTGGCGCGGCGCGTACGCGCGTGGGCCCGTGGGCGTGGCCTCCAAGCTCCGCGGTCTCGACCTGCGTGCCGCCTGGCAGAGCGCCGACGCCCGCATCGTGACGGCCGACGCGATGCTCGACCCGGCGGCGCGCGACGGCGAGCGCGGCACCACCTGGGTCGGACCCACCGACACGGGCGTGCCGGCTCGTCCCGATCCCGACCGGCCGCCGCTCGTCGTCGTCAGCCTGTCCACGACCTGGCTGCCCGGCCAGACGTCCGCCTACCAGCGCATCGTGACGGCGCTCGGGCCGCTGCCCGTGCGCGGGCTCGTGACCGCCGGCGGCATCGTGCCGGACCGGCCGATCGAGCTGCCGCGCAACGTCGAGTGGGCCGAGCGACGCCGGCACGCCGACGTCTTCCCCGAGGCCGCACTCGTGATCGGCCACGGCGGGCACTCCACGACCTCGACCGCGCTCGCTCACGACCTGCCGCTCGTCATCCTCCCGATGAATCCGCACGCCGACCAGCCGATGGTCGCGCACGCGATCGATCGAGCGGGCGCGGGCATCGCGCTGTCGCCGCGCGCTCGTCCCGAGCAGGTCGCGGAGGCCGTGGTGCGGGCGCTGGGCGATCAGGACATGGCCGTGGCTGCGGCCGGCCTCGGGCGGCGCATCCGGTCGGGCGACGCGGCCGACGCGGCATCCGACCGCCTGCTCGCGCTCGCGCGGAGGGACGCGCGCTCGCCCGAGCGGTCACCCGAGGACGCCTGACCACCCCGAGCACGAGAGGGAAGGCGGCGGGCGGCTGCTCCCCAGGGCCGCCCGCCGCGGCGGATGGCGGATGCCCCCGCATCCGCCACCCCGTTCACCGCCGCCGGTCAGTCGTGCCAGACCTGCACGACCGAGGGGCGCGGCGCGGCGACCGAACCGGCCGCCGTCGAGCCGTAGTCGGGGAAGAGCGACGTCTGCGCGGCGACCGAGCCGTTCTCGCCCGGGTGCTGCACGGCCACGAAGACGAGGCCCTCGCGGTCGTGGATCACGGGGCCGCAGGTCTCGGCCTCGCGCGGCACCGCGAGGAACTGCTGCACGTTGCCGCGCTGGTCGCCCTCGAGCGGCACCCGGAAGAGGCCGTCGTTGTAGCCGATCGTACCGGGCGCGCCGTCGGTCGAGATCCAGAGGTTGCCCTCGGAGTCGAACGCCAGGTTGTCGGGGCACGAGATCGGCGACACGAGCTCCTTCGGGAAGCCGGCGAAGTACGTGTACGCCGTCTTCGAGGGGTCGCCGCAGAGCAGCAGGATGCTCCAGCCGAACGTCTCCCCCGCCTGGCCCGCGGTCTCGGTGAGTTCGATGACGTGCCCGAAGCGGTTGCCCGAGATCGGGTTCGCCTCGTCGAGCGGCGCGGACGTGCCACGCGCGCTGTTGTTCGTCAGGGCCACGTAGACCTTGCCGGTGCGCGGGTTCGGCTCGACGTCCTCGGGGCGGTCCATCTTGGTCGCGCCCACGAGGTCGGCGGCGCGACGCGTGTAGACGAGCACCTCCTCGACGGACATGCCGGGAACGACGCTCCGGCCGTCGCGCGTGAGCGGGATCCACTCGCCGGCGCCGTCGAAGAGCCCGTCGCTCGGGAGGGCGCCGCCGCCGGTGATCTCGCCGGCCGGCGAGTCCCCGGTGAACCTGGCGACGAACAGGTCGCCCTCGCTGAGCAGGCGCTGGTTCTTCTGCTTCGCACCGGTCGACGTCGCGGCGGTGTAGCGCCCCTTCGACACGAACTTGTAGAGGTAGTCATTGCGCTCGTCGTCGCCCATGTAGGCGACCACGCGGCCGTCCTCGGCGATGATCACGTTGGCGCCCTCGTGCTTCATGCGGCCCATGGCCGTGTGCTTGAGCGGCGTCGACGTCGGGTCGCTCGGGTCGATCTCCACGATCCAGCCGAAGCGGTTGGGCTCGTTCACGTAGTCGGCGTCGTGCGCGTCGAAGCGCGGGTCGTACGCCTCCCAGCCCGTCTCGGTCGTGGTGGTCGACGTGCCGCTGTAGCGCTTCTGCTCGGCGGTGTCGGCCGCCCACGCGAAGTAGCCGTTGAAGTTCTCCTCGCCCGAGAGCACGGTGCCCCACGGGGTGGTGCCGCCGGCGCAGTTGCCGAGGGTTCCCTTGACCCAGCGGCCCTCGGGGTCGGCGGCGGTCTTCACGAAGTCGGACCCGGCCGCGGGGCCGGTGAGCTCGAACACCGTCTCGACGGTGATGCGGCGGTTGCGCGTGCCGTCGACGACGTACGACCACGGCTCGCCCGCCGCGCGACGGCGCAGCTCGACGACCGACATGCCCTGCGCCGCCTTGTAGATGTCGCCGCGGCGCTGTTTCTCGGCGGGGTCGCTCGTGGGCGGGAACATGATGCCCGGGTTGACGTACTCGTGGTTCGCCACGAGCACGCCGGTCTTGCCGCTCGGGTCGGCGATGATGTCGAGGTAGTCGTTGTTGTAGCCGAACTGGCCGGCCTGGGCCGCGGCCGACTGGTTGGCGAAGTCGAGCGCCGGCGACGACGCGAACAGCGGGTCGCCCCAGCGGATGATCGGGCTCCAGTGGTAGCCCTCGGGCACCGTGAACGCGTCGACGAGGCGGTCGACCGGGTCGATCGCGCCGAACGCGAGGCCGGCCGTGCCCGGCTTCGCGGCGTACGCCGCACCCGAGCCCCCGCCGACGGCGTTGCCGACGACGAGCCCGACCGCGCCCGCGAGGCCGAGGCCGAGCAGCGAGCGCCGGGTGAGCGCCGCCGACGCGATGTCGCGGAAGTGGGCGTTGTCCGACGTGTTGCACTCGGGGCCGAGGCACGCGTCGGCGCACTTCAGCCGGCACGTCACGGCGGAGCGCTTGCCGCGGACGTGGTCGGCCATGGGGAGCAATCGCAGCGGGGTCTGGTCGGAAATCGTCACTTCTCGGGTCCTCACGATCGACGAACGGGTCGATCCGAGCGTCGTCCCCCGAGGAGACGCGAAGGCACCGGTTCGGTGAACCGCAGGTGTCCCGGTGGTGAAGCGTCAGGCCAGCGCGGCGACGACCCCGTCGATCGGCACGGCGACCCGGTCGCCCGAGGCTCGATCCCAGACCTCGACGACGCCGTCGGCGACGCCGCGGCCCGCGATGACGATCTTCGGCACGCCGATGAGCTCGGCGTCGGCGAACTTCACGCCCGGCGAGAGCTTGGGCCGGTCGTCGTAGACGACGTCGAAGCCCGCGGCCTCGAGGTCGGCGACGACCCGCTCGGCGGCGTCGAACGCCGCCTGGTCCTTGCCCGTGGCCAGCACGTGCACGTCGAACGGCGCGACCGGCGTCGGCCAGACGAGGCCCTTGTCGTCGTTGTTCAGCTCGGCAATGATCGCGAGGATGCGCGTGACGCCGATGCCGTAGGAGCCCATCGTCACGGTCGCGAGCTTGCCGTTCTCGTCGAGCACCTTGAGCCCGAGCGCCTCCGCGTACTTGCGGCCGAGCTGGAAGACGTGGCCCATCTCCATGCCGCGCGCGAGCTCGACCGGGCCCGAGCCGTCGGGCGCGGGGTCGCCGTCGCGCACGTTCGCGACCTCGACGACGCCGTCGGCGGTGAAGTCGCGGCCGGCGACGAGGCCGAACACGTGCTGCTCGTCGACGTTCGCGCCGGTGATCCACTCGGTGCCGTCGACCACGCGCGGGTCGAGGAAGAACCGGATGCCGGTCGACGACTCGGCGCCGAGCACCGGCCCGTCGCCCGACCACGGGCCGATGTAGCCCTTCACGAGCCCGGGGTGGCGCGCGAAGTCCTGCTCGGTCGCCGCCTCGACCTCGGCGGGGGCGAACGCCACCTCGACGCGCTTGGCCTCGATCTCGCGGTCGCCCGGGATGCCGACGACGACGACCTCGCGCGTGCCGTCGAGGTGGGTGAGCGCGAGCACGACGTTCTTCAGCGTGTCGGCCGCGGTCCAGTCGCGGCCGTCGGGGCGCGGGTACTCGAGGTTCGCGAGGTCCACCAGTGTCGCGATGGTCGGCGTGTTCGGGGAGTCGAGCACCTCGGCCGCGGGCAGGCCGTCCAACGGGATCGGCTCGGGCACCACGGTCGTGAACGCCTCGACGTTCGCGGCGTAGCCGCCGGCCGATCGCACGAACGTGTCCTCGCCGACGGGCGTCGGGTGCAGGAACTCCTCCGACTTCGAGCCGCCCATCGCGCCGGCATCCGCCTTGACGATGACGTACTCGAGTCCGAGGCGCGTGAAGATGCGCTCGTACGCGTCGCGCTGCGCCTGGTAGCTCGCGTCGAGGCCGGCGTCGGAGGCGTCGAACGAGTACGCGTCCTTCATCGTGAACTCGCGCCCGCGGAGCAGGCCGGCGCGCGGGCGGGCCTCGTCGCGGTACTTGTCCTGGATCTGGTAGATCGTGAGCGGCAGGTCCTTGTACGACGAGTAGAGGTCCTTCACGAGCAGCGTGAAGACCTCCTCGTGCGTCGGCGCGAGCAGGTAGTCGGCCTCCTTGCGGTCCTGCAGACGGAACAGCGCGTCGCCGTACTCCGTCCAGCGGCCCGTGACCTCGTAGGGCTCGCGCGGGAGCAGCGCCGGGAAGTGCACCTCGTGCGCCCCGGCCGCGGTCATCTCCTCGCGGATGATCCGCTCGATCTTCGCCTTCACCCGCAGGCCGAGCGGCAGCCAGGCGAAGATGCCGGGCGCCTGGCGCCGGATGTAGCCGGCGCGGACGAGCAGCTTGTGGCTCGCGATCTCGGCGTCGGCCGGGTCTTCGCGGAGCGTGCGGAGGAAGAAGTTCGACAGGCGTACGGGCACCCGACGATTCTAGGACGCACGGATGCCGCGTCGTCGCGTCATCCGTGTCACCGCTGCACCCGGTGATCCTCGTGACGCACGGATGCCGCGTCGTCGCGTCATCCGCCTAGGCTTGCCGCATGCCCCGACGCCGACCGCACGTCGCCGGCTCCGCCGCGCAGAGCGAGCTCGCCGCGGCGCTCGCGGAGCTCAGGGAGACGCTCGAACTGCCCGACGGGTTCCCGCCCGCCGTGCTCGCCGAGGCGGAGGCCGCCGCGGCCGCGGCACCGCCGCCCGCCGCCGACCGGCGCGACGTCCCGTTCGTCACGATCGATCCCCCGGGCTCGCTCGACCTCGACCAGGCGCTGCACCTCTCGCGCCGCCCTGGCGGCTACGTCGTGCATTACGCGATCGCGGATGTCCCGGGGTTCGTGGAGCCCGGCGGCGCCGTCGACCTCGAGGCCCGCGGGCGCGGGCAGACGCTGTACGCGGCCGATGGCCGGGTGCCGCTGCATCCGCCCGTGCTCAGCGAGGACCGGGCGTCGCTGCTGCCCGGCGTCGACCGCGCCGCCTACGTGTGGTCGTTCGACCTCGACGAGGCGGGTGCGCTGCTCACGACTCGCCTCGAGCGCGCGGTGGTGCGCTCCCGCGCGCAGCTCGACTACGCGAAGGCGCAGTCGAGCATCGACGACGGGTCGGCCGACGGCTCGCTTCCGCTGCTGAAGGAGATCGGCGAGCTGCGGCTCGAGCAGGAGCGGGCGCGCGGCGGCGCGAGCCTCAACGTGCCCGACGAGGAGATCGTGCGCACGTCCGACGGCGGCTACGCGCTCGAGCGTCGACGGCTGCTGCCCGTCGAGGACTGGAACGCGCAGCTCTCGCTCATGACCGGCATGGCCGCCGCCGAGCTCATGATCGCCGCGCGCGTCGGCATCCTGCGCACCATGCCCAAGCCCTCCGACGAGGAGATGGCATCGTTCCGGCGCCAGACCGAGGCGCTGGGCCGACCGTGGCCCGCATCGATCGGCTACGGCCAGTACCTCCACGAGCTGCCGCGCGACGAGCCCGCCTCGCTTGCGATCCTGCAGGCCGCGAGCGGGCTGTTCCGCGGCGCCGGCTACGTGGCGATGGACGGCACGGTGCCCGCCGACCCGGTGCAGTCCGCGCTCGCTTCCCCGTACGCGCACGTGACCGCCCCGCTGCGGCGCCTCGTCGACCGGTGGGGTCTCGTGGTGTGCGAGGCGATCGCCGCCGGGCGCGAGGTCCCCGACTGGGCGCGGGCGTCACTCGGCGAGCTGCCGTCGCTCATGGGCGCGTCGTCGCGGCGCGCGGCGCAGCTGGACGCCGCCTCGATCGCGCGCGTCGAGGCCGCCGTGCTCTCGGATCGCGTGGGGCACCGGTTCGACGCCACGGTGCTGGGACTGCGCAACGGATCGGCGGTCATCCAGCTCGTCGAGCCGGCGGTCACCGCGACGTGTCCCGCGCCGCCCGAGGCGCGTCCGGGCGCGCGCATGCCGGTCGTGCTCGAGAGCGCCGACATCCGCACCGGCACGGTGCGATTCCGGGCGGCCTGACGTCAGACGTTGCCGTCGACGTCCTCCTCGTCCTGCATCGCGAAGTCGTCGAGCTCGTCCTCGGCCGTGTCGGCCTCCGCCGCCTCGCCGGCCGCATCACCGGCTGCCTCGTCGGTGCCCTCGTGCAGCGTGCCCATGCCGTCGGGGTACCCGGCCTCGTCGGGGTACTCGAACTGCGTGCCGTCTCCGCTCATCGCGGTCCCCTCTCGCGAACGGATGCCGCGCCGACGGGCATCCCGTTGCGGCCCACGTTACCCGCGCGCCCAGGTCACCGCGATGCCGCCGCCATGAAGCTCGTGAGCAGCGCCGTGGCGGCCGCCCGATCGATGTCCGCGGGCACCGTGACCCACGCGAGGTTCACGCCGTCGGTGGCGTAGACCGCGGTCGTGTCGCCCCCGTGGGGCACGGCGACGGCTTCGAGCGCGCCGTCGACGGAGATGACCTCCGCGCCGTCGCGGGCGGCGAGCTCGGTGATCCCCCAGCCCGCTCCGGGCAGCGCCTCGGTCGCGAACCAGCGCGTGGACGCGGGGTTCGCCCAGATGCAGGAGAAGTCGCCCACCGTGGACCACGCGGCCATGAATCCGGGCGTCGTCTCGCCACCGCGGTTCCCGTTCTCCGCGGTGAACGGCTCACCGAGGATGGCGGTGGTGTCGACCGCCGATCCGACGGCGGCGCAGTCGTCGGGAGCCGTCCACATACCCTCAGGGCGCTGGGCGGGCACGGGCGCGAACCCGGCCGCCACCTCGGTGACATGCGCCGTGATGGCGTCGATCGCGTCGAGGGCCGTGGTCGCGGACCCGTTCGCCACCCCGACGATGCCCGAGAGCCAGTAGCCGCCGACGACCGTGCTGAACGAGCAGCGGTTCTCGATCCGCTCGCCGCCGTAGCAGTACGGCGACTTCGCCTCCGCCTCCGCGACCTGCGCTTCGAGTCCGGCGGCCGACATCACGTCGAGCTGGACACCCGCTTCGGAGTCGCTCATCCAGCTGCAGTCGATGCCGCCGAGCACCGTCACCGCCCAGACCCGCTCGGCCTTCTCGCCGTCGTACGGCGAGACCTCGTCGCCGACGAGTCCGGACAGCGTCGCCGAATCGACGAGCGCCTCGCAGGAACCGTCGAATGCGACCGCCGGCTTGGCGACGATCGTCGATGCGGGCTCCGCGGTCGCCGTCGGCGACGGTGGTTCCGAGGTGGGGGCCGCGGCATCCGCTGCAGGGACGCACCCGGTCAATGCCGCGAGGAGAATACCGGCGAGTAGGGCGCCAGCCGTACGTGTCATGACGAGAATGTATCGCCCCGAAGCGCGCCGTCGGAAGCGACGCGGATATCGATTCGGATACGGCGCGCTCGAGCGCTCAGGGCGTGACGACCTGCGGGCTGCCGACCGGGGCATCCGCGCCCATCTCGTCGGCGATGCGGTTCGCCTCGGCGATGAGCGTCGCGACGATCTCGGACTCGGGCACGGTCTTGATGACCTCGCCCTTCACGAAGATCTGGCCCTTGCCGTTGCCGGATGCCACGCCGAGGTCCGCCTCGCGGGCCTCACCCGGCCCGTTCACGACACAGCCCATGACGGCGACGCGCAGCGGCACGCTCATGCCCTCGAGCCCGTCGGTGACATCGTTCGCGAGCTTGTAGACGTCGACCTGGGCGCGGCCGCACGAGGGGCACGACACGATCTCGAGCTTGCGCTCCCGGAGGTTGAGGGACTGCAGGATCTGCAGGCCGACCTTGACCTCCTCGACGGGCGGCGCCGACAGCGACACCCGGATCGTGTCGCCGATGCCCTCGCTGAGCAGGATGCCGAACGCCGTCGCGCTCTTGATCGTGCCCTGGAACGCGGGACCGGCCTCGGTCACGCCGAGGTGGAGGGGCCAGTCGCCCCGCTCGGCGAGCAGTCGGTAGGCCTTCACCATCACGATGGGGTCGTTGTGCTTCACCGAGATCTTGAAGTCGTGGAAGTCGTGCTCCTCGAAGAGGCTCGCCTCCCACACGGCCGACTCGACGAGCGCCTCGGGCGTGGCCTTGCCGTACTTCTGGAGCAGGCGCGGATCGAGCGACCCGGCGTTCACGCCGATGCGGATGGAGACATCCGCCGCCTTCGCGCGACGTGCGATCTCGGCGACCTGGTCGTCGAACTTGCGGATGTTGCCCGGGTTCACGCGCACGGCCGCGCAGCCCGCGTCGATCGCCGCATAGACGTAGTTCGGCTGGAAGTGGATGTCGGCGATGACCGGGATCTGGCTCTTCTTCGCGATGATCGGCAACGCCTCGGCGTCGTCGCGGCTCGGCACCGCGACGCGCACGATGTCGCAGCCCGAGGCGGTCAGCTCGGCGATCTGCTGCAGCGTCGCGTTGATGTTCGGCGTCGGCGTCGTGGTCATGGACTGCACGCTCACCGGCGCGTCGCCGCCGACGAGCACCTTGCCCACCTTGATCTGCCGGGACTTGCGTCGCGGGGCCAGGGTTTCGGGGACCTTCGGCATTCCGAGATTCACTGCAGGCACCGTACGAGTCTACTTCGGGTCTGTGCACGCGCGGCTGAGCCGTGCGGATGCCTCAGGCGCAGCCGCCCTCATGGATCGGTGTCGGCGCATCGATGCGCGTGACGGCATCCGGATCGTCCGTGTTGCCGAAGTCCACGCCGAAGCGCATCACGTGCACCGTGCCGTCGGGCCAGGTCTCATCGCGTTCGATGTAGTCGAGGTACGGGCCGGAGCACCCGCTCGGATTGACCTGCAGGTCGGGCATGGCCTGGAGGTCGCTCCACGAGCCTCCGACGCTGATGTGCTGCGCCGTCGAGAGGGAGACGCTCGAGCTCTGCGGCCCCGTGAACACCACCCGGAACCCGGGGCGATACAGCGTCGGCGGTTCCCCGGCGAACTCCGCCCAGCGGTCGACGTAGCGGGGCTCCCAGAGTTCGAAGCCGTCCCAGCGGTGCACGGTGCTCGGTGGGAAGTGGCTGTTGCCCGGGTAGTCCTCATCCACCGGCGCCGCGCCCAACACCGTCGTGAGCGCCTCGACGGCGGGACCGGCCGGAGTGAGGTAGTCGAGCGAGGTCACGACGGCGCCGGTCGCATCGTGGAGCTCCAACACCTCGGGTCGGGCGACGAGCTCGGTCACGGTCGTGAGCGGGTCGACCGGCTCGGCCGTCGGCGTCGCCGTCGGAGTAGGACGCGGCGTCGCGGCATCCGGTGTCGGCGTCGGCGTCGGCGCGGGGCCGAAGCATCCCGCGAGCGCGAGCATGAGGAAGAGGGCGGCGGCGGTGAGGGCGCCGGCGCGGAGCGTTCGGGTCATCGGACTCCTGGGTCTGGATCGTCGGCATCCCGAAGGACGCCACTTCCGATCATCACTGCGGTGCGGCACCCGAGGGTGCCGCACCGCATCACGATTCCGTATCGGGGGACGGAGTCCGCTTCGGTCAGGCCACGGCGCTCGTGTCGAGCGGCGGCTCGGTCGCCGCGACGACCTCCTCAACGGAGACGCCGGGGGCGACCTCGACCAGCTTCAGCCCGTCGGGCGTGACGTCGATCACCGCGAGGTCGGTGATGATGCGGTCGACGACGCCCTTGCCGGTCAGCGGCAGCGAGCACTCGTGCACGATCTTGGGCGAGCCGTCCTTCGCGACGTGCTCCATGAGCACGATCTTGCGGCGGGCGCCGTGCACGAGGTCCATCGCGCCGCCGGGGCCCTTCACCATCTTGCCGGGGATCATCCAGTTCGCGAGGTCGCCCGCGGCCGATACCTGCATCGCGCCGAGGATCGCGGCGTCGATCTTGCCGCCCCGGATCATGCCGAAGCTCGTCGCGGAGTCGAAGTACGCAGCGCCCGGGAGCACGGTGACCGTCTCCTTGCCCGCGTTGATGAGGTCGGGATCGACCTGGGCCTCGGTCGGGTACGGGCCGACGCCGAGGATGCCGTTCTCGGACTGCAGCAGGATCGTCACGCCCTCGGGCACGTAGTTCGGCACGAGCGTGGGCAGTCCGATTCCGAGGTTGACGTAGGAGCCGTCGTGCAGCTCGTGAGCGGCACGCGCGGCCATCTCGAATCGCGTCAGCGCCATCTCAGTTCTCCCTCACGGTGCGGCGCTCGATGCGCTTCTCGATGCCGGTGCCGACGACCACGACCCGGTCGACGTAGATGCCGGGCAGGTGGATCGTGTCGGGGTCGAGCTCGCCCGGCTCGACGAGCTCCTCGACCTGGGCGATGCAGACGGCGCCCGCCATGGCCGCGAGCGGCGAGAAGTTGCGCGCCGACTTGTCGAACACGAGGTTGCCGAAGCGGTCGCCGCGCAGGGCGTGCACGAGCGCGAAGTCGGTGGTGATCGCCTCCTCGAGCACGAAGTCCGATGCCTCGCCGCGCACCGTGAACGACTGCACGGGCTTCGCGGGGCTCGCGATCGCGATCGACCCGTCGGCGTGGTAACGACGAGGCAGCCCGCCCTCGGCGACCTGCGTGCCCACGCCGGTCTGCGTGAAGAACGCGGCGATCCCGCTGCCGCCCGCCCGCAGCTTCTCGGCGAGCGTGCCCTGCGGCGTGAGCTCGAGCTCGAGCTCGCCCGAGAGGTACTGCCGCTCGAACTCCTTGTTCTCGCCGACGTACGACGACGTCATCTTGGCGATGCGCTGCTGCGCGAGCAGCACGCCGAGCCCCCAGTCGTCGACGCCGCAGTTGTTCGAGACGACCGACAGGCGGTCGACGCCGGACTCCAGCAGCGCCTGGATGAGCACCATCGGGATGCCGCAGAGGCCGAACCCGCCGACGGCGAGGCTCGAGCCCGAGGGGATGTCGGCGACCGCTTCTTGGGCGGACCCGACGACTTTGTCGAGTGTCACGATGCACCTTCCTGAGCTTCCGCGGCCCCGGGTCGGGCGCGGGTTGCAGTGATCACGCTACCGGCGTCGGCGGGCGACACGGGCATCGGGCGGCGACCGACGCGACGGTCGTACGCCCGGGCCGTCATCGCGCGCTCCATCCGCCGTCCATGGTGTAGCTCGCGCCCGTGACCATGCCCGCCTCCTCGCCGGCGAGCCAGAGCGCGAGGCCCGCCACCTCCTCGGGTTCGACGAGCCGCTTGACGGCGGGCTCGGTGAGCATCACCTTCGGCAGCACCTCCGCCTCGCTGATGCCGTGCAGGCGCGCCTGGTCGGCGATCTGCTTCTCCACGAGCGGCGTGCGCACGTAGCCCGGATTGATGCAGTTCGACGTCACGCCGTGCGCGCCGCCCTCGAGCGCGGTGACCTTCGAGAGGCCCTCGAGCCCGTGCTTGGCGGCCACGTAGGCCGACTTGAACGGCGAAGCCTGCAGGCCGTGCACGCTGGACACGTTGACGATGCGGCCGAACCCGCGCTCGTACATGGCCGGCAGCGCCGCCCGGATGAGCAGGAACGGGGCCTCGAGCATGACGCGGATGATCCGCGAGAACTGGTCGGGCTCGAACTCCTCGATCGGCCGCACGTGCTGGAGGCCGGCGTTGTTCACGAGCACGTCGACGTCGAGCGTCAGGTCGGCGAGGGCCGCGGTGTCGGCGAGGTCGACGGCCCACGCCTCGCCGCCGATCTCCTCGGCGACCTCCGAAGCTGCGCCGGCGTCGACGTCGGCCACGACGACCGTTGCCCCACGCGCCGCGAACGCCTCGGCGCACGCGCGCCCGATGCCGCTCGCCCCGCCGGTGACCAGCACCCGGCGCCCGTCGAATCCCGTCATTCGGCGACTCCTCCACCTCGTCGTGCGGCGCGGCGGCAGGGCCGGCCGGATCCGAGTCTGCATTGCGCACGAACGCACCGACAATGACGAGATCTGCAGCGTCGCCGTGCACAAATGCACAGTCCGCGCGTCCCGCCCGGCGGCGTCCACCCGCTCGAGCCGACATAGACTGCCAGCGGGGCGATCCCCCCATCGAGACGAAGGAGTCCACCACCGATGAGCATCCCCGACGTCGTCATCATCGCCGGAGCCCGCACGCCGTTCGCCCGCATCAACGGCAACCTCGCGGGCCAGGACGCGGTGCAGCTCGGCACCGTCGCGATCCGCGGCGCACTCGAGAAGGCGGGGGTCTCCCCCGACGACGTCGACGCGGTCATCATGGGCCAGGTGCTCCAGGCGGGCGCCGGCCAGAACCCCGCGAAGCAGTCGGCGGTCGCCGCCGGCATCCCGTGGCGGGTGCCCGCCACGACGGTCAACAAGGTCTGCCTGTCGGGCCTCGTCGCGATCACGGATGCCGCGCGCCTGATCCGACTCGGCGAGGCATCCGTCGTCGTGGCCGGCGGCCAGGAGTCGATGACCAAGGCCCCGCTGCTGCTGCCCGGATCGCGCAAGGGCTGGGCGTACGGCGCCGTCGAGATGCTCGACCACGCCGCCAACGACGGCCTGACCGACGCGTTCGACCACGACTCGATGGGCGCGTCGACCGAGCGCTTCAACGCCCGCTACGGCCTCACGCGCGAGGAGCAGGACGAGATCGCCTCGGAGTCGCACCGCCGCGCCGGCGCCGCGCAGGCCGACGGCGTGTTCGACGACGAGATCGTGCCGGTCGAGGTGCCGCAGCGCAAGGGCGACCCCGTCGTGGTCGCGGCCGACGAGGGCGTGCGCGCCGACTCGACCGTCGAGGTGCTCGCGAAGCTGCGTCCGGCGTTCGCCGAGGGCGGCGCCATCACCGCCGGCAACTCGTCGCCGCTCTCCGACGGCGCGGCCGCGGTCGTCGTGGCCAGCCGCGAGTGGGCGGAGTCGCGCGGCCTCCCGTGGCTCGCGCTCGTCGGCGCGGCCGGCCAGGTCGCCGGCCCCGACAACTCGCTGCACTCGCAGCCGTCGAACGCGATCGCCGCAGCCCTCGAGAAGGAGGGCGTCTCGGCGGCCGACCTCGACCTCGTCGAGATCAACGAGGCGTTCGCGGCGGTGTCGCTGCAGTCGATGCGCGACCTCGACCTCGACCGCGCGAAGGTCAACGTGCACGGCGGCGCGATCGCCGTCGGCCACCCCATCGGCGCCTCCGGCGCCCGCCTCGCGCTCCACGCGGCACTCGAGCTGTCCCGTCGGGGCAGCGGGCGCGCCGCGGTCGCGCTCTGCGGCGGCGGCGGCCAGGGCGAGGCGCTCATCCTGTCCCGCTGATCCGGGCCCGCGCCGCGGCGTGACGGACGACGACGGCCCGCCCGTTCCGTCCGTCACGTCCGGCGCGCGAGCGCCACGACGCCTGTGGCAGCATGATGCGACGGGCGCCGCCGGTGCGCCCCGAGAGGGCCGCACCATGAGCGAGCAGCACACGCACGACGCGCACGCCGCGGCATCCGCCCGCCCGCCCCTCGACCACCGGCTGCGCCGCATGGTCGGCCGCGACCCCGACGAGCCGCACCGCGCCGCCACCCCGCTCGAACTGCTCTTCGACCTCACGTTCGTGGTCGCGTTCAGCCAGGCGGGCGCGCAGACCGCGCACCTGCTCGAGCTCGGGCACTGGGGGCCGGCGATCGGCGGCTTCCTGTTCGCCGTGTTCGCGATCTGGTGGGCGTGGATCAACTACTCCTGGCTCGCGTCGGCGTACGACAACGACGACATCTTCTTCCGCGTGGCCACGATGGTGGAGATGCTCGGCGTGCTGATCCTCGCGCTGGGCCTGCCCACGATGTTCCACTCGCTCGACGAGGGCGCCCACGTCGACAACGGCGTCGTGGTGGCCGGCTACGTGGTGATGCGCGTCGCGACCATCGCGCTCTGGCTGCGCGCCGCGAAGCACGATCCCGCCCGCCGGCGCACCGCGCTGACCTACGTCGGGTTCGTCTCGGTCACGCAGCTGGGCTGGGTCGCCCTCATCTTCATCAACCTGCCGCTCGCACCGACCATGTGGCTCACGCTCGGCCTCATCGCGCTCGAGCTCATCGGGCCCTACGTCGCCGAGCACGGGCGCGAGGGCGGCACGCCGTGGCACGCGCACCACATCGCCGAACGCTACGGCCTGCTCGTCATCATCACGCTCGGCGAGATCATCCTCGGCACGATCCTCGCGATCTCCGCGGTGATCGACGAGCAGGGCTGGTCGCCCGAGGCGGTCATCGTCGCGTTCGGCGGCACGGCGCTCGCCTTCGGCCTCTGGTGGGTCTACTTCACGATGCCGTCGGGCAAGGTGCTGGCCAGGTACCGCCCGCGTGGATTCGTGTGGGGCTACCTCCACTACTTCATCTTCGTTGCGCTGGCCGGCACGGGCGCGGGCCTGCACGTCGCCGCGTACGAGATCGAGGGCGTCGCGCACATCGACCTCATGCAGGCGCTGCTGACCATCGTCGTCCCGGTCGGCCTGTTCATGGTCGCGCTCTTCACGATCTACTCCCTGCTGCTCAAGCAGTTCGACCCGTTCCACATCTGGCTGTTCGTCGGCAGCATCGTCATGCTCGTTCTCGCGGTGATCGCCGTCGCCGCCGGCGCGAGCTTCGGCGTGGGCATCCTCATCACCGCGGTGTCGCCGTTCGTCGTCGTGGTCGGCTACGAGACCGTCGGCCACCGGCACCAGGAGGCCGCGCTGCGCCGGGCGCTGGGCGACTGAGCGAGCGGATGCCGCGGCGTCCGGGACACGACGCGACGAAACGTCGCGGCTGCAGGGTGCCACCCGGCAGATGAGCCGTCTCGGCGCACGACGAAGGGGCGGATGCCGCGGCATCCGCCCCCTCGCATCGGTCGGCGCGCTAGGCGTTCGGCCGGTTGGCGCGCAGCACCTCGAGGCGCGCGCGGTACTCGGTCTCGTCGATGTCGCCCTTCGCGAAGCGCTCGGCGAGCGTCGACTCGGCGCTCGCGCCGCGCGCCCACGGCGGGCCGTAGTCGCCGTTCGCCCATGCGCGACGACGGCCGCGCGTGACGAGGAAGATGATCAGCCCGATGACGAGGATCCAGAAGATCGGGATGAGGAAGAAGGCCCAGCCCCAACCGGCCGCCCAGGGGCCGGCGTGGGCGACGACCGCGGTGGTCGCGAGCGTGGTGAGCATGGTGTGATTCCCTTGATCGCGCGGTCCCGGAGTGGACCGTCGACTCCATGCTCGCGACGGCGCTGCGTGCGCGAATCCGCCCGGCGGAGACACCTGCACTGCTCCCCCGGGAGCAGCGCGGCGCGCGATCGTCACGACGTGCCCGGCTCCTGCTGCCAGCCGGGCGCGACGAGCCCCGACTCGTAGGCGACGACGACGAGGTGCACCCGGTCTCGGGCGTGCAGCTTCGCCATGATGCGCGACACGTGCGTCTTGGCCGTCAGCGGCGAGAGGAACAGCCGCTCGGCGATCTCGTCGTTCGTGAGGCCCTGGCCCACGAGACGCAGCACCTCGCGCTCGCGCTCGGTGAGCGCGGCGAGGAGCTCGGCGTCGGGCGCGTCCCGCAGGCCCACGGCCATGCGCTCGAGCAGCCGCTTCGTGACGCCCGGCGAGAGCAGCGCCTCGCCGCTCGCGACGACGCGCACCGCCCGCACGAGGTCCTCGGGCTCGGTGTCCTTGACGAGGAAGCCGCTCGCGCCGGCGCGGATGGCACGTGCGACGTACTCGTCGAGCTCGAAGGTGGTGACGATGACGACGTGCACCCCCGCGAGCTCGGGATCGGCGGCGATCTGCTCGGTGGTCCACAAGCCATCGCCGCCGGGCATCCGGATGTCCATGAGGACGACGTCGACCGGTTCGCGGCGCACGAGGGCGAGCAGTTCCTCGCCGCCCGACGCCTCGCCGACGACCTCGATCCCGTCCTCGGCCTGCAGCAGGGCGCGGAAGCCCGCACGCACGAGCACCTGGTCGTCGGCCAGCGCGACGCGGATCACGGCGTCACCCCCCACGGCAGGCGGGCCGTCACGCGCGTGCCGCCACGCGGCGAGGGGCCGACCTCGACCGAGCCGCCGAGGAGCGTCGCGCGCTCCCGCATGCCGAGGATGCCGCTGCCCTCGGCCGCGCTCTCGAGGCCGCCATCGGCGATGCCCGAGCCGTCGTCGTCGACCGTGAGCATGAGCTCGTCGCCGAGGCGCTCCACGGCGACGACCGCCGAGGTGGCGCCCGCGTGCCGGACGACGTTCGTGAGCGCCTCCTGGGCGATGCGGTAGGCGGCGAACTGGGCCGCACGGCCCGGCACCGCCCCGTCGAGCCGGTCGACGAGCTCGGCGTCGAATCCGGGCGATCGCACGCCGGCGACGAGCCGGGGCAGCTCGGCCAGCTCCGCCTGCGGTGCGAGCGGTGCATCGCCCTCGTTGCGGATGACGCCGAGCACGCTGCGCACCTCCTCGAGCGCGGTCTTCGACGTCTCCTTGACGGCCGCGAGCGCGGTGCGGGCCTGCTCGGGGTCGCGGTCCATGAGGTGCAGGCCGACGCTCGCCTGCACGTTGATCTGCGACAGCGCGTGGCCGATCACGTCGTGCAGCTCGCGGGCGATGCGCACGCGCTCGCGCTCCTCGGCGGTCTGGCGGCGCCGTGCGGCCTCGGCGCGCCACTCCGCCGCGCGTTCGCGTCGCACGCGCAGGAACGCCCCGACGCCGAAGCACGCGGCGAGCAGCACGGTCGTGAGCGCGATGCGGAACGGATGCCAGTCGAGCCCGATGACGGCGCCGAGCGCGATCGCGGCGACCCAGGCCACGACGACCGACACGACCGCCCACGTGATGGCGCCGCGCGCCACGGCGAGCACGATCGCGAAGGCGAGCGCGACGTACGGCGGCCCGATGTCGGGACCCGCGAGCAGGTCGGCGAGCGCGGCGGCCGAGACGAACGCCACCGTCGGCCCGGGGTATCGCCGCGAGGCGAGCAGCGCCAGCGGGCCGATCACCGCGAGCGCCAGCATGCCGAGCCCCGCGGGCACGCCGACGCGGAACCACACCGCGATGCCGATCGCCGCGGGCACCTGCACGAGGAGGCTGATGATCACGGGCGCGAGCAGCACGGCGCCCGGCGGGGGGCGGAAGCGCTCGGGTCGTCCGTCCCAGGGGGGCCGTCCGTCCCACTGGGTGACCGGCATTCCCCGATCGTATCGCCGCGCCCTGCGCGCCGGATCGGCTGCCCGGAGGCTCATCGGGTACTCCCGAGGGAGTAGGCGCGGCATCCGCTCAGAGGAGTGTGACCGGTTTCACGATGTCGGCGTAGACGAGCAGCGCGCTCATGGCGCCCAGCACGATCACCACGCCGAACGTGAGCGGCATGAGCTTGGCGAGGTCGACGGGACCGGGATCGGGCCGGCGGAAGACCTTCGCGAACCCGCGCCGGATCGCCTCCCAGAGGGCGCCTGCGATGTGGCCGCCGTCGAGCGGGAGCAGCGGGATGAGGTTGAAGACGAACAGCGCGATGTTCAGCGACGCGAGGATGCCGATGAGGCCCGCGGCCTTCGAGGCGAGCGGGATCTCGTCGAGGCTCGCGATCTCGCCCGACAGGCGGCCGACGCCGACGACCGAGATGGGCCCGTTGGGGTCGCGCTCCTCGGTGCCGAACGCGGCGTTCCACACGTCGACCATGCGCTGCGGCAGGTTGACGATGATCCCCGCGACGCCCGTGATCTGCTCGCCGACGGCAGGCAGCACGGCCGTGACGGGCTGCTGCACGGTCTCGCTGGCTGGGCTGATGCCGACGAAGCCCGCCTGCACGGTGACCGGGTCGCCCGAGGCATCCGTGACGACCTGCCCGTTCTCATCGGTCGCATACCGCTCGCTGAGCATCGGCGTGACCTCGAGGGCGACCTGCTCGCCGTCGCGCACCACGACGAGCTCGATCGCCTCGTCGGGGTGGTCGCGGATGATCGTGGTCGACTCGTTCCACGAGGTGACCGGCTGCCCGTCGACGGACACGATGCGGTCGCCCGGCTCGATCCCCGCGGCCGCGCCGGGTGCGGCCGGGTCGCCGGGCTCGCACGTCTGCCGCTCGCTCGTCGCGGGCAGCGCGCACGCCGACACCGAGCCGACCGTGGTGGAGGGCTGGGTCACGCCGAAGCCCATGAGGAGCACGGCGAACAGAGCGACCGCGAGCACGAGGTTCATGAACGGGCCGCCGAACATGACGACGATGCGCTTCCACACGGGGAGCTTGTAGAACGCGCGCTCCTCGTCGCCGGGCGTGATCGACTCCATGCTGGAGTCGCGCGCATCCTGCACGAGGCTGCGGAAGAAGCCCGTGGAGTCCTCGTGCACCTGCTGGCCCTTCGCGGGCGGGAACATGCCGATCATCGCGATGTAGCCGCCGAGCGGGATGGCCTTCACGCCGTACTCGGTCTCGCCCCTGCGTCGCGACCAGATGGTCGGCCCGAAGCCGATCATGTACTGCGTCACCTTGACGCCGAAGAGCTTGGCGGGCACGAGGTGCCCGATCTCGTGCAGGCCGATCGACACGGCGAGGCCGATCACGATGATGACGACGCCGATCACGAAGGCGAGCACGGAATCCACCCGACGAGCGTACTGCGGGCGCCTTCACGTCCGCTGGCGGTCGGCTGTGAGGAGCCGATCAGCGGCCCGAGCGCGCGATGCGGTCGCCCGCCGCCCGCCGTGCCGCTCGCTCCGCCTCGGCGAGCGACGCGACCGTGAGCTCGCCCGCGCTCGCCTCATGGGCCTCGACGACGGCGCGCACGGTGTCGACGATCTCGAGGAAGCCGATGCGTCCCGCGTGGAAGGCCGCCACGGCCTCCTCGTTCGCGGCGTTGAACACGGCCGGGTACTCGCCGCCCGCGCGGCCCACCTGCTTCGCGAGCGCGACCGCCGGGAACGCGCCGGCGTCGAGCGGCTCGAACGTCCAGCTCGTCGCCTGCGTCCAGTCGAGCGGACGGCCCGCGGCGGCGACCCGGTTCGGCCAGTCCAGCCCGAGCGAGATCGGCAGGCGCATGTCGGGCGGCGACGCCTGGGCGATCGTCGAGCCGTCGACGAACTCGACCATGGAGTGCACGATCGACTGCGGGTGCACGACGACGTCGATGCGGTCGTATGCCACGTCGAAGAGCAGGTGCGCCTCGATGACCTCGAGGCCCTTGTTCACGAGCGTCGCCGAGTTCGTCGTGACGACGAGCCCCATGTCCCACGTCGGGTGCGCGAGCGCCTCCGCCGGCGTCACGTCGACGAGCTCCTCGCGGGTGCGGCCCCGGAACGGCCCGCCCGACGCGGTCAGCACGAGCCGGCGCACCTCGTCGTCGGTGCCCGACCGGAGCGCCTGCGCGATGGCGGAGTGCTCGGAGTCGACCGGCACGATCTGCCCGGGGGCGGCGAGGCGGGTGACGAGGTCGCCGCCGACGATGAGCGACTCCTTGTTCGCGAGGGCGAGCGTCGCACCCCGCTCGAGCGCCGCGAGGGTCGGCCCGAGGCCGACGGAGCCCGTGATGCCGTTGAGCACGACGTCGGCGTCGACGTCGCGCACGAGCTGCACGGCCTCGTCGATGCCCACGGCGGTCTGCTCGACCCCGAACTCGGCGGCCTGCTGCTCGAGCAGCGCGCGGTTCGAGCCGACCGCGAGGCCGACGACCTCGAACCGCCGCGGGTTGGCGCGGATGACGTCGAGCGCCTGGGTGCCGATCGAACCGGATGAGCCGAGGATGATGACGCTGCGCACGCTCCCACCCTACGGCGGCGCCCCGTCGCCGCGCGTCTGCCGAGGCGACGCGCGCACTCCGGGCTCAGCGGATGACGGCGACGGATGCCGCGCGGTTGCCCGGCACCGGCACGTCGTGGAAGCGCACCTGCCGCCAGACCGACCCGAACTCGGGCACGCTCCGCAGGATGCGCCCGGTCCCGCCGTCGTCGCCAGGGATCGACAGCTCGAGCCGCGACGGCTCGATGAAGTCGGTGTGCCCGACCGCGCGCAGGAGCGCCGTCTTGCGCGCCCAGAGTGTCGCCCGCACGAGGGCGCGCCGGGCGGGATCGAGGTCGGCGAGCGCGGCACGCTCGCTCGCGTGGAAGGCCGCCTCGTCGATCACGTCCCCCGTGTCGAGCGTCGCCGTCTCCATGCCGACTCCGAGCGGATGCCGCGTCGCCACGGCCGCGACGGTCGCGTCGCCCGACACCGCGATGTCGGCGAACCACGACGCGCCCGAGGCGGTGAGCGGGTACGGGATGCCGACGCGTCCGTGCCGCGCGCCGCAGACGCCGCACGCGTGCACGAGCTCGACGTCGTCGGCCGGCACACCCGAGACCTCGGCGATCAGGCCGCGGAGCACCGCGTCGGCCGCCGGCTGGCGGCGGGCGCCGCCGAGCACGAGCACGCGCGCGCCCGCCTCCTCGAGCTCGATGAGCTCGCCGTCGCCCGAGATGTCCATGCCCACCATCCTCGCGCATGACGGGCGGATCGCGGGCCTCATCGGCCGCTCCTCCGGCGCCGGCGCCCACGGTCGACCGCGTCGTCCATATTCCCGACCCGGCATGCCGACCGGCCTATCGTCGGAAGGTGACCGAGATCGAGGCCGCCGCCGTCCCTCACTCCCCCGTGCGCCAGGGTCCGCTCTACCGGATCGTCCGCGGCATCCTCCGCCCGCTGGTGCGCCTCGTCTACCGGCCCACGATCACCGGCGCCGAGCACGTGCCGAAGCACGGCCCCGTCATCCTCGCGAGCAACCACCTGTCGTTCGTCGACAGCATCGTGATCCCGCTCGCGTCGCCGCGCCCGGTGCAGTTCCTCGCCAAGTCGCACTACTTCACCGGAACCGGCTTCTCGGGCTGGGTCTCGCGCACGTTCTTCTCGGCCATCGGCGCGGTCCCGGTCGAACGCGGCGCGGGCGCGCAGGCGCAGGAGGCGCTCGAGCAGGGCCGGCGCATCCTCGAGTCGGGCGCCGCGTTCGCGCTCTACCCCGAGGGCACGCGCTCGCTCGACGGACGCCTCTACCGCGGCCGCACGGGCGTCGCGTGGCTCGCCCTCGAGACGGGCGCCACGGTCGTGCCCGTCGGCCTCAGCGGAACGCAGGAGATCCAGCCGGTCGGCGCCAAGCTCCCGCGGATCCGGCCCGTCACCGTGCGCTTCGGCGCTCCCCTCGACCTCAGCGGGCACGGTCCGGCGTCGTCGGGGCGCGCCCGGCGTGCCGCGACCGACGACATCATGGCGGCGATCCACGAGCTCACCGGGCAGGAGCTCGCCGGCCGCTACAACGAGGTCCCGCCGTCGGGCGCCCTCGCGAAGCTCGCCGATCGCGTCGTGCCGCGCGAGCGCGTCTGACGCGATTCCCAGCGGAGACCGGGCGCAGCCCGGTATCGTCGGCACGATGAGCCTCGCCGACGTCGCAGCCCGCCTCGCCGCGGCCGCCCTCGTCGTCGTCGCCTTCGCAGCCTGCACGGGCCCCGCCGACGGCGGCGCGCCCACGGCCGAGCTGTCCACCCGGGCGACCCTGCCCGAGCCGCCGGCGACCGAGTTCGACCCCGGCTTCATCGTCAGCGACGACTCGTTCTACGACAGCGACGCCATGACCGAGGACGAGATCCAGGCCTTCCTCGAGAAGGTCCCGTGCCGTCCCGACGCGGGCGTCAGGTGCCTCGCCGACTACACCCAGTCGACGACGACCCAGCCGGCGGTCGGCGGCTCGCACTGCGCAGAGTACCGCGGCGGCATCCGCGAGCGCGCGAGCCGCATCATCGCGAAGGCCGCGGAGGCCTGCGGCATCAGCCCGCGCACCCTGCTCGTGCTGCTGCAGAAGGAGCAGTCGCTGCTCACGCGCCCGAGCGCCTACGGCTACGAGCGCTCGACGGGCTACGGATGCCCCGACACGGCCGACTGCGCGCAGCAGTACTTCGGCTTCTTCAACCAGGTGTACAACGCGGCCTGGCAGTTCCGTCAGTACACCGAGGAGCCCGACCGGCAGTACCGGGTCGGCACGGTGAACGTCGGCTACCACCCCGACGCCGCGTGCGGCGCGTCGCCGGTCGACATCCGCAACCAGGCCACCGCGAACCTCTACAACTACACGCCGTACCAGCCGAGCGACGCGACGCTCGCAGACCCCGACCGGGGCGACGCGTGCTCGGCGTTCGGCAACCTCAACTTCTGGCGCATCTGGCACCGCTGGTTCGGGGATCCCGAGTCCGAGCGGCTCCCCGCGTTCTTCCCGCCGTGCTCGCGCCTCGTCGGCGGCCACCCGTGCCCGCCGGCGGAGCCGCAGCTGCCGTCGCCGCCGCTGAGCTGAGGGCGGCGCTGGCGGTTCAGCTCGCGACGACCACCGTGGGCTCGTGGCGCACGGGGAAGGCGACGGATGCCGCGATGAAGCACTTCTCGCTCGCCTCCTCGTGGATGCGCTGCGCGGTCGCGACCATGGACTGGTCGGCGACCACGACCCGGGGTCGCAGCACGACCTCGCTGAAGGCGCCGCCGCCGCGCCCGTCCTCGAGCATGGTGCCCGTCGCGGCATCCGTGTAGCCGCGCACCACCACGCCGTGGCGGGTCGCGACGTGC
Source organism: Agromyces sp. NPDC004153 (assembly GCF_053603635.1). NCBI lineage: Bacteria > Bacillati > Actinomycetota > Actinomycetes > Micrococcales > Microbacteriaceae > Agromyces > Agromyces sp. NPDC004153. Next base: position 219,274 of record NZ_JBSGFY010000001.1, read on the forward strand.
AGGTACGACAGCATGTGGCACTGGCTCAGCGCGGCGATCAGCAGCTCCTCGGGATTCCAGCGCTCACGATCGCCGTGGAAGACGCGATCGCTCGAGCCTGCGAGGTCGTGCAGCTTGCCCTCCGCGCGCACCACGTGCTGCCGCCCGTACGCGCGGTAGTTCGACGTGCCCTCGCCGCGATCGCCCTGCCACTCGACCTTGACCGCGTAGTGGTGCTCGCCGAACATCCGCGCCTCCCGTCGTCTGCGAGCCCGTCGGGAGCGGGTCGCGCCTCCGATTCTGCACCCTCGGGGCCTCAGGGGGCCACGCGCGACGGCGATAGGGTGGGAGGCACCATGACTGACACCAACATCCCCGCAGAGACCGCGACCGCGCCGGTGTACTCCGTGCCGCAGGAGCGTCAGGTCGTGACCGCCATCCCCGGCCCGAAGTCCGAGGAGCTGCACGCCCGACGCACGAAGGTCGTCTCGGCCGGCGTCTCGTCGGCACTGCCGGTGTACATCGAGCGCGCCAACGGCGCCATCCTCGTCGACGTCGACGGCAACCGGTTCATCGACTTCGGGGCCGGCATCGGCGTCACCACCGTCGGCCACACCGAGGAGCGCGTCGTCGCCGCGGCCGCGAGCCAGTTGCAGGACGTCATCCACACGCTCTTCACCATCACGCCCTACGAGGAGTACGTGCGCGTCGCCGAGCTCCTCGCGAAGCACACGCCGGGCGGCTGGGAGAAGCGCAGCGTGCTCGTGAACTCGGGCGCCGAGGCGGTGGAGAACGGCGTGAAGATCGCCCGCAAGTTCACGGGCCGCCGCGCCGTCGCGGTGCTCGACCACGCCTACCACGGGCGCACCAACCTCACGATGGCCATGAACTACAAGGCGAGCCCGTACGCCACCGGCTTCGGCCCCTTCGCGGGCGACGTGTACCACGCGCCCAGCTCCTACCCCTACCGCGACGGGCTCTCGGGCCAGGATGCCGCGGCGCGCACGATCGCGTACCTCGAGAAGGTCGTCGGCGCCAGCGACCTCGCCTGCCTCGTGGTCGAGCCCATCCAGGGCGAGGGCGGCTTCATGGTGCCCGCCCAGGGCTACCTGCCGATCCTGCAGCAGTGGTGCACGGAGCACGGCGTCGTCATGATCGCCGACGAGATCCAGAGCGGTATGGCGCGCACCGGCCGCTACTACGCGAGCGAGCACTTCGAGTGGAAGCCCGACCTCGTGCTCTCGGCGAAGGGCATCGCGGGCGGACTCCCGCTCGCCGCGGTGACCGGCCGTGCCGAGATCATGGATGCGTCCCAGCCCGGCGGCCTCGGCGGCACGTTCGGCGGCAACCCCGTCGCGTGCGCCGCGGCCATCGCGGTGTTCGAGTCGATCGAGGAGAACCACCTGCTCGCCGAGGCCGAGCGCATCGAGCAGACGCTGCGCACCGGCCTCGAGCGCCTCAAGCAGCGCTACGACATCATCGGCGACATCCGCGGCCGCGGCGCCATGATCGCGATCGAGCTCGTGCAGCCCGGCACGGGCGACACGACCAAGGTGCCGAACGCCGAGGCCGTCTCGCGGCTCGTCGCGTTCGCGGCGCAGCACGGCGTGCTGTTCCTCAGCGCGGGCACCTGGGGCAACGTGCTCCGATTCCTGCCGAGCCTCGCGGTCACCGACGCCCTGCTCGAAGACGGACTCCGCGTGCTCGACGACGGCTTCGCGTCGCTCGGGTGACCCGGTGACCGGCACCTTCTCCGTCGACGACGCCCTCGAACTCGCCGTGGTCGAGCGAAGCGGTTTCATCGAGTCCCGTCACGCCGGCTCGGCCGTCGTGCTCTCCCCCGAGGGCGAGGTGCTGCGCGACCTCGGCGACACGCGCACGCCGACCTTCCCCCGGTCCAGCCTGAAGCCGTTCCAGGCGGTCGCCGTCATGACGTCGGGCGTCACGCTGCGCGGCGAGGACGCGGCGATCGCGACGGCGAGCCACTCCGGCACGGCCGCGCACGTCGCGCTCGTGCGCGGGCTCCTCGCCCGCGCGTCCCTGCCCGTGTCGGCGCTCGGCTGCCCGCCGGCGACGCCGACCGACCACGCGGCGCGCGACGAGCTCATCCGCAGCGGCGGTCCCCGCGAGCGGGTCTACATGAACTGCTCGGGAAAGCACGCCGCCATGCTGCTCGCCTGCGCCGCGAACGAGTGGCCGCTCGACGGCTACCTCGATCCCGAGCACCCGCTGCAGAAGCGGATCCTCGACGTGCTCGAGCGGTTCACCGGCGAACGACCGGCGGCCACGGGCGTCGACGGCTGCGGCGCGCCGGTGCACGCGATCAGCCTGCGCGCGCTCGCGCGCGGCATCCAGAAGATCACGACGGCCTCGCCGTCGTCGCCGTTCGCGCTCTACCGCGAGGCGGCGGCGCTCACCGAAGCGTCGCGCGAGCACGCGTGGGCCGTGGGCGGACCTGGCCAGCCCGACACCGTCGCGATGGAGCGCCTCGGCGTGTTCGCGAAGATCGGGGCCGAGGGCGTCATGGTCATGACCGCGCCCGACGGCACGACGACCGCCCTAAAGGTGCTCGACGGCTCGTCGCGCGCATCGACGATCATCGCGCTCCGGCTGCTCGCCGCCGCGGGGGCCATCGACGACGATGCGGTCGACGCCGTGCAGACCGAGCTCGACCTGTGGGTGATGGGCGGCGAGCGACGGGTCGGACGCATCCGCGCGACCGTCTGACGCGACGGCGGTCGGCCGAGACGAGCGGATGCCGCGGCGGGATCGCTCCGCCGCGGCATCCGTCGTCTCAGAGCTTCGCCAGGCGCCGGACCCTCGCCGCCCGGGACACCTGCGCCGCGATCACGATCACGAGCGCGATGATGAACACCGCCGACGCGATGACGTTCGCCTCGGCGGGGATGCCGCGCGACGCCGAGATGTAGATGTACTTCGGGAACGTCGACACCGAGCCGGAGTTGAAGTTCGTGATGATGAAGTCGTCGAAGCTCAGCGCGAACGACAGCAGTGCGGCCGCGAGGATGCCGGGCAGCAGCAGCGGGAACGTCACCCGCCAGAACACCTGGGACGGCGATCCGTAGAGATCGCGGCCCGCCTCCTCGAGTGCCGGGTCGAGGCTCGCGACGCGCGCCTTGACCGTCACCACGACGAAGCTGATGCAGAACATCGTGTGCGCGAGGATGATCGTCAGCATGTCCTTCGGCACGCCCACCGCGAGGAACTGCGCGGCGAGGCCCGCACCGAGCACGACCTCGGGGGTCGCCATCGGCAGGAACAGCAGCAGGCTGATCGACGAGCGCGCGCGGAACCGGTAGCGCACGAGCGCGATGGCGATCATCGTGCCGAGCGTGGTCGCGATCACCGTCGCCACGAGGCCGATCACGATGCTGTTGCCGAACGCCTGGCAGACCGCGCCGCCCTCGACGTTGCAGACGTTCAGCCACTTGTCGAGCGTGAACCCGCGCCAGGCGATGTTCGACTTGATCGAGTCGTTGAACGAGAAGACGAACGTGTAGACGATCGGGATCAGCAGGAACACGAACGCGATGATCGTGTACGCCGGGAGGAGCCAGTCGCCGAGCCCCAGCCGACGTGGCCGTGCGGGGCCGGCCGGACGACGGTTGTCGAGCTCCTCGTTCTCCTGGAAGCCGCCGAGCACGGCGGCGGCCTGGACTTCGCCGCTCACAGCAGGTCCTCCGTTCCCGAGCGCCTCACGTAGATGCCGACGAGCACGAGGATCGCGGCCATGAGGATGATCGACAGCGCGGCGGCCGCCGGGTAGTTGAGCAGCACGAGGAAGTTCGCCTCGATCACGTTGCCCATCATCTGGGTGTCGGGCCCGCCGAGGAAGTCGCGGCTCGCGTTCACGTAGTCGCCCGCGGCGGGGATGAAGGTGAGGAGCGTGCCGGCCACGATGCCCGGCATCGACAGCGGGATCGTGATCTTGCGGAACACCGTGAACGGGTTCGCGTACAGGTCGGATCCGGCCTCGAGGTAGCGGAGGTCGAGCCGCTCGAGGGTCGTGTAGAGCGGGAGCGTCATGAACGGGATGAAGTTGTAGGTGAGGCCGAAGATCACCGCGAACGGCGTGCCCGTGAAGTGCGCGTCCGGTGCGAGCAGCGACAGCGCCTTCAACGACGTGATGATGAACGACTCGTCGGACAGCAGCTGCTTCCACGCGAGCGTGCGGAGCAGGAAGCTGATGAAGAACGGGGCGATCACGAGCACGAGCATCAGGCTCTGCAGCAGCGGCCACCGCCGCGCCTTCACGCCGATGAAGTACGCGAGCGGGTAGCTGAACAGCAGCGCCAGCACGGTCGCCGCGAGCGCGTAGCCGAACGAGCGGAGGATGTGCGGCCAGTACAGCTGCACCACGTCGACGTAGTTCTGCCAGTTGAACGCGTAGTCGTACTGGCCGATGTCGCCGAGCTCGCTCGGCACCTGCAGCGACGTGAGGGTGAGCGAGATGAGCGGGGTGAGGAAGAACAGGACGAGGTAGAGGATGCCGGGCAGGAGCAGGAAGAGCGCGATGCGGCTCTTGCGCTTGGGTGCCTGTGGCTGTGCCTCCGCCGTCGCGAACGCTGCGAAGGCCATCGTCAGTGCTCCTCGAGCTCCGAGACGAGCGCCTCGCGTCGCTGCACGGCGATGGAGGTGGTCGAATCGTCGGCGGGGAAGCGCCCGGTCTCGGCGGGCTCGTCGGCGAGTCCGAAGCCGTGCGTCACGTCCCAGCTCAACCACACCTCGGTGCCGAGCCCGGCGACCGGTGCGAAGCCGATGTTCTGCGCGAACACGAGCAGCGTGCCGAGCGCGCCGAGGTCGACGAGGTACTGGGTGCTCACGCCCGAGAACGACACGTCGATGACGCGGCCCGACCCGAGGATGTTGCGCCCTGCGGTCTCGGTCGGCGCCTCGGTATGGAGCGCGACCTTCTCGGGCCGCACGCCGACCGTGACCTCGCCCTGGTGCTTCTGCGCACGCGCGGCCGGGACGACGATGCGCGTGCCGGCGGCCTCGACCGTGATGGCGTCGGCGGTGGTGCCGACGACCTCGCCGGTGAAGAGGTTGGACTGGCCGAGGAAGTTCGCGACGAACGCGGTGCGGGGCAGGTCGTACAGCTCCTCGGGCGCGCCCATCTGCTCGATGGCGCCCTTGTTCATGACCGCCACGGTGTCGGCCATGGTCATGGCCTCCTCCTGGTCGTGCGTCACGTGCAGGAAGGTGAGGCCGACCTCCTCCTGGATCGTCTTCAGCTCGAGCTGCATCTGGCGGCGGAGCTTCAGGTCGAGCGCGCCGAGCGGCTCGTCGAGGAGGAGGAGCGCCGGGCGGTTCACGATCGCGCGGGCGAGGGCGACGCGCTGCTGCTGGCCGCCCGAGAGCTGCTGCGGCCGACGCTGCGCGAGGTGGTCGAGCTCGACGAGCTTCAGGGCCTCATGCGCCTTGCCCATCGGGTCGGACATGCGACGTCGCTTCAGCCCGAACGCGACGTTCTCGATGATCGTCATGTGCGGGAACAGCGCGTAGCTCTGGAACACCGTGTTGACCGGACGCTCGTGCGACTTCGTGTCGGTGACGTCCTTGCCGCCGATGAGGATGCGGCCGCGCGTGGGCTCCTCGAGGCCCGCGACGAGCCGGAGGGTGGTCGTCTTGCCGCAGCCCGATGGGCCGAGGAGGGCGAAGAACGAGCCGGCCGGGATCAGGAGGTCGAGCTCCTCGATCGCCGTGAACCCCGGGAACCGCTTCTGGATGCCGACGAGCTCGAGGTCGGCACCCCGCTCGGCGAATTCGCGTACTGCCATGTCGTCTTTCCCGCTCGTCTCAGGAACCGAGCAGGATGCTCTGGAACGCCGCCTGGTACTTCTGCTCCTCCGCCGGCGTGAGCGTGCGGAAGATGTGGGCCTGCGACAGCGTGTCCTCGTCGGGGAAGATCAGCTGGTTCTCGGCGAGCGCGGGGTCGATCGCGATCGCGGCCTCCTTCGCGCCGACGACGGGGGTGATGTAGTTCACCCACGCGGCGACCTCGGCGGCGACCTCGGGCTCGTAGTAGTAGTTGATGAGCGTCTCGGCGTTGGTCTTGCGCGGCGACCCGATCGGCACGAGGAAGTTGTCGTTCCAGAGCGTGCCACCCGCCGTGGGGATGGCGAACTCCCACTTGTCGCCGGCCTCGGCGTTGATGACCGTGATGTCGCCCGACCAGCAGATGGCGGCCAGGGTGTCCTCGCTCTTCAGGTCCTCGAGGTACGAGTTGCCCTTGATGTTGCGGACCTGGCCCGACTCGACCTGCTCGCGGAGGATCTCGTTCGCCGCCTCGAACTCGGCGTCGCCCCAGTCGCCCGAGATGTCGACGCCGTTCTGCAGCATGAGCAGGCCGATCGTGTCGCGCATCTCGGAGAGCACGCCGACGCGGCCCTTGAGCTCGGCGTTCCAGAGGTCCTCGACGGACTCGAGGCCGCCCGGGATCGCCTCCTTGTTCCAGCAGATGCCGGCGAAGCCGCCCTGCCACGGCACCGAGAACTTGCGGCCCGGGTCGAAGTCGGGGTCCTGCAGCGCGGGCGTCAGGTTGGAGAGGTTCGGGATGTTGGCGTGGTCGAGCTCCTGCGTGTAGCCGAAGCGGATCCAGCGGCCGACCATCCAGTCGGTGAGGCAGACGGTGTCGGCGCCGATGTCCTGGCCGAGGGCCAGCTGGTCCTTCACCTTGCCGTAGTACGTGTTGTTGTCGTCGACGGCGACCTCGTAGTTGACCTCGATGCCGGTCTGCTCGGTGAATGCCACGAGGGTCGGGTAGTTGCCGTCGTCGTCCTCGTCGATGTAGGCCGCCCAGTTCGCCCAGTTCAGGGTCTTGTCGGTCTCCGACTTGTCGGCGGCCGCCGAGGGCTTCGCGGCGCCGCCGCCCGTGTTGGAACAGGCGGCGAGGGCCAATGCGGAGACGCCGGCGCCGGCGCCGGCGAGCAGTGTGCGACGGTTGAGCTGCGCCTGTCGCGCCTGCGCGATCAGGGAGCGGATCATCGGGTCCTGGGGAAGAGGCCGAGCGGTCACGGGGAACTCCATTCGGAATCGGGCGCGTGCTGGGGGTGGGTCGATACTGACACACTGGGGCCCCAGATTCACGGAATAATGTCCGAATCGTTAATTTCTGCGAACATCGTGTGCGGTTTCAGTGCCGATCGCGCCGATTCACGGACGTTTTCAGTTGTCCGTGTGTACCGGCCATGCGCATCTCATCGGTGCACCCCCGGGCGGCGCCAGCCAGCACTGCGCGACCGGGTCGTCGAGCAGCGGCGGCAGCGCCGAATCGCGCGCGAACACGCGGAACTCGCGCGATCCGCCGTGCACCACGATCGCGGCCTCCTCGCGCAGGAGCGCGGCGAGCGACCAGTTCGCGGTCCACGCGTCGGCGTCGCCCACGATGACGAGCGGATGCCCCGCTCCCCCGCCGGCGGCGATCGCGGCACGCGCGACGGCGTCGAGGCCCGGCTCGAGGAGGACGGGCTCGTCGCCGAGCCTTCGGAGCGTCGCGGCATCCGCCCGCGGCCGCATGCTCACGACCGCGGTGATCGCGGCCGTGCCGAGGCGCAGAGGCTGTGCCTCGGCGCCCTGGTCGGACGGCAGGGACGGGACGTCGACGACCTGCAGTCGCCGCTCGCGCCACTGGCCGGAGCCAGGCAAGTCCCCGGAACGCCAGAGCGAGGCCGTTCCGCCGGCCTGCGCGAGTTCGGTCCGTGTCGGATGCCGCAGCAGCACGGTCGAGCCGAACGTCTCGCGCAGGCCCGCCGGGAGGCGATGCGCCTGGCCCGCCGACGCCGCGATCGCGAGCCCTCGCTCGCGCCCCTCGCGCAGCAGTCGCTCGAGCATGCCGACGGCCGCGATGCGGTGGTCGTCGGGCCAGTCCCGGAATGCGACGTCCAGGTCGTCGACGAGCAGGAGGCATGGCGTCGCGCGGCGTCGGTCGTCGACGAGCGCGCGCAGTGCGTCCCAGCGCGCGCTCGCAGGCCCGGTGAGGCGACGGATGTCGACCGGGATCGCCCTCGCCGCGGCGGCGAGCGCCGCCAGCGCCGTCGACCGACCGCTGCCCGGTTCGCCGAGGATGAGCAGGTGCCCGTCGGACTCGGGCGTCCAGGTCGCCGGGACGTGCCGCTGGCGCTCGGGGTCGTCGAGGATGCCGAAGGCGAGCGCCGGGCCCCGCTCCACCGCCTCGGCGTCCCGCGCGGGGGTCTTGGCGCGCACGAGTCCTGCGAGCGCGCTCGGCGCGAGACGCGCGGGCAGGGGGTCCATCCACGGTCGCCGCGCGGCCGCCATGCCCGACGTCGACCGCCGCAGCCGTTCGAGCGAGCCGGGGTCGACCACGGCGGACTGGAACACCACGGGGCATCCGTCGCCCGGGTCGACCACGCCGCGGCCCGGCGTGTCGGGCCGGATGGCCGCGGCGGCGTCGGTGCCGACGATCGCGACGCTGTCGGCGCGCTGCCGCACGCGCAGCGACACCCGGATGGCGCAGTTCGCCGACACCTGCTCGCGCACGACGCCGTTCGGGCGCTGCGACGCGAGCACGAGATGCACGCCCAACGACCTGCCGCGCGCAGCGACGTCGGCGACGACCGTGCCGAGGTCGGGGAACCGGTCGATCATCGCCTGGTACTCGTCGACCACGAGCACGAGGCGCGGCAGCGCGACCCGGTCGGGGAGCGCAGCGAGGTCGCGCACGCCCTCGGCGAGCAGCACGGCCTCGCGGTGCCGCAGCTCGGCGCGAAGGCTCAGGACGGCGCGCTCCGCCTCGGCCTCGTCGAGGTCGGTGACGATGCCCGTGACGTGCGGTAGCCCGCGCAGCGGCTCGAACGCCGCGCCGCCCTTGAAGTCGACGAGCAGGAAGGCCACCCGCTCGGGTGGATGGCACGTGGCGAGCGCCGCGAGCCACGCGACCAGGAACTCGCTCTTGCCGCTTCCGGTCGTGCCCGCGATGATCGCGTGCGGCCCGTGCACGACCAGGTCGAGGGCGAGCGGTCCGAGGGCGGATTCGCCGACGACCGCCCGCAGCGTGGTCCTGGATCCGTCGTCGCACGCCGGTTGCTCGAGGGCGTCGAATGGGATGCGCGCGGGCACGCCCGACCCCGGGCCCCACCGTTCGCGCTCGGCCACCGCCCGCACGCGATCGGCCCACTCGGATGCCTCGACGGCGCCGACGAGGTCGGGCACGATGCGCGTGGGGCCCGCCGCCTCCCCGCGGCGCTCGACGACCGCCCGCCGGTGATCCTCGACCATGACGAGCGTCTCGAGTCCAGGAGGCAGGTGCTCGGCCGCGTCGGCCACGGCGATCGTCGCGACGCCATCGGCGTCCGTCGGCGCGGAAGGGGTCGTCGTCGGATCGCGTTCGGATCTCCCGACGACGCGCAGCGCCGTCGGGCCGCCCCGATGCGGCAGCGGTGTCGACCACCCCCATGCGTCGCCCGCCGGCACGGCGATGCCGACCTCGTCGGGGCGGCCGCCGTGCGCGACCTGCACCACGAGGGCACGCGCGAGCGCGTCGGCGACGGGGTCGATCCCGACGACGCCGATGCCGCCCGCGAGCGAGGCCACGACGGGTGCGTCGCCGAGCGCACCGGCGGCGCGGAGCAGCGCACGATCGTGGTCGTCGGCCGGTACGCCGTCGACCCTCACACCGCTCGCGACCGTGCCGTGCCCCAGCACGACCCTGCCCGGCGGCCCGGCACGCCAGTCGATGGGGCGGGCGCCGTCGATGATCTCCCGCGCCGAGGTGACGCGGCGCCATCGCGCCGCGCGCTCGCCGGCATGCCGGTCGGCGACGGCGGACCGGAGCTCGGCCAGCAGCGCCGCACGCTCCGCCGCGCCCCGACGACGTGCCCGGCGCCCCTGGCGTCGCGCGTCGACGACCGACGCGACCGCCACGAGCGGACCGAGCGCCGCGAACGCCAGCGAGAGCGCCGACCCCGTCACCGCCCAGAGCACCGCCGCGGCGGCGAGCGGGGCGATCGCCGCGAGCCATGGAAAGCCGGGCGCGACGGGGTCGGGCACCCGGGGCGGGAGCGCGAGCTGCGGGTCGCTGGGTGCGAGGTGCTCGGGCGGGGGTCGATCCACCCCGTCATCCGATCACGCGGAACTCGCCGCCTGCGCGGTCGTACCGCGACCGACGAGGGGGCGCGGCATCCGCTCGGCTGGGGAGGACGGGACGACCCCGAGCGGCTCGCCGGGCACCCGCGTCAGGCGACGGTGAACGACTGCTCGGCCAGTTCCACGAGGCTCCCGCGCGGCACGAGGTACCGTCGCCCGGGCTCGCAGCGCAGCGCGCCGTCGTCGGGGCGCCGCACGATGGTGCCGTTGCCCGAGAAGCGGTCCGCGATCCAGAGCTGGCCCTCGTGCTCGCCGAACTCGAGGTGCGTCTTCGACACCGAGAGCGTGCGGTCGGCGATCTGCACCAGGTGGTCGAACGCCTCGCCGGGCTGCGGCAACGGCCGGCGTCCGATGAGGCCCGTGCCGAAGACCGTGCGGGTCTCGCCGGTGCTGAACGCGAGCACGAACCGCGACCCGGAGAGAACCGAAGGCACCGCGCCCGCCGAGGGCACCGCGCCCGCCGACGGCACCGCGCCCGCCGACGGCGCCGTCAGCGCCGACGCCGCGGCATCGTCGAGCACGCGGGCGATCGCGGCATCCGCCCGCTCGTCACCCGCGTAGGCGCGCGCGGACGACGCCGCCTCGTCGAGCACTCGGGCGACGCCCGCCTCCGCCCGCGCGTCGTCGTCGCGGATGGCGCGGAAGCCGTGCACGGGGATGCTGACGACGCCGCTGTTGCGTCGCGCCGGGCGCTCGATGGCGGTCGTGTCGCCCGGTCGCGGGTCGGGTCGGCGGCGGGACTCGGGCGTCGCGCTCGTGGAGCTGCCGCACTCGCCGCAGAACATCGCCCCCTCGGGGAGGTCCGCACCGCAGATCCGACATGTCACGGCTTGGCTCCTCTCCGCGTCACAGCGTACCCGGCCAGCGAGTTCAGGGAGATCGCGGCGCGGAGCCGGTCGCGACGGGTGCGCGGCGCGCCGAGTCGTTCCTGCAGCTCGTCGACCGTGTCCCACACGCGCTCGTCGTCGCCGTCGGCCGGCCCGTCGGGCGCGTAGACCGCCCGGTCGACGACGGAGGCGAGCACCAGCGGACCGAGTCCACCCACCGTGGCCGCCTGCTCGGCCCGGGTCGCGTTCTGGCGGATCGGATACCCGAAGTCGACCGCGGTGTCGGCGAACTCCTGCCAGCCGCCCTCGATGCGCTCGACGGGCGTGGGCGCGCGCCGACGGAGACGGCGTCGCCGCACCTTGGCGACGATGATCGCGAGGAACGGGCTCACGAGCACGGCGAGGCCGAGGAGCACGAACCCGGTGACGGCGAGCACCGCGAGCAGCGCCTCGACCCACGGCTCGATCCCCTGATCGGGCTGGTCGAGCGTGAGGTCGGGATCGGGATCGAGGTCGTCCACCGGGGTCCGCTCGGCCGGCGGCGGCAGCGCCGACTGGGGCCGGGACACGACGGTCGGCTGGTCGGGGTCGCGCTCGGGAATGTCCTTGGTCTCGGGGTTCGGGTCGACCGTCACCCAGGCACCGTCGGCGTCCTGCACCTCGATCCAGGCCTGGAGGTCGTCGCGATGGAACACCACGGCCTCGCCGGAGTCGGCCGCCGGCTCGTCGGGGTCGGACATGTAGCCCACGACCACGCGCGCCGGGAAGCCGATCTCGCGGGCCATCAGCGCTGCGGCCACCGCGTACTGCTCACCGTCGCCCAGCATGGGGTCGTCCTCGGCGAGCTCGATGATCCGGTCGAGCGAGTGCCCCGATCGGCTCCATTCCTCGCCCTCGGTGCCATGGCTCACATACCCGACTTCCTGGAGACCCGCGATCATGCCCCGAAGCCGCACGCCCGGGGCCTCGGACGCCGGGGCCCACTCGTCGAGCAGGGGTCCGAACTCCTCGGGCATGGCCGGAGATGCGGGCAGCACGCTCGTGCCCGGTCGCAGCGCCTCGAGGCTTCCGGACGGCAGCGGCGTGATGGACTCGGTCGTGTACCGGTCGCCCGCGGTGAGCCCGGTCTGCACCGCGCCAGTACCCGTCACGTCGTTGTAGAAGAACCCGTCGGCCAGGACGGCCGCGCGGTCGCCCCCGAACGTGATGCGCTCGAGCTGCCCGATGCCGGGCACCCACACGTCGTCGTATCCGAGCACGAGCACCTCGAGGCGCGTCGACGCCCCGTCGACGTCGCCCTGGTCGAGCCGATACGGGACCCGTGTGAACCGGCCCGACTCGCTCGTGCCGTCGGTCCCCCCGACGTTGTAGACGATGCCGTCGTACGTGTCGAGCGTCGCGACGCGGAGGAGCGCATTCGGAGGCAGCCCGGTGACCTCGAGCATCTCGTCATCGGTCGTGTCGGGGTCGAACGCGTTGCGGAACCCGGCGAGCGGGCTCTCGTGCTCGCGCGGCTCGAACGGCGGCTGCAGCTCGGCGCGCACCACGCTGCGCGGCGGCGTCGGAAGCGCGACGGCGGCAGCCGTGGCGCCGACAAGTGCGACGGCGACGAGGGCGGATGCCCCGAGCACGCGGCGGGCGTCGGCGAGCGCGGCCTCGACCGGCCGGCCAGTGGTGATCGCGCGCCGCCGGGCGATGGCGACGCGCACGAGCCACGCGATCGAGGTGACGAGGAACGCGAGTCCGGTCTCGACGGCGAGCGTCTCGTGCACGACCCCGAGCGCGATGCCCGCGATGAGCAGCAGGGCCGGCGGGATGACGGCCGCCGCGGGCCGCCGGCTCCGGAGGGCGATCGTGACGGCGGTCGTGGAAGCGACGAGCGCGAGGAGGAAGGCCGGCACGAGCAGGGCCTGGTAGGAGCCCACGGGCACGGCGATGGTCACGAGCTGCTTCCACGACAGCGCGGCCCCGGCGAGCAGCTCGACGAGTCCGTGCGGCGTGACGATGACGCCCGCGATGGCGCTCTCAGGCACCGCGGCGGGGACGCCGAGGGTGACGTAGGCGCCGAAGACGGCGACGACGACGGCCCAGGCGGGCCAGTGGAACCGTGCGCCCGCGAGCCCGATACCCGACCCCGCGACGATGGCGACCGTCGCAGCCACGACGAACGCGGGGCTCTCGTAGATCGGCCACCACGGGATCATCGCGGCCACGAGCATCGCGGCCACGAGGGCCATCGAGATCGCGGTGGACCACACGCCCTCGGGCGCCGCCGGCCGTCGCTGCGCGCTCATGCGACCGACGCCGATCTGGCGAGCATCGCGCGAAGGTCCTCGAGGTACCCGATGCCGAACACGGTCAGGCCGGCGATCGTGCGGGCGGTCGCCTCGCCGCCGGGCGAGCACTGCACGGCGATCGTCTCGACGCCCGCGGGCAGCCGCGACGACGCCGCGCGCAGCGTCGCCGCCCCACGAGCCGTGCCCGTGACGAGGAAGGCGAGCGACACGCCGGGCAGCGACTCGGCGGAGGCCCGGGCGACGTCGGGCAGCAGCAGCGCTGCGTCGTCGCGCTCGACGACGCAGAGGGCGTCGAGCAGCCGGTCGCGCGACACCGTCGGCAGCTCGCGCATCCCGCTGCCGCGCGTGCCCACGCGGCCGCGCCCGGAGACGACGAACGACACCGTACGCGCGTCGCGGATGGCCCGGGCGCCGACGGATGCCGCGGCGCTCACCGCGAGCTCGAACTCCTCGTCGTCGGCGTAGGCGCCGGGCTCGAGGTCGAGCAGCACCATGAGGCGGCTGCGTCGGGTCTCCTCGAACTGCCGCACCATGAAGGTGCCAGTCTTGGCCGTGCTCTTCCAGTGGATGAACCGGCGGTCGTCGCCGGGCACGTACTCGCGCAGCGCGTGGAAGGCGATGTCGCTCGCGGTGAGGTCGCGCGTGGGCGAGCCTTCGAGGTCGCGAATGAAGCCCGTGCTGAGCGTGCCGATGGCGATGGTGCGCGGGTGCACGTGCAGGTCGACCGACTGCGACCACACGATCTCGCGGCGCATCAGCCCGATGGGGTCGGCGCGCACCGTGCGGGCGGGCCCGACGGGCACGATGCCGCGCCGCTCGGTCGGGATCTTGAACTGGTCGTCGAACGCCCCGCCGCGCGGGAGCCCCGGCAGCACGCGCTCGACCACCTTGTTGCCGACGGGCACCTCGAGCTGCACGCCGCCGAAGCGACGACGGCCGGGGTTCGCCGCGATGAGGCGCGCCTGCGCCTGCTCGCCGACGACGACGCGCGGCGTCGGCAGCATGAGCTCGATGGTCGACGCGCCGCGGCCGATGAGCCACACGGATGCCACGGCGACGAGCAGGACGAGTCCCCATCCGATGGCGATGAACTCGACCCAGCCCCAGGTGTACCCGACGGCGAGCGCCGCGACCGCGCCCGCGACGACGGCCCAGCCGAGCGGCGTGACCACGCCCTGCACGGCGCGCGCCCAGTCCGCGACGACCCCGGCGGCGGCCACGATGCCGCCGACGGCACGCCCGATGACGACCGCGAGGAGTCCTTCTCGCTTCGCCTCCTCGGGGATCGACGTTCGGGTCTGGGTGAACGTCACACGGCCTGCCTGCTGGACGGCGGCGGAGTCTCGATGAGCACCTGCGAGATCATGTTCGAGGTGGTCACCCCGTCGAACTCCGCCTCGGGGTCGAGGATGAGCCGATGCGCGAGCACGGGCTCGGCGAGCGCCTTCACGTCGTCGGGCACCACGTAGTGGCGGCCGCGTCCGGCGGCGTGCGTCTTCGCCGCGCGGATGAGGGCGAGCGCGCCGCGGACGCTCACGCCGAGCCGCACCTCGCGCGCGGTGCGGGTGGCGTCGACGAGCCGCGAGACGTAGTCGTGGATGGTCGGGTCGACGTAGACGGTGCGCGCGAGCGCGGCCATCTCGACGATCTCGTCGGCGCTGAGCTGCGCGTCGACGCGGTGGTCGTGGGCGCGCTGGTCGGCGCCCTCGAGGATGCGGATGGTCGACGCGTGGTCGGGGTAGCCGATCGACGACTTCATGAGGAACCGGTCGAGCTGCGCCTCGGGCAGCCGGTAGGTTCCGGCCTGCTCCACCGGGTTCTGCGTCGCGATGACCATGAACGGATGCCCCACGGGGTGCGTCTGCCCGTCGACGGTGACCTGTCCCTCCTCCATGACCTCGAGCAGCGCGGACTGCGTCTTCGGGCTGGCACGGTTGATCTCGTCGGCGAGGATGATGTTCGCGAAGACCGGCCCCGCGTGGAACTCGAAGACGCCGCTGCGCTGGTCGTAGACCGTCACGCCCGTGATGTCTCCTGGCAGCAGGTCGGGCGTGAACTGCACCCGGTTGCTCGAGCCGGCGACCGACTGCGCCATCGCGCGGGCGAGCGACGTCTTGCCCGTGCCCGGCACGTCGTCGAGCAGCAGGTGGCCCTCGCTGAGGAACGCCGTGAACGCCAGGCGCACGACCCGGTTCTTGCCGAGGAGCACCTCCTCGACCGCGCCGACGAGTCGGTCGAGGTTCGCGGCGAACCGCGTCGCCTCCTCGGGGGTCATCGTCATGCTCGCTCCTCGCTCATCGGTTCCAATAGCGGGCGACCACGCCCGCGACCTCAACATCCAACCAGACCCGGTCCCCGGGCTTGGCTTCCGGGATCTGGCACGTCGTCGCCGTCTGGGCGGTGCGCGGTTGTCCGCCCGTCCCGTCGATGCCGCACCGGAACATGGCCGGCAGCCCGGAGTTCTCGGGCGCGGCGGTCCACGACCAGGTACCGGTGGCCTCGTCCCACAGCCTGCTGGGGAGGGCGAACGTCAGCGACGGCTGGGCGTCGGACGGCAGGATCGCCGACCACGGACCGCAGCTGCCCCACACCGAGCACGAGCGCACCTGGAACCGCGCGACCAGGCCGAACGGTTGGTTGAGGAGCGTCCGCAGCCAGCCGGTGCCGCGGAACTCGGTGGGACTGCCGATCTGGGCGCCGTTCTGGTCGACCGCGATGATCTCGAGGCGCGGGCCGCCGGCGTCGACGCGATCGATGTAGCGGTCCCAGGTCTCGGCGTTCATCCAATCCATGCGGCTGTCCACGCCGCCGACGGCACCGGGTGCCGGCCGTACCACGGTCCCCTTGACCTCGGTGTTGACGCAGGCCGCGCGGTTGTAGCCCCAGACGACGAAGGAGTAGCGCGTCGACTCGGTGGCCGTGCCGGTGAACTGCACGCTCGAGGCGTCGGGGCCGACCTGCACGACCTCGGCGACCGTGCCGCCGCTCGACGGGCCGACGACGCTGCCCGGAGCCGGGCTCGTCACCGAGCACGCCTGCGGGCCGGTCGGCACGGCGGTCTGCCCGTCGGCGAGCCGCTGCACGTAGTACCCGCCGATGGCGTCGCCGTTGCCGTCGAACGGCGCCCACGAGACCGTGACCGAGCCGGCGAGCTCGTCGCCGACCACATCGATCCCACGGGCGATCGGCGGGCCGAACGGCGTTCCGGTGCCCCCGGCCTCCGTCCACGCGGCGAGGGCGGGATAGGCCTGGTTGCGCGCGCTCACCGTGAACGGGACCTGCGAACCGTTGGGGATGCCCTGCGACACCGTCGAGCAGACCGTCGCGGTGCACGTCGCGGCATCCACCTCGCTCGAGACGCCTGCGACCGTGACGACGTACGAGCGGACGGCGCTGCCGGCTCCCGTCGATACCGGCTGCCACTCGATCGCGAGGCGGCCGTCGAGCGGCAGCGCACGAAGACCCTGCGGGGCCGGCGGGATGACGTCGGACCAGATCGGGCCGGGCGCGTCGACCGGATCGGAGAGGCCGATCGCGTTGCGGGCCTGCACGCGCACGGTGACGGCGTTGCCCTGCCCGTTGCCCGGTGTGCCGACGGTGCACGTCGTCGCGGCGCACGTCGACGTGCCCACGATCGCGCCGCTCGCGGGATCGACGAGCGCGATCTCGTAGCCCGTGATGGGCGAGTTGTTGAAGCCGCCGGCACCGAACACGAGGTCGAGCGTCCCGTCGCCGAAGCCCGTGACCTGCGGGGCGCTCACCGGTTCGGGGCGGTCCTGGACCGAGATGGTGATGGTGCCCCAGGCGTAGCGGCTGGGATCGCCGGTGGCGTCCGCGACCTGATACTGCAGCGTCGTGTTCACGGCGGCCGCGCCCTGGGACACGTCGACCGTGAGCGTGGCGTTGTCGCTGCTCGGCACGATCGACACGCCGTCGGGCAGGCTGTCGTCGAGGCCGCGCACCCCGACCACCCGCAAGGGAGTCCCGGGGAACGGGTTGGTGGCCGAGTCGTTCGCGAGCACGTCGATCGTCGTCGTGCGTCCACGCGCCGCAATGGCCAGGTCGGGGGCCGGCTGGGCCAGCGGTCGCGTCGACGGGACCACGCGCAGCTCGATGCGTCCGGGCGTGCCGCGGCCCGAGGCATCCTCGACCGCCATCGTGACGGACTGGCGGGCGCCCGTCGGCGTACCCTCGTCGGCGGTGATCTGGAGCTCCTGCCCGTCGATGGCCAGGGTGAAGCCGTCGGGCTCGGGCGCGAGCACCCGGAAGGTCAACTCGTCGGTCGCGTCGGCGTAGGGGTAGTTGGTGAGCAGCAGGAGATCGACGGTTCTGGACTGGCCGGGCTCGAAGTCGATCACGGCGCCGGTGAACGCGGGCGGCTGACCCGCAGTCGGCTCGACCGTGATCGGGATCACGATCGTGCCCGTGCGCGCGGTGGGGTCGCCGTCGGACTCGCCGTCGGTCACCGTGAACGACAGGGAGGCGAGGCCGGAGTAGCCCGGCTCGCTCTGGAATCGCAGGGTGTCCTGGTCGACCACGAGATTGGTGCCGTCACTGTGCGAGGCACGCACGCTGGCGCTGTCCGTGATGCGCACCGGCCGACCGGATGCCGCGATGACGTAGTCCTCGAGGTCGAGCTCCACCTCTTCGCCGCTGTCGACCACGACATCGGGAGCGTCTCGGCGCAGCTGCGGCAGCGCGTCATCGCGGCCCGGCACCCAGATGAACGCCAGGGCCGACACCCCTGGATCCTCGGGGTGCGTGACCCTGAACGGGATGATCCGCCGCTCGTCCTGCACCGCGACCCTGATGCTGCCGTCGCGTCGCACGTCGGCGCCCTGCTCGTAGCCGGCGACCAGGGAGACCTCGAGGTCGGCGGGGTTGCCGTCGGCGAGGAATACGTTCCGAAGCACCTTCACGTCCACGAACTCCTCGTCGAGGATGTCGCTCAGGCTCAGCACGGTGTCGGATGCCTCGGGGCGCGCGAATGGCGCCTCGTCGTCGGCCGTCACCGTGAGGAACGTGGAGGCGGAACCGAGCCGCTCGTTCTCGATCGTGTACCGGAAGCCGTAGACGCCCTCGCTGTCGGGAACCTCGATGCGCACGACGCCGGCGTCGTCGATCTCGGCTTCGGCCTCGTTGTCGTTGGGCTCGACCGCGACGAGCGACAGCGCGCCCCCGTCGGGGTCGGAGTCGTTCGCCAGGACGCGCACCGCGATGCTCCGGCCCGGACGAACGGTCACCTCGTCGGGCATGGCCACCGGCGCCCGTGCACCGTCGAGGCGGGTCGCGATGCCCACCCGGATCGTGCCGTCGGCACGGGCACCCAGCGCGTCGATGATCGAATACTGGAAGGTGTCGGTGCCGGTGGAGTACTGGCCGGCCTGGTACTCGAGCCAGTCGCCTCCGCGGTCGACGACGGCGCCCTCCTCGGGATTGGACTCCTGGGCGAGCAGCTGCACCGAGTCCCCGTCGGGGTCGACGCCGCCGAGCGGGATCGGGATGCGCACGGTCTCGCCGGCCAGCACGCGCGCCGTGATGGTGGGCGGCACGGGTGCCAGGTTCGTCTCAGCGACGGCCTCGCGCACCGAGATGTGCACGTCCGCCGTGGCGAACTGACCGTCGGGCCCTTCGACACGGTACTGCGCGTCGTACTCGCCGGGCCCGTCGGGCGCGAAGTAGCGGAGCCGGTCGCCCGCAGCGAAGAGCAGGCCCGCGGTGGGCTGGAGCACGAGGTCGGGCGCGAGCGTCAGCGGCAGGCCGTCGGGGTGCTCGTCGTTGTCGAGCACCGGGATGTCCACGACGTCGCCGGTACGCGCGGAGATCGTGTCGGCCACGGCCACGGGCGGCTGGTCGACCGCCGGCGGCGTGACCTCCACGACCGTGACCGTTCCGTCGGCCGACGCGAGTCCGTTGCTCACGCGGTACCCGATGACCGTGGACCCCAGCGCAAGCGGTTGCGAGAGCGTGACCCGCAGGATCCGGTGGTCGACGACCTCGACCCGCACGCCCTCGTCCTCCGCGGTCTCGGTGAGCCCCGTGACCACGAGCACGCCGCCCGTCGGGTCGATGTCGGTCGCGAGCACGTCCACGTCGAGCGGCTGGCCGATGCGCAGGAATGCCGTGTGGGGCACCGTGATCGGGGTCGTGTCGAGGTCGGGCGGTGCCGACACGTCGACGCGCACCGTACCGGTGGCCGTCACGGTTCCGTCGGTCACGGAGTATTCGAGGAGGTGCGTGCCGAGCGCCGAGCTCGTGAACCGGAAGCTGCCACCGTCGAAGTCGGGCGTGATCTCCACTTCCGGCTTCGCCGGCACGGCGCTGAGCCGCGCCGGCCCGGAGCCCCCGTGCACGTAGCGGAGCGGATCGATCCGGATCTCCTCGCCGGCGGTCGCGAGCGCGACGAAGGGCTCCGCGATGAGCGGCACATCGCCGGGAGACCGCACCGACACCGTCAGCTCTCCGGATCCGTCGTCGCGGCCGTCGGAGACCACGAGGGAGACCGGGCGCTCTCCGCCGACGCCGTCGCGCTCGTCGAAGACGACCACGCCCTCGGCCGTCGACGAGACGGCATCGCCGCCGTCGGTCGTGGCCGACTTCAGGAAGAACGGATCGCCATCGGGGTCGATCCACTCGCCGAGCACTGCGGTGGTGACACGGCCGGCGACCTGCACGGCCGCGTGGTTCTCCCGTTCCTGGTACGGCGGTGAGTTCTCGTCGCCATCGCGAACCGTGACGCTCACCTGTGCGCGTGCGCTGGCGCCCCGGCCGTCGCCGACGGTGTACCCGAACGAGAGTACGCCGGATGCGCCGTCGTCGAGCGTGAGCTGCAGCTGCTGGTTGTTCGACACCCGGTCGATCCTCGCGCCGGCGGGCAATGCACCGTCGACGGCGTCGACGACGAGCACGTCGCCGTTCGCGTCGTAGTCGTTGAGCAGCACGGGCAGGATCGTGGAGCGTCCCGGTCGCGCGCCGAGTTCGTCGTCCTTCGCAACGGGTGCGACCTGGCCCTTCTCGAGGATCGGCGGCGTGTTTGGATCGTTCTCCTCGATCTTCTCCTCGGTGCGCTCGGTTTCGAGAAGAGCATCCCAGTTGTCGATGAGCCCGTAGTCGGCTGAGGCAGCCCATGAGTTGCCATTCGAGCGATCGTTGAGCACGAGCGCGTCACCGTTCGCACCGAAGTCGAGCGCACGGATGACCGTGTTCCCGAGTTCGATCCGCCGACCCTGCTGCCCTGGGCACTGGACTGCCGCCTCCCCTGCCGCACCCCACGCGGCATGCAGGCATCCGTCGAAGCGCACCGGAGCGGCCGGATCGCCCGCAACGTCGTCGATGACGGGCACCAGCGCACCGCCGTCGAGGTCGACGACGACGAGTCCGCGTCGATGCGCGATCGCGACGGTGTCCCCGTCGGCGGCCGGCTCCTGCAGGCGGACCGCGTCGCCGATCCCGATCAGCCCCGAGAGGTCGATGCGGCGACCGTCGATCGTGAGCGCGAGGTCGGTCTCGTCGAGCACCACCCAGTGCTGGTCGATCGAGGTGATCTGCACCTCGTGGTCGTCGTCGACGGGACTGGACTGCCAGCGCGCGGCGACCGTCTCCTCGCCGGCGGCATCGACCCGCGCGACCTCGCCCGTCGAGGGCGTGAAGGCGAAGAGCACGCCCTCGGGGTCGACCGACGTGACGGTTCCGCGGCCGAAGGTCAGCAGCGGGTCGGACTCGGCGTCGAAGTCGACGAAGTCGGCGGCGGGCATCGACCAGAAGTCGCCGTTCGCCGCGAGCACCACGCGGTCGCCGGCGAGTGCGAGCGTCGTGTCGCCGGGAGGCACCGGGACCTTCTCGACGATCTCCGAGGTCGTCGCGTCGAGGACGTCGACGTTCGCCCGGCCGCCGTCGAGTACGAGCACCGTCGAGCCCTCCTGCACGATCTCGGTGTCGTCGGACCCGGGCGTCTGCACCACGGAGTTCAGCTCGTGGATCTTGGTGTTGGCGCGCCCGACCGCCTCGTCTTCCGCGTTCACCACCCAGACCGACGCGTCGCCGAGGTCGACCCGCTGCGCCGCGTATCCGCCTGACACGACGGCGACGCCGACGACGAGCGCGACCACGCCCGTGATCGCCCCCGCGGTGATGAGCGCGGAACGGTGACGGCCGACCTTCGGCATCCGCATCAGCCGACCCCCGTGACGTCGACGCAGCGCTCCGCGCTCGGGTCACCGCTCTTGCCCTCGCGAGTCACCGTGACGGTGACGCACACCCGGTCGCCCTCCTGCACAGGGATCTCGACGCGGGCGACGCGCTGGACGGGCTCCGGCTCGCCGTCGACGGCGACGAGGTAGGCGTCGCTGCCCTGGATCCCGGGGTCGTCCCAGGTGAAGACGGCCGAGTCGCCGACGACCGAGCCCTGCACGTTCGCGACGACCGGGATGGACCGGGTGCCCTGCAGGACCGCGACGACGCCCGCGCCGACGAGCGCGACGATGAGGGCGGCGGCGATGGAGATGCCCCACACGAGCCGCTTCATCGTGGGCGGCGCGGTGCGGGAGCGGCCCGTCGAGAGCTCGCCCGAGCGCCCGTCGATCCCCTGCGCCGTGCTCTGCGTCCGCGCGGGGGTCCGCCGCGAGCGACGGCGACCCGCCTGGCGATCGATGGTCGAGGGGTGGCCGCTCACGCGCGTGCGCTCGTCGAGGTCGACCGCGGTCGCGAGGGCCCAGTCGTCCATCGCGACCTCGAGCGGCGTCTGCGGCAGGCCGAGCTCCTCCTCGACCGACTGCAGGTCCCGGATGAACTCGAGCGCACTCGCCTGCCGGTCCTGCGGCCGCTTCGACATCGCGCGCGCGAGCACGCGCTCGAGGCTCGGCGGCACGTCGACCCGCCCCGTCGGCGCGGGCTTGGCCTTCTCGATGCGCCCCATCAGCGTGACCGGCGCGTTGTCACCGCCCGGCACCTCGAACGGGCTGCGCCCGGCGAGGAGCGAGTAGACGGTGGCCCCGAGCGACCACACCTCGCTCGCGACGGTGCCCGACACGTCGTCGTGCAGCACCTCGGGCGCCGACCACGGGATCGACAAGCCCACGGCCTCGGTCGTCTCGGCCTCGCCGAGGGTCGCCGCGATGCCGAAGTCGGAGAGCACGGGGTGTCCGTAGGCGGTGGTGAGGATGTTCGACGGCTTGATGTCGCGGTGCAGCACGCCCTGCCGGTGGGCTGTCTCGACGGCGCTCGAGATGCGCACGCCGATCGAGAGCACCTCGGCGAGCGGCAGCTGCACGGCGCGGTAGCGCTGCCCGAGCGTCGACGAGCAGTACTCCATCACGAGGTACGGGCGCCCGTCGGCGGCGACGCTCGCCTGGTACACCGTGAGGATCGACGGATGCGACGACAGCTGGGCCATCAGGTTGGCCTCGGCCTGGAACATCCGGCGCAGGTCGTCGTTCACGACCTCGGCGAGCAGCACCTTCACGGCGACGAGCCGACGCGGCATGTTCTGCTCGTAGAGGAAGACGTCGGCGAACCCGCCCGAGCCGAGCACGCGGATGAACGCGAACCCGGGCAGGTTCGGCGGAGTGGACGGCAGGCGCCTCGTCACGATCCTCCCAGCGTTCGAGTCCGTCGGCGCCCGCACCAACGCCCGGCGGGCCCCGGTGACCCCCATTGTAGGCGGGCGCACGGATGCCGCCACGACCGCTGTGGGGGACGTGCCGCGGCTGCCCGCGGCATCCGTCAGTCGACGTCGCTGTCGGGGCTGCGGTGCTGGGGTGCATGAGCGGGTCGGACCACCTTGAGCACGTCGACCACGACGACCGTGATGTTGTCGCGACCGCCGTTGCCGACCGCCGCATCGACGAGCTGGCGGGCGGCCTGCTCGGGCTTCGGGTTGGCCACGAGGAAGTGCCGGATGCCGTACGACGTGAGCTCCTTCGTGAGCCCGTCGGAGCAGATGAGCAGGCGCATTCCCGGCTCGACCGCGATGGCGCGGTAGTCGGGGATCGGCGCCTCGTGGAAGCCCACGGCGCGCGTGATCACGTTGGAGTGCGGGTGCGTGTCGGCCTCCTCGCGCGTGATCTGGCCGGCGTCGACGAGCTCCTGCACGATCGAGTGGTCGACGGTCAGCTGCTCGAGCACGCCGCCGACGAGCCGGTAGACGCGCGAGTCGCCGATGTTGAACACGATCCAGGCGGGCTCGTCGGAGATGCTGCCGAGCGCCGCTCCCGTGACCGTGGTGCCGCTGCCCTCGTCGGTGACGCCGGCGCCACGGCCCATGTCCTGCACCGCGAGCCGGAGGGCCGCGTCGATCTCGGGGGTGCCCATCATCGACTTGCCGCCGTGCTCGGCGAGCCGGGTGACCACGGCGGCGCTGGCGAAGTCGCCGGCCGCGTGCCCGCCCATGCCGTCGGCGACGGCGAAGATCGGCGCCTGCGCGACGAAGCTGTCCTCGTTGACCTCGCGACGGAGGCCCGTGTCGGTGACGGCCGCCCACGCGATCGTGATCTCGGTGCCGTCGGGCAACGTGACGCGATGTCGCGCGTTGCCGTTGCCGATCTGCGTCACGGGACGTGCCTGCTGTCTGTTCGGGTCACTCGGGTGGAGCGGTGGGGGCGGGGAGGATCTCGATGATCGTATCGTCTCCGAGGTCGAGGCGGGTGCCCGGTGCGACCACGATGGACTCGCCCGCGCGCATGCGGCGAACACCCGTCGCGCTCCGCACGATCGTGCCGTTCGTGGAGCGCAGGTCGGTCGCCACGACGCGGGTCCCCTCGACGCGCAGCTCGAGGTGCGTCCCCGACACGACGGCGCGCGGCGACGCGACGGTGACGAGCTCGGGCACGACGCCGCGCGGATCGGGGACGCGCGGCGCGTGCGGCCGTCGGCCGATGAGCACCGGCCCCGTGACCGGGCGGGGGTCGCCGCCGACGACGCGGAACGCCGGGACGCCGGGTGCCGGGCGCTGCTCGACGGATGCCGCGACGGCGGGCTCGGGCGAGAGGGCTCCGCGGTGGGCGGTTGCGTCGCGGCCGTCGCGGTCGGCACGGGCCTCTCCGCCGACGGCCGGCGACGGCTCGAGGGGCGTGGGCGTGATCGCCGGGTCGAAGCGGAGGACCGCGCCGAGGATGCGCGGCCGCCGGCGCCCGGCGAGATCTGGGTCGGGCGATGGCGCCGCCGATGGCGCGACGACCGGCGCGATGACGCGGAGGCGAGACGTCGGCGGTGCGGCGACATCGAACGCGGAATCGTGCAGGACGCTCGGCGCCGGGGTTCGCCGCGGGCGCCGGACGGTGTCGGCATCCGCGTGCCCGTCGTCCGCATCGGCGACGAGGGCGCCGTCGGCGGGGGTGCGCACCGTGTCGGGATCGTGCGGACGCGGCAGGAGCACCGTGTCGGCGTCGGCGACCGAGGCATCCGGTCGGCGGGGCGGCTGCGGCGCCGCCGACCACTCGACGGCGGACGCGCGGAAGCCGGCGCGCGCATGTCCCACCGCGTCGCCCGACTCGCCGAGGCGGTCGAGGGGCGCGTCGACCCCGGTGACGCGCAGCGCGACCACGGAGCCGAAGTCCGCCAGGTGCCACGGGCGGATGCCGCGGGCGTCGAAGCGCCGTGTGCCGCCGGGCGACGTGAGGTCGACCACGGCGTCGCCGCGCACCACGGCGGTCACCTCGTCGGTGCCGGGGCCCGGCCACCACACGATGGCGAACGACTCGACGGCGTCGGCGCCGCCGAGCGGGATCGTGCCGACGAGCGCCTCGACGGTCACCCCGTCGTCGGCCGCCGCGGCGGCGAGCGCCGACGTGGTCGCGTCGGGCGAGGGCGCGGCGATGGCGACGATGAAGCGGTGGCCGACCACGACGTCCCACGCGGGCGCGCCGGGCACTGCCGCGCTCGTGACGGTTCCCGCGACCATGTCGAACAGTCTGGCACCGCCGCGAGTGCGACCGCGTGCGCGACGTCAGCCGATGTGGCTCATCACGTGCTTGATGCGCGTGTAGTCTTCGAAGCCGTAGTTGGAGAGGTCCTTCCCGTAGCCCGAGTGCTTGAAACCGCCGTGCGGCATGTCGGACACGAAGGGGATGTGCGTGTTGATCCAGACGCAGCCGAAGTCGAGGTGCTTCGCGAACCGCATCGCCCGCGTGTGGTCGCCGGTCCAGACGGATGCCGCGAGGGCGTAGTCGACGCCGTTCGCCATGGCCAGCGCCTCGGCGTCGTCGCGGAAGGACTGCACGGTGAGCACCGGGCCGAAGATCTCTCGCTGCACGGCCTCGTCGTCCTGGCGGAGCCCGGTGACGACGGTCGCCTCCCAGAAGTATCCGCGGTCGCCCTGGCGGCGGCCGCCGAGGGCGACGTCGGCGTGGGCGGGCAGGCGGTCGACGAAGCCCGACACGTGCGCGAGCTGGTTCGCGTTGTTGAGCGGGCCGTAGAGGACGCCGTCCTCGCGCGGGCCGCCCGTGCGGGCGTTGGCCGAGGCCTCGGCCACGAGCGCGGCGACGAACGCGTCGTGCACCGACTCGTGGACGATGACGCGGGTCGCGGCCGTGCAGTCCTGCCCGGCGTTGAAATACGCGGCGGTGACGATGCCCGCCGCGGCGGCCTGGAGGTCGCTGTCGGGGAAGACGATCGCGGGTGCCTTGCCGCCGAGCTCGAGGTGCACGCGCTTGAGGTCGGATGCCGCGGCGCGCGCGACCTCCATGCCGGCGCGGACCGAGCCCGTGATCGCGACCATCTGCGGCGTGGGGTGCTCGAGCAGGGCGGCGCCCGTGCCACGGTCGCCGGTGAGGACGTTGAGCACACCGGCGGGCAGGAACTCGGCCGCGACCTCGGCGAGCTTCAGCGTCGAGAGCGGCGTCGTGTCCGACGGCTTCAGCACGACCGTGTTGCCGGCGGCGATGGCCGGTGCGATCTTCCAGACGGCCATGTTCAGCGGGTAGTTCCACGGCGTGACCTGGCCGATGACGCCGATCGGCTCCCGGCGCACGAACGAGGTGTGACCTGCAAGGTACTCGGCCGCCGACCGGCCCTCGAGGTTGCGGGCGGCGCCCGCGAAGAACCGGAGCTGGTCGACCGACTGCAGGATCTCGTCGGCGACGAGCGAGGCGCGCGGTTTGCCCGTGTCCTGCGACTCGAGGTCGGCGAACTCGTCGGCGCGCGACTCCATCGCGTCGGCGATGCGGAAGAGCGCGAGCTGGCGCTCGGCCGGGGTGGTCTCGCCCCACGTCTCGAACGCGTCGGACGCCGCGCGGTAGGCGCGGTCCAGGTCGCCCGCGGTGGAGATCGGGGCCGAGCCGTAGACCTCCTCGGTGGCCGGGTCGACGAGGTCGAGTGCGTCGTCGCCCTGCGCCTCCACGTACTCGCCGCCGATGAAGTTCCGGAGGGTGCCGGTGCTGAGGAGGGTGCCGCTGCTCATGGGATGTCGATCCTCGATGTCGTGCCGTCGGCGCGGGGCGCGCGCCCGCAGCGCCGGAGCGGCGCCGTGGCGCCCATGATAGGCGCGATCCGTGGTGAAACGCGAGTGAATGCATAGGAATCAGTTGTGAAATGGGTGGAAATCGACGGAATCGCTTGCTTGCGGCATCCGCCGCTGACACAATCGGTCGCATGACGAACGCCCCGCGCTCCGCCTCGTCGCGCCCGGTGCACCTCGACGACGTCTCGAAGGCGATCATCGAGCAGCTCCAGGTCGACGGCCGGCGCTCCTACGCCGACATCGGCAAGGCCGTCGGCCTCTCCGAGGCGGCGGTCCGCCAGCGCGTGCAGCGGCTCACCGAGTCGGGCGTGATGCAGATCGTCGCCGTGACCGACCCGATGCAGCTCGGCTTCACGCGGCAGGCGATGATCGGCATCCGCGCCGGCGGCGACACCCGCGAGCTCGCCGAGCGACTCGCGGAGATCCCCGAGCTCGACTACGTCGTGCTCACGGCGGGGAGCTTCGACCTCATGGCCGAGGTCGTGTGCGAGAACGACGAGGAGCT
Organism: Agromyces sp. NPDC004153; assembly: GCF_053603635.1. NCBI lineage: Bacteria > Bacillati > Actinomycetota > Actinomycetes > Micrococcales > Microbacteriaceae > Agromyces > Agromyces sp. NPDC004153. The sequence goes on from NZ_JBSGFY010000001.1 coordinate 246,460, forward strand.
CATCAACCTCCTCAACTCGCGCATCCGCAACCTGCCCGGCGTGCACAGCACCGAGACGTTCGTCTACCTGAAACTGCAGAAGCAGTTCTACAACTGGGGCACCCGCTGACCGCGGGCCGCCCGGAAGGAGATCCCGATGACCACCATCGACGCAGCGCCGAGCCTCGGCTCGGCCGGCTTCGACGACGCCGCACTGCAGCAGAAGGCGAAGGACCACCTCTGGATGCACTTCGCGCGGCAGTCCACGATGGAGGAGAACGGCGTCCCCATCATCACGCGCGGCGAGGGCCACCACATCTACGACATCCACGGTCGCGAGTACTTCGACGGGCTCTCGGGGCTCTTCGTCGTCAACGCAGGTCACGGTCGCCGTCGCCTTGCAGAGGTCGCCGCGAAGCAGGCGCAGGAGCTCGCGTTCTTCCCGATCTGGTCGTACGCGCACCCCTCGGCGATCGAGCTCGCCGACCGGCTCGCCGACTACGCGCCCGGCGACCTCAACCGCGTGTTCTTCTCCACGGGCGGCGGCGAGGCCGTCGAGACCGCGTTCAAGCTCGCGAAGTACTACTGGAAGCTCAAGGGCCAGCCCACCAAGCACAAGGTCATCTCGCGTGCGGTCGCCTACCACGGCACCCCGCAGGGTGCACTCGCCATCACCGGCATCCCGGCGATGAAGGCGATGTTCGAGCCGCTCACGCCCGGCGGCTTCCGCGTGCCCAACACGAACTTCTACCGCGCGGCCGACGTCGGCGCGCCCGCCGACGATCTCGAGGCGTTCGGCGTCTGGGCGGCGAACCGCATCGAGGAGATGATCCTCTTCGAGGGCCCCGAGACCGTCGCCGCCGTCTTCCTCGAGCCGGTGCAGAACTCGGGCGGCTGCTTCCCGCCTCCTCCCGGGTACTTCCAGCGCGTGCGCGAGATCTGCGACCAGTACGACGTGCTGCTCGTGAGCGACGAGGTCATCTGCGCATTCGGCCGGATCGGCCACATGTTCGCCTGCGACGCCTACGGTTACGTGCCCGACATGATCACCTGCGCGAAGGGCATGACCTCGGGCTACTCCCCCATCGGCGCGACGATCGTGTCGGAGAAGATCTACGAGCCGTTCTCGAAGGGCACGACGAGCTTCTACCACGGGTACACCTTCGGCGGACACCCCGTGTCGGCGGCCGTGGCCCTCGCGAACCTCGACATCTTCGAGGAGGAGCGCCTCAACGAGCGCGTGCGCGAGAACTCCCCGCTGTTCCGGGCCGAGCTCGAGAAGCTCCTCGACCTGCCGATCGTCGGCGACGTGCGCGGCGACGGGTACTTCTTCGGCATCGAACTCGTGAAGGACAAGACCACCCGCGAGACGTTCAACGACGAGGAGTCCGAGCACCTGCTGCGCGGGTTCCTGTCGAAGGCCCTCTTCGACGCCGGGCTGTACTGCCGCGCCGACGACCGTGGCGACCCCGTCATCCAGCTCGCGCCGCCGCTCACGATCGGCGTGCCGGAGTTCCAGGAGATCGAGCAGACGCTGCGCTCGGTGCTCACCGAGGCGTCCAACCGCGCGGAGGACTTCAAGGGTCACCAGCACGGCGGAGAGCACCTCCTCGTGCCCGCGCGCGTCTGATGACGGCGCTGCACCGCGCCACCGATGGCTCGCCCGCCGCATACCGGCGGGCGAGCTTCTGGCTCGACGACCTCGTGACGACGGGGCGCGACGACCTCTCGCCGCGCCCCGCCCTCACGGCCGACGCCCGCTTCGACGTGTGCATCGTCGGCGGCGGGCTCACCGCCCTCTGGACCGCGTACTCCCTCGCGAAGGCCGACCCCGACTTGCGCATCGCCGTGCTCGAGCGCGAGATCTCGGGATTCGGGGCGTCGGGCCGCAACGGCGGCTGGTGCTCCGCCCTCTTCCCGCGATCCCCCGGCTCGCTCGAACGACGGCACGGGTTCGACGCGGCGGTCGCGATGCGGCGCGCCATGGTCGACACCGTCGATGAGGTGGGCCGGGTCGCCGCCCTGGAGGGGATCGACTGCGACTACGAGCGCGGCGGCACGGTGGTGTTCGCGCGCAACGACGTGCAGCGCGAGTTCGCCCGCGCCGACGTGGCGGAGGCTCGGCAGTACGGCGTCGATCGCACCGTGTACTGGGACGAGCGAACCGTCGGGGCGCGTTTCGGCGCGACGGGCCGCGACGGCCGGACTCCGGCCGCCGTGTTCGATCCCGCGTGCGCGAGCGTCCACCCGGCCAAGCTCGTCCGCGGGCTCGCCCGAGTGGTCGAGGCGATGGGCGTCTCGCTCTTCGAGCGCACCGAGGTGCGGGACTGGGCCGCCGGGACGGTGCGGTTCCGCTCGGTGGACACGGGGTACGAGGGCCGGGTGTCCGCCCGGCACGTGATCATCGCCCTCGAGGGCTACGGTTCGCAGTTGCCGCGTGTGCGTCGGCGGGTCATGCCGCTGTACTCGCTGATGATCGCCACCGAGCCGCTCGACGACGCCGTGTGGGACGCGATCGGCATCGACCACGGGCAGACGTTCAGCGACTACCGCCACCTGCTGATCTACGGGCAGCGCACCGCCGACAACCGGTTCGCGTTCGGCGGTCGCGGGGCCCGCTACCACTGGGGCAGCAGCGTCGACCCGTCGTACGAGCGCGTCGACGACGTGTTCGAGCACCTGCAGGATGCGCTGCGCGACCTGTTCCCGGCCGTCGGGAACGCCCGGATCACGCATCGGTGGGGCGGTCCCCTCGGCATCGCGCGCGACTGGCATGCCACCGCGAGCTACAACCCGCGGACGGGCGTCGGATTCGCGGGCGGGTACGTGGGCGACGGGCTCTCGACGACCAACCTCGCCGGCCGGACGCTCGCCGATCTCGTGCTCGGCCGAGAGACCGAGCTGACGACGCTGCCGTGGACGAACCACCGCTCGCCGCTCTGGGAGCCCGAGCCGCTGCGCTTCGCCGGTGCGAACCTCGGCATCCTCGGCATGCAGTTCGCCGACCTGGAGGAGCGGATCACGAGGCGTCCGTCGCTCGCGGCCCGCCTGATCGCGCCGCTCGTCGGCCACTGATCCGGGGCTCACAGCCGGCGACGGCTCGATGAGCGCGGGTCCACGAACGCCCACTCGGGCAGGGTTCCGCTGCCGATGAACGCCGACAGCAGCGAGGCCATGGCGTGGCCCGGCGAGGCATCGACCGCCAGGTCGATGAGGGCGCCGGCCGCGGAGCCGCGGCCGAGCGACCACGCGAGCCAGGCCGCGATGCACAACGGCGCGACGCGGAGGTCGCCAGGGGCGTTCGCCGCCGCGATGCGGGTGACCTCGAGCGCGCGCTCGACGCGGTCCGAGTCGGGCCGAACGGTCGACCGTCCGAGCAGCAGCCGGCCGAGCAGGTCCGACACCTCGCTCTCGGCTCTGTCGGCGACCTCGCGCCGCACCAGCTCGTCGACGGTCTCACCGGTTCGCTCGGCGCGCTCCGCGGTCTCGACGGCGTCGTCGTGCGCGGCCGCACCCACGACCGGCCCGAACGCGAACTGGAGCATCATGGCGTCGCGGATGGGCGGCCGCTCCGCGAGGTGGAGGAACCAGGCGAGGCGCAACGCGGTGGGCGACTCGGATGCCGCGTCGACCGGCGACTCGTCGAGGAGCGCCTCCACGAGGGCGACCGGGTCGCCGTGGTCGCCGAGACGGTCCAGCTGCGCCCCGATGCCCTCGAGCCCCTCGAATGCCGCGAGCTCGGCGGCGATCGCCGCCGAGAGGTCGACGTCGCGCTCGGGCAGTCGTGCGCTCGCGGTCGACGACGCGTGCACGGACTCCCCGTCGGGCAGCGCCGACGCGGCGGCGCTCTCGTCGATCATCGCCAGTGCGTGCCCGCCGGCCGGCGTGGCCGGATCGAGCAGCGACCCCCAGCCGTCGGCGGCTCGGCAGAGCGCGTCGCGCACGTCGAAGCCGGCCTGCTCGGCCCGGCGGACGAGGAGGGCGAGCAGCGCCCGCTCGGGGAGCCCACGGGACCCCTCGAACGTGCGGTCGGTGTAGGCGATCGGCACCACGGCGTCGACGCCCGGCATCCGGCACAGCGTGCCCACGATCGCCGACACGAGCGACGGACGGTCGCGAGCGCGGCGCGGGAGGTCGTGGCGCAGCACGCCGGCCGATCTCGAGCCGCGGAACGCGACGCAGACGATCGAGCGCTCGGGCACGAAGCCGGCGAGGGTGGGGACGAGCGCGAGCAGGTCGTGAGCCGCAGCGGCGCGGATGATGGTGGTCATGCCCGCAGTGTGGGGCCCGGGGCATCCGTCGCCCGAGGAGGACGGCCGCGATGTGGTGGATGCCGTCCTCGCGCCACCTGCCGAGGACGAGTGCGCAGCGCGTCGCCGCATCCGCGCGTCAGCGCGTCAGCCCGTCATCGACCGGCGAAGAGCTCCGAGACCTCCTCCACCTCCGCCTCGGTCGGCCGCCACGCGCCGCCCGCCGCCGCGTTCTGGCGGACCTGCTCGGGACGCGTCGTGCCCGCGATCACGCTCGCGAGCCCCGGCTGCGCGAGCATCCAGCCGAAGGTCGCCTCGAGCATCGAGATGCCCCGCTCGTCCGCGAACGCCCGGTAGCGATCGAGCACGTCCCACGGCGCATCGTCGACGATGTGCCGGCGCTGGCGCATGATCCGCGTGTCCGCAGGGTGCTCGTCGCGACGGAACTTGCCCGTCAGCAGGCCGTTCTGCAGCGGGAAGAACGGCAGGAAGCCCAGCCCGAAGTGGCGTGCGGCCGGCAGGACCTCCGCCTCGGCGCCGCGCGAGAGCAGGTTGTACTCGTTCTGCGCCGACACGAACCGGGTCGCTCCGAGCTCCCGGGCCACGAGCTCCGCCTCGGCGAGCTGCCAGCCGCTCAGGTTGGAGTGGCCGATGTAGCGGACCTTCCCCGCGCGGACGAGGTCGTCGAGGGCCGCGATGGTCTCGTCGATCGGGGTCGCAGGGTCGGGCGTGTGCAGCTGGTAGAGGTCGATCCAGTCGGTCTGCAGGCGGCGGAGCGAGCCCTCGACCGCGAGCCGGATGTACCGTCGCGAGCCCCGCGCGCCCCATGCGGGCAGCGGCGACGGCAGGGACGCGTGGCCGAACTTCGTCGCGATGACGACCTCGTCGCGCCGACCGCGGAGCGCCTCGCCGAGCAGCGCCTCGCTGAGCCCGTACTCCTTGCCGTAGATGTCGGCCGTGTCGATGAAGTTGACGCCGGCGGCGAGCGCGGCCTCGACCACCGCGTTCGTGCCCGCCTGGGTCTCGGTCGCGGTTCCGGTGCGTCCGAAGTTGTTGCCGCCGAGGCCGACCGCCGAGACGCGGAGCCCCGAACGGCCGAGCGAGCGGTACTCGAGATCGGTCATCCGACCAGCCTAGGCGTGCCCTCGCGAGGGTCGCGACCGTGGCGATCGGATGCCGCGCGGCCGCGCCGTTCGCGCGGACTCGTCCTCCCCAGCCGGTTGTTCCGGTCCGCCGCTCGCGATGTCCGATTCCCGCGAGTCGATGTCGGATGCCGCGGCTACGCTCGAAGCATGACCAACGTGTTCCTCATCCGCCTCGACAGCCCCATCGGGCGCCTCGAGCTCACCGGCGACGACGAGGCCGTGACCGGCCTCACCATCGAACGCGACGGCGCACTCCCCCACGACGGGGAGCCCGAGCGGTCCAACGCGGTGCTCGACGACGCGCGCACGCAGCTCACCGAGTACTTCTCCGGCTCGCGCACCGAGTTCGACCTCCCCGTCCGATTCTCCGGAACGCCGTTCCAAGAGGCCGTCTGGGCCGAGCTCGAACGCCTCGGCTGGGGCGAGGCCACCTCCTACGGCGCACTCGCCGCCGCCGTCGGCAAGCCCGGCTCCGCGCGGGCGATCGGCGGTGCCGTGGGCGCCAACCCGATCCCCATCATCGTGGGCTGCCACCGCGTGCTCGCCTCCGACGGGCGCATCACCGGCTACTCCGGCGGCGAGGGCATCCCGACCAAGCTCTGGCTCCTCGGGCACGAGCGCATCGGCTTCGCCGCGTGAGCGTCGTGCCACCGCCCGAGGTCGTCACGGGCGACGACGGGCTTGCACGCTGTGCGTGGGGTGCCGCCGACCCCGAGTACCGGCGCTACCACGACGAGGAATGGGGCACGCCCCAGCACGATCCGGTGCGACTGCTCGAGAAGGTCTGCCTCGAGGGATTCCAGTCGGGACTCTCGTGGATCACGATCCTCCGACGCCGTCCCGCGTTCCGCGAGGTCTTCCACGATTTCGACGCGGCGCAGGTCGCGGCGATGACGGAAGCCGACGTCGAGCGCCTCCTGGGCGACGCCCGCATCATCCGCCATCGCGGCAAGATCGAGGCCACGATCCAGAACGCCCGTGCCACCCTCGCACTCGACCAGCCGCTCGACGAACTGCTCTGGGGCTTCGCGCCGCCGCCCCGCGACGATTCGCCCGTTTCGTTCGCCGAGGTGCCGGCGACCACGCCCGAGTCGACCGCCATGAGCAAGCAGTTGCGCAAGCTCGGCTTCCGCTTCGTCGGTCCCACGACGATGTACGCGCTCATGCAGGCGGCGGGCATGGTCGACGACCACCTCGCCGGTTGCTTCCGCTCGAACGCCGAGCGTCACGCCGACGAGGCGGCCGCCGCGGTTCGCTCCTGAGAGCCGGCGCCGTCGGGTCGATCAGGCGTGGCCGGGTCGATCAGGCGCGGCCGGGTCGACCACGCCCGCCCGCCCGCGCCCGCCCGCCCGCTCGCTCAGGCGACGAGTTCGAGCTCGCGCACGGCGTCGGGTCGGTCGGCCTCCCGCAGGTCGAGGCGGAATCCCTCGGCGCGGGCCCACTCGACGAGCTCCTCGATCGAGGCGACCTCTGGCCGCGACTCGACGAACGCGCGGGTGAACCGACCCTTCGCGTGCTTGTTGAAGTGGTTGAGGGCGCGACGGCGTCCGTCGGCCTCCACCGAGACGACGCGCACGAAGACGCTCCCCTCGCGCGCCGGTGCGGGCCCGAGGTCGGCGTATCCCTCCGATCGCAGGTCGAGGATCACGCCCGGCGTCGCGGCGAGCAGGGCCGACAACGGCTCGCGCCAGAACCGGCGCAGCCGAACCTCGGGCACCCGGGAGTCGTGCGAGAGGCGATACGCCGGGATCGGGTCGAGCGCCCGCACGAGGCCGAACAGCGCCGAGTGCACGACCACCGTGCGATGCGCGAAGGCGCGGGCCTCGGCGTCGAGCGTCGGCGCGTCGAGGGCGTCGTACAGCACGCCAGTGTAGCGGTCGATCGCCGGCATCGTCGGCGCCTCGCGGAGCGCGCGATTGCGATCGACCTCGGCGGCCTGACGCGGCCCGAGCTTCAGCGCTCGAATCGCGGCCTCGTGATCCGCGGCGAGCTCGACCACCCGCTCGATGAGTTCGGCACGTGCCGCGGTGAACTCGGCGAACGAGAGCGCCGAGAGGTCGAGGACGCCGTCCCCGCCGTCACGCTTCGTCTCCGACGGCGGCAGCAGGAGCAGCACTAGGCGGCGATGAACGACAGCGCGGCGTCCACGTTCGATCCCAGCGACTCGACGCTGTCGATCGTGATGCGCGGCAGCGCCGACGAGGGCCCCGTCCACGGCGCGTAGCCGTCGAGGCTCTGCTCGACCGCGCGCCAGGTGGTCTCCTCGAGGTGCGGGAGTCCGCGCTCGCGCTTCTCGAGCCGCGCGCGGTGCAGCGCCTCGTCGGAGCAGACGACCTCGATCACCCGCAGCCGCACCTCGGTGCGCGCGGCGAGGTCGCGCCACTGCAGCCGGGCCGACTCGGCGGCGTTCACCGCATCGACGATGACGGTGCGCCCCGAGAGGAGCTCCTTCTCGGCGATCTCCTCGGCCACCAGGTACGCGGCGAGGCCGGTCGGCTGGTCGGAGTCGATCCCCGCACGCAGGATGGACGACTCGATCGGGTCGACGGAGACGACCGTGGCGCCGAGGCGGGCGCCGACGATCTCCCCGATCGTCGACTTGCCCGCTCCCGGCAACCCGGCCATGACGATGAGCTGGGTGACGCTCAGGTCACCGAACTGGCGGTCGATCGGCTGCTCCCCCTGCATCCGGAACTCCTCAGGACAGCTCGGCGCGGGACGCGACCACCTGGACCGAGTCCGACTGGACCGACAGGAAGCCGTCCTCCGCGGTGGCCATGACCTTCTCGCCACTGGGCAGCGTCACACGCACCTCGCCGCCGGCGAGGATGGCCAGCATGGGCTCGTGGCCGGGCAGGATGCCGATCTCGCCTTCGACCGTGCGGGCGACCACCATGGACGCCTCGCCCGACCAGACCTCCTGGTCGGCCGAGACGACGCTCACGTTGAGGGCGGCCATGCTCAGCCGTTCTCCTTCTGGATGCGGGCCCAGTTCTCCTCGACGTCCGAGATCGGGCCGACGTTGAAGAACGCCTGCTCGGCCACGTGGTCGAAGTCGCCGCGGGCGATCGCGTCGAACGACTCGATGGTGTCCTTGAGCGGAACGGTCGAGCCCTCGACACCCGTGAACTTCTTCGCCATGTAGGTGTTCTGCGAGAGGAACTGCTGGATGCGGCGCGCGCGGGCCACGGTGATCTTGTCTTCCTCGGAGAGCTCGTCGACACCGAGGATCGCGATGATCTCCTGCAGCTCCTTGTTCTTCTGGAGGATCTGCTTGACCGTGGTCGCGACGCGGTAGTGGTCCTCGCCCAGGTAGCGGGGGTCCATGATGCGCGACGTCGAGGTCAGCGGGTCGATCGCCGGGTAGAGACCCTTCGACGCGATCTCACGCGAGAGCTCGGTCGTGGCGTCGAGGTGCGCGAACGTCGTGGCCGGGGCCGGGTCGGTGTAGTCATCGGCCGGCACGTAGATCGCCTGCAGCGAGGTGATCGAGTGACCGCGCGTCGAGGTGATGCGCTCCTGCAGGATGCCCATCTCGTCGGCGAGGTTCGGCTGGTAGCCCACCGCGGAGGGCATGCGGCCGAGCAGCGTCGACACCTCGGAGCCCGCCTGCGTGAAGCGGAAGATATTGTCGATGAAGAGGAGCACGTCCTGCTTCTGCACGTCGCGGAAGTACTCCGCCATCGTGAGCGCCGACAGGGCGACGCGCAGACGCGTCCCCGGCGGCTCGTCCATCTGGCCGAAGACGAGGGCGGTCTTGTCGAAGACGCCCGCCTCGTCCATCTCGTGGATGAGGTCGTTGCCCTCACGGGTGCGCTCGCCCACGCCGGCGAACACCGACACACCACCGTGGTCCTGCGCCACGCGCTGGATCATCTCCTGGATGAGGACGGTCTTGCCGACGCCCGCACCACCGAAGAGGCCGATCTTTCCACCCTGCACGTAGGGGGTGAGGAGGTCGATCGACTTGATGCCGGTCTCGAAGAGCTGGGTCTTCGACTCGAGCTGGTCGAAGGCCGGGGGCTTGCGGTGGATCGGCCAACGCTCGGTGATCTCGACCTGCTCGCCGGGCTCGCCGTTCAGGATCTCGCCGATGACGTTGAAGACCTTGCCCTTGGTGACGTCGCCGACGGGCACCGAGATCGCCTCGCCGGTGTCGGTGACCTCCTGGCCGCGCACGAGCCCGTCGGTGGGCTTCAGCGCGATGGCGCGGACGAGGTCGTCGCCGAGGTGCTGGGCGACCTCGAGCGTGAGGATGGAGGTCTCGCCGCCGATCGTGATCTCGGTCTTGAGAGCGTTGTAGATGTCGGGGATCGAGTCGTGCGGGAACTCGATGTCGACGACGGGGCCCGTCACACGGGCGATGCGGCCGACGGCGCCGGCGGTCGACGCGGCGACCGGCGCGGTTGCGGTGTCAGTCATTCTGGCTCTCTCTTTTCTGGATTACTTCTTTGCGACGAGCGCGTCGGCGCCGCCCACGATCTCGGCGATCTGCTGCGTGATCTCGGCCTGGCGCGCTTCGTTCGCCAGCCGGGTGTAGTCGGTGATGAGCTTGTCGGCGTTGTCTGACGCGGACTTCATCGCCTTCTGCGTCGCCGCGTGCTTCGCGGCCGCGGACTGCAGGAGGGCGTTGAAGATGCGGCTCTCGATGTACACCGGCAGGAGCGAGTCGAGCACCGTCTCGACGTCGGGCTCGAACTCGTACAGCGGCTGCACCGTGGCGTCGGGCTCCTCGACGCCCTCGACGACCTCGAGCGGCAGCAGGCGCACGATCTCGGGCGACTGCGTCATCATGCTGACGAACCGGTTGTAGACGACGTGGATCTCGTCGACGCCGCCGTCGGCGGCGTCGCGGAGGAACACCTCGAGCACCGCGTCCGCGATCTCCTTGGCGAGCTCGAACTCGGGGTTCTCGGAGCTGCCGGTCCACTGCCGCTCGGACGCCCGGCGGCGGAACTGGAAGTAGCCCACCGCCTTGCGGCCGACGAGGAAGTACACGACCTCCTTGCCCTGCGAACGGAGCAGCTCGCTGAGCTCCTCCGCCTCGCGGAGCACCTGCGAGTTGAAGGCGCCCGCCAGGCCGCGGTCCGACGTGAGGATGACCACGGCGGCGCGCTCGATCTTCTCGGGCTCCGTCGTGAGCACGTGGTCGACGTTCGAGTACGTCGCGACGGCCGACACGGCGCGGGTGATGGCACGCGAGTACGGCGACGAAGCCGTCACGCGCGCCATCGCCTTCTGGATGCGCGAGGCGGCGATGAGCTCCATCGCCTTCGTGATCTTCTTCGTCGTCTGGGCAGACCTGATCTTCTGCCGGTAGACCCGAAGTTGCGCTCCCATGTCTCTCCTGTATCCCTAGAGTTCGTCGTCGATCGCGGTCGCCTAGCGGCGAGCCTTGACGATCTTCTCCTGGTTGACGTCCTCTTCGGCGCTGGCCTCGAACTCCTCGCGTCCGACCGAGGCGAGCGGCTTGCCCTCGCCGGTCTGGAACTCGAGCTTGAACTTGTCGACCTCGGCCTCGAGCGTCGAGACGTTGTCGTCCGAGAGGACGTTGGTCTCGCGGAGCTCGCTGAGCACGTCGGTGTTGCGGCCGAGGTAGTCGAGGAGCTCGCGCTCGAAGCGCAGGATGTCCTCGACGGGCACCTCGTCGAGCTTGCCGTTGGTGCCGGCCCAGATCGAGACGACCTGCTCCTCGACGGGGTACGGCGAGTACTGCGGCTGCTTGAGGAGCTCGGTGAGGCGGGCGCCGCGCGCGAGCTGGCGGCGGCTCGCCGCGTCGAGGTCGGACGCGAACATCGCGAACGCCTCGAGCGAGCGGTACTGCGCGAGCTCGAGCTTCAGCGTGCCCGAGACCTTCTTGATCGACTTGACCTGGGCGTCGCCGCCGACTCGCGAGACCGAGATGCCGACGTCGACCGCGGGACGCTGGTTGGCGTTGAACAGGTCGGACTGGAGGAAGATCTGGCCGTCGGTGATCGAGATCACGTTGGTCGGAATGTACGCCGAGACGTCGTTCGCCTTCGTCTCGATGATGGGCAGGCCCGTCATCGAGCCGGCGCCCAGCTCGTCGGACAGCTTCGCGCAACGCTCGAGCAGGCGCGAGTGCAGGTAGAAGACGTCACCGGGGTACGCCTCACGGCCCGGCGGGCGGCGGAGGAGCAGCGACACGGCGCGGTAGGCCTCGGCCTGCTTCGACAGGTCGTCGAAGATGATGAGGACGTGCTTCGAGTCGTACATCCAGTGCTGGCCGATGGCCGAGCCCGTGTACGGCGCGAGGTACTTGAAGCCGGCGGGGTCGGACGCGGGCGCCGCGACGATGGTGGTGTACTCCATCGCGCCGGCGTCCTCGAGCGCGCCCTTCACCGAGGCGATGGTCGAGCCCTTCTGGCCGATCGCGACGTAGATGCAGCGGACCTGCTTCGAGGGGTCGCCCGACTCCCAGTTGGCCTTCTGGTTGATGATCGTGTCGATCGCGATCGCGGTCTTGCCGGTCTGGCGGTCGCCGATGATGAGCTGGCGCTGGCCGCGGCCGATCGGGATCATCGCGTCGATCGCCTTGATGCCGGTCTGCAGCGGCTCGTGCACCGACTTGCGCTGCATGACGCCGGGCGCCTGGAGCTCGAGGGCGCGGCGGCCCTCGATGCCGGTGATCTCGCCGAGGCCGTCGATCGGGTTGCCGAGCGGGTCGACGACGCGGCCGAGGTAGCCCTCGCCGACGGGCACCGAGAGGACCTCGCCCGTGCGAGTCACCTCCATGCCCTCCTCGATGCCGGTGAACTCGCCGAGCACGACGACGCCGATCTCGTCCTCGTCGAGGTTCAGCGCGAGGCCGAGCGTGCCGTCCGCGAAGCGGACGAGCTCGTTCGCCATGACCGAGGGCAGGCCCTCGACGTGCGCGATGCCGTCGGCCGCGTCGGAGACGTACCCGACCTCGGTCTTCTGCGCCTGGCCGGGCTCGTACGACGAGACGAACTCCGAGAGAGCGGAACGGATCTCGTCAGGGCTGATGGAGAGTTCTGCCATTGCCATTTCCTTTTCTGAAGGGCCGGGCCCTTTTCTGTGCCGGTTGACCAGCTACTGGTGTGTCGCGGCGCGGGACGCCGGTCGATTCATCCGGCGTCAGCCGGCAAGCTTCTGCCTCAGCTCGCTGAGGCGCGAGGCGACGCTGCCGTCGATGACGTCGTCGCCGATCTGCACGCGGACTCCGCCGATGACGGCGGGGTCGACGATGGTGTCGAATCGGACCCGGCGGCCGGCCTGCGCGACGAGGCCCTGGGCGAGGCGCCCGAGCTGCTCGGCCGTGAGGGGCACCGCGGTCGTGATCGTCGCGACGTCGAAGCCGCGCTGGTCGGCGACGACGGATGCCGCGTGCCGCAGCAGCTCGCCGATGCGGCGGCCGCGCGGCTGCTGCACGAGGTGCCGCACGATCGCCACGGTCTGCGGCGACGCCTTGCCGACGAGCAGCCGGTCGACGAGCGCGAGCTTCGAGGGCAGCGGGCTGAGCTTGCTGCCCAGCGCGAGCTCGAGCTCGGCGTCGGATGCCACGGCGCGCTCGAACGCGAAGAGCTCCGCGTCGATCTCGACGCCCTCGGGGGCCGACTCCGCGGCGACGCGGTAGCCGAGGTCCTCGAGACCGGCGATGAAGTCGTCGCCGGTCGACCAGCGCCGCGTCGCGGCCGCGGTGACGAGCGTCACCGCGTCGGCCGTGATCTTGGCGCCGAAGACGGACTCGACGAGCGTGCGCTTCTGCGCGTCGTCCGCCTCGGCGTCGATGAGCGCCGAGCGCAGCTGCGACGACGAGCCCACGACGCGGCCGACCGCGAGGAGGTCCTCTGCGACCTGCAGCTCGGCCCGGCCGAGCTGCGCGAGCGCGGCTCGCGTGCCGGCGAGGGCCCCTCTCGTAGCGCTACCCATGGATTACTTCTTCCCTCCGGCAGCGGCCTGCTCGCTCGCCTCGAGATCGGCGAGGAAGCGGTCCACGACGTTCTGCGCCTTGCGGTCGTCGGTGAGGCTCTCGCCGATGACGCCCGACGCGAGGTCGATCGCCAGGGTGCCCACCTCGGAGCGCAGCGACACGAGCGCCGACTGACGCTCCGCCTCGATCTGCGCCTGAGCGGTCGCGGTGACGCGGGCCGCCTCGCTGGTCGCCTGGTCCTTCGCCTCTGCGACGATCTTCCGGCCGTCCTCGCGGGCGGTCTCACGGATGCGGCCGGCCTCGGCCCGCGCATCGGCGAGCTGGGCGGTGTACTCCTCGAGCGCCGCCTCGGCCTTGCGCTGGGCCTCGTCGGCCTTCGCGATGTTGCCCTCGATCGCCTCGGCGCGCTCATCGAGCAGCTTCCGAACGCGCGGGAGCACGTAGATCCAGAAGAACACGAGGATCACCACGAAGCAGACTGCCGACCAGACGATGTCGTAGGTCGCGGGCAGGACCGGGTTCGGGGTCGTCTCGTGGCCCTCCTCAGCAGCCCTCAGTACTGCATGAAGCACGTTGGCCTCCTCAGGTGCGCGGGGTCGATCAGACGAAGATGAAGTAGGTCGCGATGCCGATGAAGGCGAGCGCCTCGGTGAAGGCGATGCCGATCCACATCAGCACCTGGAGGCGGCCGGCGAGCTCGGGCTGGCGGGCGACGCCCTCGATCGTCTTGCCGACGACGATGCCCACGCCGATGGCCGGGCCGATCGCCGCGAGGCCGTAGCCGACGGTCGCGATGTTGCCGTTGATCTCAGCGAGAACGGTAGTTGCGTCCACGTTGGGGTTTTCCTTTCCTAGGGATGTTCTGGGCGGGTGCCCGGGCTCAGTGCTCTTCCGCCACCGCGAGCTGGATGTAGACCGCGGTGAGGAGTGCGAAGACGTAGGCCTGCAGGACGGCGACGAGGACCTCGAAGAGCGTGAAGACGAGGCCGAAGGCGAGCGTCCCGACGCCGAGGGCCGTGTACCAGCCGCCGAGGTTGAAGATGAAGAACTGCGTGGCCGCGAAGAAGAGCACGAGCAGGAGGTGGCCGACGATCATGTTCATCATGAGTCGGAGGGTGAGCGTGATCGGGCGGATGATGAACGTCGAGATCAGCTCGATGGGCGTGACGATGATGTACACCGGCCACGGGACACCCGAGGGGAACAGCGAGTTCTTGAAGAAGTTCTTGGGGCTCTTCTTGATGCCGGCGTAGATGAACGTGACGTACGCGACGATCGCGAGCACCAGGGGCACGCCGATGACCGACGTGCCGGCGATGTTCAGGAACGGGATGACGCCCGTGAGGTTCATGAACAGCACGAGGAAGAAGATGGTGGTGAGGAGCGGCAGGAACCGACGGCCGTCCTTCTTGCCGAGCAGGTCGTCGGCGATGTTCACGCGGACGAGGTCGAGGCCCATCTCGACGAGGCTCTGGAACCGCCCGGGGACGACCTTCATGCGGCGCGTGCCGAGCCAGAACACGAGGAGCAGCGCGATGACCGCGACCCAGCGGACCAGGATGATGCGGTTGATCTCGAAGGGGGTTCCCTCGAACACGATCGGGTCGGGGAAGAACTCCATGATCGACGGCCCGTGGAACTCACCATCATCGGTTGCAGTCGGAACCAGCAGGTTCAGAGCGTTAGCTAGCAGCGCTATCTCCTGTTTCGGGGCGTGGAGCTCGGCTCTCGCGTCGTCGAACATCGGAACAGTTTCCGCACACGTGAAAAAGCGCGGAAACCGGGGGGATCGCCATTACTCTAGCAAGACTTCTACGAGCAGACGAATTCGAGATGGGCTCAGTCGTCGGTCGGTGCCTGGGGCAGCTTCACATCGCTCGCATAGGGCATCCGCGAGGTCGCGACGACGATCACGTCGACCACGAGCGAGGCGATCACGCCCCCGACGAGGCTGAGGAACAGCACGGTCGGGTTGAGCCAGTCGGCGTCGCGGAGCACGACCACGAGCACGATGAAGACGATGAACTTCAGGAGCCAGCCGCCGAGCACGATGCCGAAGAAGATGCCGACGAACACGTCGCTTCCGGCGAACCGGTTCGCGAGCAGGATGCTCGCCGCCGTGATGCCCATGAACACCACGGCCATGAGCGTGCCGACGAGGGCGCTCACGAGCCCCTCGGTGCCGGCGAACACGAGCCCGAGGACCCCGCTCACCACGAGGACGATCGCGGCGAGCAGCCCGCCCCAGATGAGCGCCCTGCGGAGCACCGGGTTCGAGGTGGGCGTGCGGTCGGCGGGTTCAGGACGTGCGTCGGTCATCGTGCTCCAGTTCGGGGTCGCCCGATTCTACCGGGCGGCCCTGACCTGAAGCCGGGCCGGTGACATCGCCGGAGCCCAATGGAAGGGAACCCGTCGCCACCGGCACCGCACCCGTCGCCACGGGCACCGCACCCGTCGCCACCGGCACCGGCTCGGACGACTCGAGCTCGTCGAACACCGTCGCGCCGACCCGGTCGTCGCCGTCGGCCTCGGCCGCGACCGTGAGGCGCTTGCGTCGTCCGAGCGGCGCGAGCGTGAAGGCCGCGCAGACGAGGAACCCGATCGCGAGCAGGAGGAACGCCCACCCCGACGGGATGCCGAAGTACACGGGGAACACGAACGAGAGGAGGCATCCGACCGAGGCGACCGCCGTCCAGGCGTAGAAGATGAGCACGGCGTTGAGATGCGAGTGGCCCATGTCGAGCAGGCGGTGGTGCAGGTGCTTGCGGTCGGCCGCGAACGGCGACTTGCCGGCGCGCAGCCGTCGTACGACCGCGAGCCCGAAGTCGAGCAATGGGATCACGAGCACCGCGAACGGCAGGATGATCGGGATGAACGCCGGGAACAGCTCGCCGAGCCCGAGTGACGCCGGGTCGATCTGGCCCGTGACCGCGATGGCCGAGGTGGCCATGAGCAGTCCGATGAGCAGCGCGCCGGCGTCGCCCATGAAGAGCTTCGCGGGATGCCAGTTCAGCGGCAGGAACCCGGCGCACGCGCCCACCACGACGATCGCGAGCAGCGACGCGAGGTTGAAGTAGTTGAGCGGCGACGTCTTCTGCACGAGCAGGTACGTGTAGAGGAAGAACACGCCGTTCGCGATGAGGGCGACGCCCGCGACGAGCCCGTCGAGGCCGTCGATGAAGTTGATCGCGTTCATCACGAGCACGATCGTGAAGACCGTGATCGTCGCGCTCATCCACGATGAGCCGACCGTGATGCCGCCGATCGGGAGGGACACGATCGACACGCCCTGCCACGCGATGAGGCCCGCCGCGATGAACTGGCCGGCGAGCTTCGTGGTCCAGTCGAGGTCCCAGATGTCGTCGGCGACGCCGATGAGCACGATGAGCAGCGCCGCCCCGAGGATCGCGAGCATCTGCGTCGGGTTCTGGAAGATGATCGACACGACCGAGAACCGCGACGAGCCGAGCGTCGACACGAACGCCGCCGCGCCGATCGCCGCGAGGATGCCGACGAACATCGCGATGCCGCCGAGCCTCGGCGTCGGGCGCGTGTGCACGTCGCGCTCGCGGATCTTCGGGTAGAGGCGGTACTTGAGGCTGAGCTTCCAGACGAGCACCGAGCCGCCGAAGGTGACGAGCGCGGCCACGAGGGCGAGCGCGAGGAAGAGGGTCATGAGGCGGCGGCATCCGCTCCATCGTCGGCGGTGGCGCGAGCGGATGCCGCAGGCGCGTCGGATGCCGCGGGCGCGTCGGATGCCACAGGCGCGTCGGACGCCGCAGGCGCTTCGGATGCCCCGGGCGCGTCGGATCCCGAATCCTCGACGGCGATCGCCTCGTCCTCGGGCGCGACCGGCACGGTCTCGGCGGCCTCCTCGCCGTCGGCGGGCGCGAGCAGCTCCTCCCCCACGACCGCGGCGATGCGCTCGCGGGAGATGACGCCGGCCCGCACGATGCGCAGCAGGCCGCCCTCGCCCGAGAGCGAGGTCGCGTCGACGATGGTCGAGCTCGTGTCGCCCGGCCGCTCGCCGATGGCCTCGTACTCCTCGCCGGCCGGGCCGCCGTCGAGGTAGACCTCCACCGACTCGCCGAGCATGGCCTGCGCGTCGACGGCCGTGGTCGCCGACGGCTGCCCCGAGAGGTTCGCGCTGGACACCGCGAGCGGCCCGGTCTCCGAGAGGAGCTCGAGCGCGATCCGGTTGGCCGGCATGCGCAGGGCCACGGTGCCCCGCGTCTCGCCGAGGTCCCACTGCAGCGACGGCTGCGCGTGCAGGATCACGGTGAGCCCGCCCGGCCAGAACTCGGCGACGAGCCGGCGCACGGGCTCGGGCACCTCGGTCGCGAGCGCGTCGAGCGTGGGGATGCCGGGGATGAGCACCGGGGGCGGCGAGGTGCGCTCGCGGCCCTTCGCGTGCAGGAGGCGCTCCACGGCCTTCGGGTCGAACGCGTCGGCGGCGACCCCGTAGACCGTGTCGGTGGGGATCACGACGAGCTCGCCGCGGCCGATGGCGCCACGTGCGAGTCGCATGCCGGTGAGCAGCTGGGAATCGACCGAGCAGTCGTAGATGGAGGTCATGACCGCTCGATTCTAGACCAGCGGGCTCCTCGTCCCCGGGGCATGGGGACGGCCCTGCGCGTCGCCCGCGGCAGCGCCCTCGCACGGGACGACGGATGCCGCGCGCCCGTGCGGCCCGCGGCATCCGTCGTCGTTCGCGCTCGCGTCAGCGGCGGCCCGCCTTGCGGCGGAAGAGCCACGCGCCCCACACCGCCGCCACCGCGATGAACAGCAGGCACCAGCCCACGGCCCACCAGGCGGAGTCGCCCATGGGCGTGCCCATGAGCAGGCTCCGGATCGTCTCGATGATCGGCGTGATCGGCTGGTGCTCGGCGAACCACGCGAGCCAGTCGGGCAGCGTCTCGACGGGGACGAACGCGCTCGACAGGTACGGCAGGAACAGCAGGATGAAGCCGTACGCGTTCGCCGCCTCGGGGCTGCCCGCCGCGAGGCCGATCGCGGCGAACAGGTACGTGATCGCGAGGATGTACAGTGCGATGAGCCCGATCGCGAGCACCCACTCGAACGGCGTCGCGGTCGGCCGGAAGCCCACGAGCAGCGCGACGCCGATGACGACGCCGGTCGCGAAGAGGTTGCGCAGCACGCTCGCGACCACGTGGCCGGTGAGCACGGCGCCGGCACGCAACGGCATGGTGCGGAAGCGGTCGATGATCCCCGTCGTCATGTCGCGTGCGACGTACATCGCGGTCGAGCTCGCCCCGAACCCCGCGCAGAGCAGGATGATGCCGGGCACGACGTAGTTCACGTAGCCGCCCGAGGGATCGAGTGCGCCGCCGAACACGTACGTGAAGAGCAGCATGAGCATGGTCGGCAGGAACACCGCCATGAGCAGCGCCTCGGTGTCGCGCAGCGAGTGCGTGATGCTCCGGCGGATGAAGACGGCCTCGGCCGTGATCCCGGCGGGGCGGGACCGCACGAGCGCGGGTGCCGAGCCGGCGCGCGACGGTGCGGTGTCGATGAGGGTGGTCATGGTCAGCCCTTCGTTCCGATGAGGTCGGCCTCGCGCCCGGACTCCGCCGGGTGCGAGGTGATGGCGAGGAAGACGTCGTCGAGGCTCGGGCGGCGGATGGCGACCCTGGCGCCGTCGACGGCGGATGCCGCGAGCCGGTCGAGCTCGTCGACCGCGGCGCGGAGCCCGTGCACGGTGCCGTCGGTGGGCAGTTCGGCGAGCACCTCGTCGTGGGGGCCGAGGAGCTCCACGACCTCGCCGCCGACCTGCGCCTTGAGCACGCTCGCCGTGCCCTCGGCCGCGATCCGCCCGCGATCGAGCACCGCGACGCGGTCGGCGAGCCGATCGGCCTCCTCGAGGTACTGCGTGGTGAGGAAGACCGTCGCACCCTGATCGGCGACCTCGCGGATGATGCGCCAGAGCTCCTGCCGGCTGCGCGTGTCGAGGCCCGTGGTCGGCTCGTCGAGGAAGATCACGGGGGTCGGCACGACGAGGCTCAGCGCGAGGTCGAGGCGCCGTCGCATCCCGCCCGAGTAGGTGGCCACGCGTCGGCCGGATGCCTCGGCGAGATCGAACCGGTCGAGCAGCTCGTCGGCGCGGGCGCGGGCCGCACGGGCGCCGAGGCCGGAGAGCCGGGCGAGCATGACGACGTTCTCGCGCCCGGTGAGGACCTCGTCGACGGCGGCCGACTGCCCGGTGAGGCTGATGCGCGCGCGCACGCCGTCGGGGTCGGCGAGCACGTCGGCGCCGGCGACGAGCGCCGTGCCGGCGTCGGGCCGGACGAGCGTCGTGAGGATGTTGATGGTCGTGGTCTTGCCGGCGCCGTTCGGCCCGAGGAGGGCGAACACGCTGCCGGCCTCGACCGCGAGGTCGAGGTCGCTGAGGACCTCGGTGGAGCGGAATCGCTTGGCGATGCCGCGCGCATCGATCGCGAGGGTCATGGGCTGCGCCTTTCCGGTGTACGAGTTAAACTGTTTATGCCATGCACGACTGTTTAAGTAATACACAGTTCTACACTGGACGCAAGCATCTCCCGCCGATTGGAGCCGGATGACCCCCGAGACACCCGTCGAGCCCGAGCTGCCGCGGGGCGTCGCCCTCGCCTGGGGCGTCGCCGCCAACCCCCAGCGCGGCCCGAAGCGCGAGATGAGCATCGAGCGGATCGTCGACGCGGCCGTCGAGATCGCCGACGCCGAGGGGCTCGCGGCGGTGTCCATGAGCCGGGTCGCGCAGTCGCTCGGCTACACCACGATGTCGCTCTACCGGTACGTCACCGCGAAGGACGACCTGCTCGTGCTCATGCAGGAGCGCGGCACCGGCCTGCCCCCCGAGCCCGATCCCGAGGTCGACCCGACGGACTGGCGGGAGCGGCTGCGCGCCATCGGCCGGGCGCAGCTCGAGATGCACCGGGTCCACCCGTGGCTGCTCGACATCCCGATCCAGGGCACGCCCGTGACGCCGAACAACCTCGCGTGGATGGACGCGATGCTCGGCTCCCTGTCGGATGTGCCGCTCGACGAGGACGAGCGCGTGGCGGTCATCCTGCTCGTGACCGGCCAGCTGCGCTGGCAGAGCACCATCGAGCGCTCCTACGAAGTCGCCGCCGGCGCGGCGGGGATCGACCCGCAGGCGATCGACGACGGGCGGTCGGCCGTGCTCGACGCGTTCGTCACGGCCGACGAGTTCCCCGCGCTGCGGCGCGCGGTCGACGCCGGGGTCTTCGCCGAGGGCGAGGACCCGTTCGCGTTCGGGCTCGAGCGCGTGCTCGACGGCGTCGCCGATTACGTCGCGAAGCGCGAGCAGGGCCCGAGGCCCGCTCCGCCGGCCGCGCACCACGAGCCGGCCGAGGTGTCGGGGGACAAGCGCGTGCGCGAGTCGCGCAAGGCGGTGCGCGAGGCCGAGAAGCGCCTGCGCGACGCGCGCAAGGTGGAGCGCCAGGCGGTGCGCGAGGCGCGGACGCGGCACGAAGGGCACTGAGGCGACGGATGCCGCGGGCCGCACGCTCGGCCCGGTCGCGCGCTCCGGGGCCTCCGCTCAGCGCAGTGCGGTCGTGGCGCGGTCGCGCGACGTGAGGTCGCGGTGGTGCGCGATCGCGCGCCAGCCGTCGGCCGCGAGGATCGCCGCGATCGGCGCCGACTGCGTCTCGGCGTGCTCGATGACGAGCAGGCCGCCCGGATGCAGCAGGTCGGCGGCCCGGGTCGAGAGCACGCGCACGACGTCGAGCCCGTCGGGGCCGCCGTAGAGCGCCGCCTCGGGATCGTGCAGGCGCACCTCGGGATCGCGCGGGAGCTCCCCGGCCGGCACGTACGGCGGATTGGAGATGACGACCGCCGCGCGTCCGTCGAGCTCGGTGAGCGCGGTCGCCAGGTCGTCGAACACGAGCTCGAGGTTGGGAGCGCCGACCTCCTCGACGTTGCGACGCGTCCACGGGAACGCCGCGGGCGAGTTCTCGACCGCCCACACGCGGGCGTGCGGCACCTCGGTCGCCATCGCGAGCGCGATCGCCCCGCTGCCCGAGCCGAGGTCGATCGCGATCGGCTCGGGCTCGGCGGTCGCGCGCAGCGCGTCGATGGCGAGCTGCGCGACCTGCTCGGTCTCGGGCCTCGGGACGAAGACGCCCGGTCCCACCGCGAGCTCGAGCGAGCGGAACGCGGCGCGGCCGGTGAGGTGCTGCAGCGGCTCGCGCCGCTCGCGGCGGCGGACGAGCGACTCGAGCGTCGCGGCATCCGCGTCGCCGAGCACGCCGCCGACGACGAGCCGGGCCTGCACACCGCCCCGTGAGAGCCCGAGCACGTGGCCGATGAGCAGTTCTGCGTCGACGTCGGGGTCGGGCACGCCGGCCGCCGCGAGGCGCCCGACCGTCTCGGCGCGCACCGCGCGCAGGTCGCGTCCTCCGGCCTGATCCGTGCCCCTATTCACGAAATGGAATGTAACGCACGTGACCGGCGGCAGGCGCCGCCGTAGGCTGGGCCGCGGCATCCGCCCCCGCCAGCGAACCCGGTCGTCGCCGACGACGACGCCCATCCGAGAGGAAGCAGCCATGGCCCAGGTCTTCGACAACATCACCGAGGTCTTCGGTCGCACGCCCCTCGTGCGGCTGAACCGCGTGACCGACGGCGCCGAGGCGACCGTGCTCGCCAAGCTGGAGTTCTACAACCCCAGCGCGAGCGTGAAGGACCGCCTCGGCATCGGCATCGTCGACGCCGCCGAGGCTACGGGCGCGCTCCAGCCCGGCGGCACCATCGTCGAGGGCACGAGCGGCAACACCGGCATCGCGCTCGCCATGATCGGCGCCGCCCGCGGCTACCGGGTCATCATCGCGATGCCCGAGACGATGTCGAAGGAGCGCCGCGCGCTCCTGCGCGCCTACGGCGCCGAGCTCGTGCTGACGCCGGGCGGCGAGGGCATGAAGGGCGCCGTCGCGCGCGCCGAGCAGATCGCGGCCGAGACGCCCGGCGCGGTGCTCGCCAAGCAGTTCGAGAACCAGGCCAACGTCGAGATCCACCGCCTCACCACCGCCGAGGAGGTCTGGAACGACACCGACGGCGGCGTCGACATCTTCGTGTCGGGCATCGGCACGGGCGGCACCATCACGGGCGTCGGCCAGGTGCTCAAGGAGCGCAAGCCCGAGGTGCAGGTCGTCGGCGTCGAGCCGGCCGAGTCGCCCATCCTCAACGGCGGCCAGCCCGGCCCGCACAAGATCCAGGGCATCGGCGCGAACTTCGTGCCCGAGATCCTGGACCGCGAGGTCTACGACGAGATCATCGACGTGAACATCGACCAGTCCGTCGCGACCGCGCGCCGCCTCGGCATCGAGGAGGGCATCCTCGGCGGCATCTCGTCGGGCGCCACGGTCTACGCTGCGACGCAGCTCGCGAAGCGCCCCGAGAACGCCGGGAAGACCATCGTGGTCATCGTAGCGAGCTACGGCGAGCGGTACCTGTCCACGGTCCTGTACGAAGGTCTGCTTGACTGAGCGGGTGCCCATCCTCAGGACGTTCAGGGAAGACCTCGCGACCGCTCGCTCGCACGACCCAGCTGCGCGGGGCGATCTCGAGGTCTTCCTCGCGTATTCGGGGCTGCACGCCATCTGGTCGTACCGGCTCGCGCACCGGCTCTGGGTCGCCGGCTGGCGCCTGCCGGCGCGGCTCCTGTCGCAGCTGGTGCGGTTCCTGACCGGCATCGAGATCCACCCCGGCGCGACGATCGGCCGGCGCTTCTTCATCGACCACGGCATGGGCGTCGTCATCGGCGAGACGTCGATCGTGGGCGACGACGTGATGCTCTACCACGGCGTGACGCTCGGCGGGAAGGCGCCGCGCAACACGCCGCCCGGCACGAAGCGCCACCCCACGCTGGAGGACGGCGTCACGGTCGGCGCCGGCGCGAAGATCCTCGGCGACATCGTCATCGGCGCCTGGAGCGCGGTCGGCGCGAACGCCGTGGTGACCAAGCCCGCTCCCCCGCACTCGCTCCTCGTGGGCGTGCCGGCGAGCGTGCGCCCGCTCTCGCACGCGACGGCCGACGCCGCCCGCGGCGTGCACGACTGGCACATCTAGCTACCCGGCTCCGCTGCGCCACTTCGGGGCCTCCGCGCCAGCCCAGGTGGCGCACGGGGCGCGCAGGTGGCGCGCCCGTGCGGCGACTCCGACAACAGGGCGGCGCACAGCCACGAGGCGACCCGCGTCGCGGGCCGTCAGGAGCGTCCCCGAAACCCCGGCCGCGCGTGCCAGGGCCGAGGGGATCACCGCTCCGGCGGCGCGTGGCAGGGAATCGAGGTCCACGTCGACAGCATCGCCGCGCACCGGGCGGCTGGATGCGGCATCCGGTGTCCTCTGGAACGCCAGGGGCAGCGGTCCACCTGTCGAGGAGAGGTCACTGATGTGGCCCCTGCACCAACTTGCGGTCGTCTGCGCCACTTGTACTGGCGCAGAGGGCGTCGAAGTGGCGCAGCGAGTGGGACGGAGGCGAGGAGCCATGCGACGAAGGCGACGGATGCCGCGCGGCATCCGCCCCCGCGTCGGGTCAGGGTCGGGTCACTCGGCGGCGAGGTCGGCCAGGCGGGCCTCCTCGTCGGCCTGGATCGCCGAGTCGATGATCGGGTCGAGCGCGCCGTTCATCACCTGGTCGAGGTTGTACGCCTTGTAGCCCGTGCGGTGGTCGGCGATGCGGTTCTCGGGGAAGTTGTACGTGCGGATGCGCTCGGAGCGGTCCATCGAGCGGATCTGCGACTTGCGGGCGTCGGATGCCGCGGCGGCGAGCTCCTCCTGCTGGCGCGCGAGGAGCCGCGCGCGCAGCACGCGCATCGCCGCCTCGCGGTTCTGCAGCTGGGACTTCTCGTTCTGCATCGAGACCACGATGCCCGTGGGCAGGTGGGTGATGCGCACTGCGGAGTCGGTCGTGTTCACCGACTGGCCGCCGGGGCCCGACGAGCGGTAGACGTCGATCTTGAGGTCGTTCTGGTTGATGTCGACCTCCTCGGGCTCGTCCACCTCGGGGAACACGAGCACGCCCGTGGTCGACGTGTGGATGCGGCCCTGGGTCTCGGTCACCGGCACGCGCTGCACGCGATGCACGCCGCCCTCGTACTTGAGGTGCGCCCAGACGCCCTGCGACGGGTCGGTGGCGTTCGACTTGATCGCGACCTGCACGTCCTTGTAGCCGCCGAGGTCGGACTCGTTGCGCTCGAGGAGCTCGGTCTTCCAGCCCTTCGACTGCGCGTACTGGATGTACATGCGCAGCAGGTCGGCCGCGAAGAGGGCGCTCTCGGCGCCGCCCTCGCCGCCCTTGATCTCCATGATGATATCTCGGCCGTCGTCGGGGTCGCGCGGGATGAGGAGCCGACGCAGCTTCTCCTGCGACTGGGCGAGCCCCTCCTCGAGGTCGGGGATCTCCTCGGCGAACGCGTCGTCCTCCTTTGCCAGCTCGCGGGCGGCCTCGAGGTCGTCGCCCGCCTGCTGCCACGACTCGTGCGCGGCGACGATGCGGCTGAGCTCGGCGTAGCGCCGGTTCACCTTCTTGGCGCGCGCGGCGTCGGCGTGCAGCGCCGGGTCGGCGAGCTCCTGCTGGAGCTCGCCGTGCTCGGCGAGCAGGGCCTGGACGGACTCGAACATGGACTCAGCGGTGGTCGGACTCGTGCCCGTGCGAGTGCGCCGCGCCGTTGGTCACGGGCATCGACTTCTGCATGAGCATGAGGAACTCGACGTTCGACTGGGTCTCCTTGAGCCGGCCGAGCACCGCCTCGAGGGCCTGCTGCTGCTCGAGCCCGGCGAGGGCGCGACGCAGCTTCCAGGTGATCTTGACCTCGTCGGGCGAGAGCAGCATCTCCTCGCGACGCGTCGACGACGCGTTCACGTCGACGGCGGGGAAGATGCGCTTGTCGGCGAGCTGCCGCGAGAGGCGCAGCTCGGAGTTGCCGGTGCCCTTGAACTCCTCGAAGATCACCTCGTCCATCTTCGACCCGGTCTCGACGAGCGCCGTGGCGAGGATGGTGAGCGAGCCGCCGTTCTCGATGTTGCGCGCCGCGCCGAAGAACCGCTTCGGCGGGTAGAGCGCCGACGCGTCGACGCCGCCCGAGAGGATGCGGCCCGAGGCCGGAGCCGCGAGGTTGTAGGCGCGGCCCAGGCGGGTGATCGAGTCGAGCAGCACGACCACGTCGTGGCCCAGCTCGACGAGGCGCTTGGCGCGCTCGATGGCGAGCTCGGCGACCGTCGTGTGATCCTCGGCCGGGCGGTCGAAGGTCGAGGCGATGACCTCGCCCTTCACCGTGCGCTGCATGTCGGTGACCTCTTCGGGGCGCTCGTCGACGAGCACGACCATGAGGTGGACCTCGGGGTTGTTGATCGCGATGGCGTTCGCGATCTGCTGCAGCACGATCGTCTTGCCGGCCTTGGGCGGCGAGACGATCAGGCCGCGCTGGCCCTTGCCGATCGGGGCGATCAGGTCGATGATGCGCTGCGTGAGCTTGACGGGCTCGGTCTCCATGCGCAGCCGCTCCGCCGGGTACAGCGGCGTGAGCTTCTGGAACTCGACGCGCGCCGCCGACTCCTCGGGCGTCTGGCCGTTGACGGAGTCGACCTTGACGAGCGCGTTGTACTTCTGGCGGCTGTTCGACTCGCCCTCGCGCGGCTGCTTGATCGAGCCGACGACCGCGTCGCCCTTGCGCAGGTTGTACTTCTTCACCTGGCCGAGCGAGACGTAGACGTCGCTCGGGCCCGGGAGGTAGCCCGTCGTGCGGACGAACGCGTAGTTGTCGAGCACGTCGAGGATGCCCGCGATCGGGATGAGCACGTCGTCGTCGAGGATCTCGGGCTCGAGGTCGTCGCCGGTGCCCTGGCCGCGACGCTTGCGGTCGCGGTAGCGGCTGCGACGGCCGCCCTCGCCCTCGGCCTGCTGCTGCTGGTCGCCGCGCGCCTGCTGCTGCTGGCCGCGGCCCTCGCCCTGCTGCTTGCCGGCGTCGCCCTCGGCCTGGCGCTCGCGGGCGGGACGACCGCCCTGCTCGTCGCCCTTGCCGCCCTGGCGCTCGCCGCCCTGGGCGGCCTGACGGCCCTGGCGCTCCTCGGCGGGCTTCTGCTGGTCGTCGCTGCCGCGCTCGGCGCGGTCGCCGCCGCGGCGGCCGCGGTTGCGGCCACGGCCCTGGCGGGGCTGCTCGGCAGGCTGCTCGCCCTCGCCCTCGGCGGGCTGCCCGTTGCGGGCGCCCTCGCCGGTGGCGGCCGCGAGCTCCTCGCGCACGGCGGCGCGGGCGGCCTCGCGGGCCTCGGCATCGGTGGGAACGAGCGAGACGCCGGCTCCGCCGGCGTTCACGTGCTGCGCGGCGGCCGTGGTGGCGCTCGTCGCACGGCGGGGCTGGCGGCCCTGGCGCGCGGGCGGCGCGGTGGCGGGCGCCGCGTCAGCCGCGGCATCCGTCGACTCGGCCGGAGCGGCCTCGGCGGCGGGAGCCTCAGCCGGCGCCTCGGCGGCAGGAGCCTCAGGCGCGGCCGCCGCATCTGCGGCCGGCGCCTCGACGACCGGTGCCTCGGCGGCGGGCGCCTCAACAGCGGGAGCGGCGGACGTCGGCTCGACGGTCAGGAGGGCCTGGTCGACGAGCGCGGGCGCCTCGGCGCCGTCCTGGTGGGCCGAGATCAGGTCCACGAGCTCTCCCTTCCGGCGCTTCGAGGCACCTGCGATGCCGAGCGAGGCGGCGAGCTCCTGGAGCTCGGCGACCTTGAGGCCGTTCAGGCGGGTGCGGTTCGCCACGCTCACGTCGGCGTGGTCGGTTCCGTTGGTCACTGGGTATGTTCCTTTCCCCTGGTCGCAAGAGGTGCCGACCCAGGAGAGCTGATCGCCGGCACGAGCCGTGTCGTGCGCGGGGGCGCAGACATGCGCGAAGGCGAAATGCAAATGATTGCTGGGGAATGCACGAGCGGGGTGGGAAACGCTGACGATGCGTCGCCTTCCGGGTGCTGTCCAATCCTAACACCAGGACGGACGTCCGCCGGACGCGCGACGCGCCGGGCGCGACGGCGGGGCCGACGGGGATGCCCCCGGGCGCCGTCGCTACCGCTCGACGTCGACGACCGTCGCCCCGAGGAAGTCCACCGCGAGCGGCAGCGCCTGCCACGGCGTCTCGGCCGACTCCTCGACGAGGCGGATCGCGTCGGCCCGCTCGCTCGGGTCGCTCGCGAGCACCAGGATCGACGGGCCCGCACCCGACACGACGGCCGGATGCCCCGCGGCGCGCAGCACCCGGATGAGCCGGTCGGTCTCGGGCATGGCCTGGGCGCGGTAGTTCTGGTGCAGCTTGTCCTCCGTCGCCTGCAGGAGCAGCTCGGGGCTCTGGATGAGCGCCGCGACGAGCAGGGCCGACCGCGAGACGTTGAACACCGCGTCCTCGTGCGGCACCGACTCGGGCTGCAGCGATCGCGCCAGCGCCGTCGACATCTCGTGCTCCGGCACGAGCACGAGGGGCGAGACGCCGCGGTGCACGATGAGCTTCTTGTGCCGCGGGCCTTCGGGGGTGGTCCACGCGATCGTGAGGCCGCCGAAGAGCGCGGGGGCGACGTTGTCGGGGTGCCCCTCGAGCTCGGTGGCGAGCTCGAGCAGGTCGTCGGGCGAGAACTCGACGATGCCCTCCAGCAGGCCCTTGGCCGCCATCACGCCCGCCACGATCGCGGCGCCCGACGAGCCGAGGCCGCGTCCGTGCGGGATGGCGTTGTGGGCGACGAGTCGCAGCGAGGGCAGCGGCACGCCCGCGCGGTCGAACGTGTGCGCGATGGCGCGCACCACGAGGTGCGTCTCGTCGAGCGGCACCTCGCCGGCGCCCACGCCGTGCACCTGGATGTCGTGGGTCGCGGCATCCGTCGCCTCGACCTCGAGCTCGTCGTAGCGCGCGAGCGCGAGGCCGAGCGTGTCGAAGCCGGGACCGAGGTTCGCCGAGGTGGCGGGCACCTTCACGTGCACGGTGCGCCCGACGACGGATGCCGCGACGCCCGAGTCGGGGGCGACGGTCGCGCTGCTCATGAGGTGAGTCCGAGGACCTGGGCGACCTGCGCCGTGTCGACCGGCACGACGGTGGGCTGCACGTCGGAGCCGTCGGCGGTGCGGAGGGCCCACTGCGGGTCCTTCAGGCCGTGGCCCGTGACGGTGAGCACCACGCGCGCGCCCTGCGGGACGACGCCCGCTGCTGAGCGCTCGAGGAGGCCCGCGACCGAGATCGCCGACGCGGGCTCGACGAAGATGCCGACCTCGGCCGAGAGGATGCGCTGCGCCTCGAGGATCTTGTCGTCCTCGATCGCGCCGAAGTAGCCGTCGGACTCGTCGCGTGCCTGCAGCGCGAGCTCCCACGACGCGGGGTTGCCGATGCGGATCGCGCTCGCGATGGTGTCGGGGTCGCGCACGGGCTCGCCGCGCACGATGGGCGCGGAGCCCGCAGCCTGGAAGCCGAACATCCGCGGCAGGCGCGTGGCGTTGCCCGCGGCGATGTCCTCGCGGTAGCCGCGCGTGTAGGCGGTGTAGTTCCCCGCGTTGCCGACCGGGATGAAGTGGAAGTCGGGCGCGTCGCCGAGCACCTCGACGACCTCGAAGGCGGCCGTCTTCTGCCCCTCGATGCGGTCGTTGTTCACCGAGTTGACGAGGTGCACCGGGTAGTTGTCGGCGAGGTCGCGGGCGATGTCGAGGCAGTCGTCAAAGTTGCCCTGCACCTGCAGGAGCTGCGCGTTGTGCGCGATCGCCTGGCTGAGCTTGCCCATCGCGATCTTGCCCTCGGGCACGAGCACCGCGGCCGTGATGCCCGCGTGCGTGGCGTACGCCGCGGCCGACGCCGACGTGTTGCCGGTCGACGCGCAGATCACGACCTTCGCGCCGCCCTCGACGGCCTTCGTGACCGCCATCGTCATGCCGCGGTCCTTGAACGAGCCCGTGGGGTTCATGCCCTCGAACTTCACCCAGACGTCGGCGCCCGTGCGGCGTGAGAGCGCCGGCGCCGGCAGGAGCGGCGTGCCGCCCTCGCCGAGGGTGACGACGGGCGTGGCATCCGTCACGTCGAGGCGGTCGGCGTACTCGCGGATGACGCCGCGCCACTGGCGCGATCCGGGCTTGGGGGTGGGCTGGTTCACACTGCTCCTTCGACTCGGAGGACGGACGCGACGGATGCGACGACGGGGCTCTGTGCGAGGGCGGCGACGGTCTCGGCGAGCGCGGACTCCTTCGCCTCATGCGTCCCGATGACCAGCGTAGCCCGCTCGGTCGCGCTGCTGACGGTCTGCTGGAGCTGCTCGACCGAGACGCCGTGCTCGGCGAAGACGTGCGCGATGCGCTCGAGCACGCCGGGCTCGTCGGCGACCTCGAGCGTGATCGCGTAGCGGGTCGTGATCTTCCCGATGTCGAGTGCCGGCAGCTCCGCGTGGGTCGACTCGGCCGTGCCCGGGCCGCCGATGACGTGGCGGCGGGCGATGGCGACGAGGTCGCCGAGCACCGCCGACGCGGTCTGCACCCCGCCGGCCCCGGCGCCGTAGAACATGAGCGGGCCGGCCGCGGCGGCCTCGACGAACACGGCGTTGTTCGCGCCGTGCACCGCGGCGAGCGGGTGGCTCCGCGGCACGAGCGCCGGGTAGACGCGGGCGGAGACGCCCTCCTCGCCGGTCTCGTCGTCGACGAGCCGTTCGCAGATCGCGAGGAGCTTCACGACGAAGCCGGCGCGCTGGGCGGACTCGACCTGTGCGGCGGTGACGCCCGTGATGCCCTCGCGGTGCACCGCGTCGACGGGCACGCTCGTGTGGAACGCGAGGCTCGCGAGGATGGCGGCCTTCTGCGCGGCGTCGTAGCCGCCGATGTCGGCGGTCGGGTCGGCCTCGGCGTAGCCGAGCTCGGTCGCCGTGGCGAGGGCGTCCTCGAGCGATGCGCCCGTCGTGTCCATGCGGTCGAGGATGAAGTTCGTCGTGCCGTTGACGATGCCGAGGATGCGGTCGATGCGGTCGCCGGCGAGGCTGTCGCGCAGGGGCCGGATGATGGGGATCGCGCCGCCGACGGCCGCCTCGTAGGAGAGCTGCGCGCCCACCTGCTGCGCCGCGGCGAACAGCTCCGGGCCGTGCGTGGCGAGGAGCGCCTTGTTGCCCGTGACGACGTCGGCCCCCGAGGCGATGGCGGCGAGCACGAGCGTGCGGGCGGGCTCGAGGCCGCCCATGAGCTCGATCACGATGTCGGAACCGAGGATGAGCGACTCGGCGTCGGTCGTGAACAGGTCGCGCGGCAGGTCGGCGTCGCGGCGGGCGTGGGGGTCGCGCACGGCGATCCCGACGAGCTCGAGGCGCGCGCCGATGCGCTGGGTGAGCTCGTCGGAGTGCTCGAGCAGGAGCCGGGCCACCTGCGAGCCGACGGATCCGGCGCCGAGGAGGCCGACGCGGATGGAACGGTACTCGATCATGCAGGGGTCCCTTCCAGGCCGGCGGATGCCTCGAGCCCGGCGTCGCGGGCGAGCAGGTCGGCCTCGGTCTCGCCGTGCACGATCACCCGGGCCTCCCCGTCGCGCACGGCGACGACCGGCGGCCGGGGCACGTGGTTGTAGTTGTTCGCGAGCGACCAGCAGTAGGCGCCCGTCGCGGCGACCGCCACGAGGTCCCCCGGCGCGACGTCGTGCGGCAGGTAGTCGGCGTCGACGACGATGTCGCCCGACTCGCAGTGCTTGCCCGCGACGCGCACGAGCGCGGGCGGCTCGTCGGAGACGCGGCCCGCGAGGCGCACGGTGTAGTCGGCGCCGTAGAGGGCGGTGCGCGCGTTGTCGCTCATGCCGCCGTCGACCGAGACGTAGTGGCGCCAGGTGCCGCCGTCGAGCGGCACGGGCTTCACCGTGCCGACGGTGTAGAGGGTGACGCCGGCCGGGCCGATGATCGAGCGGCCGGGCTCGAACGCGAGCTTCGGCACGGGAACGCCGCGGTCGCGGCATCCGCTCGCGGCGGCCTCGGCGATGCCGAGCGCGATCTCCTCGATGGGCGTCGGGTCGTCGGCCGAGGTGTAGGCGATGCCGAAGCCGCCGCCGAGGTTGAGCTCGGGCAGCGGCGCGACGCGCGCGAGCTCGGCGTGCGCCGTGAGCAGGCGCTCGGCGGACTCGGCGAAGCCCGCCGAGTCGAAGATCTGCGAGCCGATGTGGCAGTGCAGCCCGAGCAGGTCGAGCGACGGGTGCGAGCGGATGCGCGTCCCGATCTCGACCGCGCGGTCGAGCGAGACGCCGAACTTCTGGTCCTCGTGCGCGGTGGCCAGGAACTCGTGCGTCGACGCGTGCACGCCGCTGTTCACGCGCAGGCGCACGCGTTGCACGCGGCCGGCGCGCGCCGCGGCATCCGCGACCCGCTCGACCTCGACCTCGGAGTCGATGATGATCGCGCCCACGCCGGCCGCGACGGCACGCTCGATCTCGGCGACCGACTTGTTGTTGCCGTGGAAGCCGATGCGCGCGGGGTCGGCGCCCGCCGCGAGCGCCACGGCGAGCTCGCCGCCCGTGCACACGTCGACCGACAGGCCCGCCTCGGTCACCCAGCGCACGATCGCGACGGAGAGGAACGCCTTGCCCGCGTAATAGACCGTCACGGTCGTGCCGACGGATGCCGCTGCCGCCTCGAACGCGGCCAGGATGCGCGCCGCGCGCGCCCGGGCGTCGGCCTCGTCGACGACGT
The DNA here is from genome assembly GCF_053603635.1 of Agromyces sp. NPDC004153. NCBI lineage: Bacteria > Bacillati > Actinomycetota > Actinomycetes > Micrococcales > Microbacteriaceae > Agromyces > Agromyces sp. NPDC004153. Next base: position 278,418 of record NZ_JBSGFY010000001.1, read on the forward strand.
AGAGGGGCGTGCCGAACCGGGCGGCGAGATCGGGGGCCGGGACGCCGCCGATCACGAGGCGGCCGTCGGCGTCGCGGTGCGCGCGCCCGGGCCACACCTGCGGCGCCAGGGCGTTGGGGTCGTCGGGCACGCGGAGCCAGCCGGGAATTGCTGCGGTGGATGCCACGGGGGAAACCTCACGGGACGGAGTGTCGACGGGTCGCTCGCGGCGAGCGAACCCGGATCGGTTCCTGAAGCCTGCTGCGCGCCGCCCTTGTGGGGCGACTCACGGCGAGTCTACCGAGGGTCGTATGCCGGGCCGAATCGGTGACCCCCTGCGAAGCGGATGCAGGAACTTCTGCGCGACACGCCGCTCCGATGAGCCCGACCCGCCGACCGACCCGACGTTCTTCCTGCATTCGGGTCTCGGCAGGCCCGTCGGGTCGGGGTCAGCCGCAGCTGCCGCGCGTGGCCAGGCTCTGCTCGTCGAGGCTGATGCCGGTGGCGCCGAGCGTGACGGTCGCCGAGCCGGGCTCGACCGTGAGCTGCTGCACCTCGACGCCCTCGGGCAGGTACTCGGCGACGCAGACCGGGATGGGATCGTCGCCCATGAGTCGGTCGACGAGCCCCGAGACGTCGATGGCGCCGCCGCCCGCGCCCACCTCGACGCCCGTGGGCTCGAGGAACACGGTGTCGCCGGCCGCCGTCGGACGCGCGGTGACGGTGTAGTCGATCGGAATTCCGAGGACCCGCACGGAGTCGGAGTACGCGACCGCGCCGTCGCCGAGCACCACGTCGCCCTGTACGCCCGGGACCTCGATCAGCGTGTTGACGGCCGCCTCGGTCACCTGGATCGTGGCGGTCGCCCGGCCGACCGGCGCGTCGAGCCCCGGGGGCACGTCCTGCGCCTCGACGTGCACCGCGATCGGCACGCCGTTCACGGTGAGCTCGGGCGCCGAGAGGTCGACCTGCTCCATCGACCCCGAGAGGTACTGCGCGATGACGGAGAACCCGCCGAGGCGCACCTGCACGTCGCCCTCGACGCCCGCGGGCAGGTTCTGCTCGAGCTGCTCGGCGACGCGCTGCTCGGCGACGTTGCGCACGACGAGGTCGGCGACGACAGCGAGCGCGACGAGCACGCCCAGGATCACGAGCACCGTGATCCACGCGCGGGCGGCGCGGTTCCGTCGCCGCGGGGGCGCCCCCGCGGCATCCGTCGCCGGCACCGACCGTGTCACATGCGCTCCGGCGCGGACACGCCCAGCAGGTCGAGCCCGTTGCGGATGACCTGGCCGGTCGCGTCGTTGACCCAGAGGCGGGTGCGGTGCAGGTCGCCGATCGGCTCGTCGCCGAGTGGCAGCACGCGGCAGTTGTCGTACCAGCGGTGGTAGAGGCCCGCGAGCTCCTCGATGTAGCGCGCGACGCGGTGCGGCTCGCGCAGCTCCGCCGCCTGCGCGACGATGCGCGGGAACTCCTGCAGCCCGCCCAGCAGCGCCGACTCGGTCTCGTGGGTGAGCAGCTCGGGCGCGAACGACGAGCGGTCGACGCCGACGGATGCCGCGTTGCGGGCGACCGCGGACGTGCGCGCGTGCGCGTACTGCACGTAGAACACGGGGTTGTCGTTCGTGCGGCGCTTGAGCACCTCGGGGTCGATCGTGAGCGGCGAGTCGGCCGGGTAGCGCGCGAGCGTGTACCGGAGCGCGTCGGTGCCGAGCCACGCCTGCAGGTCGTCGAGCTCGATGATGTTGCCCGCGCGCTTGGAGAGCTTCGCGCCGTTGATGCTCACCAGCTGCCCGATGAGCACCTCGATGTCCCGCTCGGGGTCGTCGCCCGCCGCCCCGGCGAGTGCGCGCAGCCGGTGCACGTACCCGTGGTGGTCGGCCCCCAGGAGGTAGATCTTGTGGGCGAACCCGCGGTCGCCCTTGTCGAGGTAGTACGCCGCGTCGGCCGCGAAGTACGTGTAGGCGCCGGTGCCGCGGCGGATGACCCTGTCTTTGTCGTCGCCGAAGTCGGTCGTGCGCACCCAGACGGCGTCGTCGGCGTCGAAGACGTGGCCCTGCGCCCTGAGGCGCTCGACGGCGGTGTCGACGTCGGAGAGTCCATCGTCGCCCTTGTCCTGCAGGCGGCGTTCGCTGGTCCAGACGTCGAAGTGCACGTTGAAGCGTTCGAGTGAGGCGCGGATCTCGGCGAGCTGCAGCTCGTAGGCGATCTCGGTGGCCGTGTGCAGGGCGACCGCCTCGTCGAGCTCGAGCAGCTTCGGCTCGCGCTCGAGCACGCGCGCCGCGAGGTCGCCGATGTAGCTCCCGGGATAGCCGCCCTCGGGGGTCGGCTCTCCCTTCGCCGCCGCGAGCACCGACCGCCCGAAGTTGTCCATCTGGGTGCCGGCGTCGTTGATGTAGTACTCGTTGGCGACGTCGGCGCCCGCAGCGCGCAGCACGCGGCCGATGGAGTCGCCGAGCGCGGCCCAGCGCGTGTGGCCGATGTGGAGGGGGCCCGTCGGGTTGGCCGAGACGAACTCGAGGTTGACGCGGGCGCCGCCCGCGAGCGAGCCGCTGCGGCCGTAGGCGGGGCCCGCCTCGACGATGGCCTTCGCCAGCGCACCTGCGGCGGCCGCCTCGAGCCGGATGTTGATGAAGCCGGGGCCTGCGACCTCGGCGCTGGCGACGCCGTCGAGACCGGCGAGCGCGTCGGCGAGCTCGGTGGCGATCTCACGGGGGTTGGCGCCGAGGGGCTTCGCGACGCGCATGGCGACGTTCGAAGCCCAGTCGCCGTGCTCGCGCAGCTTGGGTCGCTCGAGGGTCACCTGGTCGGGCGAGAGCTCGAGCGAGACCTCCGCGCCGGCCGCCCGGCGTCGCTCCACGAGCCCGTTCACGAGGTCGAACAGGGCACGCGAGAGATCGTCGGGAGTCACCCGCAAATCCTACCCGGCGCGGTTGATAGGGTTTCGCACATGCCGCGCTCGCCCTACCTCGCTCGTACCCGTCCTGCCGGCCTCGCACTCGTGGCTGCGGCATCCGTGGCACTGCTCGCCGGCTGCACTCCCGACGCCGCCGACCCCGGCGGAACGGCGGCCGCGACGACCGCGCCGAGCGCATCGGCGACGGCCGCCCCCGAGCCGACCGAGTCGGCCGAGCCGCCCATCCCATTCGAGATCGCGTGCGACGCGCTGCTCACCGCCGACCAGCTCTACGCCTACAACCCGAACGTCGGCGCCGACCCCGGCTACCAGCCGAGCGGCGACGACATCGCGACCCTCGTCGACGAGGACGCGGGCACGGCGTGCGGCTACCTCAACCAGACGAGCGGCGAGGTCATCGAGGTCGGCGTCGCGACGCCGACGACCGCCGCCGGCGAGGAGCGCCGGAACCAGGCGGCGCTGTCGTCGAAGCCCGTGCCCACCTACGGCACCCCGCCCGACGTCGAGGGCTACTTCACGCAGGCGGGCGGCACCGGCGAGGCGCAGGTCTTCCACGGGCCGTACTGGATCGTGATCCGGTCGCCCGCGCTGTTCGAGCCGGGCGACGCGGCGCAGCTCGTCACCTCGGTGCTCGCCAACCTGCCCGCGGCCTGACGGGGCGGCGCATGGCGGCGAACTCCTCGACGGGAACGCCCTCGTGGCTGGGCGCCGTCAACGACCGCGCCGGGCTCGCCGTGCTGCTCGAGCAGGGTCCGCTCACGCGCAACCGCATCTGCGAGCTCGTCGGGGTGTCGAAACCCACGGCCTCGCAGATGATGTCGCGGCTGCTCGCCGCGGGATTCATCGAGGAGCGCGGGCGCACGTCGGGCTCGGCCGGACGCAGCGCCGTCGTGTACGCCGCGCGCACCGACCGCCCGCTCGGCGTGGCACTCGACCTCGACGCGTTCGAGCTGCGCGCCACCGTGGTCGACGCGACGGGCGACGAGCGGCCCGTCGTGCGCCGGACGCTCCCCCACGACCCGACCGAGCGCTCCCCCGTCGACGAGGTGTCGCGCGCGATCGCCGACGCGAGCGAAGCCGCAGGCACCGACCCCGAGGTCGTGCACTCGGTCGTCATCGGCATCCCCGGTTACGTCGACCCCGGCGAGACCGGCGAGCTGTTCAGCGAGACCCTCCCCGGGTGGCCCGTGCGCGGGCTGCGGTCGATCCTCGAGGGCGAGCTCGGGCGCGAGGTACGCATCGAGAACGACGTGAACCTCGCCGCCGTCGCGGAGCGCGAGCTCGGCGCGGGCGTCGACCGCGACGTGTTCGCGGTGCTCTGGCTCGGCAACGGCGTCGGCGCTTCGTTCGACGTCGCGGGCGACCTGCACCGCGGCAGCTTCGGCGGCGCGGGCGAGATCGGCTTCCTGCCGCTGTCGGTCGCGGCGAGCGCGCTCGACCCCAGTGCGCGCACCGCGCAGGACCTGGTCGGCGGCCGCGCCGTCGCCCTGCTCGCCCGGCGGCACGGCCTCGACGTCGCCGGCTACCATGCGGTGCGCGAGGCGCTCGCCGAGCCCGACGCCGAGGCCGTTCGCGCCGGCGTCTTCCACGACCTCGCCGAGCGGGTCGCCCACGTCGCGCTGCCGCTGCTCGCGACCCTCGACCCGGGGCGCCTCGTGCTCGCCGGGCCCACCGCGAGCCTCGGCGGCGACGCCTTCGCGGCCGAGGTGGGGCGCGGCATCCGTCGCATCAGCCGCTGGTACCCCGAGGTGGTCGCCACCCGCGTCGACCGGGACCCGGTGCTCCGCGGCGCACGCATCCAGCTCGCCGCCCGCGTGCGCGAGGAACTGCTCGACACGGTCGCCAGCGTCAGCCTCGCCTGACCGGCGATCGGGGCGCCCGAAGCGGCCGCGTCGGGCCGTCGGTGGTCGGAACGCGGGCCCCGGCAGTGGTAGTGTCTACTGCTGTGCGCCTCCGTAGCTCAGGGGATAGAGCGCCGGTTTCCGGTACCGTAGGTCGGGGGTTCGAATCCCTCCGGGGGCACTCCAGGCGATAGCCTCGCCGAGCCGTTCCGAACCTCCCGAGAGGAGGCGGAGATGAGCGTGTTCACCGGCTGGCTCCCGGGCGCCGTGGCGTTCTACGAGGGCCTCGAGGCCGACAACTCCAAGGCGTACTTCACCGAGCATCGCGCCGAGTACGACGAACTCGTGCTCGCTCCGATGCAGGCGCTGCTCGACGACCTCGCCGGCGAGTTCGGCGAGGGTCGCGTCTTCCGGCCGTACCGCGACATCCGGTTCAGCGCCGACAAGTCGCCCTACAAGACCGCGATCGGGGCGACGGTCGGCGGGTCGGGCTACGTGCAGTTCTCCGCGGCCGGCCTCGGGGTCGGTGCCGGATGCCACGTGATGGCCTCCGACCAGCTGGCACGCTTCCGGGCGGCCGTCGCCGACGATCGCAGCGGCGAGGCGCTCGTCGCGGCGGTGTCCGCGGTGGAGGCCGGCGGCGTCGGCGTCTCGGCGAGCGACCGCCTGAAGCGCGTGCCGCGCGGGTACGACGCGGACCACCCGCGAGCCGACCTGCTGCGCGACAAGGACCTCACCGCGTGGGTCGACTGGCCGGTCGAGCCGTGGCTGCACACGCCGGAGGCCGAGGACCGCGTCGTCGACGCGCTGCGCGCGTCCCGCCCGCTCACGGACTGGCTCGACGCCCATGTGGGCGTGTCGGAGTCCGAGCGCTCGCGCTGACGTGCCGGCGCCACACGGGACGCCGGCACGGGGCATCCGCCCGCGCACCCAACGAAACGGCGCGCTCGTTCGTCGGTACAGGTGACGGCGGAGTCCCGCCGTCGGGAGGAGGACTCGGGTGGCGCGCCCGTGGGACGAGGTGGCGACGGCGCTGGTCGTCGAGCGCGGCGACGCGCTCAGCCGCTACGCCTACCTGCTCACCGGCAGCGTCGACGACGCCGCCGACCTCGTGCAGGACGCCCTCGTGCGCACCTTCGGCACGCCCCGCCTCGGGCTCACGCTGCCGCGCGCGGAGGCGTACGTCCGCCGCGCGATCCTCAACGCGGTGATCGACCGATCTCGGCGCGACGGCACCTGGCGGCGGGTGCGGCACCTGGCTGCCGCGCCGTCGAGCGTCGACGCGTCGAGCGCGGCGACCGACGAGCGGCTCGACCTGCTCGAGCGCATCCGGGCGCTCCCGCCGCGGCAGGCGGCGTGCATCGTGCTGCGCTACTACGAGGACCTCACGGTCGACGGCATCGCCGCCGTGCTCGGCATCAGCTCGGGCGCCGTGAAGCGCTACCTCAGCGACGGCCTGCACGCGCTCTCCTCCTCCCTCGATCCGGCCGGGACGCGCGCCGCGCGGACGGGAGGCGACCATGTCAGCACCTGATCCCGCCAACGGCCTCGGCGAGGGCCTGAAGCGTGCAGCGGATGCCGCGACGCCGCGTCCGGTCGACGTCGACGCCGTGCTCGCGGCGAGCCGTTCCCGACGCCGGGCCCGACGCACGGCGATCGCGGGCGGTGCGGGTGCGCTCGCGGCCGTGCTGGTCGTGGGCGGACTCGTGATCGGACTGCAGGGCGGCAGCGGCTCGGGCGGCTCGTCGACCGCCGATGCACCCGTCGTGTCGGAGTCCGCGGGCGGGGAGGCCGAGGAAGCGCCCGACGACGCGGGCTCGGGCCTCATGTTCGCGATGCCCGAGCGCGTGTACCGCTGCGGGGCGGCCGTCGCTCCGGTCGAGGATCCGACGGGCGGGCCACTCGCCGTGTCGGTCGAGCCGCCGGTCGCGCCGGTGCCGCCGGGCGGCGCGGCATCCGTCATGGTCACGGTCACGAACACCGGCACCGCGCTCGTCGAGGGCGAGCTGTCGCGCGTGCCGGCGATCACGGTGGCCGACGTGGACGTCGTGGCCTGGCACTCGACCGGCACGTCGGAGGCCGGCGCCATCGCGATCTCGCTCGCGCCGGGCGAGTCGGTCACCCTCCCCGGCGTGGTGGAGGCGCTGCACTGCACGGCGGCGGACGACGACGGCACGGGCCTTCCACCCGACCTCCCGCCCCTCTCCCCCGGGCCCTACGGCCTGGCTGCGGCCGTCGCGTTCTCGACACCCGCGGAGGGCATGGTGCTGCTGCTCACGTCGCCCCTGGTGCCGATGTCGGTCGGCTGATCTCCAGGCACCTGTGGAGCCGCTGCGAGCGGACACGCGCGGCATGGACGAGGCCTCCGACTCCCCCATAGACTCGGGATGGCCCGCGGGGGCGGGGGAAGGGCACTGGTGCATGTCGTCGCGAGGTCGCACGTCAGCTGTTCTCGGGATCATCGTCGGCGCGGTGCTCGCACTCGGTGCGACCGCGCCCGCCATGGCGGAGGATCCGGTCGACTTCGGGCAGAGCCCGATCGTCGACACGGTCGGTGCCCTCGGCGCCGACACCGCTGAGGTCGAGGCGGCCATCGAGCAAGCCGCCGACGCGAGCGGTCGACAGCTCTTCGTGGCCTACGTCGACGAGTTCACCAACCCCGAGGCGGCCGACGCCTGGGCGAACGACACCGCGATCGGCAACAACATGGGCGCCGAGGACTACCTCCTCGCGGTCGCGGTCGACGGTCGCGCCTACTACCTCTCGGCCGACGCGAACGCGTCGCTGTCCGACGCGGAACTCGCCCGGATCAGCCAGGACGTCATCGAGCCGATGCTCAGCGACGGCGACTGGGCGGGCGCGGCGATCGCCGCCGCCGACGCCATCGGGGGCGGGGGCGCAGGAGGCGGCGGGGGCGGCGGCTGGGGCTGGGTGCTCTTCCTCGTCATCGCGGCCGCGATCGTCGCGATCATCGCCATCGTGCTCGCGCGCCGCAGGCGGAAGGCGAAGGCGGAGGCCGGCCCGGCCGGTCCGCCGCAGCCCTCGATCGACGAGCTCCGGCGGCAGGCCGGCAGCGCCCTGGTGCAGGCCGACGACGCGGTGAAGACGAGCGACGACGAGCTGGGGTTCGCCGTCGCGTCCTACGGCGAGGAGGCCACGGCCGACTTCAAGGCGGCCCTCGACGGCGCGAAGGCGAAGGTCGCCGAGGCGTTCTCGCTGCAGCAGCAGCTCGACGACACCGACCCCGACACCGACGAGGAGCGCCGCGCCTGGTACTCGGGCATCATCCGGCTCACGGGCGAGGCCGACGCGATCCTCGACGAGCAGGCCGACCGGTTCGACGAGCTGCGGGCGCTCGAGCGGAACGCGCCCGCCGAGCTCCAGCGCGTGCAGGGCGAGGCGGATGCCGCGGCAGCGCGCGTCTCCGCAGCCCCGCAGCGGCTCGCGGCCCTCGCCGGCACCTACGCGGCATCGGCCGTGGCTCCGGTCTCCGACAACCCGGCTCAGGCCGACGCCCGGCTCGCCTTCGCCCGCGAGGAGCTCGCGCAGGCCTCGACCGCGGTCGCCGCGCAGCGCGCGAGCGACGCCGCCGTCGGTATCCGCGCGGCCGAGGAGGCGGTCGACCAGGCCGTGCTCCTCGCCGACGCCATCGACCGCCTCGCGACCGACCTCGCCGCCGCCGACCAGGCCGTGTCGGCCGGCGTCGCCGACCTCGAGGCCGACGTGCAGACCGCGCGCGGGCTGGGCGACCCGGGCGCCACGACGCTCGCCGACCGCGTCGCGGGCGAGGCCGCGGCGCTGCGCGCGGGGCTCGGCGCTCCCTTACGCGACCCGCTCGCCGCGCAGGCCCGCGTCGAGCAGGTGAACGCCGAGATCGATGCCGCCATCGCCGGGGTGCGCAACGCCGCGGAGCAGCGCGCCCGGGCCGAGGCGCAGCTCGGCCGCTCGCTGGCGACGGCACGCGCGCAGGTGCAGGCCGCCGAGGACTACCTCGTCGCGCGGCGCGGTGCGGTGGGCGCCGAGGCCCGCACGCGCCTCGCCGAAGCCGGCCGCCTGCTCGTCGAGGCGCAGGCGCTCGCGCCGACCGACCCGGCGGGCGCGCTCACGACCGCACAGCGCGCGGAGTCGCTCGCGCGAACGGCGCTGTCGCTCGCCCAGCAGGACGTCGGCGGCTTCGGCGGCGGGATGGCCGGCGGCTTCGGCGCGGGCTACGGGGGCCGACAGGGCGGCGGAGGCGGCGGCGACCTGTTCGGCGCGGTGCTCGGCGGCATCCTCATCAACTCGGTCCTCGGCGGCGGCGGAGGCGGCGGGGGCGGCATGTTCGGCGGCGGAGGCCGCAGCGGCGGTGGCGGGTTCGGCGGCGGCTTCGGCGGGGGCGGGCGACGCTCGCCCGGCAGCTTCGGCGGGTCGGGCACGCGATCGCGCCGCGGGAGCGGGGGCCGCTTCTGAGCCGCGCCGACCACCACGGGAGGACCCGCCGACACCACGCGACGACCCGCCGACACACCCGACCACCACTCGACACGACGACCACGACACGACGGACACGCACCACAGGAAAGGGAACACCATGACGAAGCAGTCCATCTTCGGCCGCATCTCGCAGCTCGTGCGGGCGAACATCAACGCCCTCATCGACGAGGCCGAGGACCCGCAGAAGATGCTCGACCAGATGGTGCGGGACTACACCAACTCCATCGCCGACGCCGAGGCCGCGATCGCCGAGACGATCGGCAACCTGCGCCTCCTCGAGGACGACCACCGCGAGGACGTCGAGGCGGCCCGCGAATGGGGCGAGAAGGCCCTCGCGGCGAGCCGCAAGGGCGACGAGCTGCGCGCGGCCGGCGACGCGTCGGGCGGCGACAAGTTCGACAACCTCGCGAAGGTGGCGCTGAGCCGCCAGATCTCGTCCGAGAACGAGGCCAAGGCGGCCGAGCCGCAGATCGCCGCGCAGACCGAGGTCGTCGACAAGCTCAAGGCGGGCCTCAACGGCATGAAGGAGAAGCTCGTCCAGCTGCAGAACAAGCGGTCCGAGCTCATCGCCCGGGCCAAGACCGCGCAGGCTCAGCGCCAGGTGCACGACGCCGTGAAGTCGATCGACATCCTCGACCCCACGAGCGAGATCGGCCGCTTCGAGGAGAAGATCCGCCGCGAGGAGGCGGTCGTGCGCGGCCAGGCCGAGCTCACCGCCTCGAGCCTCGACGCCCAGTTCAACGAGCTCGACGACCTCGGGGAGCTCACCGAGGTCGACGCCCGCCTCGCCGCGCTGAAGTCCGGCGGCTCGTCGCAGGGCGCCATCTCGGGCTGATTCCGGGCAGCGACGGATGCCGCGGGCCGCACGGGCTCGCGGCATCCTGCGTCTGCGGCAACCCGATCACCACCGGGCCGGGATGCTCGCGCATGCCGTTCGCAAGCCGTGGCCGGATGCCGTCGGTGCGGCGTACCGTGGCCGCATGACGCCCGACGAGGCCGCCGAGGTGCTCGGCGTCCGGCCCGACGCCGACGAGGCCGAGATCGAGCACGCCTACCGGCGCCTCGCCAGGGAACTGCACCCCGACGTCGTCGCGGGCTCGTCGCCGGGCGCGGTGCGGGCGGCGAGCGACCGCTTCGTCGCCGTGATGACGGCGCACGAGGTGCTCCTGCTGGTGGCGCGCGCACGGGCACGCCTGCGCGACGCGACGGAGTCGGCCTCGCCGGGCTCGCCTGCCGCCCGGCCGGGGCGGCGCGCATCGGATGCCGCGGCATCCGATGGCACGGCGGAGCCGTTCGGGTGGTGGCTCTTCGCCACCTGGACGCTCGTACTCGTCGTCGGGGCGCTGCTCTCCGTGTCGGGTCTCCCGGTCTGGTCGCCGGTCGACCTGTGGCTGCGGGTGATCCTGCTGGTGGGCTTCGCCCTCGCGACCGGGCTCACCGGCCGGCGCTGGGTGTGGCGGGTGACGCTCGTGCTCATCGGGCTGAACGCGGTCGCCACCGTGCTCGCCACGACCTTCGGCGGCCTGCTGGGGCTCGGATTCATGATCGTGGCGAGCTTCGGGCTCGCGATCCAGGCGCGGCTCGTGCGGTTCCCCGACCAGTGACCTGCGCGCCGTGCGCGCGCGATACTGTGAGGCATGCCCGCAACGTTCGTCGTCGTTCCCATGTGGCAGGGCTCCGTGTCGGCGCGTGCCATGAGCCACGCCGACGGCGCGGCCGCGATCCGTGGCGACCTGCCCGCCGCGGCCACCGTCGTGGTCGACGTCCCGGTCGAGGCCGGCGACGCGCTCGGAACCGGCGTGCGCCGCTACAGCGCGCTCCGACGCGTGCGCGAGCGCACCGAGGAGGCCCTCGCCGCCGTGCCCGACTGGGCGCTCACGGTCGGCGGCGACTGCAGTGCGTCGCTCGCCGCGGTGGCGCACGCGTCCCGCCGAGCGGGTGCCGACCTCGCCATGCTCTGGCTCGACGCCCACCCCGACCTCAACACGCCCGAGACCTCGCCGTCGGGCGGGTTCGGCGGGATGACCCTGCGGGCGATCGCCGGCGAGGGCGCCGACGGCCTGGCGCTCGACGCCGACACCCGCGTCCCGCCCGCCCGGCTCGTGCTCGGCGGCGTGCGCGCGATCGACGACGAGGAGCGGCGCTTCATCGACGAGCACGACGTGACGGTGCTCACGGTCGAGGACCTCTCCGACCCCACCATGGTCATCGCCGCGCTGCAGGACACGGGCGCTTCGCACGTGTTCGTGCACATCGACCTCGACGTGCTCGACCCATCGGCGCTGGCGGGGCTCTCGTACCCGATGCCGTTCGGCATCGACACCGCTGCGCTCGTGGCCCTGCTGCGTGCGATCGTCGCGGCGTTCCCGCTCGCCGGCGCCGCGATCGCGGGGTTCGCCCCGGCTTCGCCCGAGGCCGCGGAGGACGACCTGCCGACCATCCTGCGGCTCGTCGCCGCGCTGACGTCGGGCCCCGCCCGCGACGCCGACGACGCGGCATCCGACGCCGCCTCGGCCTGAGCGCGCAACAGGTGCCGCGCGTCGGCCGTTCTGCCTAGGCTGGGCGATGTCTGCCCGGCGCCGGCCGGGTTCGGAGGGGAGCAGCATGGAGCGCGAGGTGGACGTCGTCGTCATCGGCGCCGGGCCCGTGGGCGAGAACGTTGCGGACCGGGCCAGGGCCGGGGGCCTCGACGTCGTGCTCGTCGAGCACGAGCTCGTCGGCGGCGAGTGCTCGTTCTGGGCGTGCATCCCGTCGAAGACGCTGCTGCGCTCCGCCGCGGCCCTGCGCGCGGCGCAGCGCGTGGGCGGGGCCGCCGAGGCGGTCACCGGGCAGCTCGACCTCGCGGCCGTGCTGAAGCGGCGCAACTACTGGGTGTCCGACTGGGACGACGCGGGCGCGGCGAAGTGGGTCGCGAGCGTGGGCATCGAGCTGGCGCGCGGTCACGGCCGGCTCGATGGACCCCGTCGCGTCGTCGTCACCGGCGCCGATGAGGTGGAGACCACGTTCGTCGCCCGGCACGCGGTGGTCGTCGCCACCGGATCCGACCCGGCGATCCCGCCGATCGTCGGGCTCGCCGAGGCGTCGCCGTGGACGAGTCGCGACGCGACGAGCGTGAAGTCGCCGCCCGCGCGGCTCGCGATCATCGGCGGCGGCTTCGTCGCGGTCGAGATGGCGACCGCCTTCGCCGGCTTCGGCAGCGAGGTCACGGTGCTCGCCCGGCACGACGTGCTCGGCGACATGGAGGAGTTCGTCGGCGACGCCGTCGTCGCGGGGCTGCGCGGGCTCGGCGCGACCGTGCGGCTCGGCGTCGAGCCGACGCAGGTCGAGCGCAACGGCTCGGGCGAGGTCGTGCTCACGCTCGACGACGACTCCGTCGTGACGGCCGACGAGGTGCTCGTCGCCACCGGCCGCGTCCCCCGCTCGCAGTCGGTCGGGCTCGAGAGCGTCGGACTCGAGCCCGGATCCTGGCTCGACGTCGACGAGACGATGCTCGTGCGCGGCGCCGACGGCGACGGCGACTGGCTCTACGCCGTGGGCGACGTGAACCACCGAGCCCTGCTCACCCACCAGGGCAAGTACCAGGGCCGTGCGGCGGGCGACGTGATCGCCGCACGCGCCGCCGGGCGCCCGATCGACACCGCGCCATGGGGCGTGCACGTCGCGACCGCCGACCACGTCGCCGTGCCGGGTGTCGTGTTCGGCGAGCCCGAGGCCGTGTCGGTCGGCCTCACCGAGGCCGCGGCCCGCCGTGCCGGGCGCGAGGTGCGCATCGCCGACGTGCCGATCCAGTCCGCGAGCGGCGCCGGCATCCTCGCCGACGGCTACGAGGGACGGGCACGCCTCGTCGTCGACGCCGAGCGCGGCGTGGTCATCGGGGCGACGTTCGTCGGCCAGGACGTCGCGGAGCTGCTGCACGCGGCGACGATCGCCGTCGTCGGCGAGGTGCCGGTCGCGCGCCTCTGGCACGCGGTACCCGCCTTCCCGACCATGAGCGAGGTGTGGCTGCGCCTGCTCGAGGACCTCGGCCGGCCCGAGGTCGAGGCGTGAGCCGGATGGGGTTGATCGACTCCCCCATCAGCCGCGCCGGCTACTGGTGGGCGACGATGGTCGGCTTCACGTGGGGCTTCCTCTGGAGTACCGGGCGCGTCGAGCGGCGCGGCGGGCTCATCGTCTTCACGGGCATGCCGAAGTGGACGTTCGGGCGCGGCGGGTCGTGCGTCGGGGCTTGCTACCTGACCGACCGGAACGCGGGCGACGTGGTGCTCGGGCACGAGGCGGTGCACCGTGAGCAGTGGCGCAGGTACGGGATGCTGTTCCCGCTGCTGTACCTCATCGCCGGGCGCAACCCGCTGCGGAACCGGTTCGAGATCGAGGCCGGCCTCGAGGCGGGCGGCTACCTGCCGAGACGCCGACCGGCCCGGGCGCCGCGCACTGCGGCATCCGGACCGGTCGATCGGAACGCGCCCCGGGGCGCGTGAGGGTCAGCCCGCCTGGGCCGCCGTCGAGAGGGACGCCACGAGCTCGTCGAGCCCGTAGGTGAGCGAGAGGGCGGTGGGCGGCGAGACCGCGGCGATCAGCTCGGTGCCGACGACCTGCGCGACCTGGCCGCGCGAGACCGCCGGGATCGCCTGGATGGGCGCCGAGGCGAGGAACGCGTCGGCCTCCTCCTGCGTGTCGTGGTAGCTGATGACGAGGTCGCTCTCGAGCTGGTCGAGCTGCTCGTACGAGAGGGTGTAGTAGAAGGGCGAGTCGCCGTTCGCGAGCTCCGCGACGGCGGGCGCGTCCTCGAGGCCGAGCGCCGAGAGGAACTCCACGCGCGAGTCCTCGGGCGTGTAGACGTAGAACGTGCCGGCCACGTCCCACACCGCGGCGACGGTCTTGCCGGCCAGCTCGGGGTGCGCCTCGGCCTGCGCCGCGAGCTCCGCGTCGAGGTCGTCGAGCACGCCCTGCGCCTCGTCGGCGAGGCCGAGCGCGGTGCCGACGATGGTGACGGTCTCGCGCCACGGGGTGGTCCACGGCTCGTCGGGGTAGGCGACGGTCGGGGCGATCTCGCTCAGGAGCTCGTACTGCTCCTCGGTGATGCCCGAGTACGGGGCGAGGATGACGTCGGGCGCGGCCTCGACGATCTCCTCGTAGGGCGGCGCCTCGCCGTCGTCGGTCAGGATGATCGGCGTCTCGGCGCCGAGCTCGTCGAGCTCGTCGGCGACCCACGGGAGCACGCCGTCCTCGTTCGCGCCGTAGGTCTGCTGCGCGATCGCGACGGGCACGACGCCGAGCGAGAGTGCGGCCTCGGTGCTGCCCCAGCCCCACGTGGCCACGCGCTCGGGCGCGGCGGGGATCTCGGTCTCGCCGAAGGCGTGCTCGATGGTGATCGGGAACCCCTCGCCCGCGGCGGCGTCGGAACCGGTGTCCTCGGGGGCGGCCGAGGAGCACCCGGCCAGGGCGAGGGCCGCTGCTGCTGCTGCTGCGAGGACGGCGATCGTGCGTCGGGCGTGCATGAACTCCCTTTCGAAGGTGGGGTGATTGAGGTTAGCCTAACCTAAACGCGCGAGCCCATGAAACCCAGTGCAACGCGGCGTCACGGGCCCGCGCAGCGTCGCGGGCATTCCCCGCGCGCCGTCACGCCTGGTGGTACCGCCCGATCGGCACGATCATGGGCGAGCGCGACACCGGGTCCTCGGCCACCACGCAGTCCAGCCCGAACGCCGCGCCGACGGTCTGCGCCGTCATGACCGCCGACGGCTCCCCCGCCGCCGCGATGCGCCCGCCGTCGACGACGACGAGGTGGTCGGCATAGCGCGCGGCGAGGTTCAGCTCGTGCAGCACCATGACCACGGTCGTGCCGTGCTCGCGGTTCGACTCGGTGAGCAGGTCGAGCAGCTCGAGCTGGTGGCTCACGTCGAGGAAGCTCGTCGGCTCGTCGAGCAGCACGATGTCGGCGCGCTGGGCGAGCGCCATGGCGATCCAGACGCGCTGGCGCTGTCCGCCCGAGAGTTCGGCCACCGCCCGGTCCGCGAGCTCCGAGGTGCCGGTCGCCTCGAGCACCTCGGCGACGATGCGGTCGTCGTCGCTCGAGCGCCCGCCGAACCAGCCTCGGTGCGGATGCCGCCCACGCGAGACGAGCTCCGACACGAGCACGCCATCGGGCGCGACCGGCTGCTGCGGCAGCACGGCGACGCGGCGGGCGAACTCCTTGGGCGCGAACGAGCGGATGTCGCGGCCGTCGAGCGTGACCCGGCCGGACTCGGGGCGCATGAGCCGAGCAAGGCCGCGCAGGAGCGTGGACTTGCCGCTCGCGTTCGGGCCGACGATCGCGGTGATGCGGCCGGCGGGCACCTCGAGGTCGAGCCCCTCGATGACCCTGCGGCCGTCGTACGCGAGCGTGAGCGACTCGGCGCGGAGTGCGTGCGGTGCTGACCGGGTCATCCGTCTGATCCCTTCCGGTTGCCCCTCGCGATGAGCCAGAGGAGGTACGGGGCGCCGATGAGGCCCGTCACGATGCCGACGGGCACGGCGATGCCGGCGAACGCGTGCTGCGCCACGAGGTCGGCCACGAGCACCATGGCGGCGCCGGTGAGCGCGGATGCCGCGAGCGCCGCCTGCCCGTGCCCGACGAGTGCCCGGGCGATGGGCGCCGACACGAGCGCGACGAACGCGATCGGCCCGGCGAGCGCGGTGGCGACGGCGACGAGCCCGACGCCGAGCAGGATCGCCGTCACGCGCGCGCGGGTGGCGTCGAGCCCGAGCGAGCGGGCACTGTCGTCGGAGAGCGAGAGCAGCGGCATCCGTGGCGAGAACACGGCCGTGGCGACGAGCAGCACGGCGACCGCGGCGCCGGCCGTCGCGAGCTCGGGCCATCCGATCGAGCCGATGCCGCCGACCATCCACACGAGCGCCTCGGAGGCCTCGCGCACCTCCGCACGGGTGAGCAGCCAGCCGAGCAGGCCGCTCACGATCGAGGCGAGGCCGATGCCGACGAGCACGAAGCGGATGCCGGTGAGCCCGTCGCGCCAGGCGAGGCCCCACATGAGGCCCGCGACGACGAGCGCGCCCGCGAACGCGGCGAGCGCGACGGCCGGACCCTCGAGGCCGAGCAGCAGCATCGAGCCGACCGCGGCGAGGCTCGCACCGCCGGTGACGCCGAGGATGTCGGGGCTCGCGAGTGCGTTGCGCAGCGTGGTCTGGAACAGCGCCCCGCCGAGCCCGAGCGCGGCGCCGGCCACGATCGCGGCGACGACGCGCGGCAGCCGGAGCCGCAGCACCACGAACTCTGCCTTCGGCGAGCCCTGGCCCGTGAGCGCGGCGAGCACATCGCCGACGGCGAGGCCGGCCGCGCCGAGCACCATCGACGCCACCGCCGCAGCCAGCGCCACGAGCGACAGGGCGACGAGCACGGATGCCGCGCGCCGCCGCCGGCGCGACCGCGCTCCGGCGACGCGCCCGGCGACGACTTCGACGGGATCGCCCGCGGCCGCGGGTGCGACGAGCGGCGCGGCGGTCACAGCGACGCTCCCCGGCCGCGGCGCACGAGCGCGATGAGCACGGGCGCGCCCACGATGGCGGCGACGATGCCCGCCTCGAGCTCGGCCGGGGCCACGACGACCCGCCCGATCACGTCGGCGGCCACGAGCACGATCGCGCCGAGCACGCCGGCCAGCGGGGTCAGCCACCGGTAATCGGCGCCCACGAGGCCGCGGGCCGCGTGCGCCACGGCGAGCCCGAGGAGCGCGATGGGTCCGGCGAGCGACGTGGCCGTGGCCGCGAGCACGATGACCGCGACGGCCGTCACGATCCGCGTCGTCGAGAGCCGCACGCCGAGGCCGCGAGCGACGTCGTCGCCGAGCGCGAGCAGGTTCATGCGCCCCGCGAGCCAGCCCGCGAGCACGAGGCCGGCGACGAGGAACGGCCAGAGCACGCTCGCCGTCTCGAGGCCGCGCCCGGCGAGCGATCCGACCGACCAGAAGCGGTACTGCGAGAGCGTGCCGACGTCGCGGATGAGGAGCAGGGTGATCAGCGGCGTCGTCGCGGCCGTGACGGCGGCGCCGGTCAGGGCGAGGCGGGCAGGACTCGCGCCGCCACCCACGGAGCCGATGAGGAAGACGACGACCGCCGCCAGCGCGGCACCGCCGAAGGCGAACCAGATGAAGCCGAACGGCGAGGCGACGCCGAGGAACGCGATGGCCGCCACGACCGCGAGCGAGGCGCCCGCGTTGATGCCGAGGAGGCCCGGATCTGCGAGCGGGTTGCGGGTTGCGCCCTGCAGGATGGCGGCGACGACGCCGAACGCGGCGCCCGCCATGATGCCGATGATCGCGCGCGGCAGCCGCAGGTCGCGCACGACGACCTGGTCGGGGTCCCCGGACACGGGCGCGGTGAACGCCTGCACGACGACATCGAACGGCACCTGCCTGGCGCCGATCGCGAGGCTCGCGATCGCGACGAGCGCGAGGAGACCCACGGCGATCCCGAGCGTGGCGGCCGGTGGGAGCCGTCGACGCTGCCGCCGGTCGGGCGTGCCGGTCGGGTGCGTCACCGTGGCGGTGCGCGGCATCCGTTCGACCATCCCTCGTCAGTCGAGCTCGGCGCGCCCCATGCGCCAGTAGCCCATGAACGCCACCTGGCGGCGATCGAGGCCGGCCTCGCGCACGAGGAAGCGACGCAGGGTGGTGATGGCGGAAGCCTCGCCCGCGAGCCAGGCGTAGCAGTCGCCGTCGAGGCTGTGCCCCTCGGGCACGTCCCACAGGGGCGTGTCGGGCAGGTCGTCGTGCTCGGCGGCGGCGAGCGCCGCGGCGGCCGCGTCGACGTCGCTCGTCGACAGGCCGCGGGCCGCGAGGTGGCGAACGACCCAGTCGCGCACCGCGGGGACGAGCAGGCCGCCGTGCGCGCTGTCCGTCGCGGCACGAGGGAGCCAGCGCACCTCGACGCCGGCGGGTGCGCGCACGTCGAGCCGGTCGCCGTCGGCGGGCACCTCGATGATGGCGACGCCCGAGGCGTCGGCGGGGAGCGACTCGAGGATCGACGCGATGGCGGGTGCCGCCGTCTCGTCGCCCGCGAGCAGCAGCGTGTCGACCTCGCCCGGACGCCAGTCGATGCCGACCGCGCGGCCCGGGCTCAACTCGTCGGGCCCGATGAGCACGATCTCGTCGCCCGGCGCCGCGGTGGCGGCCCACGCCGAGGCGGGGCCCGCGTCGCCGTGCGCGACGAACACGATGTCGACCTCGCGAGCCTCGGGGCGCACCGCGCGCACGGTGTACGTGCGGAACGGGTTGCGCAGCTCGGCGGGCAGCTCGCGCCACGCGCCGTACCAGTCGTCGCCCTCGGGGAACGCCGCGAAGCCGATCTCGGGCAGCGGGAGCACGACCTTCACGCGCTGGTCGAGCCCGGCCGTGCCGAAGTCGCGGAGGTCGTCGCCGGCGAACGTGACGCTCGTGAAGTGCGGCGCGAGGCGTTCGACCCGCGACACCTGCACTCGGAAGCTGCGGTAGGCAGGACGCTCGCGCGGGGCGGCTTCAGCGAGTGAGGTAAGCATTACCTAAGTCTTGCATACGCTCGCAGTGGTCATGAATCGCGACGTCACACGTCCGCCACGACGTCACCAGTTCGACGGATGCCGGTGCCGCCGCCGCACGCGCCGCTCCAGCTGCGCGCCCAGCGCGAACAGCGCGGCCTCGCCGCCGGGGCGACCGATGAGCTGCACGCCCATCGGCAGCCCGTCGGCGGTGTCCTCGACCGGGACGGTGATGGCGGGGAGGCCCGAGACGTTCACGAACGACGTGAACGGCGTGAACTGCACCTGCTGCGCGAAGTTCCGCTCGCCGTCCTGGGCGTCGTACCAGCCGACGAGCGGCGGCGGCGTGGCGAGCGCGGGCGTGAGCACGGCATCGAACGACGAGAACCGGCGGATGACGCGCTCCTCGAAGCCCGCGAGCCACGCGAGCGCCTCGGCGAGCTGTCGTGCGGGCACGGCACGCCCCCGCTCGACGAGCCATCGCGTGAGGGGCTCGAGCAGCGCCTCGTCCTCGCCGTCGACGGGGATGGTGGCCGCCCCCGCCTGCCAGATCGTGCGGAACGCGTCGGGATAGCCGGGCTCGGGCTCGGGCGCCATGGCCTCGATCCCGTGGCCGAGCCGATCGAACTCGGCGATCGCCCGGTCGAGCGCCGACCGCGCCTCCTCCGACACCTCGATGTCGTAGCCGTCGTCCCACGGGGAGTCCATCATCACGCCGAGCTGGAATCGACCCTCGCCGCGGACGGCCGCCCCGAGGTACGGCCCGTCGTCGCCGGGGGCTCGCACGGCGAAGCGGTGCGCCGCCGGGTAGCCCGCGGGGGCGATGAGGCCGTCGAGCAGCAGGGCCGCGTCGGCGACGGTGCGCGCGATGGGCCCGGCGACCCCGAGGCCGGCGAGCGTCGCGAGCCCCGGCCCGGCCGGCACGCGACCGCGCGACGGCTTCACGCCGACGAGCCCGCAGGCCGCGGCGGGGATCCGGATCGAGCCGCCGCCGTCGGTGCCGGGCGCGAACGGCAGCATCCCGGCGGCAACGGCGGCGGCCGCTCCCCCGCTCGACCCGCCGGCCCCGCGGGACGGGTCCCAGGGGTTGCGGGTGGGCGGGCCCGCGAGGCCCTCGGTGTACGACGGCAGCCCGAACTCGGGCGTGGCGGTCTTGCCGAGGCTCACGGCGCCTGCGGCGTCGACGGCGCGTACCAGCTCGTCGGAGTCGTCGGGCACGAAGTCGGCGAACGCGCGCGAGCCGAAGCGCGCGGGCACGCCGGCGCGCCGGTGCAGGTCCTTGTCGGCGAGCGGCAGGCCCCACAGCGGCGCCGCCGTCGGCACGTGCTCCTCGACGTGGCGGGCGCGCTCGAGCGCGGCCTCGGGCGTCACCGTGGCGAACGCCCCGATCGCGGGGTCGAGGCGTTCGATGCGATCGAGGTAGTGCCGCGCCAGCTCGACCGGCGAGACCTCGCGTCGCTGCAGCAGCTGGTGGAGCTCGAGGGCGGTGTACTCGTGCAGCTCGCTCATCCTTCGAGCCTAGGACCGCCGGGCGAGGGTCGCCGCTATCGTGAGGGCATGCGCGCGGGCGGGAGCGTCGGGTCGGGGGTCGGGGCGTCGATCGTGGCGCATCCGCTGTGGTGGGGCGCCGCGTGGTCGGCGGTGTTCGCCGCCGCAGCGATCGCCGCCGTCGTCGCGGCCTGGCCCGCTTGGGCGTGGGTCGTGCTCGCCGCGCTGCTCATCGCCCCGTGCCTCGTCGCGACGATCGTCGTGCTGACCGGCACCCCTCGCGATCACCTGCACTCCCGGTCGAGCGTGTTCGGGCACTTCTTCGTGCGGTACCTCGCGCTCGTGTTCGCCTTCCTGACCTGGGCCGTCTCGATCGTCCTCGGCGCGGCGATCTCGACGTCGATCCAGGCCGCCGCCCGCGGCGACGAGGACGAGATCGTGGGGCTCGGGCTCCAACTGCTCGCGACGCTCACCCCGGTCGTCGTCGCGTTGCTCTGGTTCGGATTCGTGGTGCGCTGCGCGTGGTTCCTCGGCCGGCTGCGCGGCTGGGGCGAGGCGCCCGCCGCGAGCGAGGTGCCCGCGAGGCTGCTCGCCCATCGTCCCGCGCTGCGCCGCGTGGCGATCGGGCTCGCGCACCCCGGGCTGCTCCTCGCGGTCGGCCTGGTCGCAGGTGTCACGGCGCTGTTCGCGCCCCAGGGCGAGGTGACGCTCGTCCTCTGAGCGGATGCCGCTACTTCAGCGACTTCTGCAGCAGCACCGTGCCGAGCCAGCGGTCGAACTTGAAGCCGACCCGACCCATGCGCCCGATCTCGGTGAACCCGAACTTCTCGTGCAGCGCGATCGACGCGTCGGCGCCCTGGTCGGCGATGACCGCGATCATCTCCTTGAGCCCGGCGGCCTTCGAACGGGTGATGAGCTCGCCGAGGAGCGCGCGGCCGAGGCCCTTGCCGGCGGCGGCCGGCCCGAGGTAGATCGAGTTCTCGACGGTGTAGCGGTAGGCGCGCTTCTGCTTCCACGGCGCGACGAGCGCGTAGCCGAGCAGCTGGCCCGACGGCGCCTCGGCGACGATGAACGGCATTCCCAGGCGCTCGAGGTAGGCGAACTTCGCCTTCCACTCGCGCAGCGTCATGGCGTCCTCGTCGAACGTCACGGTCGAGTTCGCGACGTAGTAGTTGTAGATCTCGCGCACCGCAGGCATGTCGGCCGGGCGGGCCGCACGGATGGCGTACTCGAAGGGCGCCTCGGGCGCCTCGGCCTTGCGCAGGTGCCGGGGCAGCACCCGGCGCTCCTGGTATTCCTCCTCGAGCATCGCGCCAGACTACTCCGCGGAGATGACAGCCGGATGACGCGGTGCGGGCGTCGCGGGCAGGCGCCAGTCGACCGGCCGCCCGCCCTGCGCCTCGAGCATCGCATTGGCCCGGCTGAACGGCCGCGACCCGAAGAACCCGCGGCTCGCCGACAGCGGGCTCGGATGCACCGACTCGATGACGGGCGTGTCGCCGAGCAGGGGCTTCAGGTTCTGCGCGTCGCGGCCCCACAGGATCGCGACGAGCGGCGTGCCGCGAGCGACGAGCGTGCGGATGGCGTGGTCGGTCACGTCCTCCCACCCCTTGCCGCGGTGCGAGGCGGGCGTGCCGGGGCGCACGGTGAGCACGCGGTTGAGCAGCATGACGCCGTGGTCGCTCCAGGAGGTGAGGTCGCCGTGGTCGGGGGTCGGCACGCCGACGTCGTCGCCGAGCTCGCGGTAGATGTTGGCGAGGCTCCGCGGCACCGGGCGCACGTGGGGGTCGACCGCGAACGACAGCCCGATCGGATGCCCCGGCGTCGGGTACGGGTCCTGCCCCACGATGAGCACCCGGACGTCGTCGATCGGCGCGCCGAACGCACGGAGCACGCGGTCGCCGCTCGGCAGGTAGCCGCGGCCCGCCGCGGTCTCCGCGCGGAGGAAGTCGCCGAGCTCGGCGATCCGGGGGCCCACGGGCGCGAGCGCGGCGGCCCAGCCGGGATCGATGAGCCCGGCCTCCGCGAGCTGGTCGAGCGACATGGCCACGTCAGGCCCCGATCGTCGAGACGAGCACGCCCTGGTCGGACGGCAGCACGCGCCAGACGCTCCCACGCCCAACGACCTGCAGGCCGCCCTCGCCGACGATGAGCGCCGTGTCCTCGTCGATCCCGAGGCCGCCGTCGACGAGACCGGCCTCGACGGCCGCGACGAGTCGGGAGAGCGTGCCCCACTGCGCGACATGCGCGTCGATCGCGACGTCGACGAGCCCGATGCCGGGAGCGACGGTGAGCTCGTCGAGGTCCTCGGCCGTCGCCTCGGGCGCGACGGCGACGCCGCCGATGCGCCAGCCGCCGACGAGCGCGCGTTCGGCGGCGATCGCCGCTCCCGCCGAGAACCCGAGGTACGGCACGCCCGCGGCGACCTGGCGTCGGAGCTCGCCGAAGTGCGGCTCGATGAGGTCGCGGTAGCGCGGGGTGAGCCCGCCGCCGACGAGGATTCCGTCGACGTCGGTGAACGCCGAGGCGGGCACGTCCCCGTCGAGTGCGACCGCGGTCACGTGCACATCGAACGGTCCTGCGGGCGCCGCGGCGGCCAGTAGCGACTCGGCGTGCCCGAGGGCGCCGTCGCCGATCGCGAGCAGCGCCACGCGCGGCTCCTCGCGGCCCGCGGCAGCGGCCCGCGTGCGCGCCTCGTCGAGGAACGCGCGGTAGACGATGCCGTCGGGGTGCTCGGGCCACCCGCCGCCGACGAGGTGCACGCTCACGCGGCGCCCTCCGTGACCGTCACGGGCGGACGCGCCGACCAGGGGAACACGATCCAGTCCTCGGTCTCGCGGTAGGCGAAGTCGGGCACGAGCACCGTGCGCGGCTTCACGTAGAGCGTCGCGGTGCGCACCTCGGCGCCCGCCTCGGCGAGCAGGTCCACGACCTTCGCGAGCGTGCGGCCCGAGTCGGAGACGTCGTCGATGAGCAGCACCGACTTGCCCGCGACCGCGGGCACGTCGAGCATGGGCGGGTGCAGCACGGGCTCGGGCAGCCGCTCGTCGACGCCCGTGTAGAACTCGACGTTGATCGAGCCGCACTGCTTGGTGCCGAGGGCGTAGGAGATCGCGCCCGCCAGCAGCAGCCCGCCGCGCGCGATGGCGATCACGACGTCGGGCCGGAAGCCCGAGGCGAGCACCTCGCTCGCGAGCGAGCGCGACGCGCCCTCGAAGTCGTCCCAGGTGAGCACCTCGCGCCGGGGCTCGTCGAGGCCGGCGTCATTCGCGTCGAAGGTCATGGATTCAGGGTAGTCGGCGGCGGTGGGCCGACCGGAGCCTGGTGGCCTCGCCTGCGGCATCCGCTCAGGCCGGATCGTCGTCGGCGTCGCCGGCCGGCTCCTCGCGCACGGGCGCCTTCCCGACGCGCTCGTTGATGAGCGAGATGATCGTCGCCGAGGCGGTGCCGACGATGGCGATGCCGCCCGCCATCAGGAACACCGCGTAGAACCGCCCCTCGGGCGTGATCGGGTACTCGTCGCCGTAGCCGACCGTCGCGACCGTCACGATCGCCCACCAGATCGCGTCGCCGAAGGTCAGGATGTTCGCGCCGGGCGCGTCCCGCTCGGCATTGAGGGTCGCGAGCGAAATGAAGTACACGAAGACCACCGCGTAGCTGGCGGCGTAGATGAGGATGTTCGTCCGCACCGCCGCACCACTTCGACGCTGGAGGTAGGGCACCTCCCGCAGCAGCACGAGCACCCGGAGCGCTCGGAAGATCGGGAGCACCGCGGAGAGCACCTCGACCGGGTGCCGCCAGACGAAGCGCCACTTCTGGCCGCGCGGGGTCAGGGTGATCCGCACGACGACGTCGATCAGGAAGACCACCCATGAGAGGACCAGCGTCCACCCGATCCACGCCCGCGCCTGCCCGCGCTCCTGGGGCAGGAGCACGTAGAACGAGTACGCGACGATGAACAGGATGCCGAGCACGACGAGCGGCGTGGCGGTGTGCCGCTCCCAGGCCTTCCGCCGATCGGCGGTCTGCTCGGCGGCCATCACTCCGGGTCCTCCCGCACCTCGAGCGGACCTCTCGCGAGCCGCGTCGCCGCCGCCTGCGCGACGGGCCGCACCACGATGAGGTCGAGGTCGACGTGCCGCGGCTTCAGCACCGCGTCCGCGATGACCGCCGCGACGTCGTCGGCGACGAGCGGCTCGGGCACATCGTCGTACACCTTGTCGGCGCGCTCGCGGTCGCCGCCGAAGCGCACGAGCGCGAACTCGTCGGTGCGCACCATGCCGGGCGCGACCTCGACCACGCGCAGCGGCTCGCCGTTCAGCTCGAGCCGGAGCACCGCCGTCACCGCGTGCGCGGCGAACTTCGCGGCGTTGTAGCCCGCCCCGCCGACGTAGGGCTCGTGGCCGGCGACCGAGGTCACGTTGACGATGTCGGCGACGCCGCGTTCGACCGCGCCCCGGCGCAGGAGCGGCAGCAGCGCGCTCGTCACGCGCTTCAGCGCGATCACGTTGACGTCGAGCATCCAGATCCAGTCGTCGACCGAGCCGTGCTCGACCGAGTCGAGGCCCTTCGCACCCCCGGCGTTGTTCACGAGTGCATGCACGGGCCCGGTCGCCTCGAGGTGGTCGCGCAGCGCGTCGACGTCGTCCTGCTTCGTGAGGTCGGCGGCGAAGACGGATGCCCCGGTCTCCTCGGCGAGCTCGCGCAGCCGGTCCTCGCGGCGGGCGACGCCCACCACGTCCCACCCGGCGGCGCGGAAGGCGCGCACGGTCGCCGCTCCGATCCCCGAGCTCGCACCGGTCACGACCACCCGCAGCACTCCCATGGCGCCCATTGTGCCGCGCCCGTGCCGGATGCCGCGAGCGGCGTGCCGTGGCCGCACCCGCGCCGCCCGCGGCATCCGCCCGCCGTGCACCCGGCCGACCGGGTGCGGTTGAATGGAGCGATGCAGACGACGCCGCACGCGACGACCGCGACGAGGCGACGCGTGCCGCTGTGGGACAACGCCCGGTGGATCGCGATCACGCTCGTCGTGATCGGGCACGGCATCCTGCCGCTCATCTCGGAGGACGACGCCGCCTACAGCGTCTACCTGTTCATCTACTCGTTCCATGTCGCGGTGTTCGTGACGGTGGCCGGGTACTTCGCGAAGTCGGGCCCGCCGAATGCGCGGGCGCTGCGGCAGATCCTCACCGACATCGTCTTCCCGTTCTTCATCTTCGAGACGATCTGGACCGTGATCCGGTGGATCCTCGGCGGCGGGTTCTCCCTCGACTACACGACCGCCTCGTGGACGCTGTGGTTCCTCATCGCCCTCGCGATCTGGCGCATCGTGCTGCCCTACCTCGTGCTGCTGCGGTTCCCGCTCGTCATCGCGATCGCCATCTCGATCGGCGCCGGGTACACGGAGACGATCGACTCGACCCTCGCGCTCTCGCGCACGCTCGGCATGCTGCCGTTCTTCGTCTTCGGCTGGAAGCTGCGGCAATGGCAGCTCACCGGCCGATGGCTGGCGCTGCCGTCCCGGGTCGCCTGGCGCTGGCGCGCCGGGGCGATCGCCCTGTTCGCCGCCGTGCTCGTCCTGATGCCGATCGCCATCGAGACCTGGCGCGACCTCAAGCTCCGCCGGTTCATGCTGTACGACGAGTCGTACGTCGCGATCGGGTACGACGAGCCGTGGTCGGGTGCCATCCGGCTGCTGCTGCTCGTCTCCGCCATGGTGCTTTCAGTGGCGTTCCTCGTGCTCATGCCGCGCCGGTCCACCTGGTTCACGCCGTTCGGCACGGCGACGATGTACATCTACCTGCTGCACACGTTCATCCTCTTCCCCTTCCGCGAGACCGGGTTCCTCGCGGGCGAGCAGCCGTTCTGGGTGCTGCCGGCGATGATCCTGTTCTGCATCGGCATCTCCGTCGTGCTCTCGCTGAAGCCCGTGCGCCGCGTGTTCCGCCCGCTCGTCGAGCCGCGCGCCCGCTGGCTCTTCCGTCCGCAGCCGTCGACCGCGACCGGCACGCTCGTGCTGCCCCCGGGCGCCATGCCGCCCCTGCCGCCGGGCCCGACCGCCGGCTCGCACGGCTCCGCCGGGTCCGCCGGGTCCGCCGCATCGCCCTCGGCGCCCGAGGATCCGCCCGCCCCCGAGGCGCCGAAGCCCCCCGCGTGACGGCGCGTCGCCCACGATGACGCCGTGTGTCGGCATCCGTTGCCCCTCCCAGGGCGCGGTCGTAACGTGTCTCGCGGTTGCGGCGGGTCCGCACACCCGACCGAGAAGGAGACCTCATGGCAGAGCACGCCGCCGACTGGCGCTTCGAGACGAAGCAGGTGCACTCAGGCGCCGCCCCCGACCCGGTGACCAACGCCCGGGCCACCCCGATCTACCAGACCACGTCCTACGTGTTCGACAACGCGCAGCACGCGCAGAACCTCTTCGCGCTCGCCGAGTTCGGCAACATCTACACGCGCATCATGAACCCGACCCAGGCCGTCGTCGAGGAGCGCATCGCCGCGCTCGAGGGGGGCACCGGCGCCCTGCTCGTCGCGTCGGGCCAGGCGGCCGAGACGTTCGCCGTGCTGAACATCGCGCAGGCCGGCGACCACATCGTCTCGTCGTCGTCGATCTACGGCGGCACGTACAACCTGTTCAAGTACACGCTCGCGAAGCTCGGCATCGAGACCACGTTCGTCGAGAACCAGGACGACGCAGACGAGTGGCGCCGTGCGGTGCGCCCGAACACCAAGCTCTTCTTCGCCGAGACGATCGGCAACCCGAAGATCAACATCCTGGACATCGAGCTCGTGTCGGGCGTGGCGCACGAGGCGGGCATCCCGCTCATCGTCGACAACACGATCGCGACGCCGTACCTCATCCGCCCGTTCGAGCACGGCGCCGACATCGTCATCCACTCGGCGACGAAGTTCCTCGGCGGCCACGGCACCGTGATCGGCGGCGTCATCGTCGACGGCGGCAGGTTCGAGTGGTCGAAGAACGTCGAGAAGTTCCCCGGCCTCACCGAGCCCGACCCGTCGTACCACGGCGCGAGCTACACGGCCGCCGTCGGCGACGCGCTCGCCTACGTCATCAAGGCGCGCGTGCAGCTGCTCCGCGACCTCGGCGCGGCCATCGCGCCGAACAACGCCTGGCTGCTCATCCAGGGCATCGAGACCCTCTCGCTCCGCATCGAGCGCCACGTGCAGAACGCGCAGGAGATCGCCGAGTGGCTCGACAGCCACCCCGACGTCGCGAGCGTGAACTACTCGGGCCTGCCCTCGAGCCCGTGGTACGCGGCCGCCAACACGTACGCCCCCAAGGGCGTCGGCGCGGTGCTGTCGTTCGAGCTCAAGGGCGGCGTCGACGCCGGCCGCGCGCTCGTCGACAACCTGCAGCTGTTCAGCCACCTCGCGAACATCGGCGACGTGCGCTCGCTCGTCATCCACCCCGCGTCGACGACGCACTCGCAGCTCACGCCCGAGCAGCAGCTCACGACGGGCGTCACGCCCGGCCTCGTGCGCCTCTCGGTGGGCATCGAGAACATCGACGACCTGAAGGCCGACCTCGAGGCCGGCCTCGCCGCCGCCCGCGCGGCCACGGAGGCGGCCCGGGTCTGACGACCGACTGACGGATGCCGCGGGCCGCACGGCCCGCGGCATCCGTCGTCTCATCGGGGCACCGCCGCGTCGCGGCATCCGTCACGCGGGCGCACGTCGTGTAACAAACGGGTGCCGCGGGCGCGCCTTCGAGAGAATCGGAACATGGACTGGCAGACGACGGCCGACGCGGTGCCCGCACGCATCGTCTCGGAGGCGCGTGCCCAGTCGCTGCAGGGCCGCGCCCCCGCCACGGGCGCCTGGCGCGAGGGCGATCCCGTGGGCGACCGCCGGTTCGTCGCCATCGGCGACGTCGCGCTCGAGTCGGGTGCGGTCCTCCCCCATGCGCGCATCGCGTACGAGACCTGGGGCACGCTCTCGCCGCAGCGCGACAACGCGATCCTGGTGCTGCACGCGCTGACGGGCGACAGCCACGTCATCGGTCCGGCGGGCCCCGCGCACCCGAGCGCCGGGTGGTGGCCGGGCGTGGTCGGCCCGGGCCTGCCGATCGACACCGACCGGTACTTCGTGATCGCCCCCAACGTCGTCGGCGGATGCCAGGGGTCGACCGGTCCCGCCTCGCTCGCGCCCGACGGCGTCGAGTGGGCCACGCGATTCCCGTTCCTCACCATCCGCGACCAGGTGCGGGCGCAGCTCGCGTTCGCCCGGGCGATCGGGATCGACCGGTTCCAGGCCGTGGTGGGCGGCTCGATGGGCGCCATGCACGTGCTCGAGTGGGCGATCATGGCGCCAGAGGCGGTCGACCGCATCGCCGTGCTCGCGGCGCCCGCCGCCGCCACCGCCGACCAGGTGGCGCTCAACTCGGTGCAGGTCGAGGCCATCCGCACCGACCCCGCGTTCCGCGGCGGCGAGTACTACGACGCGCCCGACGGGGAGGGGCCGACGCGCGGCCTCGCGCTCGCCCGTCGCATGGCGATGCTCAACTACCGCACGGCTGCCGAGCTCAACGGGCGCTTCGAGCGGCACTGGCAGTCCGACCTCGACCCGCTCGGCGGGGGCGGCCGGTTCGCCGTCGAGTCGTACCTCGACTTCCACGGCAACAAGTTCACGCGGCGGTTCGACGCCAACAGCTACCTGGTGCTCACCGAGGCGATGAACTCGCACGACATCGGTCGCGGCCGGGGCGGCGTCGCCGCCGCGCTCGAGTCGGTACGGGCGAAGAGCCTCGTGCTCGGCATCGACAGCGACCGCTACTTCACGCTCGACGGGCAGGTCGAGATCGCCCGTGCCCTGCGGCACAGCGTGCACGGGCCCGAGCCTGTGCTCGTGCACTCGGAGTACGGCCACGACGCGTTCCTCATCGAGCACGCGGTGGTCGGCGAGGCGCTCCGGCGCCTCCTCGAGGCGTGACGCCCTCCGAGGCATTCGCGACGCCTTCGCGCACGAGGTACGCGACTTCCGCCTCGACTCCGCTACAGTTCGAGGGACGGCACCCGCGTGTCGCGGTGCCCGGACGTGCGGTTGGGGGTGGCGTGAAGCGCATCCACAAGGAACGCGATCGGCTCCTGCGTCGCCTCGCGCGCGTCGCCGGGCTCGTCGGGTCCGGTGGCGCACTCGCATGCCTGCTGTGGCCGGGCGCTCTCACCCCGGGCGAGCTCGTCGTCGGCGTCGTCCTCTGCGCGGCCATGGCCGTGCTCGTCGTCCTGCACACCTCCCGGGGGGCCGTGCTTCCGGCGCTCGGCGTCGTCGCCGTCGCCATCGGGCTCATCGCGATCCTCGGAACGGCATCCGTGCTCGACCCGCCCACGGTCACCGCGATGTGCATCATCGGCGGCGTCGCGTCCGCGTCGGTCGCCATCCCGCTCGTCGTGCGCCGGCACGGCGGCCTGCTCGTCGCGGGCCTGCTCGCGGCAGTGCTCGCGACGACGTGGATCGTCTCGGCGTGGGGCCACGACATCCGCGCACCGGCCGTCGCCACGGCCGCCGGCTGGGGCGCGTGCGCCGTGATCGGCGCCTGGATCGACCGCGCGATCGCGGACGCCGCGGATCGCATCGCCGAGGTGGGCCGGGCGCACGAGGCCGAGCGGATCGCGTCGGAGCTCGAGTCGCAGCAGCGCCAGGACGCGCGAGTGCTGCACGACACCGTGCTCGCGACGCTCTCGCTCCTGGCGCACTCCGGCGTCGGGGTCGGCGTCAGCGCCCTGCGCCAGCAGGCCGGCGACGACGCCCGGCTCCTGCGCCAGCTGCGCCTCGGCGCGCCGCTCGATGCCGGCTCGACCGCGATCTTCTCCCCCGACACCGATGACGACAGCGAGCTGAGCACCACGTTCGAGTCGGTGCGGCAGCGGTTCGCCCGCATGGGACTCGACGTGAACTGGCACGGCGCCGGCCAGCTCGCCCTGCCGCGCGAGACGCTCGACGCCCTCCTCGGCGCGCTCGGCGAGTGCCTCGAGAACGTCCGGCGCCACTCGGGCGTGAGCGAGGCGGATGTCACGGTGACCGACGACGACCACACCGTGCGCGCCATGGTCACCGATGCCGGCAGCGGGTTCGAGCCCGATGCCGTCGACCACGGACGCCTCGGCTACGCGGAGTCCGTCGTCGGCCGCCTGCACACCGTCGGCGGACGCGCCCGGATCTTCTCCTCCCCCGGCTCGGGCACCACCGTCATGCTGGAGGTGCCGAAGCCATGAGCACGCGCCGCGACATGGCCGCCCTCCGGGACCGCGGATTCCGCCGACCCTCCAGGTCGGCCAGGGCCGCGGGCGACGTGCGCGACAGCCACGGCGGTCGGAAGCTCGCGACGGGGATCACGATCGCGGCGGCCCTCGTGATCGCAGCGCACCTCCTGCACGCGATCGCGCTCGCCCCGTTCTACGTGCCACCGGTCCCCGGCCCCTGGCCCGCGTGGATCGCGCTCGGCGGCGTCGTCGGCGTCGGGGTCATCGCGCGGTTCGTCTCGCGACAGCTGCCCGACTGGCTCTACCTCGTGCTGCTCGTCGGTCTCGCGATCCCGGTCTGGCTCGACGTCTCGGCGACCATGGGGCACCTGAACATTGGCGTCACGCCGACCGCTGCCGCCGCCGCGGGAGCAGTGCTCATGCCGGTCGCCGCGATCCGCGGCAGCCGCATCCCCGTGCTCGTCGCCTCGCTCATCGCCGCGATCCTCGCGGTCGAGGCGCTCGTGCAGGTCGGGAGAGCCGGATCGTACGTCGTGCCCGGTCTCGCCGTCGCGGCATCCGCCGTCGTCCCGACCATGCTCGTGATGCTCGCGCTCACCGGGTTCCGCCGGCTCGTCGGCCGCGAGCTCGACCTGTCGCTCGTGCAGAGCACGGTCGGCACCCTCCGCTCAGCCGTCGGCATGCGCGCCTCCGAGGAGCTGGCGCAGCTCGACTTCGACGCCGAGACGCTGCTCGACGACGTCGGCTCGGGGCGCATCGCGATCCCCGTTCCGCCCGACGCGGCCGAGCGCGCCGGGTCGCTGGCCGCGCGCCTGCGCGTGCGCCTCATCGAGGGGCGCACCGACACCTGGCTCCGCCACGCCGTCACCGAGTCGGCGTACCTCAGCGACCGGGTCACCGTCGACGACCCGACGGGGTCGGCCGGACTCCTCTCGCAGTCCCAGCGCGACGGGCTCCTGCTCGCCCTCTGGCTGCTCGTGGCGGAGCACCCCAAGGGCTCCGGACCGCCCCTCGGCGTGCAGGTCACCTGCCGCGAGGCATCCGACGACACCCTCGCCGAACCCGCATTCGAGATGTCCATCGACGTGTCGGGCGTCTCACGACGCCGTGTGGACCCCGGGACATGGGACGCTATCGGTAGTGTCGGAGAACACAACGTGATCACGGGGGCCGACGGCTTCCGCATCGACATCACCTGCCGGGTGCAACCGAACCCGCACGCAGGGAGCACGTCGGCCCGTGGGGCCGCTCGACCGAGGGGGACGCTGAATGGCTGAGACCGATCAACCGATCCGGCTGGCGATCGTCGATGACCACCGCATGCTGCTGGGCGCGCTCACCGAGTGGATCCGGGGTGCGGCTCCCGACATCGAGCTCGTCGCGGCGGTGCCGTCGTGGTCCGAGCTCCTCGCGCATCCCGAGTTCCCGGTCGACGTGGTGCTCCTCGACCTCGACCTTCGCGACAACATCCCCATCTCGCTGAAGCTGTCGATGCTGAAGACCGCGGGCGTGCAGACCATGCTGATGAGCACCTACTCCGAACCCGCGGTCGTGCGCGAGGCGCTCGGGTCGGGCGCGCTCGGCTACCTCGTGAAGTCCGAGCCCGTCGAGAACATCATCGAGGCGATCCGCGCGGCCCGCACCGGGGGCTCCTACCTCACGCCCGAGCTCGAGGTGGCGCTGGCCGACGAGGGCGCCGTGCCCAAGCTCTCCGCGCAGGAGCGCCGGGTCATGGCGCTCTACGGCGCCGGCCAGCCCGTCAAGGCGGTCGCGTTCCAGCTCGGCATCTCCGAGGAGACGGCCAAGAGTTACCTCAAGCGCATCCGCGAGAAGTACCGCGTCGCCGGGTTCGACGTCGGCACCAAGGTCGCACTGCGCAAGCGCGCGATCCTCGACGGCATCCTGCTGCAGTCCGACTGAGCGGCATCCTGCTGCAGTCCGACTGAGCGGCAGCCGCGCCGGCCCGCCCGCCGCAGAATCCGTCGTGCCTACGGCTCGACGACCTCGACCGCGCCCGTGGCGTACGGCACGGTCACGCCGCGGCGGCCGCGCACACGGTCGAGCGCGAACGTCGCGAGCGCGAGCAGCACTCCCGCGATCGTGAGCACGAGCCCGATCCAGATCGGCGCGACGTAGCCGAGGCCGCCGGCGATCGCGAGCCCGCCGAGGAACGCGCCGAGCCAGTTCCCGAGGTTGAGCGCCGAGTGGTTGAGCGCGGCCGCGATCGACTGGCTGTCGCGGGCGACGTCCATCAGGCGGGCCTGGATCGTCGGCGAGAGCGCGGCCGACGAGCCGCCGATGAGGAACACGCCGACGAAGAGGCCGACCGGGTTCGAGGCGGTGAAGGCGAGGAGCACCAGCGCGGCGGCGAGGATGCCGAAGAACACGTACATGCTGCGCCGCACGCTCCAGTCGGCGAGCCGCCCGCCGACGAGGTTGCCGACGGTCATGCCGATGCCGAACATGACGAGCACGAGGGGAACGACCCCTTCGGGGAGCCCGGTCACGTTCGTCGCGAGCGGGGCGACGTAGCTGTAAACCGAGAACAGGCCGCCGAAGCCGATCGCGCCGATGGCGAGCGCGAACCACACCTGCACGCGGCTGAAGGCCTTCAGCTCGCGCTTCATGGTCGCGTGCGGGTCGCCCGCCTGCCACGGCACCGCGAGCGCGACGGCGAGGAAGGTGAGCGCGAAGATGCCCGCGACCGCCACATAGGCGACGCGCCAGCCCGCGGCCTGGCCGAGCCAGGTGATCGCCGGCACGCCGACGACGTTCGCGATCGTCAGGCCCGAGAGCACGAGCGCGACGCCGCGGGCGCGCTTGCCGGGGCCCATGAGGCTCGCGGCCACGAGGGAGGCGATGCCGAAGTAGGCGCCGTGCGGCAGCGCCGCGATGAATCGAGCGATGAGCACGAGCCCGAACGACGGCAGCAGCGCCGAGGCGAGCGTGCCGAGCGCGAACGCCGTGAGGAGGACGAGCAGCAACCGCTTGCGAGGCCAGCGCGCGGCCGCGGCAGCGATGGTCGGCGCGCCGACGACGACGCCGAGTGCGTAGGCCGAGATCATCCATCCCGCCGCGGCGTTCGCCTCGTCAGGCGACTGCGCGTAGAGGCCGGGCATCAGGTCGGCGGCGATGTTCGGCAGCAGCCCCATCGCGACGAACTCGGTGGAGCCGATGCCGAAGCCGCCGAGGGCGAGTGCCAGCAGCGCGAAACGGATACGGGCCGGCGACAACGTCGTCGGCCCGTCGATGGGGTGGGTCACCCGTCGATTCTCGCACGGATCGAATCGATTCGACAAGCGCGGGTCGCAACGATTCGACACGACCGGCCCGAGCCGGCCGAGCTACTCGGCGCCCTCGCCCGCCGCCTCGATCGCGGTCTCGAGCCGCTCCACTTTCGCATCGAGTTCGCCCGCGTAGCCCGGACGGATGTCGGCCTTCAGCACCAGCGACACCCGCGAGCCGTACTCACCGACCGCCTCCGTCGCGCGGCGGACGACGTCGAAGACCTCGTCCCAGTCGCCCTCGAGCTCGGTGAACATGGACGTCGTCCGGTTCGGGAGACCGGACTCTCGGACGATCTTCACGGCCGCCGCGACGGCATCGTGCACGGAACCGTCGGCGCGGCCCGTGCCGCTCGGGGCGACGGAGAATGCGACGAGCATGGTCCCTCCTCGGGTGGTCGGACCGCGGCATCCGGTGTCATGCGGCGCGGCCACGGGTGATCAGGCTGGTCAGGCGTCCGACGCGACCTCGACGCGGTCTCGGGCCCTCCCAGCCTGCCACAGCGCCCGGATGCCCCAGGCGAGCAGCACCCCGAGCAGCGCGATCTTGACCGTCAGCACGAGCACGAACCCGGGGTCCGCCGCCATGAGCCACCCGTACCAGTACGGGTAGATGACCTGCGTGAGCAGCGCGATCGCCGTGGCGAGCGCGGCCGGCACGAGGAACCGGCGGGGGTTCAGCACGAGGCCGAGCACGACGGGAGCGGCGAGCCAGGTCACGAACTGCGGCGACCCGACCTTGTTCGCGAGCATGAGCACGACGATGAACGAGAGCGCGAGCGGCGGGAACAGCCGCCCGAACGCGGCGCCGCGGCGCACGGCGCGGATCCCGAGCACGAGGACGGCGACCACGCCGATCGCCATGAGCGGCGTGGTGACGGATGCCGCGACCTCCGCCCCGGGGCCCGAGATCTGGAACGTCAGGATCTCGCGGTCGTAGACGACTTCGACGGCCCGGTCGCCGCCGGCGATCCGCCAGAGCCACGCGACCGCGAGGGGCGCCTCGATCTGGAGCCCGCGGCCCGCCTGCTCGGCCACGAACCCGACCGCGTTCAGGCCCGAGCCCGCGAGCAGGCTGACGCCGAGGATGCCGGCGCTGAGCGCCGCCGCGACCGTCACGACCTCCCAGCGCTTGCGCGACGCGATGACGAGCGCAGCGAGCACCGCCGCGGGCCACACCTTCACCCACATGCCGATCGTGAGCAGCACGGCGGCCACGCGCGGACGCGTCGCCGCCCACAGCATGCCGGTGAGCGCCAGCGGCACCGTCACCGCGTCGATGCGTGCGAGCGCGATCGGCCCGAGCAGCGCGAGGAACGCCAGCCACCACCACGCGGCGATCCGGCGCGTGCGCGAGAGCCGGAGTCGGCCGAGCAGGATCGAGAAGGCCGCGGCATCCAGCAGCACGACGATCGCGAGCCACGTCTGGGCGTACCAGGCCGAGCCGAACGCGAGCGCAGCCGCCATCGGGGCGAACGCGAGGATCGGGTACACCCACGGCACGTCGATGCCCATGCGCACGTAGCCCTCGGCCGCGTTCTCGGCCCAGACCTTGTAGACGGCCACGACGTCGCCGAGCGGCCAGCCCTGGCCGTAGAGGTTCAGCACCACGAGGCCGGCGTGCACAACGAGGAACGCGATCCAGAGGGGCGCGCGGCCGCCGAGGAAGCGGTGCACGCGACTGCGGCCGGGGGCGGATGCCTCGCGCACCTCCTCCGCCGTCATGCCGATGAGCCTAGCCGAGCGTCACCTCGATCTGCCCGCCTGGACCGGCACGCCCCGGGCCGTGGCTCAGATGAGCGAGCCGATGACACCGGGCACCGCCTGGGCGATGTCGAGCGCCGTCACGGGTCCGCCGCCCACCTCGGCGCTCGCCCGCCGCGCGGCCTCGCCCTGCACCCACGCGGCCGTCGCGGCGAGCGCCGTGAGCACGTGCGCGTCCGACGCGAGCGCGACGTGGTGCGTGGCCGCGAGCGCGCCGAGGATGCCGCCCAGCACGTCGCCGCTGCCGGCGGTCGCGAGCCAGTGCGTCGGCGCGGTCACCGTGTAGCGGTCGCCGTCGGGATCGCACACGTGGGTCACGGCGCCCTTCAGCAGCACCGCGACGCCGAGCTCGTGGGCGGCGCGCTCGGCCCACGTCGCGGGGTCGGCGGCCACCTCCTCGACCGTCGTGCGGATCTCCCGCGACGTGAGCACGCCGGCGAGCTCGCGCGCATGCGGGGTGATGACGGTCGGTGCGGTGTGGGTGCCGACGAGGTCGAGCGCGCCCGCGTCGAGCACCACCGGGACCTTGTCGGCGAGCGCGTGCTCGAGGTCGCCGATGAGCACGAACGAGCGGCGGTTCTGGTCGATGCCCGACCCGATGAGCCAGGCCTGCACGCGCCCCGACACGGTGACGGTCTCCGGGCGCCGCGCGAGCACCGCCTGCCGGACGGCGCGCGGCCCCGTGTAGCGCACCATGCCGACGCCCGCCCGGTGCGCGGCCTCGACGCCGAGCACCGCCGCCCCCGGGTAGTCCTGCGAGCCGGTGACGACGCCCAGCACGCCGCGCGTGTACTTGTCGTCGCCGGCGCCGGGCGCCGAGATCCACTCGGCCGCGTCCTCGGCGGTCCACTCCTGCCACCCCGTCGTCATGCTCCAACGATAGGTTGGGATGGATGCCTCGGACAGCCCCAGCCCCCATCAGCCTCGCCCCGCGCGTCGTCGTGTTCGACTACGGCGAGGTCATCTCGCTCGAGCCGACCGACGCCGACCGCGCCGCGCTCGTCGCCCGCGCGGGCGTCGACGCCGACCCGTTCTGGACCGCGTACTGGGCGCACCGCGAGCCGCTCGACCAGGGCACCCTGTCGATCGCCGACTACTGGAACACCGTGGCATCCGACCTCGGCGTCGAATGGGACGCGGTCGACGTGCACGAGCTCTGGGCGCTCGACCACCGCGGCTGGCTCAGCGTCGACCCCGGCACGCTGCGCGTGCTGCACGCCCTCGCCGACGGCGGCACGCGCCTCGCGCTGCTCTCGAACGCGGGCGCCGACTTCTCGGGCTGGCTGCGCTCCGGATCGTTCGCGCCGCTCTTCGAGCGCGTGTTCGTGAGCGGCGAGCTCGGGCTCGTGAAGCCGAACGCCGACATCTACGAGCACGTCATCGCCGAGCTCGGCATCACGCCCGCCGAACTGCTCTTCGTCGACAACAGGTCCGAGAACGTCGAGGGTGCGCGCGCCGTGGGCGGCGACGGCTTCGTGTTCACGGATGCCGCGGCGCTCGAGGCCTGGCTGCGGAGCCTCGAGGCGTGACCGCGAATCCGACGCCGACCGACCGGCCGGAGCCCGACGCGATCTCAGCCCCCGCCGCTCCGGAGTCGACACCCGGACAGCCGGCCCTGTTCCGGCCGGTCACGATCCGCGGCCTCACGATCCGCAACCGGGTGTGGGTGCCGCCGCTCTGCCAGTACTCCGTCACGGAGCGCGACGGCGTGCCGCACGACTGGCACCTCGTTCACCTCGGCGCGATGGCCGCGGGCGGCGCGGGCCTCGTGGTCGCCGAGGCCACCGCCGTGAGCCCCGAGGGTCGCATCTCCGACCACGACACGGGTCTCTGGAACGACGAGCAGGCCGAGGCGTGGAGCCGCGTCACGCGGTTCATCCGCTCGCAGGGCGCGGCATCCGGCATCCAGCTCGCGCACGCGGGCCGCAAGGCGTCGGTCTGGCCCGAGCCGATGCGTTGGTCCGGTTCGCAGCCGATCGAGGACGGCGGCTGGCCCACCGTGTCGGCGTCGGCCGTCGCGTTCGACGGGCTGCGGGAGCCGACCGCGCTCGATGAGGCGGGCATCCTTCGCGTCATCGACGACTTCCGCAGCGCAGCCCGGCGCGCGGTCGCCGCCGGCTTCGACATCGTCGAGGTCCACGCCGCCCACGGCTACCTTGTGCACCAGTTCCTCTCCCCGCTCTCGAACCGGCGCGACGACCGCTGGGGCGGCAGCCTCGAGAACCGCGCTCGGCTCCTCCTCGAGCTCGTGCGCGGCGTGCGCCTCGAGATCGGCGAGCGGATGCCGCTCTTCGTGCGCTTCTCGGCGACGGACTGGACCGAGGGCGGGTGGGACGAGGACCAGACCGCGACCGTCGCCCGGTGGGCGCAGGACGCGGGCGCCGACTTCTTCGACGTCTCGACGGGCGGGCTCGTCGCGCACGCGCCGATCCCCGTGGGCCCGGGTTACCAGGCCCGCCTGGCCGAGTACGTCGGCGACCGGGCCGACGTCCCGGTGTCGGCCGTTGGCCGCATCACGATGCCCGAGCAGGCCGAGCGGCTGGTCGCGGCCGGCGAGGTCGACGCGGTCATGTTCGGCAAGGCCATGATGCGCGACCCGCACTTCGCCCTCCGCGCGGCCTGGGAGCTCGGTGCGGACGCGTCCATGTGGCCGCCGCAGTACCTTCGGGCCCGGCCCGAGGTCAACGACGGCGAATGGTGATCGCCGGGGTCAGCCCATCCCGGCCGCCGCGGCGCGCATCTTCGTGACCATGTCCATCATCTGCTGCGAGACCGTGCCGATCGCGATGATGTTCCCCTCGCTGTCGCTGAACCACGCGCCACGCTCCTCGCCCATCTGGGCGACGCCGTCGACCGTCTGCAGTCCGGGCAGGTCGTAGTCGTGGAACATGACCCCGTGCGTGCGCAGGGCGGTCATGTCGCGGTCGAGGTCGTCGGTCACGAGGTTGAGTGTCGTGTTCTTCGCCGTGCCCGCGAAGTCGCTGCGGTAGACCATCAACGGCATGCCGCCGAGGTCGTAGAACAGGGCCTCGCCCTCGGTGTCCTCGTACACGGGGTCGTGGCCGAGCACGTCGTGCCACCACACCTTCGCACGGGCGATATCCGATGCCGGAAGCACGGCTGTCGCCATCAGTTTCTCGAACATGATGTTTCCTCGGATCCTCGGGTCGGCGTCAGTCTACGCCGACCCGAGGGTCGCGATTCCTCCGATTCCGAGGGACGGATCGGTCGGGATCCGGGGATCCGCTCAGCCTCGGCGAGTGGCGTCCTGCACCTCGCCGACGAGCTCCTCGATGATGTCCTCGAGGAAGATCACGCCGGTCGTCGCGCCCTGCTCGTCGAACGCCCGGGCGACGTGCGTGCCGAGCCGGCGCATGGTCGCGAGGGCGTCCTCGAGGTCGGTCCCGTCGAAGATCGACACCAGGCGGCGCACGCGCTTCGCCGGGATCGGGTCGTCGAACTCGTCGTCGTCGAGGTCGATCACGTCCTTGAGGTGCACGTAGCCGTCGGGCTCGCCGTCGTCGCCGAGGATCACGTAGCGCGAGAACCCGTGCCGGGCCACGGCGCGCTCGACGTCGCCGGGGGTCGCCGTCGGCGGCAGGCTCACGAGCCCCGACATCGGCACCGCCACGTCGTGCACGCGTTTGGTCGTGAACTCGAACGCAGCGGTCAGCGTGCCGCCGGCGTCCTCGAGCACCCCCTCGCGACGCGACTGGTCGACGATGGTCTGCACCTCCTCGAGCGTGAACGTCGAGTTCGCCTCGTTCTTCGGCTCGACGCCCACGAGGCGCAGCACCCCGTTCGCCATGGCGTTGAGGGCCACGATGATCGGGCGGAAGATCCGGGCGATGAACACGAGCGGCGGCGCGAGCAGCAGCACTGCGCGGTCGGGCACCGAGAACGAGAGGTTCTTCGGGACCATCTCGCCGAACACCACGTGCAGGTACGAGACGAGCACGAGCGCGATGATGAACGCGATCGTGGAGACGACGCCCTCGGGCCACCCCGTGAGGTGCAACGGCACCTCGAGCAGGTGGTGGATGGCGGGCTCCGACACGTTCAGGATCAGCAGCGAGCAGATCGTGATGCCGAGCTGGCTCATCGCGAGCATGAGCGTGGCGTGCTCCATCGCCCACAGGGCGGTCTTCGCACTCCGCCGGCCCTGCTCGGCGAGCGGCTCGATCTGCGATCGGCGCGCCGAGATGACGGCGAACTCCGCGCCGACGAAGAAGGCGTTCGCGAGGAGCAGCACGAACAGCCAGACGATTCCGGCCCAGTCGCTCATCGCTCCTCCTCCCGCTCGTCGACGCTGTCGGGTTCGGGCGGCGGCTTCGGCACGAACCGGAGCCGGTCGATGCGGCGTCCGTCGAGGCGCCGCACGACGAGGGTGCCCTCATCGATCTCGACCTCGTCGCCGACGGCCGGCAGGTGGCCGAGCCGCGCGATGACGAAGCCGGCCACGGTCTCGTAGTCGCCATTCTCGGGCACCCGGATGCCGGTGCGGTCGACGAGCTCGTCGGGCCGCAGGATGCCGGGGAAGCTGACCTCGTCGCCGCGGCGCACGATGCCCGCGCGCGTGCGGTCGTGCTCGTCGGCGACCTCGCCCACGAGCTCCTCGACGAGGTCCTCGAGCGTCGCGACACCCGCGGTGCCGCCGTACTCGTCGACGACGACCGCCATCTGGAAGCCGCGGCCGCGCAGCTCGCCGAGCAGCATGCCGAGCTTCATCGTCTCGGGCACGCGCAGCGCCTCGGACTGCAGGGCCGAGCTCGGGACATCCGACCGCCGCTCACGCGGCACGGCCACGGCCTGCTTGACGTGCACGACGCCGACGATGTCGTCGAGGTTCTCGTCGTAGACCGGGAAGCGCGAGAATCCGGTCTGCCGGGCGAGCTCGAGCACCGCTTCGGCGGGCTCCTGCCGCTGCACGGCGGCCACGCGCGGCCTGGGGGTCATGACGTCGGATGCGTCGTGGTCGGCGAAGCGCAGCGTGCGGCCGAGCAGCGTGGCGGTGTCCTGCTCGAGCAGGCCGGCGCTCGCCGAGCGGCGCACGAGCGACGAGAGCTCCTCGGCCGAGCGCGCGGCGGAGAGCTCCTCCTTCGGCTCGATGCCGATGGCGCGCAGCAGCGCGTTGGCGCTGCCGTTGAGCACCGCGATCGCGGGGCGGAACACCCACGTGAACGCAGTCTGGAACGGCATCACGACGATCGCGGTCTGGCGCGGCAGCGCGAGGGCGAAGTTCTTCGGCACGAGCTCGCCGAGCACCATCGAGAGGAGCGTGGCGATCACGATCGCCGTGGTCGCGCCGACCGGCCGGATCATGCCCTCTGGCAGGCCGATCGCGGTGAGCGGCCCGGCCAGGAGCGAGCTGATCGCGGGCTCCATCGTGTAGCCGGTGAGCAGCGTCGTGAGGGTGATGCCGAGCTGGGCGCTCGAGAGGTGCGTCGACGTGATCTTCAACGCCGAGATGGTGAGTCCGAGTCGCGTCTCGCCCCGTGCCCGGCGGGCTTCGAGCTCCGCGCGGTCGAGGTTGACGAGCGCGAACTCGCTCGCAACGAACAAGCCCGTGCCGATCGTGAGGAGGAGTCCGATGCCGAGCAGGATCCACTCAGACATCTCCACCACCCCGTTCGGTCACGGGCGAGGGTCTATGGTCGGGCGTATTCGCAGAGGGAGGATCGTCCATTGTCCGCCCAGTATATCGGCGGCACCTCCCGGCCTCCCGAGCCGTAACGCACCCGTCACACCCCCTGGGGCAGCGCTGCCGCCGCGCCACTTCCGTGCCCTCCGCACCAGTCCTGCTGGCGCAGTCCGCGTCGAAGTGGCGCTGCGGCCTCCGACTCCAGCCCGGCCTGCGAAGGGCTACCAGCTGACCGGCAGCGCCTTGCCCTCCTCGTAGCCGGCGGCCGACTGCACGCCCACCAGGGCACGCTCGCGGAACTCCTCGATGGAGCGCGCGCCCGCGTAGGTGAACGAGCTGCGCACGCCCGAGGTGATCATGTCGAGCAGGTCCTCGAGCGACGGCCGCAGCGGGTCGAGGTAGATCGACGACGACGAGATGCCCTCGGCGAAGAGCTCCTTGCGCGCGAGCTCGTACGGCGAGAGCCGGTCGAACCGCTCGCGCACCGCCTTCGTCGACGCCATGCCCCAGCTCTCCTTGAAGAGCCGGCCCGAAGCGTCGCGCCGGAGCGTCCCGGGCGCCTCGATCGTGCCGGCGAACCACGAGCCGATCATGACGGATGCCGCGCCCGCCGCCAGGGCGAGCGCCACGTCGCGCGGGTACCGCACGCCGCCGTCGGCCCAGACCTTCGCGCCGAGCTCGCGCGCCGCCTCGGCGGTCTCGAGCACCGCGGAGAACTGCGGCCGCCCGACCGCCGTCATCATGCGCGTGGTGCACATCGCGCCAGGGCCCACGCCCACCTTCAGCACGTCGGCGCCCGCGGCGACGAGGTCGCCCACGGCGTCCGCGGTGACGATGTTGCCCGCGACGATCGGCACGCCGAGGTCGAGGTCCTTCACGATGCCGACCGCGCGGAGCATGCCCTCTTGGTGGCCGTGCGCGGTGTCGATGACGAGCATGTCGACGCCGGCGCCGACGAGCGCCTTCGCCTTCGACGCCACGTCGCCGTTGATGCCGACCGCCGCCGCGACCCGGAGACGGCCCGACGCGTCGACGTTGGGCTCGTAGAGCGTGCCGCGCAGCGCGCTGCGCCGGCTCAGCGTTCCGACCACGCGACCGTGCTCCATGACCGGGGCGAAGTCCAGGTCTGCGTCGACCATGAGGTCGAAGGCCCGCCGCGGCGAGTCGACGTCGTCGGCGTCGATCGACGCGAGGCCGCCGTGCACGAGGTCGCCGAGCCGCGCGTCCGAGAGCGCGGTCGCGAGGCGCTCGGCGGTGATGGTGCCGACGTAGGTTCCGCGAGCGTCGTGCAGCACGATGCCGTGGCCCGGCACCGGCGGCAGCACCGCGAGCGCGTCGGCGACCGTGTCGTCGGGCGAGAAGTCGTGGGGCGTGTCGAACCGCGGCGACTGCACCTTCACCCACCGGATCGCCTCGTCGAGCTCCTGCAGGTGCAGGTCCTGCGGCAGCACGCCGATCCCGCCGCGCCGGGCGAGCGTCGCCGCGAGCCGAGGGCCGGTGATCGAGTTCATG
The DNA here is from genome assembly GCF_053603635.1 of Agromyces sp. NPDC004153. Taxonomy (NCBI): domain Bacteria; kingdom Bacillati; phylum Actinomycetota; class Actinomycetes; order Micrococcales; family Microbacteriaceae; genus Agromyces; species Agromyces sp. NPDC004153. The sequence goes on from NZ_JBSGFY010000001.1 coordinate 321,048, forward strand.
TTCGCCGAGACGATGGGCACGGATGCCCCGGAGCCGTCGTCGGGCGCCAGCGACACGTCGAGGCGGCTCGTCACGCCCGACCGGCTCGGCACGAGGAAGACGTCGGAGTACGTGAGGTCGTGGCGCGGGGTCGTCCGGTAGAACTCCATGCGCCCCACGCTACCGCCGCAAGGAGGCACCCGAGCCCCCGCGGGGGGTTTAGGCTTGTGTGGGTGATCGGGCACGAGTGCGTGCGCGCACGTGCCGATCGCCGGCAGAGGAATCCAGCATCAACGGAGAGAGTGGGCGAGAGGCTGTGTCGAGCCAATTGACCGGGTCGGGGTCCGAGGAGAAGACCGCGGGCGAGTACGGAGCCAACGAATGGCTCGTCGACGAGATGTACGAGAAGTACGTCGCCGATCCCGACTCCGTCGACCGCACGTGGTGGCCGGTCCTCGAGCACTACCGCCAGGTCCGCGCCGGCGGCGACGGCGCCGCCACTGAGCAGGCGCCGCCTCCCGAGGCCGCCTCCGGCGAGGCATCCGCACCCGCAGCCCCCGCCGCCGAGGCCGCACCGGCCCAGGCCGCCCCCGCCGCGCCGGCGGCGCCCGCCGCGCCTCAGGCGCCGATCTCCGAGGCCGCGCCGCCCGCGGCATCCGCCGCCGTCGAGCCCGCGCCGGCCACGGCGCCCTCGCCGGTCATCGGCCAGGCCCCCGAGGCGCGCACCACCTCGGTCGCGCCCCGCACCGCGCCTGTTCCGGCCGACGTGCCGATCACGAGCCCGCAGCCCGTCGTCGCCGACGCGATCCTCGAAGACGAGGTCGTCGTGCTCAAGGGCCTCCCCAAGACGCTCGCGGCCAACATGGACCAGAGCCTCACCGTGCCGACCGCGACGAGCGTGCGCACCGTGCCGGCGAAGCTCATGATCGACAACCGCATCGTGATCAACAACCACCTCCGTCGCACCCGCGGCGGCAAGGTGTCGTTCACGCACCTCATCGGGTGGGCGCTCATCCAGGCGCTCAAGGAGTTCCCGAGCCAGAACGTCTACTACACCGAGACCGACGGCAAGCCGGCGATGGTGAAGCCGGCGCACATCGGCCTCGGCATCGCGATCGACATCCCGAAGCCCGACGGCACCCGCGCACTCCTCGTGCCCGCCATCAAGCGCGCCGAGACGATGACCTTCAACGAGTACCTCACCGCCTATGAAGACCTCGTCACCCGCGCCCGCACGAACAAGCTGACGGCCGACGACTTCAAGGGCGCGACGATCTCGCTCACGAACCCGGGCGGCATCGGCACCGTGCACTCCGTCCCGCGCCTCATGAAGGGCCAGGGCTGCATCATCGGCGCCGGCGCCCTCGAGTACCCCGCGGAGTTCCAGGGCTCGTCGGAGAAGACCCTCGCGAACCTCGCGATCGGCAAGACGATCACCCTCACGTCGACCTACGACCACCGCGTCATCCAGGGCGCCGGCTCGGGCGAGTTCCTGAAGAAGGTCCACGAGCTCCTCATCGGCCAGCGCGACTTCTACGAGAACCTGTTCGCCGCGCTCCGCCTCCCCTACGAGCCCATCCGCTGGGCGCCCGACATCTCGGTCGACATCGCGAGTGCGATCGACAAGACCGCTCGCGTGCAGGAGCTCATCAACTCGTTCCGCGTGCGCGGCCACATGATGGCCGACATCGACCCGCTCGAGTACGTGCAGCGCTCGCACCCCGACCTCGACATCGCGAGCCACGGCCTCACCTTCTGGGACCTCGACCGCGAGTTCGTCACGGGCGGGTTCGGCGACAAGCGCACGGCGCTGCTGCGCGACATCCTCGGCGTGCTGCGCGACTCGTACTGCCGCACCATCGGCATCGAGTACATGCACATCCAGGACCCGGTGCAGCGCAAGTGGATCCAGGGCGAGGTCGAGCGCAAGTACGAGAAGCCGTCGCACGACGAGCAGATGCGCATCCTCGCCAAGCTCAACGAGGCCGAGGCGTTCGAGACCTTCCTGCAGACGAAGTACGTCGGACAGAAGCGGTTCAGCCTCGAGGGCGGCGAGTCGGTTATCGCGCTGCTCGACGAGATCCTCCAGGGCGCGGCCAAGGAGGGCATGGACGAGGTCGCCATCGGCATGGCGCACCGAGGCCGGCTCAACGTGCTCACGAACATCGCGGGCAAGACCTACGGCCAGGTGTTCCGCGAGTTCGAGGGCACCCAGGACACGAGGACCTTCTCGGGCTCGGGCGACGTGAAGTACCACCTCGGCACCGAGGGCACCTTCACCGCCGACGACGGCAACCAGGTGCCCGTGTCGCTCGCGGCCAACCCGTCGCACCTCGAGGCCGTCGACGGCGTGCTCGAGGGCATCGTCCGCGCGAAGCAGGACCGCAAGCCCATCGGCACGTTCTCGACCCTGCCGATCCTCATCCACGGCGACGCGGCCATGGCCGGCCAGGGCATCGTGGTCGAGACCATGCAGATGTCGCAGCTGCGCGGCTATCGCACGGGCGGCACGATCCACGTCAACATCAACAACCAGGTCGGCTTCACCACCGTGCCGGGCGACGCTCGGTCGTCGATCTACTCGACGGATGTCGCGAAGACGATCCAGGCCCCGATCTTCCACGTGAACGGCGACGACCCCGAGGCCGTCGTGCGCGTCGCGGAGCTCGCGTTCCGCTACCGCCAGGAGTTCAAGCGCGACGTGGTCATCGACCTCGTCTGCTACCGTCGCCGCGGCCACAACGAGGGCGACGACCCGTCGATGACGCAGCCGCTCATGTACAACCTCATCGAGGCGAAGCGCTCCGTCCGCAAGCTGTACACCGAGGCCCTCGTCGGCCGCGGTGACATCACCGAGGAGGAGTACGAGGAGGCGCACCGCGACTTCCAGGACCGCATGGAGCGCGCCTTCGCCGAGACCCACGCCGCGCAGACCGGCGCGATCCCGATCATCGGCGCCACCGAGTCGACCCGCGAACCCGAGCCCGCCTCGGGCGAGCTCGAGACCACGGGCGTCTCGCTCGACGTCGTGCACGCCGTCGGCGACGCCTTCGAGAACAAGCCCGCCGGCTTCACCGTGCACCCGAAGATCCAGCAGCTGCTCACGAAGCGCCTCGACATGAGCCGCAACGGCAAGATCGACTGGGGCTTCGGCGAGCTGCTCGCGCTCGGCTCCCTCCTGCTCGAGGGCACTCCGGTGCGCCTCGCCGGCCAGGACGCCCGCCGCGGCACCTTCGTGCAGCGCCACGCGGTGCTGCACGACCGGGTGAACGGCCAGGAGTGGCTGCCCCTGCAGAACCTCTCGGAGAACCAGGCCAAGTTCTGGATCTACGACTCGCTGCTCAGCGAATACGCCGCGATGGGATTCGAGTACGGGTACTCCGTCGAGCGGGCCGACGCGCTGGTGCTGTGGGAGGCGCAGTTCGGCGACTTCGCCAACGGCGCGCAGACCATCGTCGACGAGTTCATCTCCTCGGCCGAGCAGAAGTGGGGCCAGCGCTCCAGCGTCGTGCTCCTGCTCCCCCACGGCTACGAAGGACAGGGACCCGACCACTCGAGCGCCCGCATCGAGCGGTACCTGCAGATGTGCGCCGAGGACAACATGACGGTCGCCCGCCCGTCGACGCCGGCGTCGTACTTCCACCTGCTGCGCCGCCAGGCGTATGCTCGGCCCCGCCGCCCGCTCGTGGTCTTCACGCCGAAGGCGATGCTGCGCCTGCGCGGTGCGACGAGCGAGGTGTCCGACTTCACGAGCGGCCGGTTCGAGCCGGTCATCGACGACGTCCGCATCACCGACAAGGCCGCCGTCAAGCGGGCGGTGTTCGTCTCGGGCAAGTTCTACTACGACCTCATCGCCGGGCTCGAGAAGAACCCCAACCCCGAGATCGCGGTCGTGCGCCTCGAGCAGTTCTACCCGCTCCCCGCTCGTGAGCTGAAGGCCGTCGCGGACTCGTATCCGAACGCCGAGCTCATGTGGGCCCAGGAGGAGCCCGAGAACCAGGGCGCCTGGCCGTTCTTCATCATCGAGACGAACAAGCTCGGACCGCGTCCGGTCTCGGTCGTCGCTCGTCCGTCGGCCGCGTCGCCGGCGACCGGGTCGGCCAAGCGCCACGCCGCCGAGCAGGCCGAGCTGGTGCGCCGGGCGCTCGAACTGTAGCCCCACCTCGAACGACGAAGAGCGGATGCCTCGCGGCATCCGCTCTTCGCGTCTCAGGCGCCGACCGGACCCGATCAGACGCGGTGCACGGGCTCGCGGTGCTCGACGGGTTCGCCCGCGTCGGGCTCGATCGCGACCGCCGCCTCCCTCCGCGACCGCTCGGCGGCGCCCGAGCGCCACAGCCGCGACGGCCACCAGATCGCGCGGCCGAGGTCGTACGAGAGCGCGGGCACGAGCAGGGAGCGCACGAGGAACGTGTCGAGCAGCACGCCGAAGGCGACGATGAACGAGATCTGCGCGAGGAACAGGATCGGCAGCACGCCGAGCGCCGCGAACGTCGCGGCGAGCACGAGGCCCGCCGACGTGATGACGCCGCCGGTCACGACGAGCCCGCGCAGCACGCCCTCGCGAGTGCCGTGCCGCACGCTCTCCTCCCGCACCCTGGTCATCAGGAAGATGTTGTAGTCGACGCCGAGCGCGACCAGGAAGACGAAGCCGAACAGCGGCACGACGGGATCGGCGCCCGGGAACCCGAAGACGCCGTCGAAGACGAGCGCCGAGACCCCGAGGGCGGCCGCGAACGAGAGGACCACCGTGCCGATGAGGAGCAGCGGCGCCACGATCGCGCGCAGCAGCAGCATGAGGATCACGAGGATCACGGCGAGCACGAGCGGGATGATGAGGTTCCGGTCCCGGATCGACGCGTCCTTCGTGTCGAGCGCCACGGCCGTCGTGCCGCCGACGAGCACGGGGTCCTCGGGCGAGACGTCGGCGAGCTCGGCACGCAGGGTCGCCACGACCTGCTCGGCCGCGTCGGAGTCGCTGGCGTCGGCGAGCGTGGCGTCGAGCTGCACCCGCCCGTCGACGACCGTCGGCTCGCCGACGGGCGTGCCGGGAGGTCCGAGCGGCTGGATGCCCTCGTCGGTCACCGGCAGGGAGCCGCTCGGCGAGTCGGCCGACACGACCGCGACGGACTCGACGCCGTCGGTGGCGAGCAGCACGTCGGCGACCGCCTGCAGGTCGTCCTCGGGCGCGAAGACCACCGCAGGCGTGCCCGATCCGCCCGGGAAGTGCGCGCTCAGCAGCGCCTGCCCGTCGCGCGCCTGCGATTCGCCGAGCACGAACTCGCTCGACGGCACTCCGTCGGCCTTCAGCTGCGTCATGCCGATCGCCATGACGGCGAGCAGCAGCGTCGACGCGATCCACGTGACGCGAGGGCGCCGCGCGATGAGGCGCGCGACCTTCGGCCACACTCCGCGCCGGCCGACCACGTCGTCCGACTCGACGTGCGCGCCGAACCGCGGCCGCACCGGCCAGAACGCCGCGCGTCCGGCCCACAGCATGAGGGCGGGCAGCAGCGTGAGCGACGCGAGCACGGCGAACACGATGCCGATGGCCGAGACGGGGCCGAGGATCTTGTTGCTCGTGAGCTCCGAGACGAGCAGCATGAGCAGCCCGGCGATGACCGTGCCGCCCGACGCGAGGATGGGCTCCCACGATCCGCGCAGCGCGGCCCATGTGGCGTCCCACTTGCGCTCGTGCACGTGCAGCGCCTCGCGGTACCGCGCGATGTAGAGGAGCGAGTAGTCGGTGGCGGCGCCGATGACCAGGATGAACAGGATGCCCTGCGTCTGCCCGTTGAGCACGAGCACGTCGGCACGGGCGAGCGCGACGACCGCGAGCACCGACGCGCAGAGCGCGGTGAGGCTCGTGCCGAGCACGATGACGGGCAGGAGGGGCGATCGGTAGACGATCACGAGGATGACGAACACCGCCGCGAACGCGACGAGGAGCAGCAGTCCGTCGATGCCCGCGAAGGCCGCGACGAGGTCGGTCGTGAATCCCGCCGGGCCGGTCACGGCCGCCTGCAGCCCATCGCCCGACGTCTCGGCGACGCGGTCGCGCAGCTCGCCGACCACGACATCGGTCTCGGCGCCGGCGTCGAGCTGCACGAACACCTCGACGGCCTCGCCGTCGTCGGAGGCGACCGGCGGCGAGACGCCGTCGTCGACGACGCCCTCCACGTCCTGGAAGGCGGCCGCGTCGTCTTCGATCGCACGCTCGTCGGCCGCGGTGATGCCGCCGTCGCGCTCGTACACGACGATCGCGGGGATCACGTCGGCCGACCGGAACTCGGCTTGGAGGTCCTGCGCCCGCGTCGACTCGGCGTCGGCCGGCAGGAACTGCGCCTGCTCGTTCTCGACGAGGTCGCTGAGCGCCCCGAACGACGCGCCGCCGGCGCCGAAGGCGCCGAACCAGACGAGGATGAGGACGGCGGGGATCAGGGCGCGCAGCCACGTGGGCACGCGGGAGGGGGTCGGTTCGGGACGGGTGCGGTTCGAGGGTTCCATCCCGACCGACGTTACGGACGTGTGCCGCCGGCGCGCTTCCACCGAAAGACGGAACCGACCGCCGGTTCCGCCGCGCGCATCACGACGCGAGTGGGACGGGCGCGCTCAGTCGCTCAGGCTCGAGCCCTCAGTCGACGAGCAGGACGCCGTGCTCCGACTGGATGTCGCGGATGCGCGCGAGCACGACGGTGCGCAGCTCCTCGGGAGCGCTCTCCTTGCAGGCACGCTGCACGACCTCGGTGATCGCGATGCCGACGCGGTACTCGCCGCGGCAGTCCGCGCAGTTCTCCATGTGCTCGCGGATGTCCGCGGCATCCTCGCGGCGCAGCTCGTGGTGCAGGTACTCCTCGAGCTCGGCCCGAGCCTTCTCACAGCCGCAGTCGGTCATCTCGCGCTCCTGGGCATGCTCTGCCTCCTGGTGGTGGGTTGCGCCGTGGCGCCCGCGAACCCCTGCTCGCTGGCGTAGTCGGCGAGGGACTCGCGCAGCATCCGCCGGCCACGGTGCAGGCGGCTCATCACGGTCCCGATGGGGGTGTTCATCATGTCGGCGATCTCCTGGTAGGAGAAGCCCTCGACGTCGGCGAAGTACACGGCGAGGCGGAAGTCCTCGGGCAGCGCCTGCAGGGCGTCCTTCACGGCGCTGTCGGGCAGGTGGTCGATCGCCTCGGCCTCCGCCGAGCGACTCGACCGCGCGGTCGTCGACTCGGCGCCGCCGAGCTGCCAGTCCTCGAGGTCGTCGATGGTGCCCTGGTACGGCTCGCGCTGCTTCTTGCGGTAGCTGTTGATGAAGGTGTTCGTGAGGATGCGGTACAGCCACGCCTTCAGGTTGGTGCCCTGCTTGAACTGCCCGAACGCGGCGAACGCCTTCACGAACGTCTCCTGCACGAGGTCCTGCGCGTCGGCGGGATTCTTGGTCATGCGGAGGGCCGCGGCGTAGAGCTGGTCGAGGAACGGCAGCGCCTGCTCCTCGAAGAGCTCGCCGAGGCTGCGCTCGTCTGCAGGGGTGGTCGCGTCGTCCGACGTGGTCTCGATCTCGTCGCCAGTCATCACCGGCCATCCTAGATCGTCTCGCTCGACGACCGCCGGGCGCTCGAGCATCGCCACCGCCACGCGCACCAACTCCTTCTTCCGTTCTCGGACGCTACTGTTGATAACCGATGCAGATTTCGAGGTATTCCGCACCCGAGTTCGACCCCTACGGCGACAACCGCCAGCAGGAGCCCGACGAGGGATGGCTCGCGCCGACCGCGACCGCACCGCTCGAGTCGGTCGTCGCCATCCCGGGCTCGAAGTCCCTCACCAACCGCGAGCTCGTGCTCGCCGCCCTCGCCGACGGGCCGTCCACGCTGCACGCGCCGCTCTGGTCGCGCGACAGCGAGCTCATGGTCGAGGGCCTCCGTGCTCTTGGCACCCGATTCGAGCGGATGCCGGGGACCGGCGGGTTCGGCGACGACCTCCGCGTCATCCCGGCCGACGAACTCCTCGGTTCCACGACGATCGACTGCGGCCTCGCGGGCACCGTGATGCGCTTCCTCCCGCCGGTCGCGGCGCTCGCGCTCGGCCCCACGACGTTCGACGGCGACGAGGGCGCACGCCGTCGCCCGATGGGCGGCTCGATCCAGGGCCTGAAGGCGCTCGGCGTCGACCTCGACGACGACGGCCGCGGCGCGCTCCCCTTCACGGTCCACGGCACCGGGCGGGTCGAGGGCGGCGAGCTCGCCATCGACGCCTCGGCCTCGAGCCAGTTCGTGTCGGGGCTGCTGCTCTCCGCGGCGCGCTTCGAACGTGGGCTCGACCTCCGTCACACCGGCGAGCGGCTCCCGAGCCTGCCCCACATCGAGATGACGATCGAGACGCTTCGGACCCGCGGGGTCGACGTCGCGAGCCCCGAGCCGGGTCGTTGGGTCGTCGAGCCCGGTCCGATCGCCGCCGTCGACGTGGCGATCGAACCCGACCTGTCGAACGCCGCGCCGTTCCTGGTGGCCGCGCTCGTCGCCGGCGGACAGGTCACGATCACCGGCTGGCCCGCGCAGACCACGCAGGTCGGCGCGCAGCTCGCCCAGCTCCTCCCCCGGTTCGGTGCCCGGGTCTCGCTCGACGAGGACCGACTCACGGTGCACGCACCCGATCCGGTCGCCGCCGGCGGTCGCGGCATCCGGGGCGTCGACCTCGACCTGTCGGAAGCGGGCGAGCTCGTGCCGAACCTCGTCGCGCTGGCCGCGTTCGCCGACGGCGCCTCCACGTTCACGGGTATCGGCCACATCCGCCACCACGAGACCGACCGGCTCGCGGCCCTCGCGGCCGAGCTCAACGGCCTCGGCGGCCGGGTCACCGAGCTCGACGACGGGCTGCGCATCGAGCCCGTCGCACTCACCGGCGGGCCGTGGCGCGCCTACGCCGACCACCGGATGGCCACCACGGGCGCGATCATCGGCCTCGCGGTGCCCGGCGTCGTCGTCGACGACATCGGCTCCACGTCGAAGACGCTGCCGCAGTTCACGAAGCTCTGGGAGCAGATGCTGGCATGAGCTGGTGGGACGCGGACGACGACGAGGACGAGCCCGAGTACGACGAGTCCGACGTGCGCGTGCGTCCCAACCGCCGCGGCAGCCGGCCGCGCACCAAGGTGCGCCCCGAGCACGCCGATGCCGTGCAGGGAACGGTGCTCGGCGTCGACCGCGGCCGCTACGCGGTGCTCGTCGACGAGGGCGAGTCCGACGAGCGCGACATCACGGCCGCGCGGGCGAGCGAGCTGCGCCGCAAGTCGGTCGTCACGGGCGACCGCGTCGACCTCGTGGGCGACACCAGCGGCGAGCCGGGAACGCTCGCCCGCATCGTGCGCATCGGCGAGCGCTCCACCCTGCTGCGACGCAGCGCCGACGACACCGACGAGGTCGAGCGCATCATCGTCGCGAACGCCGACCAGATGCTCATCGTCGTCGCCGCGGCGAACCCCGAGCCGCGCATCCGGCTCGTCGACCGCTACCTCGTCGCAGCGTACGACGCCGGCATCCACCCCATCCTGTGCATCACGAAGACCGACCTCGCCGACCCCGCGGAGTTCCTCGAGAACTTCGCCGGCCTCGACCTCCCGGTGTTCCGCTCGAGCACCGAGCACATGCCGCTCGACGAGATCACGCGCACGCTCATCGGCCATCGCACGGTGTTCGTCGGGCACTCGGGCGTCGGCAAGTCGACGCTCGTCAACGCCCTCGTCCCCGGCGCCGACCGCGCGATCGGGCGCGTCAACGAGGTGACCGGCCGCGGCCGCCACACCTCCTCGTCCACGGTGTCGCTGCGCGTCGAGGGCGACGGCGGCACCGGCTGGGTCATCGACACCCCGGGCGTCCGCTCCTTCGGCCTCGGGCATGTGAACCCCGCGAACATCCTCGGCGCCTTCACCGATCTCGCGCGCATCGCCGAGGACTGCCCGCGCGGCTGCACCCACCTGCCCGACTCCCCCGATTGCGCCATCATCGAGGCGGTCGAGGCGGGCGAGCTCGGCGACACCGGGCGGGCCCGGCTCGATTCGCTGCAGCGGCTGCTCGCGACCTTCGCCTGAGCATCGGATGCCGCGCGCCCGCCTCGTTCGAGGGTGCCCGTCGCACGTCGCACTCAGGGTCGCTGCCTAGCATGGACGGATGACCGAAGCACGTCTCGCCCCCGGCGATCTCGCTCCCGATTTCACGCTCCACGACCAGGACGACAACCCGGTGACCCTCTCCGCGCTGCGCGGCTCGCGCGTGGTGCTGTACTTCTACCCCGAGGCGATGACCCCCGGCTGCACCACCGAGGCGTGCGACTTCCGCGACAACCTCAACTCGTTCGCCGGCGCCGGCGTGCGAGTGGTCGGCGTCTCGAAGGACGACGTGCCGAAGCTCAAGGCCTTCGCCGAGCGCGACCGCCTGAACTACACCCTCCTCTCCGACGCCGACCTCGCCGTGCAGCAGCGCTACGGCGTCTGGGGCGAGAAGTCGCTCTACGGCAAGATCGTCGTCGGCAGCATCCGCTCGACCTTCGTCATCGGCGCCGACGGGCGTATCGAGAAGGCCTGGTACAACGTGAAGGCGACCGGCCACGTCGCCCGCGTGGGCCGCGAGCTCGGGCTGTAGGGCCACTCCCTCGGCGCTTTCCCCTCCGACGTCCGGTGCTCGACGTCAGTCGGCGCCGGGCGCCGACTCGTGTTCGTGGCGGGTGTACGCGAGCCGAACCGGGGTCCAGAGCAGCAGCCCGATCACGACGATCGCGGGCACGAGCAGCAGCCAGCCGACGTCGGGACGCGCGAACAGTCCCTGGAACGCGCCGACCGCGATCGAGACCTGCAGGACCTGCCAGACGATCGCACCGGCCCGCGTCCACGGCGCGCGGCGCAGCGACCCGATGGCCACCGCCGAGACCCAGGCCGCACCCACCAGTACGAGCACGATGAGCGCGATCGCGGTGGCGTACGACGACGGCTGCAGCGCGAGCAGGTCGACGACCAGCCACACCACGACGGCGATGAGCGCCAGCGCCTCGAGGACGAGGATCGCCGAGACGACCACGAGCGCGACCTTCACTCCTCCTGAAGCGGATGCCGCGGGCGGCATGTCTCCCTCGGCGCGATCCTGATTCACAGGGTTATCCCAAGCACGACTATTGATTCGATCTCTCCGCTATGCGACCATTTATGAGGCCGAGTTGATGCTCACAGGGACGTGAGCCGATCAGTCATGATCCTACTTCCCGAGATTCGGCTTTCCCCCTGCAGCACAAGCCCGACTCGGGCTTCGCGCAATCGTGCGCGTCTGCGAACGAAGTAACCACAAGGAGCATCTCCATGGATTGGCGCGACAAAGCCGCCTGCCTCACCGCTGACCCGGAACTCTTCTTCCCCGTCGGCAACACTGGTCCCGCCGTCGACCAGATCGAGAAGGCGAAGGCTGTCTGCGCCCGGTGCACCGTCACCGAGATCTGCCTCCAGTACGCCCTCGAGACCGGTCAGGACTCGGGCGTGTGGGGTGGCCTCAGCGAGGACGAGCGTCGCGCCCTCAAGCGTCGCGCGGCCCGCGCGCGTCGCGCAGGCTGATCGCCGGCGGGCGGCATCGCCCGCGCGGCATCCGCCGCACCAGCCCTACTCCGCCGTGATCCACCGCAGCGGCACCTCGATCGTCACCTCGGTGCCACGACCGACGATGGTGTGCCAGTCGATCGTGCCGCCGAGCTCGCCCTGGATGAGGGTGCGCACGATCTGCGTGCCGAGGCCTTCACCGACCTTGCCCTCGGGCAGGCCCGACCCGGTGTCGCGGACCTGCACGGTGAGCATGGTCGGCGACCGGTCGGCGATGATCTCCACGTCGCCTTCCTGACCCGCGAGCCCGTGCTCGACCGCGTTCGTCACGAGCTCGGTGAGGGCGAGCGCGAGCGGCGTCGCGTACTCGCTCGGCAGCACGCCGAACGAGCCCGAGCGCTTCGGGTGCGCCGTCGTGTTGTGCGCCGAGGCGACCTCGGCGACGAGCAGCAGCGCCCGGTCGAACACCTGGTCGAAGTCGACGTTCTGCGTGAGTCCCTCGGAGAGCGTGTCGTGCACGACCGCGATGGCGCCGACGCGTCGCATCGCCTGCGTGAGCGCGTCGCGCGCCTCGTCGGAGTGGGTGCGCCGCGCCTGGATGCGCAGGAGCGAGGCGACGGTCTGCAGGTTGTTCTTGACGCGGTGGTGGATCTCGCGGATCGTCGCGTCCTTCGTGATGAGCTCCTGCTCCTGGTGACGGAGCTCGGTGACGTCGCGGCTCAGCACGATGGCGCCGATCCGCTCGCCGCGGCGGCGGATCGGGATCGCCCGGAGGGAAACCGTCACGCCGCGCGACTCCACGTCGGTGCGCCACGGCGCCCGGCCGGTGACGACGAGCGGCAACGACTCGTCGACCACGAGCTTGCCGCTGAGCAGGCGCGTGGTGACCTCGGCGAGCGACTCCCCCTCGAGTTCGTCGTCGAAGCCCATGCGGTTGAACGCCGAGAGCGCGTTCGGGCTGGCGAACGTCGTGATGCCGTCGACGTCGAGGCGGATGAGGCCGTCTGAGGCGCGGGGCGCACCGCGACGGGGTCCGGTGGGCGCACCGAGGTCGGGGAAGTCCCCCGACGCGATCATCTGGAAGAGCTCCTCGGCGCACTCGTTGAACGTGAGCTCCTGCCGGCTCGGCGTGCGCGTCGCGCCGAGGTTGGTGTGGCGGGTGATGACGGCGACCGGCTCGGGTGCGAGCTCGGTGCCGGTCGCCGAGAGCCGGCGCATCACGGGCACGGCGCGGACGCGCGTCGGCATCTCCTCGTACCAGTCGGGCGCGGACGAGTCGGCGATGGCCGCCGTCTCGAACGCCTGCGTGACGAGGTCGCGCCACTGCGACTTGATCGGCTGGCCGACGAAGTCCCGGTAGAACAGCGTCGCCGCGCTCGACGGCCGCGAGTGCGCGACCGCCACGAAGTCGTCGTCACCCGACGGCACCCACAGCACGATGTCGGCGAAGGCGAGGTCGGCGAGCAGCTGCAGGTCGCCGACGAGCATGTGCAGCCAGTCGACGTCGGCCTGACTGCTGCGGCCCTGGGCGAGGACGAGTTCACTAAGGGTCGACACAGACCCAGCGTAGTGCGTGCCTCCTGTGCGGCCGGCCGGGCGGAATCGCTCAGCTCGCGACGGGACGACGGGCCGGGGCGAACCCGAATCCGCGGCGCTTGACCGGTTCTGGCACGGGCACGAGGTGCTCGAGCGCGTACTCGCGGAGCGCGGTGCGCAGCGGGCTGCGCGGCGCCGCATCGCGCAGGGTGCGCGCCGTGAGGATCGCGGCATCCGTCGCCCGCCCGTCGTGCGGCAGCAGCGTGGCGTCGCCGATGCCCGCGAACCGGCGCAGCGTCTGGCGCACCTGCGCGTGGGCGTCGATGCCGAGAGCCGCCGACCGCACGCGGTTGACGATCACGTCGATGCGGTCGGGCTCGACCACCTCGACGAGGTCGCCGTGGCCGCGCAGGAGGCGGGACAGGCCGACCGGATCGGCGAGGCCGACGGCGGCCACCCGATCGGCGGCGGCGAGCGCGGCGAACGTCGCGGCATTCCGCCGTGGTGCGAACTGGTCGCTCGTGAGCTCCTCGTCGCGCTCGAGGCTGAAGCCCGTGTCGACGACGACGAACTCGCTTCGTGCGGCGATGGCCTGCAGGGCTGCGGTCACCCGGTCGTGCGCCAGCTCGGGCCAGCGGCTCGGCCCGACGAGTCCGGTGAACACGTCGAACGAGCCACGCGGCGCCGAGTAGCGCTGGGCGATCCGCTCGAGCTCGGAGCGGTCGAGCGCATCGCCGCCCGCGAGCCGGCATGCGGATGCGAAGCCGGGCGCCTCGTCGAGCAGGCCGAGCGACGGCGCCACGGCACCGCCGTACGGATCGGCGTCGACCAGCGCGACCGAGTGACCGGCGGCCGCGATCTCGGCGGCGAGGTTCACGGCGATCGTGGTGCGGCCGGGTGCGCCCGCCGGTCCCCACACGGCGACCACCTGTCCGGTGCGACGCGGGGCGCGCCGGGCGTCGCCGAGCCGCGAAGGCACCGGCATGCCGCCGCTCACGAGCTCCTCGATCTCGCGCCAGGCCGCCGAGCGGTCGAGGACCTCGTGCAGTCCGAGCTGTGCGGCGTGCGCGCGTTCCGCGTCGTTCGCGGCCAGGGCGACGAGACGGATGCCGCGCTCGTCGCACGCGGCGAGCAGGTCGGCGCTCAGGCTCACGCGCGCCGCGCCGACCAGCACGACCTCGGGAGCGAGCACGTCGAGGCTCTCGACGAGGTCGCGCCAGCCCACGAGCCGGGCGACGACGGTGTGGCCGTGCTCGACGACGTCGGCGAGCAGGCGATCCTCCGTCGTCGGGTCGAGGGCCAGCGCGAGTCGTGCCATCAGTTTCCGCTCGGCCGGGCGGGCACGAGGTCGATGGCGTCGCCCGCGGCGAGCGCCTCGAGCAGGGCGGCGACCTTCTCGCGCGGTACGAGGAGTTCGACGGCCGGACCACCCGACTCGACCATGCCCTCGGGCTCCTGGATCGCGGCGATCTCAGCCGCCCCCACGAGCACGGCGGGCGGCTCGTACGCGCCGCGCTCGACGAGCCGGGCCGACCAGACGTCGACCGTCGAGCCGGTGCCGAGCCCGCTCGGGAGTGCGCCGCGGCTCGGCACGACCACGGTGGCGAGCCCCGTGCGGTCGGCGTCGTCGACCGCGGTCGCCGGAACGAGTTCACCCGACTCGACCGTCCTGACGACGACCAGGCCGTCGTCGGGCACGTCGCCCGGCGACAAGTAGGCGTCGGCGAGCGGCCCGAGCCGCACCGATTCGACGGCGAGGTCGTCGACCGTGATGCGTGTGCCCGGCACGGCGGTGTCGCGCACCGCGTACACGTCGATCGAGTCGTCGATCCCGGTCACGAGCGCCCAGACGCCCGTGGTCGACGCCGCCACGAGCACCACTCCGATGACGAGACGCGGGTCGAGCCGGAGCGCGCCGCGCTCCGAGCGTTCCGGTCGACGGGGCATCGGGATCCTTCCGGTCGTGGCGCTCCGGCGCCGGGATCATCGTGGCGCGAATCCGTGAGGACGCCGCGAAGTTATCCACACCGGCATCCGCCCGAGGGCGCCGGGTCGATACTTGATGCATGACCGCTCCAGGTTCGGGCGACCAGATCGGCCGGTTCCTCACCGTCGCCGACGCGGCCGAGATCCTCGCCGTCGACGTCGCGGCCGTCGACGAGCTGATCCGATCCGGCGAGCTCCCGGCGATCCGCGTGGGCAGTTCGGGTCCGTGGCGCATCGAGCGCACGCAGCTCGAGGTGTGGATCGAGGAGCAGTACGAGCTCACGCGCCGGCACTCCGCGTGGCAGCAGGGCGAGTTCGCGAACATCGTCGAGCTCTCCGGGGCGCGCACCGCCCGGCTGCGTCCGGTCGACTAGAGCGCGTCCCGCGATGATGCCGTTGCGGCCGGATTCGCGATAACCTCCCCGACTATGGACATGCTGAGGGGCGAGCAGATCGCCGCGGCCGACCTGACCGAATGGCGCAAGCTGGCCCAGGGACTGCATGCCCGGTACGTGGTCGACGACTTCGGCACCGGCGCACGGTTCGTCGTCGCGGTGGGTGAGGCGGGCGACGCGCTCGGCCACCATCCGCGCGTGTCGATCGGCACGGGCTACGTCGACCTCGAGTTGGTCAGCGACGATGCCGTCTACCGCGACGACGCGGGCACCGAACACGTCGTCGAATGGGTGACCCAGCAGGACGTCGACCTCGCGCGGCGGATCACCGAGATCGCCGCGGACCACCAGGTCACCGCCGACCCGGCCTCGGTCAGCGAGATCGAGCTCGGGCTCGACACGACCCGCTCCGCGACCGTCGCCCCGGTGTGGGCCGCCCTGCTGACCGGGAGCGCCGCATCCCAGGGCCGAGGGTCCCCCAGCGACGAGATCCGCGACGCCACCGGACGGGTGCCGAACCTGTGGTTCGGGGACGCCGATGAGCCCGGGGCCCCGGGTCGGCGATTCCACGTCGAGGTCTACGTGGCGCCCGAGGTGGCCGAGCAACGGATCGCCGACGCCGTCGCCGCGGGCGGGACCGTGGTCGACGACAGCGACGCGCCCGGGCTCACCGTGATCGCCGACCCGGACGGCAACACGGGAGTCGTCTGCGTCGACGTGTCCGCGGCGAAGGATCGATCCGCCGACCCGGGTGACACGCCCTAGTCGAACGCGACGAGCACGATCCGGCCGATCGGCACGATGCGGATGCCGCGGACGTCGCGGTCCCGTCGTGCGGTTCCAGGTTCGTGCACCGCGAGGTCGAGGTGATCCCGCGCGACGCGATCGATCGTGCCATGCACGCGGCCGTCATTGGTCGTGAGCTGGATCGGCGTGCGACGACGGCACAGGTCACGCAGTACGAACGGGAGCCCGATGCGCTCGGACAGTCGGCTCGACCCTTCCGTTCCGGGCTCCACGCTCGACCCGACCCGCGAGCGCGACGGGAGCACCGCGGCGATCGCGCCCAAGGGGACGAGGCACTGCCCGGGGCCGCGGCCGGCCTCGGCGATGGTCGCGCTCATCCAGTCGCGGCCGAACGCGAGCGGTCGGACCTGGAGCTCCGTTCCGCCCACGAGCTCCACTCGGACCGCGATCGGCCCGCCGTCGCCAGCGCGCGAGAGGGCGGTCAGCCGGTCGCGGAGCGTCAGGCGCGCGAGCCGCAGGCGTTCCTCCTCGAGCGCCAGCGCCCGCTCCTCGTCGCGCTGCTCCTGGTCGAGCTGGGACTCGAGATCGTCGAACAGCAGGTCCCAGCGCATGCACGAACGTTACCCCGCAGGACCCGCGCACCCCTCGGTTCTCCACAGTCCGGGAATTTCCTTGACACGCCTCGGGGCCGCTCAATACGGTTCAGTCAAGGATCCCTCGAACACCCCCGATCGGGGGTGATCCTGCCGCCGGTCGAGAGGCCGTGGCCACCCCCTCATGGAGCCGAGATGACCGCACGCCCTGCCGCCGGCCACGCCCCGGCGCGAGGTTCTGCCCGCCAGTTCCTCGACGATGACGACGAGTACTTCGGACGTCAGCCCGCTCGCCGCAGCGACCTCCCCGATCCAGAGCAGCTGCTCCGGAATCTCACGCACTGCGTCATCGAGGTGCTCGCCGGGGCACGCGACCTCGACCAGCTCGCGCGCTGGGTGACCGACGACGTCTACCGCAACCTGTCGAAGCGCGTGGTGCTCGCCGCGCGCGCCCGACGCGTGAAGGGGCAGGCGCCGCAGCGCCCGGCATTCACGGTCGGACGGGTGCGCACCTGCGAACCGGTCGACGGCGTGGTCGAGGCCGTCGTGATGGTCCACCAGCGGGCTCGCTCCCGCGCGGTCGCCATCCGACTCGAGGGCCTCGACCAGCGCTGGCGTGCGAGCGCCATCAGCGTGCTGTAGCGGTCCACGTCGCACGCCGGGTCCCTTCCCGGTACGACGACGGATGCGCCGCGCCCCACATCGGGCGCGGCGCATCCGTTTCGGGCTCAGCGGCCCTTGCGCTCCTGGGCGCGTCGCTCGGCGCGGTTCTGCGGGGCAGGCTGGCCGTCACCCTCAGTGCGCTGGCCGAACGCACCCCGGGCGGCCTCGACCTGCTGCGGCGCCTGCTGCTGCGCGACCGCACGACGGGCGCGCTGCGTCGCCGCCTGCTGCACCTGCCCACGCTGGTTGCGCACCTCGACGCCGCCCGAGTCGCTCGGCGCGGAGTAGCTCAGCTTGTCGTCGGAGGCACCCTGGCGGCCGAGGCCCTTCGCCTCGATCGTCGCTCCGGTCGCGCCCTGGGCGGCGACCTCGACCTCGAGGTTGAAGAGGAAGCCGACCGTCTCCTCGCGGATGGAGCCCATCATCTGCTGGAACATCGCGTAGCCCTCGCGCTGGTACTCCACGAGCGGGTCGCGCTGGGCCATGGCGCGCAGGCCGATGCCGTCCTTCAGGTAGTCCATCTCGTAGAGGTGGTCGCGCCAACGGCGGTCGATCACCGAGAGCACCACGCGGCGCTCGAGCTCGCGCATCGCGGGGCTGCCGAGCTGCTGCTCGCGGCGCTGGTAGGCGTGCTTGGCGTCGGAGATGATCTCGCGGCGGATGAACTCGCGGTTGATCCGGCCCTTCTCCCCCGCCTCGGCGACGACCTCGTCGATCGTGATGCCGATCGGGTAGAGCGTCTTCAGCTCGGTCCAGAGCGCGTCGAAGTCCCACTCGTCGGGGTTGCCGTCGGCGGTGTGCTGGTCGAGCACCTCGTCGATGACGTTCTCGAGGAAGTTCTGCGTGCGCTCGTGCAGGTCGTCGCCCTCGAGGATGTGGCGGCGGTCGGAGTAGATCGCCTCGCGCTGGCGGTTGAGGACGTCGTCGTACTTCAGCACGTTCTTGCGGATCTCGGCGTTGCGCGCCTCGACCTGCGACTGGGCCGAGCGGATGGCGCGGGTGACGACCTTCGACTCGATCGCCACGTCGTCGGGCACGCCGCGCGACATCAGGCTCTCCGCGGCGCCGGCGTTGAACAGGCGCATGAGGTCGTCGGTCAGCGACAGGTAGAACCGGCTCTCGCCCGGGTCGCCCTGACGACCGGAGCGACCGCGCAGCTGGTTGTCGATGCGGCGCGACTCGTGGCGCTCGGTGCCGAGGACGTACAGCCCGCCCGCGCCGATGACCTTGTCGGCCTCCTTCGCGACTTCGGACTTGACGCCGTCGAAGACGCCGTCCCAGGCCGCCTCGTACTCGTCGGGCGTGTCGACCGGGCTGAGGCCGCGCTCGTGCATCTGCTGCACGGCCATGAACTCCGCGTTGCCGCCGAGCATGATGTCGGTGCCACGCCCGGCCATGTTGGTGGCCACCGTGACCGCGCCGAGTCGGCCGGCCTGGGCCACGATCGCCGCCTCGCGCGCGTGGTTCTTCGCGTTGAGCACCTCGTGGCGCACGCCCTTCTTGGCGAGGAGCCGCGAGAGGTACTCGCTCTTCTCGACGCTCGTCGTGCCGACGAGCACGGGCTGGCCCTTCTGGTGCCGGCCGACGATGTCCTCGACGACCTGCGCGAACTTGGCCTCCTCGTTCTTGTAGACGAGGTCGGGCTGGTCCATGCGCACCATCGGCTTGTTGGTGGGGATCGGGACCACGCCGAGCTTGTAGGTCGACATGAACTCGGCCGCCTCGGTCTCGGCGGTGCCGGTCATGCCCGAGAGCTTCTCGTAGAGGCGGAAGTAGTTCTGCAGCGTGACGGTGGCGAGGGTCTGGTTCTCGGCCTTGACCTGCACGCCCTCCTTCGCCTCGATCGCCTGGTGGATGCCCTCGTTGTAGCGGCGGCCCACGAGGATGCGGCCGGTGTGCTCGTCGACGATGAGCACCTCGCCGTTCATCACGACGTAGTCCTTGTCGCGCTTGAAGAGCGCCTTCGCCTTGATCGAGTTATTGAGGAAGGAGATGAGCGGGGTGTTCGCCGACTCGTAGAGGTTCTCGATGCCGAGGTAGTCCTCGACCTTCTCGATGCCGGGCTCGAGGACGCCGACGGTGCGCTTCTTCTCGTCGACCTCGTAGTCCTCGCCGGACACGAGGCGCTGCGCGAGGCGCGCGAACTCGGTGAACCAGCGGTTGGCCTCGCCCGACGCGGGGCCCGAGATGATGAGCGGGGTGCGGGCCTCGTCGATGAGGATCGAGTCGACCTCGTCGACGATGGCGAAGTGGTGGCCACGCTGGACCATGTCGGCCGCCTGCCACGCCATGTTGTCGCGCAGGTAGTCGAAGCCGAACTCGTTGTTCGTGCCGTACGTGATGTCGGCCGCGTACTGCTCGCGGCGCACGGCGGGCGTCTGGCCCGCCACGATGCATCCGGTGGTCATGCCGAGCGCGCGGAACACGCGGCCCATGAGCTCGGACTGGTAGCTCGCGAGGAAGTCGTTGACCGTGACGACGTGCACGCCGCGGCTGGTCAGCGCGTTGAGGTAGGCCGCGGTGGTGGCGACCAGGGTCTTGCCTTCACCGGTCTTCATCTCGGCGATGTTGCCGAGGTGCAGCGCCGCTCCGCCCATGAGCTGGACGTCGAAGTGACGCAGGCCGAGCGTGCGACGGCTCGCCTCGCGGACCGCCGCGAACGCCTCGGGCAGCAGGTCGTCGAGGGACTCGCCGTTGCCGTAGCGCTCGCGGAGCTCGACCGTCTCGTGCTTCAGCTCCTCGTCGCTGAGGGCCGCGAAGTCGTCTTCGAGTGCGTTGATCGCCGCCGCGTAGTTCTCGAGTCGTCGGAGGGTGCGGCCCTCGCCGACGCGAAGGACCCTTTCCAGAATCGAAGCCACGAATTGTCTCCTGTAATCGTCGGGCGTCGTGTTCCTCGTTCGGAACCGCAGGGCACGCCCGTCACCGCCGTGCAGACGGTCATCATAGCCATGCTAGCGGGCTGCAGGCTGGGTGCCGACGGGGAGCCCGCTGCATGGAGAGCGGGCCGGAGGCGAGCCCTCGGCTCGCGTCCGGCCCGCGACGGCGCCCGGTGTCAGGCCGTGGCGCGCTCGTACTCGTCGACGGATGCGTCGGACGAGGCATCCGCTCGGTCATCGAGGCCGATCAGGCCGTAGTCCCAGCCCTTGCGGCGGTAGACGACGCTGGGCCGGCCCGACTCGGAGTCGACGAAGAGGTAGAAGTCGTGGCCGACGAGCTCCATGAAGTAGAGCGCGTCGTCGACGGTCATGGGAGTGGACGCGAAGACCTTGCGGCGGATGACCACCGGGCAGTAGACGTCGTCCTCCTCGGTCGCCTGGGGCTGTTCCTCGACGACCGGAATGCTGCCCGTGCGCACCTGTTCGAGCACCTCGGGCGCTGCAGCCTGCACCCCGACCTCGGCGAAGCCGATGTCGGTCGCCTCGCGGAGCGACGTGGGCCGGCGCTGGCCGCGGTGGACCTTGCGGCGGTCCTTCGCGCGGCGGATGCGTTCGAGCAGTCGGCCGAGGGCGACGTCGAACGCGGCGTACTTGTCGGAACCGTCGGCTTCCGCCCGCACGACGGGCCCCTTGCCGACCAGGGTGAGCTCGACGCGGTCGAGCCCGGTGTTGCCGTTCTTCTCGTTGTGACGACTCAGCTTGACGTCGAGGGAGATCGCCCGTTCGGCGAGATGGGTCACCTTCTCGGCCTTCTCCGCTGCATATGAGCGGAAGCGATCGGTGATTCCCAGGTTTCGTCCAACGATGTTCAGTTCCATGACGACCTCCATCCACCGGCGTGTCACCCGGATCTGAAGGGTGGATCGACCACGCCTGTCCTGCCACCGTAGTCTGCCGCGCTCGGGATGTCACGGGGTGTCTCCTGAGAAGCGGCCAAGCGTCCCGCACGACGCAGCGGGGTCTGCGCGAGCACCGCCGCGGCCGCCACGGATCCTCCTGCGGCGGTCACCGCGCGGGCCGCCTCGGCGAGCGTCGAACCCGTCGTGAGGATGTCGTCGACGAGCAGGAAGCGCCGCCCGCGCAGGTCGGCGCGGGCGGCAAGGGCGCCGTCGGCGTTGAGCCGGCGAGCGTCCGCGCCGAGCCCGGCCTGGTCGTCACGGGCGCGGGCGGGCCGCAGCACGCGCGATGATCGGATGCCGCGGCGGGCGAGCAGCGCCTCCACGGGCGCGTACCCGCGCCGCCGCATCGCGGCCCCGGTCGACGGCACGGTGCAGACCTCGATCGAGCCGGCGGGCAGGCCGTCGAGCGCGGCCCCGATCGACGCGGCGAGGGCGGCGGCGAGCGGCGCCGCGGCATCCGTTCGCGCCCCGTCCTTGTACGCGCCGATCACGCGGGCGGCGACCCCCGCGTAGTCGACGGCCGCCCAGGCCGAGACGGCGTCGCGGTGCACGAGACGCGGTGCCGGGCGCAGGGCGGCGACGCACGCTGCGCACACCGAGCGGTCGGGCTCCCCGCATCCCGCGCACGCGACCGGCACGAGCAGGGCGAGCGCGTCGAGCGTCGAACGGCGGATCGTCGCGAACGGGGACCGGGCGTCGCCGGCGAGGACGTGGTCGGGCGCGGCATCCCAGGGCATGCCCCAGTGTCGCCGGCGTGGTCGGGCCGCGCGGCAGCACCGGACCTCGCGGCATCCGACCGCCCGGCGTCCCGCCGATGGGGAGGACGGGTCGCCGGCGCCATGCGTCAGCCGGGCTGCTGCGACGCGATGAACCGGATGCCGCCCGCTCGGACCTGCCAGCCCACGCCGCTCGCCACGTCGAGGTCGCCGGCGGCCGTCAGCACCCGCAGGTCGTTGTTGCCGCCGTCGATGAGCACGCCGCTCGCGGGTCCGTCGCGGTCTCGGGCGAAGCCGCCGAGCTCCTGCGTGACGATGCGCGTCGCGCCCCCGTCGATCCCGGTGATCGACGCGACGCTCCGCGAGTCGAGCCACGCCACGTCGAGCGCTGTGCCGGGCACGTCGACGAGGTCGAGCACCGTCGGTCCGAGGCCGACCGGCCGGCCATCGCCGGCCCGCTCGATCGAGGCGACGACGAAGTGCGTCCGCCCGCCGTCGGAGAGCAGCGCCGCCATGCGCGTCGAGTCGCGGGAGACCTCGATCGCGGCGATCGTGGAGCCCGACCACGGCACGGGGACCTGCTCGGAGCTGCCGTCGGGGGCGAACCACACGAGCTGGTCGGGCAGGTTCGCGGGGACCGACCACACGACGCCCTGCCCGTCGATCGCGGGCGTGACGAGCCCCTCGCGCGGGTCGAGGAACAGGGCCTCCTCGTCGGAGCGGACGACCCAGACGCCGTTCGCGTTGCGCACGGCGACCGCCTCGGCGTCAAGCCCGAGCGATGCGCCGGTGGGCGCCAGCGTCGCGACCGTGTCGGAGAGGCCCGCGATGGGGTCGATCCCCTCGCCCGAGGTCGCGAGGAACCCGAACGTCTCGCCGTCGTAGACGACGCTGCGCGGATCGACGCGGGGGTTCCGCACGGGCTCGGGCGTCAGCGGCGGCGCGGCGGGATCCACGCCGTTCAGCGTGAGGGCGACCGAGTCGATGTTGCGCACGCCGACGAGGCTCGCGTCGAGCTGCGCCTGCATGCGCTGCACGGTCGACAGGTCCTCGAACGCCGCTCCGACGAGCGAGACGCTCGCGACGCCGCCCGATACGGGCACTGCGGCCGGGTCGAGCTCGACCCCCTCGGGGAAGGCCGACACCACGCCGGGCGCGAGCCACTCGGCCGGCCCGGCGAGGATCGCCTGCACGATGCTCGTCTGCGCGGACTCGGGCCCCGAGAACCAGCGCACGTCGGGGACGAAGTACTCGAACGTCGGGTCGAGGAAGTAGAGGGGGTACTCGCGGAACACCTGCGTGAACCCGATCTGGTCGATGAGGATCCCCGTGGGCGCGCTGGAGATGCGCCATTCCCCGTCGACCTGCTCGAACCGGTAATCGAGCGGGATCGGCGTGCGCACGTCGGGCTCCTCGTACTGCCCGTTCTCGAGCAGCGCCGCGGCCGGTGTCGCGTCGACGCGCATCATGGTCTCGTTCACCGCGACGAGCTCCCGATCGGCGAGCACGTCGATGGTCGCCCCGGCGTCGGCCTGCCACTCGTCGGCGAACTCCGCGGTGAGGAACTCGCGCGCCACCTGGTAGTTGTTGCGCGGGCTCAGCGCGGCGGTGATGAACCCCTCGAGGATCTCCGACTGGGTCGCGCCGTCCGCCGGTCCGGGCACGAGGATGTCGACGTCGTTCGCGGCATCGGCCGGCTGCGGGTCCCCCGCCTGCACCGGGCCGGAGCTCGGGATCGACGCGCACCCCGCGAGCAGCAGGGCGACGAGGGCGACGGATGCCGCGGCGAACCGCCTACGCATCGTGCACCTCCCGCTCGGCGAGCTCCGCCTCGATCGCACCCGTCGCTCCGGTGGGCGGCGGCGCGTCGGCGGACGGGTCGTCGGGCTCGAGCGGCAGCGGGGAGACGACCGCCGCGGCTTCCGGCGTGCGCGGCAGGGTGAGCCGGAACACCGTGCCCTGTCGGGGCTTCGACCAGACGTCGAGGGTGCCGCCGTGGGCGACGGCGTCCTCGAGCGAGATCGCGAGCCCGAGGCCGGTGCCGCCGATCGTGCGGGTGCGACTCGGGTCGGCGCGCCAGAACCGGTCGAAGACGCGGGCCGTCTCCTCCTCGCTCATCCCCATCCCGTAGTCGCGCACCGAGAGCGCGATGGCCGTCTCGTTGCTGTCGACCGCGACGACGATGGGTCGGCCCTCCCCGTGCTCGATGGCGTTGCCGATGAGGTTGCGCACGATGCGCTTGATGCGGCGCGGATCGACGTCGGCGTCGAGGTGGCCGCCGGGCGCGACGAGTCGCAGCTCGCTGCCGTGCTCGAACGCGAGCTCGTGCATCGACTCGATCGCGTCGCCCGCGAGGTGCACCAGGTTCGTCGGCTCGGTTGCGAGCGTCACGCTGCCGGCGTCGTAGCGGCTGATCTCGAGCAGGTCGGCGAGCAGCCGCTCGAACCGGTCGGTCTGGGTGTGCAGGAGCTCGACGGTGCGCGAGGTCGGCCCGGGGAAGTCCTCGCGCTGACCGTAGAGCACGTCGCCAGCGAGGCGGATCGTCGTGAGGGGGGTGCGCAGCTCGTGCGATACGTCGGACACGAAGCGCTGCTGCATGACCGAGAGCTCGGCGAGCTCGCGGATGCGCGCCTGCAGGCTGTCGGCCATGCCGTTGAAGGAGGCGGCGAGCGTCGCCAACTCGTCCTCGCCGCGCTCGGGCATGCGCACGCCGAGGTCGCCGGCCGCGAGCCGGCGGCTGGTCGCGGCGGTCTCTCGGATCGGCTCGATGACGCCGCGCACGACGACGAGCGTGATCGCGCTGAGCAGGGCGAGCAGGGCGGCCGCACCGACGATCCCGGTGACCTGCATGAAGGCGAGGGTCTCCTCGGCCTCGGCGAGGCTGTACCCGAGGTACAGCTCGTAGCGGCCGGCCGCGGGCACGTCCAGCGTGCTGCCCACGACGATGCCGGGGTCGGTGCCGCCGTCGGCGTTGGTGAGCGCGACCGACTGCCAGTACTGCCCGCCGGGGTTCTCCTGCACCTGCGCCCGCAGCTCGGGGGTGATGACGCCGCCGAGCCCGCGACTGAGCTGGTCGGGCGGTGCGCTGGAGTTCGCGGGCTGCCCCGGCGCACGGAAGATCGCGTAGTCGGAGCTCCCCGAGATGCTCGTGATCGTCGAGACCGCCGAGCCCATGAGCGACTGCAGCGACGCGCGGTCGTTGGCATCCGACGAGTCGAGGATGCTCTGCGCCGCGGCCGTGGCGTTGTTCGACGCCTCGAGCACGCTCTCGCGCTGGGCCTGGAACAGGTTCGACGCGACGCTGAACGAGATGTAGAGGCCGATCACGAGGATCGCAAGGCCCGACAGGCCCAGCGTGATGATGACCGTGCGGAACTGCAGCGAGCGCCGCCACAGCACCGAGAGGCGACGCGGCACCTCCCGCCACGGACCCGCGGCGGGGAGCTTGGAGGTCTCGGCCGCCGACATCGGGACCGGCCTAGGTCGTCGCGCCGGCTCGGTAGCCGACGCCGCGCACGGTCATGACGATGCGCGGGTTGTCGGGGTCGTGCTCGACCTTCGCGCGGAGTCGCTGCACGTGCACGTTCACGAGCCGGGTGTCGGCCTTGTAGTGGTAGCCCCAGACCTGCTCGAGCAGCATCTCGCGCGTGAACACCTGCTGCGGCTTCGAGGCGAGCGTGAGGAGGAGGTCGAACTCGAGCGGGGTGAGGTTGATGCGCTCGTCGCCGCGGCGCACCTCGTGCCCGGCCGCGTCGATCGTGAGGTCGCCGACGGCGAGCGTCTCGACGACCGGCTCGGGCGCCGGCCGCAGGCGCGTGCGGATGCGTGCGACGAGCTCCTTGGGGTTGAACGGCTTCACCATGTAGTCGTCGGCGCCGGACTCCAGGCCCTTCACGACGTCGGCCGTGTCGGACTTCGCCGTCAACATGATGATGGGCGTACCAGACTCCGCGCGGATGCGGCCGCAGACCTCGATGCCGTCGATGCCGGGCAGCATGAGGTCGAGCAGCACGAGATCGGGCTTCGACTCGCGGAACGCGGTGAGCGCGCCGGAGCCGTCGGCGCAGAACACCGGTTCGAAGCCCTCCGTGCGCAGGACGATGCCGATCATCTCCGCGAGGGCCGTGTCGTCGTCGACGACGAGTACGCGTGGGGTCATCCGTCCGGTCTCCGTCTGGGCCCGCGAGGGCGGGCCGCTGGTGGCTCCACTGTATCCGTTCCCAGCCGTGCGTCGCCCGGAAGCGCGCTGGACGTCGCCTGCGCGCCGAACCCGCGTCGAAGCTCGTTCCGGCGCCTGACGACGGCCCTCGCCGACGGGAAGTATGCGAGCATGGGGACACCCCGCCGGAAGGAGCGCATGCAGGTGTCCGATCACGACTGGCAGGCACCAGGCGCACCGGCGCCGCGCTCGAACGAATCGGATGCCGCGGGCACCGCGCCCGACGGCGGATCCGTGCCGCCCGTGGCGCCTCCCGGGCCCGGTGCGGCACCGCCGGCCGCGCCGCCGCCGTACGGGCAGCCCGCGTATCCGCCGCCCGCATACGGCCAGCCCGTGTACGGGCAGCCGTCGTATGCCGCGCCCGGCACGTACCCGGCCACGGCCGCAGGCGGGTGGACCCCGCCACCGAAGCCGGGCCTGCTCCCGCTCCGGCCGCTCGGGTTCGGCACGCTGCTGTGGGCGCCGTTCCGCACGCTCCGGCGCAATCCGGCGCCCACCTTCGGCAGCGGCCTCATCGTGCAGCTCGTGTCCGTCGTGGCGACGGCCGCGGTGTTCGTCCCGTTCCTCGTCTTCACGTTCTCCCGGGTCGAGGGCGCGACGACGGCCGACGTCGATGCGATCATGTCGGGCGCGATCGGTGCGCTGCTCCTGCTCTTCCTCGTGCCGGTCGGGATCTCGCTCGTGGCGAGCGCGTTCCTCCAGGGCGTCATGGTGGTCGACGTCGCGACCGGCACGGTCGGCGATCGGCTCGGCTTCGGCGCGCTCTGGAAGCGCGCCGCGAGGCGGATCGGCCCCCTCATCGGCTGGACGCTGCTCATCGCCCTCGCGCTCGTCGTCGCCGTCGCGTTCCTGGTGCTCGTCGTGGTGCTCGCGGCATCCGTCTCGACGACGGGCCTCGTCGTGGGCATCGTCATCGCCGTGGTGCTCGGCCTCGGCCTGGTCGTCGTCGGCGCGTGGGTCGGCGTCAAGCTCGCGCTCGTGCCGAGCGTCATCGTGCTCGAGCAGGCGGGCATCCGCCAGGCGGTCGCGCGCTCGTGGCGCCTCACCGACGGCTTCTTCTGGCGCACGTTCGGCGTCCTCCTGCTCGTCGCGGTGATCCTCAACTTCGCGGCGCAGGTCGTGGTGCAGCCGGTCTCGATCGTCGGCACACTCCTCGGGATCGTCATCGATCCCAACGCGACCGGCACCTACCTCACGATCACGATCATCACGACGGTGGTCACCACCGTGCTCTCGCTGCTCATCGGCGCGATCACGGCGGTCGTGCAGGCGGCGCTCGTCGCGGTCGTCTACATCGACCTCCGCATGCGCAAGGAGGGCCTCGACCTCGAGCTGCAGCGCTTCGTCGAGGGCCGCGAGGCCGGGGAGCCGAGCGACGACCCGTACCGTGCACCCGCCGCCGCGGCCCCGACGGCCGGAAGCGAGCAGCCGGCGTCGTGGTCCTGAACCCCCGTCTCGAGATCCCGCTCGATCCCGACGCGCCCGAGGCGCGACGCTGGGTCGTCGACGAGCTCTCGAAGCCCGAGTACGCGAGTGCCGAGCCGACGCCGTTCGACCTCGCGATGCAGGCGATCCGCGACTGGATCGCGAGCCTGTTCGAGGGCGCCACGGGCGTTCCGGGCCCGCTGCTCGCGCTGCTCGCCGTGCTCGTCGTGGCGGTGCTGCTCGTCGTCGGGCTGCTCGTGTTCGGCCTGCCCCGCCTGCGCCGGCGCAGGCGAGCGGTCGCGCCGCTGTTCGACGACCACGACCGGCGCGACCTGCCGACGCTGCGCCGCGCGGCGGAGGCGGCCGCGGCGCAGGAGCACTGGGCGCTCGCGATCGAGGAGCGGTTCCGCGCGATCGTGCGGGGCGTCGTCGACCGCGACCTCGTGCGCGTGCATCCCGGCACCACCGCCCACGGCTTCGCGGATGCCGCGAGCCGCCCGCTGCCCGCACACGCCGAGGCGCTGCGAACGGCCGCCGCCGACTTCGACGCGGTGCGGTACCTGGGCCGTGCGGGGTCGCGTGAGCGCTACGAGGCGATCGTCGGGCTCGACCTCGCCGTGGAGGCGACGGTGCCCGAGCACGCCGAGCCGGTGGGAGCCGGGGCATGACCATCACCGCGCCCGGCGCTCGCATCGACGGGCCGGCGACGGCCGAGGCGCTCACGCCGACCGTCCGCGAGCAGCTGCGGCGCCGGCGTCCCTGGATCGTCATCGCCATCGTGCTCGTGGTGGGCGCGATCGCGCTCCTCGTCATCCAGGGCGGGTTCCGTGCGCCCGGTCCCCTGCTCGGTCCGGCCAACGCGGCCCCCGCCGGGTCGAAGGCCCTCGTCGAGGTCCTGCGTCAGCAGGGTGTCGCGGTCACCGAGGCCTCCTCGCTCGACGCCGCGACCGACCTCGCGCGCGGCGGCGCCACCGTGCTGCTCTTCGACGAGCTGGGCATCCTCGATGCCGACGCACTCGACGAGCTCGCTGCGGCATCCGATCGGCTCGTCGTCGTCGAGCCCGCGTTCGACGCCCTGCGCACGCTCGCGCCCGGCGTGCGGCTCGGCGGCGTCGCAAGCGGCGCGCTCGACGACGTGGCCTGCGACGTGCGCGCCGCCGAGCGGGCCGGCGAGCTGTCCGACGGGCAGCGACTCGTCACGGTCGACGACGAGGCCGCGGCCGAGGGGTGGCAGGGATGCTTCCGCGACGGCGAGGCGTTCGCCGTCGCCGCGGGTCCGGGTCCGTCGGGCGCCGAAACGACGATCGTCGCCGCGACCACCGTGTTCGAGAACGAGCACGTCGACGAGGCGGGCAACGCCGCACTCGCGATCGGTCTGCTCGGGGCATCCGAGGAGCTCGCCTGGTACCTCCCCGGCCCGGCCGACGCCGACGCCGGAACCGCTCCTACGCTCGCGGAGCTGACGCCCGGCTGGGTGAGCCCCGTGCTCGTGCTCGCCGTCGTCGTGACCGTCGTGGCCGGCATCTGGCAGGGGCGCCGATTCGGGCCGCTCGTCGTCGAGCGGCTGCCCGTGCAGGTGCCCGCGGGCGAGACGAGCGAGGGACGGGCGCGGCTCTACGCACGCAGCTCCGCGCGCGGGCACGCGCTCGACCAGCTCCGGATCGGCGCGGTCGGCCGCATCGCCGCGGTGCTGAAGTTGCCGCGGTCGGCTCCCGCGCGCGCCGTCGCGGATGCCGCTGCGGTCGCGACGGGGCGCGACGCGGCATCCGTCGCCCGGCTGCTCATGGGCACCGAGCCCGCCGGCGACCGCGAGCTCGTGGACCTCGCGGTGGAGCTCGCCCGACTCGAGCACGAGGTCGCGGACTCCGTGCGACCGGCACCGGCCGGCGCGACCGGCCCCGACCCGACCGGCCCCGACACCCGCCCCTATGACCGACCGGACCAGACAGGAAGGCGACCATGACCGACGCGATCGCGACCACCGACCAGGAGCTGCGCGCCGCGCTGAACCGCGTGCGCACCGAGGTGGGCAAGGCCGTCGTGGGCCAGGACGGCGCCGTCACGGGCCTCATCATCGCCCTGCTCACGCGCGGCCACGTGCTGCTCGAGGGTGTGCCCGGCGTGGCGAAGACGCTGCTGGTGCGCACGATCAGCCGCACCCTGCGGCTCGACACGCGCCGCCTGCAGTTCACGCCCGACCTCATGCCGGGCGACGTGACGGGGTCGCTCGCCTACGACCCCCGCTCGGGCGAGTTCGCGTTCCGCGAGGGGCCGGTGTTCACGAACATCCTGCTCGCCGACGAGATCAACCGCACGCCGCCGAAGACGCAGTCGGCCCTGCTCGAGGCCATGGAGGAGCGCCAGGTCTCGGCCGACGGCGTGACCCGGCCGCTGCCCGACCCGTTCATGGTCGCGGCGACCCAGAACCCCATCGAGTACGAGGGCACCTACGCGCTGCCCGAGGCCCAGCTCGACCGGTTCCTGCTGAAGCTCGTGCTCGACGTGCCCGAGCGCGACGCCGAGGTGTCGCTGCTGCGCCGCCACGCCGACGGGTTCGACCCGCACGACCTCGCGGGGGCGGGCGTCACGCCCGTGCTCGGGGCCGAGGAGCTCGCCGCGGCACGCGCCGCCGCGGCATCCGTGCGCGTCTCCGACGACGTGCTCGCGTACGTGGTCGACCTCGCGCGCGCCACGCGCCGGAGCCCGTCGATGCGGCTCGGCGTGAGCCCCCGCGCGACCACGGGCCTGCTCGCCGCGTCGAAGGCCTGGGCGTGGCTCACGGGCTACGACTCGCTCACGCCCGACCACGTGCAGGCCATGCTCCTGCCCGTGTGGCGGCACCGCGTGCAGCTGCGGCCCGAGGCCGAGCTCGAGGGCGTCGCCGTCGACGCCGTGCTGCGCTCGATCGTCCAGCAGGTGCAGGTTCCCCTCTGACATGGTGGTCTCCGGTCGGTTCGCGCTGCTCGTCGCGCTCGGGGTGGTCCCCGTCGTCGCGGCGGGCATCAGCGATGCCGGTGCGGCGTGGCTCGCGCTCATCGCGTGGCTCGGCCTCGCGCTCGTCGCGGGCGTCGTCGACCTCTCGGTCGCGGCGTCGCCGCGGCGTGTGGTCCTCGAGCGCGGCCTCCCCGAGCGCGTGCGGCTCGGCGAGACCGTGACGTCCGAGCTGGCCGTGCAGCACACGGGCCCGAGGATGCTGCGGGCCACGGTCCGCGACGGCTGGGAGCCCTCGGCCGGGGTCGCCGGGCCGAATCGCACGCGCCTGCGCATCCCGCCCGGCGAGCGGCGTCGGATGACGCTGCAGCTCACGCCGTGGCGCCGCGGCGACCGCCGCGCCGAGCACGTGACGATCCGGTCGGCCGGGCCGCTCGGGCTCTGGTCGCGTCAGGCGACGCTCGCCGCCCCCGGCCGGATCCGGGTGCTCCCGCCGTTCCACTCCCGTGCGCACCTGCCGTCGCGGCTCACGCGCCTTCGCGAGCTCGACGGTCGCACGCCGCTGCTCATCCGCGGCCAGGGCACCGAGTTCGACTCGATCCGCGAGTACGTGCGCGGTGACGACGTGCGCTCGATCGACTGGCGCGCGACCGCCCGCCACGCGAACCTCGAGGTGCCGGGCAGCGCGCGCCTCATGGTGCGCACGTGGCGTCCCGAGCGCGACCGCCGCATCGTGATCGTGGCCGACACCTCACGCACCGCCGCCGCGCGCATCGCCGACGAGCCGCGCCTCGACACGGCCTGGGAGGCGTCGCTCCTGCTCGCCGCCCTGGCCTCGCACGCCGGTGACCGCGTGGACTTCCTCGCGTGGGACCGGCGCGTGCGCGGCCGCGTGCACGGCGCGAGCGGCGCCGAGCTGCTCGCGCGGCTCGTCGACACGATGGCCGACATCGAGGCCGAGCTCATCGAGGCCGACTGGGCGGCGGTTCCGGGCCACATCCGACGGACCACGAGCCGGCGCGCCCTCGTCGTGCTCCTCACCGCCGCGGACTCCCCCGGCAGCGCCCGGAGCCTTCTCACCGTGCTCCCCCAGCTCACCGCGCGGCACCTCGTCGTCGTCGCTTCGGTCGCCGACCCCGACGTCGTCGGCGCCGCCCGGGAGCGGAGCTCGCTCGACGACGCCTACCGCGCCGCGGCGGCCGAGCGGAGCCTCCTCGACGGCGACCGCGTCGCCGCGGCGATCCGGCACCTCGGCGCGCTCACCGTCTCGGCCCCTCCGCAGGAGCTGCCGCCCGCCCTAGCCGACCTCTACCTCGAGCTGAAGGCGGCCGGCCGGCTCTAGCCCTGTGCCGGCGCGATTCAGCCCGCGACGATGCGGCTCGCGCCCGCATCGAACTCGACGAGGTCGCCCGTCTCGCCAGCACGCCACGCCCGGCCGCCGAGCACGAGCATGTAGGCGAGGAACCCGCCGAGTGCGAGCACGCCGATGCCGATCTTCACGGGCCACGGCCACGGCGCCGGCGTCACGAAGCCCTCGATGAGGCCCGAGACGAAGAGGAAGAACACGAGACCGATCGCGACCGTGAAGAGCGACCGCGCGTCCTCGGCGAGCGCGACGCCGCGGGTGCGCGGACCCGGCGCGACCCAGGCCCAGAAGATCCGGAGGCCGGCGGCGGCCGCCACGAACACGCACGTGAGTTCGAGCAGGCCGTGCGGCGTGATGTAGAGGAAGAAGGTGTCGGCCTCGTCGTAGGCGAACATGATCGCCGCCGTGAGGCCGAGGTTCTGCGCGTTCTGCAGGATGACGAAGGGCACCCAGACGCCCAGGATCCCGAACGCGACGCACTGGGCGGCGATCCACGCGTTGTTCGTCCAGACGGCGCCGGCGAACGACGCGGCGGGATTCTCGGAGTAGTACGCGGCGAAGCCCTCGTCGGCGAGCTGCTGCAGCTCCTCCTCGGTGCCGAGGTTCGCGAGCACGCGGGGATCGCCGGACACCCACCACGCGTACAGCCCGGCCACGACGATCGTGACCACGGCGACCGCGAGGGTGATCCAGCGCAGGCGGTACAGCGCGGCGGGCAGGCTCACGAGCGCGAAGCGGGTGAACTGGCGCAGCGGGTTCTCGGGCGCGCCGGTGAACCGCAGCCGCGCCCGGGCGAGGCTCACCGACAGGCGGTCGCCGAGCGCGGTCGACCCGGCGGTGGTCTGCACGAGCGAGAGATCGGATGCCGCGTGCTGGTACCGCTCGATGAGCTCGTCGGCGCCGGGGCCGTCGAGCCGCGCCGACCGCGAGAGCGCGTCGAGCCGCTCCCACTCGTCGTGGCGGGCGGAGGCGAGCGCGTCGAGGTCCATCTGCTTGAATACTATCCATGGCCGCTCCGCCCGAATCCCGCAGCCGGGCGGCCCGTTTCGACGACGAGTCGCTCGTCACGGGCGAGGCCGTCGCCCTCGACCTGCGGCCCGCGAGCGCCCTCATCCGGGCGGGCGGCGCCGCCCTCGATGTGCTGCTCACGGTGCTCATCATCATCGCGATGCTGCTGGCCCTCGCCGGCCTCTCCCTGGACGAGGCGGCATTCCGCGCGATCATGGTCGCGACGCTCGTGTTCGCCATCGTCGTGCTGCCGACCGCGATCGAGACCGCCTCGCACGGGCGTTCGCTCGGCAAGCTCGTCATGGGCCTGCGCGTCGTGCGCGACGACGGCGGCGGCACCGGTTTCCGCCACGCCTTCATCCGCGCGCTCACGGGCGTGATCGAGATCTACCTCACGTTCGGCGGACTCGCGGTGCTCGTCGGGTTCCTGAACCCATCGTCGAAGCGCCTCGGCGACATCCTCGCCGGCACGCACGCCCAGGTCGAGCGGGTTCCCAAGGTGCCCTCGAACGCGTTCGGGGTTCCGCCCGAGCTCGTCGCCTGGGCCTCGACCGCCGACGTGGCGCGCCTGCCCGACCCGCTCGCGCGCCGGATCGCGTCGTTCTTCGCGAACCTGCACCACCTCGTGCCCGAGAGCCGGGCGCGGCTGGCCGGGTCGCTCGCCGCCGAGGTTGCGCCGTTCGTGTCGCCGCTGCCCCACACGGAGCCCGAGCGGTTCCTCGCCGCCGTCGTCGCGCTCCGGCGCGACCGCGACCTCACGGCGCTCCGCCTCGAGGACGCGCGCATGGCCTCCCTCGCGCCGGTGCTCAACGCGACGCCGGTCGGCTTCCCCGACCGATGAGCCGAGCGGATGCCGCGGGGCCCGCGGCATCCGTCACCGGTCAGTAGCGGTAGTGGTCGACCTTGTACGGCCCCTCGACCGGCACGCCGATGTACGCCGCCTGCTCGGGCGTGAGCTCGGTCAGCTCGACGCCGAGCGCGTCGAGGTGGAGCCGCGCGACCTTCTCGTCGAGGTGCTTCGGCAGCACGTACACGCCCACGGGGTACGCGTCGGGACGCGTCCACAGCTCGATCTGGGCGAGCACCTGGTTCGTGAACGAGTTCGACATGACGAACGACGGATGCCCCGTCGCGTTGCCGAGGTTCATGAGCCGGCCCTCGCTGAGCACGAGCACGCTGCGCCCGTTGGGGAGGCGCCACTCGTGCACCTGGGGCTTGATCTCGACGCGCTCGGCGCCCGCGAGGGACTCCAGGCCCGCCATGTCGATCTCGTTGTCGAAGTGGCCGACGTTCGCCACGATCGCGAGGTGCTTGAGGCCGAGCAGGTGCTCGAGGCGCACGACGTCCTTGTTGCCCGTGCCGGTGACCAGGATGTCGATCTCGCCGATGACCGACTCGAGGCGCGAGACCTGGTAGCCGTCCATCGCCGCCTGCAGCGCGTTGATCGGGTCGATCTCCGAGACGATGACGCGGGCGCCCTGGCCGCGCAGCGCCTCGGCGGCGCCCTTGCCGACGTCGCCGTAGCCGGCGACGAACGCGACCTTGCCGCCCATGAGCACGTCGGTCGCGCGGTTCAGGCCGTCGGGCAGCGAGTGCCGGATGCCGTACTTGTTGTCGAACTTCGACTTGGTGACGGAGTCGTTCACGTTGATCGCCGGGAAGAGCAGCTCGCCGCGCGCGTGCAGCTCGTAGAGGCGGTGCACGCCGGTCGTGGTCTCCTCGGTGACCCCGCGGATCTCGGCGGCGATGCGGGTCCAGCGGTCGGGCGAGACCTCGAGGGAGCGGCGGAGCGTGTCGAGCACGACGCGGAACTCGTGGCTCGTGGCATCCGTCGCCGCGGGCACGGAGCCGGCGGCCTCGAACTCACGGCCGTGGTGCACGAGGAGGGTCGCGTCACCGCCGTCGTCGAGGATCATGTTCGGGCCGATCCAGTCGGCGCCCGCGTCGGCGGCCTCGGCGCTCCAGTCGAAGATGCGGTCGGTGCACCACCAGTACTCCTCGAGCGTCTCCCCCTTCCAGGCGAAGACCGGGACGCCCTTGGGGTCGTCGACCGTGCCGTCGGGGCCGACGACCACGGCCGCGGCCGCGTCGTCCTGCGTGGAGAAGATGTTGCAGCTCGCCCAGCGCACCTGCGCGCCGAGCGCGACGAGCGTCTCGATGAGCACGGCCGTCTGGACGGTCATGTGCAGGCTGCCCGCGATCCGAGCGCCGGCGAGGGGCTTCGACGCCCCGAACTCGGCGCGGAGCGCCATGAGCCCCGGCATCTCGTTCTCGGCGAGGCGGAGCTGATGGCGGCCGGCCTCGGCGAGCGAGAGGTCGGCGACCTTGAAGGGCAGGGCGGTGGTGACGGGCGCATCCATGCCCACCATTGTGACAGGGCCGGGCGAACCCCGTCGCGTCAGCCGCACAGCTCCGTCGGAGCCTCGGGCGTCGGGGCCGCCGAGATCTGGACGACCGACTCGCCGCCCAGCCAGAAGACGATCCACCCGCCGGAGTCCTCGACCCCGAACAGGAGCGAGTTGTTGCTCGTGCCCGTCTGCTCGATGCCGGGGTACGCCTCCTCGAGCTCCGCGACGGTCGCGCCCAGCCGCACGCCAGCGGCGGTCGACGGCGAGACGATGTCGCCCGACGTCCCCCAGCTCGTGACCTGGGCGACGGCGATCGCCGAGCCGTCGTCCTCCGTGACGATCGACAGGTTCGCCAGGCCGTCGCCCTCCAGGAACGTCGCGGACGGGTTCGGGCAGCCGCTCGCCGCGACCGTGTACGGCCCGGCTCCCGGTGCGGACGCGTCGAACCCCTCGCCCCGCTGGAGCGGCCCGATACCGGCGCCGCTGATGATCCACGTCGCCGGGTCGGCGGGGTCCTCGGCCGGAGCCGTGGGCGTGGGCTCGGCCGGAGCGGGCGTCTCGATGGCGCTCGGCGTGGAGTCGCCCGCCGGTGTCGACCCCGGCGTTGCGCCGGCTCCGGAGCATCCGGTCAGGGCGGCGCAGACGATGAGGGCGGTCAGCGCGAGCTGCATCGGGCGACGGGTCATTCGGGCTCCAACTCGGCAGGGCGATCGACGGCCGCCCGGCCGGGCGAGCGCTTGCCACAATCTAGCGGCCCGCGAACCGAGGCCGATGCGACGCGCTGGGCTCAGGCGCGGATGAGCGCCAGCACCTCGTCGCGCACCGCCGCCATGGTCGCGGCATCCGCGCCCTCGACGTTGAGGCGCAGCAGCGGCTCGGTGTTGGACGGCCGCACGTTGAACCACCAGAACGGCTCGCTTTCGGCCGTGATGCCCGTGACGGTGAGGCCGTCGAGCTCGTCGAAGTCGGCGCGACCCGTGAACGCCTCGACGATGCGCGTGTAGGCGGCGGGCACGTCGTCGACGACGGAGTTGATCTCGCCCGACAACGAGTAGGGCGTGAAGCGCGCGGCGAGCTCGGACAGCGGCGCCTCCTGCGCCCCGAACTCGGCGAGCACGTGCATCGCGGCGAGCATGCCGTTGTCGGCGCCCCAGAAGTCGCGGAAGTAGTAGTGCGCCGAGTGCTCGCCGCCGAACACCGCGCCCGTCTCCCGCATGCGGTCCTTGATGAGCGAGTGGCCCACGCGCGTGCGCACGGCGATCGCGCCCTCGTTCTCGATGGTCTCGGGCACGAACCGCGAGGTGATGAGGTTGTGGATGACCGCCACCTCGTCTTCGCCCGTCGCACGGACGCGCTCGATCTCGCGGACCGCCACGATCGCGGCGACCGCAGAGGGGCTCACCGCGCCGCCGCGCTCGTCGACGACGAAGCAGCGGTCGGCGTCGCCGTCGAACGCGAGGCCCAGGTCGGCGCCGTGCTCGACCACGGCGCGCTGCAGGTCGACGAGGTTCGCCGGCTCGAGCGGGTTGGCCTCGTGGTTGGGGAACGTGCCGTCGAGCTCGAAGTAGAGGGGCACGATCTCGAGCGGCAGCGCGGGCAGGCCGGCAGCCTCGCCGAGCACCGCCGGTACCGTGAGGCCGCCCATGCCGTTGCCGGCGTCGACGACGATCTTCAACGGTCGGATGCCGCGGAGGTCGACGAGCGAGCGGAGGTGGGCCGCGTAGTCGGCGAGCACGTCGGCGGTGGTGACCGTGCCCGTGGCCGGCACGTCGGTGATGCCCTGCTCGAGGTAGTCGCCCGCGCGGTCGCGGATCGAGGCCAGCCCGGTGTCGAGCGAGATGCCCTGCGCGCCCGCTCGTGAGAACTTGATGCCGTTGTAGGTGGCCGGATTGTGGCTCGCCGTGAACATCGCCGCGGGTGCGTCGAGCGAGCCCGACGCGAAGTACGACTCGTCGGTGGAGCAGAGCCCGATGGCCACGACGTCGGCGCCGCGGCGGGTCGCACCGCGCGCGAAGGCAGCGGCGAACCCGGGCGACGAGTCGCGCATGTCGTGCCCGACGACGATGCGGCCGCCGTTCGCGGCGACCTCGTCGGCGAAGCCCGCGCCGAGCGCCTCGACGGTCTCGGCCGTGAGTCCCTCGCCCACGATCCCGCGGACGTCGTACGCCTTCACGACGGCGTCGAGGCGCGCGCGAACGTCTGGGCCTTCAGCGGGAGTCATGCCTTGAAACCTACCTCACCCATCCACACGTGCCGGACGATCTGCCAGCCGACGGGCGCGGAGGTGCGCTCGGCGTGGCGGCTGCAGAGGTCGTAGCCGTGCGGCTCGGGGGTGAGGGAGAGCGGCCCCAGGACGGCCATGGAGTCGGCGTAGTCGAACGTCAGTGTCGCGACCGCCTCGGCGGCGCATGCGGTGCGCGAGCAACGTCTCATGGCTCCACCAGAGTAGCGACCGGGGCGGACATTACGATGGAGGGTATGCCCCGATCCCGTCGTGTCGCCACGCCTCGTTCTCCTCGGCGGCTGGCCCGGGACCGGCACGGGCGCGGAATGCGCTCGGCCGTGACGGGGCCGCACCTCGAGCCGCTGCGCACCCGCCTCGACGAGTTCGACTTCACGGTCGCCACCACGGCCGCGTACCTGCGCGGGCTCTGGCCCGAGCTCGAGGGCGTCGTCTTCGAGGTGGCGCAGGGACCCGCCGAGGCGATCCACGGCGACCACGTCGACCGGTGGAAGGTCGTGCACGACGAGCGCCGCATCACGTTCTACCGGCTGCCGATCGTGCGGTTCCTCCGCCTCCAGGAGGGCGAGGACCGCGACGAGAAGCTGCTCGTCGAGAGCTGCGTGTTCCGCGCGGTCGCCGAGCTGCTCGACAAGGACCCGTGGGAGCTGGCGCCCGGGCGCTACCGGCACTTCTGACGGCGAAGGCGGGCACCGGCTCCGCCGCGCATTCGATGAACCGCTCGGCGTGGCCGGTTCGGCACCGCGGCCGAGTGCTCAGTTCGGGTAGACGAGGATCGGCGAGTCGAGGGGCCCGGGCGGCTGCACGCCGAACGACGCGAGCTCGTCGGCGCCGTCGAAGGAGACCGTCGCGTGCAGCCCCTGCGTGCCCGAGAGCACGACCGACGTGGCGCCGGCGAGCGGCACCGACGCCGCACCCGCGGCCGGCACGACGACCGTGCGCTCCTGCCCGTCCAGCCTGAGGGTCGCCTCGGCGTCGGCGCCCGCCGGGTTCACGAGGTGCAGCGTCGCCGAGGGTCCGGGCGGCACGGCGACGACCGCACTGTCGAGCAGGGGCGCGGTGGCCACGGTCCAGGCGAAGTCCGAGGGGGCCGCGGCATCCGTCTGGCCCTCGGCGCCGCCGACCGAGGCGCGCGCCGCGGCCACGACCGGCGCGTCGGCCTCGACGCGCACGGTGTAGGTTCCCGCATCGAGCACGCCGAGGGGGACGTCGAGCACGCGACCGGGCTCGAGCGAGACGTCGAGCGTGGTGCCGCCCGCGCCCGACTCGGGCACGATGCCGATCGAGACGGCCACGGGCGCGTTGCCCGGCGCGAACAGCCGCACCGCGGGGAAGTCGTCGCCGTCGGCGTGGTCCTCGAGCGCCTCGACGCCGCCCGCCTGCGGCACGACGAGGCCCGGGATCACCTGGGTCGTGCCCGGCGCGGCGGTCGCGCCGGTCAGTTCGGCACCGGCGGGCGCGAGGCCCACGATCGTCGACTG
Source organism: Agromyces sp. NPDC004153 (assembly GCF_053603635.1). Classification (NCBI taxonomy): domain Bacteria; kingdom Bacillati; phylum Actinomycetota; class Actinomycetes; order Micrococcales; family Microbacteriaceae; genus Agromyces; species Agromyces sp. NPDC004153. The sequence continues at coordinate 360,075 of NZ_JBSGFY010000001.1, forward strand.
CTCGAGGCTCGCGGCGATCGCGCCGCCCGTGCTCGTGACGTGCACGACCGGCGACACGAGGTTCGGCGCGAGGCCCGCGAGCGAGAGCACGCGCTGGCTGCCCGGCGGCACGATGATGCCGAGGGCCGACGGGGCATCCACCGCTCCCGACTCCCCGAACACCCGCACGTCGACCGTCGCGGCCACCGGGGTGGGGTTCGACAGCAGCACGATCCCGCTGCGGCCCAGGTTCGTCGCACCGGCGACGAGCCAGGCGTCGGCGACGGCCTCGCCGCACGCCGCCGCGGCGAACCCGCCGAGGGTCTCGGTCGAGATCGACTGGGATTGCGCGCCCGCGAGCATGCCCGCGTCGACGCCGCCCGGCTCGGCCGCGATCGCGACGGGCGTGCCGTCCTGCGCGGCGTTCGGGTTCTCGGGCGCCTCCAGCGGCACCTGCTCGAGGGCTGCGTCGGCCGGTTCCGCGGCCGTGACGAGGCTCGCCGATCCCACCGACGACGCCGTGGTCGCGGCCGCCGCGTCCTCGCCGAGCGCGAGGAACGGCCCGGGGCACACCCGCAGCTGACGGCTCTCCGCCGGCTGCACGAGCTCGGACGGGGCCTCGATGCGGTGGTCGGGCCACGGCACGAACGTCGCGGCGGCGACGGCGCCCACGGCGAGCGCGGCGGCGCCGACCAGCGCGAGCGAGCGGAGGCCGACGCGGATGAGGGTCTTACGACGCACGACCATCGTCGTCTCCCTTCGGCTCGTCTGCGGTGCGGTCTCGCGGCGCCTCGGCGGCATCGTCGCCCGGCTCATCGTCGCCCGGCTCCTCGTCGGCGGCTCCCGCGTCGTCTGTCGTTCCGTCATCGGATGTCGCGGCATCCGTCACGTCGTCGGAGGCTCCCGGGTCTTCGGCCGTCGTCTCCTCATCGGATGCCGCGGCATCCGTCTCTTCGGCCCGTTCGTCGTCGACCGCCGCGGCATCGGCGTCCGCGTCCTCGGTTCCGGCTTCCGCTTCGGGCTCGGCTTCAGCATCAGCCTCGGCGTCGGCTTCGGCTTCGCCCTCGTCCTCGGCCTCAGCGGCGGCCGCGGCTCCACCGCCGGCCGCGGCGGCTCGCGCGGCCGCGGCGGCGGCGCGGCGACGCACCCGCGTCGGACGGCGGTCGGCCTCTCGGCCGGCACCCGTGGGGATCGACAGCAACACGGCCGCGGCGATGACGATGACCTGCACGATCGTGATGAGCACCGCGAGCCACCCGCCCGCGTCGGGCGGGATCTGCGCCGCCTCGGCGTCGGGCTCCGCGGCGGCGAAGCGCCAGAGCGCGCCGAAATCGGTCTCCCCCACCGCGATGAGGGCGGGATTGCCGTCGAGCGCCGTGCGCGCTCGCGCCTCGGTCTGCACCGCCTCTCGCCCGTCGTCGGACGCGGGCGCGAGCAGCACGAACGAGACGCCGAAGTCCCGCACGGCGGCCTCGGGGTCGAACCCGCTGCGCGACGCGAGGTTGCCGGCGACGGTCGCGAGTTGCACCTGCTCGTCGGTGAGCACGGTGCGGGTCTGGTCGAGCGTGGACTGGTCGTCGAGCGTCTCGCCCGTGCCGTGCTCGAGCGTCGCGCGCAGGCTGCCGTCGACCTCGGGCTCCATCCACAACGTCGTGACGCGAGGGTCGGTGTCGGCCTGGGCGACGACGTACGCCGGCAGCGTCCGTTCGCCGGCGGGTCCGAGCGGCACGGCGTCCGCGGCGATGGCGATCATCGTCGGGACCACCGCGACGAGCGACACGACCGCGACCACGGCGCCGAGGAGCGCCGGTCCGCGCCGGAGCACGTCGAGGGCGCTCACCGATGCGAGCACGAGCCCGAGCCAGGCGAGGCTGAGTCCGGCGCCGGCCCAGACCGCCACGACGTCGGGCCCGACGACCGCCACGGCGACGTGCGTGGAGGCGACCGCCGTGGCGTAGCCGAGGAGGACCGTTCCGAGGGTGAGGGTCGCGCGGCGCCATCCCGGCGCGAGCACCGCCGCGAGTGCCGCGAGCACGAGCGGCACCGCGAGGACGCTCGCGACCAGCTTCGGATCGAGCTCGACGAGCGAGCCGACGAGCTCGCCCCATCCGCCCCAGCCGCCGCTCGGCAGGCCGACGGCCAACTGCCAAGGGGTCGGCACCGGGCCGCCGACGGGCACGCCCGGGTCCGCGAGGAGCCCGAACGGCGTGCCGCGGCCGATCTGCTCGACGATGAGCGGCAGCGCGAGCACGAGGGCCGGGACGGGCAGTCCCGCCAGCCGTACGGCCGCGCGCCCGCTCACCGCGACCGCGACGATCCAGCCGACGACGAGCGCCGGGGCGAGGCTGGGGGCCGCGGCGATCACCGCGGCGAACAGCAGGGACGCGGTCGCCGCCGCGGCCCACGACGAGGCCGCGCCGAACACGGCGAACGCGAGCCATCCGAGCAGGACGTGCGCGATCACCGCCCCCGGCCGCGCCTCGGCGAGCGCCGTCAGGAACGCCGGGGCGAACGCGTACACGAGCGCGGCGACCGCGCGCAGCGAGCCGCGTTCGGTGAGGCGGGATGCCGCGAACCAGGCGCCGATCGCGGCGGCGGGGATCGCGACGAGCCAGAGGAGGAGCATGGCGTACGAGGGCGCCCAGAACGTCAGCGAGCCGAGCACGGCGAGCACGCCGCCGAACGGATCCGCGGCGCCGACGAACCCGGTGCCGACGTCGCGCCAGCCGTAGGCCGCGTTGCGCCACAGCTCGGCGACGCCCGACAGCGGCAGCAGCCCGCCGCCGCCCACGCCGCTCGCCGTGATGAGCCACGAGAACAGCCCGACGGATGCCGCGGCGGTCGCGAGCAGCACCCAGCCGCCGCCCGTGCCGAGGAACTGCAGTTCGTTCGACCGCCCGCGCGCCCGCGCCTTGCGCGCCTCGACGGCGGCCTCGCGACGACGGCGCTGCTCGTCGGGCTGCAGTCTGAGCGGGGCGATGGCCGACCACTTGGCCTGCTTCGACGACGCCAGGACGCGCCGGGCGCGCGGCACGCGCATGCCGGAGAACATCGTCCCGAGCGCCGCGGCGAACTCGCCGGGGATCTCGCCCGGCCGCTTGATGAGCAGGAGCCGCACCGAGCGCAGCACGGCGAGTGGCAGGAACGTGATCCAGTGCACCGGCACGGCGGGTGCGGGCGCGTAGACGAGGCGCCGGTGCAGGGCCGCGGCACGGGCCGCGCGGGCGCGTCGGCGGCGCGACCGACTGCGCCCATCGCCGGGCGGTCCCGCGACGCCGTCAGCGGCGAACAGCACCTGGGCCTCGGGGACGACCGCCACGCGATGACCGGCCAACCGCGCGCGAACGCCCAGGTCGAGTCCGTCGTCCACCGTGGGCAGGGCCGGGTCGAAGCCGTCGAGCGCCTGCCATACCGAGTGGCGCACGAGGATCGCGGCCGGGTCGAGCCCGAGCACGTCGCTCAGCCCGTCGTGCTGGCCCTGGTCGAGCTCGTCGGCGACGATCGGGACGGCGCGCCCGAGCCGGGTCATGGTGCGTCCGAGGCCGGCGATGCGGTCGGGCTCGTCCCACTCCAGGAGCTTCGGCCCCGCCACCGCGACGGATCGCGCGGTCTCGAGCGTCGCCATGAGGCTCCTCAGCGCGCCGGGCCGGGGCTCGGAGTCCTCTGCGAGCAGCCAGAGCGCATCGGCGTCGGACGCCGGCGCCTCGAGCACACGCTCCCCCGCGCGAAGCGCCTCGCCGAACGAGAGCGGTTCCTGCAGCTCCACGATGCGGTCGGGCGCCGCGCCGGCGACCTGCTCGCGCGCACGCGCGTCGGCCTGGGCGAGCACGGCGACGAGTGCGTCGGGGGCGCGATCCTGGAAGCGGATCGCGTCGAGGGTCCGCTCGAGGTGGTCGCCGCCGTGACGCACGACGAGGACGGCGGTGACTCTGGGCAACATCGGGGCCAGCCTAAGCGGCTCCCGCTGCGGCATCGGGGCATGAGTCCGGGCGTGCCATGAAACGGTGGGACGACCACTGAACGGATCGAGGATCGGCGCAGGGATGCCGCGGATCGAACGCGATGACCGTCGAGCGGATCGAGGACGAGCGAAGCGACGTCTCTGAGCCCCCGCGCCCACGGACGCGGGTTCTGAGACGTCGCTTCAGTCGCTCCCGATCCGCGAGAAGATCAGACCGCGCGCTTGCGGAGCTTGCGCCGCTCGCGCTCGGAGAGTCCGCCCCAGATGCCGAAGCGCTCGTCGTTGGCGAGTGCGTACTCGAGGCATTCGCCGCGGACCTCGCAGCCGGTGCAGATCTTCTTCGCGTCGCGGGTGGAGCCGCCCTTCTCGGGGAAGAACGCCTCCGGATCGGTCTGCGCGCACAGTGCGTCGCTCTGCCATGCCAGCGGATTGTCGTCGCCGACCCCCGAGCGAACCCCCGGAACGCCCAGCCTGACCGGATCGATGAACCAATCGTCAGGTACTCCAGAACGATATTCAGGATTGCCCATATCGTCTCCCACCCAGTTGTACCGACCACCCAGAGGGTGTGTCATGACAATTACACCGGTGTAATTCGCGGGAGTCAAGTCGGGAATCGTAAACCCTCAACCGTCCGTCGAGGCTTCATCGCGACCGCGACACGCCGACGTGTTCGCCAGACGTTACGCACTCGGGACGGGCGTCCCGCGTTCCGGAGGCCGACCTCCGTTCGCGCGTCGGCGACCGGGTCGATTCACTCCTCGGATGCCGCGCGCCGCGCCTCCCACGCGCTCTCGACCATCTGCGACAGCGTGTGCCGCATCCTCCAATCGAGGTCGCGTGCCGCGAGCTCGCCGGATGCGACGATCCGGGCGGGGTCGCCCGGGCGTCGCGGCGCGATCTCGGGCGTGAACTCGATGCCGGTGACGGCCGCAACGGTCTGCATGATCTCGCCGACCGACGAGCCGTCGCCCGAGCCGAGGTTGTAGACGGGCTCGAGCGGCTCGCCCGCGTCGAGCCGCTTCGCCGCGACCACGTGGGCCGCCGCGAGGTCGGCCACGTGGATGTAGTCGCGCACGCACGTGCCGTCGGGGGTCGGGTAGTCATCGCCGTTGATTCGCGGCGTGCGGCCCTCGAGGAGCGCCTCGAACACGAGCGGGAAGAGGTTGTGCGGGCTCGGGTCGAACACCTCCGCGGTGCCCGAGCCGACGACGTTGAAGTACCGCAGGCTCGTGTGCCGCAGGCCGGCCGCCCGGCCCTGGTCGGCGATGAGCCACTCGCCGACGAGCTTCGACTCGCCGTAGGGCGATTCAGGATGCTGCTCGGTGTCCTCGGTCACGAGGTCGACGTCGGGCGTGCCGTAGACGGCGGCGCTCGACGAGAACACGATGCGGTCGACGCCCTTGGCCGCCATGGCGGCGAGCAGCGTCGCCGTGCCGGTGACGTTCTGCTGGTAGGTGTGCAGCGGCCGGGAGACCGAGACGCCGGCGTACTTGAAGCCGGCGAGGTGCACCACGCCCTGGACGTCGAACCGCTCGATGGTGTTCTCGAGCTGCGGCCCGTCGAGGATCGTGCCCTGCACGAAGCGGGCGCCGGTCGGGAGGAAGGCGTGCCGGCCCGAGGAGAGGTCGTCGACGACGACCGTGTCGATGCCCTGCTCGGCGAACGCCCGTACGACGTGCGATCCGATGTACCCGGCACCTCCGGTGACCAGCCAGCTCATGTTCCCGCCTCCCGCACGCGGTCGGTCCGCGTGCTCCCCCGATGCTACCGAGGGGCGGCGGGACGGCGCGGGTCGGGAGTCATCGCCGGTCACCCGCGACGAGCCCCAGAGGTCGCACGCGCAGCATCGATCGCCGCGCGTGCGCTCCCACTGGCGGGATCAGACGGTGCGGGTGGGCAGGTTCTCGATGTGGCGGTTGCGGTCCCGGATCTCGGGACGACCGTAACCGTCGCCTTCGAGGCGCAGCACGGTGGCGAGCACTCCCCAGATGGCGAGCCCCGCGATGACGAGGAACACGATGGTGGTCATGGCAGTAATTCTACTCCTTGCAACATCCTGCCGGTAGTGGCAGAGTGACAGTGAACGACATATTCCTGCCACTCGGAGGATCCCGTGCTCCAGACCATCGCCTGCATCGCCATGCCCCAGATGGCGCCGTTCGAGTTCGGCGTGATCTGCGAGGTGTTCGGCATCGACCGCCGCGAGCACGGCGGCCCCACGTTCGACTTCCACGTCGTCGCCGCCGACCCCGGTCCCATCTCCACGAAGCTCGGCTTCGACGTCGTGGTGCACGAGGGCCTCGAGTTCGCGCGCGAGGCCGACCTCGTCGCGGTGCCGGCCTCGCTCATCGACACGGCGCCCGACGAGCGCGTGCTCGAGGTCATCCGGGCGGCCGTCGAGCGCGGCGCGTGGGTGCTGTCGGTCTGCTCGGGTGCCTTCACGCTCGGCCACGCCGGCGTGCTCGCCGGCCGCCGCGCCACCACCCACTGGATGTACACCGACCGGCTCGCCGAGATGTTCCCCGACACCGAGGTCGACCCAGACGTGCTCTTCGTGCAGGACGACAGGGTCGTCACCGGCGCGGGCACCGCCGCCGGCATCGACGCCGCCCTGCACATCGTGCGCACCGAGCTCGGCGCCGGCGCCGCCAACATCATCGCCCGCCGCATGGTGGTGCCTCCGCAGCGCGACGGCGGCCAGTCCCAGTTCATCCAGACGCCCGTCCCCGAGTGCCACAGCGACTCGTTCGCCAAGGTCACCGAGTGGATGCTCGAGCACCTCGACCACGACCTCACGGTGGACCTGCTGGCACGCAAGGCGCTCATGTCGCCCCGCACGTTCGCGCGGCGGTTCCGCGCCGAGACCGGCACGACGCCGAACGCCTGGCTCAACCGCCAGCGGCTCCTGCGCGCGCAGCAGCTGCTCGAGGAGACGTCGTTCTCGCTCGAGGAGATCGCCCGCGAGACCGGCTTCGGCGCCGCAGCCGTGATGCGGCACCACTTCCTCAAGGTGCTCCAGACGACCCCCACCCAGTACCGGCGCCTCTTCGGGCTGCGCGCCGTCGGCTGACCGCGGCGACTCCCGGTTCAGGCGGCCGAGCTCAGGCGACGGATGCCGCAGGCTCCCCGGTGGTCGCCACCCACGCGTTGCCCGCACCCGTCACGTCGAGCGCACCCTCGTCGGGGGTGACGTACACCGCCTCGCCGCGGGTGAGCTCCGCCTCGCCGTGCGCACCCGCGAGGTGGATCGGTCCGTCCTCGGCGAGAACGATGGCCGGCCCGGTGAGCGGCACGCGCGCGGCATCCGCCCACCCGCCGAGCTCGGCGCGATAGAGCACGAAGTCGGGGACGTCGGGACGGAACGCCTGGAGCGACGAGCCGACCTGCTCGGGCGCGAGCCGCGGCGGCGGGATGGGCGTGAAGTCGAGCACGTCGAGGAGCTCGCCCACGTCGATGTGCTTGGGCGTCAGCCCCCCGCGCAGGACGTTGTCGCTCGCCGCCATCAGCTCGATGCCGAGCCCCGACAGGTAGGCGTGGATGTTGCCCGCCGCGAGGTAGAGCGCCTCGCCGCGACGTAGGACCACGCGGTTGAGGAGCAGCGAGATCACGACGCCGGGGTCCCCCGGGTACACCTCGGCGAGGCGAGCGACCGTCTCGAAGGATGCCGCGTGCTCGGAGCCGCGGGCGGGCCCGGATGCGGCGAGCGCGGTGACCCGCTCGACGACCCAGGCGGCCTCGCCCGTGTCCTCGCCGCGTCCGTCACGCAGGAGCCACTCGACCGTGTCGCGCAGCGGGTCAGCGGTGCGCAGGCGAGCGGCCAGCAGGTCGAGCGCGCCGGGCTGCGGCTCCTCGGACGCGGCATCCGCCTCGCGCAGCACCGCGAGCACGCCGGCGACCTCGTCGAGCGGCCGGAAGCCCGACAGCGCGTCGAACTCGTCGCTCACGGCGACGATGAGCTCGGGCTTGTGGAACGCGTCGCGGTAGTTCCGGTCGTAGGCGTTCAAGGGGATGCCCTCGGCCTCCTCGCGGGCGAAGCCGGCGCGGGCCTGCTCGGGCGTCGGGTGGGCCTGGAGCGACAGCGGCTCGGCGGCCGCGAGGAGCTTCAGCAGGAACGGCAGCCGTGCGCCGTGCGCGGCGAGCTCGGGCCCTAGCGCGCGTTCTGGATCGGCCGCGATCCACGCGGCGAGGTCGTCATGGCCGACGGATGCCGCGTCGAGCACCCGCGCGGGCGACCCCGCATGCGCGCCGAGCCAGAGCTCGGCCTCGGGCGAGCCCGACGGCTCGACGCCGCGGAACCCGGCGATCGCGCTGCTCGATCCCCACGCGTAGTCGCGCGGCGTGTTGCCGATGGCCACAAACATCCTCGATGCTCCCCTTCGCCTTTGGGTCCAAACTACCAACGGGTTCGGGCGGTGCCGGGGCGGTCCGTAGGCTCGGGCCATCCCACCCGACGCATTGGAGCAGTCATGCCGTTCGAGCCGCTCGCCAGCGACTTCTACTCGTACGAATCCCTCCTCGACGACCGGGAGCGGGCCGCGATCGCCGAGCTCCGCGCGTGGCTCGAGGCAGAGGTTCGGCCGGTCATCAACGGGTACTGGGAGCGCGCGGAGTTCCCGACGCAGTTCGTGAAGCCGCTCGCCGACCTCGGCGTGCTCTCGTACGCGTGGGAGGAGACGGCGCCGTTCGAGAACTCGGCCGTCTTCCGCGGCTTCGTCGCCTTGGAGCTCGCCCGCGTCGACGCGTCGATCGCCACCTTCGTCGGCGTGCAGAACGGCCTCGTCACCGGCTCGCTGTCGCTGTGCGGCTCGGACGAGCAGCGCGCAGAATGGATCCCCAGGCTCGCGAGCGGCGAGATCGTGGGCGCGTTCGGCCTCACGGAGCCCCTGTCGGGCTCCGACTCGGCGCAGGGCCTGCGCACGACCGCGACGCGCGACGGCGACGAGTGGGTGCTCACCGGTGCGAAGCGCTGGATCGGCAACGCCACGTTCTCGGACATCACCATCATCTGGGCCAAGGACGTCGAGGACGGGCACGTCAAGGGCTTCATCGTCCCGACGTCCACCCCCGGCTACTCCGCCACGAAGATCGAGGGCAAGATCAGCCTGCGCCCCGTGCAGAACGCGGACATCGTGCTCGACCACGTGCGCGTGCCCGAGTCGCTCCGCCTCCAGGCGGCGAACTCGTTCCGCGAGACCGCGAGCGTCCTGCGCCACACGCGCGCCGAGGTGGCCTGGGCCGCCGTCGGCACCGCGATCGGCGCCTATGAAGCGGCCGTGGGGTACGCGACCGAGCGTGTCCAGTTCGGGCGGACCATCGGCTCGCACCAGCTCATCCAGGACCTGCTCGTGAAGTGCCTCGGCAACATCACCGCGTCGATCGGCATGGTCGTGCGCGTATCGGAGATGCTCGACGCCGGCGAGCAGCGCGACGAGCACTCCGCCCTCGCCAAGGCGTATGCCACCTCCCGCATGCGCGAGACCGTGGCATGGGCGCGCGAGGCGATGGGCGGCAACGGCATCGTGCTCGACCACCACGCCGCCCGGTTCTTCGCCGACGCCGAGGCCCTCTACTCCTACGAGGGCACGCGCGAGATGAACACTCTCATCGTCGGCCGGAAGATCACCGGGACCGCCGCGTTCGTCTGAGGCTCGCGCGATAGCCTTGGACGCATGACCACCGGCCGACGCCGCACGCTCATCGGCGCGTACGCGACGTTCGCGCTGTTCACCGTCCTCGCCGGCCAGTTCTGGCGCAACCTGCTCGGCTGGTGGGGCTTCACTGCGGTCGCGCTCGCGGTCGTCGTCGGGGCGGTGATCCTGGTCGTCGCCGAGAAGCCCACGTGGCGGTGGCGCCGGGTTCCGAAGTCGACGATCGCGTTCGTCGGGCTCGCAGTGCTGTCCATCGCGTGGTCGTTCTACCCCGCGGCATCCGTGCTCGGCGTCGTCATCACGCTCGTCACGACGTTCACCGGCGTCGCGCTCGCCCTGTGCCTCACCTGGACGCGGATCGAGCGCGCCCTCGCCTCGGCGATCAAGTGGGTGCTCGGACTCTCGATCGCGTTCGAGCTGTGGGTGGCGATCTTCGTACAGGAGCCGCTGCCGCCGAACTTCACGGACTACGGCGACGACGCACCGGCCGCGTTCTTCTGGTCGCGCGACCTGCTCTTCCAGGGCGGCCCCATCGAGGGCATCGTCGCCAGCCGCAACCTGCTCGGCATGATCGCGCTGCTCGGGCTCATCGTGTTCGGCGCGCGGCTCGCCGCGGGCAGCATCCGCTGGGCGCAGGGCATCGGGTGGCTCGTGGTCTCGGGCGCGGTCATGCTGCTCACCCGGTCGGCGACCGTCATCATCGTGGGCGTCGTCGTGCTCGTCGCGCTCGGCTTCGTCGCCTGGGCGCGTCGGGTCGGGCCCGACCGTCGCCGTGGCGTGTACTGGGCCGCCGCCGGGGTGCTCGCGGCATCCGTCGCGCTGCTCGTCGTGTTCTGGGGCGCACTGCTCGACCTGTTCGGCAAGAGCGAGGACCTCACCGGCCGGCTCGACATCTGGTCGTCGGTGATCGGCCTGGCCGCCGAGCGGCCGTGGTTCGGCTGGGGCTGGATCGGCTACTGGCAGCCGTGGGTCGAGCCGTTCCAGGGGCTCGCCGTGCGCAACGGCGTCGAGTACCTGCAGGCGCACAACGCCTGGCTCGACGTGTGGATGCAGCTCGGGATCGTGGGACTCATCGCGTTCGCGTCGATCGTGATCGGCGCGCTGTGGCGATCGTGGTTCCTCGCCGTCGACCGGCCGAAGGACGAGTCCGGCCGGCCGCTCCCCCACTCCGCCGCGTCGCTCGTGCCCCTGCTCGTGCTCGTCGCGCTCGTGAGCCAGAGCCTCGCCGAGAGCCGCATCCTCGTCGAGGGCGGCTGGCTGCTGCTCATCGCCATCGCCTGGTCGACCAAGCGCCGGCAGTGGGCGCCCGAGCCGCTGCCCGCCGAGCCCCCGCCGATCCCGGCTTCGCGGATGCCGCCGTCGGAGCCCGCCCGATGACGGATCCCGCCGCCGGCGCGCACCTCAGTCGCGCGCTGCGCGAGTTCGCGGGCTCCGCCCGATTCGCGCAGGCCCTCACGCTGCTCGCCGTGGGCTTCGCCTTCTCGACCCACGCGGTGCGCAGCCTCATCGGCTGGCCCGGGCTCGTCGCCGCGCTCGTCGGCCTCCTCGTGCTCTGCGGGCTCTCGCTCGTCGCGCGGTGGCGGGCCGTCGAGTGGTACGGCATCCTGCCGATCACGATCCTCGTGTTCGTCGGGTGGTGCGCGGCATCCGTGCTCTGGAGCAGCACGCCCGGCGCCACGTCGCTGCGGGTGCTCTACCTCGTGGCGTTCGCCGTGATCGGCGTCTACGTGGCGCTGATGCGCGACACCATCCAGATCGTGCGCGCCTTCGGCGACGTCATGCGCGTGCTCCTCGCCGTCTCGATCGGGCTCGAGGTGCTCGCCGGCATCCTCATCGACGCACCCATCGCCGTGCTCGGCATCCAGGGGAACCTCGCGGCGCTCGGGCCCATCCAGGGCGTCTTCGGGTCGCGCAACGTGCTGGGCTTCGTGGCGCTCATCGCGCTGCTCACGTTCATCGTCGAGTGGCGCACGAAGATCGTGCAGCGCGGGCGCGCCATCGCCTCGATCGTGCTGGCTGCGCTGTGCATCCTGCTCTCGGGCTCACCCACCACGTGGGTCGCGCTCGGGGCCGCCCTCCTGGCGCTCGGTGCGCTCTACGGCCTGCGCCGGTCGGCGCCCGCGACGCGCTGGGCATGGCAGCTCGTGCTGCTCGTCGCCGGGCTCGCGGCGGTCGTGACCGCGTGGATCCTGCGGATCCGCATCATCGAGCTCCTCGACGCGCGCGCCGAGTTCGACGTGCGGCTCGACGTCTGGCGCGAACTGTCGCGGTACCTCAACCAGAACCCGCTGCAGGGCTGGGGATGGGTCGGCACCTGGCCCGACACGCCGCCCTACACGTGGATCGAGCTCGCCACCGGTCGGCCGCATTCGTCGGCCCTCAGCGCCTACATCGACGTGTACTTCCAGGTCGGGGTCATCGGCGCGGCCCTGTTCATCGCGCTCGTCGGCGTCGCGCTCGTGCGCGCGTGGCTGCTCGCCTCGAGCCGGCGCAGCGTCGTGTACGTGTGGCCGGCCCTCATGCTCGTCGTGATCGCGGTCACGAGCTTCGCCGAGAGCTTCGCCCTCGGCGAGGGCGGCTGGATGCTGCTCGTCGTCTGCGCCGTCAAGGCCGCGCGCGACATGAGCTGGCGCGACGCGCTCGCGGCCGGCCGCCCGCCCGCGCCCACGCACGAGGAGCTCGCGTAGGCGCCCTACACGGGCTGCACGATGTCGCGCAGCACGTCCTGCGCGCCGAGGCCGTAGCGGCCGTATGCGCCTGATCGCCACTCCCGCCAGACCGACGGCAGGCGACGCAGCCGCGACGCGGGGATCCCCTGCCGCATGCGCTCGTGGTCGAGCTTCGCGCGCACCTCGGCATCCACCGTCGCTTCGCCTCCGGCGATCGCGGGGAGACGGTCGGCGAGGTCCTGCGCCCGCGCGAGCAGGCGCGCGTTCCGTGCAGTGCGCGGCTCCCGGAGGCGGGCGAGCCTGCCGCCGGCGCCGAGGCGCGAGACCCCGATCTGGTTGGCCCCGTGCTGGCGGTAGTCGATGACGGGCTCGGCGATGACCGCGATGCCCCCGCCCACGGACGCGACGACGGCCAGCCACTCGTCGTGCACCCAGCTGGCGGGGAACGGCGCGGCGCGCTCGACGAGGGAGCGCGAGACCATCATGGTCGCGCCGGTCAGCAGGTTCCGCTTGAGGAGCTCTGCGAACGCGGCATCCGTGCCGAGCCTCGTGCGCGTCGCCTCGTCGACGCCGAGCGTCTCGAGCAGCGAGGAGCCGAGCGGCGCGCCGGACTCGTCGACGAGGCGCGCCTCGGCCGCGACGAGGTCGAGCCCTGAGCGTGCGTCGAACGCAGCCACCGCACGCTCCACGCGGTCGGGATGCCACACGTCGTCCTGGTCGCTGAGGGCGATGAGATCGCCGGATGCCGCGCGCAGCGCCTGCTCGAAGTTGGGCGTCACTCCGAGCGCCACCGGGTTGCGCTCGACGACGAGCGCGGGCGTCGCGGCATCCGTGGACCGGTGCTCGGCGAGGACCTGCTCGGCGAGCTCGACCGTGCCGTCGCCCGAGGCGTCGTCGGAGAGCACGATCTCGTCGACCGGGTGCGTCTGCGAGAGGATGCTCTCGAGCTGCTCGCGGAGGTAGCGCGCGCCGTTGTGCGTGCCGAGCGCGACCGAGACGCGCGCCCGGGGCGAGTCGGGCATCAGCGGTTCCGCTTGAGGCCCACGTTGAGCACGCCGAGGAACATGCCGGCCATGATCGTCTGCGCGCCGAGCATCATGAGCAGGGCGGCCAGCACGGCGGTGCGCAGCGTGCTCGAGGGGTCGAGCGACCCGAAGCCGCTCGCGGCCCACATCGAGAACTGCCAGATCGCGATCGCGAGCCCGATCACGAAGATCGCGAGGCCCACCAGCGCGCTGCTCTCGAGGCTGATGCGCCGTTCGAGCCGGTCGAAGTTGCGCGACCTCGGTATGCGGAAGCCCTCATGCTGCGCGTAGATCTTCGTGAGGATCGCGAACAGCACGGATTGGTAGCCCACGACGGTGAGGGCGGCGAGGTACACCTGGCTCGACACGTCGAAGCCGACGTCGCCGAGGATGATCGGCCCGAAGCTGATGAACAGGGTGCCGAGGAGACCGATGAAGAACGCCACCGCGCCCGGGATGAGGAAGAGCCAGCGCGGGCTGAAGATGAGGAGGAACCTCAGGTGGCGCCAGCCGTCGCGCCAGCTGCGCAGGTGGGGCGGGCGACTGCGGCCGTCCTTGTCGAGCGTGGTCGGCACCTCGGAGACGCGGAGGCCGCCGAGGGTGGACTTCACCACGACCTCGCTCGCGAACTCCATGCCCGTGGTCTGGAGGTGCAGGTTCAGGATCGACCGCCGGTTGAACCCGCGGAGACCGCAGTGGAAGTCGCCGATCGGCGAGCGGAACAGCACGCGCCCGATCCAGGAGAGCACCGGGTTGCCGAGGTACTTGTGCAGCGGCGGCATGGCGCCCTCGGCGATGCCTCCCTGGAAGCGGTTGCCCATGACGAGCTCGTCGCCCGCGCGAAGCCGCTCGACGAACGGGTCGAGCCGGGAGAAGTCGTAGCTGTCGTCGGCGTCGCCCATGATGACGTACTCGCCGCGGGCGGCCTCGATCCCACCGAGGAGCGCGCTGCCGTAGCCCTTCGCGGGCACGTCGACGACCCGCGCGCCGTGCGCACGGGCGATGTCCTGCGAGCCGTCGGTGGACCCGTTGTCGGCCACGACGACCTCGCCGACGACCCCGCTGCGCTCGAGGTAGCCCTGGGCCTTGTCGATGCAGGTGGCGAGCGTTTCGGCCTCGTTCAGGCACGGCATGACGATCGAGAGCTCGATCGCCTCGGTGGAAGTCGGCATGCGAGGGGTCCTGTCGTACGCGGGGCGGCCTCACCATCGTACAGAATGGGTGCGATGAATCTGGGTCTCGTGGTCTCGACGCTCGGTCGGGCCGAACCGCTCGAGCGCCTGCTGCGATCCCTCGCCCCGCAGGTCGGCCCCGACGACCGGATCGTGCTCGTCGCGCAGGGTGATCGCGAGGCCGTCGAGCGCCTCGCCGAGCGCTTCCGCGGTTCCGACGTCGCCATCGACGTGACCACGTCGGAGCGCGGCGCGTCCCGGGGCCGCAACGCCGGCGTCGCCGCGCTTCCTCCGGGTGAGCGGCTCCTCCACTTCCCCAACGACACGACGTGGTTCCCCGACGGGAGCGTCGCGGCGATCCGTGCCGCGTCCGGGTCGGTCGCGGCGGGCGCGCTCACCGTCGTCGACGAGCACGGCCCGAAGTTCACGCTCCCCTCGGCCGGCACGCCCCTCGACCGGTGGAACGTGTGGAACGTCATCGAGATGGGGCTCCTCATGCGCCGGTCCGTGTTCGACGAGGTGGGCGGGTTCGACCCCGACCTCGGCACCGGCGCGCCCACGCCGTGGCAGGCCGGCGAGGCGACCGACCTGCTGCTGCGGATGGCGGAGCGGCGGCCCGACCTCGCCGCCGCGTTCGCGTGGCTGCCGCCCGACGTGAGCGTCGGGGGCATCGCCGACCCGTCGGGACTGTCGACGCGCGAACGGCGCCGGAAGCTGCGCGCCTACGGACGCGGGCTCGGGCGCCTCGTCGTACGGCATCGGTACCCGTTGTGGTGGCGACTCGCGTTCGTGTTCGGCGGGCTCGCCTTCGGGCTGCGCCATCGCACGACCAACACCGTCGGCGATGGCTGGTGGGTGTTCCTCGGCCGCGCCGAGGGAACCCTGGGGCGTACGCTCGGCGGCTCGACCGAGGCGGTGACGCGGTGACCGAGCCCATGCCCGGGCCGATCCGGATGCGACGCGCCGCGATGAGCCTCATCACGCTGCTCGGCGGCATCTCGCTGGCCGTCATCCCGGCCGCGACGGTGTCGATCTCGTCGAGGCTCTTCACGGTCGAGGAACAGGGCGTGCTCGCCGTGGCCGTGCTGGTGGCGACGTTCGCGGGGCAGCTCACCTTCGCGGTGGTCGTCGAGTCGCGGCTCAGCTCGGCGGCGACGGAGCGGCGCGTGGTCTTCCCGCTGTGGCTCGCCGCGATCTCGGTGCTGACGGCGCTCGTGCTCGCGATCATCCCGCCGAACGCGATCGCGCTCGCGATCGGGCTGCCCATCCTCATC
Organism: Agromyces sp. NPDC004153; assembly: GCF_053603635.1. Classification (NCBI taxonomy): domain Bacteria; kingdom Bacillati; phylum Actinomycetota; class Actinomycetes; order Micrococcales; family Microbacteriaceae; genus Agromyces; species Agromyces sp. NPDC004153. The sequence continues at coordinate 375,806 of NZ_JBSGFY010000001.1, forward strand.
GCCGCGCTCGAGGTCGGTCGCGGCGTCTCCGTGGCCGAGCGGCTCGACCGGCGCGAGATCGCCGCATCCGTCGCCGTCGGCCTGGGAGCGCTCATCGGCGTGCTCGCCGGGTTCGCGGAGCAGCAGTGGGCGCTCATCCCGCTCGTCGTGGGCATCGCCGTCGCCACGTGCGTGCGGTGCCTCCCGGTCACGCACCGGGCGAGCCGGCCCGAGCCGGCCGTCATGGGCTGGGTGGTCGCCGACACGGCGATCACCGGCGTGATCTACCCGCTGCTCAACACGATGATCCTCGCGTTCCTCGGCTCGGCCGACGCGGTGCTGTTCACGTCGATCTCGACCGTGTCGGGGCTCCTCGCGATCCCGCTGAACTTCATGCGGCTGCGACTCCTGAAGGAGCACTCTCGGCTCGACATCGTCGTCTCGGGCGCCTCGGTGCTCGCCGCCGTCGTCGCGCTGCTCGTGCTCGAGTTCGCCGGCGTGTTCGCCTTCGTCTTCGGCGAAGCGTGGACCGAGTCGGCGACGCTCGTGCCGCTGCTGCTCGCCTGCGCGTGGCGCGCGGCGTCGCTGGCGACGACGATCCCGTTCGCGGCCCTGCGACGCGCCGGCGAGGTCCGCCTCGTGACGGGGCTGCGCGCGGCCGTGTCGGTGCTCACGTTCGGGCTTGCGGCGCTCGGCCTCGCCGCGCAGAGCCTGTCGGCGGTGTTCCTCGGGCTGCTCGTCGCCGAGCTCGCGTCGGCCGTGGTGTACGAGGTCGCGCGACGGCGACGGCTGGCCCGCGGCATCCGCGAGGCCGCAGCGGCCGCGGGCGGCACGAGCACCGACGCCGCGGCCGTCGAACCGGGCGGCGACGCATGAGGCGCGTGCTCGTCGACCTGCTCTTCTACACGGGCACGAAGGGCGGCATGGAGTCGTACGTGCGCGAGGTCTACTCGCGGTTCGCCGCCGACGACCCCGACCTCGAGTTCGTCGGGTGGGCGTCGACCGAGCTCGCCGCGACCGACACCTCGTGGTTCCCGGGACGCGTGGTGGACTCGGGCATCAGCGGCGAGGACCGCGTGGCCTGGGCGCGCGGCGAGCTCGTCGCCGTCGCGGGCGCCGCGCGCCGGCTCGGTGCCGACCTCGTGCACTGCCCGGCGAACTTCGGCCCGTGGCGCTCACGCGTGCCGGTCGTGCTGACCGTGCACGACCTGCTCGCGTTCCGGCATCCCGAGTACGTGCCCGGCGCCTACTCGCGGATCCTGCGCACCATGATCCGCTTCGCCGCCCGTGCCGCGACCCGCGTGCTCACGGTGAGCCGCGCCTCGCGCGACGACATCGTCGACTTCCTGCGCGTCCGGGCCGACCGGGTCGTGGTCACTCCGCTCGCCGGGTCGCGCGTCGTGGCCGACGCGGGCGGTGCGGCGCGACGCGACGACCGGCTCCTTGCGGTGGGCAACCGAATGCCGCACAAGGGCTTCGAGACCCTGCTCGAGGCGCTCGCCCGGCTCGACGCCGACGACCGGCCGCACCTCGTCGTCACCGGCAGCCACGGCGACGACCCGCTGGCGCCAGTCGTCGACCGGCTCGGCCTCGGCGACGCGGTGACCCTGCGCGGCTGGCTCTCGCGCGACGAGCTCGACCAGCTCTACGCCGAGTCGACGGCGCTCGTGTTCCCCACCCGCTTCGAGGGGTTCGGCCTCCCGCCGCTCGAGGCGATGGCCCGCGGCTGCCCCGTGATCGTCTCCGACCTCCCCGTCATGCACGAGGTCGCCGGCGACGCGGCCGTCTACGTCGACCCGACGGACCCCGGCGCCATCGCCGGGGCGATCCGGTCGCTCCTCGACTCCCCCGCCGAGCGAGAGCGGATGTCGCGCGCCGGCCTCGCCCGGGCCGCGGAGTTCTCGTGGGACGCCACCGCCGCCGCCACGCGCGCGGCGCTCCTCGACGCCCTCAGCGCGAGCTGACCGACCGCCACCGCTCGACGAGCTGCGCCACCGAGCCGGCGAGCGAGCGAGCCCGACGCTCGCGCGCGAACCACGCCGCCGTCGACCGCCGCAGCGGCTCGCCGCGCTCGACGGCGCGCGCGATCGCCGCGCCGAGCACGTCGGGTGCGACGGATGCCGCGACGAACCCGTTCTCGCCGTCGACCACGAGCTCCGCCGCCGCGTTGTCCTCGCCCGCGACGACGACCGACGGCGTGCCGTGCGACGCCGCCTCGGCGACCACGAGGCCGAAGCCCTCTCGCGCCGACGGGTTCACCAGCACCGCCGCCTCGCCCATGAGCCGCTCGAGCTCGTCGTCGGGCACGCGCCCGGCGAATCGCACGGCGCCGGCGACGCCCGAGGCCTCGGCGGCCCGTCGAGCGGCGTCGGTCTCGGGCCCTGAGCCTGCGACGACCGCCTCGAGTCGCGGCACGGCGACGCGCGCTGCGGCGAGCGCCGGCGGCAGTGCGTCGAGGCGCTTGTCGGGGATGTGGCGGCCCACGAAGAGCGCGAACGGCGGCGTCGCGGTCGCGCCCGCGGCATCCGTGCCCTCGCCGACCAGGTCGACGAGCCCGAGCACGACGGGGTCCGCCCGGCGCCGATATCGCCGAAGCCGGTCGCGCGTGAAGCCGCTGTTCACCGTCTGGACGCGGCCGACGTGCACGCCGAGCGACTGGAGCACGAACGCCACGGTGCCGACGAGTGCGCCCGAGTACGCGCGCCACTTGCGCCACGTCCAGATCTCGAGCCAGTCGGTCGCGACGACCGTGCCCGTGCCGAGGAGCGCGAACCGCACGGCGAACACGTTGAGCACGGGCAGGGCCGCGACGACCACGAGGTCGTGGTCGCGACGGTGGCGCACGAAGTACCGGAAGAGCGCGAGGGCGAAGCCGACGGCGCTCGACGTCGTGCGGGTGCCCGACGCGTCGGCGATGTCGCCGCTCCACACGCCGGCGACCGTGAATCCCGCGTCGGGGCCCGCGTCGCGACCGCGGCGGGTGACGTAGTCGACCGTGCTGCCGCGTTCGGCGAACAGTTCGGCCATGCGGCGGTAGACGCGCTCGCCGCCGCCCGCGTCGATCGGGAACAGGCAGTCGTACGCGATCGCGACCCGGGGCTCAGCCACGGGCCGTGGCCTCCTCGAGGGGACGCGGCTCGTCGGCTTCGGGAACGACGGCCTCGCGGCGGACGATCCAACGGGTGGCGAGGCCCACGAGCGCGACGAGTCCGAGCGACACGACGACGTAACCGGCGGTGAGGACGAGCCAGCCGAGCGGGGGCTGCCACTCGGGAGCCGTCAGCATCTCCCCGACGGGGTCATCGGCGACGACGTACCGCACGAGGACGAGGAAGAACGCGATGACGCCGTATCCGGCGAGCAGCGCGCCGACGACCCACGCCGCCCGCGTGGCCACATGGTCGAGCGCTCCCGCGTCTCGGCTGAGGAGCCACGCGGCGACGACGGTGATGCCGAGGTAGAGGAACAGCCCGTACCTGCCCTGCCAGATGATGCCCGTCTGGTGCACGCTGTAGCCCTGCACGAGCGCGGGGACGAGGATCGCGGCGAGGACGACGGCCGACAGCACGAGGACGCTCCGACGGCGCGTCGCGATGAACGCGAGCACGACGACCACGGCGAAGGCCGCGACGAACGGCCAGTACGCCCAGACCGGCAACGGGGTGTCGAACCACCCGAAGTAGCCGACCGCCTGCTGGAGGTACCACGGGGTCGTGCGCAGCATGTACGCGAAACCCTGCAGGAACGTCCCGTTGACCAAGGGCGCGTCCGAGGCTTCGGCCTGGTTCGAGAGGCTGCCGCCCGAGAGCGTCCAGCCGAGCGAGAACAGGCCGCCGACGGCGATGGCGCCGAGCCACCAGTAGCTGGCGCCGGTCGTGAACAGCCGCCGGACCGCCGTCCAGCCGACGGCGAGACAGCACAGCCCGACCACGATCACGAGCCAGAGCGGGCCGAGCGCCCGGGCGTTCACGAGCAGGATGGACGCGAGCGCCACGCCGGCCCACAGCGCGTTGCGTGACAACCACGGTCGTCCGCCGTCGTCGCGGAACGTCTCGAGCAACCGCAGCGTGCCAGCCCACAGCGCGACCGCGGCGGCGAGCTCGACGCCGTTCGGGTTGACGGCGCCGATGAGGTACATGCTCATCGGCGCAGCCGCGAAGGCGACGCCGAGCGGCATCCAGCGCGATCGCGCACCCGACGACGCGGCGAGGAAGGCCCAGCCCAGGAGCGCGGCGCCGACCAGGGAGCTGGCGATGCGCATGGCGATGATGCTGGCGTTGCCGTCGAACAGCAGGCTCGGCCAGCCGACGAGGTAGTAGTAGACGGGGTTGTACGCACCGACCCAGGTGTTGAACCAGGCCTGGCCGTTCTCGTCGCCGAAGTCGACGGCGCACCCGGCCGAGACGTCGGGGTGCGTGGCGTAGCAGAGCGTGTCCTGGGTGTAGTGGTACCCCTCGGGCAGGTCGACCACGATGTGCCGGACGTCGGGCAGCGTGTACCCGATGATCTGCCCGCGCACCTGCGCAACGGCCTTGGTGGCGTGCGCGTTCTCGTCGGGCACGCTGAACACCGGTGACGCCAGCGACCACAGGATGCCGAGCAGGGCGAACACGGAGAACGGCAGGACGAACAGGATGACGCGCGCCCGGCGCGAGGGCGCGGGCGCCGTCGCCGACGCGCTCACTCCGCGGCTCCGCGTGCCGCGCGCGTCGAGATCCACGCCTCGACGGCCGCGCGCATGGCGTCGTCGGCGATGGCCGCGACGTCGTCCGACTCGCCCGCGTAGACCGCGGCGAGCGCCGCGATGATCGCGCCGTCGACTCCGGACCGCTCCATGCCGATCACGTTCGCGCCACGCACCGCCGCAGGATTGCCGAACGCCTTCGCGAACGGCGGGATGTCCCTCGTGACCGCAGACGACATGCCGATCATGGCGCCGCGTCCGATGGTGCGGAACTGGTGCACCGCGGTGCCGAGGCCGAGGTTGGCGCCCGCGCCCACGTGCACGTGACCGGCGAGCAGGACGCTCGAGGCGAGCGTTGCGCCGTCGTCGACGGCGGAGTCGTGCGCGAGGTAGCACTGGTTCATGATGAACGCGCCGTCGCCGATCCGCGTCCGCCCCTTCCAGCCCTGGTGCACCTGGACGTACTCCCGCAGGACGTTGCCGTCGCCGATGGTGATGCCGTTGCCGGACGACCGCTCCGCGGCATCCGTCGGATGGGGCCAGCTGCGCACCTCGGGGGGCGCGCCGATCACCACGCCGGTGCCGATCCAGTTGTCGTCGCCGAGCACGACCGGACCCGTGACGACCGCGAACGGGCCGATCGTGTTGCCGGTGCCGAGCACGACGTCGCCGTCGACCACGGCGGTGGGATGGATGCTGTTCACTTTGCCTCACAGGCGGCTCGTGAGTTCAGCCGCTGACGACACGGTAGATTGTTCTGGTGTGCCACGACCGCGGGGCACGCTCGTCCAATCCTACGAGTGTCGCAGCCGCGGAACGCGATCCGCGCGGAGCCGGCGCAGGACCACCGGGTACATTGGTGGGTCGTGCCGGTCGTCGGCACCACCCAATCCACCCCACGAGGCCACATGATCCCCATCACCACCGTGCAGTTCGGACCGGACGAAGAAGCACTGGTGCTCGAGGTCCTGCGATCCGGCGCGATCGCCCAGGGACCGAAGGTCGCCCAGTTCGAGACCGCATTCGCCGAGCAGGCGGGCACCAAGCACGCCATCGCCGTCAACAACGGGACCACCGCGCTCATCGCCGCGCTCCAGGTCCTCGAGCTTGAGCCGGGTGACGAGGTCGTCACCACGCCGTTCACGTTCGTCGCCACCCTGAACGCGATCCTCGAGGCCGGCGCGACCGCCGTGTTCGCGGACATCCGCGAGGACGACTTCAACATCGACCCCGACGCGGTCGCCGCGCAGCTCACCCCGCGCTCGAAGGTGCTGCTCCCGGTGCACCTCTACGGCCAGATGGCCGACATGGACCCCATCGTGCGGATCGCCGATGAGCACGGCCTCCGGATCCTGGAGGACGCCGCGCAGTCGCAGGGCGCCCGCTACCACGGCCGCTCGGCCGGCGGCTACGGACTCGGCACGTTCTCGCTCTACGCCACGAAGAACCTCACCACGGGCGAGGGCGGCGTGATCACCACCGACGACGACGAGCTGGCCGATCGCCTGCGCCTGCTCCGCAACCAGGGCATGCGCGCGCGCTACGTCTACGAGATGGCCGGCAACAACTACCGGATGACCGATCTCCAGGCCGCGATCGGCATCCCGCAGCTCGCGCGCTACGACGCGACCGTCGAGCGCCGTCGCCGCAATGCCGCGCGACTCATCGAGGGCCTCGACGGCGTTCCCGGCGTCATCGCCCCCCGCCAGCTCGACGGCCGCGAGCACGTGTGGCACCAGTTCACGATCCGCGTCACGCCCGAGGCGCGCGTGTCCCGCGACGAGTTCGTGCAGCAGCTCCTCGATCGCGGGGTCGGCAGCGGCGTCTACTACCCCAAGCTCGTGTTCGACTACGACGCGTACCGGGACAACCCGCTCGTCCGCACGAGCGACGTGCCCGTCGCGGAGCGCATCGTCCGCGAGGTCGTCTCGCTGCCGGTGCACCCGGCCCTCGAGGACGCCGAGCTCGACCACATCATTGCGTCCGTGCGCGACGTGGCGGGAGCGTGACATGGCCGCAGTGAAGCGCATCGCCCTCGTCGGCGCCGGCAACATGGGCGCGAACCACGCTCGCGTCATCTCCCAGTCCGACCAGGCGACCCTCGCCGTGCTCGTCGACCCGCGCGAGAGCGTGGGCCGCGAGATGGCCGACCGGCTCGGCGCCGCCTGGGCGCCCGAGCTTCCCGACCTGCACGACGTCGACGCGGTCGTCGTCGCCGCCGCGACCGAGGCGCACTACGGCCTCGCCCTCGAGGTGCTGAACCAGGACAAGCCGCTGCTCATCGAGAAGCCCGTGGCCGACGACCTGCTGCACACGCGCGAGATCCTCGAGCTCGCGGAGACCCGCGACGTGCCGATCATGTGCGGCCTCCTCGAGCGGTACAACCCCGCGGTGCTCACGGCCCGCGCGGCACTCGGCGACCCCCTTCACGTCACCGCCACGCGCCACTCCCCCTACGCCCCCCGCATCCGCACCGGCGTGGCCTGGGACCTCCTCGTGCACGACGTCGACCTCGCGATCAACCTCATCGGCTCGGCGCCCGCGAGCGTCGACAGCCGCCTCGGCTTCTTCCACCCGAACTCCGTGCCGGGCGCCGAGGACGTCGCCGAGACGCTCCTCGGCTTCGAGGACGGGGCCGTCGCGCGCATCTCCGCGAGCCGGGTGGGCCAGCACAAGATCCGGAGCCTGTCGATCTACGAGCTCGACCGCCTCATCGAGGTCGACCTGCTCCGCCGGGACGTGACGATCTACCGCCACGTCTCCGAGGACTCCATCGGCGACGGTCCCTCCTACCGCCAGCAGACGATCATCGAGATCCCCGAGGTCATCACCTCGGTCGAGCCGCTGACCGCGCAGTTCGCGCGGTTCAACGACGTCATCGACGGACGCGTCAGCGCGGCCGCCGAGCGGGCGACGATCCTGCCCTCGCACGAGGTCGTCGACCACGTGATCTCGCAGCGAGTCACGGCGTGAGCCGGGAAGCGACGATGTCGGAGACCGAAGGGCGCGACCGTCCTGCGCTCATCGATTGGAGCGCGCTGCGCTACCTGATCGCCGGCGTCGCCGCGTTCCTCTTCGACTTCGGCCTGCTGTGGCTGTTCCGCGAGGTGTTCGGCTTCCCCACGTGGCTCGCGGCCGGCATCGCGTTCGTGCTGAGCTTCGCGTTCACGTACACGATCCAGCGGGTGTTCTCGTTCGGGTCGGATGCCCCGCACGGCCGGGCCCTGTTCCGATACACCGTGCTCGTCGTCTTCAACACGCTCGCGACGGCCGCCATCGTTGGCCTCATCGACCTCACGCCTGCCGGGTGGGCGGTCGGCAAGGTCGTGGCCACGGTCATGACGACGATCTGGAACTACTTCGTCTACCGCTTCTGGGTCTTCGCGCCCAAGCGCGGGGACGAGACGAGCAAGGAAAGCGCAGAGGACGCCTGACGTGGTCTACAAGAATGCGACGATCGCGGCGGTGGTGCCCGCGTACAAGGAAGAAGCCCTGATCGCCACGGTCGTCGAGACGATGCCCGACTTCGTCGACCACATCGTCATCGTCGACGACTGCAGCCCCGACCGCACGAGCGAGGTCGTCCAGTCCCTCGACGACCCCCGCGTGACCCTGATCCGGCACGAGGTCAACCAGGGCGTCGGCGGTGCGATCATCACCGGACACCGCGCCGCGATGGACCTCGGCGCCGACATCGACGTCGTCATGGCCGGCGACGCACAGATGGATCCGAAGCACCTCCCGGCGCTGCTCGACCGCGTCACCGACGACGGCTACGGCTTCTCGAAGGCGAATCGCTTCTACGCGCCCGAGTCCTTCCACGGGATGCCGCGCTACCGCGTCTTCGGCAACGTCGTGCTCTCGTTCATGACCAAGCTCGCCTCGGGCTACTGGCACCTCTTCGACCCGCAGAACGGCTACACCGCCGTCCGCACCGACGTCCTGCGGAACATCCCGCTCGACCACGTCGCCAAGCGCTACTCGTTCGAGAACGACCTGCTCATCCACCTCAACATCCAGCAGGTCTCCGCCGTCGACGTCCCCGTCCCGGCCGTCTACGGCGAGGAGGTGTCGAGCATCCGGCTCGGCAAGGTGGTCCCCGAGCTCATGGACCTGCTGTTCCGCGGCTTCTGGCGGCGCATCTGGTACCGGTACGTGCTCTGGTCGTTCTCGCCGATCGCGCTGCTCCTGCTGCTCGGCATCGCGTCGTTCCTCTTCGGACTCGGCGTCGCCGTCTGGATCGCGTTCGTGATCGTCGGCTCGGTGATCGCCACCGCCGGCACCGTCATGCTCGCGGCGCTGCCCCTCATGATCGGGACGCAGATGCTGATCAGCGCGCTCCAACTCGACATCCAGGCCAGCCCGTCCACGCCGACCTACAAGCCGTTCCCCGATCCGGTGGCGCGCAGCTAGCTCGCGGTCGAGCGGCGCCTCGCACGGTCGCGGCCCGCAACCGTGCGCCGTCCCACCCGGACACGCCGTTCGGGAGACACACCTAGCTCGCGGGGATCGCGGCCTCGGGCTCGGCGTCCTCCTCGTCGGCGGGTGCACGGTCGATCGGCGCCGTTCCGGCGACGGCGGCCCACGCCGTGAACCCCGTCGCGATCGCGATGACGGCGAGCCACAGGATCAGGCCGCCGGGAGGCGTCCACACGGGATGCAGGATGACCTGGTCGACGGGGAGCCCGCCCTGGTACCGCTGGAACGTCGCGAACAGCGCCCACGTCTGCCCGAGGACCACGAGCCCGGCGATCCAGGCGACGAGCCGACGGCGCCAGCGATCGGGGAACGGGGTCGACGCCGGGAGCGCGGAAGCCGCGATGGCCGTCGCGAGCGCGACCAGCGTCAGGTAGGCGACGAGCGCGTACCGTCCCTGCCAGATGTAGCCGCTGGCCTGCACGGATGCCGCCTGCACGACGGCGGGCACGATGAGCAGCGCGACGACCGCGAGGGCGAGGCCCCACGTGCGGCGTCCCCTGGACACCACCACGGCGGCGACCACGATGGCGAACGCCAGGAACGACCAGAACGCGAGCACGAAGGCCGGCGCGGGCGTGTCCAGCCAGCCGAAGATGCCGAAGAGCCCGGGGTCGAACGTGCGGAACAGCATGATGATGAAGGCCCGTCTGGGCGAGTCCGTCGCGCCGGGGAAGTTGCCCATGCTGCCGAGGCTTCCGGTCGCGAACGTCCAGCCGACGGCGGCGAGCACGCCGAGGCCGAGCACCGCGATCGTCAGGATCACGGGCCATCGGCGCAGCTCCCGGATGACCTGCGGCCAGGGCGTCACGATGATGGCGACGGCGGCGATGACGGCCATCCACAGCGGCGAGAGGCCCCGCGTCTGTGCGAGCAGCACGCCCGACGCGCCGATCAGGACCAGCCATGGCCATCGTCGCTCGAGCGGGACGCGCCCGAGCACGAGCAGCAGCGAGGAGAGGAGCGCGAAGCCCGTGGCGATCTCGAGGCCGTTCGGATTCACGGCCGAGGCGAGGAACAGGACCATCGGAGTGACCGCCGCGGCGAGCCCGAACGCCGTCACCCGGTTCGGATTGAGCCGGTGGAGCGCCGAGAAGCCGGCGGCCAGGAAGAAGGACACGAGGATCGCGCCGACCACGCGCATGCCCATCACGGCCACCGAGGTGTTGTCGGTGAGGAGGCTCGGCCACCCGACGAGCAGGTAGTAGGTCGGGTTGTAGAGTCCGGCCGACGTGTCCGCGCGCTCGAGGTCGGCGCCGTCGGCGACGTCGAGGAGGCAGCTCGCCGGCGTCGCGGGCGCGAACGCGTAGCACGGCCACTGCGCGGCCGTGGCGATCCCCTCGGGCACCTGCACCGAGCGGACCGCGGGCTGGTCGGTCGGATCGCCGACGAACTGGCCGCGGGCGACCGACGCCGCCTTGATGATGTGCGCCGGCTCGTCGGGGCTGCCGCCGAGCGGGGTCGCGACGGCCCACGCGATCGCAGCGATCATGAGGCCGGCCCATACGCTGAGGAAGAGCGGGAGCGGCCGTCGGAGGGCGCGAGTCAGGGTGTGCAGGGCGAAGCTCGATTCTCAGAGGCGCGATGCGGCGCCGTCGACACAGGGCGTTGACGATCCTACCGTCGCGCTACGGGACGTCGATGCACCCCAGCGCGGCGGGCGGCGCGTTCGTCGCGTCGATCGCGTACGCGCACACCCGGTGCGGACCCGCGCCCATCGGGAGCACCGCCGAGAATCCGTGGTCGGGCCCGAGCCCGAACGCGGCGGCGACGTCGGGCCGCGAACCCGTCGCGCGCAGCGCCGTGCCGTTCGAGTCGACGTACACGTGCACGTCGATGGAGGCCGACGTGTCGGGATCGAGCGCCCAGCCCGACACCGCGACGCCGCCGTCCGCGCGAACCGCGGCCTCGAGGTTGCCGATCGGGGCGAACCGCGAGTCCGTCGGCGGCGGCGGAGCCGGCTCGGGCGCGACGGTCACCGTCCGGCAGCCGAGCAGGACGTTGCCGCCGGCGCCGTTGTTGATCCCGTAGGCGCACACGTTGTAGGAACCCGGCGCCACCGTTCCGGTCCACGAGAATCCGTGCTTCGACCCGTACGCCGGGTAGACGGCGGCCACGTCGGGCCGATCGCCGTCGGCCGTGGTCGCGGTCCCGGTGGAGCCGAAGTAGACGTGCACCGAGATGGGCGCGACGGTGTCGGGGTCGATGGCCCACCCGGACACGGACACCTCGCGCGGCGCTGCCGAGCGCACCGCCTCGAGATTGCCGATCGGGACGCGGCCCTGGTCGGCGATCCCGCCCGTCAGCTGTACCTGCTCGCACCCGAGCAGCGCCGGCGCGCCCGAGGTGTTGATCGCGTAGGCGCAGACGTTCCGGGTCCCCGGCTCCGCCGCCGTGGTGGCCTCGAAGCCGTGGCCGGTGCCGTACGCGGCCCACGCGGGCGGCAGGTCGGTGCGCGGGACGTTCGCCGTGAACGCCGCACCCGTCGCGTCGACGTAGACGTGCACCGGGATCGCGGCGGCGGTGTCGGGATCGATCGCCCAGCCCTTCGCGGTGATCCCCGTCGAGCCGGCGACCACGCTCTCGAGCGCGCCGACCGGTGCCCGGCCCTGCTCGGTGATGACGTTCTCCGGGACCGTCACCGTCTGGCATCCGAGCTGCACGTTCGCACCCGGTCCCGTGTTGATCGCGTAGGCGCAGACCTGGTGGCTGCCCGGCGCGGCGGCGACGGACACGGCGAATCCGTGCTCGCGCCCGTAGGCGGCGTACGCGGGGTCGATGCCGTCGACCGCGTTCGACGCGGTGCTCGCGACGCCCGTGCCGTCGACGTAGACGTGCACGCCGACGGGCGACGCCGTGTCGGGGTCGATCGCCCAGCCGGATGCCGCGACGGTCCCAGGCCCGGTCGTCACCGCCGTGAGGGCGCCGACCGGCGACCCCGTGAGCGCGGCGACGGTCGAGCACCCCAGGAGCACGTTCGCACCGGCACCGTAGTTCATGGCGTAGACGCACACGGACGCGCTGCCCGGACCGGTCACCGGCACCGCGATGTCGAACCCGTGCGCCGAGCCGGCGGCCGGGTACGCGGCCCCGATGTCGGGACGGTTGCGGTTCGCGGTGTAGACGGCGCCGGTCGCTCCGACGTACACGTGCACGTCGATCGACGCGCTGGTGTCGGGATCGAGCGCCCAGCCGACCACCCGGAACGTGCCCGGCTGCGCCGAGACGAGCTCGACGTTGCCGATCGGGTTGGCGCCGGAGGTGGGCGATCCGAACCAGGAGTTGTAGAAGACCCAGAAGTTCCGGTTGCCGTAGGCGCTGCAGCCGTCACCGGTTCCGGTGAGGTTCGCAAGGGCGGCCGCGTTGGGCGTGTACGGCGTGTAGTAGTAGAGCGCCGCTGTCGCGCGGTTCCTGACGAGCACGTCCTTGGTGCCGCAGCTCGCGTCGGGGTGGTACTGGATCCTGTTGACCTGTCCGACGCGGATCGAGGTGAACGATCCCGCGGGGTTGCCGTACCAGGTCAGCTGGCGCCCGGCGGCGAAGATCTGGTTGAAGAACCCGTAGTAGGTCGAATCGCAGGCGGACGTGTCGGGGCATCCGTAGCCCATCGCCTTGCGCATGACGCCGTCGGACGGCGCGCGGTTCGTCAGCAGGCTCTGCTCCTTCTGGAGCGTCACGAGGATGACCTTCGCGCTCAGGGTGCACGCCTGCTGCACCTTGAAGATGATCCGTGCGGCCGATTCCCCGGTGCCGCCGGGGTAGGTGGAGCACGTGCCGAACGACCAGGTGCGCGTGGGGGTGTTCTCCCGGTAGACCGCGAGGCAGTTGGAGTTCTGGCACGAGCCGACCATCGACTCGAGGAAGCGCTGGATCTCGGCCTCCGTCATCGCCGCGCCGTCGTAGAAGGCCGCGTCGCTGATGATGTTCCCGGCATCCCAGTCGGCGGCGCTCAGCGCGTCCGCCCGCTGCTCGGTCGAGGTCCACGGCACGAGCACGCCCGCGACGAGCACGGTCACGACCAGGAGGGCGCGGAGCATGGCGGCCGGTGCGCTCGTCATCGAAGCTCCCCCCGGGTCGTCCGACTGGTGCCGGCCGCGGCCGGCCCGCTCAGGTTAGGGCACCTGCAGGGCGGACCCCGCCAGCGACACGGTCTCACGGCCGAAGCCCAGTCGGCGAGTCGGTAGGATCGTACGGATCATCCGAGACCGAAAGTACGTGGAACATGTCGGAACGCAGCGGCGCCGAGGGCGTGCGCGTCGTCAACGAGCCCTTGCGACGCATCGGGCGCGACAACTCGCTCGGCCGGGGGACGTGGAAGTCGTTCGCCGAGGTGTTCGATCACCGTGAGCTGCTCGGCCGGCTCGTCAGCCGCGAGGTGCGCGCCAAGTACAAGAACAGCAGCCTCGGCGTGGTCTGGTCGCTCATGCGACCGCTCGCCCAGCTCGTCATCTACTACGTGGCGATCGGCCAGTTCCTGGGGGCCGCCCGCTCCATCCCCGACTTCGCGATCTTCGTGTTCGCGGGCCTCACGGCGTGGGCGCTGTACAGCGAGATCGTGACGGCCGGCACCAACTCGATCGTCTCGAACTCGGGACTCGTCAAGAAGGTGTACGTCCCGCGCGAGATCTTCCCGCTCGCCACGGTCGGTGCCTCCTCGTTCAACTTCGTGGTGCAGTTCGCGATCCTGCTCCTGGCCACGATCGTGCTCGGCCAGCCGCCGCTGCATGCCGACCTCGTGTACCTGCCGCTGAGCATCGTGCTCATCCTGACCTTCGCCACGGCGCTCGCGCTCGTGCTGTCGGCGCTGAACGTCTACCTCCGCGACGTCCAGCACCTCGTCGAGATCCTGCTCCTCGTCCTGTTCTGGGCCTCGCCCATCGTCTACTCGGTCGGCTTCGTGCACCAGGCCATCGGCGGAACGTGGCTCGAAGAGCTCTACCTCGCCAACCCGGTCACGCTCGGCGTGCTGGGCATGCAGAAGGCGATGTGGGTCTCGGGAACCGAGGATCCGACGCAGTACTGGCCCGACTACCTCTGGCTCAGGATGCTCATCGCCATCCTCGTCTGCGGGGTCATGCTGCTCATCGCGCAGCGGATCTTCTCCCGCCTCCAGAGCAACTTCGCACAGGAACTGTGAGTCACGACCCCATGGCTGAACCACTCGTCCGCATCGAGCACGTCTCGAAGCGATTCGTCCTGCACAAGGACAAGTCCCTCAAGGATCGCGTGCTGTACTGGCGCTCGCGCGAGAAGTCGCGTTCCGACTTCATGGCGCTCGACGACGTCTCCCTCGAGATCGAGCTCGGAGAGACGGTCGGCTTGATCGGCCACAACGGCTCCGGCAAGAGCACGCTCCTCAAGGTCATCGGCGGCATCATCGAGGCCAGCGGCGGCGACGTCTACCGGCGCGGTCGCGTGGCGGCCCTGCTCGAGCTCGGCGCAGGCTTCCACCCCGATCTCTCCGGTCGCGAGAACGTCTACCTGAACGCCGCCCTCCTCGGCATGTCCACGGCCGACACCGACGCCGTGTTCGACGACATCGTCGAGTTCTCGGGCATCGGCGAGTTCATCGACTCCCAGGTCAAGTTCTACTCCTCCGGCATGTACGTGCGCCTCGCGTTCGCCGTCGCCGTGCACTCCGATCCCGACCTCCTCCTGGTCGATGAGGTGCTGGCGGTCGGCGACGAGCCGTTCCAGTTGAAGTGCATGAACAAGATCCGCCAGTTCCAGAAGGAGGGTCGCACGATCGTGCTCGTGAGCCACTCCTCCGAGCAGGTCGCCGATGTCTGCACCCGGGCGGTCGTCCTCGACGGCGGCCGCGTCGTCCACGACGGCGGCGTGGGCGAGGGCATCCGCGTGCTGCGCGACGGCTACGAGCGCGATCGGCTGGCGAACGAGGAGTCGGAGTCCGGCGAGCACCGGCAGCCGGCGGTCGAGATCACCTCGGTCTCGGTCACGGATGCCGCGGGCCGACCACTGGGCGGCAAGCCCATCGAGCGGGGCACCGACCTCACCGTGACCGTGCACGCCGAGGTGCTGCGCGAGACCGAGTGGATCACGGGCTTCACGCTGCAGTCCACGCTCGGACACGCCGTCTACCGCCTGAACACCGAGGGCCTCGGCATCGACCTGCCGACCGCGCCGGGGCGATACGACGTGCGGTTCTCGATCCCGTCGACGAACTTCGGCATCAACCGGCTCGTGATCAGCGCCGGCGCGACCGACGGGGGCGGCGAGCCGATCACGCTGCTCGACCCTGCCGGCATGCTCGACTACGCCGACGACCCCGTCGGTGCGGGCGTCGTGCAGTTCGCGGCATCCGGCACCGTCACACCCACCTTCGCATGAGCGACGGGGTGGTCCGTCCGATCGTCGCCGTCGTCTCGGTGAGCTACGGCTCCGAGGACGAGCTCCGGACGATGCTCGGCAGCCTCCCCGTCGCGGCGTCCGAGCCGCCGCTCGTCGTCGTCGCCGACAACCTCCCGACGTCGGGCACGACGAGGGAGGTCGTCACGGCGGTCGGCGGCACGTACGTGCCCATGCGTGCGAACCTCGGCTACGGGGGCGCCATCAACGAGGTCGTCCGCGGCCTGCCCGCGGACGTCGAGTGGGTGATGATCACGAACCCCGACGTCGTGTTCCATCCGAGCGCCATCGACCGGATGCTCGCGACCGGCGCGGGCTCGGCCGACATCGGCGCCGTCGGGCCGATCGTGCGCAACGACGACGGCAGCGTCTACCCCTCCGCCCGCGAAGTGCCCGGCATCCGCGTGGGATCGGGGCACGCGCTCTTCTCCAACATCTGGTCGACGAACCCCTGGACCCGGCGCTACCACGCCGCGTCCGCCTTCGACGCCGAGCGCGATGCCGGCTGGCTCTCGGGCTCGTGCGTGCTCGTGCGCCGTCGGGCCTTCGACGAGATCGGCGGCTTCGACGAGGGCTTCTTCATGTACTTCGAGGACGTCGACCTGGGCTACCGGCTGTCGCGCGCGGGCTGGCGCAATCGGTTCACGCCGACGGCGGAGGTCACCCACACGGGTGGTCACTCGACGGCCGGCGAGTCGGCGGCCATGATCCGCGCGCACCATCGGAGCGCCGAGCGGTTCATCCGCAAGAAGTACTCGCGACCGCTGTTCTGGCCGGTGCGGGTCGTGCTGCTCACCGGCCTGCGGCTGCGCTCGGCCCTCGCCGAGCGCCGCGCCACGCGCTAGCGACGCCCCGCGACCCGCCACGCCCCCGGGCGCCGCGCACGCGCCGGCGGTCAGCCCATCAGGCCGAGGCCTGCGCGAGCAGCGTGCGCAGGTACGCGCCGTACCCGCTCTTCACGAGTGGTGCTGCCAGCTCGCCGAGTCGCGCGTCGTCGATCCATCCGGCGCGCCAGGCGATCTCCTCGATGCATCCGATCTTGAAGCCCTGGCGGTCCTCGATCACCCGGACGTACTCGGAGGCCTGCATCATGGACTCGAACGTGCCGGTGTCGAGCCACGCCGTGCCGCGGTCGAGCACCTGCACGCTGAGCTTGCCCGCCTGGAGGTACCGCTCGTTCACCGTCGAGATCTCGAGCTCGCCGCGTGCGCTCGGCTCGATCGTCTTCGCGATGCCGACGACGTCGTTGTCGTAGAAGTACAGCCCCGGCACGGCGAAGTTGCTCTTCGGCTCGGCTGGCTTCTCCTCGATCGACAGCGCCGTGAAGTGGTCGTCGAACTCGACGACGCCGTACGCGGTCGGGTCGCTCACCTGGTAGGCGAAGATGAGCGCACCGTCGATGTCGTTGTGCTTGCGCAGCGCCGAGCCGAGGCCGGTGCCGTGGAAGATGTTGTCGCCCAGTACCAGCGCCACCGACTCGTCGCCGATGAACTCCTCGCCGATGATGAACGCCTGCGCGAGGCCGTCGGGGCTCGGCTGCACCGCGTACTCCAGGCGGATGCCGAGCGCGGACCCGTCCCCGAGGAGCGCACGGAACTGCTCGTTGTACTCGGGGGTCGTGATGATGAGGATCTCGTTGATGCCCGCCATCATGAGCGTGGACAGCGGGTAGTAGACCATGGGCTTGTCGTAGATCGGCATCAGCTGCTTCGAGATGCCCTTGGTGATCGGCCAGAGCCGCGTGCCGGAGCCGCCGGCGAGGATGATGCCGCGCATGTCAGCCCTTCCCGTTGAGTTCGTCGTAGTAGGCCCGCGCGGCCGCCCAGGTGGGGAGCAGGCCCGATGCGGCCGCCTCCGCGAGGCTCGGCGCCGCGGTGTCCTTGGGCGAGAGCAGCAGCTCGTCGGCGTCGACGGTGAACGCCAGGCCGACCTCGGGGTCGGTCGGGTCGATGCCGTGCTCGCGCTCCGCGTTGAAGGTCGAGGTCACGAGGTAGCTGACGGTGGCGTCGTCGGTGAGCGCGACGAAGCAGTGGCCGAGGCCCTCGGCGATGTAGATCGCCCGCCGGTCGACGTCGTCGAGCAGCACGGAGTCCCATTGGCCGAACGTGGGCGACCCGACCCTGATGTCGATGACGAAGTCGAGCACGGCGCCATGCGTCGCAGTCACGTACTTGGCCTGGCTCGGGGGGACGTCGGCGAAGTGGATGCCGCGGACGACGCCGCGCTTCGACACCGAGGTGTTGCCCTGCGCCAGGTCGAGGCGGTGGCCGACGGCCTCCTCGAGGCGATCGAAGCGGTACCACTCGAGGAAGACCCCGCGCTCGTCGGGGAACTGCCGAGGCGTGATCTCGTAGCTGTCGGGGATCTTCAGTTCGCGGATCTGCACGGGATGCAAGCCTACCGTGGCTCGCCTGGGCG
Source organism: Agromyces sp. NPDC004153 (assembly GCF_053603635.1). NCBI lineage: Bacteria > Bacillati > Actinomycetota > Actinomycetes > Micrococcales > Microbacteriaceae > Agromyces > Agromyces sp. NPDC004153. Next base: position 393,729 of record NZ_JBSGFY010000001.1, read on the forward strand.
TGCTGCGTCGGGCCGGTCACGCCCGAGGCGCGAGCTCACGGCGCGCAGCGGACGCGTCACCTTCCAGCTCGTGCTGGTGCGGTAGTCCTCGATGACGGCCTCGCGCTGGCTCACGATGTCGCGCGTGTGCTCGACCTCGTGCCTGAGGGCGTCCACGAGCGCGTGCAGCGAGTCCACCTCGGCCGGCATGGCCTCCAGCTGCGCCTGCCGCGTGACGACGGCGCCCAGCCGTGAGTACGTGGCACGGACCTCCCGCGCGGTCGCCTCGTCGGCGTCGAAGAGGGCGGCCAGGCCGCGACTCCTGGTCGGCCCGACCCCGAGCACGCCGAGTCCGTGGCCGTGCGCGAACGCGAACGACGGATGCCGCGGCGCGAGCTCGTCCCAGAGCCGCCAGACGCCGAATCCCTCACCGTGCTCGGCGATGTCGTGGAACAGGATCACCCCGCCGTCGCGCACCGTGCTCCGCCACTGCTCGTAGTCCTCGCGGGCGTCCTCGTAGCCGTGCCGCCCGTCGATGTGCAGCAGGTCGACGCTGTCGTCGGCGATCGCCTGGCGCGACTCCGAGAAGTACCCGCGCAGGAGGTGCGTGGACCCGGGATAGTCCCGCTCGGCGATCGTGCGGACCGCCTCGTACACGTCCTCGTCGTAGAACCCGGCCTGGTCGTCGCCCTCCCAGGAGTCGAGGGCGTACAGCTCGGCGTCGAGGCCCAGGCGGCGGGCCGCCTCCGCGAACACGAAGAACGAGAAGCCGAAGTGCGTGCCGAGTTCGACGATCGACCGCGGACGCAGCTCGTCGACCAGCCAGAATGCGAACGGCGCGTGCTCGAGCCAGGCGGAGGTGACCACATGCGCGGGCTGCCAGTAGGAGGCCGGGCCGAGCCACGACGAATGCAGGTCGGCACGAGCCGGCACGCCATGGGTGCCGTCGATCATCGTCATACGCACGGACTCCATCGATCGGGTATCCCGCCAGCCTAGCGGCCCGGCGAGTCGTTCGCCGATGGCGCTCAGGCACGAACCGGTAGACTCGATCGGCCCCAATCACCGTCAGGAGACATCCGAAACCCATGAGAATCCTCGTGACCGGCGGCGCCGGCTTCATCGGCTCGAACTTCGTCCACTACCTGCTCGAGCACACCGACCACTCGGTCACGGTGCTCGACAAGCTCACCTACGCCGGCAACCTCGCCTCGCTCGAGGGCCTGCCCGCCGACCGGTTCCGGTTCGTGAAGGGCGACATCCAGGACGCCGCGCTCGTCGACGAGCTCTTCGCCGACGCCGACGCGGTGGTGCACTACGCGGCCGAGAGCCACAACGACAACTCGCTCGAGGACCCGCGTCCGTTCCTCGACACGAACATCATCGGCACCTACACGCTGCTCGAGGCGGCGCGCCGGCACGACCGCCGGTTCCACCACATCTCGACCGACGAGGTCTACGGCGACCTCGAGCTCGACGATCCGGCCAAGTTCACCGAGACGACGCCCTACAACCCGTCCAGCCCCTACTCGTCGACGAAGGCCGGCAGCGACCTCCTCGTGCGGGCGTGGGTCCGCTCCTTCGGCGTCCGGGCCACGATCTCCAACTGCTCGAACAACTACGGGCCCTACCAGCACGTCGAGAAGTTCATTCCGCGGCAGATCACGAACGTGCTGCGCGGCGAGCGGCCGAAGCTCTACGGGAAGGGCGAGAACGTCCGCGACTGGATCCACGCGAACGACCACTCCTCCGCGGTGCTCACCATCCTCGACAAGGGCGAGATCGGCGAGACCTACCTCATCGGCGCGAACGGCGAGCGCAACAACAAGGACGTCGTCGAGCTGATCCTCACGCAGCTCGGGCAGCCGGCCGACGCCTACGACCACGTCGTCGACCGTCCCGGCCACGACCTGCGGTACGCCATCGACTCGACGCGCCTGCGCACCGAGCTCGGCTGGGAGCCGCAGTTCTCCGACTTCGAGTCCGGCCTCGCCGACACCATCGCGTGGTACCGCGACAACGAGTCGTGGTGGGCGCCCCAGAAGGACGCGACCGAGGCCCGCTACAAGGCCCAGGGGCAGTGACCCGATGCGCTACCTGATCACCGGGGCGTCCGGCATGCTCGGGCGCGACCTGCAGGCGGTCCTCGCCGGCCGCGAGGTGACCGCCCTGGGCCGCGCCGACCTCGACGTGACGGATGCCGCGGCGGTCGCGGCCGCGGTGCGGGGTCACGACGTCGTGCTGAACTGCGCCGCGTACACGAAGGTCGACGACGCCGAGACGCACGAGTCGGAGGCCTACGCCGCCAACGCGACCGGACCGGCGAACCTCGCCGCGGCGGCCGCCGACCTCGGTGCACGCCTCGTGACGATCTCGACCGACTACGTCTTCGACGGCCGGGCCACGATGCCGTACGCCGAGGATCGCCCCCGCGACCCGATCAACGCCTACGGCCGCACGAAGGCCGCCGGCGAGGAGCTCGCCCTCGAGGCGCATCCCGACGGGACGTACGTCGTGCGGACCGCGTGGCTCTACGGCGAGCACGGCCCGAACTTCGCCCGCACCATGCTGCAGCTCGCGGCGTCGCGCGACACGTGGTCGGTCGTCGACGACCAGCTCGGGCAGCCGACGTGGACCGCCGACCTCGCGACCCAGCTCGTGGCGATGCTCGACGCCGACGCCCCCACGGGGATCTACCACGGCACGAACTCCGGCCAGGCGACGTGGTTCGAGTTCGCCCGGGCCGTGCTCGAGGACTCGGGGCTCGATCCCGAGCGCATCACGCCGACCGACAGCAGCGCCTTCGTGCGACCCGCGCCGCGGCCCTCCTACTCCGTGCTCGGTCACGACGCGTGGACCGCGGCGGGCCTGAACCCGATGCGGCCGTGGCGCGAGGCGCTCGCCGACGCGATCGCGACGGGCGCCGTCGCCACGTCCTGACCGACCGGGCGACCACGGTCGCCCCCGGCGGCACCGATCGGGCGGCCTCGAGCGGCCGCCCGATCGGTCAGAGCATGCGGGAGTACAGCTCCACCTGCATGCGACGGGACCAGCGTCCCTGGAGGGTCGTGAGGTCGCTCTCGAGGATCCGCGGATCGCGGGTCTTCGACTCGAAGTGGTAGAGCCGCGCCCAGGGGCTGAACACGGCCGAGCGACCCGTCGCGCGCACCTTCATGTTGAGGTCGACGTCGTTGTAGTTGCCGGGCAGGGCGAGCGTGAAGCCGCCGAGCTCGAAGTAGAGGTCACGGGCGATCAGGGCGCAGGCCGCCGTGACGCCGGAGACCTCGTGGTCGGTCGTCATGGACTTGATCGAGTCGTCCCGGCCCCCGACCCAGCCGAAGGCGGCGTGGCCGGCCACGCCGCCCGTGTAGATCTGGCCGGCATGCTGGACGGTGCTGTCCTCGAAGTAGAGCTGTGCGCCGACGATGCCGACGCCGTCCTGCTGCGCGAGCCCCAGCATCGTCTCGATCCAGTCGTCGCTCACCACCTCGACGTCGTCGTTGAGCAGCAGCAGGTACTCGCCGCTCGCGGCGACGGCACCGCGGTTCATCTTCGCGCTGAAGTTGAACGGCGCATCCCACAGGACGAGCCGCAGGCGGTCGCCGCACAGCTCCTCGAGGTCGTCGACGACCGCATCGGGCGTCTCGGCGTCGGCCACGACCACGAACTCGAGGTTCGGGTAGGTCGAGCGCTCCACGATGCCGCGGATCGCCTCGACGACGAGCACCCGGTCGGCGCCCGCGATCTGCGCGCTGCCGCCGCGGGTCGGGATGACGATCGAGACGAGCGGCTCGTCGACGATCTCGTAGCGCACCCGGCGAACGAACGGCTCGATCTCCTCGATCGCCGCGCCGACGCCGAGGCGTTCGAGGTGGGCCGCGACGACCGCCGCCTGCGCGGCCGACGTGCCGGCGAACTCGTCGCGGGCGAGGTCCTCGGTGGCGAGCACCTGCGGGTCGAGGCTCACCACGAGGCCGGCGGCGTCGGCGCGGAGCACGACGTCGAGGATCTGGGCGCGACGCGCCTCGGGCCGGAAGCCGCCGAGGCGGAGGAGCGAGGCCACGCGCAGTGCGACCACCGGGCCGAGGTAGTCGTTGCTGCGCAGCCGGATCGGCGAGAAGAGCGGGCGGAAGAGCGGGATCCCGAGGTCCGTCTTCGAGTCGCCGTACGTGATGTCGATCGAGGGGAACCGGTCGAGGTAGCCGACCACCTTCGGCAGCAGGTCGCCTTCGACCGTGCCCCAGCGGACGACGAACAGGAAGTCCGCCCGGGTGGCGGCCAACCGCTCGTTCAGGTCGGCTGCATCCGCAGACAGGATGGACACGCCGACGGACTCGGCGCCGCGGATCATCTCCGACGTGTCCTCGTGGGCGACCTCGTCGACGACCACCCGGACGCCCGAGGGATCGAAACCGGCATCGAGCACCGCCCGGGCCGTGCGCACGACCTCGTCGGCGGAGTGGCCGGCCGAGTCGATCCAGGCCTCGACGCGCGCCGCGAGCGCGGGATCCGCGGTCATCCCAGCACTCGGCGCTTGACGACGCGCAGCACGCGGACCGGGAGGGTGACCACGCGACCGGCGCGCCAGGTGAGCGACGACCTGATCCCTGCGAGGTTCGCCTCGGCGGCGACCGTCTCGGTCGGAGTCAGCCGGCTCGCGGCCTGCAGCTCCCTGACCTGCTCCTCGAGGCCGATGATGCGATCGGCGAAGGCAAGGCGCTCCTCGGCGAGCTCCGCCTCGGAGCTCACGCGGGCATCGGGCCGGGTGTCCGGCCATCGAGTGCTCGGGGCGTTGGTCACGATGGATCCAGTTCCTCTCGTCGGCGGTCGTAAACTAGCCTAATGCCCTCGACGAGACCGCCCCGTGAGAGCCCGCCCGTCGCAGCATCCGCCCCCCGCGTCATCGCGGTCGTGCCCACGTTCCACCCCGACGACGGGGTCGTCGGCCGACTGCGCGACCTGACGCGTCAGGTCGATCGCGTCATCGTCGTCGACGACGGCTCCGGACCGTCGGCCGACGCCGTCCTCGCCGACGCGACGGAATCGGGCATCGAGGTGCACCGGCTCGCGCGCAACGCGGGCATCGCGGCGGCGCTCAACACCGGCGTGCGCGTCGCGCTCGACGACGGCGCCGACTACGTCGTGAACGTCGACCAGGACACCGACCTGCCCGAGGACTACGTCGCCATCGCGCTCGGCCTCTTCGCGACGGCGAACCCGGTCACCCGCCTCGGCATCGTCGCCGTCGACGCCGTGAACGGCGCGCCTGCCCTGCCAACGTGGGTGTCGCCCGAGGGCTTCGGGCTCGTGCCCGAGGCGATCCAGACCGGCTTCGTCATCAGCCGCGAGTGCCTCGAGCACGGCGGGCTGTTCGACGAGCGCCTCGTGATCGACTGCGTCGACACCGAGTACTGCCTGCGCGTGCGCGACCGCGGATTCCGCATCGCCGTGGCGAAGGGCACCGACATCCGCCACTCGATCGGCCGTCGCGCCGAGCTCCGTCCGTTCGGCATCCCGATGCGCCACCGCGAGAGCGGCCGGATCGCGACGTACCAGTACCACTCGCCGTTCCGCCGCTACTACATCGCCCGCAACAACATCGACCTCATGCTGCGCAACGTGCTGCGCCGCCCGCGGTGGGTGGGTGCCGTGCTGCGCCGCGAGATGGGCGGCATGATCGTGTCGATGGTGAGCGGACCGCAGCGCATCGCCCAGGTGCTCGCGATCACCACCGGCACCGTGCACGGGCTCGTCCGCCGGCGCGGGATGATCCCCGGCTGGCTGAAGACGCTCATCACCTGACCCCGCGCCGCTGCCTCGCCTCCCACGACCACCGGGCGACACCTGCGGCGTCGTCGAGGTCGATGCGTCCGCCGCGCCGGAGGCCCGACCAGCGTGCGAGGTGGTACGCCGGATTGACCACGAGCCACCTCGCCCGGTCGGCGATCCCGTAGTCGGGGTCGCGCAGGATCCGCCCGGTGTCGACGAGCGCTCCCCTGCCGGCGCGAAGCAGTGCGCCGACCCGCGAGTAGCTCGGGACGTCGTGGCCGATCCGTCGCAGGCTCACGGTCTCGTCGAACATGCGCGCCGCGTACTCGCGGATTCCGACCTCGTTCGAGTGACGCACCGAGCCCGCCGGCGCGTACGCCTTCCGGTACCCGGCCTGGAGCACGTCGCGGGCGAAGAGCAGGTCCTCGGAATAGGGTACGTCGCGGTAGGGGATGGTCCGCACGAGGAAGTCGCGGCGAGCCGCCGAGTTGACGTCGGAGTAGAAGCCGACCGCGTCGGCGTCTGCGCCGTCCAGCCCGGTCCGATCGACGATCGTCGGCTCCTCCGCCGATCCGAGTCCGTCGAACACGCGCTCGATGTCGTACTTGAGCAGCGGGACCGCGGTGTCCCGCGCAACCTGTCGGCCGACGACCGCCTCCACGCCCGCCTCTTCGAGCGGCGACACGAGTTCGGCGAGCCACGCATCGTCGGCGGGGGTGGCGTCCTGCGTGAGGAATGCGACGACCCGCCCGCGCGCGAGCCGCGCACCCAGGTTCCTCGTCCGGCCGTGCCCGAACTCCGCGTTCGGGATCTCGTGCAGGCGGACGTCCGGCCGGTCCCGCACGATCCGGAGCGTGGCATCCGTCGAACCGGAGTCGATGACGAGCGTCTCGACACGGCCCGCGAACCGCTGCCCGGCCACCGCGTCGAGCACCTCGGCGAGGAATCGCTCGCCGTTCAGGGTCGGGATGACCACCGACACGTCCACCGACGGAGGCGGGGCGCCGTCGCCCCCGTCGGGAACCGGGTCGTCACCCGTGCCCCGCGGGGGTGTCCCGCTCACAGGATCGCCTGCATCGCGCGATGGAATGCGGCGACGAATTCCTCGCCGGGGTCGGCCCAGTCCGTGTCGGCGACCGACTTCGCGATGACGGCGGCGTGGGCGGCCTGGTCGGGCCGGTCGAGCACCGCGATCATGCGATCGGCGAGCGCGCCCGGCGACATCGGCGCGAACTCGATGTGCGGGCTGTCGAGGACGCCGCGCGTGTTGGGCGCGTCGTTCACGATCGGCACGACCCCGGCGCCCATGACCTCGATCGGCAGCAGCGACATGTTCGTGAGCGAGAGGATGAGGCCGGCGGCGCAGCGATTGTAGATGTCGTTGAGCGCGGAGATGTCGACAGCGGAGTGGTTGACGTACGGGAAGGGCACGTCGTAGCCGGACATGTCCCACCCGACGAGGTTGACGACGACGTCGGGCCGACGCCGGTGCAGCTCGCGCAGCGCGAGGAGCCCGAACTCGGTGGCGCGGCGGGGCGTCGGCGGACGGGCGTAGAACAGCACCTCGTTCCGCGGCGCGGCGTTCTCGTAGCGGTAACGGGTGGTGTCGACGGCGTAGTCGTACGCGTCGCCGCTCATCCCGTAGTCGGCGGCCAGCTTCGCGGCGAGCCAGCGGCCCGCCGAGAAGCCGTGGAAGCCGAGCCGGTAGCTGTTCTCGGCCGCCGCATACTCGCTGCCCGCCGGGAAGAACGCCGGCTCGAAGTCCTGCGTGAAGTAGAACCGCTTCGCGTCGCCGCCGTGGCGGTGCGCCGCGTAGGTCGTCTCCCAGTCGCAGGCGATCACGGCGTCGAACTCCCCGTCCAGGCCGGTGTCGGGGTCGTAGACGCGGAACTCGCCGCGGATGTCGGGGTAGGCGCTCGTCGCCGCCATCATCCGGCGCACGCCGTCGATCGTGACCCTGGGGTAGCGCGCAGGCGCATAGAGGAAGACCGTCGTCGGATTCCCGGCCTGCTCGAGGAAGCTCATGAACCGGAAGGCGTTCTGGTGGCCGCCGCTCGTGCGTCCGGGTGGGGTGATGAGCCAGGCGACCCGATACCCGCTCGAGGGCCGGTCCACCGGGCGCGCGTTGAAGGCGCGCGGCGTCGACCAGTCGACCGCGACGAGGTCGTCGGCGTAGACCGACGCGAGCGGCTCCGGCCGGAACGCGTCGAGCCGGTTGGCCAGCCACTTCCCACCGCGCCAGGCCGTGGACCGGATCCCCCCGTCGCGCAGGCTCGCCACGGCCGTCGAGAGTCGTCCGTTCATCGCTCCGCTTCCTCTGGTCGCCACGCCGTGACCGCATCGATCACGCGATCCACCTGGCCCATCGTCATGCCCGCCCACAGCGGCAGTCGCACGAGCCGGCGCGAGAAGTCCTCGCTCCGCACGAGTTCGCGGAGGGGCCGTCCATAGCGGCGCCCGGCCGGACTGGAGTCCAACGGCACGTAGTGGAAGGCCGCGACGATGCCCTGCGTGGCGAGTGCCGCGATGAAGTCGGCCTGGTCGTGCCGATTCGGCAGCAGCACGAAGAACAGGTGCGCCGCATGGATGCCGCCGGGAGGCCGCATCAGGGTGGCGCCGACGACCTCGGCCCACTCGCCGAGCTCTGCGGCGTAGCGGTCCCACACGGCGTGCCGTGAAGCTTGGATATCGTCGAACGCCGCCAGCTGCGCGTCGAGCACCGCCGCGTTGAGCTCGCTCGGCAGGTAGCTCGAGCCCCAGTCCACCCAGGTGTAGCGGTCGACGGCACCGCGCATGAACTGCGAGCGATTCGTGCCCTTCTCCCGCATGATCTCGGCTCGGAGCCGGTGCTGCGCATCGTTGATGACGAGCGCGCCACCCTCCCCGGCGTGGACGTTCTTCGTGTCGTGGAAGCTCTGCACCCCGAACGTGCCGATCCGACCCAGCACGCCGCACGACGAGCGGACGCCCAGACCGTGGGCGTTGTCCTCGATCACGGGGAGGCCTCCCGCGTCCGCCGCGATGGCGCAGATGGCCGCCATGTCGACCGGCGTGCCGCCGTAGTGCATGACGGAGATCGCCCGGGTCCGGGGCGAGACCGCCTCGGCGACCTGATCGGGATCGATGTTGCCGGTGGAGGGGTCGATGTCCACGAAGACGATGGTCGCGCCGGTCGTCGCGATCGCCGTGGCCGCCGACGAGAACGTGAAGGTCGACAGCACCACCTCGTCGCCGGGTCCGAGTTCGAGCAGGCGGCTCGCCATCTCGAGCGCGTGCGTGCCGGACGTGGTCAGCAGCACGTCGCCGCCGTCGAGGATGGCGCGCAGCCGATCGCTCGCCGACCGGGTGAACGGGCCGTCGCCATGCGCGTGGTCGGAGCCCAGCACCGCCGTCAGCCGCTCCAGCGAGGCCGGCGCGAGGAACGGTCGGGAGAACGGGATGAGCTCTGGCTGCACCTCGTGACTCCCCCGTCCGGACCGGCCCGGCACCGGCCACTGCCCGGAGTGTATCGGAGCAGCTCTTCCGCCCGGTGACGCGAGGGCGCCGTGTCTGGGGAGCACCCCCGAAAGCGGGTCGCGGAACGGCTAGGGTGGGCAGGTCACCGACGGACCCGGTGCGGAAGGAGCAGCGTGACGATCACCCTGCGCGTCATCCTCGACCAGATCGTGGCTCCGGTCCCGGGGCCGATCGGCCGGTACACCCGCGACCTCGGCCGCGCGATCGTGGCGACCGCACCGCGAGGCTGCGAGGTCGAGGCGATCGTGTCGTCGTCGCTCCCCGAGGACTACGACCGGGTGCTCGCCGAGGTCCCCGGGCTCTCCGGGCTCTACAAGACCTCCCTCGCCCGTCGCGAGCTCGCGGCCGCATGGCAGCTCGGCATCACGACCTCGCCGGGCAGCGGCATGATCCACGGCACGAGCCTGTTCGCACCGCTGCGCAAGCACGACCGCACGGCCGGCGGCAACCAGGTCGTGGTGACCGTGCACGACGTGCTCCCATGGACCCACCCCGAGGCGGTCAGCGCGGCATCCGTCGCCTGGCAGAAGGGCATGATGAAGCGCGCCCGAAAGCACGCCGACGCGGTCGTCGTGCCCACGCACGCGCTGGCCGAGCGCCTCGAGCAGGTCGCCGACCTCGGCGACCGGGTGCGCGTGATCGGCACCGCGCCGCGGTCCGGCCTCGTGATCGGTCCCGACGCCGAGCAGCGCGCCGCACGCCTCGGGCTCCCCCGCGAGTACATCGCGGTGGCGGGCACGCTCGAGCCGCGCAAGGGCCTCGTCGACGTGTTCACGGCGCTCGGGCGACGCGGCGTGCCCGACGTCCCCGTCGTCGTGCTCGGCCCCGAGTCCTGGGGCGACCAGCACGTGGCGGAGGTCGCCGAGGAGCTCGGCGTCGCGGCGTCCCGCATCCGGCACCTCGACGACCTCGACGCCGCCGACCTCGCCGTCGTGCTGCGCGGCTCCATGGCGTACGTCGCGCCCAGTCACGACGAGGGCTCGGGCACGGGGCTCATCGAGGCGTTCAGCCTCGGCGTGCCCGTGATCCACTCCGACGCCACCGCCTACCTCGAGGTCTCGGCCGGCGCCGGGCTCGGCGTGCCCGTCGGCATGGCCGACCACGGCTACGCCGACCGGCTCGCCGCGGCCATCACGTCGGTCGTCTCCGACCGGGGCCTCGCCGAGCGGCTCGCGATCACCGGCCACGACCGCAGCCGTGCGTTCAGCTGGCGCGACGCCGGCGAGCGGGTCTGGCAGCTGCACGCCGACCTCTGACGGGGTCGGCCACGCCGGTCGCCGACGCGCGACCTACCCCGCCGGCTCCTCGGTCTCGGGCGGGAACACGGCCTGCTGCACGAGCTGGCGGATGTAGTCGTAGTCGGGATCCTCGGGATCCACGCCGTTCTCGGGCACGAGCGGTACGTCGATGATCGGCAGCTCCTTCGTCTTCGACGCGAGGTCGACGAAGTACCCGAGCATGCCCTGCGGCACGTCGGTCTTCACGACCTGGGAGCCGGCCGCGGCGATCTCCTGGAACTTGGACAGCACGTTCGCCGGGTTGAACTGGGCGAGCACGGCCTCCTGCAGCTGCAGCTGGCGCGCCATGCGGTCGTAGTCGCTCGTGCCGTGACGCGATCGGGCGTACCAGAGCGCGTGATAGCCGTCGAGGTGCTGCTCGCCGGCGGGGATCCACTCCGCGACGGTCGTGAAGGTCTCGTCGGCGTGGATGGGCACGTCCTCCGGCACGTTGATCGTCACGCCGCCGAGGGCGTCGATGAGCTGCTGGAAGCCGGCCATGTCGATGAGCACGTAGTACTGGATCGGCAGCCCGGTGATGCCCTCCGCGGCATCCCGCATCGCCTCGATGCCGGGCTCGGAGCCGTCGGCGACGGCGTTCGGGTACATCTCGGGGCTCTTCAGCTCGACCTCGGTGTAGATCGAGTTGAGCATGCAGACGTCGACCTCGCAGCCGTCGATCGAGCCGTAGCCCTCGGGGTAGACCGCCTTCAGCGGCGAGTCGTCGTCGAACGGCACGTCGACCATGTTGCGGGGCAGGCCGATGGTCACGGCCTGGCCGGTCTCGGCGTCGATGCTGACGACGCGGATGCTGTCGGGGCGCAGGCCGTCGCGGTCGGGCCCCGCGTCGCCGCCGAGCAGCAGCACGTTGTACCGTCCGTCGATGGGCGGCTCGCTCGGTCCGGCGACGAACACCGACGAGAGGAAGCCGCTCGCGGTCGTCGCGAGGTAGGCGCCGTACGCCGCCGTGCCCGAGACGAGCACCATGAGTACGACCGAGAGAGCCGCGACCCCGGCGCGAGCCGAGGGGGCGGTCTTCACGAACTTCACGAGGCGCAGCGTGTCGAAGGTCAGGATCGCCCAGAGCACGGCGTAGAACGCGAGCACCCCGGCCACGATCCAGAGCGAGATCGTCGTCGAGAAGACCGTGTAGATCACGGCGGGCCAGAAGATCCAGACCACGAGGGCCACGAGCGCGAGGAACCACAGCGTGAGCGTCGCGCCGAGGCCGAACCGGCCCAGCTTCCGGTCGCCCGCGAGCACCTGTGCGGAGCCCGGGATCAGCACGTTGAGCACGACGAGCCACCAGGCGCGGCGGGTCATGACCGTGCGCGACCCCAGGTCGGGGTAGCGGATCGGGCTGGCGGCGAGGCTCATCGGGTGGACTTCAGCCGTTCGTTCTTCTCCTCGACCATGGCGGCGAGGGCGGTCGCGTAGTCGGCGAGCGCGGTGCTGAGCGCGGCATCCGAGGTCGCGAGGATCTTGACGGCGATGAGCCCGGCGTTGCGGGCGCCGCCGATGGAGACGGTGGCGACGGGCACGCCGGCGGGCATCTGCACGATCGACAGCAGCGAGTCGAGCCCGTCGAGGCGCGACAGCGGCACGGGCACGCCGACGACGGGCAGCGTGGTGACCGAGGCGAGCATGCCCGGCAGGTGCGCCGCTCCCCCGGCGCCCGCGATGATCACCTTGAGGCCGCGGTCGGCGGCCTGCTTGCCGTACGCGATCATCTTCTCGGGCGTGCGGTGCGCGGAGACGACCTCCACCTCGTGCGCGACGCCGAACTCGTCGAGCAGTTCGGATGCCTCGCGCATCACGTTCCAGTCGGAGTCGGAACCCATCACGACGCCCACGAGCGGGGTGGTTGCTGCAGTCACCCGAGAATCCTAAGGCGGCGTGCTGTGAGATGCCCGGAGGGCGCGCAGGGCCGCGGCGGCGTCAGGTCCGCGGCGGCGTCGGGCTCGCGTCAGTCCTGGAAGACTGCGGCGGCCGCGCGCGCCTCGTACACGACGTCGTCGAGGTCGGCGCCGATCGCCGTGACGTGGCCGACCTTGCGTCCGGGGCGCGGCGCCTTGCCGTAGTTGTGCAGCTTCACGGTCGGATGCCCCGCCAGCGCCTCCGCGTAGCGGTCGGCGAGCGAGCCCTCGGCCGGGCCGCCGAGCACGTTCACCATGACGCTCCACGTCTCGTGGCTGCCCGTGCCGCCGAGCGGCAGGTCGAGGACGGCCCGGAGGTGCTGCTCGAACTGCCCGGTCGTGGAGCCGTCCATCGACCAGTGCCCGCTGTTGTGCGGGCGCATGGCGAGCTCGTTCACGAGCACGCGGTCGTCGGTCGTCTCGAAGAGCTCCACGGCGAGCACGCCGGTGACGCCGAGGCCCTCGGCGATCGTGATGGCCACGTCGGCGGCGACGTCGGCCAGGCGTCCGGCTGAGCGCGGTGCGGGCGCGATGACCTCGCTGCACACCCCGCCGACCTGCACGGTCTCGACGAGCGGCCAGGCCGCGACCTCGCCCGATGGGCGGCGCGCCACGAGCTGGGCGAGCTCGCGACGGAAGTCGACGACCTCCTCGGCGAGGAGCGCGCCGCCGCGGCCGTCCTCGGCGACGGTGGCGAACCACTCGGCGACCTCGGCGGCCGAACGCACGACGCGCACGCCCTTGCCGTCGTACCCGCCCCGCGGCGTCTTCACGACCGCGGAGCCGCCGTGGTCGGCGATGAAGTCGTCGAGCTCGGCCGTCGTCGTGACACGGGCCCAGTCGGGCACGGGGAGGCCGAGCTCGGAGAGTCGTGCGCGCATGAGGAGCTTGTCCTGCGCGAACCGCAGGGCGTCGGGCCCGGGGTGCACGGGGATGCCCTCGTCGACGAGCAGCCGCAGTACGTCCTGCGGCACGTGCTCGTGGTCGAACGTCACGACGTCGACCTCGCGCGCGAACGCGAGCACGGTCTCGGCGTCGGTGTAGTCGCCGACGCGATCGGCCGCGAGCGCCGCCGACATGCCCTCGGCCTCGGCCAGCACGCGCAACTCGACGCCGAGTTCGATCGCCGCGGGAATCATCATCCGGGCGAGCTGCCCGCCGCCGATCACTCCGACCCGCACTCGTGCACACTCCCATTCGCGTCGGCCGAGACGGCGCCCGGTGCGGCGCCCCGTTCAGTCTAGGCCGACCCCGACGGCATAGGATGTGCCGGTGACCACCACCGTCGGCAGTGCGTTCGCCCGCCTGTGGCACGGCCTGCTTGCGTACCTCGTGAAGTTCGGCGTGGTCGGGCTCATCGGCCTCGTCATCGACGTGGTGCTGTTCAACCTCCTGCGCCTCGGGGTGTTTGGCGACGACCACTGGGCCCAGTCGGCCATCGGGGCGAAGACCATCTCGACGACCGTCGCGATCATCTTCAACTGGCTCGGCAACCGGTACTGGACCTTCCGCCGCCACCGCCGCCGCAACTACGTGCGCGAGTTCGTGGAGTACGCGATCGTCTCGATCGGCGGCATGCTCATCGCGCTGGCCTGCCTCTGGATCAGCCACTACGGGCTCGGGTACACGAGCCTCGTCGCCGACAACATCTCCTCGAACGTGGTCGGGCTCGCGCTCGGCACCGCCTTCCGCTTCCTGCTCTACCGCTACTGGGTGTTCGGCCACCACCGCTCCGACGGCCTCTCCAACCTCGAGCGCGTCGAGGAGGCCCAGCGCACGCTCTTCGAGGAGCCGACGCCGGCCGCGGAGCGCGAGCCGGTCGCGCCCGACGGCGGTGCGTCGACGGATGTCGCGGCTACTCCTCCGGCGCCTCGACGGTCGGCTGGAACCACGGCGGGTACACCGCCACCCGGGTCCTGACGCCCACCGCGTCGAGCGCCGCCCGCACGCGGTCGCGGACGCGGTCGTTGCCCACCGCGATGAGCAGCACGCGCTCGAGCGGGAGCAGCTCGCGCACGAGGAACTCCGCCGAGCGCAGCCGGGCGCCGTCGTCCTCGCGGTGGAGGCGCTGCAGCATGCGGAGCACGTCGGGCCACGCCGACGCCGAGCCGACGCCGCCGGTCGCGGCATCCGCGTCGGTGACGACCACCGTGCCGGCGGTCTCGGTGCGCGCGCCGACGGCGGAGGCGACGGAGCTCACGAGGATCACGTGGTCGGCCGGCGGCCGCTCGACGGCCTCGGCGCTGAGCCGCGGGTCGGGCGTGCCCGTGCGGATGGCGTTCCAGACGTGCGCGTCGGTGGAGAGCAGGAAGGGGACGTAGTCGGCGACGACCGCGTCGACGCCCTCGACCGGTGCCGACCGCCGGAACGCGCGCGCGTCGGGCGCCGCCAGGTCGACGACCGGGGTCGCGCCGGCGTCATCGGCCAGCACGGCGCCCGAGCCGAGGATCGGCGCGAGGTTCTCCACGTGCGTCACGTGGTAGATGCGCACCGTCTTCGGGTCGACGGGGGCATCGACGAGCGAGGTCGCCGCACGCGAGGACCCGGCCACCCGGGCGGCCGGCCGCGCCGCGCGCGTCGTGCCCGCCCGCGCGCGGGGTGCGGCCTTGGCGACCGGTTTCGGCTCGGGCTGCTTCGGCGGGAAGCAGATGGCGCAGAGGCCGTCGTCGAAACCGTGGATGCATTCGTCGGCCACGTGGAACCCTTCATCGCGCGTCCCGCGCTCGGGGGCGCGCGGAACCACCCGTCTACGTTACGTCCTCCGAGCGGATGCCGCGGCACCGCGCAGGACGCACGCCACCGTCTTCGGCGAGCGGATGCCCCGTACCCGCGCGGCGACCCGTCAGCGGCCGCCCCAGGCGATCGTGTCGCCGTCGAACAGCGTCGACTGCTCGGCACGACGCCGGTCGGCGACGAGGCTGTGCGCGGCCTCCATGAGCTCGTCGAGCGCCGCCTGCACCTGGAACGGCTTCGGCACGTCGCGGATCACGAACGGGTGCTCGTGGCCGGTGTTCACCCGCACGTCGCCCGAGCCGAACGCGCTCTGCAGCCACGTGCGCCGCACGGTCACGTCGTAGCCGCGGCTGTGCAGCAGCTCCTGCCGCACGCGCGCGAACACGCCGCTGCGCAGGATGATGCGCCGGGTGGTGATCGTCGTGCGCCGCGCGAGCCACGAGACGAACGGCAGCAGGCAGCCCGCGACCACGACGAGCAGCGCGACCGCGCCGACCGCGATGAGCTGCCACGTCTCGGGGAGGATGACGAGGAAGTACGTCGCGGCCCCGACGGTCGCCAGGAGCAGGAGCACCGGGAGGATGAGGATCCGCGCGTGCCGCCGGACGCGTGCGACGACGCGCTCGACGTTCACTGCAGGCTGGGCGGCAGCCTCGCTCGCGGCTGGGCTCATACGCCCATTAATACCTCAGGTGCGTGACGTCGCCCGCGGCGACAGCCTGCGCCTCCCCATTCCGGTCGCGCACCAGCAGGCGGCCGTCGGGCTCGAGGCGCTCCGCCACGCCGAGGAGCTCCCGTCCGCCCGGCAGCTCGACGCGCACCTCTGCGCCGAGCGTGCCGCAGAGCGAGCTCACCCGGTCGGCGACGCCGCTCGCCGCGGCATCCGCGCCATGCTCGGCGAACGCGCGCACCAGCGACAGGAACGTGCCGAGGTAGTCGGCGAGCACGCGGTCGGCGTCTGGGTGCACGCCCGTGACGAGCAGGAGCGACGTCGAGGTCAGCGTGGGCAGGTCGTGCTCGTCGAGCGTGAGGTTGAGCCCGGCGCCCACGACCACCGCACCGGTCTCGGGAATCAGCTCCGAGAGGATGCCGCACACCTTGTAGCCCGACACCAGCACGTCGTTGGGCCACTTGAGCTCCACCTCGATGCCGCCGGTGCCGTCGTCCTCCTCGTCGTCATCCTTGGCGGATGCCGCGGCCTCGACGGCCCGGCGCACCGCCTCGGTCATGGCGGCCCCCGCGATGAGCGGGATCCAGCCGTAGCCCTCGGGCGGGAACGGCGCGCCGCCGGGCAGTTCGGGGCGCAGGAGCACCGAGATCGCGAGCGTCTTGCCCGTCGGGGCCAGCCAGGTGCGCCCGAGGCGGCCGCGGCCGCTCGTCTGGTCGTCGGTCACGATGACGCCGCCGTGCGGCCACGCCGCGGCAGCGGGTCCGGTGGCGGCCTCGCGCAGCTCGTCGTTCGTCGACCCGGCCGTCGCGAGGAACTCGAGGCGCGGGACGGCCGCGCGGCTCAGCGGAAGATCCATGCCCACATCCTCCCGCAGGTGGGCGCGTCACGGGAATGCACGACGTGGGCGGATGGATTTGTAGGAATCCCTCAACGAAGTGCCGCGTATGCGCGCCGGTAGAGTGAACGGCGTGACCGAAGCGACTGACGGCCCCGACCTCTTCACGACCGCCGGCAAGCTCGCCGACCTCAAGCAGCGCTATCACGAAGCCGTGACCGCGTCGGGCGAGGCGGCCATCGAGAAGCAGCACGCCAAGGGCAAGATGACCGCGCGCGAGCGCATCGCCGAGCTCCTCGACCCCGGCTCGTTCGTCGAGCTCGACGAGTTCGTGCGGCACCGCACGCACGCGTTCGGCATGGACGCGAAGCGCCCCTACGGCGATGCGGTCGTCACCGGCACGGGCACGATCCACGGCCGGCAGGTCGCGGTGTACTCGCAGGACTTCACGATCTTCGGCGGCTCGCTGGGCGAGGTCGCGGGCGAGAAGATCATCAAGGTCATGGAGCTCGCGCTGAAGCTCGGCGTGCCCATCATCGGCATCCTCGACTCGGGCGGCGCGCGCATCCAGGAGGGAGTCGTCGCCCTGGGCAAGTACGGCGAGATCTTCCGCCGCAACACGGCCGCCTCGGGCGTGATCCCGCAGATCTCGATCGTCTGCGGCCCGGCCGCGGGCGGCGCGGTCTACTCGCCGGCGCTCACCGACTTCGTCATCATGGTCGACAAGACGAGCCAGATGTTCGTCACCGGCCCCGACGTCATCAAGACCGTGACCGGCGAGGACGTCGGCATGGAGGAGCTCGGCGGCGCGCTCACCCACAACACCGTCTCCGGTGTCGCGCACTACCTCGCGAGCGACGAGTCCGACGCGCTCGACTACGCGCGCACGCTCGTCTCGTTCCTGCCCGACAACAACATGACGGATGCCCCCGTCTACGACGCCGACGTCGAGCTCGAGATCACCGACGAGGACCGCCGTCTCAACACGATCATCCCCGACTCGCCCAACCAGCCGTACGACATGCACTCGATCATCGAGGGCATCGTCGACCACGGCGACTTCCTCGAGGTGCAGCCGCTCTACGCGCCCAACGTGATCATCGGCTTCGCCCGCATCGAGGGCCGCTCGGTCGGCATCATCGCGAACCAGCCGAGCCAGATGGCGGGCACGCTGAACATCGCCGCCGGCGAGAAGGCGTCGCGCTTCGTGCGGTTCTGCGACGCGTTCTCGATCCCGATCCTCACGCTCGTCGACGTGCCGGGCTACCTCCCCGGCACCGACCAGGAGTGGACCGGCGTCATCCGCCGCGGCGCGAAGCTGCTCTACGCGTACGCCGAGGCGACCGTGCCGCTCGTCACCGTGATCACCCGCAAGGCGTACGGCGGTGCGTACATCGTCATGGGCTCCAAGCAGCTCGGCGCCGACATCAACCTCGCCTGGCCGACCGCCGAGATCGCGGTCATGGGTGGGCAGGGCGCGGTGAACATCCTCTACCGCGCGGAGATCAAGCGCGCCGAGGAGGCCGGCGAGGACGTCGCAGCGGTGCGCACGCAGCTCGCCAACGAGTACACCTACAACGTGGCGTCGCCGTTCCTCGCGGCCGAGCGCGGCGAGCTCGACGGCGTGATCGAGCCCGCGGCGACGCGCGTCGCGATCGTGAAGGCGCTGCGCACGCTCCGCACCAAGCGCGCGAGCCTGCCGCCGAAGAAGCACGGGAACATCCCGCTCTAGGGGGAGCCATGGCCGACGAGTACACGACCGGCGGTGCCGGCGCAGCCGAGGGCGACGAGCGCGCCGCGGCCATCCGCTTCATCACGCGTGACGTGACCGACGAGGAGGCCGCAGCCGTCACGGCGGTCCTGCTCGCGGCGCTCGACGAGGGCGTCGCCGAGCCGACCGCGGTGGAGCCCGGGCGCGATCGATGGGTCCGCAGCGGCGGTGCGATGCGGGCGCCCCTCGCCGTCGGACCCGGCAACTGGGCGCGCTCAGCCTGCTGAATGCCGGCTGTCCCCCGTTTCCACGCGAGGCATCGGGGGGCGCAGCATCCGCGCGTTCAGCGGGATCCCGGGCGAGCGACGGCGTCGGGCGCATCGCCTGTCCCCCGAACGTCGTCGTGTCCCCACAAATGATGACTATGTGTCCGGCTCCGAATGCGCCAAGATGGGTGTCGCAGGCTCCTCTGTGGAGTCGCCACCGTCACCGGTCGGGTAACCGGTGACCGTTGGGGGCGAGTCAGGGCGATATTCGGGTTGTCGCCGTGGCTCGGGCTTGATGGGGGGCCGATCATCGATCGGTCCCCCACCTTCATGTCCGGGCCGTCGTCGTTCGGCGCACCTGCATGCCCGCCCGGTCAGGTGCGCGGGATCTCCAGCCAGAACTCGACCTCGAGGTCGTCGGTGCTGTCCGACGGCTCCGCGCCCTCGGGCTCGCGCAGGCCGACGACGGTGACCGCCACCACGGAGCCTTCCGCCGCCGTGCGGGCGATGATGCGGTCGGCGCTCGACCCCGCGACGGCCTCCGCCAGGCGTGAGAGCACGCGGTCGCGGGTCGGTTCGTCGAGGTCGTCGATCCCGCCCTCGTCGAGCAGGGTGACGACGGTGCCCCGCTCGCGCGCCCGCTGCACCTCGGTGCGGACGGCGTCGGTCAGCAGCATCCGCCCGCGGATCTCATCGCGGATCGCCGCCTCGAGCATGCGGCACTCCCGCCGCTGGTCGTCGGTCAGGCGTCCCCCGCGGTCGCCGATGCGCCGGAGCATGGGCGCCGCGATGCGGTTGGTCTGCGCGAGGCGCATGCGGCCCTCGAACAGGTGCGCGTCCTGGGCGGCCTGCCAGGCCGCCGCCTCGCGCTCCGCCTGCGCGTACCGGCGGGTCTCGCGCGCGGCGGTCGTGAGTGCTGCGGTCAGCATGTGCGCGATCCCGACCCAGACGATGCTGCCGATCACGCCGAGCGTGCCGAGCGAGAGCGGCCCCGCCCACACGACGCTCTGCACCGCCAGCGCGATGACGCCGAGCCAGGCGGCCGCGAGCTGCCGTCGCGCCGCGGCGATGGTCATGAGCGTGCCGACCGCGGCCACGTACCACGTGGCGTAGCCGTTCTGCGCGTTCGCGTCGAGCTGGCTCGTCACGAGCAGCGGCAGCACGATGCAGACGGCCAGGTCGAACGCGGCGAGCCAGTCGGGCATCCTGATGCGCTGCACGGGCCAGAGGCTCGCGATCGTGGCGACCGTGTACAGCGCCAGGGCGACGATCGCGGGCCACGGCGACGCCGGCACGTTGAGCGAGTAGATGCCGAGGATCACGTGGTACGCCGAGAACATCGCGCCGAGCACGAGCAGGAGCCAGCGGGGGACGGTGATCACGCGCCGACCCCCTCGGTGTCGGACGGCCAGGACACGGTCACGAGCGTCCCGTGACCGGGCCGGGACGCGATCTCGGCCGCTCCCCCGGCGTTCGCCATGCGCTCCTCGATGGAGACGCGCAGCCCGAGGCGCTCCTCGGGCACCTCGTCGCGGGCGAAGCCGACGCCGTTGTCGGCGACCTCGATGACGGCGCCGCCGGTGCGCACGCCGCGGATGCGCAGCTCGCGCCGGGTGGTGCGGCCCGGCTCGTCGGCGTGCTGCATGCTGTTCACCATCGCCTGCACCGTCGCGGAGTAGAGCGCCTCCACCGCCTCGACGGGCAGCAGGACGCCGCCGGCGTTGACGACCCGTACGGTGAACGGCGCCGAGAACGTGGTGAGCGCCGCGCGCAGCCGGCGCACGAGCACGGGCAGCCCCACGCGGTCGAGGGCGCGCGGCCCGGCGGCGCCCGCCTCATCGAGGCGCTTCACCGCGTCGCGGGCCATGCGCGCGGCGAGGTCCTGCTCCTCGGGCGACTCGGCGGCCGCCGCAGACAGGAGCGTCGTGAGCACGCTGTCGTGCACGAGCGCGTCGACCTTCACTCGCTCGTTCTCCGTCGCGTGCTGGCGTGCGGCGAGGTCGTACCGCTGCAGGGCGGCCTCCTGCGCCGAGTCGACGGACTCGGCGGCCTGGCGCAGCATGACCACGATGATGAGCACCACGACGCCGAGGATGATCGCGTACATCGAGTTGAGCACCGCGAGGAGCGGGTCCACCGCGCCGCCGGCGGGCAGCAGTCGGATGACGCCGTAGATCGTGGGCACGATGAGCGTGTACCCGGTCGCGACCGGCGCCGGCAGCGCGACCACCGCGGCCGTCGTGGCGACCGTGCAGATGTAGTAGAGCCACGGCGTCTGGCCGACGAGGGCGGCGGGATCGGCCACGAGGAAGGGCCAGGCGAGCAGCGCGAGCACGTACAGCGCGGCGAACGCGAACGCCGCCGCGCGCACGGCGAGCTTCGCGATCGAAGCGACGGCCACCGCGACGAGCGAGCCGTAGAGCACGGCCATGAGCGCGGCGCCCGCGCCCTCGATGAGCGCCGCCGACTGCTCGAGCGCGAGCGGCACGGTCTGCGCGCCGAACACGAGGCCGAAGAGCCCGAGCGCACGGCCCGAGATCGTCTCGACCTGCGCCCGGGTGACCGCGGTCCGACGGCGCGTCGCGAGTCGCGCGACCCGCCACTCAGCGGCGGGCATCCCCGCCTTCGACGTCGAGGCCCGGCAGGATGCCGTCCTCGACCGCGCGGCGCAGCAGGTCGACCTTCGTCGGCGCCGGCCGGCCGACCTCGACGTACTTGGCGCGGATGCGGTCGAGGTACTCGCGCGCGGTCGAGTGCGCGATGCCGAGCTGCATGGCCACGAGCTTCAACGGCAGCCCCGAGGCGTAGAGGTGCAGCACGTCGCGCTCGCGACGGCCGAGCTGGGCCTTCGCGAAGTCGCGGTCGGCCTCGATCGCGCTCGCCCACTCCACGTTGTTCAGCACCTCGCCGCGCGCGACGGTCGCGATCGCCGAGATGACGTTCGCCATGGGCGACGCCTTCGGGATCACGCCCGCGGCGCCCGCGGCGAGCGCCTCACGCACCGCGGCGACGCGGTCGGCGATGCTGTGCACGAGCACGGCGCTGCCCGTCTCGAGCACGGCGCGCACGTTCTCGGTCACGGAGGAGCCGTCGCCGAGCGAGAGGTCGAGGACGACCACGTCGCACGAGCGTCCGTCGAGCGCCGCGAGGAGCTCGGGCACGTTCGAGGTCTCGGCGACGACCTCGTAGCCGGCGTCGCGGCAGGCCGCGCGGAGTCCGAGCCGCACGGCCTCGTGGTCGTCGACGATGGCGACCGTGGCGGCCGTGTCCTGCTTCGGTGCATCCGTCACGAGGCCCCCCTTTCCCGACAGTTCACACGATAGCGGTCAGCCTCGCGACGGCCTCGACGTGGTGGGTGTTCGGGAAGAGGTCGAAGGCGACCACGTCGTCGAGTGCGTAGCCGCGTTCCCGCAGCAGCCCGACGTCGCGGGCGAGGGCCACCGGGTCGCAGGCCACGTACACGAGCTGGCGCGGGCGCAGCTCGGCGAGGCGGTCGACGACGGCGCGCCCGGCGCCCGAGCGCGGCGGGTCGAGCACGACGGTCGCGTCGCGGAGCCGTGCCCGCTCGGCGGCGGTCGCGGCATCCGCGAGCTCGTCGAGGAAGCGGTCGACGCGCGCCGTGACCGCTCGCGATCCGACCCACTCGGCGAGGTTCGCCCCGGCGTGCTCGGTGGCGCGCGTGTCGGCCTCGACCGTGGTGATGCGCACCGCGTCGCCGAAGCGGTCGCCCACGGCCGCCGCGAGCAGGCCCACGCCGCCGTAGAGGTCGAGGTTCGCTGCACGCGGGTCGAAGAGCGCCGGATCCACGGCGTCCTGCACGGCGCGTGTGAGCGTGGCCGCCGCGCCGCGATGCACCTGCCAGAACCCGTCGCGGTCGAGGACGAAGGTGCGGTCGCCGACGCGTTCGGTGATCGTCGGGCGCGGGCCGCGCCGCGGCATCCGCTCGACGTCGACGACCACGAGGGCCGGTTCGCCGACGCTCGGGGCGACGAGGTCGACGGCGCGCGCTCCGGGGAAGCGCGACGAGAGCGGCGCGAGCTCGGCGAGCGACGCGACGGCCAGGGGCACGGATGCCACGGGCACGACCGTGTGGCTGCGTGCGGCGTAGGGGCCGACCGTGCCGTCCTCGGCGACCTGCAGCCGTACGCGGGTGCGCCAGCCGGTGCCGTCGGCGGACACGCCGGGCGCGAACGCGGGGTCGATCTCCTGCACCGCGACGTGGTGCTCGACCCCGCCGAAGCGGCGCAGGGCGTCGCGGAGCACCTCGGACTTGAGCGCGCGCTGGCGGTCGATGCGGATGTGGCCGAACTCCGCTCCCCCGGCGCGTCGCTCGGGCGCGCGCTCGACGGAGGCCTCGGCCCAGACGTGCTCCTGCCGGTCGGGCGAGACGTCGAGCACCTCGAGGGTCTCGGCGCGCCAGAAGCGGTCGTGGCGGCGGTCGGTGATGCGCGCCCGCACCCGCTCGCCCGGGATCGCGTCGGGCACGAACACGACGCGGCCCTCGTGGTGGGCGACGAAGACGCCGCCGTGCGCGACGCGCTCGACGTCGAGCTCGACGACGGGGCCGTCGGCGGCCGGCGCGGCCTGCGCGCCCGGCCCGCTCGACGCGGTCCGCCCGGATGCGGGTCGCCGAGCGCCTCGGGCCGGCGGGCTCGGGCGGCGGGGGCGACGGGACTCGGCCATGCTTCGAGCATTCCACAGCCCGCGCCGGGCGCGGCAGGATGGGGGCATGCGCCTCTACCTCGCCTCGACGTCGCCCGCCCGGCTCCAGACGCTGCGGGCGGCCGGCATCGAGCCGATCGCGATCGCGCCGGGCGTCGACGAGGCCGCGGCCGTCGCGACGGCGGAGGCGGCATCCGGCCCGCTCGAGGCGCCCGACATGGTGCAGCTCCTCGCGCGACTGAAGGCCGAGGCGATCGTGGGCCGCGAGCACGAGGGCGAACCCATCGACGGGCTCATCCTCGGCGGCGACTCGGCGTTCCTCACGGGCGGCGCGATCCACGGCAAGCCGCACCTCCCCGAGGTCGCCCGTGAGCGCTGGCTCGCGCAGAACGGCAGCCACGGCGACCTGTGGTCGGGTCACTGGCTCATCGACCACCGCGGCGGACGCGCGAACGGCGCCGTCGGACGGGCGGATGTCGCGACGGTGCGGTTCGCGGCGCTCGACGAGGCCGAGATCGACGCGTACATCGCCACGGGCGAGCCGCTGCTCGTCGCGGGAGCGTTCACCATCGACAGCCTCGGCGGGCCGTTCATCCGCCGCGTGGAGGGCGACCCGTCGACCGTGGTCGGGCTGTCGCTCTCGACGCTGCGCGACCTCGTGCGCGAGCTCGGCGCGGACTGGCCCTCGCTCTGGAATCGCCGCTGACGGCCATTGTCGACGCCCGCAAGGGTCATCGGCCTTTTTTGTGGAAGCGACCCAAAGGCGAGCGCAGGCAGCCCAATAGGCTTGAGGATTATGCCGCGTATCACCAAGGTCCTCATCGCCAACCGTGGAGAGATCGCCGTCCGCGTCATCCGCGCCGCCCGTGACGCCGGCATCGGCTCGGTCGCCGTGTACGCCGACCAGGACCGCGACGCCCGCCACGCGAAGCTCGCCGACGAGGCCTACGCGCTCGACGGCACCACGAGCGCCGAGACGTACCTCGTCATCGACAAGCTCCTCTCGGTCGCCCGCCGCTCCAGCGCCGACGCGGTGCACCCCGGCTACGGCTTCCTCGCCGAGAACCCCGACTTCGCCCGCGCCGTCATCGAGGCCGGCCTGACCTGGATCGGCCCGTCGCCCGAGGCCATCGAGCGACTCGGCGACAAGGTGTCGGCCCGGCACGTGGCCGAGAAGGTCGGCGCGCCGCTCGCGCCGGGCACGCTCAACCCGGTGGCGGATGCCGCCGAGGTGCTCGAGTTCGTCGACGTGCACGGCCTGCCCGTGGCGATCAAGGCCGCCTTCGGCGGCGGCGGCCGCGGCCTCAAGGTCGCCCGCACGCGCGAGGAGGTGCCCGAGCTCTTCGATTCGGCCACCCGCGAGGCGGTCGCCGCGTTCGGCCGCGGCGAGTGCTTCGTCGAGAAGTACCTCGACAAGCCCCGCCACGTCGAGACCCAGTGCCTCGCCGACCAGCACGGCAACGTCGTCGTCGTGTCGACGCGCGACTGCTCGCTGCAGCGCCGCCACCAGAAGCTCGTCGAGGAGGCGCCCGCGCCGTTCCTCACCGAGGAGCAGAACCGCCTCCTGTACGAGGCGTCCAAGGCCATCCTCAAGGAGGTCGGCTACGTCGGCGCGGGCACGTGCGAGTTCCTCATCGGCCAGGACGGCACCGTCTCGTTCCTCGAGGTGAACACGCGCCTCCAGGTGGAGCACCCCGTGTCCGAGGAGGTCACCGGCCTCGACCTCGTGCGCGAGCAGTTCCGCCTCGCAGAGGGCGGCGTACTCGACTACCCCGACCCCGCGACGACCGGCCACTCGATCGAGTTCCGCATCAACGGCGAGGACCCGGGCCGCAACTTCCTCCCCGCGCCCGGGCCCGTGCACCAGCTGCGCTTCCCCGGCGGCCCCGGCGTCCGCATCGACTCCGGCGTCACCAGCGGCGACGAGATCTCGGGCGCCTTCGACTCGCTGCTGGCGAAGCTCATCGTCACGGGCGCCACCCGCAAGGACGCCCTCGAGCGCGCCCGCCGCGCCCTCGACGAGTTCGAGGTCGCCGGCCTGCCCACGGTGCTGCCGTTCCACCGCGACATCGTGAACAACCCCGCGTTCGCGCCCGAGGGCGACGAGCCGTTCTCGGTCTACACGCGCTGGATCGAGACCGAGTACGACAACCGGCTCGAGCCGTGGTCGGGCGAGCTCGCCGAGGGCTCCGGCCCGGCCGCGCGCACCGACGTGGTCGTCGAGGTCGGCGGCCGCCGCATCGAGGTGACGCTGCCGAAGAAGCTGCTCGGCGGCTCGGCGGCGGGCACCGCGACCGCCGGTCCCGCCCCGCGGCGCCGCAACCTCGCGCACGCCGTGGACACCGTGGCCGGCGACGCCGTGAAGGCGCCCATGCAGGCGACCGTCGTGAAGGTCGCCGTGGCCGAGGGCGACCGGGTCGTCAAGGGCGACCTCGTGCTCGTGCTCGAGGCCATGAAGATGGAGCAGCCGATCGTCGCCCACAAGGACGGCGTCGTCGGCCTCGTCAACGCCGAGGCGGGCACCACGGTGTCGAGCGGGCACCTACTGCTCGCGATCAACGACCCCAGCTGACCTGCTCGGAACGCGCGGCGGCCGCCGCGTCCGCCGCTGCGGCCCCAGCGCGGGTCACCCGATGGGCGGCGCCCCCTGCGGCGTCGGGAGCTCCACCTCGCTGACCGCGCCCGCGAGCCGCGAGCGACGCCGGCCGTAGATGAGGTAGATCACGACGCCGATCGCGAGCCAGACGAGGAACCGCACCCACGTGAGCGTCGTGAGGTTCAGCATGAGCCAGAAGCACAGCGCCGCCGAGAGGATCGGGAGCACGGGCGACCACGGCACCCGGAAGCCCCGCGGCAGGTCGGGCCGCGTGCGTCGCAGGACGACGATGCCGATGCTCACGAGCACGAACGCCGAGAGCGTGCCGATGTTGATCATCTCCTCGAGGAGGCCGACGTCGGTGAACGCCGCGACGAGCGCCACGACCGTGCCGCCGATGATCTGGATACGGGCCGGGGTCTTCGTGTGCTCGGTCGTCCGCGAGAGCCAGCGCGGCAGCAGCCCGTCGCGGCTCAGGGCGAAGACGATGCGCGACAGGCCGAGCAGCAGCACCATGATGACGGTCGTGAGGCCCGCGAGTGCCCCGACCGAGATCACCGCCGACGCCCAGTCCTGTCCGACGAGCCGGAACGCGGTGGCCAGCGACGGGGTCTCCTCCTCGGCGAGCTCGGTGTACGAGACCATTCCCGTCATCACGATCGACACGAGCACGTAGAGCGCCGTGACGATCGCGAGCCCGAGGAAGATGCCGCGCGGCAGGCGGCGCTGGGGGTCTCGCACCTCCTCCGCGCTCGTGGCGACCACGTCGAAGCCGATGAAGGCGAAGAACACGAGGGATGCCGCGGCCAGCAGCCCGAACACGCCGTACTGCGCGGGCGCCGCACCGGTCGCCCAGGAGAACAGCGACTGCGTCCAGGCATCCGACGCACCGCCCTCGGTGGGCACCGCCTCGGGGATGAACGGCACGTAGTTCGCGGCGTTGATGAAGAAGAAGCCCACGACGATCACGAACACGACGATCGCGACCTTGATGATCGTGAACACCGAGCCGACCCGCGCGGTGAGCTTGGTGCCAGCCACCAGCAGTGCGGTGAACACGGCGACGATGAGGAAGGCGGGCCAACTCACCTGGACTCCGCCGAGGTCGATCGTGGCCGGGAACGGGATCCCGAAGGCGAGCAGCGCCTCGCCGAGGTAGACGCCCCAGTACTTCGCGATCACAGCGGCGCCGGTGAACATCTCGAGGATGAGGTCCCAGCCGATGATCCAGGCGAGCAGCTCGCCCATCGTCGCGTACGTGAACGTGTACGCGCTGCCCGCCACGGGCACCGTCGACGCGAACTCGGCGTAGCACATGATGGCGAGGCCGCACGTGATCGCGGCGAGGATGAACGAGATCGTCACGCTCGGCCCGGCGAAGTTCGCCGCGGCCTGGGCCCCGACCGAGAAGATGCCCGCGCCGACGGCCACCGCGATGCCCATCAGCGCGAGGTCCCACGTGCCCAGCGAGCGGCGGAGGCTGCGTTCCTCGTCGCCCGAGTCCGCGATCGACGCCTCGACCGATTTCACGCGCCAGTTCATCGTTCCCCCAGAGCTCGGGCGTCGACCCCCGCGACGCCGCGTCGTCTCAGCGTACGACGTGCATGGCCCTCGCGGCATCCGTCAACGAGCCGGTCAGCGACGGGTAGACCGGGAACGCCTCGGCGAACTGGTCGACCGTGAGGCGGTGCTCGACGGCGAGCGCGAGGGGCAGGACGAGCTCCGACGCCTTCGGCGCGACGATGACGCCGCCGATCAGGGCGCCCGAACCGCTCGACGCGAAGAGCTTCACGAAGCCGTCGCGGATGCCCATCATCTTCGCGCGCGGGTTGGAGGCGAGTGGCAGCTTGTAGACCACACCGGGCACGATGCCCTCCTCGATCGCCTTCTGCGTCCACCCGACGGTGGCGATCTCGGGCTGCGTGAAGATGTTCGAGGTGATGTTGCGCTCCTCGGGCGGGTCGACGATGTCGCCCATGGCGTGGAAGATCGCGGTGCGTCCCTGCATCGAGGCGACCGATGCGAGCGGAGGGAACGTGGTGCAGTCGCCCGCCGCGTAGATGTTCGGCATCGACGTGCGCGCCACCCGGTTCACGCGGATGTGGCCGCTCTCGCTGAGCTGGACGCCCGCCTCCTCGAGGCCGATGTCGGAGGTGTTCGGCACCGCCCCCACCGCCATGAGGCAGTGGCTGCCGCGCACCTCGCGCCCGTCGGTGAGGGTCGCGACGACCGAGTCGCCGTCGCGCACCACCGACTCGGCGCGCGACTTGTTGAGGACCTTCATGCCGTTGCGCTTGAAGACCTTCTCGATCACCGCGGCGGCGTCGGCGTCCTCGCCGGGGAGCACCTGGTCGCGGCTGGAGATGAGCGTCACCTTCGCGCCCAGCGCCCGGTACGCGGACGCGAATTCCGCACCGGTCACGCCCGAGCCGACCACGATGAGGTGCTCGGGGATCTCGGGCAGGTCGTAGAGCTGCTTCCAGTTGAGGATGCGCTCGCCGTCGGGGACGGCGGTCGGCAGCACGCGCGGGGTCGCGCCGACCGAGATGACGAGCGTGTCGGCCTCGATGCGGTCGAAGTCGGTGCCGCCCTTGGCGGTCGAGACGATGATGGCGTTCGGCCCGTCGAGCCGGCCCTCGCCCTGCACGAGGTTGACGCCCGCGTCGAGCAGGTTCGCGCGCATGTCCTCGGACTGCTGCGCCGCGAGCCCGAGCAGCCGCTTGTTCACCGCGGC
Source organism: Agromyces sp. NPDC004153 (assembly GCF_053603635.1). Taxonomy (NCBI): domain Bacteria; kingdom Bacillati; phylum Actinomycetota; class Actinomycetes; order Micrococcales; family Microbacteriaceae; genus Agromyces; species Agromyces sp. NPDC004153. Next base: position 422,393 of record NZ_JBSGFY010000001.1, read on the forward strand.
GAGGTTGATGGCCACGCTCGGCTTCACGGCCTTGTCGCCGGAGCCCTTCGCGTAGAACTGCACGCCGAGGTCGGCCGCCTCCTTCACCGCGTTCGACGCCTCGGCGGTCGCGATGAGCGACTTCGACGGCACCACGTCGGTGAGCACGGCCGAGCCGCCGACGCCGGCGCGCTCGATGAGCGTGACCTCCGCGCCGAGCCTCGCGCCGGCCAGGGCGGCCTCGTAGCCGCCCGGCCCTCCTCCGAGGACGGCGATCCGTTGCGTGCGCTCGAACTCGTAGGCCATGCTCGATATTCTGTCGCAGCCCGTGAAACGGCACCAAACGAGCACGGCCTGACGCGGCATCCGCCCCCTCATTAGAGTGGTGGGATGCAGGAGACCAACCCGCTCGACGACCCGAACGCCGACCCCTTCGCCATCGCCGCCGAGGCGGCTGCGCGGATCGCGGAGCTCACCGGGGTGGAGCACCACGACGTCGCGCTCACGCTCGGCAGCGGCTGGGGCCGCGCCGCGGAGCTCATCGGCGAGACCACCCACACCATTCCCGCCACCGAGGTGCCCGGCTTCTCGAAGCCCGCGCTCGAGGGGCACGTCGGCACGCTGCGCTCGATCGCGCTGCCGAACGGCAAGCGCGCGCTCGTCATCGGCGCGCGCACGCACTACTACGAGGGCCACGGCGTGCGCCGCGTGGTGCACTCGGTGCGCACGGCGGCGGCGACCGGCGCCACGACGATGATCCTCACGAACGGCGCGGGCGGCATCAAGCAGCACTGGACGCCGGGCACGCCCGTGCTCATCAGCGACCACATCAACATGACCGGCGACTCGCCGCTCGAGGGCGCGACGTTCATCGACCTCACCGACCTGTACTCGCGGCGCCTGCGCAACCTGGCGCGCTCGCTCTCCCCCGGCATCGACGAGGGCGTCTACGTGCAGTTCCGCGGGCCGCACTACGAGACGCCGGCCGAGGTGCAGATGGCCAAGACCATCGGCGGCCACATCGTGGGCATGTCCACGGCGCTCGAGGCGATCGCCGCCCGGCAGGCCGGCATGGAGATCCTCGGCATGTCGCTCATCACGAACCTCGCCGCCGGCATCCAGCTCACGCCGCTGAGCCACGAGGAGGTCATCGAGGCCGGCCGCGCCGCCGAGCCCGTGATCTCGAAGCTGCTCGCCGACATCGTCGCCGAGCTCTAGGGGGCATCGGATGTCGCAGGACAACGCCGCCGGAGCCGAGCGCCTCGCCCTCGCAGAGGCCTGGCTCGCGCAGGACCCCGACCCCGAGACCCGCGCCGAGCTCGCCGCCCTCGTCGACGGCGCGAGGGCCGGGGATGCCGCGGCGATCGACGAGCTCGCCGACCGGTTCGACGCCCGGCTCGCGTTCGGCACCGCCGGGCTCCGCGGCGAGATCGCCGCTGGCCCCAACCGCATGAACCGCGTGCTCGTGTCGCAGGCCGCGGCCGGACTCGCCGCGTACCTCCTCGAGCGCGCCCGACCGGGCGAGACACCCTCGGTCGTGATCGGCTACGACGGGCGCAAGAACTCCGCCGTGTTCGCCCGCGACTCGGCCGAGATCATGGCCGGCGCCGGCGTGCGCGCCGTGCTCCTGCCGCAGCTGCTGCCGACGCCGGTGCTCGCGTTCGCCGTCCGCCACCTCGACACGACGGCCGGGGTCATGGTCACGGCCTCGCACAACCCGCCGAACGACAACGGCTACAAGGTGTACCTCGGCGGGGAGCACGGCGGATCGCAGATCGTGTCGCCCGCCGACGCCGAGATCGCTGCGGCCATCCACCACGTCGCGACGACCACCACCGTGCCCGACCTCCCCCGCGGCGAGTTCGAGACCGCGTCCGAGGAGGTCGCCGACGAGTACGTGCGGCAGACCGCCCTCGTCGCCGACCGGCCCGCCTCGCAGCCGCGGGTCGTCTACACTGCGATGCACGGCGTCGGCTGGGAGACCGCGGCCCGCGTGCTCGCGGCCGCGGGCTTCGACGCGCCGGCCGTCGTCTCGGCGCAGATCTCCCCCGACCCGGCGTTCCCGACCGTCGCGTTCCCCAACCCAGAGGAACCGGGCGCGATGGACCTGAGCTTCGCCGAGGCGCGCGCGGCGGGAGCCGAGCTCGTGATCGCGAACGACCCCGACGCCGACCGGCTCGCGATCGCCATCCCCGACGCGTCGTCGGCCGACGGCTACCGCCGACTCTCGGGCAACGAGGTCGGCCTGCTGCTCGGCTGGCGCGCCGCGCGGCGTGCCGCCGACGTCCCGGGCGACTCGGGGCCCGACGGCACGCTCGCGTGCTCGATCGTCTCGTCGCCGGGCCTCGAGGCCGTCGCACGAGCCTACGACCTCGACTTCGAGGCGACGCTCACCGGCTTCAAGTGGATCTCCCGCGCCCCGAACCTCGTGTTCGGCTTCGAGGAGGCGCTCGGCTACCTCGTGAATCCCGAGACCGTCCGGGACAAGGACGGCATCTCGGCCGCCGTGGCGTTCCTCTCGCTCGCGGCGTCGCTGAAGGCCGAGGGACGCACCATTGCCGACCACCTCGACGAGTTCGTCGAGAGGTTCGGCTGCTTCGACTCGTCGCAGGTGTCGATCCGCGTCACCGACCTGTCGCGCATCGGCGAGATCATGGCTCGGCTCCGCGCCGAGCGCCCGTCGTCGGTGGGCGGCATCCGGGTCGAGCGCATCGAGGACCTCGCCGACGGATTCGGCGGGCTCCCCCCGTCCGACGTGCTGCGCATCGTCCTCGAGGGCGGCGCACGCGTCATGGTGCGGCCGAGCGGCACCGAGCCGAAGCTCAAGGTCTACATCGATGCCGTCGGCACCGAGGGCACGGTCGGTGAGCGGCGTGCCGCGGCATCCGCCGCCGTCGCCGCGCTCGAGGCGGGCATGCGGGAGCTCACGGCCTGAACGGGCGGGGTCGGGCTCCTCGCGAGCCCGGCCCGCCTCGGCCCGTTGGTCCGGTACGCCCGGCGTGGTCGAGTCGCCGCCCTGAGACGGCACCCTGCGTCGCCGCCGTGCAGGCGGCCTCAGCCGATCGAGGCCTCGAGCTTCTCGCCGATCTCCTCGACGTCGAAGTAGTTCACGACCTCGACGATCTCGGCGTAGCTGCGGCCGACCGCGCGGCGCACCTCGTCGGCGAGCTCGGTCGACGTCAGGATCACCTGCGCATCGGCCGCGGCGGCGGCGATGTCGGCGAGGCCGCTCGCCGAGACGTCGGCGCTGAGCCCCAGCCGGTCGAGCGCGCGCTCGGCGTTCGTCTTCAGGATCGCCGACGTGCCCACGCCGACGCCGCACACCGCCACGATCCTCATGCGCCCGCACCCGTTCCGGCGGGCGCCGCGTCGACGCCGAGGAGTCCCCGCACCTCGTCGGGCGTCGTGGCGCGTGCCAGACGACCGACGATGCCCGTGTCGTTGAACGCGTTCGCGAGCTGCGCCACGGATGCCACGTGGTCCTCGGCGTTCGACACGGCCATGCCGACCACGACCCGCACCGGGTCGTTGTGCGGGTGCCCGAACGGCACCGCGTCGGCGAGCGTCACGACCGCGAGTCCTTCGCGGCGCACGTCGGAGCCCGGGCGGGCGTGCGCCAGCGCGAGGCCCGGCGCGATGACCACGTAGGCCCCGAACTCCTCGATCACGCCGATCATGCGGTCGGCGTACTCCGACCGCGTTGCGCCCGAGCGGGTGAGGGCGCGGCCGACCTCGCGCACCGCGGCGCGCCAGTCGTCGGCACGCGCGCCGAGCACGACGGCCGTGTCGGGAAGGGGAGGGATGGAGGTCATGGGGGTCCGATCGAGGGCGCGACGGCGGGCGGGGGCCGCGTGGCGTGCCGGTCAGGCTTCGTCGAAGCCGTCCTGGATGCGCTCGGCGAGCTCCTCGCGGTCGTCGAGCGGCAGGAACGCGGATGCCGCGGCGTTCAGCTGGAACGTCTCGAAGTCGTCGAGGTCGTAGCCGAACGCGTCGGAGAGCAGGGAGAGCTCCCGCGAGAGCGAGGTGCCGCTCTGCAGGCGGTTGTCGGTGTTCACCGTCACGCGGAACCCGAGCTGGTAGAGCAGGTCGAACGGGTGGTCGACGAGCTCGTCGCCCCACGCGGCGATCGCGCCGGTCTGCAGGTTCGACGAGGGGCTCGTCTCCAGCGCGATCTCGCGGTCGCGGACCCACTGCGCGATCGGGCCGAGCGACACGTAGGTGTTCTCGTCGTCCTGGCGCTCGATCGTGAGGTCCTCGGCGATGCGCACCCCGTGCCCGAGGCGCAGGGCGCGCCCGTCGAACAGGGCGCTGCGGATGGAGTCGAGGCCGTCGGCCTCGCCGGCGTGCACGGTGACGGGGAAGAACTGCGAGGCGAGGTAGTCGAACGCCGTGCGGTGGCGGCTCGGCAGGAAGCCCGCCTCGGCCCCGGCGATGTCGAACCCGACGACCCCCCGCTCGCGATGGCGCACGGCGAGTTCGGCGATCTCGAGCCCGCGATCGGCGTGGCGCATCGCGGTGACGAGCTGGCCGGCTCGGATGAACCGCCCCTGGTGCCGCACGTCGTCGATGCCCTCCTCGATGCCCGACTGCACCGCCTCGACCGCCTCGTCGAGGCTCAGGCCGCGCTCGAGGTGCTGCTCGGGCGCCCACCGGATCTCGCCGTAGATCACGCCGTCGGTCGCGAGGTCCTGCACGAACTCGCGCGCCACGCGCTGCAGCCCGGGGCGGGTCTGCATCACGGCGGTCGTGAGGTCGAACGTCTTCAGGTACTCGACGAGCGACCCGGAGTTCGACTGGTCGGTGAACCACGTGGCGAGGCCTTCGGCGTCGGGCGCCGGAACCTCGAGTCCGATCTCGTCGGCGAGCTCGATCAGGGTCTGCGGCCGCAGGCCCCCGTCGAGGTGGTCGTGCAGCGAGATCTTCGGCAGCGACTGGATGCTCGTGCCGTCGCCCTCGAGCCGGTACTCCGTCGGAATCGTGTTCACGTGACAACGATAGCGGGCGGCCTCTTGCGAAGTCTCGGCAATCTCGAAGCGTCGGGACGCCGATTCCGGGCGCGCCGGACGCGGGCATCCGCTACCGGGACTCGACGCTCGCTACCGCCCGATCCGGTCGGCGATGAGCGGACCGCCGTCCTCGACGGCCTCCCCCGGGTCGCCGATGCGGTAGGCGCCCTCGACCGCCTCGAGCGCACGCGCGAAGCGCGCGGGCTCGTCGGCGAAGAGCGTGAACAGCGGCTGTCCGGCGCGCACCGGGTCGCCGGGCTTCGCGTGCAGGTCGATCCCGGCGGCGTGGTGCACCGGGTCCTCCTTGCGCGCGCGGCCGGCGCCGAGTCGCCAGGCGGCGATGCCGAACGGCAGGGCCTCCTGCTCGACGAGGATGCCGTCGCGGTCGGCCGTGACGACGTGCTGCTCGCGCGCCACGGGCAACGGCGCGTCGGGGTCGCCGCCCTGGGCGCGGATCGCCCGCTTCCAGGTGTCCATCGCGCGGCCGTCGTCGAGCGCGGCCTCCACGTCGGCGTCGTGCACCCCTGCCAGCGAGAGCATCTCGCGCGCGAGCGCGACCGTGAGCTCGCGCACGTCGGCCGGTCCGCCGCCGGCGAGCACCTCGACCGACTCCCGCACCTCGTTCGCGTTGCCGATGGTGAGGCCGAGCGGCACGTTCATGTTCGTGATGAGCGCCGACGTGGCGACGCCCGCGTCCTCGCCGAGCTCGACCATGGTGCGGGCGAGCTCGCGCGAGCGCTCGATGTCCTGCAGGAACGCGCCGGAGCCGAACTTCACGTCGAGCACGAGCGCGCCCGTGCCCTCGGCGATCTTCTTCGACATGATCGACGACGCGATGAGCGGGATCGCCTCGACCGTTCCGGTGATGTCGCGGAGCGCGTAGAGCTTCTTGTCGGCGGGGGCGAGGCCCGCGCCGGCGGCGCAGATGACGCCGCCGACGTCGCGGAGCTGGTCGAAGATCTCCTCGTTCGTGAGGTCGGCGCGCCAGCCGGGGATGGATTCGAGCTTGTCGAGCGTGCCGCCGGTGTGGCCGAGACCACGGCCCGACAGCTGCGGCACCGCGACGCCGAACGTCGCCACGAGCGGCATGAGCGGCAGCGTGATCTTGTCGCCGACGCCGCCGGTCGAGTGCTTGTCGGTGGTCGGCTTGCCGAGGCCAGAGAAGTCCAGGCGCTCGCCCGAGGCGAGCATGGCCATCGTCATGTCGCGGATCTCGCGTCGGGCCATGCCGTTCAGGAAGATCGCCATGGTCAGGGCCGACATCTGCTCGTCGGCGACGTAGCCGCGCGTGTACGCGTCGATGAGCCAGTCGATCTGCGCGGTCGAGAGCTCGCGTCCGTCGCGCTTGGCCCGGATGAGGTCGACGGCGTCGAACGCCTCCACGGCGCTCATGCGCTCGCTCCCTTGAACTCGGCGAGCTGGCGCGGGCCGAACGCGTCGGGCAGCACCTCGTCGATCGTCTTCACGCCCGACACGGTCTCGAGCAGCATGCCCTCGGCCGAGTGCTCGTAGAGCAACTGGCGGCAGCGGCCGCACGGCATGAGCGTGGCGCCATGGCCGTCGACGCACGTGAACGCGACGAGCTTGCCGCCGCCCGACATGACGAGCGCGGAGACGAGCGAGCACTCGGCGCACAGGGTGACGCCGTACGACGCGTTCTCGACGTTGCATCCGCTCACGACCCGGCCGTCGTCGACGATCGCGGCCGCGCCGACCGGGAACTCCGAGTACGGCACGTAGGCCTTCGCCATCGCCTCGCGAGCGCGCTCGCGCAGCGACTCCCAGTCGATCGCATCCGTTGCGGTCATGGTGCTCCCCTCAGGATGGGTTCGGTTCGATGACGGATGCCGCGCGCCCGCGGCATCCGCTCAGGACTTGATGTACGGCTTGCCGGCCGCTGCGGGCCCGCGTACCTTGCCGACGAGACCTGCCACGGCGAAGATCGTGACGACGTACGGCAGCATGAGCATGAACTCGCTGGGCACGGGCGACCCGATGACCGACAGCGTGTTCTGCAGGTTCGACGCGAAGCCGAACAGCAGCGCCGCGAGGGTCGCCTTGATCGGGTCCCACTGGCCGAAGATCACGGCGGCGAGCGCGATGAAGCCCGCGCCCGCGGTCATCTCCTTGTTGAAGGCGATACCCGAGCCGATCGTGAAGAACGTGCCGCCGAGGCCGGCGATCGCGCCGGCGAGCGCGACGTTCCAGAACCGGGTGCGGTTCACCTTGATGCCGACCGTGTCGGCGGCCTGCGGGTGCTCGCCGACCGCGCGGAGCCGCAGGCCCCACTTGGTGTGGAACAGCCCCACGTACACGACCGCGACCGCGACGTACATGAGGTACACGACGATGGTCTGGCGGAAGAACACCGGCCCGATGATCGGGATGTCGCTGAGCAGCGGGATCGGCAGCCGCTCGAATCGCGGCGGGGTGTTGAGCGTGCCGGCGTTCGGCGAGAGCACCTGCGAGAAGAAGAAGCTCGTGAGGCCGATGACCAGCACGTTCAGCACCACGCCGACGATGACCTGGTCGACGAAGTACTTGATCGAGAACGCCGCGAGCACCATGCCGACGAGCAGGCCCGCGACCATCGCCCCGATCGTGCCGGCGATCAGGCCGAGCCAGGGCTGACCCGTCGACGACGAGACGACCGACGCGACGACCGCCGCGGTGAACGCGCCGGCGAGCAGCTGGCCCTCGATCGCGATGTTGATGACGCCCACGCGCTCGCCGATCACGCCGGTCAGGGAGCCGTAGATGAGCGGCACGGCGAGGCTCAGCGATCCGAACAGCAGGCCGATCACCGGGATGGCGGCGCCCGAGGCCGCCCACGTGAGGAAGCCGAACATGAACAGGACCGCGAAGACAACGACGAGCCAGAGCGGGACCTTGCGCTTCGACGCGACGAGCATCGCGGAGTACGCGGTCGCGAGCGCGAGCAGCACGATCGTGATCCAGAGCGCCGGCATCGACGGCACCGTGATCTCGGGGAGCTGGATGAGGTCGGTCGGGGACGACAGGCGGAAGGTGGTGTCGCCGTCACGCGGCGCGAAGACCGCGAGCGCGAGCGCCGCGAGCGTGAAGATCGCGAACGCGATCGGCGCCTTCCAGCTCGTGACGACGGTGGTGTCGAGCGGCTCGGCCACCGGGGCGGGGGCGTTGTGCTGCAGGGCGGCGGTCACTTGACCTTCACCTCCTGGGAGACGTTGGGCAGGGCCCTTCGTCGCGTGGCCGGGTCGGGGAGTCGGAAGATGGTGCGCACGAGCGGCGGTGCCGCGATGAAGAGCACGATGAGCGACTGCACCACGAGCACGATCTCGATCGGCACGCCCTCGGCGGCCTGCATCGAGAAGCCGCCGGCCTTGAACGCGCCGAACAGCAGTCCGGCCACGAAGGTGCCCCACGGCGTCGAACGGCCGAGCAGCGCCACCGTGATGGCGTCGAAGCCGATGCCGGCGTCGATGCCCGCGGTGAAGCCCGTAGTGACGGTGCCGAGCACCTGGCTGACCCCCGCGAGACCGAGCAGGGCGCCGGAGATGAGCATCGCGTAGACGTACATGTTGCGCACGTTGATGCCCGCGACCCGGGCCGCGTTGGGGTTCTCGCCGACGGCGCGGAAGCGGAAGCCGAGGCTCGAGCGGCTGAGGATCCACCACACGACGATCGTGGCGATGATCACGAGCACGAATCCGAAGTGCAGGTTGAACTGCGGTCCGAACAGCGCTGGGAAGATCGCCGTCTCCTTCATCGCCGGCGTCTTCGGGTTCGACGAGCCGGGCGCCTGGAGCAGCCCGGGCGTGCGCAGCAGCCACGACACGAGGTAGAACGCGACGTAGTTGAGCATGATCGTGACGATCACCTCGTGCGCGCCGGTGCGCGCCTTGAGGAAGCCCGCGATCCCGGCCCAGAGGGCGCCGCCGATGAGGCCGCCGATGAGGGCCACGAGCATGTGCAGGCCCCACGGCAGGTCGAAGCCGAAGCCGATCCAGCCGGCGACCGAGGCCGCGATGAGCATCTGGCCGCGACCACCGATGTTGAACATGCCGACGCGGAAGGCGAGCGCGACGCCCAGGCCACCGGCGATGAGCGGGGTCGCGAACGTCAGCGTCTCGGTGAGCGGCCGGATGCCCGCGAGGAACGTGTCGCGGCGGAAGTTGTACACCGCACCCTGGAACAGGGCTGAGTACGCGCCGGCCACGGCATCCCAGATCGCCTGGAGCATGTCGGTCGGACGAGCGAAGAAGTAGCCGCTCGTCTCCTGCACGCGCTCGTTGGTGAACGCGATCATGATGGCGCCCACGAGGAGCGCGAGCAGCACCGCGAGCACCGAGATGATGGCGTTGCCGGTGGCGATCTGGTGGAGCATCGTGTGCCAGCGGGAGGGCGGGGGAACCTCGGCGCCGGCCGGCGCGGCGCCGGTGGGGGCCTCGTCGGCGCGAGCCTCGGGCTCGACCCCGCCGGGCTCCTCGATCGCGACGTCGGCGTCGAGGTCGCCGGAGGCACCGGTGGGGCCGGCGGCGTCGGGCTTCTGGGGGTCGCTCATGCGGCCGCTCCTTCGGGTTGTTCGCCGGCCATCATGAGGCCGAGCACGTCACGCGGCGTGTCGCCGGGGACGATCCCGACGATGCGACCGCGGTACATGACCATGATCCGGTCGGCGAGCGCGACGACCTCGTCGAGCTCGGTGGACACGACGACCACGGGGACGCCCGCGTCGCGCGTCTCGACGATGCGCTTGTGGATGAACTCGATCGAGCCGACGTCGACGCCGCGGGTGGGCTGCGCGGCGACGAGGAGTCGCAGATCGCGGCTCAGCTCGCGCGCGAGCACCACCTTCTGCTGGTTGCCGCCCGAGAGCTGGCGCACCTTCGACTCGATGCCCTGCGTGCGGACGTCGAACTCCTTGACCTTGTCGCGGGCGAAGTCGGCGAGCGCGGCGCGCTGGATGTTCCCGGCGCGCACGAACGGGGCGCCGCCGCTGCGGTCGAGCATGAGGTTCTCGGCGATCGTGAACTCGCCGACCAGGCCGTCTTCAGTGCGGTCCTCGGGCACGAAGCCGACGCCCGCGTCGAGGATGCGCTTGACGCCCGCGGAGCTGAGCTCGGCGCCGTCGAGCCGGATCGAGCCCTCGATGCGGGGCTGGAGGCCGAGGAGCGCCTCGGTGAGCTCGGTCTGCCCGTTGCCCTGCACGCCCGCGACGGCGAGGATCTCGCCCCGGCGCACGTCGAAGCTCACGTCGTTGACGACGAGGTGCCCGGCCGGGTCGATGACCGTGAGGTGCTCGACCTGCAGTGCGGGCGCGCCGAGCTGCGGCTCCTCCTTCTGCACGGTGAGCTCGACCGCGCGGCCGACCATGAGCGACGCGAGCTCGGCGTTCGTGGCCGTGGGCGACGCCTCGCCGACGACCTTGCCGAGGCGCACGACCGTGATGCGGTCGGCGACCTCTCGGACCTCGCGCAGCTTGTGCGTGATGAAGACGATCGAGGTGCCGGTCTCCTTGAGCTGGCGCATGATGGCCATGAGCTCGTCGGTCTCCTGCGGCGTCAGCACGGCGGTCGGCTCGTCGAACACGAGCACGCGCGCGTCGCGAGAGAGCGCCTTGATGATCTCGACGCGCTGCTGCACGCCGACCGGCAGGTCGTCGATGAGCGCGTCGGGGTCGACGTCGAACCCGAACCGCTCGGAGATCTCGCGCACCTTCGCGCGGGCGGTCGGCAGGTCGAGCAGCCCGCCGGCGCGGGTCGACTCGTGGCCGAGCATGACGTTCTCGGCGACCGTGAACACCGGGATGAGCATGAAGTGCTGGTGCACCATGCCGATGCCGGCGGCCATCGCGTCGCCTGGACCCGCGAAGTGCTGCACCTCGTCGTTGAGGAGCACCTCGCCCTCGTCGGCCTGGTAGAGGCCGTAGAGCACGTTCATGAGCGTCGACTTGCCTGCGCCGTTCTCACCGAGGAGGGCGTGGATCTCGCCTGCCTCCACGGTGAGGTCGATGTGGTCGTTGGCGACCAAGCTGCCGAATCGCTTCGTGATGCCGCGAAGTTCGAGCTTCATGTCCCCGATCCTAGTGAGGTGGCTGCATCCGTAGGTGATGCTGCGCGAATGTCGAAATGGCCGGATGCCGCGTGCGCAGATGTTGCGCGACCCGCTCCGGAATGCGTCGGAACGCCGATCGGGGAGGCCGGCTGGCGCCGACCTCCCCGATCAGTGCGTGCGTCCTTACTCGGAGGCCGCGAGGTAGGACTCGACCTCGATGTCGCCCGCGATGATCGCGGCCTTGAGGTCGTCGAGCTCGCCCTGGAGCTCGGCCGGGACCAGCGACTCGAAGTCGTGGAACGGCGCGATGCCGACGCCCTCGTTCTCGAGCGTGCCGATGAAGGGGGTGTTGTCGAACTCGCCGTTGCCGGCCGCGACCACGGCCTCCTCGACACCGACGTCGATGCCCTTGAGGATCGACGTGAGCATGAGGTCGGCGACCGACGGGTCGGTCTCGGTGAAGTCGGCGTCGACGCCGATCATCGCGATGGTCCGACCGGAGTCGCGGATGGCCGCGGCGGCCGACTGGTAGATCGGGCCGCCGACGGGCAGCAGCACGTCGACGTTCTGGTCGATGAGGCCCTGCGCGGTGTTGCGCGCCGTGTCGTTCGCCTCGAAGCCACCGGTGAAGAGGCCGTCCTGCGCGGCGCGGTCCCAACCGAGGACCTGCACGTTCGTGCCCTTCTCCTGGTTGTGGTACTCGACGCCCTGCGCGAAGCCGTCCATGAAGATGGAGACCGTCGGGAAGTTCATGCCGCCGAAGGTGCCGACGACGCCGGTCTGCGAGTACGCGGCCGCCGCGTAGCCGGCGAGGAACGCAGCCTGGGCGGTGTCGAAGATGATCGGCTTGATGTTCTCGAAGTCGGTGGTGCCGTCGAAGTCGAGGTCGACCGTGTCGTCGATCGAGACGTACTCGATGTCGGGGTTGGCCTCGGCCGACTCCCCCGCCGCCGACGCCAGCGCGAAGCCGACCGTGACGATGAGGTTGCAGCCCTGGTCGACGAGGTTCGTCAGGTTGGGCGCGTAGTCGGTCTCGGTGTCGGACTGCACCGTGACCGGCTCGACGCCGAGCTCGTCGGCGGCCGCGGTCAGGCCCTCGAAGCCGAGCTGGTTGAAGGACTTGTCGTCGAAGCCGCCTGCGTCGGAGACCATGCAGGGGAGGAAGTCGCTCGCCTCTCCCCCGTCGGTGCTGCCCGAATCCTCGGGCGCGGAACCGCAACCGGCGAGCAGCACGGCTGCGCCGAACATGGCAAGGCCGCCCAGCGCGGCCTTCCTGGTCGTGACCTTCACTGTGTCCTCCAAAGACTGCGCCCCGACCGTCGCGGGACTCGTGGAGTCACGTTACCGAATGTTGCGCTCACCGCTCAGGTCGCGGCCGCAGGTGACATGCAATGGTTATGAAGCCGCGACATTCTGCTCATATGAGCAGGCCGACAGGCCCCCGCTCGGGGGACGGGATGCGCATTCCCATGCGGATCACGGCGCGCTCGGCGACTCCACGAGCAGCTCTCCGGCGATGATCGCCTGGCGCAGGCCCTCGATCTCGCCGTCGAGCTCGGGCGTCACGAGCGGGGCGAGGTCGTGGTACGGCGCGATCTCCACGCCGCCGTTCTCGAGCGTCCCGACGTAGGGCTCGTTCGTGAAGGAGCCGTCCTGCACCTCGCCGACGATCTCGACCATCGCGTCCTGCGTGTTCTTCAGCACGCTCGTGAGGATGACCGGGCGGAACTCGGGTGCGAGCGTCTCGTAGCCGTCGCTGTCGACCCAGATCACCGAGACGCCGCCGCGCTCGAGGGCCGCCGACGTCGCGCCCTCCCCGACCTGCCCGGCGACCGGGAGGATGACGTCGGCGCCCTGGTCGATGAAGCCCTCGGTGAGCGCCTTGCCCTTGTTGATGTCCTCGAAGTCGCCGGTGAACGCGCCGTCCTGCTTCGCCTTGTCCCAGCCGAGCGCGCGCACCTGCGTGCCGTGGATCTCGTTGTACTTCGCGACGCCGTCGACGAAGCCGTCCATGAACAGGGTCACCGGCGGCTGGTTGCCACCGCCGAACGTGGCGACGACACCCGTCTTCGAGACGCCCGCGGCGAGGTAGCCGGCGAGGAACGAGGCCTGCGCGGTGTCGAACACGACGGGCTTCACGTTGTCGGCCTCGACCGTCTCGTCGACGATCGCGAACGCGAGGTCGGGGTTCGCCTCGGCCTGCTCGAGCGTCGCCTCGGCGAGCTCGAACCCGACCGTGACGATGAGGCCGCAGCCCGAGTCGACGGCCTGCTGCACGTTGGGCGCGAGGTCGGTCTCGCCCGTGGAGACGATCGCCTCGGCCTCGACGCCGAGCTCCTCCTCGGCCTGCTGCAGGCCCTCCCAGCTCGACTGGTTGAAGGAGCGGTCCTCGAGTCCGCCGGAGTTGGTCACCATGCGCACGCAGTCCGCGTCTGCGGCGTCGGTGCCGCCGGACTCGGGCGCGGGCGCGCAGGCCGCGAGGGTGACGGATGCCGCGACGAGCGCCGCTCCGAAGCCGAACCACCGACGCACAGACATCCGCTGCCCCGTTCTCTTGAGTGCCCCTAGAGCACGTCGCTCGACCCGCCGAGCCGGAGGGCGTCGACGACCGCCTTGACCCGCTGGGCGTGCTCGCTCGTCGTGACGAGGAGCGCGTCGGGCGTGTCCACGACGACGATATCGTGCACGCCGATCAGGCTGATGACCCGCTTCGCGCGGCTCACGACGATGCCGCTCGATGCGTCGGCGAGCACCCGGGCGTTCTCGCCGAGGATCGCGAGCTCGCCCGAGCGCCCCGCCGTGTTGAGCTTGGCGAGCGACGCGAAGTCGCCGACGTCGTCCCACTGGAAGTGGCCGCGGATGACCGCGAGCCGCCCGGCCGCGGCGGCGGGCTCGGCGACCGAGTAGTCGATGGCGATCTTCTCGAGCGTCGGCCAGATCCGGTCGACGGCCGGGCCGCGCGTCTCGGGGTCGTCCCACGCCTCGGCGAGCTCGACGAGCCCGGCGTGCAGCTCGGGCTTGGTGCGGGAGAGCTCCTCGAGCAGGGTCGACGCCTTCGTGATGAACATGCCGGCGTTCCAGAGGTGGTCGCCGCCCTCGAGGTAGCGCTTCGCGGTCTCGAGGTCGGGCTTCTCGACGAAGTTCGACACGGCCTCGACGCGGTCTGCCCCCGGCACGCGGATCGGGCCGCCGCACTCGATGTAGCCGAACCCGACGGCCGGCTCGGTGGGCGTGATGCCGATCGTCGCGATGTACCCGGCGCGGGCGGCGGCGACCGCGTCGGCGACCGCCGAGCGGAACAGCGCGTCGCCCGAGATCACGTGGTCGGCGGCGAACGAGCCGATCACGACGCCGGGCTCGCGGCGCTCGAGGATCGCGGCGGCGAGGCCGATGGCCGCAGTCGAGTCGCGCGGCTCGCTCTCGAGCACGATGTTCTCGTCGGCGAGGGCGGGCAGCTGCGCCTCGACGGCCGCGCGGTGCGCGCGTCCCGTCACGACCATGACCCGCTGCTCGCCAGAGAGGGGTGCGAGCCGGTCCCACGTGTCCTTCAGGAGGGTCTGGCCCGACCCCGTGAGGTCGTGCAGGAACTTCGGCGCGTCCGCCCGGGAGAGCGGCCACAGCCGTGAGCCGACGCCCCCCGCGGGGATCACGCTGTAGAAGCCCTCGAGGGGCAGGGAAGGTACCGACATGCGATCGAGGATACCCGGCGGTCCTCCGCGGCATCCGCTCGCCGTGGCCCCCGGCCGCGCCCCGGGGTTAGGCAGCCCTAAGCCGCGCCGCCTCCGACGCGGGACTAGACTCGCATGCGGGCCGTTCGCCCGTCGTGCCCTCTCGTCAAGGGCGAATCACACAGCCAGGGAGGGTTGTTCATGCCAGAGATCTCGGCAGGAACCCTGACCGCACCCGAGAAGTCGGCCAAGCAGCGGCCGGGCGGCACGCTCTACCGCGGCCGCGAGGGCATGTGGTCATGGGTGCTGCACCGCATCACCGGTGTCGCCATCTTCTTCTTCCTCCTGGTGCACATCCTCGACACCGCGCTCGTGCGCGTCAGCCCCGAGGCCTACAACGCGGTGATCGGCACCTACCAGACGCCGATCATGGGCCTCGGCGAGGTCGCGCTCGTCGGCGCCATCGTGTTCCACGCCTTCAACGGCCTGCGCATCATCCTCGTCGACTTCTGGACGTGGGCGACCCGCCACCAGCGCGTGCTCTTCTACGTGGTCATCGCCCTCTGGGTGGTCACGATGCTCGCGTTCGTGCCCCGTCACCTGATGAACGTCTTCAGCCACTGAGAGGCCGCGACATGACTGCCATCGAAACACCCCGCAGCCCCGCGCGCCCGGCCCGCAAGCGCGGCGTCAACTGGGAGAAGTGGGGCTGGATCTACATGCGCGCGTCGGGCGTCGTCCTGATCGTGCTCATCTTCGGCCACCTGTTCACCAACCTGCTCGTGGGCGAGGGCGTGAAGGCCATCGACTTCGGCTTCGTCGCCGGCAAGTGGGCGGACCCGTTCTGGCAGTGGTGGGACGTGCTGATGCTCTGGCTCGCGCTCATCCACGGCGCCAACGGCATGCGCACCATCGTGAACGACTACACGAGCCCCGGCACCATCCAGCGGCTCCTGAAGCTCGCGCTGTTCGCGGCCGCGGCCGTGCTCATCGTGCTCGGCACGCTCGTGGTGTTCACGTTCGACCCGTGCCCCGCCGGCGCCCCAGCCGACCTGCTCCCCTCGTTCTGCCCCGCCGCCTAGGAGACCTGTGAATCCCGAGAGCGCCCACGTCGAGACGACGGTCGTCGACGGCGTCCACTACCACCAGTACGACATCGTCATCGTCGGCGCCGGCGGCGCGGGGATGCGGGCCGCGATCGAGGCCGGACCGGGTGCGCGCACCGCGGTCATCTCGAAGCTGTACCCGACCCGCTCGCACACGGGCGCGGCGCAGGGCGGCATGGCCGCCGCGCTCGCGAACGTCGAGGAGGACAGCTGGGAGTGGCACACCTTCGACACCGTCAAGGGCGGCGACTACCTCGTCGATCAGGACGCGGCCGAGATCCTCGCGAAGGAGGCCATCGACGCGGTCATCGACCTGGAGAACATGGGCCTCCCGTTCAACCGCACGCCCGAGGGCAAGATCGACCAGCGCCGGTTCGGCGGGCACACGCGCGACCACGGCAAGGCGCCGGTGCGCCGAGCCTGCTACGCGGCCGACCGCACGGGACACATGATCCTGCAGACGCTGTTCCAGAACTGCGTCAAGCTCGGCATCGAGTTCTACAACGAGTACTACGCGCTCGACCTCGTGATGACCGAGGTCGACGGCGTCCCCCAGCCGTCGGGAATCGTGGCCTACGAGCTCGCCACGGGTGAGCTCCACGTCTTCCAGGCCAAGGCCGTCATCTTCGCGACGGGCGGCTTCGGCAAGATCTACAAGACGACCTCGAATGCGCACACGCTCACGGGCGACGGCGTCGGCATCATCTGGCGCAAGGGCCTGCCGCTCGAGGACATGGAGTTCTTCCAGTTCCACCCGACCGGCCTCGCGGGCCTCGGCATCCTCCTCACCGAGGGCGCTCGCGGCGAGGGCGCGATCCTGCGCAACGCCTCGGGCGAGCGCTTCATGGAGCGCTACGCGCCGACCATCAAGGACCTCGCACCGCGCGACATCGTCGCCCGCTGCATGGTGCAGGAGGTGGCCGAGGGCCGCGGTGCCGGTCCGCACCGCGACTACGTGCTCCTCGACTGCACGCACCTCGGCGCCGAGGTGCTCGAGACGAAGCTGCCCGACATCACCGAGTTCGCGCGCACCTACCTCGGCGTCGACCCGGTCTACGAGCCCGTGCCGGTCATGCCCACCGCGCACTACGCGATGGGCGGCATCCCGACCAACGTCGCGGCCGAGGTGCTGCGCGACAACACGACGGTCGTGCCCGGCCTCTACGCGGCCGGCGAGTGCGCCTGCGTCTCGGTGCACGGCTCGAACCGCCTCGGCACCAACTCGCTGCTCGACATCAACGTCTTCGGCAAGCGCGCCGGCCGCAACGCGGTCGAGTACGTGAAGACGGTCGACTTCACGCCGCTGCCCGACGACCCGGCGGCCGGCGTGCGCGACCTGCTCCAGCAGCTCCGCGACTCCGACGGCACCGAGCGCATCGCCGCGATCCGCAAGGAGCTGCAGGACGAGATGGACAAGGGCGCGCAGGTGTTCCGCACCGACGAGTCCCTGGCGCACGTGGCATCCGTCATCGCCTCGCTGCGCGAGCGCTACAAGCACATCGCGGTTCAAGACAAGGGGCGCCGGTTCAACACCGACCTGCTCGAGGCCGTCGAGCTCGGATTCCTGCTCGACCTCGCCGAGGTCGTCGTGCACTCGGCCCGCAACCGCGAGGAGAGCCGCGGCGGCCACATGCGCGATGACTTCCCGAACCGCGACGACGAGAAGTACATGCAGCACACCATGGCGTACCTCACGGGCGACGCCCAATCGTCGCACGCCGAGGACCACATCCGGCTCGACTGGAAACCGGTGACGGTCACGCGCTACCAGCCGATGGAGAGGAAGTACTGACGTGAGCACCGCAACGCTCGAGAACCCGCCGGCCGCGAGCGCGCCCGTGCAGTCGTTCACGGTCACGTTCCTGATCCGCCGCTTCGACCCCGACGTCGACACGGAGCCGCGCTGGCAGGACTTCGACGTCGAGATGTACGCGACCGACCGCGTGCTCGACGCCCTGCACAAGATCAAGTGGGAGCAGGACGGCTCGCTGACGTTCCGCCGCTCGTGCGCGCACGGCATCTGCGGGTCCGACGCCATGCGCATCAACGGCCGAAACCGCCTCGCCTGCAAGACGCTGATCAAGGACCTCGACATCTCGAAGCCGATCTACGTCGAGGCCATCAAGGGCCTGCCGCTCGAGAAGGACCTCGTCGTCGACATGGAGCCGTTCTTCGCGAGCTACCGCGAGGTGCAGCCGTTCCTCATCGCGAACTCGAAGCCCGAGCCCGGCAAGGAGCGCATCCAGTCGATCGCCAAGCGCGAGATCTTCGACGACACCACGAAGTGCATCCTCTGCGCGGCGTGCACCTCGTCGTGCCCCGTGTTCTGGACCGACGGGCAGTACTTCGGCCCCGCGGCCATCGTCAACGCGCACCGGTTCATCTTCGACTCGCGCGACGACGCGGCATCCGTGCGCCTCGACATCCTCAACGACAAGGAGGGCGTGTGGCGCTGCCGCACGACCTTCAACTGCACCGACGCGTGCCCCCGCGGCATCGAGGTGACGAAGGCCATCGCCGAGGTGAAGCAGGCCATCATGCGCGGCAAGCCCTGACGCGACGCGCTCGCTGACGACGAGGGGCCGGTGCCGATCGCACCGGCCCCTCGCGCATGCCCCGCCCGGCCGGATCGCTACGCTGGGAGCGTGAGCGAGCCCACCTCAGCAGTCGGTCGTCGCGGCCGTCGCCGCGGATCGGAGCACGACGACGACCGCGAGGCGCCCGAGGTCGCTGCGGATGCCGCGGCATCCGGACACCCCGATTCCGGGGAGTCCGCGCGCGAGCGGTTCGAGGAGCTCGGAACGCGCACCAAGGAGCGGTTCGAGGAGCCGATCAACCGGGTCACGACGATCACCCGGAAGACGATGGCCCTGTTCCCCGTGCGGGTCTGGCGCCACTTCCTCGCGCGGAACGGTTTCATCCTCTCGGCCGGGATGAGCTACCAGGCGCTGTTCGCGATCTTCGCGGCCGTGTACGTGGTGTTCGCCGTCGCGGGCATCTGGCTGACGGGGAACTCGCAGGCGCTCACCGCGTTCATCGCCCTGCTCAACACTTACGCCCCGGGGCTGATCGGCGACGACGGCATCATCTCCACCGACGACCTGATGACGATCGCGACGGCGAGCACCAGCCTCTTCGGCCTCACGGGCGCCGTGGCGCTGGTGGGCCTCATCTGGACGGCGATCGGGTGGATCACGTACGCGCGGATCGCCGTGCGCAGCACCTTCGGCCTGCCGAAGGACACCAGGGCGTACGTGCTGCTGAAGACCCGGGACCTGCTCGTCGGGCTCGCCTTCGGCGCGATCCTGATCGTCGCGACGGTGCTGTCGGTGGTCACGACCTCGTTCTTCGGCTGGATCGCGACCCTCACCGGCATCCCCGACGACACCGGCTGGACGAACGCCGCCCTCCAGGCCGGCTCGCTCCTCGTCGTGTTCGTCATCGACACGCTGGCGCTCGCGGTCCTGTTCCGATTCCTGTCCGGCGCGGCGATGCCCTGGCGTCGCATGTGGGTCGGGTCGCTGCTCGGCTCCGCCGCGCTGACGGCCCTGCAGATGCTCGGCGGGTACGTCCTCACGGCGGCCGGCAAGAACCCGCTCCTCGCGACCTTCGCGGTGTTCATCGCGCTGCTGCTGTGGTTCCGCATCGCGAGCGTGATCATCCTCGTCGCCGCCGCGTGGATCGCGGTCGAGGCGTCCGACAAGCACGAGTCGCTCCGACTCGTGACGCCCGCGCAGCTCGAGGCGGAACAACTCGCCCGCGAGCAGGAGGCGCTCGTGACGGCCGCGCACGTGCGGGTGCGCGAGGCCCAGCAGGCGCTGGCCGACGCGAACTGGCTCGAGCGGGTGCCCGCCCGACGTCGGCTCACGAGGGCCGAGGACGAGTTGGCCCGTGCGGAGGCCCAGGCGAGGCCGCCCGGCACGACCGACGACGTCGGGGGCCTCCCCTAGGATCGAAGGCATGCCCCCCGCGAAACCGCTCCGTGTCGTCAGCGCCAACGTCAACGGGATCCGGGCCGCATACCGTCGTGGCATGGGCGAGTGGCTCGCCGCGCGCGACGTCGACATCCTCGCGATGCAGGAGGTGCGCGCCACCACCGAAGACGTGCAGGCCCTGCTCGGCGACGAGTGGGACATCCTGCACGACCCCGCCACCGCGAAGGGCCGCGCCGGCGTCGCCATCGCGAGCCGCAATCGCGCGAGCATCCACCGCGTGGAGCTCGGCGCACCCGACTTCGACAGCGCGGGCCGCTGGCTCGAGGCCGACTACGAGGTCGGCGACCGCGTCGTCACGGTCGTGAGCGCCTACGTGCACTCGGGCGAGGCCGACACCCCCAAGCAGGTCGAGAAGTACCGCTTCCTCGACGCCATGGAGGCACGGCTGCCCCAGCTCGCCGCCCACTCCGAGCTCGCCGTCGTCGTCGGCGACCTCAATGTCGGGCACCGCACGCTCGACATCCGCAACTGGAAGGGCAACGTCAAGCGGGCCGGCTTCCTCCCCGACGAGCGCGCGTACTTCGACCGGTTCGTCGGCGCGGAAGACGCCGACGACTACAACCGCGGTGCCGGGCTGGGCTGGGTCGACGTCGGCCGCCGCTTCGCCGGCGAGGTCGACGGTCCGTATTCCTGGTGGTCGTGGCGCGGCAAGGCGTTCGACAACGACACGGGCTGGCGCATCGACTACCAGCTCGCCACCCCCGCGCTCGCCGACGCCGCCGTCGCCTATGCGATCGACCGCGCCGACACCTACGACGCCCGATGGTCCGACCACGCTCCCGTCGTCGTCGACTACGCCATCTGACTCCACCGCTGACAAGGACTCCCACCGCATGAACGCCTCCCGTCCCGTCGTCTTCTCCGGCATGCAGCCGTCGAGCGACTCGCTCCACCTCGGCAACTACCTCGGCGCGCTCGTCAACTGGGTCGCCCTCCAAGACGACCACGACCCCATCTACTGCGTGGTCGACCTGCACGCCATCACCGTGCCGCAGGAGCCGGGCGCCCTGCGCGAGGCGACCCGGCGCACGGCCGCCCAGTACCTCGCCGCCGGCGTCGACCTCGACCGATCCACGCTCTTCGTGCAGTCCCAGGTGCCGGCGCACGCCGAGCTCGCCTGGGTGCTCGGCACGCTCACGGGCTTCGGCGAGGCGAGCCGCATGACGCAGTTCAAGGACAAGTCGGCGAAGCAGGGCACGGATGCCACGACGGTCGGCCTGTTCACGTACCCGGTGCTCATGGCGTCCGACATCCTGCTCTACGACACGCAGCTCGTGCCGGTCGGCGACGACCAGCGCCAGCACCTCGAGCTCACGCGCGACCTCGCGGGCCGCTTCAACTCGCGCTTCGGCGAGACCTTCGTCGTGCCCGAGGCGCTCATCCCCAAGGAGTCGGCGCGCATCTACGACCTGCAGGAGCCCACGGCCAAGATGTCGAAGTCGGCGCAGTCCGAGGCCGGCCTCGTGAAGGTCATGGACGACCCCGCCGTCACCGCGAAGAAGTTCCGCAGCGCGGTCACCGACACGGGTCGCGAGGTGCGCTACGACCTTCGGGAGAAGCCCGGCATCTCGAACCTCCTCGACATCCTCGCGGCGACCACCGGGCGGCCGATCCCCGAGCTCGAGGCCGAGTACGACGGCCGCGGCTACGGCGACTTCAAGAAGGACGTGGCCGACGCCGTGGTCGAGCGACTGGCGCCCATCCGCACCCGCACGCTCGAGCTCCTCGAAGACCCGGCCGAGCTCGACCGCCTGCTCGCGATCGGCGCCGAGCGGGCGAGCGAGCGCGCCGAGCGGATGCTGCGCACGGTCTACGACCGGGTCGGCTTCGTCCGCCGGGGCTGACGTGCGCCCCGTCGCCCTCCGCACGCGACGGCTCGTGCTCGACGAGCCGATGCCGTACGACGCCGAGGCGGTGACCCGGTACTGCCAGGATCCCCTGTTCGAGCAGTACCTGACGACGCCGTGGCCCTACCGCCGCGCCGACGCCGACGCGTTCCTCGGCGTGCACGTGCCCGAGTCGTGGGCGACGGGCGCCGAGCTCACTTGGGCGCTGCGCCTCGTCCACGGCGGCCAGCTCCTCGGCGTCATCAGCGTGCGGTCCGGCGAGCACGAGATCGGCTACTGGATCGGCGCGGAGCATCGCGGCGCCGGCTTCATGAGCGAGGCGGCGATCGCCGTGGCCGAATGGGCGCTCGGCGGCGGCATCCGTCACGCGACCTCGCTGCGCTGGCGTGCGGTCGAGGGCAACGTGGCGTCGGCGAAGGTCGCCCGCGCGGCGGGCTTCCTCCGGGTGCATCCCGAGGATGCCACGGTGCCGACACGCGACGGCCGGGGGACGCTTCCCGCGTGGCATGCGGTGCGCACGGCGACCCCCGATCCCGCGGCGTTCGCGAGCTGGGCCGACATCCTCGGGGAGGCCGCGTGACCGGCGGGTCGCCCGTCGTGCTGTTCGATCTCGACGACACGCTCATGGCGCACCGCGAGGCGGTCGCCGCCGGGATCGTGCGCTACATGCGCGAGCGGGCCTACGAGGGCGACGAGACGGTCGCCGCCCGCCGGTGGCACGAGCTCGAGGAGGAGCACTACCTGGCGTACCTCGGCGGGGCGCTCAGCTTCGAGGGCCAGCGGCGCGCGCGTGCCGCGGCGTTCGCCCGCGAGTTCGGCGAGGAGCTCGACGACGTCGACGCGAGCGCCTGGTTCAGCGAGTACTTCGAGCGCTATCGCGACTCGTGGTCGCTGCACGACGACGTGTTCCCGGCGTTCGACGCCCTCGCCGCCGGACTGCCCGGCGTGCGGTTCGGGATCGTCACGAACGGCGAGCTCGAGTTCCAGACCGCGAAGATCGTGCGGCTCGCCCTGCACGGCCGCGTCGACCACGTGATCGCGTCGGGCGAGCTCGGCGTCACCAAGCCCGACCGGGCGATCTTCGACGCGGCAGTCGATCGATTCCGCTCGACCGGCGCCGTCTCGGCCGCCGCGTACGTCGGCGACCGCCTGCGCACCGACGCGATCGGAGCCGCCCGTGCCGGGCTCATCGGCGTGTGGGTGAACCGCACGGGCGCCAGGCCCGACGCCGATTCCGCGGCCGAGGCGCGCGAGTCGGGCGTGCTCGAGGTGCACGGGCTCGACGAGCTCGCTCCCCTGCTCGTGCCGCGGCTGGCGGGCTGACCGCGCCCCCTTCGCATAGGAACGGGCCGGATGCACCCCCATGCACCCGGCCCGTCATCCCACCGTACCTGCGGTGAGGCCTACAGGACGTCCTCGTCCACCCAGTCAAGGGTCTTCGAGACGGCCTTCTTCCAGTTGCGGTCGAGTCGCTCGCGCTCGCCCGCCTCCATCGCGGGCTCCCAGCGACGATCCTCCTGCCAGTTCGCGCGGAGCTCGTCGAGGCCCGACCAGAACCCGACCGCGAGGCCGGCGGCGTAGGCCGCGCCGAGCGCCGTGGTCTCGGCGACGACCGGGCGGACGACGGGCACGCCGAGGATGTCGGCCTGGAACTGCAGCAGGGTGTCGTTCGCGGTGGCGCCGCCGTCGACGCGAAGCTCCGAGAGGTCGATGCCCGCGTCGGCGTTCACCGCCTCCACGACGTCGCGGGTCTGGAACGCGATCGCCTCGAGGGCGGCGCGGGCGATGTGCCCCTTGTTCACGTAGCGGGTGAGCCCCACGAGGGCGCCGCGCGCGTCGGGCCGCCAGTACGGCGCGAACAGGCCCGAGAACGCCGGCACGAAGTACGCCCCGCCGTTGTCGTCGACGCCCTTCGCGAGGTCCTCGACCTCCGCCGCCGACGAGATGAGGCCGAGGTTGTCGCGCAGCCACTGGATCAGCGAACCCGTGACGGCGATCGAACCCTCGAGCGCGTAGTGCACCGGCTCGTCGCCGAGCTTGTAGCCCACCGTGGTGAGCAGCCCGTTGCGCGAGTGCACGATCTCCTCGCCCGTGTTGAAGATGAGGAAGTTGCCCGTGCCGTAGGTGTTCTTCGCCTCACCGGCGTCGAACGCGGCCTGGCCGAAGGTCGCGGCCTGCTGGTCGCCGAGGATGCCGGCGATCGGCGTCTCGCGCAGCAGCGAGTGCTCGTTCGCCACGCCGTAGACCTCCGACGACGACCGGATCTCGGGCAGCATCGAGCGCGGTACGCCGAACGCCGCCAGGATCTCGTCGTCCCACTGGAGGGTCTCCAGGTCCATGAACATCGTGCGGCTCGCGTTCGTGACATCCGTCGCGTGCACGCCGCCCTCGACACCGCCCGTGAGGTTCCAGAGCACCCACGTGTCGGTCGTGCCGAACAGGAGGTCGCCCCGCTCGGCCTTCTCGCGTGCGCCGGGCACGTTCTCGAGGATCCACACGATCTTCGTGCCCGAGAAGTAGGTCGCGAGCGGCAGGCCGACCTGCTCCTTGAACCGCTCCACGCCACCGTCGGCCGCGAGCCGGTCGACGATCGCCTGGGTGCGGGTGTCCTGCCACACGATCGCGTTGTACACGGGGTCACCGGTCGTGCGGTCCCAGACCACCGCGGTCTCGCGCTGGTTCGTGATGCCCACCGCGGCGATGTCGTGCCGCGTCAGGTTCGCCTTGCCGAGCGCCTGCCCGATGACCTCCCCCGTGTTGCGCCAGATCTCGGCGGGGTCGTGCTCGACCCAGCCGGCCTTCGGGAAGATCTGCTCGTGCTCGAGCTGCCCGGTCGAGACGATCGATCCGGCCTTGTCGAAGATGATCGCGCGCGACGAGGTGGTGCCCTGGTCGATCGCGAGGACGTAGTCGGCCATCTGAGAACTCCGTTGCTGTCAGTGAATGGGTGATGCGGGTGGGGTGAGGTGAGCGGATGCCGCGGCTCAGCCGAGGAGCGGCAGGAGCGGGATCGCGACCCAGCCGGCGAGGAGCCCGCCGATGATCGGGCCGACGACGGGCACCCAGGAGTAGGACCAGTCGCTGCCGCCCTTGCCGCGGATCGGCAGGAAGGCGTGCGCGATGCGCGGGCCGAGGTCGCGGGCCGGGTTGATCGCGTAGCCGGTCGGGCCGCCGAGGGAGGCGCCGATGCCGATCACGAGGAGGGCGACGGGCAGCGCGCCGAGCGCGGCGAGGCCCGAGGCGTCGCCCTGGCGGCCGAAGCCGATGACGACGAACACGAGCACGAACGTGCCGATGATCTCGGTGACGAGGTTCCAACCGTAGGAGCGGATGGCGGGGCCGGTCGAGAACACGCCGAGCTTGTTGGCGGGCTCGGGCTCGGCGTCGAAGTGCTGCTTGTAGGCGAGCCAGGCGACCACGGCGCCGAGGAACGCGCCGAGCAGCTGGGCACCGATGTAGGTGAGCACCGAGACGACGTCCACCGGCACGCCCGTGCCGAAGGCGGGGTTGCCGAACTCGGTCGCGCCGTTCGCGACGAGCCCGAGCGTGACGGCCGGGTTGAGGTGCGCACCCGATGCGTAGGAGACGATGACGCCGGCGAACACCGCGAGGCCCCAGCCGAAGTTCACCATGAGGAACCCGCCGTTGAAGCCCTTGTTCTTCGCGAGCGCGACGTTGGCGACGACGCCGCAGCCGAGCAGCACGAGCATGGCCGTGCCGACGAGTTCCGAGAGGAACACGATTCCGAGATTGTCCACGTTGACCTTCCTTCAGAGGTGCGGGCGCGCCGAATGGCGCGCTCGAGGCGCCCGGGCGTGAGCGTGCTCGTGCCCCGGGATGAACACCGGGCGCCGCCGGCTGCGATCAGCCGGCCGCCCCGATGAACGGTATCCGCCGAAACGCCCGATGACGGGGGTTTCGCGGTGCACATCCGTGCAGATTCGGCGGCGTCAGCCGGCCGCGGCGACCTCCGGGATCGCCACGCCATGGCGCTCGGCGAGCACGCGGCGCGCCTGCGCGACCTCGGCGATGCGCCGATCCGCGTCCCATCCGAGCTCGTCCGCGACGACGTCGGCCAGCTCCTCGAGCAGGGGCGCAGAGACGGTGCCGGTGAACGCCATGCTGGTGCGCCGCTGCACGAGGTCGAGCAGGTGCGCCACCCGCTCGTTGCGCACGAGCCAGGCGATCTCGCCGCGCGTGTAGCCGGCGTGGTGCTCGAGGGCGAGGTCCTCCACGCCGTCGATGTCGTCGAGGAGCGCCGCCGCGCGCGTGCCGTACCGGTCGAGCAGCACCTCGGCGCGCTCGCGGCCGACCTCGTCGGCGTGGCCGACGATCCAGACGCGCCGTGCGTCGTCGGTGGTCGGGAAGCCCGCGCCGCCGCCGATCGGGAGGCCCGCGGTGGACCGCAGCCGCTCGCGTCCGAGGAGGCCGAGGACCTCGTCGGAGAGGTGCTCAGCGAGGGCGCGGAACGTGGTCCACTTGCCGCCGACGAGGCTGAGCAGCGTGGTCCCCGGGCGCTCGGCGACCTCGGCCCGCTCGATGCGGTAGTCGCGGCTCACGAAGCCCGGCTGGGTGTCGTCGTGGCGGGGCAGCGGCCGCACGCCCGAGAAGCGGTAGACGATCTGCGAGCGGTCGACCCCGACGCCTGGGAAAACGTGCGCGATGAGCTCGAAGAAGTAGTCGACCTCGTCCTCGGTGCACACCGCGGGCTCGCGCATGTCGTGCTCCAGGTCGGTCGTGCCGACCATGACGCGGCCCTTCAGCGGGTAGATGAGGACGATGCGGCCGTCCTCGTGCTCGAAGAAGATCTCGCGCCCGCCGGTGGCCGCGAGCAGCTCGGGGTGGTCGAGCACGATGTGCGAACCCTTCGTGCCGCCCATGTAGGTCGTCGGCCGGCCGAGTCCCGCGTTCGTGAGGTCGGTCCACGGCCCCGACGCGTTGACGACGACGTCGGCGGCGATCGCGAACTCCTCGCCGGTGAGGCCGTCGCGCACGCGCACGCCGTCGGCGCCGAGCCCCACGGCCTCGATGTGGTTCACGGCGCGGGCGTGCGGCCCGGCGGCGAGGCCGTCGAAGAGCACGTCGAGCGCGAGTCGCTCGGGGTCGTGCATGCTCGCGTCGTAGTAGGTCGCCGTGTACTTGAGGTCGGGATTCAAGGCAGGCAGGTCGGCGAGCGAGCGCCGACGGCCGTGGAATCGGTGCCGCGGCACCGACCCGCCGTCGCGCGAGAAGGCGTCGTAGATGGTGAGGCCGCTCTTGATGAGCACGGCGCCGCGTTCGGTGGGCGTGCCCTGCCGATGCGTGAGGAATCGCAGCGGCGCCGAGAGGATGCCCGAGAAGGTCGAGAAGATCGGCACGGTCGTCTCGAGCGGCTTCACGTAGTGCGGTGCGATGCGGATGAGCGCGTTGCGCTCCTGCACCGACTCCTGCACCAGCCGGAACTCGCCGTTCTCGAGGTAGCGGATGCCGCCGTGGATCATGTGCGACGACGCCGACGACGCGCCCGACACGAAGTCGTCCCGCTCGACGAGCACGACATCGACGCCCTGCAGCGCGAGGTCCCGGAAGGTGGCGAGGCCGTTGATGCCGCCGCCGATGATGACGACGTCGGCGGTGGGCCGTGCGCGCAGCGCGGCGACCTCGGGGCGGGGGCGTCGGCCGGCGCGATCCTGGCGGGGCGTGGTCGTGGGGTTCGCAGACATCGCTGTCCTCTTCTCGATGCGGTCGATTCTCGATGCGGGATCCGCGGCATCGCCGGGCTTGCGCTGGGCGGGGCCGGTGTGGATGAATACATCGTGGGCACGCTCGCACGCAGTTGCAAGCCGCGTGCACATACGTGCAAGGAGCGACATGGAGATCGAGAACGACCAGCGGGCACCCGAGACCGTCCCCGGGAAGACGCGCGACGCCCTCCGCGCCGCCCACCTGTACTACATGCAGGACCTCACGATGGACGCCATCGCACACGAGCTCCACACCTCGCGATCCTCGATCTCCCGCCTGTTGAGCCACGCGCGCGCCAGCGGGCTGGTCGAGATCTCCATCCACTCGCCGCTCGACCTCCCGAGCCGGATCGAGCAGGAGATCCTCGAGCGGCACGAGGTGCGCGCGCACGTCGTGCCCGTGCCCGACCATGCGAGCGACGTCGACCGCCTCGACCGCGTGGCGTTGTCGGCTGCACGGATTCTCGGCCAGTACGTGGACTCGAACCAGATGATCGGCGTCGCGTGGGGGTCGACGATGACGGCGATGAGCCGGCACCTCGTGCCGAAGGCGACGCACAACACCGAGATCGTGCAGCTGAACGGCGCGGGAAACCTGCGCACCACCGGCATCCTCTACGCCAGCGAGCTGCTGCGCCGGTTCGGCGACGCGTTCGGCGCGCGCGTGCAGCAGTTCCCCGTGCCGGCGTTCTTCGACGACCCGGCCACCAAGCGCGCGTTCTGGAAGGAGCGGAGTACGCGCCGTCTGCTCGACCTGCAGGCACGGCTCGACGTCGCGATCTTCGGCGTCGGCTCCCCGTTCGCCGAGGTGCCGAGCCATGTCTACCAGGGCGGCTACCTCGAGCGCGCCGACTACGAGGCCCTCAGCCGCGAGGGCGTGGTCGGCGACGTCGCCACGGTGTTCTACCGCACCGACGGCACGAGCGAGGGCATCGCACTGAACGAACGTGCGACCGGACCCGACTTCGCGGTCCTGCGGCGCGCACCGCGGCGCATCTGCGTGGTCTCGGGCCGGGCCAAGCTGCCGAGTCTGCGCGGCGCGCTCGCGGCGGGGCTCATCACCGACCTCATCGTCGACGAGGGCACCGCCCGCGCGCTCGTCGAGCCCGAGCCGGGCGGCACGCGCCCCGCGACGAAATCGTGACCGAACGGCGTCGTTCCGGGAGGTAGCGTGATCCTCGCGGTCGCCCGAACGGCCGCGTGAAAGGACCCCATGCGCCCCGCAGACGCAGCCGAGCCCGAGGTTCAGGAGCCCCCGTCCTCCGAGCACCACGAGCCCGAGCACCACGAGCCCGAGCAGGCCTCCTCCGAGTCCGCCGAGCCCGAGTACCACGAGCCCGAGCACCACGAGCCCGAGCAGGCCTCCTCCGAGTCCGTCGAGCCCGAGCACCACGAGCCCGAGCACCACGAGCCCGAGCAGGCCTCCTCCGAGTCCGCCGCGCCCGAGCACTCCGATGAGCTCGGGCAGCCCGTCCCCGATCAAGCGCTCCCCCAGCAGCCCGGTGCGCCGGGGTCCGCATCCCCGCGCCGCACTGGCCTCATCGTCGCGGGCGCCGTCGCCGGCCTCATCGCCGTGTCCCTCGTCGGGCACCAGCTCGTGGCGAACGCGGTGCACGCGTGGATCTGGCCGGCCTGGTCGGCCGCCGACACGCGTTTCGACGAAGCGAGCGCCGCATACGAGGAGACGTTCGACCGCAGCGACTCCGCCGTGCAGCGCGGGGAGTTCCTCCTCGGCATGGCCACCGGCGACCTGGTGCGGCCCGAGGACCGGGCCGCGCTGGAGGAGGGCATCGCCGGAGCCCGCGAGGTCCTGGAGGACCGGCCCGCGGCGCCCACGGGCGTGGTCGAGCTCGGGGAGCCCGACTCGATGGCGCCGGCGTGGGAGCGGTACGGCGACCTCTTCGAGCTCGTCGAGCTCGTCCCGTCGCGCAACGAGGCCGCGGTGCGCTTCGACGCCGCGGCCGAGCAGGTCGCCGCCGGCACGAAGGCGATCGCCGAGGCATCCGAGACGCTGCTGACCGGCACGGAGGAGCTCGCCCGCGCCGCCCTCGACGCGAGCCCGTCCGCGACGTACCAGTACCGGTTCGCGGTCGAGGACGCCCTCGCCGGACTGCGGCACTCGCCGGGGGTGTCCTCCGGCGACGCCGACCGGTTCACCGTTCTCTCCGCCGCGGTCGCGGGCGTCCGCGCGTCGCACGCCACCGAGGAGGCGCACCGCCTCGAGCATCCCGTGCGCGCCGAGATCGAGGCGTTCGCCCGGTCGATCGCGTCGGACGTCGAGCTCGAGTTCGCGTGGGCGTACACCGTCGCGGGTCGGTCGAGCGACGCCTGGTACTCCGGCACCGCCGAGTTCAAGCCCGACGGCCAGGGCTGGGGCCTCATCTCCCTGACCGAGAGCATCGAGTCGGAATGGGCGAACGACGTGAACGCGAAGGCCGTGGTCGTGCACGAGGTCGGCCACACGCAGGTGCTCCGCCAGGCGTGCTACGACATCTTCGCCGCCGCGCCGTTCGACGGCGACCACGAGGTATGGGCGACGGCCTGGGCGATCGGCATGGGCTACGACCTGCCGGGCGCGGGCATCGAGATGTACGGCCGACCGTCGGACGCGCAGATCGAGGCCTCGAAGGCGTGCCGCTGACACGTCGAGCGCATGCTGCGAACGAGGTCAGGCGGGGAATAGTCGGCGTGTCGCTGCGTTGACCTAGAATCGACACGAGAAACGTGCTCCGGGGTCGGTGGAAGTCCGAACCGGCGGTGACAGTCCGCGAGCTGCGAGCGCGGGGTCGAGAGGCCTCGAGCGAGTGGTTGAACCGGTGGAATTCCGGTACCGACGGTGAAAGTCCGGATGGGAGGCGGCACGTGTCGGCCACGCCATGCGTGGTCGACGGCAGATCGCATCGCCGAGCATCCCCGGAGCCCCACCAGACGGGACCGAGATGACCACGGGCGAGCACACCATGGCGGATGCCGCCGCGATGCGCCGCGCCCTCGAGCTCGCCATGCGCGGCCCCGCGACCGGCGTGAACCCGCGCGTCGGCTGCGTCATCCTCTCCCCGCACGGCGACGTGCTCGCCGAGGGATGGCATCGCGGCGCGGGCACCGCGCACGCCGAGGTCGACGCGCTCTCGAGGCTCGCGCCCGGCGCGGCCGAGGGCGCCACCGCCGTCGTCACGCTCGAGCCGTGCAACCACACCGGCCGCACGGGCCCCTGCGCCGAGGCGCTCATCCACGCCGGCGTGGCCCGCGTCGTGTACGCCGTCGCCGATCCGGGCGACCACTCGGCGGGTGGCGCCGACCGGCTGCGCGAGGCCGGCGTCGAGGTGACCGCCGGCATGCTGGCCGACGAAGCCGAGGCCATGCTCGACGACTGGCTGTTCGCGGCCCGGCACCGCCGCCCGCACGTGACCGTGAAGTGGGCGGCGACGCTCGACGGCCGCGCGGCCGCCGCCGACGGCACGAGCCAGTGGATCACCGGGCCCGCGGCCCGCGCCGACGTGCACCGTCGTCGCGCCGCGGCCGACGCCATCGCCGTCGGCACGGGCACCGTCTTCGCCGACGATCCGGCGCTCACCGCGCGCACGCCGGCCGGCGAGTTCTTCGACGCCCAGCCCGTGCCCGTGGTGTTCGGCCGACGGCCGGTGCCGGCAGAGGCGGCCGTGTCGCGGCATCCGCACGCCCCCGTGTTCCTCGAGGGCGCCGACCTGGCCGCCGACCTGCACGAACTGCAGCGACGGGGCATCCGCTCGCTCTTCGTCGAGGGCGGACCGACCCTTGCGAGCGCGTTCCTCGCGGCCGGTCTCGTCGACGAGGTGCTCATCTACCTCGCACCCGCCCTGCTCGGCGGCCCCCGACTCGCACTCGGCGACCTCGGCGTGGCGACCATCGCCGACGCCGTGCGCCTCGAACTCGCCGCCGTCGAGCGGCTCGGCGACGACCTCCTGGTCGTCGCCCACCCCAGACCGACCGAAGGGAACTGACATGTTCACCGGAATCATCGAGGAGCTCGGCACCGTCACGCGCGTCGAGCGCAGCGCCGACGCGGTGCGCCTCACCGTGCGCGGACCTCTCGCCGTGCAGGGCGTGAAGCACGGCGACTCGATCGCCGTCTCCGGCGTGTGCCTCACCGTCGTCGACTTCGACGACGCGTCGTTCACGGCCGACGTCATGGCGCAGACCCTGGCCATGTCGACGCTCGACGGCGTGCGCGAGGGCCTCGAGGTGAACCTCGAGCGCGCCGCGCAGGTGGGCGACCGCCTCGGCGGCCACATCGTGCAGGGCCACATCGACGGCACCGCCCGCGTGCTCGAGGTGCGCCCTGGCGAGGCGTGGCGCGTCATCCGGTTCTCGCTCGACGACGGGCACGCGCCGCTCGTCGTCGACAAGGGGTCGATCGCCGTCGACGGCGTGTCGCTCACCGTGAGCGCCCTGGGCGACGAGCCGTCGGGCTCGTGGTTCGAGGTGTCGCTCATCCCCGAGACGCTCGCCGCCACGACGCTCGGCGCCCGGCAGGTGGGCGACCTCGTCAACATCGAGACCGACATCCTCGCGCGCCACGTCGAGCGGATGCTGCGCTTCGACGTGCACCGCTCGCTGCCGTCCTCGCTCGCCGAACCCGCCGCAGCGGGGGCGGGAGGTCTCGCATGAGCCTGGCCACGATCCCCGAGGTGCTCGAGGCGCTGCGCGCCGGCAAGCCCGTCATCGTCGCCGATGACGAGGCCCGTGAGAACGAGGGCGACGCGATCATGGCGGCCGAGTTCGCGACCCAGGAGTGGATCGCGTGGATGGTGCGCCACACGAGCGGCTTCCTCTGCGCGCCCATGACGAACGCGATCGCCGACAGGCTCGACCTCCCGCTCATGACCGAGCGCAACCAGGACGTGCGCGGCACGGCGTACACGATCTCGGTCGACGCGGCCGACCGCACGTCGACGGGCATCAGCGCCGCGGACCGCGCCCACACGCTGCGCGTGCTCGCCGACCCGGCGTCGACGCCCGACCGCCTCATCCGTCCCGGCCACATCCTGCCGCTGCGCGCCGTCGACGGCGGCGTGCGCGAGCGTGCAGGGCACACCGAGGCGGCAGTCGACCTCATGCTGCTCGCGGGCCTCTCCCCCGTCGGCGTCATCGGCGAGGTCGTCGCCGACGACGGCGAGATGATGCGGCTCCCCGGGCTCATCGAGCTCGGCGCCCGCGACGGCCTGCCCGTCACGACCGTTGAGGCGCTCGTCGAGTGGATGGACGAGTGGCACACGGGCCAGGCCCTCACGGGCGCGCCCGCCGAGGTGCCCGAGACGTCGCGCGTCGAGTTCGAGGTGGAGACCTCGCTGCCGACCGACCACGGGGTGTTCACCGTGCGCGCCTACCGCGACCGCTCGACCGGGGCCGACCACGTGGCGATCATCGCGGGCGACCCCGCGACCGACCCCGCCGGCGCCGTCGTGCGCGTGCACTCCGAGTGCCTGACGGGCGAGGCCTTCGGGTCGCTGAAGTGCGAGTGCGGACCCCAGCTCGACACCGCGCTCAGCGAGATCCAGGAGCGCGGCGGCGTCGTGATCTACCTGCGCGGGCACGAGGGCCGCGGCATCGGGCTCATCAACAAGCTGCGCGCCTACCGCCTGCAGGAGGACGGCCTCGACACGCTCGACGCGAACCTCGCGCTCGGGCTCCCCATCGACGCGCGCGACTACGGCGCCGCCACGGCGATCCTCGCCGACCTCGGCGTCGACACCGTGCGCCTGCTCACGAACAACCCCGAGAAGGTGCGCCAGCTCGAGGCCCACGGCATCCGCGTGGCCGAGCGCCTCCCCCTCGTCGTCGGCGTCGGCGCCGGCAACACCGGCTACCTCGACACCAAGCGTCGCCGCATGGGCCACGCGATCGACGACCAGCAGCTGACGGATGCCGCGGCTGAGGCCCTCCTGGAAGGACACGCATCATGAGCGGTCACGGCTCGCCCACCCTCGACGTCGACGGCACCGGCCTCAGGGTCGTGGTCGTCGCCGGCAGCTGGCACGACGAGATCACCGACGGCCTGATCGCCGGCGCGACCCGCACCCTCGAGGCATCCGGCGCCGCGTACGAGCTGGTGCGCGTGCCCGGCAGCTTCGAGCTGCCCGTGGTGGCGAAGGCCGCGCTCGAGGCGGGCGCCGACGCGGTCGTCGCGCTCGGCGTCATCATCCGCGGGGGCACGCCGCACTTCGAGTACGTCTCGTCGGCCGCGACCGACGGGCTCACGCGCGTCGCGATCGACACGGGCAAGCCGGTCGGGTTCGGCGTGCTGACGCTCGACGACGAGCAGCAGGGCCTCGACCGCGCCGGGCTCCCCGGCTCGAAGGAGGACAAGGGCCGCGAGGCGGCCGAGGCGGCCATCGCGACCGCGCGCGTGCTGCGCGCCGTCTGGGCCTGACCCCGGCTCCGACCTTCGATGGATTCCGGTCCGCGCGGGCCGTTTCGAGTCGTCCGACCGGTGCGCGAGTCCTAGGCTCTGAGCATGGACGTCCTGCGCATCATCCTGCTCATCCTCCACTTCGTCGGCCTCGCCATGCTGTTCGGCGGATTCCTGGTGCAACAGAAGGCGATCGCTCAGGGCAAGGGCACCGTGCTCCCGATCATGTGGCGCGGCGCGCTCACGCAGATCGTGACCGGCCTGCTGCTCGTCGCCACCATCCAGCTCGGCGACCTGTTCGAGGTGAACAACGTGAAGATCGCGGTGAAGCTCGTGATCGCGATCGTCATCACGGTGCTCGTCTTCGTCTACCGGAAGAAGGACCCGGCGCCGAGCTGGTCGCTGTGGACGGTCGGCGTGCTGACGTTCGCCAACATCGTCATCGCCGTCGCCTGGCGCTGACCCGCCGCTCAGCGCACCGACCACGCCGCTCGTCGCATCCGGTTCGATCTCCGGATGCGGCGGGCGTAGTGTCGAACGGTTGCCACAAGCGACGATTCCCAGCCCCTCGCGGCCCGCATACGCCTGACCGACGTGCCCGTCGCGGAGTCGATCCACCACGTTCCACGGAGTCTCGCAGGCGATGTCCTCACCAAGCCCGGCGGCCGCCACGGCCGCAGCCACCACCCCAGCCAACCCCCGCAGTCGCGTCATCCTCGCCAGCCTCATCGGCACGACGATCGAGTTCTACGACTTCTACGTCTACGCGACGGCGGCGGTGCTCGTCTTCCCCCACCTCTTCTTCCCGGCCGGCGATCCCACGACCGCCCTGCTCTCGTCGTTCGCGATCTTCGGCGCGGCCATGGTCGCCCGGCCGCTCGGCGCGATCGTCTTCGGCCACCTCGGCGACAAGCACGGCCGCAAGGCGACGCTCGTCGGCGCGCTGCTCACGATGGGCATCGCGACCTTCCTGATCGGCGTGCTGCCGACCTACGCGGTCGTCGGCTGGTTCGCGCCGCTCCTGCTCGTGATCCTGCGCATCGCGCAGGGCTTCGCGCTCGGCGGCGAGTGGTCGGGCGCCGCGCTCGTCGCGACCGAGAACGCACCAGAGGGCAAGCGGGCCTGGTACGGCACGTTCCCGCAGCTCGGTGCGCCGATCGGCTTCATCATCGCGAACGGGCTGTTCCTCGTCATCGCCGCGATGCTGCCGTCCGAGGACCCGTCGATGCCGTCGCAGGCCTTCCTCGACTGGGGCTGGCGCATCCCGTTCCTGTTCTCCATCGTCATGGTGGCCGTCGGCCTGTGGGTGCGGCTCCGCCTCGTGGAGTCCACGGCGTTCGCGAAGGCGTCGAAGACCGGCCGCCTCAAGCGGCTCCCGCTCGCGAGCGTGTTCCGCAGCTACTGGAAGCAGCTCATCCTCGGCACGTTCTTCATGCTGGCGACGTACGTGCTCTTCTACCTGATGACGACGTTCTCGCTGGCGTACGGCCGCGCGCCGGTCGAGCCGGCCGAGGGCGCGCTGCCGGGCCTCGGCTACTCGTACAACACGTTCGTGCTGATGCTCATCGGCGGCGTGGTGTTCTTCGGCATCTTCACGCTGGTCTCGGGCCCGTGGGCCGATCGCTGGGGCCGTCGTCGCACGCTCATCTGGGTCACGCTCGGCATCATCGTGTTCGGCCTCGTCTGGGTGCCGCTGCTCGGCGCCGGCTTCTGGGGCGTCATGCTCTGGCTCGTCGTGGGCTTCTCGCTCATGGGCCTGACGTTCGGCCCCATGGGCGCGCTGCTGCCCGAGCTGTTCCCGACGAACGTGCGCTACACGGGCTCGGGCATCTCGTACAACGTGTCGTCGATCCTCGGCGCCGCGGTGGCGCCGTTCATCGCGGTCGCGCTCTGGCAGGCGGGCGGCGGCAGCCCGTTCTGGGTGGGCGTCTACCTCTCGGTCATGGCCGTGCTCACGCTCATCGCACTGCTCGTCTCGAAGGAGACGAAGGACGTCGACTTCGAGGCGGCGGGCGACGCCGAGAGCCGCCTCGCAGAGGCGCAGGCCGAGGCCGCGTCCCTGTAGCGACACGCTGAACGACGGGCGGATGCCGCAGCGCTCGAGGCTGCGGCATCCGCCCTGTTTCGTGCTCGTGAACCCTGCGACCGGCCCCTTCTCGGCGCCCGGAGCCCGGCGTAGCATGTGACCGAACAGGGCCGCCGTGGACGTCCAGCCGGCACCGTCGGCGCTCGGCGACCCGGAACGGCGAGCCCCGGATGATGAACACGACGATGGACATGATGAAGGGCGCCATGTCGTCGTCGGACATGCCCATGAAGGACATGGACCCGATGATGATGCAGGAGGCGCTCGAAGCACTCTCCGCGTGTACCCAGGCGTGCATCATGTGCGCCGACGCGGATGCGGGCGAGGGCATGGGCCGGTGCGCCGGACTCTGCGCGAACTGCGCGGACGTCTGCGACACCATGATGCGCATGATGCTCCGCATGAACGGCATGGACATGCAGGTCATGATGTCGATGATGCAGACGACGATCGTGATGTGCCGCGCCTGCTCCGCGGAGTGCATGATGCACGCCGAGATGAGCGAGCACTGCCGCATGTGCGCGATGGCGTGCGACCAGGCCGTCATGGCGATGGAGAAGATGATGGGCGCCATGAGCGAGGCGATGCCGATGGCGTGAGGCCCGACGCAGTTCCGGGGCGCGTCAGTTCACGACGACGCGCCCTGCGTCATGCCGTCGACCGACGCATCATGCGAGCGGCGAGGTCAGGCGAACGCGACGCTGTGTCGCTCATCGCCCCGCGCGAGCACGCCGTAGACGCCGTGCAGCCCGACGGGCTCGCCGACGGCCAGCGTGCCGCCGAACGCGTCGTGGTGCCAGACGCGGCGCACCTCGTCGCCACCGAAGTCGGCGAGCGTCGCGAAGCCCTCGTCGTCGACGTCGACCACGATCGCGTCGATCCACTTGCTCGCCGTCGTCGTCGCGAGTCGGTCCTGCATGACGTGCAGGCCGTGCCCGGGCCGGTGGCTCCGGCACTCCGCCGCCGACTCGCAGCCGCGCATGCCCATGACCTCGCCCGTGCGGGGCTCGGTGGCGGCGTGCGGCTCGCGGTGCGACATGAGTGCTCCTCGGTTGTTCGTTCCGGCCACGATACGCGCGGCTTCGGCGGATGTCGCGGCCGGCCGTCACACGCGGAAACACTGCCGCTCGCGGCGCCGCGCGGCTAGCGTGGGCCCATGTTCATCCACCTGTCGATCCACCACGCGAACCCGGGCTTCGAGCAGGAGGTGCTCGACTCGATGAACCGCGTGCGCCTCGCCGCGCTGGGTACTCCGGGGCTCATCCAGATCGGCCCGTGGCGCGAGGACGGCGGGGGCCGGATCGTCGGGCTCGCCATGTGGGAGTCGCGTGCGCACTGGGAGGCCGCACTGCCGTCGCTGTTCGCCGTGGCCGCCGCCGACGACCCCGACGGCGTCTGGCACGTGACGCCGCCCGAGCGGATCCTGCTCGACGACGCCTGGGCGTTGCCGCCCGACGACCTCGTGGACTGAGGGTTCCCGCCTCAGTCGAGGAAGAGCGCGCGCAGCCGCCGGGTCGTGAACACGAGCCCGATCGCGATCATGACGAGGTAGTAGAGCACGTGCCAGAGCATGCCCCACCCGACGTCGCCCGTGGTGAGGCCGCGCACCAGCTCGACGCCGTGCCAGAGCGGCAGCGCCTGGATGACCGTCTGCAGCCACTCGGGGTAGACGGTGATCGGGTAGAACGT
Source organism: Agromyces sp. NPDC004153 (assembly GCF_053603635.1). Classification (NCBI taxonomy): domain Bacteria; kingdom Bacillati; phylum Actinomycetota; class Actinomycetes; order Micrococcales; family Microbacteriaceae; genus Agromyces; species Agromyces sp. NPDC004153. The sequence goes on from NZ_JBSGFY010000001.1 coordinate 459,916, forward strand.
CGCCGAGAAGAGGAACATCGGCAGCATGACGAAGTTGATCCAGTCCATCTGCTGGAACGTCTTCATGTAGCTCGTGATGGCCATGCCCAGGCTGGCGAAGCCGAACGCGATGAGCAGCACGGCCGGCACCGCGAGCAGGGCCCACCACGAGAGGTTGAGGCCGAGCACCTGCATGACGAGCTGGAACCCCACGGCGTAGAGGGCGCCGCGCAGCAGGGCGAGGAGGATCTCGCCGAGCGCGACGTCGAGCGGTCCGAGCGACGTGGAGAGCATCCCCTCGTAGAGCTTCGCGAACTGCATCTTGAAGAACACGTTCCACGTCGAGTCGTAGATCGCGCCGTTCATGGCAGCGGTGGCGAGCAATGCGGGCGCGATGAACGCGGCGTACGGCACCTGCTGCCCGCTCTCGGTCGTGACGGTGCCGACGAGCGTGCCGAGCCCGATGCCCATGGCGAGCAGGTAGAAGATCGGCTCGAAGAAGCCGCTCACGATGACGAGCCAGTTGGTGCTCCGGGTCGCCCGCCAGCCGCGCAGCATCACCGCTCGTGCGTTGCCGGCGTAGAGCGACCGCACCGGGCGGGAGCGTGCGCCGGGCCGCACCGGGTCGCGCTGCGTGAGGTCGGTCATCGGTTCAGCCTCCGCACGGCGATGCGGCGCGACCACGCCCAGCCGATCACGATGAGCGCGGCGAGGTAGGCGACGTGCACGACGGTGAGCCAGATGGGCTCGGCGTACCCGTAGGAGAAGACCCGCGCGAGCTCGGTGCTGTGCCAGAGCGGCGAGACCCAGCCGATCCACTGCAGCCAGATCGGGAACGTCGACAGCGGGAAGAACGTGCCCGAGAAGAGCGTCATCGGCAGCACGATGAAGCGCATGACCATGGCGAGCTGACCGGTGTCCTCCTCGAGCGTGGAGGTGTAGCCCATGAGCACGGCGCCGAACGCGAGTCCGCCGAGCAGGCCCGCGACGATCGAGAGGAACGCGATGGGCGACGGCGCGGCGCCGAACACGAGGATCAGCGCGAAGAACAGCACGAGGTTCACCGTCATGCGCACGGCGACCGAGATGACGACGCCGTCGACGATCTGGGTCGGCCGCAGCGGCGAGGCGCTCATGCCCGTGAACGTCGGGTTCCACTTGTACCCGAGCATGATCGGATACGTGAACTCCTCGCTCGCGACCGTGATGGCCGCGCTCGCGAGCAGCGCGGGCGCGACGAACACGAGGTAGCTCACGCCGTCGAGGTCGGTGTCGACGATCGTCGCGAGGCCGACGCCGAGCGCGTACAGGTAGATGAGCGGGTTGCCGATGCCCGCGACCACGACCGTGCCGGTGTAGCTGCGCATCACGCGGAAGCGGTGGAGCGCGACGTACCAGGCGCCCCAGCGGCGCGGCCGGCGGCCCGCGGCGAGCGCCCGCGCGGTGTCGCTGCGAACCTCGGTGGAGACGTCGCCGCTCATTCGATGAGGCTCCGTCCGGTGAGGCGCAGGAAGACGTCCTCGAGGCTCGACCGGCGCACGAGGCTCGTGAGCGGGTGCAGGCCCGCCTCGGTGATGCGCACGAGCTCGGACTCGCCGTTGTCGCTGTACACGAGGATGCGGTCGGGCAGCACCTCCATGCGATCGCCGATGCCGTCGAGGCGCGGGGCCACCTCGCTGTTGCGGTCGCTGCCGAACCGCACCTCGAGCACCTCGCGCGAGGAGTAGCGGCGGATGAGCTCGGCGGGCGTGCCCTCGGCCATGATCGCGCCCTTGTCGACGACCACGAGCCGGTCGCAGAGCTGCTCGGCCTCGTCCATGTAGTGGGTGGTGAGCAGGAGCGTGGTGCCCTGCTCCTTGAGGCGGAAGAGGCGGTCCCACAGGATGTGCCTCGCCTGCGGGTCGAGGCCCGTCGTGGGCTCGTCGAGCAGCAGCACGCGCGGGTCGTTGATGAGGGCGCGCGCGATGGTCAGCCGCCGCTTCATGCCGCCCGAGAGCGAGTCCACCTTCGCCTTGCCCTTGTCGGCGAGCTGGGCGAACGCGAGCAGCTCGTCGGCACGCGTGGAGACGAGCCGGGACGGCAGGCCGAAGTAGCGGCCGTAGACGAGCAGGTTCTCGCGTACGCGCAGCTCGGTGTCGAGGTTGTCGGACTGCGGCACGACGCCGAGCTGCGACCGGATCTCGGGACCGTGCACGTCGGGGTCGAGGCCGACGACCTCGAGCTCGCCCGACGTGCGCGTGGAGACCGCGCCGACCATGCGCATCGTCGTGGACTTGCCGGCGCCGTTCGGCCCGAGCAGCCCGAACGACTCGCCGGGCGCGACCTCGAACGAGATGCCGTCGACGGCGGCGAAGTCCCCGTAGCGCTTCACGAGGTTCCGGGCGACGATGACAGGTGCTGGCACGGTATCCCACCGTAGCCCCGGGCACCGACATCTGCGAGCGGATGCCGCGGCGGCCCGCCCCGGCGACGCACGGCCCGCCTACGATGACCTCATGCAGACTCCCCCGCCCGTGATCCGGGTGTCCGACGAGGTGCGCACCGCGGTCGACGAGGGCCGTCCGGTGCTCGCCCTCGAGTCCACCATCCTCACCCACGGGCTGCCGCGCCCGCGCAACCTCGAGGTCGGCTCGGCCTCCGAGCAGCTCGTACGCGACGCGGGCGTCGTGCCGGCCACCATCGGCGTCGTCGACGGCGTGCCCGTCGTCGGTCTCTCCGCGGCGGAGATCGAACGGCTCTGCACCGCCGACGGCGTCGTGAAGGTGAGCGTGCGCGACCTGCCGATCGCCCGAGCGAAGGGGCTCGACGGCGGCACCACGGTCGCCGCGACGGCGTGGCTCGCGCACCGCGCCGGCATCCGCGTCATGTCGACGGGCGGGCTCGGCGGCGTGCACCGCGGCGCGAGCGAGACGTTCGACGAGTCGGCCGACCTCGGCACGCTCGCGTCCACGCCCATCACGCTCGTGAGCGCCGGCGTGAAGTCGATCCTCGACATCGGCGCGACGCTCGAGCGCCTCGAGACGCTCAACGTGCCCGTCGTCGGCTACCGCACCGACCGCTATCCCGGCTTCTACGTCGCCGACTCGGGCTTCGCGCTCGACTACCGCATCGAGAGCCCGGCGGATGCCGCGGCGCTGGCGCGTGCGCGCGACGAGCTCGGCCTCGCGTCGGCCGTGCTCGTGGCCAATCCGGTCGATGCGGCGAAGCAGCTCGACCCCGCCTTCCACGACCGCGTGCTCGCCGAGGCGCTCGACGCGGCATCCGCTGCCGGCGTCTCAGGCCATGACACGACGCCGTTCCTGCTCGACCACGTGCAGCGCGCGACCGCCGGCCGCAGCCTCGAGGTGAACCTCGAGGTGTACCGCGGCAACGTCGCGCTCGGCGCGGAGATCGCGCGTGCCGTCGCCGGCTGACCCGGCGGGCCTCCTCGCGGTCGTCGGCGACCTCGTCGAGGACGTCGTGGTGTGGGCCGACGAGCCGCTCCGCGTCGCGACCGACACGGCCGCCCGCGTCTTCCGCGCTCGCGGCGGCAGCGCCGCGAACGTCGCCGCCCTGGCCGCACCGCTCGTGCCGACCCGCTTCATCGGCCGGGTCGGGGCGGATGCCGCGGGCGACGCGCTCGCCGACGACCTCGCCGCCGCCGGGGTCGACGTGCGCGTGCAGCGTGAGGGGCGCACCGGCACGGTCGTGCTGCTCATCGACGCCGACGGCGAGCGCACGATGTTCCCCGACCGCGGCGCCTCGGCCCTGCTCGCCGACGTCGACGAGGCGTGGCTCGACGGGGTCGCGTGGCTGCACCTGCCCGCCTACGGGCTCGAGCGCGAGCCGATGCGGGGCGAGCTCGTGCGGCTCGCCGTCGTCGCCCGCGCTCGCGGCATCCGGGTCTCGGTGGACGCGTCGTCGACGGGCCTCATCGCGGGGCTCGGCACCGACCTCGCGCTGGACCTGTTCCGGGCGATCGGGCCCGAGCTGGCGTTCGCGAACGAGGACGAGGCGGCGCTGCTCGGCCTCGCGGGCGGCGGCGCGGTCGCGGCATCCGTCGCCCCCGTCGTCGTGGTGAAGCACGGGCCGCTGCCCACCGACGTCATCGTCGACGGCGCGCTCGCGGAGCGCGTCGACGTGGCGCCCGTCGCCGACATCCGCGACCTCACGGGCGCGGGCGACGCGTTCGCGGCCGGGTTCCTCGCCGCAACGCTGCGTGGGGCGGATACCGCCGCGGCCTGCCTCGCCGGGCACGCGAGCGCTGCCGCCGTGCTCGCCAACCCCGGTGCGCACGCTACACCGTGAACGGCGCCGGGAGTCCATGTCGCCATTCGCGACCCGGTGACGCACTCACCACCACGACGTGAGCACCGAGGTGCTGCGCGGCTCCTGAAAGCTAGGACGAATCGTCGCTGCCGTTTCCGTCCTTCGTTTCAGGAGTCGCGAAATGCTCTGCGCCTTCGGCGTCGCGGTCCGCAAGCGGCGTCAACCTGGATTGACACGCCGCCCGATCGTCAACTACGGTTGACGCCATGGACGACCGCACCCTCCGCACCGCCATCGCCGCGGCCGACGGCGGCGACCCCTACCGGGCGCTGCGCGAGCTGCACCACGCGCGCATCGAGCTGAACCGCGAGCTCGATCGCGCCGAGGCCGTGGCCGTGCGCCGCGCCCGCGCGGCCGGATCGAGCTGGCAGCTCATCGCGCTGGCGCTCGACGTGTCGAAGCAGGCGGTGCACAAGAGGTACGGGCGTGGCTGAGCCCGGCGCACGGCCGGGCTCCGCACCCAGCCGGGACACGTATGCTGCAAGGCGGCGACGACGCGACCACCGGGCGGGTGCGGCATCCGCCCACCGCGCGAAGCACGACGCGGATCAGGAAGAGGACATGAGCGACACCGACACCCGGACCGAGACCCGGCGCAGCCCGTTCGCACGGCGGGCGCCGCAGGAGGGGCCGCGCGCCACCTTCACGCAGCTGCTGCCGTTCATCTTCGAGCACCGGCCCGTGCTCATCTGGGTCGCCGTGCTCTCGATCGTCGGCGCCCTCACGAGCCTCGCGCAGCCGCTGCTCGTGGGCCGCGTCATCAACGTCGTCGAGGCCGGCGAGCCGCTCGGCTGGCTGGTCTGGGGCCTCGTCGCGCTCGTGGTGGTGAGCGCGATCATCTCGGGCTACCAGCACTACCTGCTGCAGCGCACGGGCGAGGGCGTCGTGTTGTCGAGCCGCAAGCGACTCGTGGCGAAGCTGCTGCGCCTGCCCGTCTCGGAGTTCGACACGCGCCGCACGGGCGACCTCGTCTCCCGCGTCGGCAGCGACACGACCATGCTGCGCGCCGTGCTCACGCAGGGCCTCGTCGAGGCGGTCGGCGGCGCCGTCACGTTCGTCGGCGCGCTCATCGCCATGCTCATCCTCGACCCGGTGCTGCTCGGCCTCACGGTGCTCGTCATCGCGATCGCGATCACCACGGTGACGCTGCTCTCCCGGCGCGTGCGCGAGGCGTCGCACCGGGCGCAGGAGAAGGTCGGCGACGTCGCCGCTGCCGTCGAGCGGGCCATCAGCTCGGTGCGCACGATCCGCGCGGCGGGCGCCACCGACCGTGAGATCGGCGCCGTCGACGAGGAGGCCGAGGGCGCGTGGCGCATGGGCGTGCAGGTCGCGAAGATCTCAGCGCTCATCGTGCCGATCGCGGGCATCGCGATGCAGGTCTCGTTCCTCGTCGTGCTCGGCGTCGGCGGCTACCGCGTCGCGAGCGGCGCGATCACGGTCGCGAACCTGGTGTCGTTCATCCTGTTCCTGTTCATGATGATCCTGCCGCTCGGCCAGGCCTTCGGCGCCATCACCTCGGTGAACCAGGCGCTCGGCGCGCTCGGGCGCATCCAGGAGATCCTCGACCTGCCCGACGAGGACGCATACGACCGCGAGCTCGCGCCCCGCTCGGTCATGGTCGGCGCCGCGAACGACGGCCTGCGACCGGATGCCGCGGCGATCGAGTTCGACGACGTGCACTTCGCCTACGCCGCCACGAAGCAGGACCCGGCCGACCCCGGCAACGACTCCCCCGACGAGCACCTCCCCGAGCCCGAGGTGACGGATCGGCAGCACGTCCTGCGCGGCGTCAGCTTCCAGGTGCCGCGCGGGCAGCGCATCGCGCTCGTGGGACCGTCGGGCGCGGGCAAGTCGACGATCCTCGCGCTCATCGAGCGGTTCTACGACCCGAGCATCGGCGAGGTGCGCATGGGCGGCCTCGACCTTCGCGCGCTCGACCGTGCCGAGCTCCGCAGCCAGATCGGGTACGTCGAGCAGGACGCGCCCGTGCTCGCCGGAACCCTGCGCGACAACCTCAAGCTCGGCAGCCCCGACGCGACCGACGACGAGTGCGAGCACGTACTGCGTGCGGTGAACCTCGGCGGCGTCCTCGACCGCGACCCCGCCGGCCTCGACGCGGCCGTGGGCGAGGACGGCATCATGCTCTCGGGCGGCGAGCGCCAGCGCCTCGCCATCGCCCGCGCGCTGCTCTCCGCGCCGCCCATCCTGCTGCTCGACGAGTCCACCTCGTCGCTCGACGGCCTCAACGAGCGGCTCATGCGCGAGGCCATCGACGAGGTCGCCGCCGGACGCACGCTCGTCGTGATCGCGCACCGCCTCTCGACCGTGATCGACTCCGACCGCATCGTCGTGCTCGAGGAGGGCCGCGTGATCGGCGAGGGGACGCACGCGGAGCTCGTGGCATCCGTGCCCTTGTACCGCGACCTCGCGGCGCATCAGCTGCTGGTGTGAGTTCGTTCGTGCGCCGGTCCCTGCCCGGCGCACCAGCCTCAGGGTTCACCCCGGGGCGGTTTGGGGGCTAGCCGGGATGGCCCGGCGCGACGCCCTCCGTAGCGTGGGAATCCGCATCCGGTTCCGGATGCCCCGAGCCCATTCCCCCCACGGAGGACCACCATGACCATCGCGACCGTCACCGGCGCCCGCGACCTCTCCCGCGTCGAGGAGCTGCCCGTCGAACTCATCGACGACCTGCCCAATGCCACCGACGCCTCGTCGTCCCGGTCCGGCTTCGGCGACTCGTTCGACCGCGTCCAGGCCGGCATCCAGGGCTGGCTCCGCCACTGGGAGCCGCAGCGACTGCCGGCGTTCACGCCCGTGCGCGACGAGATGCCCGAGTCCGACCGCGGACGCAGCTCGCTGCACGCCGCCGCGACGCAGGCCGACGGCGCCGTGCGCATCACGGCCAGCGTCTACGACCCGCCCAGCCGCGAGGGCGCGCCCCTCGGCTGGTCTCGCAACTGGGCGAGCGTCGCCGTGCTGCCGCCGGCCCGTGAGTCCGGACGCCTCTACTACCGCTTCAGCGTGTCGAGCCGGCTCGTGCTCGACGGCCAGGCGGCCCTCAGCCTCGCCTCGACGAGCGTCAACTTCGGCATCGTCGCGGATGCCGCGAAGGCGAGCCCGTTCCAGGCCCCGGGCTTCGGCACGCCGATCGCCCGCCCGCTCGTCGGGGTCCAGGCCCGCGAGGACCAGGACGCGTCGGCCTCGCAGGTGTTCGAGGGATCGATCGCCGTGCGCCAGGGCGACACCCCCGCGATGGCGTTCGTGATCGGCACCGACCTGCTGTTCCAGGACGGCTGGGTGCGCGTGCACGAGGGTTCGAGCACCTGGATCGGCCCCGCCGGTCCCGGCGCGACCGGGACCATCGAGTTCCGCTACGCGCCCGCCGCGATGCTGCGCCTGCTCGGCCGGCTCGACGAGCCGCACCGCGTGGCGTGACGCCCGCACCCACCCCGTTCGACGCAGCGCGCCCCGGCTAGACTCGCCGGATGGCGCGCTTCGTCGTCGTGCTGCCGCTCGTCCCGCTCGCCGCGGGCGACGAGTTCACGGTGGCGCAGTGGCCGCTGCACGTGACGCTGGTGGAGCCGTTCCCGACGTCGCTCGGCGCCGATGAGGTCGCCGCCGTGCTCGGCGAGGTCGCCGGCATCGGACACGGCGCTCGGACGATCCACGCGGGCGCCGGCGACGACGCGATGTTCGGGCGTCGTCGCGACGTGCCGGTCACGCTCGTCGTCGACGGCGGCGAGCTCGCCGGGCTGCGCACGCGCACGCTCGCAGCGCTGCAGCGTGCGGGCGTCGACGTGCAGCCGCGCCTGGACTTCCGGCCGCACGTGACCCGCAAGCAGCACGGGCGCATCCGGCCGGGCGACCGGGTCGAGCTCGCCACGGTGGCACTCATCGACATGCGGCCGCCGCAGGGCGGCCACCACCGCCGCGTCGTCGCGGCGTGGCCGCTCGGCGCGTGACGGGTCGTCCGTCGCCGAGAGTGCGTGCCTAGCCGGGGCCTCCGGCGCCCCACTGCCGGATCTCGGGATCGTCGCGCCCACGCTCGGCCGTACGCGTGCCGGGGTCGTCGAACGCATCGGGGCCCTCGGTCCCGGCGGACCGGTCGCGCCGGATCCGCCTCGCGAGCACGACGCCGAAGACGATGAGCCCACCCGCCAGGATCAGGACGGTCCACCACCATTCCATGGCCGAAAGGTACTCCGGGCGCCGTGGCTCGGCAACGCGGCCGGGACGGGCGGCGGTCAGATGCCCTCGGCCTCCGCCGGCGCGGATTGGTCGAGGTCCTCGCGGCGCTTCTGCCACGGCCAGCGGCCCGAGATCTCGAGCTCGAGCGACCAGCTGAGGAACGTCCGGATGAGGACGATGATGGCGAGCACCGCGACCGACTCGAGCGTCGGCGTGACCGCCACGGTCTTGATGATGTCGGCGGCCACCAGCAGCTCGAGGCCGAGCAGGATCGCCCGCCCGAGCACCCGACGGAACCGCGTGTAGACGGGACCGACGCGACGCAGGCCGCGCAGCGCCGCGTCGATGAGCGCGTAGGCGACGCCGACGACGATCGCGATCACGCCGATGACGTCGACGACCTCGCCGGCCCTGGAGATGACCTCGCCGAACTCCATCGCGCTCCCCTCTGCGGCACACGCTAGCCGCGTGGAGCCGGTGGGGACGTGCGATTCCGCCGCGCGCCGCGAACGGCGCCGGGCATGCACGAGGGCCGGGCGCGCCTTCCCGTGCGCGCTCCGGCCCTCGGGTCGAGTGCTACGCCGCCTCGTGCGACAGGTGGTAGCGCAGGCTGGCGAGCTCCGCCTTCAGCGCCGCAGGCACGCGGTCGCCGAACTGGGCGAAGTACTCCTCGGTGAGGTCGCACTCGGCGAGCCACGAGTCGCGGTCGACGTCGAAGAGGTGCTCGAGCGCGGCATCCGTGATCTCGAGGCCGTCGAGGTCGAGCGAGCCGGGCGCCGGGAGCAGGCCGATCGGCGTCTCGACGACGTCGGCCTCCTCCTCGATGCGGCCGACGATCCACTCGAGCACGCGCGAGTTCTCGCCGAATCCGGGCCAGAGGAACTTGCCGTCCTGGCCCTTGCGGAACCAGTTCACCTGGAAGATCTTCGGCGCGTTCGGTCCGAGGATGCGGCCCATCTTGACCCAGTGGCCCCAGTAGTCCGCCATGTTGTAGCCGCAGAACGGGAGCATCGCGAACGGGTCGCGGCGCAGCTCGCCCACAGTCCCCTCGGCGGCCGCGGTCTGCTCCGACGAGATCGTGGCGCCCATGAACACGCCGTGCTTCCAGCTGCGGGCCTCGGCGACGAGCGGCACGTTGGTGGCGCGACGCCCGCCGAACAGGATCGCGTCGATCGGCACGCCGTCGTGGGCGTCCCAGTCGTCGGAGATCTGCGGGCACTGGTCGGCGGCCACGGTGAAGCGCGAGTTCGGGTGCGCGGCCGGACGACCGGACTCCGGCGTCCACGGGTTGCCCTCCCAGTCGGTGAGGTGCGACGGCGGGGTGTCGGTGAGCCCCTCCCACCACACGTCGCCGTCGGGGCGGAGCGCCACGTTCGTGAAGATCGTGTTGCCCCACAGGGTCTGCACCGCGGTCGGGTTCGTGGACTCGCCCGTGCCGGGCGCGACGCCGAAGAAGCCCGCCTCGGGGTTGATCGCGTAGAGGCGGCCGTCGTCGCCGGGGCGCATCCAGGCGATGTCGTCGCCGATGGTCTCGACCGACCAGCCGGGGATCGTGGGCTGCAGCATGGCGAGGTTCGTCTTGCCGCAGGCCGACGGGAACGCGGCGGCGACGTGGTAGACCTTGCCCTGCGGCGACGTGATCTTGATGAGCAGCATGTGCTCGGCGAGCCAGCCCTCGTCGCGAGCCATGACGCTCGCGATGCGCAGCGCGAAGCACTTCTTCGCGAGCAGGGCGTTGCCGCCGTAGCCCGAGCCGTACGACCAGATCTCGCGCGAGTCGGGGAACTGCACGATGTACTTCGTGTCGCTGCACGGCCAGTCGACCTCGGCGCGGCGGTGGCCGACGCCGTCGACGAGCGGGTACCCGACCGAGTGCACCGTGCGCACCCAGGGCTCGCCGGCCTCGATGAGGCGGTACACCTGCTCGCCCATGCGGGTCATGATGCCCATGGAGAGCACGACGTACGGCGAGTCGGTGATCTCGACGCCGAGCTGCGAGATGGGGCCGCCGAGCGGGCCCATCGAGAACGGCACGACGTACAGCGTGCGGCCCTTCATCGAGCCGTCGAAGACCTCGGTGAGCTCCGCGCGCATCTCGCGCGGGTCGCGCCAGTTGTTCGTGGGACCGGCGTCCTCCTCGTAGGTCGAGCAGATGAAGGTGCGGTCCTCCACCCGGGCGACGTCTGACGGGTCGGTGCGCGCGAGGTAGCTGTTGGGGCGCCACTCCGGGTTCAGCTTCGTGAGCTTGCCCTCGGCCACGAGCTGCTTCGTCAGGAGGTCGGCCTCGTGCTTCGAGCCGTCGCACCAGACGATCTCGTCGGGCTTGGTGAGGGCGGCGATCTCCGCGACCCAGGCGTTCAACGCGGCATCCGTCGTGCCCCGTCGCGCGCGGTCGTCGTCGGCGGTGGTCTCGGTGCCGATGGAGAACTCGGAGATCGTCATCTTCGTTCCTTTCCAGGGTCCCGACCGGCCGGCCGGATTGGTTCGTACTTCAAGGATGCGCCGGATTCTGCCGTCTGTTCGGCCATTCCGCGTGTTAAGAATCATCGATCTTTCGCTATTCTTAAGGCATGAGAGCCGGCTCCCCTGACCTCGCCACCCTCGGCCAGCGCATCCGCCACTTCCGCGGCGAGCGCGGCCTGACCCTCGACCAGCTGGGCGAGGCGGTCGGCCTCGCGGGCAGCCAGCTCTCGCTCATCGAGAACGGCAAGCGCGAGCCCAAGCTCTCGACGCTCGACGCCCTCGCGGGCGCCCTCGACGTCGAGCTCGCCGACCTCCTGGCCCGTGAGGCGCCGAGTCGGCGCGCGGCCCTCGAGCTCGAGCTCGGGCGCGCGCAGTCGAGCCCGCTCTACGCGACCCTCGGCCTGCCGGCGATCCGTCCGGGCCGCGGCATCAGCGACGAGACGCTCGAGTCGATCGTCGGGCTGCACCGCGAGCTGCAGCGACGCGCGAGCGAGGCCATCGCGACGCCCGAGGAGGCGCGGCGCGCGAACACCGACCTGCGCGAGCGCATGCGCGCGCAGGACAACCACCTGCCCGACATCGAGCAGCTCGCCGAAGACCAGGTGCGTGCCTCCGGCCACCGCACGGGCGCGCTCACGCACCGCGAGGTCAGCGTGATGGCCGAGCGCCTCGGGTTCCAGCTCATCTACGTGAGCGACCTCCCCGACTCGACGCGGTCGATCACCGACCTCGCGAACGGCCGCATCTACCTGCCGCCCGCGTCCATCCCGGGCGGGCACGGACTGCGCTCGATGGCGCTGCAGGCCATGGCGCACCGCCTCCTCGGGCACACGCCGCCGGCGAGCTACGACGAGTTCCTCTGGCAGCGGCTCGAGATCAACTACTTCGCGGCCGCCTGCCTGATGCCGCAGGAGGCCTCCGTCACGTTCCTGCAGCAGGCGAAGAAGGAGAAGCGGCTCGCGATCGAGGACTTCCGCGACGCGTTCGGCGTGACGCACGAGGCCGCGGCGCTGCGGTTCACGAACCTCGCCACGAGCCACCTCGACATGACGCTGCACTTCCTGCGCGTGAACGGCGACGGCGCCCTGCTGAAGGGCTACGAGAACGACGGGCTGCCGCTGCCCACCGACGTGACGGGCTCGATCGAGGGCCAGTGGGTGTGCAAGAAGTGGAGCGCCCGCACCGCCTTCGAGCAGACCAACCGCACCACCGAGAACTACCAGTACACCGACACGCCTGCCGGCACCTACTGGTGCGCGACCCAGACCGGGCGCACGGATGCCGCGGAGTTCTCGATCACGGTGGGCGTGCCGTTCGCGCAGGCGAAGTGGTTCCGCGGGCGCGAGACCACGGTGCGGGTGAACTCGACCTGCCCCGACGACGCGTGCTGCCGCCGGGCTCCAGACGGACTCGCCGAGCGCTGGGCCGGCCACGCGTGGCCGAGCGCGCGCCTGCACGCGCACGTGCTCTCGCCGCTGCCATCGGGCACGTTCCCGGGCGTCGACGACGCCGAGGTGTACGAGTTCCTCGAGGCCCACGCCGACCAGTGACCGAGCGGATGCCGCGGGCGCGCGGCATCCGTCACTTCATCGTGTCTCTTGCAATAGTGTGTGACACACAGTATCGTGTCGGACATGAGCACCGATGACACGACCGCCGGCCACCTGCAGGAACTGCGCCGCGGCACCGTGGTGCTCGCGTGCCTGATCCGGCTGCGCACGCCCGACTACGGGTACGCGCTGCTCGAGTCGCTCGACGACCTCGGCATCCTGGTCGACGCGAACACCCTCTACCCGCTCCTGCGCCGACTCGAGAAGCAGGGGCTCCTCACGAGCGAGTGGAACACCGACGAGGCCCGGCCCCGCAAGTTCTACCGCACGAGCGACGCCGGCGAGCGACTCGCCGGGGCGCTCATGAACGACTGGCACCGCATCGACGATGCGCTCGCACGCCTCGACCTGGGAGATGGACGATGACCACCCTGACCGACCGCTACGTGTGGGCCGCGGCCCGCAGCCTGCCCGAGGCCCAGCGCGCCGAGTTCGCGCGTGAGCTCCGCGAGCGCATCGGCGACGTGACCGATGCGAACGTCGAGCGGGGCGCGGCGCCCGCCGACGCCGAGCACGCCGCCCTCGTCGAGCTCGGCGACCCGCTCGCCCTCGCCGCGAGCTACGTCGACCGCCCGCTGCAGCTCATCGGCCCCAAGTACTACCTCATGTGGTGGCGGCTGCTGAGGCTGCTGCTGGCCATCGTCGTGCCGCTCGCGGCCGCGGGCGTGCTGCTGGGTCAAGTGGTCTCGGGTGCGGAGATCGGCGAGATGGTCGCCGCGACCGTCTCGACCACGATCCAGGTCTTCGTGAACCTCTGCTTCTGGGTGACGCTGGTGTTCGCGCTGCTCGAGCGGAACGCGGGGCCGGCGATGCCCACCACGACGTGGACGCCCGAGCAGCTGCCGCAGCCGCGCGACGACGCCCGCGCCGGGCGGCTCGGCGACCTCATCGCCTCGCTCGTGTTCCTCGCCCTGTTCGCGGTGCTGATCGTGTGGCAGCAGTTCGGCGTGGTCTGGATCGGCGGCGAGCGCCAGCCGATCCCGGTGCTCGACCCAGCCCTGTGGTCGTTCTGGATCCCCTGGTTCCTCGTCCTGCTCGCGCTCGAGGCGGCCTTCGCGATCGTCATCTACCTGCGCGGCTGGACCTGGACGATGGCCGGCATCAACGTGCTGCTGAACGCCGCCTTCGCGATCCCCGCCGTCTGGCTGTTCGTGACCGGGCAGCTGTTCGCCCCCGAGTTCGTGGAGGCGATCGGCTGGCCGTGGGGCGAGGGGAGCGACGTCACGGCGGCCGTCCTGCTCATCGTCGTCATCGGCGTGTCGGTGTGGGACGTCGTCGACGGCTTCATCAAGGCCGCGCGCAATCGCGGCGGATCGGCGCTCGGCGGGTACTGACGCGCCGCGACGACGCGAGCGGTCCGGATGCGGCTACTTCGGCTGCATCCGGATCGCGCCGTCGAGGCGGATGACCTCGCCGTTCAGCATCGGGTTCGCGATGATCGACCGCACGAGCGCCGCGTACTCGGTCGGATGCCCCAGGCGCGACGGATGCGGCACCTGCGCCTCGAGCGAGGCGCGCACCTCATCGGTCATGCCGGCCATCATGGGCGTCTCGAAGATGCCCGGCGCGATCGTCACGACGCGGATGAGGAGCTTCGACAGGTCGCGCGCGATCGGCAGGGTCATTCCGGCGACCGCAGCCTTGGACGCCGAGTAGGCGGCCTGTCCGACCTGCCCGTCGAACGCCGCGACCGACGCCGTGCTCACGATGACCCCGCGCTCGGCCGTCGCCGGGCCCCCGGGCACCGACGCCTCCACGGGCTCGGTCGCGGCCATCGCCGCGGCCGCGAGCCGGGTCACGTTGAACGTGCCGATGAGGTTCACGCGGATCGTGCGCTCGAACGCGTCGAGCGGCGCGGGTCCGTCGCGGCCGACGGTGCGGTTCGCGGTCACGATCCCGGCGCAGTTCACGGCGACGCGCAACGGTGCGAGGGCGGATGCCGCGTCGACCGCCGCCTGCACCTCGGCCTCGTTCGCGACGTCGGCAGCGACGAACCGGGCGCGCTCGCCCAGCTCGGCCGCGGCCTCCTCGCCGCGCGGTCCGGGCAGGTCGACGAGCACGACGGATGCCCCGCCGTCGACGAGTGCGCGCGCGGTGGCGCGCCCGAGGCCCGACGCCCCGCCGGTGACGATCGCGGATGCCCCGCTCAACTCCATCGGTGTGTCCTCTCGTGAGTCGCTCGCTGAGCGAGCGCCGGTGTGTGCCCGCTTCGGACCCGCTTCGGCGGGCTCGGCGGGCGGTGGGTCAGATGCGCTCGATGATCGTGGCGTTCGCCATGCCGCCGCCCTCGCACATGGTCTGCAGCCCGTAGCGTCCGCCGGTGGCCTCGAGCTGGTTCACGAGCGTCGTGAGCAGGCGCGTGCCGCTCGAGCCGAGGGCGTGGCCGAGGGCGATGGCGCCGCCGCGGGGGTTGAGCTTCGCGGCATCCGCCCCCGTGTCGGCGAGCCACGCGAGCGGCACCGACGCGAACGCCTCGTTCACCTCGTAGGCGTCGATGTCGTCGTGCGTGAGCCCGGCCCGCTCGAGCACCTTCGCCGTCGCCGGGATGACGCCCGTGAGCATGTAGAGGGGGTCGTCGCCGATCACCGAGAAGGCGCGGAATCGCGCGCGCGGCTCGAGCCCGAGCTGCTCGGCGGCCTCCGCGCTCATGATCAGCGCGGCCGACGCGCCGTCGGTGAGCGGCGAGGAGTTGCCGGGCGTGATGCGCCAGTCGAGCTCGGGGAACCGCTCGGCGAGCGCGTCGGTGCGGAACGCCGGGTTGAGGCCGGCGAGCGACTCGACGGAGGTCGCCGGTCGCACCGTCTCGTCGACGAGCGAGTCGACGCCCGGCACCGGCACGACCTCGGTCGCGAAGGCGCCGGATGCCCCGGCCTCGGCCGCGAGGCGGTGCGAACGCGCCGCGAACGCGTCGAGCTCCTCGCGCGAGAGGTTCCACTTCGCCGCGATGAGCTCGGCCGAGACGCCCTGGTTGACGAGCCCCTCGGGGTACCGCGCGTGTAGGCGCGGGCCGAAGGGATCACCACCCGCGGCGCTCGAACCGAGCGGCACCCGGCTCATCGACTCGACCCCGCACGCGATGACGATATCGGCCTGGCCGGCCATGATCGCCTGCGCGGCGAACGTCGCGGCCTGCTGGCTCGATCCGCACTGCCGGTCGATCGTCGTGCCCGGCACGGTCTCGGGGAACCCCGCGGCGAGCACGGCGTTGCGGGTGACGTTGTAGCTCTGCTCGGCGACCTGGCTGACGCATCCGCCGATGACGTCGTCGACGATGCCCGGGTCGAGGTCGTTCCGCGACACGAGCGCGTCGAGCACGCCCGCGAGCAGGTCGACCGGGTGCACGCCAGAGAGGATGCCGCCGGGCTTGCCGCGGCCGACCGGGGTGCGGATGACGTCGACGATGACGGCTTCGGTGCTCATGGCTTCAGCCTACGTGCGGCCGACGGCCGAGCGGCCGGCTACTCGACCACCGAGGCGGACACCAGCTCGCGCTCGACCAGCACGGGCTCGCGCTCGGGGAGCACGAGCGGATGCGTGCCCGCCATGGCCTCGATCACGCGCACGACCTGGCAGCTGTAGCCGTACTCGTTGTCGTACCAGACGTAGAGCACCACGTCGGTGCCGTCGGCGATCGTGGCCAGCCCGTCGACGATGCCGGCCCGGTTCGACCCGACGAAGTCGGTCGACACCACCTCGGGCGACTCGATGTAGTCGACCTGCTGGCGCAGCGGCGACGTGAGCGAGACCTGGCGCAGGTAGCGGTTGAGCTCGGCCTTGTCGGTGGGGCGCTCGAGCTGCAGGTTGAGGATCGCGAGGGACACGTCGGGCGTGGGCACGCGGATCGCGCTGCCGGTCAGCTTGCCTGCGAACTCCGGCAGCGCCTTTGCGACGGCCTTGGCCGCCCCGGTCTCGGTGATGACCATGTTCAGCGCGGCCGAGCGCCCGCGGCGGTCGCCCGCGTGGAAGTTGTCGATGAGGTTCTGGTCGTTCGTGAACGAGTGCACCGTCTCGACGTGGCCGCGAACGACGCCGTACGCGTCGTTCACCGCCTTCAGCACGGGGGTGATCGCGTTGGTGGTGCAGGACGCCGCGGAGAGGATGCGGTCGGACGGCGCGATGTCGCCGTGGTTGATGCCGTGCACGATGTTCTTGATCGCCCCCTTGCCGGGTGCCGTGAGCAGCACGCGCGCGACGCCCTTCGACTGCAGGTGCTGCGCGAGGCCCTCGGCGTCGCGCCAGCGGCCCGTGTTGTCGACGACGATGGCGTCGCGGATGCCGTAGGCCGTGTAGTCGATCGTCGCCGGGTCGTTCGAGTAGATGACCTGGATGAGCGTGCCATTCGCGAGGATCGTGTTGCGCTGCTCGTCGACCTCGATGGTGCCCGCGAACGGCCCGTGCACCGAGTCGCGGCGCAGCAGGCTTGCGCGCTTCACGAGGTCGTTCGCCGAGCCCTTGCGCACGACGATCGCGCGCAGGCGAAGGCCCTGGCCGCCGCCCGTGTGGGCGATGAGGATGCGGGCGAGGAGGCGCCCGATCCGGCCGAAGCCGTACAGCACGACATCGGTGCCGGCCGGTTCGTCGTCGCCGGCGGAGACGAGCACGGGGGCGAGCTCGACGCGCAGGAAGTCGACGAGCGGCATCCGCTCGCCCGACTCGCGATAGCGCGCGACGAGGCGCGCGACGTCGATCGACGCCGGGCCGGGGCGCAGCTCGCGCAGGGCCTCGAGCACGCGCATGGTGTCGGCGAGCGGCAGCTCCTCGTCACCGGCCTGGCGTGCGAAGCGATGGGCCTTCAGCAGCTCGATCGCCGAGCGGTTGATGAGGCGCCGGCCGTGGATCGAGGTCACCACCCCGTGGTCCCGGTAGAGGCCGCCGACGAGCGGGATCATCCGCTCGGCGAGCTCCTCCCTGGCGATCCATTCGGTGCGTCGGGCGTCGAACTCGTGGCTCACGTCGTTCCTCTCCGGCTCGCGCGCGTGGCGTCGTCGCCGTGGTCATGCTCGGGCCGTACGCGCGGGTGGGCAGCGCCGACCGTCGGTGTTCCGGGGGATGCCTCGATCATAGGCGCCCACGCCTGAACACGCGGTGTACACGACGGCGCACGACGCGGGCCCGCATGGCCGTGAGGGCCAGCGGATGCCGAGGTCAGCCGACCGGGGTCTCCTCGTCGTCGACGAACCGGATGTCGTACGCCGCGACGCGCTGCGGGACGCCCTCGAAGACGGCGGCGCGGGCGTCGGACGCCAGGTACGCCTCCTCGAGGCGCAGGAACGCCTGCTGGTCGCCGGGCGTGCTCACGGCCCAGACGAACTCGTTCGACGCCCGCAGCCCGTAGGCGAACTCGATCGTGAACCCCGCGGGCGGGCGGACGGCGGGCATCGCGTCGCGCCACCACTCGACGAACGCCTCGTACTCTCCGTCGACGAGCGTGTACCTGCGCAGCTGGGTCGTCTTCACCCGACCCATTCTGCACCGCGCGACGGGACGCGTATCGCATGCGCGACACTCTGGGAAACCCCTCGACAGGACGGTCGAACTGTGGTCGAGTGACGCCAAGAGGCGCTCACCGTCGCCCGGCCAGGTGCGAGGGCATGTTCGCCTGATCCCGAAGGGAAGGAAGCTCCATGAACATCCTCCTGATCATCGTCGCCATCATCGCCATCATCCTGCTGTTCACCGGGGGCTTCGTGCAGTCGCTGAACTTCCTGCTGTGGGTGGGCATCGTCCTGCTCGTGATCGCAGTGATCGTGTGGCTGGTGCGGATGCTCAGCAACCGCCGAGCCTGACCTCGACGCGCCACGCCTGGGCGGGCCGTATACTCGTCCCGTCCAGGCGCCCGCGCGCCTGTGCTCGAAAAATGGGCACGAAGCCGGCCCCCGCGAGGCGGCCGAGCGAGACACATACGGAACCCCGCATCCGTCATCGTCTCGAAGGACCCGCCATGGCCTCCGTCTCCGCGCACGTCGCCCACGCCGTCTCCGCCCACGTCGACCACGTCTTCGGCCTCATGGGCAACGGCAACGCCGCGTTCCTCGACGCGCTCCACGACACCCCCGTCGCCTACACCGCCGTGCGGCACGAGCAGGCCGCGGTCGTCGCCGCGGACGCGTACTTCCGCGCGTCGGGCCGGCTCGCCGTCGCGACCGCCACCTACGGCGCCGGCTTCACGAACACGCTGACCGGCCTCGCCGAGGCCGTGCAGGCGAAGGTGCCGCTCGTGCTCGTCGTCGGCGACGAGCCGACGTCGGGTCCGCGACCGTGGGGCGTCGACCAGATCGCGCTCGCCTCGGCCGTCGGCGCCCGAACCTACACGGTGGGCCGCACGGATGCCGCGGCCACGACGGTCATCGCGATCGAGCACGCCCTCGCCTACCGCGTGCCGACCGTGCTCGCGATCCCCTACGACGTCGGTGCGCGTGACGCGGGCGACCTCCCCGAGATCCCGTCACCCGTCCTGCCGCCGGCCGTCACCCCAGCCGGCCCGTTCGGCACCCAGGCGGTCGCCGGCCTCGCACGCATGCTCGCCGAGGCGGAGCGCCCGTTCCTCCTCGCCGGCCGCGGCGCCTGGTTGGCCGGCGCCGGCCGGGCGCTCGGAGACCTCGCCGACGCCACCGGCGCGATCACCGCGTCGACGGCGCTCGGCCGCGGGGTCTTCCCCGATGCGCGCTTCGACCTCGGCGTGACGGGCGGCTTCGGCGCCGAGGGCGCGATGGCGCTCGTGCGCGAGGCCGACGTCGCGGTGGTCTTCGGAGCGTCGCTCAACCAGTTCACGATGCGCTTCGGCGACCTCTTCGCGCCCGGCACCCGCGTGGTGCAGGTGGACGTGGCGCCCGCGGCGACGCATCCGCACGTCGGCGGCTACGTGCGGGGCGACGCGGCCGTGGTGGCCCGGGCGCTCGTGCACGAGCTGGCCGCACTCGACGCGACGCCGTCGGGATGGCGCGAGTCGATCGACCTCGCCCCGCTCCGGGCTCGCGATCCCGGCACGGGCGTCGTCGCGGGCGACGGGCGGCTCGACCCGCGCACCGTCGCGGCGCGCATCGGCGAGCTGCTGCCCGCGGATCGCGTCGTCGTGTCCGACGGCGGGCACTTCATCGGCTGGGCCAACATGTACTGGCCGGTCGCGTCGCCCGACCGCATGCTCATGGTCGGCACCGCGTTCCAGTCGATCGGCCTCGGCTTCCCGAGCGTCGCGGGCGCCGCAGCGGCGAAGCCCGACGCGACGGTCGTGCTCACCACGGGTGACGGCGGCGGCCTGATGGCGCTCGCCGACCTCGAGACGGCGGTGCGCTCGGCGGGCGGACGCGGCGTCGCCGTCGTGTGGAACGACGCGGCCTATGGGGCCGAGGTGCACCTCTACGGGCTGCAGGGCTACGCCGAACCGCCCATGCGCATCCCCGAGGTGGACTTCGCGGCGCTCGGGGCGGCCGTCGGCGCCGAGGGCGTGGTCGTGCGCGAGCTCGCCGACCTCGACCGCCTGGGGGCCTGGGCGGCGGAGCCCGTCGACGGGCGCCGGTTCCTGGTGCTCGACTGCCGCATCTCGGGCTCGGTCATCGCACCGTACCAGCACGAGATCATCGCGGTGAACACCCGCTGAGGCGCATCCGAGCGGATGCCGCGACACGACGCCCACGGATCGTATACGATCGCACCAGCGTCGTCAGCGGCATCCGACGACGTCCGCAGGGGCCACGGCCCGGCGCAGCACCGCCGCACACCGACACCAGCAGCATCCGACGACGAAGTGGAGCGCACGTGCTCGACCCATCGCAGATCGCGGCGATCGCCGACGAGCTCGTCGACGCCGACCGGACCCGCACGACCGTGCCCCTGCTCACCGCCCGGAACCCCGGCATGACCGTCGAGGACGCGTATGCCGTGCAGCGCGAGTGGGCCGACCGCGGGGTCGCTGCAGGTCGTCGCGTCGTTGGCCGCAAGATCGGCCTGACCTCGAAGGTCATGCAGGCCGCCACGGGCATCACGGAGCCCGACTACGGCGTGATCTTCGACGACATGGTGATCGAGTCGGGGGCATCCGTCGAGTTCGACCGCTTCTCGAACGTGCGCATCGAGGTCGAGCTCGCCTTCGTGCTGCGCGACCGGCTCGAGGGGCCGACCATCACGATCTTCGACGTGCTCGACGCGACCGCCCACGTCGTGCCGGCGCTCGAGATCCTGAACTCGCACGTCGAGCTCGAGGGTCGCACGATCGTCGACACGATCTCGGACAACGCGGCCATGGGCGCGATGGTCGTGGGCGGCCGGCCCGTGAAACCCGATGCGGTCGACCTGCGCTGGGTCTCGGCGCTGCTGTCCCGCAACCAGGTGATCGAGGAGTCGGGCGTCGCCGCGGCCGTCCTCGGGCATCCGGCGATGGGCGTCGCCTGGCTCGCGAACAAGCTCGCGCAGCACGGGCAGGCGCTCGAGGCCGGCGAGATCATCCTCGCGGGCTCGTTCACGCGGCCGATGTGGGTGCACCGCGGCGACACGGTGCACGCGGACTACCGCGAGTTGGGAACGGTGACATGCCGGTTCGAATGACCCTCCCCCCGACGCTCGCGCAGCGGATCGCGGCATCCGATCGCCCGCTCGCCGGCATGTGGGTGTGCTCGGGCAGCGCGCTGAACGCCGAGATCGCGGCCGGCAGCGGCCTCGACGTCGTGCTCATCGACGCCGAGCACTCCCCCAACGGGCCCGAGTCGATCCTGGCGCAGCTGCAGGCCGTGGCCGCGTACCCGGTGGCGCCGCTCGTGCGCCCGCCGTTCGGCGACGCGGTCGTCATCAAGCAGTACCTCGACCTCGGCGTGCAGAATCTGCTCATCCCCATGGTCGACTCCCCCGAGCAGGCCGCCGATCTCGTGCGCGCCGTGCGCTATCCGCCCGAGGGCGTGCGCGGCGTGGGCAGCTCGCTCGCGCGCTCGGCGCGCTGGAACCGCGTGCCGGGTTATCTCGCGTCCGCGGCGTCCACCGTGTCGCTCTTCGTGCAGGTCGAGTCGCGCGCCGCGATGGAGCGCGTCGCCGAGATCGCCGCCGTCGACGGCGTCGACGGGATCCTCGTGGGGCCCGCCGACCTGGCGGCGTCGATGGGATTCCTCGGGCAGCAGGACCACCCCGAGGTCGTCGACGCGGTGCTGCACGCCATCCGAGTCGGCGTCGGGCTCGGCACGCCCGTGGGCGTCAACGCGTTCGCACCGGATGCCGCGGACCGCTACCTCGACGCCGGCGCCGCGTTCGTGCTGGTGGGCGCCGACGTGCAGCTCCTCGCCCGCGCGTCGGAGGCCCTCGCCGACCGGTTCATCGGCGACGGGGGCGCTGCGGTCCGCTCCGAGTACTGAGCGCCCACGGCCGCGCTTCCAGGCTGACGCCAGATCGTATATGATTTCGGATATCGAAAGACGAGGACGTCCATGAGCACCGGCATCCCCGGCATCGCCACCCCCGGCAAGGTCATCGCCGTGCACCTGAACTACCCGTCCCGCGCCGCGCAGCGCGGCCGCACGCCGGTCCAGCCGAGCTACTTCCTCAAGCCGTCATCATCGCTCGCCGGCTCGGGTTCCACGCTCGAGCGGCCGGCCGGCACCGAGCTCCTCGCCTTCGAGGGCGAGATCGCGCTCGTCATCGGGGAGCCCGCGCGCCGGGTCTCCCCCGACGAGGGCTGGCGGCACGTCGCCGCCGTCACCGCCGCGAACGACTTCGGCCTCTACGACCTGCGCGCCGCCGACAAGGGGTCGAACGTGCGCTCGAAGGGCGGCGACGGGTTCACGCCCCTCGGCCCGCGGCTCATCGACGCGGCATCCGTCGACCCCGCTCGCCTGCGCGTGCGCACCTGGGTCGACGGCGAGCTCGTGCAGGAGGACACGAGCGACACGCTGCTCTTCCCCTTCGGCCGGCTGGTGGCCGACCTGTCGCAGCTCATGACGCTCGAGCGCGGCGACGTGATCCTCACCGGCACGCCCGCGGGGTCGTCGGTGGTCGCACCGGGCGCCGTCGTCGAGGTCGAGGTCGACGCGCCCGATGCCGCAGGTGCGCCGAGCTCAGGACGCCTCGTGACGACGATCACCGACGGCATCGTGCCCTTCGGCGACTTCGGGTCGCGGCCCGAGGTCGACGACCGCCAGCGCATCGAGGCCTGGGGCGACGCCGAGTCGGCCGGCCTGGCCGAGCCGTCGATGGATGCCGCCGAGCCCGCCTTCGAGCTCACCGACGAGCTGCGCGCGCTGCTCTCGTCGGTCGGCACCGCGACGCTCAGCGTGCAGCTCCGCAAGCGCGGGTACACCGACGTGTTCCTCGAGGGCGTGCACGCCAACCGCGCCGGCGCCCGCGTCGTCGGACGCGCCCGCACGCTGCGGTTCATCCCGTTCCGGCCCGACCTGTTCGCCCGCAAGGGCGGCGGCTACAACGCGCAGAAGGTCGCCTTCGACACCGTCGGCCCGGGCGAGGTGCTCGTCATCGACGCGCGCGGCGAGCGCGGCACCGGCACCGTCGGCGACGTGCTCGCGCTCCGCGCCCAGGTGCGCGGCGCGGCCGGCGTCGTGACCGACGGCGGCACGCGCGACTTCGACGTCGTCGCGGCCATGGACATCCCGACGTTCTCGCAGGGCCCGCACCCGTCGGTGCTCGGCCGCCGGCACGTGCCGTGGGAGGTCGACGTCGCGATCTCGTGCGGCGGTGCGGCCGTCGAGCCGGGCGACGTGATCGTGGGCGACGGCGACGGCGTCATCGTCATCCCGCCGGCCCTCGCGTGGGACGTCGCCCGAGAGGCTGCCACCCAGGAGGCCGAGGACGAGTGGGTCGCGGCGCAGGTGGCGGCCGGGGCATCCGTCGACGGGCTCTTCCCCATGAATGCCGAATGGCGGGCGCAGTACGAGGCCGCCACTCGACAGGCTCCCGGACCGGCCGCGAGATGACCGCCGAGAGCAAGTCGCAGCTCGCGTACCGATTCATCCGCGAGCGCATCGACGACGGACGCTACGTGCCCGGGTACCGCCTCGTGCTCGGCTCGATCGCGAAGGAGCTCGACGTCTCGGTCGTGCCCGTGCGCGAGGCGATCCGCCGCCTCGAGGCCGAGGGACTCGTGACGTTCGAGCGCAACGTGGGCGCGCAGGTCGCGCTCATCAAGGAGACCGAGTACCTGCACACCATGCAGACGCTCTCGCTCGTCGAGGGCGCCGCAACCGCGCTGTCGGCGCCGTACCTCACGGCCCAGCACCTGCGTCGAGCCCGTGAGGTGAACGAGCGGATGCGTCGCACGCTCGACGACTTCGACCCGCACCGGTTCACCGAGCTCAACCTCGAGTTCCACGCGGTGCTGTTCGAGGAGTGCCCGAACCCGCACATCCTCGACCTCGTGCACCGCGGCTGGAACCGGATGCGCATGCTGCGCGACTCCTCGTTCAGCTTCGTGCCCGGCCGCGCGCGCGAATCCGTCGATGAGCACGACCGCATCGTCGACCTCATCGAGCAGGGCGCCGACCCGCTCGAGATCGAGCTCGCCGCGCGCCGCCACCGCACCGCGACGCTCGACGCGATGCTCGACTACCAGGCGTCCCACAAGCACCC
Source organism: Agromyces sp. NPDC004153 (assembly GCF_053603635.1). Lineage (NCBI taxonomy): Bacteria > Bacillati > Actinomycetota > Actinomycetes > Micrococcales > Microbacteriaceae > Agromyces > Agromyces sp. NPDC004153. The sequence goes on from NZ_JBSGFY010000001.1 coordinate 484,023, forward strand.
GACCCCGGCGGCCGCCGCCGCACGATGAGAGAGACCACGATGACGCACCACATCCCCGAGGGCCTGCCCGACCGCATCCGCCACTACATCGACGGCGAGTTCGTCGACTCGATCGGCGGCGAGGTGTTCGACGTGCTCGATCCGGTCACGAACGAGCCCTACGTGCAGGCCGCGGCCGGCCAGCGGGCCGACGTCGACCGCGCGGTCGCCGCCGCGCGCCGTGCGTTCACCGACGGGCCGTGGCCGCGCATGCTCCCCCGCGCTCGCGCTCGGGTGCTGCACCGCATCGCCGACCTCGTCGAGGCGCAGGACGCCCGGCTCGCCGAGCTCGAGACCTTCGACACGGGCCTGCCGATCACGCAGGCGCTGGGCCAGGCGCAGCGCGCGGCCGAGAACTTCCGGTTCTTCGCCGACCTGATCGTCGCCCAGCGCGACGACACCTACAAGGTGCCCGGCCGCCAGGTGAACTACGTGAACCGCAAGCCCATCGGCGTCGCGGGCCTCATCACGCCGTGGAACACGCCGTTCATGCTCGAGTCGTGGAAGCTCGCCCCCGCGCTCGCGACGGGCAACACCGTGGTGCTGAAGCCCGCGGAGTTCACGCCGCTGTCCGCGTCGCTGTGGGCCGACATCTTCCGCGAGGCGGGCGTGCCGGCGGGCGTGTTCAACCTGGTCAACGGGCTCGGCGAGGAGGCGGGCGACGCGCTGGTGAAGCATCCGGATGTGCCGCTCATCTCGTTCACGGGCGAGAGCCGCACGGGGCAGCTCATCTTCGGCAACGCCGCGCCGTTCCTGAAGGGCCTGTCGATGGAGCTCGGCGGCAAGAGCCCGGCGGTCGTGTTCGCCGACGCCGACCTCGAGCAGGCGCTCGACGCGACCGTCTTCGGCGTGTTCTCGCTGAACGGCGAACGCTGCACGGCGGGCAGCCGCATCCTCGTGGAGCGCCCGATCTACGACGAGTTCGTCGATCGCTATGCCGAGCGGGCGCGCAACATCGTCGTCGGCGACCCGCACGACCCCGCCACCGAGGTGGGTTCGCTCGTGCACCCCGAGCACTACGACAAGGTCATGTCGTACGTCGAGATCGGCAAGGGCGAGGGCCGCCTCGTCGCCGGCGGCGGCCGCCCCGAGGGCCTCGACACCGGCAACTACGTCGCCCCCACGGTGTTCGCGGATGTCGCGCCCGACGCACGGATCTTCCAGGAGGAGATCTTCGGCCCGGTCGTCGCGATCACCCCGTTCGACACCGACGAGGAGGCGCTCGCGCTCGCCAACGGCGTGAGGTACGGCCTCGCCGCCTACATCTGGACCAACGACCTGCAGCGCGCGCACAACTTCTCCCAGGCCGTCGAGGCCGGCATGGTCTGGCTGAACTCGAACAACGTGCGCGACCTCCGCACGCCGTTCGGCGGCGTCAAGGCGTCGGGCCTCGGGCACGAGGGCGGCTACCGGTCCATCGACTTCTACACCGACCAGCAGGCGGTGCACATCACGCTGAACGAGGCGCACTCGCCGCGGTTCGGCACGCACTGAGCCGGATGCCGCGCCCCGCGGCATCCGCTCGACCCTCGCCACCCGACCACCTGAAGCCACCCGACCACCCGCGAAGCAAGGACGCTGACATGAGCACCGACCACGTCGTCACCGGAGACGGCCCCGAGCCCGTCGTGACCGACACCGACCCGATCGCCGCGTCGAACCCGATCCCCACGCCCGCCGCCACGCCGCCCGACGTCGTGCGCTGCGCGTACCTCGATCTCGTCGTCACCGACCTCGCCGCGTCGCGCGCGTTCTACGTCGACGTGCTCGGGCTCGTCGTGACCGAGGAGGACGACGAGGCGATCTACCTGCGCAGCTTCGAGGAGTTCATCCACCACAACCTCGTGCTGCGCAAGGGCCCGGTCGCGGCCGCCGCCGCGTTCTCGTACCGCGTGCGCACGCCCGAGGACCTCGACCGCGCCGTCGCGTTCTACTCCGAGCTCGGATGCCGCGTCGAGCGTCGCCCCGAGGGGTTCGCGAAGGGCATCGGCGACTCGGTGCGCGTCGAGGACCCGCTCGGCTTCCCCTACGAGTTCTTCCACGAGGTCGAGCACGTCGAGCGGCTCGCCTGGCGCTACGACCTGCAGACCCCCGGATGCCTCGTGCGCCTCGACCACTTCAACCAGGTCACGCCCGACGTGCCCCGCGCCGTGAAGTACATGGAGGACCTGGGCTTCCGCGTGACGGAGGACATCCAGGACCAGGCCGGCACGACGTACGCGGCGTGGATGCGCCGCAAGCCCACCGTGCACGACACCGCGATGACCGGCGGCGACGGACCCCGCCTGCACCACATCGCCTTCTCGACGCACGAGAAGCACAACATCATCGCGATCTGCGACAAGCTCGGCGCGCTGCGGATGTCGGACGTCATCGAGCGCGGCCCGGGCCGCCACGGCGTCTCGAACGCCTTCTACCTCTACCTGCGGGACCCCGACGGGCACCGCGTCGAGATCTACACGCAGGACTACTGGACCGGCGACCCCGACAACCCCGTCGTCACGTGGGACGTGCACGACAACCAGCGCCGCGACTGGTGGGGCAACCCCGTCGTGCCGTCGTGGTACACGGAGGCCTCGCTCGTGCTCGACCTCGACGGCAACCCGCAGCCCGTGGTCAGCCGCACCGACGACTCCGAGATGGAGGTCACCATCGGCGCCGACGGCTTCTCGTACACGCGCAAGGGCGACGAGGCGAAGGGCTTCAAGCTCGGGCACACGCTGTAGCCGCGCGCCGCGAGCCGCGCGCCGCCGGCCGTGTCGCCGCGCCCCGGCCGTGTCGCCGCGCGCGGGACCGCGCGCCGCGCCCCGAATCGGGTGCGCAACTCCGGATGCCGACGTGGACACGCCCGAGCAGCGGACGAAGATGCCCGGCGTGTCACCGCGGCATCCGGAGTTGCGCGCGCCGTCGCCCGTGACGAGCGTGTCTCAGTCGTACTCGACCGGGCGAACCCCGATGCCGTCCCAACGGTGCGCGCCGCGCCTCAGGAGCATGCGCAACGCGGCCTCGATCGAATCCCAGCGCGTCAGCACCTGCCGATGGCTGAACGACACGTATTCGTAGCCGATGGCGACGAGCCACCCGATGCGTGAGCGATCGCGATCGAACGCGCCGGGCAGCGAGTGCGGCGTCTCACCGTCGATGTCGAAGATCAGTCGTTCGCCGATGAGCAGATCCGCCCAGTACCCGCCCGGGAGCCTGACCTGAGCCTGCGCCGGAATGCCCGCCGCGCGCAGTCGCTCCCGTGCGACCGTCTCGCCGATCGCCTGGCTCCCGGTGATCGACCGCTCCGCGACGCGACGAAGGTGGGGCGGCAGTGAAGCCGTGAACCGCTCGAAGGCGGGCTCGCCGAGCAGCGCGGGCCGGCCGGGCCGCCACTCGATCCACTCGCGCGCTGCGTCGAGTGCGCAGATCGCGTCGAGCTCGGGGACGCACGCGAGCATCTGCCGCAAGCTCGTCTCGAGCGGCACGATGGCGCCCGCACCGGTCTCGCGAGTCCAGTGCAGGCGGATGCCGTGCGGATCACCGGCGCGTAGCATCCGGTCGGCATCGTCGGCATGACGGAGCCGAGTGGCGTGATGGTCGACCTCGACGTGCAGGTGCGACGGCGGCGTGAGGACGCGGAGACCGTGCAGCCGGGCCGCCGAGACGCAGGCGAGCCGTCCGCCGACGCGCACTGCGCGCTTCAGGTCGAGCGGCATGCCGGGGTCGACGAAGACTCCCCGGCGAACACGCTCGATCGCTCCGGAGGCGACGGCGGCCTCGACCGCCCGCCGGGTGAATCCGGCGTCGCGGAGGTCGGCCGCAGTACGCACGCCGTCACCGGCGCGGACGACGCTGCGTGGGTCGGGCATGCGAGCGAGCATGTCGCACTGCGGGCGCCGCGTCGGGCCGACCGCAGGAACGGTGGACAGTCGGCCGTCGAGGTCGTTTGGCGAGGACGGGTCCGCCTGTGGTCACGGTCGGGCGCGATTCCGGATGCCGCGCCCCACGCGCCGCGACCGACGGGCGTGCGGTCGGCATGTCGTGCGCGGCATCCGGAGTTGTGCACGCGGAGGGACGGGGCGAGGTCGCCGCGCGCCTCAGGCGAGGAACGCGAGCGCGGCGTCCTTGAAGGCGCGGGAGGTGAGCGTCGAGACGTGGTCGCGGCCGGGGATCGACACGTAGTCGGCGTCCCATTCGAGCGCGAGCTCGCGCGCGCCCTGGGGCACCGGGTCGTCCTCGCCGGCGACGAACAGCGTCGGGATGTCGCCCGGGATCACGAGCGGCGCGCCCGAGACCCCCTCGATGCAGGCGAGGAGCGACTCGCGGTCGGCACCGGCCGCGATCGCCGGGCGCAGCACCTGCTCGATGACCGGGTTGCGGGCGCGCTCGTCTCGCTCGAGCACGCCGCGCGCGTCGTCGAGGTCCCAGCTGGCGAAGAGCTCGTGCGGGCCCGCGCCGCCGATCACGACGCGCCGGACGCGCTCGGGCGCGAGCTCGGTGAGCGCCGACACCACGCGGTTGCCCATCGAGTAGCCGACCACGTCGACCACGTCGACGCCCGCCGAGTCGAGCACCGCCACGAGGTCGCCGCCGAGGCGCTCGGGCGCGTAGTCGTCGGGGTCGACCGGCTTGTCGCTGTCGCCGTGGCCGCGGAGGTCGACGTCGATCCCGACGCGACGGGCATCGCGGAGCGACCGCACCCAGCCGGTGCCCTCCCACGTGACCGCGGCGTTCGAGGCGAAGCCGTGCACGAGGAGCACCGGCGGGTGCGAGGCATCCGCTGCGCCGTGCAGGTCGCCGTGCACGCGATACGCGATGAGCACCCCGTCGGGGCTCTCGGCGTGCAGCGTGGGGACGTCGTCGGCGCGCACCTGCCTCACGCCGTCGCCTCGTCGAGCACCGTGGACTCGGTGATCTCGGCGCCCGCGTGCCCGAGCTCGGCGAGCGCGGCATCCGAGCTCGCCGGGGCGACGCCCGCCACGAGGTCGGTGAACACGCGTACGTGGCGGCCGTGCTCGATGGCGTCGAGGCCGCTCGCCCGCACGCAGTAGTCGGTCGCGAGGCCGACGAGGTCGACATCGGTGATGCCCAGCTCGTCGAGGTGGTGCGCGACCGGTCGCCCGTCGTCGTCGATGCCCTCGAAGATCGAGTACGCCGGCACGCCCTGTCCCTTGCGCACGTGGATGTCGACGACCGACGCGTCGAACGCGGGGTGGTACTCGGCGCCGTCGCTGCCGGCGACGCAGTGCTCGGGCCACGTGTCGACGAAGTCGGGCTCGTCGTCCGTCGCGAAGTGCCCGCCGTTGTCGTTGTCGGCGTCATGCCAGTCGCGCGACGCGACGACCACCTTGTAGACGTCCCGGTGCTTCTCGAGCAGCTCGGTCACGCCTGCGGCGACGGCCGCACCTCCCTGCACGCCCAGCGCGCCGCCCTCGGTGAAGTCGTTCTGCACGTCGATGATGAACAGTGCCCTCGTCACGGGTGCTCCCTCCGCTCTCCGGCCATCGCCTTACGGTCCATTCTCGCCGCAGAATGCGCCGATGGCGCCAGCGACCACGTCGACAAGCCGCTCCAGCGAGTCCGCCGAAACCCACTCCTCGTCGGCGTGCGCGCCGCCCCCGACAGGACCCACGAGCACCGCGGGGATGCCCGCGGCCGCGATGAGCCCCGCATCCGTCCACCACGGGTCGCCCCGCCGCGCGGCGGGCGCACCGCTCCTACGCTCGACCGAGGCCAGCACCGCCCGCGCGATCGGGGATGCCGGATCGGCCTCCATCGCCGGCCGGGCGACGAGCTCCAGGACGCGGGCGGGCCCCGAGGACGCGAGCACGCGCTCGAGCTCGGCACCCGGGTCGGGCTCGCCGGGCAGCGTGCGCCGCTCGACGACGAGCACGCAACGGGCGGCGACGGTCGCGGCATCCGTGCCGCCCTCGATCGTCGCCACGCGCACGCTGCGGGCCCCCAGCAGCGGATGCCGCGGCCGCGCGCCGAGCTCGGCGGCGAGCGTGCGCAGGGCGACGAGCCCGTCGAGCGCGCGGTCGATCGCGTCGACGCCGAACTCGGGCTGCGACCCGTGCGCCGCGACGCCCTCGTACTCGACGCGGTACCACGCGAAGCCGCGGTGCGCGAGGGTCACCTCGAGGTCGGTCGGCTCGAGCACGATCGCGCCGTCGGGGCGCGGCAGGGCGAGCCGAGCGGATGCCGCGCCGCCGACCGCGCTCGCATCGTCGCCGTCCCCGGCATCCTCCGGGTCCTCCGCGTCGATCGCCGCCAGCAGTTCCTCCATGCCGACCGAGCCGAACTCCTCGTCGGACGCGAACGCGAGCACGACGTCGCCGGGGAGGTCGTGGGGAGCGGCCGCCGCCGCGACCATCGCCGCGGCGAGCCCGCCCGCCATGTCGTAGGCCCCGCGGCCGACGATGCGATCGGAATCGGGTTCGTGCGCGCCGGGCTCGTCGGCCGCGGCCTCCGACCCGCCCGTGCCGGCGCCGGAGCCCACGCCGGTGCCGCCCACGGTGTCGAGGTGCCCGGCGAGCAGCAGGGTGCGGCCGCCGCCCGTGCCGCGACGGCGCGCCAGCACGCTCGGCCGCGACGGGTCCGCGCCCACCAGCCGCACGTCGAAGCCGCGCTCGGCGAGCCAGGCCGCGACGAGCTCCGCGAGCTCGCGCTCGCCGGCGCCGCCGGGCACGAGCGACGGGTTGGTCGCATCGACCGCGACGAGCTCGCGGGTGAGCGCCGCGACGTCGGCTCGCGGCATCCGCTGCACGCCCGCCCTCGCCGTCGCGCCCGAGCCGGTCACGTGTTCGACAGGTTGTCGCCGCAGAGGAAGAAGCCGGTCGTGAGCGTGTCGATGGCCTGCTTGGTGTCGTCGACGACGTCGCCGAGCGCGTAGATCGCGAAGGTGAGCGTCGCGCCGTCCTGCGCGCGGATGACGCCCGAGAGCGTGTAGCCGGTCTCGATCCAGCCGGTCTTCGCCGAGACGGCGCCGTCGGCCACGGCGTTGTCGCCCGCGAACCGGTCGCTGTACGAGAGCGAGCCGCGCTGGCCCGACACGGGCAGGCCGTCCATGATGATGCCGAGGTTCGCCTCGCGGGCGTTGATCTTCACGAACAGCCGCGTGAGGTACGACGGCGGGACCGCGTTGTTGTCGCTGAGACCCGAGCCGTCGACCACGGTGATGCCCGTGGTGTCGACGCCGTACGCGGCGAGGCCCTGAAGCACGCCCGCGTTGATCGCGCCGAACGTGTTGCCCGCACCCGTCCTGATGGCGACGAGGCGACCGAGCATCTCGGCGACGGAGTTGTCGGAGACGACGAGGGCCTTGTCGATGAGCTGCGCCACGGTCGGCGAGGAGACGGCGCCGAGCTGCGCCGCACCCGCGGGGGCGGTGCCGCGCTCGATCACCGAGATGCCGCCGAGCTCGCCGGCGAACGCGTCGCCGGCGCGACCGATGGGATCGCCGCTGCGCCAGGAGGTCTCGGCGTTCGGGTCGTCCCGGTCGCCGTCGACCTGCAGCGCGGTGATGTTCGACATGTAGCCGTACTCGCGCTCCGCCGGATCCCAGCTGGGCTCCCATTCGTCGCCGCCGAAGTAGCTCGCATCGAGGATCAGCTTGGTGAGCGGCGGGTTCGACGGGTCGGCGTCCCACGCCGCGCGCACCTGCGCGGCGAGGTCGTCGAGGTGCGCGGCACCCGGGTAGACGGTCTCGTCGCCGCTCGAGGTGCGCGAGAGCGTCACGTCGCCGCCGCCGACGAGCACGACCGAGCCGGGCTCCGACCCCTTCACGACGGTCGTCGTGGCGCGGTAGTCGGGGCCGAGCACCGAGAGGGCCGCGGCCGACGTGAGCACCTTCATGACGCTCGCGGTCCGCGACGCCGTGCCGCCCCCGCGGTCGTAGAGCACCTCGCCCGTCGTGGCGTTCACGACCTGCGCCTGCAGGTTCGCGAGGCGGCCGTCGGCGGCGCGGTCGCCGACCGAGCAGGTGCGGATCCGACTCGCGGCCGCGGCGGACGCGGGCGCCGGGCGGGCCGGGTCGGCGGTGGGCGTGGGGGTCGACGTGGCGGCGGTGGCCTCGACGCGGTCGCCGCCCGCGACGGCGGCGCCGGCGAACACGGCACCCGTGCCGAGCAGCGCGAGCGCGACCGCGCCGGCGGTGATCGAGAGCGCGAGGCGGTGCCTGCGTGCGAACGCGGCGACGGATGCCCCGAACCCCTGCCGGTGGGCCGTGGGCCCGGCCGCAGCGTCGACGGGGCCGGCGGGCCCTGCGGGGTCGACCTGCCCAGCAGGGTCGAGCGGGCCGACGGGGTCAGCCGACGGACGGGCGTCGCCCGCGGGGTCGGCCGACGGACGGGCGTCGCCCGCGGCATCCGTTTCGTCGACCATTCGGGGAATTGTACGCGGCGGCCTGCAGCGGAACCTGACCGTCGCCCGAACGCCGGCTGACCGTCACTCGCCCGGGTAGCGCAGCCCGATCTGCTCGCGGATCGCGTCGAGCGTGCCCATGATCGCGACCGTCTCGTCGATCGTGAGCAGGTCGCCGCGCAGGTTGCCTTCGGCGACGAGCCGCTCGACGGCCTCCGCCTGGAAGTGCATGCCGCGGCCGGTGACCTCGGAGCGGAACTCCTCGAGCACGGCGCCGTCGGCGTCGATCACGCGGAAGCTCGTGGGGGTGTACCAGACGCGGTCGATCTCGATGCGCGCCTCCGTGCCGATCACGACGGCGGTGTTCGGTCCGAGCGTGTCGGTCGCCGAGAGCATCGAGGCGACACGACCCCCGTCGTAGCCGAAGATGTTCGCGATCTGCGCGTCGGCGCCCGTGTCCTTGAAGGTGGCGGTCGACTCGATCGTGAGCGGCGCGCCGAACAGGTCCCACGAGAACGACACGGGGTAGATGCCGAGGTCGAGCAGCGCGCCGCCGCCGAGCTCGAGCGCGTTGATGCGGTGCGCGGGGTCGGCGGAGAGCTTCTGGGTGTGGTCGACGATGAGGGTGCGCACCTCGCCCAGCGTGCCCTCGGCGATGATCTCGCGCACGCGGGCCATGTGCGGCAGGTAGCGGGTCCACATCGCCTCGAGGGCGAGGAGCCCGCGCGAAGCGGCGAGGTCAGCGATCTCCTGAGCCTCACGCGCGTTGACCGTGAACGGCTTCTCGACGAGCACGTGCTTGCCCGCCTCGAGCAGGAGGCGCGCGGCGCCCGCGTGCAGCGGATGCGGCGTCGACACGTACACCACGTCGACCTCGGGGTCGCCGGCGAGCGCCTCGTAGCTGCCGTGCGCGTTCGGGATCTCGAACTCGGCGGCGAACGCGTCGGCGGACGCCTGGGTGCGGGAGCCCACCGCCTGGACGGTGAAGCCGTTGAGCCGCAAGTCGTTCGTGAAGGCGTGGGCGATGCCGCCCGTCGCGAGGATGCCCCAGCGCAGTCGATCGGTCATGGCGCCAGCCTAGTGCCGCCGCGAGAGCGCGATCAGGCTGCGACGCGGCACCGCCGTTCACGACGCTTCCCGAGTCGCTGCGCCAGAGTCAAGGGATTGCCCGAGATCAGCGCGACTGTTTTCGTGGACGTCATGGAACGGATCTACTACGCCGGCGACCGCTTCCTGACGGGCACGGAGGTGGCACGAGCCCTCGTCGAGTACGCCGCCGCGCTCGCACGGCAGGGATCCGCCGCCGCCATCGAGATCCCCGTTCGACACACCGACGGAACGCCCGGCGTGGTCAACTTCCTCGTCGGACCCGCGAGCCAGCTCGTCACGGAGTCGCTCGACGGCGACGCCGGCGAGGAGATCGTCGACGAACCGCTTGTCGCCCGGCTGCGCGCCCTCACCGCGGACCTCGCGCCCATGCACCCGGTGGCTCGTCCGTCGGCGGTCGAGCCCGAGGGCACGGCGGGATACGACTGGACCGACGAGGTCTGAACCGCTCCGTCGAGCTGCGCCCGAGCCGCTACTCCACCGGGACCGGCTCGCCATCGGGGCCGATCTCGCCCCGGACGGCCGTCGTCGCCGAGCCCACGCCCCGGGCGTCGCCCTCCACCGCGGCGGCAGCGGCATCCACCTCCCCGGGCACCGCCGGCTCGACGATGTCGGGCGGGATCGGCAGGATGGCGATCGGGATGCCCGGGCCGACGAGCAGCTCGGCCGGCTGGGGCCGCCCCTCGCCGTGGTTGACCGAGATCCAGGTGGCGACACCGGTGCGATGCGCCGCCTCGATCTCCTCCTTCATCTGGTCGAAGTCCTCCTGGCCGACCGAGAAGTCCCGTCCGGCGTAGATGATGCCGATGCGCTTCATGACTCCCGCTCTCCGCCGGCCCCCGTGTCCTCGGGCTCGGGCATCAGGTGCAATCCGCTCGGCGAGTTCGCCGCGCTCATCAGCAGGTCGATCCACGCGCGGTTGATCGACGGCTGGCGCCCGCCGGCGTACTTGAAGTGGAGCGGGATGGTCGGATGCAGCCACAGCGTGCTGCGGCCGTCGCCGATGGCGGGGTCGTCCCGCCAGCTGAAGTAGAACGACTCGGCGCGACGGAGTTTCGCCCCGATCACCAGCTGCAGGTGGGCGAGGACCCGGTCGTCGAAGTCGACGGTGAGGGTGGAGTGGTAGGTGAGTTTGCCCATCGGGCCTCCGATGCTCGAACTCGCGGTCGATCGGGTCATCGACACGTCGGACGTGCCGCAAGGATAACGAGCCTCCGTCCGCACCGCGCCCCCTTGACGGGGCCCGGCGTTCATGCGTCCGCATCGCGCACGTGGAGCGGGCGTCCGCACGCAGGCCCGGGGCCGAGGAGTCCGGGCGACGTACGTCCGCCCCCGAACTGGGTCGCGCGGGATCATCCGCTCAGGCACTACCCTCCGTGCATGACAACGCTGTCGAGTTCCCGGCGTCTCGCGACGCTCGCCGGCGCTTCGATCCTCGTCGCCTCGGCGACGGTCTTCGGCGCTCTGCCCGCCCACGCGGCACCCGGTGGCCCGGGCCCCTCCCCCGACAAGTCGTCCTACGCCGCCCTGGGCGACTCGTACGCCGCCGGCGTCGGCGGCGGCGACTACCTCGACCCGTGCCTCACGAGCCCGAACGGCTACGCGGCCGATCTCGCCGATGATCCCGGCCGGGCCCAGCACTCATCGCTGCGCGGCTGCGTCGGTGCCACGGTCGACGACGTCGCGGCGGACCAGCTCGGCGGACTCGACCTGCGAACCCGGCTCATCACGTTCACGGCCGGCGCCAACGACCTCGGCCTCGAGGCGGTCACGATCGCCTGCCTGACCGGCACTCCGGAGCAGTGCCAGGCCGCCGTGCAGGCCGCCCTGGCGAACCTGACCCCGCTCGCTCAGGACCTCGTCACGACCTTCGCGACCGTCCGCGCGTCCGCGCCGAAGGCGACCGTCGTGGTCACGGGCTATCCGCTCCTGCTCGACCCGACCATCCCGCAGTCGGCGTTCGTGAACGCCGGCGTGCTGCAGCTGAACGCGACCATCTCCGGTGCGGTCAACGCCGCAGGGCCCGGCTTCGAATACGTGGACGTCGTCGACGCCTTCGCCGGTCACGGCATCGGATCGGCCGACCCGTGGATCATCCCGCCGCCTTCGCTCGAGGCGTTCCACCCGACCCCGGCCGGGTACCTGGCATACGCGAACACGATCCGGGCCGCACTGTGATCCGCGCGGAACGCGAGTCGGCGACGCGTCGGCTCGCCCTGATCGGCGCCGCGCTCCTCGCCGCCGCAGCGCTCGCCCTCGGCGCAGCGGTCGCAGGTCCAGCGGATGCCGCGACGGCGGCCGTCTCGGCCGGCAAGCCCGACAAGCCCGGCAAGCCCCCGGGCGGTGGAGGCGGCGGCTCGGGCGGCGGCGGGACCACGGAACTCGAGTACGCCGCGGTCGGCGACTCGTTCGCCGCCGGAACCGGCGCGCGGCCGTACCTCGACACCGCCTGCAACCGCAGCTCGCTCGGCTATCCGAAGCTGCTCGACGCCGATGCGAACCTCCGGCTCACGGCGTTCCCGGCCTGCACCGGCGCCTCCACCGCGATCGTGATCTCCTCGCAGGTGCCGGCGATCCCGACGACTGCGAAACGCGTGACGCTTACCGCGGTCGGCAACGACGTCGGGTTCTCGACGGTCATGCAGAACTGCTTCGTGTTCGTCGTCACGAGCTCGTGCCAGTCGAGCCTCGCCAACGCCGAGACCCTCATCGCGAACGGCACGGTGGCGGCGAACGTCGCGGCGGCGGTGCAGGCGATCCGCGCGCGGGCGCCCGAGGCGAAGGTCGTGGTGACGGGGTATCCGCTGCTCTTCGACGAGCCGAGCGGCTACCAGTGGGCGGCGCGCGTGAACGTCGACACCGCGGCGCTGAACGACGCCGTGGCGGCCGCGGCGGCGGCGAACGGCGCCGTGTTCGTCGACGTCGAGGCCGCGTTCGCCGGGCACGGCATCGGCAGCCGGAACGCGTGGATCAACGACTGGTCCTGGTTCGACATGACGGCCGGCTTCCACCCGAACGCCACGGGCTACTCGGCGTACGCGACCGAGATCCGGAAGGTCATCGGCTGATCGTCGACGTTGCGTCGCACCGACGACGAAGGGCCCGGATCGCTCCGGGCCCTTCGTGTCTCGCGAGCCGCCTGAGGGAATCGAACCCTCGACCTATTCATTACGAGTGAATCGCTCTGCCGACTGAGCTAAGGCGGCGTGGCATCCGTCTCGCCTGGGCGATCCGGCTGGCACGAGAGTCTATGTTAGCGGGTTTCGCGAGCGTCGTTGACCACGTCAGCAGCGCGGGTCGCCGACAGGGACGGTTCCGTCGATGAGGTAGGTCTCGACGGCGTCACTGACGCAGGCGTTGGACTTGTTGTAGGCCGTGTGCCCCTCGCCCTGGTAGGTGACGAGCACGCCGCTGTCGAGCTGGTCGGCGAGCGAGACCGCCCAGTCGTAGGGCGTGGCGGGGTCGCCCGTGGTGCCGACCACGAGGATGGGCGCCGCGCCGGCCGCATGGATCTCGCCGCGCTCCCGGTCGCCCTGGTACGGCCACTGGTTGCAACTCAGGTCGCCGAAGCCGAAGTACGGACCGATCGTCGGGGCGGCCTGTGCGATGGCGGCCGCCTTCTCGCGCATGACCTCCACGTCGGACTGGTAGGTGTAGTCGAGGCAGTTCACGGCGCGGAACGCCTCGGTCGAGTTGTCGCGATACGTGCCGTCCTCGTTGCGCCCGTTGTACCCGTCGGCGAACGAGAGGGCGAGGTCGGCATCGCCGAGCATGACCGACTCGAGCATCTGGCTGAGGTACGGCCACGACTCGGGGCTGTAGAGCGGGTAGATGATCGCCGTGAGCAGCGTGTCGGCGCCGACCATGCGGCCATCCGAGCCGCGCAGGGGGCTCCGGTCGACCGAGGCGAGGAGATCGGCGACCTCCTGCATCGAGGCGTCGACCGAGCCGGTGAACGGGCAGTCGGTGCCGGTGAGGCAGTCCTCGAGGTAGGCGCGCAGGGCGTGCTCGAAGCCCACGGCCTGCGCCTGCGTGACCTCGGTGTCGCTCGCGGACGGATCGATCGCGCCGTCGAGCACCAGCCTCCCGACCTTGTCGGGGTAGAGGTCGGCGTAGGTGGCGCCGAGGAACGTGCCGTACGAGTACCCGAGGTAGTTGAGCTGCTGGTCGCCGAGGATCGCGCGCAGCAGGTCGAGGTCGCGGGCCGCGCTCACGGTGTCGACCTCGCCGAGCAGGTCGCCGGTCTGCTCGGCGCAGGCCGTGCCGAAGTCGCCGGCGGCATCGCCCACGAACTCGATCCACTCGTCGCTGCCGCGCTCGGCGGGCACGATGCCGTAGAGGTAGTCGTCCATCTGCGCCGCGTCGTAGCACTCGACCGCGGTCGAACGGCCGACGCCCCGCGGGTCGAAGCCGACGACGTCGAACCGCTCCTGCAGCGGCTGTCCGACGGCGTACTCGAGCGACTCGGCGATGAAGTCGTAGCCGGAGCCGCCCGGACCGCCGGGGTTCACGAGCAGGGAGCCGATGCGGTCGCCCGTCGCGACGTGCCGCACCAGGGCCAGCTCGACCTCGCCCTTGCCGGGATCGTCCCAGTCGAGCGGGGCCTTGGCAGTGGCGCAACCCAGCCCGTCGCCGCAGCGCTCCCACTCCAGCACCTGCGAGTAGAACGGCTGCAGGTCGGCGGCGACGTCCTCCCCGGTCGGCGTCGAGACCGGCTTCGACTGGTCGAGGAAGGTCGGCATGCACCCCGTGAGGGCGGCGAGCACCGCGAGGGCGACGGCGCCGATCCCCAGGCGGCGGGCACGCGGCATCGGGCCGCTCGTGCTCGGGCGTCGGTCGGTCATGCGGCTCCCCGTTCGTTCACGGTCGGGCGGATGGCACTGACGAGCATCGCCTCGAGGGCGAGTGCGGGCTGCACGTTCCCCTCGATGCGCTCGCGCGTCTCCTGGATGGCGTCGAGCGTCGCGAGCGTCTGCGCCGGCGTGGCGGATGCCGCGGCCCGGCGCATCGGCTCGGCGATCTCGCGATTGACGAGGTCGACCTCGGCGTCGAGCTGGATGAGCAGGACGTCGCGGTAGAGCGAGGCGAGGTCGACCAGGATGCGGTCGATGCCGTCGCGCAGGCTCCGGGTGGCGCGGCGCTTCTGGTCGTCCTCGAGCGCCTTCAGCTGCGGCCGGAGCGCAGCCGGCACGGCCTGTCCGGGCGCGAGCCCGAGCGAGTGCAGCGCGTGCGCGCGCTCCTCGGCGTCGCGGAGCTCGGTGATGGCCTTGGCGTCGTCGCCCGCGATCTCGAGGAAGCGCGCCGCGGTCGCGACCGCCGTGGCGGCCGAGCGCACGCCGAGCGCGAGCCGGAGCGTCTCGGCGCGACGCTCACGGGCCTCCTCGCTCGTGGCGAGGCGGTGGGCCATGCCGATGTGGCACTGGGCCTCGCGCGCCGATCGCTCGGCGAGCGCCTCGTCGACGCCGTCGCGACGCACGAGGAGCGCGGCGACCTCGGCGACGGTGGGCATCTGCAGGCGCACGGTGCGGACCCGGGAGCGGATCGTCGGGATCAGGTCGGCCTCGCTCGGCGCGCAGAGGATCCACACGGTGCGCTCGGGCGGCTCCTCGAGCTCCTTCAGGAGGAAGTTCGACGTCTGCTCGGTCATGCGGTCGGCGTCCTCGACGATGATGACGCGGTGCCGCCCGACCGACGGCGCGTAGTGGGAGCGCTTCACGATCTCGCGCACGTCGTCGCGCTTGATGATGACGCCCTCGGTGGCGAGCACGTGCAGGTCGGGATGGCTGCGCGCCTCGACCTGGATGCGGGTCGGCTCGTCGCCGTCGGGGTCGCCGGCGATGAGCGCGGTCGCGAACGCGTAGGCGAGGTTCGAGCGACCGGAGCCGGGCGGGCCCGTGATGAGCCACGAGTGGGTCATCTGCTGCGATGCGCCGCCGCCCGCGGCCGCCGCAGCGGCGCGGAACACGCCGATCGCGGGCTCCTGCCCCGTCAGCTCGTCCCACACGCTCACGCGACCACGCTACCCTCCGCTTCCGACCGTGGGCTGTGCGTCGCTCAGAGCAGGTCCGCGACCCGACCGCGGATGTCGCCGGCGATCTCGTCGACCGGCCGCGAGGCGTCGACGACGAGGAACCTGCCGGGCTCGGCCTCGGCGAGCGCGAGGTACGCGGCACGCACGCGGTCGTGGAACTCGGATGCCTCGGCCTCGAGCCGGTCGTAGCGGGTGCGCGACTCGTCGAGGCGCCCGCGCGCGGCATCCGCGTCGAGGTCGAGGAGGATCGTGAGGTCGGGCGCGAGCCCTTCGGTCGCCCACTCGGACAGGCCGCGCACGGCCTCGGGGTCGAGCACGCGGCCGACCCCCTGGTAGGCGACGGAGGAGTCGATGTAGCGGTCCTGGATCACGATCTCGCCGCGCTCGAGGGCGGGGCGCACGACCGTGGCGACGTGGTGCGCGCGATCGGCCGCGTAGAGCAGCGCCTCGGCTCGCGGCGAGATGTCGCCGCGGTGGTGCAGCACGATCTCGCGGATCTCGACGCCGACCTCGGTGCCGCCGGGCTCGCGGGTGCGCACCACGGTGCGCCCCTCGCCCGAGAGCCATTCGCGCAGGAGCTCGGCCTGCGTGGTCTTGCCGGAGCCGTCGCCGCCTTCGAGGGTGATGAAGACGCCGCGGCTCACACGTTGCTCTTCTTGGCGGGCGCCTTCTTCGCCGGCGCCTTCTTCGCCGTCGTGGTGCGCTTGGCGCGCGGCGCCGCGGGCCCCTTGTCGCGCTTGATCTGCAGCAGCTCGACCGCACGCTCGAACGTGATGTCCTCCACCGACTCCGCGCGCGGGATGGTGGCGTTCGTGGTGCCGTCGGTCACGTAGGGCCCGAACCGGCCGTCCTTCACCTTGATCGGCTTGCCGCTCACGGGATCGTCGTCGAACTCCTTCAGCGCGCTCGACGCCCGGCGGGCGCCGTACTTCGGCTGGGCGAACAGCTCGACCGCGCCCTCGAGGCCGATCTCGAAGATCGCGTCCTCGCTCGGCAGGGTGCGGGTGTCGGCGCCCTTCTTGAGGTAGGGCCCGTACCGGCCGTTCTGGGCGGTGATCTCGTCGCCCGACTCGGGGTCGAGCCCCACCACGCGCGGGAGGTCGAGCAGCTTCAGGGCGGTGTCGAGGTCGATCTCCTCGACCTGCATGCTCTTGAACAGCGACGCCGTGCGCGGCTTCGGTGCGGCGGCCTTCTTGGCACCGCGCTTGGGCTTGACGTCGACGACCTCGCCGGTCGCGGGATCGACCGCGGGCGCGGCCTCCTCGGGCTCGGGCTCGAGCTCGGTGACGTACGGTCCGAAGCGGCCGTCCTTGACGACGACCTGCTTGCCGTTCGCCGGGTTCTCGCCGAGCACGCGGTCACCCTGCACGGGCGCGTCGATCAGCTCCCGGGCCTTGGCCTCGGTGAGCTCGTCGGGCGCGAGGTCGGGCGGAAGGTTGACCCGGCGCGGCGCGGCGTCGGGCGCCGCATCGGGATCCACGGTCTCGAGGTACGGACCGTACTTGCCGATGCGGAGCGTCACGTCGGGCGCGATGCGCACCGAGTTGATCTCGCGGGCGTCGATGTCGCCGAGGTTGTCGACGACCTGGCGGAGCCCCCGGTGCGTGTCGGAGCCGAAGTAGAACCCGTTGAGCCAGTCGACGCGGTCGGCCTCGCCCGAGGCGATCCGGTCGAGGTCGTCCTCCATCTCCGCGGTGAAGTCGTACTCGACGAGGTCGCCGAAGTGCTCCTCGAGGAGGCGGACGACGCTGAACGCGACCCAGCTCGGCACGAGGGCCTGCCCGCGCTGCGTGACGTAGCCGCGATCGAGGATCGTGGAGATGATCGACGCGAACGTCGACGGACGGCCGATGCCGAGCTCCTCGAGTCGCTTCACGAGGCTCGCCTCGGTGTAGCGCGGCGGCGGGCTCGTCTCGTGGCCCTTCGCCTCGAGCTCGGCGAGGTCGAGCGCCTGGCCCTCCTTCAGCGGCGGCAGCTTGGCGTCGCCCGGAGCGTCGTCGGCGTTGCGCTCCTCGTCGCGGCCCTCCTCGTAGGCGGCGAGGAAGCCGCGGAACGTGATGACCGTGCCGCTGGCCGTGAACTCGGCGATGGTGCCGGCCACGGCGGCGGATGCCTCGGCGGGCGTCGCGGCATCCGCTGACGTGGGACCGACCTCGATCGTGACGGTCGCGGTCTGCCCCTTGGCGTCGGCCATCTGCGAGGCGACGGTGCGCTTCCAGATGAGGTCGTAGAGCTTGAACTCGCTGCCGCGGAGCACCTTCTCGAGCTCGGCGGGCGTGCGGAACACGTCGCCAGAGGGGCGGATGGCCTCGTGCGCCTCCTGCGCGTTCTTCGACCGGCTCGCGTAGGTGCGGGGCTGGTCGGGGATGGAGTCGGCGCCGTAGAGGGACGTGGCCTGCGTGCGGGCGGCCGTGATCGCCTGCTGCGACAGCGACGTGGAGTCGGTGCGCATATAGGTGATGTACCCGTTCTCGTACAGGGACTGCGCGACGCGCATCGTGTCACGGGCCGAGAGCCGGAGCTTGCGTGCGGCCTCCTGCTGCAGCGTCGAGGTCGTGAACGGGGCGGCGGGACGACGCGAGTACGGCTTCGACTCGACCTTGCTCACCCGGCGCGCGACCGCGTGGTCGCGCAGGGCGGCGGCCAGGGCGTGGGCCGTGGGCTCGTCGAGGACGACGGCCTTCCCCTTCAATCGGCCCGAGTCGTCGAAGTCCCGACCCGTCGCGACGCGCTCCCCGCCGAGGCGCACCAGGCGCGCCTCGAACGACGGCTCGCCGTCCACGGCGGATGGCGCGAACCGGCCGATGAGGTCCCAGTAGCCCGCAGCGACGAACGCGAGGCGCTCGCGCTCGCGGTCGACGACGAGGCGCGTGGCGGCCGACTGGACGCGCCCGGCCGACAACCCGGGCCCGACCTTGCGCCAGAGCACCGGCGACACCTCGTAGCCGTAGAGGCGGTCGAGGATGCGGCGGGTCTCCTGGGCGTCGACGAGCGCGGTGTCGAGCTCGCGCGTGTTGTCCTTCGCCTTCTGGATGGCGTCGCGGGTGATCTCGTGGAACACCATGCGGCGCACGGGCACCTTGGGCTTCAGCTCCTGAAGGAGGTGCCATGCGATGGCCTCGCCCTCGCGGTCCTCATCAGTGGCGAGCAGGAGCTCGTCGGCGTTCTTCAGGGCCCGCTTGAGCTCGGCGACCGTCTTCTTCTTCGCGTCCGAGACGACGTAGTACGGCTCGAAGTCGTGCTCGACGTCGACGGAGAACTTGCCGAGCGAGCCCTTCTTGAGCTCGGCCGGGAGGTTCTTCGGCTCGATGAGGTCACGGATGTGGCCGACCGAGGACAGCACCTCGTAGCCGTCGCCGAGGTACTGGGCGATCGACTTCATCTTGGTCGGCGACTCGACGATGACCAGTTTCTTCGCGCCTGACACCAGACTCCTCTTGTTCCGTGGATGGGAGAACGCACATCGTTGCCGCGCCCCCGAGCGGTGTGCCGTCGTCGTGCGGAGCGGTCCGCCGACAGCCACACCATACACATATCGACCGTGAGTGCACCCATTCTGCGCCGGTCGGACGCGGGTCGCGACGCCCCGACGGAGCCCTTGCAGTTCGCTGTGCGCGGAGGAGAATGGCGGCATGGACACCTCTTCCGCGAGCTCGTACACGGCGAAACTCATCGACGGTCCGCTCGAGGGGAAGACGGTCGCGACCGCCTTCCTCGAGACGGGCGATCCTCGCCCGCGCCTCGAGCTGAACACCGACAAAGGCAAGCACTACATCTACGCCCGGGCCGCGGGCCTCGAGTTCGGCGCCGAGGACGACGATCGTCCGACCGCCGTGGAGTACCGCTTCATCGAGACCGTCTTCGACTGAGCTCACGGGTCCCACCCCGGAGGGCCCGCCCTGGCGCCGGCTCGGAGTTCGACGGCGAACGACGAGACGGTGACGGTCACGGATGCCACGGGCCCGCCCGTCTCGCACGAGGCGAGCGCGGCGCCGTTGCGTGCTGCGATCCGCCCGGCGAGGTCGCAGGGCACGCCGGGCACGGCACCCGACAGCGCGTCCGCCGCGGCGAGCGCGGCCGCGTCGGCGGCGCCGGCGGCACGCTGGGACGCCGCGAACGCCGCGGTCACGGGCAGGACCATGGCCGCGAGCGCGACCGTCGCGCCGACGATCCCGACGGCGAGCACGGATGCCGCTCCCCCCTCGCCCGACGGAGCGCGTGGTGCTCTCGACGCCGCGGACGTCACAGTCCACCCGCCACCGCGCAGGACTCCGCGCGCAGCTCGATCGCCGCGAGCAGGCCCGACCCGTCGGCGCTCAGGGCGACGCACACGAATGGATCCTCGTGCCACGAGGACAGCCGCGCACCGCCCGAGACCCGATCGGCGATCGACCCCGCGGCGCCCTCCGACTCGCCCCGGCCGAGCGCTCGTGCGGCGTCGGCCGCCGCGTCCTCGAGCCGCACCTGCTGTGCGACGAGGAGCACGGCCGCGAGGCACGCCGCGAGCACGAGGGCGATCGCGGGCAGCGCGACGGCGAACTCGGCCGTCACGCTGCCCCGATCCCCGTCATCCGACCGTGAGCGCATTCCGCACGAGGTCGGTGAGGATGCCGCGCACCTCGTCGCCGCGGAGGATGACGACGAGCAGGCCCGCGAAGCCGACCGCCGCGACTGTCGGTGCTTTAGAGCATACTTCTTCCCATGACCCCGAAGACGCCGAAATTGCTGCGAGCCGCGATCTACGCACGGCAGTCGGTCGCCGAGCCTGAGGGCATCAAACGCCAAGTCGAAGCCTGCCGCCAGCTCGCCGAGTCCCGCGACTACACCGTCGTCGAGGTCTACGAGGACGACAATGTCAGCGGCTACAAGGCCCGCGGTGAGGGCACCGCCTTCTCGCGGATGCTCGACGACGCCCGCGCCGGGCGCTTCGACGTGCTCATCGTCCGCAAGCTCGACCGCCTCGGCCGGTCGCTCTCCGCACTGGAGCAGCTCAGCGCCGCCCGCGTCAACACCGTCACCACTGACGGCGCCCTCGACCTCGCGAGCCCGTCAGGGCGACTCGTCGCCAACGTGCTGACGTCGGTGTCGCGAGCCGAGAGCGAAATCAAGGCCGAACGCCGCGTCTTCGCCAACGCCGCACGACGGGCGACCGGCGTGCCGACGTCAGGCCGCGTGCCCTACGGCTACCGCTGGGTCACGACGAAGGAGCGCGCCGAGCGCGGCACCACCCAGGCCTACGAGCTCGACGACGAGCGTGAGGGCGACGTCAGGGCCATCTACGACGCCTTCCTCGCCGGCATCCCGCTCGGCTCCATCGCCCGCGACCTCAACGCAGCAGGCAAGCGCACCCACGGCACCAAGAGCCGCCCCGAGGGGTACCCGTTCCGCGTGTCGACGATCAGGCGCATGCTGCTTAGCCCCTACTACGCCGCGCGGCTGCCCATCCCCGACCCCACCGGAGAGCAGCGACCCTACGACCAGGACGCCGTCACGCTGGCGACCACCGAGGCTGGCGACTGGCCCGCCATCGTCACCGTCGAGGAATGGGAAGAAGCCAAGGCCCGCCTCGCGCACCCCGAGCGCAAGACCTCACCCGGCCCGACCCGCAAATGGCTGCTCTCAGGGCTCGCGGTGTGCGGCGTGTGCCGCGAGCCGATCCGCGCAGGCGGCGGCGAGCGCGGCGTGCAGAGCTACCGTTGCCGCAGCATGGCCCACTTCATGCGACG
The DNA here is from genome assembly GCF_053603635.1 of Agromyces sp. NPDC004153. Lineage (NCBI taxonomy): Bacteria > Bacillati > Actinomycetota > Actinomycetes > Micrococcales > Microbacteriaceae > Agromyces > Agromyces sp. NPDC004153. The sequence continues at coordinate 505,272 of NZ_JBSGFY010000001.1, forward strand.
CGGTGCGCCCCTCGACGACTTCATCGAGCGCGTCGTCATCGCCCGCTTGTCGCGGCCCGACGCCGTCGACCTCCTCGCCGAGCGCGACCGCGCCGACACCGACGCGCTCAGGGCTGAGCGGCGGCGGCTTGAGGTGTCCATCCGCCAGGCAGGCGACGACGAGCAAGACGGCCTCATCGACCGCGCCGAGCGGGTGCGGCTCACCCGTCGCGGCAACGCCCGCATCGGCGAGCTCGATGAGCAGCTCAGGGCTGGCGTCGACACCAACGCGCTGGCCGAGGTGGTGGGCCAAGACGACGTCGCGGCGGCCTGGTACGCGCTACCGCTGAGCCGAAAGCGGGCCATCCTCGAAACGCTGGCGACCGTGGTGGTGCACAGCGTCGGTCAGGGCAACCGCCGCAACATGAGCGACGAAGCGATGGCCCGCACCGTCACCATCGAGTGGCACCACTAGGCGCCGGAGGATGCCCTACGCTCGGGCCATGACCGACATCTACTTTGGCGCGACCGTGACCACGAGAGCCGGCGAGGTCGGCGTCGTTGCACAGGAATGGGCGCACGACGTGCTCACGCTGCGCGTCGGTCGTGGCCGCGGCAGCGTCAAGGTCGTGGCCTTCCCCGTGCTTTTGGAGAGCGGCGAGGTGCGATTCTTCACTGCCGATTCCCTTGTCGTGAGCGAGCCGGATACGCCCTAATCGCGACAGTGGGCGCGGTGGTTATTGCGGCGTGCCCGGCGCGGTCGATGCTGGCGACGATGCTGCGGGGGCCGGCTCGAAAGCTTCGGCGGCCTGGCGCGCGCTCTGGGAAGGCGACGCAGCGGGGGCGGCCAGGGTGTCAAGTGCACGCGCACGAGCGATGGGTCATGGGTCGCGCCGTCACGACGTATCGGGTGACCGTGTGACCGATGTGACCGTGTTTCGCGTGAGCACGGGCGGGGCTACTCTCACCGCCTCTTCTATTTCTCTTAGGGAAGGAGGTAACAGCAGACAGTCGGCCACATGCCCCGAATCCCCGCCCGTGCACTTCTGACACACGGTCACATCGGTCACACGGTCACCAACTCGAACCCTTAGCGAGCTGAAATCGCCGTGCTAAGGAACAGCTTCACGTCAGTCGATGGTCGGCCAATGGGTTAAGTCCCTGATCAAGCGCTATTTTCTACTTGCACCCATCAACCGAATGCGTTAGGTTCGAGGTACCGGATCAAGGCGCTGCACATAGCCTCCGGGGCCGCGTTGCTCATGTGCGGTGGGGCGCATCGAAGCGCCACGGCCAACTAGGGCCGCGTACCGAACCAGATCGGCATCCCCTCTCCACAAGGGATCACCGATCATGGCTTCTGCCGACGACCTCGACCCCGAGGGCGTGCTCGCGCGCATCGCGCTCGTCGCACCGCCCCTGTCGCCCTCCCAGCGGGCCCGCCTCGCGGCGCTGCTCAAGCCGTCCCGAGGCGGCGCTTGATGGCCGGCACGCCCGAGCAGGGCCGGCGCGACGCTGAGAAGCGCTGGGCGAAGTACCGCGCGGAGCGAATCGCCGCGGGCCTGCCGCCGACGAAGACCGAGGAGAAGCGCCGCAAGCCCGACCGCCTCGATGACGTCGAGGTCGAGGCTTACTGGATCGAGACTGCCGAGCGCCTTGGCCTCACGAACGGGCTGAGCCGTATCGCGCTGCGACGCCTCGCCAAGCGCCTGGCCGATGACGCGGTCGCCGAGGAGGCCCGCCGCGCCGTACTCGATGGGCCCGCTACGCCGCCCGTGGGCGATGACGCGATGCTTGAGGCCTTCTATCGGGGTGAGGCCGCTCGATGGCGGCAGCGGGCCGACCGCGACCGTCAGCGGGCATCCACGCACGACGAGTGGGCCGACGACGCTGAGGCTGCCCTGGTCGCGTTGCTCCAGCGGCAGGGGCGGCTCTGATGGGCAAGAAGGCGGCCAAGAAGGCGAAGCGGGCCGAGAAGTTCATGCGGGCCTGGAATTCGCCCGAGGTTGCCGAGCGCGTCAGGGTGGGCGAGCGCGAGCTCGCCGAGCGCCGCGTCGGCACGCTCGGCGAGGTGCGGCGCCAGATTCGCCGATTCGTCGTGCTGCCGAGCGAGCACCACGAGGTCGCCGTCACGCTGTGGGTCGCCCACACCCACCTCGTCGACCTCTTCGATTCGACGCCTCGCCTCTGGATTCACAGCCCCGAGCCTGGGTCGGGCAAGAGCCGCACCCTCGAAGTGCTCGCGAAGCTCGTGCACGACCCGGTCGAGACCATGAACACGTCGGTCGCCTTCCTCGCCCGGCGCATCGACGCCAGCGACCCGGCGCCGACCGTGCTTTTCGACGAGGTCGACACCCTGTTCGGAACGCGCGCCCGCGACGCCGCCGCCGAAGAGCTGCGGGGCATCCTCAACAGCGGCCACCGGCGCGGAGCGAAGTACAGTCGCGCCGCAGTGCGCGGCAAGGAGACCGTGCTGGAGGAATTCACGACCTTCGCCCCGGTCGCCATGGCCGGCCTCGGCGAGCTGCCCGACACCATCCGCACACGCTCGGTAGCGGTGCCCATGCGTCGCCGCGCCGGCGGCGAGGTCGTCGAGCCCTACCGCGAGCGCCAGAACGGCAGCGAGCTCGACGTCACCTGCACGCGACTGGAAGCCTGGGCCGACTCGGTGCGGCACTGCATCGGTAACCCGTGGCCCGAAATGCCCGACGGCATCACCGACCGCGACGCCGACGTCTTCGAGCCGCTCCTCGCGGTCGCCGACGCGGCGGGCGGTGACTGGCCGCGCCTGGCGCGTGAGGCCGCTGTCGATATCGTCGCCAGCTCGAAGGCGCGCCCGGCGTCGCTCGGCATCCGGCTCCTCGCCGACGTGCGCCGCATCCTCGACGGCCGCGAGCGTATCCGGTCGGTCGACCTCCTCGGCGAGCTCATCGCACTCGAGGATGCGCCCTGGATCGACCTCGGCGGCAAGGGCCAGATCGATGCCCGATTCATCGGCCGCCACTTCGACAGCTACGGCATCGTCGCCGCCCACACCATCCGCTTCGACGCCGGCGCCGGTGGCACCCACAAGGGCTGGCAGCGCAGCGACTTCGCCGACGCCTTCGCTCGGTACCTCCCCGATGCGGCGCCCGCTCTGACACACACGTTCGACCTCACCAACACCGACAAGGAGTAACCACCATGCGCAATGAAGACAGCATCCTGATCGATCGCACTTGGATCGACCTCCCGCCTGGCGCGCCAGCCAAGACGGCGGCAGCCCTCAAGGCGGCTCACGCTCTCCAGGAGCGCACGGCCGCAATCTGGGCTGAGCGCGCCCGCCTCGACCACGCCGTCGCTCAGGCAGAGGTCGACGAGGTGGCGCGCCGGGCGCGGGCACTGGCCGCCGGCGAAGAGCTCGCCGACACATCGCCGGTCGCAGAGCTCAGGGCCCAGCGCGAAGTCGCGGTCGCGAATGTGGCTGCAATCGACCAGGCGCAGCCGGTCGTGATCGCGGCGCTACGTCAGGCTGTCGCGGATGACCGCGAGGTCTGGTCGCTGTCGGCCGCAGCGAAGGCCGAGGCCGGTCTCAAGACCGCGGTCACGGCGCTCAGGATGGCCGAGCAGGCCTCGGTCGAGCTCAACGCCGGGCTGGGCGTGCTGCACATGTACGCCGAGCACGACGCGGGCGGCAGCCAGCTCGCCGTCGCGGTTGGCAGGGACAGCTACACCTTCGACCTCAGCGTCGCCCTTCAGAGCCTTCGCGAGGCGGTCGGCAAGGCTCGCGACGAGCTCGACCGTCTCAAGCCCGTCAAGCGACGCAAGGGCAAGAAGGGCGCCGCAGATGAGCCGGAAGTCGAAGCCGAGGGCGACGAGGCCGAGCCTCCCACCGCGGCACGCAAGCCACCCCCGATCTTCGACCAGGCCGACGACAACTGGATGGAGGACTGAGCCATGAGCATTACGACCGAACCGACGCCCGTCGACGGCTTCGAGCCGGGCCTCGACGACGAGCTCGCTGAGGACTTCGAGCCGGAATCGCTCGGCGCCCAAGTCATGCACCGCCTCATTCGCGGCGCGTCGCGGCCTGCAATCGCCGAAGAGCTCGACCTCGCTCTCGCAACCGTGCACCGCGAGGTTGCCATCCTCACCCGCGAGCACAACGGCGCACGCGGGTCATACGCCGAACGCCTGGCGCTCGTGCACTGGCGCATCGATGACGCGATCCAGCGGGCCTACCGCATGGTCGAAGAGGCCGACTCGGTCGCGGTGCTGGCCGTCCTGGTCGAGCTGGCCCGGCTCGACCTTCAAGTGCTCGTCAACGTAGAGAGCGGGCGAGCACGATGAGCCGGCCGCGGCGTCACGACTTCGACTCGGATGCCGACTTCTACCTTGGTGCGCTCCACTGGCTCGGCACCAAGTGGCCGGGTCACGAGAACACCGCCAAGCGGGCAGCCAAGTGGGTCGAGCTCGCCCAGCAGGCGCAGCATGACCGGCTCGCCGACCTCCTCGTGCGCGACCCCCTGACCGAGGCCGAATGGGCCGAGATGGACGCGCTCATGGCCGCCTACCGCCACCGTTGCCGCATATCACGCACCAACGACACCAACGCAACGAAGAAGGGAAAGAAGCGATGACCAGTAGCAACAGCGCACGCCAGGCGGCCTGGGCCACGCGGGTTGGCGCCCGCAATAGGGCTTACCAGGAGTCCATGGAGCCCGAGCCGAGCGGCGAGCCCACCGCCTCAGAACGGCAGGCGGCGAGAAGCCGCGGCACGACCCGCCGTCACCGCGACGCCGAGCAAAGCGACCAGCAGCAGCCCACCCGCCGCAACCGGGCGTCGGTCTCAGGCACGGCCGGCGACGGCGACGTGCGCCGCAAGCCGGCGCTCAGCACCAGCGAGATTCAGGCACGGGGGGCGCGCTCATGAGCCTCGACCCGCGCACCCCGGTCGACGACATCCAGCGTCTGGCCTACGAGCTCCAGTCGCTTCGCGACCGGATCGATGACCTGGCGGCGAACAGCGGCACCGCCGCCTACCGCTCGGTCGACAAGCTCACCGCGCTCATCACAGACATCCAAGCGCAGCTCGACGACTACATCGCCAACGACGCCTACAACAAGGCCCAGGTCGACGCGCTCATCGAGGCGCCGCCCGGCAATGTCGCCATCGCTGGCAACCTCTCGGTCGCTGGTCAAGTGCGGATGCCCAATGTGCCCGTCACGGTGCTGACCACGTCCTACTTCGCGACCTACGCCTCGACGAGCGACGGCGGCCGCGTCGGGCACGTGCCCTCGTCACGTCGCTACAAGCGGGACGAGGCCGCCGCTGAGCTCGACCCCGCGACCATCCTGGCGCTCCAGCTCGTCACGTTCCGGTACATCGCCGCCGTCGAAGAGCTCGGCGACGATGCTGACGTCGAGCTCGGCCTCATCGCCGAAGACGTCGCCGAGCTCGGCCTCGACTGGCTCGTCTACCGCGACGCCGAAGGCCAGCCCGCCGGCATCCGGTACGAACGCCTCGCGCTCGCGCTCCTCCCGCTCGTGCAAGACCATGAGCGCCGCCTGGCGGCCCTTGAGCGGGCGGCGAGACAGCCAATCCTCTAGCCCCTGACCCTCACAGCGAAAGGAAAGAACCGATGAACCAGTGGACATTCAGGATCAAGCCGTGGAACCCCGAGGCGCACGACGTCGACGAGCACAAGCGGCGCGCGAAGGTGTACATCGAGCACGGCGGAATCGGGCTGTGGCGTGGCGACACCGTCGGGATGAGCGGGCCCGAGGTCGTGGAGCACCCCGACGGCTCGGCCTCGGTGACCTACACCTACACGCCGCCCGCGCCGCCACCCACTCTGGGTGACCGATGAGCCCCCTCAAGGGTCACCACCCCGCCCGCCCCGGCGTGCAGGACCCAGCCAAGCGAGAAACGGTGCTCCTCCGACTTGAGGCGCAGGCGCAACGGGTTCACGAGCGCATCGTCACGCGACGCAAGCGCGAGGCGGCCAAGCGACGGCGCGAACTCGACTAGCAAGAGACCCCGCGGCGGCCTTCCTTCACGCCGCGGTCATCGGGCCGATTGGGTGCGGCCCGGCCAGAGCCCCCGGTTGCGCTGACCGGGGGCTCTGGCATGCACGTGAGCGCGTAGCACTCGCGACACCGCGACTCGCCCGCGGCGCCGGCCGCGGCGTGGGTGGGTCGCCGTAGCATCGATAGCACCAGCCACCGACATTCGCAGCAATGCGAGCGCCTCTGGTCGGTTCCAGGGAGCGGGCGGCGCTCCGCTCAGGGCGAACAACCCCCCGCGGATTTACGCTCACTGTCACTCTGGAAGAGCACGAAAGCCCGCCATTACGGCGAGCTCTCGTCAAGGAATCTGTTCGATTACCCCCGGATTGCAGTCCGGGCTAGGAATCCCAAGGAGGGATGCCTATGGGTACCCATAATACGGGTAAATCAGGGAAGGGCGGCAAACCCGCGCCCACACATCGCGTCGACGGCAAGTTCATTGCCGGCGTAAAGGCGCTCACCGCGTTCGTGAAGGCGGCAGCCGTCTTCGTTGGCGCGCTCTCTACCCTCGCGGTAGTCACCCTAGCGCTGCTGAAGATGCTGCTCTAGCGATGTGCCCCACCGACGTCCCCGTCGAGGAGATTGAAACCTCGGCGGGGCGTTCGGCATGCTTGCCGGATGGGGCAGCCATGGACAGTCATCATCGACGTCGGGACCGTCGCCGAATGGGTCGGCGCAATCGGCGGCATTGCGACCGCGGGCATCGCGCTCTTCCTGCTCGGTCAGGGTCTGTATGACCGGCGCGAGGATCGACGCGAGCGCAGGCGGAAGCAGGCTCAGCGTGTGTGGATTTCGTATCCGACCCGCACGAAGGTCGAGCCGAGCGGCTTCACGGGCATGGGTAGGCCCACGACCGAGCTCAGGACCGAGACCACGGAAGTGACGAACGGGAGCAACGACGTCATCAGTGATGTGACCGTGACTATCCACGAGCTCGACGGGAAGGGGTTCCCACTTCCTGCCGTCGCCACGGAACATCGCGTTCGGATGCAGCCAGGCGAGAGCTGGGATATCTCACGGGAGAGCGAACACCCCCGCAACCCCAACCCGCCCGCCGACTGGTTGGTGCAATGGGTGCCCATCCTCGCCTTCGAGGACGCAAACGGGGTGCGCTGGAACCGAAACGCCCGCCACGAGCTCAGCGAAGGCGAGCCAGACCTCCCTACGGCGGCAGGCACACGCGTCGTCAGGCCGGTGCAGCGCTGAAGTCAGCGCCGAGCGGCCTTGCCCTTCTAGTGCGGCTCGATGGGCTCCTCGCCGAGACTGATGAGCATGGCATTGAGCTCCTCGGTGACCGCGTCGTGGTGCACCTTGGCGAGCGGGCCCCGGCCGGCGCGGGCCAGCATGGCGTTGAGCTCCTCGGTGACGGCTTCATCGTTGCTCACGTCGACCTTGGCTTCAGCGGGCGAGTCGAGACCGAGCAGCTTGCGACGTGACTCACCGGCCTTGAGGAAGCGGTCGACGGCCTTGTCGTCGAAGCTGCCCGCCGCGGCGGCCTTCTCCATCGCGGCGCGGGCGTAGCGCTGCACCATGTCGAGGTCGGTGAGCTCGCGCTCGCGATGCTCCTCGACGTGCATGACCTCCACCTCGGCCATCCGGTCGCGGTAGCCGCCCACGAGCGACTTGAGGCGGTGCTCGCTGACGTCGTAGCCCAAGCCGCCGTCAGCCTCAGGCCTGGCGACGAGCTCGCGCATCTGGGCGTAGCTGCGGTGCTCCAGGCGTCGCTCATACGCCCAGCGCTGCTCGGTCATCACCTTGACGGCGATGAGCTCGGTTGCTTCGCTCGTCCCGCGCTTCTTCTTCGACATCGGCAATCCTTCAAATCGGCCTTATCTGATCGACAGTAGCCATCGTGGCGACGGCGTACTCGGCGGTCGCAGCACCGCGTTCGCCCGAGAGGCGCCGGAGCATCCGATGCACGCACCCGGAGGCACGGGCGCACGGTGCGGCGGCGGGTGACGCCGGCGCGCGGCCGGCGACGGGGGCGACGGTGGGCGGCGCGTCGCCGGGATGATGGTGCATGGTGGTGTTCCTTCCTTCTTGCGCCGGGTGACCGGCGGGCGGGCGGCACGAGTCGGGATCGTCATGCGGCACCGCCGAGGGTGCCCGTCACGACGGAGACGATGAGCGGCACGACGCCGAGCAGCACGAAGGCGGGCAGCACGCAGACGCCGAGCGGCAGCATGAGGCGCACGCCGAGCGCCGCGGCGCGGGCTGCGCCGTCGGCCCGAGCGGACCGTCGTCGGCGCGCCGCCTCGGCGCGGAGGAGGTCGGCCACGGGAGCGCCCGCTCGCGCGGCGACGGCGATCACGCCGTCGATGTCGTCGGCCACGGATGCGGCGGTGCCGCCGACTGATGCCAGCGCCTCCCGGACGATGGCGCGGGCGCGCTCGACGGCGGCGCCGCCCGACAGGGCCATGGCTACGAGCTCGAGCTCGAGCCCGCGCTCCGCCTCGGACGAGGTCGCCCGCGCCACGAGCGAGCGGCTCCATCGGCGCCCCGCCCAGAGGAGGAGGACGCCGCCGCCGACGCAGGCGACGCCGAGCGGGTTCCCGAAGAGCACCCCGACCGTGTCGAACCCGAAGGCCGCCCCGAACACCACCGCGATGAGCGGGAGCGCCAGCACCAGCCGGGCGCTCGAGACGGGGCCGGCGAGCGCGGTGCCGACCTCGCGACGCAGCTGCGCCTCGTCGCGCAGCGCGCCGGCCAGCTCGCGCAGGCCGGACGCGAGCGGGGCGCCGGACTCGACCGCGACCTCCCAGGCCGCGCCGAGGATCGCCCATCGCGTGGACGTGCGCGACGCGCCGGCACGGGCGGACGCGATCGCGGCGGGAACGGACGCGCCGCCGGCGGCCGCCGCCGCGGCCGCGCGCAGCACCGCGACGTCGTCGTCGTCACCGGCAACGCCCGCGTCGGTGGGACCGACGTCGACGTGCGACCACGCGACCGACGCGGGCACGCCCGCCGACAGCAGCACCGCGAGCCGCTCGGCGATCGCCGCGACGGCGTCGAGCTCAGCCGCCGGATCCCGCTGCCGGCGTCGCAGCCGGGTCGCGACCCGACTGCGCAGGCTCGTGGCCGCCGTCATTGCGGCACCACCCCGAGTCGCCTGTCGCGTATGGCGAAGCGTCCGATGCCGGCGAGCCGGCGGCGCCCGTCGACCCGCTCGACGTGCAGCACGAGGTCGAACGCGCTCACCGCCTGCCGTGCGACCGCGTGCGCGTCGAGCCCGGCCGCCGATCCGAGGGCCTCGAGCCGCGCGGGGACGTCGTCGAGGGAGTTCGCGTGGAGCGTGCCGGCACCGCCGTCGTGGCCGGTGTTGAGCGCGGAGAGCAGCTCGCGCAGCTCGGCGCCGCGGCACTCGCCCACGACGAGTCGGTCGGGGCGCATGCGCAGGGCCTCGCGCAGCAGCGCGTCGAGCCCGAGCCGGCCGCTGCCCTCGAGGTTCGCCTGGCGTGCCTCGAGGGACACCACGTGCGGATGGTCGACCGCGAGCTCTGCGACGTCCTCGATGAGCACGATGCGATCGCGGGGATCGGCCTCGGACAGCAGGGCCGCCAGCAGGGTGGTCTTGCCCGCGCCGGCCGCGCCGGTGACGAGCAGGTTGCGCCGCGTCGCGACCGCGTCGCGCAGCATCGCCTCCTGGCCGGGATCGAGCATGCCGGCCGCGGCGAGCGCGCGCAGCGGGAAGCCGGCGACGCGCGGCACCCGGATGGAGATGACCGTGCCCCGCGTGGAGACGGGCGGCAGCACGGCATGCACCCGCACGCCGCCGCCCAGCCGGACGTCGACGGCGGGGGTCGCCTCGTCGATGTGACGGCCGCCCCGCGCGATGAGCCGGATCGCGAGCGCGCGCACCTCGTCTTCTGCGGCCGACCACGCGGGCTCGCGCTCCGCACCGGAGCCGCGGTCGATCCAGAGCCCGCGGTCGCCGTTCACGAAGAGGTCGGTCACCGGGCCGGCGGCGGCGAACGGCGCGAGCGGCCCGAGGAGCGAGAGGTCGGGTCGGGCGGCGGGGTCGGGTCGGGCGACGGGCGAGGCGCCGAACGTCTGCGCGCCCGCGTCGCTCGGGACATCGGGCTCCCCCGCTGCACCCGGGCGCACCGCACCGGAGGTGCCCGCAGCATCTGAGCCGACCGCGCCGCCGACCGCACCGGCGAGCCACGCGACCTCGGCGGCATCGGACGCCGAGGATCGGAGCCAGGACGGCGTCGCGACGAACGGGGTGGTCATGCGACGACCGTACGGTCGGCGGCATCCGCGTGAACGAGCGCGGCAAGCGGCTGGGGAGAGGAGCCTCCCCCACGTCGTTGTGGAGGAGGACTCGTCTCGGATGCTTCGCTCCCGAAGGATGCGCTGCCCTTAAACGAAAGGGGGCGGCACCCATTGGGGGGAACAGGTGCCGCCTCGGCAGCGCAAGGATTGGGGGGAATCGCGAGCGCTGCAGGCCTCGAAACGAGTGTTCGGGCGGTACCCAGTGTATGGCTTCAGGAAGGATGCGCAAGCATTATTTGTCCTCATTTGTGCGGACGTACAGATTTCTCTGCGCAAAGGCACAGTAACCGCTCCCACGGGCGCTCGGAAGAGCATGCGACCCGGTGTGACCCACCCGTTACGACGTGTCCGGCGACGGGAGGTAATGTGCTGGTGGGGCAGGCGACCCAACCGATGCACCACTCGCGAAGGAGCGACCGGAGAACCATGACCGTTCAGATCGATCACGCACTCGAGGAGATCAGGCGCTTCCGCCCGAGCCCCGAGTTCGCCGCCCAGGCCGTCGCCGACAAGCACCTCTACGAAGCAGCCGCGGCCGACCGCCTCGGCTTCTGGGCCGACCAGGCCCGCGAACTGCTCCAGTGGGAGAAGCCCTTCACCAGCACGCTCGACTGGTCGAACCCGCCGTTCGCGAAGTGGTTCGACGACGGCGAGCTCAACGTCGCCGTCAACTGCCTCGACCGTCACGTGGCCGCCGGCATCGGCGACCGCGTCGCCCTCCACTGGGAGGGCGAGCCCGGCGACTCGCGCGACGTCACGTACGCCGAGCTCACCGACGAGGTGAAGCGCGCCGCGAACGTGCTCACCGAGCTCGGCATCGGCGAGCACGACCGCGTCGCCATCTACCTCCCGATGATCCCCGAGGCCGTCGTCGCGATGCTCGCGTGCGCGCGCATCGGCGCGGTGCACTCGGTGGTCTTCGGCGGATTCAGCGCCGACAGCCTCGCGTCGCGCATCGACGACGCCGAGGCATCCCTCGTCATCACCGCCGACGGCGGCTACCGCAAGGGCAAGGTGTTCCCGCTGAAGCCCGTCGTCGACGAGGCGCTGCAGAAGGCCGAGGGCGGCACCGTGCGGAACGTCCTCGTGGTCCGCCGCGGCGAGAACGACGTCGAACTGGTCGACGGCCGCGACCACTGGTGGCACGACACCGTGGGGGAGGCGTCGAACGAGCACGAGCCGAAGGCGTTCGGCGCCGAGCATCCGCTGTTCATCCTCTACACGTCGGGCACCACCGGGAAGCCGAAGGGCATCCTGCACACCTCGGGCGGCTACCTCACGCAGGCGGCGTTCACGCACCGGAACGTGTTCGACCTCCACCCCGAGCGCGACGTGTACTGGTGCACGGCCGACGTCGGCTGGATCACCGGCCACTCCTACGTGGTCTACGGCCCGCTCGCGAACGGCGCGACCCAGGTGCTCTACGAGGGCACGCCCGACACGCCGCATCCCGGCCGCTGGTGGGAGATCGTCGAGAAGTACGGCGTCACGATCCTCTACACTGCGCCCACCGCCATCCGCTCGTTCATGAAGCTGGGCCGGCAGATCCCGCACGAGTTCAACCTGCGCTCGCTGCGCCTGCTGGGCTCGGTCGGCGAGCCGATCAACCCCGAGGCATGGATCTGGTACCGCCACGTCATCGGCGGCGGCTCCATCCCCGTGGTCGACACGTGGTGGCAGACCGAGACGGGCGCCATCATGATCTCGGCCCTGCCGGGCGTCACCGACCTCAAGCCCGGCAGCGCGCAGGTCGCGATCCCGGGCGTCTCGGTCGACATCCTCTCCGACGACGGCGAGCGGGTCGACGGCGAGGGCGGCGGCCTGCTCGTCATCACCGAGCCGTGGCCGTCGATGCTGCGCGGGATCTGGGGCGACCCCGAGCGGTTCAAGGAGACCTACTGGGAGAAGTTCGGCGACAAGTACTTCGCCGGCGACGGCGCACGCCGAGACGAGGACGGCGACATCTGGCTGCTCGGCCGGGTCGACGACGTCATGAACGTCTCGGGCCACCGCCTGTCGACGGCCGAGATCGAGTCGTCGCTCGTCGCGCACCCCTACACGGCCGAGGCCGCGGTGGTCGGCGCATCCGACGAGACCACGGGGCAGGCCGTCGTGGCGTTCGTCATCCTGAAGGCCAGCCAGGTCTCGCACATCGACGACCCGGCCGTCGCGTCCGAGGAGCTGCGCAAGCACGTCGCGATGCAGATCGGCGCGATCGCCCGTCCCCGGCAGGTCTTCATCGTCAACGAGCTGCCGAAGACGCGCTCGGGCAAGATCATGCGCCGCCTGCTGCGCGACCTCGCCGAGGGCCGGCAGGTCGGCGACACGACGACGCTCGCCGACACGTCCGTCATGACCGCGATCACCCGCCAGGTGCAGTGACCCGGCCCTGAGACACGGATGCCGCGGCCGGGAGCATTCCCGCCGCGGCATCCGTCGTCTCGGGCGCGTACGCCCGCGCGACTACGCGAACTCGACGATGAGCTCCACCTCGACCGGCGCGTCGAGCGGCAGGACCGCGACGCCGACCGCGGAGCGCGCATGGCGTCCGGCGTCGCCGAAGACCTCGCCGAGGAACTCGGACGCGCCGTTGACGACGCCCGGCTGGCCGGTGAACGACGGGTCGGATGCCACGAAGCCCACGAGCTTCACGATGCGGGTGATGCGGTCGAGCGAGCCGAGCTCGGCGCGCACGGCCGCGAGCGCGTTGAGCGCGCAGGTGCGTGCGTACTCCTTGGCGTCGTCGGCGGGGACGAGCCCGTGCCCGTCGCCGACCTTGCCCGTCGCGGGCAGGGCGCCCGCCGTGAACGGCAGCTGGCCCGACGTGTAGACGTAGGAGCCGCTCACGACCGCGGGCACGTAGGCGGCCACGGGCGGGGCGACCTCGGGGAGCTCGACGCCGAGCTCGGCGAGCCGCGCCTCGACGGCGGCCATCAGGCCTCTCCCTCGAACTGCTTGGCGGCCTGGGCGGCTGCGGCGGCGCCGGCGGATGCCGCGGCCGACGACTCCCCGCCGACCGGGCGCTTGAGGTAGGCGACGAGGCCGCCCTCCGGCCCCTGCACGACCTGCACGAGCTCCCAGCCCTCGGATCCCCAGTTGTTCAGGATGGCCGCGGTGTTGTGGATGAGCAGCGGGGTGGTGATGTACTCCCAGGCCGGCATGCGATTCCTCGTCTCTGATACGGGGTGGAATGGATTCGATGCCGATCGGATCGGACGGAGACCGGCGTGTCGGCAGGCGAACGCGACCAGCGGCCCGCATAGCGGGTTTTGCCAGCCTTCTTTGTTAAGCTCCACTATATGTCTGCCCAAAAACGTACGATGAGCGACGTCGGCACCGGGATCCTCGGCTTCGTCGGCCTCAGCGCTCTCGCCGGCGTTCTCGTCACCGCTGCGGTGACCCCGGCACTCGCCGTGACCGGCATGGCCGCGAACAACGGCATCTCCATGTTCGAGAACCTCCCCGGGTACCTCGAGATCGACGAGCTCTCGCAGAAGACGGACATCTACGCCACGCAGCCCGACGGTTCGGCGGCGCTCCTCGCATCGTTCTTCGACGAGAACCGCGAGGAGGTCGCCTGGGACGCGATCAGCCAGTACGTGAAGGACGCCGCCGTCTCCGGCGAGGACCCCCGGTTCTACGAGCACGGCGGGGTGGACATCCAGGGCACCATCCGCGGTGCCGTCAGCACCTACATCCTCAACAAGGACGTGCAGGGCGGTTCCTCGATCACGCAGCAGTACGTGAAGAACGTGCTCATCAACAACGGCGTGCGCGAGGCGACGACCGAGGAGGACAAGCAGGCGGCCTACGACGCGGCCACCGAGACCTCCCCCGAGCGCAAGCTCAAGGAGATGCGCTACGCGATCGCCCTCGAGAAGAAGTTCTCGAAGGACGACATCCTCAAGGGCTACCTGAACATCGCCGCGTTCGGCGGCCGGGTGTACGGGATCGAGTCGGCGGCGCAGTACTACTACGGCACCACGTCCGCGAACGTCACGCTGGCCCAGGCCGCGAGCCTCATCGCGATCGTCAACCACCCCGAGAAGTTCCGCCTCGACCAGCCCGAGAGCGTGGAGAACGGCGCCGCCACGGTGAACGACAAGGGCGAGCCCGTGCCGTACGCCGCGAACAAGCAGCGCCGCGACTACATCCTCGACGAGATGCTCAAGGGCGGGAAGATCACGCAGGAGGAGCACGACGCCGCGATCGCCGAGCCGGTCGCGCCCGCCATCCACGAGCCCAGCACGGGCTGCGTCACCGCACAGGGCAGCGCGTACTTCTGCGATTACGTCAAGAACATCATCCTGAACAACTACGACGACCCGAACACTCCGGAGGTCGACGAGGGTCGCCAGCTCCTGCAGACCGAGGGCCTGCAGGTCTACACCACGCTCGACCTCGAGCTGCAGAACAAGGCCGAGACCGCGGTCGCCGAGAACGTGCCGTTCGCCGATCCGCGCTTCGACGTGGGCTCCGTGGCGGTGGGCGTGCAGCCGGGCACCGGCCGCGTGCTCTTCATGGCGCAGAACAAGAAGTTCACCGAGGATCCCGAGGTCGCGGCGACGAGCCCCGAGTTCACGTCGATCAACTACAGCACCGACCATGACTACGGCGGGTCGGCGGGCTTCCAGCCGGGTTCGACCTACAAGGTGTTCACGCTCGCCGAGTGGCTGAACGAGGGCCACTCGCTGCGGGAGACGTTCAACGGCGCCCGCCGGGGGTTCACGACGTTCAACAACAGCTGCGAGGGCGGCACGTTCCAGGTGAGCCCCGCCTGGAACCCGCGCAACGACGACGGCCGCGTCGCGAACAACGCCGTCGACGCGACGGCGTGGTCGGTGAACTCGAGCTTCGTCGCGATGGCCTCCCAGCTCGACCTCTGCAAGCTCAAGCAGACCGCTCAGGCGTTCGGCGTGCACCGCGCCGACGGCGCCGAGCTCGGCATGAACCCCTCCGACGTGCTCGGCACGCAGGAGGTCGCCCCGGTCACGATGGCGGCGGCGTTCGCCGGCATCGCCAACAACGGCCTCACCTGCACGCCCATCGCCATCGACAAGATCGTGAAGGCCAACGGCGAGGAGATCGCACCGCCGGCGTCGACCTGCACGCAGTCCGTGACCCCCGAGGTCGCGCACGCGATGGAGTACGCGATGCAGCAGACCTTCGCCGGCGGCGGCACCGCCACGGCGTCCGACCCCGGCACCGGTGTTCCGCACATCGGCAAGACGGGCACCACCGACAACGCGTTCGACACCTGGATGATCGGGGCGAGCACCAAGGTCGCCACCGCGGTCTGGGTGGGCAACGTCACGGGTGGCGACAACCGCACGAACCTGCGCGAGACGAGCTTCGACTCGGGCAGCGCCGCCACTGCACGACACCGCATCTGGCCGGCGATCATGGAGGTCGCCGACAACAAGTACGGCGGCGACGACTTCCCCGCGCCCGACGAATCGGCGTTCAAGCAGGTCCTCGTCGACGTGCCGCAGGTCGCCGGACTCTCCTTCGAGCAGGCGAAGGCGGCGCTCGAGGCCGCGGGCTTCGTCGTCGAGGACGGCGGCCAGCAGGATTCGAACCAGCCGGCAGGCACGGTCTCCGGGACGGACCCGTCCGGCCAGGCCGGCAAGGGCTCGACGATCCGGGTGTTCACGAGCAACGGCAAGAGCAATGGCACGACCGTTCCCGACCTCACGGGCATGAACGTCGTCCAGGCCAAGGCCGCGCTCGATGCGGCCGGCCTCAGGATGAAGGGCGGCGGCGGCAACCCGACGGGAACGGTGACGAGCCAGGACCCGGCGCCGGGCACCTCCGTCGATCGCGGCGACGAGGTCACCGTCAACTTCGACGGCGGCAACGCACCGGGGAACGGTTGAGTCCCCACCCGCTGACGCCCGCCGCGCGGATCGCCATCGCGATCGGCGCGGCGGGCGCCGCCGCGTTCGCGTGGGGTTCGCTCGTCGAGCGGACGCGCTGGACGCTTCGCCGCGCCGACGTGCCCGTGCTCCCGGCCGGGGCCGAGCCGGTGCGGGTGCTCCACCTCTCCGACC
The DNA here is from genome assembly GCF_053603635.1 of Agromyces sp. NPDC004153. Taxonomy (NCBI): domain Bacteria; kingdom Bacillati; phylum Actinomycetota; class Actinomycetes; order Micrococcales; family Microbacteriaceae; genus Agromyces; species Agromyces sp. NPDC004153. The sequence continues at coordinate 521,624 of NZ_JBSGFY010000001.1, forward strand.
TGCACATGGCGCCATGGCAGCGCGACAAGCAGGAGTGGGTCCGGTCGCTCGCGGCGCTGGAACCCGACCTCATCGTCGACACGGGCGACAACCTCGGCCATGAGCGCGGGCTCGACGGAATCCGTCGCGCGTTCGAGCCGTTCGCCGGCATCCCCGGCGTGTTCGTGAACGGCTCGAACGACTACTTCGGGCCGTCGCTCAAGAACCCGTTCACGTACTTCGGCGGCCCGTCGGGCATCGTCCAGCGGGCGAAGCGGCTCGACATCGGCGCGCTGCACGCGTATTTCGCCGAACTCGGATGGCGCGATCTCGACAACACCGCCACGAGCCTCGACCTGCGCGGCACCCACTTCGAGTTCTTCGGCGTCGACGACCCGCACCGCGGGTACGACCGCCTCGACCTCATCACGGCCGCGATCGACGAGCTGCGCGCCGACGACCCGCTCGGCGACGAGCTCTGGCCCGACGCGGCATCCGTCGTCGCCGAGCGGCGGCCGACCGTCACCGTGGGCGTCGCGCACGCGCCGTACCAGCGCGTGCTCAACTCGTTCGTGAACCACGGCGCGCAGCTCATGCTCGCCGGGCACACGCACGGCGGGCAGGTGTGCGTGCCGGGCTTCGGCGCCCTCGTCACGAACTGCGACATCCCGCGGCAGCAGGTCAAGGGGCTGAGCCTCTGGCGGCACGGGCTGCGCACGGCGTACCTCAACGTGTCGGCGGGCCTCGGCACGTCGATCTACGCGCCGGTGCGCTTCGCGTGCCCGCCCGAGGCGACGCTGCTCACGCTCGTCCCGGCCGCGTAGGCGCGTGGTCGGGCGGCCGGGTTTTTTCGGCTATCCTTGTTGAGGCCCGACAGGGCCACCGGGGTGTGGCGCAGCTTGGTAGCGCGCTTCGTTCGGGACGAAGAGGTCGCAGGTTCAAATCCTGTCACCCCGACCACCAGGAGCCCCCTCCCGCGCGGAGGGGGCTCCTGTCGTCTCCAGGGGCGCGCTGACGGCGTGTTCACGGCCGATGGCAGTCCGGGTCCCGACACGTCAACGAACAGCGCTCAGCGCCGGCAGCTCCGTGCGACGCTCCGGCTCGCGCCCGGCGCCGCGACTCCGCGGACGTGCGCGATCGCGTCGGCCGCGCGCACCAGCGCGAGGTGCGTGAGCGCCTGCGGCATGTTGCCCGCCTGCCGACCCGAGAGCGGATCGGCCTGCTCGGCGAGCAGCCCGAGCTCGCTGCGGAACCGCAGCAGCCGGTCCATCAGCTCGACGGCATCGTCGAGCCGCCCCGTGTGGGCGTACTGCTCGACCAGCCAGAACGAGCACGCGAGGAACGCGTTCTCGTCGCCGGGCACGCCGTCGACGTCCGCCTCCGTGCGGTACCGGCGAAGCAGCCCGTCGCGCAGCAGCGACGCCTCGATGCGGGCGACGGTGCCGAGCATCCGCGGGTCGTCGTACGCCACGTACCCGACCTGCGCGAGCTGGAGGAGCGCCGCGTCGACCTCGGTCGTGCCCTCGTACTGCACGTAGCTTCCGATCGACGCGTCGTAGCCGCCTCGCTCGATGCGGTCGGCCAGCCCGGCCCGCACGCGGCGCCACTCGTCGACCGGTCCGTGCCGGCCGTCGGACTCGACGGCGCAGATCGCCCGGTCGAACGCCGCCCAGAGCATCGCCCGCGAGTGCGTGAAGTGGCGCTCGGGCCCGCGGATCTCCCAGATCCCCGAGTCGGGTCGGTCGAGGTGCCGCTGCGCCTCGCCGAGCAGTGCGACCTGGAGCGACCACGAGAAGTCGTCGTCGTCGAGGCCGACGTGGCGCGCGGCGTCGAGCGCGATGAGGACCTCGCCGAAGATGTCGGCCTGGTATTGGCCGGATGCCGCGTTGCCGATGCGCACGGGCGCGCTGCCCGCGTAGCCCGGCAGCTCCGCGGCCTCCCACTCGGGCAGCCGCCGCTCGCCGGCGACGCCGTACATGATCTGCACGTCGGCGGGATCACCCGCGATCGCCCGCAGCAGCCACTGCCGCCACGCCTCCGCCTCGTGCGTGAAGCCGTGGTGCATGAGCGCCTCGAGCGTGAGCGCCGCGTCGCGCAGCCACACGTAGCGGTAGTCCCAGTTGCGCGAGCCCCCGAAGTCCTCGGGCAGGCTCGTCGTGGCGGCCGCGACCACGCCACCGGTGTCCGCGTGGGTGAGCAGCCGCAACACGAGCAGCGAACGGCGCACCGCCTCGTCGTAGACCCCGGGCGGCACCGCCATGCGCATCCACGCCTGCCACCATGCAGTGGTCGTGGCCAGGGCCGCGTCGACGTCGAGCGGCACGGGCATCGGGCGCTGCGCGGGGAACCAGGACAGCTGCAGGTCGACCGTCTCCCCCTCGGCCACCTCGAATGCGCCGACATGGCGATGGTCGCTCCGCGAGAGTCGCGGACCGTGGACGACGAGCGCGTCGGGCCCCGCGACGCCGCAGACGGCGGGTGCGGCATCCGTGCCCAGCTGGCGCATCCAGGGCAGCGTCGCGGCGTAGTCGAACCGCACGCGCAGCTCCTGCTCCATGCGCACCCGGCCACGGATGCCGCGCACCCGCCGGATGACGTCGCACCGTTGATCGGAGCCGTCGCCCATCGGCATGAGCTCGGTGACCTCCACCTCTCCGTCGGCCGTCGCCCAGCGCGTCACGAGCGTGAAGGTGTCGGTCTCGTACTCCCGGGTCGCGTTCGCCGCGGCATCCGCGGGCCGGAGGCTCCACCGGCCCTGCTCGGGGTCGCCGAGGATCGCGCCGAAGACCGATCCCGAGTCGAAGCGGGGCGCGCAGAGCCAGTCGATGGAGCCGTCGGAGCCGACGAGCGCGACCGTGCGGCAGTCGCCGATGGCCGCGTACTCCTCGATCGGCATCGGCATGATCAGGGCCGGCCGAGTCCGCGCACCTGCCAGCCCGCCGCGCGCCAGGCCTCGATGTCGAGCACGTTGCGCCCATCGATGATGCGTCGCTCCGCGACCAGCCGCCCGGTCTCCACGGGGTCGAGGGCGCGGTACTCGCGCCACTCCGTGACGAGTACGACGAGGTCGGCGCCGGTGAGCGCCTCGCGCGTCGAGGTGGTGTAGTCGAGCTGGGGATGCCGCATCCGGGCGTTCTCGACGCCCTCCGGATCGGTCGCGACGACCTCGGCGCCCAAGCCCTTCAGGTGCACGGCGACGTCGAGCGCGGGCGAGTCCCTCACGTCGTCGGAGTCGGGCTTGAACGTCACCCCGAGCACGGCCACCTTCTTGCGGAAGGCCGAGCCGCCGAGCACCTCGAGCGCGAGGTCGACGACCCGCTGGCGCTGCCGCATGTTGATCGCGTCGACCTCCTTGAGGAACGCGAGCGAGTCGCCGCGCCCGAGCTCCTCGGCGCGCGCGGTGAACGCGCGGATGTCCTTCGGCAGGCAGCCGCCGCCGAAGCCGACGCCGGCGTTCAGGAAGCGGCGTCCGATGCGCGCGTCGTGGCCGATCGCATCGGCGAGGGCCGTGACGTCGGCACCCGTCGCGTCGGCGATCTCGGACATCGCGTTGATGAACGAGATCTTGGTGGCGAGGAAGGCGTTGGCCGCGACCTTCACGAGCTCGGCCGTGGCGTAGTCGGTCACGATGCGCGGGGTTCCGGCCTCGATGGCGGCCCGGTAGACCTGGTCGAGCACGGATGCCGCGCGCTCGTCGGCGACGCCGTAGACGAGTCGGTCGGGCTCGAGCGTGTCCTTCACGGCGAAGCCCTCGCGCAGGAACTCGGGGTTCCACGCGAGGCTCGCGTGCGGGGCCTCATCCGCGAGTCGCGCGGCGAGCCGCGCCGCGGTGCCGACGGGCACGGTGCTCTTGCCGACGATGAGCGATCCCTCGGCCAGGTGCGGGAGCAGGCCCTCGAAGGCGGCGTCGACGTAGCGCAGGTCGGCGGACGTGCCGCCGATCGTCTGGGGCGTGCCGACCGCGAGGAAATGCACGTCGGCGCCCGCGGCATCCGCGACGTCGGTGCTGAACCGCAGCCGGCCGCTCGCGGCGGCCGAGGAGAGGATCTCGGGCAGGCCCGGCTCGAAGAACGGCGGTCGACCCGAACGGAGCGCCGCGATCTTGCGCTCGTCGACGTCGATGCCGACGACGTCGTGGCCGAGCTCGGCCATGGCCGAGGCGTGCACGGCCCCCAGGTACCCGCAGCCGATCACCGAGATTCGCATGCGTCTCCTTCCGGCGGCGCCCGACCGCGCCGTGTCCATTCTGGCAGGCTGGGGAGATGGTCGTCTCCGCACGAGCACGCGGGTGGGCCGCGATCCTGCTCGCGGCCTACGCCGCGCTCGCGGTGTTCGTGCTGCTCGTGCCGAGGCCCATCGACCGCGGGTTCACGCCCGTGATCCGCCGGCTCATCGCATCAGGGCAGCAGCACGGCCTTCCGGAGTGGTTCGACTACGACTTGGTCGAGTACGCCTCGCACGCGCTGCTCTTCGTGCCCGTCGGGATCCTCGCGGTCGTCGCGGTCGGCCGCAGCCTCGCCTGGATCGCCGTGCTCGCGGCCCTCGTCCTCGGCGCCGCGGTGGAGTTCGGGCCGACGCTGTTCGACGAGGGCCACGTCGCATCGGGGCTCGACCTGTACCTCAACGAGCTCGGCGTGCTCGCCGGCGGGGCGGTCGGGTACTGGGCGCTCGAACCCGCCGCGGCATCCGACCGTCGCTAGCCGGGCTCAGCCGCAGGGCGCGTCGCTGGTCGTGACGTTCGTGGCGTTGATCATGGGCGTCGTGCGCACCTGCGTGGGCCCGTAGTCGCCGGGGGTGCCCTGGAAGGTGGCCCGTACGAGCGCCGTCTGCCCGTTGTCGAGGTGGACCGTGAACTTCTCGACCGGCCGGTTGAGGTCGACGACCGAGGGTCCGGTCGTGGTCTCACGGCCCGGCTCGGGCACCTCGACCGAGGCCGTTGCAGCGCCGATCGGGCCGTAGAGGAACACCTCGGTGATGTAGTGGTCGTAGAACGTGCTGTCGATGTAGGTCGGGAGCTCCAGGTCGCCGGGAATGTCGAACCGCAGCCGCGTCTCCACGGTCCAGGTCGGAGCGTCGGGGTTGCAGGTGTTCGTGGTGACGGTCGCGTCCGTATGCAGGTAGTAGTCGATCTTCGACGACGAGCGGTCGCGGTAGTACACGCCGACCACGGTGGCACCATCGTTCCCCTGCGGCAGCACGCCCTGCAGGCGCGTCCCGTCGAAGAGCTCCTGCGTGGCGGGGTCGGCGCTCCACATCATGAGCGATCCCCGGTTGGCGGCGTCGATGACGGCGTCGGCCATCGCCCAGATGTCGTACTCGGCCGACATGACGCGCGCGAACACGGCGGATGCCGCGGCGGCGAAGTAGGCGTCGGATTCCGCGCCGCCCTCCGGGAACCGGAAGTACGCCTCGTTGAGGAGCTTCGAGACGACGTTCTCGCTCGTGAGCTGCTCGCCGTCGGGCATCGTGACCGGACCGGTGACCTGCAGCAGCCGCGACAGCGCGATCGGGTCGACGGAGGCGACGACGTCGGGGGTGATGCCCTTCGTGCGCTGCCAGTTCGCCGAGATGATCGCGGCCGCCGTGGGGAAGTCGGGACGGCTCGTCGCGGCGTTGAGGTTGTCGAGGAAGATCGAATCGTAGAGCTGCTTCGCACTGTCGTCGACGGCGAGATCGATCGGCTCGCCGATCGGGAAGTCGGTGCTCGAGACCTGCTCGGCCATGTCGATCCTCCCGTTGTCGACGCGCAGGAGGGTCTGGGCGGCCGGCCCGCCGCCCAGCGCAGCGGCCTCGGCGTTGTTCAGGAAGGCGAGCACCACGGTCCTCGGCCCGTCGATGCCGAGCAGGGCGCCGACGCCGGCGAGCGCGCCGTTGAGCTGCGGGATCGCCGCCTCGGCGGTGCCGAGCATGTCGTCGAACCGGTCGACCGCGTCGCCGACCTGGCCGATCGTGGCGCTCGTGTCGATCGACTGCACCTCGTCGTGCAGGTCGGTGATGAGCTCCTGGGCCGTCGTCGAGATCTCGGTGGCCTCGCGCAGCGGCGCGAGGTCGAAGCCGCCCGTCGCGGGATCGCGCGTCAGCGCGAACGAGCCGGCGAGCGTGGAGGCGGGGGTGACGACCTCGGTCGAGATGTCGTCGACGCCCTCGGCGATGATGCGCACCGCCCGGAAGTTCTCGCCCACGACGGGGATGAGCTCGCCCATGCGCCACAGCGGCTGCGCCGTCGGCTCGACGGCGGACTGCGCGGAGGCCTCGAGCCCCTGGGCGATCGCGGGAAGGTCGGCCAGGCGTCGCTCGGTGGCGGCGGTCTGGAACTCAGCGACCGCCGAGCTCGCGTCCTCGAGGTCGGCGCGCACCGACATGGCGTCGTCGTACAGCGACCACGCGGCGATCCCGCCGCCGATGAGCACGATCGCGAGCAGCGGCCAGACGATGACGTGCACGATCCACCGGCGGCGCCGCTTCGGCGCACCGCTGCGGGAGCTCTGCCCCTCCTCGGCTTCGAACAGCTCGGTTACCGTCACGAGGCACCAGCATAGACGTGGAAGGTCTCGAAACGATCTCGCGTTGCGGCCGCGGTGGCGCGGCCGGGACGGGCGGCTAGCCTGAGGCGGTGGACGCCGACGCGATGGAGCCGCCGAGGGCCTCGCGACGCGTGGCCGGCGCGCGGATCGTGCTGGTGCCGTACCTGGTGCTCCTCGCGCTCGTCGTGCTCCTCCCGGCGCGCCAGGCCGGCCGCGTCACGGGCATCGTCGGCTGGATCGCCGAGGCCCTCGCCACGATCGGCGTCCCACGGGAGCCCGCGGCGATCGTGCTCGAGTTCCTGGCGAACGTCGCGCTGTTCACGCCGCTCGGCGGGCTCCTGGTGCTCGCGTTCCCCGGTGTCCGCTGGTGGGCCGTGCTCCTCACGGGCTTCCTGCTGAGCGTCGGCATCGAGCTCGTGCAGCTGGCCATCCCGTCGCGCGTCTCCGCGGTGTCGGACGTCGTCGCCAACACGGCCGGGACCGCCGTCGGCCTCCTGCTCGTATGGCGCCGAAGGGGCGAACGTCGCTGAGGTCGGCGAACCGGTCGCCGAGCACGCGGTCAGTACGCGCCCTCGGCCCGGGCGACCGAGCGGATGGTGCGGTACAGGATGATGATGTCCCCCGTGAGCGACCAGTTCTCGACGTAGTACAGGTCGAGGCGGACGCTGTCCTCCCACGAGAGGTCGGAGCGCCCCTGCGTCTGCCAGAGCCCCGTGATGCCCGGGCGAACGAGCAGGCGCCGCCTCGTCCACTCGTCGTAGCGCTCGACCTCGGTCGCGAGCGGCGGGCGGGGCCCGACGAGCGACATGTCGCCCTTCAGCACGTTCACGAGCTGCGGGAGCTCGTCGAGGCTGTAGCGGCGCAGCACCGCGCCGACGCGCGTCACCCGCGGGTCCGAGCGGAGCTTGAAGAGCACGCCGTTGCCGTCGGTGCGGTCGAGCAGCGTGGGCAGCTGCGCCTCCGCGTCGACGACCATCGACCGGAACTTCAGCATGTGGAACCGGCGGCCGTTGAGGCCCACCCGCTCCTGGCCGTAGAACGCCGGGCCGGGGCTGTCGCGCCGCACGAGCAGCGCCAGCACGAGGAAGAGTGGGCTCAGCACCACGAGCGCGATGAAGCCGACCACGAGGTCGAACGCGCGCTTCGCCGCGTACTTGCGGCCCTCGAACTCGGGGTAGTCGACTTGGATGAGCGGCAGGCCGGCGACCGGCCGCGCGTGGATGCGGGGGCCCGCGACATCCGTCAGCGCCGGGGCCACGATGAGGTTCGTCGACGTGGCCTCGAGCGCCCAGCCGAGCTGGCGCATGCCGCGCGGGTCGATCGTGTCGGCGCCGGTGAAGACGACGGTGTCGGCGCGCGCCTCCTCGAGCACGCGCGACAGGCTCGTGTAGTCGCCGAGCACCGGGATGTCGGGCGCGAGGTCCTGCTCGGCGGTGCCGCGCTCGGTCAGCGCGCCGACGATGACGATGCCCGAAGCGCCCTCGCGCGCCATCTGCTCGGCGACGTGCACCGACTTGCCGCGCTCGCCCATGAGGATGGCGCGGTGCGAGAACTCGCCGGCCGCGCGGCGGCGAAGCAGCCACTTGCGCCACGCCCACCGCGCGAGCAGGAGCAGTGCGAGCCCGAGCGGGAGTGCGACGAGGAGGTAGCCGCGTCCGACCTCGGACTGCAACAGGAACGCCGCGATGGCGAGCACCGCGAAGACGCGGATCGTGGCGTCGGTGATGCGCTTGTACTCGCCGGTGCCGGCGCCGATGATGTTGCGGTCGCGCGTGGCGAACAGCGCGAGTGAGACGAACCAGCCGAGCACCAGGATGGCCGACACCAGCGTGTAGCTGAGCTCGTATGCGCCGCCCTCCCAGCCGGGGATGCTCAGCACGTCTCCTGCGGTGCCGAACCGGATGAACTGCGATCCGTAGACCGAGACGACGATCACGATGAGGTCGGTGATGAAGAGACGCTGCGCGTAGGCGCGCTGCCACGCGGCGACGACCGCAGCCGGTGAATCCAGCGACGTCTGCCGGGTCAGAGTCATTGTCCCCCTCCATGCCGCCCTCGGACGCGGGTGCACGGAAGGGCGAGCCCCACCGTTCGGGCGGCGAGCATGGCTCAGATTACCCCGTTCGGGTCCCCCGAAGAGAGGACCGGTTCGGAAGTCACCCCCGAAGTGGGGACCCTTCGACCTCGGCGCGGTCGCGACCGCTCGCCCAGCGGAGGGCTCGTTCGAGCGGACCACGCCCGAGATACCGCCGCCAGAGCCATGCGAACACCATCGATCCCACCACGAGCCCGATGAGCAGGAGCCACGAATCGTCGGTCAGGAATCCGTTCTCGCGACGCTTCGCCAGCGAGATCACCACGAGGTGGATCGTGTAGACGCTGAGCGGCATGAATCCCATCGCGACGACCGGGGACAGGATCGTGCCGGCGACCCGGCGCACCCCGGGTCGCGCCAGCTCGAGCAGCGTGAGCGTCGCTGCGACGACGACCAGGCCGACCCCCGTGTTGCCGAGCGTCTCGAGCGACGCGCGCAGCGGAACCGACCATCCCGCCTCGGCCGCGACCTCGGGGGGCGGCAGCAGCGTCGAGAGCGCCAGGAAGACGGATGCCGCCGCCGTGCCGCCGAGCGCGACGAGGCCCACGACGCGCGGCGAGGCGAGGTCCATGCGCGCGAGGGCGAGCCCGATGAGCATCACGGGCACCCAGACGATCACCGGGTACGCGCCGCCGACGATCCAGTCCGAGAGGAACTTGAACGGGGTGTCGCGCACCTGGGCGACGAACTCCGTGCGCGCCCCGAGCTCCGCGAGCGCGGGCGTCACCGCGAGCAGGCCCGCGCCCAGGCCGAGCGCGGCGCCGGGGCGGATGAACAGCAGCGGCAGCATGACGAGGAACGCGACGCCGTAGACGTCGAGGATGATGAACACGAGCGGGCTCAGCGTGGCCCAGATGACGAAGCCGAGCGCGATCAGGATCACCGACCGGATGGCGATCTGGCGACGCAGCTCGGGCCGGCCGTCGACGATCGGGCGCGTCCCGCCCGAGATGAACCCGAGTCCGATGCCGGCCGTGAGCGCGAAGAGCAGGCGCGGCCGATCGTCGGCGAGGGCGATGAACTCCGCCGCCTGCAGCGACTCGACCGCCGGGGAGACGTGCGCCACGAACATGCCGATGAGCGCCAGCCCGCGGGCGGCGTCGACGCCGTCGACGCGTCGTGGCATCCGCTGGGCGACGTCGGTCATGACGCCACGCTCAGTGACGGCCGTTCAGCACGCCGCCGCTCTCCTCGAGGTAGCAGACCCCGCAGAGCGACTCGTAGGCGACCTGTTCGCCGTCGATCGCGACCTGGTCGCCGTCGAAGACGAACCGGCCACCGACGCGGCGCGCGTTGAAGATGGCCTTGCGGCCGCAGCGGCAGATGGTCTTCAGCTCCTCGAGGCTGTGCGCGATCTCGAGGAGGCGGCGGCTGCCCGGGAACGCGACCGTCTGGAAGTCCGTGCGGATCCCGTAGGCCAGCACGGGGATGTCGTCCATGAGCGCGATGCGCAGCAGGTCGTCGACCTGGTCGGACGTGAGGAACTGCGCCTCGTCGATGAGGAGGCAGCTGACGTCGCGGCCGTGCTCCTCGATCACGTGCGTGCGGTGGTGCTGGAACGCGTCGAGCACGTCGGCGTGGGGCTCGATGGTGAAGTCGACCTCGCGCACCACGCCGAGCCGCGACACGATGTCGCGGTCGCCCTTGGTGTCGATCGCCGGCTTCGCCAGCAGCACCCGGTGGCCGCGCTCCTCGTAGTTGAAGGCCGCCTGGAGCAACGCCGTCGACTTGCCGGAGTTCATCGCCCCATAGCGGAAGTAGAGCTTCGCCATCTACTCGAGCAGTCCGTCCTCCGCCGCACGGCGGATCAGCTCGGACTTGCGGCTCGCGGGCCGGCCGGCGCGGGAGTACTTCTCGCGGACGCGCCGCAGGTAGGTCTTCGCGGTCTCGTAGCCGACGTCCATGCGCTCGGCGACCTCGACGGTGCTGTAGCCCTGGGCGTACAGCCGCAGCGCCCGCTCCTCGGCCGGGCTGAGGTGCGCGGAGTCGGTGTCCTCGGTCGTCGCGGACTCGGTCGCGTCGATCGCCCGCCCCGACGACCCGCGCCGCAGCCGCTCGCCGCGCGCCACCCGGCGCGCCAGCTCCGCGAGCTCCCCGGCGGGCAGCGTCTTCGAGACGAAACCGGCAGCACCCGCCGAGATGCAGCGCTCACGGGATGCCTCGTCGTCGAGCGCACTGACCACGAGCACCTTCGCGCCGGCCGCACGACAGGCGCGGATGCGGGACTCGATCGACACGTTGTCGGCGAGCTGGAGGTCCATGAGCACGAGGTCGACCGGGAACTCGGGGCTGCGGATGAGGTCCATCCAGTTGGTGGCGCGGAGCACCACCGTGAAGTCGGGGGCGTTGTCGGTGAACCAGGTGGCGAGGCTGTCGACGATGAGGCCGTGGTCGTCGAGGAGCGCGAGACGCACGGGCGACCCCGGGGCGGGCTCGCTCGGAACGGTCGTACTGCCGGGCTCACTCGATGACATGACTCAACTCCACGCTGACATTCTCTCGCGTCACGTCGACTTCCGCTCGCATCGACACCGCACGGGCGACGGCGGCGAACCGGTCGAGGTCGCGACGGCTGGGCGGATCGGCGCCCGGCTCGGCCACGACGCCGATGCGACGCCGGCGCGGGTCGACGGCGACCGACACGCGCATCGCGGACGACCGCCCGCCCTCGCCGAGCCACGAGATGAGCGCGGTCAGCGCCGAGCGCTGGTCGTCGTCGAGGTCGGCGGCGGCACCCTCGGGGTCGTCCACGACGACCGGGATGTCGCGCGACGCCCGGACGGTCGCGGCGAGGTCGTCGAGCCAGGTCGCCTCGATGCCCGCCTTGAGCGCGCGGCGCAGCGCCTCCGCGAGCTCGCGTGCACGGTCGGCGTCGGCCACCGAGATGCGATCGGCGGTCATCACGCCCGCGAGGAACGGCAGCACCTCGCGTCCGAGCACCGAGATGCGGCTCTGCTGCACCGAGCGGGCGATGCCCGCCCGGAGCTCGGCGTCGCGTCGGAGCGCCGCGCGATTCGCCTCGCGCTGCCATGCGAGGGTCTCGTCGACGATGGCGTACGAGTAGCCGGCGGCCGCGGCCGACAACGCGAGCACCGCCGCCGAGTTCACGGCGATGAGCGCGCCGATCGGCACCGTGTTCATCGTCGCCGTCGCGGAGCCGACCACCAGGATCGACAGCACGGCCGCCGAGAGGGCTCCGGCGAGCAGCAGCGAGGTCCACGTGCAGTACGGGGCGACCGAGAGGATGAGCATGCCGATGACGATCGGCCCGTAGTCGTCGTAGAGGTAACGGTCGGCGCCGATGGTCGAGACGTACTCGGCGATCGCCGCGCCCACCGCCAGCGCGACGACGAGCCACAGCCGGTCGGCCGTGAACGGGGCGAACTGCGGTGCCGCCGAGATCGCCGCCGTGAGACCCGCCATGCCGACGAGGAGGATGCCGAGCGCGGCCGCGAGCGGGGAGCCGACCTCGTGCCAGTGCGCGACGGTGAGCGCGATCGACACCGCGAACGCGAGCACCGCGCCGATCGCGACGATGGGCGCAGCCGTGATGCCGCCGATGGGGTCGGCCTCCTGCTGGGTGAGGCGCATCCGGCTCATTCGCCGCCCTCCGGCACCGTGAGCACGATGGTGGTGCCGATGCCCTTCGTCGACCAGAGCCGCACCGTGCCGCCCTCCTGCTCGATGCGCGCCCGGATCGAGGTGCGCAGGCCGATGCGGTCCTCGGGCACCTCGCTCTCGTCGAAGCCCACGCCGCTGTCCATGACGGCCACGGTGACCTCGCCCCCGCCGTAGCCGATGGCGAGCTCGGCCTCGTCGACGTCGGCGTGGCGTGCGACGTTGATGAGGCACTGGGCCACGGCGGCGTCGAGCGCGGCGGCGCGCGATCGACCGAGCAGGCCGAGCACCGCGAGGTCGCCGGTCATGCGCACGTCCAGGCCGGCGTTCGCGGCGGCCGTGAACGCGTGCTCGAGGGTCGGCGCGTCGTCGGTGCCGGCTCCCCGGCCGTCCGGGCCGCCCGCGGCATCCGTGCGCCCTGCGACCCCGGTCCGGTCGTCGGCGGCCGGGCCGTGGCCGTGGTCGATCGCCCAGTCGCGGCCGACGATGAGGCCGAGGTCCTGGCGGATGCCGTCGCGCAGTCGTTCGTCGACGGGGCCCGAGCCCGCCGCGGCGATCGCCACGAGGTGGCTGAGGGCGGTGTCGTGGAGGCGAGCGGTGGCGCGGAGCTCGTAGTCGTGCCGGATCGCGAGCTCGCGCGTCTGCTGGCTCGCGCGATGCAGCCCGGTCTCGCGCCGGGCGTCGGAGCGCCGGCTGAGGCCGTCGAACGTCCGCACGACGACGACGATGCCGAACGCGGTGGCCGCGGCGATGTTGGGCGACCAGGCGGCGCCGGCGAGCGCCGCCCCGAGGAAGGCCGCGGCCTCGCCGAGCCCGTAGCCGAGCGCGGCCCACGTGATGCCGAGCACCGACCCCGCGCCCGCGCCGCCGACGAGCACGAGGGCGACCCGCGGCAGCGCGAGGATGACGTTGTTCGTGGTCTCGAACCGGTACGCCGGGTCCATGACGATGACCGTGAGCGCGAGCACCGTGCCGGTGCCGACGACGAGGTAGAGCAGGGTCCACGTCACGGTCGGGCGGCGCGCGACGAGGAGGAGGGTCAGTGCCATGAGGGCGCACAGCGCGGCGCCGGTCCATCCCACGGAGTCGCCGCCGACCGTCGCGCCGATGGCCCCGACGACGATGCCCAGGCCGAGGCACACCCAGGCGGCGCAATGGCCGGCGTGGGCGAGCGCACGACTGAGCGAGTCGCGCGCGAGGTGACCCGGCAAGCCCAACGTCATCGAAGTCCTCCGCTCGGGACGCTGCGATCGGGTTCTCGCGGCGGTCTCCTGCGGATTATCCCAGTTCCCGCGCGCGCGGCGCAGTCGAGCGAGCAGTGGCTCCCCGGAGCGACGACCTCGTCGCGCCGAGAGCATGCCCGCCTCCGACGCTCAGAACAGGGCGGCGGGATCGAGCGACGGCGCGAGCGCCTCGAACGGGGGCGCCTGCTTCGGCGCGACGGACCCCGTGGATCGCACGCCCCCGGTGACCACGTCCTCCCGCCCGCGCACGAGGCCGTGGGCCCTGATCAGCGGATGCATCCGCTCGCCCAACCACCGCCGATAGCCCTTCGGCGCGTAGGTCACGTTGCCGTAGTACATCGAGCGGTACTTCGGCACGAGGTCGGGATGCTCGCGCTCGAGCCACTGCATGAACCACGGCTTGACACCGGGCTTCAGGTGCAGGGCCCCGTAGATGACGGCCGTCGCCCCGGCCGCCTTGGCCTGGCGCAGCGCCTCATCGAGGTGGGCGCGGGTGTCGGTGAGGTACGGGAGGATCGGCATCATGAACACGGTGCAGTCGAGCCCTGCCTCGCGCACCGCGGTCACGGTCGCGAGCCGCGCCTTCGTCGACGGGGTGCCGGGTTCGACCGACTGCTGCAGCTCGTGGTCGTAGACGGCGATCGACATCGCGAGGTCGACGGGCACGTGCGTCGCGGCATCCGCCAGCAGCGGCAGGTCGCGCCGCAGCAGCGTGCCCTTCGTGAGGATGCTGAACGGCGTGCCGCTCGTCGTGAGCGCCTCGATGATGCCGGGCATCAACGCGTAGCGGCCCTCGGCGCGCTGGTACGGATCGGTGTTCGTGCCGAGCGCGACGGGCTCGTGCCGCCACGACGGGCGTGCGAGCTCGGGACGCAGCACGTCGGCCACGTTGACCTTCACGATGATCTGCCGGTCGAAGTCGTCGCCGGCGTCGAGGTCGAGGTACGTGTGCGTCGGCCGGGCGAAGCAATAGGCGCAAGCATGGGAGCATCCCCGGTACGGGTTGATCGTCCAGCCGAAGGGCATGGGCGACGGGCCCGGCACCTTGTTGAGCGCCGACTTCGCGAGCACCTCGTGGAACGTCACGCCGGCGAACTCGGGCGTCTGCACCGAGCGCACGAGGTTGTTCAGCTTCGCCAGCCCCGGGAGGGTGCCGGCCTGCTCGACGCCGAGTTCCTGGCCGCTCCACCGCATACCGACATTCGAACACATGTTCGAATCAGAGGCAAGCGGATGCCGCGGCGAGCCGTGACCCGCCGCGGCATCCGTCTCGCCGTCTCCGTCGTGCACTACTTCGGACCGCACGGGCGACCCGCCGCGGTGGGCGGCCGCTCGGCCCGCGCGCCCGCCGCGGCATCCGGAGTTGCGCACGCGCCGAGACGAGTGGCGAGGCGTGCGCCCGCGCCGCGGCCAGAGGCAAGCGGATGCCGCGGCGAGCCGTGACCCGCCGCGGCATCCGTCGCCCGTCAGGCCGCCACCGGCTCCGCGCGCCCGGCGACGAGCTCGAGCCGCTCCCCCGCCCACCGCCGGCGCAGCCAGCGGTCGTGGCTCGCGATCACGACGGCGCCCGGGTACGCGCCGAGCGCCTCCTCGAGGTCGGTCGCGAGCCCGAGCGACAGGTGGTTGGTCGGCTCGTCGAGGAGGAACACGTGCGGCGGCCGCGCGATCACGAGCGCGAGCGCGAGCCGTCGCTGCTGCCCGACCGAGAGGGTGCCGACCGGGCGGGACTCGTCGCGCGGGGCGATGAGCCCCAGGCTCGACAGCGGCACCTGCTCGGCCCGCCGATCGCCGAGCACGCGCTCGTAGAGACGGCGTGGCGAGGCATCCGGATCGGCGAATCGCACGTCCTGCTCGAGGAGCTGGACGCGCAGGCCGCGGCGTCGATGGACCGTGCCCCGGTCGACCGAACGGTCGCCCGCGAGCACGCCCAGGAGCGTCGACTTGCCCGCCCCGATCGCGCCCGTGACGAGGAGCCGCGTGAGCGGCGCGACCTGCAGCGCATCGAGTTCCAGTCGCCCTTCGACCGCGACGTCCGACAGCTGCAGCAGCAGGCCCGACGCGTCCTCGAGCGCGTGCGATCCCGACGGGATGCCCGCGAACTCGAGCGGCGACGGGGGCTTGCGAACCTGCTCGCGCTCGAGCGTCGCGAGCCGCTGCTCGGCGTTCCTGACGCGCCGCGACACCGCCTGCTCCACGTTGCCGCGCTTGAAGTGCTTCAGGAACTTGTCGTTGTCGGTCGCGGCCCGGCCGTGCGCCACGTGGCGCGCCGAGTCGGCGGCCGACCCGCGCAGGCGTCGCAGCTCCTCCTGCTCGTCGACGTACTGCCGACGCCAGCGATCGAGCTCGTCGGCCTTCGCGGTGAGGTACTCGCTGAATCCGCCGCCGAAGACGGTGCCGCCGGATGCCGCGAGCACCTCGTCGCGCGAGGCGCCCGCCGGGGCGCCGCCCGCGCCGGCGAGCGCGAGGGCTCCGGATCGGCCCGGATCGAGGTCGAGCAGGCCCGTCGCGACGCGGTCGAGGAACTCGCGGTCGTGGCTGGCGAACAGCACGGGTCCGCGCCACGCCCGCAGCTGCTCCTCGAGATACGTCGCGGCGTCGTCGTCGAGGTGGTTCGTCGGCTCGTCGAGCAGCAGCGCGTCGGGGGCCGCGAGCAGCAGCGCCGCGAGGGCGAAGCGGCTGCGCTGCCCGCCCGAGACCTCGTCGAGTCGCCGGTCCAGGACGATCGCACCCAGCCGGAGGCCGTCGAGCAGCTCGTCGCGACGCGTGTCCAACGACCAGACGTCGGCCCGTTCGGCCGCGTCGAGCGCTGCCGAGTAGCGGGCGGATGCCGCGCCGTCGGCGTCACCGTGGGAGAGCGCCGCGGCGGCGGCATCGAGCTCGCGCTCGACCGCGCGCACCTCGGCGGCCGCCGCCTCGAGCACGTCGCCGACGCGGTCCTCGGGCCGGAACGGCAGCACCTGCTCGAGGAAGCCGGTGCGCACCGGGCGCGTGAGGCGCCCCGACACGTCGGCACCGTCGGGATCGCCGGTCGCGGCATCCGTGACGCCCTCGACGCCGGCGAGCAGGCGCAGCAGCGTGGACTTGCCGGCGCCGTTCTCGCCGATCAGGCCGATGCGGCGACCGGGTGCGACCGAGAACGAGAGGTCGGCGAAGACGCGGCGACCGCCGTAGGCGGCCGACAGTCCGTCGGCGCGCAGGTGAAGGGAATGTGAGAGATGTACAGCCATGCGGGAACGTCCGTTCGCGAAGGCTCCCGGGTCGACGACCGGCACGCCTGACGGCGGGGTCGCTGACGGTGCACCGGGCGACGCGCGCGGCACGGCGGGCGCGGGCGTCGACCCGGGAGCGGAGATGGGTGATCCCGCCGGGCATTCGCCGTCGTGAAGGGTGCACGCGACACTGTCGCGATCAGTGGAAGGTGCACACCCGACGTCAACGGCGCCTCAGGCGCGGGACGGTGGGATGTGCTCACTTCATAGCGGGGTCGACGATAGCAGACGCCCGCGGGGCGCGCCAAGCGCGCGCGCCGGCAGTGTCGATCCGCGGTGGAATTCCGCTCGCGCGCGGGAATCCCGCACGGGAGGGATTCCAGCGGCACAACGGGATTCCGGCGGCCGCAGTGGCCGTGAGAGCGCCTACGCCGTGAGCTCGAGCACCTTCGCGGTCTCGGCGAGCGACGCCTCGGCCTCGGCCGGGTCGGTCGACAGCTGCCGCCCGGCGCTCGGGATCATCTCGCGGAGCTTCGGCTCCCACGCCGCGATGCGGTCGGGGAAGCAGCGCGCGAGCACGTCGAGCATGATCGGGGCCGCGGTCGACGCACCCGGGGAGGCCCCGAGCAGGCCGGCGATCGTGCCGTCGCCGCCCGTGATCACCTCGGTGCCGAACTGCAGCACGCCGCCCTTCTTCGGGTCCTTCTTCATGACCTGCACGCGCTGGCCGGCGGTGATGAGCTCCCAGTCGGCGTCCTTCGCGGTGGGCATGAACTCGCGCAACGCGGCGAGCTTCTTCTTGCGCGACGCGAGCAGCTCCGAGACGAGGTACTTCACGAGGTCGAAGTTGCGCATGCCGACCTGGAGCATCGGGCCGAGGTTGTGCAGCCGCACCGAGAAGGGCAGGTCGAACCACGTGCTCGACTTCAGGAACTTCGGCGTGAAGCCCGCGTAGGGGCCGAACAGCAGCGCGGCCTCGCCGTCGACGATGCGCGTGTCGAGATGCGGCACCGACATCGGCGGGGCGCCCACGGCGGCCTTGCCGTAGACCTTCGCCTGGTGCTGCGCGACGACCTTCGGGTTGGTCGTGCGCAGGAACTGGCCCGAGATCGGGAAGCCGCCGTAGCCCTCGATCTCCTTGATGCCCGAGTGCTGCAGCAGCGCGAGGGCGCCGCCGCCCGCACCGACGAAGACGAAGCGGGCGTTCACGGTCTTCGGCGTCTGGCCGACGGTGTGGCGCACGCGCAGGTGCCACATCCCGTCCTTCCGACGGGTGAGCCACGTGACCTGGTGGTTGGTCTGCACGGACGCGCCTCGGCGCTCCATGTCCTGGAAGAGGAACTTCGTGAGCGCGCCGAAGTCGACGTCGGTGCCCGAGGCGGAGCGGGTCGCCGCGACGCGTTGCTTCGGGTTGCGCTTCTTGGCGATGAGCGGCGTCCACTCGGCGATGCGCTCGAGGTCCTCGGTGTACTCCATGTCGGAGAACAGCGGGTGGTCCTTCAGCGCGTCGTAGCGCTTGCGCAGGTACTCGACGTTGGCCTTGCCCTTGACGAACGTCATGTGCGGCGTCGGGTTGATGAACCGCTCGGGGTCGGGCAGCGCGCCGATCGACACGAGGTACGACCAGTACTGGCGGCTCACCTGGAACTGCTCGTTGATCTGGATGGCCTTCGCCGGGTCGACGCTGCCGTCCTCGGCCTCGGGCATGTAGTTGAGCTCGCAGAGCGCCGCATGGCCGGTGCCGGCGTTGTTCCACGCGTTCGACGACTCCTGCGCGACCTCGCCGAGTCGCTCGTAGACGCGGATGCTCCAGTCGGGCTGCAACTGGGAGATCAGGGAGCCGAGCGTCGCGCTCATGATGCCCCCGCCGATGAGCACGACGTCGACGGTTTCCTCAGAAGTCACGATTTCCAGTCTAAATGGCCCGGCGGTGTCCTCTTGACCGCGGGGCGATCGTGCGGTAAACGCCGTCCGAACGCCGCCTCGTCGCGACGGGCGCCGGTCGGGGCATCCGGATGCCGCGACCGGCGCCGCTCAGAGTGCCGCGACGCCCCCGGCGATCAGCCCGACCCCGGCCGTGATGAGTGCGGCCGTGAGCGACACGACGCCGGCCCAGAGCAGCCAGATCAGGCGGTTCGGACGCTCGGGATCCTTCCCGAGCACCGACAGGAAGAAGCCCGCGGGCATGAGGATCGCGGCGATCGGCACGCCGAGGCGCGCGAGCTGCATCCAGAACCCGTCGAGGGCGGCGTACGAGATGACCGCGAGGATCGCGATCGACAGCACGAGCAGCACGGCGGCGTGTGCGTGGCCCGCCCGGAAGAAGCTCATCTGCAGCCGGTTCGCCGGTGCGTGCCCGCGTACGACGCGGGTGAGGAAGTAGCCGCCGCTCTCGACGGTGACGAGCGCGAGCAGCAGGATGCCGATGAGGATGAGGTCGTTCGGCGACGGCATGGCGGGGTCCTTCCGACTCGAGGAGGATGATTGGATAGTGGTACTCTCCAATACTAGAGAGTGGCACTATCCAATGCAAGGAGCCTCCGGATGCGCATCTCCGCCCTCGCCGCCGAAGCGGGCCTGCCCGTCGCGACCGTGAAGTTCTACTTGCGCGAAGGGCTCCTGCACCCCGGCGTCGCGACCTCGGCGACGCAGGCGAGCTACGACGCGTCGCACGTGCAGCGGCTCCGGCTGATCCGCGCCCTCACGGGACCCGTCGGGCTCAGCGTCGGGCAGGCGCGCACGATCCTCGGCCTCGTCGACGACCCCGGCGACGACCTCTACGCCACGCTCGGGCGCGCGGTGAGCGCCCTGCCGCCGGCGGTCGACGCGGCATCCGACGACGACCCCGACCCGTACCCGCGGGCCCGCGCCGCCCTCGAGGCGCTCGGCCAGGTGTACGACCCGCGGTTCGCCGCGGTCGCTCAGCTCGAGACGGCGCTCGCGGCGGCAGAGGCGGCCGGGATGCCCATCAGCGAGGACCGGCTGCTCGAGTACGGTCGGGGCCTGCGCGACATCGCCGCGTTCGACCTCGAGCGGATGCCGCAGGAGCCGCACGCCGCGGTCGAGTACACGGTGCTCGGCACCGCGCTCTACGAGCCCGTGCTCCTCGCGCTGCGGCGGCTCGCCCACCAGGACGTGGCGGCCCGGCGCGACCTCACGGGCTGACACGTGCATGGCGCGCCCCGCGCCCGAGTCGGACGGCCTCGCTCGAGCGCGCGTGGGCTCAGCGGCCGGGGAGCCGCGCGAGCGCGGGAAGCTGCTCGGGATCCTCGAGCGCCGACCCCACCGCGACCGTGCGCACGCCCGCGTCGAGGTACGCACCGGCGTTCGTCGCGTCCATCCCACCGGTCGCCACGAACCGGGCACCGGGGAACGGACCCGCCATGGCGCGGAACCAGGCCGGCCCGAGCAGCGACGCCGGGAACGCCTTCAGCCACGTGAGCCCGAGCGCCATGGCCGCCTGCACCTCGCTCGCGGTCGCGACGCCGGGCAGCGGCGGCAGGCCGGCCGCGATCGACGCGCGGACGACGTCGGGGTCGAACCCGGGGCTGACCGTGAATGCGGCGCCGGCGGATGCCGCGAGCTCCACGTGCCGGGTCGTCACCACGGTGCCGGCCCCCACGTGGCGCCCCTCGGCGCGCCCGGCCGCGACGACCGCGGCGAGCGCCTCGACGTCCTCGTCGGACTGGATCGGCAGCTCCACCGCGTCGATGCCGAGGTCCCAGGCGCGCCGGGCGAGCTCGAGGCTGCGCTCGACGCCGAGGCCGCGGAAGATGGCCATGAGCGGCCGGTCGGCGAGGAGCTCGTCGAACGCGTCGTTCCGGAGTGTCACGTCGTTCCTCCTGCGGGCGGCGGCCGGCTCGGAGTCCGGCCTCGGGAAGTCGGCGGTGTCGGCGAGCACGAGCACGGCGCGCTCGTGCCCGGCGCGCACGCGCACAGCTGGGGGCGCACCGCCGAGCCAGGCGTCGAGCCACCCGGCCGCGAACGCGTCGCCGGCGCCGACGGCCTCGACGAGCTCGACCGCGAGCGCGGGCACGTGCTCGGCACGGTCGGCGTGGAACTCCGTCGCGCCGACGGCGCCGTCCTTCACGACGAGGTGGGCGGGCTCGGGCAGCAGCGCACGCACCTCCTGCGCGGTGGCGGCGCCCCAGAGCGCCTCGGCCTCGTCGCGACCGACGAACACGACGTCGGCCCGGGCCGCGAGCGCACGCAGGCGTCGCGCCGCGGCATCCGTCGACGGCCAGAGCGCCGCGCGGTGGTTCACGTCGAAGCTCACCGTGGCGCCGGCGGCGCGGGCGGCATCGACGAGCGCGTCGACGAGCGCGTCGCACGACGGCGAGAGCGCCGGGGTGATGCCGCTGAGGTGCAGCACGCGCACGCCGTCGAGCCCGAGCTCCGCGGCGAAGTCGGGCCCGAGCCGC
This sequence comes from Agromyces sp. NPDC004153, assembly GCF_053603635.1. NCBI lineage: Bacteria > Bacillati > Actinomycetota > Actinomycetes > Micrococcales > Microbacteriaceae > Agromyces > Agromyces sp. NPDC004153. Next base: position 542,714 of record NZ_JBSGFY010000001.1, read on the forward strand.
GAGGCGGCCGAGCCGCGACGGTAGTAGTGCACGCCGGCACCGGGATCCTTGAAGTAGACGCCGGTGGGCGCAGCGGGATCGGTGACGACGAGGCTCGTGTCGACACCGCGCCCGGCGACCTGGCGCACGAGCCGGCGGCCGAGCGCGTCGTCGCCGACCGCGCCGGCCCAGGCGGCCCGACGACCGAGCGCAGCGAGGTGCGAGGCGACGTTGGCCTCGGCTCCCCCGGCGTCGATGCGGAAGTCGCCGGCCGATTCGAGCGGCTCCGCCGCGGCGGGCGCGACGAGCGCCATGGTCTCGCCGACGGCGAGCACTTCAGCGAGCGTGGTCACGACCCCTATGCTGACGAGTGTGCAGATTCCACGCAACCGTGTTGCAGCATCTGCAACACGTCGACCATCGCACGCGAACCGAGAGGACCCGGGATGCCACTGACGTCACCCCCGATCGACGAGCTCGCCGATGAGGTGCTCGCGACGAGCGATACCGGCCTGCCCGAGCGGGCCGCCGGTCTCACCGTGCGCGAGTTCCTCGCGACCGGCCCGACCCTCGACGAGTTCTGGACGCCGCTCACCGTGCTCGACGCCGACGCGCTCGCCCGCAACGCCGCCACGATCCAGGCCTGGGCGACCGCGCACGGCATGGAGCTCATGCCGCACGGCAAGACCACCATGTCGCCCGCGCTCTGGTGGCTGCAGCTCGACGCGGGCGCCACGGGCCTGACGCTCGCGACGCCCGGGCAGGTCCGCACGGCCCGCTCGTTCGGTGTCGCGAGCATCATGCTCGCCAACGCGCTCGTCGCGCCGCGGGCGCTCGCGTTCATCGCGGCCGAGCTCGCCGACCAGGACTTCGCGTTCCGCTCGTGGGTCGACTCGATCGAGACCGTCGAGGCCATGGAGCGCGGACTCGCGGCGACGGATGCCGAGCTCACGCGCCCCATCGACGTGCTCGTCGAGCTCGGCGCGCACGGCGGTCGCACGGGCGCCCGCACGCTCGACGACGCCGAGGCGCTCGCCCGGCGCGTCGCCGAGTCGCCCGTGCTGCGCCTCTCGGGGGTCGCGGGCTACGAGGGCAGCCTCGGGCACGACCGCACGGGCCACGCGCTCGTCGCGGTCCGCGATTACCTGTCCGACCTGCTGGAGCTGCACGACACGGTGCGCGACATCGCGGCCGACGGGGAGCCGCTCGTCGTCTCGGCGGGCGGCAGCGCCTACCTCGACCTCGTCGCCGACGTCTTCGAGCCCACGATCGAGGCGGATGCCGCGGCCGGCCGTCGCACGCGCTGGATCCTCCGCTCGGGCGCCTCGCTCCTGCACGACGACGGCTTCTACCACGGCATCTCGCCGCTCGACGCGATGCGGAACCATTCGCACGGACCGACGCTCGTGCCCGCCATGCGCGGCTACACCCGCGTGGTCTCGCACCCCGAGCCCGGGCTCGCGCTGCTCGACGGCGGCAAGCGCGACTTCCCGTACGACGAGGGGATGCCCGTGCCGTTCGGCCGTGCGGCGGACCTCGGCGGTCCCGAGGAGCCGCTCGTCGGCGCATCCGTCTCCGCGCTCAACGACCAGCACGCGTTCCTGCGCTCGACCGCGCCGCTGCCCGTCGCGATCGGCGACGTCGTGTCCCTCGGCCTCTCGCACCCGTGCACGGCGTTCGACAAGCGCCGCTGGCTCCCCGTCGTCGAGGGCGCCGGCAGCACGCGCGTCGTCGACCTCGTGCGCACGTTCTTCTGAGGCGGTTCGGCATGACGCTCCTCATCCGCGACGTGGTCGTCGTCGACGGCGACGGCGCGGGCGTGGGCGTGGGCGGTCCCGCCGAGCCGCTCGACGTCGTCGTCGAGGGCGAGGTCGTCCAGCGCGTGGAGGCGCGCGGCACGACACCGTCCGAGTCGGTCGACGCGGTCCTCGCCGGCGACGGCCGGATGCTGCTGCCGGGGTTCGTCGATGCGCACGCGCACGCCGACGGCCGCGTGTTCGACGCCTCCGTGCAGCTCGCGCTCCTGCGCCAGGGCGTCACGACCGTCATCGGCGGACAGGACGGCGTCTCGTACGCGCCCGGCGACGGCGCCTACGCGACCGAGTACTTCGCCGCGATCAACGGGCCGCATCCCACGTGGCGAGGGGGCGGCATCCGCGAACTGCTCGCGAGCTACGACGGCGCGACCGCACTCAACGCCGGCGTCCTCGTGCCGGCGGGCACCGTGCGGCACGTGGTCTGCGGCCGTTCGACGGATGCCGCGCCGCCCGCCGAGCTCGATCGGATGCGCGCGCTCGTGGCCGACGGCCTCGCCGACGGCGCGCTCGGCCTCTCGACGGGCCTCGACTACGTGCCCGGGATCTTCGCCGGCACCGACGAGCTCGTCGCCCTCGCCGAGCCGGTCGCCGCCGCGGGCGGCGTGTACGTGTCCCACATGCGCGGCGGCTACGAGGCGAACTCGGCGGCGGGCATCGCCGAGGTGGCCGAGATCGCCCGGCGTACGGGCGTGCCGGTGCACGTGTCGCACTTCCACGCCGAGCCGCCGATCGTGCACGACCTGCTCGACGGGCTCGCGGCATCCGGCGTCGATGCGACCTTCGACGCGTACCCGTACACGCGCGGGTGCTCCATCCTCGCGATGCCGATCCTCCCGGCGAGCCTCACCGTGCGACCCGTCGACGAGGTGCTCGGGGTGCTCCGCCATCCCGATGAGCGGCAGCGGCTGCTCGACGACTGGTTCCCGACGATCGTCGACTACCCGAGCCTCGGCCCCGACTGGCCGGGCATGCTCACGCTCGCGCACGTCGCGGCGCCCGAGTACGCGTGGGCGCTCGGCCGCACGCTCGGCGACGCGGCCCGAGCCGCCGGAGCCGACCCGGCGAGCTTCGCGCTCGACGTGCTCGCCGCCTCGCGCCTCGAGGTGAACGTCGTCATGGCGGTGCCGCACGAGCGCACCGCCGCCGAGCTCGCGTCGATCCTCGCGCACCCGCGCGCGATCGGCGGCTCCGACGGCATCTTCGTCGGCGGGCATCCGCACCCGCGCGCCCGGGGCACGTTCGCCCGGTACCTGCGCTCGTTCGTGCTCGAGGAACGGGCCCTCGACTGGGCGGATGCCGCGGCGCTCGTCTCCACGCGAGCGGCCGACCGGTTCGGGCTCGGGCTCCGCGGGCGCATCCGCGCCGGGTGGACGGCCGACCTCGTCCTCGTCGATCCCGACCGCGTGCGCGATCGCGCGACCTACGACGAGCCGCTCGCCCTCGCCGAGGGGATCGACGACGTGCTCGTCGCCGGCGTGCCCGTGCTGGCGGGCGGCGCGCTCACCGGTGCGACGCCGGGGCGCGGCATCCGTCGCGGCACCGTGCGTTCGACGACCGACGGCCGGCACGCCCGGTCGGCCGCCAGGTGGGCCGCCGCACGCTCAGCCGCCCGATCCACCTCGACGGGAGCCTGACATGTCGCAGAGCGTCACCCGCGCGGCGCGCATCATCGATGCGATCGCCGCCGATCCGCGCACGGTCGCGGAGCTCGCCGAGGCGTTCGGCCTGCACCGGTCGACGATGTTCCGCGAGCTGCAGGCACTCGAGGAGGTCGGTTGGGTGCGCCGTCGCGGCAACGGCCGCTACACGCTCGGCACCCGGCTCGCGGCGCTCTCGAAGGAGGCGCTCGACTCGCTCGACCTGCGCGAGGCCGGTGCCGAGCACGTGCGCCGGCTGCAGCGTCTCACGGGCAACACCGTGCACCTCGCGGCGCTCATGGACCGCTCGATCGTCTACGTGGACAAGGCCGAGGACGAATCGGGCGTGCGCATGTACTCGCGCATCGGCAGGGCGGTCATCCCGTACTGCTCGGCGGTGGGAAAGGCGATCCTGGCGAACCTCGACACGGCCGGCCGCGACGCCGTGCTCGACGGCGTCGCCTGGCGGCGATTCACCGAGCACACGATCACGACTCGTGGCGCCCTCGACCGCGAGCTCACCGCCGTCGCGGCGCGTGGCTGGGCCGTCGACGACCGCGAGTTCGAGCCCTACGTGAACTGCATCGCGGTGCCGATCCGCAGCCCACTCGGCGTCGTGGGGGCCGTCTCGGTCACCGCGATCCGCGTCGTCGCCGACCTCGATCGGCTGAAGACGTTCCTGCCCGCCCTGCGCGAGACGTCGGAGCGCATCTCGCGGGAGCTCGGCTGAGCACCCTCGCGCAGCATCGGCTCGCGGCATCCGACACCCACCACCGACCCCGACCACCGATCACCCACCGAACCGGAGGAACCATGTCCAAGACCGCCGTCACCCTGTCGAACGCGCCGAAGCCGGCCGGGCCGTACAGCCACGGCGTCGTCGCCAACGGCTTCCTGTTCACCGCGGGCTTCGGGCCGCAGGACCCGGCGACCGGGCAGGTCGTCGAGGGCGGCGTGCGGGAGCAGACGCGTCAGGTGCTGCGCAACATCGGCGCCGTCCTCGCCGAGTACGGGCTCGACTTCGACGACGTCGTGAAGGTGACCGCGCACCTCGAGGACCTCGACGACTTCGCCGAGTACAACGAGGCGTACGCCGAGTTCTTCACCGAGCCCCACCCGGTGCGCACGACCGTCGGCTCGCGCCTCGCGAGCATCCTCGTCGAGATCGACGTGGTGGCGGCCCTGCGGGAGGGGTGAGCCGGACCGGCCGGCCCACCATTCGGTGGACCGGCCGGTCGGTTCGCGATTGCGGGACGAGTCAGCTGCGGCGCTTGACGACCAGACGCTCGCCGATGACGAGACCGCCCAGTGCGACGGCGCCGAGGCCGGCGATGAGCAGCCAGGTGCCGTCGAAGCCGGTCTCCGCGAGGGTGTCTCCCCCGCCGCCACCGGTCGTCGTGGGCGGCACGGTCGCCGGAGGAGTCGTCACGGGCGGCGTGGTCGCCGGCGGCGTCGTCGGCGGGGTGGTCGGCGCGGGCTCGTACGAGAAGGAGTAGTGGCTGATGTCCTTGCCCGTCGAGTGGTCGATCGTCACGGTCTGCTGGGGCGGGTCGACGACGACGTACTCGGGTCCGTCGCCCTGCACGGCGGAGCCCGCCTTCACGCAGTACTCCGTGATGACGAACCCGTCGGGTGCGGAGATCTCGAGCGTGGGGTGCGAGCCGCCGACGTTGATCTTGCCCGAGTCGAGCTCGTCGCAGACCTTCTCCACCGGTGGGGCGCTGGGCGTCGGCGTCGGCGACGGCGTCGGCGACTGGTCGGCGTAGGCGGGCGCGGCGCTGAACAGTGCTGCGGCGCCGGCCAGGAGCAGCGCAGCACCGAGGGCACGACGATTCATCATGGTCGGGTTCCTTCGGGTCGAGGGGCGTCAGGGGGCTTCGGGGATGCGGAGCTGCGAGCAGCTCGGGATGGCGCGTCCGCGTCCGGTGAAGTGAGGTTTCCTCCGGACGGGCATCCACACGTTACGGGCCGGCGTACACGCTCGTCATCCCCCCGAACGGGGCGCTCGTGCGCTGCGCGTGACTCGGCGCCGATCGCGACCCTGCCGCAACGGATGCCTCAGAGCCCGAGCCGCTCGAGCTCCGCGTCCATGCGGCGTGCGAGCTCGGCGTAGCCCTCGTCGTTCGGGTGGATGCCGTCAGCGGCGATCCACTCCGGATGCCCCTCCAGCCAGCGCGAGGCGCCCGCGATGTACTCCGCCTCGACGACGGCGGCCGCCGCCTCGACCCAGCCGATGACCTGCTCCACCGAATCCGGCCGCTCGTCGGTGTACCAGAACGGCTCGACGACCACGAGGCGCGCGTCGGGCAGCTCGTCGCGGAACCGCCGCAGGTCGGCGTCGATCGCATCCTCGATCTCGTCGGCGCGCGCCGGCATCGAGAAGTTGTCGTTGAGGCCCATCGTCACGATCACGACGTCGGGCGCCGGCTCGTGCTCGACGATCTGGTCGACGAGATCAGTTCCGCCGATGAGCTCGCGATTGTTCACGTAGCCGAGGCCGTCGACGCTCGGGTTGAACTCCCACCAGCCGCGCTCCTGCGCGACGATCGTCGACCAGCGGCGTTCGGGCGAGCTCGCGCCGGTCCCCCGCGTGTAGGAGTCGCCGTAGAACGCGACGACGACCTGGCCGGGCGACGGCGCCGCCGCCTGCCCGGGCGCGGACGTCACCGGCATCCCGCACGCGACGAGCACGAGGCATCCGACCGCGACGACGATCGCCGCCGCGCCGCGCCCGACCCCTCGGCGGAACACCGCTCCCGGCGGCTCCTAGACCGCGACCGGCAGCTTCGCGGCGACGAGCTCCGCGATCTGCACGGCGTTGAGGGCCGCGCCCTTGCGCAGGTTGTCGTTCGAGACGAAGAGCACGAGGCCCTTGCCCTCGGGCGCCGACTGGTCCTGGCGGATGCGGCCGACGTAGCTCGGGTCGGTGCCGGCGGCCTGCAGCGGCGTGGGCACGTCGGAGAGCGCGACGCCCGGGGCATCCGCGAGCAGCTCGGTGGCGCGCTCGGGCGTGATCGCGTTGGCGAACTCGGCGTGGATCGAGAGCGAGTGGCCCGTGAACACCGGCACGCGCACGCAGGTGCCCGCGACGCGCAGACCCGGCAGCTCGAGGATCTTGCGGCTCTCGTTGCGGAGCTTCTTCTCCTCGTCGGTCTCGAGGTCGCCGTCGTCGACGATCGAACCGGCGAGCGGGATCACGTCGAACGCGATCGTGCGCGGGAACTTCTGCGCCTCGGGGAACTCCACGGCGCTGCCGTCGTGCACGAGCCCGATGGCGTCCTGCGCGACGGCCGCGCGGGCCTGCTCGAGCAGCTCCTCGCCGCCCGCGAGCCCCGCTCCCGACACGGCCTGGTACGTCGAGACCATGAGCCGCTCGAGGCCGGCCTCGTCGTGCAGCACCTTCAGCACGGGCATGGCCGCCATCGTCGTGCAGTTCGGGTTGGCGATGATGCCCTTCTTCGCCTCGTCGATAGCGTGCGGGTTGACCTCGCTGACGATGAGCGGGACGTCGGGGTCCATACGCCAGCCGCTCGAGTTGTCGATGACCGTGACGCCGGCGGCGGCGAAGCGGGGCGCCTGCGCCTTCGAGGTCGTCGCGCCGGCCGAGAAGATGGCGATGTCGAGACCGGTCGGGTCGGCGGTCGAGGCGTCCTCGATGACGATGTCCTGGCCCTTCCACGGCAGGGTGGAGCCGGCCGACCGCGCCGAGGCGAAGTAGCGGATCGTCGCGACCGGGAAGTCGCGCTCCTCGAGCAGGCGGCGCACGACGGCACCGACCTGTCCGGTGGCGCCGACGACGCCGATGTTCACTCCCTGAGCCATGTGGTCTGTTCCTCACTCGCGGAACGCGGTTCCGCGTGGTCGTCCGGGCGATGCCCTCATTCCAGTGTGCCCGACGCGGGGGTCGCGCGACGCCCGATGACGTCGATCCGCAGGCCTCTGGCAGGTTTTCCGCGAAGTGCGGCAGTCGACGGATGCCGCGTCGATCCGAGCGAGCGGGTGCTACCGACCCGTCCCGGCGTGCACGACGGCGTCCTCCTCGGCGTCGAGCTCGAACGCCGAGTGCACCGCGCGGGCGGCGGCGTGGACGCTGTCGGCGCGTGTCACCACCGAGATGCGGATCTCGCTCGTCGAGATCATCTCGATGTTGATGCCCGCTTCGTACAGCGCCTCGAACAGTCGCGCCGAGACGCCCGTGGCCGACCGCATCGCGGCACCGACGAGCGAGAGCTTGCCGATCTGGTCGTCGTACTGCAACGACGTGAACCCGACCGCGTCCTGCGCGTTCGAGAGCGCCGTGAGGGCGCGCTCGCCGTCGGACTTCGGGAGGGTGAACGAGATGTCGGTGCGTCCGGTCGAGGCGGCCGAGACGTTCTGCACGATCATGTCGACGTTGGCGTTGGTGTTCGCGACGATCTTGAAGATCTTGGCGGCGACGCCGGGCACGTCGGGCACGCCGACGACCGTGATCTTCGCCTCGGTCAGGTCGACCGCGACGCCCGCGATGACGGACTCTTCCACAGCTGCTCCTTCGGGAAGACGCGAGGGGTCGTAGACGATCGTCCCCTCGCTGTTGTTGAACGACGAACGCACGTGCAGGGTGACGCCGTGGCGGCGGGCGTATTCGACCGCCCTGATGTGCAGGACCTTGGCTCCGGATGCCGCGAGCTCGAGCATCTCCTCGCTCGTGATCTTGTCCAGCTTGCGTGCCTTCTTCACGACGCGCGGATCCGACGTGAACACGCCGTCGACGTCGGTGTAGATCTCGCAGACGTCGGCGTCGAGGGCCGCGGCGAGGGCGACGGCGGTGGTGTCGCTGCCGCCGCGTCCGAGCGTGGTGATGTCGCGGGACTCGCGGCTGAAGCCCTGGAAGCCGGCGACGATGACGACCGCGCCGTCGTCGAGCGCCTCGCGGAGGCGCACCGGGGTGACCTCGACGATGCGCGCGGCGCCGTGCGTGGCATCCGTGATCATGCCGGCCTGGCTGCCGGTGAACGATCGGGCCTCGTGCCCCATGCTCTTGATCGCCATCGCGAGGAGGGCCATCGAGATGCGCTCGCCCGAGGTGAGGAGCATGTCGAGCTCGCGGGGTGCCGGGATCGGCGTGACCTCGTGCGCCAGGTCGAGCAGCTCGTCGGTCGTGTCGCCCATCGCGGAGACCGCGACGACCACGTCGTTGCCCGCCTTGCGGGTCTCGACGATGCGCTTCGCGACCCGCTTGATGCTCTCCGCGTCGGCGACGGACGACCCGCCGAACTTCTGCACGATCAAGCTCACGTAGGCGCTCCCGAAGTGGATTGCGGCCGGGGAGGGGTGCACCCGGCGCCGGAAGGTCCATCATACGGCGGCCCGTATGCGGCCCCGGCAATGTGACGGCTGCGTCAAGCCCCGCCGTCCTCCCCGGTTCCGCGCGGACGCGCCGGTAGCATGCGGGCATGCCTGAGGCGCTCGAAGGGTGGTCGGACTTCAATGTGGCGATGGTGGGGGCGACCGCCGCGCTGGCCGGCCTCCTGATCGTCGCGATGTCGGTGAACATCGCCGAGATCATGAAGTCGCCCACCCTGCCGCCGCGTGCTGCGGCATCGATCGCCGCCCTCGTGCTCGCGCTCACGGCCGGCGCCTTCGGGCTCGTGCCGGGGCAGCCCTCGATCGCCTACGGCATCGAGGTGCTCGTCGCCACGGTGCTCGCCGCGATCTTCCAGTGGCATGCGATCCGGGTCGTGCAGCGCGAGGACCAGGTCTCCGCGACCGACCGGATCCTGAAGAGCATCGCCGGCATCCTGCCGATCGCCGCCTTCCTCGGGGGCTCGTCGCTCGTGATCGCAGGCGTCCTGGAGGCGGGCCTCATCACGATGGCGGTCGGCTCGGTGCTGAGCATCATCGCCGGGCTGCTCTTCTCGTGGGTCGTGCTCGTCGAGGTGCTGCGCTAGCAGGCGGATGCCGCGTCACCCGTGGCCCCGGGGTCGGGCTGCGGCGTAGAGTGCGGCCATGTCCGAACTCGCCAGGGAATGGTCGCAGTTCAACGTGGCGATGGCCGGGGCGACGGCGGCACTCGCCGGCCTCCTCATCGTGGCGATGTCGGTGAACCTGAAGGCGATCATGGCCTCGAGGTCGCTCCCGGTCCGCATGGCGACGGCGCTCACGACGCTGCTCGTCGCGCTCGCGGCCACGGCGCTCGGGCTGGCGCCCGGCCAGCCGCCGTGGGCGTACGGCCTCGAGGTGTTCGTGGGCGCGCTCCTCGCGGCGGCGTTCGAGGTGCGGGCCATCCGTGCGATCATGCACGATCAGGTGCTCGCGACCGTGCGGCGGATGGCGAAGTCGGTCGCCGGCACGGTGCCCATCACCAGTTACCTCATCGGCAGCCTGCTGCTGATGACCGGCTCGGTCGCCGTCGGCCTCTGGTTCTTCGCCGCGGGTGCGATCCTCTCGATCGCGTCGGCGGTCCTCCACTCGTGGATCGTGCTCGTGGAGGTGCTGCGCTGACGAGTGCGCCTCGGCGCCCTGCAGCCCGGCGAACGGATGCCGCGCTCAGTCCTTGTGCGCCCGCGGCATGTACCACTCGGTGTACTCGGTGGCGCGACCGTCGTCGGCCAGGCGGATGATCCACAGGTTCAGGTAGTCCTTCTCGGCCGGGTACGCGGTGCGTCCCTGCACGACGACGAAGTCGTCGTGCTCGTCGAGGATCTCCCAGTCGAAGCTCCACGTGCCCGGCTCGTCGAGGTCCTGGAGCCAGCCCGCCACGATCGCCTCGCGCCCCCGCCGGGGCTCGGCGTCGGGGGCCGTCAGGTAGGCCGCGTCATCCGTGAACAGCGCCCCGATCTGCTCGGGATCGTTCGACTCCCATGCCGCGACGTATCCCGCGACCCATTCCGCACCTCTGCTCGCCATGCGTCCGTTTCTACGCGGACCCCCCGACATCCACAACCGGCGCCAGGGGGCTTGCGCGACTCAGCCGACCGTGCGACGACCCTCGAAGGCGCGGCCGAGCGTGACCTCGTCGGCGTACTCGAGGTCGCCGCCGACGGGCAGGCCCGACGCGAGGCGGGTGACCCGGATCTCGAGCGTGGTCAGCAGGCGGCTGAGGTACGTCGCCGTGGCTTCGCCCTCGAGGTTGGGGTCGGTCGCGATGATGACCTCGCTCACCGTGCCGTCGGCGAGGCGCTGCATGAGCTGGCGGATGCGCAGCTCGTCGGGCCCGATGCCGTCGATGGGGCTGATCGCGCCGCCGAGCACGTGGTAGAGCCCGCGGAACTCGCGGGTGCGCTCGATCGCGACGACGTCCTTCGCCTCCTCGACCACGCAGATGAGGCTGGGGTCGCGGCGCGGATCGCGGCAGATCGAGCACGTCTGCTGCTCGGACACGTTGCCGCAGATCTCGCAGAACCGCACCTTGTCACGCACCTCGAGCAGGATCTCGGCGAGCCGGCTCACGTCGAAGTGCTCGGTCTGCACGATGTGGAACGCGATGCGCTGCGCGGACTTCGGACCGATGCCGGGCAGGCGCCCGAGCTCGTCGATCAGTTCCTGGACGATGCCTTCGTACACGCGTTACCCACGCTCCCCGAAGCCGGGGCGGCCGGGCGCCTCGACCTCTTCGAGGAACGTCGCCCCGAGCACCTCGCGCACCACGGACTCGCCGTAGCGCTGGATGCCGTCGACGGGCGCCGAGCCGGATCCGCCGCGCGACACGGCGGCGGGTGCGGGGGCGGATGCCTCGACGACAATCTCGGGCGCCGGACCCGGGTCGAACGGCGGCTCCTCGTCTTCGGGCGGCGCGTCGGCATCGTCGGGAAGGTCGTCCATGGGTGCCGTCGGAGCGGACACCCGCGAGGACGACCGAGCGGCGGCAGGTGCCGACACCGGCGCCGGCGCGGGCGGTGCAGCGACCGCGGTCGCCGTGCCGCCGCGGCCACCCGCCAGGACCGCGGAGCTCTCGGGCGCGGACGCGACATCGGTCGCGACGTCGCCGCCCGGGATGGCGACCGTGGCCCACGAGTCCACGGGCGCGGCCGGGCCGGATGCCGGCTGCGCGGCGTTCGACGACGGGCGACGCTCTGCGCGGGCCGACGGTGCGGAGGCGGCACCACTGCTCAGAGCGCCCGACGCCGACGTGCTGGACTCCCCCGCCGGCGCGGCGTCCGATCCGACGGGTGACGTGCGCGACCCGGCAGGGGCCGTGCCAGACCCCACGGGCGGCATGCCCGATCCGCCAGGCGCCGAAGCCCCTGCGCCGGTCGGCGTGGTTGCCGCACTGCCGCGGCCGGGGCCCTCGACCTTGGCGATGAACTTCACGGTCACGCCGAGCACCTCGGCGATCGCCGCGCGCAGGAGCTCGCTGACGCTCTGGCCGGGGGCGCCGCCGCGGAAGCCGGCGACGTCCTGCTCGCTCGGGAACGCGAGCACGAGCACGTCGTCGTCGCGGAACTCGCGCACCTGCGCCGTGAACGCGACCATCCACGCGCTGCGCTTGGTGCGCTGGAGCGAGGCGAGGACCTCGGGCCAGGCGTCGCGCATCTGCTGGAGCGAGACCGGACCGACCGGTTTCGGCTTGGCCGCGGGGGCAGCCGGCGCCGGGGCAGCCGGCGCCGCAGGCTCGGACGCCCCAGCGCCCGGCTCGCTCGACGCGGCAGGTGCCGTTGCGGCCGCTGGCGGTTCCGAAGCCGGCGACGCAGCCGCACTCGGCGCCGCCGCAACACCGGCTCGCGGAGGGGCCGCCGCCGCCCACTCGGGCACCGCGCCCGCGCCGTCGGTCGCGGCATCCGTGACCCCGACGCGGCGCTCGAGCCGCTCGACGCGGGCCAGCGCGCCGCGCTCGGTGTCGTCGCTCGAGGGCACGAGCACGCGGGCCAGCATGAGCTCGAGGTGGAGCCGCGGCGACGTGGCGCCGGTCATCTCGGTGAGCGTCTGGTTCACGAGGTCGGCGACGCGCGAGAGCTCGGCGGGACCGAAGGCCGTGGCCTGCGCGGCCATGCGGGCGAGCTCGTCGTCGGGCACGCCGCGCAGCACCGCCTTCGCCGCCTCGGGCGACGACGCGGCGACCACGATGAGGTCGCGGAGCCGCTCGAGCAGGTCTTCGACGAAGCGACGCGGGTCTTGCCCAGTCTGCACGACCCGGTCGGCCGCGGCGAACGCACCGGCCGCGTCCTTCGCGCCGATCGCGTCGACCACGTCGTCGAGCAGCGCGCCGTGCGTGTAGCCGAGCAGCGCGACCGCGCGCTCGTAGTCGATGGTGGTGCCCTCGGAGCCGGCGATCAGCTGGTCGAGCAGCGAGAGCGTGTCTCGCGGCGACCCGCCGCCTGCGCGCACGACCAGGGGCAGCACGCCCGGCGCGACCTCGACGCCCTCCTCGGTGCAGAGCTGCTGCACGTACTCGAGCATCGGCCCGGGCGGCACGAGCCGGAACGGGTAGTGGTGCGTGCGCGAGCGGATCGTGCCGAGCACCTTGTCGGGCTCGGTCGTGGCGAAGATGAACTTCACGTGCTCGGGTGGCTCCTCGACGAGCTTGAGCAGCGCGTTGAAGCCCTGCGGCGTCACCATGTGCGCCTCGTCGAGGATGAAGATCTTGTAGCGGTCGCGCGCGGGCGCGAACACGGCGCGCTCGCGCAGGTCGCGAGCGTCGTCGACGCCGTTGTGGCTCGCCGCGTCGATCTCGACCACGTCGAGCGAGCCGCCCCCGCCACGGGAGAGCTCGACGCAGCTCGGGCAGATGCCGCACGGGACATCCGTCGGGCCCTCGACGCAGTTGAGGCAGCGCGCGAGGATGCGGGCCGAGGTGGTCTTGCCGCACCCGCGGGGGCCGCTGAAGAGGTAGGCGTGGTTGACCCGGTCGGTGCGGAGCGCGGTCATGAGCGGCTCGGTGACCTGCGACTGGCCGATCATCTCGGCGAACGTCTCGGGCCGGTAGCGGCGATAGAGGGCGGTGACCACGCCTCAATCGTAGTTGCCGGGGCCGACACCGCCGCCGGATGCCGCGGGGTCCCTCGTCATCGCACGAGCCGTGCTGGGTATCTTTCTGGTGGCGCTCGCCCTCATGGTGTTCCTCCCGGCCGAAAACGCCTGACCGCTGACCGGATTCGTCGCCATCATCGCAGACTGGCTGCAGGCGATCGGAGTGCCCTTGTCATCGGGTACACCACGATGGAATTCTTCGCGAACGTCGTACTGTTCATGCCGCTCGGTGCACTCTTGCCATTAACGACGTCACTCCGTCGCGCGTGGCAGATCATCGCGATCGGCCTTGCCACTACAGCGTTCATCGAGCTCGTACAGCTCATGATTCCGGGGCGCGTGACCAGCTGGTCGGACGTCGCGACCAACACAATCGGGACCGCGCTCGGTTGGCGCTCCTCACCGTCTCCCGTCGCGCAGCTCCGGCTCAGGCGGCTCCGGCCGAAACGCCGAGGCCATGAGCAGAATGAGCGAAGCAGCTGCTGGGGATGGTCGGGTCGGCGTTGCGATCGTCGTGCGGGACGCGTTTCACGTTGTCCGGCTCGGTGTAAAGGCAGTCGATGAGACCAGGCAACGGGTGCAGCAGCAGACGTTGACGGCATCGCTGCCGCAAGGACTCCGCGCAATGCCATGCTCATGCACCGACCGCGATCATGCCCCGAGAATGACGTGCAACACGGCAATGAATAGCGCAGCGACGGCGACTCCGAGTACGAGCGGTCGGCGGAAGCCGACACCGTTCGCAATCACAGTGATTGCTTGCGAAACAGCGAAGGCGCCGAAGTATCCCGTGACGGACGGATTCTGCAGCAACAACAGCGCCATCGAACCCGCGATGGCCACCTCGACGACCGACTTGAGGAGCACGAGTCGTCCTAGCCTGCCAGCGTTGATTTCGCGGATGGAGACCGCTGAAGCCACCAGGAGTGCCAGCCACCCCATCACCATGATGCCGATGCTCACGAATCCGACCGACGGGCCCAGGAGAAGACTGGCGCCTCCGAGCAGAACGAACGCACCCGTCGTCCAAGTGACTAGGCGAGTCGAGCTCGATCGCTGCTCGACCCAGTTGTATCGAACGAGCAGTACGGAATTGACGATGAGGGAAACGGCGGAGTTCGCAATCTTCGAGATGAGCACCACAAGATATGCGGAGCCGGTTGGGAGTTGCGCGATCGCCGATACATACAGCACTGGAAGTGCGGTGCTCGCCAAGACGTTTAGCAGGAGCCCGAGCGCGTGAACGCGCGTTGCGTCGCGAGCTTCTGGCGCCTCGAAAGAAGGGCCCTCCACGCTCGGAAGTTGGATGGAAATCAGCATTAACGCAGCGGCGAAAACGAACCATCCTGCCGCCGGAAGCAGGATCATGCCGGTAATAGAACCCAAGATGGCGCCCGCACATAGGCCGATGTTCGGAATCAAGGTCGCAGATGCAAAGAGTATCGGGCGCCCAAGAAATGCCCTGCGAACACCGATGACTGCGGCCGGACTGAGCAGAGCGCCACCGAGCGCCAGTACGGAGATGACCTCGATGGCGAGAAATACGTCATGTTCTTCGAAGTACCCTGTGGCATTCAAGATCGCGATCTGAAGTCCAGCGAAGGCTATGGGTGTGGCCGAGGCTACGGCCGACCAAGCTTTCCATCCGTGGAAGTGCGGTCGTCCTACCGCCAGGTTGTAGACGATTCCGACCACAATCCCCGTGAATCCTGACAACCCGATCTGTGATGCAATCGCATACGTATCTGCGACCGCTAAACCAAGTATCGGCAGGACCAACGTGGACGCTGCCGAAAAGACCTGCGATAGAAGAGTCAGCCCCATCACGGAGATGACCCTCTTTCCCACGCTCGGCCGTGCAGTTGCGGGCGAACGAGGACGGTTTCCGGAGCTAGAACTCATCGTTCTCCGGCTGTTCTCGGTAGAGCCATGCGGCTGCACGCTCACGGCCACCTCGACCTTCCGGCAATTCCTTCACCACGCGATCGGCGGCAATGGGACGTGCTACGGCGGCGCTAATCGCACCCGCTACATCCCGTCGAGGTGTTCCGATAGTGACGACGTGATGACCTGATCGCTGGAGCCATGAAGCGATGCCCGTTTCGCTGGTAGAGACCACAGTGCATCCGTGCGACAACCCTTCCAGGATCGGCAACCCGATCTGCTCCTTCCAGTAGCGCGATGGCTGAGACAGCAGGACCAGCACGTCTGCGCGCCGAAGCTGGTCGTGAACTTCGTTTCGGCTTGGATCCTGGACCATCGACACATCGGGGCGACATTGGAGCTCCTTCGCAAGCGCCAACAGCGGCCCCTTTCCGACAAGGATGAGTCGCGCCCCTGGCGACGCGTCAGCGATGTCGGGCCACGCGTCGACCAGAAGGTCGAATCCCTTTCGCGACTCGAAAGATCCGAGGAAGACGACGGTTCCGCCGATCTTCTCGAGAACGCACTCACCACATTTCGGCTCGAGCGGGGAGAATTCACGTGACAGGATCGCGTCGAACCGGCGCTGGCCGAGGATTCGACGATAGTTCTCCGCGGCCGCGTGAGTTCCGAAAGCCAGTCGCGTGAATTGCCCCGCGATCAAACGCGCGACCGTCATTGCCACGTTCGTGCCGAGACGTTCTGGAAGGCGCGTTCGGGCGGCGAACCATTCGGGGATGGTGCCATTCTCGATTGCGTAGGACACGATCTCGATGCGAGGTGCGCCAAGAAGCCGCCGGAGTCGGGCAGCACAAGTGAGGAGCACAAGGAGCGGCCACGCAGGCATCATCAACGGCTCGTTCACTTCCACGATGCTCGCCTTGGTTCGAAGAAGGGCGAAGGCAAGCCTCAACCTGCTTAGTCGTGCTGTATCCAAGCGCGCCGCAAGCTCCTCATCGAAGTCATAACTCTTGCTCCGAAAGAGGAGTTGGACGTCCGGCTCGAATGCCAATCGTTCAAGATGCGCGGTCCTTGCTTGGTCATAGATCCTGAGAACCTGTTTCGAATTCCCTGACACGCCCGCATCAGCCCCAGTCGGATGTCGACGAGATACACCGATTGCTCTACCTCCGTTCGTCACGATCACCGCCAAACCTTGCCTTCGGCCACCAGCGATCCCTTGCCGATGTCGTGTCGGCGGCCTCTCCCGGCCCTGATGAGCGCTGCACCGCCCCCGATCATCAGGTACCAATATGGACCGAGGGTGTCCCAGGCATGGAGTGCCAGAACCAACCCGCACACCGCGATGATCACGCCGGATACCCCCACGGTGTAGTCCCATCTGATCGCTCGCACGGAGATCCAAAGGGCCACCAGGAAAAGCGCAATGCCAGCAATTCCGAACGTCAACGCAGCGTAGATGAGCTCCGAATCAACCGTGACGGCCAAGTCTCGAACGCCGCGAGACTCACTAAGCAACAACCATGTGCCGAATGGAATGCTCGAGAAGCCGTACCCGAACGGCTCTACGCGGAGGATTTCCGGGAGCAACGCGTATGCGGCCGTCCGGTACGAGCTGCTGTAGTCGGATCCGCTCGCGCCATATGCAACTGGTTCCCAAACGAGAAGCGCGAGCACGAGCAAGACTGAAATGACACTCGCGGTCATCAGCCCTACGGCTCGTCGTGACCGTTGGACGACATCGATCCCTCTCGGCAGAAGCTGAACAATCGCCACGACCGTGGCAACAAGAGATGCTCCCCTGCTACCGGTTGCCCACGCTCCGGCAACGAGAGCGATCGTCCAGATCAGTCGGCCGCGGAGGGGGGCAGCTGGAACAAATGGGACCGTGGCCGCCAGCATCGTGCCAAATACGAGGACGTTCTCGGAGGCCACAACCGCTCGAGCGGCACCCTCGCGTTGAGAGCGCGCAAACAGTTCGTGCTGTCCGAGGATCGAGTATCCCAATAACGATTCGGCGACCGCGAAGAGAGCAGCCGTCGAGGCAACCAAGACGAGCATCGAAGTGTAGATGGGCCAATGCTGAGATCTCACCGCGAGTGCGCCGGCGCACAGGAACAGCGGAACCACGATCAGAAACCTCTGCGCATTGATGCTAACCATCGGATCGCTTGGAGGAGCCACGGCCGCAATGATCGCCAGCGTCGTAACGATGTAGGTCCCGATCACGAGAGCCGCGGTTATCGCCATTCCGAGGCGGTTGCGCAGGCAGACCTCCACGACGATCACTATCCAGGCGACTGCGACAATGTATATCCGAATGGGCAATACCTGGCTGACAAGAAAGGGAAAAAACAGCCCTATTGTCAATAGGAAGGAGACAGCGCCAACAACGAGAGCCGCTGGTCGCGGCTTCGTTCGATCGTGTAGAGCAATCACTGCATTACCGCGACTTATCTCGCGAGTGCCGATAACCGTCGACCATGCCCGCAACTACTTCCGTCGCGGACTCAGCTGATGAGCGGCTAGCGATGCGTTTCGCGATGACTTTCGCCAACACTACGAACGGAGCGATCACCTTGGAAAGAGCAGTTCCATTGGCCCGTTGGAACAGCACGGTGTTCCTTCCGAGGTAGTAGGACGGCACCCCGGTCGTCGATTGGCTCGCTAAGGCTTGTGGGACCCAGACGACCCGATGACCAGCTCGACGGATGCGCGCATGGCAGTCCGTCTCCTCGAAGTAAAGAAAAAACCGCTCATCGAGTGGTGCCAATTCGGTCAGTGCAGAAGTCCGATACAAGCAGAACGACCCGTCCAACCAGTCCCGGTCCACAGGCGCGCTGTCCCCACTCGTGATTGCGACGGTGCTCCCCCAGCCCACATGCTGTGGCATTCGAAGAACCGGACTGAGGACACCTCCCTGCGACCAGATTCGTTGATCCGCTCTGGACGCGTCGACGAGGGTCGGTCCAGCGACGGCACAGAACGGATCGCTCGCCAGCGCGCCTCGCATGTGTCCGACAGCGTCCCGATGCACGACGACCTCGTGCGTCGAGATCAAGAGAAAGGGCTGAAGGAGACCGCGCCCATCCAAGTAGGCGATTCCACGGTTCACGGCATTCGCGTATCCAAGGTTCTCGACTTCGAGGTAGTGGACGAGACTTTCAACAGCGATGCGCACAGCCCTCCTTGTCTTCGGGTCTTCGCTGTTGTCGACGAGAACGGTTCGGTCGAACCTCACCCCCGCATCCCGCAAGGAATCAAGTGTGGAGAGGACACCGGGGAAATTGTCGTGATGCACGACAACGCAACTCACATCGACGAACTGGGCCGGCGGTGCAGTCACAACGATTCCATTCGCGCTCGCCACAGTCGCCCGACTGGATAACCCAGCATCTTGGCAACGTCGCCGACGACGACGATAACCGGCAGCAGAACGAACGCCGCCAAGGTCTGCCGACCTAGCCATGCTCGGCGTCGGTAGACTCGGGCGACGAATTTCGACACGTAGGCTGTGAAGCCGAAGGCGAGGACCGCGAGGAGCCATGGCGCGGCGAAGCTGAGAGCGAGCATCGCGGAACCGGCTGTATAGGCGCCGTATCTGAGTGCGTGACGTCGTGGCCAAAGCAGGGCCTTCCCATCACCCCGCGCGTACCTGTAGTACTGCTTGGCGAACGCCCTCAGTGAGGGGCGAGCATCCCAGGTGACGATAGCGTCTGGTACGAAGGCGAATGTCGAACCCGTGCGCTGCAACGAGAAGTCGAGCACGAGGTCTTCACAGTAGTCCAGCCACTCGGGGTATCCGCCGGCTCGTTCCCAAGCAGATCGCGACAACCCGAGCGATCTGCTCGACGGAAGGAATTCCGCGGGGTTGATCTCCGACACGGTGGGGGTGATCACAGCCGCGATGGCGGACTGCATCCAATGACCTCGCTCGGGTTCGAAGAATCCGGATGCCACGTCAACGCCTTCGTGGAGCTTCGCCGTCAGCCGCTCGACCCAGTTCGCTCGCAGTAGAGTCCCCGCATCGGTCACCACAACCTGTGGGAACGACGCAATCGATATCGCGATATTCCTTCCCTCGGAGATGTTCGCTCCCGGCACGACCTTGACAACAACGTCCATGCCTGGGGGCTCGAGCCATGCTTCGATTCGCTCCACCGTTCCGTCAGTCGATCCACCGTCGATGATGACGAATTCGCTTGGGAGCACGGTCAGCCGACCGACGCTCTCCAGGAATCGGTCAATGGACCGGCTTTCGTTCAGCACCGTCACAATCAGCGACACGTCAGCGAAGGTGCGACTGACCGCGGGCTTCAAGCGCGGGACCCGTCGCGCACGAGACGACCGGACATTGCGTGAAGTGCACGGTAACTCCGACCCCCGGATGAGACAAGAAGGAGTGGATGCTGACGGTAGAACCTCACCATTGACTGGAGTTCCCGCCTCCAGGGGCCCCATTTCAGTGAAGTGGTTTCCCGCGCCCACCCGTGGATCCATCGCGCACTGCCAACCAGCCGGACCTCAAGGCCGCGTTGCCAGGCACGAAGACCTAGCTCGGAGTCTTCGTAGTAGATGAAGTATCGCTCGTCCCAGCCCCCAATGGCCTCGACCGTCTGTCGTTTCGCCGCGACCGCGGCCCCCATCAGCCACGCGACGTGCTTCACCTGCGCCGGATCACTGTAGACGCGGTACGTGGAGTCGCGAGCGTCGAGGCGATTCCGAATCTTGTTTGGAAGGCTGGGGAGGCCGCGACCGTTGGGTTGAGGCGTGCCGTCCTCGTACATGAGTTGAGGGCCGACCAACCCATCGAACTTATCGAGTTCCTCCTCAAGGTGGATGAGAGACTCGAGATCGACCGAGACGTCGGGGTTCACGTACGCCACATATGTACCCGCGGATGCATCGAATCCGATGTTGTTGGCTCGACTGAATCCCACGTTCGTCGCGAGCCGAATGACTCTGGCGCCGAGCTTTTCAGCCGCGTCAGCCGTGCGATCCGACGACGCATTGTCGACCACGAGCCATTCGACATCCTCCCGACCAGAATGCGCCGGCCAGAATCGACGGAGCTTGTCTTCGCTGTTGTGCGTGACCGTAATGAGCGACCAGCGCATGGCTCCGGCTCTCGTCTCGCGGTTCATCTCAGTGCGCTCCCTCTGCCCTCAATACCGCTCGCACGGTCCGCCACAGGATCACGATGTCTGCGACGATCGACCAGTTCTCCACGTAGTACAGATCCAGGCGAATCGCGTCCTCCCACGCGAGACCCGAACGCCCACTCACCTGCCAGAGGCCGGTGATCCCGGGCTTCATGAACAGGCGGCGGTGTGCGTAGTCCTCGTAGAGCGCGACCTCGGCCGGGCGCTGCGGGCGCGGACCGACGAGACTCATGTCGCCGCGCAGCACGTTGAAGAACTGGGGCAGTTCGTCGAGCGAGTAACGGCGGAGGAAGCGCCCGACCGGGGTGATCCGTGCGTCGGCGTTGATCTTGAACAGCGGTCGATCCGAGGTGCCCTGCGCGTCGAGGAGGCTCTTGAGCTGGTCGTCGGCGCCGCTCACCATCGAGCGGAACTTCAGCATGCGGAATGGCGCACCGCGAAGCCCGATCCGCTCCTGGCTGTAGAGCACTCCCCCTGGGCTCGTGAAGGCCACCGCGATCGCCACGGCGATCATGATCGGCGCCGACAGCAGGATCAGGGTGAGCGATCCGA
The DNA here is from genome assembly GCF_053603635.1 of Agromyces sp. NPDC004153. Taxonomy (NCBI): domain Bacteria; kingdom Bacillati; phylum Actinomycetota; class Actinomycetes; order Micrococcales; family Microbacteriaceae; genus Agromyces; species Agromyces sp. NPDC004153. The sequence continues at coordinate 563,693 of NZ_JBSGFY010000001.1, forward strand.
CGATGTCGAAGATGCGCTTCGCGCCCGCCTTGCGCCCGGCGAACGACGGGTAGTCGACGTGGATGAGTGGCAGACCGGCGACAGGGCGTGCGTGCAGGCGTGGCCCAGCGACATCCGTCAGCGCCGGCGCCACGATGAGGTTCACCGAGCGCGACTCGAGATCCCAGCCGAGCTGGCGGAGCCCCTGCGGACCGATCTCGTCGGAGCCGGTGTAAATGACCGTGTCGACGCGGCTGGTGTCGATGATCTCGAGCACGTCGGCGAGTGGGCCGAGCACCGGCACGTTTCCCGGGAGCTTCGCCTCGACCGAGCCGTGGTCGGTCACCGCGCCGACGACGGAGATGCCGGTGTCGCTCTGACGGGCCATCTGGCGGGCGACGTGCCCTGCTTTGTTGCGCTCACCGACGAGCAGCGCGCTGTGCGAGAACTCGCCCTTCGCGCGCTGGGCGTTGAGCCACTTTCGCCACGCCCACCGACTCAGCAGCAGCAGCACCACGCCCGCGGGGAACGCGATGAACAGGTAGCCGCGCCCGATCATGGTCTGCGTGACGAACGCGAGGATCGCCAGCGTGCCGAACAGGCGGAAGCTGGCGTCGGCGATGCGCTTGTACTCGAGGCTGCCGCTGCCGATGATCTTGTGATCGCGGGTCGCGAAGAACTCGAGCGCAATCATCCACCCCGTGACCAGTGCGATCGAGAGTGCCGAGTACGTGATCGCGAACTCGAACACGCGATTGTCGGGGATGTCGAGTTCGACCACCTTCGTTCCGAACCGGATGATCTGGGAGCCGAACACCGCGATCATGATGGAGAGCAGATCGGTGGCGAAGAGCCGCGTGGCGTACTGGCGTTGCCATCGTGCGACGAGCACGTGCGGGGCGACAGCGACGTCCGTTGGTGGAACGGGGTCGGGAACGGATTCGGAATCGCGAGTCAGAGCCACGAGGCGCCCCCATCCAGCGAGAGGCCGATCCGATCGCCGGCCCACACCCACGTCGAGCCGTCGACCGCACCGTCGACCGCGACTGCTCCCGCCGGAACGGCGGCTTCGAGACATCCCCCGGCAGAGCCCACCTGGGCTGCGCCGTCGGCGACCGTCACCGCCGCGACCTGAGCGCCGGCGCATCCGTTCTGGTCGACGACGACGACCCAGTAGCCATCGGATGTCGCGCCCAGCGCGCCGACACCGGGAATCGGTGCCGTTGCCGCCCAGGTCGCTCCCGAGTCGCCGGTCGCATGCACCGTGCCGTCCTCGCAGAGCACGGCGGCGGTGGCCTCATCGACGACCGCGACCTGCAGGACCGCAGCGCACGGCGCCGCGACGTCGCCTGCCGGCGTGTGCATGCCGGCGCGGTTCGCAGGGTCGATGAACCAGGATGCAGCGAGTTCACCCGGTACCCGCTCCCACGCGTCACCCGATGTGAACGAGCGTTCGTACGCGGGTCCGCAGCCGTCGACGCCGAGGCCGATGGCCGAGACGAACCCCTCTGCGTCCGCCGAGAGGCGCTGCAGCGATGCGAGCCCAGTCGCCTCGGTCGTCTCCCAGCCGGCGCCCGCATCGGCGGTGATCTCGAGGGTCGTGGGCTCGGGACATGTCGTCGACGCCGCCCGCACCGCGGTTGACGCATCGATCGCGTCGATGACCCGCGTGGGCGGGATGACCACCATCGCCTGGGTCGGCGGAACCTGTGCGGGCGCCGCCGACGGCTCCGCCGGCGCGGTCTGGCGCGGCGTCGCACCGGGCGTCGATCCCGCCGCCTGGACCTCGCTGCGCTGGGTGAGCGCGAGGAACGTCAATCCCACGGTGACGAGCGCGAGCGTGGCCAGGCTCACACCGGCCCACACCGCGCGACCGCGGCCTCGTCGTGCTGCCATAGTGGCTATGTCCGCTGGGCGGCGCGGGAGAGTAGCGCCACCGTGCTCTGGACAGCGGGAACGAGCTGCGACGCCGACAGCTCGTAGACGTCGCCCGACCGACGATAGGGGTCGATGACATCGGCGTCGTCTGGCGACGCGAACGGAACGACGACACCGCGAAGTGACGCTGCCGCGACCACGGCGGCACCCAATCGCGTCCGGATACTGCCGTCGTCGAGCGGCGAACCCGAGTCCTCCAGGTCGGCATCCGTCACGGATGCCGCGAGGTGTCCGAATTCGCGCAGCGTGAACGTCCGTCGCGTGGCCGCCGGCACCAGCTCGACCACCGCGCGTCGATGCTCGCGTGCCATGCCGAGCACGAGGTCGGCGTCACGGATGAGCTGTTCGTCGAGCTGACGTGAGCGGTGTGCCGCGGCATCCCCGGCCCCGAAACGCGTCGAGAGCACTTGCGCCTCGTGTGGCATTCCCTCGTCGACGAGTGCGATCGTGCCCGCGCTTCCGACCGTGATGCCGTCGATGCCCGCGAGACCGGCCCGGAGCAGCTGCTCTGCCATCGGCGAACGGCAGATGTTCCCCGAGCACACCGTGAGGATGGTGAAGGTCATGCGCGGTGGCTCCTCGCGCGGGTGTCGCCGCCGTCGAAGACGACGTCGATGTCGTGGGCGACGCCGTACGTGTAGGTGCCGTAGCCGTAGCTGTCGGGACCCTTCGTCGGCAGCATCGTCACCACGATTCCCAGCAGGCGACTCCCGATCGCCTCGAGTGCGCGCACCGCGCCGGCGAGCTCCTGCTTCTTCGTCGCACCTGAGGCGGCGACGAGGATCGCGCCACCCGCGAGCTTGGAGACGACCGCAGCATCCGTCACCAGCAGGAGCGGCGGTGAATCGATGAGCACGTAGTCGAACTGGGCCGTGAGGGCGTTGAGCACGTTGGCCATCGCGGCGGAGCCGAGGAGTTCACTCGGGTTCGGCGGGATGCGACCGCTCGGGAGCACGTAGAGATGACCGCGACCCCACTTCTGCAGCACGTCGACGAGCTCGGCCCGGCCGATGAGCACGTCGGTGAGGCCGACACCCCCCTCAAGGCCCAGATATTCAGCCAATTTCGGAAGACGAAGATCGCCGTCGATGAGTGCTACCTTCGCCCCGGTCTCGGCGAGGGAGATCGCCAGGTTCGCCGTGGTCGTCGACTTGCCTTCGCCGGGGCCGGCGCTCGAGATGACGAAGCTGCGCGGGCCGCCTTCGACGTTTACGAACTGCAGGTTCGTGCGAAGGCTGCGGAATGATTCCGCCCGAGGATTCCGTGGGTCGGCGTGCACGATGAGGGGGCGGGACGATGCGTCGGGGTCGAGCGCGATGCCGCCGAGCAGCGGCTTGTCGGTGATCTGCTCGATGTCGTGCAGCGAGTGGATGCGGGTGTCGAGCACGCTGCGCAGCACGGCGATGCCGATGCCGATCGCGAGGCCGACGAGCCCCCCGAGCGCGAGATTCAGCGGGACGTTCGGGCTCGACGCTGCAGCGGGCACCACGGCGGGCTGGATTGGCTCGATCTTCACGAGGCTCGCGAGATCGCCCTCGGGCTTCTCGAGGTCATTCACCACGACGTCGGCGAAGTTGCGCCCCGTGGCATTCGCGATCTCGGCGGCGAGCTCGGGGTCCCTGTTCGTCACGGCGATGTGCACGAGAACCGTGTTGAGCGGGGAACTCGCCTCGACCTGCTCTGCGAGGTCGGCACTCGAGAGGTCGAGTTGGAGCTCCGCGATCACGCGGTCGAGCACGATTGCGCTGTCGACGACGTCCACGTAACTCGTCACCGCTTGGCGTGCGAAGTTCGTGCCCTGGACGAGGTCGCCGGTCACGGCGGAGTCACCGGATCTCACCGACACGTAGAGTTCGGTCGTCGCCACGTACTTCGGCGTCACGACGATCGAGTACGCCGCAGCCGCCGCCACGCCGAGGAGCAGGCATGCGACGATGAGCACCCAATTCTTGTGCAGGATGCGCACATAGTCGCGGAGTTCCAAGACGTGTTTTCCTTCCCAGACACGACGCAACGCCGGCACGAGGGCAACTTCACCCGAACCGACGCATGCGGATTCATACTCGCATGGCGCGCGCCCTGTGACGGCGCATGAGCCGGGGTGACCCCCCGAACTGGGGACAGGTGAAGGCTGAATCGGGCGCGTGCGGGCGACGTGGTCGTGACGTTGTCCCCATCCGACACGGCGTCCGGGGCGTTGACAGCCCGATGGGGGTGGCAGGGCGTAGCATGCGGTGATCATCCTGAAAGGGGCGAGATGACGGCGACGACGATGACCCCGGCGCAGCTCGCACGGTTCGAGGCACGGCTCATGGCCGAACGCGCCGACGCCGAGGAGCGCCTCGCGGAGTTCGACGACGCGATGGCCGAGGTGCGCACCGCCAGGTCCGACGCTACGGCCGACGACGAGCACGACCCCGAGGGCCCGACCATGACGCAGGAGTGGTCGCAGCGCACCGCGGTGCTCGCCGACGTGCGGGCCGAGCTGGCCGAGGTCGACCGCGCCCTCGCCCGCATCGCCGACGGCAGCTACGGCATCTGCCAGCGCTGCGGCAAGCGCATCACCGTCGGGCGGCTCGACGCGCGTCCCACGGCCGTGCTCTGCATCGACTGCGCCCGGCTCGTCGGCTGACGAACGCGGGCGGGTCGCTCCGTCGCGGCGGCTGCCTCACTCGCCGGGCGTGAGCTGGGCCGCGGATGCCTCGGCAGCGACCTCGGGCGTATCGGTCGTCGATTCGGCGGCGGCCGCGCTCCCGTGCGCGCGAGCGGCGGTCAGGCCCGAGAACGAGCGCAGGAACAGCGGGCTCCCGCCGAGCACGAGGTAGAGCAGCGCGGCGCCCGCGACCGTCGCGGTGATGCCGAACGCGTCGACCGAGAGGCCGCCGAGGAGGGCGCCGAGGGGCATCGACGCCGCCACCCCGGCGGTCGTCGCGCCGAACACCCGGGCACGCATGCCGTCGGGCACCTCGCCGTACATGGCGGTGGCGATCATCGGGTTCAGCGCGCCGGCCGCGAGTCCGGATGCCGCGAGCACCGGCAGGAGCACGGGCAGCGGCGCGCCGAGCGCCATCGCGAGGTAGGGCGGCGTGCCCGCGAGCACGAAGCAGACGGCGAACATCGGGCGCCCCGACCAGCGGTGCGCCACGAGCCCGAAGAGCGCCGAGCCGGCCAGCGCGCCGGCCGCGAAGCATCCGACCATGAACCCGAGCACGGCCGGGTCGTCGAGCACGCGGGTCGCGTACACGGGCTTCAGCACGGTCATGCCTGCTGCGTCGATCGCGTTCGTGAGCGTGACGAGCAGCACGATGGCGCGCAGCAGCGGATGCACCGCGATGAAGCGGATGCCGGCGACGAAGCCGCCCTTCGCGGACGCGTCCTCCGTGCCCTCGGCGATCGCCGCTGCGTCGGCATCGGCGGCGGCCGCGCCCCCCGCGATGCGCCGCGGGACGAAGCACAGCACGAGCAGCGCCGAGATCGCGAACCCGATCGCGTCGACGATGAGCGCAGGTGCGGGCCCGGCGAGGGCGACGAGCGCGCCCGCCGTGCCGGCGCCGACCATCGTCGCGGTGCGCTGGACGGTGGACTGGGCGCCCGCGGCGCGGGCGAGCGGCATCCGAGCCAGGGCGGCCAGGTCGGGCACGAGCACGGTCTTGGCGGTGTCGCCGGGCGGATCGAGCAGGCCGCCCAGGAACACGAGCGCGAGCAGCACGCCGAACGGGAGGCCGACCGTGGCCCACAGCACCGGGATCGCGATGATCGTGACCCCGCTCGCGACGTCGGCGACGATGCTCGACAGCCGGTAGCCGAAGCGGTCGACGAGCACTCCGCCGAGGGCGCCGCCGATGACGAGCGGCACGGTCGCGAACACGCCGGCCACCCCCGCGGCGAGCGGCGATCCGGTCTCGGTGAGCGCGATGATCGGCACGGCGATCATCGCGATGGCGTTGCCCGAGAGCGAGAAGAACTGGGCCGCGAAGAGCGCGAGGATCGGGAGGCGCCGGCGCGGGGCATCCGTCGCGTCGTGCGTCATCGCTTCGGCGGTCGCGGACGTGGCCGAGTCGGTCGTGGCGCTCATCGCGTGGTCCTCGGGAACGTGTGCGTCATCCAGCGCACCGAGCGCGTGCCGAGTCGCGGCTCGCGGCCCTTCGCCCACCACTTCTCGCGCACGGCGGCGAGCTCGGCGCTGAGTTCGCGGAACTCCTCGAGCGTGAGCTGCGCCGCCCCGTCGGACGAGTCGGAGACCGCCACCCACTCGGGCTCGAGCGTCATCTCTGCATCGAGCGCCTCGAGCAGCTCACGGTGATAGGAGTCGAGCACGGTGCGGCGCATGGCGTCGGAGGCCTCCTGACGCTCGGGATCGTCGAGGAACTCCTCGCTGCGCGTGCTCGTCATCTCGTGGGCGGCGCGCCACCAGCGCTCGCGGCCGTCGCGCTCGAGCTCGGGCGCCGGCACCACGAAGCCGTGCTTCGCAAGGGTCGCCAGGTGGTAGCTCACCGACCCGGATGCCGCGCCCGTCGCCTCGACGAGCATGCCGACCGACTTCGGACCCTCCACGCGGAGCAGCCCGAGGATGCGCAGCCGCAGCGGGTGCGCGAGGGCCCGCATGGGACCCGCTTCGTGGAGGTCGATGGAGCTTCCGTGTTCGGCCATGCCCTCATGCTAGCTCTGCAAGGGTTCTTGCACAATGCTTCTTGCGCAACTGTCCTTGCGGACGTGTCTCGGGTAGCGCCGCGCGCAACGCGAAGCTATTCGACGACCGAGACGACCTCGAGCGTCTGCCGCGCGATCTCGAGCTCCTCGTTCGTCGGCACGACGAGCACCGCGACCCGCGAGGCATCCGTCGAGATGCGCCGCGCCCCGCTCCCCCGCTCGCGGTTCGCCTCGACGTCGACCTCCACCCCGAAGCCCTCGAGCCCGCCGAGCGACCACTCGCGCACGAGCGCGGCGTTCTCGCCGACGCCGGCGGTGAACACGATGGCGTCGACACGTCCGAGCTGGGCCGCGTACGCGCCGACGTACGACCGGATGCGGTGCGTGTACACCTCGAGCGCGAGCGTGGCCGCGTCGTCGCCGTCCTCGCTCGCGGCGACGAGGTCGCGCATGTCGCGATGGCCGCCGAGGCCGAGGATGCCGCTGCGCTTGTTGAGCAGGTCGTCGATGCCGTTCGCGTCGAAGCCGGCACGGTGCTGCAGGTACGGCAGCACCGCCGGGTCGATGTCGCCCGACCGCGTGCCCATGACGAGCCCCTCGAGCGGGGTCATGCCCATGCTCGTCTCGACGGAACGGCCGCCCGACACGGCGCAGGCCGACGCACCGTTGCCGAGGTGCAGCACGATCATGCGCAGCTCCTCGATCGGCCGGCCGAGGAACTCGGCGGCCGCCCGCGACACGTAGCGGTGCGACGTGCCGTGGAAGCCGTACCGACGTACGCGGTGCTTGGCCGCGACGGCCCGGTCGATGGCGTACGTGTATGCCGCGGGGGGCATCGTCTGGTGGAACGCCGTGTCGAACACCGCGACGTGCGGCACGTCGGGGAAGGCGCGCTGCGCGGCCTCGATGCCCTCGAGGTTCGCCGGGTTGTGCAGCGGAGCGAGGGGCGCGAGCTCATCGATGTTGATCTTCACGAGATCGGTGATCACGGTCGGCTCGAAGAAGCGGGCGCCGCCCTGCACGACACGGTGTCCGACCGCCACGGGCGCGTTCGCCTCGAGCGAGGGTCCGGTGCTCGCGAACGCGTCGAGCATCACGTCGAAGGCGGCCGAGTGGTCGGGAACGTCGACGTCGGCCTCCCAGGTGCCCGCCGCGGCATCCGTCGTCTCGTCGCGGTGCTTCGCATGCCCGCCGTTCGCGTCGCCGATCCGCTCGATGAGCCCGGTGGCGAGCGTCGTGCCGCCCTCGGCCTCGATGAGCTGGTACTTCAGAGAAGAGGAGCCCGAGTTGATGACGAGGACGACGCTCACGAGGCATCCGCCGCCTGGATCGCCGTGATGGCCACGGTGTTCACGATGTCCTGCACGAGCGCGCCGCGCGAGAGGTCGTTGATCGGCTTGTTGAGGCCCTGCAGCACGGGTCCGATGGCGACGGCGCCCGCCGAGCGCTGCACCGCCTTGTACGTGTTGTTGCCCGTGTTGAGGTCGGGGAAGATGAACACCGTCGCACGGCCCGCGACATCCGATTCGGGGAGCTTCGTGCGCGCCACCGCAGCGTCGGCCGCGGCGTCGTACTGGATCGGACCCTCGACCGCGAGCTCGGGGGCGCGCTCGCGCACGAGCTCGGTCGCGCGTCGCACCTTCTCGACGTCCTCACCGGAGCCGGACTCCCCGGTCGAGTACGACAGCATCGCGACGCGCGGCTCGATGCCGAACTGGGCTGCCGTGGCGGCCGACGAGATCGCGATATCGGCGAGCTGCTCGGAGGTGGGCATGGGCACGATGGCGCAGTCGCCGTAGACGAGCACGCGGTCGGCGAGCGCCATGAGGAACACGCTCGACACGACGTCGACGCCGGGTCGGGTCTTGATGATCTCGAACGCCGGCCGGATCGTGTGCGCGGTCGTGTGCACCGCGCCCGAGACCATGCCGTCGGCGAGCCCGAGCGCGACCATCATGGTGCCGAAGTACGACACGTCCTGCACGGTCTCGCGCGCCTGCTCGAGCGTCACGCCCTTGTGCTGGCGCCGCCGGTGGTACTCGTCGGCGAACCGGTAGACGAGCACGTGGTCGTGGTTCGAGAGCACGGTCGCACGCGAGATGTCGAGGCCGAGCCCGATGGCGCGGGAGCGGATCTCGATCTCCTCGCCGAGGATCGTGAGGTCGGCCACGTCGCGCGCGAGCAACGTCGCCGCGGCGCGCAGGATGCGGTCGTCGTAGCCCTCGGGCAGCACGATGTGCTTGCGCTCGCGGCGGGCCCGCTCGAGCAGCCCGTACTCGAACATGAGCGGCGTCACGACCTCGGGCCGCGCCACGTCGAGCAGGTCGAGGAGCGCGTGCTCGTCGACGTGCTTCTCGAAGAGCGCCAGGGCGGTGTCGCGCTTGCGCTGCGAATCGGCGGCCAGCCGTCCGCGGGTCTGCGTGATGGCGAGCGCCGTGTGGTACGTGTCGAGCTCGGTGCGGATGATCGGCAGTCCGGCCTTCAGGCCCTCGATGAGCCGCTCCACCGCGTCGGAGAGCGGGAAACCGCCGTTCAGCACGATGCCCGCGATCGACGGGAAGGTCGCGGACGCGTGCGCCGTGAGCACCCCGAGCAGCACCTCGCTGCGGTCGGCCGGCACGACCACGACCGAGCCCTCGATGAGGCGTTCGAGCGCGTGGTCCATCGACATCGCGGCGATCACCACGCCGAGCGCCTCGCGCTCGAGCAGGTCGGGATCCCCCGCGTACAGCTCGCCGTCGACGGCGCGCAGGATCGCGCGCATCGAGGGTGCGACGAGGAACGGGTCCTCGGGGATCGCCCACACGGCGATGGACTCCTTGGCGAGCGCCTGCCGTCCGGTCACCGCGTCGATGTCCCAGCGCGCCGCCGAGCCCACCTGCTCGACGATCTCGGCGAGCCGGTCGGGGTCGGCGCGGTTCACGACGATGCCGAGGATGCTCGCGTGCTCGCGGGCGAGCTCCTCGATGGCGAGCTCGGTCAGCTGGGCGAGCTCGTCGGCCGTGCGGGAGTCCGCGTGGCCGAGGCGCTCCGACGGCGCGCGGCCCTGTCCGACGCGGCCGCCGAGCACGAGCAGCACGGGGGCGCCGAGGTTGGCGGCAATGCGCGCGTTGTATCCCAGTTCGGTCGGGCTCCCGACATCCGTGTAGTCGGACCCGATGACGACGACCGCGTCGCAGCGTTCCTCGACGGCCTTGAACCGCCGCACGATGGTGGCGAGCGCCTGGTCGGGATCGGCGTGCACGTCGTCGTAGGTGACGCCCACCGCGTCCTCGTACTCGAGCGGCACGACGCCGTCGTGCGCGAGCAGCAGCTCCAGCACGTAGTCGCGCTCCTCGGTCGTGCGGGCGATCGGCCGGAACACGCCGACGCGGGTCGCACGCCGCGCGAGGGTGTCGAGCACGCCGAGTGCGACGGTGGACTTGCCCGTGTTGCCCTCGGCCGAGCAGATGTAGATGCGGTGCGCCACGGGCTCCAGCCTAGGGCGACGGATGCCGCGGGCGCCGGGTCTTCCGGGTGAAATCCCAGCGCGAGTGGGGCGAGCGGATGCCACGGGGCCCCGCCGTTCATCGAGCCCCTCCGGCTCGGGTAGACTGGCTCAGGCTCCTCACGTGGCGCCATCCAGGCCAACTCCCCCAGGGCGGAGACGCAGCAAGGGTAACCGGGCTCTGGCGGGTGCGTGAGGGGTCCCAGGAGGATTCGCCTAGTGGCCTATGGCGCACGCTTGGAAAGCGTGTTGGGTGAAAGCCCTCGGGGGTTCGAATCCCCCATCCTCCGCCACGCACCATCCGCTCCCGCATCGAGACCCCTGAGCCGCAGGTTCGGGGGTTTCGCGGTTGTCAGGGTCGTTTCGCCCCGCGCCTGCTCCGCACCCCGATCCGGCCCGTGTCCTCATTAATGCCGAATAGCGGTTCGACCTCCCTCGTTCGATGATGTGAGTGATGTCAACGGCACCGATGGACACGAGGAGTGGGGACGCAGGGGGCTCCTCCGCCGGGCCGTCGACAGTAAGGGGCGACGGCCTCAGGGTGTTCACCCTGAGGCCGCGTCGCACTCTCGGGTGGAGCATCGGTCTCCCCTTCGTGGCCCTGGTGCTTCCGCTGCTGGCCGCCGAGCTCTGGCTGCTCGATCCGAGCGGCGCCTGGCCCGTCGTGGCGTGGACCGCGGCGATCATCGCGGCGCTCATCATCGCCGCGTGGGTCGCCTACCAGCGGACACAGGCGTCCATCAGCACCTACGGCATCGTGGAGCGCGGGTTCTTCGGCGGCACGTACACGGTGGCCGCTCGCGACATCGCCGGCGTGCTGCGCGTGCAGCTCTACCGCTCGAACAGCCTCGACACCTCGCAGGAGCTGTTCGTCGTGAGTCGCAACGGCCGCGGTGTCTTCCGCATGCGCGGGCGCTTCTGGAACACGGCGACCATGGATCGCGTCGCCCGCATCCTCGGCACCGAGGAGACCGTGCGCACCGAGCCGGTGACGCTCGCCGAGCTGCGCCAGACGGACCCCGAGCTGCTCTACTGGTTCGAGCGCCGCTCGCTCAGCCGCTGACCGCGTCAGCTCGTCGCGATGCCCAGCAGCGGCGCGTCGGGCCGGCTCGACGGCAGCTCGTGGAAGCCGAGCCGGTCGTAGAACGCTCGCGCGGCGGTGTTCGCCGGATCCATGCCGAGGTGCACGGCCGCGATCCCCCGCTCGGCGAGCGCGGCCCGCAGCGTGTCGACGAGCCGTCGCCCGAAGCCCTGTCCCTGCAGGTCCGGCAGCAGGTCGATGTGCAGGTGCGCCGGGTACGCGTCGACCTCGGGGATGAGCATGCGGTTCGGGTCGGCGCCCGCCGCGAGCAGCTGCTCCTCGGTGTAGCCCGGGTTCCGGCCGGTCGGGGGTCCTGCGTGCGGATGCCGCGTGCGGAACGCCGGCCCCCACTCGCGCTGCCACCACTCCACGAACGCCCGGGTGTCGGCCACGCCGAGGATGTAGCCGAGTGCCCGACCGTTCCCGTCGTCGACGACGAACGCCAGCCCGGGGTCGTACTCCACGTACGGCAGCGCGAACACCTCGGGCATCAGCGCGTCGTCGGAGTACACGCCGGTCGCGTCGCCGCCGCCCGCGGCCGTGCGCAGGCAGATCTCGAACACGGCGTCACGGTCCTCGCGACGGTAGGGACGGATGAACGGCTGCGCCGGGGCCGTCTCCGCGACGCGCGGGTCGCCGACCGCGGCATCCGTGCGCTCGGCCGTCACCGGCGCCGCCGGGTGCCGAAGATGCCCTCGACGACGCTCGTGAGCACGTCGCGTGTGGCCTTGGAGCCGAGGACCTGTTCGAGGACCGACTTGTCGGCCGCCCGCGAGCGCGTGGACGTCGACCGCGAGGTGCCCGACGTGCGCTTCATGAGGCGGTCGTACTCGGCCTGCGCGGCCTTCTCCTCCTTGGCGCGCTGCTTCTCGATGGCGGCCTGCTGCTTCGCGAACTCGGCGTCGGCCTCGGCCTTCGCCGCGGCATCCTCGGCGGCCCGAGCGGCGGCCGCGGCGGCGTTCATCTTCGCGGTCAGGAGCTCGTGCGCCGATTCGCGGTCGACGGCGGAGGCGTACTTCGGGGTCAGTGGCGAGGCGGCGATCACGGCGTCGATCGCGGCATCGGGCGTCGGCGACATGAGCGCCTGCGGGGCTCGCAGGCGGGTCCAGGCGACCGGGCTCGGCGCGCCCTTCTCGTTCATGACGGTGACGATCGCCTCGCCGGTGCCGAGGGTCGTGAGCACCTCCTCGAGGTCGTAGCCCGACTTCGGGTAGGTCGAGACGGTCGCCCGCAGCGCCTTCGCGTCGTCGGGCGTGAACGCCCGCAGCTGGTGCTGCACGCGCGAGCCGAGCTGCGCGAGCACGTCGGCCGGCACGTCCTTCGGGGTCTGCGTGACGAAGAAGACCCCGACGCCCTTCGAGCGGATGAGTCGCACGGTCTGCACGACCTGCGCCAGGAAGTCCTTCGACGCGTCGTTGAAGAGCAGGTGCGCCTCGTCGAAGAAGAACACGAGCTTCGGCTTGTCGAGGTCGCCGACCTCGGGCAGGTCGTTGAACAGGTCGGCGAGCAGCCACATGAGGAACGTCGAGTAGAGCGCGGGCCGATCGGCGACGCCGGGCACCTCGAGCAGGCTCACGATGCCGCGTCCGTCGGATGCCACGCGCAGGAACTCCGCGGTGTCGATCTCAGGCTCTCCGAAGAACACGTCGGCACCGGCCTCGGCGAACGCGACGAGCTCGCGCAGGATCACGCCCACGGTCGCCTTCGAGAGCCCGCCGAGCCCCTCGAGCTCGGACTTGCCCTCGTCGCTCGTGAGGTACTGCAGCACGGCTCGGAGGTCCTCGAGGTCGAGCAGCGCGAGGCCGTTGTTCTCGGCGTAGTGGAAGACGAGCCCGAGGCTCGACTCCTGCGTGTCGTTGAGGCCCAGCACCTTGCTGAGCAGCAGCGGACCGAAGCCCGCGACCGTGGCGCGGATCGGCACGCCCGTGCCGATGCCGCCGAGCGAGAAGAACTCGACGGGGAAGGATGCCGCGCTCCACGCCTGCCCGATGCCCTCGGTGCGCTTCAGCAGCTTCTCGTTGCCCTCCCCGGGCGTCGCGATGCCCGAGAGGTCGCCCTTGATGTCGGCGGCGAACACCGCGACGCCGTTCGCGGCGAGCTGCTCGGCGAGCACCTGCAGCGTGCGGGTCTTGCCCGTGCCGGTCGCGCCGGCGACGAGGCCGTGTCGGTTCGTCATCGCGAGCGGGATGCGCACCGGAACGTCGGGCATCGCGTCGCCGTTCACGAGGGCGCCCATCTCGAGCGCCGCTCCCTCGAACGCGTAGCCGCCGCGGATCGCGGCCACCTGGTCGGCGTCGAGCGGGCCGGATGCCGCGGGTGCGGCGGGTGCGGCGGGTGCGGGCGTCGGCGCGGGCGGTGCGGGCGTCGGCGCGGCGGTGGCGGTCGCCGCGGCATCCGCCGTCGCCTTCGCCGTCGCCGCGGCATCCGCTGCGGCCTGCTGCGCGTCGAGCGCGGCCTGGGCGAGCGCCGCCGCCTCCTCGGCCTTGCGGATCGCCTCCTGCGCCTGCGCCTGTAGCGCCTCGGCTGCTGCCGCCGCGGCAGCCGCCGCCTCCTGTGCCTGCTTCACCGCGTCGTCGGCCATGTGCCGATCCTAGCGACGGCGTTCGTCAGGGACGGATGCGCACGGTCGGCTTGAACTTGGGGGCCTTCGGCTCCTTCGGCGGCACGCCGAGGCGCTGCAACCGGGCCGCCGAGCGAAGGTAGAGGGCGCCGAACACGGCGAACTCGATCACGCCGATCGCGCCGATCACGAGCATCTCGACCGTGAGCGGTCGGTCGGCGTCGGCTCCCAACGCGTCGAGCAGAAGCCGCACGGCCGTCTCCGCGGAGAGCACGATGAAGATGATCCCCAGCACTCGGCTCAATCGTGGGCGCGCCGTCATCCGCCACGGCGGTCGCGACGGCTCGATCGCCTCGCCGCGCCCGCGGAAGATCCGGGCGCCGAGCAGGAGGGCCACGAGGTCGACGCCGACCAGGACCAGCGTGATAGCCACCTCGGGGACGCCCACCGACCGCAGCAGCCAGGCGATCAGGAAGCCGAGGAGCAGGACCCCGACGATGTAGGCGAGCTTCAGCTCCCAGCGCACGATGCGCAGGTCCAGTAGGCGGCGCATCATCGTCCTCCGTGCTCGCAGCCGTCGTGCGGCGGGCGGCGCACGTCAGCCAACCGTAGCGCCTCCGGCCGCCACGCCGGGCGCGGGGCTTCCTCGCGCGGAGCGGTCGTGCCTAGGGTGAAGGCGTGAGTCCCGCGAAGGACGACGCCGAGCTCCTCGAGATCGACGGTCGCGAGGTGCGCGTCAGCAGCCCCGGCAAGGTCGTGTTCCCCGAGCCCGGCCTGACCAAGCTCGACCTCGTGCGCTACTACCTCGCCGTCGCCGACGGAGCCGTGCGCGGCGTCGCCGGCCGCCCCATGGTGCTCAAGCGCTTCGTGAAGGGCATCGACCAGGAGGCGTTCTTCCAGAAGCGCGCGCCGGAGAAGCGGCCCGATTGGATCGAGACGGCGACGCTGCACTACGCCTCCGGCAACTCCGCCGAGGAGGTCGTCGTCAAGGACGCCGCGGCGCTCGCCTGGGTGGTGAACCTCGGATGCCTCGACCTCAACCCGCACCCCGTGCGCGCGCCCGACCTCGACCACCCCGACGAGCTCCGCATCGACCTCGACCCGATGCCCGGCGTCGACTGGGCGCAGATCGTCGACGTGGCGATGCTGGCCCGCGACGTGCTCGAGGACGTCGGCCTCGTCGGATGGCCGAAGACGTCGGGTTCGCGTGGCATGCACATCCTCGCGCGCATCGAACCGCGCTGGGACTACCGGCAGGTGCGTCTGGCGGCCGAGACGTTCGCCCGCGAGGTCGAGCGCCGTGCGCCCGGCCTCGCGACCGCCCGCTGGTGGAAGGAGGAACGCGGCGAGAGCGTGTTCGTCGACTTCAACCAGAACGCGAAGGATCGCACCGTCGCATCCGCGTACTCGGTGCGACCGCTGCCCGACGCCCGCGTGTCGACGCCGCTCGACTGGGACGAGGTGCCGCGCTCGCACCCCGAGCGGTTCACCGTGCCCACGGTGCTCGAGCGGTTCGCCGAGCGCGGCGACCCGCACGCGGGCATCGATGACGCGGCCGGCAGCCTCGACGCGCTGCTCGCCCTCGCCGAGGAGCTGGGTCCGGCCGAGAAGCCGCCGCGCGCGGGCGACGGGTCGGGCCGACGGCAGTCCACCATGCCCCTCATCGAGATCGCGCGGGCCAAGACCAAGCCCGAGGCGCTCGAGGGGCTCGAACGGTGGCAGTCGCGGCATCCCGACGTCGTCGCGAAGCTGGAGCCGGCCGACGTGCTCGTCGACGGCATGCGCGGATCGAGCTCGCTCTGGTACCGCATCCGGGTCAACCTGCAGCACGTGTCCGAGGACGAGCGGCCCCCGCAGGAGCCGCTCGAGGTCGACTACGACCCATGGGCCCGATACCGCAACGCCGACGGAACGATCGGCTGATGCGCCGGCCCGCCTGCCCCGCCCGCGCCGGGGCGACGTCATGAGCGACCTCGGCCCGGTGAACCCCGGCTACGCCGCCGACGTCGAGTGGCTCCGCCGCTGGCGGCTCCGACCCGAGGGCGATCCGCGGACGACGGCGTCGAGCCTGCTCATCCGCGCCCGCACCGAGGACGGCGACCCGGTCATGCTGAAGATCGCCCACTCCGAGGAGGAGGCCCGCGGCTCGGAACTGCTCGCGGCGCTCGACGGTCACGGCGTCGCGCGCGTGCTGCGACGTGAGGGCGAGGCGATGCTCGTCGAGCGCGCGACGGGCGGACGGAACCTCGTCCGGATGGTGCGGGCGGGACGCGACGACGAGGCGACGCGCATCATCTGCGAGGTCGCGAAGCCCATCCATGCGGCGACGACCGAGGTCCTCGCCTCGGCCTCGCCGCCCGAGCTCATCGACCTGCCGACGTGGTTCCGCCACCTCTTCGCGTACGCCGACGACTTCGGCGCCTTCCACCGTCGCGGCGCCGACATCGCCCATGCACTGCTCGACGATCCGCGCGACGAGACCGTGCTGCACGGCGACCTGCATCACGGCAACGTGCTCGACTTCGGCGAGCGCGGCTGGCTGGCGATCGACCCCAAGGGGCTGCTCGGCGAGGCCGCGTTCGACGCGTGCAACGTGCTCACGAACCCGTCGCACGAGCGCGCCCTCGCGCCCGGCCGGCTCGAGCGGCAGTTCGCCGTGGTGCTCGCCACCACGGGGTTCCCGCCGGAGCGGATGGCGCGCTGGTTCGTCGCCTGGTGCGCGCTCTCGTCGACGTGGTTCGCGCTCGACGACGACCCGGGGCTGGCCGAGTCGGCCGCGACGCTCGGCGAGCGCGCGCTGGGTCTCGTCTCGTCGTAGGTGCGCGGCCTCCGGACGCGGGGGCCTCAGCCCGTGATCGAGACCGGGGCGGCGGTCGCCCAGTCGCGCACGAGGTCCTCGCGAACGGAGACGCCCGTTCCCGGGGCATCCGGCACGCGGAGCTGCCCGCGGTGCTCGCCGTCGCCGAGCACGAACGGCTCGGTGAGGTCCTCGGCGAAGTAGCGGCCCGAGGCCGACGTGTCGCCGGGCAGCGTGAAGCCCGGCAGCGCCGCGAGCGCCACGTTCGCGGCACGGCCGACACCCGTCTCGAGCATGCCGCCGCACCACACGGGCACGTCGAGCGCACGACAGGCGTCGTGCACGCGCAGCGCCTCGAGGTAGCCGCCCATGCGGCCGGGCTTGATGTTCACGATCGAGGTCGCGCCGCGGTCGATCGCGTCGACGGCGGTGGTCGTGTCGACGATCGACTCGTCGAGGCACACCGGCGTCTCGCACGCCTCGGCGAGGAGCACGTGGGTGGCGATGTCCTCCTCGGCGAACGGCTGCTCAATGAGCAGCAGGTCGAACGCGTCGAGCCTCGCGAGCAGCGGGATGTCGTCGGCCGTGTACGCGGTGTTCGCGTCGACCTGCAGCAGCCCCTTCGGTCCGAGCTCCTCGCGCACCGCCCCCGTCGGCACGAGGTCCCAGCCTGGCTTGATCTTCAGCTTGATGCGCCGATAGCCCTCCTCGACGTAGCCCATGACCTCGTCCATGAGCTCCTCGAGCGTCGGCGCGATGCCCACCGAGACGCCGCAGTCCACCCACTCTCGCTCGGCCCCGAAGAACGCGCCCATCGACCGGCCCTGCGCGCGCAGCTCCGCGTCGAGCACCGCCGCCTCGAGGGCCCCTTTCGCCATGCGATGCCCGGCGACGAACGCGAGCGACGGCGCCACGGATGCCGCGACCGGCACGGATGCCCCGCGCGAGCCCGGTCCCTCCGCAGCGGGGCCTCCCGCGGCATCCGTCGCCCTGCGGTGCTCGTCGACATGTCGGCCGTGCCCCGCGATGAGCGCGGGTCCGAGGTAGCGTTCGATGACGGATGCCGCGCCGTCGACGTACTCGCCCGAGTAGAACGGGTCGCGCCCGGCCACGCACTCGCCCCAGCCCTCGCCGGCGTCGGTCAGTGCACGCACGAGCAGGACCTCGCGCACGGTCTCGCGTCCGAACGAGGTCTCGAAGGGTCGCACGAGCGGCACCTCGATGCGGTGCAGCTCGATGCGCTCGATCGTCGGCACGGTGTTCACGGCGTTCATCAGGCCTCCCGGTCGGGGTCGTCGTGGGTGAGGACGTAGTCGCCCGCGGCGTCGAGCTCGACGCGCAGGGTCGGGTCGCGCTCGAGCGCCGCGAACACGTCGCGCGACGCCTCGCGGAGGCGGGCCGACGCCTCGGGATCCGCCACGCGCACCTGCTCGTAGTCGGCGACGAGCGCGAGGTGCCCCTCCGCCCGCCACTCGGGCACCGGGCCGCGCGCGAGCGCCCGTCGCGTGCGCGGCGAGGCGAGCCGCCAGCGCACCTCGAACCGGTCGCTGCGGTCGGCTCCCGTGATCGCGTCGTCGAGCTCGCCGTAGAAGTCGGGCAGGAACGCGATCACCTCGGCGCCGAGCCGCACGAGGTTCATGCGGGCGTTGCGGCGGATCAGCGGATCGTACGTCCACCGCACCTCGTCCACGCCGTGCGCGAGGCAGATCGCACGCTGGCGGAGCTTCAGCGCGAGGCCGATGCCGCGGCCCCGCGCCGCGGGGTCGACCGCGTTCATGTGCGAGTGGATGTGGAGGCCGTCGTTCCAGCCGAGGAAGCCGAGGGCGGCGCCGAGCGGGAGGTCGGGGGCGGCAGCGTCGTCGGGGGCGACTGCATCGTCGTCGACGGGCACGGCCACGAGCACGGTGGCGCCCGCGTGCTCGATCGCCTGGATCGTCGCGTGGTCGGGTCCGCGTCCGACGCCCCAGGTGGACTCGAACCGGGCGAGCACGCCGCCGATCTCGTCGGGACGGGCGGGACGCGTGCGCAGGCCGGCACGTGCGTCCGCGGCATCCGCCGTGGCCTCGGCGTCGGCGATCACCGACGCCGGAAGCCCCGGCGAGTCGATCACGCGAGCCGGTCCTGCATGCCCCAGGCCTGGCCGTAGCCGCCCTCGAGCTCGTTGCGGGCCATCAGGTCGAGGAACGGTTCTGCGTCGAACGCCTCGGGGCCGAGCACGCCGCGGCCCGACCACGTGCCGTCCGCGAGGAGCTCGAGGGCGATGACGGGGTTCAGGGCGGTCTGCCAGACCACGCATTGGGCGTCGTACTCGGCCATCGTCCACTCGTTGTCGGACACGTGGTACAGGTACACCTCGCGCGGTGCACCGTCGGTGCCGGTGCCGGTGACCCACAGGCCGGCGCAGGTCTTGCCCGTCATCCGCGGCCCGATCGTGGCCGGGTCGGGCAGCGCCGCCGCGACCACGTCGCGGGGAGCGACCTCGACGGGGCCGTTCGCACTGCGCACCCTGACGGGTGTGGCGGAGTCGAGCCCGAGCAGGTGCAGGGTCTTCAGCACGTTGATGAACTCGTCGCCCAGGCCGTACTTGAACGTGACCCGCTTCGCGTCCACCCACCGCGGCATGAGGAGCACCTCCTCGTGCTCCACGTTCACGCACTCGACCAAGCCGATGCCCTCGGGGAAGTCGAAGACCTCGGGCTCGGAGAACGGCGGCGTCGTGAACCAGCCGCGCTCCTCCTCCCACACCACCGGCGGGTTCAGGCACTCCTCGATCGTGGTCCAGATCGAGAACGACGGCGCGAAGATCTCGTTGCCCTCGTCGTCGCGCACGACCAGGTTCGCGCCGTCGCGCGTGCCGAGCTCGTCGATCTCGCGGAACAGGTGGTCGGCGGCGTACCGGGCGAACACGTCGCTGAGCCCGGGCTCGACGCCCATGCCCACGAGCGCGAGCCGACCCGCCTGCTCCCAGTCGCCGGCCTGCGCGAACTGGTCGTCGCCGACCTTCACGCCGGTCTCGCGGTAGGGGTCGGTCGGATGCGGCTCGGACAGGCTCATCGCCATGTCGAGGTAGTCGGCCCCCGCTGCCAGCGCCCCGGCGAAGATCGACGGCACGAACTTCGGCTCCACCGCGTTCATCACGTGGGTCGCGCCGTGCTCACGGGCGACGGATGCCACGACCTCGGGATCGGACGCGTCGATCCGTGCGGTGGCGAACCGCGCCGCGACGTCGTCGCCGTGCCGCCGCCGGATCCAGTCGACCGTGCGCTGCGCCCGGGACTCGTCGTAGTCGCTCACCACGAGCAGCTCGAAGAACGACCGCCGAGCCGCGATCTTCGCGATCGCATCACCCACGCCACCAGCACCGACCAGCAGGATCCGCATGCTCCGACGCTATCGCTCCCCCGTCGACCCGTCGATGCCGGGCCGTCCGGCATCCGGGACGCGCCGAACGGAACGTCCCGCGCCGCGCTGGCGGGGGGGTCCCGGTCGGGCCGACGTCAGCCTCACGGATGCCGCGGGCGCGCGGCATCCGTCAGCAGAAGCCCGCGATGCCCGCCCAGGCCGCGGCCGGGCTCGGAACGCCCTCGCGCTCGACGGAGGCCTCGATGAGGCCGTACGGGCGGTCGGCGGCGTAGAAGACCTCGTTGGGGTTGTCGAGCCCGAACGGCGAGAGGTCGACCACGAAGTGGTGGTTGTTCGGCATCGAGAAGCGGATCTCGGCGATCTCGGGGTGCTCCTCGAGCACGCGGCGACCCATGTCGAAGAGCGTGGCCTGCAGCGCGGCGGAGTAGCGCTCGGCGAACGCCTCGAGCAGGAGGGCGCGCACGCTCCCGTAGAGCGCGTCGTAGTCCACGCCGACGGTGGCGTAGCGCCAGCGCGCGGCGACGTCGGTGGCGAGGATGCGGTCGCGGGTCTCGGGCAGCGTCGTGTACCGGTCCTCGGGGTAGCCCTCGAAGCCTGAGGCGGTGGTCTTCAGCACCGTGAGGTCCTTGAGGCCCGCGATGACGTGCCGCTCGTCGCCGTCGGCGACCACGACGGCCGTGCGCACCTCCTGCCCGCTGCGGACGAACGCGTGGTCGTGCTCGGCGCCCTGCGCGACGATGCGCTGCCAGGCGTAGCGCTCTGCCTCCCAGCGTCCGCCGGTCACCCAGTCGAACGAGCTCGTGAAGTGGTCGGCGAGGCGCAGCAGGAACGCCTCGGGCGAGCCGATCCCGTCGCGGGCGAAGGCGAAGATCGTGTTCTTCTGGGTGTCGGTGGCCACGACGTGCGCGTTGTCGCCCTCCAGGTGCGCGGCGGTGAAGTCGCCGCGCAGCTGCGAGGTCACGTTGAGGTCGTCGATCTCGTGGCGCGGGGTGTCGCGCGTGACCTTGACGACGCGCACCTCGGCCTTGCCGTACTGGTTGACACCGAGGACGATGGCGGGCTCGGACATGGTCAGCTCCCTCGATAGGTCGAATAGGCGAACGGGCTCAGGAGGAGCGGCGCGTGCACGTGGCGGCCGTCGTCGGCGACCGTGAAGGTGAGCACCACCTCGGGGTAGAACGTCTCGACGCCGTGCTCGGCGAACCACGCCCCGGTCTCGAACCGCAGCCGGTAGTCGCCGGCGGGCACGTCGTCGGGGCCGATCCGGGTCACTCGACCGTCGGTGTCGGTCGCGGCGGCGTCGACCGACCGCCACGAGACGCCGTCGAACGCGAGCAGCTCGACGGCGACACCCTCGGCGGGGCGGCCCGTGGTTGCGTCGAGGACGTGGGTGGTGATGCGCGACACGGGTGCGGAGGCGCTCATGCGACGAGTCCCTTCAGTCGGAGGACGGCGATCTGGCGGAGCTGGTCGGCGACGACGGGATCCTCCTCCTCGGGCGTGTGCCCGAGGCGCTCGGTGAGGGCGTCGAGGATCTCGCGCGACGACCGCCCCGCCGCGCGGATGAGGAACACGCGCCCGAACCGCTCCTCGTAGGCGCGGTTGCCGGCGGCGAGCGCGGCGGCCACCTCGGCGTCGGCCGGGTCGACGCCCGACTGCTCCGAACGCGACATGGCGGCCTCGGCGCTCGCACCCGTGGGGCGTTCGCCGATGCGCGGATGGTGCGCGAGCGCGCCCTCGACCTCGGCGGGCGTGAACGGCGAGGCGGCCGTCTCGGCCCACGCGACGAGCTCGTCGACCGAGCCGTAGGGCCGCGCATCGGCGACCTCTTCGCACCACCGGTCGATGTCGAGGCAGGGTCGCAGCATGCCGATGGCCGCATCGCGACCGGCCTCGTTGAACGCGTCGAGCGACATCGCCGCCACCCTCCGATCTGCCCGCTGCAGCAGGCGTCCGCGCGGCACCTCGCGATCCACGGGCTCGCCCGCGAGGTACGTGGCCCGCACGACCCCGACGAGCTCGCGTCCGTCGTAGGGCGAGATCGGATGCCGGTGCTCCAGCGCCGCGGCATCCACCGTGAACGCCGCGTCGGGCGCGACGATCGCGAGGTCGGCGGCGCGGCCGACCTCGATCGCACCCTTCGACGAGAGCCCCACCCGGCGCGCGGGCGCCGTGGACATCCACTCGACGACCCGCTCGAGACGGATGCCGCGACGCCGCGCCTCGGTCCACACGATCGGCAGCCCGAGCTGCAGCGACGCGATGCCGCCCCACGCCTCGGCGAAGTCGCCGTTCCCGGCGAGCTTCAGCGAGGCGGGCGCCGGCGAGTGATCGGACACGACGAGGTCGATCACGCCCTCCTCGAGCCCGCGCCAGAGCGCGTCGCGGTTCGACCCCTCGCGGATCGGCGGGCAGCACTTGAACGCCGTCGCCCCGGGCGCCACGTCCTCGGCGGCGAGCACGAGGTAGTGCGGGCACGTCTCGACGGTGATGCGTACGCCGTCGTGCTTCGCCCACGCGATGGGCCCGAGCGCGTCGGCCGAGCTGAGGTGCAGGATGTGCGCGTCGGCACCAGTGCGCCGAGCCGCCTCGATGACGGCGGCGATCGCGGCATGCTCGGCGGCGCGCGGCCGCGACGCGAGGAAGTCGGCGTAGTCGGCGCTGTGCTCGTGCGGCGCCTCGTCGATGATGGCGGCGTCCTCGGCATGCACGATGAGCAGCGAGCCGGCCTCGGCCAGCACGGCCATCGCGCGCTCCATCTCGTCGACCGGGACCGGCGGGAACTCCGCGACGCCCGAGTCGACGAGGAAGCACTTGAACCCGAACACGCCCTCGCCGACGAGCGGCGGCAGGTCGCCCTCGTTGCCGGGCACGAGGCCGCCCCAGAAGCCGACGTCGACGAACACGCGCCCCTCGGCGGCGGCCCGCTTCACCGCGAGCGCGTCGACCGAGGTCGTCGGCGGGATGCTGTTGAGCGGCATGTCGACGATCGTGGTGACCCCGCCCGCCGCGGCCGCGCGCGTCGCCGATGCGAACCCCTCCCACTCGGTGCGCCCGGGCTCGTTCACGTGCACGTGCGTGTCGACGAGCCCGGGAATGAGCACCTCGTCGTCGGCGAGCCGCCTGTGCCGGGCGCCGGCGAGTCCCGCGCCCGCCTCCGCGATCCGCGCCACGAGCCCGTCGCGCACGCCGACCTCGGCGGGCGCGAACGCGCCGTCGAGGAGCACCCGGTCGCCCGCGAGCACGAGGTCGAAGGCGTCGGATGCCGCGGCGCGCCCGGGCGAAGCGACGTCGGCGTGGGGCATCCGCTCGTTCACCCCCAACGGCTCGCGCTCCGGTGGTCGGGGTCCGTGAGCCGCACCTGGCGGTTCACGTCCTTGTAGAGCAGGTAGCGGAACGGCCCCGGGCCGCCGGCGTAGCAGGCCTGCGGGCAGAACGCCCGCAGCCACATGAAGTCGCCCGCCTCGACCTCGACCCAGTCGCCGTTGAGCCGGTAGACGCCCTTGCCCTCCAGCACGAAGAGCCCGTGCTCCATGACGTGCGTCTCGGCGAACGGGATCGACCCGCCCGGCTGGAACGTCACGATGTTCACGTGCATGTCGTGCGCGAGGTCGTCGGGGTCGACGAACCGGGTGGTGGCCCAGGCGCCGTCGGTGTCGGGCATCGGCTCGGGCTCGACGTCGGCGTCGCTCGTCACGAACGACGTCGGCGCGGGGATGCCCTCGACGGGCTCGTAGGCCTTGCGGATCCAGTGGAACGACGTGGGCGCGTCGCCCTCGTTCGCGATCGACCAGGGCGCCCCGGCGGCGAGGTAGGCGTAGCCGCCCGGAGCGAGCACGTCGCGTTCGCCGTCGACGTCGAGGGTCAGCGCGCCGGACGTGACGAACACGACCCCCTCGACCCCGGGCTCGACCTCGGGATGCTCGGCGCCGCCGCCCGGCTCGATCTCGACGATGAGCTGGGCGAAGGTCGTGGCGAATCCCGCGATCGGCCGGGCGATGATCCACGACCGCGTGCGGGTGAAGCCGGGCAGCTTGCTCGTCACGATGTCGCGCAGCACGCCCTTCGGGATCACGGTGTAGGCCTCGGTCACGATGGCGCGATCGGTCAGCAGCTCCGTCTGGGCGGGCAGCCCGCCCTGCGGGGTGTAGTAGCTCATGGGACCTCCTCGTCCGTCGGCTGCGCGTCGCGGCATCCGCTCACGTCGCCGTGCGCCTCGGGCTCGCCCACTCGGCGAGCGCCTTCGCGTCGAGCCCGGTGTCGGCGGCGACCTCGGCCGGGGTGATCGCACCGCTCTGCACGCCCCGGCGCACGAAGCCCGCGAGCGCGCGCACGGTCGCGGGCTCGTCGAGCACGGCGCCCGTCGTGCGGTCGCGCACGTGCCGCAGGCGCGCGGACACCTCGGGGTAGCCCTCGCGGTAGTACGCGTAGGTCGCGAGGAACCGGGTCGGCAGCTGGGCGGGGTGCAGGTCCCAGCCCTGCGAGAAGCCGCGTTCGAGGGCGCGCCGCACGAGCCGGGCGTGCAGCCGCCACGCCTCGGGCGCGCGGTCGCCGACCGGCAGGATGTTGGTCGAGCCGTCGGACAGGCGGATGCCGGTGCCCGCCACCGCGACCTGCATCACCGACTTGGCATGGTCGGCCGCGGGGTGCTCGAGCGACTGGTACGGCGCGGCGATGCCGACCGCGGCGCTGTAGTCGTACGTGCCGTAGTGCAGGCCCGCGATGCGGCCGGGCGCAGCGAGCGCGAGGCGCGCGACGGGCACCAGGCCGTCGGCGCCGAGCACGAGCTGGGGCGTCTCGACCTGCACCTCGAACCGGAGGCGCCCGTCGGGAAGGCCGTGCACGTGCTCGAGCCCGGCGACGGCCTCGGCCATCGCCTGGACCTGCGCGACCGTCGAGACCTTCGGCAACGTGAGCCGGAGGCCGTCGGGAAGCCCGCCCTGGTCGACGAGGGCGGTCACGAACAGGTCGAGCGTGCGGATGCCGCGCGCCCGCGTCGGCGCCTCGAACGACTTGAACCGGATGCCGATGAACGGCGGCGCGAAGTGCGCACCGGTGGCCGCGGCGACCCGCTTCGCCGCGCGGACCGCGTCCGCGTCCTCGACGTCGTCGCCCCGGTCGCCGTAGCCGTCCTCGAAGTCGATGCGCAGGTCCTCGATGGGCTCGCGTCCGAGCTTGCGGTCGACGAGCGGCGCGACCTGGGCCGCGATGTCGGGGGCGAGGCCCACGTCGAGGCCGAGCGCCTCGGCGCCGCCCGCCGACGTGAGCGCCTCCTGTGCGGCGCGACCCCACTCGACCGGGAGCTCGGGCGTGTACCGGTCGCCCGGCACGTACACCGTGTGCACCGGCTGCCGCGAGCCGTCGTCGCCCGGATACACGCTCGCGAGCAACTGATCGGTCGAGGCCAGGCGGGCGTCGATCGCGGCGTGCACGACGGGCGACAGGGCGGTGCGCACGCTCACTCCAGGAGCTCGTAGGCCGGCAGCGTGAGGAAGTCGACGTAGTCGTCGGCGAGCACGAGGTCGGCGACGAGGCGCGCGGCGGGCTCGTAGTACGCGGCGAACCGGTCGGGCGGCACGTCGGCGCGCAGGGCCGCCACCTCCTCGTCGAGCACCTCGCGCACGAGCTCGGGCGTCAGCGTGCGACCGGTGTCGGCGAGCACGACGTCGTGGCGCAGGTGCTGCCACACCTGCGAGCGCGAGATCTCGGCCGTCGCGGCATCCTCCATCAGGCTGTGCAGCGCGACCGCGCCGTTGCCCGACAACCAGACGGCCGTGTACGCGACTCCCACCGAGAGGTTCGTGCGCAGGCCGGCCTCGGTGACGGTGCCGCCCGTCGAGGCGACGTCCAGGAGCTCCGCCGCCGACACCTCCACCTCGGGCCGCTGCCGATCGAGCTGGTTCGGCCGGTCGCCGAGCACGCCGTCGAAGACCTCGCGGCACACCGGCACGAGGTCGGGGTGCGCGACCCACGATCCGTCGAACCCGTCGTTCGCCTCGCGGGTCTTGTCGGCGCGCACCTTCTCGAAGGCCGTGGCCGTGGCCTCGGGGTCGGCGCGGTTCGGCACGAACGCCGCCATGCCGCCCATCGCGACCGCCCCACGGCGGTGGCAGGTCTTCACGAGCAGCTCGGTGTAGGCGCGCATGAACGGCGCGGTCATCGACACGGACGCGCGATCGGGCACGATGAACTCGGGTCCCGCGTCGCGGAAGACCTTGATGATGCTGAACAGGTAGTCCCAGCGGCCGGCGTTGAGGCCCGACGCGTGGTCGCGCAGCTCGTAGAGGATCTCGTCCATCTCGAACGCCGCCGGGATCGTCTCGATGAGCACGGTCGCGCGGATCGAGCCATAGGGGATGCCGAGCCGCTCCTCGGTGTACGTGAACACGTCGTTCCAGAGCCGCGCCTCGAGGTGGCTCTCGAGCTTGGGCAGGTAGTAGTACGGGCCGTGCCCGCCGTCGATGAGCAGCTGGGCGGTGTGGAAGACGTGCAGGCCGAAGTCGACGAGCGACCCCGACGCGCGCTCGCCGTCGACGAGCACGTGCTTCTCGGGCAGGTGCCAGCCGCGGGGACGCGTCACGACGGTGGGGCGTCGCACGTCGTCGCGCAGCACGTACGCCTTGCCCTCGGGCGAGGTCCAGGCGAGCGTGCCGCGCGCGGCGTCGCGGAGGTTGCGCACGCTGCCGACGACGTTGAACCAGGTCGGGCTCGAGGCATCCTCCATATCGGCCAGCCACACGAGGGCGCCCGAGTTCAGGGCGTTGATGGCCATCTTCGGCGGCGACGCGGGGCCCGTGATCTCGACCCGGCGGTCGGTGAGCGCCTCGGGCGGCGGCGGCACCCGCCAGTCGCCCGCGCGCACGTCGCGTGTCTCGGGGAGGAAGTCGAGCGGTTCCCCCGCGGCGATCCGCTCGCGGCGAGCGCGGCGGGCGGCGAGCAGCTCGCGACGGCGCCCGTCGAAGCGGTGATGCAGCTCCTCGACGAACGCGAGGGCGTCGTCGGTGAGGATCTCGTCGCCGCCCGCGACGTCGGTGGCGCTGGCGATCTCGATGGTCATGCGGCGGCCGCTCCCTTCCGGGGTTGCTGCGGGATGATGCTCCACACGCTCAGCCTCATCTTGTCGCAGATGCGATCGCGGCGTAACCGGATCGCCGGGAACCCGGCGGCGTAGACTCCGAAACCGAGGAGATCGACCATGGATCACATCGGCGTGACGGTCAACGGGCGGGAGCGCCCGATGCTCGGCGTGTCCGCGCACACCTCCGCGCTCGACTGGCTTCGCGGCCTCGGCCTCACCGGCTGCAAGGAGGGCTGCGCCGAGGGCGAGTGCGGCGCGTGCGCCGTGCTGCTCGCCACGCCGCGTGACGACGGCGGCACGGACTGGACTGCCGTGAACGCCTGCCTGGTGCCGGCGGCCGCGCTCGACGGCCAGGAGGTCGTCACGGCCGAGGGGCTCGGCACGCCCGAGCAGCCCCACGAGGTGCAGGAGCGCCTCGCCGAGACCGGCGGCTCGCAGTGCGGATACTGCACCCCTGGCTTCGCGTGCAGCATGGCGGGCGAGTTCTACCGCCCCGGTCGGCGGGTGGGCGAAGCGGATGCCGCGGACGCGGCCGACACCGTCGAGGGCCGCACCGACGCGCACCACGGTCCGAACGGCTTCGACCTGCACGCGCTGGCGGGCAACCTGTGCCGATGCACCGGCTACCGCCCGATCCGCGACGCGGCGTTCGCGCTCGGCGACCCCGAGTCGGGCGACCCGCTCGCCGAGCGGCGCGACCGGCCCGCGCCCGAGGCCGTCGCGACGCGCCTCGGCGACGGCGGCGAGCGGTTCGTGCGCCCCGCGTCGCTCGGCGAGGCGCTGGAGCTCCTCCGCGACGAGCCCGACGCCGTGCTCGCCGCCGGCACGACGGACTGGGGCGTCGACGTGAACCTGCGCGGTCGCCGCGCACCGCTCACGATCGCGATCGAACGCCTGCCCGAGCTGCGCGCGTTCGAGCTCGGCGACGCGAGCATCGAGCTCGGCGCCGCGCTCTCGCTCTCCGAGGTGCAGCACCGCCTCGACGGCCGGATCCCGCTGCTCGACGAGCTGTTCCCGCTGTTCGCATCCCCGCTCATCCGCAACCGCGCCACGATCGGCGGCAACCTCGGCACGGCCTCCCCCATCGGCGACACCTCGCCCGCGATGCTCGCCCTCGAGGCGCGCGTCGTGCTCGTCTCGGCCGACGGCGAGCGCGAGGTCGACCTCGCCGACTTCTTCACGGGCTACCGCACCACTGCGCGGCGGCCCGACGAGCTCATCCGGTCGGTGCGCGTCCCGCTGCCGGTCGCGGGCCTCGCGTCGTTCCACAAGATCTCGAAGCGGCGCTTCGACGACATCTCGAGCGTCGCGGTCGCCTTCGCGATCGACCTCGACGACGGCGTCGTCGCCTCGGCGCGCATCGGGCTCGGCGGCGTCGCGGCGACGCCGATCCGCGCGCGCGCCACCGAGGCCGCCCTCACCGGACGGACGTGGGACCGCGAGACCGTGCGCGACGCGGCATCCGTGCTCGCGACCGAGGGCACGCCGATGTCGGATCACCGCGCGAGCGCCGAGTACCGCTCGCTCATGCTGGGCACCTCATTGCTGAAGCTGCACCGCTCGACGCCGCTCGCCGAGGGGGTGCCCGCATGACCGACCTCGCGTCCCGCCCGCGCGACCCGGTGGTCGGCACGGCCACCCCGCACGAGAGCGCCGTGCAGCACGCGACGGGCGCCGCCGTGTACACCGACGACCTCGCGCCCTCCACGGCGCACGTGCTCACCGCGTGGCCCGTGCAGTCCGCGCACACGCACGCGCTCGTGACGCTCGACGTCGCACCGGCGCTCGAGGTGCCCGGCGTCGTGCGCGTGCTCACCGCCGCCGACGTTCCCGGCGTCAACGACGCCGGCGTGAAGCACGACGAGCCGCTCTTCCCGAGCGAGGCGATGTACCACGGGCACGCGCTCGCGTGGGTGCTCGCCGAGACCGCCGACGCCGCCCGTGCGGGCGCCGACGCCGTGCGCGTCGAGTACGAGCCGCTGCCGTCGCTCGTCACGATCCAGGACGCGATCGACGCGGACTCGTTCCAGGGCATCCCGCGCACGATCCGCCGCGGCGACCCCGAGGCCGTCCTCGCGACGGCGCCGCACGTGTTCGAGGGCGTCAGCGTCGTGGGCGGCCAGGAGCACTTCTACCTCGAGACGCACGCCGCGCTCGCCCGCATCGACTCCGAGGGGCAGGTGTTCATCGAGTCGAGCACGCAGCACCCGTCGGAGACGCAGGAGATCGTGGCGCACGTGCTGGGACTGCCGTCGAACCGCGTCACCGTGGAGTGCCTGCGGATGGGCGGCGGCTTCGGCGGCAAGGAGATGCAGCCGCACGGCCTCGCCGCGGTCGCGGCGCTCGGCGCCACGCTCACGGGGCGGCCGGTGCGCCTGCGCCTCAACCGCACGCAGGACCTCACGATGACCGGCAAGCGGCATCCGTTCCACGCGACGTGGACGGCCGGATTCGACGACGACGGCCGCATCATCGCGCTGGCCACGACGCTCACGGCCGACGGCGGCTGGAGCCTCGACCTGTCCGAGCCTGTGATGGGCCGAGCGCTCTGCCACGTCGACAACGCGTACTGGATCCCGCACTTCGTCGCGCAGGGGCGCATCGCGAAGACGAACAAGACCTCCCAGACCGCGTTCCGCGGCTTCGGCGGCCCGCAGGGCATGTTCGTCATCGAGGACATCCTCGGCCGGGTCGCCCCGCTCCTCGGCCTGGATGCCGCGACCCTTCGCGAGCGCAACCTCTACGTGCCCGACCAGACGACGCCCTACGGCCAGCCCGTGCGACACGCCGAGCGGCTGCGGGCGATCTGGGACGACCTGCGCACGTCGAGCGACTTCGACGCGCGCCGCGCCCGGATCGCGGCCTTCAACGCCGAGCACGAGGACGTGAAGCGCGGCCTCGCCATCACGCCCGTGAAATTCGGCATCTCGTTCACCCTGACGGCCTACAACCAGGCCGGCGCGCTCGTGCACGTCTACAAGGACGGCTCGGTGCTCGTGAACCACGGCGGCACCGAGATGGGCCAGGGCCTGCACACGAAGATGCTGCAGGTCGCGGCCACGGCGCTCGGCGTGCGACTCGAGTCGGTGCGGCTCGCGCCGACGCGCACCGACAAGGTGCCGAACACGTCGGCCACTGCCGCGTCCTCGGGTGCCGACCTCAACGGCGGCGCGGTGAAGCACGCGTGCGAGCAGATCCGCGAGCGCCTCGCGGCGGTTGCCGGGCGGATGCTCGAGGTCGACGCGCGCGACGTGCGGTTCGGCGACGGCCGGGTCTCGGGGCTCGGGGCATCGGGTCCCTCGTTCACGTTCGCCGAGGTCGTGCAGGCCGCCTACCACCAGCGCGTGCAGCTGTGGGCGTCGGGCTTCTACCGCACGGCCGGCCTGCACTGGGACACCGAGCGCATGCAGGGCGAGCCGTTCAAGTACTTCGCCTACGGTGCCGCCGCGACCGAGGTCGAGGTCGACGGGTTCACGGGCGCCTCACGGATGCTGCGGGTCGACATCCTGCACGACGTCGGAGACTCGCTCTCGCCGCTCATCGACCTCGGCCAGGTCGAGGGCGCGTTCGTCCAGGGCGCCGGATGGCTGACGCTCGAGGAGCTGCGCTGGGACGAGACCGACGGCCCCGGTCGCGGGCGGCTGCTCACCCAGTCGGCGAGCACCTACAAGCTGCCGAGCTTCTCGGAGATGCCCGAGGAGTTCAACGTGCGCCTGCTCGAGGATGCCGCGGAGGACGGTGTGGTCTACGGCTCGAAGGCCGTCGGCGAGCCGCCGCTCATGCTCGCGTTCAGCGTGCGCGAGGCGATCCGGGAGGCCGTCGCGACGTTCGGGCCGGTGGGCTGCTCGGTCGACCTCGGAGCGCCGTCGACGGCGGAGGCGACGTATCGGGCGATCCTCGCGGCGCAGACGGCGACCGAAGCCGCAGGCGCGGCCGAGTCGGGCGCCGAGCCGGTTGCCGGCTCGAGCGCGGCGTCGACGGATGCCGCGACGCGCACGGATGCCGCGGCATCCGTCGGCGCCGCCGTCAGGAGCCGCTTCCTGTCGTCGGACTCCTGAGGCGGCCGGCCGTGGACTGGGTGGACGCGCTCCAGCAGCTTCGCGCCGCCCGGCGGCCCGCCGTCATCGTGACGCTCGCGATGGTGCGGGGGCACGCGCCGCGGAACGGCGGCGCGAAGATGATCGTCGCGCCGAGCACCCAGTACGGCACGGTGGGCGGCGGCAACCTCGAGGCCACGGCGGTCCGGCGTGCCCGCGAACTGCTCGACGAGGGCGCCGCGGAGCCCGAGCTGCTGACGCTGACGCTCAGCGACAAGGCGACGACGGAGTACGGCGTGCAGTGCTGCGGAGGAGAGGTCACCATGCTGCTGGAACCCGTGCCGGTCGTGCCGGCGGTCGCGATCTTCGGCATGGGGCATGTCGGGCTGGAGCTCGCCCGGATCCTCGCCCGGCAGCGGATCGAGCTCGACCTCGTCGACTCGCGCGCCGAGATGCTCACGGCCGAGCGCCTCGGCGTCCCCGGCTCGACGGGCGTGCTCGCCGACGCGGTCGCGACCGTGCGGGTGCACCACCTGCCCGTGCCCGAGTCGGCCCTCGCCGACCTGCCGCCCGGCGCGCACGTGCTCGTCATGACGCACGACCACGTCGAGGACCTCGCGATCGTGGAGTCCGCCCTGCGCACGCCCGGGCTCGGCTCGATCGGGCTCATCGGCTCGCGCTCGAAGTGGGCGAGGTTCACGACGCAGCTGCGCGAGGCCGGGTTCGGCGACGAGGACCTCGCGCGCGTGTCGACGCCCATCGGCATCGAGGGCATCCGTTCCAAGGAGCCGGCCGCGATCGCGGTGAGCGTCGCCGCGCGCGTGCTGCAGCAGGTCGAGGCCACGGCCGCGCACGCGTCGTAGGCCGGATGCCGCGCGCTCACCCGCCCCAGATCACGAATTGGCCGTGCGGCATCACGGGCAGGATCACCAACGAGATCGACTCGCCGTGCCGCGACGTGAAGTCGAGGAGGTCGCCCTCGGCGCGGTAGCGGTCGGACGGGTGCTCGCTCATGCCGACCACGACCGCCGCGGCCTCCGGCGACACTCCGAAGCACGTGACCGGACCGAGCAGCTCGTAGGGCACCTGGAAGGCGTCGAATGCGTATCCCGCGAACTCGCGCTCCGTGCCGCGCAGGATGGACTGCGCGGCGCCAGGCAGGTCGTCGAGCACGCCCGCCACGTTCATCCACCCGCGGGGTCCGTCGCCGCCCTCCCAGGCGCAGACCGCGAAAGCCGACGGCACGTAGGGCCGGAAGGCCGGGTCCGCCCACACGTCGTCGGGCATCAGCGCCGGCAGGACCACGCCGAAGTCGGCCGCCGAGAGCTCGCCCGTCCCGAGGCGCGCGAGTCCGTCGGCCGAGAGCCGCCGCTCGAGGAGCAGGTCGCGCGTCCGCTCGCCGTACAGCGTCGTGCCCGAGTCGGAGTACCGGAGCACGCGACCGTCGGCGTAGACGAGGACCCAGCCCTGGTGCAGCGCTGCCCACGCGTCGATGATCCCGACCGGGCCCTGTTCGGCCGCGGCGCCGGGCGGGGCATCCGGCGGATCGCGGTCCGACCGCAGGTCCCCGGACGCCCCGGCGCGACCGCCGACCGCCAGGATCACCACCGCCGCGGCGATCGCGATGGCCGCGAACACGGCGACGACCGTCGTGCGGCGTCGCCGCACGCGATCGCGCGTGTCGACCGCCATGGTCCCGTCCCTCCGATGGCACCGGTAGGAACCAGCATCCTCCGAGCGCCCGGGAGGCGGAAGGGGGTCAGCCGAGCGAGAGCGCCGTCCAGGACACGGGCGGCAGCGTGATCGTGAGCTCGCCGCCCTCGATGCGCACGCTGTCGTTCGCGCTCGGTGCGACCCGCTCGCGGTCCTCGAGCGTGTTCTTCGCGTACACGTCGTCGTCGGCGAGGGTGTGCGACTCGAGCACCGACACGTCGCCGAGCGAGGCGACGTCCACCGTGAGGGTGACGGCCTCGTCCTGGCTCCGGTTCACGAGGAACACCGCCGAGCGGCCGGCCTCCGGATCGTGGGTCGCCACCGCGTCGACGAGCGAGACCTCTCCGTACTGCGCCGTCTGGTACGTGGGTGCGTCGAGCTTCAGCTCGAGCGCGTCGCCCTGCGCGAGGCGCGAGGTGATCGAGAACGGGAAGAAGGTGGTCTGGCGCCACGCCGGGCCGCCGGGCTCGGTCATGATCGGCGCGATGACGTTCACGAGCTGCGCGAGCGAGGCGCTCGTCACCCGGTCGGCGTGGCGGATGAGCGAGATCAGCAGGTTGCCGAACACGACCGCGTCGGCGACCGAGTAGACGTCCTCGAGCAGGCGCGGCGCGACGGGCCAGTTGTCGAGGCCCTCGATCTTGTCGACGTTCTGGAAGCGCGAGAGGTACCAGACGTTCCACTCGTCGAACGAGATGTTCACGGTCTTGTCGCTGCCGAGCACCGCCTTCACGTGGTCGGCCGTCGCGACGACCGTCTCGATGAAGCCGTCCATGTCGACCGCCGAGGCGAGGAACGAGCCGAGGTCGCCGTCCTTCTCCTCGTAATACGCGTGGCACGAGATGTAGTCGACGTCGTCGTACGTGTGGGTGAGCACGACGCGCTCCCACTCGCCGAACGTCGGCATGTGCGCGCTCGACGAGCCGCAGACGACGAGCTCCACCGAGGGGTCGAGCTGGCGCATCGCCTTCGCGGTGCGCGACGCGAGCTTGCCGTAGTCGTCGGCCGAGCGGTGGCCGAGCTGCCACGGGCCGTCCATCTCGTTGCCGAGGCACCACATCTTCACGCCGAACGCGTCGGTGCGGCCGTTCGCGATGCGCTGCTCCGACAGCGCCGTGCCGCCCGCGATGTTCGCGTACTCGAGCAGGTCGAGCGCCTCGAGCGTGCCGCGGGTGCCGAGGTTCACCGCGAGCATCAGGTCGCTGCCGACCTTCTCGAGCCAATCGGAGAACTCGTGCAGGCCGACCCCGTTGGTCTCGGTCGAGTGCCAGGCGAGGTCGAGGCGGCGCGGGCGCTCCTCGCGCGGCCCGACCGAGTCCTCCCAGCGGAACCCCGAGACGAAGTTGCCGCCCGGGTAGCGGATCGTGGAGACGCCGAGCTCCTTCACGAGCTCGACGACGTCGGCGCGGAACCCGTCGGCGTCGGCCGACTCGTGGCCGGGCTCGTGGATGCCGTCGTAGACGTGCCGTCCGAGGTGCTCGACGAAGCCGCCGAAGAGGCGGCGCTGGACGCGCCCGATCGTGAAGTGCGGATCGATGGTCAGGCGTGCGTTGGGCATGTGCGGTGCTTTCTGTTTCGAGGTGCGTGGGCTTCGATCGGATGCCGCGGGGCCGCGGCATCCGATGATCGTCGTCGTTCGTGGCTGCCGGCTACTTCACGCTGCCGATCGCCAGCCCGCCCTGCCAGTACCGCTGCAGGAACAGGAAGGACAGGATGAGCGGCACGACCGAGATGAACGCGCCCGAGGTGATGAGGTTCCAGACCTGCTCGCCGCCGGCGCCGGCGTTCGAGAGCGCGGTCCAGCGGTTCAGGCCGACGGTGACGGGCAGCAGCTGCGGGTCCGTGAGCACCGCGAGCGGCAGGAAGAAGTTGTTCCACGTGCCGACGACCGAGAGCAGCAGCACGGTCACGATCGCGGGCTTCAGGAGCGGCAGGGCGACCTGGAAGAAGGTGCGCCACTCCCCCGCGCCGTCGATGCGGGCGGCCTCGAGCATCTCGTCGGGCACGGCGTCCTGGGTGTAGACGCGCATGAGGTAGACGCCGAACGGGCTCAGCAGCGACGGGAGGATCACGGCCCAGGGGGTGTTGATGAGCCCGTACTGGCTGAGCAGCATGAACGTCGGGATGACGAGGGCCGTGAGCGGCACCATGATCGAGCCGAGGATGACGCCGAACACGACGCCGCGCCCACGGAAGCGGTACTTCGCGAACCCGTACCCCGCGAGGATCGACAGGATCGTGGCGCCGATGCCGGCCGCGAATGCGTAGAGGAACGAGTTCAGCAGCCACCGCCAGTAGATGCCGCCCTGGTGGGTGAACAGCCCGGCGATGTTCGTGAACAGGTTGATCGGGTCCTCGAACCAGAAGGCCGGGCTCGAGAACAGGCCCGAGGTGCTCTTCGTCGCGGCGACGAAGAGCCACCAGATCGGGATCACGAAGTAGATCCCGAGGATCACGAGGAACACGTGGGATCCGATGCGGCGCCCGCCGTTGCGGCGGGAACGGCCTGCGCCGCGGTCCTCGCGGGCCGGCACGCCGGTCACGGTCGTGCGCGCGTCGGTGCGGGGTCGAGTGGTCTGGCTTGCGGTCGTCATCACTTGAGTCCGCTCTGCTTGCGGGTGAGGAAGAGGAACAGGTAGGAGCCGGCGAACACCAGCACGCCGAGCGAGAACGCGATGGTCGACGCGTAGTTGAACTGGCTGTACGAGAACGCGAGCGCATAGGCGTACATGTTCGGCGTGTAGGCCGCGTCGATGGCGCCCTGCGCGATGTTGCGGAGCACGGTCGGCTCCGTGAAGAACTGCAGCGTGCCGATGAGCGCGAAGGTGATCACCATGACCATGGACGACGAGATCATGGGGACCTTGATGCGCAGCGCGGTCTGCCAGCCGTTCGCGCCGTCGATGCGGGCGGCCTCGTAGACCGACGGGTCGATCGAGCGCAGCGCGGCGTAGATCACGACCATGTAGTACCCCGACCACTGCCAGGTGACGATGTTCACGAGGCTGCCGAAGATCGTGTCCGCGGCGAGGAACTCGGGCGTCGGCAGGCCGACGACGTCGAACAGCGTGCCCGCGGGACCGAAGCGCGGGCTGTAGAGGAAGCTCCACATGAGCGCGCCGATCACGACCGGGATCGCGTACGGCGCGAAGATGAGCAGTCGCGAGAGCTGCGAGAGCTTCGTGGCGAGGGTGTCGAGTACGAGCGCGGCGGCCAGCGCGACGATGAGCTGGATCGGGATCATGACGAGCGCGTAGGCGGCGACCCGCAGCAGGCCCTCGAGGAACAGGGGGTCGGTGAAGGCCTTGACGTAGTTGGCGATGCCGGTGAACTGGGTCCCGGTCGCGAGGGTCGACGTGAACAGGCTCATCCCGAACGCGTAGACGAGCGGGAAGACGAGGAAGAGCGCGAAGATCACGAGGAACGGGGTGACGAAGAGCCACCCGACGCGCTGGCGGCGCCGCTCGAGGCTGGGCCCGCGGCGGCGCGGGCCGGCCGCCGCGGGCGACGCCGACGTCGCGCGCTCGGCGGAGATGGTGGTGGTCATGGTGCTGCCTTCCGGAGGGAGGGTGCGACCGGATGGCGGGCCGGGCGCTCACGCCCGGCCCGCCGTTCGGTCACTGGAGGGTGAAGCCCTGCTCGGTCGCGTACTGCTCGAGCGAGGCCTGCAGGTCGTCGAGCGCCTGGTCGGAGCTCTTCTCGCCCTGCACCATCGCGTAGAGCTGCTCGGTGAGCTGGTCGTACGCGTAGTTCTGGAAGGGGCTGAAGGTGAAGCCGGTGTACCCGGCCGCCGCCTCGAGGAAGACGTCCTTGTTGATCTGCTGGCCGCCGAAGAACGGGTACTCCAGGTCGCGGAAGTAGTCGGACTCGAGGATGGGCTTCCACAGCGGGAAGAGCGCGGCCTCCTCGATGCCGATCTTCCACGCCTCCTCGGTGCCGAAGACCCCCTTGGCGACCGTCGCGGCCGCCTCCTTGTCCTTCGCCTGGCTGGTCACGGCGAAGGTCGAGCCGCCCCAGTTGATCTGCACGGGGTTGGCCGGATCCCACTGCGGCACCGGCGCGGCCTGCCAGACGGCGTCGCTGTCGGCATCGGCGAGGCCCGAGAGGTAGCCGGGGCCCCAGGCCGCGGCGACGTAGATGGCGTAGGAGCCGTCGACGAGCTTGGTGTTGTAGTCGGCGGTGAACGCGTCGTCGGTTGCGACGAGGCCCTTCTTCACCAGGTCGTCCCAGTACGCGAGGACGCTCTTGGAGCCGTCGTCGTTCGCGTCGATTGCGATGTCGGTCGGCTCGGCGCTGTCGTACTCGAACGGCACCGAGCCGGCCTGGGCGAAGAGCGCCTGGTTGTAGGCGCGGCCGTTGGTCGGGAAGTCGGCGAGGACGCCCGGGGCGCCCGCATCCTTCAGCGCCTGCGCGGCGGCGGCGAACTCGTCCCAGGTGGTGGGCACGGCGATGCCGTACTGGTCGAGGATGTCCTTGCGGTACAGCATGCCCATGGGGCCGCCGTCGACGGGGATCGCGTAGACCGCGTCGCCGCTCGAGACGTCCTTCCACGCGCCCTCGGTGTAGTCGTCCTTCACGTCGTCCGCGCCGTACTCGGTGAGGTCGACGAGGCCGTCGCGGATCGAGAAGCTCGAGAGCACCTCGGACTCGAGCATGATCACGTCGGGAGCGCCGGAACCCGACTCGAGGGCGGTCGAGAACTTCGTGTACTCGTCGTTGCCCTGGCCGGCGTTCGTCCAGCAGATCTGGACGTCGTCGTGGTTCTCGTTGAAGAGGTCGACGACCTCCTCGAACGCGGGATACCAGGCCCACACGCTGACCTGCGTGGCATCCGCGTTCACGATCTTGTTGGTGCAGGCCTCCTCGGAGGCGCCGGCGGAGCAGCCGGTGAGTGCGGCCGCGGTGACGGCGACGACGCCGGACGCGGCCAGGAGCTTCGACTTCATGCTGTGTGCTTCCTCTCGCGGTGTTGGACACCGTTGTCTCTGGGCGATGGGCTCGAGCCGCAGCGGAGAGGGGGCTCCGCGTCGAGGTCCGAGGTTGTACAACGTTGTAAAGTAAACGTTGTAGAGACATGGTGACCGCTTCGGTCGACGCTGTCAAGTCCGTGTCGCGAACTGCGACGGATGCCTCGGGAAATCGCTGTCCGAGTTTACGTCGGGTTTCGGCGACCGCCGATTCCGGGGTCGTTCGGTGACAACCGCCGAGCCGCTCGGCGCCCGCGGGGCGCCGCCCTCAGCGTGCGACGGACTCGCGCGATGCGGGCACGCGCGTCGCGGACTCCCGCTCGGCGATCGTGAAGTCGGCGAGCAGCAGGCGCGGCTCGCTCGCGTCGTCGGGATGCTCGATCCGCTCGATGAGCGTGCGCACCGCCGTCCGCGCGATCCACGGCTGACCGGGATCGATGGTGGTGAGCGACGGGATCGAGTACTGCGCCTCGTCGAGGTCGTCGAACCCGATGACCGCGACATCCTCGGGCACGCGAAGCCCCGCCTCCTGGAGCACGCGCATCGCGCCGAGGGCGAGCGTGTCGTTCAGGCCGAACACCGCGTCGAACTCGGCGCCGGCGTCGAGCAGCTCCCGCATGCTGCGGGCGCCGTTGGCGCGATGCCACAGCGTGGTGTGGCCGATGATGCTCGGATCGAACGGGATCCCCGCCTCGTCGAGCGCCTCGCGGTAGCCCCGGAGGCGGAGGCCGGCCGAGCCGATGACCTCGCCCTCGTGGGCGCCGACGAGGGCGATCCGGCGCCGCCCCGATGCGATGAGGTACTCCGTCGCGGCCCGCGCGGCCTCGACGTTGCGCATGGTCACGTGATCGGCTGGGCCGTCGAAGATGCGCTCGCCGAGCACGACGATCGGGTAGGGCACGTTCAGGCGCTCGACGTCCTCCTGGCCCATGCCGAGGGGGCTGAAGATCAGGCCGTCGGTGAGCTTCAGGCGCGGGCTGCGCAGCAGCTCGAGCTCGCGGTCGCGATCGCCGCCCGTCTGCTCGACGAGTACGACGAGCCCGGCCTCCTCGGCTGCCTCGATGACCGCGGCGGCCAGTTCGGCGAAGTAGCTGAGCGAGAGCTCGGGCACGGCGAGGGCGATTGCGCCGGTGCGGCCCGAGCGCAGGCTGCGCGCCGTGAGGTTCGGCGTGTATCCGAGCTCGGCGATGGCCTGCTCGACCTTCGCCCGCGTGGCGGGCCGGATGTGGGGGTAGTCGTTGATGACGTTCGAGACCGTCTTGATCGACACCCCCGCCAGTCGCGCCACGTCGTGCAGCGTCGATGCCATGCGGGCCTCCTCGTTCGTGGGGAGTCTACAACGTTGTAAGCCGCAGCCCGGGCGACGCGGCGATCTCAACGGCGATGGCGTTCCGATCCTCAGCCGCCCCAGTACATGAGCGTTCCGTCGGGCATCACGGGACTGACTACCGGAAAGATGCGTGGCTCCGGCGTCGCGGGGTCGCCCTCGACGTCCCACGACCGCCGGTCGTCCGAGTCGAGGGACGCCTGGAAGGCATCGAGGGTCGCGGGGCTCAGCCTGAAGCATTCGGCTCCCGGATCGCGCTGGGCTGGGAAGTGCCCCCACCTCGCCTCGAAATGCAGCTCCGTGCCGCGCACGAGCGCTTGCGCAGCCCGAGGGAGCTCGTCGACGACCGCCGTGGCGGGGATGTGGTGACCCGTCTCCTCCAGTTGGACCCAGAAGCAGACGGCGTACACCGTCGGCGAGAACGGCCGGAACTCCGCTTCCGCCCAGATTCCCGAGGTGAGCGCGTCGTTCCGGCCATCGTCGATGTCGGCCCCGGTGAGCACCCCGGACCGGACGAGCGCCATGCCCGTACGCGTGAGTCGGCGCTCGAGGATGCGGCCCGTGTCGTTCTCCCAGAGCACGCGGCCGTCCGCATAGATCCGGACCCAGCCATCGTGCACCACTCCCCAGGCCGCGATGGGCTCCACCGCTCCCACACCCGGGGCACCGATGGTGCTTCGCGCCTCGGCGCCGGAGCCGGATGCCGCGGACGATGAGCCGCGCTCACCGCCGGACATGGCGGCGATCGCGACTCCGGCGACCGTGACCGA
The DNA here is from genome assembly GCF_053603635.1 of Agromyces sp. NPDC004153. Taxonomy (NCBI): domain Bacteria; kingdom Bacillati; phylum Actinomycetota; class Actinomycetes; order Micrococcales; family Microbacteriaceae; genus Agromyces; species Agromyces sp. NPDC004153. The sequence continues at coordinate 603,440 of NZ_JBSGFY010000001.1, forward strand.
GACGGCGACCGCGATGACCATCAGGCGTTGCCGCCGGCGTCGAGCACGCCGCTTCGCTTCTTCGTTCAGCCCACGCACGCGCATTCGGGAACCCCGTGCGGCAGGATCGGGAGGAACCCCACGAACAGCCTTCCGATGCCCGGCCGCTCGGTCCACATGTCGAACGGGTCGATGCGCTCCCGCTCCGTGAGCACGACCGTCTCGCCATCGCGCGGCGGTCCGGAGTCCTCCACACCCCAACCCGCACGGACGAGTGCGTCGACGACGGATTGCGCCTGCTCGGGCGTGAGCTGGCGGCATCCGACGATGTCGGAGCTCGGCGAGGACGCGCTCGATGCGTAGGCGTCGACCTGGGGGTCGATGCCCTCGAATCGCGGGCCGGCCGCAAGGATCGCAGCAGCGTCTTGGGGCAGGAACGGCAGCAGAGCATCGTACACGGCGGGGAAGCCCCCGTTCTCGCCGGACGTGCAGACCGCGTACTCCGGCGGCACGAACGCGACCATTTCACGTTGCGCCCAGGACTCGGCCGGCAGCCAATCGTCGAAGCCGATGAGGTGGAGGACGACGCGGTTGAACGCTTCGACGTCGTCGACGGCCGTGCTCGGCGGCTGCCACGCCGCCATCAGCACGCCGTCCACGCGGACCTGCAGGAACGCGGGGGACCCGAACTGATGACCTTCCGCGTACCGACTCGGACCGAGGATGCCGCTGTCGATGATCCCCGTTCGAAGCGACTCGACGCCGTCGGGCGTCAGGCGACGCTGCTGCCAGCTCCCCTGCCGGAAGATCACTCGCCCATCGTCGAACACGTAGACCAACTGGTCCCTCCCCCCGACGGACCAGTGGGTGTAGAACGAGGCGACGAGTTCGGCGCTCGGGACGGGATGCGCCGGAACCGCCTCGTTCCGCATGTCCTCGGTGTTCGGCGTGCGTGCACCGGTCGCCCCCGCGAACCCGAACGCGAGCACCGTCGCCCAGGCGAACGAGGCGAGCGCCGCGAGGACGACGGCACCGACCGTCGCGCGACGACGGCGCGCTCGACGGCGAGCCTCGCGGATCAGGGCCTCGACGTCGGCCTGGTCCGCGACCGGTTGCCGGTGCGGCACGGCGTGCGGCTTCGATGCTTCGATGAGGGCTTCGCCACCCCGGTCCGGCTCGACGGTGAACTCGGCATCGTGGGAGTCGGGCTGACGCGGCGGTGCGATGACCGCCATGATCCGTCCCTTTCCGTTGATGATGCTACCACGAATAGCACCATGACGACAGGGTGGATCTTCAGCCCGCCGGTGGCGTGATGTTCGCCTGCGCGCGCGCGGCGTTGCGCTCCGAGACCCGGGCGATCCACGCGAGCCGCTCGCGCTCGAGCGGCACCGCGAAGGCCGCCCAGAGCACCAGCGCGACGCCCGCGCCCACGAGCAGGCCGCCCACGGTGTCGGAGAACCAGTGGGCGCCGAGGTAGGTGCGCGTGAGCGCCATCAGCAGGGTGTAGGCGGCGCCGGCGATCCAGACCCCGACGATGGGCACGATGACGCCGATGGCGACCGAGATGGTCGCGGCGTTCGCCACATGCCCCGACGGGAATGAGCCGAAGTCGGAGGTCACGAGCATGTCCTCGGGGCGCGCCCGCCCGAACCACTCCTTGAGCAGTTGCACGACGCCGGCGCTCGCGGCCGAGGCGACGATGAAGTAGAGCGCGCCCCAGGGTCGGCGCATGATGAGCAGCACGACCGCGACGCCGACCGGGATGACGAAGACGCCGACGATTCCGCCGCCGAGCCAGTTCATGAAGAGCGCCACGGTGTCGCCGAACGGGCCCCGGAGCGTGAGGACCTCCTCGGCCCACTCCTCGTCGATCTCGAACGGCACACCGCCCTCGCGGATCATGATGACCGCGCCGAGCAGCACCGCGGCGAGCACCGCCGCGATGCCGCTCGTGAGGGCGGCACGTCGACCGAGCGTCCGGGCCCGGCGCTCGCGCTGGGCGGGCAGCAACCCCGCCGCGGCCCCCGGTGCATCGCGATCGAGACCCCTCGCAGAGTCGGCGGCGTCGGTGCGGCCGGCCTCGGCGGCATCCGTCGCGGCCGGGTTCACGCCGGCCGGCGCGTCAACGGACTCCGCGTCGTCGGGCGGCGGATCGTTCGGTCGCTCCATCACCCCACGCTAGCCGAGCGCTGCGAGCGGATGCCGCGACCCGCCCTCGCCGCATGCGGCCGGCTCGCGGCATCCGCTCGGCTCAGTCTGTGAGCGCGGGCACCGTCTTCGGCCGCACGAGGGCCCAGAGCGCCACGATCGCGACGACGGCCGCGAGCAGCATGACGAACGCCATGGGCACGGCGCTGCCGACGCCCATGAGGCCGATGAGCGGCGAGATCACGCCGGCGAGCCCGAAGTTGAGGGCGCCGAGCAGTGACGCGGCCGTGCCGGCCTCGGCGCCGTGGTGGGCGAGCGCGAGCACCTGCACCGCGGGGAACGCGAAGCCGCACGAGAGGATGAAGATCCACAGCGGGATCGCCGTGCCCCAGAAGCCCGCCCCGCTGGAGTCGAGCACCATGATCGCCACGGCCATCGAGAACTGCACGATCGTGGTGATCGCAAGGATCCACTGCGGTTGCACCGGCCCGCGCATGAGCCGGGAACTCGTCTGCACGCCGATGATGATGCCGATCGAGTTGACCGCGAACAGCAGGCCGTACTGCTGGGCGGTGAACGAGTAGAGCTCCTGGAACAGGAACGACGACGTCGAGAGGTAGCCGAACAGGCCGGTGAACGTCATGCCGCCGATGATCGCGGCGCCGAGGTACACGCGGTCGCGGAACAGCGCGGCGTAGCGGTCGCGGAGCGTCGAGTGGCCGGCCACATGGCGGCGCGACTCGGGCAGGGTCTCCACGATGAAGAACGCGACGGCGGTCACGACGACGGCGCCGTAGATCGCGAGCACGACGAACACGCCGCGCCAGTCCATGACGGCGAGCAGCTGCGAGCCGATGACGGGCGCGAGCACCGGCGCGAGGCCGTTCACGAGCGCGAGGCGCGAGAGCATGCGCACGAGCGGCTTGCCGCCGAAGAGGTCGCGCACCATGGCCATGGCGACCACGCCGCCCGCGGCCGCGCCGAAGCCCTGCAGCAGGCGGAACACGCTGAGCCACACGATGTCGGGCGCGAGCGCCGCGGCGACGGATGCCGCGATGTGCAGCGCCGTGGCGAGGATCAGGGGCAGGCGGCGACCCACCTTGTCGCTCCAGGGGCCGACGATGAGCTGGCCGAACCCGAAGCCGACCATCGTGCCGGTCAGGGTGAGCTGCACGGCGGCGGCGGAGACGCCGAGCTCGTCCTGCAGCACGGGGAACGCAGGCAGGTAGAGGTCGACCGTGAACGGGCCCAGCGCGGTGAGCGCGCCGAGGACGAGCACGTAGACGAGGCGCTGGCGGCGGCTGAGGAGGTCGCCGGGGTGGGTCGTGGCCGAGTAGTCGTCGGGCCGGATGATGGGGATGGAGGCGGTTGCGGACATGCGGATCCTGGGCGTGCTCGAGTGCGGCGGCGCACGCCCTCGGACGCCGGGGAAACAGGACGACGGCGACCCGTGGGCCGCCGTCGTGAGGCGATCGGGACCATCGTGGTCTCGAATCGATTCGACTGTCCATCAGTGTAGCGGAGGCACCCCCCGGTTACGCAAGCGCGGATTCGCGGAATGAGACGATTCAGTCCCGGCGACCGATCGTCAGGCGACCTGCAGCGGGTCCTCGAGCAGTGCCTGGAAGGCGAGCTCGGCGGCGCCGATGGCGAGGCGGTCCTCGCCCAGGGCCGCGACCCGCAGGTCGAGCTCCTCGGCTGCGGCGGGCATGGCCTGCTCGGCAACGGCGGCGGCGAGCGCCTCGGGGTCGCTGCCTGCGACGGTGGCCAGGAAGCCGCCGAGCACGACGAGCGAGGGATTGAGCACGTTGACGGCGTTCGCGAGGGCGGTCGAGAGGATGCGACGCTGGCGCGCCAGCTCGGCGGTCACGTCGGCCGAGTCGGATGCCGCGAGCGCTGCCGCGAGGGTCGGCTCGTCGGCGGCGGCGAGACCGGCGACCTCGAGCAGGCGGGCCCTGCTGACCTCGTCCTCGAGCACGCCGCCCGCGGCGCGGCGGTCGTCGGCGGATGCGATGCCCGGGCGGTTCTGGCCGAACTCGCCGGCGTAGCCGCCCGCGCCGCCGACCGCGAGGCCGTGCACGATGAGCCCGCCGCCGATGCCGCTCGCGCCGCCGTTCAGGTAGACGATGTCGTCGACGCCGCGCCCGGCGCCGAAGAGGTGCTCGGCCATCGCGCCGAGGCTCGCGTCGTTGCCCACGACGGTCGGCAGGCCCGTGGCCGCCTCGACGAGCGTGCGGAGCGGGGCATCCCGCCATTCCAGGTGCGGCGCGAAGCGCACGAGCCCGTCGGAGGCGCGCACGAGGCCCGGCACCGCGAGGCCGACCGCGACGATCCGCGCGCGACGCAGCGCGCCCGACCGCCAGCGCCCGATCTCCTCGGCGATGAGGCGGGCCGTCTCCTCGGGGGTCACGAGGTGGTCGACCTCGATGCGCTCGCGCACCGGGATGCGCCCGTCGAGGCCGACCGCCGCGATGGTCACGGCGTCGACCTCGGGATTGACGGCGATGGCGGTGACGCCCGGATGCGGCGCGATCACGGGTGACGGACGCCCCACGCGATTCGTCGGGTCGGGGGCGCGCTCCTCGACGAGGCCGAGCTCGACGAGCTCCCCGGCGAGCGCGGCGACCGTCGAGCGGTTGAGGCCCGTGGCCGCCGTGAGTCGCGCCCGGGAGAGCGGCCCTTCGAGGTGCACGAGCCCGAGGAGTTTCGAGAGGTTTCGACGGTGCACCCCGTCGAACGTTCCGGCACGCTCTGACACGCGACCACTCTAGGGGCGGCTGGCGGCGGCGGTTCCAGCGACGCGCCGAATTTGTTGCGCTTGACCCCAAATAGAAGTCGACGTATATTCGAGGCGTCCAGATCACTTTCGACGTTGCAGTCGAAACTTTCGAGAGGTTCAATGATGAACAGACGCAGCAGCAGGCTCGTCGCGTTGGGCGTCAGCGCCGGCCTCGCCGCCGTCGCGCTCGCCGGGTGCGCCCCGGCGGGCGATGGCGGAGACGGCGACGGCGGCGACGTGACCATCACCTGGTGGCACAACGCCACCTCGGGTCCGCTCCCCGCGGTGTGGGAGGAGGTCGCGGCCGAGTTCGAGGAGGCGCACCCGGGCGTCACGGTCGAGCAGACCGGGTACCAGAACGAGGAGCTGCAGCGCACCCTCATCCCGAACGCGCTCGCATCCGGCGACGCGCCCGACCTGTTCCAGGTGTGGCCGGGCGGCGAGCTCCGCGACCAGGTCGCGAACGACTACCTCATGCCGCTCGACGAGGCCGTCCCCGACACCATCGAGAGCGTCGGCGCCACCATCAACCCATGGCAGGTCGACGGTGCCACCTACGGCGTCCCCTTCACGTTCGGCATCGAGGGCTTCTGGTACAACACCGACCAGTTCGCCGAGGCCGGCATCGACGCTCCGCCCACGACGCTCGACGAGCTCATCGAGGCGACCGGCAAGCTGCGCGAGGCGGGCTTCACGCCGATCGCCGTCGGCGCCGGCGACAAGTGGCCGGCCGCGCACTGGTGGTACCAGTTCGCGCTGCACTCCTGCTCCCCCGAGGCCCTGCAGGCGGCCGAGACGGACTACGACTTCAGCGACGACTGCTGGGTCGAGGCCGGCGAGCAGCTCCAGGAGTTCCTCGGCACCAACCCGTTCCAGGAGGGCTTCCTCGGCACGCCCGCCCAGCAGGGCGCCGGCAGCTCGGCGGGACTCATCGCGAACGGCCAGGCGGCGATGGAGCTCATGGGCCACTGGAACGCGGGCGTGATCGGCGGGCTGACCCCCGACCAGACGGTCCCGGAATACCTCGGGTGGTTCCCCTTCCCGGGCATCGAGGGCTCCGCAGGCGACCCGACCGCGGCGCTCGGCGGCGGCGACGGCTTCGGCTGCTCGAAGGACGCTCCCCCGGAGTGCGCCGAGCTCCTCGAGTACATCATGAGCGACGAGGTGCAGGCGAAGTTCGCGGCCAGCGGCTCCGGCATCCCGACCGTGCCGTCGGCGACGGCATCGCTCGAGGACCCGAACCTCAAGGCGGTCGCCGAGGGCCTCGCGGAGGCGTCGTTCGTGCAGCTCTGGTTCGACACGGCGTTCGGCACGACGGTCGGCAACGCCATGAACGAGGGCATCGTCAACCTGTTCGGCGGCGTCGGCTCCCCCGAGGACGTCGTCACGATGATGCAGGACGCGGCGGCCACGCTCTAGCCATGGCAACGCTCCTCGAATCGGCCGGGCCCGCGGTCTCCGCGGGCCCGGCCCCCGCCCCTCCGATCCGGCGGAAGTCGGCCGCCCGCCGCAAATGGGCCGAGATCGCCCTCTTCGTCGGGCCGGCCCTGATCCTGTTCCTCGGCTTCGTGATCCTGCCCGTGATCCTGGCGGCGGTCTACAGCTTCTACAACCTGCCGCAGGCGTTCCAGTGGGATGACCTCGCGGACCCGGCCCGCTTCGTGGGCCTCCAGAACTACGTCCGCGCCCTCAACGACCCGGTGTTCCTCGGCGCGGTCGGCCACAACTTCTTCATCCTCGCGATGAGCCTGCTCATCCAGGGCCCGATCGCCATCGGCGTCGCGCTGCTGCTCAACCGGCGGATGCGCGGCCGCACGGCGTTCCGCCTCCTGATCTTCGTTCCCTACGTGCTCGCCGAGGTCATCGCGGGCCTCTCGTGGAAGCTCCTCCTCCAGCCCAATGGCGGCGTGAATGCGCTGCTGGAGGCGGTCGGGCTCGGCGCCCTGCAGCAGAACTGGCTCGCCGACCCCGAGATCGCTCTCTGGACGATGTTCTTCATCCTGACGTGGAAGTACGTCGGCTTCGCCATCCTGCTCATGCTGGCCGGGCTCCAGGGCGTGCCCGAGGAGCTCGCCGAGGCCGCGTCGATCGACGGCGCGAGCTGGTGGCAGGTCCAGCGGTACATCACCATCCCGCTGCTCGGTCCGACCATCCGCATCTGGGCGTTCCTCTCGATCATCGGCTCGCTCCAGCTCTTCGACATGGTGTGGGTCACCACCCGCGGCGGGCCGTTGAATGCGACCCAGACCATGGCCACCTACATGGTCGAGAAGGGGCAGTTCGGCGGCCAGCCCGGCTACGGCAGCGCCATCGCCGTGATCCTTTTCGTGATCTCGCTCGTCATCGCGCTCGTGTACCAGCGCTTCGCCCTGCGTCGCGACCTCGCCGGCGCCGTCACCAGAGGGGTGCGCTGACATGACCGCCACCACCGCCATCACCACCGAGGGGCGAGGAGCTCCGCACCAGCCTGCCGGGCGCCGGTTCGACTGGGGCCAGCCGTTCGTCTACGTCATCGCGCTCGTGATCGCCGCGATCGCCATCGGGCCGGTGCTCTACGTCTTCATCGGCGGCTTCCGCACGACCGCCGACCTCAACGCGAACCCGGCCGGCATGCCCGACCCGTGGACGCTGCAGAACTGGTCGACCGTGCTCGGTTCGCCCCGGTTCTGGGGCAACGTCCTCGCGAGCATGATCCTCGCGGTCGCCACGACGGCCGGCACGGTCGTCTTCGGCATCATGGCCGCGTTCGTCATCGCCCGCTACGACTTCCGCGGACGCCAGGGGCTGTACGGGCTGTTCGCCGCCGGCCTCATGTTCCCGCTCACGGTCGCGGCGCTGCCGCTGACCCTCATGCTGCGCACGCTCGGCCTGCACGGCTCGTATCTCGGCGTGATCATCCCGAGCGTCGCGTTCGCGCTGCCGACCACGATCATCATCCTCGTTCCGTTCCTGCGGGCCATCCCCGACGAGCTCGAGGAGGCCGCCGCGATCGACGGCACCAGCCGGATCGGCTTCTTCTGGCGCATCCTGCTGCCGCTGTCGATGCCGGGCCTCGTGACCGTCGGCATCCTCGCGTTCATCGGCAGCTGGAACGGGTACCTGCTCCCGCTCCTCGTGATCTCGACCGGCACGCTCCCGCAGGAGCTGTGGCCCCTGCCGCTCGGCGTGACCCAGTTCTCGACGCAGTACTCGCAGGACACCGGAGCCGTGCTCGCGTACACGTCGCTCGCGATGATCCCGGCACTCGTGTTCTTCCTCCTCGCGGAGAAGCGCATCGTCGGCGGCCTCACCGGGGCGGTGAAGGGATGACCGACCAGCAGACCGCCCGGGTCGTCCGCCCGTGGCAGGACACGAGCCTGCCCGCCACCGCCCGCGTCGAGGCCCTCGTGGCCGAGCTGACGCTGGAGGAGAAGATCGCACAGCTCTACGGCGTCTGGGTCGGCGCGTCCGCCGACGGCGAGGACGTCGCACCGAACCAGCACGAGATGATCGGCGATGTCGACCTCGACGAGCTCGTCCCGAAGGGGCTCGGCCAGCTCACACGCCCGTTCGGCACGGCGCCCGTCGATCCCGGCGTCGGCGCGCTCTCACTCGCCAGGACCCAGCGACGCATCGCCGCCGAGAGCCGCCTCGGCATCCCGGCGGTCGCGCACGAGGAGTGCCTCGCCGGCTTCGCCGCGTGGGGCGCCACGGCCTACCCGGTCCCGCTCTCGTGGGCGGCGACGTTCGACGCCGAGCTCATCGAGCGGATGTCCCGCCGGATCGGCGAGGACATGCGATCGGTCGGCATCCACCAGGGCCTCGCCCCCGTGCTCGACGTGGTGCGCGACGCGCGCTGGGGCCGGGTCGAGGAGACCATGGGCGAGGACCCGTACCTGATCGGCACCATCGGATCGGCCTACGTGCGCGGACTGGAGTCGGCCGGCGTGGTCGCGACGCTGAAGCACTTCGTGGGCTACTCGGCCTCGCGCGCGGGGCGCAACCTCGCCCCGGTGTCGATCGGACGCCGCGAGCTCGCCGACGTGCTGCTGCCGCCGTTCGAGATGGTGCTGCGCGAGGGCCGGCCGCGGTCGGTCATGAACGCGTACACCGACCTCGACGGGGTGCCGACGGCGGCGGATGCCTCGATCCTCACCGAGCTCCTCCGCGACGTGTGGGGCTTCCAGGGCACGGTGGTCGCCGACTACTTCTCGGTCGCGTTCCTGCAGACCCTGCACGGCACGGCCGGGTCGCTGGCGGGTGCCGCGGCGGCCGCGCTCGAGGCCGGCATCGATGTCGAGCTTCCGACCGTCCACGCATTCGGCGCACCGCTCGTCGAGGCGGTCGCCGACGGCCGGCTCGACGAGGGCGTGCTCGACCGGGCGCTCCGTCGGGTGCTCGCGCAGAAGCTCGAGCTCGGCCTCCTCGACGCCGGCTGGGATGCACTGCCGCCGGCGCTGGCCGGCCGCGCCGACGACATCGACGCGGTGCGCGGGACGGTCGACCTCGACCCGCCGGCGAACCGGGCCCTCGCGGCGGAGATCGCCGAGCGCGCGATCGTGCTGGTGGCGAACGACGGCACCCTGCCGCTCGCCGCGCCGAGGCGGATCGCGGTCATCGGACCGACCGCCGACGACCGGTTCGCCGTGCTCGGCTGCTACGCCTTCCCGACGCACGTGGGCGTGCACCACCCCGAGTCGGGCGACGGCATCGAGCTGCCGACGCTGCTCGAGTCGCTGCGCGCCGAGTTCCCCGACGCCGAGGTCGTCCACGTGGCCGGCACGAGCATCGACGGCGACGAGATCGACGGGATCCCGGATGCCGCGGCACTGGCCGCGTCGACCGACGTCGTCGTGCTCGCGCTCGGCGACCGCGCCGGGCTCTTCGGTCGCGGCACGAGCGGCGAGGGCTGCGACGCCGAGTCGCTGCAGCTCCCGGGCGCCCAGGCCGTGCTCCTCGAGGCGGTGCTCGACTCGGGCGTGCCGACCGTCGTGACGATGCTCGCCGGCCGCCCGTACACGCTGGGCACCGCGCCCGACCGTGCCGCCGCCATCCTCGAGGCGTTCTTCGCCGGCGAGGAGGGGACCCGCGCGCTCGCGGGCATCCTGAGCGGCCGCGTCGAGCCCGGCGGTCGGCTGCCCGTGTCCGTGCCGGCGTCGGCGGGGGTGCATCCGTCGACCTACCTGGCGTCGCCCCTCGACCAGCGCAACGGCGTCTCGAACATCGACCCCACGCCGCGGTACCCGTTCGGGCACGGCCTCACGTACACGACGTTCGAGTGGTCGGACTTCGCGGCCGACGAGGCCGAGATCGGCACCGACGGCTCGGCCGCGGTGCGCCTGCGGGTACGCAACGTCGGCGAGCGACCCGGCGTCGAGGTGGTGCAGCTCTACCTGCACGATCCCGTCGCGTCGGTCGTGCGGCCCGTGCAGCGGCTCATCGGCTACGCGCGCATCGAGCTCGCGCCCGACGAGGCCGCCGACGTGCGGTTCACCGTGCCGGCCGACCTGGCGTCGTTCACGTCGCGCGAGGGCGTGCGCATCGTCGAGCCCGGCGAGCTCGTGCTGAGCCTCGGCCGCTCGAGCGGCGACCTCCCGCTCGCGAGCACGGTGCGGCTCACCGGCCCGGTCCGCACCGTCGACCACACCCGCCGGCTGCACCCCGAGGTGACGGTCGAGCAGGTCGCAGCGCCCGCCGGCGCCGACGCGGCATCCGTCATCGACTGAGGCCGCGCCCGCAGGAGCCCGCGAAGCACACCCGACGCATCGAGAAGGAGGCCAGCCCTACCGGTCCCTCACCGGATCCCCTCGCACCACCACGCACCGAATCGGTCGGCATCGCCATCGGGCGACGCCGACCCCAGCGACGCGCGAAGGAGCGCTCATCATGCAACGACGCAGGATCCTGAGAACACTCGCCCTCGCCACCGCGGCCGCCATCTCGGTCGGGCTCGGCATCGCCGTGGCCGCACCGGCCGGCGCCGAGCCGATCACGGTGAGCTCGGCCGACTTCGAGGACGGCACCACCGGCCCGTGGGGGCCGCGCGGGGGCGTCTCGCTCACCGTGACCGAGGCCGAGGCGCACGGCGGCGCCAGGAGCCTCGCCGTGACGAACCGCACGGCGAACTGGCAGGGGGTGTCGGCGAGCTCGGCGACGCTCGGCCTGCAGCCGGACGGCACCTACGAGTTCTCGGCGTGGGTGAAGCTGCCCGCGGGCGAATCCGGCACGACCGGCATCCACTTCACGGCCGAGCAGACGCCGGCCGGCGGCGGCTCGAACACCTACACGTGGATCGGTGGGTCCGTCGACGCCACGGCCGACGGCTGGGTGCGGATCGGGGGCAGCTACGTGTTCCCCGAGGGGCTCGCCGGAGCGAACCTCTACATCGAGGCGGCCTCGATCGGCGACCGGAACCCGTCGTTCCTCGTGGACGACCTCCTCATCACGACCGAGGACGGAGGCACGGTGCCCCATCCCGACTTCGTGCCGGGCGGCGCGATCAACCCCGTCGTCACGCCCGTGAACCTGGCGGAGGGCACCGGGAACGTCTCGGCCCTGACGTTCGACGACGGGCCGAACCCCGGCACGACGCCGGCGCTGCTCGACTTCCTCGCCGCCAACGACCTGAAGGCCGTGTTCTGCGTCATCGGGCAGAACATCACCGCACCGGGCGGCGGCGCGATCCTCCAGCGGATCGTCGACGAGGGCCACGTGCTCTGCAACCACTCCACGAGCTACGCCGACATGGGCTCGTGGTCCGCGGCGCAGGTCGAGGCCGACCTGAAGGCCAACCTCCAGGTCATCCGCAGCGCACTCGGGAACCCGAACCAGGCCGTGCCGTTCTGGCGCGCCCCCAACGGCAGCTGGGGCGTCACGCCGGCGGTCGCCGTGGCGCTCGGCATGCAGCCGCTCGCAGTGGTCAACACGATCGACGACTGGGCGACCCAGGATGTGGCGACCCTGACCGAGAACCTCCGCGCGGCCATGAAGCCGGGCGAGGTCGTGCTCGCGCACGACGGCGGCGGCGACCGGTCGGGCACCCTCGCGGCGGTGCAGGCCGTGGTCACCGAGCGGCTCGCCGACGGCTGGCAGTTCGTCTTCCCGAAGGGCACGCCGCCGACCGCCGGCGAGATCGTGATCGACACCGACTTCGAGGACGGCCTCGACGGCTGGGACCTGCGCGGCGGCAGCGGCACCACCACCGCGACGGTCGAGCTCTCGACGGCGGAGGCGCACGGCGGCGCGCAGTCGGCGGTCGTGACGGACCGCACGACGCAGGGCGACGGCATCGGCCACGACGTGACCGGGCTGCTCGACCCGGCCGTCACCTACGAGCTCACCGCCTGGCTGCGCTTCGGCGCGGGCCAGGAGGTCGACGACGTCTGGCTGAGCCGTGCGAACACGACCGGCGGCACCACCGCCTTCTCGACGCTCGCGCAGTTCGACACGGTCACCGACAGCGGCTGGACCCAGGTGACGGCGACCTTCCAGGGCTCCGACGCCGACGACTCGCTGCTCTACTTCGAGACCCGGTGGGACAACGGCGCGGTGGGCAACATCAGCGACCTCTACGTCGACGACATCGTGCTGCGCGTGCCCGAGCCTCCGGTCATCGAGGACCTCACCGGCATCCGGGAGACGGTCGACTTCCCAGTGGGCGTCGCGATCGACAGCCGCGAGACGTCGGGTGCGGCATCCGAGCTGCTGCTGCGCCACTTCGACCAGGTGACGCCCGAGAACTTCATGAAGCCCGAGGCCTGGTACGACCAGAACGGCGACTTCGTCGCCGCGAACGCCGAGGCCGACGCGCTCATGGACTTCGCCCAGGAGCAGGACCTCCGAGCCTACGGCCATGTGCTCGTGTGGCACAGCCAGACGCCCGCCTGGTTCTTTCAGGACGACGCGGGCCAGCCGCTCGCGGCCGACGACGCCGGCAAGGCGGTGCTGCGCGACCGGCTGCGGACGCACATCTTCGACGTGGCCGAGTACCTCGCCGGGAAGTACGGTCCGTTCGGATCCGACACCAACCCGCTCACCGCGTTCGACGTCGTGAACGAGGTCGTCTCCGACGGCGGCGAGTTCGCCGACGGCCTGCGCCGCAGCGAGTGGTACCGGATCCTCGGCGAGGAGTTCATCGACCTCGCCTTCGCGTACGCCGACGAGGCCTTCAACGAGGTCCACGCGGCGGATGGCGCGGAGCGGCCGGTGGCCCTGTTCATCAACGACTACAACACCGAGCAGGGCGGCAAGCAGGCGCGCTACCACGCGCTCGTGGAGCGGCTGCTCGCACGTGGCGTGCCGGTCGACGGCGTGGGACATCAGTTCCACGTGAGCCTCGCGATGCCCGTCTCGGCCCTCGAGCAGGCGATCGTCGCCTTCGAGGACCTGCCGGTCACGCAGGCGGTCACCGAGCTCGACGTCACCACGGGCACGCCCGTGACGCAGGCGAAGCTCGTCGACCAGGGCTACTACTACCGCGACGCGTTCCGGGTGTTCCGCGAGCACGCGGACTCGCTCTACTCGGTCACGGTATGGGGCCTCACCGACGGTCGCAGCTGGCGGGCGAGCTCGGGCGCACCGCTCATCTTCGACGACCAGTACCGGGCCAAGCCCGCGTACCAGGGCGCCGTCGACGGCGAGCTTCCGGCGCGGCAGCGCACGGCGAACGTGTTCGCCGGCGACGTACCGCTCGACGACGCGGCGACGACGTCGCCCGAGTGGGACCGCCTGCCGCTGCACGGCGTCGAGGGCATGGCGGAGTTCCAGTTGCGCTGGGCGGCCGATCACCTGACGGTCTACGCGAGCGTCGACGACGCGACGACGGATGCCGCCGACGGCGTCGAGCTGCGGCTCGGCGACGCCGTGGCGACCGTCGGCCGCGACGGGTCGGGCGACGTCCCGGCGGAGGCGACCGAGCGGAGCGGCGGTTACGACCTCGTCGCGCACCTGCCGCTGCCGGGCGTCGCGCAGGGCGACACGCTCGCGTTCGACCTGCGAGTGGCGGATGCCTCGGGCGAGACGGTCGGCTGGAACGCGCCGGGCGTGCTCGGCACGCTCACGCTCGTCGAGCCGCTCTCCGTCCTCGAGGTCGTCGAGGCCGACGCGGCACCCGCCGTGGACGGCGCGATCGACGCTGCGTGGAGCGATGCGACCACCGTGCGGACCGAGCAGGCCGTGCTCGGCGAGACCGGCGCGACCGCCGACGTCCGTACGCTCTGGTCGGGCGACACGCTGTACGTGCTGGCGGAGGTCGACGACCCCATCGTCGACGTGTCCGGTTCCGACCCGTGGATCCAGGACTCGGTCGAGGTCTACGTCGACCCGGGCAACGCGAAGAACGGCTCGTACCGCTACGACGACACGCAGATCCGCGTGAGCGCCGCGAACGCGGTGTCGTTCGGCACGGGCGACGAGGCGTTCCAGCGGGCCCGGGTGCAGAGCGCGACGGCGCTCGTCGACGGCGGGTACGTGGTCGAACTGTCGGTCGACCTGGGCGACGCCGCCGGCCTCGGCACGTTCCATGGCCTGGACGTCCAGGTCAACGACGCGTCTGGCGGCCAGCGCACGGCGATCCGCAACTGGGCCGACCCCACGGGTGCCGGGTACCAGTCGACGGCTCGCTGGGGCGTCGGCGAGTTCGTCGGCCCGGCCGCGCCGACCGCCGTCGAGAACGTCGTCGCGCCGACTGTTCAGGGCCAGTCGCTGGTGGGTCGCGTGCTCACGGCCGATCCCGGCGAGTGGAGCCCGTCGTCGGTCGGGCTGTCGTACCAGTGGCAGCGCGATGGCGTCGACATCCCCGGGGCGACCGGTGCCCTGTACCGCGTCCACGGCCTCGACCGCGGCTCGGAGCTGACGGTCGTCGTCACGGCGACCGCGGACGGTCTCGACGCCAGTGTCGCAACGTCCGCGCCGGTCATCGTGCCGGCCCTCGGACGCCCGCTTCCCTAGCGCGGGCGATCGGCGGCGCCGCCGGCCGGGGCTCCCCACCCGGCCGGCGGCGTCGTGCGTCGGATGCCGCGACCATGGCCCGGAATTATAGGAAGATATATGCCCATAAGGCCGGGCAACCCGCTACGATGCGGGACATGAGCAGCGCAGCATCCCGATTCGCGGTGGGCCTGCTGGCGGTCTGGACGGGCGCGACCCTGACCGCGTGCACTCCATCGACCGAACCGACACCGGAGCCCGCTCCGTCGACCACGCTCACCGCACCGACTCCGACGTCGACGCCGCCTGAAGGCGTCCCGTGCCAAGACCAGTTCATCGCGCAGATCGAGTGGGGAACCGATCCGGCCGCTCCGCAGAGCGCGTACATCGCGCTCACCAACACCGGCGACACGGACTGCTCCCTGTCCGGATTCCCGAGCGAGACGGCGTTCCTCGGCGCGTCGGGGCCGATCGAGACCGTGGGCTACGGCGTCGAAGGCTCTGCGACCGCCGACGACTACGGCCGCGCCGGCGAGGTCGTGACCGTCGCCCCCGGGCAACGCGCCTACATCTGGGCCCGGATCGCGCAGACGGCCGACCGGCCGAGCCCCTGCCAGTTCCCGGTCGCCGCGACGGGTGTCACCCTGGTGCTGCCCGACGCCTCCGGTCCGATCGTCGCGCCGGTCGACATCGAAGTGTGCGTGGATGCCGACGAGGATGACCTCCAGGTCGGCCCCGTCGATTCGGAACCCCGACCTGCTTCGGGCGGAGGATGAGCACGTGAAGGGCCGAAGCCAGGCGCGGGACCCCGTGTTCAGGCTGCCGGCGGCGCCGTGCTGTCGCGCACGACGAGGCTCGTCGCGAGGTCCATGCGCGGCGTCGACTCGGCGGGCTCCTCGCTGAGCCGCAGCGCCAGGCGCGCCGCCTCCTCGCCCATGCGGTGCAGCGGCTGGTGCACGGTCGTGAGCTTCGGCGTGAGCCACCGAGCCAGGGGGATGTCGTCGTAGCCGACCACCGAGAGGTCCTCGGGCACGCGGATGCCGCGCTCCCGCGCCGCCTCGAGCACGCCCAGTGCCTGCATGTCGCTGCCGGCGAAGATCGCGGTCGGCCGCTCGGGGCCGTCGAGCACCTCGCGCGCCCGGTCGCGGCCGCCGGAGGTGTGGAAGTCGCCGAACCGGATCCACTCGTCGCGGATGGGCAGGCCGGCCGTGTTCATCGCCGAGCGGTACCCGTCGAGCCGCGCGAGCGAGCACATCATGTCCTCGGGTCCGGTGATCGCGGCGATCCGACGGTGGCCGAGGTCGATGAGGTGCCGCGTCGCCGCGAGGCCGCCCGACCAGTTCGCCGAGCCGACGCTCGGCACGTCCGGCGACGGATCCCCGGCCGGATCGACGATGACGAACGGGATCGCCCGGGCTCGCAGCTGCTCACGGTACTCGGGCGCGAGCTCCGAGAACACGAGCACCACCCCCACGGGACGGCGGCGGATGACGCCGTCGATCCAGTCGGGGTCGGGCGCGTGACGACTGCCGCTCACGGTGAGCACCACGCTCAGGCCCTCCGCCTTCGCGACCGACTCGACCCCGCCGATGACCTCCATCGACCAGATCGGGTCGAGCTCGTGGAAGACGAGCTCGATGAGGTCGGCGTGCGCCTCCGACCGGCCCGCGCCGCGGCGCACGTAGCCGCGATCGTGCAGGAGCCGCTCCACGCGCGCACGGGTCTTCGGCGCGACATCCGTGCGCCCGTTGAGCACCTTGGAGATGGTCGACAGCGAGACGCCGGCCTCCTCGGCGACCTCGGCCAGCGTCACCCGCTCCCCCGCGACATCCGTTGCCATGTTTCGAAGCCTAGCGCCGAAACTTGCGATCCGAGTGGGTCGCGACCGATTCAGGATGCCTCGGCACCGCGCACCTCGCCGGCACGCCCCTCCTCGTCGACGACGGGCACGACCGCGCCCTCGCGGATCCACAGCGGCACGGTGTCGAAGCCGTGCACCTCGCGGCGCCAACCGCCGCCCTCGACGACCTCGCGCGTGAACCAGTTCGTCCACCGGCCGGCGGGCAGGTAGTACGCCACCTCGCCCGACGCCGAGAACACGGGCGCCACGAGCAGGCTCGGCCCGAGCAGGTACTGCCGGTCGAGGTACGCCGTCGCCGGATCGTCGGGGAACTCGAGCTGCATGGGCCGCATGACCGGCCGGCCGGTGCGGTGCGCCTCGTCGCCCGCCGCGACGAGGTACGGGCGCAGCGAGGCCTTGAGCTTCGCGAACGCGCGCGCGACCTCGACCGCGCTCTGGCCCGGCGCCTCGTCGCCGGTGTCGAACGCCCACGGCACGCGGTAGCTCGTCGAGCCGTGCAGCCGCGAGTGGCTCGACAGCAGCCCGAACGCCAGCCAGCGCTTGAACACCGCCGGGTCGGGATCGCCCTCGAAGCCGCCGATGTCATGGCTCCAGTAGCCGAAGCCGCTGAGGGCGAGCGACAGGCCGCCGCGCAGGCTCTCGGCCATCGACGTGAATGTCGACGAGTTGTCGCCGCCCCAGTGCACGGGCATCGACTGGCCGCCGGCGGTCGCCGACCGGGCGAACAGCACCGCCTCGCCCGGGCCGCGCACCTCCTCGAGCACGTCGAACACGGCCCGGTTGTACAGCTGCGTGTAGCGGTGGTGCATCGCCTCGGGGTCGCTGCCGTCGTGCCAGGCGACGTCGATCGGGATCCGCTCGCCGAAGTCGGTCTTGATCGCGTCGACGCCCTGCGCGAGCAGGCGCCGCAGGTGGCCCTGGAACCAGCGCGTCGCCTCGGGGTTCGTGAAGTCGACGAGCGCCATGCCGGCCTGCCAGAGGTCCCACTGCCAGACGCTGCCGTCAGGCCGGCGCACGAGGTAGCCGTGCTCGACGCCCTCGCGGAACAGCCTCGAGCGCTGCGCGATGTACGGGTTGAGCCACGCGCTCACGCGCAGCCCGCGGTCGTGCAGGCGCGCGAGCATGCCCTCGGGGTCGGGGAACACGGCCGGATCCCACTCGAAGTCGGTCCAGTGGAACTCGCGCATCCAGAAGCAGTCGAAGTGGAACACCTCGAGCGGGATGTCGCGCTCGGCCATGCCGTCGATGAACGCGTTGACGGTGTCCTCGTCGTAGTCGGTCGTGAAGCTCGTCGAGAGCCACAGGCCGTACGACCAGTCGGGCACCTGCGCCGGGCGGCCGGTGAGCCGCGTGTACCGGTCGAGTACCTCGGCGGGCGTCGGGCCGGCGATGACGAAGTACTCGAGGCACTCCCCTGCCACCGAGAACTGCACCTGCTCCACGGCCTCCGAGCCGACCTCGAACGAGACGTGGCCCGCGTGGTTCACGAGCACGCCGTAACCGCGGTTCGTGAGGTAGAACGGCACGTTCTTGTACGACTGCTCGCTCGACGTGCCGCCGTCGGCGTTCCACACGTCGACGGTCTGGCCGTTCTTCACGAGCGGGCCGAACCGCTCCCCGAGCCCGTAGACGAGCTCGCCGACGCCCAGCGAGAGCTGCGCGTGCAGGTAGGCGGATGCCGCGGCGAGGCCCGTCGTCGTGATGCCGGCCACGCCCGCGGGCTCGGCCGCCACGGGCGCACCCGGCTCCAGCCGCATGTACCCGACCGACTTGTGGCCGCTCGACGTGTACGTTCCGCCGTCGTGCTCGAACGCGAGATCCCACGGCGCACCACGTCGAATGCGCGCGCGCAGCGAGCCGGCGTCGACCACGCCGCCCTCGTCGTCGATCGCGATGACCGGGCGGTGCGCGGCATCCGACCCGATGCCGAACCCGACGTCGCGCGGCGTGCCGCAGTGGTGCTCGATGCGCACCCGGATGACGCCCTCGGCCGGGCTCGCGAGCGAGACCGTGAGCATCGGCCGGTTGAGCGTGTCGCCCCGCGTCGCGACGACGCGCGTGGGCGCCCAGGCGACGAGCTCGTCGCCGTCGACCGCGAGGTCGCGCGCCTCCTGTGCGTAGAGCGCCTCGACGCCGGGCCGGGTGTGCCAGAACCCATCGGTGAACTTCATGACTACTTGACTGCTCCTGCGGTGATGCCCCGGGTGAGGGTGCGTTGGAAGATGAGGAAGAAGACCAGGGTCGGGATGAGCCCGAGCAGCGCCGAGGCGCTCGTCGTCGTGACGTCCATGAGTCGGTCGCCCTGCAGCACGGTGATCGCCACCGGCACGGTCTGGGTGTCGTTCGACACGAGGAACGTGAGCGGGATCAGGAACTCGTTCCAGGTCCAGATGAAGAAGAAGATCAGCAGCACCGAGAGGGTGGGCCGCGAGATCGGGTACACGACCCGCCAGAGGATCTGCCACCGGCTCGCGCCGTCGAGCGAGGCCGCCTCGAGCATCTCCTTCGGGAAGGTCGAGTACACCGACGCGAGCAGGTAGGTGCCGAACGCCGACTGGATGACGGTGAAGATGATGATCACCGCCCACTGGCTGTCGTAGAGGCCGACCTCCTTGAACATGAAGTACAGCGGGTAGAGCAGCACCTCCTGCGGCAGCATGTTCGCGAGCAGGATGAGCACGACGATCCAGAGCCGGCCCTTCACCCGGCCGATGCCGAGCGCGAAGGCGTTGAACATCGACAGCGCCACCGCGAAGACCGCGACGAGCCCCGAGATGAACACGCTGTTCCAGAGCTTCTGCGGGAAGTCGACGCGCTCCCAGAACGCGACGATGCCGTCGACGTAGAACTCGGTCGGCAGCGTCAGCGGCCCCGACGTGTTGTAGTCGGCCGGCGACTTGAACGAGTTGATCAGGATGAGCAGGAACGGCACGGCGATGAAGAAGCCGAGCACGATCGCGACGACCAGCACGACCCAGTCGCCCGCGGTTCGCTTCGTGGGGCCGTTCCCGCCGCGGCCGGACCCGCGGCGCGACGCGCGACGGCGGCTCGACGGGGGCGGCGGCAGCTCGACCGCGCGGTGGTCGGGGTCGAGCTCCTCGATGATGGCGGTCATCGCTCCTCCTCCTGCTTCTCGACGCGGTTCTGCACGAGGATGAACACCACGCTCACGGCCGCGATGACGATCGTGAGGGCCGTCGCGATGGTGGCGCCGTAGCCCACCTGCTGCGACTGGAAGAACTCGCTGTACGCGTAGTAGGCCGGCACGATCGTGGCCGTGCCGGGGCCGCCGCCCGTGAGGGCGTAGACGGGGCCGAACACCTTGAGCGCGGCGATCGTGCACGTCAGGGTGACGACGAAGATCTCGGGCCGGATGATGCCGACCGTGATCGCGCGGAACCGCTGGAACCAGTTCGCGCCGTCGAGCTCGGCCGCCTCGTAGAGCTCGGGGTCGACCCGCTGCAGCGCGGCCATGAAGATGACGATCGGGTAGCCGAGCTGCACCCAGACCATGATCACCATGATGCTGGCGAGCGCGGTGTCGGGGCTGCCGAGCCAGTTGTGCGTCAGGTTCCCGAGGCCGATCGCCTCGAGCACCTGGTTGAGGGCGCCGTTCTGCGGGCGCAGGATCCAGCCGATGACGATCGCGGCGATGACCGCGGGCAGGATCTGGGGCAGGTAGTAGGTGGCGCGCAGGAAGCTCGCGAGCTTGCCGCCGAACTTCTTGCCGATGAGGTCGAACAGCATGGCGGCGAGCACTAGGCCGAGGAGCGTCGGCACGACCACCATCG
Organism: Agromyces sp. NPDC004153; assembly: GCF_053603635.1. Taxonomy (NCBI): domain Bacteria; kingdom Bacillati; phylum Actinomycetota; class Actinomycetes; order Micrococcales; family Microbacteriaceae; genus Agromyces; species Agromyces sp. NPDC004153. Next base: position 623,907 of record NZ_JBSGFY010000001.1, read on the forward strand.
CGATGATCATCGCGATCGAGTTGCCGAACGACGTCCAGAAGACCTCGTCGCCCATGAGCTCGACCCAGTTGTCGAGGCCGATCCACTCGGGCGGGCGGATGCCGCGGTACTCCGTGAAGGTGAGGAAGACGTTCCACCCCAGCGGGATCACGACGATGACGGCGAGCAGGGCGAGGCCCGGCACGAGGTAGAGCCAGAACGCGTTCCGGCCGGAGCCCGGGATGAGGCTCTGGCCGCCGCGCGCGGGGCGACGTGCCTCGCGGCGCGCGGCGGCGTCGCCGCGCTCCGGCAGGGTCGCCGCCCGGGTGTCGAGGGCTTCGGACATGATGGTTCCTTCCGAGGTGGGTCGAGGGGCGGATGCCGCGGGCCCACGTGCGCCCGCGGCATCCGTCATCGGTCAGCCGACGATGTCCTCGACACCGGCCTGGTACTGCTCGCCGAGCTGCTGCTGCACGTCGGCGGGCGACTTGGTGCCGTTGACCAGCTCCTGGAGCGCGGCGTTCAGCTCGTCGTAGAACGTCGGCGTGGGCCAGTCGGGGTAGAAGGCGATGCCGTCCTTCTCGGTGAGCGCGTTGAAGTTCGCGATGAGCTCCTGCGACTTCGGGTCGGTGATGTCGGCCTCGTCGGCCGCCACGGGGACGCCGCCGTTGTTGCCGAGGATGGCCTGGATCTCGGGGCGCATCGTGATGTCGATGAACTCGTAGGCGAGCTCCTTGTTCTTCGCCTGCTCGGGGACGACCCACATGTTGCCCGCGGATCCCGGCGACAGCTCGGTCTCGGGGAAGAGGAACGTGCCCCACTCGAAGTCGGAGATCTCGCTGGCGAAGCGGCCGTACCACCAGCTGCCCGAGAAGAAGATCGGGTAGTCGCCGCTGATGAAGCCGACGCCCGCGTCCTCGGCCTTGAGCCCGCTCGAGTCGGTGGAGATGTAGCCCTTCTCGGTCCAGTCCGCGATCGTCTTGGTCGCGTACGTGATCTCGTCGCCCGTCCAGTCGACGGGGTTCTCGTAGAGCTGGTAGTCGTTCACGAACTGGCGGTCGGCCTTCGAGAGCGCGAGCTGGTACCAGAGCTGGCCGAGCGGGTACTCCGCGGCCGACTCGGCGAGCGGGGTCACGCCCTGCGCGGCGAAGGCGGCGAGCACGTCCTCGAACTCGTCGAGCGTCGTCGGCACCTCGAGGCCGGCGGCCGCGAACGCGTCCTTGTTGTAGTAGACCTCGACGAACTCGCCGTAGTTGGGCACGCCGAACCAGCTGCCCGAGCCCATGATGCCGTCCTCGTCGTACTTCGCCGTGGTCTGCAGCGAGGGCGCGAGGGCGTCGTCCCAGCCGTACTCCTCGACCGCGTCGTCGAGCGGCGTGAGCAGCCCTTGGCTCGAGAGGAGGCCCGCGGTCGCGTTGCCCTTGTTGTACTCGAGCAGATCGGGGGCCTCGTCGGAGTTGAGGACCTGGCTGGCGGTCGATCGGATCTGCTCGAAGCTCTTCTCCTCGAACTCGACGGTCGCGCCGGTCTCCTCCTCGAAGACCTTGATCGCCTCGTCCCAGGCCTTGCCCATGGCGCTGTCGGCGCCCTCGTAGTGCCAGAGGCGGAGCGTGTCGGCGTCGCCGCCTGCGTCGCCGCCCGAGCAACCGCTCAGGGCGAGAGCGGCGGCCGCGAGGGACGCGGCGACCGCGAGGGTCTTGGTGTGCTTCATTGCTACCTCCGTGGGGGATGTGGTTGGGGTGTTCGTGTGGTGCGTGATGGTTGTCGAAGCGCTTCGATGAGTGGCCGCGAAGCACCCCGGCAGGGTGGCGCCGCGCCGGTCAGGGCGGCGGCGCGGTCGAGCCCCGGTCCTGGTAGCCGGGCTCGATGAGGTGCACGCCGGGCGCGACGTCGTCGCCCTCCACGAGGCGCATGGCGAGGTCGACCGCGAGGTCGCACGACGCCTGCGGCACCAGCGGCACCGAGTCGATGGGCGGATGGAAGGCGGTGGTGTCGAACGTCGCGCCGACCGATACGACCGACACGTCATGCGGCACGGCGAGGCCGCGCCGTGCGAGCTCGTCGAGCGCGGCGGCGTGCGCCGCGTCGTCGCAGTGCAGCACGAGCCCGGTCGCGCCGGCGTCGAGGAGCGCGCGCACCGAGGCGCGCACCCCCTCGCCGCGCCGGCCGTTCGGCTCGGGCAGCTCGACGGATGCCGCGAGCCCGAGCTCCGTGGCGCGGCGCTCGAAGCCCGACCGCACGCGCGGCGGGAAGTTCGACTTCTCATAGGCGACGGGCGGGTGGCCGACCAGCCCGATGACGCGGTGGCCGAGCTCGGCGAGGCGATCGACGGCAAGGCCCGCCGCCGCCTCGAAGTCGAGGTCGACGCACACGAGTCCCTCGTGGTCGTTCGGCACGCCGATGAAGACGGACGGCAGCGAGATGCGGCGGGCGAGGTCGACGCGCTCGTCGTCGGGGGCGACGTCGAGCACGAGCACGCCGTCGACGAGCCCGCTCGAGGCGACCCGGCGCATGCCGGCCGACGCCTCCTCCTCGGTGAGGAGCAGGATGTCGTAGTCGAAGCGCCGGGCGGCGATAGAGGTCGCGAGCACGAACGCCATGTGCGCCGGCGCGTGGGTGTCGGCGCGGAACGGCTCGGTGAGCGCGAAGATGTTCGTGCGGCGGCCGGCGAGCATGCGGGCGCCGGCGTTGGGCCGGTAGTCGAGGTCGCGCACGGCCTGCTCGATGCGTCGCCGCGTCTCGGCGGAGATCGTGCGCTTGCCGCTCAGGGCGTACGACACGGTGCTGATCGACACACCGGCGGCCTTGGCCACCTCGTGGATCTTCGCCATGTCGGACTCCATCGTCTAAACGTTTCGATTGGTTCGTCGGGAACTGTACGCACATGTCGAAGCGCTTCGCAAGTGTTTTGTGGAAATCTCGAACAAATGGCTCTCGGCGCTCCCGGACTTGCGCGAGCGCGCGTCTGGGCTTTATGTTGTATCTGCCAACAAATCACCGATGACGCTGAAAGGCGGATCACCCATGGCCAGCGCGCCCACCCGCGACGACAAGTTCTCCTTCGGCCTCTGGACCGTCGGCTACAACGGCACCGACCCCTTCGGCGGCCCGACGCGGAAGCCCCTCGACGTCGTGCACGTGGTCGAGAAGCTCGACGAGCTCGGCGCCTACGGCCTCACCTTCCACGACGACGACCTGTTCGCCTTCGGCTCCTCCGACGCCGAGCGCCAGACGCAGATCGACCGCCTGAAGGGCGCGCTCGAGGCCACGGGCATCATCGTGCCGATGGTCACCACGAACCTGTTCAGCGCGCCCGTGTTCAAGGACGGCGGCTTCACGTCGAACGACCGCCAGGTGCGCCGGTTCGCGCTCCGCAAGGTGCTGCGCAACATCGACCTCGCCGCCGAGCTCGGCGCGAAGACCTTCGTCATGTGGGGCGGCCGCGAGGGCGCCGAGTACGACGCCGCCAAGGACATCCGCTCGGCGCTCGAGCGCTACCGCGAGGCCGTCAACCTCCTCGGCGACTACGTGACCGACAAGGGCTACGACCTGAGGTTCGCGATCGAGCCCAAGCCGAACGAGCCCCGCGGCGACATCCTGCTGCCCACCGTCGGCCACGCGCTCGCCTTCATCGACTCGCTCGAGCGTCCCGAGCTCGTCGGCCTCAACCCCGAGGTCGGCCACGAGCAGATGGCGGGCCTCAACTTCGCCGCCGGCATCGCCCAGGCGCTGTACCACGGCAAGCTCTTCCACATCGACCTCAACGGCCAGCGGGGCATCAAGTACGACCAGGACCTCGTGTTCGGCCACGGCGACCTGCACAACGCGTTCGCGCTGGTCGACCTGCTCGAGAACGGCGGCCCGAACGGCGGACCGGCCTACGAGGGCCCCCGCCACTTCGACTACAAGCCGAGCCGCACCGAGGACGAGACCGGCGTCTGGGACTCCGCCGCCGCGAACATGCGCACCTACCTGCTGCTCAAGGAGCGCGCCGCGGCCTTCCGCGCCGACCCCGAGGTGCAGGAGGCGCTCGAGGCCGCCAAGGTGCTCGAGCTCGCGCAGCCGACCCTCGGCGACGGCGAGTCCTACGACGACCTCCTCGCCGACCGCTCCGCGTTCGAGGACTTCGACGCGTCGGCGTACCTCGGCGGCAAGGGCTTCGGCTTCGTGCGCCTGCAGCAGCTCGCCACGGAGCACGTGCTCGGCGCGCGCTGAGGGTCAGCGTGGCGACGAAGTCGACACGCTTCCCTCAGAAAGGCGGCAGCCGTAGCTCCGTAAGGCGCGCAGCGCCGTCGAGCGTGCCACGGTAGACCCGAGTGCGCGACCGGATGAACGGCCGCGAACCACCCAGTCGTTCAGACGCGACGGACTCGAGAAGGAGCACAACTCATGGCCCTGGTCGCCGGCGTCGACTCGTCGACGCAGTCCTGCAAGGTCGTGATCCGGGATGCCGCGACCGGCGCGCTCGTGCGCTCCGGCCGGGCCCCGCATCCCGACGGCACCGAGGTCGACCCCGCCGCCTGGTGGGGCGCGCTGCTGAGCGCGTTCACGGATGCCGGCGGGCTCGACGGCGTCGAGGCGATCTCGATCGGCGGGCAGCAGCACGGCATGGTCGTGCTCGATGCCGAGGGCCGGGTCATCCGCGACGCCCTGCTCTGGAACGACACCCGGTCGGCAGGGGCCGCGCGCGACCTGATCGACGAGGTGGGCGCCGACGAGTACGCGCGCCGCACGGGCGTCGTGCCGGTGGCGTCGTTCACGGCGACGAAGCTCCGCTGGCTGCGCGACGCCGAGCCCGATGCCGCGGCGCGCGTCGCGGCGGTGGCGCTGCCCCACGACTGGCAGACGTGGCGCCTGCGGGGCTACGGCCCCGAGGGCGAGTCGCCCCTCGGTCCGGTGCTCGCCGAGCTCACGACCGACCGGTCGGATGCGAGCGGCACCGCGTACTGGGGCGCCCACGGCTACGACCGAGACCTCCTCGTGCGGGCGCTCGGGCACGACGCGATCCTCCCGCGCGTGCTCGGCCCCGGCGAGGCGGCCGGCCGCACGCTCGACGGCATCCTCGTCGGCCCCGGCGCGGGCGACAACGCGGCGGCCGCGCTCGGGCTCGACGCGGCATCCGGCGACGTCGTCGTGTCGATCGGCACGAGCGGCACGGTCTTCGCCGTGACGGATGCCCCCGTCGCCGACGCCTCGGGCACGGTCGCCGGGTTCGCGGATGCCACCGGGCGCTTCCTCCCGCTCATCGCCACGCTCAACGCGGCCCGCGTGCTCGACGCCACCGCCCGCCTGCTCGACGTCGACCACGCCGAGCTCGGGCGGATCGCGCTCGAGGGCGAGCCCGGGGCATCCGGTGCCGTGCTCGTGCCGTACTTCGAGGGCGAGCGCACGCCGAACCTGCCCGACGCGACCGCGTCGTTCTCGGGCCTCACGCTCGCGAACACGACGCGGCCGTCGATCGCGCGCGCCGCGATCGAGGGCATGCTGTGCGGACTCGCCGACGGGCTCGACGCCGTGCGCGGCCAGGGCGTCGACGCGCAGCGCGTGCTGCTCATCGGCGGCGCCGCGCAGAACCCTGCCGTGCGGCGCGTCGCAGCGCAGGTCTTCGACGTGCCCGTGACGGTGCCGGCGCCCGGCGAGTACGTGGCCGACGGCGCGGCGCGCCAGGCGGCATGGGTGCTCACGGGCGAGCGGCCGTCGTGGCCCGTCGAGACGGCCGAGGTGCTCGAGGCCGACACGCGCGGGGTGATCCGCGAGCAGTACGCGGCGGCGGCGGCACGCGTCGCGGGCTGAGAACGCCGAGGTCAGGGGCGCCTTCCAGTCGTTCCGGCGGCTCGCGGGCGTAGCATGAAGCCGAGACGTCGCCGTACCACGGCGCCGCCCCGGACCATGAGCGAGGGAGCGATGATGTCCGATTCCACTCCGAACGAGCCCGCCGAGCAGGACGACGCGACCGAGTCGACCGACCGCCTCGTGGGCCGGTACACCGAGGTCGACGGCGAGGGCCCCGAGGTCCGCGGCGTCGCCGGCGAGTACACCCGCACCGACGGCGTGGCCGACGACGAGTCGGTCGAGGGCGACTACACCTCGACGGCCGAGCATCCCGACGCAGTCGATCCGTCGGAGCGCCACGGCAAGTACATCCGCACCGAGCCCCCGAAGCCGCACCCGGGCAAGCACTCGGTCTGACGGACTCCCCATCAGGCGAGCCGACCGGGCGACGATCCGGTCAGGCGAGTGTGGTCGGCGCGCCCTGTGGCGCTGACGAGTCCTGCGACTCCGGCGCCGCCAGCGCGAGCGCGACCATGTCGGCGAGGTCGGCGCTGCGGCCTGTGCGTCTGCCCCGCTCGAACCCGCGGGTGCCGTCCGCGCCGCCGCGGTCGAGCGCCTGCTCGAGGATGCGGCCATGCAGCGAGAAGCTCCCGCCCGTTGCGAGGCCCTTGCGTTCTCGCACGTTCTCGGCCGCCCCGAACAGGACCCCGGACCGCTCGAGGTCGCCGGTGACCGCCGCCACCGCCGACATCGCCTCGAGGCCGTAGGCGAAGCCCTCCTCGTGGCCGAAGGTCGAGGAGATGTCGAGCTGCTCGACGAAGGCCGTACGAGCGCCCTCGACGTCGTCGCTCAGCAGTCGCTCCCAGCCGAGGTGGTTGAGGGCGATGGCCTCGCCGAGGCGGTCGCCGCCGGCTCGGGCGATCGCGAGGCCGTCGCTCAGCAGTCCGAAGGCACGGTCCAGCTGGCCGCGCGCCATCGCCGCCCTGGCCAGCATGATCCGCACCAGGGTGCGACCGAACGTGCTCTCGAGGTCCTCGGCGAGCTCGAGCCCCCGTTCGAGGTTCGCCTCGGCGGAATCCAGCTCGGGCGGGTCGAGCGAGAGCTGCGCGACGGCGAGCATCACGCGCGAGAGCGTCTCGCCGTAGACGTCGCCCGTGCGGTGGAAGTACGCCACGCAGTCGGCCAGCACGGCGACCCCCGCGGCATCCGTCGCCTCGCCGAAGCGGATCGAGCTCGAGTAGAACCGCGCGATGGTGCGGCTGCGCTCGTCGAGCTCGGCACCCGACTCGAGCATCCGGCTCATCCAGCCGTGGACCTCGCCGAGCTGTCCCCCGACCCACCAGAACCAGTGGAGGTGCCAGACCAGTTCGGCGAGATCGCGGAACTGCGCGGTGGCGAGGAAGTGGTCGACGGCGGCTCGGAGCTCGTCGCGCTCGTCAGCGAGCCGGGACATGAGGGTGATCTGGTCCATCCACGTGTACGGCCGGCTGGAGGTGTCGCCGAGCGCCGCGTAGAAGCGGGCGTGCCGCTCCTCCGTCGCGGTGAGGATGCCGCGCTCCTCGAGACGCTCGCGTCCGTACTCGCGCACCGTGGCGAGCATGGTGTACCAGGCCCGATCGCCGCGATCCTGCTCGCGCACCAGGCTCCCGTCGATCAGGGCCGCGAGCGCGTCCATCGCGTCCACGTCGCCGAGGCCGTCGGCCATCCACTCGGCGGCGTCGAGTCCGAAGCCCGACCGGAACACGCCGAGCCGCAGCAGCAGCTCCCGCTCCTGCTCGCGCAGCAGCTGCGCGCTCCAGTCGATCGTCGCCCGCAGCGTGCGCTGGCGCTCGGGCAGGTCCCGAGCACCGCCGGTCAGCAGCGACAGTGCGTGGTCGAGGCGTTCCCCCAGCGCGGCAGGCGTCAGCACGCGCAGGCGAGCCGCAGCCAGTTCGAGCGCGAGCGGCGCGCAGTCGAGCGCCGTGCAGATCGCGGCGACCTGCGCCGCGTTGGAGTCGGTGAGCTCGAAGTCGGGCTTCACCGCACGCGCACGCTCGACGAGCAGGTCGATCGCAGCCTCAGGCGGCAGCGGACCGAGCTCGATGCTCTGCTCGCCGCCCACCCGCAGCAGGATGCGGCTCGTCGCCAGCATCGACACCTCGGTCGCGCCGAGCAGCGCCGCGAGCGCCGGCGCGGCCTCGACGACCTGCTCGACGTTGTCGACCACGAGCAGCATGCGTCGATCGGCGAGCGCGACGCGCAGCGTCTCGGCGATGGGCGCCTCGCCGGTGTCGCCGATGCCGAGGGTGCTCGCCACGGTGGTGATGACGAGCCCGGGATCGACCACGGGCGCGAGGTCGACGAACACCACGCCGTCGGGGAAGGACGCCTCGACCGCCCGCGCCGCGGCGATCGCGAGCCGGCTCTTGCCGATGCCACCGGGCCCGGTGAGCGTCACGAGCCGGTGGCCGTCGTCGGCCAGCATGCGGGTCACGGTCGCGAGCTCGGCATCGCGTCCGAGGAGCCGGGTGAGCGGCGAGGGCAGGCGCACCGACTCCGTCGACGCGGGCTGTGGCGCCGGCTCGGTGAACGGCTTCCGACGGGGATCGGCCGCGTCGAAGCGCTCGGCGAGCAGCGACGCGAGATCGGCCGCGACGAGGTCGCCCAGCTCCGCGGCATCCGTGAAGGAGGCGTACGAGGCGTGGTCGTCGGCGCGGATGCGCGCGATCAGGCCCTCGAGCCGGTCGTCGCGCCGCTCGGAGCGCTTGAGGTAGACGAGCTTCGGGATGTCGGGGGCGAGGTTCCATTCGTCCTCGAGGCCCGAGACGTCCTCGCCGGGCGCGATCCAGCCGTACTGCTCGCCGTAGATCCCGACGAAGATGTCGCTCTGCTCGAGGTACGCGCGGTAGAGCGACCGCGGCGGGTGCGGGCGCGCGCCGAGCTCGAACATCACGGGCGCCATCGACAGCCGCTCGATCGCCGCTCGCGCCGCGCGCCGCTCGGGCGCCAGCTCCTTCAGCGTCGAGCTGACGAACACGCGCAGGCGCTGATCGGGCGTTCGGATGCCCCCCGCGACCCGGTCCATGCGGCCAGTCTCCTGCCGTGCGGCGCCGACTGTCCAGCACCGGCGGCACCCGAGAACGAGGGTGACGGATGCCCCGGGGCATCCGTCACCCTCGGATCACGCGAGGGCCAGCTCGACGACGTCGGCGAGCTCCGCCTCGCGTCCGCCTCGACGTGCCGCCTCGAACCGCGACGCCTCCGGCCCCGCCAGCATCTGCTCGAGGAACGGCCCGAAGAACGACAGCGGCGAGCGCGTCGGCAGGCCCTTTCGGGTCCGGATGTCCTCAGCCGCGCCGAGCATCCGGCCGGCGCGCTCGACCTCGCCCGAGGTGGTCGCGACCGCGAACATGCCCTCGAGCGCGTCTGCGAGGCCCTCCTCGTGCCCGATCGTCGACGCGAGGAGGAGCTGCTCACCGAAGCACTGGCGGGCGCGTTCGGGCTCGCCGGCCAGCATGTGCGCCCATCCGAGGTGGCTGAGCGCGATCGCCTGGCCGAGCAGGTCGCGGATGCCGCGCGCCACGGTCAGGCTCGCGTCGAACTGCCTGACGGCGTCGTCCGCCCGGCCCTGCGCGAGGCGGACCCGACCGATCATGACTCCGGGCATCGCACCGGCGAACGCGGTGTCGTACTCCTCGGCGAGATCGAGGGACCGCCGGGCGCTCCCTTCCACCCCCTCGAGGTCGGGCGGCACCTGTGCGAACTGCGCGACGGCGAGCGAGGCGAGCGCGAGGGCCTCGCCGCGGGGGTCGCCCTCACGACGGAAGTGGTCGACGCACCGGCGCATGGTCGGCACGATCGACTCGTCGGAGGTGCTCCAGTACCGGATGGAGTTCCGGCAGTACTCGGCGAGCACCCTCGACCGCTCGCTGAGCTCGACGCCCGGTTCGAGCAGCCGGTCCATCCACGTGACGAGCTCGCCGGACCGGCCGCCGCCCCACCAGAACGTGTAGAGCGACCAGCCGATCTCCGCGACGGCATCGAACCGACGCGCCGCGAAGAGGTGGTCCACCGCGGCGCGCACCTCGTCGTGCTCGTCGAGGAGGCGCGTGATCCCCTCGACCTGCCCGTGCCAGGTCGCCGACGCTCCGGCCGCGACGAAGAGCCCGAGGTAGAAGTCGGCATGCCGCTCCAGCGACGCCGCCAGCCGTCCCGCCTCGGCGAGCCGGTCGCGACCGTACTCGCGCACCGTGGCGAGCATCGTGAACCACGCCCGCGACCCGCGATCCTGTTCGCGGACGAGGCTCCCGTCGACGAGGGCGCCGAGCGCGTCGACGACGTCCGTGTCGGCGAGATCGGCGGCCATCCATTCGACGGCGTCGAGGCCGAAGCCCGCGCGGAAGACGCCCAGCCGCACGAGCAGTTCCCGCACGGGTTCCGACAGCAGCTGCGCGCTCCAGTCGATGGTCGCGCGCAGCGTGCGCTGGCGTTCGGGGAGGTCGCGTGCGCCGCCGACGAGCAGGGGCAGGGCGTGGTCGAGCCGTTCGAGGAGCACAGCAGGCGTCAGCACCCGAAGTCGAGCGGCGGCGAGCTCGAGGGCGAGCGGAACGTCGTCGAGGGCGTCGCAGATGGCGACGACCTGCTGCGCGTTGTCGTCGGTGAGCTCGAAGTCGGGCTTGACCGCACGGGCGCGCTCCACGAACAGCTCCGCGGCCTCCGCCGACGGGAGCGGACCGAGCGCCACGTTCTGCTCCCCGCGCACCCTGAGCAGGATCCTGCTGGTCGCGAGCACGGCCGCCGACGACCCGCCGAGCAGCCCGCTGAGCTCGGGCGCGGCCTCGATCACCTGCTCGACGTTGTCGAGCACGAGGAGCAGCCGCCGCGGGCCGAGCGCGCCGGCGAGCTTCTCCCGGAGCGGCCGGTCGCCGGTGTCGCGGATGCCGAGCGCGTTGGCGACCGCCGCGATCACGAGTCCCGCGTCGAGCACGGGCGCGAGGTCGACGAACACGACGCCGTCGGGGAACGCCGCTTCCACGGCGCGAGCGGCGGCGACCGCGAGGCGGCTCTTGCCGATCCCGCCCGGACCGGTGATGGTCACGAGCCGCTGCCCGTCGTCGGTCAGCATCCTCGCGACGGTCGCGAGTTCGCCCGATCGGCCGACGAGCCGGGTGAGGGGCGACGGCGGCCGCACGGGCTCGGTCGAGAACACCTCGGCGGCGGGCTCGCCGAGCGAGTCGTGCCTGCCGCCGGCCGCGTCGAATCGTTCGGCGAGCAGCGTCGCGAGGTCGGCGGTGACGAGGTCGGCGAGCTCCGCGGCATCCGTGAACGCGACGTACGAGGCGCCTTCGGCGTCGCGGATGCGGGCGAGCAGGTCGTCGAGCCGGTCCTGCCGCCGGTCGCTCCGCTTGAGGTAGACGAGCTTCGGGATGTCGGGCGCGACGTTCCACTCGTCTTCGAGGCCCGACACCTGCTCGCCCGGGGCGATCCACCCGTACTGCTCCCAGTAGACGCCGACGAAGATGTCGCTCTGCTCGAGGTATGCGCGGTACAGCTCACGGGGCGGATGCGGCCGGGCGCCGAGCTCGAACATCACGGGTGCCATCGACAGCCGCTCGATCGCCCCCCGCACGGCACGGCGCTCGGGCGCCAGCTCCTTCAGCGTCGAGCTCACGAACACGCGAAGGCGCTGGTCGGGCGTTCGGATGCCGCCGACGGCCGGGTTCATGCGTCACAGTCTCGCCGCCCGCTCGCGCGGGTGTCCAGCACCGCCACTCCCCCAGAACGCGGCCCGCCTCACCTGCAGGAACTTCCGCGCGACACGCCGGACGGCGGGTGGGACCGGACGGCGTGTCGGCCGGAAGTTCCTGCAACTCGGGACGGGCCGACGAAGCGCGGGACTCAGCCCCGCGTCCGCGCCAGCTCCGCGCCCGCCGCCTCGAGCCATCGCAGCGGCTCGGCCATCGCCGCGGCACCGCCGCCGGCGAGGTCCGCGAGGGCGACGGATGCCGCGAACCCGCGCGGCTCGGCCGTGATCGCCCCGGCGACGAGCGCCGTCGGCACCCCGGCGTCCCGCGCCAGGGCGGCCACCACCGTCGGCGCCTTGCCCGCCTCTGACTGCCCGTCGAAGCGGCCCTCCCCGGTGATCACGAGGTCGGCTCCGGCGATCGCCTCGCGGAGGCCTACGGCCTGCGCCACGAGCGCCGCGCCGCCGCCCATCGAGGCGCCCCAGGCCATCAGGCCGAAGCCCGTGCCGCCGGCCGCGCCCGCGCCGGGCGCCGCCGCGAACGGCTGCAGCGCCTCGGGCATGAGGTCGGCCAGCCGGGCGAGGTTCGCCTCGAGCACGTCGACGGTCGCGGCATCCGCGCCCTTCTGCGGACCGAAGATCGTCGCGGCGCCGAGCGGTCCGAGCAGCGGGTTGGTCACGTCCCCGAGGATGACCGCGCCGCCGGGCGGGAGCGGCCGCAACCCCGAGAAGTCGATCCGGTCGAGCATCGCGAGCCCGCGGTTGCCGAGCGGCACGGGGGCGCCCGACGCGTCGAGGAACCACGCGCCGAGCACTGTGAGCGCCGCGGCGCCGCCGTCGCTCGACGCGCTGCCGCCGAGACCGAGCAGCAGCCGGTCGACACCGGCATCCAGGGCCGCGGCGATCGCCTCGCCGAAGCCGGCGCTGTGCGCGTCGAGCGGCTCGAGCGGGTCGAGGAGCGTGATGCCCGAGGTCGCGGCGAGCTCCACGACGCCCGTCCCGTCGGGCAGCAGCACCCACGAGGACGCCACGGGGACGGTCACCGGGCCACGGACGGTGATCGGCATGCGCTGCGCGCCCGCCACCGACGACGCGAAGGCGTCGAGCGTGCCCTCCCCGCCGTCGGCCATGGGCCGCTCGACGAGCTCGTCGTCGGCGCGCACCGAGCGCCATCCCGCCGCGAGGGCGGTCGCGGCATCCGCTGCCGTCGCCGTGCCCTTGAACGAGTCGGGTGCGATGACGACGCGGGTCACGACGCGTCGAAGGTCGGGGCGGGCACGTGCGAGAGCCATTGCAGGGCGCGCCCGAGCAGGTCTCGGTGCTCGGCGGACTCGTACGAGCGCACGTCGTGGCCGAGCGCGTCGTAGACGATGCGCGAGCGGCCGAGCTCGCGGGCCCACACGAGCGGATGCCGCATGCCGTCCTCCTCGTGCTCGGCGATCCGCTCGACGATGCCGTCGAGCCGCAGGCCCGAGTAGCGCTCGTCGAAGACGGTGAAGTCGTCGATCCCCTCGGCGATCACGTGCGTGCCGACGACGTGCACCCGGGCCTCGCCGATCTCGGGATGCCACGAGAAGCCCTCGATCCAGCGTCCGCCGAGCGCGTGGCCGAAGTCGGGCAGCTCGGGCAGCGTCGAGGCGGCCGCGTGCATGGCGAGGATGCCGATCCCTCGGTCGAGCGCCGCCTCCAGTCCCGCGGCGGCCGCGTCGAGCTCCTCGTCGGTGGGCTCGGCCGGCTCGCCCGTGCCCTCGGGGAGCGGCGACTCGGGGTCGCCGGCGTTCACGACGAGGAGGTCGGCGTCGCCGAGCGCGGCGAGGCCGGCGAGCAGGTCGTCGCCCACCTCGACGCGGTAGCCCGCACCCGCGACGATGCCGGCGAGCGCGGCGCTGGTCTCGTCGAAGCGGTGCCAGCGGTCGGCGTAGCGGCCGGCGCCGCTGAGGATCACGGCGCGCATGTCACCTCCTCCGCTCTCGCGTGCATCGTAGCGCCGCCCGGCCTGCGCCGTCATCGCTCGAGCACCAGCGCCCAGTCCCACGCCGCGAGCCGCACGCCGTCGACGCGCTCGCCGGTGACCGCGTCGACGCCCGCGACGGGCACGTCGACCGGGTCGCCGCCGTGGTTGATCACCGTGACGAGGTCGCCGCGTCGCGCGGCCTCGACGTGGGCGGGCAGCCCCGCCACGACGGGTTCCACCCCGGCATCGGCGACCACGTGGTCGACCACGGCCTGCACGCCGTCCTCGTCGGGGACCGTGGCGAGGTAGCGCGCGACGCCGCGTCCGGCGGCACGACGGGTGAGCGCCGGATGCCCCGCCAAGCGTCCGCTCGTGAAGGCGGCCTCCACCGCGGCATCCGCGCCCTCGATCAGGTGCAGCTCCTCGGCGACGAGCGTGCCGACGAAGGCGGCGCCGCCCGCGAGCCCGGAGCCGGCGAAGCGCGCCTCCCGCTCGCCCGGAGCATCGGGCGCGGCATCCGTCGGGACGAGCGCGCCGAAGTCCTCCAGCCGCACGCCGACGACCGGCCCGAGCCGGGTGAGGAACCCGCCGTCGCGGAACCGGTCGTCGGCGTCGACCACGTCGGTGAACGGGCCGGCGAGCAGGTGGCCGCCGCCTTCGACGAACGTGGCGAGCGCCGCGGCGCCCTCGTCGCGGAGCAGGTACGCGAGCGGAGCGATCGCGAGCGCGTACCGATCGTCGACCCGCTCGGGCACCACGAGGTCGACCTGCACGTGGCGGCGGTGCAGCGCGCGGTACCAGCGCTGCACGACGGCGACGTAGTCGAGCCGGTTCTGCGGGTGGTCGGTCCCCTCGATCGCCCACCAGTTCTCCCAGTCGAACACGAGCGCCACGCGGGCGTCGCGGGGTCCGGCGGGCAGGGCCGGCAGCGCGGCGAGCTGCCCGCCGAGGGCGACGACCTCGCGCCAGGTGCGCGTATCGGTGCCGGCGTGCGGCAGCAGCGCCGAGTGGAATTTCTCGGCGCCCGAGCGCGACTGCCGCCACTGGAAGAACAGGATGCCGTCGGCGCCGCGGCCGATCGCCTGCGCGCTGAGGGCGGCCATCTGGCCGGGCGCCTTCGGGGCGTTCCAGGGGCGCCAGTTCACGGCGTTCGTGGCCTGCTCCATGAGGATCCACGGCACGTCGGGCTTCAGCGAGCGCACGAGGTCGCGCTGGAACGCCGCGGCGCGGAACGACTCGGGGTCGTTGGGGTCGGGGTAGGCGTCGTCGCTCACGAGGTCGACGTGCTCGGCCCACTTCGCGTAGTCGGCGGGCTTGAACGGGCCCATGAAGTTCGTGGTGATCGGCTGTGTCGCCCCCGCCGCGCGGATGAGGTCGCGCTCCATGAGGTAGCACTCGAGCAGCATGTCGCTCGTGAACCGGCGGTAGTCGAGCATCTGCGTCGGGTTCGGGCTGTACGGAGCCTTCCGCGGCGGGAACACCTCCGCGAACGACCCGTAGCGCTGCGACCAGAAGTTCGTGCCCCAGGCCGCGTTGAGCGCGTCGACGGTGCCGTAGCGGTCGGCCAGCCAGCGCCGGAACGCGTCGCGCGCGGCATCCGAGAAGTCCATGTTCAGGTGGCAGCCGTACTCGTTGTTGACGTGCCACATGACGACGGCCGGATGCCGCGCGTAGCGCCCCGCGAGTGCGGTCACGAGCTCGCCCGCGAGCCGCCGGTACACCGGCGACGACGGCGCGAACTGCTGCCGGCTGCCCGGCCAGTACGTCGCGCCGTTCTCGTCCTGCGGCAGCATCTCGGGATACGCGGCGGTCGCCCAGGGCGGCGGCGACGCGGTGGCCGTCGCAAGGTCGACCGCGATGCCGCCCTCGTGCAGCAGGTCGATCACGCGGTCGAGCCAGTCGAAGTCGAACTCGCCCTCGCGCGGCTGGATGCGCGACCACGAGAAGATGCCGAGGCTGACCATGGTGACGCCGGCCTCGCGCATTCGCGCGACGTCGTCGGGCCAGATCTCCTCGGGCCACTGCTCGGGGTTGTAGTCGGCGCCGTAGTGCACGGGTGATCCTCCATCGGGTGCGTGCCGGGAGCAGCGCCCGGCAGGGTGGGCCTTCGTCGGACGGCACCACGGGGCGTGCGGCCACTCGGAAAGCGTATTCCAATCGTATCCGCAGCACCCGGCGGTGACCACGATCGATCGCCGGCCAACCGATGAGACGATTCAACACTCCAGCAGCCGACCCGGTCGAACAACGACCGAAGTGACGACCCCGACCGTCGAAATGTCCATGCTGCCGAACCGATCCGCTATGGGGCGCGCGCCGTCGGCGGCGTAGCGTCGCTTCCCGCACCGCATCTCCCAATGCAAAGGAGCATCCCCATGCCACAGCGTGCCCACCGGCGCCTCCGGACCTCCGCGATCCTCGCGGGCGCCGTCGTCGCCACCCTCGCCCTCGCCTCGTGCTCGAGCGGCGAGACCCCCTCCGCGGACGGACCCGTGGAGCTCACCTTCCAGTCCTGGGTCCCGAACATCGACCAGGCCGTCGACGCCTTCAACGAGGCCCACGACGACATCCACGTCACCCTCGAGACCATCACCGCGGGCCCCGACGGCGGCTACGCGAAGATGCTCTCGGCCGTGCAGGCGGGTGATCCCGCGGATGTCGCGCAGGTCGGCTACGACGCGATCCCCGACTTCCTCGTGAACGACGCCCTCGAGGACATCACCGAGTACGTCGCCGACGACGCCGACCGCTTCACCGAGTGGCAGTGGGAGACGGGCGTGTTCGACGACCGCGTCTACTCGATCCCGCAGGCGTCGGGCCCCCTCGGCCAGTTCTACCGCAAGGACATCTTCGACTCGCTCGGCCTCGCCGCCCCCACGACGTGGGAGGAGTACTACGAGGCGGCGAAGGTCATCCACGCCTCCGACCCGAACCACTACATCGCGGCGTTCGCGTTCAACCAGGCGCCCTGGCTCATCGGCCTCTCCCAGCAGGGCGGCGGCGAGTGGTTCTCGACCGAGGGCGACGCGTGGAAGGTCGCCATCGACGACGAGGCGACCCTGAAGGTCGCCGAGTTCTGGCAGCGACTCATCGATGAGGACCTCGTGAAGATCGAGGCCGATTTCTCGAGCGAGTGGAACGCCGACATCCAGAACGGCAACGTCGCCTCGTGGATCTCGGGCTCGTGGGCCGACGCGATCGTGCGCGGCACCGCTCCCGACACCGCGGGCGGCTGGGCCGTCGCCCCGATGCCGCAGTGGTCCGACGGGGAGACCGTCTCGGCCACCTGGGCCGGCGGCTCGGCGAACGTCGTGCTCAAGGGCTCGAAGCACCCGGAGGAGGCGGCCGAGTTCGCCCTCTGGCTGAACAGCGAACCCGAGAGCGTGAGCATCCTCACGAGCGTCGGCGCCGGATGGCCTGCGATCACCGACCTCGAGTCCATCCCCAGCCTGCAGGACGACCCCGAGGTCTTCGCGTTCTACGGCGGCCAGGACATCTGGGACGTGTTCGCCGAGTCGGATGCCGCCGTCGCCGCGACCTGGAAGTGGCCCCCGCTTTCGCAGACGCTGTTCGCCTCGCTCACCGACAACGTGAAGGCGGCCGTCGAAGCCGGCACGCCGCTCACCGAGGCGTACGTCGCGACGCAGGCGGACTTCGTCGCCGCACTCGAGGACAAGGGAATCTCGGTCGCCGAGTGAGCCCGCGGGCGGCCCGGCTCACGCCGGGCCGCCCGTCGTCGTCGCCCGACCACCATGCCGCGCCTCACCCGCCGTCCGGCATCCGATCGTCCATCTCCGAGGAGCTCCACCGTGACCGCCAGCACGTACACCCCCGTCCGCCGCAGCAGATCGCGTCCGCCTGCCGCGCTGTGGGTCCTGCTCCTGCCGTTCCTCGTCATGTTCGCGCTGTTCTTCGTCGCGCCGATCGTCTTCGCCGTCGTCGACAGCCTCTTCGCGCAGAAGTCGAGCGGACTCGGTCTCACCGCCCCCACCCGCGAGTTCGTATTCCTCGACAACTACGTCGCGGCGCTCTCGAGCCCGGCGTTCCTCGCCAGCCTCGGGCGGCTCGTGGCGTTCTCCGCCATCGAGGTGCCGCTGATGGTGCTCACGGCGCTCGCCCTCGCGCTGCTGCTCGGCGCCGCGGCCGCCCGATTCCCCCGGCTCTTCCGGGTCACCTACTTCATGCCCTATGGGGTTCCCGGCGTGATCGCGGCGCTGCTCTGGGGCTTCCTCTACATCCCCGCCACGAGCCCGGTGCTCCAGCTCCTCGGGGCGGTCGGCATCGAGGCGAACCCGCTGTCGAGCGACGCCGTGCTCTTCGCCATCGCGAACATCGCCCTCTGGGGCTTCGCGGGCTACAACATGCTCATCCTCATCGCGGCGCTCGATGCGATCCCGTCCGACCTCTACGAAGCGGCCCGCCTGGACGGCGCCGGCGAGTGGCGCGTGATCTGGCACATCAAGCTGCCGCTCATCCGCCCGTCGATCGTGCTCATCACCCTGTTCACGATCATCGGCACCCTCCAGCTGTTCGTCGAGCCGCTCGTGCTGCGCCCGCTCACGACCGCGATCAGCTCCGACTACACGCCCAACCTCGCCGCCTACAACCAGGCGTTCACGCAGGGCGACCCGAACCTCGCGGCCGCGATGGCGGTGATCGTGGCGCTGCTGGCGTTCGCGTTCTCGGCGCTGTTCCTCCGCATCGTGAACCGGAAGGGGAACCGCGCATGGTGACCACCGAAGCGCCTTCGCCCGTCGCGGCGCGCACGTCCGCCCCGCTCGCGACCGCGCCGGCGACCCGCGCCCCGCGTCCGGCTCGTCGGCGCGGCATTTCCGGCGCGGTGCTCGTGAACGCGGCGCTCGTCGCGGCCTCGATCTACTTCCTGCTGCCCATCGCCTGGGTGCTCATCGCGGCGACGAAGTCGCCCGGCGACCTCTACTCGACGTTCGGCCTCTGGTTCTCCGACAGCCCGCAGGCGTGGGAGAACCTGGTCGCCCTCTTCACGCAGGACGGCGGAGCGTTCTCGATCTGGATCCTGAACAGCATCCTGTACTCGGGCGTCGGAGCCCTGGTCGCGACGGTGATCTCCGTCGGCGCCGGCTACGCCTTCGCGAAGTACGCATTCCCGGGCAAGGAGGCCCTGTTCTGGACGATCCTCGGCGGGGTGCTCGTGCCCGCCACCGTGATCGCGCTGCCCCTCTACTTCCTGCTCAACGCCGTCGGCCTCACGGGCTCGTACTGGAGCGTGCTGCTGCCCTGCATGGTCAGCCCGTTCGGCGTGTACCTCGCACGCATCCATGCGAACGCGTCGGTGCCCGACGAGGTGATCGAGGCGGCGCGCATCGACGGGGCCGGCGACCTGCGCATCTTCGGCTCCATCGCGACCCGCATGATGACGCCCGCGATCGTGACGATCTTCCTGTTCCAGTTCGTGACGATCTGGAACAACTACCTGCTGCCGCTCGTCATGCTCAACGACCCCAAGCGGTTCCCGATCACGCTCGGCCTGACGCTCTGGAACTCGCAGACCCAGCGCGACCCCGCGTTCACCACGCTCGTGGTCACCGGCTCGGCCGTCTCGGTGATCCTGCTCGTCGTGCTCATGGTGTCGCTCCAGCGGTTCTGGAAGGCCGACCTCACGGCGGGGTCCACCAAGGGCTGATCGGATGCCGCGCCGCCGCGCCATCCGCCCGGCTCACCCCAGGACCCGACGGACCCAGGCTTCGCGGGTCGCCACCGCGGTGCGCGACACGGCCGCGCCGGGCACCACGTTCTGGAACCCGTGGAACCCGCCCGGCCACACGTGCAGCTCCGCGCTGCCGCCGGCGGCCCAGATGCGGCTCGCGTAGGCGACGACCTCGTCGCGGAACACCTCGGCGCCGCCGACCTCGAGGTACGCCGGCGGAAGCCCCGAGAGGTCGGCCATGCGCGCAGGGGCCGAGTACGGCGAGACGTCGTCGGTGCCACGGCGATCGCCGAGCAGGGCGGTCCAGCCCGTCACGTCGCTCGTGCGGTCCCAGATGCCCACGCCGTCGACCTGCTGCGCCGAGGCGGTCGCGACGCGGTCGTCGAGCATCGGCCACATGAGCAGCTGCGCCAGCGGCATCCGCCCGCCCCGATCGCGCGCGAGCAGCGTCGTGCCCGCGCTGAGCCCGCCGCCCGCGCTCGGCCCGGCGATGAGCACGCGCGCCGGATCGAAGCCGAACGCGCCGGCGTGGTCGGTGAACCAGGTCCAGCCGGCGAAGGCGTCCTCGAGCGGGGCCGGGTCGGGTGCGTCGGGTGCGAGGCGGTACTCCACGGCCGCCACGACGGCGTCGTACTCGAGCACGTGGTCGACGAGCATGGCGCCGAGCGACCAGCGGGTGCCGGCGACCATGCCGCCGCCGTGCACGAAGTAGGCGCCCGGATGCCCCGCGCCCTCGTGGTCCGTCCGGCGCAGCACCGAGACCGTGATCTTCGTGCCGTCGGCGCTCGCGGCGGCGTGGTCGCTCACGACCACAGGCCGCCCCGCGATCACCTCCGCGATCGGCGGCGGCGACGCGAGCGCCGCGCGGAACTCGGCGATCCCGTCGGGCTCGAGCGTCGTGAAGAAGTGCGGCAGCCCGCCGAGCGCGGGCTCGAGCTCGGGATCGAACCACGGGCGAGCGGATGCGGTCATCTCGATCCTCCGGTGCGGGCGGGTTCGACGGTCATGCGGTTGCCTCGGTGCGCAGCGCGAGGTACTGGTGCACGAAGGCGATGGCCATCCCGCCCTCCCCCACGCCGGCGGCGACGCGCTTCACGGAGCCCGACCGCACGTCGCCCACCGCGAAGATCCCGGGCGTGCTCGTCTCGAGCGCGAACGGGCGACGGTCGGCGCTCCACTCCTCGGTGGCCGCGGCATCAGCCCCCGTGAGGATGAACCCGTGCTGGTCGCGGGCGATGTCGGTCGGCAGCCAGTTCGTGACGGCATCCGCGCCGATCATCACGAACACGACGCCGAAGTCCCGGCGCGACACCGTGCCGGTGGTGCGATCGACGACGTCGATCGATTCCAGGCTGCGATCGCCGTGCAGGTCGACGACCTCGCTGCGGGTCTCGACGCGGATGCCCGCGTTGGCGCCGATCTGGTCGATGAGGTAGCGCGACATGCTCGCCTCGAGCGACGGCCCGCGCACGAGCATCGTGACCGACCGGGCGTGCCGCGAGAAGAAGATCGCGGCCTGGCCGGCTGAGTTTCCCGCGCCGATGATCGCCACGTCGGCGGCCTTCGCGATCGCCGCGTCGCTCCGGGCCGCTCCGTAGTAGACGCCGTTGCCGAGGAAGCGATCGACCGCGGGCACGGGCAGGGTGCGCCACTCGACGCCGGTCGCCGCGATGACGACGGGCGCGCGCAGGGTCTCGCCGCCGTCGAGGACGACCTCGTGCAGGTCGCCGTGCGGGCGGATCGCCTGGACGGTGCGGGTGACGACGATCTCGGCGCCGAGCCGCTTCGCCTGCTTCAGGGCACGGCTGGCGAGCTCGTCGCCCGAGATGCCGAACGGGAAGCCCGTGTAGTTCTCGATTCTGGTCGACGTGCCCGCCTGCCCACCTGGCGCGAGCGACTCGATGACCACGGTGCGCAGGCCCTCGGCCGCGCCGTTCACCGCCGCGGTGAGCCCGGCGGGGCCGGCGCCGAGGATGACGACGTCGTAGCCGGTCGCCGACGGCTCGACGTCCAGCCCGGCGGCGACCGCCACCTCGCGCATCGACGGCGCGACGAAGCGGGAGCCGTCGGCCCGTTCAAGGACCGGGTAGGTCTCGCCCGCGACGGCGGCGTCGAGCGTGACCCGCTCGAACGCCACCTGGTTGCGCGTCAGGAACGTGGCGACCTGGTGCGTTCCCGCATCGAGCCGCGGTCCGACGAGGCGGAGGTCGGTCTCGGGCTGCTCGGCGGCGAGCTCCTGCAGCGAGTCGAGGTAGCGGCGCGCGAGCCCGGCGACCCGTGCCGGGATCGAGGGCGCCATCGCGGCCAGCGTGTAGAAGGCGGTCACGTCGAGCTTCAGGATGCGCGATGCTCCTGCCGCGCGACCCGAGGCCGGGAACGGCGTGCTCAGCGTCATGGGCACCTCGCCGAAGAAGCGGCCCGGCGTCCGCACGCCGATCACGCGCTCCTCGCCGTTCACCACCTTGGTGATCTCGGCGCCGCCCTCCACCACGACGAACAGCGCGCGCTCGTCGCCCTCGTGCGCGAAGTACTCCCCCGGCACGAGGTGGATGTCCTCGACGGAGCCGGCGAGGTACTCGAGCGCCTCCTGCGGAAGCGGCGCGAAGATGCGGATGCCGCGGAGCTCGTCGACGGTGATCATGCGCGGGGCCCGCCGGTGGGGAACTGGCTCGTCGAGGCATCCGCGGTTCGCACCCTGCGAACGTAACCGCGGCACGTGGCGGGGTCAACGATGTGCGTGACCCCAGTCCGCGCGCCGGATCAGCCCTTGCGCTGCACGCGGTAGTCGCTGGGACTCATGCCGTGCACCCGGCTGAACTGCCGCGAGAAGTAGAACGGATCGGCGTAGCCGACTTCGCGGCCGACCTCGGAGACGTGCAGGTCGGTGGTGTCGAGCAGGCGCCGCGCCCGCGCCATCTTGAGACCCGTGTGATACGCGAGCACGCCGCCGCCCGTGGCATCCCGGAAGAGGGCGCCGAGGTGCGAGGTGGAGACGCCGACGAGCCGAGCGAGATCCGAGACCCGGATGCCGCCGTCGACGCGCTCCTCGAGGTAGCGCATCGCCCGCTCGAGCGGTTCCCCCTGCTCGGGGAGCCGGCGATCGACCGCGAGCTGCGTCATCAGTCGCCACGCGATGCCCGCCGTGGCGAGCAGTCGCGCCGGGGACTGGTCGCGCTCGAGCGCCGAGACGATCTCGTCGAGCAGCACGGTCACCCGGTCGACCGCGCGCAGCGAGACGAGCGGCCGGTCGGCGTCCGCCCCGATCGCGCTCCAGAGGTCGGCGAGGTCGCTGCCGCGGAGGTGGCACCACCAGATCGTCCATGGCTCGCCGTCATCGGCACCGTAGGAGTGCGGCACGCGCGGCGGGATGAGGACGGCGGTCGAGGGCGTGACCCGCACCCGCGTCCCGGCGACGTCGACCCAGCCGCCGCCCGCGACGCACACGATGACGATCCCCTCCTCGGCGCCGCCCGGCCGGATGCGGAGATGCCGGTGGGCGCGCGGGAACCACCCGGCATCCGTGACCACGAGTCGACGGGTCACCGGGCGCGCCAGGGCCTCGGCGACGGCCGGACGCGGAACGACGCTCAGGCGCTGGTTCGCGAATCCTTCTCGGCGTTCCATGCCACCATGATGGCACGGGCGTCGAAACGTCCATGCACGACCCTCGATCGACCATGTGCCGGCCCACATGGGCGGCGTACCGTGGACGGCGTGACCGACCTGAACCACCCGATCGTGCTGCCCGAAGCCCCCGCCGCCGAACGCGCGGCCATCGAGGCCGGCGGCGTCGCCTGCTGGGAGGCCCCGCTCACGATCGACACCTACGAGCCCGCAGAGCCCGATCGCTATCCGCTGTTCCTCGAGCGGCGCGTCTACCAGGGGTCGAGCGGGACGGTCTACCCCATCCCGTTCACCGACCGGATCCTTCCCGGCCGGACGCCGCGGGCCTGGCGGGCGATCCACCTCGAGAATCGGTGGATCCGGCTCGTGCTGCTGCCCGAGCTCGGCGGCCGGATCCACATCGGCTACGACAAGACCCGCGACTACGACTTCTTCTACCGCAACAACGTCATCAAGCCCGCACTGGTCGGCCTCGCCGGCCCGTGGGTCTCGGGCGGCGTCGAGTTCAACTGGCCGCAGCACCACCGACCCGCGACGTACCTCCCCGTCGACACCTCCATCGAACGCGACGAGGACGGCTCGGTGACGGTGTGGCACAGCGACCTCGATCCGCTGCAGCGCATGCGCGGCAGCCACGGCATCCGCCTGAGGGGCGACTCGGCCCTGATCGAGCTGGAGGCGCGGCTCGTCAACCGGACCGACGTGGCGCAGACGTTCCTGTGGTGGGCGAACGTCGCGGCACGTGCGCACGACGGCTACCAGTCGTTCTTCCCGACGGATGTCCGGTACGTCGCCGACCACGCCCGGCGGGCGATCACTGCGTTCCCCGCTGCTGACCGCCCCTACTACGGCGTCGACTACCCGGCCCTCGCCGCGGAGCGCGCCGGCGCCGACCGCATCGACGTCTCCGCGAACATCCCGGTGCCCACGTCGTACATGATCACGGACACGGCCGACGACTTCTTCGGCGGCTACGACCACCGGGCCGGCGCCGGCTTCGTGCACTGGGCCGATCGCGCGATCGCGCCCGGCAAGAAGCAGTGGACCTGGGGCGACGGCGACATCGGCCACGCCTGGGACCGGCACCTCACCGACGGCGACGGGCCGTACGTGGAGCTCATGGCCGGCGTCTTCACCGACAACCAGCCCGACTTCAGCTGGCTGCTGCCCGGCGAGACTCGCACGTTCCGCCAGTACTGGTACCCCATCCAGGACATCGGCCCGGCCGTGCAGGCGACGCTCGACGCCGCGATCGGACTCGAGGTCGACGGATGCCGCGTGCGGCTCGGCGTCGCGACGACGGCTGCGCATGCGGCGGTCCACGTCGCGCTCCGACGCGACGACGTCCCGGTGCGCAGGTGGACGCCGGCCATCGGGCCCGGCGGTCCGTTCATCACCGAGCTCGAGCTGGAGGCACCCGCTTCGCGGGATGACCTCACCGTCGAGGTGACGCTCGGCGACCGCGAGCTCGTCGCATGGCGCGCGCATCCGGCGCCGGCCGGCGAGCCGTGGGTCGCGACGGAGCCGCCTGGGCCGGCGGAGATCGAGAGCGCCGACGAGCTCGTCCTGACCGGCCTCCACCTCGCGCAGTACCGCCACCCGACCCGCTCGGCAGAGCCGTACTTCGCGGAGGCGGTGGCGCGCGACTCCGGCGACTCCCGCGCACGCCTCGCCCTGGCCCGCCTGGCCTGGGATCGCGGGGAGCTCGACGTCGCCCTGGACCACCTCGACCGCGCCGCGGAGCGCCTCACGCGCCGGAACCTCAATCCCGAGCGGGGCGACGTGCACCTGCTCAGGGGCCTCGCGCTCGAGCGGCTCGGGCGGCTCGTCGACGCGGCCGACGCCTTCGGGAAGGCCTCGTGGGACGGCGCCCTCGCCCTGCCCGCAACGTTGGGACGCGCGAGGCTCGCGATGCGGGCCGGCGACGCCACGGGTGCGCTGTCGTTCGCCGAGGCCGCGGCGCGCGCCGATCCGGCGAGCGCCCAGGCCGTCGCCGCCCGGGTCGTCGCGCTTCGCGCGCTCGGACGCGATGGCGCGGCATCCGAGGCGCTGGCGGCCGCCCGTGCGGCCGACCCGCTCGACCCGCTGCTCGCCGCACTCGACGACGCGCTCGCACCGGCCGACCCCCGCACGCTGCTCACGATGGCGCACGAGGTGCACCGGATCGGCGACGCCGGGCGCGCGATCCGCCTCGTCCGTCGGGCCGCCGCGTCCGCGCCCGGCCCGTTCGGCAATCCGGCGCCGCTCGCCGGCTACGCGCTCGCGGCCTTCCTCGACGACGCCGGCGACACGGAGGGCGCGCGAGCCGCACGCGCCGACGTCCGCCGCGCGGATCCACGTCTCGCCTTCCCCTCGGGACTCGACGACCTCGGCGTGCTCGACGCGGCCCTGGCGGCCGACCCGTCCGACGCCCGCGCGAACGGCTACCTCGGCTGCTGGCTGCTCGATGCGGGCCGCGTCCATGACGCCCTCGTGGCGCTCGAGGCCTCGATCGCCGGGGGCGTCGGGGATCCGGTCGTGTGGCGCAATGCCGCCGTCGCCCTCGTCAACACGGGCGGCGACCTGCGTACGGCCGACGCGCGATACGCGCGGGCCATGGAGCTCGCCCCCGACGATGCGCGCCTGGTCTACGAGCGCGACCTGTTGAGCGCGGTCCGCGGCTCCCGGCCCGAGGATCGCCTGGCCGCGATCGAGCGGGCGGGCGCGGGCGCCCTGGTGCGCGACGACCTCGCGATCGAGTACGCCGGGCTCCTCGTCGACGTCGGCCGCCCCGGCGAGGCGCTTGCCTTCATCGAGGACCGGGAGTTCCAGCCGTTCGAGGGTGGGGAGGGACGGGTCATCGCCGCATTCGATCGGGCATCCGCCGCGGTGGCCCGCGAGCTGCTGGTCACGGATCCGCGCGCCGCCCGCGACCTGCTCGCTAGCGGCATCCGCGTGCCCGAGCACCTCGGCGAGGGGCGCCACCCCGCCGACCCCGTCGCAGAGCGCTTCGTGCTGCTCGGCGACGCCGAGCTGGCCTGCGGCGAACGCGATGCGGCGGAGACGGCCTGGCGACGGGCACGCGACGTGCACGGTCCGCTCGCGGCGGGCACGACGGTGGTCGACGGTCGGGACGCATGGGTCGGCGTCGCCCACGTCCGACTCGGTGAGCTCGACGAGGCCGAGCGCGTCTGGGCGAGCCTCGAGGCGCGCGCGGCGGAGCTCGAGGCATCCGCCGATCGCGTCGACTACTTCGCGACGTCGCTGCCCGAGCTGCTGCTGTTCTCGATCGACACCGCGGAGCGCAGGGCCGACGACGCGCGACGGCTGCGCGACGCGGCCGCGCACGGCCGGCTGCTGTCGACCGCGATCGCCGAGGAGGCGCGGGCATGACCGAGCGCTACCTCGGAACCCCGGCGATGCCCGCCGCGCCCGACGGATCGCTCACCGGGCCCCTGCCAGAGCACCTGCCCTCCCGCCTGGCGGTCTGCCTCTGGGACTTCTCCTGGTACACGAGGGCGGGCTCGGGCGAGCCGTTCGAGGACGTCGACCGGGCGATGGCCGAGTCGGTCGACCGCGGCTTCAACGCCGTGCGCATCTGCGCGGCTCCGCTGCTCGTCGCGGGCGGCCTGGGCCTCGACGACCTCGCGGCCGGCCTCGACATCGAGGGATTGGGAGCGGCGCCGACCGGGGGCTTCTACGGGCAGCGCACCCGGTGGTACGACGCGCCCGGGGGCTATCGGCTCGACGTGCGGGCACGGCTGTTCGAGCTGCTCGCCTCCGCCCGCCGCCACGGCGTCGTCGTGATCCTCGCGAGCTGGGAGTACCAGCAGTCGACGTCGTTCGCCGCCGACCCGCGGTGGTTCGAGACCATCGACGCGGTGCCGCTCGAGCGCCGCTACGACGTGCTCGCCGAGGCGTTCGCGCGCCTGCTCGATGAGATCCGCGCGGCCGGGCTCATCGACGTCATCGCCTTCACCGAGCTGCACAACGAGGTCGACTTCTCGATCCTTCCGCCGCTCGTTGCGGGCGGCGCGGACGCCATGGAGCGGCTGCGGACGCGCCACCCCGACCAGCTCGTCACCGCGAGCTACGGCAAGCCGCCGCACCTCGCGATGCATCGGCTCTCGAACGGGCTCGACGTGGCGCAGTTCCACGTGTACAGCTACGGCGTGCTCGACGCCCTCCAGCGCCGCATCGACATCCGCTCGGAGGGCACCGAGGGCTTCCCGAACCACGAGCTCCGGGCCCTCCTGCGAGCGGATGCACCCGCCTTCGGCGAATACGGCCGTCCGAAGCCGTGGAAGCTCGACGCGACGGTCATCACCGACCAGATGGTCTACGGCTACGACTGGATCGACGCCGGCAGGTGGGACGCCTGGCTCGACGACCAGTACGACGAGTACCGCGAGGTCATGCTGCGCGAGATCGAGTCGCGCGTCATCGCGATCGCGGAGTGGGCGCGCTGGCGCGGCATCCCCGCCGTGGTGGGCGAGGGATGGGTGGGCTACACGCCGCGCGACGGATGGTTCGAGGAGGGCGCGGCCGGCCTCGCGCTCGCGGAGCACGGCATCCGCACCGCGCTCGAGCACGGCGTCTGGGGCGTCGTCCCTGGCTCGAACGCCGCACCGCACCATCCGATGTGGCGGGAAGCCGACTGGATGCGGCGGGTGAACCGGACCATCACGGAGGCGGGCGGCGCATGAGCGCCTCGGCGCCGTTGCGCGTGATCCATCGGCCGTGGCCCTCGCCGACGGCCCGACCAGCGATGTCGAACGCCGTGGATCGCCACCGACGCATCGCGCTCACCGACCAGTGGATCGAGGTCGACGGCCGTCCGGCCGTGCCGGTGTCGGGCGAACTGCACTTCTCGCGCGTGCCGCGACGGGAGTGGGCAGAACGCCTGCGGCTGCTCCGGTCGGGCGGCGTCACGATCGTCTCGACGTACCTGTTCTGGATCCACCACCAGCCCACGCCCGACGCGCCGCCGCGATTCGACGACGGGCTCGACGCCGGCGCGTTCGTGGACCTCGCCGCCGCATGCGGGCTCGACGTCGTCGTGCGGATCGGCCCCTGGTGCCATGGTGAGGTCCGCAACGGCGGCTTCCCCGACTGGGTGCAGGCCGCCCCGGTCCGGCATCGCACCGATGACCCCGGCTACCTCGAGCTGGCCTCCGGCTGGTACGCCCCGGTCGGAGCGGAGCTGGCCTCGCGATGCGGCCCCGACGCGCCCATCGTCGGGATCCAGCTCGAGAACGAGCTCATCGACCAGCCCGGCCACCTCGTGACCCTGAAACGCCTCGCGAGGGATGCCGGCCTGTCGGCGCCGCTCTGGACGGCGACCGCGTGGGACGGCGCCGAGCTCCCGGAGGACGAGGTCCTGCCCGTCTACGGCGGCTACGGCGACGGCTTCTGGTCGGACGCGGATGCGCCGTGGGCGCGCGGGTTCCGCGCGCAGTTCCGGTTCTCGCACGAGTGGGACGACCCCGGCATCGGGGCCGACGTCCGGGGTGCGTCCGCCGGTCCACGGCCGCCGCGACCGCGCGACCCGCGATTCCCCGCGGCGACGTGCGAGCTCGGCGGCGGCATGGCCACCGCCTACCACCGTCGGCCGGTTCCGAGTGCCGACGACGTGGCCGCGGTCGCGCACGTCAAGCTCGGCAGCGGCTCGGCCTGGCAAGGGTACTACCTGGCCGCCGGAGGCCTGAACCCCGGCGACGGCCTCCAGGAGTCGCTGGCGACCGGGTACCCGAACGACCTGCCGCGGTTCGACTACGACTTCCACGCGCCGATCGGCGCCGCAGGCGTGCTCGCGCCGAGTCACGCCGCGCTCCGGCTCCAGCACGCGTTCCTCGAGGCGTTCGGCGATCGCCTGGCCCGCATGACGTCGAGCCTGCCCGAGGCGCTGCCCGCAGACGAGGACGACGTGGCGACGCCGCGCTGGGCGCTGCGGTCCGACGGCTCGTCGGGCTTCATCTTCATCAACGTGCATCGGCCGCACGAGCCCCTCGAGCCGGTGGCAGGCGCCCGATTCGAGCTCCGCCTCGCAGACCGCGAGGTCGTGCTGCCGGCGGAGCCGATCGACCTCCCGAGCGGCACGATGGCACGATGGCCCATCGGCCTCGAGCTCGGCGGGGTCCTGGTGCGCTGGGCCACCGCCTCCGCCGTCACCGTCCTCGACGGCGACCTGCCGACCCTCGTACTGCTCGCCGACGACGGAGTACGCGTCGAGCTGGCGGTCGGCGACGACCTGGCGAGCCACGAGCCACCGGAGGAACCGACGCTCCATCGCTTCGGAGCGCTCGACGTCCTCGTGCTGCCGGCCTCGGACGCGCATCGGCTCTGGGTGCTCACCGACGACGAGACGCGCCGACTGCTGCGCTGCGAGCATCCGCTGTGGATCGAGGACGGCTCGCTGGTCGTGCGCGGGTCGGTCGAGCCCATCGTCGAGGAATGGGATGCCGGTGCCGGCGACTTCCGGCGCGTGCCGTTCGGGGCGGAGGTCGAACCACCCGTGGTCGCCGCGCCGACCGGGATCCCGCTGCGCCCCGCCGCCGACGTGCCGGTCCGATACGGCGGCACCCCGCAGCGCACGGCCGCGCCGGATCCCGCAACGGTGAGCGAGCTCGCGTCCGCCTTCGTCCTCGACGGCCTCCCCGAGCCGCGCCCTGGCGTGCGCAGGGTGCTCGCCGTGGACTGGGCGGGCGACGTCGCGACCCTCGAGGTCGACGGCGAGGTCACCGCCGACCGCTACTGGGACGGCACGCCCTGGCACGTCGACCTCGACGCGATCGACGCCGCCTCGCCACGCACCGCGACCCTGCGCATCCTGCCGCTGCATCCCGAGGCGCCCGTTCGGCTCGACGAGGACGCGGCGGCTCGCCGGGCCGCGACACCCGGACCGCTCTGCTCGCTCGACGCCGTTTCAGTCGAGCAATCGGTCCGGTGGCGCGAGCGGACGTGAAGCCGCCTACTCGCGCATGAGCATCGCCTGCGCCTCGCGCTCCAGGTCGACGAACGGCTCGCCGCTGACGTCGACCCGCACCCGGTGCAGCGTGCCGCCCGTGAACGGCCAGGGCGCGGTGCCGGGATAGTCGTCGGCCACGGGCGCGCCGCTGTCGCGTCCGACCGTGAGGCCCTCGCCGGCGATCGAGAACTTGCCCGGCTGGGTCTTGATGCGGGCACTGCCCACGGCCCGTTCGCCGTGATACAGCGTCAGCGTGCCCGTAGCGACATGCCCCTCCTCCCCGTCCTTGTCGAACGCGGCGGCGATGATCAGCTGCTCGCCGATCGGCAGGTCCTCGGTCGCGTCGACGCGCTGCTCCATCACGCCGACGAAGTTGTTGACGTAGTGGAGCCGGCCGTCCCGGACGTACAGCGCGTGCCCGCCGAACTTCGACCCCTGCGCGAAGATCACGCCGGCCGCACCCGGTTCGGGGAGGTCGACGAGCGCGCCGATGACGAACGAGCGGTTGCGGATGTTGACGGCCTGCGACTCGGGCACCTCCCCCATGTCGGGGAAGTAGACGTAGCGGTCCCGGGGCGGCGAGAGCAGCGGCCTGGGCGTCAGCAGGATCTCGAGCGCCGACCGGTCGTCGAGCGGGAACGCCTGGTTGCGCCCGGCCTCGGCGAACCACAGGTTCACGAGCTCGCGCACCTTCTCGGGGTGCTCGGAGGCGAGGTCGTGCAGCTCGGCCCGGTCGACGTCGGTGTGGTACAGCTCCCACTCGTCCTCGTTGAACCGGCTCCAGCCGCTCAGTGTCGGGTGGTTCGTGATGGCCTTCCAGCCGTCGTGCCAGATCGCGCGCGAGCCGAGCATCGAGTAGAACTGGGTGCGTCGCGCCGTGGGCGCCGCGCCGTCGTCGAGCGAGTACCGCATGCTGACTCCGTCGAAGGTGCTCTGCTCGTGGCCCTTCAGCCGGTCGGGCGCCTCGACGCCGAGCAGGTCGAGGATCGTCGGCACGATGTCCACGGCGTGGTGGTACTGGTCGCGGATCTCGCCGCGCGCGGTCGACCCGGCCGGCCACGAGATGATGCACGGATCGCACGTGCCGCCGTTGAACTCGTAGCGCTTCCACATCTTGAACGGGGTGTTGAACGCCATGGCCCACCCGTTCGGGTAGTGGTTGTAGGTGTTCACGCCGCCGAGCTCGTCGAGCATCGACAGGTTCTGCTCGATGTCGTCCGCCAGGCCGTTGGCGAACTTCATCTCGTTGACCGAGCCGTTCGGCCCGCCCTCGCCGCTCGCGCCGTTGTCGGACACGACCACGACGACCGTGTTCTCCCGCTCGCCGAGGTCGTCGAGGTAGTCGAGGAGGCGGCCGATCTGGTGGTCGGCGTGCGAGAGGAATCCGGCGTACACCTCGGCCATGCGCGCGAAGAGCCGCCGCTCGTCGTCGGAGAGGTCGTCCCAACGGCGAGTCTCGTCCATGATCGGGAACGGCGCACCGTCGGGGCCCGTCCTCGTCGCGGGAGTGCCGATCGGGTTCACGGGCGGCAGCTCGGTGTCGGCCGGCACGAGGCCGAGGTCCTTCTGCCGTGCGAGGGTCTCGCCGCGCAGCGCCTCGTAGCCGCCGTCGAACCGGCCGGCGTACCGGTCGGCCCACTCCTTCGGGGCATGGTGGGGGGCGTGCGCGGCGCCCGGCGCGTAGTACAGGAAGAACGGCTTCTCGGGCGCGATCGCCTTCGCGTCGCGGATGAACTCGATGGCCTTGTCGGTGATGTCCTCCCCGAAGTGGTAGCCCTCTTCGGGCGAGCGCGGCTGGTCGACCGGGTGGTTGTCGTAGGTGATCTCGGGGTACCACTGGTTGGTCTCCGCGCCGAGGAATCCGTAGAAGCGCTCGAAGCCGCGCCCGGTCGGCCAGTTGCGGCGGGTCGACGCGACGTTCATCTCGTCGTCGGGACACAGGTGCCATTTCCCGACGGCGTACGTGTTCCACCCGCGCTCGCCGAGGATCTCGGAGAGCATGCCGTTCGCCGGCGGGATGGTGCCGCTCGCGTTGGGGAAGCCGATCGCCGCCTCCGTGATGCACGCCATGCTGTTGCGCGTGTGGTTGCGGCCCGTCAGCAGGCACGACCGGGTCGGCGAGCAGAGCGCCGTCGTGTGCCACTGCGTGTACCGCACGCCCTCGCCTGCGACCCGCTCGATGTTGGGCGTGGCGATGGGTCCGCCATAGGCCGACATCGCCGAGAAGCCCACGTCGTCGAGCACGATGTACACGACGTTCGGCGCGCCATCGGGCGCCTTCGGCGGCTCAAACGGCGTCCAGTCGGGTTCCGAGTCGCGGATGTCGACGTTGACGATCCCGTCGAAGTGCGTGGCCATCATGATCCCCAGTCCCTCGCCGTCGCGACGACCGGGGTGCTGCCCGCGCAGCGTACGACTGCGGCATCGGCCCCCAGTGGCGGAGCGAGTCGGCCCGAGGCTACGCCCGTGACCGCACCCCTGCAAGGCACCCGAACGGGCCGCGAGACCCCGGCGACTCAGCCGGGCAGCACGAATGTCGTGACGGGTCGTCCGTCACGGGCGCGCACGGATGCCGCGGGCCCGTCGACGACCGCCACGATCCCGTCGGGCACCGCCCACGCGCGCCACCACGCGGCATCCGTCGCCTCGACCTCGCCGGCCTCGAGCACCCGGCGACCGAGCGTGTGCGGCTTGATCGCGGTCATCCACGACGCGACGCCCTCGAGCGCGCGACGCTGCACGGCCGGGATCTCGCCGGCCGCGGTCGGCCCGACGTTGAGCAGCAGGCGCCCGCCACGCGAGACGACGTCGGCGTACAGGCGCGCGAGCTCGCGCGGCGAGAGCGTCAGCGCCTCGTCCTCGACGCGGTTGTAGCCGAACGAGAATCCGAGGCCCCGGCAGTGCTCCCACCCGGGTTCGGTCTCGTGCTGGGTGTGCGCGTCGTACTCGCTCGTGCGGTAGTCCCAGACGTCGACGCCCCAGCGGTCGTTCACGATGCCGTCGGGCACCGCCGCGCGGTAGCGCTCGAGGAGCGACGCGATCGAGTGCGGCCCCGGGTCCTTGCCCGCGTCGGGCCAGTCGATGTCGTTCCACACCAGGTCGGGCGCGAAGCGGTCGATGAGGTCGGCGACGTGGCCGAACGCGTAGGCGTTGTACGCGGCATCCGTCGGCCGCAGGTCGGTCACGTCGGCCGTCGACCGGTGCGGTGGCAGGTCGGTGACGGCCCAGTCGAGTCCGCCCGAGTAGTAGATGCCGAAGCGCAGGCCCTCGGCCCGCACCGCGTCGGCGAGCGGCGCGATGAGGTCGCGGCGGGGTCCGCGCGCGACGGTGGTGAGCTCGCCCGAACCCGGTGCGTCCCAGAGGGCGACGCCGTCATGGTGCTTAGTGGTCGGCACGACGTAGTCGGCGCCGACCTCGCGGAACAGGCGCGCCCACTCGGCGGGGTCGTAGGACTCGGCCCGCCACGCGTCGAGGAACGCCTCGTATGGCGCGTCGCCGTACTCGCGGGCGTGGTGCTCCGCGGCGGGCGAGCCCGCGATGCGGATCGTGTTGGCGTACCACTCCGCGTACGCGTTGTGCGCGAACCACTCGTCGTCGGGCACCGCGCCGAGCGCGCCCGAGGGCTCCGCCCACGCGGGCACCGAGTACGGGCCCCAGTGCACGAAGATGCCCAGGCTCGCGTCCCGGGCCCACTCCGGGAGCGGCCGCCGGGACGGGCTCACGCGTCGACGTCGTGTCGGCGACGCGGACGCTCGGGCACCGCCACGATCGCCAGCGCCACGCAGCCGAGCGCCGGGATCACGAGCGGCACGAGCTGCCAGGTCACGACGCCCGCGAACACCGCGGTGGCCACGAGGTAGGCGGCGCCGGCCGGGTCCTGCCGCACCGCGCCGGGGACCTCACGCAGCGCGCCGAGCCAGCCGCCGCCCGGCGTCCAGCGTCCGGCTGCGGTGAACAGCGTGAGCGCGAGCGCCGCGAGCCCGACCCAGCCGACGGCCGCCACGACCGGGCCGCCGGGCAGCACGCCCGAACCGGCGAGGTCGATGTCGAGCGCCAGTACGAGGGCGAGCACGAGGGATGCCGCGCCGACGCCGATGCCGCCGACGAGGCCGGAGCGCACGTCCCGCCAGAACCAGGTGAGGCTCGAGTCGTCGGCCTTCAGGTAGCGGCGCAGGTGGCGCACGCCCGCCGCGAGCGCGGCCGGGAGCGTGACCACGGGGATCGAGACGACCGCCACGAGGATGCCGACGTAGAGCACCTCGCCGAGGAGCGAGAACGCTCCGCGGGCACCCGGGAACCGAGCCTCGTGCGCGGTCTCGCCGCGGGTGGGGCCGCTCCCCGAGAGGGCGGCACGACGTGCGACGCGGTCGACTCGTGACATCCGCTCGGCCCCCTAGCCCTTGAGTCCTTGGGTGGCGACGCCGGCGACGAGGAAGCGCTGGAACACGATGAAGAAGATCAGGATCGGCACGAGCGCGAGGAAGGACACGGCGACGGTGGCGCCGTAGTCGCTGGTGGACGTGGCGTCGTTGTAGAGCCGCAGCGCGATGGGCAGCGGGTACTTCTCGGGGCTGTTGATGTACAGCAGCGGGCCGAGGAAGTCGTTCCAGGTCCAGATGAACGTGAAGATCGCGCTCGTGATGAGGGCGGGCTTGATCAGGGGCACGATGATCGAGAAGAAGATCCGGATGTGCCCGGCGCCGTCGATGCGGGCGGCCTCGTCCATGTCACGCGGGATGTTCCGGATGAACTGCACGATCAGGAACACGAAGAACGCCTCGGTGGCGAGGAACTTGGGCAGGATCAGGGGCACGTACGTGTCCACCAGCTCGAGCTTCTGGAACATGATGTACTGCGGGATGATGATCACGTGGAACGGCAGCAGCAGCGTGCCGATCATCGCGGCGAACAGGATCCCGACGCCGCGGAACCGGATTCGGGCGAAGGCATACGCAGCGAGTGCCGATGAGATCAGGGTGCCGATCACGGCCATGATCGCGATGAAGAACGAGTTCGCGAAGAACTGGTACAACGGCGTGCCGGCGATGCCCTCGACGACCTTCGTGTAGTTGTCGAACGTCGGATTGTTGGGGATCAGCCCCTGGTTCTGGCCGAACTCGCTCGACGGCTTGAACGTGGCGAAGAACAGCCACACCAGCGGGTAGAGCACGATCGCGGTCAGCACGACCAGCACGACGAACCAGATCACGGTGTTGATCGTCTTGCGCTTGACCCGGCGCCGACGGGGCGGGGCGGTGGGTTCGAGGGCGTTCTCGACGACCTCGACGCGAGGGGCTTCGAAGGTGGTCATCGGTTCTCTCCGGCGTAGTGCACCCAGGACTTCTGGGTCTTGAACAGGATGAAGGCGATGATCGCGACGACGATCACCAGGACCCACGCCATGGCCGACGCGTAGCCCATCTGCAGGTCGGCGAAGCCGCGCTTGTAGAGGTACAGCGTGTAGAAGTTCGTCATGCCGGCCGGGCCGCCCGAGCCGTTCGAGATGATGTACGCCGACGCGAACACCTGGAACGCGTTGATCAGCTCGAGCAGCAGGTTGAAGAAGATCACGCTCGAGAGCATGGGGATGGTCACGTTGCGGAACTTGTGCCACGGCCCGGCGCCGTCGACCTCGGCGGCCTCGTAGAGCTCCTGCGGGATCTGCTTGAGCCCGGCGAGGAAGATCACCATCGGCGCGCCGAACTGCCACACCGCGAGCAGGATCATCATCGGGATGACGAGGGCGACATTGCCGACCCAACCGCCGATGTTGATGCCGAAGAAGCTGAGCGTGTCGTCGACGGGCCCGTCGGTGGAGAACATCGCGCGCCACACGATGGCGACCGAGACCGACGCGCCGATGAGCGAGGGGGCGTAGAACGAGGAGCGGAAGAAGCCCGAGCCCCGGTCGCGGTAGTTCAGCAGCATCGCCACGCCGAGCGCGGCCGCGAGCTTGATCGGGGTGCCCACGAGCACGTACACCAGGGTGATCTGCACCGACTGGATGTAGTTCGGGTCCTCCGTGAACATGCGCACGAAGTTGTCGAGGCCGATCCACTCGGGCTCGGTGAAGAGGTTGTACTTCGTGAAGGCGAGGTACAGCGAGAAGATCATCGGCCCGACCGTGAGGCCCAGGAATCCGATCAGCCACGGCACGAGGAACCCGTACCCGGCGACCGTCTCCTTGCGGTTGTGCGCCCGGCGGCCGGCGGTCGTGGGGACCTTGGCCTCGGCGCGGCGGACCTGGCGCATGGCCTTCCGCACGCTTCTCGACCCGGCCTCGGCCGTGACGATCGATTCGGTTTCCGTGCTCACTGTGGTTCTCCGGTTCCTGCGAGAAAACAGTACCCGGGCCCGGCGGGGGTGGTGCCCCACCGGGCCCGGTGTCGACTGCTTCCAGTGTTACTGGTTGAGGACGACGTCCATCTCGTCGAAGAACTGCTTCGCGGCGTCGGCGGGGGTGATGGTGCCGAAGCCGAGCTCCTGGCCGAGCTGGCGGAACTTCTCCTCCAGGCTGCCGTAGCCGACGATCGGCACGGGCGGGGCGTCGCCGAGGCGGTCCGCGATGGACTCCTCGTAGTCGGCGATCTGCTGGCCCAGCGGGTCGAGCTCAGCGCCCTCGAGCTGCGTCTCCGACGCGGGGATGCCGCGGTTGGTGCCGAAGGCGGCGCCGACCTCGGGCGCGTTCACGAGGTAGTTGAGCAGCGTGGCCGCGGCCTCGGGGTGCTCGGTCGTCGAGGCGATCGAGTGGAGCATCGAGGGCTTGAGGTACAGGTCCTTCGCGCCCTCCTCCGTCACCGGCGGGGCGACGAGGCCGAGCTCGGTGTAGTTCTCGCCGAGGTTGCCGAGGTAGCCGGCGCCGAAGTTGTCCCAGGTCAGCTCGCTCGTGGTGAGGGCCGTGTCGAAGCCGGAGAGCGGGTAGACCTCCTCGAGCTTCTGCTGCGGGACCACGACGCCGTTGCGGATGCCGTCGGCCTGCTCCCAGAACGCCGTGAGGTCCTCCTCGGTGAAGTTCGGCTCGCCGTCCTCGGTGAAGAGGTCGCTGCCCTGGGCGCGCTGCTGGATCTCGAAGTTCTGGATGCGGCCGGTGTAGTCGGTGCCGCCGAAGACGCTGCCCGCACCCGCGGTGGTGACCTCCTCCATCCAGGCGTCGTAGTCCTCCCAGCTGCCGCCGCCCTCGTAGTCCTCGACGCCGACCGACTCGAGCAGCGCGGGGTTCGTGTACATGCCCCACGCGTTGGTGGAGGTCGGGATGCCGGTGGTCTCGTCGCCGACGACGCCGATGTCGAGGATCTGCTGCGACAGCGGCTCGGTGTCGATGATGTTGCCGAGGTAGGGGCTCAGGTCGAGCAGGAGCCCGTTCTCCGAGTACTGGCGGAGGTAGGAGTAGTCGAACTGCATGACGTCGGGCAGGCCTCCACCGGCCGCCTCGGTCTGGCGCTTCTCCCAGAACTCGGGGAAGCCGAGGAACGAGGTGTTGACCGTGATGTTCGGGTACTCCTCGTTGAACGCGGCGATCGCCTCGTCGTACATCGCGGCGCGCACGTCGTTGCCCCAGAACGCGAAGTTCAGGGTGACCTCCTCGTCGGGGTCGTACGTGGCTGCCGCCTCGCCGCCGCCGCCGCCCGAGCAGCCCGTGAGCACGAGCGCTGCGCTCGCGGTGAGCGCTGCTGCGGCCGCCGCCATGCGGCGCTTGCGAATGTTGAACATCGTTGTCCTCCCGGAAACGTCTCTGTCTGCCTGGTGCGGGTTCACGCTGTGGGAAAGCGCTTCCCCAAATGTAGCCCCTCGACCCCATGGCGTCAACTGCGGAGGGAAAATCGTTTCAATTCGTTATCCGGATGCTGCGGCATCCGCTCATCGCAGGATTGAACAGGCTGGTCAGGGGCGGTTTCCGTCGACGCCCGCGTCGCGGTCGCAGACGAGCCGATCGTCCACAACCTCCAGTGGAGCGGCGAACACCGCGCTCAGGCGGGCGGCCGCGGCGTCGCTCGACCCGAGCTCCGAGCCGTCCCAGTAGGGGTGCGTGAAGTAGTAGAGCACGGCGCGATCCCCCTCGACGACCACGTCGCCGTGGCGGCCGAACGTCTCGTCGCCCCGCCGCCGACCGGGCTCGCCGAGGATCACGTCGTCGGGACCGCCCTGCCGCGTCCACGTGACGGCGTCCGTCGAGCGGTGCACGCCCATCCCCCGCCACTCGTCCACGAGCATCCACCACCAGCCGCCGAGCTCGAACACGTTCGGGCCCTCGTGCGGCCGGCCTCCGATCGCGCGGCCCTCGACCCGCCAGCCCGACAGGTCGTCGCTCACCGCGGCCCAGGTGGTCGATCCGTCGGCCTCGTCCTTGTACCAGAGCCGCCACCGCCCGTCGGGGCAGCGGGCGACGCACGCGTCGATCACGCGGTCGGAGCTCAGCGGCACCTCGCCGACGACCGTCCACCGCTCGAGGTCGTCGCTCGCGTACTCGACGATGCGGCGCGGATGGTCCCAGTCGGCGAAGATCCCGTCGATGACCGTGAGGTACATGCGGTACCGCTCGCCGTCGTCGATCACCTCGGGCGCCCAGTGCGTCTCGCCGCCGGCGCCGCCCTCGCCGAGCTCGAGCCCGGCCGCCGTGCCCGCGAACCGCCACTCCAGCGCGTCGTGCGATCGGGCGACGCCGATGCGCGTGCCGTGCACCCACGACACCCCGGGCTCGTCGACCGTCGCCCGCCGTTGCGTGAAGAACATCCACCACTCGCCGGTGTCGCGGTGGCGGATGACCGCGGGATCCGTCGCCCCGTCGTGCACGGGGTCGTGGAACAGCGCGTCGTCGTCAGGCACGACGGAGGTCGGTGATGGGGCTCTCCAGGCTCCGGCGGCGATCGGCGTCGGCCCGCAGGGTCTCGGGCGTCACCACGGAGCCGCCGTTCGACGCCGACGAGTAGATCGCCGTGACGAGCTCGAACGAGCGCGCGGCATCCGACGCCGTCGACGGCAGGGGCTCCCCGGAGGCGAGCGCCGCGTAGATGTCGCGCAGCAGCGGCGCGTGGCCGCTCGCCTCCTCGACCTCGGGCAGCGCCCACGCGGCCGCGACCTCGGGGTCGACGTGCTTCGCGGGCGTGATGCGCCAGTGCTCGTGACCGTGCCCGTAGAGGTGGTCGACCGTGACGGTCGCGTGCTCGGTGTCGATGCGGATGGTGCTCACCTCGCGCGCCGAGAGCGCGCTCGTGACGACGGACGCGACGGTGCCGCCGGCGAACGCGATGACCGCGGTCGAGACGTCCTCCATCTGGGTCTCGCGGTCGAGCCGCCAGAGCTGCCCCTGCACACTGGCCCAGTCGCCGAGGAGCCAGGCGAGCAGGTCGATCTGGTGGATGCCGAGCCCCAGGGTCGGGCCGCCGCCCTCGGTCGCCCACTTGCCGCGCCACGGCACCGCGAAGTACGCCGGGTCGCGGTACCAGAGCGTCTCGCACGTCGCCACGAGCGGTCGTCCGATCGCACCCGAGTCGAGGAGGGAACGCACGTGCGCCGCCGCCGAGCCGGTGCGCTGCTGGAACACGACGGCGAGGCGCCGGTCGTTGCGGGACGCGGCATCCGTCATCGCATCGAGCTCGTCGAGCGAGAGCGCGGCGGGCTTCTCGCAGACGACGTGGAGGCCGGCGTCGAGGGCGGCGATGGACTGCGCGGCGTGCACGCCGGGCGGGGTGCAGACGTGCAGCACGTCGGCGACGCCCGAGGCGAGCAGCTCGGCGAGCGTGTCGAACACGGTCGGCACGCCCCAGCGTTCGGCGAACGCGTCGGCGTGCGAGCGGTCCCGATCGACGACGGCGACGAGCTCGGCGCCGGGGGTCGCCAGGAGGACCTCGGCGTGGGCGTTGGCGATCGCCCCGGTGCCGACGATCGCGGCGCGGAGGGGGGTGGACTCGGTCATCGGTCTCCTCGGGTGGGGCCGGCTGCCGCCGGCAAGGTCTCGTAGCGGCGCAGCCGGCCGCACATGCCGAAGGCGGGCGCGTCGGATGCCTCGGCCACGCGTGCTGCGGCCAGTCCCGGGTCGGCGCCGGCCTCGAGCGCATCGAGGCGGTCGCCCGTCTCCCGGGCGACGGCGAGCGCGCCGGACTCCCAGCGCTCACGCCACTCGGGTACGCGCGGGCGCACGAGCGCGACGGCCCGCTCGTGCAGGCGGGCCAGCAGGTCGGAGTCGACCTCTCCGTCGTCGCCGAACAGCGCGCGGTAGCCCGCGACGGCGAGGTCGCGGCGCGCGACGGCGGCGGCCAGTCGATCGGCGTCGGATGCCTCGGGGCCCGGCAGCGCCGCGGCATCCGCGTACCGCCCGCGGTCGGCGAGCACCTCGTCGGGGAACGTCATCACCGCGTCGCCCGCCTCGGGGAGGCCGGCGTTCTGCATGATGACGCGCACGGCGAGCCCGCCGTCGTTCACCGCCCGATGGACGACGCCCGGCGCGAACCAGACGAGGTCGCCGGGCTCGAGTCGCCGCTCCGCGAAGGCTCCCGACCCGTCGATCGTGTGCAGCCGCCCGCGGCCGCCGATGACGAGGTAGGCCTCGGTCGAGACGGTGTGCAGGTGCGGCGTGCCGCCCGCGAGCTCGTCGGGCGCCACTGCGTCGTACACGTCGAGTGCGCTGAGGGAGGTCGCACCGGGGAACGCGGGCAGGCTCACGGCGCTCCCAAGAGCTCGGGCAGCCGCGCCGCGGCTGCGTCGGCGAGCCGCGCGGCACGCTCGGGGTCGCTCGAGCCGTCGGCGACGACGACCCCGTAGCGGAGCGCGAGGGTCGCCCCGGGCTCGACGACGTGCTCCTCGCTGAAGAACGGCGCGGGGCACAGGCACGCGAAGTCCTCGCTGCGCGCGAACCACTGCGGCGGGTGCTGCAGGTTGGCGGGGTCGTCGACCATCACGATCGTCGACGCGGCATCCGTCTCGTCGTGGCGCCCGCTGAAGCCCATCCAGGGCGCGCGCGTGCCCCGCAGCTCGTCGCCGCCGACGATGCCCGGCGCGAGCAGCTGCCCGCCCGTGAACGACCTCGGACCGCGCCAGAACAGACCGCCGTAGCCCGCATTCTCGCGTCCGCGGGTCGTGGGCGATCCGATCGGGATCGGGCGCTCGGTCGTGTTCGTGAGGCGCGTCGCGAAGCCGAGCAGCCACGCGGGGTCGTCGAGCACGGATGCCGCGAGCCTCCGTTCCTCGTCGAAGATCGCCTCGCCCGCCTGCGTGATCCACTCGAGGCGCTCGACGATGCGGGCGGTGCCTTCCCCGGCACCGACGTGCCCCGC
Source organism: Agromyces sp. NPDC004153 (assembly GCF_053603635.1). Taxonomy (NCBI): domain Bacteria; kingdom Bacillati; phylum Actinomycetota; class Actinomycetes; order Micrococcales; family Microbacteriaceae; genus Agromyces; species Agromyces sp. NPDC004153. Next base: position 664,860 of record NZ_JBSGFY010000001.1, read on the forward strand.
GGCATCCGTCGCCTCGTCGGACCAGAACGCGACGTGCCGCTGCTCGCCGTTGTTCGGCAGCTGCACGTAGCCCTCGCCGCGCACGAAGGTGGGGCCGCCCCAGAAGTTCTCGTCGCCGACGACCGGCAGCGACCAGGCGATGCCCTTGTGCCAGACGTGGTCGTGCGGGCGGTAGAGCGAGACGAGTTCGCCGCCGAGCGTGCGGATCGGGCTGAGGTATGGGCGCGGCGACTCGTAGGTCGGGTGGTCGGGGCGGAACACGTACTCGGCGAGCACCGCGTCGCCCGCGCGCACGAGGACTCGATCGCCGGCCTCGTCGAAGCGGATGTCGGTCATCGGTCTCCTTCGGGTTCGTCGTCGATCCGTGCGCGCATCCGAGATCGTTCGGGAAAGCGCTATCCCAGCGTACACGGTCACCTGTGCGAGCGCGCGCGAAGTTGCTGCGTCCTCGATCGACGGTACCGAAGTGCCGAAGTGCCGAAGTGCCGAAGTGCCGAAGTTACGGAGTGACCGCCCAAGGCGGCTCGCACGGACCGGTCGGCGACCCGTTGAGGATCGGACGGAGGATCGGCGCCAGCGCCTTCCCGACCTCCAGCACGGCCTCGCCCGTCGGGCCGTCGCCGTTCCCGAGCATCGCGAAGACCGCACCCGTCTGCGGGTAGTAGGCGAGGTTCGTGCCGTATCCCGGCTCGGCGCCGGCGTGGGAGACGCTGAGCACGCAGCCCGTGGCCTCGTCGAACTCGACGCCGGCGCCGAGGCCGTAGCTCGCCCCGCTCCGACCGAAGTTCGGCGCGAGGTCGGACCACCGTCGGGCCTGCAGCTCGGGCGTCACGCCCGCGCCCTCGCCGAGGGCCTCACCCCACGCATGCAGGTCGTCGAGCGTCGACACCATGCCGCCGCCGGCCCAGCTCTGGCCGTTCGACCAGTCGACGGTGTCGACCGGCGATCCGAGTGCCGGGCAGAAGACGGAGTACCCGTGGGTGAGCGGCGCCGTGACCTGGCCGTCGGGCGCGAACCGGCTGCGGTCCATGCCGTACGGCTCGGTGATGCGGTCGTGGATGAGCGTGGCGAGGCCGGTGCCGGTCACCTGCTCGAGGATGCCGCCGAGCAGGTAGTAGTTCGTGTTGGAGTACTCGAATCCCTCGCCGGGCGCGAAGTCGGCTCGCGGCGTCGCCGCGCCGATCGCGATGAGCTCGTCGGGCGTCGGGATCCCGTGCGGGTCGGCGCAGATGCGATCGACCTGCGCCCGCCCGGACTCGCCGACGCCGCTCGAGTGGTTCAGCAGCATCCGCACCGTGATGCTCGACGCCTCGGGGAAGTCGGGATACCAGCGGTCGAGCGTGTCGTCGAGGCCGACGCCGAACCCGGCCTCGCCGATCACCTGCATCATGACGGTACTGACGATGGTCTTGGTGATGCTGCCGATCTTCTGCTGGTGGTTGGAGCCGATCGGCTCTCCCGTGCCGAGCTCGGCCTCCCCTCGCTCCGACACCCACTCGCCCTCACCGGGGATCCACACGCCGACGATGACGCCCGGCATCCCGGATGCCGCGAACCCCTCGTCGACCGCCGCCTCGAGTTCCGCGACCAGCTCGGGGTCGAGCGCGCCGGACTCCGCGGCGGGCGATTCGGTGGCGGACGGGGACGGCTGCGCGGCATCCGACACGGAGCCCTGCGACCCCGACCAGATCGTCACCGCGATGACGACGATCGCGACGACCGCGATGACGATCCCGGTCCACAGCAGCGCCCGGGGCCTCGGCCTCGCGCCGGGTGAATGGCCTCCTTCGGAATCCCCGTCGGGCGGCGGAACGTCGCGCCCGGCGCCGTGGCCTCCGGGTGCCGTCGGCTGGCTCATGGTGGATGCTACCGCGCCGCGATCGCGGTGCTGAAGGAACCTCATGGCCCCGGTCCGGGGGGTCAGCCGGCGCCGTACGACCCACGTTCGAGCTCGATCGGGCGTTCACGTCCGGCCACCCGCACCGTCGGCCAGCGCGGGTCGATCGTGAGCACCTCGAAGCCGGACGCCCCGAGCAGCACGGTGTCCTCGACCTTCGCGCCGGGCGCGGTGGGGTTCCACGCGAACGCCCGGCCCTCCTGCACCACGTCGGCGATGCCCGGCACCGCCCTCGGGTCGCGGCCGGCGTAGCCCGCCGCGCCGCCCTGGTGGTGGCGTCGCCACTCCTCGGGGTCGAACCCGTTCGCCGCGTAGGCCGCGGCGCCGGCTGCGAACACCTCGCCGAGCGTGGTGCCCGGCACAGTGGCGTCGAGGAACGCCGCCTCGACCACGAGGATGCGGCGCGCGGCATCCGCATCGCCCGGATCGGCCGGTCCGAACCGCACCCAGCGCGTCGCGTTCGCGATGAGCCCGTGCCGGCGTCCGCAGACGACGAGCATCGCCCGATCGCCGAGCGCCGCGTCCGTGGGCAGCGGATGCCGGTGGGCGAGCCGCGACCGTCCGGCGACGAGCGTCACGAGGGGGTCGATGCCGCGTGCCACGAGGTCGCCCGCGAGCCGTGACGCCACGGCGCGCTCGGGGTCGGACGGGACCGCGGCGAGCGCGGCATCCGTCGACGCCTCGGCCACCTCGCGGCAGAGCGCTCGGTAGCGGTCGAGCTCGGCGGGCAGCAGTCTCGCCCGGGCCGCTCGGAGCTCGGCGGCGACGTCGGCCTCCTCGAGATCGGCGATGCCGCCGGACGCGAGTGGCTCGTGCCAGGGCACCCGAGTGACGACGAGGTCGCCGGCGTCGCCGAGCTCCTCGTCGAGCATCCGGTCGGCCTCGTTGTCGAACACCCGGAGCTCGACGCCGTCACGCGTGACGACGGCCGCGACGACCGGATCGCCGGCGAGCGAGACGTGCGTGCGCGCGCCGTCGAGCACCCAGGCGAGGGCCGTGTGCGAGCGCAGCACGAGCGAATCGGCGCCGCGTCGGTCCAGCACCTCGACGAGGCGCGCGTGCTTGACCGCGCGATCGGCGCGCGACGGCGTCGACGAGGGCGCCACGGACGCGGCGAGGCGCGTCATGCCACGGGCGCCGTGCTGTCGCGCGCCTCGAGCCGCGGCCGGTACAGCACCGAGTGCTCGATCGGCCCGCCCGCGATGAGCGTGCGCAGGCGCGCCCACACCTGGGCGCCGATCTCGCCGCGCGGCACCGACATGCTCGTGAGGCTCGGCGTGGCGAACTCCGCCATGGGCACGTCGTCGAAGCCGGCGATCGAGAGGTCGCGCGGCACGTCGATGCCGAGTTGCCGGAGCCGCGTCATGAGCCCGAGCGCGACGAGGTCGTTGAAGGCGATGACCGCCGTCGCGCCGTCGTCGCGGGCGCGAAGCACGGTCTCTGCGAGCGCGTAGCCGTCCTCGAGCCGGGAGCCGCCGGGCACGCCGTCGATGCGGAGGTCGGGATGCACCTGCTCCGCCTCCTCCACGCCGCGGAGGCGCTCGGCGTTCGAGGCGCTCGTGGCCGGACCGCTCACGTACGCGAGGTGGCGGTGGCCGAGCCCGAGGAGGTGCTCCACGAGGTCGCGGATGCCGCGCACGTAGTCCACGCCGATGATCGGCACGTCGGCGTCGGGAAGCGGACGGTTCACGACCACGACCGGGGCGACCTGCGAGACGAGCCGGCGGAGCCGCTGCTCGGGCATGCGGGGCGCGCACAGCACGATCGCGTCGCACCGGTGCCGCGCCTCGATCGCGGTCGCCTCCTCGTCGTCGATCTGCTCGGCCGTGTCGGCGACGAGCACGCGATAGCCGTCGGATGCCGCGGCGAGGCTCAGCCCCTTGAGGATGCCCTGGAACAGCGGGTTCTCGAGGTCGGGCACGACCATGGCGATCGTGTCGTTGCGCCCGTGCACGAGACTGCGCGCGGCGACGCTCGGCGAGTAGCCGAGCGTCGCGATCGACGCCTGGACTCGCTGCACGATGGCCGGATCGACGGTCTGCTTGCCGTTCAGCACGCGCGACACCGAGGCCTGCGACACGCCCGCGTGCGCGGCCACGTCGGCGATCGTCGTGGCACGACTCCGCTCGCCCATGGCCCTCCTCTCCTGCCGCATCCCCCTCGTCGGCGGCAACGCCGGTCGGACGCTGGGGCGCCAGACGCCGCCGCCCGGGAAACCGGTTCCTCAGTGTACCCGCGAAGTTGCCCGGGACCGCCGAAGTCGCCTAGGCTCTCGTTGAGAAAGCGGTTTCTCAGACACGCATTGGAGGGCGCATGCTCGTCGTCGTCACCGGCTCGTCGGGCCGGCTCGGACGGAGCCTGAGCGCCGGGCTCGCGGCATCCGGGCACTCGGTCGTCGGCGTCGATCGGGCGCCGGCCGGACTCGACGGCGTGGACGAGCGCGTGCTCGACCTGCGCGACGAGCACGCGACGGGCGAGCTCGTCGACGCGCTCCGGCCCGACGCGGTCGTGCACCTCGCGGGCATCGCGGTGCCGTTCAGCGCGCCCGAGCGCGAGATCCTCGTCACGAACACGACCCTCGTGCACACGGTCTTCGCCGCCGCCGCCCGGGCCGGCGTGCGACGCGTGCTCGCCGCGTCGAGCCCCACGGTGGTCGGCTACAGCGCACCGACGTGGCGGGCCGCCGCCGTGCCCATCGACGAGACCCATCCGACGCAGCCCGCGAACGCCTACGCCCTGTCGAAGGCCGTGATCGAGGAGGCCGTCCGCATGTTCGCGCGCACGTCGTCGGGCGCCTACGGGTTCTTCCGCCCCTGCTACGTGATCTCGCCCGAGGAGTGGCGCGGAGCCCCCACCCAGCAGGGTCACACGATCGCCGAACGCCTCGCCGACCCGTCGCTCGCGGCCGTCAGCCTCTTCAACTACCTCGACGCCCGCGACGCCGCGGCATTCGTCGACGCGTGGCTCTCCGCGCCCGCCGACGTCGTCGACGGCGAAGGGTTCTACGTCGGCGCCGCCGACGCGCTCGCCGTCCGGCCGGTCGCCGAGCTCTGGCGCGAGTTCGCCCCCGCGCTCGGCGTCGGCGCCGACGCGCTGGTGGGCACGCGGCCCGTCTTCTCCGTCGACAAGGCCGCCGAGCGCCTCGGCTGGCGTCCCGAGCGCAACTGGCGCAGCGAGCTCGCTACCGCCGCGGCCGGCACCACCCCCATCGAATCGAGGGCATCATGACCGCACCCGCACCCGCCTTCGACGGGGTGCTGTTCTTCCCCGTGACGCCCTTCGACGCATCGGGCGCCGTCGACCTCGACGTGCTGTCCGAGCACGTCGCGTCGCGGCTCCCGTGGGGTCCCGGCGGCGTCTTCCCCGCCTGCGGCACCGGCGAGTTCCACGCGCTCGCGGCGCGCGAGGCGATCGACGTCGTGCGCGCCACGGTCGACGTCGTCGGCGGCCGGTTGCCCGTCATCGCCGGCGCGGGCGGACCGCTCGGGCACGCGATCGAGCTCGCGCGGGGCGCCGCCGAAGCCGGCGCCGACGGACTGCTCCTGCTGCCCCCCTATCTCGTCGCGGGCACCACCGACGGACTCGTGGCCTGGGTCGAGGCGGTCGCCGCGGCATCCGATCTGCCCGTCATCGTGTACCACCGCGGCACCGCGCGCTACACGGCCGACGCGATCACGCGGCTCGCCGCGAACCCCAAGGTCGTCGGCTTCAAGGACGGCACGGGCGACATCGGCCTCGCACAGGAGATCGTGCTCGCCGCCGAGGCGACCGGACGCGACCTGCAGTTCTTCAACGGCCTGCTCACGGCCGAGCTCAGCCAGGGCGCGTACCGGGGCATCGGCATCCCGCTGTACTCGTCGGCGGCGTTCGCGATGATCCCCGAGGTGGCGGCGCTGCACTACCGCGCCGACGCCGACGGCGACGAGACGACGCGGATGACCCTCCTGCGCGAGTTCTACACCCCCCTCGTGCGGCTCCGCGACGAGACCCCCGGCTTCGGCGTGTCCCTCATCAAGGCGGGCCTGCGGCTGCGCGGACTCGATGTCGGATCAGTGCGCCCGCCGCTCGTCGACCCCACGCCCGACCAGGAGGCGCGCCTCGGCGCGATCCTCGACGCCGGGCTCGCCCTCGCCGAGCGCCTCGGCACGGCGGCGGTGCAGTGACGGCGACCATCCGGAGCCTGCGCACGCGCGCGATCCGCGTGCCGCTCACGCGACCGTGGGGACCCGACGTGCGCGACCTCTCGCTCGTCGAGGTCGTCGTGGAGGACTCCACGGGAGCTGTCGGCTACGGCTTCTCGTGGACGCCGTCGATCGGCGCCGACGCGGTGCAGGCGCACCTCGACCACGACATCGCGGCGTTCGCGGTCGGTCGCGACGCCGACGCCGAGTCGCTGTGGCATCCGCTCTGGGCGCACCTCCACGAGGGCGGTGGCGGGGGCATCACCACCATCGCGATGGCGGGGCTCGACCTCGCGCTCTGGGATCTCGCCGCACGTCGCGCCGGCGTCGGCATCGCCGACCACCTCGGCCGCCGACACGAGACCGCCGAGGTCTACGGCAGCGGCGTCAACCTGCACTACCCGCTCGACGAGCTCACGTCGCAGGCCGAGCGCTGGGTCGCCGCCGGCTTCGACGCCGTGAAGGTGAAGGTCGGCAGCCCCGAGCTCGCGCGCGACCTCGAGCGGATCGCGGCCGTCCGCGACGTCATCGGGCCCGACCGCCGCCTCATGATCGACGCGAACCAGCGCTGGACGCTCGACCAGGCGGAGCGCGCGATCGGCGAGCTCGCCGCATACGACCTCGCCTGGATCGAGGAGCCGCTGCGCGCCGACGACCTCGCCGCGCACGTCGCGTTGGCCGAGCGCATCGAGGTGCCCGTCGCCCTCGGCGAGAACCTCCACACCCGATACCGGTTCGCCGAGTTCATCGACGCGGGCGCCGTCTCGATCGTGCAGCCGAACATCGTGCGGGTCGGCGGCATCACGCCGTTCCGCGAGATCGCGACCCTCGCCGACGACCGCGGCGTCGAGCTCGCGCCGCACCTGCTGCTCGAGCTCTCGGCGCAGCTCGCCCTGACCCTGCCCGGCGACCACCTGGTCGAGTCCGTCGAGGACGCCTCCTTCGAGGCCCTCGGCGCGCTCGCGTCGCCCTCCCCCGTCTCCGTGACGGGCGCCGAGGTGCGCACGACGGGCCAGCCCGGGCTCGGCATCCGCTTCAATTGAACGGGCACGGATGCCGCGACATCCGATCACGTGTGGAGGAACCATGACCAGCACCGCGACCGCCGACACCGCGCGATCCGCCTCGACCGGAGGCCCCGACGCGCTCGACGACGTCGCCGCGGCCGCACGCGCCGCGTTCGCGACCACCGTCACCTCGACCGCCGCCGAGCGTGCGGCCTGGCTCACCGCCGTCGCCGACGCGCTCGACGCCGCGGCCGACGAGCTCGTCCCGCTCGCCGACGAGGAGTCGCACCTCGGCACGCCGCGGCTGACGGGCGAGCTCGCGCGCACGACCGCCCAGCTGCGCCTCTTCGCCGCGGCGATCATCGAGGGCTCCTACCTCGAGGCGACGATCGACCACCCCGACCCGACGACCACGCCACCGCGGCCCGACCTGCGCCGCATCCTGCGCCCGCTCGGCCCGGTCGCCGTGTTCAGCGCCTCCAACTTCCCGTTCGCGTTCTCGGTCGCGGGCGGCGACACCGCGTCGGCCCTCGCGGCCGGATGCGCCGTCATCGTGAAGGGGCACTCCGCCCACCCGCGGCTCTCCCGGCGCACCGCCGAGGTCGTGGCGGGCGCGCTCGCGGCGGCCGGAGCCCCCGACGGGATCTTCGGCCACGTCGAGGGACGCGAGACCGGCGTCGCGCTCGTGCGGCACCCCGAGATCCGCGCGGTCGGATTCACCGGCTCGCTGCTCGGCGGTCGCGCGCTCTTCGACCTCGCGTCGTCGCGCCCCGACCCGATCCCGTTCTACGGCGAGCTCAGCGCGGTGAACCCGGTGCTCGTCACGGCGGCTGCGCTCGACGCTCGCGCCGACGAGCTGGCCGCCGGACTCGCCGCGTCGTTCACGCTCGGCGCCGGCCAGTTCTGCACGAATCCAGGGGTCGTCTTCGTGCCGGCCGGGTCGGACTTCGCATCGCGCGTCGCCGAGGCCGTCGGCGCCGCGGCATCCGTGCCGATGCTCACCGAGGGCATCGCCGCCGCGTTCGCGACCGGACTCGAGGAGCTCGCGGCCCGCGACGACGTCGCGGTGGTCGCGGGTGACATCACGCAGCAGCCGGGCACCGGCTCGGCCGTCGTGCTCTCGACGACGTCGTCGGCCGTGCGCGCCGACCCAGGCGCCCTGCTCGCCGAGTGCTTCGGTCCGTCGACCCTCGTGGTCGAGTACGACGACGTCGACGACGGGCTCGCGGCGATCCGGGCGGTGGGCGGCAGCCTCACGGCGACCGTGCACGCCGAGCCCGGCGAGGACCTCACCGGCATCCTCGCGGTGCTCACCGAGGTCGCCGGACGCGTGCTCTTCGCCGGCTGGCCCACGGGCGTCGCGGTGAGCTGGGCGCAGCAGCACGGCGGTCCGTGGCCGTCGACCACGTCGATCCACACGTCGGTCGGGGTCACCGCGCTGCGCCGGTTCCTGCGTCCCGTCGCCTACCAGGACGCGCCGGAGTCGGCGCTGCCCGTCGAGCTGCGCGAGGCGAACGTGCTCGGCATCCCGCGCCGGGTCGACGGCGTGCTCGTCGTGTGAGCGCGATCGCCTACCTCACCGCCGCGACGCCCCCGCGCCTCGCGGTCGGCGGCATCACGGTCGCGATCCCGGTGCTCGCCGTCGAGCAGCTCGGCGACGTGGCGCTCGGCGGACTGCTCGCCGCGGCCGCGCTCGGACCGAGCATCGTCGCCGCGCCCGTCGTCGGTGCGCTGCTCGACCGGACCCGGCGGCCGGGCGCACTCGTCGCGGGCGCCGGACTCGTCATGGCGGCGGCCTTCACGATCGCGGCGTTCCTCGGTCCGGTGCCGGCCTGGGTCGTCGCCCTCGCCCTCGCGATCTCGGGACTCGCCACGCCGTTCGTGTTCGGCGGGCTGTCGAGCTTCGTCACCGAGGGCATCCCGAACGAGCGCCGCGCCTACGCGATGGACGCGCTCGCCTACAACCTCGGCGCCGTCGCGGGCCCGGCCGCCGTCGCCGCGGCATCCGCGCTCGGGACCGCCCGCATCGCGACGCTCGTCATGGCCGCCGCCGCACTCCTCGGCGCAGTCGGCACGATCCCGCTCCGCCTCCGCCCGCTCGCGGGCGAGCCGCACGCGTCGATGCTCCGCACCATCGCAGCCGGGTTCCGCCACATCGCGACGCACCGGCCGCTCGCGCTCATCACCGCGAGCGGCACGGTGAGCCAGTTCGGCGCCGGCGGCCTCGCGATCGCCGCCGTCGCGCTCGCGATCGGCAGCACCGGGGATGCCGCGGGCGGCGCGGTCATCGTCACCGCCTTCGCCGTGGGCGGGCTCCTCGGCGCCCTCTGGAACTCCGCGCACCCGAGCCGGCTCCGCCCCGAGCTCGAGATGGGACTCGGCTTCGCGGCCACGGGCGTGTTCACCGTGGTCGCCGCGCTCGACCTCGGCCAGCTCTGGGCGGTCCTCGCGATCGGCGTGTCGGGACTGTTCACCGCACCGGCCGCGTCGGCCATGCTGCTCATCCGCAAGCAGCAGAGCCCGTCGACGCTGCGGTCGCAGGTGTTCACCGTGGGCGCGGGCCTCCGAGCGGCGGCCGCCGCGGCCGGCGCCGCCGTCGCCGGACTCGCGGCCGGGCTCGGCGGGCCGGCGCTCCTCGCCGCGATCGGCGTCGTTTGGATCCTCTCGGGCGCGATGCTCGTCGCCTACCCGAAGCACGCGCCGCCCATCGACGGCACCTGAGCGCGGGCGACGGATGCCGCGGCATCCGCCCGCCGCACCCGCGCCCGCCCTTGCCCCGCCCGCCGGGATGACGCAGACGCACTTCCGGACGCTTCCGAAGGTGTCATCGCGTCATCTCGGCGACGGGCCCGAGGGATCGCGGCATCCGTCGCCCCCGCCCGGTCAGTTGCTCGACGCGAGCCAGAGGTCGGGGCCGAAGACCTCGTACCGGATCCGCTGGGCCGGCACGCCCAGCGCGATCGCCTCGGAGCGGATCTTCTGCATGAACGGCAGCGGACCGCAGAGGTGCAGTGTGGCGTCCTCGGGCAGGGCGACATCGGTGAGCCGCATGAAGCCGGCCTTCGCGGCCGCAGCGCCCTCGACGGGCGCGCCGGCGGGATCCTCGAGCCAGAGGTGCAGCTTCGCGTCACCGATCCGCTCGACGTCGCCGAGCATCTGGCCGCTCAGCGCCCACGTGTCGACGCTGCGATCGGCGTGCAGCACGAGCACCTCGCGGTCGGAGCCCGCGTCGGCGAGCGAGCGCAGGATCGACGCGCTCGGCGTGCAGCCGATGCCGGCCGACGCCAGCACGAGCGGGCCGTCGCCGTCGTCGAGGGTGACGTCGCCGTAGGGGTTCGAGAGCTCGACGAGGTCGCCGACCTCGACGCGCTCGTGCATGATCGGCGAGACCTCGCCGCCGTCGTTGAGCTTCGTCGTGATGGTGCGGCGCTCGGTCGACTCGGCATCGGCCGACAGCGTGTACTGGCGAGCCTGGAGCACGCCGTCGGCGACCGGGATGCGGACGCTCACGTACTGGCCGGGCGCGCCCGGCGTCACCGGTGTCGCATCCGCAGGCTCGAACACGAAGGTCATCGTCGTGGGGCTCGCCGGCGCCTTCTCGACGACCCGCCACGACGCCCACATCACGTCGTTCGCCTGCCTCGCGTAGAGGCCCTGCTCGATCTTGATGAGCGCGTCGGCCATGAGCCAGTAGACCTCGCTCCAGGCCGAGGAGACCTCGGGCGTCACCGCGTCGCCGAGGTCCTCGGCGATCGCCTCGAACAGGTAGCGGTAGACGATCGGGTACTGGTCCTCGGTGATGCCGAGCGAGGCGTGCTTGTGCGCGATCCGGCTGAGCACCGCCTCGGGCAGCGTGCCCGGGTGCTGCACCAGGTGCGTCGCGAAGGCCGCGATCGCGCCGGCCAGGGCCTTCCGCTGCTCGCCGTTGGCCTGGTTCGCCCGGCTGAAGGTCCCGTTCAGCAGCTCGGGGTGGGCCGCGAACATCTTCTGGTAGAAGATCGGCGTGATCTCGCCGATGCGTGCGCCGACGATCGGCAGGGTCGCTTCGATGACGGGGCGGGCGGTGTCCGAGAGCATGGGGCTCCTCAGTCTCGAGCGGGTGGATACCCGTTTTCTACGGTTGGTAGAAGTCAGTCTTCTACCGCACGTAGAAATTCGCAAACCGGATGCCGCGGCCTCCGCTCGGTCGGCCCGGACACCGCGAGGTGACGCGAACCGCCCCTCAGCGCGCCTCGCAACGGCGGATCCCGTCACTTCGTCGGCGAGCCGCGGCATCCGCTCGCCGTGAACGCGAACACCGAAGTGACGCGATCCGCCCCTCAGCGGGCCTCGGAAGGGCAGATCGCGTCACCTCACGATGAGCCGCGGGACCCGGTCAGCCGCGGCATCCGGCCGACCGCGTCAGATGCCGAGCTCGAGGTCGGCGATGCGCACGGGCTCGCCCGTGGCGAGCGACAGGTTGCCCGCGATGCCGACCGACACCGCCTTGACGCCGTCGGCGTAGCCCGCGACCCGGCCGAGCGGCTGGTCGTCGGTGACCCGGCCGAAGACGTGCTGCAGCAGGTACGCGTCGCCGCCGCCGTGGCTGCCGATGCCCTCGGGGATCGGCACGATGCGAGCGCCCTCCCAGTGCCGCTGCACGACGAGGCGCTCGGAGTCGGGGCGCACCTCGTCCTCGGGCGAGTAGCCGGGGTGCATGCTCGGGTCGACGACGACGCGGCCGTCCTCGCCGATGAGCACGGCGCCGCGCTCGACGACCTCGAGCTCGGCGCGCCCCTCGGTGCCGTTGACCGTGACGCGGTAGCCCTCCCACGGCGCGTGGGCGTTGAGCGAGTAGCTCATGGTCGCGCCCGTGTCGTAGTCGACGAGGGCGGCGAGGTTGTCCTCGATCGTGATGCCCTCATCGAACACGTCGCGGTCGCGGAGGTAGCCGTCGTGGTGCTCCTGGTCGAGGTAGAGCTCCTTGAGGTGCGGGTCGCCCGCGAGGTCGAGCGCGAAGGGGTCGCCTGTCGCGCCGGTGCCGCGCGCCGGACGCTCGCCCAGGCCGCGGGCGGCGGCATTCTCGGCGCCGTAGAACCGCAGGCCGCCGCTCGCGAACACGCGCACGGGCGTCGCCGCGATCCACCAGTTCACGAGGTCGAAGTGGTGCGACGCCTTGTGGATGAACAGGCCGCCCGAGTTCGCCTTCTGCCGGTGCCAGCGACGGAAGTAATCCGCGCCGTGCACGGTGTCGAGCGCCCACTCGAAGTGCACCGACGTGACCGCCCCGATCTCGCCGTCGGCGATGACCCGTCGCAGCGTCGAGTTGCGCGGGCTGTAGCGGTAGTTGAACGTCGTGATGACTTCGCGGCCGGTCTCGGCGATCGCCGCGCCGATGCGCCGCACGCTCTCGGCGTCGATCGTGAGCGGCTTCTCGACCACGACGTCGGCGCCGGCGTGCAGGGCACGCACCACGAAGTCGGCGTGCGTGAAGTCGGGGGTCGTGACGATGACGCGGTCGATGCGCTCGTCGCGGATCATCACCTCGAGGTCGTCGGGCGCGTAGCGAGCCGGTGCCGGATGCCCCGCCGCCACGACGTCGCGCTCGTGCACGTCGAGACGCCCGGGGTTCACGTCGCTCCACGCGACGAGCTCGGCGACCTCGGGCACGCGCTCGGCGCCGAGCTGGGTGCCGCTCAGCGCCCGCACGTACATGCCCGCGCGGCTTCCCGTGCCGATGAGTCCGTACCGTTCCTGCGCCATCGCGTGCTCCACTCGGGGTCATCATGCGAGAAAGCGCTTCCTCGGTCATGCCCGCGCACTGGCGGATCAGGAGGGAATCAGGCGGGAAAGCGCTATCTTGGATTCAGGACATTTCTACCAGCACGACGGCGCGTGTCCAAACCTCGGCGTCACGGAGCCGCTCGCGCGGTAGCATCGAGGCGCCCCGAGGGGGCGGGCACATGCGGGAGGACGGATGACCGAGGGCGGCACCGGAACCGGGCGGAGCGCACCGGCGACGCTGCACGACGTCGCGCGCGAGGCGGGCGTCTCGCTGGCGACCGCGTCGCGCTCGCTGAACGGCAGCACGCGCAAGGTCAACGAGGAGTACCGCAAGCGCGTCCTCGAGGCCGCCGCCCGGCTCGACTACTCCCCCAACCTCTCGGCGCAGGCGGTCGCCCGCGGCACGACCACGACGGTCGCGCTGCTCGTGGCCGACATCGCCGACCCGTACTTCTCGTCGATCGCCGCCGGCGTCGTCGCCGAGGCCGACCGCGAGCGGCTCATCGTCACGATGGCGGCGACCGAGCGCGACCCCGAGCGCGAGCTCGAGCTCGTGCGCACCCTGCGCGGACAGCGTCCGCGGGTCATGATCCTCGCGGGATCGCGGCCGACGACCGACCCGACCCAGGGCGCCCTGGGCGAGGAGCTCCGCGCCTACGAGCGCTCGGGCGGCCTGGTCGTGCTGATCAGCCGCAACGAGCTCGACCTCCGCACGGTGCTCGTCGACAACCTCGCCGGCGCCGAGGCGCTCGCCCGCGGCCTCGTCGGCATCGGCTACCGCCGCTTCGCCGTCATCACCGGCGGCGAGGGACTGCGCACCGCGGCCGACCGCGTCGAGGGCTTCCGCGCCGGACTCGCCGCAACGGGCGGCACGCTCGAGGACGACGACGTCATCCGCGACGCGTTCACCCGCGACGGCGGCTACGACGGTATGCGCCGCCTGCTCGAACGCGGCCTCGGCGACGTCGAGTGCGTGTTCGCGGCCAACGACGTCATGGCCGTCGGCGCCCTGTCGGCCATCCGCGACGCGGGCCTCGTTCCCGGCACGGATGTCGCGGTCGCCGGCTTCGACGACATCCCCACCGTTCGCGACGTCACGCCGGCACTCACCACGGTGCGCGTCCCCCTCGAGGAGATCGGCCGCCGCGCCCTCCGCCTCGCGCTCGGGGACGCGGCCGCCCAGGCCGAGGGCGCCGTGCGCACCGAGGTCGTCATCCGCGAGTCCACGCCCCCGCGCAAGTAGTAGGCCCCGCGCCGCATCCGGCTCGGGCCACGGATGCCGCGGGCGGCTCGCCGCGGCATCCGCTCGGCCCTGCCCGGCACGCCCACGCAAGCCGACGACGCCCGCCGCATCGGCTCCGATCGGAATGCAGGAACTTCCGGACGACACACCGCGCGCGAGGCGTCCAGACCCGGCGCGTCCTTCGGATGTTCCTGCAAGCCCGGATGTTCACCGCGGCATCCGCCGGACCCCTCTCGCCCCGCGACCAGGTGGCGAGCCGCCAGGCCCCCGGCATCCGCTCCGACCGGATGCAGGAACCTCCGACCGACGCGCCGCTCGGGCGCGGCATCCGCTCGGCGTGTCGCGGGGTTCCTCCTGCAGACGAGCCGAGCGAGGGCGTCCGACCACGGATGCCGCGCGCCCATGTCATCCGCTCGTGGCGGAGCCCGAGTCGCATGACGATTCGACGGACGCGCCGGCGGCGGGCCGGCGAGTCACGCGATTCGTCCTTCGATTCGGGAGTGAGCACCTTCCCGCCGAGGCAGACGACCGTATCCGGTCGGCGTCGCGTCGCCCTCCGCCGCCGTCGTGCCCACGACGCCCGCGCCGCGACGCCGCGTGACGACACCCCGCGACCTGGGTGTTGCGCGATCGCGCGATCGTGTCCTACACTCGGGTAAACGCTTTCCCGCAGCGGCGCGGCGGCCTCCGCCACCCGCTCCCGGCCCGAACAGGAATCACCGTGGCAGAGCAGACCACCCAGCAGGCCAGCCCGCAGGCCCAGTCCATCGGCATCATCATGAACGGCGTCTCCGGGCGCATGGGATACCGGCAGCACCTCGTGCGGTCGATCCTGGCGATCCGCAAGCAGGGCGGGGTCGAGCTCTCCGACGGCACGCGCGTGCAGGTGGAGCCCATCCTCGTCGGCCGCTCCGAGCAGAAGCTCGCCGAGCTCGCCGAGAAGCACGGCATCGAGCACTACACGACGAACCTCGACGAGGCGCTCGCCGACGACCGCTGGCAGATCTACGCCGACTTCCTCGTGACGAAGGCCCGCGCCGCCGCGCTCCGCAAGGCCATCGCCGCGGGCAAGGCGATCTACACCGAGAAGCCGACCGCCGAGAGCTTCGAGGAGGCGCTCGAGCTCGCGAAGCTCGCCACGGCCGCCGGCATCAAGAACGGCGTCGTGCACGACAAGCTCTACCTCCCCGGCCTGCAGAAGCTGAAGCGCCTCATCGACTCGGGCTTCTTCGGACGCATCCTCAGCGTCCGCGGCGAGTTCGGCTACTGGGTCTTCGAGGGCGACTGGCAGCCCGCGCAGCGCCCGAGCTGGAACTACCGCGCCGAGGACGGCGGCGGCATCATCGTCGACATGTTCCCGCACTGGAACTACGTGCTCGAGAACCTGTTCGGCCGCGTCGAGTCGGTCTACGCGAAGGCCGTCACCGAGATCCCCGAGCGCGTCGACGAGAAGGGCAACGCCTACCCGGCCACCGCCGACGACGCCGCGTACGCGATCTTCGAGCTCGAGGGCGGCGTGATCGCCCAGCTCAACTCCAGCTGGACCACGCGCGTCAACCGCGACGAGCTCGTCGAGTTCCAGGTCGACGGCACGCTCGGCTCGGCCGTCGTGGGCCTGTTCGGCTGCAAGATCCAGCCGCGCAACGCCACGCCGAAGCCCGTGTGGAACCCCGACCTCGCCGACGAGCACGACTACGCCGGCGACTGGATCGAGTCCCCCGGCAACCGAGAGTTCGAGAACGGCTTCAAGACGCAGTGGGAGGAGTTCATCCGCCACGTCGTCGAGGACGCCCCGAACCACTACGACTTCCTCGCCGGCGCGCGCGGCGTGCTCCTCGCCGAGGAGGGCCTGCGCTCCTCCGCCGAGGGCCGTCGCATCGCCATCCCCGAGGTCACGATCGAGACGACGGATGCCGCGACGGCGACCGGTACCGCGACCCCCGTCGAGGCGCAGGCGTCCGACGCGGCCCCCGAGCTGACCGGAGCCCGCTGACCATGACCGCGATCACCCTCATCGACGGCGAGGGGGCGCTGCGCTCGGTGCCGCTGGCGGAGGCGCCCGCGTTCCAGAAGCCGCGGCATCCGCTCGCGAGCCGGGTCGCGTACGCGGCGGCGCACGTGGTGCCCAAGCCGTTCGCCGACAACACCCCCGGGGAACCGGCCGAGATCGACTGGGACGCCACACTCGCCTTCCGCCACCACGTCTGGTCGTGGGGGCTCGGCGTCGCCGACGCCATGGACACCGCGCAGCGCAACATGGGCCTCGACGCCCTGGCCACGCGCGAACTCATCTCCCGCAGCGCCGCCGAGGCGGCGACGGTGGGTGCCAACCTCGTCGTCGGCGTGAACACCGACCATGTCGGCGACGAGTCCATCTCCCTCGAGCAGGTCATCGACGCCTACAAGGAGCAGCTCCACCACGCCGAGGACTCGGGTGCGGGCGTCGTGCTCATGGCGAGCCGTCACCTCGCCCGCGCGGCCCGCACGCCCGACGACTACCGTCGCGTGTACCGCGAGGTGCTCGCCGCGTCGGGCGCCCCGGTCGTGCTGCACTGGCTCGGCACGGCGTTCGACCCAGCGCTCGCCGGCTACTTCGGCTCCGACGACACGGATGCCGCGGCGGCGACCCTGCTGCAGATCATCGAGTACAACCGCGACAAGGTGCAGGGCGTGAAGATGAGCCTGCTCGACGCCGACGCGGAGATCTCGGTGCGCGAACGGCTCCCCGAGACCGCCCGCATGTTCACGGGCGACGACTACCACTACGTCGGCCTGATCGAGGGCGACGAGCGCGGGCACTCCGACGCGCTGCTCGGCGCGTTCGCCGCCCTCGCACCGAACGCCTCCGCGGCGATCCAGGCGCTGGACCGCGGCGACGTCGCGGCGTACCGCGAGATCCTCGCGCCCACCGAGCCGCTGTCGCAGCAGGTCTTCGCCGCGCCGACGTACTACTACAAGACGGGCGTCGCGTTCCTGTCGTGGCTCAACGGCCACCAGGCCGCATTCCAGATGGTCGGCGGCCTGCACGCCGCCCGGAGCCTGCCGCACCTCTCCCGCATCGTCGAGCTGGCGAACGCGTCGGGCGCGCTCGAGCGCCCCGAGCTCGCCGCCGCCCGCTGGCACTCGCTCCTCACGCTCAACGGCGTCGACGTCACGGCGGCCACGCTCGCGGCATCCGCCGACGCTGAAGCCGGCGCCCAGGATGCCGCGGCCGCGCCGGCCGCCGACGACGTGGAGGTGCTCGCGTGAGCGCTCCGTCGACGAGCTCAGCCGCGCACCCCCGCCTGTCGCTCAACCAGGCGACGATCAAGTACGCCGACCTCGACCAGGCGCTGCGCGCGGTGGCCGACGGCGGGTACGAGGCGATCGGCCTCTGGCGCGAGCCCGTGCAGGCGGTCGGCCTCGAGGAGTCGGCCCGTCGGCTCGCGGACTCGGGCCTGCGCCTCTCGACGTACTGCCGGGGCGGGTTCTTCACGGTGCCCGAGGGCCCCGCGCGCCGCGCCGCGATCGACGACAACCGCCGCGGCATCGAGGAGACCGCGACGCTCGCCGCCGCGGGCGCGCCCGGCTCCCGCGCCGTGTTCGTGCTCGTCGCGGGCGGGATCCCCGAGGGCTCGACCGACCTGGTCGGCGCCCGGGCGCAGGTGGCCGACGCGCTCGCCGAGCTCGCCCCCGAGGCGCAGGCCGCCGGTGTCACGCTCGCGATCGAGCCGCTGCACCCGATGTACGCGTCCGACCGCGCGGTCGTGTCGACGCTGAAGCAGGCGCTCGACCTGGCCGCCCCGTTCGACCCCGCCGTGGTCGGCGCAACGGTCGACACGTTCCACATCTGGTGGGACCCCGACGTGCTCCCCCAGATCGCGCGCGCCGGCGCGGAAGGTCGCATCGCGACGTACCAGGTGTGCGACTGGAAGACGCCGCTGCCCGCCGACGTGCTGCTGAGCCGGCACGAGCCGGGCGACGGCGTGATCGACTTCGCCTCGCTCACCAGCGCGGTCGAGGGCACCGGTTACACGGGCGACATCGAGGTCGAGATCTTCAACCAGGAGCTCTGGGACGCGCCCTTCGCCGACGTCGTGGCCCGCACCGCCGCGGCGTTCGAGGCCGCGGTCGTGCCGCACCTCGCGGCATCCGTGCCCCTCTCGGTGGTCGAGTAGCGCCCACGCCGTTGGTCGAGTAGCGCCCGGCGGAGCCGGACGCGTATCGAGACCCGTGCTGCGTCTCGATACGCGTCGCCTGCGGCGGCGCGCCTCGACGACCGGAACGGACCGGCGTCAGTCGAGCCGCGTGATCGGCGGCATCGTGAAGGTGCCGTCGATCATCTCGGCGCGCGGCTGGTAGACCCGCAGCATCGGGCGGAACTGGCCCTCGGGCGTCGGCAGCCAGTTCGCCGCGGCGGCCTCGTCGTCTGGGCGCTCGTGCTGCATGCGGATGACGAGCGACCCGTCCTCGCCCGTCACGAGCCCGGGCGTTCGATCGCCGATCGAGTACCGGTCGATCGGGTTGTCGACGAGGTAGAAGTCGGGAACCGAGTACATCGTGATCGACCAGAACGCGTCGGCGGGCGGCAGCTCCGTGAGGTGCAGTTCGTAGGCGTGCGACCCGTCGAGCCGGCGTCCCTCGGAGTCGACGAAGACCTCGGCGTAGACGGCCTCGTAGCCGTGGTTGCCCCAGAGCCCGTTGCGGGCGGCCCGCGCCCGGGTCGCATACGCGGTCGCCCGGTCGGCGATCCGCCACTCGGGCGCGTCGACCGTGCCCGGCCCCAGGAAGTCGACGTTGTAGTCGAAGCCGTGCGGCCAGGCCTGCCACCCGTTCACCGCCGCGGCAGGGTCGGGCTTCGAGAGGTCCTCGACGCGGTTGCGGCCCTCGACGAACGCGTTGGCGAGGTGCTCCTCCTGGTCGCGCGCGACCACCCCGTACGGGTTGCCGCGGGTCGTGACGCCGTAGTCCGCGAAGCGGTGCAGGTAGTCGACGTCGGGCTTCGCCGGCGGGAAGGCGAGGCTCCACGCGCGCAGCAGCTCCCAGAAGCGCAGGTGCTCGGGGATCTCCCCGTGCGGCTGCGGGATGCCCCGCAGCGGGCCGTTCCCCTCGAGGGGGGTCAGCGTGAACTGCGGCTGGAGCGCCGCGACCGCGGGCATGTCCTCCGCGCCGTCGACCGCGATGCGCCCGACGATCGCCGCGAGGTCGGTGGGGCTCTCGATGACGGGCACGCCGTCGGGCGCCTCCCCCGACCAGCCCGGCGGCGCGATGAGGTAGGTGCCCTCGGCGGTCCCGGTGGCGCGGCGGCCGACGTAGGCGAAGTTGTCCGTCCACGCGTCGACGAACTGCAGCACGTAGTACCGGCCGTCGGTGTCGGGCACGTGCAGGAGCAGCGGACCGCCCGAGAGGTCGAGCACCGCGAGGGCGTACACGGTGTCGTTGTTGATGCTCACGAACGTGTCCGACGGCGACCCGAGCTTCGTCGCATGCGCGAACCGATTGATCCCGGACGGTGGCAGCGAGCCGAGCCCATGCGTCGCGATCGCCTGCATCGACGACACGTTGTACACCATCGGATACCCGAAGACGTACGCGTCGACGAGGAACTCCTCGGTCCAGCCCATCGATCCCCCTCCTGCGCGCCGCGCGGCGCGACTCCCGCCTCACACGCTACGCGTGGCGCGCCGTTCGAGCGAGAAGTAGAACAGCGCGTAGACGGCGGCCGACGCGACGATGCCGATCGCGAACAGCCAGGCGCTCGGCCGCTCCCACTCGAAGTCGGCGAGCCGCACGACGATCGCGAGCAGGATGCACGCGAGGCTCACGAGCTGCGCCTGGAACACGCGGCGGAACGCCGACCAGCGGTCGTCCCAGAGCATCCAGATGTTCACCAGGCCGGGCAGCGTGAGCACCGCGCCGACGACCCGGGCGGTGAGCGGCGTGACCTCCCACGCCCACGCGCCGATGAGCAGCGACGGCACGATGAAGAGCACGAGCCCGGTCACCGTGGATGCCGCGCCGACGAGCGCGAGCACGTACCGCCACGGCGCGGGGATCTCGACGTCGTCTCCCTCGGGCATCCCGTCGTCCTCGCGGACGTTGAGGATGAGCGCCACGAGCACGAGCACCGGGGTCGAGACGTAGAGCGCCACCCACGTGATGAACGAGACGTGCCCGTAGTGGAACCGGTCCCAGTGCAGGAACGTCGCGATCCCGAGCAGCGTCGCGAACACGAGCACGGCGGGGAATCCGTGCCGCACGCGGTGCCAGCGCCGCTGCACCGCGACCTGCACGAAGAACCAGATCCCGCCCGCGTAGGCCGACCCGAGCAGCATCGCGGTCACCGGCGGCTGGATGGTCCAGGCGAAGTGCTGCTCGGTGCCGCCCGGGAGCACGAGCAGCAGGAACGCGGCCGCCACGAGGAACGGGATGACGACGAACGCGAGCACGCGCGTGTACGGGAGCACGCGGTCCTCGGGGCCGGCGCGGTGCCGCTCGGCGGCGTCGGTTCCGGGTGCCGTCTCGCTCATGGGTGCCTCCTCGATGGGGCGGATGCCGGGGGCTCGGTGGTCAGGTGGCGGATGCCGCGGCATCCGCCGTCTCGCGCTGCAGCGCGAACGCGACCGCGTCGTCGACGTGCATGCGGCGACCGCGTGCGCGGGCCGCCTCGAACACGTCGCGGCCCGGTCCGGCGAGGATCGGATCGACGAACTGCTGGTGGAACGAGAACGAGGGCGCGTTGTACAGGCCCGTCCGCTCGCGCACGATCTGCGCGGCGCCGAGCAGCGTGCCCGCGCGCGGGAGGTCGCCGGCGGCCGCCGCCACCGCCGTGAGCCCCTCGAGCCCGTAGGCCACGCCGTCGTCGTGATGCAGCCGGATCGACTCGCTGAGGCTCTCCTCGAAGCAGTCGCGCGCGACGGAGAAGTCGCCGAGCAGCACCTCGGCCCAGCCCAGGTGGTGCAGCGCGATCGCCGCTCCGAGGGCGTCGTGCTGCCGCTGCGCCACCGCGAGGCTCGCCTCGAACCGCTCGACGGCCGCACGGACGTCCCGGCTGAGCAGGGCCACACGTCCGGTCGTGACGAGCGCCATCGCCTCGCCCCACGTGTCGTCGGCCTCGCGGAACAGGCCGAGGCTGCCCTCCAGCGCCTCGCCCGCGCGCACGACGTCGGGCTCGCGCGAGGCGAGCAGCGCGAGCGCGAGCGAGATGAGCGCGAGCGCCTCCCCCGACCGCTCGCCCTCGGTGCGGAACAAGGCGGCGCTCTCGCCGAGCCCGGGCACGAGGAGCTCGTCGGGATCCTGCCAGAACCCGATCGCGCGGGTGAAGTAGAGGGCACGCGCTCGCGTGGCGGCGTCGAGCTCGTCGCCCGAGTCGAGCACCTCCTTCATCCAGGCGTGCACCTCGCCGAGGTGGCCGTCGACCCACCAGTACACGTAGAGGGTCCACGCGAACTGCGCGGCGACCGCCCACTGCCGAGAGTCGAGCAGGTGCCGCACGGCGGCGCGCAGGTTGTCGCCCTCCTCGTGGAGCCGGGCGATCCATGCGAGCTGCGTGGCGCCCTCGAGCTCGTGCTCCGCCTGCTCGCCGAGTCGCACGTAGTACCGCGCGTGCCGGTCGCGCAGCTCGCGCAGGTCGTCCCGGCCGTCGAGCCGGTCGCGCGCGTACTCGCGCACGGTCGAGAGCATGGTGAACACCGCGCGGTCGCCGCGGTCCTGCTGTCGCACGAGGCTGCCGTCGACGAGCGCGGCGAGGTCGTCGAGCGTGTCGGCGTCGGGGATGCCCTCGGCGATCCACTCGGCGGCGTCGAACGTGAACACGCCGGAGAACAGGCCGAGCCGGGCGAGCAGCTCCTGCTGGGTCGGCGTGAGCAGCTGCGTGCTCCACTCGATCGTGGAGCGGATCGTGCGCTGCCGCTCGGGGAGGTCGCGGGCGCCGCCGCCGAGCACGAGCAGGCGCTGGTCGAGCCGGTCGAGGAGCTCCGCCGGCGTGAGCACGCGCCCGCGCGCGGCGGCGAGCTCGAGTGCGAGCGGCACGCCGTCGAGGGCGACCACGATGCGCTCGACGTCCTCGACGTTCTCAGTCGTGAGCTCGAAGTCGGGCTTCGTCGCCCGCACGCGCTCGACGAAGAGCGCGACCGACGGCGTGGCGAGCGCCCGTGCGACGGTCGCGCCGCGTCGCATGTCGGGAAGGGCGAGGGGGCCCAGCTCGACGCCGTGCTCGCCGGTGACCCGCAGGAGGATGCGGCTCGTCGCGAGCACCGTGAGGTGCGGGGCATCCGTCAGCAGGGCCCGGATGGCGGGCGCCGCATCGACGACCTGCTCCACGTTGTCGAGGAGCAGCAGCAGACGCCGGTCGCGTACGGCCATGCGCAGCTTCTCGTGCAGCGTGCCGTCGCCGTTGTCGATGATGCCGAGCGCGTTCGCGATGGCGGCGGGCACGAGCGCCGGATCCACGACGGGCGCGAGGTCGACGAACGCGATGCCGCCGGGGAACCGGTCGCGCACGCGGTTCGCGGCCTCGATCGAGAGCCGGCTCTTGCCGATGCCGCCGGGACCCGTCAGCGTGACGAGCCGCACCCCCTCGTCGGCGAGCAGCTCGGCGACGGCGGCGACCTCCTGTTCGCGGCCGATGAGCGAGGTGAGCGAGGTCGGGAGCTCGACCGTGCCGCCCATCGACGTGAAGTGCGCCTCGTCGGGCTCGGCCGGGCGCGCGAACCGCTCGGCGAGGAGCGTCGCCAGGTCGCCGCGCACGAGCTCCGCGAGCTGCTGCGGGTCGGTGAAGTGCACGTAGGAGGCGCGATCGTCGGCCTTGATGCGGGCGAGGAGGTCGATGAGACGCGGCTCGCGATCGCCGCCGTCCCGCACGTACACGAGCTTCGGCATCGCCGGCGGCGCCAGACGGTACTCGTCCTCGAGCCCCGAGACGTCCTCCCCCGGGGCCACCCAGCCGTACTGCTCGCCGTAGAGCCCGACGAAGATGTCGCTCTGCGCGAGGTAGGCGCGGTAGAGGTCGCGCGGCGGGTGCGGTCGCGCGCCGAGCTCGAACATCACGGGAGCGAGGTTGAGCTGCTCGATCGCGGCGCGCACGGCGCGGCGCTCGGGCGCGAGCTCCCGGAGCGTGGAGCTCACGAACACGCGCAGGCGCTGGTCTGGCGTGCGGATCGCCGGATCGGCGGGGATCATGCCTTCGAGTCTGTTCCCCGCGGCATCCGGCTGTAAATACCCATCACGGGGCTCGCCGTGCTGCTGGCGGCCCGCGGCGGCCCGGCGGTACAGTGGCGCCGTGGCGGCCTTCCGCCGCTCGCCGCGCCGCTCCGGGGGGAGTCGAATGGTTGCCCAGCAGCACTCCGCCGGCCAGCCGGTGATCCTCGTGGTCTCGGCCGACGACGACGTGCGCACGTCCCTGCTCGAGCCGCTGCGACGGCGCTACGCCGACGACTACCGCGTGGTCGAGGCGGATGGCCCGGCGAGGGCGGTCGCGGCCGTCGAGGAGCTCGCCGCGACCGAGGGCGGGAGCATGGCGCTCGTGCTGTCGGATGACGCGTCGCCCGTCGACGACCACGAGAGCGTCTTCGCGGCGGCGCGCCGCCGGTTCCCCGACGTGCGCCGCGGGCTCGTGATCGAGTGGGGCTCGTGGGCCGACCGGGTCACGTCCGACGCGGTGCTCCAGCTCATGACGCACGTGCAGATCGACTACTACGTGGTGCGGCCGACGCACTCGCCCGACGAGTCGTTCCACCGGGCGATCACCGACTTCCTCCGCGAGCACGAGGCTGCGGCGGGCAAGCGCCACCGGGCCTACACGGTGATCGGCGACGTCTCGCAGCCGCGCACGCACGAACTGCGCAACCGCCTCGCCCGTGCGGGCGTGCCGGCCGACCACCTCGATCCCGCGGCCGCCGACGCGCAGTCGATGCTGGATGCCGCGGGCGTCGCGTACACCGGCGTGCCGCTCGTGCACACGGCCGACGGCCGCGTGCTCGTCGACCCCGACGACGCGGAGCTCGCCCGGGCCTACGGGCTCTCGACGTCGCTGCCCGATCACGTGGTCGACGTGGTCGTGATCGGCGCCGGGCCGTCGGGCCTCGCCGCGGCGGTGTACGCCTCGTCGGAGGGCCTCGACACCCTCGTGCTCGAGGGCGAGTCGATCGGCGGGCAGGCGGGGTCGAGCTCACTTATCCGCAACTACCTCGGATTCTCGCGCGGCGTCTCGGGCGCCGAGCTCGCGCAGCGCGCCTACCAGCAGGCCTGGGTGTTCGGCGCGCAGTTCGCCCACACGCGCCGGGTCACCGGCGTGCGCATGGTCGACGACGGGTTTGAGCTCGACGTGTCCGCCGCGGGCGCGAACGGTGCCGCGGGCGACGTGGTGCGGGCGCGGGCCGTGGTGCTCGCGTCGGGCGTGACGTACCGCCGGCTCGCGGCCCCGGGCCTGGCGCGGTTCGTGGGCTCGTCGGTGTTCTACGGCGCGTCCTCGGTCGAGGCGCGGGCCCAGACGGGCCGCGACGTGCTCGTCGTCGGCGGCGGCAACTCCGCCGGGCAGGCGGCGCTGCACCTCGCGCGGTACGCCCGATCGGTGTCGCTCGTCGTGCGAGGTCCGTCGCTCGCCGCGAGCATGTCGCAGTACCTCATCGACCAGCTGGATGCCGCGGGCGTCGGTCTCATCACCGGCTCCCACGTCGTGGATGCCGGCGCCACCCGCGACCCCGACCGCCTCGACCACGTCGTGCTCCAGCGCTCTGACGGCGGCGAGCAGGTCTCGGTGCCGGCCGACGCGGTGTTCATCACCATCGGCGCCCGGCCGCACACCGAGTGGCTGCCGCCCGAGGTGCTGCGCGACCAGTGGGGCTCCGTGATCACGGGCGCCGAGGTGCTCGAGGAGGGCGGGCGACGGGCGTGGCTGGGCAGCGGACGCGACCCGTTCCCGCTCGAGTCGTCCGTGCCCGGCTTCTTCGCGGTCGGCGACGTGCGGCGCGGCTCGATCAAGCGCGTCGCCTCGGCGGTCGGCGAGGGCTCGGTCGTGATCTCGACGGTGCACCAGCACCTCGGGCCGCACGTCGGAGGCTGAGGGCTGCGGCGTGCTCCGGAGCCCGCGCCGGAATCCTGTTCGTGCGCTGGAGTCCCGCGCCTTCGGGATTCCAGCGCACGGACGGGATTCCGTGCGATCGACGCTCCGGCGGCTACGCCGACTGCACCCGGTCGAGCTCCGCATAGCGCCCGCCCGCCGCGAGCAGCTCGTCGTGCGAGCCGACCTCGACGATGCGTCCGCGCTCGAGCACGACGATGCGGTCCGCGCTGCGGATTGTCGAGAGCCGGTGCGCGACCACGAGCGTCGTGCGCCCGCGCATGAGGTGCTCGAGCGCGCCCTTGATCTTCGCCTCGGACTCGGGGTCGAGCGCACTCGTCGCCTCGTCGAGCAGCAGCACGCGCGGGTCGCGCACGAGCGCTCGCGCGATCGAGAGCCGCTGGCGCTGCCCGCCCGACAGTCGTGCGCCACGCTCGCCGACGACCGTGTCCCAGCCGTCGGGCTGCGCCTCGACGATCTCGAGCGCGTTGGCGTCGCGGAGCGCGGCGAGCACGCGTTCGTCGCTCACCTCGCCCAGGCCGTAGACGACGTTCTCGCGGATCGTCCCCTCGAAGAGCACCGACTCCTGCGGCACGACCGACACGAACCGGCGGAAGGTGCGCAGGTCGAGCTCCTCCATGTCGACGCCGTCGAGGCGCACCCGCCCGCGCGTCGGCCGGAGGAATCCGAGCACGAGGTTGAGCAGCGTCGACTTGCCCGAACCCGACGACCCGACGAACGCGACCGTCTCGCCGGGCCGGATGTCGAGCGACACGTCGTCGAGTGCCGGCGGGACGCCGAGGTCGTAGCGGTACTCCACGCGCTCGAGCCGGATGCCGCCGCGCACGGCGTCGACGGCGCGCTTGCCCTCGTTGAACTCGAGGTCGGGCTCCTGCACCACCTCGGCGATCGAGCGGATCGACTCGGTGCCGCGGGCGATCACGGGCAGCAGCATGAGGAGGTTCGTGGCCGCTCCGGTGAGCAGCGCGAAGTAGGAGCTCAGCAGCACCACCTGGCCGGGCGTGATGGGGATGAACCCGGTGATCGAGATCCAGGCGGCGAGCACGAGGCATCCGACGCCCAACAGCTGCAGGCTCACCCACGACAGCGACGCGAAGCGTCCGTTCAGCAGGTCGAGCGCGAAGCCGGCCGTGCGCACGCCCTCTGCGCCGTGCGCCACCCGGCGCACCGCGGCCTGCTCGAGGCCGTGGGCGCGAGTGATCGGCATGAGCGTGGCCATCTCGCCGACGCGGGCGGAGAACTGCTCGACCTCGCGGCGGAACGTCTCGTTGCGGGCGGCGCTGCGCCGGTTCAGGATCGCGCGCAGCAGCACCGCCAGCGGGATCGCGAGCGCGTAGACGGGCAGGAACGCGGGCACGTTGATGGCGGTCATGACGATCGCGCCGATGAGCACCATGGTCGCCGAGAGCAGCGGATGCGCCGTCTGCTGCAGCATGACCTCGACGTTCTCGACGTCGCGCACGACCTTCGTCTGCACGATCGCGGAGTTCGCACGCGAGTGGAAGCCGATCGAGAGCGATTGCAGGCGGGACGCGAGGGCGTTGCGCAGGTCGGCGCCGATCGAGCGCACGGCGCCCATGAAGAGCCGCGTGTAGGTGACGTGGTTCGGGTAGTTCTGCAGCAGCGCCACGAGGGCGACGCCCGCCCAGATGGCGAGCGTCGAGAGCGGCCCTCCCGCGACGACGACGTCGATGACCCCCGCCGTGACGACGGGCAGCAGCCAGAGCGGCGTGTCCTTCAGCGCGAAGAAGCCGACCGCGGCGAGCACGCGGCCGCGATGCAGGTCGAGCAGGCGCAGCACGGAGCGCAGCGGATGCCGCCCGTCGATCGCGTGCTCGATCTGGGAAAGCGTTTGCCCGATCATTCCTCCATTGTGCCGTCGATCAGGCTGGCTCGCTACGCTGGCGGGATGCCGTTCGATCCCCGCAGCATCCAGCTCGACCCCGTGGCATCCGCCGCACTCGCACGACACGGCTTGGAGTACCGCCTGCTCGACCCCGACGACCACGCCGGGAT
This sequence comes from Agromyces sp. NPDC004153, assembly GCF_053603635.1. Classification (NCBI taxonomy): domain Bacteria; kingdom Bacillati; phylum Actinomycetota; class Actinomycetes; order Micrococcales; family Microbacteriaceae; genus Agromyces; species Agromyces sp. NPDC004153. The sequence continues at coordinate 692,026 of NZ_JBSGFY010000001.1, forward strand.
GCTCGCCTGGATCGAGGCGGAGAACCGCGGCTTCCACCACGGCCGGCCCCGTGACGTCGACCGCGACTACGACCTGTCCGTTGCCTCCGAGCGGCGCGTGCACGGCGTCTACGACCCGACCGCGGCGCAGCCCGAGACCCCCGTCGCGACGGTCGACGCCTGGCCGACCGGGCTCAGCGTGCCCGGCGGGCGCAGCGTCGACGCGTGGGCCGTGAGCGCCGTGACCGTCTCCCCCACGCATCGCCGTCGCGGCATCGCCCGCGCCCTCATGGAGGGCGAGCTCGCCAACGCGCGCGCCGCCGGCGCCGCCGTGGCCATGCTCACGGCCACCGAGGCGACCATCTACGGGCGGTTCGGCTTCGCCCCGGCAGCCAAGGCGGCCACGATCACGGTCGACCGCCGTCGCACCCACTGGGTCGGGCCGGATGCCCCGGGGCGCGTGCACTTCGTCGCGGCATCCGACCTGCGCGAGGCGGCGCCCGCCATCGCGCGTCGCGCCGTAGCCCGAACGCCCGGCGAGATCGACCGCTGGCCGGGGATCCTCGATCGCGCGCTCGGCCTCGTCGACCCCGACGGCGACGGCGCCCGGTCGATCCGGGCCGTGCGCTACGACGACGAGCACGGGCAGGCCCAGGGCTTCGCCGCCTACCGCATCACCCGCGAGCCGAACCAGCCCGGGTTCCTCGAGTTCGACTTCCTCGTCGCCGCGACCGACGACGCCGAGCGCGCGCTCTGGCGCTTCCTCATCGAGCAGGACTTCGTGACCGGCGTCCGCGCCCGGCTCCGCTCGGTCGACGAACCGCTGCCCTGGCTCCTCGAGGACCCGCGCGCCGTGAGCGTCACCGACGTCGACGACCACCTGTGGGTGCGCATCCTCGACCCGATCGAGGCGCTGCGGGCACGCCGCTACGGCACGAGCGGCACGCTCGTGCTCGACGTCTCCGACGTGCTGGGCCACGCCCGCGGACGGTTCCGGCTCACGGTCGACGATCGCGGTCGCGCCGAGGTCGAGCCGGTCGAGGGCGCGGATGCCGCGGGCCCCGGCCTGCGGCTCGGCATCCAGGAGCTCGGGGCGGTCTACCTCGGCGGCGTGCGGCCGTCGCTGCTCGCCCGCGCCGCGCGCATCACGGAGACCGCGCCGCGCACGCTCGTGCTCGCCGACCGCATGTTCGCGTCGGATCGCACGCCGCACCTCAGCATCTGGTTCTGACGCGAGCATCTGGTTCCGACCCGGGCGACGCGCAACCTGACGGCGCCCGACGCGCTGCCGCTGGTAAACGGATTCCCGCCCCGCCGCTGCCACCCCAGTCCGGGGGACGTACGTGAGAGCGCTCCCCCGCGCCCCGCGGATTCCTGCGCCGCCTCACTTACTGTCTCGTCAGTAAGTTACGGAAGTGTTATCAACCTTTTGTTCGGCGGTGCGACATTTGGGCGCATGATGACAGTGCCGCCGCCGAGGACGACGGGGGTACCCGGAGGGGTCGACCTCAACCTTGAAGAAGGGGAGAGCCATGAAGACGTCTTCATTGGTCTCTGTCGCTGCGGTCGCCGGGGTTTCGGCGCTGCTGCTGGCGGCGTGTTCGAGCGGTGGTTCTGGTGGTGAGACGGGTGGTGCTGAGGCTGCGACGCGTGCGTGCGTGATCCTGCCTGATGCCGCATCCTCGCCGCGCTGGGAGAACTTCGACCGCAAGTACCTCGAAGAGGGCCTCGATGCGGCCGGCTTCGAGTCCGACATCCAGAACGCGCAGGGCGACGTGAACAAGTACGCCACCATCGCGGACCAGCAGCTCAGCCAGGGCTGCGGCGTGATGCTGCTCGTCGACTACAACGGCGCCGGCGCCGCCGTGGCCGAGAAGGCCAAGGCCGAGGGCATCCCGGTCATCGCCTACGACCGCCCGATCGAGGGCGTCGACTACTACGTCTCGTTCGACAACATCGAGGTCGGGCGCCTCGAGGGGCAGTCGATCGTCGACGGCCTGGCGACGGCGGGCAAGGACCCGGCGAGCGCGGTGGTCGTGTACATGGGCGGCGACCCGTCCGACGGCAACGCGAAGATGTTCCACGACGGCGCGGTCGAGGTCATGGAGGCCGCTGGGATCAAGCCGGCCGCCGAGCCTCCGGGCGTGTGGGACGGTGAGAAGTCCGCGACCAACTTCGAGCAGGCGCTGACCTCGCTCGGCGGCAAGGTCGACGCGGTGTGGGTCGCCAACGACACCAACGCGGCGGGCGTGATCACGATCCTGGACAAGAACGGCCTCGTCGTTCCGGTCTCCGGTCAGGACGCGTCGATCGCGGGCCTGCAGAACGTGCTGCTCGGCAAGCAGACCGCCACGGTCTACAAGCCGGTCAAGCTCGAGGCCGACGCCGCGGTCGAACTCGCGGTGGCGCTGCTGCAGGGCGAGTCGCCCACGGCCGACCAGGAGCTCGAGGACGGCACGCCGTACGTGGCGGTCACCCCGCAGCTCGTCGGCCCCGAGCAGGTCGTCGACGTGGTCGACGCCGGCGACGCCGACCCGGCCGAGCTCTGCCAGGGCGAGGTCGAGGCCAAGTGCGGCGAGTACGGAATCCAGTAGTACCTGACCTCTGATCGGGCCCCGGGCCTCGGCGGGCGACCGCCGAGTCCGGGGCCCGATCTCCCCCTCCCGGCCTCGGCCCCCGAGTGCCACACTGAGAGCTGGACAGCGTCGTCGAAAGGATGCGGCATGGATGCGAGCAGGGACGGCGCCGGAACGCCGATCATCGAGCTCGAAGGGGTCGTGAAGAGCTTCGGTCCCGTGAGCGTGTTGAAGGGCGTGGACCTGAAGGCCTACCCGGGCAAGGTCACCGCGCTGGTGGGTGACAACGGCGCGGGCAAGTCGACCCTGATCAAGGGGTTGGCGGGCGTGCAGCCGTACGACGACGGCGTGGTGCGGTTCGACGGCGAGCCGGTGAACCTGCACACCCCGCGTGACGCGTCCCGCCTCGGCATCGAGGTCGTCTACCAGGACCTCGCGCTGTGCGACAACCTCGACATCGTGCAGAACATGTTCCTCGGCCGCGAGGAGACCGAGTTCGGCACGTTCGACGAGGGCCGCATGGAGCGGGACGCCTCCGACACCCTCCGCTCGCTCTCGGTACGCACCGTGAAATCGGTGCGGCAGAAGGTGTCGAGTCTCTCCGGCGGGCAGCGGCAGACCGTCGCGATCGCCCGCGCCGTGCTGAAGAAGGCGCGGCTCGTGATCCTCGACGAGCCGACCGCGGCCCTGGGCGTCGCGCAGACCGAGCAGGTGCTGCACCTGGTGCAGCGCCTCGCCGAGCAGGGCGTCGCGGTCATCATCATCAGCCACAACCTCGCCGACGTGTTCGAGGTGGCCGACTACATCAGCGTCCTGTACCTCGGGCAGATGGTCGCGTCCCTCGACGCCGACCAGACCACCCGCGACGACGTCGTCGGCTACATCACCGGCGCGAAGACGCCGCAGGGAGCGAGCGCATGAGCACGCAGAAGACGTCGCCGGCCGTCGACCCGTCGGTGACCACGATTCCGGCCGACCTGATCGGCTCGGGCCAGGAGGGGTCGCTCGGCGACCAGGTCCGTGCGTACTTCCAGCGCCTGCGTTCGGGCGACATGGGCGCGCTGCCCGCCGTCGGCGGGTTCGTGGTGCTGACCATCCTGTTCAGCTTCCTCAGCCCGTTCTTCCTCACCGAGCGGAACTTCGCGAACCTCCTCACCCAGGCCGCGACCCTCGTCATGCTCGGCATGGCGCTCGTGTTCGTGCTCCTGCTCGGCGAGATCGACCTGTCCGCCGGCGTCACCTCGGGCATGACCATGGCGCTGTTCATCGTGCTCGTGAACGTGAACGGCGTGCCGTGGGTCCTCGCCCTCCTCGTCGCGTTCGCGGTGGGCATCCTCACCGGCACGTTCATCGGATTCTTCGTCGCGAGGGTCGGCATTCCGTCCTTCGTGGTGACACTCGGCCTGTTCCTCGGCTACCAGGGCATCACGCTCTGGATCATCGGCGCGGGCGGCCTCTACCGCGTGCAGATCCCCGAGATCACCGCGATCCAGAACTCGAACATGCCGGTCTGGGCCGGCTGGGCCATGCTCGGCGTGATCCTCGCCGTGTCCGCCGCGACCTCGTTCTGGGACCGTGCGCGACGTCGGCGCGCGGGCGTGGCGAACCGCACCATCGCACTCGTGTGGATCAAGCTCGGCGTCATCGCGGTCGTCGGCGGCGCTGCGATCGCGATCCTCAGTCGCAACCGCGGCCAGTCCGTCGGCGTGGTCGAAGGCGTCCCGATCGTCGTCCCGATCGTGCTCGTCATCCTCTGGATCGGCACGTTCGTGCTCGACCGCACCAAGTACGGCCGCTACCTCTACGCCATCGGCGGCAACGCGGAGGCGGCCCGCCGCTCGGGTGTGAAGGTCATGCTGATCCGCTGGACGGCGTTCATCTGCTGCTCCACCCTCGCGGTCGTGTCGGGCCTGTTCTCGATCAGCAAGGTCGGGTCCGTCGACGCCGCCGCCGGGCGCGAGATCGTCCTGTCCGGCGTCGCCGCCGCCGTCGTCGGCGGCGTCAGCCTCTTCGGCGGACGCGGCCGGCTCCTGCACGCCGCCATCGGTGCCCTCGTGATCGCCGTGATCACGAACGGCCTCGGCCTGCTGAACCTGCCGGCCGGCGTCAACCTCGTCGTCACCGGCAGCGTCCTCATCCTCGCCGCCACCGTCGACGCCATCAGCCGCGTCCGCGCGGGCGGCTCGGTCCTCCGAACCTGACCGGGTCGCCCCGGTCGAGATCGACGGATGCCGCGACGCCGCGTCGCGGCATCCGTCGTGTTCGGGGTACGGCAAGCCGCCCAGGCAGCGGACTCCGAGCCCATCGCCCCGCCGCCGGAGCTAGATCGCGTCCTGGCGGGGGAAGATCACCTTCTCGACGATGATGATGAGCGACGCCGCCACCGGGATCGCGACGAGCGCGCCGAGCACCCCGCCGAGCGTGCCGCCCGCCACCGCGGCGATCACGACCAGGGCGCCCGGCACGGCCACCGCGCGGTTCATGATGCGCGGGCTCAGCACGTAGGCCTCGACCTGCATGTAGATCAGGTAGTAGATGCCCGCGGCGATCGCGGTCGCCGGCGACGCCGTGAGGCAGACGAGCGTGATGATGATCGCGCCCGTCAGCGTGCCGACGAGCGGCACGAGGGAGGCGAGGAAGGCGATGAACGCGAGCAGGATCGGGAAGGGCGCGCCGATGATCGACAGGAACACGAGGCTCAGGACGCCGTTGATCGAGGCGAGGCTCACCTGGCCGATGACGTAGCGGCCGACCGAGCCCGTGACCTCCTCGGCCACCGACCGGAACTGCGTGCGGTGGCTCGCGGGCACGAACCGGGCGGCGTAGCGCTTCATGGCCTCGAGCGAGGCGAGGAAGTAGAGCATGAGGATCAGCACGATCACCGCGCCGGTGAGGCCGCCGGCGATGCCCGCTCCGACCGCGAGGATGCCGCCGGTCAGCGCACCGAGGTTGGCGGGGTCGCCGAGCCAGTCCACCGCCGAGTCGATCGCCGCGTCGAGGCTCAGGCCCTCGCCGCCGATGGACGCGATCCAGGCGACGAAGTCGCTGTTCTGCACGCCCTCGACGATCGAGTCCCAGTCGTCGATGATCCTCGTGGTCTGCTCGACCACGATCGGCACGATGGTGGCGATGAGGGCGACGAACACGCCGATCACGACCACGAACACGAGGAGGATCGCGAGCCAGCGCGGCACGTCGTGCCGCTGCAGCCAGCTCACGACCGGGTCGAGGCCGAGGGCCAGGAACAGCGCCAGCGCGACGTAGAGGATGACGGTGCCGAGCTGGCCGACGATGCCGCCGAGCAGGAGTGCGAGCAGCACGCCGATCGCGCCGACGAAGCCGATGCGGAACGCGTGGATCTTCACCTCGGGCGCGTGCACGTCGGCATCCGACGTGATCTCGGCCACGGGCGGCGGATCGACGACCGGTGCCTGCCTGCGTCTCCACATGCGAGTGACGCTACGCGCTCGGGCCGCGGGCGGCTGGCGCCGCGCCGGTGTGGCGGGCTCAGAGCGCGCCGGCACCGAGCACGGCTCCGACGACCGCGACGACGAGCACCACGGCCCCGCCGACGACCGAGCTCGCGAGTACCGCGGTGCGCGCCGCGGTCGAGCGGCCCGCACCGACGACTCGACGCCCGCGCTCGTGCTTGCCGCGCCCCTCGATGATCATCGAGCGGATGATGTCGCGCAGTGTTGCCGCGACGTCGTGCGCCGTGGGCCGCTTCGCCGGGTCGTCGTGGGTCATGGCCCGCAGCAGTTCGCGCCAGTCCTCCGGCACCTGGTCGGGGATCGCCGGCGGCCGGTGCAGCCGGGCGAGCGCGGCTTCGATCGCGGTGCCCGTGTACTCGCGTTCGCCCCGCAGCGCCTCGAGGAGCACGAGCCCGAGCGAGTAGACGTCGCTCGGGGTGCCGATCTCGTCGCCGCGCGCCTGCTCGGGCGAGATGTAGGCGGCGGTGCCCATGATGGCGCCGTCGCTCGTGAGGCGGGATCCGTCGACGAACTGCGCGACGCCGAAGTCCGCGAGCTTCGCGAGCAGGGTGTAGCCGAGGGCGGGCGTCTCGTCGAGCAGCACGTTCTCGGGCTTGACGTCGCGGTGCACGATCGACCGCGCGTGCACGTAGCTCAGCGCATCGGCCAGCTGCGACCCGATGTCGGCAACCTGCCGCGGCTTCATGGGCGCGTTGGCCAGGCGATGCGCGAGCGAACGGCCCTCGACGAGCTCCATCACGAGGTAGCGACGCGGGTGCCCGTCGTGCAGGAGCGTTCCGGCGTCGAACACGCCGACGAGTCCCGGATGGTTCAGCGTGCCGAGCAGGTGGATCTCGCGCTCCCGCCGCTGCTGGTCGGCGATCGTGTCCTCGTCGTCGCGGAACACCTTGATCGCGACATCGCGACCGAGCTCGGTGTCGCGCGCGCGATACACGTCGGCCATGCCGCCCGAGCCCAGGTGTTCGAGGAAGTCGTAGCGGAGCCGCGATGGGGAGGCGGTCGCCGGGTCGGCGGGTTGCGGGTCGATCATGGTCGGCTCCTGGTCGTACGTCGTATCGGGTGGCGCACCACACTGGTCATCCATGCGTACCAGCCAGTCTGTCCGAACCGGGCCTCGAGCGGATCCCATTGACACGAGGGCCACGACGTGCATGCATTCCTGTGCATCGGATGCCGCGAAAGCGGGAATGGATCCCGATCCGACGCGTTGCACCTGTGGTGCAGGGTGCTTCGCCGCGCCCGCGCAAGGAGGAGGAACGTGACCGAGCAGACCGCCGTGGGATTCCGCTCCGAACGCGGGCCGGTGCTCATCGCCCTGATGCTGTGCACCGGCCTCGTCGCGATCGAGGCGACCATCCTCGCGACGGCGGTGCCGTCGATCGTGGCCGACATCGGCGGCTTCGCGCAGTTCCCGTGGCTGTTCTCGATCTACCTGCTCGCCCAGGCCGTCTCGGTGCCGGTCTACGCCAAGCTCGCCGACACGGTCGGCCGCAAGCCCATCATCCTGATCGGCATCGGCACGTTCCTCGTCGGCTCGATCCTCGCGGGCTTCGCCTGGGACATGACCTCGCTCATCGTGTTCCGCGCGATCCAGGGCCTCGGCGCCGGTGCCGTGCTGCCGGTGTCGATCACCATCACGGGCGACATCTACACCGTGCGCGAGCGGGCCCGGGTCCAGGGCTACATCGCGAGCGTATGGGCCGCGTCATCCGTCATCGGGCCCTCGCTCGGCGGGATCTTCGCCGAGTTCCTCTCGTGGCGCTGGATCTTCTTCGTCAACATCCCGCTGAGCATCCTCGCGGCGTGGATGCTCATCAGGAACTACCACGAGACCGTCGAGCGAAAGAAGCACCGCATCGACATCGCAGGCGCGGCCGTGCTCACCGTCGGGCTCACGCTGCTGATCCTCGCGGTGCTCGAGGGCGGCCAGGCCTGGGCGTGGAACTCCTGGCAGAGCATCGGCGCGTTCGCCGTCGCGGCGCTGCTGCTCGTGGCGTTCGTGCTCATCGAGCGGCGGGCCGCCGAGCCGGTGCTGCCGCTCTGGGTGTTCTCCCGGCGGCTCATCGTCACGACCTCCCTGATGTCGTTCGGCGTCGGCGCCGTGCTCATCGGCCTGACCTCATACGTGCCGACGTTCCTCGAGGTGTCGGCCGGTGCGACGCCGATCGTCTCGGGCCTGGCGGTCGCCGCCCTCACGCTCGGCTGGCCGATCTCCGCGTCGCAGTCGGGACGCCTCTTCCTGCGGATCGGCTTCCGCAACACCGCGTTCGTCGGGCTCGGCATCGCCGTGCTCGGCACCGCCGGACTCGTCGCGGCGACGTTCGTCCCGAACCCGGTGACGGCCGCGATCGCCTGCTTCGTCGTCGGCCTCGGGCTGGGGCTCGTGGCCTCGCCGACGCTCATCGCCGCGCAGTCGTCGGTGCCGTGGTCGGAGCGCGGCGTCGTCACGGGCGCGAACATGTTCCTGCGCTCGATGGGCAGCGCCGTGGGCGTCGCGATCTTCGGCGCCGTCGCGAACGCGATGATCGACGCCTCGGGACTCGGCGCGCACTCCGCCGCCGCGATCCAAGGAGCCTCGGCCGCGGTCTTCGTCGGCGTGGCGATCGCCGCGGTGGCGACGATCGCGGGCGCCGTCGCGATGCCGCGCGCCCACGTCGACGACATCGAGCACCGCCCGGCGGAGGCGGAAGCGGCCCCGGTCGTCGAGTAGCGCGGACCGGCCCACCCCGCGTCACGGCAGCCCCGCCGGCCCGATCACCTCGTGCTCGAACGTGCGCATCCAGCGCTGCCCCGTCGCGCGGTACTCCGCGTGCGTCGAGAACCGGTAGAGGTAGGCGTGCGCTCGCACCCAGGTCGGCGGCTCGCCGTCGAACGGGTCGTCGCGCAGCAGGCGGAGGGTCGCGGCATCCGCCTGCAGCAGCCGCAACAGGAACACCTCGAACCACGGCTCCCACATGCGCCCGAGCGGCAGGAACCACATGAGCCAGTCGAGCCGCAGGTGGTACGGCGCGAACTGTCGCGGGATGCGCCGCAGGTCGCCGGGCTTGCCCTTGAAGCCGTACTCGCGCCACTCCGAGTCGTCGTCGGGGACCTCGTCGAGCGTGCCCTCGACCACGATCTCGATGCGGCGCTTCGTCACCGTGCCGAACGCGCCGTACGCGTTCACGAGCATCCAGCGGTTGAAGCTCGCGTTCATGAGCTGCCGCCGCGAGAGCAGGTTCTTGATCGGCCACCAGCTCAGCACGAGGAGGAGCACGGTCACCGCGGCGACGATGCCGAACCACCAGGCCGGCGTCGTCGCGGCATCCGTGCCCAGGTGGGCGGGGATGGCCGGGATGAGCCAGTGCCAGGCCGAGTCGGTGACGGCGGATGCCGCGAGCACCACGGTGATCCAGTTGAGCCACGCGAAGTTGCCCGTGACGATGAGCCAGAGCTGCGTGAGGATGATGATCGTCGCCGCGACCGAGCCGACCGGCCCCGGGACGAACAGCAGGAACGGCACGACGAGCTGGGCGAAGTGGTTTCCGACCACCTCGCCGCGGTGGAACCACTTCGGCAGCAGGTGCGCCTGCCGGCTCACGGGGTTCGGCATCGGCTGCGTCTCGTGGTGGTACATGAGCGCCGTGAGGTCGCGCCATTCGCGCCCGCCGCGGATCTTGATCATGCCCGCGCCGAACTCCAGCCGGAACACGAGCCACCACACGAGCACGATGATCGTGATGGGCGGCGGCTGGTCGTTCGACCCCAGGAACGCGATGGTGAACAGCGCCTCGCAGAGCAGCATCTCCCAGCCGAAGCCGTAGAACGTCTGGCCGACGTTCACGATCGAGAGGTAGAGGATCCATAGCGCGAGGAACACGAGCATCGGCACGAACGGCGGGCCGAGCTGCGGCACCCCCAGCACGACGGATGCCGCGAGCACCATGCCCGCGACCGCGACCGCGACGAGGCGGCGGTCGGTGTAGCCCCAGCGGAACAGCGTCGGCCCGCGCAGCCGCCGCGCGATGCGCAGCAGCTCGGGGACGGGCAGGAGCCCGCCCTCGCCGAGCAGCGGACGGAACTGGTTCAGCGTCGAGAGGAAGGCGACGAACGCGAGCGCGGCCACCCCGCGCTGGAGCACCTGGCGGGCGATCTCGTAGTCGTGCGCGTCGAACCAGTCGAGCCAGTCCACGTGCTCACGCTACGCCCTAGCGGTGGTCGAGGAGCGCCGGAGCCGACCTCACTCGATCCCGAACCGCTCCTTGAGCGCGAGCTTCGCCGCCCACCACCCGTTCATGCCGTGCACGGCCGGTCCGGGCGGCGTCGCGCTCGAGCACAGGTAGACGCCCTCGAGCGGCGTGCGCCACGGCTTCGTCGACACCACCGGTCGCTTCACGAACTGCCGCATCGAGAGCTCGCCGGCGTAGATGTCGCCGCCGACGTAGTTGGCGTTCTGCGCGCCGATCTCGACGGCGGTGCGCGACGCCGATGCGAGCACGAGGTCGCGGAACCCGGGTGCGAACCGCTCGACCTCGCGCGTGACGAGCTCGGTCGCGTCGAGCGTCGATCCGGCCGGCACGTGCGTGTACGCCCAGAGCACGTGCTTGCCGGCCGGAGCCCGGCTCGGGTCGACCACGGTCGGCTGGGTCGCGAGCACGTACGGATGCCGCGGCGCGGCGTCGTCGACGCCGGGCTGGAGGCCCGCCCGCACCGCGTTCTCGGCCGCGGCGATCTCCTCGCGGCTGCCGCCGAGGTGCACCGTGGGCGCGAGCCCCACCTCGGCGTTCGCCCACGGCACCGGGCCCTCGAGCGCGAAGTCCACCTTCGCCACGCCGGAGCCGTACCGGTACCTCCGCAGCGCCCGCCGGTACCGACCGGGGAGGTCACCACTGAGCAGCAGCTCGGGCGCGGTGTCGAGCAGCACCGCGCGGCTGCCCCGCACCTGGTCGAGCGAGCTCACCGGGGCATCCGTGATGATGCGACCCCCGAGCGAGATGAGCTCGTTCGCGAGCGTGTCGGCGATCTGCTGCGAACCGCCCTTGGGGAATCCCCAGCCCACCCCGTGGGCGTGCATGGCGAGCAGCAGCCCGGCGCCCGCGGAGGCGAGCGAGGGCATGCCGCCGGCGGCATGCGCCACGACGCCCGTGAACATGGCGGGCGCCACATCGCGCGAGAAGCGGGCGTCCCAACGACGCGTGCCCTGCTCGAGCGCACGCAGGCCGAACCGCAGCGCCGCGATCGGGTCGCGCGGCAGCTGCACCAGCTGGGATCCGGTGAACGACACGACCCCGCGCTGCCGCGCGAGGAGCGGCGCGATGAGCCGCCGCCACGCCCGCCCGTCGACACCGAGCCCGTCGACCGTGCGGTCGAGGTCGCGCCAAGCGACACCCGCGCGCCCGCCGTCCAGCGGATGCGCGTAGGAGGCCTCGGGCACGATCCACTCGATCCGGTCGAGCAGCCCGAGCCGTCGGAACACGGGCGACGCGAGGGCCGCCGGATGCACCGCCGAGCACACGTCGTGCAGGAACCCGGGCAGCGTGAGCCCCGCCGACCGCACGCCGCCGCCCACCGACGATGCCGCCTCGAAGACGCGGACCGACAGCCCCGCCCGCGCGGCGACCACCGCGGCGACGAGCCCGTTGGGCCCGCTGCCGACGACAGTGACGTCGACGACGTCGGTCACGCGCTCAGAACCCGGCTCCCATGGTGTTCGTGTAGATCCACGGCAGGCGGTCCATCACGAGCCGGTGCTGGGTGCCCTCGGCGTCGGGGCCTTCGTCGGGCACCGCCGGGTCGTTCTCCTGGAGGCGACGCTCGTCGGCGTACTCGTCGTCCTCCTGCCAGATGATGGTGCGGCCGTCCTCGCTGAACCGGCTCACGTAGGGCGTGATCTCGCCCGAGCGCAGCTCGGCGAGCGCCGCGTCGACGGATGCCGCGCGCTGCAGCCCGTGGAGCGTCACCCAGGTCGGGGGCCACAACGTCATCGAGCCGGCCGCGTGCCGGTCGAGCGCATCGACGGGCCGGAGCCACTCGACGGACATGACCTCGTCGGGCGCGGGCCGGATCTCCCCCTCGGGCACGCGCACGGCGAAGAACGTGGTGCGCAGCTGCTTCGGCGAGCCCTTCGGCGGGGTCCAGTGCGAGAACGGCACGAGATCCCAGCGGTCGAGCTCGAGGCCGATCTCCTCGCGCGTCTCGCGCACGGCTGCGCGGCGGGCGGCGTCCTCGGTGTCGACCGAGCCCCCGAGGGCGTCGGCATCGTCGACGGCGCCTCCCGGGAACACCCAGGCTCCGGCGAACGAGCCCCGGTCGCGAGGACGTTCCGCCAGGAGCACCTCGAGGCCCCGCTCGCCGTCGCGCAGCAGCACGACGGTGGCCGCGGCCCCCGGAACCTCGTCGTTCGTCAGGGATTCAAGGTCGCTGTCCATGTCCCCAGACTAGGACGGACCGCCCGGCGGCGCACCGGTCGCAGGTCCGTCACCCGGGTGCGTGCGCTCGAGTCGCGGACGGGTCGGGCGCCGGGAAGCGCCGAGCCGCACCAGCCCGGGCGTGTCCGCCGCCGCGCTCGATACACTGCCGACATGCACCTGCCACGACTGCGCGGTCCCGACAGCGAGGCGGTGTCGCCGCTCGCGACGCTCGTGCGCGCGCCGAACCCGGGGCCGATGACCCTCGACGGCACGAACTCCTACGTGCTGCGCCGCCCCGAGTCGGCCGGCGTGGTCGTCGTCGACCCCGGACCCTCGATCGCCGAGCACCTCGAGCACCTCGCGGGCTTCGGCACGGTCGAGCTCGTGCTGCTCACCCACCATCATCCCGACCACAGCGAGTCGCTCCACGAGTTCGCGCGCCTGGTCGGCGCCCCGGCGCGCGCGATCGACGCGAAGTACTGTATCGACGCCGAGCCGATCACCGACGGCGAGCGTCTGCAGGTGGCGGGCATCGAGCTCGAGGTGATCGCCACCCCCGGGCACACGGCCGACTCCGTGAGCTTCCTCCTGCCCGCCGACGGGGACCGGGGCTCCGTGCTCACGGGCGACACGATCCTGGGCCACGGCACGACGATCATCTCCGACCCCGACGGCGCCCTCGGCCCCTACCTCGAGTCGCTCCGACGGCTGCGCACGATCGGCCAGCGCGCGGGCGGGCCGGTGGCGGTGCTGCCCGGACACGGGCCCGTGCTGCGCGACCTCGCCTCGATCGCCGACGACTACCTCGCGCACCGCGCCGAGCGCCTCGACCAGATCCGCGACGCGCTCGTGAAGCTCGGCGCCGACGCGTCGGTCGCCCAGGTGACCGACCTCGTCTACAGCGACACGGATGCCGCGGTGCGGCCCGCCGCGGAGGCATCCGTTCGAGCGCAGCTCGTGTACCTCCGCGGGCGGGCGTAGCACCGCGGCATCCGTTGGTTCGGTGCAGGCTCGCGCCTGCGAGGCTCGCGACTACGCGACGAGCGCGACACCCGCGTTCCAGCCGACCTTCTCCTGCACGGCGAGCGTGAGCTGGAGGAAGCCGACCGACTCGAGCTCGCGGGCGCGGGCGAGCGAACCGGCGTCGACCGCGTTCACGCCACCGGCGCGCACGATGTCGATGAGCGCCTGCTTGGCGAGGTCGTCGTCGCCGGCCACGAGCACGGTCGTGGGGTGCGCGTCGCCGACGGTCTTCGTGGCGAGGGTCGCGGCGAAGTTGGTGTTGAACGCCTTGAGCACGCGCGACTCGGGCAGCGCCTTGGCGAGCTCGCTCGCGCGCGAGCCGTCGGCCGGCACGACGAGGGAGTCGAAGGTCTCGAAGTTCAGCGGGTTCGTGATGTCGACCACGACCTTGCCCGCGAGCTCGGCGCCGCGGGCGGTCACGATCTCGTCGAGCGAGGTGTGCGGCACGGCGAGCACGACGATCTCGCCGGTGATGGGCGCGCTCGCGTCGCGTCCGACGTACTCGACGGTGTTGCCGCCGGCCGCCACGATGCCGCCGATGGCGGTGCCCATGTTGCCGTTGCCGATGATGCTGACGGTGGTCATGTCGTCCTCCCTGCGCCGCTTCCGACGCAATTACTTGTAGGTACAACTAACATCATAGGCGCAATCAGTTGTCGCGTCAACCAATGCGGTAGGATGAGGTCATGGCGACCGACACGAGATGGCTCAACACCGAGGAATCGGCCGCTTGGGTGCGCCTCATCGCGCTCGCCGAGCTGCTTCCCGGTGCGCTCGACGCCCAGCTCCTACGCGACGCCGGGCTCACCCACTTCGAGTACGTGGCGCTCATGTCGCTGGCGGATGCCCCGAACCGCACGATGCGCATGACCGAGCTCGCCTCCCGCACCAACGCGACCCTCCCCCGCCTCTCGCACGTCGCCCGCCGCCTCGAGGAGCGCGGGCTCATCGAGCGCTTCCCGTGCCCAGAGGATCGCCGCGCGACCAACGCGACCATCACGCAGGCGGGTCTCGACCTGCTCGCCTCCGCCGCGCCGGGCCACGTCGACACCGTGCGCGCGAACGTGCTAGACGCGCTCTCGCCCGAGCAGCTCGAGCAGCTCTACCAGATCGCGGGCGCCGTGCTCACGCGCCTCGACCCCGACGAGCGCCTCACCGCGACCTCGTGCCAGTTCAGCGAGGGTCCGGCCGCCGCCCGCATGGGCTGACACCCGCGCTGCCGAGGGCAGTGCTGCCGTGGGCAGCGTCGGGCCCGCGGCATCCGCTCGCGTCGCAGGCTGGGGACATGAGCGATCACGAGGCCCCACCACCCGTCCAGCCCATCGACGCCGAGCTGACCCGACGCCTGTTCCACGAGCGCATCGTCGTGCTCGGCGAGGAGCTCGACCAGGCCGGCGGCAACCGCCTCATCGCGCAGCTGCTCACGCTCGCGGCCGACGACCCGCGCCGCGACATCCGCTTCTGGATCAACTCACCGGGCGGCTCGGTGCCGGCGATGCTCGCGATCATGGACGTGATGCGGGCGATCCCGAACGATGTGACGACGATCGCCGTCGGGTGGGCGGCGAGCGCGGGCCAGTTCCTGCTGACCGCGGGCACGCCGGGCAAGCGGTTCGCGCTGCCCCATGCGCGCATCCTCATGCACCAGGGCTCGGCCGGCATCGGCGGCACCGCGGTCGACGTCGAGCTGCAGGCCGACGACCTGCGGTACACGCGCGACGTCGTGCTCGGCATCACCGCGGAGCTCACCGGCCAGCCGCTCGACCGCATCACGCAGGACTCGCTGCGCGACCGCTGGTACACCGCCGAGCAGGCGGTCGACTACGGCTTCATCGACCGCGTCGTGCACGGTTCGGAGGACCTCTTCGGCGGGAGTGCGCGGCCCGTCGCCGGACTGCGGGTGCCGGCATGAGCTCCTACACGATCCCCTACGTCGTCGAGAAGCGCGGCAACGCCGAGCGCACGATGGACGTGTACAGCCGCCTGCTCTCCGAGCGCATCGTCTACCTCGGCACCGAGATCGACGACGGCGTCGCGAACGTGCTCATCGCGCAGTTCCTGCACCTCGCGTCGGAGTCGGGCGACGTGCCGATCAGCCTCTACCTCAACTCCCCCGGCGGCTCGCCCGGCGCGGCGCTCGCGGTCTACGAC
The DNA here is from genome assembly GCF_053603635.1 of Agromyces sp. NPDC004153. Taxonomy (NCBI): domain Bacteria; kingdom Bacillati; phylum Actinomycetota; class Actinomycetes; order Micrococcales; family Microbacteriaceae; genus Agromyces; species Agromyces sp. NPDC004153. The sequence goes on from NZ_JBSGFY010000001.1 coordinate 707,635, forward strand.
ACGATGCAGCACATCCGGCCGGATGTCGCGACGACGTGCGTCGGCCAGGCGGGCGGTCCGGCCGCGGTGCTGCTCGCGGGCGGAGCGAAGGGGCAGCGGGCGATCCTCCCCCACGGCAAGGTGACGTTGCACCAGCCCTCGACGCAGGGGCGAGGGACCGTGCCCGACCTCATCCTGCACGCCGACGAGGTGCTGCGCGTGCGCGCCGACCTCGAGGCGGCGCTCGCCGCCGACACCGGGCGCGACGTGATGACGCTGCGGCACGACACCGACCGCGACCTGATCCTGCCGGCGGCCGACGCAGTGGCCTACGGGCTCGCCGACCACGTGCTCACGGCACCGGTGCCGGTGAACGCCGAGTCGTCGCCTGCGAGCGCCCGATGACGGATGCCGCGGACCAGGTGTCGATGACGTCGCCGAGGCCGGCCGCCCCGAACGCGAGGATCGCGGCGCCGATGCGGCCCGCCTCGTCGGCGAGCTCGCTCGTGAGCACCTCGGGACGCTCGCGCCACGCCAGCCCCGCGGTCATCCGCTCGGCGAGCGGCTCGAGCAGTGCGTCGCCCGCGCGCGAGAACCCGCCGCCGAGCACGATGACGCCGGGATCGAGCAGCAGGGTGAGGATGTTGAGCCCCTGGGCGAGCACGTCGACGGCCTCCGACCAGACGCGATCGGCGATGGCATCCGATCCGAGGCGGCCGACGATCTCCCGGGAGCTTCGTTCGCCGCCGCCGGCAGCCGCGTACCGCCTGGCGAGGCCGGCACCCGAGGCGTAGACCTCGAGGCATCCGCGCTGGCCGCAGGTGCACGGCTCACCGCCGGCGATCACCGGGATGTGGCCGAACTCGCCGGCCGCGCCCGTCGCCCCGGTCACCGTGCCCCCGCCGGTCACCACCGCGGCGGCCACCCCGGTGCCGATCGGGATGAGCACGAAGTCGTCGCGACCCCGCGCCGCGCCGAATCGCTGCTCGGCGAGACCCGCCGACCGCACGTCGTGACCCACGGCCACTGGCAACGAGAGGGCTGACGCGAGCAGGTCGAGCAGCGGCATGTCCTGCCAACCGAGGTTCGACGCGTACCGCACCACGCCGCGCGACTCGTCGACCGAACCCGGCGTCACGACCGCCGCACCCACGGGGATCGTCGCCGCGGCCAGGGCGAGGTCGCGCAGTTCCGTGAACAGATCGACGAGCGCGAGCTCGACGTCGTGCGACGGGGTCAGGACGGTCCGCCGGGCGAGGGTGCGCCCGTGCTCGTCGACGACCGCCCCCTTCATCGTGGTGCCGCCGAGGTCGACCGCGAGGACGGCCCGGGGGCGGTGCGGGGCGGTCATGCGCTCGCCATCGTGTGGTCGAGGACGGCGCGCATGCGGGCGACGAGCACGCCCGAGGTCGCGATGCGGTGGCCGGAATCGTAGCTTCGCGCGGTGGGCGAGGCGTCGATCGTGCTGGCGATCGCCGCGCTGGGCACCGCCGCGCCGGGGCGGAGGTGCACCTCGCGAACGCCGGTCGTCCGCACGAGCGCTTCCACGTTGTGGGGACGCACTCCGCCGCCGGCGAGCACCGCGATGCGACCCGAGGCGTGCGAGACGAGCTCGGCGAGCCGCTCGGAGCCCTCGATCGCGGAAGCGGCCCCGCCCGAGGTGAGCACCCGCTCGACGCCGAGGTCGATGAGCTGGTCGAGCGCTGCGAACTGGTCGGGAGACTGGTCGAACGCCTTGTGGAAGGTCACCGGCACGTCGCGAGCGACCGCCACGAGACGCTCGGTGGCTGCGCGATCGATGGTTCCGTCGGGCATGAGGGCGCCGACCACGAACCCGAGCCGCACCGCGTCGGGGCGGGGCAGGGCACGGATCATCCGGATGTCGGCGGCCATCGCCTCGAGCTCGGCACTGCTGTAGACGAAGTCGCCCGGGCGCTGGCGCACGAGCACCTGCACGCCGACGCGGTGCACGCGGTCGAATACGGCGGCCACCGTGCCGACGCTCGGGGTGATGCCGCCGTCACCGAGCGCGGCGCACAGCTCGAGGCGGTCGGCTCCGGCAGCCTCGGCGACCGGAGCGCCGTCGACGTCGTCGAGGCAGACCTCGAGCAGCGTCATCGTGCGGCCACGCGCACGCGCAGCGCCGCGTCGAGGTCGTCGCCGACGCGAATCGCGCCGACGGGACGGCCGCCGCCGAGCACCGGAACCCGGGCGAGCTCGCCCGCGTCGGAGACGTCGACGCCCAGCGTGCCGAGCACGTCCAGGGCCAGCAGCGTCGTGGCCCGCGGGCTGCCGTCGACGACCTTCATCGCGACGGAGGTGCCGTCGGGCGCCGCGACGCCGATCACGCCCTCGGCGCCGCCCTTGGCCAGCGCGCCGGGTACGGTCTCCATGAGCCGGGAGTTCTGGTGGCCCGTGCCGCCGACGTAGAACGGGTGCGCGCGCATCGCGCTCGCGACCTGGCCTGCCGGCGTCGCCGGGTCGGCGAGCACGAGCGTGCGGAACGCCTGCGCCAGACCGCGGACCGTCGTGTCGAAGAGCGGCGCCCCGCACCCGTCGACGGCGTCGCGGGCGACGGGGACGCCGGTGACCAGCGCCATCGTGCGGCGCACGGCCTGCTGGACGGGGTGGCCGTGGTCGAGGTAGTCGTGCGTCGACCAGCCGTTCGCGGCGGCGGCGAGCAGCATCGCCGCGTGCTTGCCCGAGCAGTTCATCCGGATGGGCGTCCGCGCCGCGCCGGCGCGGAGGAGCCGCTCGAAGGTCGACTCGTCCTCCGGACGATCAGCCGGGCAGCCGAGCGCGGACTCGTCGAGGCCGGCGCGCGCGAGGAGGTCGGCGACCACGCGAACATGCTCGTCCTCGCCCGTGTGGCTGCCCGCGGCGATCGCGAGCTCGGGGCCGCGGAGTTCGGCGCCCGCGGTCAGGCACGCAAGCGCCTGCAACGGCTTCACCGTCGAGCGCGGGAGGATGCGCGCGTCGGGCTCCCCGAGTTCGAGCAGCGTCTCGCCGTCGGGTCCGATCGCGACGATCGAGCCGAAGTGGCGACTCTCGATCATGCCCGAGCGTTCGACGATCGCGAGCTCGGCGAGCGCGGGATCGGTCGGGTGCGCGGTGGACGGGTGGGGCATCACGAGGCCTTCCTGGCAGCGCCCGAGAGGGCGGGGAGACGAGGGAGTCGGGGCAGCGGCGAGCCCGTGCGATGCAGGCGGTGCTGCAGGTGCGCCGCGAGCGCGGAGAGGCTTCCGTTGACGACGAGGTAGATGAGCGTCACCACGAGGTAGGTCGGGATGAGCAGGTGGAGGTACGTCGCGAGGACCTGCCCGCGGTAGAGCAGTTCGGTGAACGCCACGATGAACCCGAGCGACGTGTCCTTCATGAGGCTCACGAGCTGGGTCACGAGCGACGGCGTCACGTTGCGCACCGCCTGCGGCAGCACGACGAGACGCGTCGCCTGCGCGGAGCGCAGGCCGAGGCTGAGCGCCGCCTCGCGCTGTCCACGCGGCAGGCTCAGGACGCCCGCCCGGATGATCTCGGCGAACACGGCGGAGTTCGCGATCGTGAGCGGGATGGCGAGCTTCCAGAGCGTGGGCACGTTGATGCCGATCTGCGGAAGTCCGAACAGCATGAGGTAGATCACGAGCAGCACGGGCACGGTGCGGGCGATCTCGATGTACGCGCCGCTCAGGCCGCGGATCCAGGGGCGGTGGCTCATGCGACCGAACGCGAGGACGACACCGAGGGCCGCCCCGAGCACCGCGACGACCACGGTCGCCTCGAGCGTGCCCATGAGTCCGACCAGCAGGTACTGCCAGACGGCGGGATCGGTGAAGGGGACCCACTTCTCGGGGTCGAGCTGCCCGTGGGAGGCGAACTGCCACAGCCCGAGGCCGACGACGACCGCGAACACGGCGCAGCTCACCACCGAGCCGATGAGGTGACGACGCTTCGCACGCGGCCCGGGCTCGTCGTAGAGGAAGGCGGCCGCGTACCGGGGCGCACGGTCCTGGCGGCGGACGGCTGTCGGGCGGTCGGGGATGAGCTGGGCGGTCATCGGACGATCGCCACCTTTCGTTCGACCCTGCCGGCGGCGAGCCCGATGGCGAGCGCGATGCCCATGTAGATGACACCGGCGCTCGAGAAGATGAGGATGGGCTGGGCCGCCACGAGGTTGATCTTGTTGACGGCGGCGGTCAGCTCGACGACGCCGACCGCGGCGGCGAGGGCCGTGTTCATGGCGAGCGCGATCATGACGTTGCCGATCGGCTGCACGACCGCGCGGAGCGCCTGGGGAAGCACGACGAGGCGCAGCGATTGCGCGAGCGTGAGTCCGAGTGCCCGGGACGCCTCGAGCTGCCCGACGGCGACCGTGTTCACGCCGCTGCGCACGGCTTCGGAGACGTAGGCGGCTTCGTAGACGATGAGCACGATGATCGCGGTCGGGGTGAGCGGCAGCATGAGCCCGGCGTCGGGCAGAGCGAAGACCGCGAGCAGCAGGAGGGCGAGCAGCGGCACGTTGACGAAGAACTGCACGTACCCGAAGGCGGCGACCCGGAGGGCGCGGATGGGGCTCACCCGGGCCACGGTGACGAGCACGCCCAGCAGGATGGAGCCGACGCCCGCGACGACCGCCATCATGAGGGTCGTGCCGAGCGCCTCGAGCACGAGGCCGAGGTTGTCGATGAGGGGATTCATGAGCACTCACTGGCGCGGTGCGCCGGTCGGAGCGGGTGCGGCGGGCCGGGCGGCTCGCCGCACCCGCGTCGATCAGGAACCGGGGACGGAGCCGATCTCGGGTGCGGTGGGCACGTCGGAGTCGGTGACGGTGCCGAGGGTGGTCTTCCAGGCCTCGGCCCAGTGGCCGCTCTCCTGGATCTCGAGCAGCCAGTCGTTGATGAACGACTTGAACTCGTCGTCGCCATGCTTGAGGCCGATGCCGTAGGGCTCTTTCGTGAAGGGCGTGCCGACCACCTTCAGCGCGGAGTCGTTGGCCGCGTTGCTCGCGAGCAGCGTGTAGTCCTGCACGTACGCGTCGCCGCGGCCCTGGAGGAGTGCCTGCACGGCGGCCGGGTCCGTCGCGAATGCGGTGACGTTGGCCGTGGGCGCCTGCTCGGGCACGGCGGTGACGGCGGGCGTGTTCGCACCGACGATGACCTCCTTGCCGTCGAGGTCCTCGATGCCCTTGATCTCGTCGTTGTCGCTCTTGACGGCGACGGCCAGGCCCGACTCGAAGTAGGGGCCGGCGAACGAGACCTGCTCGGCGCGCTCGGGCGTGATCGTGTACGTGTTGAACACGACGTCGACGGTGTCGTTCTGGAGCATCGCCTCGCGCGTCTCGGTGGCCGGCGGGACGATCTCGACGTTCGGCTCGCCCAGGATGTAGATCGCGAGGAGCTTGGCGAGGTCGGCGTCGAAGCCCTCGACGCTGTCGGGGTCGGTCGGGTTCTGCTGGGAGAGCAGCGGTGCGTCGAGCGCCTCGGCGACGACGAGCGTGCCGCGCTCCCTGATCCGCTCCATCGTCGAGCCGGGCAGGATCAGGTCGTCCGCGGCGACCGGCGCGTCGGCGAACACGGAGTTCGCCTCGGCCGCGGCATCCGCGTCGTTCTCGTCGCCCGGCAGGCTCGTGGTGCTCGAGCACGCGGTGAGGGCGAGGGCTGCGGCGGCCAGTGCGGCGCCGGCGACAGCCTTCCGTCGTGTGATCCGGAACATGGGTGGTGCGTCCTTCCTCTGGGGTGGTTGGGGTGGCGAAGGTCTCGGGCGACCGCGCGAGGCCGGTCGACAGTGGGGTCAGTGCGACAGCACGGAGGCCAGGAACGAACGGGCGCGCTCGGAGTCGGGCGCATCGAAGAACCGGTCGGGGGCGGCCTCCTCGACGATCTGCCCCTGGTCCATGAAGACGACCCGGTCCGCGGCCCGGCGCGCGAACCCCATCTCGTGGGTGACGACGATCATCGTCATCCCCTCCGCGGCGAGCGAGGTCATCACGTCGAGCACCTCGCCGACCATCTCGGGGTCGAGCGCCGACGTCGGCTCGTCGAACAGCATGACCTTGGGACGCATCGCGAGCGCGCGCGCGATCGCAGCACGCTGCTGCTGTCCGCCGGAGAGCTGGGCGGGCAGGTGCCCGGCCTTGTCGGCGATGCCGACGCGGTCGAGCAGTTCCATCGCCTCCCGACGCGCCTCGGCCTTGGGCACGCGTCGCACGTTGACGGGCGCGAGCGTCACGTTCTCGAGCACGGTGCGGTGCGCGAACAGGTTGAACGACTGGAACACCATGCCGACGTCGGCGCGCAACGCCGCGAGGGCCGGTCCCTCGACGGGGAGGAGCTCGCCGTCGACCCGGATCTCGCCCGCGTCGATCGATTCGAGACGATTGATCGACCGGCACAGCGTCGACTTGCCGGAACCCGACGGGCCGACCACGACGACGACCTCGCTCGCGCGGACGGTCAGGTCGATGCGCCTCAGCACGTGCAGCTCACCGAAGTACTTGTCGACACCCCGCAGGCTGACCATGGGCCGGGGCTCCGTTGCTGGCATCTTTCCTCGCATCGTCGTCGGGTTGTTGCGGCGAGCGTACTAACATCACTCTGAAGGTGCAACTATGCATTTTCTTCATCCAGTTTTGGACGAATGGCGTACAGTAGTCTCGGACGCACCACTCAGCGTCGAGATCTCGCGTCAACGTGGGGAAGGGATCCGGGGCGATGAACGGCTCGAACGACCTGCTTCGGCATCAGGCCTCGGCCGGCGCCATGCTCGGGCTCATCCGCAGCGGGCAGGCGCGATCGCGCGCCGAGATCGCGCGCGTCACCGGACTGTCGCCCACGACGGTGGCGCAACGCATCGACGTGCTCATCGACGCGGGCTACGTGCGCGAGGCGGGCATGGGCGTCTCCCAGGGCGGTCGCCGTCCGCGCGCACTCGAGGTCGACCCGACGACCGGCGTCGTGTGCGCCGTCGACCTCGGCTCGCAGCACGCGACCTTCGGCCTCCTCGACCTCTCGGGCCGGCTCATCGCCACGCGTCGCGAGCGCATCGACATCGCCGACGGCGTCGAGCCGATCCTCACCTGGATGGTCGGCGTCGCCGACGCCCTCGTCGCCGAGCACGCCGAACCGGGGCAGCGCCTTCGGGGATACGGCATCGGGGTGCCGGGGCCGGTCGACTCCCGCACCGGGACGCTGGTGTCGCCCTCGCGCATGCCGGGATGGAACGGCGTCGACGTCGCCGCCGCGGTGTCCGACCTCACGGGGCTCCCCACCGTCGTCGACAACGACGCGAACCTCATGGCGCTCGGCGAGCACGGGCTCGATCGGAGCATCGATGACCTCGTCTTCGTGAAGGTCGGGTCGAGCATCGGATGCGGCGTCATCGCGTCGGGCTCGCTGCACCACGGCCACCACGGCATGGCGGGCGACATCAGCCACGTCACCGTCCCCGACGCGCCGCCCGTGCTCTGCTCATGCGGGCGCACCGGATGCCTCGACGCCGTCGCCGGGGGCCGGGCGATCGTCCGCGCGCTCCGCGACGCCGGGGTCCAGGTCGAGAGCGTCGACGACGTCCTCGCGCTCGCGAGGGACGCGCATCCACTCGCGACCCGGATGCTCCGCGAGGCCGGCACCCGGGTCGGACGCGTCCTCGCGACGATCATGAACTTCTTCAACCCGCAGCGCCTCGTCCTCGGCGGCATCCTCGGCGACGCCGAGGCGTTCGTCGCGGGGGTGCGGTCGGCCATCTACCTCGAGTGCCTCCCCATGATCACCGACGAGCTCGACATCGTCGTGAGCCAGGCGAAGGAGCACGCCGGCATCCTCGGCGCCGGAGGCCTCGTGCTCGACCGGATCTTCGACGTGCACGAGCTCGAAGCGGCACGATGACGGCGCACCGCATCGCCATCGTCGGCGCTGGGCGCATGGCGAAGGCGCACGCCGGCGCATGGAGCCGGGCCGGGCTCGGTGACGCGATCTCGTACGTCGTCTCGCCTCGGACGCGCCCGCGGCTGGAGGCCGCGCCGCTCGCCCGCTGGGTCACCCACGTCGACGACGTCCTGGCCGACGAGGCGGTCGACATCCTCTCGGTGTGCACGCCCACGCCGTCCCATGCCGAGATCGCGATCGAGGCGCTCCGCCATGGGCGGAACGTGCTGCTCGAGAAGCCCATCGCGCTGACCGTGGCCGACGCCAAGGCGGTCGCGGAGGCCGCCCGTCGCAGTGCGGGTGTGCTGATGGTCGCGCAGGTCGTCCGGTTCATGCGCCGGTACGCGGAGCTCGCCGACCGGGTCGCCGACGGATCGGTCGGCCGGGTGCGCGCGGTCCGCGCCGCCCGACTCTCGTCGGGCCCGCCCAGCGGGTCGTGGTTCGACGACGAGCGACGCTCGGGCGGGATCCTGGTCGACTTCGCCATCCACGACTTCGACCAGGCGAACCTGCTGCTCGGCACCCCGGTCGCGGTGCGCAGCGTCCATGGCGGCGAGCGCGGCGGCGGCTTCGGCGCACCGGTCGCGACGACCGTGGAGTACGCCGGCGGCGGTGTCGCCCAGGTCCTGAGCGTCGCCGACCTGCCCGCCGATTCCGAGTTCCGCAGCGCACTCGAGATCGTGGGAACGACCGGCACCGACGCGATCGCCTCGGTCGACTCCGCCGACCCGCCCGACGACCCGTTCCTCACGCAGGCCCGGTACTTCCTGGAGTGCGTCGAGTCGAACGCCGACCCTCGCCGATGCCCGACGGAGGACGCGATCGCGGCCCTCCGCGTTGCGGTCGCCGCGCGCACGTCGCTGGCGTCGGGTGCGCGCGTCCCGCTCGTCGACTGAGGCCGAAGGCCCGGTCCCGAACCAGAGGAGTCCCGAATGAACGCACTCGACACCTTCTCCCTGCGCGGCAGGACCGCGCTCGTCACCGGGGGCAGCCGGGGGCTCGGCCGGGCCATGGCGCAGGCGCTCGGCGAAGCCGGTGCCGCCGTGGCGGTCAGCGCGACGACCGCGAAGGCCGCACAGCGCGCTGCCCGAGAGCTCGGCGACGCCGGGATCCGTGCGTACGGCGTGCGCCTCGAGGTCTCCGACGTCGACGACGTCGAGCGCGCCGTCGCCGAGGTGGAGGACGGGTTCGGTCCGATCGATGTGCTGGTGAACAACGCGGGGATCGGCATCGGCGGTGCCGCCTTCGACGCGCCCGACGAGGTGTGGCGCGACGTCATGTCGGTCAACGTCGACGGCGTCTGGTACTGCAGCCGCGCCGTGGCCCGGCGCATGGCCGAGCGCGGCGGTGGCGCGATCGTGAACATCGGGTCGATGTCCGCGCAGATCGTCAACCAGACGAGGTGGCAGATCTCGTACCTCACCTCGAAGGCCGCCGTGCACCACCTCACCGAGGGGCTCGCGGCCGAGTGGGCGCCATACGGCATCCGCGTCAACGCGATCGCGCCCGGCTACTTCCTGACGGAGATGTCGCCCGTCGACCAGCCCGAGTTCACGCCCCACGTCGTCGATCCGGCGCCGATGAAGCGCTACGGACTCCCCCACGAGCTCGGGCCGGTGGCGATCTTCCTCGCCAGCGACGCCTCGAGCTTCATGACCGGCTCGATCGTCAAGGTCGACGGCGGCTTCACCCTCTTCTAGGGTCGGTCGCTTCGAGGGGCTAGGCGGCGAGCAGGAACACGTCGGCGGGCTCGGCGAGCGTCGCCGCGCCGAGCCCGATCGTGCCCGGTGCATCCGTGCCGGTGAGGTCGAGCGGATGCCCCGGCGCGACGTCGGCGCGGAACGCGAACGACGCCTCGACGAGGAGCCGCTCGCGACGCTCGGCCTCGCGACGCTCGTCGTCGAGGCGCGCACCGAGCCGGTCGCCGACGCGGTGCACGATGTCGACGAGCTCGAGCCCGAGCGCGTCGGCGACCGAGCCGAGGATCTCGGACGACGGCTCCTTGCGGCCCCGCTCGATCTCGGAGAGGTACTGCGGCGACACGCCCGCGGCGGCGGCCACGTCGGTGAGGATGCGCTCCTGGTCGAGGCGCTCCTCGCGGAGCACCTCGCCGAGCACCTGCCGCCAGAGCGGCTTCGATGCGCGCGGGCCGGTCGCCCGCGAGAACTCGACGACCTTGCCCATGTGCCGAGGCTAATCGCGAGTGCCGGCCGGCGTCAGGCCGATCCGCTCAGAGCAGAATCGGATGCCGCGCAGCAGGATGCCGCGCGCTCCGGCCGCGGCATCCGTCGCTCAGCTCGCCGCGCGTACGGTCGCCTCGCGCCTCGCCGCCTCGTCGAGCCGCTCGAGCACCCGCTCGGACGCCCGCGCCATCGCGCGCTTCTCGTCGGGCCCGAGCGCGTCGAGGAACAGGCTCCGGATCGAGGACGCGTGGTCGCGCAGCGCATGCAGCAGCGTGCGCCGCCCGTCGCGCGTGAGCACGACCCACGAACCGCGCCCGTCGGTCGTGCACTCGGCACGCTCGACCAGGCCGCGTGCGGCCATGCGCGTGAGCTGGTGCGAGAGCCGGCTCTTCTCCCAGCCGAGCGCCTCGCCGAGCGCGCCGGGGCGGAGCCGCCGGTCGGGCGCGTCGAACAGCGTGAGCAGCACCGAGTAGTCGGCCTGAGAGATGCCCGCGTCGCGCTGCAGGCGGCCGTCGAGCTCGCGCATCAGGTCGCGGTGCATGGTGAGGAACCCGCGCCACAGCGCCCAATCGGCCTCATCGATCTCGGACACCACGGACATGACGCCAGCCTACCCGAGATTTGGTTGACATGTCATCTTTCTGGGTTATGATGACGCGTCAACCATTGTGATGACACGTCAACTACTTCCCGGAAGGACCACCCATGACCGCAGTCAGGATCGGCATCATCATCGGCAGCACGCGACCGGGTCGCGTCGGCGACCAGGTCGCCAAGTGGGTGCTCGAGCACGCCGCGACCCGCACCGACGCCGAGTTCGAGCTCGTCGACCTCGCCGACTTCGCGCTGCCGCACCTCGACGAGGCCGTGCCGCCGAGCATGGGCCAGTACGCGCAGGCGCACACGAAGGCATGGGCCGAGAAGGTCGACTCGTTCGACGGCTACATCTTCGTGACCCCCGAGTACAACCACTCGACCTCGGGCGCCCTCAAGAACGCGCTCGACTTCGTCTACGGCGAGTGGAACGACAAGGCCGCCGGGCTCGTGAGCTACGGCGCCGCGGGCGGCACCCGGGCCGCCGAGCACCTGCGCCTGATCCTCGGCGAGCTGCAGGTCGCCGACGTGCGCCAGCAGGTGTCGTTCTCGCTCATGAGCGACTTCGAGCAGTACGTGAACTTCACGCCCGCCGCCTACCACCAGGGCATGCTCGCGACTCAGCTCGACCAGCTCGTGCCGTGGGCCGCGGCGCTCAAGGGCGTGCGCGAGTCGCGCGCCGAGCTCGCCCGCGCGGCGTAGTCCGGGCGTCGTCCGAACGACCGGGGAACCCCCTGAGCTGGACCCCGGCGTCCGTCCGCGAGGCGGCGCCGGGATCAGCCGGTCGCCGGCTCGTGCGCGGTGCCGGTCAGGCAGGCTGGTAAGTCAGGCAGTCGGCGTCGTCGGCGCCGGGCCCGATGCGCACGGATGCCGCGGTGCACTCGAGCGAGTCGTTGTGGATGCACTCCGCACGCTGGCACGCGCCGACGTGCGTCACGACCTTGTCGAGTCCGCCCTTGGTGCCGAGCGGGATGAAGGTGGCGCACTCGGCGTCGCCGACCGCCCCGCCGATCGTGACCGCGGCGGCGTGGCAAAGCGAGTGGTCGTTGTAGGAACAGCCGCTCACCGAGCACTCGGCAACGGCGGGCAGATCGTCGAGCGTCATGCTCATGGTGACCTCCTGAGGGGGTTCGCGACCGTGCGTTATGGGCGATGCTAGCCCCGGACGGCCGTCGCGCGCAGTACCCCCGGCGGTCTTTTTCGCAGATCAGGGTGGATTTCTTGGTTAGGTATGCCTCACCTATCCACGGATCTGCGGGGCTCAGGCGGGCGGGTTGTCGGGGTCTAGCGTCTCGACGGAGTCGGCCTCGACGGCGTTGTCGGCGTCGAGCCGATCGGCGTCGGGACCGGGCTGCTCGTCGTCGGTGCCGGCTCGGGCGTCGGCGTCGAGGTCGGCGCGGTCGGGGTCGTGGTCGCGCGGGTCGGTCATGGTGCACCCTCCTCCATCGATGCCCCCAGCGTCGGCCCGCTGCGCCGACCCCGTCAACGGCTTGACGCGTCGACCCGCCGGGTCATTCTGGGCCGAGGCACTGGTCCCGACGGGACTCCTCTTGCCAGAATGGGCGGGACACTCCGGAGGTGCGCCATGGATGTGGAAACCGTGCTCTGGTCGATCCTCGGCCTCATCGGCGCCGTGGGCGGCGTCCTGCTCCTCGCGGCCCTCTGGTCGCTCATCCGCGCGCCACGGTAGTCAGGGCCATCACCGCATGACGACCCCCGGCGTCAGTGCGACCACCGTCGCGTCGGTTCGTCGCGCCCTGAAGAAGGGCGGCACGACCGATCGCAGCGCCGCGATGCTGCTGCTGCTCGGCACCGTGATCGCGATCGCCTGGGCGAACTCGCCGTGGGGCTCGAGCTACGAGGCGTTCTGGGAGACCGAGGTCGAGATCACGATCGGCACGTTCTCGGCACACCTCACGCTGCACCAGCTCGTCAACGACGGGCTCATGGCGTTCTTCTTCTTCATCGTCGGCCTCGAGGTGAAGCGCGAGTTCACCATCGGCGAGCTCACCGACCGCTCGCGCGCGGCCGTGCCGGTGATCGCGGCGATCGCCGGACTCATCCTGCCGGCGCTGATCTTCCTCATGCTCAACGCGAACACCGGCCAGGCCGATGCATGGGGCGTCGTGATCTCGACCGACACCGCGTTCCTGCTCGGCGCGCTGGCCATCATCGGCCCGAAGTTCCCGGCGCGCCTGCGCACGTTCCTGCTGACCCTCGCCGTCGTCGACGACATCGGCGCGCTCGTCGTCATCGCGGTCTTCTACAACAACGGCCTCCAGGTCGTGCCGCTCGCGATCGTCGCGGTGCTGCTCGTGCTCCTCGCCCTCGTGCGGTTCCTGCCGGCGGGCCGCGGTCCGGCCTACACGGTGCTCGGCTTCGCGCTGTGGCTCGCGGTCGCCGCCGCGGGTGTGCACCCCACGCTCGCGGGCGTGGCGGTCGCCCTGCTGATCCCGGTGTTCCCGCCGCGGCGCACCGAGGTCGAGCGTGCGGCCGAGCTCACGCGCGCCTTCCGCGAGTCGCCGAACACCGCATACGCGCGCGCCGCCACCCGCAGCCTGCGCGATTCGATCTCGATCAACGAGCGCCTCCAGTCGGCGTGGGCGCCCTACATCGACTTCATCGTGCTCCCGATCTTCGCGCTCGCGAACGCCGGCGTGCGACTCGACCCCGAGACCCTCGGCGCAGCGGTGTCGTCGCCGATCACGTGGGGCATCGTCGCCGGTCTGGTCGTCGGCAAGTTCGTGGGCATCACGGGTGCGACAGCGCTCGTGCGGATGCTGCGGATCGGCCGCCTGGCGCCCGGGCTCACGATGCCCCGCATCGCGGGCGGCGCGGCGCTGTCGGGCATCGGGTTCACCATCGCCCTCTTCATCGTCGGTCTCGCGATCGAGGACGAGGAGACGCAGGACCTCGCGCGCGTGGGCGTGCTCGCGGCATCCGTCATCTCGTTCGCGCTGGGCTGGGCGATCTTCGCCGTCGGCGACCGCCTGCGCCCGCCGGTGCCCATCGGCAAGGTGCTCGTGCGGCCGTTCGATCCCGAGCGCGACCACTACCGCGGTCGGCCCGACGCCCCGTTCCAGATCACCGAGTACGGTGACTTCGAGTGCCCGTTCTGCAGCCGCGCGACCGGGTCGATCGACGCGGTGATCGACCACTTCGGCGACGACGTGCGCTGGGTGTGGCGTCACCTGCCGCTCGAGACCGTGCACTCGCACGCGAAGGAGGCGGCGCAGGCCTACGAGGCGGCGGCACTGCAGGGGAAGTTCCTCGAGATGGCGCGCACGCTCTTCGCGAACCAGGACGACCTCACGACCGACGACCTCTTCGAGTACGCGCGGCGGCTCGACCTCGACATGGAGAGGTTCGCGGCCGACCTGCGCTCCCCCGCGGTGATCCGGCGCGTGGAGGACGACCAGCTCGACGCCGAGATGATGGACCTGCACTCCACGCCGACGTTCTTCATCGGCGGCAAGCGGCACATGGGGCCGTGGGATTCGAGGACGCTCATCCGCGCACTCGAGGCGAGCCGACCGGCCCCCGAGCCCGAGCGCGAGCCCCGATCGGATGCCACGGGCTGACGCCCGCTGCGGTGCGGCGACGGTCTGCGCCGAGTCTCGGACGGACGTCCGTCGCTCAGCCCCGCGCCGCCACCACCTCGTCGACCCAGGCGGGCACCTCGAGGCTCGCGGGTCCGTGGCGCACCTCGTCGAACAGCGGCGTGATCTCGCTCGCCGCGAGGTTCAGCTCGACGGTGCGAGCGCCCTGCTCCGCGGCCGTCATCACGAACCCGGCCGCCGGGTAGACGGCGCCCGACGTGCCGATCGCGGCGAACACGTCGCAGGCGAGCAGCGCCTCGTCGATCGCATCGAGCTCGTACGGCATCTCGCCGAACCACACGACGTCGGGTCGCAGCATCCGCCGGCCGCAGACCGGGCACGGCGGCCGCTCGACGAGCTCGGCCGTGACGGGCGTGCGCGCGCCGCAGTTCGCGCACAGCGCGGTGAGCAGGTCGCCGTGCATGTGCACCACGCGCTTCGAGCCCGCCCGCTCGTGGAGGTCGTCGATGTTCTGCGTGACGACGAGCAGGTCGTCGCCGAGCGCGCGCTCGAGCCGCGCGAGCGCATCGTGCGCCGGATTCGGCTCGGCCTGCGCGACGGCGTGACGCCGCAGGTCGTAGAAGCGCTGCACCGTGTCGGGATCCCGCTCGAACGCCTCGGGCGTCGCGACGTCCTCGACGCGGTGCCCCTCCCAGAGCCCGCCGGCATCGCGGAACGTCGGCACGCCGCTCTCCGCCGAGATGCCGGCGCCCGTGAGCACGACGAATCGCATGGTCCATTGAACCGCGCCGCTCCCCCGCGTCGCATCCGTCGGCTCGTCCGGCGTACGACGACGGGCGTACCGCAGGTGACTCCGTCGAGCGGATGCCGCGCCGCCGTGCCACGGGCATCGTGGAGGCATGTCCACCGCCACGCGCACCACTCCACCCGGTCCGGCGCGGGCACGAACCGCCCCGGCGCGCTCGTCCGCACCACGCCCGGCGGCGAATGGCCGCGTCATCCGGATGCCGCTGTCCGCACGGGTGCGGAAGCTCCTGCTGCTCGTGCACATCGCGTCCGCCGGGGTGTGGCTCGGCCTCGACCTCGTGCTCGGGATCCTCGTCGGGACGGCGCTGCTCGGCGACCCGACCGGCGCCGGCGCGGCCGCCGCGACCATGGCCGCCGTCGCGACGTGGCCGCTCGTGGTGGTCGGCGTGCTCACGCTCGCGACCGGCGTGCTGCTCGGCCTCGGCACGAAGTACGGGCTCGTGCGCTACTGGTGGGTGCTCGTGAAGCTCGTCGTGAACGTCGTGCTCGTGACCCTCCTCGTACTCGTGCTCTGGCCCGGCGTCACGGCCGTGGGCGAGGCGGGACGTGCGGCACTCGCAGACGGCGGCACGCCGACGATGCCGGCGACACTCGTGTTCCCGCCGATCGTGTCATCGACGGCGCTCGTCGTGGCGATGACCCTCTCGGTGTTCAAGCCCTGGGGTCGCACACACCGAGCGGGGTAGCTCTTCGCGTCGGCAGTGCCGAAGTGCCGAGGTGCCGAAGTGCCACTCTCGTACTCGAATCTTGGGTTCCGAAGTTCCGAAGTTCCGAAGTTCCGAAGGAATCCGGGACGTCGACGTTCGGGATCTGCTGCCGCCAGACGATACGGTTCCCAAGTTCCGAAGTTCCCAAGTTCCCGAGTTCCCGAGTTCCCGAGTTCCCGAGGTCCCGAGGTCCCGAGTTTTCGAGTTCCCGCGTTTCCTGGATCGTGGGATCTCCGATTCCGGCGCCGAAGTGGCGAACTGAGCGGATGCCGCGCCCCCCTGGGCCGCGCTCAGCGCTCGATCTCGCGCCGGTCGTCGGACGGACGCACGAGCGCACGCAGCACGAAGAACACGATCACCGCGACGACCGCCACGATCGCGAGCTTGCCGATGAACCACAGCAGGCTGAACAGCAGGTCCACGAGGAACCACGCGACGATGACGGCGACGATCACGCCGAGGACGGTCCAGAGGGTGCGGCTCACCCTTCGAGGCTAGTCCGCCGCGGCTGGAATCCCGCCGAGTCGTGCTGAGATCTCCGCCGCCGTCGCGCGGGCCGCGGCCACCACCTCGTCGAGGCCGACCGAGCTGTACGACGTCGCGACGTACGGCACCGTCAGTGCGGCGACCGTGTGCCCGCGCCGGTCGGTGATCGCGACCGCGACATCCGTCACGCCCGCCTGCAGCCGGTCGGGCCGGGCGAGCCAACCGTCGGCGAGCTGCGCCGCCTCGCCCGGTGCGATCGGCTCGGCCGTCGCGGCATCCGTGCCCGCGGCGAGCACCGCACCGGTCGCCGTCGACTCGAGCGGGAAGCGCGCGCCGACCCGCACGTGATAGCCGAAGTCGGCGGGCGACTCGGCCTGCGCGACGATGCGCACGGCGCCGGCGTCGTCGATGCCGAGGTTGCACGACTGGCGCACGGCGTCGGCGAGCGCCCGCATCGGCCCCGAAGCGAGTTGCACGAGCCCGCGCAGCGGCGGGTGCCGGTGCGCGAGGTCGAAGAGCGCCATCGAGAGCACGTAACGTCCGGACCGGTCGTCGCGCGTGAGGTAGCCGCGCCGCTCGAGCGTCGCGAGCACGCGGTAGATCTGGCTCACGTTGCGGCCGACGCGCTCGGCGATCTCGGTCTGCGTGAGTCCGCCCGCCTCCCCCGCGAGGAGCTCGAGGATGTCGAGCGCCTTGTCGAGGGCGGGTGCGGAGTAGTCGGTGCCGCGGTCGGCCCGCACGGTGCGTTCGGTGCGTTCGGTGCTGCGCTGGGTGCGTTCGGCGCTGCGCTCGGCCATGGGATGCCTCGTCGCGGCCGTCAGCGGTCGGCGCCGAGCGCGCGCACGAACCGGCGGGCGATCTCGCGCTCGAGGTCGTCGGGCACGGGCTGCGCCCCGGGCACGAGCGTGGACGCGGCCGTCGCGACGCGCTCGAGCGAGAGCGACTGCAGCAGGAAGCCGAGGTCCATGGCCTCGAGCGAGTTGCCCTTGGGCTCGCGGCCGGCCAGGTTCACCATGCGTCCGCCGGCGAGCAGGATCACGTGCCGCCCGTCGGGCAGGTCGACGCGCTCGATCGCGGCGTCGAGCTCGCTGACCTCGGTCGCGCGGGCATAGAGCGACGCGACGTCGATCTCCCACGGGAAGTGGCCCGCGTTCGCGAGCACCGCACCGTCGGGCATGCGGTCGACGATCTCGTCGGTGACGATGCCCGGATGCCCCGTGGCCGTGATGAAGAACTCGCCCCACTCCGCGAGTTCGCCGAGGTCGGCGACGCGGTAGCCGTCGAGTGCGGCCTCGAACGCCTTGAGCTCGTCGATCTCGGCGACGGCGACCCGGCCGCCGAACGCTCGCAGGTACTGCGCGATGCCGCGGCCGCACCATCCGTAGCCCGCGACCACGAACCGACGGCCGGGGATCATCAGGTTCGTGATGCGCATGAGGCTCTCGACGACCGACTGGCCGACGCCGTGCCGGTTCTCGCCGATCGCCTTGAGCGCGCTGTCGTTGATGACGATGGTCGGGAACGGGATGCGGCCCGCGAGCTCCGACCGCAGCCGGATGCCGCCGCTCGTCGTCTCCTCGGTGCCGCCCACCACGCCGTCGGCGAGGCCGGCGGCCACGATGCCCGCGGCGAGGTCGGCGCCGTTGTCGAGCAGGATGTCTGGGCGCGCCTCGACGACCGAGGCCACGTTCGCCTCGTGCTGGGCGAGCGTGTCGTCGCGCGCGCCGAACACGGTCATACCCTGGCCGCGCAGGAACGCGACCACGTCGTCCTGCGTGGAGCCGTGGTTGCCGGTCGCGACGATCTCGGCGCCGCCCGCGGCGAGCACCTCGAGCAGCACGGCGGTCTTCGGCTCGACGTGCAGCGACATGCCGACACGGCGGCCGTCGAACGGCCGGCGCTCGGCGAACTCGTCGCGCACCGCGGCGAGCAGCGGCATCCGCGACCTGATCCAGCGGGTGCGCGCGGCACCGCGTTCGAGGAGCTCCGACATCGGCGTGACCTGACTTTCATATATGAATGGTGCTTTCACATATGGTAACGGATGCCGCGTCACGACCGCCATCCCCGGGATACGCTGGCCGGTGCGCCTGCCGCCGTCGCGGCATCCGCTCCCCTCAGGACCACCGGGAGGCACCGCAGTGCACGAGACGACCGAGGCCGGTGCGCCGGCCCTCCACCCCGACACCGTCGCCATCATCGCCGGGCGTCCGCCGCACGAGCCCGATGCCTCGATGAGCGTGCCCGTGCACCTCACGTCGACGTACGTGGCGGGCGGCGATCACGTGTACGGCCGGTACGGCAACCCCACCTGGACGGCGTTCGAGGACGCGCTCGGCGCGCTCGAGGGCGGCCGGTGCGTGGCGTTCGCCTCGGGAATGGCCGCGATCGCGGCGGTGCTCGACCTCGTCGAGCCGGGCGGCAGCGTCGTGGCGCCGCGTCACTCCTACACGGGCACGATCGCACTGCTCGACGAGCTCGAGGCGAAGGGGCGCCTGCGAGCGGTGTACGTCGACATCACCGACACCGCGGCGGTCGCCGCCGCGTGCCGCGACGCGGCCATGGTCTGGTTCGAGTCGCCGACGAACCCCGCGCTCGAGGTGGCCGAGATCTCCGCCATCGCGGCGGCGGCGCACGAGCACGGCGCGCTCGTCGTGGTCGACAACACGTTCGCGACCCCGCTGCTGCAGCAGCCCCTCGCCCTCGGCGCCGACCTCGTGGTGCACTCGGCGACGAAGTACATCTCGGGCCACAGCGACGTGCTCATGGGCGCGGTCGTCGCGGCATCCGACACCCACGCCGACGCGGTCGTGCACCGGCGCTCCCTCACGGGCGGGATCCCTGCGCCGCTCGAGACGTTCCTCGCGCTGCGCGGCCTGCGGACCCTGCCCGTGCGCCTCGAGCGCGCGCAGGCCAACGCGCAGGAGCTGGTCCGCCGGCTCGCGGGGCATCCGGCGCTCGAGGAGGTGCGCTACCCCGGCTTCGGCGCGATCGTGTCGATCGTCGTGCGCGGCGGCGCGGTGCCGGCCGAGGCCCTCGCCGAGCGCACGAGCCTCTGGGTGCACGCGACGAGCCTCGGCGGCGTCGAGTCGACGCTCGAGCGTCGCCGGCGTTGGCCGCTCGAGCAGCCGACGATCCCCGAGGGGCTCGTGCGGCTCTCGGTCGGGCTCGAGCACGTCGACGACCTGCACCGCGACCTGGTCGGAGTGCTCGACTCGCTCGTCTAGGCGGGTCGCCTGGGTGACCGGGCGTTCGACCACGGGGCCACTCCCCCGCCGTCAAGCCCGGCAGCCCGGCGACACGCCCCGCCTAGAGTGGTGCACGTGGTGGGCCGGTTCTTCTCGGGTGTCGGGATGCTCCTGCGCGGGTTCGGCTTCTGGGGCCGCCGCCCGGGCGTGATGATGCTCGGGGTGATCCCCGCCGCGATCGTGTTCGTGCTCATCGTCGCCGGTCTCTCGACACTGGCCGTGAACCTCGCCGGAATCGCCGACTGGATGACGCCGTTCGCCGACGGCTGGGTGGACCCGTGGCCCATGGTCGTGCAGGTGCTCGTCGGCGCCGTGCTGTTCGGCGGGGCGGTGGTGTTCGCGGCGCTGACGTTCACGGCGCTCACCCTCATCGTGGGCGACCCGTTCTACGAGCGGATCTGGCGGGCCGTCGAGGGCTCGGTCGGCGGCCCGGTGCCCGAGCAGGGGACGGGATTCTGGCGCACCGTGCGCGACGGGCTCGGGCTCATCGGCCTCGCGCTGATCACGGCGATCGGCGTGGGCCTGGTCGGGTTCATCCCGGTCGTCGGCGCGGTGCTCGCGCCCGTGCTCGGCGTCGTGCTCTCGGGACGCCTGCTCGCGATGGAGCTCACGTCCCGGCCGTTCGAGGCGCGCGGCATGGACGGGCCGCAGCGCCGCGCGATCCTGCGCGGGCATCGCGCCCAGCTCTTCGGATTCGGCATCGCGACGCAGCTGTGCTTCATGGTGCCGCTCGGCGCGATCATCGCGATGCCCGCCGCGGTCGCGGGGTCGACGTTCCTCGCCCGCTCGGCACTCGAAGCCGCCGCCGCCGTGGCCGCGACGCCGCCCGCACAGCCCCTGCCGCCGGCGGCACCCGTCGTGCGCTGACTCACGCCTCGGGCGCGCGCCCGTCGAAGAGCAGCATCGGCACGGGGCCGAACGGCATCGACCGCACCCGGAGCCGGCGCACGTCGACGCCCGTGAAGCCCGCCTCGACGAGGGCGCGCTCGGTGTCGCGGTTCCAATGGCAACCGTGGCAGACGCGCTTCGCGATCGGCGTGGCCACCGCCTGCACGAACCGCTTGAGCGTGCGCGGCGGCGCCTGCACGTGGTCGACGAACACGACGCGTCCGCCGGGGACGAGCACACGGCGCACCTCGGCGAGCGCGGCGGCCTGGTCGGTCACCGAGCACAGCACGTAGGTGCCGACGACCGCGTCGACGGAGTGATCGGGCAGCGGGATCGACTCGGCCTTGGCGTCGAGCGGCACCGCCTCGTGCCGCCACTCCTTCGCGCGGGTCGCGAGCTCCTCCCTGCGCTTGGCGTCGGGCTCGAGTCCCTGCCAATCGACGCTCGGGTCGAACGCCCCGAAGTTCTCGCCGTCGCCGGCGCCGATCTCGAGCACCCGGCCGCGCACGCGCGCGACGAACTCGCGCTCGAGGCCGTCGAGCTCGTCGTCGTCGATCAGCGGCGTGGCCACTCCGGCACGCTACCGCGCCGGAGCCCGGGCGTCAGCCCCGCGGCATCCGTCGACGGGCTCAACGCGGCGCCGTCAGCCCTGCACACGACCCGACGACGCGGCGATGCGCTTCAGCAGCGGCGGCTTGGCGAGCACCCAGGCGACGACCATGACGACGACGGATGCCGCGAATACGACGAATCCGACCCAGTCGTCGGTGTCGCGCGCGGCGTACATCTGGTTGAGCTTCGCGAGCGCGCCCGTCGTGAGCACGAGCACGACGTGCACGAACGTGAACGCGAGGAAGAACAGCATCACGGGGTAGTGCACGGCCTTCGCGAGCTTCTCGGGGAAGGCGCGCACGAGTGGACCCTCGAGCGGCCAGATCGACGAGAGGCGCAGGCCCGTGAGGATCGCGAGCGGCGACGCGACGAACACGATCGCGAAGTACGCGAGCTGCTGCAGCGCGTTGTAGACGACCCACGAGTTCTCGGTCGGCCACTCGAGCGACGCGTACTGCAGCGCCGCCGAGAGCGAGTTCGGCACGACGGCCCAGTCGGTCGGCACGATGCGCAGCCACTGCCCGGTCGCGAACAGGAGCACGACGTAGACGACGCCGTTCAGCACCCAGAACGCGTCGAGCCAGAGGTGGAACCACAGGAAGATGCCCATACGGCGGGGGTTCCGCTTCGTGCGCGGCCAGCGGCTGTTGTCGCGCGTCCAGAAGCCGGGCGGTCGCTGCTTGGTGCGCAGCTGGAACCCGGTGCGCACGAGCAGCAGCAGGAAGAACGAGTTGAGGAAGTGCTGCCAGCCCAGCCACGCGGGGATGCCGACGGGCGTCCCCTCGGGCGGCGGGACGATGCCGGGATACGTCTCGATGAACTGCTCGATCGCGGGGAACGTGCGCAGCCAGCGCGCCACGACCACCACGACCACGAGCGCGACGAGCGCGATCACCGTCCACCAGATCACCCGCTTGCGCTGGGCCCTCCACCACGTGGCGGCGGCACTCGCGCGGCTCGGCTTCGACGAGGTCACGGTCATCTCCGGGGCGGTTCCTTCTCCGGCGACGGCCGGCACGGTCGGTCGCGGCTCGACGGCACGTCGGCGCCGCGGTCGTCGACAACGGATGCCTCGACCCTAGCGTCGGCGGCCGGGAGCGGCGAAGCCGGCCCGCAACACCACGACGCACCGGCCGGTGGACACCCCGTGCGCGGCGTGCTTCAGTGGTCCCGTGACCCACGCGGTCCACGCGGACTACCTCGTGGTGGGGGCCGGCGCCACCGGGATGGCGTTCACCGACGCCCTCGTCGACCATGCGCCCGGCGCTCGCGTCGCGATCGTCGACCGACGGCACGGCGTCGGCGGGCACTGGCTCGAGGCCTACCCGTTCGTGCGCCTGCACCAGTCGTCGGCCTTCTACGGGGTCGCGTCGACCCTGCTGGGCGGCGGCCGCCTGCAGGAGCGCGGGCCCGAGGCCGGACTGCAGGAGCGTGCGACGAGGGCCGAGATCTGCGCCTACTACGAGCGCGTGCTGGCCGATCGCCTGCTCGAGTCGGATCGGGTCGAGTTCTTCGCGGGGTGCGAGTACCTCGGCGACCGGACGTTCGCGTCGCGGGTCTCGGGCGAGCGCTACGAGGTGTCCGCGCACTGCCGCATCGTCGACGCGCACCACCTCTCCCCGGTGATCCCGGCCGAGGAGCCGCCGCCGTTCGCGGTCGCCGAGGGCGTCCGGGTCGTGCCCGTCAACGAGCTGGCGCACCTCGACGAGGCGCCGAGCCGGTACGTCATCGTGGGGTCGGGCAAGACCGCGACCGACGCCTGCGTCTGGCTGCTGGCGCGCGGCGTCGATCCCGGCGCGATCTGCTGGATCCGCCCGCGCGACCCGTGGATGCTGAACCGCGCGGTGATCCAGCCCGACCCGGCGATCTTCGTCGGCATGGTCGCCGACCTGATGCGGGCCGCGACGGACGCGGCATCCCTCGACGACCTCTTCGTCCGGTTGGAGGATGCGGGCGTGATGCTGCGGATCGACGCCTCGGTGACGCCCACCATGGCCAAGGCGCCGACGCTCGCGACGTGGGAGCTCGACCTGCTGCGTACCATCGACGACGTCGTGCGCCACGGGCACATCACGGCCGTGGAGCGAGAGCGCATCACGTTCGCGGAGGCGTCGATCGCGATCCCCGACGACGCCCTCGTCGTGCACTGCGCGGGCGATGGGCTGCGGCAGGCGCCGCTCGTGCCGGTCTGGGCGCAGGAGGCGATCACGCTCCAGCCGATCCGGTCGGGGTTCCCGTGCTTCGGCGCGGCCCTCGTCGGCTACGTCGAGGCGACCCGCGACGACGATCCGGAGAAGAACCGGCTGTGCCCGCCGACGCCCTACGGCAACTCGCTCGCCGAGTGGGCGCGGATGACGGTGCTGGGCGCTCGGGCCTCGAGCTCGTTCGGCGCCGAGCCCGACATCAAGGCCTGGGCCGACGGCGTCGCGCTGAATCCCGTGCGCACGCCGCCCGGCGAGCGCGGCGCCCCGCTCGACGAGGCGCTCGATTGCCTGCAGGCGAACCTGGGCTCGGGCATCGCCCGGCTCGCCGAACTGGCGGGCCTGCGGTGAGCCGGCCCACGCCCGGCGCGCCGCGGGCGAAGACGCCGCCGCGCTCGGGTTGGGTCATCGCCGCGCTCTGCACGGGCACCGCGCTCAGCGGGCTGAACTCGGGCATGATCGCGGTGTCGCTCAGCACCCTGCGGAAGGAGTTCGCCGTCGACGTGGCGACGGTGACCTGGGTGATCTCGGTCTTCTACCTCACCTCGGCGGTGCTGCAGCCGCTCATGGGACGACTCGCCGACGAGTACGGGGCCCGTCGCGTGTTCGCGGCGGGCATGGTGATCACGATCATCGCGGGCGCGCTGGGCCCGTTCGCCACGACGTTCGCGTGGCTGTTGGGGGTGCGGATCCTGCTCGGGATCGGCACCGCCACGACCTTCCCGGCCGCGGCCGCCATGCTGCGCGCGATCGCCTCGCGATCGGGCGGATCCGCTCCGAAGATGATCGGGCGCATCCAGCTCATCGACACGAGCGCGGCCGCCGTGGGTCCCGTCATCGGCGGCGTGCTGATCGTGGTCGCCGGCTGGCAGGCGATCTTCTGGATCAACATCCCGCTCGCGGCGATCGCCCTCGTCTGGACGCACCTCCTCGTTCCCCGCGACCCGCAGCGCCCACGCACGCCGGTGTGGACGGTGGTTCGCGACGCCGACGTGCCCGGCATCCTCCTGTTCGTCGTCACGATCGTGGCGCTGCTCGTGTTCCTGCTCGACCTCACGACCGAGCCGAACTGGCTGCTCGTGCCGGTGGTGCTCGCCGCGGGTGCGCTGTTCGCGTGGCGCGAGCTGCGGGCGTCGACGCCGTTCATCGACCTGCGCCTACTCGCCGCGAACGTGGCGCTCATCCGCGTCTACGTGGTGTTCATCCTCGCGAACCTGGTGTTCTACAGCGCGCTGTTCGGCATCCCGCAGTACCTCGAGGACCACGCCGGCTACCGCACCGACGTCATCGGCCTCCTGCTCCTGCCGCTGGCCGCGTTCAACGCGCTCGTGACGCCGTTCGCCGAGAAGCTCATCGATCGGCGAGGTCTGCGCGCGGCATCCGTCATCGGCGCGGCCGCGCTCGCGATCTCGACGCTGTCGCTGCTCGTGCTCGGCGTCTCGACCTCGCCGCTCGTCATCCTCGCCGTCACCGCGATCATCGGCATCCCCTACGTGCTCGTGCTCATCTCGATCACGCAGTCGCTCTACGTCGCCGCGCCGCCCGACCAGGAGGGCCAGGCGGCCGGCCTGTTCCAGACGGCCCGGTCGCTCGGATGCATCGGCTCGACCGTCGTCGTCGGCCTCTCGTTCGCGGGCGGCACGGGTCCGGTCGACTGGATGCTGCTCGCGGCGATCACCGGCGCGCTGGGCGCGCTGTACCTGCTCGTCGTGGTGCTGTGGCGCACGCGTCGTGGGGCGGCACCGGCCGCGCCCGCGGCATCCGCCACCGCCTGAGCGCCGAGCGAGCCCCGCTCGGACGGGAACAGAGCTCGTACGGGAACAGGGCGCGCCCCCACGGAGCGCGCCCTGTCGCCTCGATGCCGGTCAGCAGTGCGTCGCGTCGTTCCCGTCGATCGACGCGAGCAACGACCCCAGGCCGCCGAGGCCGTCGACCCCGAACAGTCGCGCGACGTTGCCGAGGCCGAGACGCGGCTCGTCCTGCGCGCTGCTGTGCGCCCCGAGCCCGCCGTCCGAGCGGGCGGCCTGCGACGACACCACGCCCCAGCAGTTCGTGCCGTCCGCGGGCGCGGCGACGGCGGGGGCGGCGGTGGCGAACGTGGCCGTCAGGGCCAGCGCCCCGGCGATGGCGAGAGTGCGGACATGCATGGGTTCCTCCCATCCTCGTGGGCGGCGTCAGCGCCGCCTGCAGGGAGTTCGGCGCCGCGCGCCCGCCGGATTGCCGCGAGGTCGGATCGCGGCGCGAGGTCGACGCTCAGGCCCCGACTCCCGCGATGCGGTTGGCGGATGCCACGAACGCGGGCCGCACGCGGTCCCACCCGTCGAGGTAGCCGCCGACCATCGCGGCGTCGCGCGCGAGCACGAGCTCGGCCGCGGCGCCCTCGGGATCAGGCGCCTCGGCCGCGGTGAGCAGCTGCTCGAGCGTCGACCGGAACCAGGCGCGATGGTCGGCCACCGCCACGCGCACGCCGCTGTCGGCGTCGGGGTACTCGGCCGCGGCGTTGATGAAGGGGCATCCGCGCGTATGGTGCAGGGCGACGTCGTCGGCGAGGGCCTCGATGACGAGGCCGACGAGCGCCTTCGGCTCGGCCCCGGATGCCTCGGCGGCCTCGAACGCGCCGCGGATGTTCGCATCCTCGACGCCGAGGTACGCCTCGACGAGGTCTTCCTTGCTCGGGAAGTGCCGGTAGAACGTCGCTCGGGTCACCCCTGCTTCGGCGATGATCCGGTCGACGCCGACCGAGTGGATGCCCTCGCGGTAGAAGAGCTCCGACGCCGTGCGCAGGAGTCGTTCGCGGGCGGCGGAGGTGCCGGCTGGGGTCGTTCGAGTGGCCATAGGAAAAATGATAGAACGATCTTTCTCTTTTTGCTTGACATCCGTCGGCGCGGTCGGGTATGTTCGCTACCAGCAAGACAGAACGGTCGTTCTACTTCAAGATCGATCAACCCAGAGCCACCGCCGCCACCCACACGGATTCGCATCACCTCGAAGGAGCAGGAACCATGACCGCCACCGACACCACCAAGGCCACCATCGTCCTCGTCCACGGCCTCTGGATGACCCCGAAGAGCTGGGACACCTGGGCCGAGCGCTTCCGCGCCCAGGGCCACGAGGTCATCGTCCCGGGCTGGCCCGGCATCGACGACCGCAGCGTCGAGGACATCCGCTCCAACCCGGCCGCCCTCAAGGGCGTCGGCCTGCAGCAGATCGCCGACCACTACGAGCGCATCATCCGCGCCCTCCCCCGCAAGCCGATCATCATGGGCCACAGCTTCGGCGGCGTGATCACCCAGATGCTCGCCGACCGCGGCCTCGGCGTCGCCTACGTCGGCGTCGAGCCCGGGCAGACCGCAGGCATCACGACCCTCCCGCTCTCGACGCTCTGGACCGGCACGCCGATCCTCTCGAACCCGTTCGACCGCAACGGCGCCAAGCCGCTGTCGAAGTCGCACTTCCACTTCACGTTCGGCAACGACCTCTCGCGCGCCGAGTCCGACCGCATCTGGGCCGAGCAGGCCGTGAACTCCTACAACCGCGTGTTCTTCGAGGGCGTCGCGTCGACCCTGAACGAGAAGGGCGGCGTGAGCCACGTCGACTACGCCCGCACCGACCGTGCGCCGCTGCTCGTCATCACCGGCGAGATCGACCACGTCGTGCCGCCGGCCATCGGCCGGGCGATCGTGAAGAAGTACCGCTCCACCGGCAGCCCCGCCACCGTGGACTACCAGGAGTTCGCCGGCCGCACGCACCGCATCGTGAGCCAGGACGGCTGGGAGGAAGTGGCCGACTACGCACTCTCGTGGGCGCTCGAGCACGCCGTGGCCCAGCCCGCCGCGGTGACTCCCGCGGCCTGATCCGATCGTCGACGCGCGGACGGCCCGGAGCTCCGGCTCCGCGCCGTCGCCGTGTCGACGGCGGCGCGGGCGCAGCACCCGCGCGCCTTGACAGCGGTGCGGGCCTGGAGGAGGCTCGCACCGAGGCATCCCGGAGCGCATCGCTCACGAGGAGGTGGGGCCGATGGAGGAGCGACCGATCGAGGGCGTCGGCACGGCCGTTGCGGCGTTCGTCGGGCTCGCCCCCGAGGGCCCGATCGACGACCCCCTCGGCATCGACGTCGACGGTTGGGGCACCGACGAGGACGCGATCTGGGGCGCCATTCAGGCCGGATCGCTCCGGCCGGCGCTGCGGAGCTTCTTCGAGAACGGCGGCCGTTCGGCGATCGGCATCCGCGTCGAGGACGCCGGTCTCGGGGGCGTGACCTCGGGGCTCGAGGCGCTCGACCGGGTCGACCTCGTCAACCTGCTCGTGCTGCCCGCCGAGTCGGCGGAGCGGGACGACGCCCTCGCGATCGTCGCCGAGGCGGCGGCGTTCTGCGAGCGCCGGCGCGCGATGCTGCTCGTCGATCCGCCGACGTCGTGGACGGATGCCGCGGCCGTGCGGTCGGCCATGGCCGCGGGCGCCGAGTCGGCGATCGGCACGGCGAGCCCGAACGTCGCGCTCTACCTGCCGCGACTTCGGCGCTCGGATCCGACGCAGGGCGCTCCCTGGGCGTTCGCGCCCGCCCCGGCCGTCGCCGGCGTGATCGCCCGCACCGACCTCGAGCAGGGCGTCTGGTCGGCGCCCGCCGGGACCGACGCTCACCTCCGAGGAGCGGACGGCCTCGAATTCGATCTCGGCTCGCGCGACGCCGAGGCGCTGAACGAGCTCGGCATCAGCACGCTGCGCACGTTCCCGGGGCGTGGGCCGGTCGTCTGGGGCGCTCGCACGCTCGCAGGCGCGGACACCGCGGCCAGCGAGTGGAAGTACGTGCCCGTACGACGCATGGCGCTGTTCCTCGAGGAGAGCATCGAGCGCGGCCTGCGGTGGACGCAGTTCGAGCCGAACGGCGAAGAGCTCTGGGCGGCGGTGCGGAAGTCGGTCGGCGGCTTCCTGCACGGCCTGTTCCGTGCGGGGGCGTTCCACGGCGACACGCCCTCGCGTGCGTACTTCGTCCGGTGCGATCGCGACACCGTCACGCAGGGCGACCTCGACGCCGGCGGGCTCACCGTGCACGTCGGGTTCGCGCCGATCAAGCCCGCCGAGTTCATCGTGCTCCGCATCCGGGCACGCGCGCTGCCGCCGAACGACTGATCGACGCGAGCGGATGCCCCGAGCCCGCGCCGCCGCCCCAGGCGTGACGGATGCCGCGAGCCTGCGTGTCGACGACGGATGCCGCGAGCCCCCGCTCGCGGCATCCGCTGATCTCGATCTCGTCGGTCGCGCCGCTCAGCCCCGCAGCGTCGCGAAGTACGCCCGGATGTCGCCGACCACGACGTCGGGCACCTCGATCGCGGCGTAGTGTCCGCCCTCGTCGAAGCGGCTCCAGTGCACGACGTTCGAGTTGTCGCGCTCGGCGAAGACCCGGATCGTCTGGAAGTCGTCCTTGAAGATCGCCACGCCGGTGGGCGCGGCGTTGACCTTCGAGTCGGCATCGACGCGGGCGTTCTCGAGGTAGCTGCGGCTCATGCCCGCGGCCGCGTTCGCGAACCAGTTCACGGTCACCTCGGTGAGGATCCGGTCGAGGGGCACGAGCGCGGTGCCGTTGCCGAACGAGTTGAACAGCTCGCTGTACGCGAGCAGCGCCACGGGCGAGTCGCTGAGCCCCACGGCGACGGTCTGCGGCCGGCTCGCGTTCATGGTGTTGTAGCCGCCGACGGTCTGGAACCACTGCAGGAACTCGAGCGCCGCGTAGTCCTGCGGCTCGAGCCGCTCGAACTCCGTCGGGTCGCCGGAAGGGAAGGAGAACAGCTGCAGCACGTGCAGGCCGAGGAAGCCGTCGGGGTTCAGCAGGCCGAGCTCCCGGGCGACGAGCGCGCCGTTGTCGGAGCCGTGGATGCCGTACTCGGTGTAGCCGAGGCGGTGCATGAGCTCGTCGTAGGCGCGGGCGACTCGGGCCATCGTCCAGCCCGCCTCTGAGACGGGGTTCGAGAAGCCGTAGCCCGGGGCATCCGGGACCACGACGTCGAAGGCGTCCTCGGCACGCCCGCCGTGCGCGACCGGGTCGACGAGCGGTCCGATCATGTCGAGGTAGTCGACCGACGACCCCGGGTACGTGTGCGCCAGGATCAGCGGCGTCGCGCCCTCGTGCGGCGAGCGCACGTGGATGAAGTGGATGGGCTGCCCCTCGATCTCGGTCATGAAGTGCGGCACGGCGTTGATGCGGGCCTCCTCGGCGCGCCAGTCGTAGGTCGTGCGCCACTGCTCGACCGCGTCGCGGAGGTAGGAGTTCGGGGTGCCGTAGCTCCAGTCGTCGCCGGGCGCCGGCTGCGGCAGGCGCGTGCGGGCGAGGCGGTCCATGAGGTCGTCGAGGTCGGCCTGGTCGACCTCGATCGCGAACGGGCGGATGTCGGTGGTTGCGGTGTTCGTGGTGTTCGTCATGTCTCCGACGCTACGGGCGAATGAGGAACGTTCGGTTCCTAATTGCTCGAATTCGTCGTCGCGCCCGCGCCCGAGCCGTCGAAGCGCCCCACTCAGCCCGGGTATCCCTGGGTGACCTCGTCCTTGTGCGCCGCGAACGCCGCGAGCACCTCGCCCTTCTCCTGCTCGGGCACGCCGACGGCATCGAGCGTGCGGCCCAGCTCCGCGGCCACCTCGTCGAACTCGTCGGGCGAGATGTGGAGCCGGCGATGCGCCTCCTCGAGGCCGAGCACGGTGCTCCCCGGGACGGTCGCCGTGTACTCGAACGGCCCGCCCGCGACGTTGCACACCCAGAGGGTGCGCATGAACTTCAGGCCGGGGAGCCGGCCCAGGTTCTGGGTGTGCCATTCCCTGAGGGCGGGGTTGTTCGACTGCTGGCCGACGATCGGATTCCGGACGACTGCATCGCTGAAGTGGTCGACCACGGCGGCGATCGCGAACACGCCGCCGAGGCGTTCGTAGAGGCTCTGCTCGGACATGGCTGATCTCCTTCGATCGAGTGCCACGGAAACCGCGCGCGTCCTGGCGCGATTTCTATAATTCACTGTTGTTGAATATACAGCTCGATTCGTGCGGCGTCCATGGTTCTTCGAACGGATGCAGCGAGCCGCCGGGCAGAATTGACGGCATGTCCGACACGGCCGCGCGACTGCTCGCGATGCTGTCGCTGCTGCAGGCCCGACCCGACTGGACGGGCACCGAGCTGGCCGAGCGGCTCGGGGTCTCGACCCGCACTGTCCGCACCGACATCGACCGCCTGCGCGAGCTCGGATACCCCGTCGACGCGAGGCGCGGCGCGGCCGGCGGCTACCGGTTGGGCGCGGGCGGCAAGCTCCCGCCGCTCCTGCTCGACGACGAGGAGGCGGTCGCCGTCGCGATCGGGCTGCGCGAGGCGACCGGGATCGCGGGCATCGAGGAGTCGAGCGCCCGCGCCCTCGCGAAGCTCGAGCAGGTGCTGCCGTCGCACCTGCGTCCCACGGTGGCCGCGATCGGCGCGGTGGTCGACCGCGCGCCCGAGAACATCGGCACGGATGCCCCCGACCCCGAGGTCGACCACGCCGTGCTCGCCGCGGTGGCCGCCGCCATCCGCGACGTGGAATGGCTGCGCTTCGACGACCGCGGCACGCCCCGGCTGGTCGAGCCGTATCGGCTGCTGAGTTGGCAGCGGCGCTGGTACCTGGTCGCGCGCGACCCACGGTCGGGAGAGTGGGGCGTCTACCGCGCCGACTGGATCGAGCCGCGGATGCCGACCCGCCGCCGGTTCGAGCCCAGCCCGCTGCCCGGCGGCGACTACACCGCGTTCGTGATGCGCTCGATCGCGATGAGCGGGTGGAACGTGCACGCGCGCTTCCGCGTCGCGGCATCCGCCGAAGCCGTGATCGCGCGCATCAATCCGACCGTAGGCGTCGTGGAGGCGGTGTCCGACGACGAGTCGGTGCTCGTCACCGGTGCGGACTCGCTCGACACCATCGCGGCGTACATCGGCATGCTGAACATGGACTTCACCGTCGAGTCGCCGCCCGAGCTCGCGCCGCTGCTGCGCACCTACGCGGAACGCTACACGCGGGCGGCCGACGGTGGGAGGCTGGACGCATGACGACGACCATCGAACGGCACGTCGACATCGCCGCCTCGCCCGAGTCGGTGTTCGACCTCGTCAGCGACCTGCACGGTTATGGACGCTGGCTCGCGTCGTCGGGCGACTACGAGGGCACGAGTGAGATCTCGCCGCCGCCCGTCGCCGTCGGCACCACCTACGTCGAGCACAGCCGCCGGGGTGTGCGCCACGGCATGGTCATCGCCGTCGCGCAGCCCGACGTCATCGCCTTCCGGCAGCCGATGAGGCTGCGTCCGCGCCTGGCGGGCACGATCGACAGCACCGTGACGATGTCCGTGTCGGCGACCGCGAAGGGCGCGCGCGTGACCCGCACGGTCGAGCTCGGGATCCCGCGGCGCATCGGATTCCTGCGGTCGGTCGTCGTCGGGCGCTACGCGCGCGAGAGCGAGCGGATGCTCGAGGCGTTGAAGCGGCACGCCGAGGGGGCTTCGGGGGCCTAGGAGGAGCGGAAGGAGCATCCGTGACCGAGACCAGGACCATGACCGGGACCGGAGCCGGGACGACCGACTGGCCGACCGCCGAGTTGCACGTGCACCTCGAGGGCACGATGGAGGTCGAGCTGCTCGTCGAGCTCGCGCGCCGCAACGGCGTCGCCCTGCCCACGTACGACCCCGACGTGCTGCGCGAGTCGTACGCGTTCGCCGACCTGCAGGCGTTCCTCGACCGCTTGTACGCGAACCTGCTTGTGCTGCGCACCGAGCAGGACTTCCACGACCTCGCGAGCGCCTACCTCCGCCGGGCGCACCGGGCGAACGTGCGCCGGGCCGAGATGTTCTTCGACCCGCAGACGCACCTCGGCAACGGTCTGCCGTTCGAGGCCGTGATCGGCGGCCTGGCGTCGGCGCTCGACGAGGCACGGCGCGAGCTCGGCATGTCGGTCGCGCTCATCCCCTGCCTCCTGCGCGAGCGCGGGGCGGATGCCGCGATGGACATGCTCGACGTGATCATGCCGTTCCGCGAGCACTACGTCGCCCTGGGCATGGTGTCGACCGAGGTCGGATACCCGCCGCCCTTGTTCGCCGGCGTGTACGCCCGTGCCGCGGCCGAGGGCCTGCACCTGGTCGCCCACGCGGGCGAGGAGGGCCCGCCCGAGTACGTGCGCGACGCGGTCGACGTGCTGCATGTCGAGCGGATCGACCACGGCAACCGGTCGATGGAGGATCCGGAGCTCGTGCGACGGCTCGCCGAGCTGCGGATGCCGCTCACGGTCTGCCCCCTGTCGAACGTGGCGCTCGGCACGGCACCGCGCGAGCTGTCGCGGCATCCGCTGCCCGAGATGATGGCCGCCGGACTCGTCGTGACCGTCAACAGCGACGACCCCGCCTACTTCGGCGGCTACATCGACGACAACTACCGCGCGATCGCCGCGGCCCTGCCACTGGATGCCGCCGCGCTCGCGACCCTCGCCCGGAACTCGTTCGCGGCCAGCTTCGCCGAGCCCGGTGAGAAGGCCACGTGGATCGCAGAGGTCGACGCGGTGCTGGCGGGGGCTGCGAGCACCGCGGGCTGACGGATGGCACCGATCGGGCACCGAGTCCGGGACATCCGGTCACCGCTCGTTCTACCGGACGTCACCGCATCGGCCTAGCGTGAGGGGATCAGTCGCGAACGCCGAAGATGCCGAAGGAGAGGGCATGTCCACGAGACGCCGCACCACCGCCGCACTGACCGCCACCGCCACCCTGATCGGAGCCGTAGCCGTCACGGCGCTGGCCGGTCCGGCCGCAGCGGCCCCGCCCGACGGGGCCGGACCCACCGAGCTGCGGGTGGCGACCTACAACCTCTCGCTGAACCGCAACGCCCCCGGGCAGCTCGTCGCCGATCTCTCGACCACCACGAACGCCCAGGCGAAGACGGTCGCCGAGGTCATCCAGCGGGCGAACCCCGACATCGTGCTGCTGAACGAGTTCGACTACGTGCCGGACAACCAGGCCGTGAACCTGTTCCGCGACAACTACCTCGAGCTGTCGCAGGGCGGCGCCGACCCGGTCGAGTACCCGTACGCGTTCGTGGCCGAGTCGAACACGGGCATCGCGAGCGGCTTCGACCTCAACAACAACGGCCAGACGGTCACCACGCCGCTCGCCCCGGGCTACGGCGACGACGCGTTCGGCTTCGGCGCCTTCCCGGGCCAGTTCGGCATGGCCGTGCTCTCGAAGTACCCGATCGACACCGATGCGGTGCGCACGTTCCAGAAGTTCCTGTGGAAGGACATGCCCGGAGCGCTGCTGCCCGACGACCCGAACACCGCGGCCCCGGCCGACTGGTACTCGCCCGCCGAGCTCGGCGTGTTCCGCCTCTCGAGCAAGTCGCACTGGGATGTCCCGGTCGACGTGAACGGTCGCACCGTGCACGTGCTCGCGTCGCACCCGACCCCGCCGACCTTCGACGGCGCCGAGGACCGCAACGGCCTCCGCAACCACGACGAGATCCGCTTCTGGGCCGACTACGTCACGCCCGGCACCGCGTCCGGCTACATCTACGATGACGACGGCGGCACCGGCGGCCTGAAGCCGGGCTCGTCGTTCGTGATCCTCGGCGACCAGAACGCCGACCCGCTCGACGGCGACTCCGTGGATGCCGCGATCGACCAGCTGCTCGCCCACCCGCGCATCACCGACCCGCTGCCGACGTCGGATGGCGCCGTCGAGGCGGCGACGCTCCAGGGCGGCGCGAACCTCACGCACGAGGGCGACCCGGCCTTCGACACGGCCGACTTCAATGACAACCCCGCGCCCGGCAACCTGCGCGCCGACTACGTGCTGCCGTCGCGCGACCTGCGCGTGCTCGACGCGCAGGTGTTCTGGCCGCTGACGACGGACCCGCTGTATCGGCTCACAGGTGCATTCCCGTTCCCGTCGAGCGACCACCGGCTCGTGTGGGTGGACCTGCGGGTGCACTCGTAGGGGCGTGCCGCAGGGTTGACGTGACGGATGCCGCGAGCCGGTCGGGCTCGCGGCATCCGTGTGTCGGCGCCCACGCCTTCGACCGTCGAGCCGTGCTTCTTCTCTTCTGCGCTTCTCTCCTGGCCGACTCGTGCTGGCTCCGCTCACCACCCTCCAGGCTCCCATCCACCTGCTCCCATCCACCACCCTCCAGGCTCCCATCCACCTGCTCCCATCCCCCTCCCTTCACTTGTCCTCCACAGGTCGATTCCGGCAGTGGTTATTCACAGGCTGATCTGGGCTTTTCAATGAGCTTGAATGTCGGAGGGTGCCTGCATGATGGTCCTATGACCGGCACCTGCGACACCCTCCACGAGGTGCGGTCGCGGCTGCTCGATGCGCTCTCGTTCGACGCGCCGGCCGGTTGGGCCGACGACGAACTCCTCGCCAACGCGGGCGCGCTCGAGGCGCTGGGTCGGGTCGTCGACGCGCACCGGGTCGCGGTCGCCGGTGAGATCGCGGAGCGTTCCCGGATCGAGCTCGGCGACCAACGCCTCTCGACGCGGAAAGGGTGCCGGTCCGCGGTCGAACTGCTGGAGCGGGTCACCCAGGTGTCCGGGTTCGAGGCACGACGACGCATCACGCTCGGGTCGGCGACGCGGGTGCGCGACGGGTTCGCGGGCGAACCCGGTGAGGCTCGCTTCCCGGCGATCGCCTCCGCTCTGGCGTCGGGTGACGTCGGGGCGGATGCCGCGGCCGCGATCATCCGCGAACTCGACCGCACGCGCCCCTACGCCGACCCGACCCGGCTCGCCGCGGCCGAACAGGCTCTCGTCGATGAGGCGACCGGGTCCGGTGATCGGTCGCCGGTGCGATGCACCGCAGACGAGGTACGCGTGCAGGCGCAGGCGTGGGCGATGTTCCTCGATCCCGACGGCGCCGAACCGAACGATGAGCGGGCGATGCGCCGTCGCGGGTTCCGGATCGGCCGCACCGCACGAGACGGGCTGATCCCGGTCACCGGTGAACTCATGCCAGAAGTCGCCGCGAAGCTCACCCGCCTGTTCGACGCGCATCTCTCACCACGCGTCGGCGGGGCATTCCAGAGCGATGAGGATCACGCTCGGGCGGCGGAATCCGGGGAGGACCGCACTCCCGACCAGCAACGCCACGACGTGCTCGCCGCGATCGTCGACACCGCCGCCCGCTCCGGGGAACACCCCACCATCGGCGGCGCCGCCCCAACGGTGCTGGTCAGCGTCCGCGCGTCAGACCTCGCCTCCGGGCGTGGAGTCGCGCACGCCGACGGCATCGACACTCCGATCTCGCTGCGTGCGGCCCGGCACATGATCTGCACCGGCGGCACCCAGACGATCGCCTTCGACGACACCGGTCGGATCATCCGACTGGGCTCACCCGAACGCTGCTTCACCGCCCACCAGCGCCGGGCGATCATCCTCCGCGACGGCGGCTGCATCATTCCCGGCTGCACCATCCCCGCCGCGTGGACCGAGATCCACCACGTCACCGCCCATACCGACGGCGGACCGACTCATCCCGACAACGGCGTCCTACTCTGCTGGTTCCACCATCGCACCATCGATACCTCCGGTTGGATCATCCGGATGGCCCGCGGCGTGCCGTATGTCCGACCACCCCGATGGCTCGACCCGACCGGCACGTGGCGCCCCAGCACCAAGTCCCCCACCCGACTCGCCGACCAGCGCGAGCGACCATCCACGGTGCCGGCTGCGTGACCCGGGCCGGCACCTCACCTCGACACATCATCTCGGCGCCAGAAGCGTTCGCGTTGCACCGCCGCGCGTGCGTGCTGCCGCGCCGCGCCGCGCCCCTCAGCTCCCGCCGAGCCCCACCCGGTCGGGCACCGCACCGACGACGCGCGGCAACCACGACTCGACATCGGGCCACGCGCGACCGGTCGGCAGATGCCGCAGCAGCTTGGCGAGCGAGTCGTCGGCGGCCGGCCACGGGATCACCCGCGTCGGCGACTCGGCGGCGAGCACGCCAAGCCACCAGTGCTTCCACGTCACCGCCAGGTGCTCGGGCTGCAGGACCACGTAGTAGTCGGGCACGTTCATGGCGTGCCGGCCCGCGGCCTCGAGCGCACGATCGATCTCGAGCTCGAGCACTCCGTAGGTGGACTGGTCGTCGAAGAACTCCACCCAGGCATTCGCGACGTGGGCCAGCGGATCATGGTCGTGCACGACGTACGGCGCCGCGGTCGACGCGGACCAGCGCGCCACGTCGTCATCGGATGCCTCGTCGAAGACGGCGGCCCGAACGTTCGCGTACCGCTCGAGCGCATGGATGGCCGACGTCGCCTCGTCACCGACGACGACCAGTGTGGTGCTGGCCGGTGCCTCCATTTCCGCATCATACGTCCGCCGCAGGCGGGCACAGGGAGCCATGCGTTCGTTTCGCGGAGACCGTCACACGACCGTGACCGGCCCGACACGTCCCGCCCTCGGCGTCACCGGATCCGGAGCACGACGTTCCCGCGCTTGTGCCCGCCGTCGACGTACCGGTGCGCCTCGGCGACATCCTCGAGGTCGTACGCACGATCGATCACGGGCCGGAACTCCCCCGACTCCGCGAGCCGCATGAGTGCGGCGAAGTCCTCATGGCTCACGGGCGTTCCCGCCGTCGTCACGAGCGTGCCGCTCCGCCGCGTGTCGCGCTTCGCGCGCAGCATCCCGCGCAGCCCGGTCACCACGAGCAGCAGGGCTCCGCCGGGCTTCAGCGAGTGCTCGACGCGGTCGAACGGCGCGTTGCCGACGCACTCGACGATCACGTCGTACGTCGAGCCGTCGCTCGCGAAGTCCGCCGCCCGGTAGTCGATCACCCGGTCGGCGCCGAGCGAGGTGACGAGGTCCGCGTTCCCGGCGCTCGTGACCGCGGTGACCCGAGCGCCGCGGAGTGCCGCGAGCTGCACGGCCGCCGTGCCCACGGCACCGGATGCCCCGTTCACGAGCACCTCGGTGCCTGGTCCGATGTCGACCATCCCGAGATACGCCAGCGCGGTGTGACCCCCGAAGACCAGGGCGACGGCCTCCTCCCACGACAGGTTCGCCGGCTTGCGCGCGATCGCCTTCGACATCGGCACCCGCGCGTACTCCGCGTGTCCGCCGAAGTCGCCTCCGAGCATGGCGACCACCTCGTCGCCGGGCGCGAAGCCCTCGACGTCGTCGCCGACCGCCTCGACGACGCCTGCGACGTCCATGCCGAGCACGGGCTTGCGCGGCCGGAACACGCCGAGCGCGACCGGGATCATGATCCCCAGGCCCTCGGGAAGGTCGCGGCTCCGCATCCGGTGATCGGCGATGCTCACCGTGCTGGCATGCACGCGCACGAGCAGCTCGTCGGCCCTCGGTTCCGGCCGCCGCACCTGCTCGACCCGAACGACCTCGGGTCCGCCGAACCGGCGTGCGACTGCGGCCCGCATCGTCGTGGTCGCCGACTTCGTCATGGTGTCCATCTCGAACCCTCCGTTGCCTTACGTTGTAAGTCTTACGTTGTAAGGTAGCGTGGAATCGAGGAAATGTCGAGAGGTCGGACGCCGGATGTCCCGAAGACTCATACGGTGGCACCAGGACCCCGACGAAGCACGGAAGCCGCACGATCGACGAAACGCTCGTACGGTGGACGAGACGCTCGCACGGATGACGCGAGGAAGGAGGCGACCATGACCTCGACGACGCAGCAGGCGGGGCGCCGCACGCCCCTCTCCCGCGAGCGCGTTCTCCGCGCCGCCGTCGATCTCGCCGACACCGAGGGCATCGACGCGCTCACCGTGCGCCGGCTCGCCGAGACGCTCGGCGTCGAGGCGATGTCGCTCTACTACCACGTGCCCAACAAGGAGGCGATCCTCGACGGCATCGTCGACCTCGTGTTCACCGAGATCGAGGGCGAGGTCGGCGGCTTCCTGGTCCCCGAGACGGATGCCGCGTGGCACGACGCCCTGCGCACCCGGATCCTGGGCGCGCGACGCGTGATGCTGCGGCATCCGTGGGCCCCCGCCCTGCTCGACAGCCGCAGCGGACTCGCACCCACGACCGCCCGCTACGTCGACTCCGTGGTCGGCACGCTGCGCTCGGGCGGGCTGTCGTACGACCTGATCCACCACGCGATGCACGCGCTCGGCAGCCGCATGTTCGGGTTCTCGCAGGAGCTCGGCGAGGACGACGACTCCGGCGACGACGCCGACCTGGCGCAGCTGGCCGCGATGGTGCCGCATCTCGCGGCGATGCTCGCGGTCGTGCGCCACGACGATCCCGACTCCACGCTCGGATGGTGCGACGACCAGTACGAGTTCGAGTTCGGGCTCGACCTCATCCTCGACGGGCTGGCGCGCAAGCGCGCACTCGAGGCGAAGGCCTCCGCGACCTCGACAGCGGGAACACCCGCCGAGGACTCGCGAACCTAGCTCGCGACGCCGAGCCGGGCATCCGCCTCGGCCATCGCCGCCTCAACCACGCCGAAGACCTCGCCGGCGGGCGCGCCGCCGACCGTGACGACGCCCCACGCGTCGTCGAACCGCACGAACGACGACGACGCGTTGTCGAGCCGCGGATAGTGCCGGGCGTCGTGACCCGAGATCTCAGCGAGGGTGAAACGGATGAGGGTGCCGTGCGCGACCGCGAGCACGCGAGCACCGGGATGATCCACCGCGATGCGATCGAGCCCGCGGATGCCACGGGGCCCCACCTCCGCGTCGGGCTCCATGTCGGCGAAGTCGCGCAGGGGCCAGCGCACGTCGAGCTCCGAGACGAGCGTGCCCTCCGCCTCGCCGAAGTCCTGCTCGATGAGCTCGTCGTAGGCCCCGCCGACGGGCAGGTCGAGCTCGCCCGCGATGATCGCGGCGGTCTCGCGGGCCCGGTCGAGCGGCGAGCTGACGACGACGTCCCACGGCTCGGCGGCGAGCGGAGCGGCCGCAGCGAGCGCCTGCGCACGACCGGTGTCGTTCAGCGGGATGTCGGTGCGCCCCTGCATGCGGCCGGCGAGGTTCCAGTCGGTCTGTCCGTGGCGGATGAGGGCGAGCAGCACGCGTTCCAGCCTAGGCGGTGCCGGGTCGACGGTGTCCGAGGGTCTCCAAGCGGCGCCTCGACCCCCGGCCGCACCCGGCCCCGTGCGAGCACTGAGGAAATCTCATGCTGCGCACGGATGCGTCATCCGTGGCGGTCCCGCAGCCTTGTACCCACGCTCCGACCACGGAGCCGATCCCATCATCACCTTCCCCTGCACGACCCCCGTGGAGCACGATCATGAACCTCAGCGAGCACTTCCAGGTCTTCGAATTGCGACGGGCCGACGAGCAACGCCTCCAGCGCGACCTCGAGCGCCGCCGCGTCATCGCGGAGCGCCTCGCCGAGACCGGCGAGGCCGGCAACGGCGTCACGGATGCCGCGCGCCCGCGTCGCGGAATCCGCCAGCTGCTGCCCCGCCGCCTGCGCCCGGTCATGCCGGCCAGGCCCGCGGTCGGCGGCGCCGTGTGACCGACGGCGTCGCGCTCCCGCCACCACCACTACCAGCACGACTCAGGGAGATGGGCCGCATGCCGGCCTGAAGGGCGGCCTCGGCGCACTTCTCCTTCCGTCAGGGCTGCTGCGGCCAGCCGATGAGCGGCATCGCGATCGGCGCCGCGACGCCGAGCACCACCACGAGGCCGTCGCCGAACGGATCTTCGAGGCCGTCGGTGGGGATCTCGTCCCAGTTGTTCGCGAGCCAGACGTTGCCGGACCCGTCGACCTGCACGCCGGTGTTCCGCTGGAGTCCGTCGAACGCGAAGCCGGTGCCGGCCGGCGAGATGGGCGCGCCGACCTCGCCCGACGGGCACGTGGCCGGATTCGCGCCGCACAGGTACGACAGGCGCTGCTGCCCGAAGTTCGCGACCCACACGTTGTCGTCGCCGTCCACCGCGATGCCCCACGGGATCGTCATGCCTGCGCCCTCGAACTGCTGGATCGACCCGTCGGGCCCGACGAGCGAGACGCTGCCCTCCAGTCCCGGCCCCGGCGCCTCGAGGTCCTCACCAGGCGCGCACGGGATGTTGACCACGCCGGAATTCGCCACCCACACGTTCCCGAGGCCGTCGCTCGCCACGCCGAGCGGATGGTCGAACGTCGTCGAGTCGCCGAACGGCGAGCCGGACACCTGCTCCCCGTCGGTCGTGAAGGCGAAGATCTCATGGCCTTCGTTCGCGGTCACCCAGACCGTGCCCGTCGTGCTCTGCGCGACGTCGAACGCCCGCCGGATGACGACCGGATGCCCTTCGGCGTGGGCCATGAACGCCCGGGTGTGATCGCCGTCGGGGTAGATCACCGCCGAGTCGTTGCCGCAGCTCGCGGTCCAGATGTCGCCATCGACGTCGGACACGATGCCCTGCGGCCAGGAGATCGGCCCGTCGAGGTAGCCGAGGGGACCCGAGATCGCCTGCCCGTCGGCGGTGAACTCGGACACGCTGTTCGACGTGGGCGGCGGACCCGCGCACTCGGAGCCCGTGAAGCCGAAGTTGCTCGCCCACACGTGCGCCCGGGTGTCGATGGAGATGCCGAAGCCGGAGCCGTTGAGGCCGCCGCCCGTGAACGTGTCGACGTTCCGGTGCTTCGAGTACGGATCCAGGCGGAACAGGTCCAGCCCCGGGCACACCTTCTTCGCCAGCTTCGACCAGGTGGCGTTCTGGTTCGTCCAGACCTTGCCCTCGGCGTCGAACGCGACATTGCCGGGGCCCTTGAACTGGTGCCCGTTCCCGTAGAAGCGCAGTGCCACGATCCACGCCGCCGGCGCGTCGGTGCGCACGGGCGTGAACCGCGGGTTCGCCGGCACCTGCGCGAACACGCCGCCGGGGTCGCCCGAGGGATTCGCGGGCAGCAGCGTCATGGCCTCCCAGGTGGTGTCGGGTCGGATGCCCCACGCGTCGGTCGCGGCGTCGAGGAATGCCGCGCAGTCGTTCGTCCCCGCCACGCAGCCTGCGATGATGCTCGCGAGCGAGTTGACGGTCGGCAGCGTCTCGGTCGCCGGGCCGTTCGGCGCCTCGAGCAGGAACCGGGACGCGGCGCCCGTCGAGACGTCGACGAGGTTGCGCGGCATGAGCGCGGCGTTCTGCAGCCCCGGCGACGCGCCTCCCACGACGCCGTCCACGGCGAACTGCGCGAGCGACGTGCCCGCCGCGACCGTCGACAGCTCGTCGATGACGACGCCGCCCTTGCGCAGGTCGCCGAGCGACGCGGCGAGCTCGACCGTGGCGGGCATCGCCGAGCCGCGCATGGTGCCGCCCCGCGCCGTCGCGTAGAGCACGGCGTCGTCGTCGATCGCGTTGCGCAGGCGCAGGTCGACCGAGCCCGAGGCATCCGTCACCGCGGTCGTGACGAGCGTCGCCTCGCCCGGCGCGTCGCCCGCCGCGTACAGCCGCACGGTCGACCCACGCACGGGCGAGCCGTCGGCGACGACCGAGGCGCGGATGGCAGGACCGACGCCGCCCGGCGCCGCCGGCGCTGCGGCCGGAGCACCCGGCACGGCGAGCGCCGATGTCGGCGGCACGAGCATCGCTCCGACGGCCGCCGCCGCGGCCACGAGCAGGGTCATCCGGCGCACGCGACGCGACATGGCGTCCTCCCCCCGGCCCCGGCACGTCGTCGCCACGGGCGCAGCGATCCGCAGGGTACGCCGATGCGCCGGCGGCGGTCAGCCCCAATCCGGGTGAGGATCGCTCGCCTTGCGGTGGTCGCCATGACGCAGCCGCGAGGATGCCGCGAGGTCGCTGTCAACCACGTCACGCACCCCTCGGCGCTGCGTAGGCTGGGGCGGGTGAAGGTCGTCAGCTACAACCTCAGGAAGCACCGCGCGGTCAACGAGCTCGCTGCGCTCGACGAGCGGTACTCGCCCGACTTCATCTGCCTGCAGGAGTGCGACACGAACGACCTCCCGCAGCACATCGGCCACCTCGAGCTGGCGAGCTCGACGAGCGGCAACCGGCTCGGCCTCGCGGTGTACTACCGGCCCGACCGCTACGAGTTCCGAATCGTGCGCAGCTTCGCGCTGAAGAAGTCGCTGCACGACCACCTGCTGCGCCCGGCCCACGAGCGGCTCGTCGGCGTGCGCCTGCACGACCTCGAGCACGACCGCGAGGTCGTCGTCGCGTCGTTCCACGCGGCGCCGCTCACGGCCCTGAACTCGCTGCGCCGCCACCAGATCAAGTCCGCGCTGGCGCAGCTGCAGATCCTGGGACCCAACCTGCCCACGCTCATGGTCGGCGACTACAACTACCCGGTCTTCAAGGACAACCTCGCCGAGAAGGTGCGCGAGGTCGGCTACGAGCTCACGCTGAGCGACGCGCGCACGTACACGCGATACAAGTTCTTCCGCGGCCACTTCGACCTCGCGACCTCCGTCGGGCTCGACATCCGCAGCGTCGAGACGCTCCCTCGTGGATCGAGCGATCACCTGCCGATCCTCGTCGACACCGACTACGCGGGCGCCGTGGTGCAGCCCGAGGACGTCGTCATCTGAGGCATCCGCCGACCTGCGGCATCCGTCGATCGCGGTGACGGATGCCGCTGACGCGCCCCGACCCGCCGAAGCCGCCGCTCCTCAGACGCCGATCGTGAGGGCCGCCGTGTACCCGTTCGCCACCGACCCCGACATGGTCGCGATCTGGTGGATGCCGCCGTCGTCGCCGAACACGTTGTCGCTCGCGAGGCTCACCTGCGAGGCGTTCCGCACGCTCTGCTCGTAGCCCGACGTGGCGTAGACGAGGTCGTTGACCTCCTGCGGCAGCGCGATCTGCGAGGTCTTCACGATCGGGCCCGACGCGACCGCGTTCGCGACATCCGAGTACACCTCGAAGTGGATGTGCGGCCAGCGTCCCGTGTAGCACGCCGGGTAGATCGAGCTGAATCGCACGGTGCCGGTTGAGTCGGTCTCCTGCACGCCGCGCAGGTAGTTCTCGTTCGCGAGCCCGTTCGAGTACAGCGAGTAACCGCCCTCGCGGTCGCAGTGCCAGAGGTAGACGCCGGCGCCGACGAGCGCGCTGCCCGTCGCGGCATCCCGCACCGTGAGGGCGATCGTGAGCGGCACGCCCTGGGCGACCGTGGTCGACGAGCCGAAGCTCGAGCGGATGTCGCTGCGCACGATGCCCGAGTCGTCGAGCACGTTGACGCCGTTCGAGCCGTCGCCGGGGTACGGTCCGCCGGTCTCGTCGGGCACCTCGGTGACGGGTCCGGTGCTCCCCGAGCCGGTCGAAGGGGCCTCGGCCGACGCCGAGGCGCTCGGCGTGCCGGCGTCCGTGGCGGTCGCGCTCGCGGTCGACGAGGTGTCCGGGCCGGCGCACGCCGCGAGCAGCGCGGTCGCGCCGATGCCGCCGAAGATGCCGAGGGCGCGGCGTCGGTCGACCAACGTGCGGATGTCGTAGACGAGTCCGCGGTGGTCCTCGTCGATCTCGTTGCCGTGCTCGTCGATCCAGCGGGGGTCGGTGGCCATGGGTCGCTCCTTCCGGGGTGGAGTCCCACCTTCGGGGCCGGCTCCAGCAGGCCGCTGTGCGTCGCCCATGCGTTCCCTCTGAGTGCAGGTGCAGCTTCCTGTGAGTGGCCGACCCGCCCTCGACGTCGTCGGGGGTCGTGACTAGCGTGGCACCGGGGGAAGGAGCACACCATGGGCATTCTCGCCGTCGACCTCTTCATCACCCTCGACGGGATCTACCAGGCGCCCGGCGGCCCCGACGAGGACCGCGAGGGCGGCTTCGAGTACGGCGGCTGGCAGGGGGCGTACTTCGACGACGAGTCGGGCGCCGTGATCGGGGCCGGCATCGACCGCATCGACGCGCTCCTGCTCGGACGCAAGACCTACCACATCTTCGCCGGCTTCTGGCCCCGGCAGGGCGCGGACGATCCCATCGCGTCGCGGTTCAACGCCGTGCCGAAGTTCGTCGCCTCGCACACGCTCACCGATCCGTCGTGGGCCGGCACCACGGTGATCACGGATGTCGCGAACGAGG
Organism: Agromyces sp. NPDC004153; assembly: GCF_053603635.1. Lineage (NCBI taxonomy): Bacteria > Bacillati > Actinomycetota > Actinomycetes > Micrococcales > Microbacteriaceae > Agromyces > Agromyces sp. NPDC004153. The sequence goes on from NZ_JBSGFY010000001.1 coordinate 751,784, forward strand.
TGCGTGCCGTCAAGGAGCGCTTCGACGAGATCCACGTGATCGGCAGCGGCGACCTCGTCGGCTCGCTGCTCGAGGCGAACCTGGTCGACCGACTCAACCTCTACGTGTATCCGCTCACGCTCGGCACCGGGAAGCGCCTCTTCGACCGCGGCACGATCCCGGCGGCGTTCTCGCTCGTGCAGCAGCCGATCGCGTTCCCGAAGGGCGCGATCGCCCTCGTCTACGAGCACACGGGCGAGCCGGTCACGGGCATCGACATCTCCGAGCTGGAGTAGGCGCGTCAGCCCGCCCGCCAGTACCCGCAGAACGTCACGTCGCCCTTCGCCACCCCGCGCTCGTTCACGAGGTGACGCCGCGTCCCCGTCGCGAGCTTCGACTCCCCCGCCGCGAACGCGTTCACGCGACCCTCGGGGAATGCGAGCTCGCGCAGGTGCTCGAGCGCCGTGCGGCCGACCGGGGCATCCGGCTCGCGGACGATCCAGTGCACGTCGACGCCCTCGGGCGCCTCGACGTGCTGGCGGTCGTCGAGGTCGGCGAGCTCCACGAGCGCGTGGCCGCGGGCGTCGCGGGGCAGGTCGCGCAGGATCCCGGCGACCGCGGGCAGCGCGCTCTCGTCGCCGACGAGCAGCGTCCAGTCGGCCTCGACGTCACGGTAGCCGCAGCCCTGGTCGATGAGGCCGACGGATGCCCCGACGGGCAGTCTCCCGGCCCACGGCCCGGCCACTCCGTCATCGCCGTGCACGACGAAGTCGACGTCGAGCTCGAGGTCGTCGGCGCGGAACTCGCGCACGGTGTAATTGCGGATCACCGGACGCGTCGCGCGCGGCAGCGTGAGGTACCGCAGGTAGCCGGCCATGTCGAACGTGTCGGCGAGGTTGTCGAATCGGGTGTCGTCCGAGGTCGGCACCGCGAGCCGGAACCACTGGTCGAACCCGAGGTGTCGCCACGCCCGCAGCCCGTCGCCCGCGAGCGTCAGCCGCACGAAGTTCGGCGAGATGCGGACGGCGTTCACGACCTCGGCCGTGACGACGCCGGTCTCGGCGTGGGTGACGACGATGTTGCTGCTGGCGGCCACGGATCCTCCGGTCGAGTCAGGTAAGGCTAACCTTACCCGTTGTTCGCCGCGGCGCAACGCGGAGCTCGCACACGGGCGCGCGGCATCCGAACTGCATGAGATTCCGTCCGATGGCTTCCTCTGGAAAGCCATCGACCGGAATCTCATGCATTTCCACCGCGAACGCCGGCGGACGGGCGTCCCGCCCCCGCGGCATCCGCTGCTCAGATCTCGGTGTGCCCCAGCTCGGGGCCCGCGAGCGTGCGCAGCACCGGCTCGGCGATCGCCTCGAACTCGAGCAGCGCCACCTCGTTGCGCCCGGCGCGCGTCACCGGCGCGGGGACGATGAGCGTGCGCTGCGGCCCACGCCGCCAGTAGCGGCCGAGCAGGAAGCCGTTCACCCACACGAGGCCCTTGCCCCAGTGCAGCGTGTCGAGGAACAGGTCGGCGGGTTCGTCGAGCTCGAACTCGCCCCACGCGAGGGTCGGACCGGCGGCGAATCCGTCTGGGCGACCGTGCGCGGCCAGCTCGGGCACGCGGTCGAGGTCGACCGGGCGCACCGACCAGTCGGCGAGCTCGACGCTGTCGAGCGCCACCCCGCCGATGAGGCCCTTGTGCTCGCCGAGACGCGGGCCGTAGTTCACGCGACCCTGGTCCTCGACGACGATCACGAGCTCGCCGCGCGCGTCGGGCAGCACGACCGCGCGCTCATGCGCGTCGCGCGACATGACGCCCACCGGGACGCCGTCGAGCAGCACCCAGGCGCGGTCGCGCACCTCCTCGCCGACCGTGAGCACGCCGACGCCGCCGCGCGTGAGCCGCGTCGCGAAGAGCACGACGCCGCGGTCGTGCCCGAGCTCGTCGAAGGTCGGGATCCGCTCGTGGCGCGACTCGTCGCCGAGTCGGGCGGCGACCTCGAGCAGCGCCGGGCCCACACGCAGCGGTGCCACGACCTCGGGCGCCGCAGGGCGCGGCTCAGGCACCTCGTCGGGCACGACCGCGTACTTCGCGATCACGTCGCGGAACGCCCAGTACTTCTCGGTCGGATGCCCCGCCTCGTCGAGCGGCGCGTCGTAGTCGTAGCTCGTGGTGATCGGCGCGTAACGTCCCTTGTCGTTCGCGCCGCTCGTGAGCCCGAAGTTGGTGCCGCCGTGGAACATGTAGACGTTCACGGACCCGCCCGCCGCGAGCAGCGCGTCGAGCTCGGCGGCGGATGCCGCGGCATCCGTCGTGTGGTGGTGCGACCCCCAGTCGTCGAACCAGCCGCACCAGAACTCCATGCACATGAGCGGGCCGGTGGGCTGGAACTCTCGGAGCGTCTCGAGCCGCTCGGGCACGCGGGAGCCGAACGAGCCCGTGAGGTGCAGACCGGGCAGGCTGCCGTCGGCGAGCATCTGCGGGGTCGGCTGGTCGATCGTCGTGAGGGGTACGGAGATGCCGGCGTCGCGGGTGACCCGCACGAGCTCGGCGAGGTAGGCCTTGTCACTGCCGTAGGCGCCGTACTCGTTCTCGATCTGCACGAGGATGACCGGTCCGCCGTCGTCGACCTGGAGCGGCGTGACGATCTCGTACACCCGACGGAGATAGTCGCTGACGGCCGCGACGTAGTGCGGCTCCGACCGGCGCACGCCGACCTCGGGGTCGCGGAACAACCACGCGGGCAGCCCGCCGTTGTCCCACTCGGCGCAGATGTACGGGCCCGGTCGCACGATCGCGTGCATGCCCTCGGCCGCGACGAGGTCGAGGAAGCGCCCGAGGTCGAGGTCGCCGTCGGCGCGCCACTCCCCGCGATGCGGCTCGTGCTGGTTCCACGCGACGTACGTCTCGATCGCGTTGAGGCCCATGAGCCGCGCCTTGCGGATGCGGTCGGCCCACAGGTCGGGGTGCACGCGGAAGTAGTGCAGCGCGCCCGCGAGGATGCGGTGCGGCCGGCCGTCGAGCTCGAAGTCGGTCGTGCCGATGGCGAAGCGGCTCACGCGGCGTCCTCCGTTCGGGTGGTGGTGGTGATGATGCGGTGCTGCTGAGGATCATGGGGCGAGGCCGGCCGGGGTCCCCGACCGGCCTCGCTGGTCTGCGACTACTCGCTGACGGTGAAGCCCTGCTCGTTGCCGTAGTCGACGAGCTGGCGCTGCCATTCGGCGAGGCCCTCGTTCAGGTCGGCCTTGTTCGCGTAGGACTGCCCGACGGTGTCGCCGAAGATGCTGTTCGCGTACACCTGGTAGGGCAGGTACGACCAGCCCTCCGAGACGTCCTTCGACGCCTGCGTCAGCACCTCGTTGATCTTCTGGCCGCCGAAGTAGTCCGACTCGTACGAGAGGAACTCGGGGTCCTCGAGCTCCGCGGTCGTCGACGGGAAGCCGCCGCTCTCGAGGAACACGTCGATCGAGGCCGGGTCGCTGTTCAGCCAGCGCAGGAACGCCGCGGCGAGCGCCGGGTTCTTCGACTGGGTCGTGACCGACTGGCCACCGCCGCCGTTCTCGGCCGAGACCGGCGTGCCGTCGTAGGTCGGGATCGGCGCCACGCGCCAGTCGCCGGCCGCATCCGCGACGCTCGACTCGAGCACGCCGGGCATCCACGCGCCCGTCACGAGCGTCGCGATCGAGCCGTCGCCGAGGCCCTTGTACCACTCGTCGGTCCAGCCGGGCGTGGTCGAGAGGAGGTCCTCCTCGACGAGCTGGTTCCAGACGCCGGTCCACTTCTGGGTGCCCTCGTCGGCGAGGTCGATCGTCACGTCGGTGCCGTCGATCGTGAACGGACGGCCGCCGGCCTGCCAGATCATGCTCGTCGTGAAGCCGGCGTCGCCGGTGTCGGAGGCGATGTACTTCGTCGGGTCGGCCGCGTGCAGCTGGCGCGCCGCCGCGACGTACTCGTCCCACGTGGTCGGAACGGCGATGCCGTACTGGTCGAAGACGGCCTTGTTGTAGAACAGCGCCATGGGGCCGGAGTCCTGCGGGAGGCCGACGAGCTTGCCGTCGACGTTCACGGCGCCCCAGGTGGAGGCGCTGTACTGGTCCTCGAGGTCGTCGAGGCCGTACTGGCTCAGGTCGACGAGCGCGTCGGAGAGCGCGAACTGCGGCACCGCGTAGTACTCGATCTGCACGACGTCGGGCGCGCCCGAGCCCGCCTTGATCGCGTTCTGCAGCTTCGTGTACTCCTCGGTGTTGGTGCCGGCGTTGACGAGCTCGACGTCGACGTTCGGGTACGCCTCCTCGAACGCGGCGACCTGCGCCTCGGCGCTCGGGGTCCAGCTCCAGTAGGTGAGCTTGCCACCGGCTTCGAGGGCGACGTCGAGGTCGTCGGCGCTGCCGCCGCCCGAGGTGCTGCCACCCGAGGAGCAGGCGGCGAGCGAGCCGATCGCGAACGCGGCGGCCGCGATCGTCAGGGTCCGCCGGACGGCGGAACGGGGGATGGCCATGTGATGCTTCCCTTCACTTCGTTGTGCCATGTGGTCCGGGGCAGGACGCTCCGGTCGAGCGGGTTGGGGGGTGGGGTCGGTCATGCGTGCCGCTCGGTCACTGCTTGACGCTTCCGGCGCTGAGCCCCGACTGCCAGAACCGCTGCAGGCCGAGGAACGCGACGACGATGGGGATGATCGTGAGCAGCGAGCCCGTGATCACCAGGTTGTAGATGGGCTGGGCGCTGACGCCCGTGGCCTGCGCGCTCCACTGGTTGAGGCCGACCGTGAGCGGGTACCAGGTCGGGTCGCTCAGCATGATCAGCGGCAGGAAGTAGTTGTTCCAGGTCGCGACGACCGTGAAGAGCAGCACGGTCACGATGCCGGGCGCGAGCAGTCGGATCGAGATCGTGAAGAACGTGCGGAACTCCCCCGCGCCGTCCATGCGGGCGGCCTCGAGGATCTCGGTCGGCACCGAGTCGACGGCGTAGACCCAGATCAGGTAGAGGCCGAACGGGCTGATGAGCGACGGGACGATGATCGCCCACGGCGTGTTCGTGAGGCCCAGCTGGCTGAACATGAGGAACGTCGGCACGGCGAGCGCGGTGCCGGGCACGGCGATCGCGCCGAGCACGACCGCGAAGATCGCGCGGCGCCCGGCGAAGCGGAACTTCGCGAGGCCGTACCCCGCGAGCGTGGCGAGCAGGGTCGCGCCTCCGGCGCCGAGGATCACGTAGAGCAGCGTGTTGCCGAACCAGCGCAGGAAGATGCCGTCGCGGTAGGTCAGGGTCTCCCAGATGTTCTGGAACAGCACGAACTCGTCGCCGAACGCGAGGCCGAAGCTCGAGAACAGCCCGCTCTGGGTCTTCGTGGCGTTGATCACGAGCCAGGCCAGCGGCAGCAGGCTGTAGATCACGAGGATCGACATCATGAGCGTGAAGGCCACCGACTTGCGGGGTCGCAGCGAGCTGCGGCGACGGGCCGGGCGTCCGGGTCGTGCGGTGCGTGCGGAGCGCGCGCTCGAGGCGGCGGCGGTGGGGGCGACGGATGCCTCGGGGCGGGCGGTGCCCGCGGCATCCGTGCCCAGGGTCCCGGCGGTGGTGCTCATCGCTCCTCCTTCCGCGAACCGCGGAGTTGGACGACGTAGGCGATGACCGCGGTGATGACGCCCATGACGATCGCGACGGTGGCGGAGAAGTTGTACTGCTGACCGTTGAACGAGAGGTTGTAGGCGTACATGTTCGGCGTGAAGTACGTCGTGATGATGTTCGGCGCGAGCGTGCGCAGGATGTTCGGCTCGTTGAAGAGCTGGAAGCTGCCGATGATCGAGAAGATCGTGGCGATGACGATCGCGCCGCGCAGGGCGGGCAGCTTGATGCCGGTCACGACGCGGATCGGGCCTGCGCCGTCGAGCTCGGCGGCCTCGTAGAGGTCGGTGGGGACGACCCTGAGCGCCGAGTAGAAGATCAGCATGTTGTAGCCGACGAACTCCCAGGTCACGATGTTGCCGATCGAGACGAGGATCCACTCGCGGGCGAACGGCGTGAGCACGTCGGACCCGAGCCAGTCGTTGATGTTCGCCGCGAGCCCGAAGTTGTCGCCGTAGATGAAGCCCCACATGAGCACGGCAACGACGGCCGGCACCGCGTAGGGCAGGAAGATCACGATGCGGAAGAAGCCCGACGCGTGCAGGCGGGCGCTGTCGATGGCGAGCGCCGCGACGAGCGCGAGGCCGAGCATGATCGGCACCTGCACGAGCAGGAACAGCGCCACCCGCCCGAAGCCCTCCCAGAACTGCGGGTCGGTGAACAACTCGAGGTAGTTCTCGAGGCCCACGAACGCGTTGCCGCCGACGAGCTGCTCGCGGAAGAGGCTGAGGTAGGCCGAGTAGGCGACGGGTGCGATGAACACGAGCAGGAACACGATGAGGAACGGGGCCGTGAACGCCAGGCCCTTCCACTCGCTGCGGGCTCGGGATCGGATGCGCGGGGCCTCGGAGGCCGTGGCACCGCGTGGGGGTGCCGGTGCGGACGTCGCTGTCATCGAACACTTCCAATCGCGGGCATGTTCACGTCAACATGCAGTGGGGCCACGATAGCATGTTGACGTGAACATGCAAGCCACGGGGCATGATGTAGTCACGAAGGAGCACCGATGACGACCGTCACCACCCCAGCGCAGGCCGCGCCCGGCCGCCGGCGCGGGCCATCCATGGCCGACGTCGCCCGCGAAGCGAACGTGTCGGGCCAGACGGTCTCGCGCGTGTCCAACGGCCGCGACAACGTCGACCCCGAGACGCGCGAGCGCGTGCTCGAGGCCATGCGCAAGCTCGGCTACCGTCCCAACAGCGCGGCCCGCGCGCTGCGTTCGGGCAGATTCCACAGCATCGGCGTCATCATGTTCACGCTCTCGAGCTTCGGCAACATGCGCACGCTCGACGCCATCGCGATCGCCGCGGCCGACGCCGGCTACTCGATCACCCTCATCCCCGTGCCGCACCCGACGCAGGGCGAGGTCTCGGTCGCGTTCGACCGGCTCAGCGAGGAGGCGGTCGACGGCGTCATCATCATCGTCGAGGCGCACCTGCTCGACGAGAACGACGTCGTGCTGCCCGCGGGCCTGCCGGTCGTCGTGGTCGACTCCACCGCGCGCGACCGCTACCCCGTCGTCGACACCGACCAGGCGCACGGCGCCCGCCTCGCGACCGAGCACCTGCTCGAGCTCGGCCATCGAACGGTCTGGCACGTCGCCGGCCCCGAGCGCTCGTACTCGGCGACGCACCGGCGCGAGTCGTGGGAGGCGACGCTGCGCGCCCACGGCGCCGAGGTGCCGCCCGTCGTCGTCGGCGACTGGTCGAGCGAGTCGGGCCACGAGCTCGGGCTCGAGCTCGCACGGAACCCCGGGGTCACGGCGATCTTCGCCGCGAACGACCAGATGGCGCTCGGCGTGCTGCGCGCGCTGCACGAGTCCGGTCGGGCGGTGCCCGACGAGGTCAGCGTCGTCGGGTTCGACGACATGGAGGAGTCGCGCAGCTTCTGGCCGCCGCTCACGACCGTGCGCCAGTTCTTCGGCGAGGTCGGCCGCCGGTCGGTCGAGGCGCTGCTGCACGAGGTCGAGTCGGGCGAGCAGGAGGACAGCACGCTCGTGGCCACCGAGCTCATCGTGCGCGAGAGCACCGCGGCGCCGCAGGCCTGACGCCCGCGCAGGGCACCCCGGGTGCGCGGCATCCGCGCCGGCCCGTCGCGCTCTGCACGACTCCTGCGCCGCCCGCCGGCTCGAAATGCATGAGAATCCAGCGGATGCCCCGTGCTGGGCGCCCAAGTCGCGGAATCTCATGCATTTCGGGGCCGGCCCCAGCCCGACAGACCCGGCCCGAGTACGACAGGCCCGGCGCAGCCCGAAGGGCGGCCGCCGCGGATGCAGCGACCGCCCCTCGCGGCACCGGATCAGGGCTTGGCGGAGTTCGCCGCCAGGATCCGCTGCGCCGGCGTCTCGGCGGTCGCCGGCTCGACGCCGTCGGCGGAGACCGTCACGCGCGCGCTGAGCAGCTTGCCCGCGTCGCTCGTGACCGGCGTGTACGTGGCATCCGTCGCACCCTCGATGGGTTCGCCGTTGCTGAGCCACTGGTAGGCGATCTCGCCGTCGGCGGGGTCCAGCGTGCCGACCGCCGACGATGGCGTGCCCACCCGCGGACGGTCGGCGAGCTCGAGCCCGTCGATCACCGCGTGCCGCCGGATCGTCACGGAGTACTCCGTGCGCGCGATGCCGTCGGCCGAGGTCACGACGACCGTCCCAACGCCGCCGTTCGCGGTCGTCGGCTGCGTGACCCGCACGGTCGCGGCCCGGTCGACCGCGATCGCGTCGACCACCGGCAGGCGCCCGCCCTCGACGTCGACCTCGTAGTCGAGCGTCGCCGCCTCGAACCCGTCGATCGTCTCGCCGTCGAGGCGCAGCACCGCGAGCTCGGCCTCCGACGCGGCCGCGGGCACGGCCTCGGACACCTCGACCTCCGACACGATGAGGTGCGTGTTCGCGTACGCATTCATGATCACGCGCACGCCCGTCGCCGCGACCGGCGCGAACTCGGCGACCACGGTCGGCGCGCTGCCGTCGGCCGGGGACACGACGGGCGTGAACGACTCCCAGCCGGGCGCCGGAACCCACGCGCCCTCCGTGCCGCGCACCTGCACCTGCATCGTCTGCGCCCAGCTGGTCGTGCCGTCGCGGTAGAACTGCACCGCCACGCGCTGCACCTGGTGCGCCGCCGCGTACTGGTAGGTCAGCGTCGACTGCGTCGGCTTGTTCGACGCCACCCAGTTCGACCAGCCCTTGTCGCCGAGCACGCCGTTGCGCGTGCGGTCGACCGGGTAGCCCGACTCGGTGGAGCTCGCCGCGGCCGTCGTGCCGGCGTCGGGGTTGACGTTGCGCAGCGTCCCCTCGGTGACGAGCACCGAGAGCGTCGCGGCCAGCGAGGCTCCGTCGGCGGATGCCGCGCCGATCACCCGCACGACGCCGACCTCGCCGAACGCGGCATCCGTCACGCCTGTCCAGTCCCACGTCACGGGCACGTCGAAGGCGTTCTCGGATGCCCCGACGCGCGCCGGGACGGTCGCGGGCGCTGCGGCCTGCACCGCCGCGAGCGTTGCGCCCGCGGCCACCGTGATCGACACCGGGTCGGATGCGGTGAGGCCGCCGACGTCGACGAGCGCCGTCACCCCGATCGCCTGGCCGAACACATCGGTCGCGGTACCGGGCACTTCGACGCGCCCGGTCGTCGCCCATGCGCCCTCGTCGGGCAGCTGCCACGCGACCGCGACCGGAACGCCCGCACCCCACGCGTAGCGCGGCACGATCGTCTCGGGCAGCACCGGCACGACGCCCGCCTGCGTGCGCGCGGCGACGCTCTGACCGGCGAGCGGCGCGAGGTCGCGCGGATCCCACGCCTGGTTGGCGCCGCCGTTCGAGCCGTACACGCCGACCGTCGCGCCGTTCGCGGTCGACTGCCCGTTCACGTCGAGCGCGAGTCCGAGCTGCTCGTTGACGAGCGAGTACGTGCGACCGTCGGTGGTGTTCACGACCCAGCGGGTCGCGGCGTTGCCGGCGGCTGCGTCGACGCCCACGCTGCGCAGGTCGGTGCCGGCACTCGTCGCGCCGAGCACGCGTCCATCGGATGCCTCCAGCACCACGCGTCGGGTCGCCTCGCGATCGCCCGCGGCCACCTCGTGCACGGTCCACGCCTGCGGCGCCGCCGCCGCGGCATCCGTCGCCAGGTCTCGGATCGTGGTGGCCGCACCCGTCGTGCCGGCGCTCAGCGCCTTGCCGCTCTGCGCGCCGACGAACTGGTACCGGTGGCCGTCGCGGAGCGCGGGGGCATCCGCTGCGACACCCGAGACGCCGTCGATGACGAACGTGGTGACCGACTTCGCCGGCACGGTCAGCGTCGCGGTGCGCGCCTCGCGGTCGATCGCGACCGGGGCGCCCTGCACGAGCGCGTTGGAGGTCGGGTCGGTGAGCGAGTTCGCCTGCGTGGTGGTGACCGGCGTGACCGTGGCGCCCTCGGCGATGTCGCCGAAGTTCGACAGGTCGATGGTGACCAGGCGCTCGGATGCCGCGGTGTTGCTGTGCACGATCGTCGCACCCGTGCCGTCACCGCGGACGGCCGCCGTGCTCGACGTGCTGTCGACCGCGATGAGGTGGTCGCCCTCGTGGAGGTACTTGGTGAAGTTGCGGATGGTGTTGAACTTCGAGTTGATCGACACCCCGCACTCGGCGACCGTCGTCGAGTCGCCGCCTGCGGCGGCCACGCGGCGCACCGACTTCCAGACGGTGCCGTCGGCCTCCTGGTAGGGCGCGCAGTCGAGGTCGATGAAGATCGAGCCCCAGTTCGAGTTCTCCGCCTGCGGCTCCATGTTGTAGAGGTCCTCGACGGGCTGCCAGAGCACCCACGCCTTCGGCTCGAGCTCGCGCAGGTCGTCCTGGATGCGGCTCGCGATGCCGAGGCCGTTCTCGATGCTGAGCGGGTTGTTGCCGCTCACCCAGTTGCCCTCGATCTCGCTCATCCAGAGGTCGGTGTCGGCCTGCTTGGCGAGGTCGCGCACGGTCAGCCGGCCCGACGTGCCGTACGTGTGCACGTTCATGCGGTCGACCGTGTCGCGGGTCGCGGCCGGGTAACCGGCCCAGTTCGTCGCGAAGGTGCCGGGGTTCGTCTCGTCCATGGCGGCGAGACCGGCGTCGGTCGTCGTGGCCGGGTCGTCGAGCTCGGCGCGCACGGCGTCGATGAGCTGCACCTGACGGGCGGGACCGACGTGCATGCCCTCCTGGCGCCCGCCGACCGGCTTGCCGTTGCTCAGCGTGGTGCCCCAGTAGTTCGTGTTCGGCTCGTTGAAGGGGTCGATGGTGTCGACGTCGATGCCGTACTCGTCCTCGACGTGCTCGGTGACGTTCACCAGGTAGGTCGCGAACTGCGCCTGCGCGGCGGGCTTCAGCTGCTCGGACGAGGCGTTGAACCCGCCCGAGACGTAGCCGCTCTCGGTCATGAAGTACGGCGCCGAGTTCGCGAACGTCTCCCAGTGCGTGATCTGGTCGTCGGCGGCGAGCCGCTCGACCCACCAGCGCTGCGTCTCGTCGGCGTCCCAGTCGTACGACGCGGGGTCGTCGGCGTTCCAGGCGGCGAGCAGCGCATTGCGGTCGGCGTACGTCGTGGAGACGCCGCCGTAGGTGCCGGCGTCGCCGGTCGGGTTCGCCGCCCACCAACCGTCGACCGCACCGCCCGGACGCAGGTAGTCCTGCACGTCCGACGCGTTGCCGCCGCCGATGTTGTAGCGCGCGATGTTGAGGTCGAGCCCGTCCTCGCCGAAGACCGCCTGGTAGAGCTCCTCGCGGAGTTCCTCCGGGTAGCCGCCGGTCGCGTTCGCGAACCAGACCAGGCTGGTGCCCCAGCCCTCGAACGCCTCGCCCGCGTACGCGGGGTTCGGGGTGATGGTGGTGCCGTCCGCCGCGGAGGCCGGAGCCGCCGCGGCGATCGGCACGGCCAGCAGTGCACCCGTGAGTGCGGCGCTCGCGGTGAGCGCGGTGAGTCGTCGTCTGCCATGAGACATCGTCATTGACGTCGTCCTCTTTCGCCGTCGAAGTGGGTGGTGCGAGTGTGTTGACGTCAACACGCTCGCGCACGACGATACATGTTGACGTCAACATTGGGAAGGCACGCGACGGCGGATGTCTCATGGGCTTCGGTCACGGCGAGATGCATGAGATTCCGCCCGATGTCCCGCTCCGGGCTGCCGTGCACTGGATTCTCATGCGTTCGCGCCGAAATCGTCCGGCGTGACGCCGCAGCGGCGCGGGGGTCTCAGCCCCGCAGCAGCCCGCGCAGCGTCTGGATCGTGTCGGCGTCCTCGGGGCGCTTGTCGTCGCGGTAATGCTTGACCCGGGCGAACCGCAGCGCGATGCCGCCCGGATACCTCGTCGAGCGCTGCACCCCGTCGATCGCGATCTCGACGACCGTGGTCGGCGCCACCCACACCGTGTTGGCCGTGCGGCGCACCTCGATCTCTTGGAAGTACTCCGTCTGCCAGCGCAGCAGCTCGTCGGTGAGCCCCTTGAACGTCTTGCCCACCATCACGTAGTCGCCGGGCTCGCCGAACTCCCCGGTCGGATCGAGTGCGCCGAGGTGCAGGTTCGACAGCCAGCCGGTGCGTCGGCCCGAGCCCCACTCGCAGGCGAGCACCACGAGGTCGTAGGTGTGCACGGGCTTGACCTTGATCCAGCTCGACCCGCGCCGGCCCGCGGCGTACGGCGACGCGATCGCCTTCACGACGACGCCCTCCTGCCCGGCGGCGAGCGCGTCGCGCGATACCCGCTCGGCGACCTCGGGATCCGACGTGACCTCGCCGGGGATGCGGTGCCCCGCGGCCACGCGCTCGAGTTCGGCCAGCCGAGTCGAGAGCGGCTCGTCGAGCAGGTCGCGCCCGTCGACGTGCAGCACGTCGAAGAACCACGGATGCAGCAGCGTCTCGCGCGCGGCATCCGCACCGAACCGCGACATCGTCTCCTGGAACGGGCGCGGCGCGCCGTCCTCGTCGAGCGAGAGCGTCTCGCCGTCGAGGATGACGTCGCGCACCGGCATCCGCCGCACGACCTCGACCACCTCGGGGAGCCGGTGCGTGATGTCGGCGAGGTTGCGCGTGAAGACGCGCACGTCGTCGCCCGAGCGGTGCACCTGGATGCGCGCCCCGTCGAGCTTGTACTCCACGGATGCCTCGCCCGTCGTCGCGAGCGCGGCCGACGCAGTGGCGGCCGTCGCCGCGAGCATCGGCAGCACGGGCCGGCCCACCTCGAGGCCGACGGACTCGAGCTCCTGCTCGGTGCCGGTGAGCGCGAGCCGCGCCGTCTCGCCGAGGTCGCCCGACAGCATCGCCGCACGCCGCACCACGTCGCCCGGGCGCTCCGCGGCGCGCGCGATCGCGTCGGTCACGACGCCCTCGAGCGCGCCGGTGCGCATCTCGCCGAGCAGCACCTTGGCGAGGAAGCCCTGTTCGCGCTCGGTCGCGCGTGACGTGAGTTCGCGCAGGTCGCGCGTGCGATCGGCGGCCGAGCCGGTGCCCGCGGTGGCGCGCAGCCGGTCGAGGAGCGCGTCGAGGTCGCCGACCGTGAGCGACGGCGTCTCGGCGGGCTCGCCCATCACGGTGGCGACGCTGCGCCAGCCGACGCCGACGCGCCCCTGCCGCGGCTTGCCGACGAGGAACCCGATCGCCGGGGCGATCTCGTCGGGCTCGAGCCGCACGAGCAACGCGGCGAGCGCGTCGACCTTGGCCAGCCGGGAGCGCGTGGCGGCGACGGTGTCGGACGTGGTGACGAGCTCATCGAGCAGCACCCGGCCAGTCTCCCACCGCCCGCCGACACGGGTGGGGGACTATGCCGGCTCCGCGCCCTCCCCCATCGCGACCGTGCCGTCGGAGAGCACCGGCGAGATGAGCCCGAACACGTTGTGGTCGGGGTCCATCAGGTAGCCGCCCCGGCCGATCCCTGGCCAGTCCGTCGCCGGCAGCGCCTCGGTGGCGCCCAACTCGATGCCCCGCTTCATCAGGCCGTCGATGTCATCGACGCCGACCACGAAGTTGGCGCCGTTGACCGGCGCGCCGATCTCGGGCGCCGGGCCCTCGCGCTTGGTCAGCCCGCCGTTGATGCCCATGCCGGGCTGCCCAGCGACGTTGCCGATCGAGCCCTCGCCGGTGTCGATCACCCAGTAGGTCTCGCCGTACTGCTGGAAGCTCCACCCCAGGAGCTCGGAGTAGAAGTCGACGAGCCGCTGCGGCTCGGTCGCGTGGATCTCGAAGTGCACGACGAGGTTCGCCATGGTGATGCCTCCTTGGTCGGATGCCGCACACGGTACGCCGGGGCGGTGACATCCACACGGCATCGGCCTCTCGGATGCGAACGTCGACGACCTTCGACGCCTGACCTCTCGCGGACCTGAGGCGGTCCGCTTGGAGCCGGGCGTCCGCTTCGAGCCGGGCGTCCGCCTCGACTTGACTTCCGCGTCCCGGCTCGACTGCAATATATTGCATGCTGCACCCCGACGCTCGTGCCGAGCGCCCGACCTCGCTGCGCGACGACGGCTCTCGCGAGCTGCGCGACGCGATCGTCAGCGGCCGGCAGCGATCGTGGCCGACGACCGGTTCCACGAGGTCGCCGTGCGGGCGAGCGCGAACCCGCTGCTGCTCGAACTGGTCGACCCTCGGTCGGCTGCTCCACCTCGAGGCCGACGACGACGATCACGAGGCCGTCGACGACGTGAACGCGGGCGAGCCCGCGGCATCCGTCACCCCCACCCCCTGAAGGAGAGAACCATGGCCCTCGCCGACTTCCCCCGTCACCAGCTGACGTTCGGGCCGAGCCCGATCCACCCCGTCGACCGGCTGAGCGCCCACCTCGGCGGGGCCCGCGTCTGGATGAAGCGCGAGGACGTGAACAGCGGCCTCGCGTTCGGCGGCAACAAGACCCGCAAGCTCGAGTACCTCGTGCCCGACGCGCTCGCGAAGGGCGCCGACACGCTCGTTTCGATCGGCGGCGTGCAGTCCAACCACACCCGCCAGGTCGCGGCCGTCGCCGCGCACCTGGGCCTGAAGTGCGTGCTCGTGCAGGAGCACTGGGTCGACTGGCCCGACTCGGTGAACGACCGCGTCGGCAACATCCTGCTCTCGCGGCTCATGGGCGCCGACGTTCGCCTCTCCCCCGCGGGCTTCAGCATCGGCTTCCGCGAGTCGTGGAAGCAGGCGATCGCCGACGTCGAGGCGGCGGGCGGCACGCCGTATGCGATCCCGGCCGGGGCATCCGATCACCCGCTCGGCGGGCTCGGCTTCGCGAACTGGGCGCACGAGGTCGCCGCGCAGGAGGAGGCGCTCGGCGTCTTCTTCGACACGATCGTGGTGTGCTCGGTGACGGGCTCGACGCACGCCGGCATGATCGCCGGCTTCGCCGACCTCGAGCAGAACTTCAGCGGCCGGCCCCGCCGGGTGCTCGGCATCGACGCGTCCGCGACGATCGACGAGACCCGTGACCAGGTCGGGCGCATCGCCCGCAACACGGCCGAGCTCATCGGCCTCGGACGCGACCTGCGCGACGACGAGGTCACCGTGCTCGAGGGCTGGGCGGGCGACCACTACGGCATCCCCGTGGAGTCGACCGACGAAGCGCTGCGGCTCACCGGCAGCCTCGAGGGCGTGATCCTCGACCCCGTCTACGAGGGCAAGTCGATGGCCGGCCTCATCGAGCTCGTGACGACGGGTGCGATCGCGAAGGACTCGAACGTGCTCTATGCCCACCTCGGCGGCCAGCCCGCGCTCAACGCCTACAGCGGCCGGTACCACTGACGGATGCCGCGGGCGCGCCGCGTCGCTCGCTCGGCCGAGGGGACGGAATCGTTCGCGTCGGGCGCCTCGCGCCGGCCGATTCCGCCCTCGTCGTCCGGTGATCGGATGCCGCGCGCCCGTGTCGGAGGTCGGGCGTAGCATCGCGGCATGGCGAAGCCCAACCCCGAGCGGGCCCGAGCGCTCGAGCGCCTGGCCGACGTCGGGGGCGACCTGCTCACGCGGCCCGACGTCGCGATGACGCGCATGTTCGGCTCCGAGGCGCTCTCGGTGCGCGGCAGGATGTTCGCGTTCGCGTCGACCGCGGGCGATCTCGTCGTGAAGCTGTCCGAGCAGCGCGTCGACGAGCTCGGCCTCGACAACATGGTCATGCGCGGCCGGCCGATGCGCGAGTGGGCCGTCGTGCCCTACGACGCGGGTCCCGAGCGCTGGCGGGTGATCCTCGGCGAGGCGCACGGCTTCGTCGACGAGATCACGCCGGCCTGACGCGTGGCAGCGTCGCGCGACCGCGCCGACCGCGAGGCCCGCGACGCTCGCGACGGCGACGACCGCCCGCTGCTAGCATGCGCGAGCGCCGCGAGTCGCGTGGCGGGTCCGAGATCGACAGCAGCCGCGTGACCGTGGCCGGAAATGGGGCGACATGAGTGAGGCGCACGCAGAGTGGGATGTCGTCATCGTGGGCGGCGGGAGCGCCGGACTCAGCGCCGCACTGATACTGGGGCGCTCACGTCGGAGGGTGCTCGTCGTCGACGGCAACCGACCTCGCAACGGCGTCGCCGCCCACATGCACGGCGTGCTCGGGCGCGATCACACGTCGCCGCACGACCTGCTCGCCGCCGGGCGCGCGGAGCTGGTCCGCTACGACGTCACCGTCGCCTCGGGATCGGTCGCCTCCGCCACGACCGTCGACGACCGCGAGGATCCGGCGTTCACGCTGGTGCTCGACACGGGCGAACACCACAGCACGCGCCGCGTGCTCGTGGCGACCGGGCTGGTCGACGAGCTGCCCGACGTCCCGGGCCTCGCCGAGCTCTGGGGCGTCGGCGTCGTGATGTGCCCGTACTGCGACGGCTGGGAGGCGCGCGACCGGCGCGTGGCCGTGCTCGCGACGCCGTCGCTCGACCCGCACCAGGCCCAGCTGATGCGACAGGTCGCCGATGACGTCACGTACTACGCGAACGGCGGGATCCTGCCCGAGCGCACGCGCACCGAGCTCGTCGCACGGGGGATCGCGATCGAGGAGCAGGCCGTCGCCCGACTCGACGCCGACGAGGACGGCGGCGTCCGCGGCATCCGCCTCGCCGACGGGAGCATGCGCGATGCCGACGTCGTGTTCGTGGCGCCCCGCCCCGTGCCGAACGACGCCGTGCTCCGCGACCTCCGGGCACGGGCGATCCGCAGTTCGGGCGCCGACTGGGTGCTCGTCGACGAATACGGACGCACGAACGTCCGCGGGCTGTACGCCGCCGGCAACGTCGTGTCGGCTCGCTCGTCGGTCCCGTGGGCCATGGCCTCGGGGTCGCTGGCGGGCACCGGCATCAACGCCGATCTCGTCGACGAGGACATCCGGCGGGCGGTCCAGTCCCACACGGAAGGCGACGAGATCACGACGACCTGACGCGACGTGGGGCCCCTTGCCGCCGCCCGAGTCCGATGCCAGCATGGCGCCATGCGGATCCTCGGACTCGTCTCGTTGGTGCAGCTCATCCTCGGCATCGCCGGCCTGCGCAAGGCGCTCCGCGAGGGACGCGTGGCCGACGTGCCCCTCGTCGAGCCACGACCGAGCGCGCAGCTCCGACAGCGGCACTGGATCGACGGCACGGCGCTCTCCGCACCGACTCCGATGCTGGTGGTCCAGGGCGTCGCGACCCTCATCCTCCTCATCGGGCGGCGACCGCCGGTGTTCTTCGCCCGGCTGGTCGGCGTGCTCGGCGCGATCATGACCATCGGCTCCCCGCTCGAGCGCGTCTGGCGCGACTCCCTCGCCGAGCCCGACCGGGAGCTCACGCCCATCACCCTCGGCGGATTCCTCCTCGCGCTGAAGATGGCGATCCTCGGCTGGTCGGTCGGCCGCGGTCGTCGACCCGAGGAGCTCGCCGCGGCGGACGAGGACGCCTGACCCGTTCGAGACACCCGAGGGCAAGGCCGAGTACGTGCGCCGGCAACGCGTGTTCGCCGAGCGGGGCAACGCGCTGCGCGCACGCATCCTCGAGGCCTGGCTCGGCCCCGCCGCCGGCTGAGACGCAAGGGGTTGCGGCCCACGGCGACCTCGCCGAGCATTACGGCATGCGGATGCCGCATCGCGCACACGTCGTGACGGGAGGCGCCGGGGGGATCGGGCGCCGCATCGCCGAGTTCCTGCTCGCCGAGGGGAACGCAGTCGTGGTGGTCGACACGACGCCCGCCGAATGGCTCGACGACCCCGCCGCGCTCGCCACGACGGGCGACCCGCCGCGCGCGGCCACGGTCGTCGGCGACGCCGGCGACGAGGGCGTGCTCGACGCCGCCGTCGAACGGGCCAGGGAGCTCGGCGGCCTGCACGGCTGGGTCAACGACGCGGCCGTCTTCGACGACGCGTGGCTGCACGACGCCGGCGGGGACGCCATCCTCGCGGCCGTGCAGGCGAACCTGCGGCTCGCGGTGGCCGGATGCGCAGCGGCGGTCCGCGAGTTCCGCCGCACCGACGTGGCCGGCTCGATCGTCAATGTATCATCGCACCAGGGGCAGCGGCCGGTGCGCGGCGCGCTCGCCTACGCCACGGCGAAAGCGGCGATCGAGGGCCTGACCCGCGCCGTCGCCGTCGACTACGGTGCCGACGGCATCCGCTGCAACGCCGTCGCGCTCGGCACGATCCGCACCGAGCGCTACGGCGACCTGCTCGACTCGCTCGATGCCGACGTGCGCGCCGCCGTCGAGCGGCAGGTCGCGGCGCTGCATCCACTCGGTCGCGAGGGCGACGCCACCGAGGTCGCGCAGGTCGTCGCCTTCCTGCTGTCGGATGCCGCGAGCTTCGTCACCGGCACGGTGCTCCCGGTCGACGGCGGCCGCGCCGTCCGCGGCGCCGACCCCGAGGAGCGCTGAGGGCTCAGCCTGCCGGATGCGGCGCACTCGCCTGCTCGGCGAGCCACTCGTCGAACGTCTGGCGTCCGATGGTCGCGTCGGGGCCGGGCAGCGTCTCGCCGCGACGCATCGCGGCGTACTGCTTGCCCGGCAGCGAGACGGCCACGACCGGACCCTTGACGCCCGTGGCGTGGGCGTACTTGCGGACCATGTCGTCGAGGTGCTCCCGGCGCGGCCCCGCGATCTCCGGCCCGTGTCCCATCGGCTCGCCCTCGGCGAGCTCGACGAGCCGCTCGCCCACCTCCCGCGCCGCGACGGGCTGCGAACGCCCGCGGGGCGCGAGGTGCATCCCCGCGACCGTGAGCACGTCGAGCATCTGGCCGGCGAACTCGTGGAACTGCATCGCGCGCAGGATCGTCCACGGCACCGATCCGGCTTCGACCGCATGCTCCTGCGCGAGCTTCGCCGCGTAGTAGCCGTAGGGCGCCCGATCGACCCCCACGATCGACAGGCTCACGTGGTGCCGCACGCCCGCCCGTTCCTCGGCTGCGAGCAGGTTCCGCGTGACGGTGGTGAAGAATGCGGTGGCCTTCTTCGTCGACGTCGTGATCATGTTGCTCGTGTCGATGACGGCGTCGACCCCGCGAAGCGCCGCGTCGAGTCCGTCGCCCGTCACGAGGTCGATGCCGTTCGAGCGCGTGAGCACGACGACCTCGTGCCGGTGCTCGCGCGCGGCCTCCACTGCGTATCGTCCGACGGTGCCGGTTCCTCCGGCGACTGCGATCCTCATGATGCGTCCTCTCCTTCCCTGACCGTGCGCCGCCGCGGTGGCAGGCACAAGGGGATTGCGAACACGAGCGTCGCGGTGAGCGCGATCGGTTGCGCGATCGCGTCCAGCGGCGCGAGCCCATGCAGGTGCCCCACGTGGTAGGCCAGGTGCGGCACCGAGAACACGAGCCAGGCCACGCCGACCGCGATCGAGGCATCCGCCCGGCGCATGAGCGCCGCGACCACGCCCGCCGCGACGAGCGCGAGGTAGAGCGAGCCGACGTCGCGCACGAGGTGCTCGTTGTAGGGGCCGTCGCCCGCGACCCAGGCGCCGAAGACGCCGGGCAACGGGAAGGCGTCGTAGAAGCTGCGCGGTGCGGCGAGCGCCCAGGCGCCGACGAACGCGCCGAGCGCGTTGAGGGCCCACAGGATGCCGCGTCTCCAGTTCGTGTTCACACCCCTTCGACGGCGCAGGCCCCCGGAATGTGACGTCGGCGCTCACATCGGGCGGCCATCCCTCGTCGGACAGGAGAGGACGGATGCGGCATCCGATGGGAAGGTGGGGGCATGACGACGGCACCCGAGGGGTTCGACGAGGCGGCGCTCGAAGCCGAGCGCGGCATGCTCATGAGCCTCTCGTACCGGATGCTCGGCACGGTCGCCGACGCCGAGGACGCCGTGCAGGAGACGTACGCGCGCTGGTACCGGATGTCGCCGGCCGAACGCGACGCGATCGAGAACCCCGCGGCGTGGCTGACCCGCGTCGCGAGCCGCGTCTGCCTCGACCAGCTGGGCTCAGCACGCGCCCGCCGGGAGCGCTACGTGGGCGAGTGGCTGCCCGAGCCCCTGCCCGGCGGCACGGGCATGTTCGCGACCCCGCCCTCGACCGACCCGCTCGATCGCGTCACCCTCGACGAGTCCGTGGCCACCGCGCTCCTCATCGTGCTGGAGTCGCTCACGCCGGCCGAGCGGGTGGCCTTCGTGCTGCACGACGTCTTCGCGATGCCGTTCGACGAGATCGCCGAGGTCGTGGGGCGCTCCCCCGACGCGTGCCGCAAGCTCGCCTCGACCGCGCGCCGGCACGTGCGCGAGCGGCGCGCCGGATCCGCGCCTCGCGAGCAGCACGATGCAGTGGTGCTCGCCTTCACCGAAGCGGCGGGCACCGGCGACCTGCAGGCGCTCCTCCCGCTCCTCGACCCCGACGTCGTGCTGATCTCCGACGGCGGCGGGCTCGCGTCGGCCGCGCGACGGCCCGTGCTCGGCCCCGACCACGTCGGGCGGTACATCCTGGGGCAGCTGGCGAAGCTCGGCGCGACCCTCACGGTGTCGCTGCACGAGACCGCCGACGGCCTCACGCTCGCGTTCGGCGAAGGCGACGTGATCCACAGCGTCGCCGTCCTCGACGTGCGCGACGACCGCGTCGCGCGCGTCTGGATCATGCGGAACCCCGAGAAGCTCGGCCTCTGGAACGCCTGATCCGGATGCCGCGAGCCCTCGGCCGTCGGTAGGGTGGGCACCCTGGGAGGTGCGGCGGATGCAGGGTGGCGAGCGTGTTCCGATCGATGCGCAGCAGGTCGACGCACCGCTGTCGCAGTTCGCGGTGTTCCTGGTGTTGAGCGCGGCCGACGGCGACGCGGCGCTCGCGACCGTGCGCGACGTCGTGTCGGGCATCGACGACCTCGTGAAGACGGTGGGGTTCCGCGACCTGAACGGCCACCTCTCGTGCGTCGTCGGCATCGGCCGCCAGCTCTGGGACCGGCTCTCGCCCGACGCGCGCCCCAGCGAGCTGCACCCGTTCGCGGCGGTGGCCGGCGCCGTGCACGCCGCGCCGTCGACGCCGGGCGACCTGCTGTTCCACATCCGCGCCGAGCGGCAGGATCTCTGCTTCGAGTTCGAGCGCCTGCTGCTCGACGAGCTCGGCGACGCGGCATCCGTGGTCGACGAGACCCAGGGCTTCCGCTACTTCGACGCTCGCGACCTGCTCGGCTTCGTCGACGGCACGGCCAACCCGATCGGCGCCGAGCTGCCCGAGATGACGCTCATCGGCGACGAGGACCCCGACTTCGCGGGCGGCAGCTACGTCGTGGTGCAGAAGTACCTGCACGACCTCGAGGCGTGGGCCCGGCTCTCGACGGCCGAGCAGGAGGCCGTGATCGGGCGCACGAAGCTCGACAACGTCGAGCTCGACGACGCGCCCGGCCCGCAGTTCGCGCACAAGACGCTCACGACGATCGCCGGCGACGACGGCGAGGAGCTGCAGATCCTCCGCGACAACATGCCCTTCGGCCGGCCCGGCCAGGGCGAGTTCGGCACGTACTTCATCGGCTACTCGCGCCGGCTGTGGGTCATCCAGCTCATGATTCACCGCATGTTCATCGGGCAGCCGGCGGGGTTCCACGACCGGATCCTCGACGTGTCGCGGGCCGTCACGGGCACGACGTTCTTCGCGCCGTCGAACCCGGTGCTCCGGGGACTCGCCGACGAGAACGCAGCATCGGATGCCGCGTCCGCACCCGCGTACCCGTCGGAGCCGGCCGCTGGTGCGCCGACGACGGCCTGGCCCGCAGCGACGGCCGAGCCCGCGACGATGGCCGGGCCCGCGATGACGGCCGGGCCCGCGACGACGGCCGGGCCCGCGACGACGGCCGAGCCCGGCACCGACGGCCCGGGCTGACGACGCGGCCGGGAGTCAGCCGGTCGACCGCCTCGCCGCATCGACGCCCGAGCCCGTGAGGAACGGCGCGAGCATGTCGAGCGTGCGCGCCATCAGGTCGGCGGCGAGCCGGTCGTCGCGCGCCTCGGCGCTGGGCTGCACGAGCCGGCCCTCGTCGTAGTACTCGCCGCCGTGCGCATCCGCGGCGAGCGCGGCGAGGATGCTGTCGGCTCCGGTGCCGACCGAGCCGCCGATCGATCCGAACATCGCGTGCAGCAGGCCCGTGTCGATGACGCCCGGCTGGATGCTCACGGCGGTGATGCCCCGCGGCATCCGCCCGGCCAGCCAGCGCGTGTACATGACGATCGCGAGCTTCGAGCGGGCGTAGGCGCGCACGGGCGAGTAGCCGCGCTGGAGCTCGAGGTCGGGCAGGTCGAGCTGCGCCATCGCGTGCGTCGCCGACGCGAGGTTCACGACGCGAGCGCCGTCGGCCAGGCGGGGCTCGAGGAGCTCGGTGAGCAGCACCATCGCGAGGTAGTTCACCTGCAGGGTGCGCTCGTGCCCGTCGCCGGTCGTGCGGCGACGGTCGGCGCCGGGCACGCCGGCGTTGTTCACGAGCCCGTCGATCGGCGCGCCCGCGGCCTCGGCGAGCGCGGATGCCCCGGCGACCACGTCGGCGAGCCGGCCGTAGTCGCACGACACGTACACGACGTCAGCGCTCGACCCCGCGGCGATCCGCGCTACGGCGTCGCCTGCCGCGCCCTCGAGCTCGGGGCCCTGCACGACGAGCCGGTCGGCGGTCGCGGCGAGACGCCGCGCGGCCTCGAGCCCGATCCCGCTCGTGGCGCCGGTGATGACGTAGGTGCCGCCCGATGCGCGCATGCGACCCTCCTCGCTGCCTCGAGCGGCAACCTACCCCATCGGGCGATCCCCTGTCAGGGCACGCGGTAGCCGGCGGCGCGGAAGAGCTCGTACCACTCGGGCCGCGTCAGTGGCACGTCCGAGCCCTGCGCCGCCGCGGCGACCCGCTCGGGCGTCGTCGTGCCGAGCACGACCTGCATGTCGGCGGGGTGGCGCGTGATCCATGCGGTCGCGATCGCGATCGTCGGCACGTCGTACTTCGCGGCGAGCCGGTCGATGACCGCGTTCAGCTCGGGGTAGTCGGGCGAGCCGAGGAACACGCCGTTGAAGAAGCCGGCCTGGAACGGCGACCACGCCTGGATGGTGATGTCGTTGAGGCGGCAGTAGTCGACGATGCCGCCGCCGTCGAGGGTGAGCGCCTGGTCGGTGCCCTGCATGTTCGCGGCCACGCCCTGCGCGATGATCGGCGAGTGCGTGATCGACAGCTGCAGCTGGTTGGCGACGAGGGGCTGCCCCACCGACTTCTTGAGCAGGTCGATCTGGGCCGGCGTGTGGTTCGAGACGCCGAACGCGCGCACCTTGCCCGCGGCCTCGAGCTCGTCGAAGGCGCGAGCGACCTCGTCGGGCTCCACGAGCGCGTCGGGCCGGTGCAGCAGCAGGATGTCGAGGTAGTCGGTCTGCAGCGCGCGCAGCGACCCCTCGACCGCCTCGATGAGGTGCTCGTACGAGAAGTCGAAGTACGGGCCGTCCTTCACGATGCCGGCCTTCGACTGGATCGTGACCTGCTCGCGCTCCGACGGCGTCAGCTGCATCGCCTCGGCGAAGCGGCGCTCGCAGCCGTGCAGCTCGTCGCCGTAGATGTCGGCGTGGTCGAAGAAGTCGATGCCGGCGTCGCGAGCCGTGCCGACGAGCTCGCGCACGGCCTCGTCGCTCATCTTCGAGATGCGCATCAGGCCGAGCACGACGTTGGGGGCGGCGAGGTCGGCGCCGAGGGTGATGGTCTTCATGGTGCTCCTGGGTCGGGTGGGCGGATGCCGCGGCGACGCCGCCGCGGCATCCGCCGTCGTACTGGGTGGTGCGAGCGGTGCTAGGCCGCGAGCTCCTCGACGTCCGAGAGCGACGCGAGCTCGTCGGCCGTGAGCTCGAGCTCGACGGCGCGCACCGAATCGCGGATGCTCTCGGGGCGCGAGGCGCCGGGGATCGGGATGACGACGGGTGCGAGCGCGAGCTCCCACGCGAGCGCGACCTGCTGCGGGCTGACGCCGTGGGCGTCGGCGACGCGCTGGAACGCGCCGTGCCGCTGCCCGACCGCGCCGGCGCGGGCGATGCCGCCGAGCGGCGACCACGGCAGGAACGCGATGCCGAGCGCGGCGCAGTGCTCGAGCTCGCCGAGGCTCGACCGGAACGCCGGCGAGAACTGGTTCTGCACCGACACGAGGCGGCCGCCGAGGATCTCGTTCGCCTGGTCGATCTGCGCGACGTTCGCGTTCGAGATGCCGGCGAGCTCGATGACGCCCTCGTCGAGCAGGTCGCGGATCGCGCCCACCGAGTCGGCGTACGGCACGCTCGGGTCGGGCCGGTGGAACTGGTAGAGGCCGATGGCCTCGACGCCGAGCCGGCGGGCCGAGGCCTTCACGGCCTCCTTCAGGTACTCGGGCCGGCCGTCCTGGGTCCACGAGCCGTCGCCGGGTCGCAGGTGGCCGCCCTTCGTGGCGACGAGCACGCCGGACGTGTCGCCGCCCCACGTGCGGAGCGCACGCGCGATGAGCTCCTCGTTGTGGCCGACCTCGTCGGCGTGGAGGTGGTAGGCGTCGGCGGTGTCGATGAGGGTCACGCCCGCCTCGAGGGCAGCGTGGATGGTCGCGATCGACCGGGCCTCGTCGGGCCGTCCCTCGATCGACATCGGCATGCCGCCGAGTCCGATGGCGCTGACCGTGCGAGGGCCGATGGTTCGCTGCTGCATGGAGCATCCTTTCGTTGCGAGGTTGCCTGTTCACGATAGGAACGCTCAAACTAGAAGTCCAACAACTAGTTCTCATGCCATTCAGAAGAAGGGTCGATGAATGGATCTTCGCCAGATGGAGTACCTCGTCGCCCTCGCCGACGAGCAGCAGTTCACGCGTGCGGCGGCCGTGTGCCACGTTTCGCAGTCGGGGCTCTCGGCGGCGATCCGCGGGCTCGAGGAGGAGCTCGGCACGACCCTGTTCGACCGCACGACGCGTCGGGTCGTGCCGACCGACGCCGGACTGGCGCTGCTCCCCCACGCGCGCACGATGCTCGCGCAGGCGGCCGCGGCCCGCGACGCCGTCGTGCGGGCGACGCACGAGCTCTCGGGCAGCCTGCGCGTCGGGGCCGAGCAGTGCCTCGGCATGGTCGACGTCAACGCGCTGCTCGAGCGCGTGCACCTGCTCTACCCGCTCGTCGAGCTCGAGTTCACGCAGGCGGGCTCCCATGAGCTCGCCGCGCGGGTCAACGAGGGCACGCTCGACGTGGCGTTCGTCGCGGGCGGCGGACAGGTGACGCGGCTCCGCCGGCACGAGCTCGGACGACGTCCCATCGTGCTGCTCGTGCCGCCGCAGCATCCACTCGCCGGCCGGGAGCGCGTCGAGTGGGCCGACCTGCGCGACCTCGACTTCGTCGACTTCCAGGAGTCGTGGGCGGTGCGCACGCTCAACGACGAGGCATGCGCCGCGCACGGCGTTCCCCGTCGCGTGAGCGCCGCGGTGAACGACGTGCACACGCTGCTCGACCTCGTGCACCGCGGACTCGGCATCGCGCTCGTGCCGCAGCACGTCGCCGCGAAGCCGCAGGCGTCGGGGCTCGTGACGCTGCAGCTGCCGCCCGAGTCGACGCCCGAGTGGGTCGTCTCGGCCATCACCGGCGCGCCGGCCGCGGCATCCGCCCCGCTGCTGCTCGACCTGCTGGACGCGGAGCTCGCGCTCAGCGCCTGAGCCGAGCGGATGCCGCGTGGCGGTGCCGCCGCGGTCGACGCTCGTTCCTCAGCCGACGATCGCCAGCACCACGCACGCGCCGCCGAGGAACACGTCGAGCCCGAGGCACCAGAGCGCGAGCGACCGGTTCACGACGGCGTCGCGGCGGTAGTGCACGAGGTCCCAGCCCGCGTGCGCGGCGAGCGCGACGCCCGCGATGATGAGGCCGAGGCGAGGGTCGAGGAACAGGGCCGCGATCGCGACGCCGAAGTAGGCGACCATCGCGTTGCCCTGCGGCACCGTGACCCGCGGCCGGCGAACGAGGCCGACCACGACGAACACGGCCCCCACCGCGGCGAGCACGATCCAGCGGGGCACGTCGACGAGCTCGGCGCCGAAGACGAGCACCGTGCCGAGGCCCGCCCATGCCCAGGCCATCCAGCGGATGCCCGTCGCCGCCGCGGCGACGTAGCACAGCGTCGCGATGCCCACGGCGGTCATCGGCGTCGTCGCGTCGAGTCCGCTCAGGGCTGCGCCGCCGAGCAGGAGTGCGGCGCCCGTGATCACGCCCACCACGACGAGCAGCGCGATGAACCACGGGCGCGGTCGCGGAGAACCCGACGCGGATGCCGCTGCACCCGTCACCTCGGTCTCCCTCGTCGGGCCACCCGTCGTCGTGGCATCCGTCGTCGTGGCATCCGTCACCGCGTTCGTCTCGCCCGTCGTGCGCATCATCGCTCCCCTCCGCAGCACATAATACCCCAACCGGGTATTGGTACACCAGTGCTCGAACCTCTGCTGGCACCGACCCAGGCGAAGACGATGCGGGCCGACCGGAGCCGCTCGCACGCGGCGCGTCGGCGGCTCCGGCGGTCCGCGTCGTCGTCGACCTAGATGGCGCAGCCGGCGGCGCGAGCAGCGGTGTACGGGAAGCCCGGGATCGGACCCGGCCCCTTCTGCGGGTAGCAGATGATGTTCCAGGTCCGGGGTCCGACGATGCCGTCGGCGACCAGGCCGAAGGTCTGCTGCACGCGGATCGTCAGGTCGCGGGTCTTCGGGCCGAAGGCGTTGTCGACGACGAGCGGGGTCCAGCCGTAGGGGCGGTGGTAGTTCAGGAGCTGCTGGATGTACCCGATGCACGACGAGTAGCCGCCGAGCGAGTAGTTGTAGTCCACGCAACGGCCGGCGGCCTCGGCGGGCGCGGGAGCGCCGCCGACCGCGCCGACGGTGCCGGCCGCGGCGAGCGACAGCGCCGCGAACGCGAGCGCGAGCTTGTGGCGACGAGTGCGGATGGGCATATGGGCGTCCTTTCCGGGCGGCACCGTGCCGCCGAATCGGAGCGAGCGTACGACGCGCGCGTTCAGCGCCTCGATGGGGAGGACTCCCCGCCGAGGCGGCCGAGGGGAGCGCGGATCGCGCGCGCGGCCTCGTCGGGGGAGATCGTGCCCTGCAGGCGGAGCCGCTCGACCGCGCGGCGGCGGTCGTCGAGCAGGCGCTCCTGCTCGTCGGCCGGGATGGCGGCGACCGCCTCGGCGAGGCGGCGATCGCGTTCGAGTCGCTCGTCGGGCGTCTGCTCGAGTCGAACGCGGGGCCGCGAGGGTCGGTCGAGACGCCTGCGCACCACGCGTGCGCCGATCGCGTTCGCGATGCCGAGCGCGGCGACGACGACCGCGAGCGCGACCCAGGCGAGCCAACCCGGCACGCCTTGCCGGGCGCCGATGAGCGCGATGCCGACGCCGATGAGCACCGCGAGGAGCGCCGTCGCCCCGCCGACGCCAGCCATGTCGGGGCGTCCGCGGATCGTGGCGACGAGCAGGACGACCTGCACGATCGCCGCGATGACGAGCGAGGCGCCGGCCACCGGGATGGCGACGTGACCGTCGACGTCGTCGAACGTGACGCTCCCCGTGGAGAGCGTGGCGAGCCCCCACACGGGCGCCCACACGATCGGGAACGCCACGAGGGTCGCGACCACGATCCCGGTCCAGAGCGCGATCCGGAACCCGCGCGTGGACGTGCGCACCCCGGCGGACGCGGGCCCGAGCAGGCGCAGCACCGCGGGGTGGTCGCGCAGCACGTGCGATTCGAGTTCGTCCCAGTCGACGCGACCCCCACGCGGAAGCGAGCGCGCCCACTCGGTCGCGCTCGGGGCGAGCGACCTCGCGGTGCGGGTCGTGCCGTCTCGTGATGCGGTCGCCTCTTCGGTCACGCGGGCAGCCTATTGGCTCGACGACCTCAGGCGCGCGGCGCCGTCGTCGTGTGGGTGACGAGTCGTCGAGGCGAGCGCGCCGAGACCGATATCGTGTGGAGTCGTTGCCGACGCTGAAGGGGAGACGTTGACCGACCCGACCCGATCGTCCCGCTCGATCCGACCCGCCCGGGGCCCTGCCCCCGGGCTCCGATTCGGAGAGGTGCGGTGGACCGCCGCCGCGACGGTCCTGCGTGCGCTCGTGATGGTCGGCGTGGGCGCGATGGTGGGCGTCGGCCTGGCCTTCGGCATCGCGCTCGTCGGAATCGTCGTCGTTCAGGAGGCGCTCTGGGAGCTCTCGCGGGACCTGCGACTGGATCCGCTGGCCCGCGCGGCGATGGGCGTCGTGCTCGTCGTCGCCGCGGCGCTCGCGGTCATGGGACCGGTCGTCGTGGCGCTCGAGCGCTACGCGGCGCTCCGGTCGCTCGAACGGCACGATCAGGAGCACCCCGAGGTCGTTCCCGAGCACGCGGCGCGGCGCCTGATCCGATCGCCGGGCGGGATCATCCGCTGGACCGGGTGGATCGTCGCCGGCGTTGCGGCACTCGTCGCCGTGGCGTGCGCCTGGGTCCTGATCACGGAGTCGGACGAGGACGAGCTGACCGGCGGGGCGATCGCCGCCGGCGTGGCCGTACTGGCCGTCGTGCTCGGCATCGTCTGCGCGCCCGTCTCGCGCGCTGTGGACTCCCGATGGGAACGACGGGCGGCGCCGCTTCGCGAGCGCTGGTCGGGTGCCCAGGGCGCGGCCGAGGCCGCCGAGCGTCGCCGGCGCGACGCCGCCGTGGCCGACGACGGGCCGCTCGAAGCTGCCGTTGGACGGAGGGCGGGCCGAGCCCTCGCCGCCGTCGTCGGCGCGCTCCTCGTCGGCATCTGCGTCTTCTTCGTGTCCGTGACGCTGCGCCAGCCCTGCCGGAACTGCGACGAGGTGCGGTACGTCGGCCCCGTCGAGACGGGCATCGACGTGCTCAGCCTCGCCGGCGGCATCCTCACCGGAGCCGCCGCCGCCGTCCTGGTCGCGGCGTTCATCGCCGGCATCGTGCCGCGCCTCCTGCGCGAGCGCGCCGCCGCACGCTGGGTGTCCGATGGGCGGGCGCGGCGTGCGCCGGCCGAGCGACTCATGCCGCTGCTCATCGGGCCTCGCGCCGCCGAGACGGCCGCCCAGGGCTTCGGGGCGGTCGCCGCGATGGCATTCATCGCCGGCGTCGCGGCCGACTGGAGCGCGTCAGAGCTCCTGCAGCCGGCTCTCCTCGTCATCGTTGCGCTCGTGGCCGCCGGGCTCGGCGTCCTGGCGGACCTCATCGATGCCGCGCCCCGATACCGCGAACGCGAGGCACTTCGTAAGGCCCTCTCGCCGGGCGATCTCGACCCCGATCCGCCGGCCCCCGTGGTGGGTGACTCCGGTTCCTCCGGGCCGCTCTGACCTGCCGTCAGGGTCCGAGCCGAGCGGATGCCGCGAGCAGGCGGAGTCCTCCCTCGCGTGTCAGCCGTTCCCCTCGATCACCTGCTCGAGCACGCGCTGGTACGCCTCGGGCCCCACCGCGATGGAGCCGGCGTACGGACGGTCCAGGTCGGCCGTCACGAAGATGACGAGGCCGATGTACAACGAGAGCAGGCCCACCATGAGCAGATGCAGGCGTGGGTTGCGGACGTCGAGGAACGCGAGCAGCACCACGTTGACCGCCGCACCCACCCAGATCACGAGCCAGAGCAGGATCGGCAGTTCGAGGGCCGTCGCGTCGATGCGAGCGCGCCGCGACTCGATGAACACGTCGAACGTGGCGAGCACCTGCTGGAATGCCGCCTGCTCGTGGCCGGGCTCGGCCTCGATCTCGCTCAGCAGCTCATCGATCTCGTCGACGTGGGCGTCGCTCGCCTCGGGGAGTACACCCTGCCGCTGCTCGGGCCAGTCGCGCTCGATCACCGCGTGCATGTACTCATCGATCGCGGTGCGCAGCGGCTGGCCGTCCTGCTCGTCGAGGAGCGTCGTCGCCCGGTACAGCGTGCCGACGCGTCCGGCCTCCTCGACCGCCGTGTCCCGCGCGTACGCGAAGTTCTCGTACACCGAGAGCGCGACGAGGGCGAGCAGGATGCCGAAGAAGATGCCGAACGTGCCGATGACGTGGGCGAGCGCGCGGTCCCATTCCTTGTGGTCGGTCACGAGCTTGTGCACGAACGGCCGGAGCCCCAGCACGATCAGGCACGAGAGGACCACGAATCCGCCGACGAAGATCGGCAGGGTGATCCAGATGGGCGTGCTGTAGAACCACTCCACCACGGCTGCTCCCCCTGCCCCGACAGCGCACGGGCAGCCAGAGCCCGTCCGACGAGGGACAGCCTACGGATGCCGCCGCGCACTCCGCCAGACCCGATTGCCGTGGCCGCGGCATCCGAGACCGGCTCGGGATGCGGCCGGTCGACGTTCGAGCGCTACGCCGCGACCGCCTCGCGACGCCGCGGCAGGTTCGCGACGACGAGCGCCGCGACGCCGAGCAGCAGGATGAGCGGGGCGCCCAGGTCGAGGGCGGCCTGCAGGCCCGACGCCGTCGCGATGGCGCCGAGGCCGAGGGCGGCGAGCGCCTGCAGGAGGTAGCCCACGACGTAGGCGGCCGAGATGACCGCGGCCCGCTCGTGCACGGGCGCGCTCGTGGTGACGAGGCCGAGTCCGCCCGAGAACATCAGGGCGTAGCCTGCACCCGCCACGACGGATGACGCGAGGAACGCGGGCAGGGAGTGCGCGAGCCCCGCCACGATCAGCAGTCCGAGCCCGGCGGTGGCGAGCAGCGGCCCGAGCGTCACGGCGAGCCGCGGGCGGAGCCCGCGCGTCAGAATCGCGACGACGCCGATGGCGACCGCCGAGAGCGCGATGACGGCGCCGTCGACGAACACGTCGTCGCTGCGCACGAGGTCGCGTGCGATCTGCGCGCCGAGCGCGAGGAAGATGGCGCCCATCGCGTAGGCGGCCGAGATGCCGAGCGTGCCCGCGACGAACGACGGGCGCTCGCTCCGCGGCATCCGCGGCAGCCGGGGACGCCACGGACCGGCGGCCTCGTCGCGCGTGTGGAGCGGGAGCCCGGCGGCGAAGACGGCGACGACCGCAGTGACGGCGGTGAGCACCCAGAAGCTGAGGTGCAGCGGCCACGGCGCGTACTGCACGAGGGCGCCACCCACGACGGTCGCGAGCGCGAGTCCGGTGGCCGTGGCGGCGGTGGTGGCGGAGCTCGCCCGCCGCGCGCCGTCGCGCCCGCCGAACTCGACCATGGCGGCCGTCGCGGGACTCAGCGAGAGGCCGACGCCGACACCCATGAGTGCTCGGCCGATGAACACCCACGTGAGGTCGGGCGCCAGGCCGAACGCGATGGAGCCGAGGCCGAGCGCGCCGAGTCCGAGCAGGATGACGGCGCGCCGGCCGATCACGTCGGAGAGGTTGCCGAACACGATGAGCACGGGCACGAGCACGACCGGGTAGATCGCGAAGATCGCCGTGGTGACCGACGGCTCTACCTGCCATTCGGCCGCGTAGAGCGGATACACGATCGTCGGCGCGCCGCTCGCCCAGAGGGCCAGGCCGGCCACGGATGCCGCGGTCCAGAAGCTTCCACGAGTGCTGAGGGACATCCTGCGCCTTCCGAAGATTCCTGAGTTGGAATCTCCAAGTTAGCAGGCTGAGTCTGATTTTCCAACCCAGTGTGCGAGAATGGTCGCATGGCTTCCCTCGACCGTTCCGACGAGCGCTGCTCGATCGCCCGCAGCCTCGAGGTCATCGGGCAGAAGTGGTCGCTGCTCATCGTGCGCGAGGCGTTCCGCGGCCGCACGCGCTTCGCCGACATCCGCGCGCGGCTCGGCGTCGCGCCCGACGTGCTCACCGATCGGCTCGCGCGGCTCGTCGACGCCGGCATCCTCGAGCGCCGCCCCTACCGCGAGGCGGGCGAGCGCGAGCGCGAGGAGTACGTGCTCACCGATGCCGGACGCGCGCTGAAGCCCGTGCTGGCGTCGATCATCGAGTGGGGCGACGAGCACCGCCCGAGCGGGCACGGCCCGGCGTCGATCTACACGGCGGGCGGTCGGCCCGTGCGGCTGGCGTTCCTCGACGAGGACGGCGTGGAGCACGCGCCCGACGAGGTCGTGTCGATCCCGGGGCCGGGCGCCCGCCGCCCCGACTGATCGCACGGCCGAGCCGGACGCGCCTCGAGACCCGGTCAACCCCTGTCGGGTGTCGGCGGCATCCGGAACCATGGGCGGATGGACGTCACCGAGTGGCTGCTCGAATCCGATCCCGCCGTCCGCTGGCAGGTCATGCGCGACCTGCTCGACGCGCCGTCCGACGACGTCGCCGCCGAGCGGTCCCGCGTCGCGACCGAGGGCGTCGGCGCACGGCTCCTCGCCCTGCAGGCCGACGACGGCTACTGGGGCGATCACGTCTACGGCGAAGACGGCGACCGGCGCGGCACGCACTGGATCCTGCAGGACCTGCGCCGGCTCGGCGCCGACCCCGATTCGCCGGCGGTGCGAGCCGCGATCGAGCGCGTGCGAGACGGCGTGGTCTGGGACTGGTTCGATGATCGGCCCTACTTCGAGGGCGAGGAGGAGGAGTGCGTGAACGGCGGCGTGCTGGCCCATGGCGCCTACCTCGGAGAGCTCGGCGAGGGCAGCGACCGCATCATCGGGATGCTGCTCGAGCAGCAGCTCCACGACGGCGGGTGGAACTGCGATCCGCCTGAGGAGTCGACGCGGTCGTCGTTCGACTCGACGCTCTGCGTCATCGAGGGGTTCCTCGCCTACGAGCGCGCCGTGCCCGATGCTCCCGCAGAGATCACCGAGTCCCGGCGGCGCGGTGAGGAGTACCTGCTCGAGCGGGGCCTGTACCGGCGTCGGTCGACCGGCGAGCTCGTGCTCGATCGCTACCTCGACTTCGCCTTCCCGCCGTACTGGCACTACGACGTGCTGCGCGCGCTCGACTCCTTCCGCGAGGCCGGTGCCGATCCCGACCCGCGCATCGACGACGCGATCGGGCTCGTGCTCGACCAGCGCCTCGACGACGGCCGATGGCCGGCCGCGAAGCCCCGGCGTGGCGAGGTGTTCTTCCCGCTCGACGCTCCCGAGGGCGAGCCGAGCCGGTGGAACACGCTCCGCGCCCTGCGCGTCCTGCGCTGGGCCGGTCGGTAGCCGGCCCCGCGGCGTTCGCCCCCGCTCAGTCGGTGAACGCCACCGCCCGCACCGGCGCGCCGTCGGCGTCGATCGGCAGCGGGAAGAACCCGATCCGAACGCGCTCGGGCAGGCCCTCGAGGCCGGTGAGGTTCTCGACGATGAGCGCGTCGCCCCCGAGCACGACGTCGTGCACCGGGAATCCGTCGCCGCCCGTCGGATCGGGGCTCAGCGTGTCGACCGCGAGCACGCCCATGCCGCGCCGCAGCAGCTCGGCAGCCGCAGCGGGGTCGAGCGCCGGATGCTCGAGCGCGGCATCCGTGCCGAACCGCGACGCCCACCCGGTGTCGACGACGACGATCGGCGGCACCCGCTCGGGCACCTCGCCGCCGAGCGCGGTCGCGAGCTCGGCGAGGCCGTACCGCTGCCGCGGTGCCAGGCCCTCGACGTGCACGACGAGCGCCTCCCCCACGAGCTCGTCGAGCCCGATGCCCCCGGTCGTGCGCCCGCCGGGCACTGTGTGCGACGGCGCGTCGAGGTGCGTGCCGGTGTGCGAGCCGAGGTGGAGCTGCGCCACGTCCACGCCATCGCGCGCCAGCTCGAGCGCTGAACCGATCTCGACGCCGGGGTCGCCCGGGTACACCTGCATCCCGCTCGTGATGCGGTGGCTCAGCTCGCGCACGCCGGCCGCCCTCAGCCCACCTCGGCGCGTGCGTCGGACGCGGCCGCGGCGTCGGCCTCGCTGAGGTGCACGCTCGGCTCACGCGGATGCCGCGACCGCTCGCGCAGCATCGCGAGGAGGTAGAGCGCGAAGCTCAGCACGAACGCCGGGATGGTCGCGCCGATGGGCGACGGCCAGACGTAGGTGAGCAGGTACGAGGTGAGCGCGCCGACGACCCAGACGGCGACCGCGATCCAGTTGATGCCGGCCGCGTACCAGTAGCGTCCGCCCCTCGCCCGCAGGATGTCGGCGGTGTACGCCGACCGCTTCACGAGGTAGTAGTCGACGATCATGATCGCGAACACCGGCACGAACAGCGAGCTGATGAGCACGAGGAAGTTCGTGAACTGCGTGAGCAGCCCCAGCCAGGTCGCGCCGAGGATCGAGATCGCCCCGAGCACGAGCGCCGTGGGCAGGAACTTCAGGCGGCCGCCCACGCGGGCGTGCACGACCGACGTCACCATGCCGTAGACGACCATCGTGTTCGTCGCCATGACCGACAGGAAGATCACGATGGCGAGCGGCGCCCCGAACTCGGCCACGATCGTGGCCGGGTCGAACGGCACCGCGTCGCCGCCGGCGAGGATCACGTAGGCGAAGGCCGTGAGGCCGAGCGTCATCGAGATGACCGTCGAGAGCGTGTAGCCGATGCCCGAGCCGAGGATGCCGGCCCGGCTGTTCTTCGCGAGCCGGTTGAAGTCGGCGGAGAGCACGGTCCACGAGATCGCGGTGGCGATGACGATGTCGAGCACGATCACGGGCGTGTAGCCGATCGCCTCGTCGACCGGGATCGCCTGGAACTCGGCGGGCGTGAACGTGGTGAACGCGACGATGAAGATCCACGCGATGATGACGAGCATGAGCACCGCGAGCCACGGCTCGACGCGGGCGATGCCCTCGTGGCCGAAGATCGCGAGGATCACGACGAGCGTCTGCGCCAGCACCGAGAACAGGATCGGGCTCGAGAAGCCCGTGAGGCTCTGCACCAGGTAGTCCACGGTGACTCCGGCGAGCATGGCCTGCACCCAGCTCCAGCCCATGAGGATCACGACGTTCGCGACGACGGGCAGGTAGCTGCCGCGCGTGCCGAACGACCCGCGCGTGAGCGCCATCGTGGGCAGCCCGGTGCGCGTGCCGATGTTGCCGACCGCGGCGAGCACGATCGCGCCCGCGAGCGTGCCGAACACGATCATCGTGAACGCGGTGCCGAAGTCGACGCCCGGCACGAACAGCGTGCCGGTGAGCAGCGTCGTGACGACGAGGTTCGCGGCGAGCCAGATCATGCCGATGCGCAGCAGCGAGAGCGTGCCGCGCACGGGCCCGGCGTTGTCGGCCTGCTGTTCGAGGCGGCGGTCGAGGCGTGAGTAGAGCGACATTGCTCCTCCTGGGTGGGGGTGTGGCGGTCGGATGCCGCGTGGCGCGTCAGCCGGGGAACGGGGAGAGGTGCTCGTGCACGGCGACGAGGCGGTCGCCGTCGGCGCGGAAGACGATGGTCTCCCGCTCGCGGTAGGCGTCGGGACCGTCGCCGGTCTCGACGGCCGTGTCGACGTCGTGGGCGAACACCGCGCCGCCGGGGAACGTGTGCACGTGCCGGTTCGACGAGGTGCACGACGTGACGCGCCAGCCGCTCTCGATCCACTCGGCCCAGAGGCGCTCGTACGTCGCGCGGTCGTCGAGCCGGTCGGACTCCGTGTGGAACACGAAGGAGGCCTCGGGGGCGAACGTGGCGAAGTAGCGGTCGCCGTCGGTGGCGGCGAAGGCGTCGACGATCGCATCGGCGGCCGCGAGCACCTCCTGCTCGTCGGGTTCACGGTCGGTCATCGGACTCCTCCTCCTGGCGGGGCGCCATCGCACTGATCAGCTCGTAGGCGACGTGGGATGCCGCGATGCCCGTGAGCTGGGCATGGTCGTACGCCGGCGCGACCTCGACGACGTCGGCACCGACGATGCGCCGGTCGGCGAGCGCACGGATGATGCGCAGGAGCTCCCGGCTCGTCATGCCGCCGGCCTCGGGCGTGCCGGTGCCCGGCGCGTGGGCGGGGTCGAGCACGTCGATGTCGATGGAGATGTAGAGCGGCGCGTCGCCGATGCGCGCGCGGATGCGCTCGATCGCGGCGGCGACCCCGTGCTCCTCGATGTCCTCGCTCGTCACGATCGCGAAGCCGAGGCGGGCGTCGTCGGTGAGGTCCTCGACGCCGTAGAGCGGTCCGCGAGTGCCGACGTGCATGCTCGCGGTGAGGTCGATGAGCCCCTCCTCCGACGCTCGGCGGAAGGGCGTGCCGTGCGTGATGGGGGCGCCGAAGTACGTGTCCCAGGTATCGAGGTGGGCGTCGAAATGCAGCACGGCGACGGGCCCGTGCCGGTCGGCCACCGCGCGGAGCAGCGGCAGCGCGATGGTGTGGTCGCCGCCGATCACGACGAGCCGGTCGGCCCACTCGGCGAGCGCCCTGGCTCCGGCCTCGACCTGCTCGACGGCCTCCTCGATGCGGAACGGGTTCACCGCGATGTCGCCCGCGTCGACGACCTGCTGCACCGCGAACGGCGAGATCCGCTGCGCCGGGTTGAAGGGGCGCAGCAGCCGGGATGCCTCGCGCACGTGCGAGGGGCCGAACCTCGCCCCCGGACGGTAGCTCACGCCGCTGTCGAACGGCAC
This sequence comes from Agromyces sp. NPDC004153, assembly GCF_053603635.1. NCBI lineage: Bacteria > Bacillati > Actinomycetota > Actinomycetes > Micrococcales > Microbacteriaceae > Agromyces > Agromyces sp. NPDC004153. Next base: position 788,136 of record NZ_JBSGFY010000001.1, read on the forward strand.
GCCGACGACGGCGATGTCGGCGTGCTCGACCTCGCCGATCCTGGGTAGCCGCGCGAAGGTCGCGATGCCCGCGAACCGGGGCACGACGCTCGCGTCGACCGGGCCGATCGGCCCCTCGGCGGGCGGTGGCTCGTGTTGCATATTAGACAACCTTCGATAATCAGCGGTAAACCTTGGGGCCAGAGTATGCCCGCCGCTGCGCCGTGTCAACGGAATTCGCACGGGCGGTGGCGGCCGCGCGGCGTCCGCTCGACGACGGTCCCGCGAAGGCGGGTGCTCAGGCCGCCTGCGCGTCGGACTCGTGCGCGCTCTCGCGGGCGAGCCGCGCGATCCGGGCCCGCGCGTTCCGCTCGCTCGGCGACACCGCACCGAGCACTCGGGCGGCCGACACGAGAAGGATCCGCGTCATCGTGATCGCGGGCCACCACGGCCGCCGGAGGCCGAGCAGTTCGCGGTAGCGCGGCGAGAGCGACGCCACCGCGCCCCCGAACAGGATCGGGTAGACGCGACCCGTGAGGCCGGGCAGGCCGGGCTTGCGGATGAACTTCACGGCCTGCACGACGCGCTCGTCGACCTTGGCCTCGCGCAGGAACCCGTCGAGTTCGGCGTCGAGCTGCGCGACCGAGGTCGGCGGGTCGACCACGCCCATCAGCCGCCCCGCCTCCGCCCACTCGCGCACGTACGCGTCGGGCCCGCCGGGGATCGGCGCACCCCAGACGGCGTGCGCGCCGAGGAACGCCTCGGTGAACGCGTCGTGCACCCAGCGCAGCAGCACCTGGTCGCTCGCCGCGTAGGGTCGCTCCGTTCCTCCGGCATCGACGTACGTGCCGGTGATGCGCTCGTGCAGCCGGGAGACGCGAGCGGATGCCGCAGCCGCCGCCCTGCGATCGCCGAACGTCGTCGTGGCGATCCACCGGATCGTGCCGTCGAGGCGCCCGAGCGGGTCCTCGTGGTAGCGCGACCAGTCGTGCACGCCCGCCATCGCACCCGGGTGCAGCGTCTGCAGCAGCAGCGCGCGGATGCCCGCGACGAGCGTCGGCAGCGCGCCGTTCACCGCCCAGACCGCGCTGCCCGGTCCGAAGTACCCGGCGTCGTCTCCTTCGACGAGGGCCGCGGTCCACGCCGGCAGCTCCTGGTGCGAATGCGGCGAGCGCGAACGCAGCCGCCAGCGTGCGCCGCCCGCGCTCCGCAGCTCCCGCTCCGCCATATTCGACGTTAACCCCTGACCGAGCGGATGTCGCTGCGCAGCGGCTGCGAACTTCGCCGCGCCGCGGCATCCGATGGTTCGTCATCGGGGGCGGCGCCTCGCTTCTTCAGTCGCCGCCCGGCTCGCGCACGTGCACCCGCTCCCCCTGCGCGCTGAGCAGGTTGATGATCTCGGCCGGCTCGAGCGACGCGCTCGCGGTGCCGTGCGGCGTGCGGGTGTCGAACTCGGCGGCCTCGCCGGGCTCGAGCACGATCTCCTCGTCGCCGAGCACGAGGCGTACGCGTCCGCTCAGCACGTAGATCCAGTCGTAGCCTTCGTGCGCCCGCTGCTCGACCGGCGCGTCGGGCGGATGCCCCGGAAGCACCATCTTGAACGCGTGCACGTCGGGGTTGCTGCGGGTCAGCGGGATGATCGCCCGGCCGCCGCGGTAGAACGGCCGGGGCGCGACGCGCGGGTCGGCGATCTGCGGCGCGCCGACGAGGTCGTCGAGGCTCGCGCGGTAGACGCCGGCGATGCGGATGAGCAGGTCGAGCGTCGGACGGCGACCGCCCGACTCGAGGCGCGAGAGCGTCGAGACCGAGATGCCCGTCTGCTCGGACAGCTCGGCGAGCGTGAGGCCGCGGCGGGTGCGGAGGGCGCGGAGTCGCGGCGCGACGGCGTCGAGCACGGCGTCGAGGTCGCCGTCGGGCCGGCGATCGGCGTCGGACGGCGGGTGATCGGGATCGTGGGGCATGCGACATCCGTTCACGTGGTGCGTCGTTTGCCGTTGCGGCAAGCGACCTTGCCATTCAATCAAACAGCGACGACGATCGGAAGCATGCAGCAGCACTCATGGGACGTCATCATCGTCGGCGGCGGGAGCGCGGGCCTCAGCGCCGCGCTCATGCTCGGCCGCTCGCGCCGGAGCGTGCTCGTCGTCGACGAGGGCCGGCCGCGCAACCGCTTCGCGGGGCACATGCACGGCGTGCTCGGGCGCGACCACACCTCCCCGCTCGACATGCTGGCCGCCGGGCGCGCCGAGCTCGGACGCTACGAGGGCGTCGTCGTGCGCCCGGGTGACGTGGCCGCGGCATCCGTCGTCGACGACGGGTTCGCGGTCGAGCTCGACGACGGCGGGCGGCACCTCGCGCGGCGGCTGCTCGTCGCGTCGGGGCTGCGCGACGAGCTGCCCGAGATCCCGGGGCTGGCCGAGCAGTGGGGGCGCGGCGCGTTCATCTGCCCGTACTGCGACGGCTGGGAGCAGCGCGACCGGCGCATCGCCGTCATCGCCGCGAGCCCCGCGAACGTGCACCAGGCGCAGCTCATGCGGCAGCTCTCGGGTGACGTGACGTTCTACGGGCACGGCGTCGAGCTGCCGCCCGAGGCGCGGGCGGGCATGGTCGCCCGCGGCATCCGGATCGAGGATCGCGCGGTCGCGGAGGTGATCGCCGACGAGGAGGGCCGGCTCCGCGGCATCCGACTCGAGGACGGCACGGATGCCGCGGCCGACGCGATCTTCGTCGGGCCGACGCCGCGCCCCAACGACGGAATCCTCCTCGCACTCGGCGCCGAGGCCGCCGAGCACCCGATGGGCGGACGGTGGGTCGCGGTCGACCCGATGGGACGCACCAGCGTGCCCGGGCTGTGGGCGGCCGGCAACGTCACCGACGGCCGGTCGTCGGTGCCCTACGCGATGGCCGCGGGCAGCCTCGCGGGCGCGGGGATCAATGCCGACCTCGTCGAGGCGGAGGTCGAGGAGGCGGTCGCCGGGATGTCCAGCACTCTCCCCCGCGGCGCATAGAAACCGCATACCGAACGCAAAGGGCCGACCACGGGCGGCCCGGATGAATGGACGGCATCGACCTCGTCCACTCACCGGGAGCCCATCGTGGAGAACCTCACCCTGATCGCGGCGGACCTCATCGCCGTCACCCTGCTCACCTTCGGCCTGTACTTCCCACGGCATCGCCGGCGCGACCTCGTTCCGGCGTTCCTCGTCGTGAACGCGGGCGTGCTCGCCGTCGCCCTCGTGCTCGGCACGAGCGGTGCCACCGTGGGCCTCGGGCTCGGGCTCTTCGGCGTGCTGTCGATCATCCGGCTGCGCTCGAGCGAGATCGAGCAGCACGAGGTGGCGTACTACTTCGCGTCGCTCGCCCTGGGGCTCATCGCGGGCCTCGGCGCGGCCATGCCGTGGGCGGCGCTCGGACTCATGGCGCTCGTGCTCGCGGTGCTCGCGATCGGCGACCACCCGGCGGTGTTCCGTCGGTACCGGCAGCAGCGCGTGCGCCTCGAGCGCGCCATCACCGACGAGGGCGAGCTCACCGCCCACCTCGAGCAGCTGCTCGGCGCCCGCGTGCATGGCGTGCGGGTGGAGGAGCTCGACCTGGTGAACGACACGGCGCTCGTCGACGTGCGGTACCGCGTCGACCAGCGGGGCCGGCTCGGCCGGATCGCCGCACGACACGGGGCGCCGATCCCGGCCATGGCGAGCGCCGACGTCGACGCCGCGGTCGCCGACGCTCGCACCACCGCACGCCACGAGGCGATGGAGCGATGACCTCCCCCGCCACCCAGGCCACCCGCGTCGACCGCGCGCTCGACGAGCTCGAGTCCATCGGCCTCGACGAGCTGAACCTCCGCGCCGAACTCATGACACGCGTCGACCGCAAGTACGTCCTGGCCGCCCACGCCCTGCCTGCGGTGCTCGCCGACCTGCCGCCGCGGACCCGTGCGCTCGAGTTCGACGGCCCCGATCGCACCCGCTCGTCGGCGTACGCGTCGGTGTACTTCGACACGCCCGAGCTCGTGGCGTTCCACCTCGCGGCGCGCAGCCGGCGCCGGCGGTTCAAGGTCCGCACGCGCACGTACCTCGACGCCGAGCTGTCGTTCCTCGAGGTGAAGACGCGCGGCGGCCGCAGCCTGACCGTGAAGGACCGCCTCGAGGTCGACCCGGCCGCGGGCGACCGGCTCACCGCCGACGGACGCGCCTACGCCGAGCTGGTGCTCGACCACGCCGGGGTGCCCGCGCCCGACACCGGCGCGCTCGTGGCCACGCTCACGACGCGGTACCGCCGGTCGACGCTGCTCCTGCCCGCGAGCGCCGCGGGCGACGAGAGCCGCGCGACGATCGACCAGGACCTCGAGTGGATCGACGAGGGCGCGCGCGGCGCATTCGGTCGCGCGCTCAGGCTGCCCGGCACGGTCATCGTCGAGACGAAGTCGGGCTCGCGCGCCGGCGACCTCGACCGCGCCCTGTGGCGCCACGGCCACCGCCCCGACTCGATCTCGAAGTTCGGCACCGGGCTCGCCGCGCTGCGGCCCGAGCTGCCGCAGAACAAGTGGACGCGCGTGCTCCGCCGCCACTTCGACCACGGCGCCGAGCGCGCCGCCCCCTGACGACGTCTGACCGCCCGCCCCAGCACCCCGATCCACCCCAGACCATCCCCCACGAAAGGACCCCCACCATGACCATCCGACCCCGACCCCGACCCCGCCACCGCTCCCCCAAGACGTTCCTCGTCGTGCCTCTGCTCGCGGGCTCGCTCATCCTCACGGGTTGCGCCGCCGCCGCGACGACCGGCACGGGCACGAGCAGCACGACGGATGCCACGACCACCGTCGCTGCGGCATCCGTCGACGTCGGGCAGAGCGCCGCCGAGGTGCTCGCCGCGAACCAGGAGACCCACGACGACGACGCGGACTACGAGTGGAGCGACGCCGACGTGGTCGACGTCACGCTCGACGGCGACACCGCCACGAGCGACAGCGACGCGGTGACCGTCGAGGGAAGCACGGTGACCATCACCGCGGCCGGCACGTATCGGCTGAGCGGAACGCTCACCGACGGGCAGGTCGTCGTCGACTCGGCGGGCGACGGGCTCGTGCGCCTCATCCTCGACGGCGTCGAGCTCGCGAGCTCCACGACCTCCCCGCTCGTCGTCAGCCAGGCAGACGAGGCGATGATCGTGCTCGCAGACGGCTCAGAGAACACCGTGAGCGACACGTCGGCCTATGCCGACAGCACCGACACGGACGCCCCGAACGCGGCGATCCACAGCATGGCCGACCTCACGATCACCGGGTCGGGCGCGCTCACCGTGCACGGCAACGGCGCGGACGGCATCGCGAGCAAGGACGGACTCGTCATCAACGGCGGCGACCTCACCGTCGACGCGGTCGACGACGGCATTCGCGGCAAGGACTCCCTCGTCGTGAAGGCGGGCACCCTCGACGTGACGGCGGGCGGCGACGGCCTGAAGTCCGACGCCGACGACGACGTCGCGCGCGGTTACGTCGCGCTGCTCGACGGCAGCGTGACCGTCACGGCCGGCGGCGACGGCATCGACGCGTTCACCGATGCCGTGATCGCCGGCGGCACGCTCGACGTCACCGCGGGCGGCGGCGCCGGCCAGGCGGTGGGCGACACGTCGACCAAGGGCGTCAAGGCCGGCGTCATCGCGGTGGTCGACGGCGGCCAGACCACGGTGGATGCCGCGGACGACGCCATGCACAGCGACACGTCGGTGCACCTCGCGAGCGGCACGCTCACGCTCGCCTCGGGCGACGACGCAGTGCACGCCGAGGCGGAGCTGCAGGTCTCGGGCGGCACGCTGACGGTCACCGAGGCCTACGAGGGGCTCGAGGCGACGGCGATCACGCTGAGCGGCGGGGACGTCGCCCTCACCACCGGCGACGACGGGGTGAACGCCTCTGGCGACGCCACCGGATCGCTCGTGATCTCGGGCGGCACGCTCACGATGGATGCCGAGGGCGACGGGCTCGACGTCAACGGCGGCACGATGACGATGACGGGCGGCGACGTGATCGTGAACGGGCCCACGGGCCAGGGCAACGGCGCACTCGACGTCGACGGCGGCATCGATATCTCGGGCGGCACGCTGCTCGCGGTCGGCAGCGCCGGCATGGCGATGGCGCCCTCGCCCGACTCGGCGCAGGCGTCGCTCCTCGCGACGCTGACGACGACCGTGGGCGCGGGCGAGACCGTGCAGGTGGTGGCGGCCGACAGCACGGTCGTCGGCGAGTTCACCACGGCGAAGGCGATCGGCTCGGTCGCGTACTCGTCGGCGGGACTGGTCGACGGCACGTCGTACTCGATCGTCGTCGACGGGCAGACGGTCGGCACCGCGACGGCGGGCGAGCAGACCACAAGCACCATGGGCGGCCCCGGGGGCGCCGGGGGCGCCGCTCCCACCGGAGGAGGGCCGCGCGGATGAGCCGGCACGCCGAGCACACGGATGCACGCCCCGGCGCCGAGCCGACCCGCCGGCCCCGCCGCGCGCGCCGCCGACGCCTGGCGATCTGGATCACGGCCGCGTCCCTCGCCGTGCTCGCCCCCGCGACCGCGGGCACGGCCTGGGCGCTCGACCGCTTCGTGATCCCGCACGTCGAGATCGCCGACGTCGACGCCTACGAGGCCGCCCAGTCCACGGATGCCGCGACGGGCACGACCGCCGACGGCACCGACGTGACGGCGACCGGCGCCGCCGTCACCACCCTCACCGACACGAGCTACACGTCCGACGCGGCATCCGTGTCGATCTCGACCGTGCAGACGGGCAGCGGCGACGAGACCGTCACGTACTACGTGGCCGACGTCACGCTGTCGGATGCCACGATGCTGCGCTCGGCGTTCGCGCAGAACCAGTTCGGCGAGAACATCACCGAGACGACCTCGCAGATCGCCGCCGACAACGGCGCGGTCTTCGCGATCAACGGCGACTACTACGGGTTCCGCGACACGGGCATCGTGATCCGCAACGGCGTCGTCTACCGCGACGCCGGCGCCCGTGAGGGCCTCGCCTTCTACCGGGACGGCACCGTGGCGGTGTACGACGAGACGACCGCGAGCGCCGACCAACTCGTCGCCGACGGGGTGTGGAACACGCTCTCGTTCGGCCCGGCGCTCGTCGACGGCGGCGCGATCCTCGACGGGATCGAGGATGTCGAGGTCGACACCAACGTCGGCAACCACTCGATCCAGGGCGACCAGCCGCGCACCGCGGTCGGCGTCATCGACGAGAACCACCTCGTGTTCGTGGTCGTCGACGGCCGCAGCCCGGGCTACAGCGCCGGTGTCACGATGACCGAGCTGGCCCAGATCATGATCGACCTCGGCGCCGAGACGGCCTACAACCTCGACGGCGGCGGCTCATCGACCATGGTCTTCGACGGCGCCCTCGTGAACGACCCGCTCGGCAACGGCGAGGAGCGCGGCACGAGCGACGTCTTCTACATCGCGGCGGGGTGATCGCAGTGGTCCTGCTCATCCCCGCCTACGAACCCGGCGAGCGCCTGGTCGCCCTCGTCGACGAGCTGCTCGCCGCACGGCCCGATCTGGCCGTCGCCGTGGTCGACGACGGCTCGGGCCCCGCGTTCGACGACGTCTTCGCGGCGGTCGAGGCCCGCGGATGCCTCGTGCAGCGGCATCCCCGCAACCGCGGCAAGGGCCGCGCGCTGAAGGCGGGGCTCGAGCTCGTGGCCGACCGCTTCCCCGGCGAGGCCGTCGTCACGGCCGACTGCGACGGACAGCACACCGCGGCCGACATCCTCATGGTGGCCGACCGGATCGCCGCAGCATCCGACGCCGAGTCGATCGTGCTCGGCGTGCGACGGTTCGACGGCCCCGACGTGCCGCGGCGGAGCCGGCACGGGAATCAGGTGAGCCGGCTGGCGTACCGGGCCATGACCGGCCAGGACGTGCGCGACACGCAGACCGGCCTGCGCGGATACCCGGCCGCGGCGATCCCGTGGCTGCTGGGCGTGGCGGGCGACCGCTTCGAGTACGAGTTCCGCGTGCTGCTCGGCGCCCGCGCCGCCGGCTTCGCACTCGAGCAGGTCGACATCGACACGGTCTACCTCGATGGCAACCGCTCGTCGCACTTCCGGGCGATCGGCGATTCGCTGCGGGTTGTCGCCCCGATCGTGCGGTTCGCGCTCTCGTCGATGCTCGCGTTCGTCGTCGACACCGCGGTGTTCCTCGTGCTGCACGTGCTCACCGGGTCGCTGCTCGTCGCGGTGGTCGCCGCCCGGGCGGTGAGCGGCAGCGTGAACTTCGCGATCAACCGGTCGCGGGTCTTCGACGGCGGACGCGGCATCCCGCTGGGCCGCGCCGCCGGCCGGTACGCGGCACTGGCGGCGGTGCTGCTCGCCGCGAACTACGGCGCGATCGACGCCCTCACGACGATCGGCGTGCCGCTGCTCGCGGCGAAGCTCGCGACCGAGGCGACGCTGTTCCTCGCCTCGTTCGACCTGCAGCGCTCGATCGTGTTCGCCGGCTCGATGCGCGCCCGGCCGCTGCGCGGCGAGCGCGCGCCCGAGGCGGCACTGCCGGTCGAGTGAACCTCGGGATACCCTGACGCCGTTCTCTCATCGTCGGCTCGACCGTCGGATCTCGGCGGCGGGCACGGCGGAGCATGGAGGCGCAGCATGGCGACGGCATCCGACTTCGAGTTCACGACGGTATGGGAGCTGCCCGCGCCCGTCGCGCGCGTCTGGGACGAGCTGCTCGACATCGACGCGTGGCCGACCTGGTGGCGCGGGTTCGAGCGCGTGGACGTCGTGCGGGAAGGCGACGCGAACGGCGTCGGCAACGTGCGCGACCTCGTCACCCACGGCCGGCTGCCCTATCGGCTGCGCTACCGGGTCGAGGTCGTGCGGGTCGAGCCGCTGCGACTCATCGAAGCCAGGTCGACGGGCGACCTCGAGGGGTTCGGCCGATGGACCACCGAGTCGACCGACGGCGGCACGCGAGCGGTGTACCTCTGGCACGTGCGCACGACGAACCGGATCCTGCGGGCGCTCAGCCCGCTCGCGCGCGGCACGCTCACCCGGAACCACGACCGGGTCATGGAGTGGGGTCGCCAGGGGATCCTCGAACGCCTGGGCACGACCGCGGAAGCCGGCGCGGCGCCCGAGCCCTGATTCGCTCCGACCCGACACGACGGGGGCCGCTACGCTGGCGCCGTGAACCCGATGTCGCGTTCCGAGCGCCGGCGCCCCCACCTCGCGCTCATCTGGACCTGGGCCGTCGTCACCGTCATCGCGGGACCCGTGCTGATCATCTCCCAGTTCGTCGCCGGCCTGGGTTCCTTCGCCGGGCCGGGCTCGACGCCCGTGGCGGACGCCCTGATCCCGATCGCCGCCTTCGCCAGCCTGCTCGGCGGGGTCGGGGCGCTCGTGATCGGCGGCCGCTGGTGGACGGCCATCCTGTGCGCGTCCCCGGGGCTGCTCCAGCTCCTCCTCCTCGCCGGCGGCAACGATCCGCTCGTGAACCTGGTGTTCCTGATGATGCTCGCCAGTCCCATCGCGGCGATCATCGGCGTGCTCTTCGCGGTGGCGCACGCCAACGAGGCCGCGTACGGGCCAGACGAGGAGGTCGAGGAGACCGAGGAGAACGGCGAGCGCGAGATCGCCGAACCCGACGCCTGACGCTGCTAGCATGCGCGGACGGACGGTCGTCGCCGAGGTGACCGCGACCAGGGGGGAGCCCGAATGCCCGGACCCGACGACCTCGTGCCGGGCGCCCCGGCGTGGGTGGACCTGAGCACGACGGATGTCGAAGCGGCATCCGCCTTCTACGAGACGCTGTTCGGCTGGGAGGCCGAGGACGTCGTCGACGAGCGCTTCGGCGGCTACCGCGTGTTCCGCCTCGGCGGCAGGCGGATCGGCGGGATCGGCATGCGCATGGACGACGACGTGTCGGCGCCGCACTGGACGGTGTTCATGCTCACGTTCAATGCCGCGACGACCGACGAGCTCATCGCGGAGGCCGGCGGTACGGTGCTCTTCGAGCCCATGGTCGTGCCGACGCGCGGCGTGATCGGCATGGCGATCGACGGCACCGGCGCCGTGGTCGGCTACTGGCAGCCCGGCATCGTCGAGGGGTTCGACGTGTTCGGCGAACCGGGCAGCGCCGTGTGGTTCGAGCTCGCGGCGAGCGACTTCGACGCGGCGACGCAGTTCTACGCGCACGCGTTCGACTGGAGCCTCGCCCTCGGCGAGGACGAGCCGCGGTACGCGGTGTTCGAGCGCCGCGGACACGACTTCGCCGGCATCGTCGACGCGGCGTCGACGCTCGGCGCCGACGAGGGGCCGGCGTGGCGCGTGGTCTTCGGCGTCGACGACGTCGACGACACGGTCGCGCGTGCCGTGGAGGCGGGCGGCACGGTCGTGGACCCGCCGTCCGACGTGGCGTCGGGCCGCAGCGCCGGACTGCTCGACCCGACGGGCGCGTTCTTCCTCGTGATGTCGCGCGGCGCCTGATCGGTTCCCGTTCGCGCGCGGCCTGACCGCGGGTCAGTAGTCCTCGCGCGCCTCGCGGTACTCCTGCACCTGGTCCTCGGATGCCTCCCAGCCCTCGAGCGCCGCGACGAGCTGCCGATGCAGCCACTCCGCGTCGCCCGGGTCGCCGGCGCGCAGCTGCGCGAGTCGCTCGGTCGCGGTCCCCCGCAGGTCGTCCATCATGGCCTCACCTTCCGTGCGGATGCCGCGACCGACGGCCGTTCGTCCGGCCCCGCACGGTGCACATCCTGCCACCGGAGGCGCGGCGCCACGAGGGCTCGGCTGGTCGCTACCTCGTGCGCAGCCCGTCGAGCGCGAGGTCGACCACGCGCTCGCGCTGCTCGGCGTCGGGGAACGCGACGCCGGCCACGCCCGCGACGAGGCGCACGGCGTCGTCGATGCGGACGTCGGTGCGCACCTCGCCGGCCGCCTGGGCGCGGCGGAGCAGCGGCTCACCCGACTCGTACATGATGCCGCGACAGGTCTGCAGCAGCTCGGAGTCGCGGTTCAGCCCCTCGAGCAGCACCTTCTTGCGGCTCGCGTAGTCGGCGAAACGGCGCAGCCACGCCGCGAGCGCGTCGAAGGGCTCGGCGTCGTCGAGCTCCTCGGCGAAGGACGCGACACCAGCGACCTCGTCGAGGTACACGGCCTCGACGAGCGCGTCGCGCGTGGGGAAGTTGCGGTAGAGCGTGCCGATTCCGACGCCGGCCCGGCGGGCGATGTCCTCGAGCGAGGCATCCACCCCGTGCTCGGCGAAGGCCGCGCGGCCCGCCTCGATGAGCGCGTCGAAGTTGCGCCGTGCGTCGGCACGCGTCGGGCGACGCTCGTCGAGCAGCGCGCGGAGCGCCGGATCGGTCAACGGGAACACCTCGCTTGCAAAGTGGAGGCTCCCTCCGCTAAAGTACTAAGCGGAGGCATCCTCCGATCGGAGTCTCCCTCCAGTATATCCCCTTCCGCCTGATCGAAAGGCGTTTCGCTTGTCTGCATCACGCATCACCTTCCTCGCGGTGGCCACGAGCTTCACCGCGGTCGCAAGCCTGCAGTCGCTCATCATCCCCGTGCTCTCCACGATCGGCGCCGACCTCGGCGCCGACGCGGTCGGCCAGACGTGGATGCTCACCGCCTGGCTCATCTCCGCGGCGGTCGCCACGCCGCTGCTCGGCCGTGCCGGCGACCTCGTCGGCCGCCGCCGCATGTACCTCCTCGCGCTCGGCGCGGTGGCGGTCGGCTCCCTGCTCTCGGCGTTCGCGCCGAACCTCACCGTCATGCTGTTCGCCCGCGTGCTGCAGGGCCTCGGCGCCGCGGTCTTCCCGCTCGGGTTCGGGCTCGTGCGCGACGCCTTCCCGCCGGCACGCCTCGCCGGTGCGATCGGCGGCCTCTCGGCGATCATGGCCGTCGGCAGCGGCCTCGGCACCGTCATCGCCGGTCCGGTCTCGGCCGTGATCGGATGGCGCGGGCTCTTCGCCCTGCCGCTCGTGCTCGCCGCGACGGGCCTCGCCCTCGGCTGGTTCGGGCTCGCGCGCACGACCACCCGGGCGACCGGGCGCATCAACGTGCTCGCGGCCGTGCTCCTCTCGGGCTGGCTCGTCGCGCTGCTCCTGCCGCTCAGCTCGGGCAACCAGTGGGGCTGGGGCTCGGCCATCGTGCTCACGCTCTTCGTCGTCGCGGCGATCCTCGCCGCCGCGTGGGTCGCGGTCGAGCTCCGCTCGCGCAACCCGCTCGTCGACATGAAGATCATGCGGCTGCCCGCCGTCTGGACGACGAACGTCACCGCCCTGCTCACGGGCGCGGCCATGTTCGGCGTGTGGGCGTACCTGCCCCGCCTCGCCGAGACGCCGACCTCGAGCGGCTACGGTCTCGGCGTCGACGCGAGCACGGCCGGCCTCATCATGCTGCCGATGCTCGTGACGATGGCCTCGGTCGGATTCGTCGCCGGACCGCTGAGCCGCGTGCTGCCGTTCGCAGCGCAGCTCACGCTCGGCGCGTTCCTCTCGGCGCTCGCGTCGCTCGGGATCGCGTTCCTGCACGACAACGTCTGGACGCTCGCCGCGGCCGCCGCGGTGCTCGGCCTCGGCACGGGGCTCGTCACCTCGTCGACCCCGAACCTCATCGTCCGCAGCGTGCCGGCCGACCAGGTCGGCATCGCGACCGGCATGAACGCGAACATCCGGACGATCGGCGGCGCGATCGGCACGACCGTGTTCGCCGCCGCGATCGGCGCGACGCTCGGCGCCGCGGGGCTGCCCGCCGAGTCGGGCTACGTCGCCGCGTTCGTGATCGGCGCGGTGCTCGCGCTGGTCGGCGGCCTCGTGCCGTTCTTCGGCCGCAGCCGTCCGGTCCGACCCGAGGCCCGGGCGATCCCGGTCATCGAGTCCCCGCTCGAGGAGCTCGCCGAAGCCGCCTGATCGGATGCCCCGACCGCCGAACGCCCGGCCCGTGCGACACCGCGGGCCGGGCGTCCTGCGTCATCCGACCGACAGCTCCGGGGTCCCGTAGTAGCCCGGTGGGACCTCCTGGATGATCGATCCCGGCGGCATCCCCAGCGCGGCGACCTCCTCGGGTGTCAGCACGCGCCACTCGGGATGGAACAGGTAGCGGGGCCCCGACGAACCCGAAGGAGTGCCACCGGTCGTGGCCGAACCACCGTCCGTCGCTGCGGCCGCCCGCTCGGCCGCGGCGATCGCGGCGGCGTTCGCGGTGGCGTGGGTCGACTCGACGGCGGATGCTGCGGTGAGCCATCGTGGCAGCGCCTCCGCTCCCGTCGCCTCGCCCTCGACGGCGAGCACCGCATCACGGGCTGCCCGCAGTTCGGCGACGGACTCGGCCGAGGCGAGTCCGCTGGCCGCGATGACGGCGTCGGTGCGCGTACCCACCTCCGCGATGACGGCCGAGACGGCGGCGCGCGCACGCTCGCACGCGGCGTGGCCCTCGGCGGCGGCGAGTGTCGCCCGATGTGCGGCGGCACCGGCATCCGCTCGGATCTCGCGCGCCTGGGCGACCGTCGCCTCGAGCTCGTCGATGCTGGCACCCGCGTCGGGCACGACGGGTGCGACCAGCAGCGACACCGTGTTCGAGACCAGGGCGGGAGTGCCGGCGGGCGCCGCGTGACCGGCCGTCGCACCGGCGAGGGCCAGGGTCGTGGTCGAGAAGCGATCGGATGCCGCGAGCGCCGGCCCGAGGCGAACGGCCTCGGCGTCGACGCAGTCCTGGGCTTCGACATCGAGTGTGCGGGCCGCGACCACGCGATCGTTGACACGGGCGAGGTCGGCGACGACGGCCTGGAACTGGGTGGTCAGCTCGGCGCGGGCCTCGGCCTCGACCGCCGCGGCCCGGGAGGCACTCAGCCCGCCGACCACGACGGCGGATGCCGCGACGAACGCGATGAGGGCGAATGGGTGGCGCAGCGTGCGTACCGCGTCGGAGATCACTGGCGTGGGCGCCCTTCCGTTCGAGCGCCCGTGATGGCGCGACCGTGGTCTGCGTTCACGCTAATCGATGAATGGACTCGGACGTGAGCGGCACCGGATCACGAAACGGACACGACCGTCCGCGACGCGCGCGTCAGGCCGCCGGCTCGAGCTCGAGGGTCATGAACACGCTGTTCGGGTCGAGCACGTAGCCGCCGAACGGACCGCACTCCACGAAGCCATACTTGGCGTAGAGCGTGCGGGCCGGGCGGAAGAAGTCCTGCGATCCGGTCTCGAGGCTCACCCGGCGGTAGCCGCGCCGGGTGGACTCGGCGAGCACGTGCTCGAGCAGGCGCGCACCGAGTCCGCGGCCGCGGGCCGCGGCATCCGTGCGCATCGACTTCAGCTCGCCGTGCTCGGGGTCGAGCTCCTTGAGGGCGACGCAGCCGTGCAGTCCGTCGGCGTCGCCGATGGTCCAGAAGGTGACCTCGGGCACCGCCAGCCCCGAGACGTCGAGGGCGTGCACGCTCTCGGCCGGCGAGGTCGCGAACATGTCGTCGAGGTGGTCGGTGAGCAGGCGGATGACCCGCTCGTCGGCGAGGTCGCCGAGCCGGATGTCGGTGGTCGTCGTCACCGCACTATTCTCGCCGATGCCCGTGCCGGGGCCGACCGATCAGGCTAGCGGCCGAGGAGTCCGTTCAACCAGCCGGGACCGGCGATGAGCACGTCGTCGCCCAGACGCGCCCGCAGCCCGCGATCGGCGGTCACGACGAGGACCCGGATGTCGGCCTCCGTCGCCGTCGCGATCTGCTCGCTCGCGGCATCGACGATCGCGCCGTCGCCGTCGCGGGGCGCCCGCACGACGTCGATGCCCGGCACGGATGCCGCCGCCTTCGCGGCGCCCTCGATGACCGCGATGACGCGCTCGACGTGCACGACATCGCCATCCGGCCCGTCGACGACCCGCCCGACGAGCGCCGGCAGTCCGGCCATGAGGCGTTCTGCGCCGCCGGCCCGGTCGCGCCACCAGCCGTCGGGACGCGACCCCATGACGTTGGCCACGTCGACGATCACGGTGACGTCGATCGCTGGAGCCTCGTCGCGGTCCATCCGCCGATCATGTCACTTCCGGAACTCCGGAACTCCGGAACTCCGGAACTCCGGAACTCCGGAACTTCGGAACTTCGGCACTTCGGCACTTCGGAACTTCGGCACTTCGGAACTTCGGCACTCCGGCACTCCGGAACCGGGTTCGCGCGATGATCGCCGCGCCCGCTCAGACCGAGCTGACGGCCCGCGCCCCCACCGCGTCGAGCACGCGCACGAGCGTGTCGGGTCCGCCGACGTTGCCCGGGACCACGATATACAGCAACTCGCGACCGTCGCGGCTCGCCATGCGCCACGCCGAGACACCCGGCAGCACCTGGCCGAGCACGAGCGCCGATCGCGCCCCGATGCCGGTGCGGGCGACCTCGGCCGAGGTGATGCCGCCCTTCGCGACCACCACCGAGACGTCGGGCAGGAGGTCCTGCACGGCGGTCGTGAGCGCGGCCATGACGCGCTCGCCGTGCGCGAGCGTGTTGTGCGTCGCCGACCGGTCGCGCTCGGTGGTGATGAACGCGAGCGGACGGTCGGAGAATGCCGCGCGGGCGGCGTCGGCGGCCGCGTGTCCCGCCGCGGCGGGACACGCGAGCGCGGCGCCGGTGTCGATGACAGCGGGTTGCCCCCACTCGGCGACCACGGCCTCGAGCTGGGCGGTCGCGCCCGCGGTGTGCGATCCGCACGCGAGCAGCACGGGTCCGTCGCCCTCGACGAGCGGTGTGGGCAGCAGTCCTCGGCTCGCGACGCCCGCCAGTTCGGCGGCCAACGGAGACGCCGAGCGGACGACGAGGGACGTGTCGCGCTGCATGGCGGCATCCGTCGCCTCGGCGATGAGCCGGATGTCGCGGTCGTCGACGGCATCGGGCAGCACGACGCTGCCCGCGGGCGCCTCGGCCAGGATGCGACCGAGCTCGCCGCGGCGCACGTCGTCGAGCGGCACGTGCACGGCCGCTCGGCCCGACTTCTCGGCGACGTAGTCGACGAGCACGCCCGTGCCGAATCCGAACACGGGATCCGCGGCGTACTCGCTCTCGTGCGCGGGCAGGTCGACGCCGTCGACGCGCACGTAGTGCACGCCGTCGCGGGTGGTGCGTCCGCCGTCGGGGAACGCGGGCACGAAGAGCATCACCGCGACGTCGTCGAGGAACACCTCGGTCTCGGCGAACACGTGACCCCGCAGGGTGGAGTCGCCGCGCAGCACGAACCGCACGTCGACGCCGAGCCGGGCGGATGCCGCGTGCGCGTCCTCGCGGATGCGCCGGGCCAGGGCGACGGCCTCGTCCTCGGGCAGCGCCCTGGAGTTGGTCTGCAGGTACACGGCGTCGGCCGCGGCGAGCGCATCGGCGAGGATGTCGGCGTCGAAGTCGAGCAGCACCGTCACCCCCGTCGCGGACTGCGTGCCGGTGGGGTCGTCGTCGAGCACGATGGTCTTCATGGGTTGCTTCCTCGTCGGGTGATGGGTGGATTCCGCGGGGGCCAGGTGAGCCGGATCAGGCAGGATCAGGACGACCGAACGGTGGGGCGAGGCATCCGGTGCCCGCCCCACCGTCTCGGTCAGGAGCGGGCGATGATCTCGTCGACCTCGGCGCGCTGGCGCTTGCCCCAGGTCTCACGGGTGACCAGGGTGCCGATGAGGCCGAGCACGCCGCACGCCATGTAGACGATGGCGACGCCGCCCCAGCCGAGCGGAACCGCGACCGCGGTGGCGATGAACGGGATGAAGCCCGAGATCGCCGCCGAGAACTGGTAGCCGATCGAAGCGCCCGACGAGCGCGTGTTGGTGTTGAACAGCTCCGAGAACCACGCGCCCTGCGTGCCGGCCAGCGAGTCGTGGATGATCGCCATGGCCATCACGTACACGAACACGATGAGGTACGGCAGGCCGGTGTTCACGAGCAGGAACATCGGGAACGCGAACGCGATCAGCAGGATCGTGCCGAAGAAGTACACCGGACGGCGTCCCACGCGGTCGGAGATCGCGCCGAACAGGATCGTGGTGAACAGTCCGAGCGCGGCGGCCACGATGAGGCCGGTGAGCGCCGTGGCGCGGTCGGTGATGGGCTCGTCGCCGCTCGTGAGGTACGACAGCATGTACGTCACGATCACGTAGAAGCCGCCCGACTCCGCGAGGCGCAGTGCGATAACGCGCAGGATGGTGCGCCAGTCGTTCTTGAAGACCTCCTTGAGGGGGTTCTTCACGACGAGACCGGCGGTCTTGGTGTCCTCGAACTCGGGCGACTCCGAGACCTTCGCCCGGATGATGAGGCCGGCGATGATGAGCACCGACGAGAGCAGGAACGGCAGGCGCCAGGCGAGCTCGCTGTCGAGGTTGCTCGACCAGAGGAACACGAGGTTCGCGAGCAGGAGGCCCAGCGGCACGCCGGCCTGCGGGATCGCGGTGTAGCGCCCGCGCTTCTTCCACGGCGCGTGCTCGAACGTCATGAGGATCGCACCGCCCCACTCGGCGCCGAACGCGACGCCCTGGATGATGCGGATGAGCGTGAGCAGGATTGGCGCGAGGATGCCGACCTGCGCGTAGGTCGGGAGCACGCCGATGAGCACGGTCGAGATGCCCATGAGCAGCAGCGCGCCGACGAGCACCGGCTTGCGGCCGATCTTGTCGCCGAGGTAGCCGCCGATCACACCGCCGAGCGGGCGCATCGCGAAGCCGATGCCGAACGTGCCGAAGCCGAGGAGCAGGCCGACGACGGGGTTCTCGGAGTGGAAGAAGACCTCGTTGAAGTACAGCGCGGCCGCCGTGCCGTAGGCGAGGAAGTCGTAGTTCTCGATCGTGGTGCCGACGGCGCTGCCGATGGCAGTGCGGAGCTTGTCGGGTGAGCCATGCTCTGCCCGCGTCTCGGGTCGGACGGTGGTCATGGTGGTCGTCATGATCGGTTCATATCTCCCTTGATAGTGAAGCCCTGGGCCTCGTACCGGACGGGAGCGAACCGAGGCTACCTCGGGACGGCGCTCCCGCCGCGGGGGTTGATCTTGTAGAAGTCGGTGATGTGTCGTCGTACGGCATCGGCCGCAGCGGGTCCGTCGCGATCTTCGATCGCCTTGAGGATCTCCCGGTGCTCGGCCCTCACGGTCTTCGCGGTCTCCCGCCAGTCCTCGAGCTCCGCGTACATCTCCACCATCTGGCGATGGATGGCCGTACGCAGCGAGCTCATGAGGTGGGCGGTCAGCGCGTTCCCGGCCGACTCCGCGATCCGAAGGTGGAAGGCGGCGTCGAGGCGGTTGAACTCGGCCGAGTCGATGGATGGATCGTCCATCCGGTCGAGGATCGCGGCGAGTTCGCGGAGGTCGTCGTCGTCAGCTCGGTAGGCGGCCTCCTCGACGCTCCAGGTCTCGAGCGTCAGTCGCGTCTCGAGGACGTCGTCCCAGCTGAAGTGCGCCAACGCGATCTGCAGCTTCAGGAGGTTGGCCGCACCGTCGCCCGGGGTCTGCACCAGGACGGCTCCGCCATCCGGCCCGCCGCCCACGCGGATGTCCACCAGGCCGAGTGCCTCGAGCACCCGCATCGCCTCGCGGAGCGATGGCCGGGAGACCCCCAGCGACTGCGCGAGCTCGCGCTCGCTGGGGAGCTTGTCGCCCGCCTTCAGCCGTCCGTCGAGAATGCGCTGCTCGATCTGCGCCATGACCTGTTCGTAGGTGCGGATGCGCTGGACCGGCTCCCACCCCTCGTTCGCCGTGACCACCTGGATGCCCCTCCGGTCGCCGGCCGAGGCCGGCCCTCATGTCGTGTGCGTCCATCGTAGTCTCCGATGTCTGACCGTCTGACAGCCCGTCAGGCTGCGGCGACCGCCGCGACCGCCGCGGCATCCGCGGCGTGCTCGGCACGGAACTCGGACTCGAGCTGGCGGCGGATCTGCACGGCGAACTGCGACTCGTCGAGCTGCACGTCGTCCCACGAGACGGTCCGGTCCTTGGGCACGTCGCGGATGAGCTTCGCGCCGTGCGCGAGGCCGAGCGGCAGCGCGTGCCGGTCGAGCGAGACGTGCGCGGGAGCGAGCTTGCCGAAGACGGTGAACCCGCCCTCGCCGTCGAGCGTGTCGCCGGCGCGGAGGTCCTTCTTCGCGGTGGTCACGACGTCGCCGCGGAAGCCCGTGGGCGCGCCGGTGGCTTCGCCGCGCACGACCGCGGCCGCGATGGAGACCCCGAGTTCGAGCCCGATCATGTGGTACGGCCGGTACAGCGACCCGTAGCGGCCGGTCTCGTCGGTGTGCACGCCGTACTCGGCGAAGCACTGCACGGCGTAGTCGGTGACCGCCTCGAACGTCACGTAGACGCCCCAGCGGAGGTTGTCGGGCACCTCGCGTCCGTCGCGGTACATGCTCGACGCGATCTCGACCGTGCCGCGACGCGTGAGCGAGCCACCGAGCGACCGCTCGCGGAACACCGTGGGCAGGTCGTCCTTGCTCGCCGCGGGGAAGAGCAGGCCCTCGTCCTGGGGCAGCAGGCCGGTGCCGTTCGCGACCGCGGCCATCTCGATGGCCGATTTCGTGCCGTCGAGGAACGAGTTGAACATCTTCGGGTTGTAGTCGCCGGTGGCGAGCTGCTCGTCGGTGAAGCCGTAGTAGTTCCACACCGTGTCAGGGGTCGAGTAGTTGTACTCGGGCAGGTACTTCGTGCCCTTGCCCGCGGCGACGACGTCGAAGCCGACGGTGCGGCACCAGTCGACCAGCTCGCAGATCAGGGCCGGCTGGTCGCCGTACGCCATCGAGTAGACGACGCCCGCGGCCTGGGCACGGCGCTGGAGGATCGGGCCGACCATGCAGTCGGCCTCGACGTTGACCATGATGACGTGCTTGCCGTGGTCGATCGCGGTGACCGCGTGGTAGGTGCCGACGAGCGGGTTGCCGGTGATCTCGAGCACGACCTCCACCGACGGGTGGGTGATCAGCTCGGTCGAGTCGGCGAGAACGGCGGTGCCGCCGGTGCGCAGGGCCTCGTCGATGGATGTCGCGGCGTAGCGCTCGGCCGGCCAGCCGGTGCGGACGAGCGCCTCCTTCGCCTTCGGCACGTTGATGTCGGCGACGCCGACCACGTGGATGTTCTCACTGCCGACGGCCTGCGTGAGGAACATCGACGAGAACTTGCCGGCGCCGATCACGCCGACACGGATCGGCCCCGACGCGGCGGTGCGCTGCTGCATGAGCGAGAACAGGTTCACGGACCCCTACTCCTTTGTATCGATCGGTCCAGCCTGAGTGGATCGAAGTTTGGAACATTTGATGGTCTGACCATCTGATCGATGACTGTAGAGCGAGGATCCATCGGCTGTCAAGTCCGACTCGGACGAACGGGACGGACGGCCTCAGCCGACGGATGCCGCGCCAGTCACGCCGCGAGCACGCTGAACGTCGCGGGTCCCCTCGACTCGAT
Source organism: Agromyces sp. NPDC004153 (assembly GCF_053603635.1). Classification (NCBI taxonomy): domain Bacteria; kingdom Bacillati; phylum Actinomycetota; class Actinomycetes; order Micrococcales; family Microbacteriaceae; genus Agromyces; species Agromyces sp. NPDC004153. The sequence goes on from NZ_JBSGFY010000001.1 coordinate 808,518, forward strand.
CGATACCAGCTCGAGCTCCACGGGGGACGCGAACAGCCGCATCGCAGCCGGGTCGCCGACCACGGTCGGGAACGTGAAGAGCCGGTACTCGTCGACCAGCCCGGCGGCCTGCAGCTCGCGCACCACGCTGAGGCTCCCGATGACCACGACGTCGCCCTCGGTCGCAAGGCGGGCGACGCCCTCGACGAGGTCGCCGTCGAGGCGCTCGGAACCGTCCCACGGATCGAGGTCCGGCGAGCCCGCCGACACGACGACCTTCCGTGCCCGGTTCATCGCGGTCGAGAACGGGTCGGTGCGCTCGGGCCACAGGCGCGAGAGGTGCTCCCACGTGCGACGGCCGAACAGGAGGACGCCGGGGTGGAGCGCCGGCACGATGCCGAACAGGTCGCCCGCGATCGCCTCGAGGCCGAAGCGGAACGCCCAGCCGCCGAAGCCCGCGCCGCCGCGCCCGTCGGGGTCCTCGACGACCCCGTCGAGGGTGATGAACTCGATGACGATGACCTTGCCCATGGTCGTGCTCCTTCGACTCGCGGGCCGGCCCAGCGCCGGTCCTACGAGTACGTACCGGCGGCGGCCCGCGAACTCATCGCGGTGAGCGAATTCAGGCGTCGCCGCCGACCCCGAAGGCCTCGAACACCTCGGGCGACTGGAACACGGTCGTCCGCGAGACGCGCCCGCCCACGACCGTGAGCACCTGCACGGTGTGCAGCATCCCGTCGACGTACGCCACGAATCCCGCCTCGCCGTTCGCCCAGATGGGCTCGGTGCGCCAGTCGGTGCCGCGCAGGCGGTAGACGCGGCGCATGAAGCCCGCGTAGTCGTCGCGACCGGCGTACCAGTTCTCGTTCGGCGGCATCTCGAGCACGATGTCGTCGGTGAGCAGCGCGGTGATCGCGGGCACGTCAGCGCGCTCGAACGCGTCGACATAGCGGTCGACGACGGCTCGCTGCTCCGCCGGCGGCTCGGCCGCCGCCTCGGGATCCACGCCGGCCGACGCGAGCGTCCTCCGCGCCCGCTGCAGCGCGCTGTTCACGGCGGCCGTCGACATGCCGAGCGACTCCCCGACCTCGGCGGCCGGCACGTCGAGCGCCTCGCGCAGGATGAGCGCCGCACGCTGGCGCGCAGGCAGCAACTGCAGCGCGGCGACGAGCGCGAGCCGCAGGCGGCTCCGTTCGACGGCGGATGCCTCGGGGTCGCCGGGGATGGGGGTGAGCCAGGTCACCTCGAGGTTCGGGACCAGCGGGGCATCCGGATCGTCGAAGGCCGGACCGACGCTCGACGGCAGCGGACGCGACGAACGGGACTCGAGCGCGGTGAGGCACGCGTTCGTCGCGATGCGGTAGAGCCACGTGCGCAGCGAGGCACGCGTCGGGTCGAAGCGGTCGGCGGCGCGCCACGCGCGCAGCAGCGTCTCCTGCACGGCGTCCTCGGCGTCGTGCACCGAGCCGAGCATGCGGTAGCAGTGCACGAGCAACTCGTGCCGATGGCGCGCCACGGCCCGCTCGAAATCGGCCTCCACACGCGACATCCTGTCACCGAATATCCTGACCGCGTGACGTCATCGCCGAGCGCATCGCGCAGTCCGCTTCGCATCGTCCTGATCGTCGTCTGGGTGCTCGTGGCCGTCGCCTCGGCGGGGGCGATCGTGCTCGGCGCCCTGACCGCGGCGCTGAACGGCGCGGGCTTCGACACGAGGTTCTCCAACCCGACGCCGCTCTTCATCCTGGTCATCGTGGTGAACCTCGCGGCGGGCGCCTGCGGCATCCTGCTCGGCGGCCGCTGGTGGACCGCGCTGCTCGTCGCCGCCCCTGCCCTGCTCTTCCTCGCGAACCTGATGATCAACGGGCAGTGGGTGTCGACGATCCTCGTCCCGAGCCCGCTCGTCACGATCGTGGGCGTCGTGCTCGTGCTCATGCTGCCGCGGCGGCGCGCCGCAACACAGGCCTGAGCATGGCGGCCTGCCGCGGCATCCGCTGACGACGGTGCACGGATGCCGCGCCGCCTCGGCCGATCGGCCGATGCAGTCGGACCGCACGGCCGATGTGCCCGCCGCCCCGCCCGCGCGACCATCGACGCATGACCGCCGCCACGACCGCCCGCTCCACGACATCGCGGCGCCGCAAGCGCCCCGAGTGGCTCGTGCCCGCGGGCCTCATCGCGCTGAGCCTCGTCCCGATCGCGGCGGGCGCCTTCCGCCTCACCGACCTCACGACCGGCGGCACCGTGACGCCCGAGAACGCCCGGTTCTTCGCCTCCCCCGTGCCCGTGATCGCGCACATCATCGGCTCGAGCGTGTTCCTCCTGCTCGGCGCGCTGCAGTTCGCGCCGTCGCTGCGTCGGCGCCGCTGGCATCGGATCTCGGGACGCATCGCCGCGCCCGCCGGCCTCGTCTCGGCGCTGTCGGCGCTCTGGATGACGCTGTTCTACGCCATGCCCGCGATCAACGGGCCCGGGCTGTACGTGATGCGGCTCGTGTTCGCCACGGGCATGGCGGCCGCGATCGTCGTCGCGTTCATCGCGATCCGCCGCGGCGACGTGACCACGCACAGTGCCTGGATGACCCGCGCGTACGCGATCGGGCTCGGCGCCGGCACGCAGGTGTTCACGTTCCTGCCGTGGACGCTGTTCTTCGGGGCGCCCGACCAGGTCATGCACACGGTGCTCATGGGCGCTGGCTGGGTCATCAACCTCGCGGTCGCCGAGGTCGTCATCCGGCGCCGGGCACGCGGCACGCGGCGGCCGGGCACGCGGCGGCCCGCGCCGTCGGCGGTGGCCGGTGCCCACCTATCATGAGGGCATGACGAGCCCCGCCCGGGCGCTGTGGGACGCGCCGCCGGCGTCCCCGCCGCCGCCGCGCCGGGTCTGGCGGGACTGGGTGCTCGTGGCCGCGATCCCGCTGCTCGCCCTGCTCGAGGCGCTGCTGCGAACGGATGTCCCGTGGCGGTGGCTCTGGGCGATCCTGCTCATCGCGCTCGTGCCGACGCTCCTGTGGCGGCGCACCCGCCCGTTCACGATGCTCGCCGTCGCGTTCGGCGTCGGCACGATCGTCAGCCTCGCGACAGGCGGCGACCCGCAGTTGTTCACGACGGCGTACTTCCTGCTCCTCGTCTACGCGGTGTTCCGCTGGGGCTCGGGTCGCGCGATGCTCGGCGGCGGCGCGCTCGTGCTCGGCGGCATGCTCCTCTCGTTCGTCTACGCCGCGCCGACCGCCACGGATGTCATCGGCGGCCTGGCGGTCGTCGTCACGACCAGCACGCTCGGCGTCGCGTTCCGCTGGCGCGCCGGCGCCCGCGCCCGGGAGCTCGACCGCATGCGCCTGCTCGAACGCGAGCAGCTCGCCCGCGACCTCCACGACACGGTCGCGCACCACGTCTCGGCGATCGCGATCCAGGCGCAGGCGGGCACCGTGGTCGCGCAGGGCGATCCGGCCGCGGCCGTCGACGTGCTGCGCGTCATCGAGGGGGAGGCGTCGCGCACGCTCGACGAGCTGCGATCCATGGTCCGGGTGCTCCGGCGCACGGATGCCGCGGAGCGCGCGCCGACCCCCGGCTTCGACGACCTGCGGCGGCTCGCGCGGTCGGATGCCGCGGGTGCCGGCTCCGGTCCAGGCCCGACGGTCGACGTGCAGGTCGACGGCGACGCCGATTCGCTGCCGCCCCCGGTCTCCGCTGCGGTGTTCCGCCTCGCCCAGGAGGCCGTGACGAACGCCCGCCGCCACGCCCGGAACGCGACGCGCGTCGACGTGCACGTGCGGGTCGACGGCGCCGGCGTGCGGCTCGATGTGCGCGACGACGGAGAGCCTGCGGCATCCGCGGTGCCCGGATACGGGATCACCGGGATGGCCGAGCGCGCCGACCTGCTCGGCGGCACGTGCGAGGCGGGCCCGGCGCCGGGCGGCGGGTGGGCGGTCAACGCGGTGCTGCCGCGGGCAGGATGGGCGACATGACGGTGCGCGTGCTCATCGCCGACGACCAGGAGCTCGTGCGCACCGGGCTGCGGCTCATCCTCGATGCGCAGCCCGACATCGAGGTGGTGGGCGAGGCGGTCGACGGGGCGGAGGCCGTGGCGCTGGCGCGCGGCATCCGACCCGACGTGTGCCTCGTCGACATCCGGATGCCGGTCATGGACGGCCTCGAGGCGACCCGCGAGCTCGCCGGGCCGGATGTCGCCGACCCGATCCCGGTCGTCGTGATCACGACGTTCGACCTCGACGAGTACGTCTACGAGGCGCTGCGCTCGGGCGCCCGCGGGTTCCTGTTGAAGAACGCCGGGCCGACCCTCCTCGCCGAGGCGGTGCACGCGGCCGCGCGCGGCGACGCGCTCATCGACCCGAACGTGACGGTGCGGCTCATCGAGGCGTTCGCCGGGGCCGGCCGCGGCCCCGGCGGCGCGGCCGGCGCCCGCGGCTCGACTCGCGACGACCCGCCGGCCCTCCCGTCGTCGCCGCTCACCGATCGCGAGGAGGACGTGCTCGCCGGGGTCGCCCGCGGCCTCGGCAACACCGAGATCGGGCAGGAGCTGCACGTCTCGCTCAGCACGGTGAAGACGCACATCGCGAGCATCATGGCCAAGATCGGGGCCCGCAACCGCGTCGAACTCGCGATCTGGGCGCACGAGCGGCGGCGCTGATCAACGCCCGGCGGATCGGGTCCGCTCGGGTCGGCACTCATCGGCGCTGGCGATTGTGCGCGGCGACGAGACGGAGGATCCTGAGTCCATGAGCGACCGTGACGATTTCCTGGCCTGGCTTGACACCGCGTTCGTCGACGCCGAGCGCGCCATGCTCGACGGCGACGATGGCCCGCGCAAGGCGATCTGGTCACGTGTCGAACCGGTGAGCGTGCTCGGCGCGTGGCGCAACGCCGTCGGCCGCGAGCAGCTCGTGGAGGCGTTCGAGGTCCTCGCGAGTGCGTTCTCGGAATGCACCGATTACGAGCTCGACCTCATCTCGTTCGACGTCGTCGACGACATGGCCTACACCGTGGGCTACGAACGCATCGGGATGTCGGTCGACGGGGAGCCTCGCTCGTACACGTTGCGAGCGACGCAGGTGTACCGCCGTGAGAACGGCGAGTGGCGGGTCGTGCACCGCCACGCCGACGGGGTCGGCGAGCACCAGCCGTGACGCGCGCGGCCGGCCCTCGACGAGAGAGCCGGCCGCGAAGTTTCGGAACTTCGGAACTTCGGAACTTCGGAACTTCGGCACTTCGGAACTTCGGCACTTCGGCACTTCGGTACTGGGTACTTCGGAAGTTCAGCACCTCGGACCTTCGGTACCGGATGCGTCAGGCCGAGGCGCTCCCCCACTCGAACCCGTCGGGGTCGGTGAACGATCCGGCGTCGCTGTTGACCGTGATGCGGTGCGAGCCGCTGCCCGCTTCGGCGATACCCGACGTCTTGGCGAGGGCGCGCCGCTTGTAGAGGCCGAGTCCGATCGGGCTCGAGGGCGTCGCGAAGTCGACGTAGCTGCCGAAGCTCTTGGCCGTTGCGAGCCCGCGGTCGCCGTAGAACCGCTTGCTGGCGCTCACGTCCTCGACGCCGAGGAGCAGCACGATGTGCTCGAAGTCCTTCGAGGCCGGCGCCGTGTCCTTCTTCGCCGAGGTGGCGAGGTTCCAGATCGCGCCGTCGGGCGCCTGCACGACGCCGCCGATGCCCCAGAGGGACTTCTCGACGGGCTTGAGCACGGTCGCGCCGGCCGCGACGGCGGCGTCGAACAGCGCCCGCACATTCGCGGGCTGCGAGGTGACGAGCGACATGGTGTACCCCCGGAAGCCGGTGCTCGCGGCATCCGATCGGCGCGTGCGCACGTGGGTCGTGAGGCCGAGGGCGTCGGCGTAGAAGCGCTGGGCCGCCTCGGGGTCGGCTGCCTCGAGCGTGATGGAGTCGATGGCGGTGATGGTGGTGGTCTGCGAGTTCATGTCTCCGACGCTACTCACGGCCGTCGGCGCGGGCTTCTCGATTCCTGCTCGATCCCGGCGCGTCAGGCCGCGTGCCGTGCGCGGGTCGCGGGCGGAACCGGCTCGAGCCGGCGGCCGCGGAGGTGCCGTCCGGCCGGCCCCGCGTCGGCACGGTGGCTCGCGGCATCCGTGGCCTGGAGCGGTCGGCATGCCGACGTGAGGCGGGGATGGTCGGCGAGGCGCGGGCAGGCGCAGGGCAGCACCGACACCTCGCCGAGCGGTCCGTGCACGTATTCCAGGTGAGTCGCCATCCCGCTGCCCCTTCCACGTCTACGGTCGAAGGCGGTTTCGCCGCCTTCACCCGAAGAGACAGCGGATGCCGCGAATCATGACGCGGGTCCGCGAATCCGTCGATCACGGCATCGGGCGGTGCCAGAATCACGGAGGGCATCCGAACGGAGGAGTTCATGCGGGACGACGAGTACGTCGAGCAGGCACTCGAGCGCGATCCGAAGGTCGCCGACGAGTGGCTGCGACAGAACAACCTGATGTACGGCGGCCTCGTCGGCATCTGCGTCGTGCTGGTGCAGCCGCTCATCACGGATGCCGCGCCGTCGCCGCTGGGGCTCGCGAGCATCGTGCTCTTCGCGATCGCGATCCCACTGCTCGCCGCGCTCATCGTGCTGAACTGGCAGGAGCTCTACCGCCACCGGCTCGCGACGTCGCGGACGGTGACGGTTGCCCGATCGCTCGCGATGGGCGCCGCGATCGCCGGCATGGTCACTACGTTCTGGGACGTCAGCTGGATCGCCGGGGCCGTGCTCGTCGTGACCGCGTTCGTCGCGATGTTCGTGCACAGCGCGGGCTACGTGGGCGTCGAGGGGATGCTGCGGTGGGGGCGCTGGTCGACCGGGCCCGACGCGGCGCGCGGGGGCGCGGCATCCGATCACCCGGCCGAGCCGACCCAGCCGTCGGCCGAGGACTCGTCATTCACGATCTGCTGCCTGCTCTGGGCGCAGCCCGGACTCGAGGACGACCTCGTCGCCTACGAGGATCGCGTGCTCGCGCTGCTGCCCGACTACGGCATCGAAGTGACGGAGCGCATCCGGAGCGATCGTGGGCCGGAGCATCCGGTCGAGGTGCAGCTGTACCTGGTTCCGAGCCAGGCGCTCCTCGACGCGTACCTCGCCGACCCGCGGCGACTCGAGCTCGCCGCCGAGCGCGATCGGGTGGTGGCGCGTACGGAGCTGTTCCGGGTGCCGAGCGCATAGCGGCATCCGTCAGCCGGGGCCGGGGTCAGAACCGGGCCGGGAAGGTGAGCAGGACGAGGAACCCGCCCACGGCGATGGCGCCGGCCAGCCCGAGCATGATCCAGGCCGCGACGTGGTGGATGTCGCGCTGCGCCATCGCGGTCAGGAAGAGCACCAGCGCGAACAGCACCGTCAAGAGCGAGTAGTTGTCGCCCCGCTCGGTGTCCTCGAGCGCGTCCGCGAACCGCGCATCGGCGTAGGCCGAGCGTTCCGCAGCCTCCTCGGTGCCCGGCGGCACGTATTCGGCCATCGAGAACGGCCCTGGCTCAGCCATCCGGTCGGCCTGCCAGGCGTCGAACGCGACGCGGAAGTGCGGCGTGAAGCGTTCAGCGATCTCGTCGGCGAGCACCCGGTCGCCCTGGGCCGTGGCCGTCACCCACTCGGCGTAGATGATCAGGTCGACCACCCGGGCTTCACGTGCCTGGTCGTCGGCATCGGTCGCCTCGACCCGCGCGGTGGATGCCTCGGCGAACGCGATCGACCGCTCGCCGCTCCACTTCGACGCCTGGAACCCGCACCAGGCGGTGAGGATGGCGGTCACCGAGAGCATCGCCACCGCGACGATCTCGATGAAGGGCCGGTGCCGCCAGCGAGACACCCGCGCGGGTGGGGTCTTCTCCGCCGGGGCGGCATCGGCCGAGCCGGTCGACGCATCCGTCATGGTCCTCCACCCCTTCGTCGCCAGTCCGACACGGGTCGCTGCTCACATTGGCACAGGCCTGCGCGTTCCTGCCACGGTCGTACGTCGAGGGTCGGGGACACTCACCGATGAAGGGGCATGGCGTTCAGCTGGACCCAGCCCGACTCTCCCCTGTTCTGGGGAGTTCGGGGACGCGCCAAACCTGTTGCCGGGGCTCACCCTGGGGAGGAGAATCCGTGGCCGTGGGCTGTCACCCGTCCGCGACTGGTGCGATCGCCCACTTCGAAGGGGGGAACGACCATGAACAGGTTCTACTTCTGGGTCGCGACGGTGCTCGCGGTGTACAGCTGGGCGATCGCCGCCGCATGGCTGTTCGTCCCCTCCATACCCGTCTGGGGCTGGGGCCTGGTCGGGGGCGCGGAGGTCGTCTCGATGGGTCAGCGCGTCGGCATACTCGTCGCGGGTCTCGGCCTCTCGCTCTTCCTCGTGCGCCGCGAACCGCCGTCGCGCGCCCGACGCGCCGTGACCATCGGGTTCCTGGTGGCGTGGTTCGGAGCAGCGGTCGTGAGCGCCGTCGCCTTCGCCACCGGCATCGCTGGGTTCGGGATGCTCGCGACCGCGTTCATAGAGGTCGCTGCCGCTGGCATTCTCGCGATCGCCGAGTTCGGTTCCCGCCGGCAGGCGTCGCGCGCGGCGTCGTCGACGATGTCGCGTTGATCACGTCGGCCGTACGACCACCTGACTCACACGACGGCGTTGCGGCTCGACGCACCCGCCGAGTAGACGGCGAGGCGTTCGCGCAGTGACCCGGCGTGCAGCTCGAAGAGGTGGCCGTCGTGGTCGTGGAAGTAGATGGAGTCGCCCTCGCCGTCGACGCGCGAGCGTGGCGGCCGGATGTCGAGCCCGAGCCCCGTGATCGTCTCGCGCAGGGCCGGCAGGTCTTCGCGCCGCACCTGGAACGCGACGTGATTGTAGGTGCGCGGCAGCACGGCGTCGCCCTGCATGATGGCGACCCAGGTCGCGGTGCCGCCCTCGCCGATGAGGAAGAAGCGCTCCTTCGAGAGCGAGAAGGTGTCGCTCCCGCTGTCGTAGACCCGAACGGCACCGAGCACCGTCGTGAGCAGCTGCTCCATGCGATCGAGGTCGCGCACGATGAAGGTGACGTGGCTGAGGCCGGTGCTGCTCATCCGATCACGCTACCGACGCGACGACGATCGACGCTCGCGGACCGGCGCCTCGGGGTCGACCGCGGCGAGCGCCGTTTCGAGCGCCTCGGCGAGCCGTCGCAGCCCGTCGGAACCGACGGGGGCGAACTCGCGATCGATGGCCGGCAGGTACGCCTTCGCCCCAGCGAGGAAGCGGCGGCGCCCGTCGGCGGTGAGCACGGCGAAGGCCGAGCGCCCATCGTCAGGGTTCACTTCACGGGCGACGAGACCGGCCGCGACGAGGTCATCGACGAGACGGCTCACCCGGGTGCGACTGAGCACGACGCGCTCGGCGAGTTGGCCCATCGTGAGCCGGCCGCCGGCGTCGTTCAGCTCGAGCAGCACGTCGTACCAACTGAGTGGCAGTCCGCCGTCGCTCGCCACGGCGCGCTCGAGACGCGGCAGCACTGCGGCGTGCAGCCGCAGCAGTGATTCCCAGGCTCGTTCGGCATCTCTCGGCATGCATCGACCCTACCATTTGCGTGCGTGCGCACACATATGCCATGCTTGCCGTGCAAGACTTATGTGCGTCCGCACACACTTGAAAGGACCGAGCATGACCACGCTCCTGCATCTCGCCGCGTCCCCTCGCGGCGATGCCTCGCATTCGCTCGCCATCGCCCGCACCTTCGTCGAGGCGTTCGAGCAGGCATCGCCCGAGGCATCCGTCGACCACTGGAACCTGTGGGACGGCTCGCTGCCGGACTTCGGCCCCGACGCCGCCGGCGCGAAGATGCGAGTGTTCGCCGACGAGGCACCGCAGGGCGCCGAGGAGCTCGCCTGGCACCGCGCCCGCCTCGCGTTCGAGCGCTTCGCCGCCGCCGACCTCTACCTGTTCAGCCTGCCGATGTGGAACGCGGGCGTGCCGTACATCGCGAAGCAGTTCATCGATGTCGTCAGCCAGCCGGGCTGGGTGTTCGGCTTCGATGGCGAGACCGGCTACACGGGCCTGCTCGAGGGCAAGCGGGCCGCGGTCGTCTACACCAGCGCGGTCTACGGCGACGAGCGGCCGCCGGCCTTCGGAAGCGACTTCCAACGGCCGTTCTTCGACGGCTGGCTGCGCTGGGCAGGAGTGCACGAGATCGACTCGATCGAGTTCCGGCCGAACCTCGCCGTCGGCGACCCCGAGCCCGCTCGCCTCGCCGCCCACGCTGACGCGCGTCGCCTCGGCGCCGAGTTCGCCCTCGACGCGCGGTCCGCGGCGGCCTGAGCCACGCCGATCTCGGCGTAGCGGGGTGGACCCCTCCCCCTCTCCGTTCCCGTCATCGCGGCGGAATCCCGTTCACGCGCCCGAATCCACGCCGAACGGGATTCCGCCTCATTAGCGGGATTCCGGACGATCTCCCAACGGCCTCGCGTGGCTGCTCGACGGACTCGTGCCCGATGCCGGGTCGCACGACTGGCCAGTCGGCGACGGGTGACGACCGGGCTTGCCGAAACGGCAACGGGACGTGCCGATCGCGCACCCGGTCCGTACGCTCGGGAAGGCACGGAAGGACGCCCGGATGGGTCGACACGGACACGATCACAGCGAGGCCGAAGCATCGGCCATGTTCGAGGCACCGGGGTGGGAGGACCGGTACTCCGGCGCGGGCACGGTGTGGAGCGGCAACCCCAACCCCCAGCTGGTGACGGAGGTGTCGGGGCTGACCCCGGGAACGGCCCTCGACGTCGGCTGCGGCGAGGGTGGCGACGTGATCTGGCTCGCCCGACAGGGCTGGCGGGTGACCGGAGCCGACTTTTCCGCCAACGGCCTCGCGCGCGCAGCCCGGCACGCCGAGGAGGCGGGGGTCGCCGACCGAACCGATTGGTGGCAGGTCGATGCCCGTTCGTTCGCCGCCGACGGGAGGTCGTACGACCTCGTCACGACGCACTTCCTGCATCCGCCTGACGGCGGCATGGTCGACGTGACCCGCCGGTTGGCCGAGGCGGTTGCGCCGGGCGGACGACTGCTCGTCGTCGGGCACGCGCCATCCGACGCGTTCACGCACCTGACCGCCGGCCATCGGCGTGCGATGTTCCTCGCAGTCGACCTGCTGCCGGCACTGCCACCGGACTTCGAAGCGCTCGTGGTCGAGCAGCGACCGCGAACGATGATCCGCGATGGCGCGACCATGGACGTGCGCGACTCCACGCTCGTCGCCCGCCGCTTGCGCGGCTCCTGACCCGACGGGCGCACGGCCATCGAGCTGAGGGCCGGGTGATCATCCAGGTCACGGCCGCCGCGGCATGCCGAAGGCCCGGCCCTCGCGATGAGGACCGGGCCTTCGTTCATGCATCGGCCTGTCTGCGACCGGTACTTCGGTACTTCGGTACTTCGGTACCGGCGAATGCAGACCAGCGGATGCCGCCGGCTCACGCCGCCGCCGGGCTTACGCCGCGGTCGGCAGCTCCACGGTCGCGCGAGCGACCGGGGTGACCACGAGCGACCCGTCGATCGCGTCGACCTGCACGGCCTCGCCGTCGCCGAGGGCGCCGGTCACGAACAGGTCCGCGATGCGGTCCTCGACCTCGCGCTGGATCAGGCGGCGCAGCGGGCGAGCGCCGTACTCGGGCTCGTAGCCGTGCTCGGCGAGCCAGGCGACCGCGGCATCCGTGGCCTCGAAGCCGACCTCGCGGGCCGAGAGCCGAGCAACTGTCGCACCCAGCATGAGGCGCACGATCTCGGCGATCTGGTCCTGCGTGAGCTTCGTGAACAGCACGATCTCGTCGATGCGGTTCAAGAACTCGGGGCGCATGGCCTCGCGCAGCTTGCCCATGACGCGCTGGCGCACGTCGTCCTGCGACGAGAAGCCGTTCGCCGCGGCATCCGTCGACGCCACGAAGCCGAGCGCACCCGACCGCGACGCGAGGAACTCGGAGCCGAGGTTCGAGGTCATGACGACGACCGTGTTGCGGAAGTCGACCGTGCGACCCTGGCCGTCGGTGAGGCGTCCGTCGTCGAGCACCTGCAGCAGCAGGTTGAACACGTCGGGGTGCGCCTTCTCGATCTCGTCGAAGAGCACGATCGAGTACGGGTTGCGCCGAACGCGCTCGGTGAGCTGGCCCGCCTCGTCGTAACCGACATAGCCGGGAGGGGCGCCGACGAGCCGCGACACGGTGTGCCGCTCGCCGAACTCGCTCATGTCGAAGCGGATAATCGCGCCCTCGTCGTCGAACAGCCGGTCGGCCAGCGCACGCGCCAGCTCCGTCTTGCCGACGCCGGTCGGGCCGAGGAACAGGAACGACCCCACGGGACGCTTCGCGTCGCCCATGCCGGTGCGGTTGCGGCGCACCGCGCGCGCGACGGCGGTCACGGCGTCGTCCTGGCCGATGACCCGGGCGTGCAGCTCCTGCTCGAGCTCGGCGAGGCGCTCGCGCTCGCCCTCGGTGAGGCGGTTGACCGGGATGCCGGTCGCCCGCGAGATCACCGCTGCGATCTGCGCCTCGTCGACGATGGTGTCGGATGCCCCGTCGGAACCGCCGGCCTGCGCGACCTTGCCGCGCTTGATGGCCTCGGCGGTCGCGTCGTCGAGCTTGTCCTGCACCTTCGAGATCTCGTCGCGGATGCGCGACGCCTCCTCGTAGTGCTCGGCCGTGACCGCAGCGTTCTTGTCGGCCTCGAGCTCGGCCAGTCGGCCGATGAGCTCGGACACGTCCACCTTCACGCCGAGGCGCAGGCGCAGTCGCGCGCCGGCCTGGTCGATGAGATCGATCGCCTTGTCGGGCAGGACGCGCTCGCTGAGGTAGCGGGCGCTCAGCTCGACGGCCGAGCGGATCGCGGCATCCGTGTACTCGACGCCGTGGTGCTGCTCGTACGCGGGCTTGAGGCCCTGCAGGATCAGCACCGAGTCCTCGATCGAAGGCTCGCCGACCTTGACCGGCTGGAAGCGACGCTCGAGCGCCGGGTCCTTCTCGATCTGGCGGTACTCCTTCAGCGTCGTCGCGCCGACGAGGTGCAGCTCACCCCGCGCGAGGCGCGGCTTCAGGATGTTGCCCGCGTCCATGCCGCCGTCACCGGCACCGCCGGCGCCGACGACCGTGTGCACCTCGTCGATGAACACGATGAGCTCGCCCTTGTTCGCGGCGATCTCCTCCATGGTCTTGGTGAGGCGCTCCTCGAAGTCGCCGCGGTAGCGCGTGCCGGCGAGCATGCCGGGCAGGTCGAGCGCGATGACGCGCTTGCCGAGCAGCGCCTCGGGCACCGACTCTTCGACGATCGCGCGGGCGAGCCCCTCGACGATCGCGGTCTTGCCGACGCCGGCCTCGCCGACCAGCACGGGATTGTTCTTCGTGCGACGGCTCAGGATCTCGATCGTCTGCTCGATCTCGTCGACGCGTCCGATCACCGGGTCGAGCTCGCCGTCACGGGCGCGCTGGGTGAGGTCCATGCCGAACTTGTCGAGCATGGGGGTATCCGTGGGTTGAGTAGCGCTCGACGAAGTCGGCCGCGTATCGAAACCCTCGTCACCGAGCGACTCGGGGTCCACACCGTCACGGATCTGCTGCGTGAGCGCCTCGGCGGTCACACCGGCACGCGCCAGCACCTGGCCGGCCGGGGCATCCTGCCCCAGCACGAGCGCGAAGAAGAGGTGCTCGGGGTCGATGTACGTCGAGCCGCTCGAGCGCGCCACCTGGTACGCGTGGAACAGCGCGCGGCTCGCCGACGGCGTGATCGTAGCCGCGTTGATGGCTTCCCGCTGATTGAGCTCGTCGAAATCAACAGCCGCGGGCAGGCGCGCCTCGGTCGCGGTGATGATGCGCTCCGGCGCGACGCCGATGCGCTGGATGGCCTGCGTGACCGCCTCGTCCTCGACGATGACGCGCAGGATGTGCAGCGCGTCGAGCTCGGTCTGTCCGCGCTCGAGCGCGAACTTGCCGGCACGCTGCAGGATGCTCTGGGTGCGCGCGGTCAGGAACCGGCTGAGGTCGATCGACCGCGCCTGCCTGGCCTGCTCACCCGCGAGATACCGGGCGAGGAACTCGTCGAACGAGTTCGCGCCGGTGTCGCTGAAGTCTTCGGGCACCTAGTCCTCCTGGGAACTTGAGTTGGGTACGCTCAAGTTCAACGCGGTGGGGGCGTGGGTATTCCCTATGGATGCCGGAACTGATAGTTGGGCTTGATTTGGCGGTTCATGTAGCTGCCGATTGAGGAGGCACCGATTAGCTCGTGGTAGGTACTGTCGGGCACGTTGTCGTAGATGTAAGTCTTGCCGCCCCAGTACTGGACCCACAACTCGGAGCTATCTGCGTCGTAACCGATCGCCTCAACATTCGATGACTGGACCAATTCCATCTCAGGTTGCATCTGTGTCCCTCTCCTCCTCGTTATCTTCGGTGCTCCGCCATCGCCAGTTCCTAAGTGCGGTCTTGTAACCGTCTGTGGTCGGGCGTTCACCCAGCCAACCCGCGGGAAGGCTGGGATCATCGCCCCGTGGTTTCGTCCTGGCCGACCTCACGCGAACCCTGGACGGCACTTGGAGTGCATCACCCAGGACGATCGCTTCTCCCGTTCTCAGCGACGGAAGCATGTCGGTCAGCCCAGCGAGGTCGTCGTGTATCGAGCTAGTGACGGCGGCGCGATCGTCGGAGTTTGTGAGCCGAAGTGCAATCGTCGTGCCGCATTGGCTAAGAGCATTCGCGTCAAGGTCCGACGGCCTCTGGCTGACGAGCATCAGCCCGACTCCGTACTTTCGTCCCTCTTTCGCGATTCTCGAGATGATCCGGTGAGCCGGGCTGTCCGTTCCGGTCGGCAGGAACAGATGCGCTTCATCTATGACTACGAGGAGCGGTTGTGCGCGACCACCAACATCTAGTCCGGCCGCCCAGAACAGTGAGTCGTAGACCACCCGCAACAGCGTGCCGATTACCGTTGTTAGCGCCTCGGGCGGTACGCCCGACACATCTAGGACTGTGATGGGCTTGGGGCCGCCAATCCACTCCGAGATGAGGGAGTCTAGATCGGCTTCAATTTCACCGGACAGGTCCGGTGAAGTTGCGTGGTCTGGGTCAAACATGAAGCGGTACTGCGCATCCATCAACCGGCTGCGCAACGTGTCGAGCTGCTTCCCGATGTTCCTGCGCGCCCGATTCGGATAGGGCGCCGTGTTGTATGAGGTTGCCGGTGGGTATCGCGGAGGAATAAGAGTGGCGGGATCACCGTCCGTCGTGGCGGCGTAGGCAGTCTCATCGTTCTGATTGTTCGACTCGCGGAAGGTTATGCGTTCATCGCGCTCGAGTTCAAACCAGAGCCGCCGAATGCTGAAAGGCACCGGAGAGTCAGCAGTCACGGCTTCCGGGGGAGGAGCCCCCTCCAGACCGTCGCACGCCTCAACCTTGAGCTCCCGAACGCGATCACGAATCTGCTCAACTATGTTCGGCTGGATTTGACCCATCACAAGCTGAAGTAGCTCGTCAAGAGGGAGTGCCCAAAATGGCACGTGGAGCGAGCCATCGCCGGCACCGACTTGAATCAGGTGGGTCTTCTTCCTCGCGACATTGCCGTACTCGCCGTGCGGGTCAACAACCAGGATGCGCGCGGAGGGGAAGCCTGACGCCAACTCCTCGAGAGCCACACCCACCAAGTTTGACTTGCCAGAACCAGTTGAACCGAGCACGGCACTATGACGGCTCACGAGAGCCGAGAGGCGAAGTTTGGCCGGGATTCCTGCCGAGCTCGCAATCCGACCGATTGTTAGGTCGTCGCGCCCAAGATCGGCCGAATATATTACGTCGAGGTCGGATGAGGTAACGATATGGACTTCGTCACCAACCGTTGGATACTGGCCCACCCCTCGTTCGAATCGACCAGCAATGGACTCGCCGAAGAGAGCGGCGGAAACCCACCGGAATCCCTCCAATCGGGCATCTTGACTCTCGAGGCCCGCGTTTTCCATGACCCCTGGGCCAAGTGAACTAGCGCCAACCTGTGTGGTGATGGCGTAGAGGTCCGCGTAACCCACCGGGATGCGAAGGAACGCGCCCACTTGGCCGACCCGGTGCGTCTCTCCTGCGACCATGACAAGTGCAGCACTTGACGCCAGTTTGATACTCAGCACGCCGCCGCGGACAGACTCGATCTCACCCACGTATGTGGCTGATCGCCTTACCGGCTCACTCACGACCGACCATCATCTGGTCGAGGAACCTTGCGAACCAGTTAAAGTCGCCAAGTCGAAATCGCCCGATTAACTCTTCCTCACCGGCCTCGGGCACAGAATCGGAGTCGAACACCAGGTCAACATTTGGTGCAGTGACATTGGTTGCCGGCTCGATCAAGCGCCAAGTACCAGGCCTTGAACCCACGATGGCAACGGTAGGTCCATATGCGAGCACGTTCTCATGTGCCGATGCCAGCTTCCAGAGCGCGTCTCCTTGTACCGGATCTTGGAACTGAAGTGCGATCAGGTGCATTCTGGGTCTGGTCGAGAGTGCGTCGCTCAAGATCTCATTTACGTGCTGGTCGCCGAACCCGCATCCAATTGCAACGACTAACGCGTCTTCCCGATCAGAAAGTGCGCGAGAGAGCCGGTCGAGCATCGCGATATACGGGAGCTTCCGCGACTGGTCATATTTGAGCGAGGAAGGGAGGATCATCTGTGAAGCTCCAATGGAGGGGCGCCGCACTACACGTTTCCCTCCCGCCGGTTCGTCCACCAGGTCCCAGTTCACCGAGCCATGAATCTTCCAGAGACGGGTAACCCTCCTGCCCGGCGCGAACTCGGCGTGCACGAGCGAGCTTGGCAAGAAAAAGGGGGCGGACGACCCAACGAAACCGTCGAAGTACGGAACAGATTCGGCTTCCAAAGCACGTTCAATTAGAAGGTCATAGTTGGTCGTGTAGATCTCTACCGGCGAGGAGCGATCGATTCGAGCGATCCATTTTGCGAGCGAGTCGTGCGGAAGATGGGAAGGAACTCGGTCGTCGTCCGGTGACGCGGCACGAACGATCTCTCTGGTTATTGCGTCTTCGATTTGCCTCAACTGGTCAAGGGTCGCTCCGGCAGAAGTGTCGCCCTCCGACATCGACGACAGCTTCTCTCGCAAGTTGGTGAGCAGGTCTTCTATGTAGACCTGCGAGCTGTCAGGGAGCCCCAATTGTTTGGCGAGGCTCTCTCGCATGATGTCCCAGGCCGTACTCGCCCATTCGCCGAGTGCGGAAACCGCGTTCTGACAACCAACTGTCAGACCTACAACGGCTGGCACCAGCGGCGCACCATCGTCGGCACTTCCAACAGCAGCCGACGCTCCGGCGCCCACGACCAAGACGACAGCGCGCTCTCGAGTGGACAGGTGGTCCCGCAAACTGGAGGCATGGCGAACCGGGTCGTAGTAGACGATCGTTTGTTCGTGAGGCATTTACTGCGTCGCACCATCCCCTTCAAGGACCATCTCGAATTCTTATCAGGGGTGAGGTTGATTCGGGGCGCAACGCGCGGATGCATCCCCAGTTCCGCACAGCCAGCGGCTGCAATCTAGGTGCACGGGTTCTTCCCGAGCGACCACGGTTTCGTATGGGGGTGGGGACGTACGCAACCGCTGTCCTTCGACATCGGACAGTGCTCCGAGGGTGGCCGTTCCTGCACCCGCCCACTGGTTGGCTTCGGTCGGCTACGGCGGTCCAACGCGTCGTCGTCATGAATGCCATGGCACCAGACGACTCCGCTGCCACCCTCAAGTTATGGCCGTCTCGTGGCCGAGAGGTGGAGTCGCGTTGATTCGTTCGAGGCCGCTACGGGCTGGCGCCAGCACAAGGACTACATGCACATGTCTGGGACCGGCGTTTGGCCCCACCCAAGCAGAGCGATCCCATTGAGCAAGATGTCAGAGCAATGCCGGCGATGCTCGTCGTCAGTTCCAACCGTCGGGCAAGGGTGCGGCCGGGTAGTCGGGCATGTCAGCTACACAAGCGTTAGCAAAGGCCTCTCGTCCACATCTCCTAGCATCCGCCTGACTTGCGCTGGTTTCCACGCAAGCTCCTGAGCCAAGCTAACGACTGTAATGCCAAGCCGTTCTTCGGCAAGCTCCACAGCGCGCCGCAGCATCGCCGGGTTCTCCCCCGGGTACTGGGCCACAGGCAATGGAGCAAACGATCCTTCGCCTCGTAGTTGCGCGAGCCGAATGTAAGCACGTCTTGCGGTTGCGTCGGAGAAGCGCCCCATCTCGGCGGACCGATAAATGAGAGAGTCGACGGAGACGCCCCATTCTTCGCACAACCTGTCGAAAGCGCGGAAGTCGACTCTGGTGGGCAGCAGCGTTGTTGCAATTGCGCCGGGCATCAAGAGTTCAGCGGCGAACCGATCCGCTTCACGTTCGATGTCTTTGCTGCCGGATGTGAGACCTCCGTGGAGTACAAGATGGCCGAGTTCGTGAGCGGCAGTAAACCGATGGCGATACACGTCGTTCGCTCTGTCGGGCGTGAGGACGATCAGTGGTCGCCCGAGGGCAAGCGTCGAGAACGCGTCGATTCGTCGCACTTCGCGCTCCGCAGTAGGTGTGAAGACCGGGACGATGCCGTGTTTCTCGATTGTGCGAACAACTTGCGGGATCGGCCCCTTACCCAGACCCCAAGCTGCTCGGACATGCGCGGCGGCGCGAGCTGCCCGGTCAGCGGTGTCGGCAATCAGACGGTGAGGCTCAGGATCAAACTCGGGAAGGTCGACCGCCGGTAGCCTTATGTGTTTCTCAAGCGTATTGATCAGTTCCCACAACTGCTCGGTGAACGCTGTTGCCTTAGACCGCTGCTTAGCTGTGGTGGAGCGAAGGCTGCGGAAGAACGCGTCGCCTGATTCGAGACGGCCTTGGGGCCGACCAGCCAGAAAGAAGGCGGCGGGGACATCGAGCTCCTTGGCAAGCGCTGTTATAAGTTCGGTGCGCGGTGACGTAACGCCGGCTTCAAACTGGCCGATGGCGGCGGGCGAGACACCGATCGCAGAAGCAAGGTCCTGCTTCGATTTCAGTGCGAGTTGACGCGCCTGTCGGAGTCGTTCGGGGTCGAACGACTTGGCGACGGAGGCCGCGTCGTGCGCCGCCGTGGCGCGAGGATTGCTCCTCTTCAATGCTCTATTCCTCTGCGCTCGTCTGTGACCTTGCTTCGCGCGCTCGGCCGTCGCCATGCAGCGCGATGTCGAGGTCGTCATCTGCCGGTAGTTCGTTGAATCGCCGGTTGGTCTGGACACCAGCAAGCTGCAGGGCTGGCTGAGCAGATTCGGCAAGTGCGACCTGCTCGACGTACCCCCAGACGACCGTCCCGTTCTCGCTGAGGTAGCCGTCGCCGATGTAGATCCGGGTAACGCCAGTGCGCGGGCCTGCGACGACGACCGCCATGACAACTGCGTCAGCCTCGGATCCCGGAAAATCGACTTCGATTTCCTCGTTCAGCCATTCGCTGAAGTCGAAAGCTGCCGCCTCGGCAAATTCTGTTCGCTTGCCCAGGAGGAGATCGCGGCTCTTGGAACGCTTGAGTCTCAGGCTCTCGACGTTGGGACCCGAGCCCGTTGCGGCGCGAGCGGCGAGGATCGTGGTCCCGTTGATCTCGGGCAGCGGGTACCGTCCACCGTTCAATCGGACTTCTCGGACGTCAACGTCGCTCCGCAACCGGGTCATCAGTTCGAGGAGAAGTATCTGCCAATACGTGACGCCATAGTTGTCGTCGCTCGGCAAGCCGCTTCCGTCCTTCGCATCCACCCCTTTCTGGTGCGCCACCATCGCTGCCATCCGGAGCGAGTCAAGAACTGCGTCGTAGGAATCACCAAAGCGCGCCCTACGCCATTGCTCTGCGTCCGAGAACGTGTCCACCGCAACTCCTTCAACTCTGCCTGTCCGCAATACTACAGGAGAGCTTCAGTTCTTCACACATTTCGCTCGTCAGCTCGTTAGGAACGAGCTCCGTTGGGGCGAACTAAGGTGGCCGCCCAACAAGGTGGCCCCCATCCAATGAGCGCGACGGTGTCGTCCGTAGGTGGGTTCGGCAGCACCTTCGCTCTGACTGAAGCCGAGAATCCAACCGTCGCCAGCCGCCTGGCGGTTCGAGGACCATGCCAATGTGCGGACACAAAGCCACCAGGTCGGCCCCACGAACCGGTCCACGCTCTTCTTCTTCGCCGTGAACGCCAGCGAATCCGGGTACGCGTTCACCGCGTGCCGACCGTGTCGGTCAGATCAATGGCGGCGAACACCGCGTTGTACGACACTAACCGCACGCCCTTCGCCCAACGCACCGTCCCGGCATCCGCTTCGGTCTCGCCGGTGAGCACGTCGAGCAGCGTCGACTTACCCGAGCCGTTCGAGCCGAGCACCGCGACGCGGTCGCCGCGCTGCAGGTCGAACGACAGATCCGAGAACAGCGGGGCGCCATCGAAGCCCTTCAGCCCGGTCACGGTCAAGAGAGCGTTCTAAACCCGCAGCCCGTCGTAGGTGCCCGTGATTATCTTGTCGATCGGGCGCGGCGCCTGGCGCTTCGTGATGTCGGCCCACCGGCGCGCGACTGCGTTCGGCGGGTTGCGGGTCGCCTCGCGACGCGAGGCCAGATCGTGCTTTCAACCACCCCAGTCCGGGTCACCTGCGAGGAATTTGGGCCCCTCCGCGATGCATCACCTTCAGAATTGCGTAAAGCGGGCGTGATGCGCCGCTGAATCTGATCAGTGAGAACGGGCCAAGCGATGAACCACCGTCGAATTACTTCAACTTCACTTGCAGCGGTACTCATGTTGGCTCTCGCTGCATGCTCGCCGTCGTCACCAAGCACACACGCGGTCGGGTCTGCTGAGGCTTCAGGGTCGGCGACGCCCACGCCTACGGTCGACCCGGGGCCCGTAGAGCTCACGACCGAGGAAGCCGCAGCGCGATACCTGAATATCGTCTGCCCGACCAATGCGGCGGCGAACGCGCTCAATGCCGCATTCCGGGCCAGCGAGGAGGAATTCTTGAACGGCGGAGCACCGGACCCGGCTGGCGTCAAGGCCGCGGCACAGGCGCAGATGACGTCACGCCAGACCGAAGCAGAGCTGTTCGATGACGACTACTACGAGTGGCCCGAGTCGATCGAGCCGCACATAACCACGCTGCGGGATTCCGACGTTGCGGCCCTCGGCACTCTCAGCGCCATGGTGAACGCGCCAGACTACGAGACCGCCTACTACGCTGTTTGGCCCGACCAGACCGCGCCCCAGGCGTCCGCTCAGGAGATCCGTTTCCAATTGGGCATCGGTGCGGACACTCAAGCGACTTGTGTCGGATATGAAGGCGGTCATGATGTATTGGTGGCCGAGCGGCGTGAGCGGGAGGCTGCACTATCGAACGAGTAGTGTCACGGCCGAGCAGATCCGCAGTGCGCTGCCCGAGCCGGGTGGGTTCGGGTGGCGCGACCTGCGGGTCAGCGGCTGACTACCTTCGTGCCCCCAGTTCTGAGGCCAGTGGCGCCTGGGCGGCGCGAAGTGGGCGACGCAACCGACATCATAGGCGTCGGACCGTTGAGGGATACAGCCCGAACAGCCAGCCAGTCCAGCCCCCTCACGAGAGAGACCCGACGTCGATGACTCAGGCCGAAGAAGCGCGACATGCAACCGGCCGGGGCGCCTTCCTGGGGCGAGGATGCGGGGCTGACACTGGCCCGAGACCAGTCGTGAAGCAGCCCACCTTCACCCTCGCCATCCTCGCCGTCGCCTCGGTCTGCCTCCTCGCCGGATGCACGAGCGCGGAGGGCCTCGACAACTACGACCTGCCCGAGCGTAAGCCCGTTGAGGTCATCCCAGACCCGCCCGCCGAGCTCGTCGACCCTGTCGAAGGATGGGAGTGCTACTGGGACCCAACAATGAACGATGACTGGCACGACGACTACATGTGTACCAACGGCAGCTCCTACGACCGCCCATACCTTATTCCCGATGACTCGTTCGTAGAACGGTGGGAGATCGCCGACGCGGCACATGCATACGAAGCCGCGCTGAACTCCTGAGCACCTTGGCTTGAGAAGGCGCCGTCGGGCAGATGCTCGGCCGCGACGAAGTACTCGAGCACGAGATCGACGACCGCCCGGGGAGCGTCATGGATGATGAAGTGCGCCGCCGATCGACGGCCGAACAGCTGCTGTCGAGGGCCCTGCGGCGCGTGGCATCTATCATCGGACGTCGGCTGGTCGTGGTGCCGTGCTCGGTGTGGGCGCAGTACGCTTCCGCCAGTGCGTGCGATGCCGAGCCACAGACCGTGGATGACGATGGTTTCGATAGCCCATTCGACCCGGCGTCGGCCTTTGCTCTACGAGAGCTTACGGGCGGCCAACCTGCCGAATAGCGTGGCAGATCTACCGAGACTGGCCTCCTCCTTCGTACACCCATGGCGCCCAGAAGAATGGGTCCGGGTATCGCTCACGCAGTTCGAGGGTTGCTTGGCGAAGCGCTCTGGCGCTTCCTTCGCCCCCAAGGTGCAACCGGTAGAACGCCTGCATGAACTGCGCCGTCGAAGCGTCTGGCACCTCCCAGAGAGTTGACACGCAGCCGGTCGCACCCGCCGCAAGTGCTGCTGTGCGTAGGCCAAGCAGACTACCGTCGGCGAAGTCCACGGCACCGGCGCCCGAATTGCATGCTGAAAGTACGACTAGGTCCGTGGAATCGAGCTCGAGCAAAGCGAACTCGGATGCAGAAAGCATCCCGTTCCCGATGTCCGCAGGGGTCTCGCTCCCGCCCACCCAGGCATTGAACCCAGCGAGCAGCAGGACACTCCGAGAAGACGGGGAGGACGGCCCTGTGGCGGTTAACCAGGTCACACGCCGACGATGGGCATCTTCGACTGGCACCGATCCATGGTTTGACTGCGCTACCAGCCCGAACGATGCCAGACTGACGTCTACTTCTTGCACCACGCCGGCGACTGCGCTCAGCACGCTGGCGCGAGGTTCAGCCTGTTCCGCAAGACTGCCAATGGCCGTGAGAAACGTGCCATGGGAAGCGATGTGGAGTACCCGCGGCCGAACGACTTGAAGCACCGCAGTACGTGTTGCAGCGGGTCCGAGCACTGGCTCGATACCCAGCATTGTCGCGATGTCTTCGGCTTCAGTCCGGGTATGGGGCAGTTGAGACACACGCATACTCATGAAGAAGGGCAAGTTGCTTGGCAGGCCCGCGTCGAAATCCGCATCACCGATCACCAAAGGTGTGCCCGGGATCTCATTGGAGGCGCCTCGCTCGATGAAACGAGTGAGCCAACGTGCGCTCGGCACTAGCGACAGTGTCGTCCGTTCGATCAAAGGCCGCGCAGTCGCGTCGAGGAATGTAGAGAACGGAGCTCGAGACCAGACGCCGCTTGGCGCGATCAGGACCTGGGGCGTCACCCAAATCTGAGCAAAGAGCGGAGGCAGGGTCGATGCTAACTCTGCCAATCGTTCACTGACCGTGTCTCCCTTCTGTGGTGCGCGACTTAGCAGGTCTGCGGCACGGTTCAGACGCTCATAAACGTCACCTAGGAGCCCAAGATCGAGATATCGAGTTGGGGCTCCGCCGAGCGGGCTGACAATAAATGCAACGGCATGCTCAGAACCATCCCGCCTCACCGCTGGCACAAGGTCGACAAGCATCGAGTCTGGTGGGAGCGATCGCCTTACTTCGTCGACTGCAACGTGCCACTCTCGACCATCGGTATAGTTGCCTGGACGCAAGTCGGCCTCCGCCTTCGCAAGCTCTCGCTCGGCGTCACGGTAGCGCTCGCGCGCATCTTGGATGAAGCCGACGTCTCCGCCTTCGAGGTCGACTCGCGCGACTTCAGACCGCAGTCGCCGAACTTCTTCAAATTGAGCACGCCTTTCCGGTGTTGTTCGCGCTCGCAGCCATGCCGAGCCCTCACGTTCCGCTACCACTCCCTTGCGATTGACGACGATGTCGTAGACCCAATCACTGACTTCCCCCTCGGACTCCGACGGAAGAAGGTGACCAATCAGGAGCGACATGCGCTCGACGATGGGTGCATATGCCGCCCGAAGGCCTCGCCCGGAACTGTTCGACAGGAGCGACCCGATCTGACGCTCGTCGATCTCAGTGATGACCTGCGCGAGGTGCATCGCATGCTCATCGACGAGCATTGAATATGCCCTGAATAGCGTGGGTAGGCCTCCCACATGGATTTCGTGCGGTCGGAGCCGGGGAAGTACGACCGCCATTCGCTCTGCAATCTCATTTATGACGCGCTCGGGGTGCTCTGCATCGAAGAGGACTGCCGCGCGCTGTGCGAGCACGTCCCACTCAGTGCTCGAAGCGAGCTCGTAAGCTCCAGCCAGCTGCATAAGGTCCGTGCTTAATTGCGTACGAGCGTCCTGATCCCTTCTGATCGTCGCGAGCTCGAGCAGCGCGAGCATCGTGCGCGCCAAATTGTCGACATGCGCCGGAAGCTCCGATTCGAACGTCTCCCTCGCCAGGCCGAAGCACTCGTCCGCACTCCGGAGGTGCCGCTGTGAGTTGTCGTTCACAAAACCATTGACATAAAGCGGCCCCGATGCTCGAGCGAGTTCGATCTCAACGCGACCGAGGGCATTGAGGGTCTGGGCGATGGCCCAGGGATAGTCGTGTGCCTGCTGATGGAGTTGCAATGCCGTCAAGAGATGCTGCTGGGCGGTCTCGGGGTCGTCGAGTGCCGAATACACGTGCGCGAGGTTCGAGTGAAGGGCGGCGCTCTCAATCCGATGGTCGACGGCTGTCTTCTCGAGCAACGCAATGCCTTCTTCGAACAGCGGTCGCGCGTCATTCGGCATCCCGCGATGAAGGAGGATCTCACCGAGTCGATTGGCGATCAAGGGCTGTGGGGGTAGGACCTTCGAAGAGGTCTTGACGGGTATCCGGAGCGCTTGAGACAGGAGCGCCGACGCGCATGAGAACCCATCCATGTTGAACAGCGCGTTGGCTGCATCGGCTGCGTCATGTCCTTTCTTTGTCGCCTCATAGCGCTTGAGTGCGGATGAGGCGAAGTCGACGACACTTGCAACGAACTCTGCAGGCGCGTCGACGCCGAAATCAGCGATGACCGCGTCTTGGAATTCCGGCGAGAGACCCCTGGATTGCGAACCCATCGTCCGTCATCTCGTCTCAATGCGTGTTTCGCTCGATGAGAACACGAAGACCGGTCCCGGCGACCGCTCGCTGAATAAGCTGATCCCGTAGGTCCCCGGCCAGCTCAGCGTCCAACTCGATGCGCTGGCCACCATCCGCTGACACGAGGACGATGCGAGCCCGCGGCGCCTTCTCGAACAACCGGTCAGCGAGCTTCGCGATGAACGGTCCCGCCATGGCCACAATGCCCGTGATCACCGCGGCAACGTACCCTGGGTCCACTGCGCGATAGTCGTCCGCCTCGATCTGCACCTCTTCGAAGCCGGTGCTGCGCACGAGCGCATGAAGTTCCGCCGACGGAATCCCATCAGCCTCGATAACAATTTGCTCGTCCTCCGACATCCCCCACCCCCATCGTTGGTCCCATTGCTGAGGGTGGCATGAAGCCTGGCGACCCGCAATCGTCCACTCTTCCTGCCCCAGGGCGGGCATGATCTGCGGCGGGGTTACCACTTCAGCCACACCGTGCAGACCCTGCCGGTGTTCGCGACGGTCGGCTTCCGCGAGAAGCCCATCCGGCCCATCCCGATCGAGGACCTCACCGACATCCTCGAGGCCGCGGTCGACGGTCGGATGTGGCGCGAGACCGTCGTCGGCGCCGAGCAGCTGCTGCTGTCGAAGGCCGTGCGGCGCGTGGCATCCGTCGTCGATCGCCGCGTGATCGTGGTGCCGTGGCCGGTGTGGGCGCAGTACGCGCTCGCGCAGCTGACCGAGTGGACGATGAAGGTGCCACTCGTCGCGAAGGCGCAGGTGCGCATGCTCGCCGAGGGCGTGACGGATACCGCGCCGCCGGCAGCATCCGTGTCCGACGACCCGCGACCGCGGCGGATGTCACCGCAGATCAGATCCGCACCGCGCTTCCCGAGCCCGGCGGGTTCGGGTGGCGCGACCTACGGGTCAGCAGGTGAGGGAAAGCACCGCGCCGGGCCCGACCGTGTCGCGCCGTCGCGCGCTAGGTTGGTGCCATGCAGCCCGGTGACGTCGAGATCGAGATCACGCCGATCCTGGCGGCGGGATCGCTCGAGCCAGAGCTCGCCGCTCAGCTCGACGCGCTGCTGCGCCGCACCTGCAAGATCGCCCGCGCGCTGACCGGCGCCGAGCTCGCGGCCGCCAAGCTCAGGATCGGCGAGGACTCGTCGCGGGGACGCAAGTACTTCAGCATGAGCGAGAAGTACGCAGCCTTCCGTGACTTCCGAGTCGACCCGAGGGGCGAGGGCCTGCATGGGCTGAGGATCCCACCCGGCGAGGTCATCCGGCTGACCGATGCCGAGGTGTTGTCGCATCCGCTCAACCAAGGCTTCGGTCCGTTCGCTGCGGCCTACCCGCCGATGCGGGGATGGCTGGCCACGAGTGTCTGCAGCGACGACGGTCGACGGCACGGCATGCTGCAACTGAGCGACAAGAGCAGTAGGCGCGACTTCGACGAATCCGACGAGGCGAACATCCACGAACTCGCGGCTCTGATCGGTGAGACGCTCGACGCCCGTCGACTGGCGGCCCGGAGGCCGGCATGGCTGATTGAGGTGCTCGTGACGGATGCCGCGCCGCCCGCGGCATTCGTACCCGGTGACCTCGCTCAAGGCACATGTTCACGCGGATTCACGGTCTACCCCGAAGCGCCCGAACGATATATCGTTGATATATCGTCGAGACCCGACCAGGGCCCCGCTTCAGGGAGGTCATCATGAGCGATTCGTACATGGGCGGCGGCTTCACCGGCCCCTCGAGCAACTGGGGCCAAGGCGGCCCAGGCCCCAACCTCTGGGACGCCCTCAACCAGCTCCGTGGCATGTTCGAGCAGAAGGCCGGCCCACGCATGGGCCGCGGCGACGTCCGCGCGGCGGTGCTCGCGCTGCTCGCCGAGAAGCCGATGCACGGCTATCAGATCATCAGCGAGATCGCCGAGCGCAGCGGCGGCGCGTGGAAGCCGAGCGCGGGCTCGGTGTATCCGACACTGCAGCTGCTCGCTGACGAGGGGCTCATCACCGCAGAGGAGGCGGACGGGCGCAAGACCTACTCGCTGACCGAAGCTGGGAGGGCGGAGGCCGAGGCATCCGCCGATCGCCCGGCGCCGTGGCAGACCTCGAGCCCGCGCGACTTCGGGCCCGGCGGCGCGCTGCCCAAGGCCGGCATCGAGCTCGCGCAGGCGGCGGCGCAGCTCCAGCGTTCGGGAACGCCCGAGCAGGTGAAGCAGGCGGTCGAGGTCCTCGACGACGCACGTCGTCGGCTCTACTCGATCCTCGCCCAGGGCTGACTCGGTGCCCTCGACACGTCGGCATCCAGCAGGCAGGATGCCCGATGTGGGGAACACTCGTGCCCGCTACCGGCGGATCCTGCGATTCGCCGCGCGATACATCGTCCAGACGTGGTGGTACGAGCTCGTGCTGCCGCGCATCGGCCTGGGCAAGGTGGCGGCCCGCGGGCGCGAAGCGCGGCTGACGCGCATCGCCCGGCGCTTCCACGCGCTCGCGGTCGACCTCGGCGGCCTCATGATCAAGGTCGGCCAGTACATGTCGTCGCGCCTCGACGTGCTGCCGCCCGAGATCACGCGCGAGCTCGCCGGCCTCCAGGACGAGGTGCCGCCCGTGCCGTTCGACGCCATCCTGCGGCTCGCGGAGGCCGAGCTGGGCATCCCGCTCGAGCGCGCGTACGCGTCGTTCGACCCCGAACCGCTCGCCGCGGCATCCCTCGGCCAGGCGCACCGCGCCACGCTCTCGCCGCTCGACGCCGCCGACATGGGCTACGACGAGGCCGTCGTCAAGGTGCAGCGACCGGGCATCGAGACCATCGTCGACGTCGACCTGTCGGCGCTGCGTCGCGTCGCCGGATGGCTCAGCCGCGTGCGCTTCGTCGCGAACCACGTGGACGTCCCCTCCCTCGTCGAGGAGTTCGCCACCACGAGCCTCGAGGAGATCGACTACCTGCACGAGGCGGGCAACGCCGAGCGGTTCGCCGCGAGCTTCGCCGGCGACCCGCGCGTCGCCGCGCCCGAGGTCGTCTGGGAGCGCACGACGCGTCGCGTGCTGACGCTCGCCGACGTGACCGCGATCAAGATCAACGACCGCGAGGCCCTGCTTGCCGCGGGCATCGACCCGAAGGTGGTCGCGAAGCAGTTCGCGACCGTCATGTTCGACCAGCTCTTCCGCGACGGCTTCTTCCACGCCGACCCGCACCCCGGCAACATCTTCGTCACCCCGGTCGAGCGGGTGACGGATGCCGCGTCGCGGGCTTCGAGCGTGACGGATGCCGCGCCGGGTCGTTCGTCGCCGACGTACCGGCTCACCTTCATCGACTTCGGCATGATGGGCGAGGTGCCCGACGGACTGAGGCGCGGGCTGCAGCAGCTCATGCTCGCCGTCGCCGCACGCGACGGGAAGCGCCTGGTCGAGAGCATCCGGAGTGTCGGCATCCTGCTGCCGTCGGCCGACACGGCGGAGCTCGAGCGCGCGATGTCCGAGCTGTTCGCGCGCTTCGGCGGGATGGGCCTTGCCGAGGTGCGGCAGGTCGACGAGCGCGAGCTGCGCAGCTTCGCGATCGAGTTCGGCGAGGTCGTGCGGGCGCTGCCGTTCACGCTGCCCGACAACTTCCTGCTCATCATCCGGGCGATGTCACTGACCTCGGGCATGTGCAGCTCGCTCGACCCCGACTTCAACATGTGGGACGCCGTCGAGCCCTACGCCGCCCAGCTCCTGCGCGACGAGCGCGGCAACTTCGTGCAGGCGCTCGGGCAGCAAGCACTGTCGTACGCGACCACGCTCGCCGGGCTGCCGCAGCGCGTCGACGCGCTCGCGACCCGTATCGAGGAAGGGCGCGTCGTCGCAAGCTCGCCGAAGATCGAGCAGCGGATGGTGCGACTCGAGAACGCGGCCCAGCGGGTCGTCTCGGCGGTGCTGTTCGTCGGCCTGTTCCTCGGCGGCGTCCTGCTGCGCAACGACGAGCCGGTGTGGGGCATCACGCTGATGGTCGTGTCAGTGATCCCGTTCCTGCATGCAGTGTTCGCCGGGCTGTTCGGCCGGCGGCGCGGGCCGCGGTGACGGATGCCGCGCCACCGCGGCATCCGTGCGCCGGTCATCCCCGCTGGAACACGATCGCCGCAGGAAAGCGCTTGAGCACCGGCCGGAACGGCGCCTTCGCGAGCCCTTCCGCCTCGGCGCCGTCGACGATCCGCGGATGGATGAGCTCGACGTCGCGCCCCTTCCAGCGCAGCGATGCGCGATCCGCCGAGACGACGTTGCGGGCCCAGTTCGTCTTCGCACCCCACGGCAGCCCGATCATCACGATCGCGGCATCCGTCGTCGGCACGACCGCGATCGGCGTCTCGTAGGCGGTGCCGCTGCGGCGCCCGCGATGGCGGATCAGCGCCCACAGCGGCACCCAGCGGCGTCCCGCCAGGGCGCGGGCGACGGGCGCGGTCGCGTTCACGAGCCGACGGGGCGGTCCGCCGGCGATGCGCGACTCCGGGGGTCGGGACTGTTCGGAGGTCTCGTTCATGCAGAGGAGACGGATGAACCGCCGCCGATGTGACATCCGCGCGACATCCGCACGCGGCATCCGTGCTTGCGTCACGTTCGCGGCTGGTGCATCGTCTACCTGTCATGACCGAGTTCGCCGACCTCTGGACCGCGCACCGGCACGTCGTGCGCGACGTCGCCTACCGGGTGCTGGGTTCCGTCGCCGAGGCGGAGGATGTCACCCAGGAGACCTACCTCCGACTGCTCGCTCGCGACGACGACCATCACGCTGAGCCGCTCGACGACCCGCGCGCCTGGCTGGTCACCGTCGCCTCGCGGCTCGCGATCGACCGGCTGCGCGCGCACGAGCATTCCCGCCGCGCATACGTCGGACCCTGGCTGCCCGAACCGATCGTCACCGACGAGCGCACCCTCCCCGAGGACCGGGTCACCCTCGACGACTCGGTGCGGATAGCGCTGCTCGTCGTGCTCGAACATCTCACGCCGGCGGAGCGCACGGCGTTCCTGCTCCACGACGTCTTCGACCTCGGGTTCGACCGCATCGCGGACGTCCTCGGGGTGAGCCCGGCGAGCGCGCGGCAGTCCGCGTCGCGGGCGCGGAAGCGGATCGCCGCGCAGGGTGCCGCCCGGTTCACCGTCGACCCCGCCGCCGCCCGCCGGCTGACGGAGCGATTCGCCGTCGCGGCATCCGACGGCGACCTCGACGGGCTGGTCGAGGTGCTCGCAACGGATGCCACGGGCCACTTCGACTCGGGTGGCGTCTTCCCGGACGCGCCGACCGAGGTGGTCGTCGGAGCCGAGACGGTCGGCCGTCGATTCCTCGCCAGCGTGGGCGGCCTCGGCCTCGACTTCGAGGTCGCGGAGGTGAACGCGGAGCCCGGGATCATCGTTCGCCGCCGGGGACGGGTGCTCGCCGTGCTCGCACTCGAGTTCGCCGACGACCGGATCTCGGCCATCCACGGCGTCGGGAATCCGAAGAAGCTCGGGCACGTGCGGTGAGATGAGCGCGGCGGCCCGCGTGCTGCGCCGCCACGCGGCATCCGTCACCGTTCGCCGTCGGCGAGGATCGCCTCGAGCCGGGCTCGGCATTCGGCGACGAACTCCGGGAAGGTGTCCCAGTAGTACGGGATGCCGCTGATCGCGACCGCGATCGCCCAGCCGCGGGCGCGCAGCCAGGTGGACTCGTCGAGGTCGAGCGCATCCCAGTAGGCGCGGCGGGCGTCGGGCGGGAGGTCCCAGACGGCGGCGTGCTCGGCGTCGGGCGCGCCGACCGAGAGGGCGCCGAAGTCGATCACGGCGTGCAGGCGTCCGCGGTGGGCGAGCAGGTTGCCGGGGCGCAGGTCGCCGTGCAGCCACACATGCGGCGCCGGCGAGTCGGGCAGCGCGAGCGCCTCCCGCCACCACCGCTCGAGCCGGTCGAGGTCGAAGTCGGCGCCGACCAGCGGGCCGGATGCCGCGAATGCGGGCGCCACCCAATGCTCGGGTTCGCGCAGACTGCCGCCGCGGTACCAGCTCAACTCCCCCGCGCGCTCGGCGCCCATGAGGTCGGTGCGGTGCAGGTCGCGGACGAATCCGGCGAGCTCGGCGCCGAACCGCGTCCAGTCGCTCACGGTGTCGGAGGTCGGCGGGGCGCCGTCGATCCACCGGTACACCGACCACTCCACCGGGTACGCGTCCGACGGTGACCCGGGGTGCACCGGCTCGGGGATGCGGACCGGCAGCGCGGGCGCGAGCTGCGGCAGCCACGCGCGCTCCTTGCGCAGCGAGCCGACGCCCCCGGGCGTGCGCGGCATGCGCACCAGCAGGTCGTCACCGAAGCGGAACATCACGTTGTCGGTGCCGCCACCGGCCGGCGTCAACGGCAGATCGGCCCATTCGGGACGGTCGCGACGGATGAGCGATGCCGCGAGATCGGCGTCGATCGGGAGCTCATCGGGGTGCAGGGGCATCCGGGTCAGTTTCGCAGACGGACGCGGCGCGCTCGACGGTGACGGATGCCGCGGGCTCGACGGTGACGGATGCCGCGCACGCGGCCAAGCTGCTGCCCGCCGCCCGAGGCGAGGCTCGCTTCGAGCCGCCCCCGCGGCTCCGCCACGAACCCGCCGACCAGCGTGACTCGTCCTCCGCAGGCGGACATCGGGTCGAGTTCTCCACAGGCAAATCCCTGATCATGGATGCTTTCTGCACGCGATCGAATGTCAGTGGGTGGGTGCAGGATCGAAGCATGGAACCGCGCCCCCAGCTCGAGCAGCCGCTGCCGCTCGCTGCCCTCGAACGCGACGTCGCCGCGCTGTGCGAGGCGTGGGCCGGCTCCATGCCGGCCGCGGGTGCCATCGGCGGAGGTGCGCAGGTCGAGGTCGAGCAGATGAGCGACAGTGGGCTCGTGCGGGTCACCGATGCGCTCGCGATGGTTCGGCGAGAGGTCGACGTCATGCTCGCCAGGGTCGCGGCCGAGGTGACGAAGCGATCCGGGCAGGAGTTCGGTGACACCGGACTGGCGAAGGCCCAGGGCTTCCACAACCCGGTGCGACTCATCGCCGCGTCGACCGGAGCATCCCGAGCCGACGCGCAGAGGCTCATCGCCGTCGGCACCGCCACCGCCCAGCGGCAGACGTTCACCGGTGAGCGGCTGCCGGCGCGGCATCCCCATGTCGCTGCTGCGCTGGAGGCCGCGAAGATCGGCATCGAGGCGGCATCCGCGATCACCTCGATGCTCGACCGGGCCTCGACGAGGGCCGAGGCGAGCAGCATCGACCTCGTCGAGGCGGCGCTCGTCGACCTGGCGGCGACGGTGCCGCTCGAGACGCTCGCTCGCGGGGTACGCGAAGCGGAGGCCCGACTCGATCCCGACGGAGTCGAGCCCCGCGAGGAGCTGCTCCGAATGGAGCGCTCGCTGACGATGCGTGAAGACGGGCGAGGCATGGTCAACCTGCACGCCCGCCTCGACCCCGAGAGCGCTGCTCCGGTGAAGGCGGCGATCGAGGCGTTGGTCAGCGACGTGCTCCGCCGACGCGAACCCGGCGACGGCGATCCCGACCCCGTCGTCGACGACCACCGGTCGATCGCGCAGATCCAGGCCGACGCGCTCGCGGCGCTCGCCCGCCACGCGCTCGGCTGCACGCAGACCCTCACGCCGCTCGCGAAGACCACGGTCGTCGTGCGCGTCGACCTCGACACCCTCGTCACCGGGCTGGGACACGCACGGATCGACGGACACGACCAGCCCATCTCAGCCGGCACCGCGCGTCGCATGGCGGCCGACGCGGAACTGATCCCGGCCGTCCTCGGTGGCGACAGCCTCCCGCTCGATCTCGGAAGGGCGTCCCGGCTGTTCACCAAGGCCCAGCGGCTCGCACTCGGCGAACGCGACGGCGGATGCGCCGCCTGCGGCCAGAACATCGTGTACGTCGAAGCGCATCACATCGACTGGTGGCACCGCGATGCCGGGCCGACCGACCTCTCGAACGGCGTCAATCGCGAATACGACCTCTCGCGGTTCCAACCGCTGGCCCCTTGGCTCGCTGATAGTCATAGTTGACTCGTGAACATCGAGACGGCCCAGCAGGCATTCGTGGCGCTTGTCAATACAGGTCTATCGCCTGGGTTCCGCGCACGCGGCTGGACCGGCTCGGGCGGGAAGTATCAGTTGCCCTCCGAATCACACTGGGTGCTCGCGGGCGTACAGAAGTCATCATTCAGCGACCGCGACGAGGTAAGGTTCACGGTCAACCTCACGGTGGTGAGTCGCGCCGACTGGACTGAAATACGCGAGCGCCGAGGCGGTCGCGAAGCTCCGAACGCGACGACGCATCCAGGAAGTCCCGGACATTGGGAGCGTTTGGGCATGCTCGCGTCACCAGACAACGTGGACGTCTGGTGGAGTGTGTCACCCCAATCAGATCTGGCGGAAGTAGCGAAATCGGTGATGTCCACTCTGGACGAATACGGGACGCCTTGGCTATCGGAGCGGCTCTGAAGCAGTGCGCGCCGCAGGCGCGACTTGACTTGAATCTGCAACATAACTCGGGAGTCCGGTAGCGCGGTCGTTGGCAAGTGGTCACCCCCGCCAGGGGGTGACCACGCGGCAGCTAGTGCCCTGCTCGTGGTTCTGGTGAGTGTCGGTGGGGTCGGGTTGACTGGTCTCAATCTCGGTTAAGGAGCGTCCCAGGTTCCGTCGGGAGGACAAGTTGAGACTGAGCGAGGAGCCCTTGCCTGGGAGGGCTGCGCGACACTAACCGGCCGGTGCCCGTCGCGCGAAAGCTGCCTATTACCTGTTTGGGCCGTCTTCTTGTCGGCGCCTTCGAACGGGTTCTCGTGTCAGTCTCTCCCTTCGGTTCGTCCTTGTCGTTTCTCGTGCGCCCGGATGCTGGCTGGTCGTTCACGCTTTGCCCTACGGCTGGCGAGGGCGGCGGTTCGTTCCAGCGTTCGGTGCGCCGCGTTCCGGAGTACGTGGCCCGTGGTGCGGCGAGGGATCCTGAGCGGGCAGCTGCTGAGGCGGGGCGTCGGGCGCGGTCACGGCTTCGTCGGTACTGTGCCGCGAACCGGTTGAACCGGCTCGGCACACTGACGTATCGCGGTGTGGGCAACCATGACCCGCAGTTGCTGCGGTCGCATCTGGGTGAGTTCTTCCGGAACGTCCGCGACGGGCTGGGCGGTGACCCGTTTGCGTACGCGTGGGTTCCGGAGTGGCACAAGACGGATCACGGGCTGCATGCCCATTTCGCGGTCGGGAAGTACATCAAGCGGCGCTTGATCGATGAGGCCTGGGGTCACGGGTTCATCGGGATCAAGCTGATCGGTGATCTGCCGGTCGGGTCGGGTGCGCTGTCGGAGGCGCGGATCGCGGCGACGTACCTGTCGAAGTACGTCGCGAAGACGTTCGCGGATCCTGCGGCGCGGGATCTCGGGTTGCATCGGTATGACGTCGCGCAGGGCTTCCAGCCTGAACGGATCCGGTTGACCGGGTCATCGGCACATGCGGTGGTCGATGCGGCGTCCGAGTTGATGGGCGGTGATCCGTTCACGCGGTGGTCGTCGTCTGAGGATCCGGAGTGGCAGGGTGCTCCGGCGATCTGGGCTCAGTGGGGTCGCTGATGCTGCGGGTGGATCTGGAGGCGGTGCGCGAGTGGTTAGTCGCGTCGTGTGCGGCTCAGGGTGTCCCGGTGCATGTGACCGATCCGGCGGTCGTGTCCCGACTTGGGGTCCTGCTTGGGGCGTCCGGGGATCGCGGCGTGCTGCCCCGGAGGGGCGGCGCCGCGACCCCGGAGCCCTCAGTTGGCCCAGGTGGGTACGATGCGGGACGGGTCCAGGGTCCGGGCTCCTGACTTGCCCGGCAGGATCGTCGCGTACTCCAGCACGGCGCGGACGATCGCGTGTTGTCGGTCGAGGTTGAGGTTGTCCCAGGATTCGAGCAGCGCGGCGCCGTTGCCGACGAGCCCGTCGAGGGCGTGGGTGCCGGTGATCTGATCGAGTTGGCGTTGCGCCGCGATGACGCGAGCTTCGGCGGGCTTTCGTGCGGCGAGCAGTTCGGGCCGGGAGATCTCGCCCGCCCCGAACATTTCGGCCAGTTCCGCCATGCGTGACTGGGCGGCGTTGAGTTCTGCGACCAGGGCGGTGTGCCGTTCGTCTGCGGCGGCGCGACCGGCGAGGGTGTCGGCCATTTCGGGTGTGTCGAGTCGGAGCAGTACGGCGGCGGCGATCCATTCCTCGACGGGCGGTGCGACGACGGTGAGTTGTCCGCAGCCGCCGTGGTCCGGGCCGGATGCGCAGACGTAGCGGCGGCGGTCTTGCCGTGCGGAACTGAAGAGCCGGTTCCCGCACTTTCCGCAGCGGAGCAGTCCGCTGAGCAGGTATCGGCGGGGTGCGCGGCGTCCGGTGCGCTGCTTCGACCGCATCATCGCGAGAATCTGGTCGTGTTGCTCGCGGGTAATGATCGCCGGCCACGCGGCTGGGCCGGCTGGCTCCCCGTGGTGATCGCGGATGCCGGCGATCCGACCGCCCGCGAGGATCTGCCGCAGCGTGGGCGTACGCCACTCCTCGGCCCTGGCCATCGTCGGGATGCCCTGGTCGTTCATCCATGACACCAGTGACCGCATCGATTCGCCCGCGAGGAACCGTGCGACGACCTGGCGGATGATCTTGGCTTCGGAGTCGCGGACGGTGAGCTTGTCGGCTTCGTATCCGAACGGGCGCTGCGCGCCGCCGTTGGGCTTGCCCTGTTCCACGTTCTGCTGGATCTTCCGCCTGATGCGGGCGGACTTGCGGGCGGACTCGTTCGCCGCGACAGCGGCGGTGATGCGTGCGATGAGCATCCCGTTGTCGTTGCCGAAGTCGATATCCGAGGTCACCGTCGCCAATTGCTCGACCCCGGCCCGGTCGCACAGCTCAACGAACTGCTCCCACTCCATTGGGCGACGCGTGAGCCGGTCCTGGTGGTACGCGATCACCGCGTCGATGCGACCAGCCTCGATGTCGGCGAGCATTCGTGCGTACTCTGGTCGGGTCTTGCCCCGGTATGCGGAAATGTCGTTGTCGATGTACTCCGCGCCGACCGTCCATCCCCGGTCAGCGGCGAGTCGGCGGCAGTCCTCGAGCTGGCGCGCCACGCCCAGCCCTTCGCCGGTCTGGTCGCTCGAGATGCGGGCGTAGATCGCTGCAGCCTCCACCGTCTTCATGAGAGGTCACATTAGCGATTAGCCAGTAACGGGGTCCTGCTCTGCAGCTTCTGCCATCACATGATCCACCGCGAGGGGTGGGAGATCCGCCCGGGCCCGAGCGAGGTGTGGTTCATCCCTCCCCCGCACGTCGACCCGGCGCAGGTCCCACGACTCGGCGGCCGGGCCCGATTCGAGCTGCAGCGACGCCAGGCGGCGTGACGCCGGTCCGCTCAGGGTGCCCCTGCGCACCGCGACCGAGAACGGTCGCCCCATGCCCACCCCCGCGTGGGCATAGGCTCGCGTGGTGACCCATCCCCGCACCGCGATCACCGGCGGTACCGGATTCGTCGGACGCCACCTGGCCGAACGGCTCGGGCCCGAGGCATCCGTCATCATCTCGCGCCGCACTGGGGTCGACACCGGCGACGTCGATGCGCTCGCCGTCGCGTTCGCAGGGTGCGACGTGGTTGCGCACTGCGCCGGCATCAACCGCGAGATCGGCGACCAGACCTACCAGCGCGTGCACATCGAGGGCACGGCCAACGTGATCGAGGCGGCGAGGCGGGCCGGCATCGGCAAGGTCATCATGCTGAGCTTCCTGCGGGCACGGCCCGACTGCGGATCGCCCTACCACGAGTCGAAGTGGGCCGCCGAGGCGCTCATCCGCGACTCCGGCCTGGACTACACCATCCTGAAGGCCGGCATGATCTACGGCCGAGGCGACCACCTCATCGACCACCTCAGCCACACCGTGCAGACGCTGCCGGTCTTCGCGACCGTCGGCTTCCGCGAGCTGCCGATCCGGCCCATCCCGATCGAGGACCTCACCGACATCCTCGAAGCCGCGGTCGACGGGCGGATGTCGCGCGAAACCGTCGCGGTCGTCGGCGCCGAACAGCTGAAGCTGTCGAAGGCCGTGCGACGCGTGGCATCCGTCGTCGACCGCCGCGTGATCGTGGTGCCGTGGCCGGTGTGGGCGCAGTACGCGCTCGCGCAGGTCGCCGAATGGACGATGAAGGTGCCGCTCGTCTCGAAGGCCCAGGTGCGCATGCTGGCAGAGGGCGTGACGGATGCCGCGCCGCCCGCGGCATCCGTGCCCGACGACCTGCGACCGCGGCGGATGTTCACGGCAGCGCAGATCCGCGGGGCGCTTCCCGAACCCGGCGGGTTCGGATGGCGCGACCTGCGGGTCAGCCGCTGACCTCGGCGCGAATCGCTGGCTGAGCCCGGGGGCCCTGACGCCGATCGACCCCAGAAGTGGGGCAGCTCCCTTCGTCGGGGCTGAGCACCCGCGGCGTAGTGTCGCGAATGACACCGAGGGGGGCTGCGATGCGGAACTCGAGATGGGCGGTCGTCACGGTCGCGACGATCGCGGTGTTCATGTTGGGCGGATGCGTCGCGGCGCCGGCGGGCGACGGTTCGTCGCCGTCGACCGCTGCTGCTGATGCCTCCCTCGATGCCGACGTGCGGGCGCAATTCGAGGCCGCCCTCGACGAGGGCTTCGAGGCATCGAGCATGCCCGGCGTGACCGTCGGGCTCTGGATCCCCGGCGAAGACGAATGGGTGGCCACCCGGGGCGTTTCGGACCTCGCCTCGAACGAGCCGATGGACCGAACCAATCAGTCCAAGATCGGGAGCATCACCAAGACCCTGGTCGGCACGGTTGCGCTGCAGGTGATCGGGGACGGAGAAGTCGGACTCACCCTCGACGACACGATCGACGAGTGGTATCCCGATTTCCCGCTCGCGGACGAGATCACCGTTCGAATGATCATGAACATGTCGAGCGGCATCGGCAGTCCGGGCCAGGCGCAGATCGATCGGATCTGCGCAGATCCGTACTCGACGATCACGCCCGATGAGATGATCGCGATCGGCGCAGCGACGCCGCGTGCGGACTTCGCCCCCGGCGAGGGAGACAACTACTCGGGATTCAACACCTTCCTCCTCGGACGCATCCTCGAGAAGACGACCGGCACCGACCTCGGCACGCTGATCGACGAGCACCTGGTCGGGCCGCTCGGGATGACGCGCAGCCGGTTCGCTCCCGACGGGGTGCTTGCCGAGCCGCTGAACCACGGCTACTCCGAGTTCTGCCCGCAGCTCCCGCAGCCCACCGACACCACCGACTGGGCCAACCACGAGTCCTGGGCCGCCGGAGCCATGCTCTCGACGATCGACGATCTCCACACCTGGGGCGTCGCACTCGGCGACGGGTATGGGCTCACCCCGGAACTGCAGGCCGCACGCATCGCCGACCGTGCGCCCGGGGCCGTGGCCCCGGGGTACGAGTACGGCCTCGCCGTGCTGGTCCACGTCGACCCCGACTCCGGCTGCCTCCTCGACCTCAGCCACAGCGGCGCCGAGCCGGGATACGGCGCGCACGTGCAGTATTTCGAGGGTTCAGAGGCCGTGCTCGCCCTGATCGGCAACGGAGACGGTGGCACCGGCGAGGAGTTCGCCAAGGTCCTCAGGGCGCTGCTCCCGGTGCTGCCGGAGTCGGTGGCCGCCACCTCGAACGACGAATGTGACGAGTAAACGGCCAGCATCGCTCGTCACCGGCAAGCGTCCGAGCCCCATCGTGTCGCGCCCCGCGCGCTAGGTTGGTGCAATGGAGCCCGGTGAGGTCGGGATCGAGATCACGCCGATCCTGTCGGCCTCCTCGCCCGAGCCCGTGTTCGCCGCGCAGCTCGACGCGCTGCTGCGCCGCACCTGCAGGATCGCCCGCGCGCTGACCGGGGCCGAGCTGGCGGCCGCCAAGCTCTGGATCGGCGACTCGTCGCAGGCTCGCAAGTACTTCAGCATGAGCGAGAAGTACGCCGCGTTCCGTGACTTCCGAGTCGACCCGAGGGGCGACGGCCTGCACGGGATGAGGATCCCACCCGGCGAGGTCATCCGCCTGACCGACGCCGAGGTGTTGTCGCATCCCCTCTACCAGGCCTTCGGACCGTTCGCCGGCGCCCACCCGCCGATGCGGGGATGGCTGGCCACGAGTGTCTGCAGCGACGACGGTCGACGTCACGGCATGCTGCAGCTGAGCGACAAGAGCGGTGGGCGCGACTTCGACGAATCCGACGAGGCGAGCATCCGCGAGTTCGCAGCCCTGATCGGTGAGACGCTCGAAGCCTTCGACAGGCGCCCCAGCGACGGGGTGAGCTGATCGAGTGCTCGCACGTGCGCCGAACGCGTGACGGATGCCGCGCGGTGCCCTACGCCCAGCCGAGCTCCCGCAGCCGCGCGTCGTCGAGCCCGAAGTAGTGGCCGATCTCGTGCACGAGCGTGATGCGCACCCGCGCACGCAGCGAATCGAGGTCGAGGCTGTGCGCCTGCATGTTGTTCTTGAACAGCGTGATGCGGTCGGGAAGCTCTCCGTATCCGTACACTCCGCGCGTCTTCAGCGGGCGCCCGCTGTACAACCCGTACAACCGCGGCCACTGCCCCGCCGGCTGGTTCTCGATGAGGATCGCGACGTTCTCGAGCCCCCGGACCATGTCGTCGGGCAGCGAGTCGTACACCTCGCCGACCATGCGCTCGAAGTCGTCGTCCGAGATCTCGACCATGACCCAATTGTCCGTGCCCGGAATCGGAGCGGCTCGCGCATTCGCGCTGAGCGAAACACGGTCGCAGGGTCACGGGCCCGATCCGGCGAAAGCGAAGAATGTTTCGCGCGGTTGTCGGATCGCGGCATCCGTGTTCGTGGCAATGGTGAGAGGCTGCCCGGAGTGGGCGCCCCGAGAGAGGACCACGATCATGAAGCTGATCACCAACACCCAGATCACCGTCGACGGTGTGATGCAGGCGAACGGCGGGAACAACCCCGAGTTCGACCCCGGGTTCGACCGCGGCGGGTGGGCGCTTCCGCTCGGCGACCAGGAGTCGGTCGACTACATCGGCGACTACTATCTGCGTGCCGACGCGTTCCTGTTCGGGCGGCGCACGTACGAGCTGTTCGCCGGCTACTGGGGTGTGCAGGACGACGTCGACAACCCGTTCGTGCGCTCGCTGAACTCGCGTCCGAAGTACGTCGCGTCGAACACGATCACCGACCCGCAGTGGGCCGACACGACCGTGCTGTCCGGCGATCTCGAAGCGGCGATCCGCGAGCTGAAGGCCCAGCCGGGCGGTGAGCTGCAGGTGCACGGCAGCGGGCAGTTGATCCGCTGGCTGCTCGAGCACGAGCTCGTCGACGAGATGACGCTCGTCGTGTTCCCGGTGATCGTCGGCGGCGGCACCCGGCTGTTCCCCGAGACGGGGCGGGACTTCGCCCTCGAGCTGCTCGAATCGCGCACGTTCGACCCGGGCATCACGGTGCAGACCTACCGGCCGAGCGGGCGCCCGCAGTACGCGTGAAGCCCGCACGACGCAGAGAATGTCCTTGTTTTCAGGAGGTATGAGATGCAGTACCTGGTTTCCGTGATCGACGACACGACCAACTCCGGCACCGCCGAGGAGATGGTCGCGATCGACGAGTTCAACGACCGGCTCCGGGCCGGCGGCCACTGGGTGTTCGCCGGCGGTCTCGCGGCGCCCGAGACGTCGACCGTCATCGACGGACGAGGCGAGCAGCCGGTCTTCACCGACGGTCCCTTCATCGAGTCGAAGGAGCACATGGCCGGCTTCTGGATCATCGACGCGCCCGACCTCGACGTCGCCCTCGCGCTCATGGCCGACGGGTCGAAGGCGTGCAACCGGCGGGTCGAGGTGCGTCCGTTCCTGGAGGTGTGAGCGGTGGTGTGAGCCAGGCCGACGGATGCCGCGTGCCGCTGCACGCGGCATCCGCCCGACCGGTCGACAGTGTCGGTCCTACCGAGTAGGTTTCGACCGACCGCAGTCGATGCTCGATCAGAGGACGGGGACCCACACACGATGGCCGATGTACTGCTCTTCCACCACGCACTCGGACCCACCGACGGCCTGCGCGCGTTCGCCGATGAACTGCGCGAAGCGGGCCACACGGTGCACACCCCCGATCTCTTCGAGGGACGCACGTTCGGCACCATCGAGGACGGCGTCGGCTACGCGAGGGAGGTCGGCTGGGAGGAGATCATGGCGCGTGGGCAGCGCGCGGCGGAGTCGCTGCCGAACGAGCTCGTCTACGGGGGCTTCTCGCTCGGGGTCATGCCCGCGCAGATGCTCGCGCAGAACCGGCCCGGCGCGCGAGGCGCCCTGTTCTTCTACTCCTGTGTTCCGCCCGAGGAGTTCGGCGAGTGGCCGGCCGGCCTGCCGGTGCAGATCCACGGGGCGGACGCCGACCCGATCTTCATGGAGGAAGGAGACGTCGACGCCGCACGCGACCTCGTGGCATCCGTCGACGACGCCGAGCTGTTCCTCTACCCGAGCGACCAGCACTACTTCGCCGACTCCAGCCTGCCGGGCTACGACGCCGGCGCAGCGAAGCTGCTCACCGAGCGGGTGCTCGCGTTCCTCGCGCGAACCGACTGACGACCGCGACCGGCGCGTGAGCCGAGTCGAACGGAACGGGGGCCAGATGACGATCAAGCCGGTCGTCTACGAGACGACGCACCGCATCGCGTTCTCCGAGCTCGATCCCTTCCAGCATGTGAGCACCGGCAACTACGCCAGGTACTTCACCGACCACCGCATGGAGGGCCTCGCGAAGTATGCCGGCTGGGACCTCCCCACGCTCGGCACGCTGGGTTTCATGACCTGGATCCGCCGCATGGAGATCGACTTCATCAAGTCGGTCGGCGCCGATCAGGAGATCACGATCACCTCCTTCGTGCGCGAGTTCCGCGGGCCCGACGCGATGATCGAGTGCACGATGACGGATGCCGCGGGCACGACGGTTGCGACGTGCCTCATGATCGTGGCGCACGTCGACGCCCGCACGCGTCGCGCGACGGACTGGCCGGAGGAGCACGCATCGCTGTTCTTCGAGGACGAGGCCTGAGGAGGCGATCGTGCGCACCGTCGCCCCAGGCGTCCACCTGCTCAGCGGGTTCCCGCCCTACGCGTTGAACGTCTACCTCGTCGGCGATGTGCTCGTCGACGCTGCGACGTGGTTGGGGCCGCGACGCATACGCAGGCAACTGCAGGGCCGAGAGATGACCGCCCACGTCATCACGCATGCCCACCCCGACCACTTCGGCGGGAGCGCTGCCGTCTGCGACAGGCTGGGCATCGAGCTCTGGGTCGGCAAGGCGGATCACGACGCCGTCGAGTCCGGCACGCCACAGCTCGCCCGCAACGCGCTGCGGTGGCCGCTCTCGATCTTCCCGACGCGATCGCACGTCGTCGATCGAGACCTCGTCGAGGGCGACGAGGTGTCCGACTTCACCGTCGTCGAGGTCCCCGGTCACACGCCTGGAAGCATCGCCCTCTGGCGAGCCTCCGACGGGGTGCTGATCTGCGGCGACGTGCTCTTCCACCAGTTCGGCCTGACCGGGTCGCCGAAGGGCCTCTCCGTCGACGTCGATCGGAATCGGCAGTCGATGGAGAAGCTCGCGGAGCTCGACCCTCGACTCGTCCTCTTCGGACATGGCAGGCCCGCTCGGTTCGACGCCGAGCACCCGCTGACGGTCTAGCAGCTCAGTCGACGAGCGCGCCCGCCGAGAGGTTCGCGATCGCGCCGGTCATCGAGCGTGCCCGATCGGATGCCGCGAAGGCGAGGTACTCCGCGATCTCGTCGAGCACCGGCAGCCGGCCGAGCAGCGTCATGCCGACCAGGCCCGTGAACCACTCGTCCAGGGGCGTCCCACCGGCGTCGGCGATCCGCCCGAACATCTCGCGCGTGTACGAGGTGGCGAGCGCATCCGACATCGCGTGCGGACGCACGCAGACCACCCGCACGCCGTCGGGTCCGAGCTCGCCGGCGAGCGCCCGCGAGAATCCCTCGAGCGCGGCCGACTGGGCCGCGTTGCCGATCAACCCGCGACCGGTGAGCCGCGCGCCTGGCGTCGAGATCGTGAGGATCACGCCGCTTCCCTGCGCGATCATGTGCCGCGACACCGCCTTCGCCGTGACGAAGTTCGTCTGCAGGTACCCGACCACGGGGTGCAGGTAGTCCTCGAGCGACGTCTCGGCGATCGACAGGCCCTGCACGTGGTCGAATCCCACGGCGTTCAGGGCGATGTCGATGCGGCCCGCGGCATCCGCCAGCTCGTCGACGTGCCGGTCGACCGCGGCCTGGTCCATCGCGTCGACCACGGCGATCGAGACCTCCGCTCCCTCGGCCCGGGCAGCGGATGCCGCAGCCTCGAGTCGCGGCAGGCTCCTCCCCGCGAGGAACAGCCGTGCACCCTCGCGCGCGAACACTCGCGCCGCGGCGCCTCCGATCGAGCCCCCACCGCCGTGGATCACGGCCACCTTGTCCTCCAGCAGCATCGCGCCGCCTCCGTTCACGTCATCGTTCGCTCCAATGTGGTGCAACCTCATAGTTGCACTTCTTCGAAT
Organism: Agromyces sp. NPDC004153; assembly: GCF_053603635.1. NCBI lineage: Bacteria > Bacillati > Actinomycetota > Actinomycetes > Micrococcales > Microbacteriaceae > Agromyces > Agromyces sp. NPDC004153. The sequence continues at coordinate 852,181 of NZ_JBSGFY010000001.1, forward strand.
GAGTTGCAACCCTGTGATTGCACTTTTCGGGCGTCTGCGGTCCTCCGTAGGCTCGGGCGCATGAGCATCCAACGCATGGACAACGTCGCCATCGTCGTCGACGACCTCGACGAGGCGGTCGACTTCTTCACCGAGCTCGGCATGGAGCTGGAGGGACGCCAGGTGGTCGAGGGGCCCGTCCCCGACCAGACCGTCGGGCTCGACGGCGTCCGCAGCGAGATCGCCATGATGCGGACTCCCGACGGCCACGGTGGGGTCGAACTGACGAAGTACCTCGCGCCCGAGGCATCCTGGCCCTCGCCCGCCAGCCCGGCGCCGAACACGTTGGGCCTGCACCGCGTCATGTTCGCCGTCGACGACCTCGAGGACACCGTCGCTCGCCTGCGCCGGTTCGGCAGCGAGCCGCTCGGCCAGGTGGCGAACTACGAAGACGTCTACCTGCTCTGCTACCTGCGCGGCCCCGCGGGCATCATCGTCGCGCTGGCCCAGCGGATCGGGTGAGCACGGCGCCCCGACGAAGCGCGGCGCCCGACGATCTCAGGGCCCGACGGAGCTCAGCGCCCGACGGAACTCAGCGCCCGACGGGCGCGTACTTCGCGGCGATGATGCCCGACTCGTAGGTCTCGAGGCTGAGGAGCCGCAGGCCCACCGGGTGCGGCGTGCGCAGCCGATCCTTGGCGTTGCCGACCATGAACGGGTGGATGCCGGCGTGCACCTCGTCGACCAGGCCGGCATCGACGAGCGTCGCCGCCAGCCCGCCGTAGCCGTGCGAGATGATCGAGTCGTACCGATCGCGCAACTGCCGCACCGCCTCGGCCACGTCGCCCTCGATGAGGGTCGCGTTCCAGTCGAGCGGGCCGGTCAGCGTCTTCGACGCGACGTACTTCGGCAGCGCGTTGTAGTGCGCTGCGAAGCCGCGATCATCGGTCTGCTTGGGCCAGTACTCGCGGAAGAACTCGTAGCTCTCCCGTCCGAGCAGCACCGCGTCGGCGCCGAAGACGAGCTCGTCCGAGGCCCGCTGCACCCCCGGATCGTTCTCGTCGAACCACTGGTCCATCTGGTCGAATGCCCCGTCAAGCGTCATCTCGAATGAGATCGTCACCTTTCCCATGCGCTCCAGCCTGCCCGCTTCACGGCCGGATGTCACCGGCTTGCGCGGTGTGGTGGAATCCGCCCGTCAGTCGCCTGCCGGAGCATGGCACAGCCGTTCGCGCACCCAGCCCGCGGCATCCGACTGGGGCAGCTCGCCGGAACGCACGAGACGGACGAACTCGATGGCCCCGTCGCTGAGTCGCCCGTCGGCGGTGTCGGGTCCGTCGCGCAGCACGTGCACGGTGAGCCACCGCGTCATCGCTCCACCGAGCCGCGCCGCGACGGCGACGGTCCCGGCGAAGTGCCGCGCCTGCCCGTCGGTGTCGTCGTCCACGGCGGGATGGAAGCCCCGGCCGCGCAGGCGATCGCGGCCACCGGATGCCGCGTCGAGCAGCCAGAGCGGCCCGCGACGCACCCCGGCCGCGCGTCCCAGCTCCTTCAGAAACCGCCGGCTCGAATACCCACGGGCCGCGAGTCGATCGATCGATTCGGCGAGCGCGGCGCAGGCATCCATCACGTCACTGTATGACCGGCACGTCGTCGGATGCCGCGCCGCCGCCCTCGACCGCGACGATGCGGTGGTCCTCGCCGTGCGTGAGCTCGGTGCGGAGGAACAGCTCGTCGGTCGGCAGCCGGAGGTCGAGACGGGCGAACGCGGCCACGCGCACGTCGCCCGAGTAGACGGCGAGGTCGAGCACGTGTCCGCCGAGGCTCCGGTCCTCGCTCAGGAAGTGCACGTGCAGCCCCGCGACCGCGATCCCCTGGTAGATCGCCGGCGTCCAGAACCCCACGACGGTGCCACGGATGCCGCGCGCCACCGTCTCGACCTGGTGGCTCGTCACCTCTGCGAGCCGCGGGAGGGGATGGTGCTGCCGCGGCGTCACGCGCACGCGCACCTCCGAGAACACGCCGTCGAACCGCACCGCATGGAAGAGGTTCCGGCTCGCGAGCATCCCCTCGACGGATGCCGCGAAGCCCGTGAAATCCTGCGCGCCCACGCCGACCGCCGGCACGTCGGGGAACCGGCACACGATCGCGAACGGAAGGATCTCGTCGCCGCCCATCGCCACCGGCGGACCGTCGAGCGTGCACTCGATCGCCGTGCCGTCGAAGATGACGACCTCGCCGCCGAGGTGGTCGACGCAGCCGAGCCCGAAGTCGCCGATCGCGGTCGCCTCGTCGACTCGCAGGCCCGACTCGTAGGCGCCGGCGAGCAGCGCGTCGAGCACTGCGAACTGCGTCACCGCGGCATCCGTCTCGTGCAGTGGAGTCGTCACGGTTCGGAGCGTACTCCGGGCCTCCGCCCGCGGGACCGCTCGATCACGGCGAGGCATCGGCGTAGCGTGGCCGGGGACACGACGCATCCGACGAGGGGGTCAAGCGATGGCCGAGGTGACACCGATCCAGCCGTGCCTGTGGTTCGACGACAACGCCCGCGAGGCGATGGAGTACTACGTGAGCGTGTTCCCGAACTCGCGGATCGAGCGCATCGACGAGTATCCCGACGAGTCGCTCGACGAGCACTTCCAGGGGATGTCGGGCAAGGTCCTCAACGGCGAGTTCACGCTGAACGGCGTGCGGTTCACGTGCCTCGACGGCGGCCCGCTGTTCCGGTTCAACGAGTCGATCTCGTTCATCGTCTGGTGCGCCGACCAGGCCGAGATCGACGACTACTGGTCGAAGCTCTCGCACGTGCCCGAATCCGAGCAGTGCGGCTGGTGCAAGGACCGCTTCGGCGTGAGCTGGCAGGTCATCCCCCGCATCTTGGGCGACCTCATGAGCACCCCGGCGCAGGTCCAGGTTTTCATGCAGCAGAAGAAGATCGTGATCGCGGAGCTCGAGAACGCCTGACGGCGGTCCAGCGCTCCGGATGCCGCGGGCTCCGGATGCCGCGGGCTGCCGGATGCCGCGGGCTCGCGCCTCAGCGCAGCTGGCCGCCGTGCGCGGCGAGGTCGGCCGCGCGCTTGGCGAACTCGCGCGTCACTTCCGTGACCGCGCCGCAGTGCTCGCACACGACGACGTACTGGCGCGAGAACGTGAAGAGCGGGATGAAGAACAGCCAGAGCCGGCTGCCGCTCTCGATGATGTGCTGCTCGGCGTCCTCGTGACAGCGATCGCAGTGGAATCGCGCCACGGCGAGCTCCCGCTCGCGCGGGAACACCCCGATGAACAGGAACATGCTCCGATGCTACGGAGTCCGCCTGAAAGCGGAGGGGGCACACCTGTGCACGAACCCTCACGGCACGAAGCTGGGGCTTGCGACGACCGGCCCGACGCGGTTCGCTGAACCGTAGGGGTGGTTCGCGTGAACGGCACCGTCGTCTACCTGCACGGCACCGGCCAGCAGGATCACGAGCGCAACAAGGCCGCGATCGGCGGGATGCTCCAACAGAATCCGACCCTTGCGGACTTCACGCTGGCGTACGTGCCGTGGGAGGAGTACTGCCCGCCGCGGGCGGTGCTCGACCCCGTGCTGCCGCCGGACGCACGCGGGTCGGACCCGAACGACCCGCGGCATCCGGTCGAGGCCTTCGCCGACGACTTCGCCAAGGAGGCCCGCGATCAGAGCGGCGACTTCGACATGGCGAGACGGCTGCTCACCGACATCCTCACGCGCCACCGCGCGGGACTCTCGCAGGAGCTGGCCGACTTCCTGCAGTACGTCGTCTACTACTTCAGGGTCGACAACGCCACGACCGTCGTCGACGACATCCGTCGGCTCGTCGCCCAGGAGATCGCGAACGCCGACCAGTCGCAGCCCGTCGTCGTCGTCGGGCACAGCCTCGGCGGGATCATCGCCATCGACGTGGCGAGCGCCGATCACGACGGTCGCATCGACCTCACGGTCACGGTGGGCAGCCAGAGCTCCCTCCTCTACGTGCTCGGAGCGAGCCCGCAGTTCCAGGGCCCCGATCGCCGCGACCCCGTGTCGCCCTGGCTGAACCTCTACAACCCCCGCGATCCGCTGTCGTTCCTGGCGGCGGAGGCGTTCGCGTGGGCGAGGACGCCGCCCGTCGACCTCGCGGTCGATGATCCGCGGGATCTCATCGCCTCGCACACCGGGTACTCGACGAACCCCGCCGTCTACGAGCAGATCGCGGCGCGGCTCGCCGTGTGAACCCGATTGCGATCACGCCCGCCGCCGGACCTGAGGCGCGAGAATCGAAGGATGAGCACCACGACCGACGACGACACCGGCTTCGACGCGGAGGCCGCGGTCATCGGACTCGGCGCGGTCGGGTCCAGCGCCGCCTGGCGGCTCGCCGCGCGCGGAGTCGACGTGATCGGGTTCGAGCAATTCGAGCCCGGGAACGCGTGGGGCGGGTCCACGGGCAAGACGCGCCTGTTCCGTGTGGCGTGCCTGGAGCACCCGGGGCTCACGCCCATCGCGCGGCGCGCCCGCGACCTGTGGCGTGAGCTCGAGGCATCCGCTGGTCAGTCGCTGTTCTTCGAGACGGGCGGCCTGATGATCGGACCACCCGACTCGCACATCATCGAGGGCACGCTTGTGGCGGCGGAGGCGCACGACCTGCCCGTCGAGCGGCTCGACCCCGACGAGATCGCGAGCCGCTTCCCCGCGCACGCCCGCACGAATCCAGGCGACGTCGGTGTCTGGGATCCCGAGGCCGGGATCCTGCGCCCCGAGGCGGCGATCGTCGCGGCGGCCGACGCCGCCCGCGCAGCCGGTGCCCGCATCCTCACGGGCACTCGCGTGGTCGCGATCGAGCCCGACGCGAACGGCGTCACGGTGCTGACGGATGCCGCGACGTACCGCGTTCGGCAGGTCGCCGTGACATCCGGCCCATGGATCACCCGGTTCGTGCCCGACCTGCCGCTCACGCCGCACCGCGTGATCATGACGTGGTTCCGCGCGCGCGAGGGACACGACGCCGACCTCGACGTGCTGCCGGTGTTCATCCGCAGCGTGCCCGGGCACGACACGTGGATCTGGGGCCACGGCGTCGTGCCGGCGTCCGGCCCAGGCTCGAAGGAGGGCTTCGGCGGCTTCGACGCGAAGGTCGGGCCCGAGTTCGACGGCCCGTTCGTCGCCGACGACCCCGACGCGATCGACCGGGTCGTGCATCCCGGCGAGACCGACGGCATCCGCGACCTCGTCGCCGCGACGTTCCCCGACCTCGAGCCCGAGCCGTCGGGCGTGACGACCTGCATCATGACGCACACGCCCGACCAGCTGTTCGTCCTCGGGGCCACGGACCATCCGCGCGTCGTCGTCGGCGGCGGCTGCTCGGGTCACTCGTTCAAGCACGCGTCGGCGCTCGGCGAGCTCGTCGCGCAGTCGGTCGTCGGCGAGGAGCACTTCACGGATGCCGCGTTCCTCGACCCGCGGCGGTTCAGCGGCTGAGGCGCACGAAATCAGAGCCGAGTGAAGCCAGCGCGACGCCCTGAGTTCACCGCGCCCGCGCCGGCACCCCCTCGAGCTCCTCGATCAGCGCAGTGCTCTCGGCATCGCGCGCGATCGCCTGACCCAGCTCGCGCGCCGCGGCGCGGTACCTCGGATCGTCGAGCACCGTCTCGATCGCCCGCGCGATCCGCGCGCTCGAGGCCCCGCGCGGCACGGCGACACCGGCGCCCCGGGACGTGACGCGCACCGCGTTGTCGGCCTGGTCGCGTCCATGGTGCAGGATCACGAGCGGTGCGCCCGCGGCGAGCGCCTTGATCACGGTTCCGTGGCCGCCGTGGGTCACGACGAGATCGGCGAGCGGCAGCACCTCGCGATGCGGGGCGGATGCCACGACGACCACGTTCGCGGCGGCGGGGATCGCCTCCGGCGAGACGGCCGGCCCCGTCGTCACGAGCCCGCGCACCGGTAGGCCGCCGAGGGCGTCGGCGATCCGCTGAAGGCAGTCGACGTGGTTCTGGAAGGTGGACGACATGGCGACGACCACGAGCGGCGCGTCCCCCGGAGGAAGCTGCCAGTCCGCGGCATCCGCCCACCCCGGATCGTCGAGGATGGGCCCGACGTACCGCGCGTTGTCGGGCAGGGTCGCCGGGAAGTCGAAGGCCGCCGACGTGAGCACGAGCTGGCGTCGAGCGCCGCGCATCTGCTCCCACAGCGTCGAGAGGGCGTCGAGGCCGTGCGCCTGGCGGACGTCGTTGAGGTCGCCCAGCGCGTAGCGGTCGATGAGGGCGGCGCTCGCCTTCCGCATCGCGGCGTCGCGGCCGCGTCCGAGCGGGCCGCGGGCGGGGCGCAGCCCGGCGCCGAACGGCGGCATCCCGTCGGCGGGCAGCACGTAGACGTTCGGCATGAGCAGGTCGAACGGGAGGCCGCGCGACTCGGCGGCGATCATCGCGCCGAGACCGAAGCCCGAGGTGACCACGAGGTCGGGTTCGAGCTCGTCGATCGCGGCACCCGTCTCGTCGGCCTGGCGCGGGGCGGGACCGACGAGCATGTGCTCGGCCATGCCGCGGGCCTGCGCCATCGGGCTGCGGAACCCCCAATCGCGGAACTCCTCGTTCGGCCGCGTCCACGTGCGCACCTCGGCGCCTGCCGCCTCGACCGTTGCCGCCATCGTGTCGTCGGCCAGCACGACGACGCGGTGGCCGCGCTCGGCGATGCGGCGCACGACGCCGACCTCCGGCGGCACGGTGCCACCGGCATCCGTCAGGGCGAACAGGTAGGTGCGCTGCGGGTTCGGTGTCATCGGCGATCGCCTTCCGGGTCGGCTGCCGCCGAGCGTATCGTCGCGCGCGGTCGCCTGCATCCGTGGGACCCCCGATCACCCGCCGCACCCGTCGCCGGCGCGCCAGTCAACCTCTGGTTCCGCCTCGTGCCCGAGCGTAGATTGGCCACGAACGAGGAGGTTCGCGTGACCACCATCCGAGAGTCCACCGTTCCCCCGGGCGAGGGCGTCGACGTGCCGCAGCGGCATGCCGACGGACAGCACGGCGACGCGCAGCCGCCGCAGGTCGACGAGCAGCAGTCGCGCGCCGTCGCCGAGGCGGCGCGCGAGCAGGAATGGCGGAAGCCGAGTTTCGCGAAGGGCCTGTACCTCGGCCAGTTCGACCTCGACCTGATCCATCCGCACCCCAGGCCGGCTCCCGATCGCCGCGACCGCGGCGAGCAGTTCATGGCCGACCTCGAGGCGTACCTGCGAACGGTCGACGGGGCGCAGATCGAGCGCGATGCGCGCATCCCCGACGAGGTCTACCAGGGGCTCGCCGAGCTCGGATGCTTCGGCATGAAGATCCCCGTCGAGTACGGCGGCCTCGGGCTCGGGCAGTACTACTACAACCACGCCCTGACGATGATCGGCACCGTGAGCCCGGCCGTCGTCGCACTGCTCTCCGCGCACCAGTCGGTCGGGTTGCCCGAACCGCTCGTGCTCGCGGGCACCGAGGAGCAGAAGCGGCAGTACCTGCCGCGTTGCGCGACGGGTGCGATCAGCGCGTTCCTGCTCACCGAGCCCGAGGTCGGCTCCGACCCGGCGCGGTTGCGCGCGACCGCGGTTCCGAGCGAGGACGGCTCCGAGTACGTGATCGACGGCACCAAGCTCTGGACCACGAACGGCGTCGTCGCCGAGCTGCTCGTGGTGATGGCCCGCGTCCCGAAGTCCGACGGTCACCGCGGCGGCATCAGCGCCTTCATCGTCGAGGCGGATGCCCCGGGCATCACCGTGCACCGCCGGAACGCGTTCATGGGCTTGCGCGGCCTCGAGAACGGGTTGACGTCGCTGCGCGAGGTGCGAATCCCGAAGGAGAACCTCATCGGCCGCGAGGGCGAGGGGCTCAAGATCGCGCTCACCACCCTCAATGCCGGTCGGCTCGCCATCCCGGCGATCTGTGCCGGCGCCGGCAAGTGGAGCCTCAAGATCGCGCGCGAGTGGTCGAACGCACGCGTGCAGTGGGGCAAGCCGATCGGCGAGCATGCCGCCGTCGCGCACAAGATCGCGTTCATCGCCGCGACGACGTTCGCGCTCGAAGCCGTGGTCGACCTGTCGGGCGTGCTCGCCGACGAGGGTCGCAAGGACATCCGCATCGAGGCGGCGCTCGCCAAGCTGTGGGCATCCGAGATGGCGTGGAAGATCGCCGACGAGCTCGTGCAGATCCGCGGCGGCCGCGGGTTCGAGACGGCCCCGTCGCTCGCTGCCCGCGGCGAGCGCGCGGTGCCCGCCGAGCAGATGCTCCGCGACCTCCGCATCAACCGCATCTTCGAGGGCTCGAGCGAGATCATGCGCCTGCTCATCGCGCGCGAGGCCGTCGACGCCCACCTCAAGGCCGCGGGCGACCTGATCGACCCGCACCAGGACCTGGCCGGCAAGCTCAAGGCCGCGGTTTCGGCGAGCGGGTTCTACGCCCGCTGGCTGCCGCAGCTCGTCGCCGGCAAGGGCGACATCCCCACGGCGTTCGACGAGTTCGGCGCGCTCGCGACGCACCTGCGCTACGTCGAGCGCACCTCTCGCAAGCTCGCCCGCGAGACCTTCTACGGCATGGCCCGCTGGCAGGGCGGCCTGGAGCACAAGCAGGGCTTCCTCGCCCGCGTCGTCGACATCGGCGCCGAGCTGTTCGCCGTCTCCGCGTCGTGCGTGCGAGCGATGATGATCGCTGCCGACTCCCCCGAGGACGGCAAGTCGGCGTACCAGCTCGCCGCCACCTTCGCCGAGCAGTCTCGTCACCGCACCGAGCGGTTGCTCGACGAGCTCTGGCACAACACGGATGCCACGGACGAACGCCTCGCCGAGCGCGTGCTCGACGGCCGCTACACCTGGCTCGAGCAGGGCATCATCGACGTGAGCGAGGGCACCGGGCCCTGGATCACCGAGGAGATCCCGGCGGACGCGGCCGAGAACGTGGCGCGTCGGGTCATCAGGCCGACGAAGGAGTAGGGCGTTCCTCGAGCTCGACCCGCGGTTCGAGGCCGAGGAAGTCGGCGTACCGGTCGGCCGCGTCGTGGATCGACTCGAGTTCGCGTGGGCGCAGGGCGCGGTGCGGGTACACCGCGAACGTGACGGCCTTCGGGCCGACCGTGCGTCGCATGCCGGCGACGAGCTGTGCGTCGACCAGCGCCATGCCGATCGCGGTCTCGCGGGCGCGCGATGCGAGGCCCTCGGTGTCGATCAGCCATCGCGAATCCTGGTAGCCCCGATACATCTCGTCGAGCACCTGGAGCAGGTGGCCCGCCGGTTCGGCGGAGGCGGGGACGTCGCCGGGCGCGTGCCAGTAGGTGCGGCCGTCGTGCTCGAACGACTCGAGCCGGTCGGCGGCGCCGGCGATGCCACGGCGCACGTCGGTCAGGGTGAGGGTGGCCCAGTAGGCGAGGTCGCGCTCGGTGGCCGGGCCGTGCGAGGTGAAGTAGCGGCCGGCGAGCTCGGTCAGGGCCTCGTCGCGATCGAACGGCCGACCGGCAGGCACGCGATCGTCGAACAGCGCGTACGTGTGCTCGCCGTCGCGCGGCGCGCCGCTGCACACCAGGGCGTGCATCTCCAGGTGCGCGAGGAGGAGCATCAGCTGCTGGCCCGTGAGCTCGTCTCCGCGCTCGGCCAACTCGCTCGCGAGGTCGCCGCGCGTGCGGTCGGGGGTGCTCGTGAGGATCTGCGTCACCGCATCGGTGAGCTGCGGCATCCGCTCGCCCAGCGGCCGAAGCTGCTGGTCGATGACGGGCAGCACCCTCGGCGCCGTGAGCTCGAGGAGCCACCGCGCGTCGTCGGCGTGGACGTAGTGCCACGTCGGACGCAGGACGTGGGTGCGCAGCACGCGACCGTCGGCGAGCGCGCCGCCCAGGTCGTCCTGGCTGGGCGCGGTCGTGCGCGTGGCCACCGCCCACGCCGACTGCGAGGCGTTCTCGGCCTGCACCGCGAGGAGGGAGGACACCACCTGCTCGGCGGCCTCGAGCGGCGCGGCGAGGTGCTGCGAGTGCAGCCGCCAGCGCGCGAGGTCGCGGTCGGTCGTCACGCCCGCGCATCCTCCAGGTGCGGCGCGCCGCGGCCGAGCACCTTCACGACGAGGTCGTGCCGGCGCAGCGTACGGATCGTGCGGGCGACCTCGTCGGGGGTGCGACCGAGCGCGCGCTCGTTCGACACGACGAGCACGTCACCGGCCTGGAGCGTCTCGAACAGGCGGCCGAGCCGCTGCTCCCAGGTCTCGGGCGTCTCGGGCGCCGGGTGCTTGAAGTCGAGGATCGCGACGCCGAAGCGGGTCAGGTCGTTCCGCTGCTCGACCACGGAGGGCATGTCGGGGCGAGGCACGACAAGGCCGACGAGCCGGGAGCCCTCGGGGCGCGCCTTCCACCAGTCGTGGTTCTGCTGCAGCTCCTCGAAGCACTCGGGACATCCGATCGCGTAGTGCGCGTGGTCGTGCGCGGCGGCCTCGGTCCCGGTCGGTGCCGGCGTTGCGGCATCCGGCGTCGCGGCATCCGTCGTCGAATCGGTCACGTGCTCAGCCATGTCGAAACCCCTCGTCCTCGGGTTCCATTCTCGCGCAGCTGGCGAACTGAGGGCCACGCTGCCGACTTCCCGGCCATCCCACGCCGAATGCAGGAACGTGCCGCACACCGGCGGCGTGTCGTGCCCCGACGCGCCGACCGGCCGACGGTTCTTCCTGCATCAGGCCCGCGCCGGAACACCCGCGAACCGCCCGACGTTGCCACCAGCATGAGAGCGATCGCGTACGCCCAGACCGGCCCGTCCTCCGTCCTGCAGCTCGTCGAGCGCGACCTCCCCGAGCCTGGACTCGGCGAGGTGCGCGTGCGCGTCGTCGTGTCGGGCGTCAACCCGACGGACTGGAAGGCGCGCGCCGGCGCGGGCGCCGGGAGGGCGACGCCGTTCCCCGAGGTCGTGCCGAACCAGGACGGCGCCGGCGTCGTCGACGCGGTCGGCGAGGGCGTCACCGGGTTCGCGGTCGGCGACCGGGTGTGGGTGTTCCTCGCGGCGCACGGGCGTCCGACCGGCACGGCGCAGGAGTATGCGGTGCTGCCCGCCGCGCGGGTCGTGCACCTGCCGGATGCCGCGGGCTTCGCGCTCGGGGCATCCCTCGGCGTGCCCGCGATGACCGCCCATCGTGCGCTCACCGTGCACCAGGGCGGACCGTCGCGACTCGGACCGGGCGCGCTCGACGGACGCACGGTACTCGTCGCGGGCGGAGCCGGTGCGGTCGGGCACGCGGCGATCCAACTCGCTCGTTGGTCGGGCGCGCAGGTCGTCACCACGGTGAGCTCGCCCGAGAAGGCGGCACTCGCGACCGCCGCCGGCGCGCAGCATGTCGTGAACTACCGCATGGAGGACGCAGCGAAGGCGATCCGCGCGATCGCGCCCGACGGCGTCGACCAGGTCGTCGAGGTCTCACCCGCGCGCAACGCCGAGCTCAACGGCCGCATCCTCGCGAACCACGGCTCGGTCTCGGTCTACGCGACGGATGGCGGCACCGAGATGACGCTCGACGTCCGCCGGCACTTCTCGCTCAACGTGCGCTACCAGTTCCTGCTGCTGTACACCGTCGGCGATGCCGCGCTCGCGGCGGCGGCCGAGGACATCACGCGGGCCCTCGAGGACGGCGCGTTGCCCGTCGGCGAGGACGCGGGCCTGCCGCTGACGCGCTTCCCGCTCGAGCGCACGGCCGAGGCCCACGACGCGGTCGAGGCGGGCACGGTCGGCAAGGTCCTCATCGACGTCGCAACGGATGCCGCGGAGGCGGCCTCGTAGGCCGGCTCCGCCCGTCACCGCGCCGGGCAACTGATGCCGACGGCGGCGAGGTCCTGCCTCCAGGTCGTGGCCGCGAGCACCTCGCCATACTCGTCCACCGCGGCCTCGAACGTCGCCGGATCACCATTCTCCGCCGCGGCCGCGATCTTCGCCTCGGCATCATCGGACCACGCGCGGTACGCGTCGAAGAGGTCGGCCGCGTCCTGGTCGGAATGGGCGACCGGGATCGAATCGACCTCGTCGTCGAAGGCCGCGCGCAGCATCACGCGCTCGGACTTCAGGTCGAGATAGCTCTCGAGCGACAACTCGGCGCCGCCGCGCACCGCGATCGATTCCGCGACGAGCGCGCGGCACAGCGCATTCACGCTCGAGACGTAGTCGTCGACGCTCGACGGGTTCGAAGCCGCGCTGGTGCTGTCCGCGTCGGTCTCGCGAGGCTCGGAGGTGCCGGTGCACCCCGTGATGCCGGCGATCACCACCGCCGCGGCGATCAGGATCGACCATCGCCGCACGGAACCGATCCTCGTCCGCGGCCCGCAGAGCGTCAAGCGGCCCCGCCATTCGGAGGTCCTGCCTCCTCGGACGAACGTCGACCTGCGGCGGCCGACGCGACCGCCTCCACGACCGCTTTCCACGCACGCGGCGGCAGCTCGTGCCCGACGCCGGGCAACGACTCGAATCGCGCGCCGGGGATCTCGCGAGCCAGCGCCTCGCCGTTGCCGATCGGGAACAGCGGATCCGCGGTGCCGTGCAGCACCATGGTCGGCACCTGCAGTGTGCCCAGGCGCTCCCGCCAGTGCGGAGCCTCGTCGAACAGGTCGGCGCCGCCTTCGTCGCGGTGCATGCCGGGCGACCGGCGCACGGTCGCGGTCCAGATCGCCCGCTCGTGCCCCTCGTCGAACTCGTCGCCCGCGTAGTCGCGATCCACGTCGACGAGGTGGTCGATGACAGCCGCCTGGTCATTCCAGTCGGGCTCGGGCGGCGGATGCTCCCATGTCGTCGCCAGCCGATCGGCGACCTCGGGCAGGTCGGGGTCGGCCGACCCCGGGCCTGTCGGCCGGGTCGAGATGAGCGTGAGCGACCGGACGCGGTCGGGATGGTCGAGCGCCGCGAGCTGCGCGACCCAACCGCCCGCCGAGAACGCGACCCAGTGCGCGTCGTGCCCCGGGCCGGCGTCGAGCGCCTGCGCCGCGTCGAGTACGGCGAGGGCGTCCCCGAGCGCCGTCGGCAGCCCCGCACGCCGCGTGCCGCAAGGGCCGAGCGTCGTCTCCCCCGTCCCGCGCTGGTCGTAGCGGATCACGCGGAGTCCCAGCGCGGCGAGCTCGGCGCAGAACTCGGGTCGCCACCAGTCCATCGAGCAGTCGGCCCCAGCCACAAGGAGCACGAACGGATGCGCCGCCTCGCCGATCACCTCGGCCGCCAGCTCGGCCCCGTCGGGTCGCGAGACCCGCAATCGCTGCACGTCGCCCCGCGTCATCCGCTCAGTCTGCCTCGACCCGCCCACGCCGTGCCTCGAACGGACCAGCGAGCCGCTCGCTCACCGACCGCGCATGTCGGGCGTGGCAGGCCGGCGCACCACCCGCGATCGGCGAGACTTGCGACGTGCTTCACGTCAGGCTGATCGTCCCGCGGGGACTCCGCGGCGCGGTCGACGCCGTGATCGCCGACACCACCCCTGACGTCACGAATCTCGTCGTGCATCCGGGTGCCGGGGTGTCGCCGGCCGGCGACGTCGTCCTCTTCGATGTCGATCGCACGGAGGCGAGCGACCTGCTCGAGCGGCTGGAGGCCGTCGGGCTCGGCGAGTCGGGCTCCATCTCGGCCGAGCACCTCGACCTCAGGATCGATGGCCGCAGCAGCCGGGACGAGGACTTCGGCGGCGAGGACGACGCCGTCGTCTGGGAGGAGGTCGAGGCCCGCACGAGCGACGAGGTGCGCCTCTCGGCGACGTTCCTCACGTTCATGTCGATCGCGACGATGATCGCCGCGGTGGGCGTCGTGATCGACCAGCCGATCCTCATCGTCGGGGCGATGGTGGTCGGACCCGAGTTCGGACCGCTCGCGGCGATCGCGGTCGGCATCGTGCGACGTCGGCCGCGCATCGCATGGCGCTCGGTGATGACGCTCCTCACCGGATTCGCGTTCGCCATCGTGGTGACGATCGCCTTCGGGGCGATCCTGCGGTCGGTCGGGGTGTTCCGGGGGAACCCGTTCGTCGAGGCGCATCCGTCGACCGAGTTCATCTGGTCGCCCGACGCGCTCAGCTGGATCGTGGCCTTCCTCGCGGGCATCGCCGGCATCCTCTCGCTCACGTCCGCGAAGTCGGGCGCCCTGATCGGCGTGCTCATCTCGGTGACCACGATCCCCGCAGCCGCCGCGATCGCGGTCGCCGTGTCCGTCCGCGCCTGGGACGAGGCCGGACCTGCGACCCTGCAGCTCCTGATCAACCTGACCTCCATCGTCGTCGCCGGCTCGCTCACCCTGACGGTGCAGCTCGCCGCGCAGCGGATGTCGCGGACGCGCCAGCGATCCCGAGCGCGGTCCTGAGCAGTCCAGCCGCACCCGGACGCCGTTCGAGGCGCACCGCTCACCCGAAGGTGAAGCAGTACGCCTCGACGTCGGCCTCGAGGAAGTCGATCTCGATCACGCGATCGGCGACCCGGTCCGCCTGGCGGACCAGCTGGTACGTGTTCTGCTCGGTGACCACGCCCCGGCCGTCGTCGTCGACGTCGGTCCCACCCGACTGACCCGCGGCCTGACCGTCGAGCGTGACCCGAAACGGCACGGAGGCTCCGGGGTCCAGCGGTCCCATCACGAGGTTGACGTCTCGGGCGTGGAAGGCGAACGAGATCCGGCCGCCCGGCGCGTTCAGGACCGCGGCGTGGCTCGCGACCGTCCAGTCGCCCGTGAGGTCCCAGGTGTTGGTGAGCAGCCGGTGCCCGCCCGAGTACACGTGCGGGCGGTCGTAGTACTCCCCGTGCTCCGAGACGAACCCGCTGCTCTGCCGGTAGCCGAGGTAGGTCTCGGGGCTCCGCAGCGAACGCCAGTCGGCCGCCACCTCGAGACCCCGCGGCTCGACGACGACGAGGTCGGTGTCGAGGTCTCGCGCCCCCGCCTCGACGAGGAGCTGCTGGATCGCCATCTCGGTCATGGCGTACTCGCCCTCGCCGAAGTGGTGGAACCGCAGCCGCCCGTTCGCGTCGGCGAGGTAGATCGCCGGCCAGTAGCGGTTCGCGAACTCGTTCCAGACGCCGTAGTCGCTGTCGACGGCGACCGGGTAGCGGACCCCGAGGTTCCGGGTCTGCGCCACCACGTTCCGCAGGTCGGCCTCGAAGCCGAACTCGGGGGTGTGCACGCCGACGATGGTCAGTCCGGCGTCCTCGTACTTCTCGGCCCAGGCCCGCAGGTACGGCAGGGTCCGCAGCCAGTTGACGCAGGTGTAGGTCCAGAAGTCGACGAGCACGACCCGACCGCGAAGGCTCTCGGGCGTCAGCGGCTCGGAGTTCAGCCAGCTCGTCGCCCGGCCGAACGACGGCAGGCGCCCTTCGTCGGGCAGCACGTCGTGGTCGCCCGCCAGCCGGTGGGCGAGCGAGCGGAACAGGCCGCCGCGGCCCTCCCGCGCGATCACTGCGTCGGCGGCGGATGCGTCGCCGCGGTCGTCATCGGACATGTGAGCCTCCCGTGGTGTGGTGATCGGGCGTCGGCGTCCGATCGGGTCAGGCGCCGGATCCGCCCGCGTCCGCCAGGCCCGCGTACTCGGGGTTCCCGGCGATGAACGCGGCCACGACCGGGCAGAGCACGGTGAAGCGCGTGCCACGCTCGCGGAGCTCGTCGAGCGCATCGGCGATGAGGTCGGTCGCGATGCCGCGACCGCGGAACTCGGGTTCGACCGTCGTGGTGATGAGGGTGATCCGATCGCCGTCGAGGTCGTAGCGGATGGTCGCGATCTCCCTGCCCTCGAGCGTCGCGGCGAAGACGCCCCGTTCGTCGTCGCGGCGCACCTCGATCTCGGCGTCGGCGTCCTCCGACGGCGTGTCGACCGCGCGCAGCGCGTCGGCGGTCACCTCGTCGACGAGTGCTGCGGTGCCCTCGTCGAGGGTGCCGCTCCCGTCGGGATACCCCGCGGCATCCGGATACTCGAACCGCGCTGCATCATCACCGGTGCTCATCGCGCCCCTCCGCTCCGTTCTCGGCTCGGTCGAGCCGCTCATGAACGAGGACAAGTCAGGTCCCGCCATTGTGACAGCGCCGCGCCGGTGCCACCACGGCCCGGTCACGAGATTGAGTTTTCCTCACGTCCATTGACGCCCCACCGGCGCGGGCGTAGACCTGAGGTCACTGGGAAGGAGGTGCCGCAATGGCGAAGGATCTCTACCTGACCCTCGAGGACAAGCCCGGTGAAGCGGCACGACTCGGCGAGGCGCTCGGCACGGCGGGCGTCAACATCGAGGGGCTCTGCGCGATGGCCGACGGAGGGCGGAGCACCGTGCACATCCTCGTCGACGACGGCGCACGTGCTCGAACCGCACTCGAGGGCGCCGGCATCACGGTCGATCGCGAGACCGAAGTGCTCGTCAGTCCCCCGCTCCGCGAGGAGTGGGTCGCGACGCCGGGCGGATTCGGCAAGATGGCGCGAGCGCTGGCCGACGCCGACGTCAACATCTCGTTCGCGTACGTGGCCGGCGACAGTCGCCTCGTGCTCTCGACGAGCGACGACGCGAAGACCGCCGAAGTGCTGCAGGCGATGATGTAGGACCTCAGAGCCCCTCGGCGAGCTCCTTGATGGCGGCGAGTCGGCGGTCCCACTCGGCGCCGATGGCGTCGAGTCGGTGCGCGGTGTCGCTGAGCTGCGCACCGATGACGCGGTAGCGCACCTCGCGACCGACGCGCACGGGCTCGACGAGGCCGACCTCCTGCAGCACGGCGAGGTGCTTGGCGATGGCCTGGCGGGTGACGGGCAGGCGCCCGGCGAGGGCGGACGCCGACGCGTCGCCCTCGCCGAGTGCCGCCAGGATGCTCCACCGGGTCTCGTCGCCGAGTGCGGCGAACACGGGGACCAGCGCCTGGGTCATGCGCTGCCCTCGAGCAGGGCGACCAGCTTGTCGAGCTCGCCGTCCCAGCCCGCGCGATGCGCTTCCATGTTCGCGGCCGGGTCGGACGTCACGTCGAACCCGGTCTCCACGACGGTGAGCTGCGTGCCGTTCGACATCGGCTCGAGCGTGAAGGTGAACACCGTCGCGTGGTCGTCGAGCTGCTCGGGCAGCACGCCGCTCGCGTCGTCGTTGCCCCAGCGGTACGACACCATGCGCGGCTCGTCGATCGCCTCGATGCGCACCGGCACGGCGCCGTAGCCGTCGAACGTGAGCGTGCCCGTCGCGCCGACGCCGGCGCCGGCGAAGTCGGCGCGGCCGAACCACTTCGAGATGTGCTGGGGCTCGGTCACCGCCGACCAGACCTTCTCGACGGGGGCGGCGATGTGGATCGTGCGCCGCACGGTGAACTGGCCCTCGTCGATGACGGATGCCGGGTTGTCGGTCATGTGCTCCATGATGGTTCCTTTCGTGGGGATGTGCCGTCACCGGGTCGGAGGTTCGGTGACGGATGCCGCGTGAGCGGGTTCGGTGACGGATGCCGCGACCGCGGGCTTCAGCGCGCTCGTCGCCCACGCGGCGGCGATCGCGACGACGGCGATGGCGATGCCGGCGACCACGGCCAGCCGGACGTCTCCGCCGTCGATGGCCAGGCCGCCCGCGAACGCGCCGAACGCGATGCCGGCGTTCACCGCGGAAGCGGGCAGCGACGACGCGAGCGGCGCGCCGGGTCCGGCGAGGCTCACGACGCGATGCTGGATCGACGGCCCCGTGGCCATGCCGAACAGGCCGATGCCGAGCACGGCGAGCGCCGTGGCGATCGCGTTCGGTCCGAAGGCGAGCAGGGCGACGAGCGACGCCAACACGCCGATGGCACCGACGATGAGCATGCGCGATGCGTTCGCGTCCGCGAACCGGCCGCCGCCGAACGAGCCGACGGCAGTCGCGACGCCGTAGACGAGGAGGTAGATCGAGACCGCCGGCCCCGAGACATCCGTGACCTGGTCGAGGAACGGCACGAGGTAGGTGATCGCGGCGAGCATCGCGGCGAACGTCAGGAAGCTCACCGCGAGCACTGCCAGGACGCGCGGCGCGAACGCGTGCCGCGCCTGCCCCATCGCACCGCTCCCTCGCGGCGTCGGCACCGACGGCAGCACGATGACGGCGAAGACGAGCACGACGGCGCCCGCCACTACGACGGCGACGAACGAGCCGCGCCAGCCGACCGCCTGCCCGAGCAGGGTGCCGATCGGCAGCCCGAGCGCGCTCGACATCGCGAAGCCCGAGATGATGACCGCCATCGCCCGGCCGGCGCGCTCGGGCGGCACGATCGAGGTCGCGGTGACCATCGCCGCGGCGATGAACAGCCCCTGCACGGCGCCGATCACGACCCGGGCGGCGACGAAGACCTGGTAGTCGGCCATGAGGGCGGGCAGCAGGTTCGCCAGCACGAACACGGCGGTCGCCGCGACCAGCACGTGCCGACGGTCGAAGCGCGTCACGAGGAACGTGAGCAGCGGGCCGCCGATCGCGAGCCCCAGCGCATTGGCCGTCACCAGGACGCCCGCCATGGGCACCGAGATCGCGAGGTCGGCCGCGATCAGGTCGATCATGCCGACGACGAGCATCTCGGCGCAGCCCATGGTGAACGCCCCCGCGAACAGGACGGCGAGCACGGTGGTCGCCCGGGCGGTCGCCGGTCGCGCTGCGGTGGTCGTCATGTCGGCTCCTCGTCTGCTCGAAGTTATGCAACCCTAGAGTTGCATATCGGCCAGACTCATGCAACCCCTGAGTTGCATATTGGGAGCCGTGCGGTTCAGCGCAGCACGTCGAGCGCCTCGCTCACGTCGAGCAGCAGCTCCGACTGCGCCCGGTTGAGATCGGGCTCGTCGGGCTCGGGCCACGACGACAGCTTCACGACCACGGCATCGGTGCGCGGATCGAGCCAGAGGCTCTGCCCGTGGATGCCGATGCCGCTCACGTTGCCGCGCGTGTTGCCCGTGCACCACCACTGCCGGGTGTACGAGCCCCGCGGGAACACCTCGGTGAAGCCCGACGGCGGCATCGCGGCGGGCGATCCCCCCGTGAGGATCGCCCGCACCCAGTCCTCGGAGACGACCCGTCCGCCGGGGGCGACGCCTCCGTCGAGCACGACCCGGCCGACGCGCGCCAGGTCGCGAGCCGTGCACGACACCCCGCCGTTCGCGAACCCGAAGCCGGCGCGATCGACCGTGATCGTGGCATCCCGATCGGCGTCGAGCTTCGACCAGAGCAGCTCCGACAACGCCTCGCCATAGCGGAGGCCCGTGACGCGCTCGACGATCCACGCGAGCACGTCAGTGTTCGCCGAGCAGTACTGGAACGTGCCGACCGAGCCGTTGCCGCGCAGCGTGGTCAGGAAGTCGGCGGTGTCGACCGGGTCGCCCTCGAGCCGGGTGCGCCACCCGGCCGAGCGGTCGTGCCGCTGCACCTCCGCGGTCGCGTCGAGGTAGTCCTCGCGGTAGTCGATGCCGATCGCCATGTCGAGCACGTGCTGCGCCGTCGGCCCGTCGTAGGCGGAGCCCGCGAGCTCGGGCACGTAGTCGGTCACCGGTCGCGCCGGGTCGAGCGCCGCGGCATCCGCCAGCGCACCGACGACCAGGCCGCAGAGCGACTTCGAGACGCTCATCAGCAGGTGCCGCTCGTCGGGCGCGAAGCCCGCACGGAAGTACTCGGCGACGACCTCGTCGCCGCGCAGCACGAGGAACGCGTCGGTGAAGGTCGACTCGAGCCGCTCGCGAAGGTCGGGCACGTGCGGCTCGAGGGCGTCCAGGTGCACGAGCCCAGCGGATGCCGCGGGCCGCCGCCGCGCGATCGTCGCCGTCGGCACGACCTCGCCGAGGTGCGCGAACGCCCACCGGTTGTGCGGCGCCTCCTGCCAGGTGTCGAGCGTGGGATGACTCATGCGCGCGGTCCCCGCTCCCTCGCCGGGCGATCCTGGGCTGGACCGTTCACGCGCGAGCGCGACAGCCCGAGGTACAGCGCGGCGGCCACGACCACGCCGACCGGCACCGAGAGATCGAGGTAGCCCATCGCCTCCGCGATCGGACCGGCCCAGGCATCCGTCGTGAGGAACAGCGACGATGCGATGCCGCCGACGACGGCCGCGGTGATGCCCGCGACGTTCCAGCCGCCGCGGTACCAGAAGGGACCGCCGCGCTCCTGGTCGAGCAGCTCGACGCCGTCGTAGCGGTTGCGGCGCATCCCGATGTCGGTGACGTAGATCGCCATGGCGGGCGCGATGACCACCACGAGCACTTGGAGCATGAGGTTGACCGCCCCCAGCAGGCTCGTCGACATCACGAGGTAGATCGTGAGCGCCGTGCCGATGACCCCGACCACGATGGCGGCGGGGATGCGCTTGAGCGGGATGCCGATCGACTGCAGCGCCATGCTCGACGTATAGGTGGTCATGCCGTTGAGCGCGACGGTGTTCACGATGACCGCGATGACGAAGACCGGCACGAACCAACCCGGGAAGAGCCCGAGCATGCCCGATTCGATGCCGGCGTCCATCGCCGCGGCATCCAGCCCGGTCGCGAGCAGCGCGCCGACGCCCGTGAAGAGGATGCTCGGCAGGGCGCCGCCGAGCGCGGTCGCGGCGACGATGTGCGAGGGCTTCGTGGACCGCGGCAGGTACCGGGCCAGGTCGGGGCTGTTGATATACGACAGCGGGGTCGCGGCCAGGATCGTGAAGCCGACGGTCAGGGCCGACCAGAGCGCGACGCCCTCGAGCGGCGCCGGGGTGCGATAGCCCCAGTCCACGTGCGGCAGGAAGAACGCGGTCGCGGCGAGGAACACGACGACGAGCGCGATGGTCACCGCGGGGTAGGTGCGCAGGATGAGCGCGTGCCCGTAGACGGCGACGAGCACCGTGACGGCCGACACGACGACCGTGACGAGCACCGGCACGAGCACGGGGTCGGTGAACCCCGCGCCGGCGAGCAGCTCGGCGCCGAGGAACGACGACGCGAGCCAGTTGAGCGCGAGGAACACCGCCGAGAGCAGCCAGCCGGTGAGCGCGATGACGAGCTTGTTGCCGACGATGCCGTACATCGCCCGGCTGATCACCGACCCGGAGGTGCCGGCCGCCGGGCCGCTGATCGCGACGATCCCCGTGAGGATCCACGGGAGGCTGCCGACGACGATCACGGCGAGCGCCTGCCAGAGCTCGAGGCCGAGCAGGATCATGGTCGCGCCGATCGTGAAGTTCAGCACGCTGACGTTCGGGGCCGCCCAGACCGCGAAGAGGTCGCGGGCGCGGCCGTGGCGCTCGGACGGGCGGACGACCTCGATGCCGCGGGTCTCGGGGCGGGTGGCGACGTCGACGAACTCGGGTGCGACCGACTCCGTCGGCTCGGCCGTCGTCGTCGGGTCGGCCGTCGTCGCCGTCGGGTCGGCGGACGGCGGGGGGAGGGTGGCGGACACGATGCTCCTCTCGGCTGCACGGAGCCGGGCGCGCGGTCGCCTGCAGCCGGAGCGACGTTGCTATTGGTCGAGTGACCAATTGGCTATTGGTCGCTTATCCAATAAGATTCCGGGCATGGTGTCAAGCCCTGCGACGTCACGCGTCCGGAAGCAGCCCGAGGAGCGCCGCGCCGAGATCGTGGGCGAAGCCGCGCGCATCGCCCTGGCCCACGGACTCGAGGGCATCACCGTGCGCGCCGTCGCCGAGGGGCTCGGCGTGCGGCCGGGACTGATCTCCCATTACTTCCCCGTCGCCGAGGACCTCGTGATCGAGGCGTTCGTGCGCGCGGTCACCGACGAGCGCGAGCTGCTCGTGCCCGAGGACGGCGATCCGATGACCCGCATGGCGCGCCTGGTCGCCTACGCCGAGGGCGAGCCGGGGCGGGATGCCGCGCGCCTCTGGCTGAACGCACGCCACCTCTGCCGGTTCACGCCGGCCCTCGGCGACGCGCTCCTCGAGCAGGAGGAGCTCGACCGGAACCGGCTCACCGCGCTCATCGAGGAGGGTGTCGCGGCGGGCGAGTTCCGCACCGACGACCCGTTCGGCGCGTGCGTGCGGATCCTCGTCGCGGTCGACGGCGTCGGCGCCTACGCGAACAACGTCGGCACCTTCGCCGACGAGTCGTTCACCCGGTTCGTGACGGATGTCGCCGAGCAGTCGCTCGGCCTGCACGGGCGCGAGCTGCACGCCGCGGCGGCCCCGCTGCGAGGGAGCGCGACCGACGAGGGGTGAGTCCTAGGATCGTGCAATGGCACGCGATCCGAACATCCCCGACGCGTTCGACGTCTACACGCTCGTGGTGCTGCGGCGGCCCGTCGATGCGCCCGACCTGCCCGAGGCGGACCTCGAAGCGCTGCAGTCGCGGCATCTCGCCTACCGCGCCGACCTGCGGCGCCGCGGCATCCTCGTGGTGAACGGGCCCTTCGACCGGCAGAGCGACGAGTCGTATCGCGGCATGTCGATCTTCGCCTGCGACCCCGACGAGGCCGCACGCCTCTCGGACGCCGACCCGTCGGTGATCGCCGGCCGGCTCGCGTACGACGTCATGGAGTGGTGGGTCGCCGCCGACTCGCTCGCCTTCCCGAAGGCCGGAGGCCCGGTGGGCGACCGGCGCTCGATGCCCGACGACTGACGCACGAAGCGCCGCGCACACCGACGCGGCGCGGGCGTCCGTCACGCGGTCACGAAGTGCGAGACCTGCTCGGCGACGAGCCAGACGGCGAGCACGACCATCGCCGCACCCGAGACCCGCGACAGGACACGCATCGCCGACGGCCGCGCCCGCAGCACCGCCCGGGCGCTCACGCCCACGACCGAGTACACGAGCGCGCAGCTCGCCACGAAGATCAGCCCGAGCACGGCGAGCTGCACGGGGATCGGCCAGGCGCTTGCCGCGTCGGTGAACTGCGGCAGCAGCACGACGAGCACGAGGAGCCCCTTGGGGTTCAGGCCGCTCACGCCGGCACCCTGCACGAGGCGCAGCCAGGGCCGATCGGATGCCGCCGCAGCCCCGCCGCCCTCGGCCGCACCCTCGCCGCCCTCGACCGACCCGACGGATACCGCGCCCGCGACCACCGGAGGATGCCGCAGGACCTTGACGCCCAGGTAGGCCAGGTACGTCGCGGCCGAGAACGTGAGCGCGACCAGCACCCACGGCAGCGCCGCCACCGCCGCGCCGACGCCGATGGCGACGGCGACGACGGCCGCGAGGTACCCGACGAGGATGCCGGCGAGCGACGGGACGAGGGTGCGCTCCTGCATGCCCGCCGAGATGATGTACGCCCAGTCGGGACCGGGCACGACCACCATGAGCGTCATCATGCCCCAGCACGCGAGCAGCAGCTCGAGGTTCATGGGAGGTCCTTCCGGTTCGTACACGATGAACCTACGGAAGGACGGCCGGAATAGGCTTCCAACTTCGTCCCAGAATGGGGCCTCCAGTGGAAGAATCCACTCATGGACGCCATCGATCGGAGAATCCTCACCGAGCTGCAGCAGGACGGCCGCCTCAGCCTCACCGACCTCGCGGCGCGCGTGCAGCTGAGCATGTCGCCGACCCATCGCCGACTGCACGCACTCGAGGCATCCGGTGCCATCTCGGGCTATCGCGCCGTCATCGACCCCGAGGTCGTCGGACTCGGCTTCGGCGCGCTCGTGTTCGTCACGATGGAGCAGGCGAACAAGGCCACGATCCCCGCGTTCGACGCGGCCGTCGCCGAGATCCCCGAGGTGATCCAGGCGCTGCGCCTCTTCGGCAACCCCGACTACCTGCTGCGGGTCGCGGTGCGCGACCTCGCCGCCTACCAGCGCCTCTGGGACGAGCAGCTCGCCGCCCTGCCCGGCGTGCAGCGCGTCGAGTCGACCCTTGTCATGAAGACGATCGTCGACGACCGCCCGCTGCCGATCTGAACGCGAGACCGCGGCATCCGAGTGCTGCAGCACCAGGACTGCAAGCGCTGTCACATTTCGGGCCCCTATTCGGTCTTAACTGATGTAAGGACCGAAAGGAGCGCCAGCTCATGCGAAGGATCGTGATCGTCGGAGGCGGCTACGCCGGCTTCTACACGGCGTGGAAGCTCGAGAAGCAGCTGTCGCCGGACGAGGCGGAGCTGGTGATCATCGACCCCCGCCCGTACATGACCTACCAGCCGTTCCTTCCGGAGGTGAGCGCGGGCTCGATCGAGGCGCGACACGCGGCGGTCTCGCTGCGCAAGCACTTGCAGCGCACGAAGGTCGTCGCGGGCACGGTCACCAGGATCGAGCACGCGACGAAGACCGTGACGGTGCGTCCGACGGATGCGCCGGACTACGCGCTCCCGTACGACGTGATCGTCGTCACGGCCGGCGCCGTCACGCGCAAGCTCCCGGTGCCGGGCGCCGACGAGGTGGCCATCGGCATGAAGCACGTCGAGGAGGCGGTCGCGATCCGCGACCGGCTGCTCACGGCGTTCGACCGGGCGGCCGCGCTGCCCGACGGACCCGAGCGGCGCCGACTGCTGACCGTCGTCTTCGTGGGCGGCGGGTTCTCGGGCGTCGAGGGCTTCTCGGAGCTGCTCTCGCTCGCGACCGACCTGCTGCTGCAGTACCCCGAGCTCTCGTTCTCCGACCTGTCGTTCCACCTCGTCGAGGCGAACCATCGGATCCTGCCCGAGGTCACCGACCGGCCGGGCGCGTGGGTGGTGCGCCACCTCGAGCAGCGCGGCGGGCGCATCCACCTCGGCGCGCGGGCGGTCTCGCTCGAGGGGGGCCACGTCGTGCTGTCGAACGGCGAGGAGTTCGACGCGAACCTCATCGTGTGGACCGCCGGCAACGGCGCGCATCCGGTGATCGCGAAGCACACCGACCTGCCCACCGACGACCGCGGACGCATCGTCGTGCGACCCGACCTGCGCGTCGGCACCGACGACGCCCCCGTCGAGGACGCGTGGGCCGCCGGCGACAACGCCGCCGTGCCCGACCTCGCCGTGCCCGGCACGACCACCGTGCCGAACGCGCAGCACGCCGTGCGGCAGGGCAAGCGCCTGGCGGCGAACATCGTCGCCGTGCTCCACGGCCGGCGGCCGCGCCCCTACCGCCACGCGAGCCTCGGCGCCGTCGCGACGCTCGGCCTCGGCCGCGGGATCTTCCAGTACAAGGGGATCGTCATCACCGGGCTCCTCGCCTGGGTGATGCACCGCGGCTACCACGTGCTCGCCATCCCGACCTGGGAGCGGAAGTTCCGCGTGCTCCTCGTCTGGATCAGCGCCCTGTTCGCCGGCCGCGACATCGTGTCGCTGCTGTCGGTGCAGAACCCGCGCGAGGCGTTCGTCGCCGCGGGCGTGCCGCGCGTCGCCCCGATGACGCGAGTGCAGGCTCCGCGGGATTCGCACGAGCAGTCGGCCCGCGCCGCCTAGGTGCGAGCGGATGCCGCTGGCCCGCCGCCGGGCGTGCTCGGCGGGCTGTCGGCGCTGCCCAAGGTCAGGCGTGCCCGGCGGGCTGCCAGCCCTGCCCGCCGTCAGGCGTGCTCGTCCTCGGGCTGGCCGCCCTCGGGCTCGGCGGCCCACGACGGCGGCTCGTCGCGGCCGGACTCCTCGTCGCGCTCCGCATCGTCCGAGGTGGCCTGCACGATCCCGGCCGCGTGATGCACGGGCGCGTACACGACGTAGAGCCGCAGCGGCTCGTCCCCGGTGTTCTCGACGTCATGCCACGTGCCGGCCGGCACCTGGACGCTCCAGCCGTCCGAGACGTCCTGCTGGAAGCTGAGGTCGTCCTTGGACGGGCCCATCTTGGCCCGGCCGCGGCCGGCGTCGAGGCGCAGGAACTGGTCGGTCTCGGGGTGCGCCTCGAGGCCGATCGACTCGCCGACCGGGATCGACATGAGGGTCACCTGGAGGTACTTCCCGCTCCAGGCGACCGTCCGGTAGTTCGAGTTCTCCTTCGTCGCCCGCTCGATGTCGAACGCGTTCGGCTCCGGCCCGTTGTCGGTGATGTCCATGTGGATCGCGACCCCTTCGTCGACCTGGCGACGGATGCCCGCTGCCCAGGTCTCAGGCTAGACCGGCGAGGCGCCCGTGTCGGAGGGGTGGACAAGGATCGGCTCATGCGCTCGCGCGTCGTGATCACCGGCGGGGGCTCCGGCCTCGGAACCGTCATCGCCGACGAGCTGGCCTCGCGGGGTCGGCCCGTCATCCTCGTCGACCGCGATGAACCCACCGCACGTGCCGCCGCGGCCGACCTCGAGGCCCGTTACCGCGTCGAGGCGCCGGTGATCGTGGCGGACCTGTCGACCCCCGCCGGCATCGAGGCCGCGGCCGACGCCCTCCTCGAACGCGACGACGTCGGCGGGCTCGTGAACAACGCCGGCGGCTGGCAGCCTGGGCCGCAGTACCCATCGGCGGATCCCGACGCCTGGCATCGAGCCCTCACGCTCGATCTCGTCGCTCCCATGCGGCTGATCCAGGTTCTCTGGGAGCGCATCGCGTCGGGGATCGGGGCGGTCGTCAACATCGGCTCCAGCGCCGGCGAGGGCGGCGATGCCTACGCGTCGCCCGAGTACGCCGCCGCGAAGGCGGCGCTGCGGCGCTTCACGAGCGCCCTCGGCGATCGCGACGACGTGCGCGTGATGGCGGTCGTGCCGGGCTGGATCGGGCTGGAGCGCGCGCATCGCGAGTTGGCGGCGCTCACGACAGAGCAGCAGGCCGCGGCCGGGCCGCTGATCCCGCCGCGGGCGATCGCCACGCAGGTCGCGCGCCTCATCGACGACGGGCGAGCCGGCGAGGTCGTCGAGCTGCTCCACTGAGCCCCGCTCCGCTGAGTCCGCTCCGCTGAGTCCCGCTCACGCGCTCGAGCTCTGCAGGAACGCCAGCACGGCGGCCACCCGCCGATGCACGCCCGTCTCGGGCAGGCGCAGCTTCGTGAAGATCGCGTTGACGTGCTTCTCCACGGTCGACGACGAGAGGAAGAGCGCCTGCTCGATGCCGGCGTTGGTCTTGCCCGCCGCCATCTCGCGCAGCACCTCGAGCTCGCGCGGCGAGAGCGCCGCGAGCGGGCTCGCCGCGCCCGCCGCGCTGCGGCGCCGCACGAGCGTGTCGACGATCTGCGGATCGATGACCGAACCGCCGGCGCGCACCTCGCGCAGGGCGTGCACGAGGTCCTCGAGGTCGCCGATCCGGTCCTTGAGCAGGTAGCCGAGCCCCGCCGAGCCGTCGTCGAAGAGCGCGAGCGCGTAGCTCTCGTCGGCGTGCTGCGACAGCACGACCACGCCCGTGTCGGGCGAGGCCGCGCGGATCGCGTGCGCGGCCTCGATGCCCTCCATGTGGTGCCCCGGCGGCATCCGGATGTCGGTGAGCACCGCGTCGGGGCCGAGCCGACGCACCGCGTCGAGGAGCTCGACGCCGTTGCCGACCGAGGCGATCACGTCGATCTCGCCCGAGTCCTCGAGCAAGCGCCGCAGGCCCTCGCGCACGAGGTAGTTGTCCTCGGCGATCACGACGCGCAGCACGCCCGTGTCATCCAACGCGATCACCCACGGGCAGGTCCACGAGCACGGTCGTCCCGCTGCCCACGCCGTCGGCCGGCGCGACCTGCACGGTCCCGCGCAGAGCGGCCACGCGGTCGCGGATGTTCGCGAGCCCGCCGTGCGACGCCGCCGCGGCCGTCGCGGCATCCGTCGCCGACGCGCCGATGCCGCAGCCGTCATCGGTGATCGCGATGCGCAGGTGCCCGTTCGACCGGGCCAGCTCGACGGACGCGTGCGTCGCGTTGGCGTGCTTCGCCGTGTTCGCGAGCGCCTCGCGCACGACGTAGTACGCCGTGGTCTCGATGTCGTCGGGGTAGCGCTCGGCACGCACCGCGGCATCCGCCTCGACCGAGAGCGGGATCGGGAACCGGGCGACCCCCGACTCCACCGCGGCGACGAGCCCGTTGTCGCTCAGCACCGGCGGGTGGATGCCCTGCGCCAGCTCGCGCAGGTCGGTGAGCGTCTCGCGGGCCTGGTCCTGCAGCTCGCTCAGCTCGGCCGGCGTGAGCTCGCCGCGCTGCAGCCGGTTGCGGGCGAGGCGCAGGCCGGCGATCTGGGCGACCACGTTCTGCTGAATCCCGTCGTGCAGGTCGCGCTCGAGGCGCCGGCGCTCGTCGTCCTGCGCGGCCACGAGCCGCTCGCGCGATGCGGTCAGCTCCACGAGCTGCTCGGCGAGCTGCGCGGTGAGGCGCACGTTGGCCACGGATGCCGCGGCCTGGCCCGCGACCGTGCGCAGGAGCCTCCGCTCGGCGTCGTTGTACTCGCCGTGGTGACGTGCACCCACCTCGATGCGCCCGAGCGTCTCGTCGCCGCGCACGAGGTCGGCGGAGAGCGTCGGCTCGGTCGACGTATCGGCCGCGCCCGCTGTGCCCACGGGCGACGCGGCGAGCGTGCCGTCGGCCGTCGCGAGGCGGATCCGCACCCACGAGGCGCCCAGGCCGTCGCGCACGGCCTCTGCGAGCCGGGTGAGCAGGTCGCGCGGCTCGCCGGCCTCCTCGAGGCTCGCGCCGAGCTCGCCGAGCAGCTCGAGCTGGCGCTCGCGGTCGCCGAAGAGCCGGCGGTGGATCCAGCGCTGCACCCACGAGCGCACCGGCAGCAGGGCGATCGCGACCAGGGTCGTGATGATCACGGCGGGTACGACGCGCAGCCGCCCCGACAGCAGGATCGCCGGCGTGGCGACCGCGATGGCGTAGAAGACCGTGATGAGCAGGTTCGCGGAGCGGGCGGCGTTGCGGCCGCGATCGCCGGGCGCGACGTCGAACGCGCCGTACTTGAAGATGCCGTGCACGGCGGCGATCGGCAGGGCGATGAGCGCCCCGTAGACGATGAACTGCCCGACCTCAGGCCACGGGAGGAGCGGCCAGATCGCGAACGCCGCCGCGGCCGCCGCGACCGTGATCGCCATGACCCGCGTGCGCGTCCGCACCTCGGGCGACCCGAACAGGGCGCGCGTTCCCAGCACGGCGAGTCCGAGGATCACGGCGGGCCACGACTGGAGGAACGCGATGTTGACGAGGGGAGCCGCCCATTCGAGCCAGGGCACGGCATAGGGATTGGGGATGCCGGCACCGCTGATGCCGATCCACGGCGACATCACGACGTGCGGGGTGGTGAGCAGGGTCAGCGGGCCTGCGAGCAGCGGGGTCCACAGGAAGGCGACCGCGATCCGCTGCCACCGCTGCTCGACCACGCCGTCGGGGAACGTCGCGAACACGATGAGGAACGCCGACGTCGCGGCGGCGTCCGCGGTCAGGCCGATCAGGTTGAAGAACGGGAACCACGGCTCCGCCATGATCTCGAGGTTGCGCTGCAGGAAGGTCTCGTACGCGGAACCGACGAGGATCGCGGTCGCCGCGAGCCCGATGAGCACGGCGGTGAGCGACCTCGTCACCGTCAGCAGCCACATCCCGAGCACGAACAGCGGCAGCGCGCCGAGGATCGGCCATGCGAGCCCGTGGTCGGCGTCGGCCTCGATGAAGCCCCGCACGACGACGATGTAGACCAGCGCGGCGACCCCGATCGGGCCCAGCGTCGCGAGGCACACCCACCTGCGGTCCACGGTTCCATGGTCCTCCTGCGCGGGCGTCCGCGGGAGAGGGCCTTCCGTGTCTGCGCGTGGAGGCTGACCCCCACTCGTTCGAGCACGCCACAGACCGGGGCGGGTCATCGTGCTCCCCCGGCGCCGACGGGCAGGTCCACGTCGACCATCGTGCCGGTGCCCGAGGGGTCGGCGGACGAGATGCGGACCGTGCCCCGGAGGGCGGCGACGCGGTCGCGGATGTTCGCGAGCCCCCCGCTCGTCGCCGCGCCCGGAGAGGGCGAGGAACCCGACGATCCCGCGGAGCCCGACGAATCCGCCGCGCCCGAGGAGTCCGAGGAACTCGAGGAGCTCGCCCCGAGTCCGCAGCCGTCGTCGCTGATCGTGACGCGCAGCCGGCCGTCGGTCCTGGCGAGGGCGACCGACGCCGTGCTCGCGTGCGCATGCTTCGCCGTGTTCGTGAGCGCCTCCCGCACCACGTAGTACGCGGTCGTCTCGACGTCGGCGGGATACCGCTCGGCGCGGACCCGCGCATCCGCGTGCACCGTGAGCGGGATCGGGTACCGCGCGGCGCCCGACTCGATCGCGGCGACGAGCCCGTTGTCGCTGAGCACCGGCGGGTGGATGCCGTGCGCGAGCTCGCGCAGGTCGGTGAGCGTCTGGCGGGCCTGCTCCTGCAGCTCCGCGAGGTCGGCCCCCGCGAGCTGGCCGCGCTCCAGCCGGTTCCGGGCCAGCCGGAGGCCCGCGATCTGGGCGACGATGTCCTGCTGGATCCCATCGTGGAGATCCCGCTCGAGGCGCCGGCGCTCCCCGTCCTGCGCGGCGACGAGTCGTTCCCGCGAAGCGGTCAGCTCGGCGAGCTGCTCGGCGAGCCGGGCGGTGAGGCGCACGTTGGCGACGGATGCCGCGGCCTGGCCGGCGACCGTGCGCAGCAGCGTCCGCTCGGCCTCGCTGTACTCCCCGCGGTGGCGCGGGCCGACGTCGATACGACCGAGGAACTCCTCCGCATGCACGAGGTCGGCTCCCTCGACCGCATCGCCCACCACGTCGCCGGCGATCCCCGCGGGCGAGTCGGCGAGCGCGCCGTCCGACGTCGCGAGGCGGATGCGCACCCAGGTCGCGCCCAGTCCGTCGCCGACCGCGGTCGCCAGGTGCGTCAGGAGGTCGCCAGGGTCGGCCGAGCGCTCGAGCTCCGCGCCGAGCTCGCTGAGCATCGCGAGCTGGCGGTCGCGGTCGCCGAAGACGACCCGGTGGATCCAGCGCTGGAGCCATCCGCGCACGGGCAGCAGGGCGACCGCCACGAGTGCCGTGAGGAAGGCGATCCCGAGCGGCGTCAGGCGATCGAGGAGCAGCACGGCCGGGGCGACCACGGCGATGCCGTAGAGCACGGTGATGAGGACGCCGGCGGACCTCGTCACGAAGTGCGCGCGATCCTCCGCCGCCACGTCGAATGCGCCGTACCGGAGGATGCCGTGGATCGCCACGAGCGGGATCGCCGTGAGGACCACCAGGACCGCGGCGTTGAGCATGAGGTTCTCGGGCAGGAACAGCGTGAGCGAGTAGCTCACGACGATCGCGAACGTGACCCAGGCCATGAGGCGCGTGCGGATCCGTATCACCGGATCCCCGAAGAACGCCCGCGAGATCAGCACGGCGAGCGCGAGGAACACCGCCGGCCACGAGTAGACGATCCACGCCACGACCGGGCTCGCCCAGGCGAGGCCCGGCAGCGCGAACGGATTCGCGATGGCCTGCCCCTGCTCGGCGTGCACCTCCACCGTGAGCACGTGCGGCACCACGAAGAGCGAGAACGGGACGACGACGACCGGGACCCAGAACAGCCAGACGGAGACACGCTGCCATCGCTTCTCGGGGATGCCCGTCGGGAAGGTCGCGAACATGCTCACGAATGCGGCGGACGCGACCGTGGAGGCCGTCAACCCGAGGAGATTGAAGATCGGGTACCACTGCTCCCGGATCACGTCGGGGTTCGTCAGCATGAACGTCTCGTATGCTGCGCCCACCGCCATCGCGGTCGCCGCCCACGCGAGGAACAGCGCCGAGCGGGCCGTGGAGGCCGTCAAGAGCCAGATGCTGAAGGCGAACAGCGGCAGGATGCCGAGCAGGGGCCAGGCGAGGGCGGGATCCGCTGCCCCGGCCAGGAATCCACGCGCGACGACGACGTACAGCAGGGACGCCGCTCCCAGCGGCGCCAGTGCTGCGAACCATCCCCACCTGCGGAGCACACCCCCATCGTCCTCCTCCTGCCGCGCCGGCGGGAGAGGGGCATCCGTACCGGCCCTTGGAGGCAGGCCCCCATGCGGTGTGCGGCGCACCGCCACAGAGGTTCCGGGCCTGCTGGGTTCCGGCGCCGGCGCGCCTGCGCGAGCCTCGAGGGCGAGCGGATGCCACGACGGCGCGCCGCACCGAACAGGGAGGCACCTCATGCGCAAGGTCTACACGGCTCTAGCCTGGATCATCGCCGGCGGTGTGGTCGTGCAGGCCGCCGCCATCGCGTTCGCCTTCGGCGGCGTGCTCAACCGGGTGTCGAGCGGCGACGTCGTCGACAAGGCCGTCCTCGAGAGCGGCGGAGCCGGGGGCTCCGGCGAGCTCGGGTTCTGGATCCACGGGATCGTCGGCGGCGTTGCTTTGCCGCTCATCGCCGTCGCACTGCTGATCGTGTCGTTCTTCGTGCGCGCCCGCGGGGCGAAGCTCTGGGCGGCGATCACGCTCGCGCTCATCGTGCTGCAGGTGACGCTCGGCTTCTCGATCACGGACGTCCCTTACCTCGGCCTCATCCACGGCGCCAACGCGGCCGCGATCGTGCTGGCTGCGGTCATCGCCGCGCTCCGCGTGCGGCGGGCGTCGCGCACGGACGCCGCATCCGCTCGCACCGGATCGTCCTCCGAGGAGGCGACGAGCGATGCCGTCTCGGCGTGATCTCCTGCGGTGCGCCGTCGTCGGCGTCGCGGTCACGACCGCGCTCGGCGCCGGCGCGCTCGCGTGGAGTTCCACGCTGCTCGGCGAGTACTCGGTCATGGACATGGGCGCCGGAGGCGGCGGGAGCGACGACGGCCACGGGCACGGCAGCCCGGCCGGGTCCGGTGCCTCCGCGGCATCCGCCGGCGTCGGTGCCGGGGCCGGGGCCGTCGACGTCACGGCGCTGACGGCCGACCCTGACCGCGCGCCCGACGTGCGCGTCGAGCTCACCGCCCGGCAGGGCACGATCGACGTGCCCGGCGGCCGGTCGGTCGAGGGCTACACCGTGAACGGCACCTCGCCGGGGCCCGAGATCCGCGCGCACCAGGGCGACCTCGTCGAGGTGACGTTCGTGAACGAGTCGGTGGAGGCCGGGGCGACGCTGCACTGGCACGGCATCGACGTGCCGAACGCGGCCGACGGCGTCGCCGGGATCACGCAGGACGCCGTAGCCGTCGGCGGCAGCCACGTCTACCGCTTCGAGGCGACGGATGCCGGCACGTACTGGTACCACTCCCACCAGGTGTCGCACGAGCAGGTCGTCGGCGGGCTCCTCGGGGCGATCGTGATCGAGCCGGCCGCCGTCGCACCGGCCTCGACGACCGCGTCGACGGATGCCGCGACTGCGCCCGTCGCCGCAACCGACGTCACCGCCCTGCTGCACGTCTACGGCGGGCAGCACACGCTCAACGGCGCGGCCGGCGACGAGCGCATCGACGCCGCCCCGGGATCGACCGTGCGCGTGCGCGTCATCAACACCGACCAGGGCACCGCCTCGGTGTGGTCGGATGCCCTGTTCCGCGTCGTCGCGACCGACGGGCACGAGGTGAACGTGCCCGCCGAGGTCGATGGGCAGCGCGTGCTCATCCCGGCGGGCGGGCGCGCGGATGTCGAGATGCGGGCACCGGCGCGCGGCGAGCTGGTGCGACTGCACACCGGCGGCGCGCGCAGCGTGCTCATCGGGGACCCGCGGGCACCGGAGGCATCCGCCCCGCCCGTGCCGCAGCCCTCGACGACGCTCGACCTGCTCGCCTACGGCGCACCCGCGCCGCTCGACTTCGACCCGACCCTGCCCGACCGCTCGTACGAGTACGTGATCGCGCGCCGCTTCGGCATCATCGACGGGCGCCCCGGCAACTTCTGGACGATCAACGGGCGCATGTTCCCCGACGTGCCGATGTTCGACGTGAGCGAGGGCGACGTCGTCGTGATGCGCCTGCGCAACGACTCGGGCGACGTGCACCCCATGCACCTGCACGGGCACCACGTGGTCGTGCTGTCACGGGATGGCGTCGCGGCATCCGGCAGCCCCTGGATCGTCGACTCGCTCGACGTGCACCCTGGCGAGTCCTACGACATCGCGTTCGTCGCCGACAACCCCGGCATCTGGAGCGACCACTGCCACACGCTCCCCCACGCGGTCGACGGGCTCGTCGCGCACGTCATGTACGAGGGCGTGACGACGCCGTTCACGATCAACGGAGAGGCGGGGAACCGGCCGGAGTGAGGTCGGGATGTCACAGATGACCGTGCTGGTCGGTCCACGTAGTGAGAGAGATTCGGTCGAGTCGTGAGGTAAGAGCGGGAGCACTGGGTTTCAGGCGGCCTGTCCCTACGGGGTTGCGCCAAGCAGACCACGGCTGGTCCCACCCGCCGCCGGATCGTCACTCTCCCCGCGCCGGCGACGCCACGCGCCCGATCATGCGCGCCGAACCCCGTCAGGCCGGCCGCACCGGCTGGCGCAGCACGGTCTTCAGCTTCTCGGGTGCCGTGCGACCGGGGTCGCTGAGGTAGATCTCGTGGTGCGGGCCGTTGAAGGTGAGGCCGTGCTGCGGCATCCACTCGTCGTGGAGGCGCGCGAGCGTCGGCGACTCGGCCTCGTACGAGCCGACGTGCAGGATCTGCGCCGAGGTGCCCTCGGTCAGGTGCGCGAGGCGGAGCAGGTCGAGCGCGGGGTTCGCCGGGTCGCCGGCCTTCGCCGCCTTCGCGCGCACCGCGGTCACGGCGTCGGCGACCGCCGCGTCGTCGATCCAGTCGGGCTGGGCGATGAGCATCGTCCAGCTCCAAGCACCTTTGTCCCGCGCCGCGAATGCGCGCGGGTCGTCGGCCCACCAGAGTCCCTCGAGCGGGGCGACGACGAAGTCGCGTCCGAGGCTCCGCTTGCTCGCGAACTTCACGGTGTACGCCACGCCATACAGCGCCTGCACCGCCTCCCGGTACGACGCCGCGGTGTTGGGATCGCCGTGCCCGTCGACGGCGAGGTACCGCATCGGCGGCACCTCGACGATCGCGAAGTCCTTCGCCGAGGGCGCGTAGAGGTCGCGATGCTCGCGCTTGACGTCGTACTTCGCAGTCGTCGACTCGGCCATGCCGTGAGCGTACGACGACCCTCGGTCAGTTCCCGACCGGATGCCCCGTCGGCGCGGGTGCGCCCTCGAGTCGCTGCCGGAGCCGTTCGAGGCTCGCCGGGGCATCCGTGCGGGCGCCCCGAGCGGCCATCACCCGGATGAGCCGGCCGATGCCGTGGCCCTCGAACCAGATCCGGTAGCCGACCTGCGTCGCGGAATCGCCGCTGGGGGCCAGCGAGATCGACACGTGCGCGCGCACCGGACCGTCGATGCCCTCGACCGCCCACCGCGCGCCGGGTTCGCATTCCGTGACCCGCCACCGGATGCGCCGCGGGCCGCCGGGCACGCGTCGGACCTCGTAGCCGATCATGCCGACCTGGCGGATGCCGGGCGGTTCGACGCCGGCCTCCTCGACCGTCGGCTGCCACTCGGGGAGCCGAGCGGCGTCGCTGACGTAGTCGAAGACCTCACGCGGCGTGCGCGCGATCTGTGCGCTGGCCTCGATGACCTTCATGGCGGCCACCTCCCGATCGACCGGCGCGTCGGTGCGCCGATCTCATATTCATGCCAGTATCATTCTCCTTAATGTCAGAAGTGTCAAGACGCCAGTACGACGCCACGCGTCGGCGCGAGCAGGCGGCCGGCACGCGCCGTCGGATCATCGACGCCGCCGCGCGGCTGTTCGTGGAGCGCGGGTACGCAGGCACCACGATCCCCGCGATCGCCGCGGAGGCGGGCGTGGCCGTCGAGACGGTCTATCGATCTGCGAGCGGCAAGGCCGGACTGCTGGCCGACGCCGTGCGCGCGGCCGTCGCGGGCGGCGCGGAGCGCGCCGAGGTG
Organism: Agromyces sp. NPDC004153; assembly: GCF_053603635.1. NCBI lineage: Bacteria > Bacillati > Actinomycetota > Actinomycetes > Micrococcales > Microbacteriaceae > Agromyces > Agromyces sp. NPDC004153. The sequence continues at coordinate 887,728 of NZ_JBSGFY010000001.1, forward strand.
CCGGTGCGCGAACGCCCGGCGATCCGGCGGATCGACGAGGAACCCGATCCCGTGCGACAGTTGCGACGGTATGCGGCGACGCAGCCCGGGATCTGGTCCCGCGTCGGCCCGCTCCTCCGCGTCCTCGACGCCGCGGCGAACGGCGACGCCTCGCTCGTCGACCTGCGCGATCGCCTCGCCGCGGAGCGACGGCACGGCCTGCGCGACGGGTTCGGACGCATGCTCGCCGAGCGCAGCGTGCTGCGCGAGGGCATGACCGCCGAACGCGCCGGCGACATCGTCTACGCGGTGTGCGGCCGGGCCAACTACGAGGCGCTGGTCGGCGAGTGCGGCTGGAGCGACGAGGCCTACGAGGCCTGGCTCGCGGAGACGCTCGTGGCCGCGCTCCTGCCGCCGACGATGCATCCCACGACCTGACCGCTGGCCGGCGACTGCTCAGGCCGCCGCTCAGGCCGCCGTCGTGCTCGCGCCCGACTCGCCCGCGCCCGACTCGCCCGCTCCGCGCTCGCGCGCCACGAGCTCGCGCACGGCGGGCGCGATCTCGGCGCCGAGCCGCTCCGCGACCACGGGGTCGTCGCCCGCGACGAGGAACGCGCTCATGCCGTGGTCGAGCGCGAGCCCGGCGAGGTCGTCGACCCACTGCTCGGGCGGCCCCGAGAGCAGCCCGCGCGACACCGGCGAGAGCTCGACGCGCATGAAGTTGAGCAGGCGACGCACGTCGCGCGGCGAGCGGCCGGCGGCGAGCGCGGCGTCGTCGATGCGAGCGTTCGACGGGTCGAGCGACGCCACGCCGCGGTCGAGGTACTCGAGCGACGGCAGCCAGCCGTCGCCGACCTCGCCGGTGAGCCCCAGCATCCGCGGCTTGTACGCGCCGACCCAGACCCCGATGTCATGGGCGGGTCGGGGCCCGCGCTTCGCCCCGGCCACGTCGTAGTACCGCCCGTGGTGGGACACCCGGCCCGCGGCATCCACGTCCCAGAGGTCGCGGATGATCGCGATGCCCTCGCGCAGCGCATCGACGCCCTGGCCGGGCGTGAGCCGACGGCCGCCCATCGCCGCGATGCCGTCCCAGAACGCGCCGGCGCCGATCCCGAGCTCGAAGCGGCCGCCGCTGAGCACGTCGAGGGATGCCGCGGCGCGGGCGAGCACCGCGGGCGGCCGCAGCGGCAGGCTCGCGACGTTCGCGCTCAGGTGCACCCGCTCGGTGCGCGCCGCCACGTACGCGAGCAGCGTCGACGTGTCGAGGAACGCCGCCTGGTATGGGTGATCCTGGAACGTCACGAGGTCGAGCCCGGCGCGATCGGATGCCTCGGCGAGCTCCACGGCGTGCCGGGCGCCCTGTGCCGAGGGGGTGATGAAGGTGCCGAACTGCAGGTCGTGTCCGTAGTCGGTCATGATGCCGCCTCCCAGCGGGTCTCGGGAGAACCGACGGATGCCGCGGCGACCGTCGGGTCGATGTTGAAGTTGTCGCGGAAGCGGTTCTCCGGGTCGTACCGGCGCTTCAGCGCACGCAGCCGGCCGAGCACGGGCTCGGGGAACGCGTCGAGCAGCCGCTCGGGGCTGCGATCGGTCTCGAAGCTCAGGTAGAGCCCGTCGAAGTGGTGCCGCAGGCCGTCCCACGCCGCGGTGAGCGCGGCGTCGTCGGCCCCCATCGCGGTCACCTGGAACGCGGGCGTCCGGTGCGGGAAGCCCATGGCGTCGGGTGCGACGTCCGCGATCGCCCCGCCCATCGTGCGGAGCTCGAAGAAGTGCACGAGCCCGGTCTCGAGGAGCGCCGCGGCATCCGCTGCGAACTCGGGCGTGAGCACTGGGAGGAACGCCGAGCGCGACACCGGCTCGCCGAAGCCGTGCTGCCCGTCGGGCCCGACGTCGGCGGCCTGCGCCATCACGTCGCGGTACGGCATGACGGCGGCCTCCTGCTGCGCCAGCACGCCGACGCCCGTGAACGGCGTGAGCCGCTGGACGACGACGTCGGGATCGGCGTCGTCGACGATCGCGAAGAGCTGGATCACCGACTGGCCCTCCTGCGGGCGCCCGGTCACGAGGAACGCCGTGGTGTCGCGGGGCGCCGTGCTCGCGATGCGCCCGAAGTCGCGCAGGCTGCCCTCGAGATCGGGCGTGATGAGCGCGAGCTTCGCCCAGCCGACGTCGTCGACCTCGTCGACCTCGAACTCGAACGCGGTCGCGATGCCGAAGTTCGCACCGGCACCGCGCACGGCCCAGAACAGGTCGGCGTGCTCGTCGGCCGAGGCCCGCACCAGGGTTCCGTCGGCGAGCACGAGCTCGACCGCGCGCAGGTGGTCGATCGTGAGCCCGTGCTGCCGCGAGAGGAGGCCGATGCCGCCCGCGGTCGCCAGTCCGCCGACGCCGACGCCGCCGTAATCGCCCGAGCCGAGGGCCCAGCCGAACGGATGCAGCGCCGCGGCCACCTGCTTCCACGTCGCGCCCGGCCCGATGCGCACGAGCCGCCGCGCGCGGTCGAGCACGTCGATCGTGTTCATGCGACCGACGTCGATGACGAGGCCGCCGCGGTTCGTCGACCGGCCGCTGACGCCGTGTCCGCCGCTGCGGACGCCGAGCGGCACGTCGGGATGACGTCGCGCGAACGCGAGGGCGTCGGCCACCTCCTCGACGGTGCGCGGCCGGAGCACGAGACCCGGCGCCCCGCCGCGGAGGTAGGTGGACGAGACGCTGCGGTATGCCGCGTCACCGGGTTCCACCGTGGCGTCGACGAGCGAGTCGGGAACGCCGTCGTAGTCGATCCCGGCGACGCGGCGGGCGCGTGCGGCCGCCGAACGCATGGGCCGGGTCGGCGCGAGCCCGCGGAGCTCCTCGGCGAGCGCGGCGACGCGTTCCACTTCGGCGAGCGTGTCCGCCGGCACGACGACGGGCACGCCCTCGGCGGTGAGCGTCGTCAGGTCGTCGAGGGTGGCGCCGGCCGGTGCGGTGCGCCACGGCGGTGCGCCCGCGGCATCCGCTCGCCCTCCGCCGTCGCCGCGGTCATGGCCGGGCGCGCCGGCCCGGAGGAGCCGCGAGGGCGCGAGCACGTCCAGGCTGTCGTGGGCTCGGGCGGTGACGCTCGCGATCGGCCGCTCGGCGTCGCGCGGGTCGGATGCCTCGTGCCGCAGCCCGAACGCCGCGCCACGCGCTGCCCGCGCGGGCTCGTCGACGCCGATCGCGATGCGCTCGGTGCGGCCGGCCAGCCAGGCGGCGGTCGTCCACGGGTCGAGCGGCGCGCGGTCGACGTCGCGTCGTGCGCCGACCACGACGAGGTCGAGGCCCCTCGTCTCTGCGACAACGGCCAGCTCCGCCCCTGCGTCGACGGCCGGCTCGATCCGGATTCCGATCTCGATGGTCATGCTCCTCCAAACGTGCTGCATCGATGATAATCGGTGTCACAGATGATTTATTCCACAGAAGGAGCGGTAGAATCGACGGCATGAGCGATGCCATGCGAACGGATGCCCCGGCGCCTGCGTTCGACCTCGGCGACGACTTCGGCTGGGCCCTCGGGGTGCTGCTGCGCGGCTATCGGGATCGGGTGAAGCACGCCCTCGGCGACTTCCCGCACGGCACCCGCGGCTACGAGACCATGGCCGAGGTGCTGCGCGGCACGCAGCCGAGCCAGCTCGCCCTGGCCACCCACCTCGGCATCGACCGCACGGTCATGACCTACCTCGTCGACGACCTCGAGCAGGAGGGCCTCGTCGAGCGCCGGGCGAACCCCACGGATCGGCGCCAGCGCATGGTCGTCGCGACCGACAAGGGGCGCGAGCTCGTCGAGACCGCGTGCCGTCGCGTGGTCGAGGCGCAGGACGAGCTGCTCGGCACCCTCGACGGCTCCGAGCGCTCCGCCCTGCGGCAGCTGCTGAACAAGGCGGCGGCCGGCACCGGCGACGACGTCGACGACCCGTGCGAGGTCGCCGACGAGGCGTGAGGCAGGTCGGCTCGTGCTGTCGCTCAGGCGTCGCCGCGCGGCGTCAGCCGGATGACGGGGATCTCCCGATCGGTGATGCGCTCGTAGCGGGCGAAGCCGCGCGCCTCGGTCGTGACGCGCCGCCAGGCCGCGGCGCGCTCGTCGCCGTGCAGCTGCGACGCGGTCACGTCGATACGCTGCCCGGCGTACTCGATCCGCACCCGCTCGGGGTTGGCAGCGATGTTGTAGTACCACGAGGGGTTGCGGGGGGCGCCGTTCGCCGACGCCACGATGAGCCGCGAGCCGTCGGGTTCGAGGAAGGACCGCACCGGGTTCATCCGCTCTCGGCCGGTGCGCTTGCCGATCGTGACGAGCACCACCTGGCGGTCGTCCTTCGCGCCCTTGCGACGGATGCGCTCGACCATCCAGCGGTTGCCCCGCTGCTCGATGCTGCTGCGGCCGGGCTGCCGGGCGCCTCGGGTGCCGTTCGGTGTGTCGAATGCCATGGCGTCGCCTCCTCGGGGTGGCGATCTCTGCCTCCATCATCCCGCCGTTCGGCCGCCCCGTGCACGGAACGCCCGGCTTGAGGACGTAGGGTCGATTCACCGTCCCCCGCCTCGAGAGGAGTCCGCCTGCCATGAGCAGCGTCGCAGCCCTGGAAGTCTTCGACCGCCGAGAGTCCGAGGTGCGCGGGTACATCCGCGCGTTCCCGACCGTGTTCGACCGGGCCACCGGCTCGACCCTCGTCGACGCCGACGGCCACGAGTACCTGGACTTCTTCGCCGGCGCGGGCGTGCTCAACTACGGGCACAACAACCCCGCGTTCACGCGGGCGCTCATCGCGTATCTCGAGCGCGACGGCATCATCCACGGCCTCGACATGGCCACCTCGGCGAAGCAGGCCTTCATCGAGGCGTTCGAGCGCATCGTCCTGCAGCCGCGCGGCCTCGACCACAAGCTCCAGTTCACCGGCCCGACGGGCGCGAACGCCGTGGAGGCGGCGCTCAAGGTGGCGCGCCAGGCGACCGGCCGCTCGACGGTCGTGGCGTTCACGAACGCCTTCCACGGGCTGAGCCTCGGCTCCCTCGCCGCAACGGGCAACAGCCACTACCGCACGGCCGCCGGGGTCGGCCTCGACGACGTCGCGCGCCTCCCCTACGACGGCTACCTCGGCGCCGACGTCGACACGCTCGACCTGCTCGAGAAGATGCTCGACGACCCGGGCTCGGGGCTCGACCTCCCCGCGGCCGTGATCGTCGAGGCGGTGCAGGGCGAGGGCGGCATCAACGTCGCGCGCGCCTCCTGGCTGCAGCGCCTGCGCGAGCTGACGGCGGCGCGCGGCATCCTGCTGATCCTCGACGAGATCCAGGCCGGCGTCGGCCGCACGGGGGCGTTCTTCGCGTTCGAGGAGTCGGGCATCGTCCCCGACATCGTGACGGTCTCGAAGTCGATCTCGGGCTCGGGCCTGCCGATGTCGCTCGTGCTGCTGCGCCCCGAGGTGGACGTGTGGAAGCCGGGCGCCCACACGGGCACCTTCCGCGGCAACAACCTCGCGTTCGTGTCGGCCCGGGTCGCGCTCGAGACCTACTGGGCGGACTCGGCGTTCACCGACGCGATCGCCGCGAAGTCGGCGCTCCTGCGCGAGGAGCTCGAGCGCATCGCCGCCGACCACCCTGGGCAGGGCTTCGTCGTGCGCGGCCGCGGCCTCATGTACGGACTCGCCTGCGACGGCGATCGCACGCTCGCCGGCCGCATCTCGAAGGCCGCGTTCAGACGCGGGCTCGTGATCGAGACGTCGGGCGCGTTCGACGAGGTGCTGAAGTTCCTGCCCGCGCTGACGATCGAGGAGGACGAGCTCCGCCGGGGCCTCGCGATCGTGCGGGACAGCCTCGACGCGGTGCTCGCCGGCTGAGCCGGTTCAGGTCAGGAGCGCACAGCGGGAGGACGACGCTCGCTCAGCTCGACGGTCGCGGCGGCCTGACGGCCGACTCGAGCGTGTCGAGGTCGCCGTCCTGCGCGGCGAGGAACGCGTCGTGCAGCCGGTGCCGGTCGGTCGACGGCACCGACGCGTGGCGTCGGCGGGCGATGTGCCGGCGGGCCCGGCTGACGAGTTGCCGCGCGTTCGCGTCGGTCGTGTCCACGATCTCGGCGATGCGGTCGTACGGGTACGCGAACGCCTCGCGCAGCACGTACGCCGCGCGCTCGGTCGGCGACAGCCGCTCGAGCAGCAGCAGCACGGCGAAGTCGAGCGCCTCGTCGCGTTCCGCCGCGAGCTCGGGGTCGGCGCCCGTGTCGATCGGCTCCGGCAGCCACGGGCCGACGTAGGCCTCGCGGCGCACACGGGCGGATTGCAGCTCGTTGATGGCGAGCCGGGTGGTCGTCGTGGCCAGGAACGCGGCCGGCTCGCGCACGGCCGATCGGTCGTACTCCTGCCATCGGATCCACGCGTCCTGCACGACGTCGTCCGCGTCGGCGACGCTTCCGAGCATGCGGTATGCGATGCCGAACAGGCGCGGGCGGAGCTCCGAGAACGTGGCGGCCGCCTCATCCAGGTCCGATGCGGATGGCACGCCCCTCACCATACGCTCGCCCAGCCGCCGCCCGACAGGGTGGGACGGCGCATCCCTTCCCCACCGTCGGCGGCGGACGATACGGTGGGCCCCGGACCGAATGGGGATGACGATGTCCGTTTCCGACCGCGCTGCACTCGAACGACTGCGCTCCGACCTGCAGGGCACGATCGTGCTCGAGGGCGATCCCGACTACGACACGGCACGACAGCCGTGGAACCTCGCCGTCGACCAGCGACCCGCAGCCGTCGCCACGCCGGCGGATGTCGCGGACGTGCAGGCGATCATCGCCGCCGCCCGCGACGGCGGCTACGGCGTGACGACGCAGCCGAACGGCCACGGCGCCGACGGCGACCTCGCGGGCGTGATCCTGATCCGGCCGTCGCGGTTCGACGAGATCGTCGTCGACGCCGAGGCGCGGCTGCTCCGCGTGGGCGCGGGGGTGAACTGGGGGCGCGCGCTCGAGCGCCTCGACGGGACGGGCCTCATCGGCCTGGCCGGCTCCAACCCCGAGGTGAACGTCGTCGGGCTCACCATCAACGGCGGGCAGTCGATGTTCAGCCGTCGGTACGGCATCCCCGCGCGCTCGATCGTCGCGGTCGAACTCGTCGACGCCGCGGGCGACGTGCGCCGGGTCACCGACTCCGACGACGCCGAGTTGGCCTGGGCACTCCGCGGGGGCGGCGGCCTGTTCGGCGTGATCACGGCCATCGAGCTCGCGCTCTACCCGGGCGACGCCCTCCTCGGAGGCAGCCTCGCATTCCCGGCGCGGAACGCGGTCGACGTCGTCTCGGCCGCGTTCGAGCTCGCGCGCGACGTTCCCGAGCTCGGGCTCGACGTCGGCATGATGCAGTTCCCCGACATGCCGCTCGTGCCGCCGCCGCTGCGCGGCCAGACCGTCGCGACCGTTGCGCTCGTGCACGTCGGCGACGAGGCGACCGGGCGCTCCTACGCCGACCGCCTCATCTCGGTGGCCGAACCCGTCGCCGACACGCTCACGGCGTTCACGATCGGGTCGCTCGCCGCCGTGGCCGCCGAGCCGGTCGACCCGATGCCGAACGCCGACTTCGGCGGCGCGGTCGACACGCTCGACGCCGCGTTCGCGCAGGAGTTCGTCGACGCGTTCCTCGCGGGCGCCGAGCACGGCCTCATGCGCTGCAGCGTGCGCACCCTCGGCGGTGCGATCGCCGACGAGCTGGGTGCCGAGTTCTCGGCCGTGGGCGCGGTCCGCGCGGGCGGGTTCCTCAACGCCGGTGTGCTGCTGATGGACCCGTCGATCGACCCGGCCGCCGCACTGCAGCCGATGCGCGACCTCGTCGCGCGGCATCGGGGCGACACCACCGTGCCCACGTTCCTCGGGCTCGGCACGACACTCGCCGACGCCTACTCGGCCGACGTGGTCGATCGGCTCGCGCGCGTGAAGCGCCGCCTCGACCCCGACGGGATCATCCGCAGCAACCGGCCGCTGGGGTAGGCGCCGCGCGCTCGACGGCGATCACCGACACGCACCTCGATCGAGCCCGTCACAGTTCGGCGCGCCATCCGGTCTCAGCACGTGGAGGCGAATGCGCCGCCGCCGGCCGGACGACAGGATAGGCAGATGGACGAGAACCTCGACGACGCGCTCGCCGTCTTCCAATCCGTGCGCCGACGGCTGTTCGGCATCGCGTACCGGATGCTCGGCAGCGCCTCGGAGGCGGAGGACATCGTGCAGGAGGCGTGGCTGCGCTGGCAGGGCACCGATCGCTCGGTCGTGCAGGATCCGCCGGCGTTCCTCGCCACGACCACCACCCGCCTGGCCATCAACGCCCTGCAGTCCGCGCGTGCCCGTCGCGAGACCTACATCGGCCCATGGCTTCCCGAGCCCGTCGACACGAGCCAGGACCCGACGCTCGGCGCCGAGCGCACCGAGGCCCTGGGCTACGCGGTGCTGGTCATGCTCGAGCGATTGACGCCGACCGAGCGCGCCGCCTACGTGCTGCGCGAGGCGTTCGGCTACTCGTACGCGCAGATTCACGAGATCATCGGGGTCTCCGAGGCCGCCGCGCGCCAGCTCGTGAGCCGCGCGCGCAAGCACCTCGCCGGGGAGCGCCGGCGCGACGTCTCGGCCTCCGAGCAGCGCCGCCTGCTCACCGCGTTCGTGAGCGCCGCGCAGACCGGCGACCTCGAGCAGCTCGAGCGACTCTTCGCCGAGGACGTCGTGTCGTACTCCGACGGCGGCGGCGTCGTGCGGGCCTCGAAGTTCCCGGTGCGCGGACGGGTCACCGTCGCGAAGTTCGTCCGGGCGTTCCACACGCACTTCTGGGCGGGCGTGACGGTGACCGAGACCGAGACCAACGGGCAGCCGTCGGTGCTGCTCGCCAAGGACGGGACGACGTTCGCCGTGCTCGCCGTCGTCGCATCCGATCAGGGCATCGACCAGGTGCTCTGGATGATGAACCCCGACAAGCTCGGCGGCGTGACGTCCCGTGCAGCCTGATGCCCTCGTCGCCGGCCTGCTCGCGGCGCTCGAACGACGCGACGACCTCGCCGAGGCGGGCCTCCTCGACCCCGACTGCCGCATCGTGGTCGACACGGGCGACCCGAACGGCGCCGAACTGCGCGGCCGGGCGCAGGTGGCGAGCGCGCTCGACGACCTGCGGGTGCGGCATCCGGATGCCGCGTTCGCGACCGTGCACGTGAACGGCGCACCGGGGCTGGCGCTGCGCTCGCACGACGGCACGGTCGTCGGCGTGCTCGTGGTCGACCTCGGACGGGACGGGACGGTCCGAGAGCTGTGGCTCTCCGCGGCGCCGGCCAAGCTCGCGCACTGGAACCGGCGCCGCCCGGCCGAGGGCTGAAGCCCCGGCGGGGCGGCGCGCGGCATCCGCTTCGCTCACCGCGCGATGGCCGACTCCGCGTCGAGCCGCTCGAGCTTCTCGGGGTTCGCGACCGAGAAGATCTGCGTGATGCGGCCGTGCTCGATCGTGAAGCTCAGCGCGGCGACGAGCGTGCCGTCGACCTCCACCCGCGCACCCGGTCCGCCGTTGACCCACGCCGGCGTCGCCACCGGCGTGACGCCGAACTTCGCGAGCCCGCCGCGCACGTAGGCCACGAGCTTCGCGGCGCCCACGACGGGCCGCCGGGCCGCACCGCGCACCTTCCCACCGCCGTCGGCGACCGCGACCACGTCGGGTGCGAGCGCGTCCATGAGGCCCTGCAGGTCGCCGGTGTTGAACGCGGCGAGGAACCGCTCGACCACCTGCTCCTGCTCGGCCCGGTCGACCTCGACCCGAGGCCGGCGCGCCGCGACGTGCTCCTTCGCGCGGTGCGCGATCTGCCGCACCGCGGCGGGCGTCTTGTCGACGGCCTCGGCGATCTCGTCGTACGGCACGTCGAACACCTCGCGCAGCACGAACACGGCGCGCTCGGTGGGTCCGAGCGTCTCGAGCACCGTGAGCATGGCCATCGAGAGGCTCTCGGCGAGCTCGACGTCCTCGGCGACATCGGGGCTCGTGATGAGCGGCTCGGGCAGCCACTCGCCCACGTACTCCTCTCGCCGACGCGACACCGTGCGCAGCTGGTTCAGGGCCTGCCGCGTGACGATGCGCACGAGGTACGCGCGCGGCTCGCGCACCTGCGACTGGTCGACCTGCGACCAGCGCAGCCACGACTCCTGCAGCACGTCCTCGGCGTCGGCGGCCGAGCCGAGCAGCTCGTACGCGACCGTGAAGAGCAGGCCGCGGTGGACGACGAACGGGTCGGTGCTCATGCGTGCGAGCCTATGTCGGCCGACGAGCGCTCCGCGAGCGGCGGCAGCCCGCAGCTGGCCGAGAACTCGGCCGAGCGGATGCCGAGGGCGATGTTCATGCGCGCCGTCGCGTCCATCAGCCCGACCTTCGCGGTCAGCTCCAGCAGCGCCGGGGCGCCGAGCTCCTCGAGCAGCGTCGCGGAGAGCTCATCGGACACGGCGGGCGGCATCTGGCACATCGCCTCGGCGTACTCCATCACGCGACGCTCGAGCGGCGTGAACACGTCGGACTCCCGCCACCTGGGCACCTCACGCGCCCGCGCCTCGTCGAGGCCCTGGTCGTGCGACAGGAAGTAGTGCAGGTCGAGGCAGAAGCTGCACCCGACGTACGCCGCGGTCGCCATGCGCGCGAAGGAGGACAGGGTCGGATCGAGCGTGTCCCACTTCTCGGACTTCCGGCCGATGCTCATGAGGTCCTTCATCACGGTCGGGTTGTGCCACATCACGCCGACCGAATCGGGCACCTGCCCGAGCATCCTGCGGCTGGCGACCTTCACCACCGCGCCGAACAGGCCGGTGATCTCGGTCGGGGGAATCCTCGTCGCATCCATGGTGATCTCCTGCAGTGACTCGTGCATCGTGTGCGTTCGTCATGGAGACACCGGCCGGGGCCGGCGTGTGACAGGTGCGGGCCGACCCGGCGTGGGCGGGCGACGGATGCCTCACCGACGCGTCAGCACGAGCGACACCGGGAACCGTCGCACCACCATCCGGTACGGCGGCTTCGCAAGCACCGACGCGAGCTCCGGGCCGACGATGCGCGGCTCGTCGACCACCTCGATCCGGCCTCGCCACGAGAGCACCGCGCGGCCCGCGGCCTGCACGTTCCGGGCCCATTCGGTGGTCGCGCCCCAGGGCAGGCCGATGAGCACGAGGTCGGATGCCACGGTCGGCACGATCGCGATGGGCGTGTCGTACTCCGTGCCGCTGCGCCGCCCGCGGTGGTGCACGACGGCCCAGAGCGGGAACCAGCGGCGCCCGGCGAGCGCGAGCGCGATCGGGTCGCTCGCCCGCAGGAGCCAGCGGGGCGGCTTCCGTGGTCGACGAGGTGCGGCCATGCCTCCAGCATGCGCCTGTCCGCGTGAGCACGACACCCGTCGGTCCGCCCCGAGCGTGCTCGCACCGCTACCGTGCTCGCACCACTACCGTGAGAGCGGCGCATCCGTCACGAGAAGGCCGCCGACGACGACATCAGGGGGAACGATGACCGACACGACCACTGCGCGCACTTCGGGCTGGAAGGCGTTCTGGAACCGAGGCGGCTGGTGGAAGGCGTTCGGACTCGCCGTCGTGTACCTGGCCGTGTACCAGCTGCTCCCGTTCGCGGCCCTCCCGTTCACGCAGGGCGTCGTCGATCCCGATGACCCGTTCGCGACGCCGGGCAGCGTCTTCGTCGCCCTCGCGCTCCCGGTCATCCTCGGCTCGGTGGTGCTGCTCGTCTTCGCGTGGTCGATCGGCTGGCTCCCGAAGCCGCTGTTCGCCCACCAGCCCGTGAAGGGCAGCTGGTGGATGTGGATCGCCCCCGTCCTCGTGGCGATCCCGATCGTGCTGCGGCTCATCGGGATCGACTACGGAGCCTATTCGGCCGGCGTGGTCGCGATGACCTTCGTCGCGGGCGCGTTCATCGGCCTCTCCGAGGAGCTCCTCACCCGCGGACTCGCGGTGACGCTGCTGCGCCGGTGCGGCTACAACGAGTGGGTCGTGGCAGCGCTGTCGACCCTGATCTTCGCGCTGCTGCACAGCGTCAACCTGTTCACGGGGCAGTCGATCGCGACGGTCGGCTTCACCCTGCTGTACGCGTTCGCCTTCGGCATCCTCATGTACCTGACGCTGCGCGTCACGGGCAACCTCATCTGGCCGATCATCCTGCACGCGCTGACCGACCCCACCACGTTCCTCGCGACCGGCGGCATCGACCAGGCGAACGCGGCGTCGCAGGACCCCCTCCTCGTGCTCGCGGGACCGGCGACGTTCCTGCTCATCGCCGCCGCATTCGTGCTGCTCATCTTCATCCGCGGGAACGCGCATGGGCACGCCTCGGCGGAGGAGGCGGAGCGGGATTCGCAGCCGACGACCGCCTGAGCGGCCGCTCTCAGCTCGACCGGATGATCACGACTCCGGGAGCTCGACCGTGTACGAGACGATCTCGCTGATGCGCCCGTCGACGAAGTCGTAGACGTCGCAGGAGGCGACGATCGAGACGCTCCCGTCGGCCTCGCTGTAGCGGGCGAGGCTGTCGACCACGACGCTGTCCTCGCCGACCACGGTGCGGAAGCGCTGGAACTCCGTGGTGACCTCGGCGAGGTCGTGCGCGGTGGCCTTGCACGCCTTCTCCACCTTCTTGCGGCCGAGCAACGGCTTGCTCCCCACCAGCGTCCAGACGACGTCGTCGGCGAGATGCGGCAGCGCGACGTCGAACCGATGGCTCGAGAACGCGCGTGCGATCTTCTCGGTCGTGAGGTCGGTCGTGAGCTCCATTGCTGTTGCCTCCCCGCGCGGCATCCCGCGCTACGGCGATGATGATGCGCTCAGCCTACGCGCGCAGCTTCCGCGGGCGCGAGCACCGAAGCAGGGCGTCCCGTCTCAGCGTCCGTCAGCACGCGGACCGTAGGCGGCGAGGAAGACGCGCACGGCGTCCGCGACGTGACGTCGTCGCTGCGCCGGCCCGGGGATGCCCCTGTCGCCGAGCAGCATCGCGCGGTTGACCGGCTCCCCCATGACGAGCCAGTTGAAGTGCGTGGCCGCGACGAGCGGGTCGTCGACGGTGAGCCGAGCGCTCGCATCGAGCTGCGCGAACACCGCCGCAAGCGACTCGATCGCCCGCTTCGGGCCGCGGTCGTAGAGCGCCTCGGCGAGTTCGGGGAAGCGGCCGACCTCGCCGATCACGAGGCGACGGAGCTGGAGCAGCCGCGGCGTCATCACGATCTCGAGCTGGCGATCGGCGTACGCCTCGAGGTAGGCGCGCACGTCGACCACGCCGGCGGGATCGAGCACGTCGTGGTGCACGCGGTCGCCCGCGGCATCCGTCATCGAGGACACGAGCTCGACGAACAGCGCCTCCTTGCTGCCGAAGTGCTTGTACACCGTCTGCTTCGACACCTGGGAGCGCGCCGCGAGCTCGTCCATGTTGGTGCCGAGGTAGCCGCCCGCCAGGAACATCTCCTCGGCCGCCTCGAGGATCGCGCGGTGCTTCCGCTCGGTGCGGCCGATGGGCCTCGCAGCCGCGGTGTCGTTCGCCGCCGTGTCGTTCGCCATCGAGCCTCCCCTTGACGTGCAGTACTGATCAGTCTAGTCTCGTCACAACGGAACTATACGGTCTAGTTTGATTCGAACTCGACCCCGACACGATCGGATGTCGCGCATGAGCGAGTACGTCACCACCACCTTCGGCGACCGCGTCGCCTACGACCGCCGGGGCTCGGGTCCCGCCCTGGTCTTCGTCGCGGGCGCGGGCCCCTATCGCGCTATCGATCCCTGGACGACCGAGACGGCCGAGCTCATGGCCGAGACGGGCGTGCAGACCGTCGTCTACGACCGCCTCGGTCGTGGGGAGAGCATGGCCGAGGGTCGCATCGACCTCGACCGCGACCTCGCCGCACTCGCGGCGCTCATCGAGGTCGTCGGGGGCAGCGCCGTGCTCTGCGGGCACTCGTCGGGCTGCTCCATCTCCCTGATGGCGGCGGTGCGCGGCCTGCCGGTCACGGGTCTCGTGCTCTGGGAGCCGCCGTTCGGCGCCGTCGACGGCGGTGCCCGCGAGTGGGCCGACGAGGTCGAGCGCCGGATCGACTCGGGCGACCTCGAGGGCGCGCTCGAGCACTACATGAAGGACATGCCGCCCGAGTGGCTCGAGGGCGCACGGCAGTCGCCCGACTACCCGCTGTACGTCTCGCAGGTCGTGAGCTACCGGGCCGACGGCGCCTCCCTCGCCTGGGTCGAGTCGGCGCCGCTCGCAGAGCTCCTCGGAGACCTCCGGATGCCGGTGGAGGTGCTGCTCGGCGAGGAGACCTTCCCCGAGCTGTTCGACGCGGCCGAGGCGATCGTCGCGGCCGTTCCGGGAGCCCGCTGGCGCCAGGTGCCGGGAGCCGACCATTCGTGGGAGCCCGGAGCCATGGCCCGGGAGCTCACGGAGTTCGTGACCGCGGCCACCCGAACGCGGGCGTGACGCGCGGCCGCCCGCGACAGCCGCGCCGACCCGCGGCGGCCGGGCGCACCCGTGACGCAGCAGTGCCCCGGTTCGATCGAACCGGGGCACCGGATGAGCCGTTCGAGGCGCCGCGTCAGCCCTGACGGGCCTTCATGCGCGGGTTCGACGGGTTGATCACGAACGTGCGACCGCGCCGACGCACCACCTTCGCGCCACGCTGAGCGGCGAGCGACTTGATCGATGCGCGTACCTTCATGGGGACCTCCTCCACGTTATCGAAAACCATTCTCAACAACGTGGAGGAGGTCGTGCGTATTCCCGCCCTCGCATCAGGTGCGGACGATCGCCACCCCCTGCGACGGCAGCGCGAGACCGGATGCCGCAGCCCCGCTCAGCACGTCGGTGCCGTCGAGGCGCAGCTCCGCGGCATCCGGCCCGTGGTTGATGACGAACGTCAACTCGCCCCGGCGAACGACCTCGACGTCGCCCGCGCGTGACGGCGACGTGGTCGGCGACGACGGCACCTCGACGCCGGCGTCCTCGACCACGCGCGACACGAGCCGCGCGAGCCCGTCGCGGTCGGGCAGCGTCGCCACGTACCACGCAGCCCTGCCGGCCTCCCCGGCGTCGCCGGAATCGCGCCGGGTCACCGCGGGCCTCCCGGCGAGCGCGCCCTCGGTGAACGTCGCGAGCGTCTCGGCGTCGTCGACGCGCACGACCTCGGCCCACACCGATCCGGATGCCGCGCCGCCGACCACGTCGCCCTCGAGTGCGACCGTCGGTGCCGCTCCCCCGCCGACCGCCCCGAGGTCGGGTGCGGCGGGCGGGGCGAACTCCTCGATCCAGACGCCGAGCGCGCGACGCAGCGGTTCGCCGAGGTAGCCGCCGAGCCGCACGTGCAGGTGCTCGTCGGTGATCGCCGTGCCGAAGCCGACGACGAGCGTGCCGCCCGCCTCGGCGAACGCCGCGAGCGACGCGACCTGGGCGTCGGTCGCGACGAAGTGCGCGGGCGCCACGACGACGCGGTAGGCCGAGAGATCGCCGTCGGCGCGCACGAAGTCGACCGCGAGGCCGAGCGACGTGAACGCGCGATGCCACGCGAAGAGCACCTGCACGTACGAGACCGCGGTGGGCGAGGCGGGCTGCTCGATCGCCCACCAGCTGTCCCAGTCGAGCGCGATGGCCACGCTCGACGGCACGCGACTGCCCTCGAGGCCGACGCCCGGCTCCGACAGCCGCCGCAGCTCGCCGCCGAGCTGCTCGATCTCGCGCCAGACCCGGGTGTCGGTGCCGCCGTGCGGCACCATGCCCGAGTGGAACTTCTCGGAGCCGGCCGCCGATTGCCGCCACTGGAAGAACAGGATGCCGTCGGCCCCGCGCGCGACCGACTGGTACGACCACGCGCGCATCATGCCCGGGGCCTTCGGCGCGTTGCGCTGCCGCCAGTTCACGGCGCTCGGCGACTGCTCCATGAGCAGCCACGGCGCACCGCCGCCGAGCGAGCGCATGAGGTCGCGCACCATCGCGGCGTACGCCGGCGAGTCGGGGTCGGCGGGATCGGGATACGTGTCGTCGGACACGATGTCGACGTGCGGGGCCCATGACCAGTAGTCGACGGGCTTGAAGAAGCCCATGAAGTTCGTCGTGATCGGCACGTCGGATGCCGCGCGGATGACCTCGACCTCCGCCCGGTGGAGGGCGAGCAGCTCGTCGCTCGAGAACCGGTCGAAGTCGAGCAGCTGCGTCGGGTTGCGGAACGTCGGCGCCGCTCGCGGCGGCTCGACCTCGTCGAACGCGTCGTAGCGCTGCGACCAGAACGCGGTGCCCCACGCGCGGTTCAGCTCCTCGATCGTGCCGTACCGCGCCTCGAGCCAGGTGCGGAACGCCGCGGCCGACACGTCGCAGTAGCACCGGCTGACGTGGCATCCGTACTCGTTGTTGACGTGCCAGAGCTCGAGCGCCGGGTGCCCTGCGTACCGTTCGACCATGCGCTCGACCAGGCGCTTCGCGTGCGCGCGGTAGACGGGCGAGCTCGGGCAGTACTGCTGCCGGCTGCCGACGGCGAGGTGCACGCCGTCCTCGGTGACGGGCAGGGTCTCGGGATGCCGCTTCGCGAGCCACGGCGGCGGCGACGCGGTGGCCGTGGCGAGGTCGACGCGGATGCCGCCCGCGTGCAGCGTGTCGAGCACGTCGTCGAGCCAGGCGAAGTCGTACTCGCCCGGACGCGGCTCGAGGCGCGCCCACGAGAACACGGCCACCGTGGCGAGGTTGACGCCGCCGCGCTGCATGAGCCGCACGTCCTCGTCCCAGACCTCCCGCGGCCACTGCTCGGGGTTGTAGTCGCCGCCGTACGTGATGCTCATCCCTTCACGCTCCCCGTGGCCAGGCCGCTCTGCCAGTAGCGCTGCAGGAACAGGAAGGCGATGATGAGCGGCACCACGGCCACGAACGAGCCGGTGATCACCGTCGAGAACAGCGCCTGTGCACCGCCGCCCGCCGACGCGGCCGCCTGGATCTGCGCCAGGCCGACCGTGAGCGGGTAGAGCTCCGAGCTGTTCAGCATGATCAGGGGCAGGAAGTAGTTGTTCCAGGTGCCGACGAGCGAGAACAGGAACACGGTGACGAGTCCCGGTCCCAGCAGGCGCAGGCCGACCTGCCAGAAGATGCGGAACTCCCCCGCCCCGTCGACGCGCGCCGCCTCGATGAGGCTGTCGTCGATCGCGTCGGCCGAGTACACGCGCATGAGGTAGACGCCGAACGGACTCACGAACGACGGGATGATGATCGCCCACGGGGTGTCCGTGAGGCCGGCCGACGCGAACAGCAGGTAGGTCGGGATCGCCAGCGCCGTGAGCGGGATCATGATCGCGCCCAGCGTGACGCTGAACAGCGCCTTGCGTCCCGGGAAGTCGAACTTCGCGAACGCGTAGCCCGCCATCGCCGCGAGGAGCGTCGCGCCTGTCGCCGAGACGAGGGCGTACACGATCGTGTTGAGGACCCACCGCAGGTAGATGCCGTCTCGCACCGTGAACAGCGTCTGCAGGTTCTCGAGCAGCGAGAAGTCGCCGCCGAACCAGAGGCCGAAGGTGGAGAACAGCGCCGCGTTCGACTTCGTCGACGAGACGAACAGCCACCACAGCGGGAGCACGAAGTACAGCACGCAGAGCCAGAGCACCACCGTGAGCAGTATGCTCCGACGCTTCTCCGGCACGTAGGGCCGGCCGGCACGGCGTCCGTTGCCCGCCGCGTCGCCGATGGTCACGGCGGCTCGGGTGTCGAGGTCGGTCATGTCCAGTTCCTTTCACGACGCTCGCGGCGCTCG
Source organism: Agromyces sp. NPDC004153 (assembly GCF_053603635.1). Classification (NCBI taxonomy): domain Bacteria; kingdom Bacillati; phylum Actinomycetota; class Actinomycetes; order Micrococcales; family Microbacteriaceae; genus Agromyces; species Agromyces sp. NPDC004153. The sequence goes on from NZ_JBSGFY010000001.1 coordinate 905,470, forward strand.
GCGCTGAGCTGGACGATGTACGAGACCACGGCGATGACGATCCCGAGGAGGAATGCGAGTGCCGCGGCGTAGTTGATCTCCTGGTTGATGAACGCCACGTTGTACGCGTAGTAGTTCGGCAGGATGTCGTTCGTGATCGCATTGCCCGCGATCGCGTTGAGCAGGCTGGGCTCGCTGAAGAGCTGGAACGTGCCGATCACCGAGAAGATCACGGTCAGCAGGATCGCCGGGCGGATCGAGGGGATCTTCACGCTCCACGCCACCCGGAACTGCCCAGCACCGTCGATCTCGGCCGCCTCGTAGAGCTCCGACGGGATCGACCGCAGCGCGGCGTACATGATGATCATGTTGTAGCCGATGAACTCCCACGTGACGATGTTCATCATCGAGTAGAGGATCGTCTCCGGGGTCAGGAATTCGGGCGTCCCGAGGCCGATCGCGCGGGAGACCTGGGCGATCGGGCCGAAGTCGGGACCGTAGAGGTAGCCCCACATGAGGGTGGCGACCACGGCCGGCACCGCGTAGGGCATGAAGATCAGCAGGCGGATGGCCTTCGAGCCGCGCGCCCGCCGGCTGTCGAGGGCGAGCGCGAAGAACAGCGACAGGGCGAGCATGATCGGCACCTGGATGACGAAGAACAGGACGGCCCGGCCGAGGCTCCCGAGGAAGCTCGGGTCGGTGAGCGCTCGGACGTAGTTGCCGAGCCCGGTGAAGACCTCGCCGCCGATGAGCTTCGACTCGAAGAGGCTGAGGTAGCCCGCGTAGGCCAGCGGCACGATGAGCATCGCGATGAACACGACCATGAACGGGAGGATGAACAGGTACGCCGCGATGTTCTGCTTGCGCTTGGTCGTAGACCCATGGCGTTTCGGCGGCGCGGTGGCGGTGGGGCGCTCGACGGCGAGCGCCGAGGATGACGACACGGCAGGCTCCTGACTCTTGATGGTGGACGGGGGAAGGTGACGGGGCGTCCGCCGTTGCCGTGCGGCGGACGCCCCGCGGGCTCACTCGACGGTGAAGCCCTGGTCCTCCGCGTACTTCACGAGCTGGTCCTGCCACGTGTCGAGGGCGGCCGCGATGTCGCCCTTGTCGGCGATCACCGTGCCCATCGTCTCCTCGTAGCTGGAGTACACGTAGTCCATGAACGGCAGCCACTGGAAGTCGGTGTCCACGGTCGTCGAGATCTCGGCGAACAGCTTGTTCACCTGCTGGCCGCCGTAGAACTCCGACTCCTGGTCGGCGAACGTCGGGTCCTCGAGCACCGAGACCTGCGGAGGGAACAGGAACTGCTCCGTCGCCAGCATCATCGCGGACGCCTGGTCGGTGTTGATGAACTTCGCGAGCTCGTAGGCCGCGATCGGGTTCTCGCTCGAGGCGAGCACCGCGTCGGACGAGCCGCCCCAGTTGCCCGAGACCTCCTCACCGGCATCCCACTGCGGCAGCGGCGCCGCGCGCCACAGGCCCGAAGTGGTCTCGGCCGTGCCCTGGAGGAAGATCGGCCCCCAGGCCGCGGTGAGCCACCCGGCGTACTTGCCGTTCGCGAGGCCCTGGTACCACTGGTCGTTGAAGTCGACGTCGGTCGAGATGAGGTCCTGCTGGATCAGGTCGGTCCAGTAGGTCGCGACCTCCTTGGCCTCGTCGCTGTTGACGGCGATCCGCACGGTCTCCTGGCCGTCGTACCCGAACGGCTTGACCCCGCGCTGCCAGAAGAAGCCGATCATCTGGCCGGCCTGGGTAGCGCCGACGTTGGAGATGTAGGACCCCGTGGCATCCTTCACCGCCTTCGCGGCCGTCGCGTAGTCGTCCCAGGTGGCGGGCGGCTCGGTGATGCCGGCCGCCGCGAGCAGGTCCTCGCGATAGAGGTTGCCCATGGGGCCGACGTCCTGTGGCACCGCCCACACCTCCTCGTCGGGCGAGACCTGGTTCCAGGCCCAGTCGACGAAGTCGCCCGAGAGGTCGTCGCCGCCGTAGGGCGTCAGGTCGAGCAGGGACTCGGGGAGCACGAACGACGGGATGTACTGGTACTCGATCTGCGCGACATCCGGTGCGCCCTCGCCCGCCTCGATGGCGCTGCGGAGCTTCTGGTAGTGCGGCAGGCCCTGGCCGACGTTCTCGACCTTGACGTCGATCGCGGGGTACTGCTCCTCGAAGAGCTTCACCTCGTTCTCGATGTCGGGGACCCAGGTCCAGAAGGTGAGCTCGGTGGGCGTGTTGAGCGCCTCCTCGCGCTGCTCGTCGGTGATCGGCTCGGTCTGGCCGCCGTCGTTCCCGCCGCCCGGAGTGCAGCCGGAGAGGACCAGTGCCGTGACGAATGCGCCGGCGCCCAGCGCCAGTGCTGCTCTTGGTGTCTTCCTCATGTCCTTCTTCTTCCTCTGGTGGTGCTTGCCTGTATCGGTAGTGCGTGTCTGTTCGGTATTCGGTTAGGTGGTGACCGGCGTCGCCGGTCGCCTCACCCGTCGATGAGGGTCAGCGTCGACCATGCAGCGAGGGGGAGTTCCGTGCCGGCCGCGTGCGCGGCGGCGGAGACCGCGTCGGTGACGTCGCGGTCGAGGGTGATGGCCGTCTCGGCCCAGCTCCAGTTGAAGACGAACCAGGCGCGGCGGCCGTCGGGCAGCGAGCCGGATGCCACGGTGACCGGCAGTGCGCGATCGGCGGCGAGCTCGTCGGCGATGGGCGACGGCACGGCCCAGCGCACGAGGTCGGCGGCGAGCTCGGGCGACGGCACGGTGCCGACGACGGTGATGCGGCCCGAGCCGTGCGCGTTCGTCGTGATCGCGGGGAAGTCTCCGAAGCGCGGGTGCTCGTAGCGTGCGAGCACGTCCGCGCCGTCGACGATGAGCCCATCGGCCCAGAGGCGGGCGGCGGCGCCACCGGATGCCTCGAACGGCGCGGTCGCGGCCACCGCGAGGTCGTGGCGCAGGTTCGAGAATTCGTCGTAGTGCACGCCGGCGGCGTCGGCGAGTCGCGCGGGGGCGACCTCGACCCGTGCCCGGGCCTCCTCGTCGCCGTAGCCCGTGCGGATGCCGACGACGAGGTGCCCGCCGGCGGCCGCGTAGTCGCGGAGCAGGTCGAGGTCGGCGTCGGATGCCGCGTACAGCGCCGGAGCGATGAGCACCGGGAACCGGCTCGCGAGCTCCGCGGCGCCGAGGTCGTGCGCCTGCGCCACGTGCACGATGCGGGACTGCGCGCCCGCGTCGACGACGCCCCGGTGGAACGCGTCGACGATGCGCTGGTACGCCGTGCGGTCGGGCGTGCCGTCGGCCGTCGCGAGCGGCGGGAAGAACTCGAGCGCGAACCGGCTGTCGTTCGACCACAGGATCGCGACGTCGGCGTCGGGCTCGTACCCGTCGAGGGCATCGCCGATGGCGCCGAGGTCGGCGCCCACGCCGGCCAGCTCGTGGTAGACGCGACCGGGCTCCAGGCTGTGCGGCAGGACGCCGCCCCAGTACGTCTCGGTGCCGTAGGGCAGGGTGTGCCAGTGCCAGTACTCGATCATGGCGGCGCCGCGCGAGATGAACGCGAACGCCGCCTGCCTGAGCTGGCCCGGGTACGGGGGGAGGTTGAACTCGGAGCCGCCGATCGACTGCGCGTCGGTCTCGGTCACGAGGAACCGGGACTGCTTGGAGGAGTACATGCGGTCTGCCTGGCGGAGCAGCGCCGCGACACCCGAGGTGGTCCACGGCGTGACCGGCTCGAGGTCGAGGGTGGCGTCGAGGTGGTCCTGCATCGCGTAGTACGGGTTGCCGGCGGTCACGTCGAGCGCCTCGACGAGCTGCTCGTCGGCGAGGGCCGGGCGCGGGTAGGCGATGCACGTCGTGACGAACTGCCCCGGCCGGGCGTACTCGCGCACGAGCTCGGCCTGCCAGGCGATGAACTCGGTCGTGAGGTCGGCCTGGTAGCGGCGCCACGCGAGGTCGTACTGCGGCAGCGTGTTGCCGTCGGGCGTCCACAGGTCGGACCAGTCCGACAGGCGGTGCGACCAGTAGGTGAGGCCCCACTCGCGGTTCAGCGTCTCGACGTCGCCGTACTGCGCCATCAAGCGGCGCACGAAGCGCCGGAAGCTGCCGCGGTTGTGGAAGAGCAGCATGCCCGGCTCGTTGTCGACCTGGAAGCCGATCACGGCCGGATGTTCGGCGTAGCGGGCGACGACGGCGCGGATCACGCGCTCGGCGTGGAACCGGAAGGCCGGGTGCGAGTAGTCCACCTCCTGGCGAGCGCCCCACGGCATCGGCTCCCCGGTGCGGACCTCGCCGGCGATCTCGGGATAGGCCGTCTGCAGCCACGGCGGCACCGCGTACGTCGGCGTGCCGAGGATGACCGAGATCCCCCGCTCGTGCGCGCCGTCGAGCACCGGCTCCAGCCAGTCGAGGTCGAATTCCCCGTCGCGCGGCTCCCACGTCGACCACACCGACTCCCCCACGCGGATCACCGTGAAGCCCGCCTCCTGCATGAGGTCGAGGTCGGCCTCGGTGCGCTCGTCGCGGTGGTACTCGGCGTAGTAGGCGGCTCCGAAGAGGATGCCGCTCGGGAACGGTGCGGGCTGGGGGGAAGGCATCTGCTGCGTACTCCGTTGTCGGCGAGCCGGGTGACCCCGGTGTCTGCGAAGTCAGGATGTTTTCGACAACATCTGACGAAATCCAGAATGTTGCCGATAACATCGTCTTGTCAAGCAACATTTCGGCATCGTGACGAATGGCCCTCGTTCCGGGTGTCGTGGTGCCGCACGTGATTCGGGGAGGATCGGGGGGATGAGCGAGAGCACGACCGCGATGGAGCGATCGCCGGGTGCGCCGCAGCAGAAGCCGGCGACGATCTACGACGTCGCGCAGGCGGCCGGCGTCTCCCACCAGACGGTGAGCCGCTTCCTCAAGGGCTTCGAGGGCATCCGCCCCGAGACCCGGAAGCGGGTCGAGCGCGCGCTCGACGAGCTCGGCTATCGTCCCAACCTGACGGCTCGAAGCCTGAAGTCCGGCCGCTCGCACCGCATCGGCGCCCTCACGCACGACCTCTCGCAGGTGGGGCCGAGCCGCGTGGCCGAAGGCGCGAGCGCCGCCGCACGCGAGGCCGGGTACGTGCTCGACTTCATCTCGCTCGACGTGCGCAACCCGCGGGCGATCGAGGAGTCCGTCGAGATGCTCACGCAGCACGACCTCGCGGGTGTCCTGGCCCTCTCGAACACCGACGAGATGACGCGAGCGTTCGAGACGACGGAGTTCCGTGTGCCGGCGTTCATCCACACCGAGCCCGACGACGCGATCACGGGGCATCCGACCGACCGCAACGGGGTGGGCATCCCCGCCCTGATCGACCACCTCGCCGGCCTCGGACACCGCACGCTGCTCCACATCGCCGGCCCCCGCAACTGGACGGCGAGCCGCAACCGCATCCTCGCCTACGAGGCGGGCATCGAGCACGCCGGGCTGGCCTCGGCGGGCATCCTCGCCGGCGACTGGTCGGCCCGGTCGGGCTACGAGGCGGTACGCTCCCGCGCCGACCTCGACGCGACGGCCATCCTCGCCGCCAACGACCAGATGGCGCTCGGCGCGATGCTCGCGCTCAAGGAGCGCGGGCTCCGCGTGCCCGACGACGTGAGCGTGGTCGGCATCGACGACATCCCCGAGGCCGCGTACTACGACCCGCCGCTCACGACCGTGCGGATCGACTTCGACAGCCGGGGTCGCCAGACGCTGCTGACCCTCCTCGCGCAGATCGAGGGCACCGATGTGCGCCCGATCGACGTGCCGCCGCCCCAGCTCGTGGTGCGCAGGTCGTCGGGGCCGGCGCCCCGGCTCGTCGGCGGCATGAGCGGCTGACACGGATACCCCGGTCGCGAGGGGGGAATGCGACGGGGGCATCCGCGGGCACGGGGAGGACTTTCCGGGACTCTAGGCATCGTTCGACGGCGCGGCGAGGGGGTTGACTCGACAGGCGATCAGGGATCCGGAACAGTGGGAGGCTCCGGCATCCGATCGAAACGAGGCATCCGATGGCCAGCGCGAACTACGACACCGAGATCACCATGGCGCCGACGATGACGCCGCCCAGCGACCCCGCCATCGTGCCGGCCGACGCGCTGCGCATCGGCACGGGCCGTACGCGCCGGTTCGTCGGCCGCGACCACGGCGCGGGGATCTCGTACTTCTACGTCGACAACGACCCCGGCGAGGGCCCCGGCCTGCACTGGCACCCCTACGCCGAGACCTGGGTCGTCATCGAGGGCACCGCGCGCATCACCATCGGCGACCACGAGCTCATCGCGAACGCGGGCGACACCTCGACGGTGCCCGCGGGCGTGTGGCACGGGTTCAAGAACGCCGGCACCGGGCCGCTCCGGGTGCTCTGCATCCACGCGTCCGATGTCATCGTGCAGACCTGGGCCGAAGCGTAGGGCGGCGGTCGTCCACGCCGTTGCCGGTGTCGGCGGCCGCTGGCAGGGTGGCGGTATGGGGATCGAGGTGCGGCCGGCGACGAGGTTCGTCGACGTGCGTGCGGTGGTCGGGCCCAAGCGGCCCGACGCCAACGTGTGCTGGTGCCTGAGCTATCGACTCACGTCGTCGAAGGAGAACCTGTCGCTGAAGGGTCCTGATCGCGGCGAGCGCGTGAAGCAGCTGGTGCGACAGGATCCGCCGCCCGGCGTGCTCGCCTACGACGGCGACGAGGTCGTCGGCTGGGCGGGCGTGCATCCGCGCGCCGACACGAGCTTCGCCACGAATCGCAAGATCCCGCACGTCGACGACCTCGACGTCTGGTCGGTGTGGTGCATCCGAGTCCGCCCGGGGCACCGCGGCGAGGGCATCTCCCACCACCTGCTCGAGGGGGCGGTGCGGTTCGCGCGCGAGCACGGCGCCCCGGCGATCGAGGGCTACCCCGTCGACAACCACGGCGAGAAGGTCGACCTCACCATGGCCTACGTGGGCACGCGCCGACTGTTCGAGGCCGCGGGCTTCACGAAGGCGGCCGACACCGACTCGGTGCTCAAAGGCTTCCCGCGCGTGCTCATGCGGCTCGAGCTGGGCTGACGCGCGCATGGCCGATCGATTCCGCACCGTCGACGAGTTCCTCGCCGCGCAGGATCCCGCGCGCCGCACCCAAGTCGACGAGCTGCGGTCGCTCGTGCGCGAGGCCGACCCACGGCTCGTCGAGACGGTGAAGTGGAACTCGCCGAACTACGTGCTCGACGCCGTCGACCGGCTCACCGTGAACGCGGCCGGGCGCGGTCCGGTGCGCCTGATCCTGCACTTCGGCACGGCGCGCGCCGAGCAGGCCGGCGACGGCTCCGCGTTCGACGGCGATCCCGACGGGCTGCTCACGTGGCACTCCGACATCCGGGCGAGCCTCACGGCGCCGGCCGCCGACGACACCGCGGCCCGTGCAGCGACCGTCGAGGTCATACGCGCGTGGCTCGCCTTCGACCCCGGCGCCTGACGTCGCTGCCCCCGACCCGACGCGAACCCCGACGCCCTGAGGGCGCGCGCCGCCCTCAGTCGCCGCCCTCGAAGCGCGCGGCGCCCCGCCCGTCGACCGCTGCCGCGATGCGCCGCCGCTGCTCCTCGCTCATCGCGGGCAGGTTGCCGAGCGGATGCCAGCCGACCTCCGTCATCTCGCCGTCGGCGGGGAACGGCTCACCCTCGAGCCACGTGCACTGGAACGTCAGGTCGAGGTGGTCGGCCTGGTCGCCGTTCTCGTAGGTGATCCGCGGGATCTGGTGCACCCACGCGAGGTGGTCGACGCGGATGCGCACGCCCGCCTCCTCGAGCGCCTCGCGCCGCGCGGCATCCGCCGGCTCCTCGCCCGGATCGACGATGCCGGTGACGGGCGTCACGGCCCCGTTGTCGGAGCGCCGGCCGAGCAGCACCTCGTCGCCGCGCAGGATCACCGCGGTCACGCCCACGAGCGAGAGCGGGAGGGTGCCGACGTGGCGGCGCAGTTCGAGCACGAAATCGGGCGTGGGCATGCCTCGACCCTAGGCGACGGCGAGCGGATGTTTCGGAGCATCCGTGTCTCGCGGCCGACGGGTCAGAGGAACAGCTTGAACCCCACGTGCGACGCCGCGAAGCCGAGGCGCTCGTAGAAGCGGCGGGCGTCGGTGCGCCGCGCGTCGGACGTGAGCTGCACGAGCGCGGCGCCGCGTGCCCGGGCATCGTCGATCGCCCACCGGATCATCGCGCTGCCGAGGCCGAGCCCACGCAGCCGATCCGCGATGCGCACCGCCTCGACCTGCATGCGGCTCGCGCCACCGCGCGACAGGCCGGGGATCAGCGTGAGCTGCATGGTGCCGACCACCGAGCCGTCGGATGCCTCGACCGCCACGAGCGTCTGCGCCGGGTCCGCGTCGATCGCGGCGAACGCGCGCTCGTACCGCGCGAGGTGCTCGGGCGCCGCGCTGTCGTCGTTCGCGCGCAGCGCGTCGGACGCGATGAGCGCGACGAGCACGGCGAGGTCGTCGCGGCGAGCGCGGCGCAGGGTGAAGGTGGAGTCGCCGAGGGCGATCGTCGCGAGGGGCACGTCCCGAGCCTACGGTCGCGGCCCAGGACGCCCTTGCCGCGATCGATCCGTCGAAGATCCACAGTTCCGGCGATCGCGACCCTGCATGTGCGCCGGTTCGGCGACGCCGCAGCATCCGTATGCCGCGACTGGGCGATCCTGTGCATCCGGATGCCGCGACTGGGCGATCCTGAGCATCCGGATGCCGCGACTGGGCGATCTTGGCGACCCAGACCGCGCGCACCCCGCCAAGATCGCCCACTCGCCAATTCGATCCGGCTGAGTTGCACAGTGCTCGCGAATGCGGACCCTGCATCCGCGCCGGTTCGATCACGGATGACCCCGCGGCATCCGTCGCCTCGACCGTTCACCGCATGGACGCGGCCGTTCGTCGCGCCGCACTTCCGGAATGCGTCATCCATGCGCTATCGTCGAACACCTGACCGAACGATCGGTCAGGAATTGCGGCGCACCACCCCAGTGCCGGTCCCCTACCCGCAAGCATCAGAACAACGGAGTTCGCAATGTCGACATCTGTCCAGGAACAGGAACGCGCCGGGAGCGTCACCCGCGAGGAACGCAAGGTCCTCGCCGGCACGCTCGTGGGAACGTCCATCGAGTGGTACGACTTCTTCATCTACGCACAGGCCGCCGGCCTCGTGCTCGCCCCGCTCTTCCTCGCCCCGGTCGCCGAGTCCAACCCCGGCCTCGCGCAGGTGCTGTCGTTCGCCACGATCGGCATCTCGTTCCTCTTCCGCCCGCTCGGCGCCGTCGTCGCCGGCTACCTCGGCGACAAGCTCGGCCGCAAGAAGATGCTGGTCTTCACACTCGTCATGATGGGCATCTCGACCGCGCTCATCGGCTTCCTGCCGACGTATGCCGCGATCGGCATCGCCGCACCGATCCTGCTGATCCTGCTCCGCATCCTGCAGGGCTTCTCGGCAGGCGGCGAGTGGGGCGGCGCGGCGCTCATGGCCGTCGAGCACGCGCCCGACCAGAAGCGCGGCTTCTTCGGCGCGTTCCCGCAGATCGGCGTGCCGGTCGGCATGATCCTCGCGACCTCGACGCTGTTCATCCTCACCTCGTCCATGTCGCCCGAGGCGTTCATGGAGTGGGGTTGGCGCATCCCGTTCCTGCTCTCCATCGTGCTCATCGTCGTCGGCTACGTGATCCGCCGTGCGGTCGAAGAGAGCCCGATCTTCGAGGACCTCCTGCGCCGCCGCAAGGAGTCGTCGGCCCCGCTCGGCCAGCTCTTCCGCCACAACACGAAGAACGTCGTCCTCACGGCCATCATCTTCATCGGCAACAACGCGGCGGGCTACCTGCTGATCGCGTTCTTCGCGACCTACGCGGTCTCGGTGCTCGAGATGGACCGGCCCACGGTGCTGCTGGCCACCGCCCTCGCGTCGTTCGGCTGGCTCATCTTCACCCTGTGGGGCGGCGCGATCTCCGACCGCCTCGGCCGGGTGCGCACGTTCCAGATCGGCTACGGGTTCCTCGCCCTGTGGGCCGTGCCGATGTGGTTCCTCATCGACACCGGGAACATCGTCTGGTACTTCGTCGCCCTGTTCGTGATGACGTTCGGCCTCGGCCTCTCGTACGGCCCGCAGGCGTCGCTCTACGCCGAGATGTTCCCGGCCAACGTGCGCTACTCGGGCGTCTCGATCGGCTACGCGCTCGGCGCGATCCTCGGCGGCGCGTTCGCCCCGATGATCGCCGAGGCCCTCATGGGCGCGACCGGCCAGTCCTGGACGATCGGCGTCTACATCGCGATCGCCGCGGTCGTCTCGCTCATCGGCGTCTCGCTGGTGAAGGAGCCGAAGGGCGTCGATCTGCACGCGTAGGTCGTCGACAGACCGAAGAGCGGATGCCTCCCCTGCGGGGCATCCGCTCTTCGCATGTCCGGTCGGGCGCTGTCAGGCCGTGCGGTACAGCGGGTACAGCAGCCGCAGCAGCTCGGCCATCGCATCGGCGGGATCGAGCCCGTCGAGGAGTCCCGGCGGCACCACCATCGGGGGGAAGTGCGCCGGGGTCGCCTGCGACGCGTCGATCGACTCGCCGATCGCGGTCTCGAGGTCCGCGTGCGCGATGATGCCGTGCCGGTCGAGCCGCAGCCCCTCGTCGGGGTGCAGCTCGAGGATCGGCAGCGATCCGGATGCCTCGTGCAGGACCTCCGGCTGGAACAGGATCGGCAGCGAGTGCCGCTCGGCGAAGTCCACGGCGTCCTCGAGGTCGACGATCTCGGGCTGACCGCTCTCGTTCATCGACGTGCCTGCGACCCAGTCGACGCCCGCGCTCCACATCGCCGCGATGAGCTCGGATGCCCCGGGCATCCGCAGCGGGTCGAAGACCTGCACCCAGCGGCGTCCGTCCACCTCGGAGACGAGGTGCTCGGGGATGCCGATCTGCGGCGAGGCCGGGGCGCGCACGGCGACCATTCCCGCCAGTCGGTCGGCGAACCACGGCTCCTCGGCGAGGCGGCGCACGTCGGGCGGCACGGAAGCGACGTCGATGAGTTCGAGGGCCCTCCCGGGCCGGGTGCCGACGGCGAGCGGCTTGTGCCCGCGTGCCGCGCCCTTGATCGCCATGATCTCGTCGGCCACGCCCGCGTGGCTCCCGTCGACCAGGAGCCCGAACACCGTGCCGAAATGCGTGCCGACCACCCCACCGGCCCGGATCGCGTCGACGCCCTCGGCGATCGCCTCGGAATCGTCGTACGAGCAGATCTCCATGCGTCCCACCCCCACCACGATCATGGCCGAGGCGGCCCGAACGCGGAAGACGCGGAATCCGCGGAAGACACGGAAGAGCGGATGCCCCGTGCGAGGCATCCGCTCTTCCTTGATGGCCGGGCCGGACCCGAGCCGTGACGACGTCGGCCTAGAAGTCGAAGTCGCCGATGTTGTCCGCGTCGAAGACGAACGGGTCGCCGAGCAGGACGGTCCCGTCAGCGCCGACCTCGTAGTCGCCGAGCTTGCCGGCCTCGAACGAGTCGCCCTCTTCACCGGTGATCTCGCCCTCGATCAGCGCCTTCGCCGCGTACGCGGTGAGGTAGCCCAGGTCGGCCGGGTTCCACAGCGCGAACGCGGTGACCGTGCCGTCCTCGACGTACTCGCGCATCTGGTTCGGGGTGCCCAGGCCGGTCAGCGCGACCGTGCCCTTGTACTCCGAGGTCGACAGGTACCGGGCCGCGGCCGCGATGCCGACCGTGGTGGGCGAGATGATGCCCTTCAGGTTCGGGTGGGTCTGCAGCAGCGCCGCGGTCTTGTCGAAGGAGGTCTGGTCGTCGTCGTCGCCGTAGACGGTGTCCACCAGGGTGATGTTCGGGTGGTTCGCGAGTTCTTCCTTCATCAGCTCGATCCACGCGTTCTGGTTCGTCGCGTTCGCCGACGCCGAGAGGATCGCGATCTCGCCCGCGTCGCCGATCTGCTCGGCGATGAGGTCGATCTGCACCTTCGCGATGCCCTCCGCGGTGGCCTGGTTGATGAACAGGTCACGGCACTCGGGGTTCGTGTCCGAGTCGAACGTGACCACCTTCACGCCGGCGTCGCGGGCCTCGTTCAGCGCGTCGCAGATCGCCTCGGGGTCGTTCGCGGACACCGCGATCGCGCCCACGCCCTGCTGGGTCAGCGTGTTGATGTACGACACCTGCGAATCCGGGGTCGCCTCGGCCGGGCCGACCTCGGCGAACGTGCCGCCGAACTCCTCGATGGCCTCCTCGGCGCCCGCCGACGACGTGTCGAAGTACGGGTTGCCCAGGTTCTTCGGCAGGAACGTGATCGCCAGGTTGTCGCTGCCGCCCTCGCCGCCGCCCTCGGTGCCACCGGTGCCCGAATCCACCGCGCAGCCGGCCAGGACCAGCGCCGCGGCCGCGGCGAGCGCCGTCAGTGCGCCCGCACGCCGCTTGTTGTGAAACATCGTTGTTCTTCCCTTCATCGGATGAGGGCGATGGTGATCGCCTCGACGGTCGCGCAGCCCGGTCACCCTGCTGTGGAGGCCTCGACGCGCGGTGTTCCCCCTGGTGCTCGCCGCCGCTTTCGCAGCCAGGCCAGGAAGCTGGAGGTCACCACCGAGAGCACGAGCAGCACGCCGGTGATGATGTTGATGACGTCGGAGGTGACGTTCGCGAGGCGCAGCGCGCTCGCGAGCACCCCGATGAGGAGCACGCCGGCGATCACGCCGTGGATCGCGCCACGACCGCCGAAGATCGACACGCCGCCCAGGAGCACCGCGGCGATCACCTGCAGCTCGAGGCCCGTGGCGTTGTCGCCCCGCGCGCTGCCGTAGCGGAGCGTGTAGTAGATGCCCGCCAGCGCCGAGATGGTGCCCGAGAGCACGAACAGGATGAGCTTCGTCCGCTCCACCCGCACGCCCGAGAACCGCGCCGCCTCGCTCGAGAGGCCGATGGCGTAGATGCCGCGGCCGAACGGCGTGAAGTGCAGCAGCACCACGAACACCACGAGCAGCACGAGGAAGAGGAACAGCACGACCGGGATGTTGGAACCACCTACCCGGGCCTTGGCGAGATCGGTCCAGAAGTCGGGGAAGTCGGTGATCGCGGTGGTGCCGAGCAGTCCCACGGCGAGGCCGCGGTAGAGCGCGAGCGTACCGATGGTGACCGCGAGCGACGGCAGGCCGACCACGGTGATGAGGAAGCCGTTGATCGCGCCGCCGATCGCGCCGGCGACGATCGCCAGCACGGCGGCGATCTCGAACGGCACGCCGGCCTGGGTCATCACGCCCGTCAGCACGCTGGCGAGGCCCGCGATGCTCGCGACCGACAGGTCGATCTCGCCCGTGATGATGATGAGGGTCATCGGCAGGGCGATGAGCAGGATCGGCATCACGTCGAGGAGCAGGAAGGTGAGCGTGATCGGCTGGCTGAAGCCGCGCACGCTCAGGACCGCAACGACGGACGCGATCACGAGCAGGCCGATGATCGCCATCTCGCGGGTCAGCAGCACGCGCTGCCACAGGGGCCGGTCGTAGTCGCGGTAGGTGCGCACGGCCGCGTCGGTGGTGGTGGTCGCGGTCATTCGCCTTCCTCCCTGGCCTCGAGGAGCTTCCGTTTCTGCCGGATCGCGAGGACGCGGTCGAGCACGATGGCGCCGATGATGAGGGCGCCGACGACCGCGCGCTGCCAGAAGTCGGGGATGCCGAGGATCGGAAGCGCGCGGTTGATGGTGAGCAGCAGCACGGCGCCGATCGCGGCGCCCCACACGGTCCCGCTGCCGCCGAAGATCGCGACGCCGCCGATCACCGCGGCGCCGACCGCGTCGAGCTCCCAGCCCGATCCGGCCTGCGAGCTGATCGTGCCGTAGCGCGCAGCGTAGAGCACGCCGCCGAGTCCGGCGAGCGCCCCCGAGAGCACGAACGCGGTGAGCAGGCGCCGGGTGACCCGCAGGCCGTACAGCTCCGCGGCCGCCGGGTCGGACCCGATCGCGTAGAACTCGCGCCCGCCGCGCGTGTTCTTCATGAGCCAGCCCGCGACGGCGAGCACGACGAGGGCGATGATCGTGAGGATCGGGATGAACAGGATCTGCCCCGTGCCGAGCGCGAGGAAGTCGCGCGGCAGGTCGGACGCGTTGATGCGGTCGCCGCCGGTCCAGAGCACGTTGATGCCGCGGTAGGCGTAGAGCGTGCCCAGCGTGATGACGAGCGAGGGCACTTTCGCGAACGCGACGAGCGCGCCGTTCACGAGTCCGAGCAGCCCTCCGAAGATGATCACGATGACGAACACCGCGACGATCGGGATGCCCTCGAGGTCGATGAACAGCCGGCCGCACAGGTAGGCCGACAGGCCGAGCACCGAGCCGACCGACAGGTCGACGTTGCGCGTGATGATGACGATCGCCTGACCCACCGCGAGCAGCACGAGGATCGACGGGGTCAGCAGCAGGTCGCGCCATCCGTCGGTGCTGAACAGGAAGTTCGGGTTCGCGATCGTCGCGGCGACGATCACGAGCAGCAGCGCGATGAGGATGCCGAACTCGCGGGCGGCGCCGACGGCGCGCAGGCGCTTCGTGACGTCGGACTTCTCGATCGTGGCGGTCACGAGTGGGCTCCCTGCGCGTGGGTCGCGGCGAACATCACGTTCTCGCTGGTGGCGTCGGCGCGGTCGATCTCGGCGGTGATGCGGCCCTCGCGCATGACGAGCACGCGGTCGGCCATGCCGAGCACCTCGGGCAGCTCCGACGAGATCATGAGGATGCCGATGCCGCGGCCTGCGAGCTCGGAGAGCAGCCGGTGCACCTCGGCCTTGGTGCCGACGTCGATGCCGCGGGTCGGCTCGTCGACGATGAGCACCCGCGGCTCGGTCGCGAGCCACTTGCCGAGCACGACCTTCTGCTGGTTGCCACCCGACAGGGTCGCGGCGACGGTCGACAGCGCATTGGTCTTCACCTCGAGCCGGCTGGCCCACACCTTCGCGGCGCGGTTCTCGAAGCCCGACGTGATGATGCCCGCCTTCGCGAGCTGGTTGCGGATCGAGAGGGTGATGTTGCGGGCCACGGATGACTCGAGCACGAGTCCCTGCTTGCGGCGGTCCTCGGGCACCAGCGCGATGCCCTGCAGCATGGCCCGCGCCGGGTCGCCCTTCTTCACCGGACGCCCCTCGAGCGTGACCGAGCCGGAGTCGTAGCCGTCGACGCCGAACACCGCACGAGCGACCTCGCTGCGGCCCGCGCCGACGAGGCCCGCCAGGCCGACGATCTCGCCGGCGCGCACGGTGAAGGAGATGTCGTGGAACACGCCCGCGCTCGACAGGCCCTCGACCTCGAGCAGCGGCTCGCCGATCTCGGCCTCGATCTTCGGGAACAGGTCGGTCACGTCGCGGCCGACCATCTGGCGCACGAGCTCGTCGACGGTCGTCTCGGCGATGGGCGTCGTCGCGATGTACGAGCCGTCGCGCATGACCGTGACGGTGTCGCACAGGTCGAACACCTCGTCGAACCGGTGGGAGATGAACAGCAGCGCCCGGCCCTCGTCGCGCAGGCTCCGCGCGATCGCGAAGAGCCGGTCGACCTCGACGCCCGACAGCGCCGCCGTCGGCTCGTCCATGATCAGCACGCGCGCGTCGAGCGACACGGCCTTGGCGATCTCGATGACCTGCTGGTCGGCGATCGACAGGCCCTCGGCCGGTCGGTCGGGGTCGATGCGCACGCCGAGGCGCTGGAACAGCGACTCAACCTCGCGGCGCATGGCCTTGCGGTCGATACGGCCGAACCTGCCCACAGGCTGGCGGCCCATGAACACGTTCTCGGTGACCGACAGGTCGGGGAACAGCGTCGGCTCCTGGTAGATCACGGCGATGCCCGCGGACTTCGACTGGGCGGTCGACGTGAAGTCGACCTCCTCGCCGTTCAGGCGGAATTCGCCCGCGTCGCGGCGGTACAGCCCGGCCACGATCTTGACCAGCGTGGACTTGCCGGCGCCGTTCTCGCCGATGAGCGCATGGATGGAGCCCTGCTGCATGCGCAGGCTCCCGGAGCGCAGTGCGACGACGGCGCCGAACGACTTGACGACCCGGGAGAGCTCCAGCATGGGGGGCGCCGCGGCCGGCGGGATGTCCGTCTGCACGAGTTCCTCCTCGTCGAGGGTGAAAATGAATCTGAATCGATTCAGGGCCGATTCAGGGCTACTCTATGGACGGACGGGTGATCGGTCAAGTCACCCGGGACATCGGTGCAACATCGACGACGAGGAGCACGAATGCCACCGGCCAGCATCCGCGATGTGGCGCAGCACGCCGGGGTGTCAGTCGGCACGGTCTCCAACGTGCTGAACCGCCCCGACGAGGTGTCGGCGGAGTCGATCGCGCGCGTGAACCGTGCGATCGAGGCCCTCGGCTACGTGCGCAACGACGCGGCGCGCAAGCTCAGGGCCGGCGTCTCGACCACCGTGGGGTTCGTCGTGCTCAACGGCCAGAACCCGTTCTTCAACGACGTCGTGCGCGGTGCGGAGGACGAGGCCTCACGGCACAACATCGCGATCCTCTACGGCAACACCGATGAAGACGTCTCGCGCGAGAAGCTCTACCTCGACCTGTTCGAGGAGCAGCAGGTGCGCGGCGTGCTCATCTCGCCGTACGGCGACATCCTCCCCCGGCTCGAGCGGCTCCGCTCGCGCGGCATCGCGGCCGTGCTCGTCGACCGGTTCGGCGGCAGCAGCCGGTTCAGCTCGGTGTCGGTCGACTCGGTCGCCGGCGGTCGCATGGCGGTCGAGCACCTCATCGAGACCGGGCGTCGACGCATCGCCTTCGTGGGCGGGCCGTTCGACATCCGCCAGGTCAACGACCGGCTGGCCGGCGCTCGCGTCGCGGCCGAGAACGCCGGCGAGCACGTCGAGCTCGAGGTCGTCGCGACGGCGGCCATGACGGTCGACGAGGGCGCGGCCGCCGGTGCCCGCATCGTCTCCCGCCCGCGCCACGAGTGGCCCGACGCCCTCTTCGCCGCGAACGACCTCATCGCGCTCGGCCTGCTGCAGTCCCTCGTCGTCGGCGGGCGGATGCTGGTGCCCGACGAGATCGCGATCATCGGGTTCGACGACATCGCGTTCGCCGGCGCGGCCGCCGTGCCGCTCTCGTCGATGCGCCAGCCGAGCGGCATGATCGGCCGCACCGCGCTGCGCATCCTCCTCGAGGAGACCGCCGACCCCGAGCACATCCCCCGGCAGACGGTGTTCCAGCCCGAGCTCGTGGTGCGCCGGTCGACCGACCCCGCGCCGCGACGCGCGCTCTGAGCCAGGCGGATGCCGCGGGGCATCCGCTCGCTCTCGACGCTCGCGAGCGGTGACGGATGCCGCGTGCCGGTCGCGCCGGCTCAGACGAGGATGACGAGCTTGCCGCGCACGTTCCCGGCCTCGCTCACCCGATGGGCCTCGGCGGCCTCGTCGAGCCCGAACGTGCGGCTGACCTCGAGCTCGAACCGGCCCTCGGCGGCGAGATCCGCGACGCGGGCCGTCGCCTCGTCGCGCCACCGCTGCTGCTCGGCGGTGAGCGGCACGGCGCTGCCGCCCGCGTAGGCGTGGATGCCCCACCTCGGCGCGTCCGCACCGCGCACCACCGTCGCGATGCGGTCCCGGTCGGCGACGAGCGCGACGGAGGCGTCGAGCGCCTCATCGGTGCCTGCAGCGTCGAGCGCGACCGTGACGCCCTCGGGCGCGACCGCCCGCACGCGATCGACGAGCCCCGCGCCGTACGTCACGGGCTCGGCGCCCAGCTCGCGCAGCCGGTCGTGGTTCGGCTCGCTCGCGGTGGCGACGACGCGGGCGCCCTCGGCGACGGCGAACTGGATCGCGGCCTGCCCGACGCCGCCGGCGCCGGCGTGCAGGAGCAGCGTGTCACCCGGCCCCACGCCGAGCGAGCGGATCGCCTGGTACGCCGTGCCGACGGGCACGCCGATACTCGCGGCCTCGGCCCAGCCGAGTCCGGCGGGCTTGGGCACCAGCCGTTCCGCGGGAACGACGACCTGCGTCGCGTACGCACCGCGCGCGCTGCGCACGATGACCTCGTCGCCGACGTGCACACCGGCGACGCCCGCACCGACCGCCTCGACGACGCCCGCGGCATCCGCCCCCGGACGCACCGCGCGACCACCCGTGCCGTTGCCGCGGACGCCCGAGCGGAGCTTCCAGTCGATCGGGTTCACGCCCGCGGCGCGCACCGCGACGACGACCTCGCCGGGCCCTGGCACCGCGTCGGGCACCTCCTCGAGGTGCAGCACCTCGGGTCCGCCGATCTCGCGGTAGACGACTGCTCTGGCCATGGTGTCCTCTCGGTCGGGTCACTCCAGCCTCGCGCATCCCGCCGTGTGCGGCCGAATGTTGCGAACGTGGTCGCGCGAGCGGTGGTGGCGGCCGCGCCGCCACTCTGGTTTGCTGCTCCGATGGGGGAGTACACGGTCGCCGACTACCTGCTCGATCGCCTCGCCGAGGAGGGCGTGCGACATCTCTTCGGCGTGCCGGGCGACTTCACGCTCGGATTCCTCGACCACGTCGAGGCGCACGATCGCATCGAGTGGGTCGGCTGCGCGAACGAGCTGAATGCCGGATACGCGGCCGACGGGTACGCCCGCATGCACGGTCTCGGTGCGCTCAGCACCACCTTCGGCGTGGGCGAGCTCTCGGCCGTCAACGCCGTGGCGGGCAGTTACTCAGAGCACGTGCCGGTCGTGCACGTCGTCGGCGCCCCGACCACGGCCGTGCAGGCGGCCGGCAGGGCGACCCACCACACCCTCGGCGACGGCGACTTCGGCCATTTCGCGCGCATGGCCACCGAGGTCACCGCGACGCAGGCCGTGCTCACGGCGGCGGATGCCACGTCGCAGATCGACCGCGTGCTCGTGGAGGTGCGCGACCGACGGCTGCCCGGCTACCTGATGCTGCCGGCCGACGTCGCGGAGACCCCCGTCGCTCCCCCGTCCGCGCCGCTCGAGGCGCATCCGGCCGTCACCGATCCGGCCGCGCTCGAGGCCTTCCGCCGGACGCTGGCCGAGCGGATGCCGCACGCCCCTCGCCTGGCGGTGCTGGCCGACATCCTCGTGCACCGGCTCGACTGCGAGGCCCACCTGCACCGGCTCCTCGACGCGGGCGTGCCGCACGCCACGCTGCTCTGGGGACGCCGGGTCGTCGACGAATCGGCGCCGGCGTACCTCGGCGCCTACCTCGGCGAGGCCAGCGACCCGGCCGTACGCGACGGGATCGAGTCCGCCGACCTGCTCGTCATGACGGGCGTGCAGTTCACCGACCTCACGAGCGGCTTCTTCAGCCAGCGGATCGACCCGCAGCGCACCCTCGAGATCCGCGGCGAGGTCACGCGCCTGGGCGACACGACGTTCGAGCCGCTCGCCATGGGCGACGCCCTCGACGCGGTGACCGAAGCCGTGCTCGCGTGCGCCGACACACTCCAGCTCGTGACGGCCGAGGCCGAAGCCGACTCGGCCACCACGGCGACGGATGCCGCGATCGACGCCGACGCCCGCGAGCCCGCCGCCGCAGCCGCAGCAGTCGGCCACGAGCGCCCGGCCGCGGCATCCGCACCGCTCGACCAGGAACGGCTGTGGCAGCAGGTCGCGGCGTGGATCGAGCCCGGCGACCTCGTGCTCTGCGACGTGGGCACCGCGTACTACGGCATGGCGAGCCACCGGCTCCCGCACGGCGTCACGTTCGTCGGCCAGCCGCTCTGGGCGGCGATCGGCTTCACGCTGCCCGCGCTGCTCGGCGCCGCGCTCGCGAGCCCCGACCTGCGCCCCGTGCTGCTCATCGGCGACGGCGCCGCCCAGCTCACGATCGCCGAGCTCGGCACGCTGCTGCGGCACGGCATCCCGGCGATCGTGCTCGTCGTCGACAACGACGGCTACACCATCGAGCGCGTGATCCACGGGCCCACCGCGACCTACAACGACATCGCACGGTGGGACTGGACCGCCCTGGTGTCCGCCTTCGACCGATCGGGCACCGCATTCGGCGTACGCGCCGCCACGGCCGAGGAGCTGGACGAGGCGCTCGGGATGGCGCGCACGCGCGACGCCCTCACGCTCGTGCAGGCGGTCGTGCCCCGCGACGACGTGCCGCCCAGCCTCGAAGCGCTCGGGAAGGTGGCGGCAGCGGCGAACCGCCGGGCACCGTAGGTCCCATGGACCATCGCGAGCCCTCGTGTCAAGTCCCTGCTCTCGTGCACCCCGATCGCCTAGCCTTCCCGGACCGGCGAGGACGCGCCGGCACGTGAGGGAGGGTCGACGTGGACCTGCTGTTCGACGTGATGACGGGAGTCGGCCTGGCCGCGATCGCCGGCCTCCTGCTCTTCTTCTACGTCGCGCTGTCGCGCGCGCCGCGGGATCGCCGGCGTGGACGCCACGTCGCGGGACCAGCCCTGTGGGCTCAGCCCTGGAAGTCCTCGGGGTCGACGTCGTCGAGGAACCGCTTGAACTCGTCGACCTTGGCGTCGTCGGTGCGCGGATCGGCCAGCTCCGCAGGGATCCCCGCCTCCTCGAGCACGCGCTCGGCCACGTAGAGCGGCGCCTCGCTCCGCAGCGTCAGCGCGATGGCATCCGACGGACGCGCGTCGAGCACGAGGCTGCCCGAGGGCGTCGCGAGCGTGATCTCGGCGTAGAACGTGCCGTCCTCGATGCGGGTCACGTCGACGCGCTCGATCCGGGCGCCGAGCGTCTCGAGGAACGTCGTCATGAGGTCGTGCGTCAGCGGCCGGGGCGCCTGCTCGCCCTCGAGCGCGAGCAGGATCGAGGTCGCCTCCTGGGAGCCGATCCAGATCGGCAGCACCCGGCGCGCGTTCGGGTCCTCGAGCAGCGGCTTCAGCAGCACGATGTGCTGGCGCGCGGCATCCAGCGCGACGCCGAGGACGCGGACCTGGACCATGTGTGCCCCTCCCCTCGATGCCCGGGGCGTGACACTGCCATCGTACGTCGGGTGGCCGGGTCGCGGAGGGGACGACCGGACGGCGGTCGCGGTGGGGACGAACGGACTGCGGCCGCGGCGTCCTGAGGGAACGCCGCGGCCGCAGCCGGCTCACACGATGGTCGCTACGGGGTGGTCACCGTCGTCGTGTTGAAGTTCTTGCCGCTCCCGTCGGGGCGGTAGTTCTTCTCGACGTTCCCGGCGGAGTCCACCGAGAACCACTTGACCGTCGTGCCGGCCGGCACGGTGAGCACCTCGGCGCCCTCGCGGATGCCGGCGGTGCCGTACAGCGTCGACTCGTAGGTGGGCTTCGAGCCGTCGAGCGTGTAGAACACCGCTGCGGACTCGGAGACCTCGAACGTGAGGTCGACCATGCCGGCCTCGGCGCCCGCCGCGACCTTGACGGTGCTCGTCGGACGCTGCGAGTCCGTGTCGAAGTCGTGCGCCACGCGCATGAGCTCGATGAGCCCGTTGGCGAACTCCTGCGACTCGGCGTGCGCCGACGCGCCCGTCGGGTCCTCGCTCTCGAAGGGCGGCTGGAACTGCGTACCGACCTCGAAGTTCCACGCGTAGATCCCGTACTTGTACCAGAGCATGTCACCGGAGTTGCCGGCCGCCGAGTACAGCACGTCCGAGATCGGGCCCGTGCGCGCCGGTGTCACCGACATGCCGCGGTACCGCTTGATCTCCGTGAGGATCCGCGCCGAGGCGCCCCAGAAGTACGACTCCTCCTCGAGCGTCGGGCGCGGCGAGGAGCCGCGGTCCGGCGTCGTGTAGGCGCCGGGCGACCACATGAAGTAGTTGCCCGAGCTGTGCAGGTTCATCGCGAACTTGATGTTCGGGTTCGCGCCCGCGATCCAGTCGATGTTCGCGCTCTCGGGCTCGCTCAGCTCCGCCGGGCCCGCGTACGTGCCGCTGGTGCACGACGAGGACGCGCCGCTGAAGCCGTCGAACAGGCTGTACGTGTCGTAGTTGCGGTTGTTGTCGACGCCCCAGCTCGTGCGGGCCAGGAAGTCGGCGCTCCCCGTGCGCTCGCAGTGGTTGGTCATGTTCTTGCGCTGCGACGCGAAGTCGTAGAACGAGTAGTGACCACCGTCGGGGTTGACCGACGGGACGATCCAGATGTCGAGGTTGTTCACCAGCTGCTTCGTCGACGCGTCCTGCGCGTAGTTGCGCAGCAGGCGCTCCGCGGACTCGATCGCCACGAGCGGCGGGACCCACTCGCGCGCGTGCTCCTGCGCGTAGGCCAGCACGCCGGGCTTCGAGCCGTCGCGCGTCTTGCCGATCCGGATCGCGTACACCGGCTGCGGATCGCGCGACACCGAGGCGGGTGCCGACAGTCCGTCGGTGAGCGCGGCCGAGCCTGCTGCGACCACACCCGTTCCCGCGTTGCCGCGGTAGGTGTAGGCGACGACGAGGGCGGATGCCGCAGGCGACGCGTTGATCGCCGCGACCACCTGGGCCGCGGTGCTCGTCACGGCGCCGGCGGCGTTCGTGGCCAGCGAGACCGCGATCGCCGATCCCGTGACGGAGACCGACAGCGACGCGTTCGCGGTGCCCGGCGAGGTCAGCGCGACGGTGACGTCGTTCCCGCCCTCGTGGCCCCACGCCGTCGAGTCGATCGCGACGCGGCTGGCGTTCGCGGTGCCGAGCACGGCCTGCGCGTGGCGCCGGTAGCCGTTCGTCTGGTTCGGCAGCTCGACGATCTCGGAGATCTCGGGGAACTCCGCCGCCAGCGCCTTGACCCGGTCGTAGAGCTCGGTCGGCGTGAGGTACGACGTGATGAAGTCGGTCTGGTAGTTCGGACCCCACGTCGTGTCGCCCTCGATGGGCAGCCAGTCGTTCACCTTGGCGGTGGCGACGTCGCCCGTCGGGCTCGTGATGCTGATCGTGTCCGGCCGGGTCGTGACCGTCGACGCACCGCGGTGGTACAGGTAGACGCCGGCGTCGACGAACCGGCTGATGTTCTGCGTGCCGCCCGAGCCGAGCTCGGTGCCGGGGCCGCTGTCGCGCTGGACCGTGAGCTGGGCGGCGTTGGTCTGGCCGTCGGCCCACTTCGCCTCGACCGAGAGGTAGCCGACGCCGAACTGCGTGTAGTAGTCGGCGCGGATGATCTTGACGTCCGCGGCGTCGGCGGCGGCCGCGGCGGCGAACTCCTCGTTCTCCGCGACGGCGGCGGCGATCGTCGCGTCGCGTTCGGCGAGCACGGCCTCGGTATCGTCCTCGTCGTGCAGGGTGCCGCCGACCGAGAAGCCGCGGGCGCGGAGTGCGTCGGCCTCGCCGTCGCTGATCACGGCGTGGGCCGTGATCGTGCCGTCGGCGTTCAGGTGTGCGGCGTGGTCGAGGTCGACGCCGGTGTCGACCAGCCGGTCGAGCTCGGTGTGGTCGGCCAGGTTCACCTCGACGACGCTGACCTCCTCGTCGGCGTCGCGCGTGAGCTCGGGCGGCGGCTCCGAGCCGGCGGCCGCGCCCAAGGGCGTCAGCGTGGTGAGCGTGAGGCCGAGCAGTGCGGCGACGACCGCCGACCCCCCGATCGCCCTCTTCCTTCTCAACGTGTACATCAGGCATTCCCTCCTCGTTGCGGTGGCGCTGTGGTGCCGTCGAGCCGGAGTCGTACCGAGGGGGTGATGCAGGGGAGGCGTCACTCCGACGGCACCGACACGCCTTCGGGTGGAGTCGGGCCGGTGCTTGCGGATCTGTCTAGCGGATGGCGCCTTCGAGCGTCAATAGTCCGGAATTGACGCGTGTGAATTGCGCAGTGTGCAATCTTGCGTCGGTTGATCGGCAGAAGCCGCGCACGGTCCCCCGAAAGGCGGACAGCGAAACGGAGACGCGCCTCCGCCCTGCAAGCGCTGCCGGGACGCGTGCGTCACGCCGGTTTCACGGCCCGACCGGGCATCCTGGGCGCATGCCGATCGCCGCATGCATGCGACGCAACGCTCGCCTGCAACCGCTTTCCAGTCGGAATCGGCGCGCAAGAATTCGCCGCCTCGGGCCGAAGGCGGATCAGGGCGTCAGCGGGTCAGTACTCCTCAGGCCAGTGGTCGCCGTCGGGCTCGAACCCGTCCGAGGGGGTGGGCGCGGGCGCGACGCGATGGGTGAGGCGGTTGAGCCGGCGACGGATGTCGGCGATGTTGAAGGCGTTGTCGGGGGGCTCGACGGTGATGTTGGTCGTCTCCGCCGCGATGATGATGCCGGCGTCCAGCACCATCTTCACGTCGACCTCGTTCCCGTCGTTGCCGATCGCACGCAGCGTCACCTGGTCGGCCCGGCCATGGTCCGCGAGCGCGGTCGCGTAGTCGAGCAACGCGAGGGCGGCATCGTCGCCGAGCAGCAGCGACTTGTCCGCGAAGGTCACGTGCATCATGGGACCAATCTACGAACGTCGTCCCCGATGCCGTCAGGGGGTTGACCACGCGACGATCGCGTCGGTGGCTGCTGGCAGACTCGTCGCATGGCCACGAGCATCGGCACCCCCTGCGGTTCGCCCGAACGACCTGCGGTGTTCTTCACCGGGCCCGAGGAGTTCCGCGCCTGGCTCGAGGCCAACCACGCGACCGAGAGCGAGCTGTGGATGGGCCTCAACAAGCGCCATGTGCCAGACCGCGGCCTCACCTGGGAGCAGGCCGTGCCCGAGGCCCTCTGCTTCGGGTGGATCGACTCGGTCTCGCAGCGCATCGACGACGACGCGCGGCGCCAGCGGTGGACCCCGCGCAAGGCGGGCAGCAACTGGTCGGCCGTGAACATCGCGCTCGTCGAGCGACTCACGAACGAGGGACGCATGCATCCCGCCGGCGTCGCGGCGTTCGCGCGTCGGCGTGAAGACCGGTCGGGCGTCTACTCCTTCGAGAACCCGGCCCAAGACCTGCCGCCGACCTTCGCCGAGCAACTGGCGGCGGATGCCGCGGCCACGGCGTTCTGGGAAGCCGCGACCCCGACCTACCGCCGCCTCGTCGTGCACTGGATCCTCACCGCGAAGCAGGAGTCCACCCGCGAGCGCCGGCTTGCCCAGCTGATCGACGACAGCGCCGCCGGCCGGCTCGTGCCGCCGCAGCGCTACGGCGAGGTGCCCAAGTGGGTGGAGCGAGCGGCCGAGGCGGCCCGCGCCGCGGCATCCGAGGCCTGAACTCGCTCGACGAACGTCGATGACCCACGCGCGTCATGCGAATCGAGCCGACGGCGTCGCCGTACGAGGATGGCATGGTGCCCGCCTTCACCCCGCTCGAGTGGCTGCTGCTCGCGGTCGCCGCCCTCGCGGTCGGCGCGTCGAAGAGCGGCATGCCCGCGTTCGGCCCGATCCCGGCGGCGTTGTTCGCGACCGTCCTGCCGGCGAAGGCGTCGACGGGCGCGGTCCTCGGCCTGCTCCTCGTGGGCGACCTCATCGCCGTCCGGATGTACCACGCCCATGCCGACTGGACGATCCTCCGCCGGCTCATCCCCTCGGTCGTCGCCGGCGTGCTGCTCGGCGTGGCCGTGCTCTGGTTCGCGGATGACGCGGCGGTGCGCCGGATCATTGGCGCGATTCTCATCCTCCTCGTGATGCTGCGCGTGACGTTCCTGCTCCGGGAGCGCCGCAGCGCGGCCGAGCCGCGACCCGTTCCGAGCGGGCTCGCCTACGTGTTCGGACCGCTCGGCGGGTTCACGACGATGATCGCCAACGCCGCCGGGCCGGTGATGACCCTCTACTTCGTGGCATCCCGCCTCCCGGTGCAGGCGATCCTCGGCACCGCAGCCTGGTTCTTCCTGCTCGTGAACGCCTTCAAGGTGCCGTTCTCGGTCGGGCTCGGCCTCATGACCTGGCAGTCGCTCCTGCTCGACCTCGTGCTCGTTCCCGCGCTGATCCTCGGCGCGCTCGGCGGGCGCGCCGTCGCGCGCCGGATCTCACCGCTGTGGTTCGAGCGGATCGTCCTGGTGCTCACCTTGTCGTCGGGCATCTTCCTGCTCGTGCGCGCGTAGGGCGCTGTGGGCGCGCGGGCCGCGCCGTGCCCGCAGACAGGTTCGACATCGCGGCGCATCCGTCGCCGCGGATTCGCCGTCATGTCCATGCCCGGCGAGAGTCGGCTGGCGTAATGTCACC
Source organism: Agromyces sp. NPDC004153 (assembly GCF_053603635.1). NCBI lineage: Bacteria > Bacillati > Actinomycetota > Actinomycetes > Micrococcales > Microbacteriaceae > Agromyces > Agromyces sp. NPDC004153. The sequence goes on from NZ_JBSGFY010000001.1 coordinate 931,442, forward strand.
TCGCTCGACAATGGCGACGACAGGATCCACGATGACCACCACTTCCGTACGGACGGCCAACCCCACCAAGCTCCGGCGCTCCCTCGGCCTCTGGGCCATCGTGGCCCTCGGACTCGGGTACATGACGCCCATGACGGTGTTCGACACGTTCGGCTACGTCTCGGAGGAGAGCGGCGGGGTCGTGCCGCTCGCGTACCTCTTCGCGCTCGTCGTGATGCTCTTCACGGCGCTCAGCTACGGGCGGATGACGCGCGTCTACCCGTCCGCCGGGTCGGCGTACACCTACGCGTCCGAGACGATCCACCCGAACGTCGGCTTCCTCGTCGGATGGACCGCGCTCCTCGACTACCTGCTGCTGCCGCTCGTGAACGCGCTGCTCGTGCGCCAGTACTTCGAGTCGTTCTTCCCCGACGTGCCCGGATGGATCTGGGTCGTGGGCTACGTCGCACTCATCACGCTGCTCAACCTGTGGAGCATCTCGTCGACCTCGCGCGTGAACGCGACCCTCCTCGTCTTCCAGGTCGTGCTCATCGCCGTCTTCGTCGTGCTCGCCTGGGGCGCGCTGGCCCAGGGCGCCGGCAACGGGACGCCGTTCAGCATCGAGCCGCTGTACCACGCCAACGTTCAGATCGCGACGGTCGTCAGCGCCGCCACGATCGTGTGCTTCTCGTTCATCGGCTTCGACGCCATCACGATGTACACCGAGGAGGCGAAGGACGCGCACACGGTGCCGAAGGCGATCGTGCTCGCGCTGCTGATCGGCGGCGCCATCTTCTTCACGGCCGCGTGGTTCGCGCAGTCGCTCTTCCCGGTCACCGAGGGCTTCACCGAGGGCACCGCGCTGCCCGAGATCGCGTTCTCCGTCGGCGGCATGCTGTTCCAGATCTTCTTCGTCTCGGCCGCGATCGCCGCGGCCGCCGCGTCGAGCCTCGCCTCGCACGCGAGCGTGTCGCGCATGATCTACGTCATGGGCCGCAATGGCTCGGGCCCGATCGCGCGACGCCTGTCGTACGTGCACCCGCGTTTCCGCACCCCGGCGGTCGCCGTCGTCCTCGTCGGCGTTGTGTCGCTCGGCGCTGCCGTGGCCGACCTCGACTTCGTGTTCTCGCTGATCAACTTCGGTGCGCTCATCGCGTTCACGGTCGTGAACCTCGCGGTCATCCTGCACTTCGCGGTCCGTCGCCGCGAGGTGAAGACCCTCTGGCAGGTCGTGCGCAACGTCGTGCTGCCGACGATCGGCGTGGTGCTCACGGTCGTGCTCTGGCTCAACGTGAGCAGCGAGGCGATGACCTACGGCCTGATCTGGCTTGCGATCGGCTTCGTCGCGCTGCTCGTGATGACCCGACTGTTCCGCCGCCGCCTGCGCCTCTCGCTGCAGGAGGACGAGGTCATCGCCGAGGGCGACGAGGGCGAGGACGCGCTGCTCGACGCCGATCGGCAGCGCCTCGACGCCGAGAAGTGATCAGTGGGGGTACGAGACCCCCCATTATGTCGATCCCGGCACCTCCCCGTTCGACGCGTCAGTGAGCGTACGTTTCCGAGAGAGGAGCTCATCATGGGTACGGTCATCTTCGACATCAGCATGTCGCTCGACGGCTTCATCGCGGCGAGCGGCATGACGCCCGACGTCGGCATGGGCGTCGACGGCGAACGGCTGCACGACTGGGCGTTCGCCGGCGACGAGCGCGACCGCGAACTGCTCGAGCAGGCCGGCGCACGCCTGGGCGCCGTCATCGCGGGGCGTCGCACCTACGACAACTCGATCAAGTGGTGGCGAGCCGACGGCCCGACGGGTCCGGCACGGATCCCCCTGTTCGTCGTGAGCCACGACACACCCGACGACGTTCCCGAGAACGGCGTCTACACGTTCGTCGGCGACATCCGTTCGGCGCTCGACGCCGCCCGCGCCACCGCCGGCGACCAGGACGTCGGCATCATGGGCGGCGCCGACCTCGCCCGGCAGTACCTGGCCGAGGGGCTCGTCGACGAGATCTCGATCCACCTCGTGCCGGTGCTCTTCGGCAGCGGCACGCCCCTCTTCGGCGATTCGTGGATCGATCGGCACGTGAAGCTCGAGGGGCCCGTCGTGGTCGACACGGATGCCGCGACGCACCTGCGCTACCGCGTCGTGAAGTAGCCGCGGGACGGCGCGCCCGACGGCCGGCGGCTGACCGCCACCAGGTCGGAGTCGACCTGCTCAGCGCTTGGGCGTCCACCCGAACGGCGTCGGACCGTCGAGGTCGGCGCGCTCGAGGTCGGCCTGCGCGGACCACCCCTGCGCGGCATCCGTCGCGTCGAAGCCGCCGCGCGCGACACGGAACCCGACGTCCTCGTGATGCATGCGCGGCGCTCCCCCGCGACGGGTCGACGCCCGAACGCTCCACGCGTCGTCGGCGAACCCGCCGCCGCGGAAGACGCGATAGTCGTCGTACCGCGCGGGGTCGAGCAGGTCCCAGCACCACTCCCACACGTTGCCGAGGGTGTCGAAGAGCCCGTTGAGATTCGGATGCTTCCCGCCGATGTCCTGCGGTGTCGTCACGCCGTCGGCGCTCGTCCAGGCGATCTCGGCGAGCGGTCCGTAGTGCGGACCCGTCGACCCGGCCCGGCACGCGAACTCCCACTCCGCCTCGGTCGGCAGGCGGTAGCCGTCGGCGTCGAGATGCCAGGTCACGTCCTCGCCGTCGAACGTGTATGCCGAATCGAGCCCCTCCCACTCGGATGCCGCGTTGCAGAACCGGATGGCACGCAGCCAGCTCACGTCGGTGGCGGGCCGGCGCGGATGCGACGCGGTCTCGCCGAGCAGCTCGCCGAGCTGCTCCTGCGTCACCGGGTAGACGCCGATCTCGAACGGCTCGAGCTCGACGCTCCAGCGCACCGTGCGACGCGCGTCGTGGAGCCCCACGGTGCCGCCCGCGATTCTGGCGAGCTCGATGTCGTCCACCGGTGCAGTCTCGCACGGCGCTCTCGTCGTCGTCGCCGATGCTATGGTGCCGCCATGTGGGCCCGCCTGTACTACGCCGCGCAGGCCCTCGCCGGCACCGTGTGGTGGATCGCCGTATTCGCCGTTCCCGTCGTGCGCGAGGCAACCCTGGGAGTCCTCGACCCGGTGATCGTCGCGGCACTCGACATCCCGCTGTTCGTGGTGGCGTCGGCAGCGGCCGCGCTCGGGCTGCGAGTCGCCGCCGTGGTGACCACCGGATGGACGATCATCGTCACCGGAGCCATGGCGGTGTACGCCACCCTGACGACGGAGGCCGTCTGGGGAGCACTCCTGATGGTGGCGGCGGCCGCCGGCTCGTCGGCGGCATTGTCGCTGATGCTGCTGGGACGGATTCCCACCGAATGGGTCGTCGCCCGCGGCCCGTTCGCCTTCCGACCAGCCTCCGCCGGCGCCGGCGTGACCAGGCATGTACTCGCCACGGCGGTGCAGACCCTGGTCTTCTGGGGCGTCTTCCTCGCGGCGATCCCGTTCGCCCTGAACTTCGTCGAGGCGCGCTGGGGCCTGGCGATCCCGTTCCCTCCCGTCGTGGCACCCGTCGGCTTCGTGCTGTTCCTGTTCGCGAGCGGCCTCGGCCTCTGGTCGGCCGCCACGATGTCGGCGATCGGCCGCGGCACTCCGCTGCCCGCGGCGATGCCCAACCGACTCGTCATCGCGGGTCCCTACCGGTTCGTCCGCAATCCGATGGCGATCGCGGGGATCGCGCAGGGAGTCGCGGTCGGGCTGATGCTCTCGTCGTGGCTGGTGGTCGCGTACGCCATCGCCGGATCGCTGGTGTGGAACTTCGCCGTCCGACCGCACGAGGAGGCCGACCTCGAGGCTCGATTCGGCGATGCGTTCCGGCGGTACCGCAGCTCCGTGCGGTGCTGGTGGCCGCGATTCGGTGTCGCCGTCGAGGCATCCGCTGGGCCGACGATCAGAGCAGCGACGCAGCCCGCCTCAGGTTCGGATCGGGATCGATCGCCCATCGCTCGATGATCCGCAGTGCTCTCGTCGCCTCCGCGCCCTCGAGCCGGTCGAGCAGCGGGCGCACGACGTCGGTGGCGATCGGGTCCACGAGCTCGCGGGCGCGGGCGTCGCGCAGGAACTGCTCGAGTCGCGTGAGGTCGCTGCCCCGCAGCATCCGGACGTTCCCCTGGAGCAGGACGATCGCGGCGAGCCTGCGCTCGTAGACCGGCTCGGCCCAGAGCTCCGCGGCGAGCGCGGTGACCTCGTCGTGCGTCATGTCCGGATGCCGCCGCCCCGCGTCACGCACCGTGCCGCGGACCGCCCCCACCGACGCGCCGTAGTGACGCAGCCCGCCGCCGATCCGCTCCGCGTCGGTCTCGGCCCGGAACTCGGAGCCCTCTGCCTGGAGCGTGCGGTCGATGAACTCGGCGGCGGGAGAGGCCACGAGTCAGTCGAACTCGGCGTGGGTGTCGCGCGGATACGCGCCGCCGGCGAGCTTCACGAGCCGGGCGTGGGCGTACTCGCAGACGAGCGCGTGCCGGTAGACCATCCGCGGCACGTCGACGTTCGAGTCCATCCAGAGGCTCATGCCCGCGAGCTTCCAGTGCCGGAACGTGTCGTCGTCGGTCACGAGGGCGAGGATCTCGAGGAACGAGTCGTCGAACCGGATCGAGTGCACGGCTCGGCGGTACTCCTCGACCGTGAGCGCCATCGAGAACGGGATGTTCATGAAGCAGAGGGCGGTCTGGATGTCGAGGCGGAGGTAGCGTCGGCGCCACCGTTCGGCGTCGAGCGGCGGGATGTCGAGCTGCGTGAAGTCGAGCGTCTCGGGTCGGGTCAGCGGCACCGCGTCGAGGGCGATGAGCACGTCGTACACGTTGACGTCGTGCTCGACGACGGCCTGGTCGCCGAGCCCCGAGAGCGCCTCGGGTCGCAGCGTGACGGGCTCCATCGCGACGGGCGTGTTGCGGATGATGAAGTTGACGAGGTTGGTCTCCACGACGAAATGCCGGATGAGCAGCTCGACGGCGTCGGGCGAGACGAAGCGCCGCAGGAACCACACGCACAGCACGTCCATGGTGTGCAGCGGCATCCACCGGAACGGCAGCACGCGCTTGACGATCGAGATGAGCGCGACCAGGATGCGCGAGAACACGCGGGCGATCGGGTAGAGCCAGCGCCGCGAGAGGCGGCGCTGGTCGTCGATGATGAGGCGCACCAGCGCGCGGTCCAGCGGCACGGAGGGGTCGGCGTACACCGCCTCCCACATGCTCGGGTCGGAGCGGACGAACTCCGCCATGTCAGCGGTCCAGTTCCTCGAGCTGCAGCGCGTAGAGCCGGGCGACCACCTGCGCGCACCGCACGATCTCGTCGGCGGCCGCGTCGTCGATGATGCCCGACGTCAGGATCGCCTCGAGGTCGCCGGTGTGCGCGCCGTCCGCCTCCTGGTGGTACTGCATGAAGTGCACCTGGTTGTCGGCGAGCCCGAGCACCTCCTGGAATCGAGCGGCCCACCCCGCGGCGCGCTTCGCACCGAGCCCCTCGATGATGAACATCGCGCCGAGGAGCCCGACCGGGTTGGGCTGGTCGGCGTAGTGGAACATGTAGCCTGAGAGCGCCTCGGAGCCGAGGTTCTTGCGGCCGCTGCGCAGTTCGTCGAGCGAGCCGCCGATGGCGACGTAGTCGCGCTCGAGCATGAGGTAGTCGCGGTGCTCCTCCTCGGCATGCTTGATCGCCGCTGCCCGCAGCGTGAAGTGCTCGATGTCGAAGTTGGATGCCGCGCGCGAGATCCACGGCGACCCGTCGACGACCTGCTGGCGGAGGTTGAAGAGCAGTCGCTCGTAGTCGCGGATGGTCACGGTGCCGTCGGCGAGCCGCTGCAGGATGGGCACGCGGTCGAGGCGCTCCTCGAGCTCGATCCACACCCCGGCGAGTCGCTCGGCGAGCGTGCCGGCGCCGGTGCCTGTACCGGCGCCGGTGCCGTCGGCAAGCGGCGCGGCGGAGCCGGTGGTCGTGGCGTCGGCGGTCGTGGTGGTCGTCGTGTCAGTCATGTCGATGCTCCTTGCTGATCGGGTGGGGCGACCACGGTGAGGTGGGCGAAGGCGAACGAGAACCGTCCCGACTCGGGCACGGCCAGCAGCACCGTCTCGCCGGGCGCGAATCGGCCCGAACGCCACGCCTCCTCGAGGGCGATGAAGATGCTCGCCGACCCGGTGTTGCCGCGCGTCTCGAGGTTCGAGTACCAGCGGTCGGTGTCGAGCGTCGGGATGCGGCGGCGCAGCCCGTCGAACGCGAGGTCGCGGAAGACGTTGGTGCTGTAGTGGCAGATCACGTGGTCGAGGTGCGAGACGTCGACCAGCCCGATGTCGACGAGCTCCTCGAACTGCTTCAGTCCCGCGTCGGCGAGCTCGTCGAGCATGCTCACGTCCTGCCGGATCACGAACATGCCGGATGCCGCGGCGTCGGCGAGGTCGACGTCCTGCCACGTGCCCCCGACGACGGGCTCGGGCCCGTCCATGCCGGCGCGCATGCACACGTCGTGCTCGTGGGCGAGCGAGACGTGGCGCACCCAGTCGAGCCGCAGCGACGGCCGGGTCGGATGCGGCTGGAACTCGAGGACCACGGCCCCGGCGCCGTCGGAGAGCATCCAGCGCAGGAAGTGCGAGTCCATGCCGGCGCGGATGCCGTCGAAGCGGCGCTGCCGCAAGCTTCGGCTCGCCAGCTCCGAGCCGACGACCGCGGCCCGCGGATGGTCGCCGAGCCGGATCTTGCTCGCCGCGGCATCCAGTGCGGCGAGGCTCGACGCGCACACGCCCGACGCGGTCAGCAGTTGCATCGGCCCGCCGCCGAGGCGCGCGTGCACCATCGACGCGAACCCCGGCACGAGCACGTCGCCCATGGTCGTCGCGCACGCCAGCATCCGCAGGTCGGATGCCGCGATCCCCCGGTCGTCGAGTGCGGCGCGGAGCGCCTTGACGGCGAGCTCCTCGTTGAGCTCGGTCGGCTCGCCCTGCTCGTCGAGAGCGTAGTGCCGCTGCCGGATGCCGTTCGCCTCGAGCACGCGGCGGCGGATGCGCTCGGTGACCGCGTCGTCGCCGCCGAGCCGCGCCGCGATGCCGTCGTTGTCGACCGGATCCCCGGGCAGGTACCGGCCGAAGCCCGTGAGGTATGCGGTCGCCGTCGTGCCCATGGTGACGACCATAGGCCACACGCCCACCTTCGTCTGACACCTGTGCAGGGCGCATCAGTCGGCGTACGCCGGGGTGTCGGCGGGCTCCGCTACGGCGTCCACCACGGCCGCAGCGGCAGGTCGCCGGTGCCGCCGTGCTCGTCGGCGCTCACCGCGAGCACCTGGTGCAGCTGGATGCCGCCGCGCTCGAACTGGAGCCGGGACCCGGCCATGTAGAGCCCCCACACCTTCGCCTTCTCGAGGCCGACCTCCTCGACGGCCTCGTCCCAGTGGTCGACGAGGTTGGCGCACCAGTCCCGAAGGGTCAGCGCGTAGTGCGGACGGAGGTTCTCCTCGTGCAGCACCTCCAGCCCGGCATCCTGCGCCTCGGTGATGATGCGCCCAGAGCCGGTGAGCTCGCCGTCGGGGAAGACGTAGCGATCGATGAACCCGTGCGTGGAGGGCTCCGTCTTGTTCTCGGGCCGGGTGATGCAGTGGTTGAGCAGCAGCCCGCCCGGCCGCAGCCGCGACCGCAGGAAGCGGAAGTACGGCTTGTAGTTCCGCACGCCGATGTGCTCGAGCAGGCCGATCGACGACACCGCGTCGAAGCCGGTCTCCCGGATGTCGCGGTAGTCGCCGTAGCGCACCTCGGCCAGGTCGGCGAGACCCTCCTCGTCGATCGCTCGCTGCGCCCAGGTCGCCTGCTCCTGCGAGAGGGTCACGCCGAGCGCGCGGACGCCACGACGGGCCGCGTAGCGCACCATGCCGCCCCAGCCGCATCCGACGTCGAGCAGTCGGTCGCCCGGCTCGAGCCGCAGCTTCTCGAACACGAGGCGGTACTTGTTCTCCTGCGCCTCGTCGAGGGATGCCTCGGGCCGCGGGTAGCACGCGCAGGTGTACGTCATCGACGATCCGAGCACCCACTCGTAGAAGGTGTTCGACACGTCGTAGTGATAGTGGATCACTTCGGCGTCCCGGGCCTTGCTGTGCCGCCGTCCGGTGCCCAGGCGACGCCAACGCGGCGGCACCTCCTGCGGGGGCGGTGCGATCGGGCGCAGGTGCTCGACGCCGATGGACCGCACGATCCTGGCCATGGTCTTCGGCGGCGGCATCCGGAACACCAGCTCGTCGGCGAGCGCCGTGAGCAGCTCATACGGGTCGCCGGGGTGCACGCCGTGGATCTCGATGTCGCCGGCGATGTAGGCGCGGGCGAGGCCGAGGTCGCCGCGGGCGGTGGCGAGGTAGGTGGTGCCGCGCGGCGAGGTCAGCTCGAGCCCGAACGGGGCGTCCTCGGGTCCGGCCGAGCTGCCGTCGTAGGCGGTGAACCGCAGCGGCAGCCGGCCGCCGGCGAGCAGCTCGAGGATCTCGGCCAGCGTGAGCTTGCCATCGTCCGCCGGCGCTTCCGACACTGAGTCGATTCGCGACTCAGTGTCGGAGGCCGCCGTGGTGACGGATACCTCCGGCTCGGTCGTGCCGGGCGCCCGGTCCTTGAACGTCGTCATCGTCGTTGCACCGCCTTCGCGTAGAGGTCGAGGAGTCGCCCGTCGGGGTCGTAACGCCCCTTCACCGCGCGGTAGGCGTCGCCGCCGTACCGCGCGTCGAACTCCTCGCGGGAGTAGTAGGCCTCTGAGTAGAGCGACTTGTGGCCGTCGAGCTCATCGACCACCCGCTCGATGCGCCGGTTCGTCTCGCCCTCAGTCGTCCCGATCGGCACCGTCGACCAGAAGCCGACGTTGACGTACGTCTCGCGCGGTCGCAGCGGGTAGAGCGTCCAACCGTCGTCGTCGCGAATGCGCACCGGGCAGAGCCAGATCGGCTCGATCGGCACGTTCGACAGGAACCAGTCGAGGAACTCGACGGTCCGCCCGATCGGCACCTCGATGTCCTGGATCACCCATTCCCGCGGCGGGCGGCGCTTGAGCCGCTCGAGCGCGTCGGCGATGCCGTACCGCCGCGCGATCCGCATCAGCTTCCAGTACGAGCTGCTGCGGCGGTACCGACGGGGCCAGAGCCGGCGAACGAGCGCATGCTGCGCGCCGAACCCCTCCGAGCACCAGAACCAATCGGTGTCCCACCGCCACAGGTAGTCGTGGATCGTCAGGCGGTCGTGGATCGCCCCGTCGTGGTGCTGGATGGAGCGGTAGAAGATCCGCTGCCGGGTGTAGTCGCTCACCGGGCCGGATGCCGCGGTCTGCGTGCCGAGGCAGAGGTAGCTCTCGGCGGCGCTGAACACGACGCCGTCGAGGTAGTCGACCCGGACGCCGTCGTGCAGGCCGGTCTCCACGATCCGGTCCATCGCGGCGACGAGGTCGGCGAGCGCGTGGAACCGCAGGTGCGTGAGCGCCACGAACGGCTGCACGGGTTCGAGCTCGATGCGCAGCCGCACCGCGTAGCCGAGCGTGCCGTAGGAGTTGGGGAACGCGCGGAACAGGTCGGCATGCTCGACGGGCGACGCCGTGACGAGCTCACCGGCCCCGGTCAGGATGTCGACCTCGAGCACGGACTCGTGCGGCATGCCGTTGCGGAACGAAGCTGACTCGATGCCGAGGCCCGTGGCCGCGCCCCCGAGCGTGATCGTCTTCAGCTGCGGCACGACGAGGGGCGTGAGCCCGTGCGGGAGCGTCGCGGCGACGAGCTCCTCGTAGGTGCACATGCCGGCGACGTCGGCCGTGCGTGCCTCGGGGTCGACTGCGATGACGTGCGTCAGTCCCGAGGTGTCGAGCCCCGCGGCATCCGCCCGGACCCGCGGCCGGAACAGGTTCGACGTGGGCTTCGCGAGCCGAACCGCGGATGCCTCGGGCATCGCCCGATAGCTTGCGAGGAGCCGCTCCACGCCGTCGGCGTGGGCGGAGCGTGCGTCGGTCTCGCGAACGGACACGCCCCCACGGTAGTCCGGTGGCAGCCGAGCGGCCACCGGTCGCCGGCGTTCTCCGCGGGAGCAGGGAGGACACCCCGCGGTTGCGGGCTGGCCGACCGGCGTCCCCGCTTGGGAGAGTTGAACATGCTCAGCCCGCCGAGATCGCCGTCGCCGGAGGAACTCCTCGGATGCCTCGACGAGACGCCGCGAACCGTCTCGACGGCGTCTGGGCCCCTCGAGTACGCCGAGCGTGGCGACGGCGATCCGATCCTCGCCATCCACGGCACGCTCGGCGGCTGGGATCAGGGCCTCGTCGCAGGGGAATTCCTACGGGTGAACGGGTTCAGGATCATCGCTCCGAGCAGGCCGGGCTACTTGGGTACTCCGCTGGCGACCGGACGGACCTTCGCGCAGCAGGGTGACGCCCTCGCGGCGCTGCTCGACGCGCTCGGCATCGACCGCATTCCGGTGGTCGCCGCCTCGGGCGGCGGTCCGGCGGGCTACGAACTCGCCGCGAGGCATCCCGACCGCGTGAGCAGGCTCGTCCAGATCGATGGCGTCTGCATCCCCGGCCCCATTCCCCGGGGCTCGTCGAGCATCGCCGCACAGGACGGCCTCGCCAAAGCCCAACTCTGGCTCCTGCGGCATGCGACGAAGCCGACCCTCGCGGCCCTGTTCCGCGCGGTCGGCAGCGACTCCCGGGCGGTGGCGTCCGAGCGTGCCGCGAAGCTCGCGGCCATCCCGGGCAGCACCGCGACGCTCGAAGCGACGCTGCGCGCCTCGCTCGGCGCGTCGCGTCGACGCGCCGGGATGACGAACGACTTCACCGTGTTCACCCCAGCTCCGCTGGAACGCATCGCGTGTCCGACGCTGATCGTCCATGCGCGCGGAGACAAGGCGGTGCCGCCGGCCAATGCCGAGTACGCCCACGCGCACATCGCCGACTCCGAGCTCTACTGGATGGACGGCTCGCACGCCGCGTTCGCGCTCGAAGCCGCCGACACGGCGCCGGCCTATGTCGTCGAGTGGCTGCGCCGAACCGGCTGATCTGCACGTTCGGAACCCGCGCGGGCTTGGACCCGGACTCAGTTGGTCATGAACAGCACCGTGATGAGCAGCGCGATGATGAACGTGCTGAACGCGAACGCGATGAAGGTCTGACCGGAGACGACCTTGCGCGCGCGAGTCGTGAGGATCGAGACATCCGACGAGGAGAAGGTCGTCGCGATCTGCGCCGACAGGTAGAAGTAGTCGGCGAACACCGGGCCGGCGTCGGGCTTGCCAGGGAACTCGAGGCTTTCGGCGGAGGCGTCGAGCCGGGCGTAGTGCACCGCATAGGCGTAGACGGTGACGAGCCACGCAGAGACGACCACGCCGAAGCTGAGCCCGTTCGCGAGTGGACTGTCCAGCAGGCCCGGGGCGATGAGCACGAGCGCCACGGCCGCGGCGGCGAGGATCGACCATTGCGCGTTCACGGTCGGGCCGATCCGGTCGCTCTCCTCGCCCGAGTCGACCGAGCGGCGAACGCGGTCACGATCACCGCATCGATCGTGAGCGGGACCGGCGGGAACTCGGGTCAGATCCCGGGTGCCGTCCAGTCCAGCAGGAGCGCGAGGAACTCGTGCGGGCGCTCCATCGACGGCAGGTGCGCGACATCCGGCCAGTCGATGCGCTGCGCCGCCGGAATGCCGGCGACGACGCGAGCCGCCGCGTCGTGGCTGGTGTCGAGGTCGTGGCCGCCGACGACCACGAGCGTCCGGGCCCCGATCTCGGACAGCCGCTCGAGCGCCGGAGGCTCGAACGCTGCCTCCGGAACGTCCGCACGCCACGAGGCCGCCACGTCGAAGGCGCGGCGCTGCATCATCCGCACCGCGTCGACCACGCCCGGATCGACCTCGGCGGGGTCTCGCCGGGGCCCGATCACCCACGTCTCCACGTTGGCCTCGACCGCGGCGTCGAGATCGTCGCGAGCAAGCGCGGCGCGCTCCGCGTCGAAGAAGCGTGCCAGGTCTGCCGTCAGCTCTGCGAGCAGGCTGCCGCCGGGCGGGCACAGGAGCAGCGACTCGACGAGCTCGGGCCTGATCGACGCGACCTCGACGGCGACACCGGCCCCGAAGGAGGCGCCGACCAGGTGGCACCGGCCGATGCCGAGGTGGTCCAGGGTGTCGAGCACGTCGTCGACGTGCGACAACTCGCCGGCTGGCTCCGACGCGGACTCCCCGAATCCCCGCAGGTCCAGTCGCACCGCCGGACGAGTCGCACTCAGCTCGAGCCACTGCGGGTCCCACATCCGCCGGTCGGCGATGCCGGCGTGCACCAGGACGACGGCTGGGCCGGATCCCGTCGATCGGTCGTAGGCGATTCCGGAGGGGGTGAACCCGGTGACCTGCACGTTGCTCCTCGGGTAGGAACGGAGGGTCCGACGGACCGACGTTCGGCGATGAGTCAGTCTACGGGCGCCGGGGGTCGGACCCCTCGCGGGTCGCGACGGTCCACCGACGGCGTTGATGGGAGCATCGACGGATGAGCCACGTCATCGTCACCGCCGTCTTCACGCCCTCGCCGGGTCAGAGCGACGCCCTCGTCGCCGCACTCGCGGAAGGCATCCCCGCCGTGCACGCCGAGCCCGGCTGCGAGCTGTATGCCATCCACGATGCCGACGACGGCACCATCGTCATGATCGAACGCTGGACCTCGCGTGCCGACCTCGATGCCCACGCCGCGGGCACCGCCGTCGCACGGCTGGGCGAACTCACCGCGCCGCATCTCGCCGCGCCGGTGAAGGTCGTCACCATGACGGCGTTGCCGGTGGGCGACACCGGTCGCGGCGTGCTCTGACCCCCGCGTCGCGGCGCGTCCGCTCAGGGTGCGCGGAGGGCCTCGAAGGGCGCGATCGGAACGACACCCTCGATGCGGCGCGCCAGGTCGGCGTCGAGGGTGATGAACGCGTCAGCCTGCAGCTGCGCGACGGCCACGTATTCGGCCGTCATCGTGTCATCCCACCCGAGCTCCTCGGCGATCTTCCACGCGACGGCGCGTGAGACGCGATCGCCGAGGAGCCGCACTCGCATGGACGAGAGCCGGTCGAGTCGCGTGCGAGCGGAATCGCGCCCCAGCTCGCCTCGGCGGACCGCACGATAGAGCTGCGACAGCACCTGCGAGCGGAGCAGGTTCGGTGCGACCAGTTGATGACCCTCGGCGACCGGAAGGTCCTCCTCGATGAGCCGCAACGCCGTGAGGACATCGATCCCGAATCGTGTCATGACCCAGCGCCCCCTCGCAGTCCCGTGTGCGGACCACGCTACGGCCGAACGCCGTGGAGTGCATCCGGCGTCCTCGGTGTCCGACGGTTCGATTCCGCGACGCGAGGCGACCTCACCGGGCCGCCTCCGCAAGCCGCATGGTCTCCCCCGCACGCGCCGCGAACGCCGTCGCGGTGGCCGCGATCGTGCGCTGCATCACCTCGACCGCGGCGGTGGGGGCGACGTCGGCCGGGCGGGCGAGGGTGATCGTGCGGGTGAGCGTCGGGTCCTCGAGCCGGACGGATCGCAGCCCGGGGCGATCGATGAGCACCATCGCGGGGACGATCGCGACCCCGAGCCCGCGCTCCACGAATCGCAGCACCGCGTCCATCTCGGCGCCCTCCAGCACGACCTCTGGGGTGAGGTCTGCCGTGCGAAATGCGGCATCCGTGGCGCTGCGCAGGTCGTAGGTCGCGCTGAAGACGATCTGCGGCAGCTCTGCCACCCGCGCCAGGCGGATCGTGTCGCCGGTGGTGACCGGCGGTGCAGCGGCGGATGACACGACCACGAGCTCCTCGACCAGCAGCGGGGTGACCGTGAAGCGCTCGGCCGAGGAGGCATCCGACGTCGTGATGAGCGCGAGGTCGAGCTCGCCGCTGCCGAGCTCGTCGAGCAGGCGGCGCGAGCCCTGCTCGGACAGGTGCAGCTCGATGCCCGGATGCTCCGCGTGGAACGCGCTGAGCACCTCGGCGACGAGGCTGATGCAGAGGGTCGGCGTCGCGCCGAGGCGGACCCGGCCGCGCTCGAGGCCGGCGAGCTCGGCGAGGTCGCGCCGCACCGACTCGGCGTCGGCGAGCATGCGGCGCGCGAGCGGCAGCAGCGCCTCGCCCGCGACCGTGAGCGTGCTGCCGCCGCGGGCCCGGTGGAACAGCTCGGCGCCGAGATCCTGCTCGAGCGCGGCGATCTGGCGGCTCAGCGAGGGCTGGGCGAGGTACAGCTCCTCGGCGGCTCGGGTGAAGTTGCCGAACTTCGCCACCTCGACGAAGCTGCGCAGTTGCTCGAGGTTCATATCGATAGCCTACGCGCATCATATGCACGCTGAATATGCATTGGAGTAATACCCGAGGGATGCTTATCGTGGAGCGCATGACCACCAGTACCACTCCAGAGCGGCAGCTCTCCACGACCGTGCTCGTGATCGGCACCGGCGGCTCGGGCCTGCGCGCCGCGATCGAGCTCGCCGAGGCGGGCGTCGACGTGCTCGCCCTCGGCAAGCGCCCGAAGTCCGACGCGCACACCTCGCTCGCCGCCGGCGGCATCAACGCCGCCCTCTCGACGATGGACCCCGACGACAGCTGGCAGCAGCACGCCGCCGACACGCTGAAGGAGAGCTACCTCCTCGCGAACCCCCACACGGTCGAGATCGTGACGAAGAACGCCGCGCGCGGCATCCAGGACCTCGAGCGCTACGGCATGCCGTTCGCCCGCGAAGACGACGGGCGCATCTCGCAGCGCTTCTTCGGCGCACACACCTACCGCCGCACCGCGTTCGCGGGCGACTACACCGGGCTCGAGATCCAGCGCACGCTCGTCAACCGGGCGGCGCAGCTGAACGTCCCGATCCTCGACACGGTCTACGTCACGCGCATCCTCGTCAACGACGATGGCGCGGTCTTCGGCGCCTACGGCTTCGACCTCGAGGACGGCACCCGCTACCTCATCCACGCCGACGCGGTCATCCTCGCGGCCGGCGGTCACAACCGCATCTGGCGACGCACCTCGTCGCGCCGCGACGAGAACACGGGCGACTCGTGGCGGCTCGCCGTCGAGGCGGGCGGCCGCGTGCGCGACCCCGAGCTCGTGCAGTTCCACCCGTCGGGCATCATCGAGCCCGAGAGCGCGGCCGGCACCCTCATCTCCGAGGCGGCACGGGGCGAGGGCGGCATCCTCACCAACGGCCTCGGCGAGCGCTTCATGGCCAAGTACGACCCCGAGCGCATGGAGCTGTCGACGCGCGACCGCGTCGCCCTCGCCGCCTACACCGAGATCAAGGAGGGGCGCGGAACCCCTGATGGCGGTGTCTGGCTGGATGTCTCGCATCTCCCCCGCGAGACGATCATGCAGCGCCTCCCCCGCGTCTACCAGACGATGCTCGAGCTGCAGATGCTTGACATCACGAAGGAGCCGATCGAGATCGCGCCCACCGCGCACTACTCGATGGGCGGCGTGTGGGTGCGCCCCGACGACCACGGCACGGATGTCCCGGGCCTCTACGCCATCGGCGAGGCATCCTCGGGCCTGCACGGCGCCAACCGGCTGGGCGGCAACTCGCTCATCGAACTGCTCGTGTTCGGCCGCATCGTGGGACGGGCCGCGGCGGCGTACTCGGCCTCGTTGCCGGCGCAGCAGCGCTCGGCGGCCGCGGTCGACGCGGCGCGCTCCGAGATCGCCGGGCTCCTGGCATCGGATGGCACGGAGAACGTGCGCGCCCTGCAGCGCGCGATCCGCGACACCATGACCGAGCACGCCGGTGTCGTGCGTGACGAGGCCGGCCTTCGCGCCGGGCTCGCCGAACTCGACGCGATCGAGGCCCGCATCGCCGACATCGGCGTGCACCCCGACATCGCCGGCTACCAGGACCTGGCTCACGCCTTCGACCTGAAGTCGGCCGCGCTCGCGGCACGAGCGACGCTCGAGGCCGCCCTCGAACGACGCGAGACCCGCGGATGCCACAACCGGAGCGACTACCCGACGCTCGACGAGTCGCTGCAGGTGAACCTGGTGTGGTCGCCGTCGACGGGCGTGACCCACGAGGAGATCCCGGCCATCCCCGAGGAGATCGCGGCGCTCATGCGTGACGTCTCGACCGCCGGCAAGCTCGTCGAGTAGCCGGGTCGCAGGTCCTGCCCGCGCGCTCTTCCCCCTGAGCGCGCGGGCAGGCGCGAACCGTGGCGTTCAGACCGCCAGCGGACCGACCCGCGGCGGCGTCGACGCGTCGCGGGCGGAGGCGTGCCGCGCACGAGCCCGACCGATGGCGATGATGGCGATGCCGAGCAGGACGAGCGCGAAGAGGATTCCACCGATGTACGTGAAGGCCGACCCGTACCCGGCGAGGTGCGGGTCGAGGAACCCGTAGGGATACCACCACGGCGCGCTGCCGTCGGGGGTCGGTACGCGCTCGCCGCGGGACATGGTGTAGATCGTCCAGATGAGCGGGTACCCGATGATGACCGCGAGCGACCACCACGGGAGTCCGCGGCGTCGGTCGGCGAACAGCAGGTCGAACACGAAGTAGACCGGTAGCACAACGTGCAGCGCCTCGGTGGCCCACGAGTCCATGAAGGCGACCCAGCCGGGATCGGTGGCGGCGATCGGGGCGGGGTCGCCGCGGAGCAGCACGTTGAAGACGATGCCGAGCAGGATCACGGGCCCGGTGACCGCGGCGATCGCCATCGCGATGACGACTGGTTCGGGCGAGTTGCCGGGATGCCGCAGCATCCATCGCGCCGCCATCGTCAGCGCGACGACGCTGAGGATCGAGGACACGATCGTGAACAGGCTGAAGTAGTTCGCCAGCACGTCACCGAGGATCTGACCCTCGCGCATGGCGCGATCGATGTTGACCAGGAGTCCGGCGATGACGCCGGAACTCGCGACGATCGCGGCGGCGACCCTGAACCATACCCAACGCATGAGGCCCCCCAGATTCCACGGGACTGATTCGGGTTGAGGATGTTGTAGTCCGCTTTGCACATGGCCGCATAGGTACTGGCACCACTATTGAGGAAATCTCGCGAGGAAGCGCTGGCCATTGTGGAGTAGCTCCAACGTCACCCCTCGTTCGGGGTCCACCTCACGGCGTCACCCCCGCACAGCTGCCCTGCACAGCCGCGCCTCGTGCTGGGCGGCTGCCGAATACGATGATCGGATGCCTCTCTTCGATCACCTCGGCATCACCGTCGATGACCTGCCCCGCTCCATCGCACAGTTCGATCCCGTGATGCAGGCGCTTGGCTGCACCCGGCAGGACGCCGACAACGGCGTGTCCTGGTACAAGGGCGAGGAAGAGCTGATCCTCTTCCCCGCCCGCGAGGCGGGAAGCGGACCGCACCGGCACGGCCGGGTCGGCTGGCAGCACCTCGCCTTCCCGATCGACTCGCGCGAGGAGGTCGATCGCCTGCACGCGATCGCGATCGACGCGGGCTGGACGGCCGTGCGCGAGCCCAAGCTCTACCCGCGGTTCAACGACCGCTACTACGCGTCCTTCGTCGAGGACGACAACGGCATCCGCCTCGAGTTCATGTACAACCCGCCGCGGCAGCCGGCCTCGGACTGAGTCCCGCGATCGCTACGTTTCGGATTTCCACAGGATCTCCCGGATCGGCCCTTCCTGCGACTTCGACTCGACGAACTCGTATGACGCTCGGACGATCCGGCCGAGCACGGTCAGGTCCACGTCGCTGAGTCGCTTGAGGTAGACGCAGTACCCCGTGCTGGAGTGCTTGCCCAGTTCCGCCAGGAGTTCCGAATGGCGTGCCGTGCCGTCCATCAGGTAGATGGTCAGCTTGCCCTTCCGCGGGTAGAAGCCGATCGTGTGGCCGTCGCCCTCGCGACCGCTGTCGTACCGGTAGTGGTAGGTGCCGAACCCGATGGTGCCGACGTTCCACAGCGTGGGCTCCCGCCCACTGATCCGCTGCATCATCTCGATCAGCGTCATGCTGTCCTCGGCCGTCTGCTGGTCGAGCGAACCGAGGTATTCGTCGACCGAGCGGTCGTTGGTGTCGTTCATTCCGTCTCCGCTCCGTCCGACCGTGAGGGACCCGATCCCTGGACGCTACCCCCTAGGTGACGGTGACGGCGAAGAGCGGCGCCACCACGAGCAGTGAGTCGGCCCGGTCCAGCAGCCCTCCGAACCCCGGCAGCCAGGCGCCGGCATCCTTCACTCCCGCATGCCGCTTCACCATCGAGGCGACCACATCACCGAGGGGGGCTCCGACCGCGGCGGCGAGGAGCAGCACCCAGCTGAACTGCCCCGTGACCACCAGGACGAACGCAGCAGCGACCGCACCGCCCAGCAGGCCGGCGACGGTCTTGTTCGGCGACACCGCGAAGGGCCGCACACGCACCCCGGGGAGCCGTCCGAGGCTCTTTCCGGCTGCCCAGCTCGCCACGTCGGTCAGCGCGACGGTCAAGACCAGCAAGGTCAGGTCCTGATGGATGATCACCAGTTGCGCGGGCGCCCAGACGAGCCACAGCATCCCGAAGACTGCGGCGGTGGCGCGTGGGAGGGCGGACTCCGGATCCCGGCTGAGCACCGGAAGCACTGCTGCGGCGAGCAACGCGAACGGGAGCCAGGTGTTGACCGCGGCCGGGTTCACCGCCGCCAGCACCGGTGCGCCGACTCCAGCGGCGATCAGCACCCAGCGATCCGCGATTCGGAGGCCGGCCAGTGTCACGTACTCGACGATGCACAGGACGCTGACCGCGACGGCCACGATGACCGCACCGACGACGCCGATCGCCTCCGCCGCGCCGACGATCACTCCGATGACCGCCCAGGTCATCCACCTGAGCCGGATGGTCGAGGTGCCGAAGACCAGCACGGGCAGCGCGGTGGCCAGGAGTACGATGAGCCCGACCGTCGCAGGGGCGCTCAACCCCAGCCACGTCATGCGTCGACCAACCGCAGGTGGCGATGGGCTGCTCGAGCTCGGGTCGCCGCCGTCAACGTCGAACCAGCGATGATCACGCCCGAGCCGGCGCCGATCACCGCAGCGACGGGGAACCAGGAGAGCGCGACCGACATGAGGAACACGGTGAGGGTGCGTTCCGTCTTCCCGAACGGTCCACCGTTGATCCTCGGTGCACCGGCAGCGGCTGCAGACAGCGAGATGAAGGTCGGCCAGGATGCGGCGGTCATCGCGACGAGGGCCACCACCAGTGCGGGGACGGAGCCGGACTGCCAGGCGAGGATGCCGAGGGCGGCCAACGGCAGGAGGTCCGAGGCGCGGTCGCCGATCTCGTTGAGGACGAACCCGAAGGGGCGGCTGACACCTCTGGCGCGAGCCACGGCGCCATCCAGGTTCGCACCGGCGAGCCGTCCGACCAGTCCGATGAGCACCAGTGGCCACGATCCGACCAGCAGGCCACCGGCGGCCACGGCGGCGAAGGCCACGCCGATTGCGGTGAAGGCGTCGGGTGACCATCCGCGGTCGACCGCAGCGGTCACGACCCTCCCGAGTTGCCGCGTGAACCACGGCTTCGCCGCGTACAGGCCGCGCATCACGACCACCACCAGATCACGAGGCCGAGCCCGACCGGGAACAACGACAGGCAGATGGCCTGCACGGTGCCGAGGCACGGCTTCAGGTATCGAGACAGCAGGCCGCCCCCGATCCATCCGATGCAGCCGACGATCCCGATGCGAGCGAGCCGTGGAAGCATCGAGGACGCGACTTCGTGCAGCTCCATTCCGAGTGCACCCGCGCTGTGGGCGTACACCTTCACGGGGATGCCGTTGAACATCTGGTGCGCGAACGCGTTCGACGGATCGGTCGCGAGCTCGTACATCGCGGTCTCGTGCATCCGCGCCGTGGTCAACGGAGTGGCCGTGTCGATACCGTGCGACACCAGCCACCACGTGGTGAGGATCCCGGCAGCGGAGGCGATGGCGGATGCCGCGATCAGCATCGGGCCCCGCCACGAGCGTCCGACCGTGCAGACGAGCAGGAGGAGCGGCATCTCCGCGACCAGCGGCCAGAAGATGCCTTCCGCGAAGGCCCAGGCGGTGATCAGCGCCAACCCTGCCATGGCGAACGCCATGCGACGCACGCGAGTCCAGGCTCGGCCAGGACGCTGGGAGGCAGGCGCTTCGATGAGCGTGTCGATGGCCTGGAACGCTACCGCGGATGCCTCCTCCGCATGCCCGTTCTCGACGCTGAACGGTTCACCCCAGCGCACTTCGACCGGCCCGCGGCGAATGAGCCTCCGTTCCGCCGGAAGCAGATCGCCGGCGCCGACCAAGCCGACCGGCAGTACCTTCGCCCCGGATGCCGCGGCGAGCTCGAACGCGCCGCGCTTGAACCCGGAGAGCTTCGGTGTGCGTCGGCGGCTGCCCTCGGGGAACACGACCACGACGACCCCGGCGGCGACCGTCGGAGCGGCCGCGAGCAGGTCCTTCATGCCGTTGCGGTCGCGCCGGATGGGCCAGATGCCGACCAGCCATTTCGCGATGAACTTGTTCCGGAGCCTGCCGAACCAGTAGTCGGCCGCGGCGACGAACCTGACCGGCCGGGACCGACCGAGCGTTGCGAGCAACACCGCCGTGTCCGCATGGGATGCATGGTTGGCGATGACGACGAGCGGCCCGTCGGGAACCGGTGGCTTGCGAGCGAGCGGGACCGGTTCGGCGGCGTCGCCCGGGATCGTCGTCACCCCATCGGTGACGATCGAAAGGATCAGGCCCCAGAGCTTCGATCGCCAGTACGACACGAGGCCGGAGCGACGAACCTGGCGTTCGGTCGGCGGCGCGGGGAGGTGGAGCGAAGCGGTGTCCAGCATGTCGTGACTTCCCGTCATCGTCGGCGAGCACGAATCGCGAGCGAGTGAGGCTCAGACCGGCAGGCCACCGATGCGCGGCCGCGTAGAGACGTCGTGACGAGCGGCGCGCCGCTCCCGAGCCCGACCGATGGCGATGATGCCTGCTCCGAGCAGTACGAACGCGAAGAGGATGCCGCCGATGTACGTGAACGCCGAGCCGTATCCCGCAATGTGCGGGTCGAGGAAGCCGTAGGGATACCACCACGACGTGCTGCCGTCGGGGTTCACGACGCGTTCTCCTCTGACCATCGTGTAGATCGTCCAGGCGAGCGGGTAGGTGACGATGATGGCGAGCGACGACCATGGGAGTCCGCGGCGTTGGCCGGCGAACAGCAGGTCGAGCACGAAGTAGACCGGCAGCACCACGTGCAGCGTCTCAGTGGCCCACGAGTCCATGAACGCGACCCAACCAGGATCTGTGGCGGCGATCGGGGCGGGGTCGCCGCGGAGCAGCACGTTGAACACGATGCCGAGCAGGATCACCGGGCCGGTGACCGCCGCCATCGCCATGGCGATGCCGACGGGCTCGGGCGAGGGCCCGGCATGCCGCCGCATCCATCGCGCTGCGATCAGCAGCACGACCACGCTGAGTATCGACGACACGATCGTGAAGAGGCTGAAGTAGTTCGCGAGCACATCGCCGCGATCCTGCCCCTCGCGCATCGCGCGATCGATGTTGACCAGCAGTCCGGCGACGACGCCTGAGAGCGCGACCATCGCGGCGGAAACCCTGAACCATACCCAACGCATGAGAACCCCCCAGATCGGTGACTGCGTTTCGATTGGGGATGTTGTAGTCCTCACGCGACGCGGCCGCCCGAAGATTGGCACGAGGATTGAGGAAATCTCGACCCGTGGACGCGATCGTTGTGGGATGGCTCTAACGGTGTCAGCACAAAAGAGGACATGCTCTCGCAGACGACCGAGAGCGACGAAACCGCGCGCGCGATGAGCGCCCGCGCCTCGGGAACGAGCTCGGCGACCGGCCCCGATCTGGAGCCACGAGAAGGTGCTCGAACCTGAAGATCGCTGCAGGTCCGGGGCTCTCATCAGCCCAGTACGGAGGTCCTTGTCGAGAACGCCTAGAAGTCCCAGTCCTCGTCTTCGGTGTTGACCGCCTTGCCGATGACGTACGACGAGCCCGACCCCGAGAAGAAGTCGTGGTTCTCGTCGGCGTTCGGCGAGAGCGCCGAGAGGATCGCCGGATTCACGTCGGTGACCGTCTTCGGGAACATCGGCTCGTAGCCGAGATTCATCAGCGCCTTGTTCGCGTTGTAGTGGAGGAACTTCTTGACGTCTTCCGTCAGGCCGACGCCGTCGTAGAGGTCCTGCGTGTACTGCACCTCGTTGTCGTAGAGCTCGTAGAGCAGCGAGAACGTGTAGTCCTTGAGGTCGTCGCGCTTGGCCTGGTCGACCAGCTCGAGGCCTTTCTGGAACTTGTAGCCGATGTAGTACCCGTGCACGGCCTCGTCGCGGATGATGAGGCGGATGAGGTCGGCCGTGTTGGTCAGCTTCGCCCGCGACGACCAGTACATCGGCAGGTAGAAGCCCGAGTAGAAGAGGAACGACTCGAGCAGCGTCGAGGCGACCTTGCGCTTCAGGGGCTCGTCGCCACGGTAGTACTCCATGACGATCGCGGCCTTCTTCTGCAGGTTCTCGTTCTCGACCGACCAGCGGAAGGCGTCGTCGATCTCCTTCGTCGAGCACAGCGTCGAGAAGATCGACGAGTAGCTCTTCGCGTGCACCGACTCCATGAACGCGATGTTGGTGTACACCGCCTCCTCGTGCGGGGTGAGCGAGTCGGGGATCAGCGAGACCGCGCCGACCGTGCCCTGGATCGTGTCGAGCAGTGTGAGCCCCGTGAACACGCGCATCGTGAGCTGCTGCTCCTCGGCGGTGAGCGTGTTCCACGACTGCACGTCGTTCGACAGCGGCACCTTCTCGGGCAGCCAGAAGTTGTTGACGAGGCGGTTCCAGACCTCGACGTCCTTGTCGTCCTGGATCTTGTTCCAGTTGATCGCGTTGACGTGGTCGACGAGCTTGACCTTGCCGCCGTGGGCGGGGTCGTTCTGGGCCGAGTTGACCGGGTCGGTGAGGGTCATGTCAGTTCCTTCTGAACGGATGTCTCGAGCGGATGTCGCGGATCGCTGGTCGCGGGGCTACAGCATGCAGCTGACGCAACCGTCCACTTCCGTGCCCTCCAGCGCGAGCTGGCGGAGCCGGATGTAGTAGATCGTCTTGATGCCCTTCTTCCACGCGTAGATCTGCGCCTTGTTGATGTCGCGGGTCGTGGCGGTGTCCTTGAAGAAGAGCGTGAGCGAGAGGCCCTGGTCGACGTGCTGCGTCGCCGCGGCGTAGGTGTCGATGACCTTCTCGTAGCCGATCTCGTACGCGTCCTGGTAGTACTCGAGGTTGTCGTTCGTCATGAACGCCGCCGGGTAGTAGACGCGGCCGATCTTGCCTTCCTTGCGGATCTCGATCTTCGACGCGATCGGGTGGATCGACGCGGTCGAGTTGTTGATGTACGAGATCGAGCCCGTGGGCGGAACGGCCTGCAGGTTCTGGTTGTAGATCCCGTGCTCCTGGATGGAGGCCCTGAGGTCGAGCCAGTCCTGCTGCGTGGGGATGTGCACGCCGGCGTCGGCGAAGAGCTGCGTGACCTTCGCGGTCTCGGGGACCCACGCGGCATCCGTGTACTTGTCGAAGAACTCGCCCGACGCGTACTTGGAGTCGCGGAAGCCGTCGAACGTCTCGCCGCGCTCGATCGCGATCTTGTTCGAGGCCCGCAGTGCGTGGAACAGCACCGTGTAGAAGTACATGTTCGTGAAGTCGATGCCCTCCTCGCTGCCGTAGAAGATGCGCTCGCGGGCGAGGTAGCCGTGCAGGTTCATCTGGCCGAGGCCGATGGCATGGGACTTGTCGTTGCCGTCTTCGACGGAGCGCACCGACGAGATATGGCTCTGGTTCGACACCGACGTGAGGCCGCGGATGGCGGTTTCGACGGTGCGGCCGAAGTCGGGCGAGTCCATCGTGAGGGCGATGTTCAGCGAACCGAGGTTGCAACTGATGTCCTTGCCGATGTTCGCGTAGCCGAGGTCCTCGTTGTAGGTGGTCGGGGTGTTCACCTGGAGGATCTCGGAGCACAGGTTCGACATGTTGATGCGGCCCTTGATGGGGTTCGCCTTGTTCACCGTGTCCTCGAACACGATGTAGGGGTATCCGCTCTCGAACTGGATCTCGGCGAGGGTCTGGAAGAACTCGCGCGCGTTGATCTTCGTCTTCTTGATGCGCGGGTCGTCGACCATGGCGCGGTAGTGCTCGGTGATGGGCACGTCGCCGAACGGCTTGCCGTAGACGCGCTCGACGTCGTAGGGCGAGAAGAGGTACATGTCCTCGTTGTTCTTCGCGAGCTCGAAGGTGATGTCGGGCACGACGACGCCGAGCGAAAGCGTCTTGATGCGGATCTTCTCGTCGGCGTTCTCGCGCTTGGTGTCGAGGAACCGCATGATGTCGGGGTGGTGGGCGCTGAGGTAGACCGCGCCGGCGCCCTGACGGGCACCGAGCTGATTGGCGTAGCTGAACGAGTCCTCGAGGAGCTTCATCACGGGGATGATGCCCGACGACTGGTTCTCGATCTGCTTGATCGGCGCGCCCGACTCGCGGATGTTGCTGAGCAGCAGCGCCACGCCGCCGCCCCGCTTCGAGAGCTGCAGGGCCGAGTTGATGCCGCGCGCGATCGACTCCATGTTGTCTTCGATGCGCAGGAGGAAGCAGGAGACGAGCTCGCCGCGCTGCGCCTTGCCCGTGTTGAGGAACGTGGGCGTGGCCGGCTGGAAGCGGCCGCCGATGATCTCCTCCACCAGGTCGATCGCGAGTTGCTCGTCGCCCTGCGCGAGGCCGAGGGCGGTCATGACGACGCGGTCCTCGAAGCGCTCGAGGTAGCGCTTGCCGTCGAACGTCTTGAGCGTGTAGCTCGTGTAGTACTTGAACGCGCCGAGGAACGTCTCGAACCGGAACTTCTTCGAGTACGCGAGGTCGTTGAGCTTCTGGATGAACTCGAACGAGTACTGGTCGAGCACCTCCTGCTCGTAGTACTGCTTCTCGACGAGATAGTCGAGGCGCTCCTTGAGGGAGTGGAAGAAGACGGTGTTCTGGTTGACGTGCTGCAGGAAGTACTCGCGCGCCGCCTCGCGGTCCTTCTCGAACTGGATCCGACCGTCGGCACCGTAGAGGTTGAGCATCGCGTTCAGCGAGTGGTAGTCCATCGCGACGGTGGTGCGCGGAGCGTCCATGAGGGCTACGCCGTCTGCTGCTGCCGAGTTCGCCGCTGTGCTTGTTGTGACCAAAATGCGTCCAATCCCTCGTCGACGGCGCGAACGTCGTCTGGTGTTCCGAATACTTCGAATCGATACAGGTGGGGCACGCCCGTCTTCGCGGCGATGATGTCGCCGGCGAGGCCGTAGGCGTTCCCGAAGTTGGTGTTGCCGGCGCTGATGACCCCGCGCAGCAGCGCGCGGTTCTGCGGGTCGTTCAGGAACTTGATGACCTGCTTCGGCACAGCGCCCTTGCCGTCGCCACCGCCATAGGTGGGGACGATGAGCACGAACGGCTCTTCAGCGTGCAGGGCGTCGTCGCGAGCGTGCAGCGGGATGCGGGCCGCAGGGCGGCCGAGCTTCTCGATGAAGCGCTTGGTGTTGCCCGAGACGCTGGAGAAGAAGACGAGATTCGTCATGATGCTTCCTTCGCCGCGTTCCCGTTACTGTTCCGGTTCACTCCGCCAGCGCCGAGTTCACCGGTGGGCCTTACGCGAGCCGCGAGGCGAGTTCGGCGATCTTGTCGGGGCGGAAGCCCGACCAGTGGTCTTCGTCGGTGATGACGACCGGAGCCTGCAGGTAGCCGAGCTCCTTGACGTGCGCGAGCGCCTGCTCGTCTTCGGAGACGTCGAACACCTCGTACTCGATGCCCTTGCTGTCGAGGGCACGATACGTGGCGTTGCACTGGACGCAGGAAGGCTTCGTGTAGACCGTGACCGTCATGGTTTCCCCTCGTTCTCTGTGTTTCTCGAGCTCCGGAGGAGCCCACCCCCGTACTGCTGATTTCGCTTCTTCAATACTACATCTTGTGTCTGCGGAACTGAACCGCCACAACATGCTGTAGTTACATCCGTGTAGTTTTCCACCGCGTTATCCACCGTTCATCCCCAACCGGATGCCCCGGTGATCCGCGGATTCCCGCGGACTCGACCCCGGTTATCCACAGCCCGCCCGCTTCGAAGAAATTCGCCTGTGGACGGATTCCCCGGCGTGTCGCCCGGTGCCCTCGATACGCGCAGTGCGACATCTTGGGGCCCTCGGATGCCGCTACCCCTACATGTGGTGTTGTGCCATTCATGCTGCCACCACCCACCGACATCGCCGCCGGCGCGGCGCGCGTGTCGCGCGGTCGCGGCATCCGTTCACCTGGCCGGCCCGGAATGCCTCGCAGCCCCGATGCAGGAGGAAGCGGCCCTGCGTCGGCGAGTCGGACCGTCCCACGCGGCGAGTCGCCGGATTCTTCCGGCATTCCGTTCGTCGCGCGAACCGCCGCTACGGTTGAGCGCATGCAGATCGCCACCGACGCCTTCGCTGGCGCCGACCGCCTGTCGCCGCGGCGCCGCGACGGCCTCCCCCGCCGACGCCGGCCGTCCTACCGCCTGCTCACGGTCGTGCCCGTGCTCGGCTTCGTGGCGATCCTGCTCCTCGCGACGGGCGCCGACCCCGCCGCGCTCTCCATCCTGGCGGTCGTCGCGATGCTCTTCGTCGGCGGCTGGTTCGTGTCCGCCGCCGTCTCGGCGTCCGGCGGGCGAACCCGCTACGCCGCCCTGCGCGAGGAGGTCGGCCGCGACGGGGTGGCCGTCAGGAGCACGACCTGGGTCGAGGACGGGCGGCCGGTCGCGGCATCCGAGCGCGACGACGGACGCAAGCCGGGCCGACGCCACCAGCTGCTCTCGTTCACAGAGGCGGGCATCGAGCTCCGCGAGCGACCGGTCGGCGGCCGGCGGGGTGCCACGCTCCTCCCCTACGCGGCGATCGACCACGTCGAGGTCGGCACCGCGACGTTCGACGACTGGACCGAGCGCGCCGTGCTCATCGCCGGACGCATCGACGGACGGCACGTCGAGCTCGGCGTCGTTCCGGTCGTCGAGTCCTCGGTGCTGCTCTCGCCGGTGACGGATGCCGCGTACCGCGCGCTCCTCGAACGGATCATCGCGTGCGCCGAGTCGGGTCGCGCGCCCGAGGAGCTGCTCGATCGCGCCACGGGGTGACGCCGCGGGCCCGCACCGCTAGCCTGACGGGCACACGGAAGGATCAGCGATGACCGACTACGTGACCTCGGCCGACGGCACGCGCATCGGATTCGACCGGGTGGGATCCGGCCCGCCGGTGGTGCTCGTCGGCGGCGCGATGCAGTTCCGCGCCTTCGACCCCACGACGACCGAGATGGCCGGGCACCTCGCGCGCCACGGATTCGAGGTCGTGAACTACGACCGACGCGGCCGCGGCGACAGCCCCGCCGAGTCGCCGATCACCCTCGAGCAGAGCCTCGAGGACCTGCGCGCCCTCATCGACGAGCTCACCGAGGGCGCCGACGACGCCGTCGCGCTGTTCGGCAACTCGTCGGGCGCGACCATCGCGCTCGCCGCGGCGGCGGCCGGCCTGCCCGTGTCGAAGCTCGTGTTCTTCGAGGCGCCGCTCGACGCGGAGCTGGGGCACGAGGGCGCCGTGTTCCTCGACGAGCTCCGCGAGCGCATCGCCGCCGGTGATCGCACCGGAACCCTCGAGGTGTACATGGCGGACATGCCGCCCGAGTGGATCGAGGGTGCGAAGCAGAGCGAGGCCTGGACGACCATGCTCGCGATCGCGCCGAGCCTCGAGCCCGACGCCGAATCCCTCGCGTGGACGCAGTCGGCACCCCGCCGCGAGCTCTGGGCGGGCATCACGCAGCCGACCCTCGCGCTCGTCGGCACCGACACCATGGACTTCATGGATGCCGCGGCCGACTCGCTCGTCGCGAACCTCCCCCATGCGGAGAAGCGCGCGATCGAGGCATCCGATCACCGCTGGGAGCCGCGCACGCTCGCGCTCGTGATCGCGGAGTTCCTCGTCGGCTGAGCCGCGCCCCTACGACCCGACCGCGACGCGGTCGTGGATCGGCGCCCCGGTGCTCGCGCGCACCACGAGCTCGGGCAGCGTCGGCGTCGGCATGAGCCGGTCGTCGTCGCCGAGCACGGCGAGCACGCCCGCCATCGCGTCGCGGCCGAGCGCGTCGAAGTCCTGGCGCACGGTCGTGAGGGGCGGCGCGAAGTACGCGGCCTCGGGGATGTCATCGAAGCCCACGACGCTGACGTCGTGCGGCACCGAGCGGCCGGCCTCGGCGAGCGCGTGCATCACGCCGAGCGCCATCTGGTCGTTCGCCACGAACACGGCGGTCATCTCGGCGTCGCGGGCGAGGGCGCGGCCGTGCACGTAGCCGCTGCCGGGCGACCAGTCGCCGGCGAGCGGTTCGCGGGCGGGCAGCCCATGCTCGCCGAGGGCTGCCGACCAGCCGCGGATCCGCTCAGCGGCGTCCATCGCGGCGGACGGCCCGCTGACGTGCCGGATCTCGCGGTGGCCGAGGCCGATCAGGTGCTCGACCGCGAGGCGGGCGCCGCCGTACTGGTCGAGCCAGACGCGGTGCATGCCGCCGCGGTCCTCGGAGGCCACGGCGATGATCGGGACGCCGAGCTCGACCCCGTCGAGCGCGTCGAGGGCGGCTCGCTGGGCCGCGATGAGCACGATGGCCTCGACGTTCTGGCGCACGAGGAGCTCGGCCGCGGAGCGGAGGCTCGGGGCATCCGTCTCGAGCATGCTCGCCGTGATGACCGAGTACCGGGCGTCGCGCGCGGCCTCGTTGAAGTGCAGAGCCGTCGATGAGGGGCCGTAGTCGGGCGCGCCCGTGACGATGAGGCCGAGCGTGCGCGTGCGCCGGGTGACGAGCGCGCGGGCGGCGGGGGACGGCACGTAGCGCAGCTGCTTGATGGCCTGTTCGACCCGTGCCCGCGTCGCCGGGCGCACGTTGGGGAGGTCGTTGAGCACCCGAGAGACGGTCTGGTGGGACACGCCGGCCAGTCGCGCGACGTCGAAGATCGTCGCGACCCTCGCCTTGTCGTCCCGGTCGCTCACCCGCGCTGCGCTCCTGCCCCGCGCTCCTGCGCGATCCTTCTCGTTGATTATCCTGCCGCCGACGGCCCTACTCGGCTCGGCCCCGCCGAGGCGAACCGGCCCCGCGGGCCCCACCGCCCTCTCAGCGCCGCCTCGCCGTGAGCACCCGCTGCAGGATGATGAACACGAGCAGCAGCGCGCCGATGAAGATCTTCGTCCACCACGACGAGAGCGTGCCCTCGAACGTGATGATCGTCTGGATGACGCCGAGCACGAGCACGCCGAGCACGGACCCGAGCACGAAGCCGTAGCCGCCGGTGAGCAACGTGCCGCCGATGACGACCGCGGCGATCGCGTCGAGTTCGGTGCCGATCGCGGTGAGCGGATACCCCGACAGCGTGTAGAAGGTGAACAGCACGCCGGCCAGGCCGGAGCAGAACCCCGAGACGACGTAGACGAGCACCTTGGTGCGCGCCACGGGCAGTCCCATGAGCAGGCCGCTCTGCTCGCCGCCGCCGATCGCGTAGACCGTGCGGCCGAAGCGCGTGGCGTGCAGCACCCACACCGCGATCGCCACGACGACGAGGGCGATGATGACGCTCGGCGTGATCGACATGCCGCCGCCGAGCGGGATGCGCGCGACGGCGAGCTGCACGAACGTCTCGTCGGTGATCGAGATCGAGCTCTGGCTGATCACGTAGCAGAGCCCGCGGGCGAGGAACATCGCGGCGAGTGTCGCGATGAAGGGCTGCACCTTGAAGACGTGGATCATGAGGCCCACGAGCAGGCCGAGCACGCTCGTGAGCACGAGGATCAGCGGGATCACCGTCCACGGCGACCACCCGGTCTGGAGCAGGCTCGCGGCGATCATGCCGCTGAGGGCGACGACCGCGCCGACCGAGAGGTCGATGCCGCCCGTGAGGATCACGAACGTCATGCCCACCGCGAGCACGATGAGGTACGCGTTGTCGACGAGCAGGTTGAGGAACACCTGCCCCGAGAAGAACCCGCGGTAGCGCACGCCGCCGATCACGAAGATCGCGAGGAACAGCACGGCGGTCACGGTGACGGGTCCGTACTTCGGGCTGGTGAGCAGGGCACGGATGCCGCTCCCGAGAGACCGGCGCGAGGGCCCGGGCTGTCCGGGGCCGGCGGGGCGCCCGGCGCGGCCGGGGCGGGCGGGGGCGTCGAGGAGCTTCGTCATGATGCGGCGGCCCCCTTTCCGGCGCGAACGGCCAGTCGTCGTCGGAACCCGCTCAGCGCCTCGGCGGTGGTTGGCGACTGCAGGAGGCACACCACGGTCACGACCGCGGCCTTGAACACCATGGTCGCGATCGGCGGGATGCCGACCGTGTACACCGTGGTCACGAGCGTCTGGATCACGAGCGCGCCCACGAGCGTGCCGAGGAGCGAGTAGCGTCCGCCGGCGAGCGACGTGCCGCCGATGACCACGGCGAGGATCGCGTCGAGCTCGATGAACAGGCCCGTGTTGTTCGCGTCGGCGGCGGCGGTGTTCGCGGTGAGGATGAGGCCCGCGATCGCCGCGCAGAACGCGCAGAACGTGTAGACGGCGAAGAGCAGCCCGCGAGCGCGCACGCCCGCCTGGCGGCTCGCCTCGGGGTTGATGCCGACGGACTCGATGAACATGCCGAGCGCCGTGCGCCGCGTGATGAGCGCCGCGGCGCCGAACACGACGGCCGCGATGATCACGGCGATCGGGATGCCGAACCAGAAGCCCGACCCGAGCGCCTTGAACGGCGGGCTGTTCACCGTGATGATCTGGCCCTCGGTGATGAGCATCGCGACGCCGCGGCCCGCCGTCATGAGGATGAGCGTCGCGATGATCGGCTGGATGCCGAGCACCGCCACGAGGAACCCGTTCCACACGCCGAGCACGAGCGAGATGAGGAGCGCCACGGCGACGGCGACGGCGACCGTGGCGGGGCTCGCCGGCTCGGGCGACCCGAGGATGATCGAGCACGCGACCGCGCCCGAGATGGCGGCGACCGCGCCGACCGAGAGGTCGATGCCGCGCGTCGCGATGACGAGGGTCATGCCGACGGCGATGATGAGCGTCGGCGCGCCGTTGCGCAGGATGTCGATGAGGCTCCCGAACAGGTGCCCCTCGCGCACGGTGACGGTGAAGAAGCCGGGGAACGCGACGAGGTTGATCGCGAACAGGACGAGCAGCATCACGATCGGCCAGAACAGCCGGTGCGCGACGAGCCGGGCGAGCAGGGCGCTCATCGGTCGCCTCCCTGGGCGGGGTCGGTGGTGGGTTCGGGTGCGGTGACGGATGCCGCGGCGGTCGGCGTCGCAGCAGTGGGCGTCGCGACGGCGGCGAGCTGCGCGGCGGATGCCGCGGGCTCGAGCTCGGGCGAGTCGTCGCCCTCCTCGGCGACGGAGCCGTCGGCGATGAGTGCGAGCAGCGAGTCGACCGTGAGGCCGTCGTTCTCGAGGTCGGCGACCACGTGCCGGTCGCGGAGCACGACGATGCGGTGGCTGAGCCGCAGCACTTCCTCGAGCTCGGCCGAGATGAAGAGCACGCTCATGCCGTTCTCGGCGAGGTTGAACACGAGCTTCTGGATCTCGGCCTTCGCCCCGATGTCGATGCCTCGTGTCGGCTCGTCGAGGATGAGCAGGTGGGGCGCGATCGCAAGCCAGCGGGCGAGCAGCACCTTCTGCTGGTTGCCGCCCGAGAGGTTCCGCACGAGCGCTTCGGGGTTGTCGGGCCGGATGTTGAGCGCCTGGATGTAGCTCTGCGTGAGCTCGTCCTGCCGCTTCTTCGGGATCGGGCGGAACCACCCTCGATCGGCCTGCAGTGCGAGCACGATGTTGTCGCGCACCGTGAGGTCGCCGACGATCCCCTCGTCGCGGCGGTTCTCGGACGAGTACGCGATGCGGTGCGAGATCGCCTGCCGCGGCGTGCGGAGCTTCGTGGCCCTGCCGCGGATCTCGAGCTCGCCCTGGTCGGCGCGGTCGATGCCGCCGAGCAGGCGCGCGAACTCCGTGCGTCCGGATCCGAGCAGGCCGGCGAGGCCGACGACCTCGCCCGCGGCGATCGGGAGGTCGGCCGGGTGGATCGCGCCGCGCCGGCCGAGTCCCTCGGCGCTCACGAAGGTCGCGGCATCCGATTCGTCGGCGAAGGACGCCCGCGCGCGCTGCTCGAGGTCGTCAAGGGCCGTGAGCTCCTTGCCGATCATCTTCTGCACGAGGTCGATGCGCAGGAGCTCCTCGGTGAGGTACTCCCCCACGAGCTTGCCGTTGCGCAGGACCGTGAGGCGGTCGCAGATCTCGTAGACCTGGTCGAGGAAGTGCGAGACGAACAGGATCGCGACGCCCTGCTCCTTGAGCGAGCGGATGACGCGGAACAGCTCGGCGACCTCGTCGGCGTCGAGCGACGACGTGGGCTCGTCGAGGATGAGCACCTTGGCCTGCACGTCGATCGCGCGGGCGATCGCGACGAGCTGCTGCACCGCGAGCGAGTGGTCGCCCAGCAGCGATCCGGGGTCGATCTCGAGGTTGAGGCTCTCGAGCAGCACCGCGGCACGACGGCGCATGGCCCGCCAGTCGATCGAGCCGAACCGCCGCGGCTCGCGGCCGAGCATGATGTTCTCGGCGACCGACAGGTTCGGCAGGAGGTTGACCTCCTGGTACACGGTCGAGATGCCGGCGGCCTGCGCCTGCGCCGGACCGCTGAACGACACCTCGTCGCCCGCGAGCGTGATGGTGCCGGCGTCGATGCCGTACACGCCCGTCAGCGCCTTGATGAGCGTCGACTTGCCCGCGCCGTTCTCGCCCATGAGCGAGTGCACCTCGCCGGGGAACATGCGGAAGTCGACGCCGTCGAGCGCCTTCACGCCGGGGAACGAGATCGAGATGTCGCGCATCTCGACGACCGGCGCGACAGCGGATGCCTGGGTCACGAGTCTCTCCATCGAGGGTGGTGGCGGCATCCGCTCGTGCGATGCCGTTGGTCGAGGGTAGGGCATGGCGGGTGTGCGGCACGGTCGCCGCGCACCCGCCGGTCCGGGCGGGCGGATGCCGCGGCATCCGCCCGCCTCGGGCTCAGTACTGGCGGTCGGGCAGCGCCTCGATCGCCTGCTCCTGGTTGAACGTCGTCTCCTCGGTGATGATGCGCGGTTCCACCGAGCCGCCGTCGTTGAGGGTCGTGATGATGTCGACGAGCTGGGCGCCGAGCAGCGGCGAGCACTCCACGATGAAGTTGATCTTGCCGTCGGCGAGCGCCTGCATGCCGTCCTTCACCGCGTCGACCGTGACGATCTTGATGTCCTCGCCGGGAACGAGACCCGCGGCTTCGATCGCCTCGATGGCGCCGAGGCCCATGTCGTCGTTGTGCGCGTAGACCAGGTCGATGTCGGGGTTCGACTTGAGCATGGCCTCCATGACCTGCTTGCCGCCGGCGCGAGTGAAGTCGCCCGTCTGGCTCGCCACGACCTCGAGGTTCGGGTTCTGCCGGATCACGTCGGCGAAGCCCTCGGCCCGGTCGATCGCGGGCGCGGCGCCCGTGGTGCCCTCGAGCTGCACGATGTTGACGGGCTCGGTCGTGTCCTTGTACTCGTCGAGCACCCAGAGGCCGGCCTTCTTGCCCTCCTCGATGAAGTCGGAGCCGAGGAACGAGACGTAGAGCGACGTGTCCTTGCTGTCGACGGCGCGGTCGGTGAGCACCACGGGGATGCCGGCGGCCTTCGCCTCGTTCAGCACCGCGTCCCAGCCGGTCTCGACGACGGGCGAGAACGCGATGTAGTCGACGTCCTGCTGGATGTAGGACCGGATCGCCTTGATCTGGTTCTCCTGCTTCTGCTGCGCGTCGGAGAACTTGAGCTCGATGCCGGCCTCCTCGAACGAGGCCTGGATGTCCTTGGTGTTCGCGGTGCGCCAACCGCTCTCGGCGCCGACCTGGGCGAATCCGACGACGAGTTCGTCGAGGGGCTTGGGACCCTCGGCCGCGGCACCGCCGCCACCGCCTGCGCAGCCGGCCAGCGCGACGAGCATCGCGCCCGCTGCGGCGATTCCGATGAGCTTCTTCATCAGCGTGAACCTCCTTGTTCAGTGGTGCCGGCGAAGCCTGCGTTGCTGCGTTCCTGGTGCGCCGGGTCGCCAGTCCATTCTGGCGGCACTCGTGATGTTAGCGCTCACTTGTGAGCGCTCACAAGTACGAGTTCGGTAACGGATGCATCACGGCCGGTGGTCGTCGGTGTGATCACGCTCTCTCGCGCTGATCACGCCGTTTCCGTCGGGCGGGCCAGCCGCTTGGGCGGCGTGTGCGGTGTCGACCCCCTGCGGAATGTGAGCGCTCAACTTCTCAGATGCCGCGCCCGTCGGGCCGCCTCCCGGAGCACGTGCTACGTGGCATCCGGATTCAGGCGATCGACGCCGATTCAGGCAGATCCCGCGGATCCCGGCCTGAATCCCGCGCGATCGCCTGAACCGCGACCCCTCGGCGGGTGGGATGCGGGGCACGGGAGCGGAGCCACGAGCGCGAGCGGCGCGTCGCGTCGGGTCGCGTCGCGTCGCACCGCGTCGCGGCGCACCTTGAGCGGAATCCCAATCGCGCGCTGGAATCCCGTTCGAGCGGGATTCCAGCGCGCGAACGGGATTCCGGCCCGGCCTCAGCGCCGGCGGGGCGGCCGCGCGCGGCGGTTCACGCCGGCGGGGCGGCCGCGCGGCGGTTCACGCGGGCGTAACCCGACCGGGGCAGACTCGGCGTATGACCGAACCGTTCCACCTCATCGTCGGCGCGGGGCCTGTCGGCCGGGCCCTCGCCGTGCAGCTGGCCGACGCGGGCACGCCCGTGCGCGTCGTCACCCGTTCGGGCGGCGGACCGGAGCATCCGGGCATCGCACGCCTGGCCGTCGACGCGAGCGATCCCGATCGCCTCGAGGAGGTCGCCCTCGGCGCCGAGGTCGTCTACAACTGCGCGAACCCGGGCTCGTACCCGAAGTGGGAGCGCGTCTGGCCACCGCTCGCGGCGTCGATCCTGCATGCCGCCGAGGCATCCGGTGCCGTGCTCGTGACGATGGGCAACCTCTACGGGTACGGGCCCGTCGACGGCCCGATGCGGCGCGATACGCCCCTGCGCCCGACCGACCACAAGGGCGAGCTCCGCGCGCGGATGTGGCGCGACGCGCTCGCCGCGCACGAGGCCCGCCGCGTGCGGGCCACCGAGGCCCGCGCCTCCGACTACCTCGGGCCGACCGCGCCCACCTCGAGCGGCCTGCTGCCGATGTACGCCGACGCCACGCTCGCCGGACGCCGCGCGACCGTCTTCGGCGACCCTGACGCGCCGCACTCCTGGACCGCCGTCGACGACATCGCGTCGACGCTCGCGGTGCTCGGCCGCGACGAGCGGGCGTGGGGCTCGCCGTGGCTCGTGCCCTCGAACCCGCCACGCAGCGTCCGCGAGGTGCTGCGCGCCCTCGGCGAGCGCGCCGGCACCGGCGAGCCGAGACTGCGACGGATGCCGCGCTGGACCCTTTCGACGCTCGGACTCGTCGTGCCGATCCTCCGCGAGGTCACCGGCGTGCTCTACCAGTTCGAGCGGCCATTCGAGATCGACGCCACCGAGACGACCGCGACGTTCGGGATCGAGCCGACCGACTGGGAGGCGCTCCTCGACGCGACCGCGGCGGCGTGGCACGAGCGCGCGGTGGCGCGCTGAGCGCGGGCTCCAGTCAGCTCTTCGCGGCCTTGGCCGCGGCCTTCGCCGCCTGCTTCGTGGCGCGCACCTTGGCGAGCGACTCGGCGCTCGTGATGTCGGCGACCGAGGCGAAGCCGCCCTCTGCGCCGTAGTGCGGACCGGCGGCCTCGCGCCACCCGGCGGCCTCGACGCCGAGCTGCTTGCCTAGGAGCGCCAGGAAGATGCGCGCCTTCTGGTCGCCGAACCCCGGCAGCGCTTTGAGCCGGCGCAGCACCTCAGGCCCGTCGGGATCGCCCTGCGTCCAGATCGCGGACGCGTCGCCGCCCCAGTCGTCCACGACCGCCTTCGCGAGCGACTGCACGCGCCCCGCCATCGAACCCGGATAGCGATGCACCGCCGGAGGCTGCTTGAACACCTCGACGAACCCCTCGGGATCGTAGGCCGCGACGGTCTCGGGATCGATCGAGCCGACGCGCTGCGAGATCTTCAGCGGACCCGCGAACGCGGTCTCCATCGCGATCTGCTGGTCGAGCAGCATGCCGACGAGCAGGGCGAACGCGTCGGTGCTGAGCAGCTCGTCGGCCGCGGAATCGCCGGTGATGTTCAGTGCCATGCGTCCTATCCTCGCACTGGGGGCCCTTCGAGGCATCCGTTGCGAAGCGGACAGAAGCTGACCGGATGTCGCGCCACACTGGTCCCACGAGAACACGCCTGAGGAGGCATCCGCATGGACTGGAAGATCGAACTCATCCACGTGCCCGTCAGCGACGTCGACCGCGCGATCGAGTTCTACGTCGACAAGGTCGGCTTCAACCTCGATCACGACCAGCGCGTCAGCGACGACCTGCGCTTCGTGCAGCTGACCCCGCCCGGGTCCGCCTGCTCGATCGCGATCGGCCAGGGCCTCGGCGCCACGCTCGCGCCGGGATCGCTCGACGTGATCCAGGTGGTCATCGACGACGCGGATGCCGCGCTCGAGCAGCTGCGGGCGAAGGGCGTCGACGCCGAGGGCGTCGACGAGCAGGCGTGGGGTCGGTTCGTCACCTTCCGCGACCCCGACGGCAACCGCTGGACGCTGCAGCAGCTGCCCGCCTGGCGCTGAGCGCGGCGGGGCCTGAGGCGGCGCCGAGCGCCGCCGCTGCGGCCGAAATGCATGAGAATCCGGGAGGAAGGCGCGCTGGGCGGCCTACCGACCGGATTCTCATGCATTCGGCGAACGCGATGCAGGCGTGACCGGCGCTATTCGCGGGGCGCCGCCGTGCTCTCGCGCACGACGAGCTCGGGCACGCGCGCCGTGCGGTCGGGCGCGCTCGGTTCGTCGCGCAGCACGTCGAGCACCGTCGCCATGATGTCGCGGCCGAGGCCGTCGAAGTCCTGGCGCATGGTCGTGAGCGCCGGGGCGAAGTACGCCGCCTCGGGGATGTCGTCGAAGCCGATGACGCTCACGTCATCGGGCACGCGCCGGTCGGCACGCCGGAACGCGGCGAGCAGTCCGAGCGACATGTGGTCGTTCGCGACGAACACCGCGGTGACGGTGGGGTCCGCGAGCAGCTCCTCCCCCGCCGCGTGCCCCGACGCGGCGAGCCAGTCGCCGACGATGGGCTCGCGCGGCTCGAGGCCGTGCTCGCGCATCGCGTCGTCGAACCCGCGGCGGCGCTCCGCGGCATCCATCGAGTCGGCCGGGCCCGTGACGTGCCGGATCTCGCGGTGCCCGAGCCCGATGAGGTGCTCGGTCGCGAGGCGCGCGCCCGTGTACTGGTCGAGCGAGACGCGGTGCAGGCCTGGTTCGTCCTCGGATGCCACAGCGACCACGGGCACGCCGGCGTCGATGCCGTGCAGCACCTCGACGCCCTCGCGCTCGCCCGAGATGAGCACGATCGCCTCGACCCGCTGGAGTGCGAGCCGGTGCACCGCCCGGGTGAGCGTGTCGGGGTCGAGCGTGCGCATGCTGGCCTGGCTCACGGTGTAGCCCGCGTCGCGCGCGGCCTCGTTGAATCCGAGCGCTGCGCTCGCCGGGCCGTAGTCGGGGCGTCCGGCCTGGATGAGCCCGATCGAGCCCGACCGGCGCTTCGCCATGGCGCGCGCGGCCGGCGACGGCGTGTAGTTCAGCTCGGCGATCGCCTGCTCGACGCGCAGCTTCGTCGACGCCGCGACCCCGCTGAGGTCGTTGAGCACGCGCGAGACCGTCTGGTGCGAGACGCCCGCACGACGTGCCACGTCGAACATGGTCGGCACGCCGGCGGGCTCGGCCGCGGCATCCGTCGCAGCCGCGTCAGACCCGGCGGGCTCGGTCGCGGCATCCGTCGCAGCCGCGTCAGACCCGGCGGACCCGGCCGCGGCATCCGTCGACGATGCCTCGGTCGCCGCTGGCTCGGCGGCCTCAGGCGCTTCCGGCACGGACGCCCCGCTCGCGGCATCCGCGTCGGTCGGGGCATCCGTGTCGGCCATGCGCTCGCCGCTCAGAGGCCCTGCGCCAGTCGGTAGTACGCCTGGTTCCAGCGCACCTCGTGCTCGAAACCGCGCTGGGTGGTGTCGTCGTCGATGACGAGCAGCTCGACCTTCGCCATGTCGGCGAAGTCGCGGAACACGTCGATGCCGATCGCGGTCGACATGACCGTGTGGTGCGCCGCACCGGCGGTGAGCCACGCGGCGGCCGACGTCTGGAAGTCGGGGGCGGGCTTCCAGATCGCGCGGCCCACGGGCAGCTTGGGCAGCGGATGCCGCGGCTCGACGTTCTCGACGACGTTCGCCGTGAGGCGGAACCGGTCGCGCAGGTCGCTCATCGCGACGACGACGGCCGGACCGGGGTCGGCGGTGAAGACCAGGCGCACCGGATCCTCCTTGCCGCCGATGCCGAGCGGGTGGATCTCGAGCGACGGCTTGGCGGTCGTGATCGACGGCGCGACCTCGAGCATGTGGGCGCCGAGGATGAGCTCGTCGCCGGGCGTGAGGTCGTAGGTGTAGTCCTCCATCAGGGTCGCGCCGCCGGGCAGGCCCGCGCCCATCACGTTGGCGATGCGCACGAGGACGGCCGTCTTCCAGTCGCCCTCGGCGCCGAAGCCGTAGCCCTCGGCCTGCAAGCGCTGCACCGCGAGGCCGGGCAGCTGCTGCAGCGCGCCGAGGTCCTCGAAGCTCGTGGTGAACGCGCCGAAGCCGCCCTCCTCGAGGAACGAGCGCAGCCCCAGCTCGATCGCCGCGCCGTAGCGCAGCGAGTCGTGGCGGTCGCCGCCGCGCCGCAGCTCGGGCGCGACGTCGTACTCGTCCTCGTAGAGCGCGACGAGCTGGTCGATCTCGGCGTCGGATGCCGCGTGCACGGCATCGGCGAGCTCGTTCACGCCCCACGTGTTCACCTGCACCCCGAAGCGCAGCTCCGCCTCGGTCTTGTCGCCCTCGGTCACCGCGACGAAGCGCATGTTGTCGCCGAAGCGGGCGAGCTTCAGGCTGCGGGATGCCGCGAGGCCGGCCGCCGCGCGCTGCCAGGTCCCGAGCTCGCGCTGCACGCGCGGGTCGGACGCGTGCCCGACGATCGTCTTGCGCGGCACCCCGAGGCGCGTCTGGATGTACCCGAACTCGCGGTCGCCGTGCGCGGCCTGGTTGAGGTTCATGAAGTCGAAGTCGATGTCGTCCCAGGGCAGCTCGACGTTCGCCTGCGTGTGCAGGTGCGCGAGCGGCTTCTGCAGCGCGTCGAGGCCGGCGATCCACATCTTGGCGGGGCTGAACGTGTGCATCCACGCGACGAGGCCGATCACGTTCTCGGCGGCGTTCGCCTCGAGCACGACCTTCTTGATCGCCGCCGAATCGGTGAGCACGGGCAGCCAGACGATCTTCACGGGCACGTCGGATGCCGCGTCGAGCGTCTCGGCGATGCGCTGCGACTGCTCGGCGACCTGCGCGAGCGTCTCGGGGCCGTAGAGGTGCTGGCTGCCGGTGAGGAACCAGACCTCGTACGCGTCGAGCGAGGTCTGGAGCGGGGTGCGGGTCATGCGAATGTCCTTACTTCTGCGATGAGTTCATGTGGCGTGTGGCGTGCCGTGCGGTTGCGCGTTCGCCGGTCGGTCTCCTCGAGTGGGCGATGTCGGCGGTCCCTTCGCGGATCATTTCGCCAAGATCGCCCACTCGGGTCAGAGGGCTTGCACGGCGGCGGCCTCAGCGGCGAGGCCGTCGCGGTAGCGGTCGAGGAAGGCGGCGAAGCCGGCGACATCCGAGGCATCCGGCTCGACGATCTCGAACGCGGCATCCGCGAAGACCCGCTCGTCCAGGTAGGCGCCGAGGTCGAGCTCGTCGGCCGACGACAGGTACGACGCGAGCACCGCGATGCCCCAGGCGCCGCCCTCCGAGGCGGTCTCGCCGACCGCGACGGGCGCGTCGAGCGCGCCGGCCAGGAACCGCTGCGCGACGCCGGCGGTGCGGAAGATGCCGCCGTGCGCGAACATCCGGTCGAGCTCGACGTTCTCGTTCGCGAGGACGTTCATGCCGAGCGCGAGCGTGCCGTACACGCCGTAGAGCTGCGCGCGCATGAAGTTCGCGAGCGTGAGCCGGCTGTCGGGGGTGCGGACGACCATGGGCCGCCCCTCCTCGAGCCCGGCGATCGGCTCGCCCGCGAGCTGGTTGTAGGCGAGGAGGCCGCCGGCATCCGCGTCGCCTCCGAGCGCCTCGCGGAAGAGCACCTCGAACACCGCGTCGTTGTCGACCTGGGCACCGGATGCCGCCGCGAACCGCGCGAACAGTCCCGCCCACGCGGCAAGCTCGCTCGCGCCGTTGTTGCAGTGCACCATCGCCACGGGATCGCCGGCGGGCGTCGTGACGAGGTCGAGCTCGTGGTGCGCGTGCGACAGGGCGCGCTCGAGCACGACCATCGCGAAGATGCTCGTGCCGGCGCTGACGTTGCCCGTGCGCGGGGCGACCGAGTTCGTCGCGACCATGCCCGTGCCGGCGTCGCCCTCGGGCGGGCACAACACGACGCCGGGACGCAGGGCGCCCGTCGGGTCGAGGAGTGCGGCGCCCTCGGCGGTCAGCTCGCCTGCCGGCCGGCCGGCCGGGAGCACCTCCGGCAGGAGCTCGGTCAGCTGCAGGCCCGGGGCTCGGTCGGCCACGAGCGCATCGAAGACCTCGACGAGGCGAGCGTCGT
Source organism: Agromyces sp. NPDC004153 (assembly GCF_053603635.1). Lineage (NCBI taxonomy): Bacteria > Bacillati > Actinomycetota > Actinomycetes > Micrococcales > Microbacteriaceae > Agromyces > Agromyces sp. NPDC004153. The sequence goes on from NZ_JBSGFY010000001.1 coordinate 972,224, forward strand.
AACCGTTCGAGGTGGAGTCGATCGGGAACATGCCCGACGCGTCGCCGATGCCGAGCACCTTGCGCCCGGTGAGCTTCCAGTGCACGTAACCGGCAAGGGTGGTGACGAAGGCGACCTGCGGCACGTGCGACTCCTCGTCGAGGACCGCCTGGTGCAAATGGGCGATCGACCAGCGCAGGGGGATGTTGAGCCCGAACCGCTCGCTGAGCTCGGCGGCGGCGGGCCCCGTCGACGTGTTGCGCCACGTGCGGAACGGCACGAGCAGCTCGTCGTCGGCGTCGAACGCGAGGTAGCCGTGCATCATCGCCGAGACGCCGATCGCGCCGAACGTCTCGGGCTGCACGCCGTAGCGACGGCGCACGTCGGCGACGAGGTCGGCGTAGGCCGCCTGCAGCCCCGTCCAGACCGCATCGAGCGAGTAGGTCCAGCGACGGTCGACGAACTCGTTCTCCCATTCGTGGCTGCCGACGGCGAGCACCTGCGTCGGGTCCTCGCCGACGAGGCACGCCTTGATGCGGGTCGAGCCGAACTCGATGCCGAGCGACGTGCGTCCGTCGAAGATCGCGGCGCGCGCGGCATCCGTCGTTGCGGCATCCGTCGTGTGCTGGGTGTCGCTCATCGGCGTGCGTCCTCACTCTGTCCGTAGACGTTCTGGTAGCGGTCGTAGAGCCGGTCGATCGCGTCCTGCGGGATCGGGACCAGCGGGCCGGCCTCGCGTGCGAAGTGCACGCTGCGGGCGACGTCCTCGACCATGACCGCGGCCTTCACGGCGTCCTTCGCGTTCGACCCGATCGTGAACGGGCCGTGGTTCCGCATCAGGACCGCCCGCGACCGGTGACCGCGGAGCGTGTCGACGATGCCCCTGCCGATCGAGTCGTCGCCGATGATCGCGAACGGACCCACCGGGATCGGCCCGCCGAACTCGTCGGCCATGGCCGTGATCACGCACGGGATCTCCTCCCCGCGCGCGGCCCAGGCAACGGCGAAGGTCGAGTGCGTGTGCACCACGCCGCCGACCTCGGGCATGTTGCGGTAGACGTAGGCGTGCGCGGCGGTGTCGCTCGAGGGCGCGCGCTCGGAGCCCAGCGTGCCGGGGACCACATTGCCGTCGAGGTCGCAGAGGATCATGTTCGCGGCCGCGAGGTCGTCGTAGCTCACGCCCGACGGCTTGATCACGAACAGGTCGGCGCCCGGGACGCGGCCCGAGACGTTGCCGCCCGTCCAGACGACGAGCCCGTACCGGGTGAGCTCGCCGTGCAGGCCGGCGACGTCCTCGCGCACCTGCGCGATCGCCGCCTCGACGTCGGGCGCGAAGACGGATGTCGCGCGGCTCACGCTGCCGCCGTCCGCCTGGTGGCCTCGAACCAGCGGTCCATGCGCTCGGCCACCTCGGCCCCGTCCTCCGACGACTGCAGCCCCCGGACGAAGTCGGCGAACTCGTCGAGCGCGCTGCCCGTCACGTACTGCTGGTCGGACACGGGGACTCCTTCGTCGAGGGCGTTTCGTTAGCGCTAACGAAGCACGATGTTAGCGCTAACGAAGCCCAGTCTCAACCCGTATCACCCGTCGTCCTGGCTTGCCCTTCCCCGAATGCAGGAAGAACCGCGCGACGCGCCGTCCGACGTGCTCTGACACGCGGCCCGCGCTAGAGGACTTCCTGCATTCGTGGGGGGACCCGCGGGACGGGGAGGCGAGGTCGGGCCGTGGAGAAGTCGGGCCGCGGAGTGAGTGAACTCGGGCGGCAGGGAGGGCGAACGGGAAGGGATGCCGCGGCATCCGGAGACGGCGAAGGGGGGCGGATGCCGCGGCATCCGCCCCCAGGGTCACCACACCCTACTGGCCGCCGGAGCGACGCTTGTTGTACACGTCGAAGGCGACGGCGAGGAGCAGCACGAGGCCCTTCACGGCCTGCTGCCACTCGATGCCGATGCCCATGATCGACATGCCGTTGTTCAGGACGCCGATGATCAGACCACCGATGATCGCGCCGCCGATCGTGCCGACGCCGCCCTGCACCGCCGCGCCGCCGATGAACGCGGCCGAGATCGCCTCGAGCTCGAAGCCGTCGCCGGCCTTCGGACCCGCGAGGTTGAGTCGGGCGGTGAAGATGAGGCCGGCCAGCGCGGCGAGCACGCCCATGTTGACGAACAGCCAGAAGTCGACGCGACGGGTCTTGATGCCCGACAGCTCCGCGGCGTGGCGGTTGCCGCCGATCGCGTAGATGTGGCGGCCGAAGACGGTGCGGTTCATGATCACGCTGTACACGAGCACGAGGATCGCGAGGATGATCAGCGTCACCGGGATGCCCTTGTACTGGGCGAGCGAGTAGGCGAAGAAGCCGATCGCGGCCGACACCAGCACGAGCTTGGTGACGAACCACACCATGGGCTCGACCTCCTGGCCGTACTTCTGGCGGCCGCGGCGGGTGCGCACCTGCTGCACGATGAGGATGACGATCGCGAGCGCGCCGACGCCGAGCGTCAGCGGGTCGATCTCGAAGTCGCCGAAGACGTCGGAGAGGAAGCCGTTGCCCAGCGCGCGGTACTCGGCGGGGAACGAGCCGATGTTCGCGTTGCCGAGCACGACGAGCGCGAGGCCGCGGAAGATGAGCATGCCCGCCAACGTCACGATGAACGCGGGGATGCCGACGAAGGCGACCCAGAAGCCCTGCCAGACGCCGACGAGGGCGCCGATGCCGAGCGACAGGATGACCGACAGCCACCACGGCAGGCCCCACTGCACGGCGAAGACGCCCGAGCATGCGCCGACGAACGCGGCGACGGAGCCGACCGACAGGTCGATGTGGCCGGCGATGATGACCATCACCATGCCGATCGCGAGCACGAGGATGTACCCGTTCTGCACGACGAGGTTCGAGATGTTCTGCGGACGCAGCAGGATGCCGTTCGTCAGGATCGAGAACAGCACGACCACCGCGATCAGCGCGATGAAGATGCCGTTCTTGCCGAGGTCGGACAGGACGTGCGACAGCCAGTTCGTGAACTTGTTGTCGGACGGGTTGATGTTGCCGCCGACGGCCTGCGACTCACCGGTGGGACCGGAGGGCGTCTGGGTTGAGGTGTTCGACATGGGGGTTCTCCTGGTGATCCGCGGGTCAGCGGGGCTTTTCCATGGTCATGAGCTTGAGCATCGCCTCGGGCGTGGCCTCCTCGACGGGGAGCTCACCGGTGATGCGGCCCTCGGAGAGGGCGTAGACGCGGTCGCAGATGCCGAGCAGCTCGGGCAGCTCCGACGAGATCACGATGATGCCCTTCCCGGCCGCGGCCAGGCGGTTGATGATCGTGTAGATCTCGTACTTCGCGCCGACGTCGATGCCGCGCGTCGGCTCGTCGAGGATCAGGACGTCGGGGTCCGAGTAGATCCACTTCGACAGCACGACCTTCTGCTGGTTGCCGCCCGAGAGCTTGCCCGTCTTCACGAGCACGCTGGGCGCCTTGATGTTCATCGACTTGCGGTACTCGTTGGCGACCGCGTACTCCTCGTTGTCGTGCACGAGGCCGTACTTCTCGAGCTTCTTCAGCGACGCCATCGAGATGTTCCGTTTGATGTCCTCGATGAGGTTGAGGCCGTAGGTCTTGCGGTCCTCGGTGGCGTAGGCGAGGCCGTGCTCGATCGCCTCGGCGACCGTGCGGGTCTTGATCTCCTCGCCGCGCAGGAAGACCTTGCCTGAGATGCGCGAGCCGTAGCTCTGGCCGAACAGGCTCATCGCGAACTCGGTGCGGCCGGCGCCCATGAGGCCTGCGATGCCGACGATCTCGCCCGCGCGCACGTGGAGGTTGACGTTGTCGACCATGACGCGCGAGGTGTCCTGCGGGTGGTGGGCCGTCCAGTCCTCGACGCGCAGGAGCTCCTCGCCGATGTTCGGCGTGTGGTCGGGGTACCGGTGCTCGAGGTCCCGGCCGACCATGTCCTTGATGATGCGGTCTTCCGTGACGTCCTGCTTGGCGATGGTCTCGATCGTCTTGCCGTCCCGGATGACCGTGACGGAGTCGGCGACCTTCTTGATCTCGTTGAGCTTGTGGCTGATGATGATCGACGTGATGCCCTGACCCTTCAGGTGCAGGATCAGGTCGAGGAGGTGATCGGAGTCCTCGTCGTTGAGGGCGGCGGTGGGCTCGTCGAGGATGAGGAGCTTCACCTCCTTCGAGAGCGCCTTGGCGATCTCGACCAGCTGCTGCTTGCCGACGCCGATGTCCATGATCTTCGTCGTCGGGTTCTCGCGGAGGCCGACCCGGGCGAGGAGCTTCTGCGCCTCGAAGTTGGTCTTGTTCCAGTCGATGAGGCCGCCGCGGCCCTTCTGCTCGTTGTTGAGGAAGATGTTCTCGGCGATCGACAGGTAGGGGCTGAGGGCGAGCTCCTGGTGGATGATCACGATGCCCTTGGCCTCGGAGTCCGTGAGGTCCCGGAACTCGACGACCTCGTTCTCGAACACGATGTCGCCGTCGTAGGTGCCGTGCGGGTAGACACCCGACAGCACCTTCATGAGGGTCGACTTGCCGGCGCCGTTCTCGCCGCAGATGGCGTGCACCTCGCCGCGCTCGACCTCGAGGTTGACGTTCGAGAGGGCCTTGACGCCGGGGAACGTCTTCGTGATGCCGCGCATCTCGAGAATGTTGGTGGTCATCCTTGCTCCTGCTTCATTGCCGGGTGGGGCCGGCCGGGTGACGGATGCCGCGGCCGGGACCTGAGGCGAGAGTACTCCCGCCCCGGTCCCGACACGCGGTGTCGCATCATCCGGCCGGCGTGAACCGGAGGCGACTAGCCGTTGATTTCCTCTTCGGTCCAGTAGCCGCTGTCGACGAGGACCTCGGTGATGTTGTCCTTGACGACGATCTGCGACTCGAGGAGGTACGACGGGACGACCTTCACGCCGTTGTCGTAGTCCTCGGTGTTGTTGACCTCGGGCTCCTCGCCGTTCAGCAGGGCCGTCGCCATGTCCACGGCCACCTTCGCGAGGTTGCGGGTGTCCTTGAAGATGGTCGAGTACTGCTCACCGGCGTTGATCGCCTTGACCGAGTCGAGCTCGGCGTCCTGGCCGGAGATGATCGGCCAGCCCTCGCCGACGGTGTAGCCCGCGTCGGTGAGCGCCGAGATGATGCCGCGCGAGAGGCCGTCGTAGGGCGACAGCACCGCGTTGACCGTCGAGCCGTCGGAGTAGGTCGAGGTCAGGATGTTCTCCATGCGCTCCTGCGCGACCTCACCGTCCCAGCGGAGGATGGCGGCTTGCTCGAAGTCGGTCTGGCCCGACTTCACGACGAGGGTGCCCTCGTCGATGTACGGCTGGAGCGTGTCGATCGCACCGTTCCAGAAGAAGGTGGCGTTGTTGTCGTCGGGCGAACCGGCGAAGAGCTCGATGTTGAACGGACCGGCCGGGGCATCCGCCGCAGCCTCGCCCTCGAGGTCGGTCAGGCCGAGGCCCGCGAGCAGCGACGTGGCCTGCTGCACGCCGACGATGTAGTTGTCGAACGACGCGTAGTAGTCGACGTTCTCCGAGTCGCGGATGAGGCGGTCGTACGCGATGACGGGGATGTCGGCGTCGGCCGCGTCCTGGAGCACCTGCGAGAGCGTGGTGCCGTCGATCGACGCGATGATGAGCGCCTCGGCGCCCTTCGTGATCATGTTCTCGATCTGCGAGACCTGCGTGGGGATGTCGTCCTCCGCGTACTGGAGGTCGACGGAGAAGCCCTGCTCCTCGAGCTGCTCCTTGACGGCGTCGCCGTCCTGGATCCAGCGCTCCGAGCTCTTCGTGGGCATCGCGACGCCGATGAGGCCGCCGTCGCCGCCGCCCTCGCCGCCACCGCCGCTGCCGCCCGAGCACGCGGCGAGGGCCAGCATCGAGCCGGCCGCGAGCGTGGCGAGAAGCACCTTCTTCGTGTTCTTCACGGTGTTTCCTTTCACTGTGTTGTCAGTCATGGACGTCGTTGTCTTGGTGACAGTCGGAGCCGGCTTCGTCCATGTCAGCCGCCTCCCTCGCGCCGCCCGTGCTGTGCCGTCGGTCGCAAGCTCTCGTGGTCGCCGGATCATGATCCGACCTTGGTGGTGCGGCGGGCGGCCTTCGCCCGCTGGGAGGTCTTCGCGGCGCCCGCGCGGCGGGCGTCGTCCTGCTGTCCGTAGACGTTCTGGTACCGGTCGTAGAGCCGGTCGACCGCGTCCTGCGGGATCGGGACCAGCGGGCCGGCCTCACGTGCCAGGTGCACCGTGCGCGCGACGTCCTCGACCATGACCGCGGCCTTCACGGCGTCCTTCGCGTTCGCGCCGATCGTGAACGGGCCGTGGTTCTGCATGAGCACGGCGCGCGAGCGGTGGCCGGTCAGCGTCTCGACGATGCCCTTGCCGATCGAGTCGTCGCCGACGATCGCGAACGGGCCCACGGGGATGGGCCCGCCGAACTCGTCGGCCATGGCGGTGATCACGCAGGGGATCTCCTCGCCGCGCGCCGCCCAGGCCGTCGCGTAGGTCGAGTGCGTGTGCACGACCCCGCCGACCTCGGGCATGTTGCGGTACACGTAGGCGTGCGCCGCGGTGTCGCTCGACGGAGCGCGGTCGGCGCCGGGCGTGCCCGGGATGACGTTGCCGTCGAGGTCGCAGAGGATCATGTTCTCGGGGGCCAGCTCGTCGTAGCTCACGCCCGAGGGCTTGATCACGAACAGTTCGGCGCCGGGCACACGGCCCGAGACGTTGCCGCCCGTCCAGACGACGAGCCCGTAGCGCGTCAGCTCGGCGTGGAGCTTCGCGACCTCGGCGCGGACCCGGGCGATGGCCACCTCGACCTGCGGACCGAACGAGCTCATCGCGCACCCCCACGGGCACCGTCGAACGCGCTGCTGCCCCGGGCGGGAACGTGCGCAACCTCGGTGACGAGCACGCGGGACTCCTTCGTCGATCTGGATGGAACCTGGCCGAGTGACGGGATGTGACCGTTCACACGAACGTCACACATGCTAACCGCACCAGCGATCGTGCTGTCAACTCACGGAGGTCACGGAACGGTAACGGCCCGGATGCCGCGGCCGCGTGTCGCCGGCCGCCGACACGGGAACCGGCGTCGACGCGTCAGCGGGCGCCGCCGGCTCACCACGGCGGCGCTCCCGTCGACCCGCGGATGATCAGCTCGGGCACGATCGTGCCGTGGTAGTCGGCCGCGGCCGGGTCGAGATCGCCGAGCAGCAGCGCCACGCAGCGGCGCCCGAGCTCGGCGAAGTCCTGCCGCACGGTCGTCAGCGGCGGCCAGAAGTGCGGCGCCTCGGGGATGTCGTCGAACCCGATGATCGAGATGTCGCGCGGGATCTCGAGGCCCGCGTCGCGCACGGCGTGCATGAGCCCGAGGGCCATCTGGTCGTTCGACGCGAAGATCGCGGTGAAGTCGCGCACGGTGAGCAGCTCACGCCCCGCCCAGTAGCCGAAGTCGGCCGTCCAGTCGCCGAGGATCGGCGCGGTCGTGGGCACGTCCTGGGCGCTCATCTCGTCGAGGAACCCGCGCATCCTGGCCTCGGCCTCGATCCAGTCCTGCGGCCCCGCGAGGTGGTAGATCCCGCGGTGTCCCAGCTGGATCAGGTGCCGCGTCGCCATGCGCGCCCCGGCGATCTGGTCGACCGAGAGCGCGTGGTCGGGATCTCGGCCGGTGGACTGCAGCGACACGTACGGCACGTCGATCGACAGCTGGGCGAGCGTGTCGAACACCCGCACCTGCGGCGCGATCACGACGAGGCCCTCGATGCCTTGGGCGGCGAGGTGCGCGAGCCCGTCGGAGATCGACCCGGCGTCCGAGGAGTCGATGTTCGCGGTGCTCACCCAGTACCCGGCCGCGCGCGCGGCCTCCTCGATCGCGGCGATGCTCGACGCCGGGCCGTACTGCGTGCTCGACGCCGACAGGATGCCGATCGTGCGCGACCGGCTCGTGACGAGCGCGCGGGCCGCGCGATTGGGCTTGTACTGCAGCTCGGCCATGACGTCGAGCACGCGCTGCTTCGTCTCGGGCCGGATGCTCGGGTGGTTGTTGAGCACGCGCGACACGGTCTGGTGCGAGACGCCGGCGAGGCGTGCGACATCGCGGATGCTCGGGGCTCTCCCCCGCTGCGGCTCCTCTGGCACGGCGTCCCCGATCGGGTCCCGGCATGTGCACGGTCACATGCTTCGTCGTCCCCAATTATGCACAACTCCGCCGGAATGTGACAGTCACAGATGTGACGTCACATCCGCGCGGGCGCGGGCGACTCCACGTATGCGTGTGCCGTCACACGAGCGACGGCCGCCTCAGGGCGAATCGGATGCCGCGACGCCGTCGTCGGGCCCGACTCAGCTCGTTTCGGAGGCCGCAGCGCCCCCTCGGGGCCGCACTCGCGGTGCGAGCACCACTGCGAGCACCGCGATGGCCACCGTCACGGCGAAGTCCGCGGTGAACGCGCCCGCGGCGAGCGTGCTCGACACGAGCGCGGTGAGCGCGAGCGCGACGGCCGCACCGAGCGACTCGCCGATCGAGAGCGCGGCGCTGTTGAAGCCCTGCGACGAGACCGGCGAGAGCTTCAGCACGGCGACCGAGAAGCGCGGGTACATGATGCCCATCGCGCCGCCCGCGATCGTCCAGGCGACGAACGCGATCGCCGGCGCCAGCGTGAACGCCGACACGAGCAGCACCACGACGAGCGCCGCCGCGAGCACGCTCGCGCCGAGCTGCACGGCCTGCGTGTTCGACATCCGATCGCCGAGGCGACCCTGGAGCCACGATCCCGCCGCCCAGGTCACGCCCGCGCCGGTGAGCACGACTCCGGCCAGGCTCGGCGAGAACTCGTACCGCTCGATGAGCAGGTAGGGCAGGTAGATCTCGCTGCCGAAGAACGCGCCGGCCACGATGAGCCGGAGCAAGACGGTCGCGGGCATCCCCCGAGCGGCGCGCAGTGTGCCGACCGGCATGAGCGGTCGCGCGGCGACGGCCACGAGCGCGATGGACGCGATCGCGACGATCCACCGCCACGGATCGGCGAACTCCTTCGAGAGCGACAGCGCGAGCGCCGACGCCGCGGCGAGCACCGCCCAGGCCACCCGGGCGACGCTCCAGCGCACGGTCGGATCGCCCTGCACCTGGTCGCGCACCCGCAGGATCGGCGGGAGCATCATGGCGGCGGCCGGCACGATGAGGGCGATCACCCCGAGGAACACCCAGTGCCAGCTCACGGTCTCGGCCACGAGGCCGGCGAGCGCGGGCCCGACGATCGACGGGATCACCCACGCAGCCGCGAAGCCCGCGAACACCCGGGCCCGCAGCGCCTCGGGGTAGATGCGCGCCACGATGACGTAGAGCGGCACGATGACTGCGGCGCCCGAGACGCCGTGCACGAAGCGCCCCAGGATGAACACGGGCATGTTCACGGCCGTGCCGGCGATGAGCAGGCCCACGACGAACAGCACGGCCGACGTGATGAGCGAGGGCAGCGGGCCCGATCGGTCGGTCCAGTTGCCCGCGAGCACCATGCCGATGATGCCCGCCGCGAGCGGCACCGCGAACGCCAGCGCGAAGAACTCGACGCCGTCGAGGTCGCGTGCGACGAGCGGCATGATCGTCGTGACCGCCATGGCCTCGAACGCCGCGAGGAAGATGATCGAGTACATCCCGATCGAGAGCCAGCGGTAGGGCGACGAGAACGTGCTGCGCGCGGGCGGCGCCGCGGCGGCCGCACCGGCCTCGGCCATGGCGCCGGTGTCGGCACGGCGCAGCGCGTCCGCGGCGGCGGCATCGGGCTCGGAGCGAATCCCGCCCGTCTCGGTGTGCGTCGCGGCATCGGGCTCGGTGCGATCGGATGCCGCGGACGGCTCGACCGGTCCGACGACGGAGCCGACCGACAGCTCGGAGGTGTCGCGGCCGGGGTTCGTCGTCGAGTCGTTCACTCGATTCAGCCTATCGGCGCGGGCCGACACGGCACCCGGCCGAGACGGACGACCTCGCCGTGGCGGCTAGAACTCCTCGTGCGTGTCGGGGTCGGCGCCCCACAGCCGCCCGCGCGACAGCGCGGAGATCGCCTCGACCTCCTCGGGCTCGAGGCTGAACGAGAAGACGTCGAGGTTCGTGCGACGGCGCGCGGCATCCGCCGACTTGGGAATCGGCACGGCCTCGAGCTCGACGTGCCAGCGCAGCACGATCTGCGCCGGCGTCACGCCCTTCGCCGCGGCGAGCGCGGTGATGACCGGCTCCTGCAGCAGCTCGGAGCGCTTCGCGAGCGGGCTCCAGCTCTCGGTGCGGATGTCGTGCTCGTCGTGGTAGGCGCGCAGCTCCTCCTGCGGGAAGTACGGGTGCAGCTCGACCTGGTTCACCGACGGCACGACGCCGGTCTCGCGGTCGAGGCGGTCGAGCATGTCGGCCGTGAAGTTCGAGACGCCGATCGAGCGGACGAGCCCGCGCTCGCGCAGGCGGATCATGGCCTTCCAGCTGTCGACGAACTTGTCGATCCGCGGCAACGGCCAGTGGATGAGGTAGAGGTCGACCCACTCGACGTCGAGTCGACGGCGCGACTCCTCGAGGCTCGCGATGGTCTCGTCGTAGCCGTGGTGGCGGCCCGGGAGCTTGGTCGTGATCACGAGGTCGCTGCGGTCGACGCCCGAGCGGCGCACGGCCTCGCCCACGACGTCCTCATTGCCGTAGTTGTAGGCGGTGTCGAGCAGGCGGTAGCCGTCGCCGATGCCCGAGACGATGGCCTCGATGCCGGCCTGCTCGTTGAGTCCGTAGGTGCCGAGCCCGATCGCCGGGAGGGACGTGCCGTCGCGAAGCGAGTACTCGGGAGCGATCATTCCCTTATCCTCACCCACGAACTCGGCGGATGCCACCGCCCGGCGCCGTGGGTCGCGCGTCGGGTCGGCGCAGCGGTTCGCCTGCGGCGACCGCCGGTTCAGCCGAGTGGCAGCTCCGCGAACGCCCGCACCGGGAACGTGCCGAAGCCCTCGACTCGCGGCGGCACGGCCGTGAAGCGCGCGCCGCGCACGGGCACCCGGTCGAGGGCCGTGAGGTGCTCCACCACGTGCACGCCGGCCGCGAGCAGGATCGAGTGCGCCGGGCGCGTGCCGCCCGACTCGGTGTCGTCGATGTTCAGCGCGTCGATGCCCACGATCACGGCGCCCGCGTCGACGAGGTGCCGTGCGCCCTCCTCGGTGAGGAACGGCGATCCGTGCGCGTACTCGGGCGTGCCGAAATGGCGGCTCCAGCCGGTGTGCAGGAGCACGGCGGTGCCGGCGAGGTCTCGGTCGAGGAACGCCTCGGCCGGGATGCCGCGCGTCGCGGCATCCGTGAACCGGAACACCTCGGCGGGCACGCCCACGAGCGTGTCGAGGTCGAGGCTCGCGAGGTCGCCGCCCTCGGCGTAGCGGTGGAACGGCGAGTCGAGGTAGGTGCCGGTGTTGCCCGCCATGGCGATGATGTCGATCGCGAACTCGGTGCCCGGCGCGTAGTGGTCGCGCGACGCCTCACGCGTGAGGTGCGGCGTGATCGTCGGCGCGGGGATGCCGGGATACGTCACCAGTCCGGCCCGGATCGTGTGGCTCAGGTCGACGAGCTCGCCGCGGGCGGCGCCTGCCACGCCGGTGCGAGCAGCGGATGCCGCGGCATCCGTCGACGCTTCGCCCACGCCGCGCGACCCCTTGTGCGCCTCCTCGACGATCTCGAGGTTCGACAGCTCGACCCGGCCGACCATGGCGAGGCCCAGGTGCCGCACGAGGAGCTCGCCGATCTGCGCTTCGGTGAGCTCGGCCGACGGGAGGTCGAGTCGGAAGCCCTGAGCCTGCAGCCCGCCCCCGTTCACGAACTCGATGTCGGCGTCGAAGGCGGCGCGGTACTCGGTCAACTGGGCTCCTGTCGGGCGGTGGCGGAGAGGACGGGTTCGGGGGCGCGTGCAGCGGGGTCGGTTTCGACGTCGGCATCGGCATCGGCATGGGCATCGGTCGAGACTCGAGCGGTCCGCGCGGCGCGTCCGCGTCGCAGGCGTCGCACCACCGTGACGAGCACGGCGGCGGCCGCGAGCACGAGGGGCACGAGGAGGTTCTGCCACGCGAGCACGAGCAGCCCCGCGGTCATGATCGTCGCCACGACGGCGAGCCACCAGCCGAACGACCAACGTCGCAGCAGCAGCGTCGCCGCGAGCATGCCTGCGGCGTAGATCGAGACCATGTTGCTGGTGTGGATGAGGATGAAGGCCGACAGGTTCAAGCCGTTCAGGAGCATCAGCACGAAGTAGACGGCGACCAGTACGGCGGTGAGCATGAGCGCGCGACGCGGCACCTCGCCCGCGCCAGCGCCCTTCGCGAAGAACCGCGGCAGGTCGCCGTCGCGACCGAGCGCCGCGCCCAGCTTCGCGAACGCCGGCAGGTACGCGTTCATCACGCCGAGGCAGACGATCGCCGTGACGATCGCGACGAGCACCGATCCGATGCCGGGTGCGGTGGTCTCGACGAGGTCGAGGAGGGGCACCTGTCCCTCGCCCGCGCGGGGCCCCAGCACCGCGACGGTGACGACCTGGAGTGCCAGGTAACCGGCCCCGACCACCACGATCGCGATAGCGGTGGCGAGCGGGATGATGCGACGAGGGTTCTTGAACTCGCCGGCGATGTGGGTTCCGACCTCCCAGCCGGCGAAGGCCCAGACGAAGAGGCTGATCGCGACGCCGACACCGCCCCATCCGTTCGGGAGGAAGGGCTGGAAGTTCGACGCCTCGACCGCGGGGAAGGTCACGGCGACCACGCCGACGACGACGGCGATCAGGAGCCCGGTGAGCACGAACTGCGCCCAGCCCGCGACCCGCACGCCGAACCAGTTCGCGATGAACGGCGGCACGAAGATCGCCAGGGCGATGATCGGCACTGCGGCGCGGTCGACGCCGAGCACGGCGACGACGTACTCACCGCCGAGCACCGCGAGGACGGGTGCGCCGAACGCGACGCCGAAGAAGAACCAGTAGCCCGTCATTCGCGCGGCCGTGTCGCCGAGCGTGCGACGCACGTAGCTCGCCACACCGCCCGGGTCGGGGTAGCGCGACGCGAGCGCGGCGAACGTGCCCGCGAGCGGGATCGAGAGCACGAGCACGGCGGCGACGGCCACGATCGAGGCCGGTCCTGCCGCAGCGGCCGCGAGCCCCGGGAGCACGAGGATGCCGGTGCCGAGCACGCTCGCGATGTAGAGCGCGGTACCCTGCACGAGTCCGAGCGAGCCGTGGTGCGCCTGCGATCCGGTCGTGTCGGCCGCGTCGGCGCCTGCCCCGGCGATGGTCTGGTTCGATGTCACCCGCTCATTCTGGGGCATCCCACCGACACGGGTCGATGGCAGGATCGACACTCTTCGTCGAATTCCTGCCAGTCGATCAGGATGCCGCGAATGCCGCCGCGCGGTGGGTCGTGACGGGCGCGCTGCGGCCGGTCGCGACGCAGCCCGCACTCAGTGCCCGCGCACCTGAGAGACGGCCGCCTCCCGGTCGATGAACGACGTGAGCTCGCCGATGGAGCTCATGAGCGGCGCGGGGAACACGACCAGGGTGTTCTTGTCGACGCCCACCTCCACGATGCTCTGCAGCGTGCGCAGCTGCAGGGCGAGCGGATGCGACATCATCGTGTCGGACGCGACGCCGAGCTGTGCCGCGGCCATCGCCTCGCCCTCGGCCGCGATGATCTTCGCGCGCTTCTCGCGCTCCGCCTCGGCCTGCCGGGCCATGGCCCGCTTCATCGAGTCGGGCAGGAGGATGTCCTTCAGCTCGACGAGCGTCACCTCGACCCCCCACTCGGCGGTGGTCACGTCGAGGATCTCCCGGATGTTGGCGTTCAGCGTCGCCGTGTCGGAGAGCGCCTCATCGAGGTGGTGCTGCCCGACGACCTTTCGCAGGGTGGTCTGGGCGATCTGGTCGATCGCCGACTTCACGTTCTCGATCGCGATCACCGACTTCACCGCGTCCACCACCCGGTAGTACGCGACCGCGGAGACCCCCACGCTGACGTTGTCGCGCGTGATGATGCCCTGCGACTGGATCGGCAGCGTGACGATGCGGAACGACACCTTCGTCATCACGTCGACGATCGGGATGATGAAGCGGATGCCGGGCTCGCGCACGTTGTGCAGCCGTCCGAACCGCAGCACGACGCCGCGCTCGTACTGCTTCACGATCTTCACCGACATGAAGAACAGGACGACGGCGAGGATGCCGACGATGACGAGAGTGACCCAGAACCAGACCATGGAGCTCATCTCCTCGGCGCCGGTGACGTGCCGTGCGCCGCTGCCTCCATTGTCCCACCAGCGCCGGTCGAGACGGATGCCGCTACAGCCGCGCGAGCGCCCGGTCGATGTCCTCGAGCAGGTCGTCGACGTCCTCGATGCCGACCGAGAGGCGCACGATCGACTCGGGCACCTCCGCCTCGGTGCCGCGCACCGATGCGTGCGTCATCTCCGACGGGTAGTTCACGAGCGACTCGACGCCGCCGAGCGACTCCGCGAGCTGGAACAGCTCGGTCGACTCCGCGAACCGGCGCGCCGCCGCGGCGCCGCCCTCGAGGTCGATCGAGACCATGCCGCCGAACGCCGACATCTGCCGGGCGGCGAGCTCGTGGCCGGGGTGCGACTCGAGGCCGGGGTAGAGCACGCGGGCGATGCCGGCGTGCTCCTCGAGGCGCCGGGCGATCGCGAGCGCGTTCTCGCTGTGCCGCTGCATCCGGATGCCGAGGGTCTTGATGCCGCGCGTCGTGAGGAACGCGTCGAACGGTCCCGACACGGCACCGGCCGCGAACTGCGTGAACGTCACCCGCTCGGCGAGCTCCTCCTGGCCGGCCGCGAACACGAGCCCGCCGCCCACCACGTCGGAGTGGCCGCCGAGGTACTTCGTCGTCGAGTGGATCACGACGTCGGCACCGAGCCCGATGGGCTGCTGCAGCGCCGGCGACGCGAACGTGTTGTCCACGACGACGAGCACGCCCGCCTCGTTGCCGAGCTCGGTGAGCGCAGCGATGTCCGAGATCTTCATGAGCGGGTTCGACGGCGTCTCGACCCAGAGCACCTTCGTGGTGCCGAGCTCGACGGCGGCCCGCACCTGGTCGAGGTCGCTCGTGTCGACGGTCGAGTGGCGGATGCCCCACGCGCCGAAGATGCGGCGCACGAGCCGGTGCGTCCCGCCGTAGACGTCGTTGCCGATCACGACGTGGTCGCCGGGCGCGAGCACCGTGCGCAGCAGCGCGTCCTCGGCCGCGAGCCCCGACGCGAACGAGAGGCCGCGGATGCCGCCCTCGAGCGCCGCGAGCTGCGTCTCGAGCGCCGTGCGGCTCGGGTTGCCGCCGCGCGAGTACTCGTAGCCGCCGCGCAGGCCGCCGATGCCGTCCTGCACGTACGTCGAGGTCTGGTAGATCGGGGGGATGACCGCGCCGGTCGTCGGGTCGAACGCCTGTCCGGCGTGGATGGCGCGGGTGTCGAAGCGCGCGTCGTCGTGCATGGTGCGTGGGCCTTTCATGACGGATGCCGCGGCGGCATCCGATGGATCAGGAGGAGAGGTACGAGAGCAGGTCGGTGCGGCTGATCACGCCGAGCGCCTTGCCGCCGTCGGTCACGAGCATCGCGGCGGCGTCGCCGAACGCCGCGCGCGCCGTCGCCACGGGCTCGTTCACGCCGATGAGCGGCAGCGGCTCGCCGACCACGGTGGAGACGTCGTCGGTGAGGTTCGCCCGGCCCGAGAACACGAGGTCGAGCAGCGCGTCTTCGTGCAGCGCCCCGACGACCTCGCCGAGCACCACGGGCGGCTCGGCCGACAGCACGACGAGCTGCGAGACGCCCGACTCGGTCATGCGGTCGATCGCGTCCTTCACGGTGTCGCTCGGGTGCACGTAGACGAGCGGCGCGGTGCGGTCGGCCTTGGCGGCGAGCAGGTCGCGCACGGTGTGGCCCGTGGGCGCGTTGCCGAAGCCGTAGGCGCGCAGCCACTTGTCGTTGAAGATCTTGCCGAGGTAGCCGCGACCCGAGTCGGGCAGCAGCACCACGAACACGTCGTCGGGGCCGGCGGATGCCGCGGCCTTCAGCGCGGCGACGACGGCCATGCCGCTCGACCCGCCGACGAGGAGGCCCTCCTCGCGCGCGAGCCGCCGCGTCATCGCGAACGACTCGGCGTCGCTCACCGGGATCACCTCGTGCGGCACCTCGGGGTCGTACGCCTTCGGCCAGAAGTCCTCGCCGACGCCCTCGACGAAGTAGGGCCGGCCGGTGCCGCCCGAGTAGACGGAGCCCTCGGGGTCGGCGCCGATGATGCGCACGGTGTCGCCCGACACCTCGCGCAGGTAGCGGCCGGTGCCCGTGATGGTGCCGCCCGTGCCGACGCCGGCGACGAAGTGCGTGACCTTGCCGTCGGTGTCGCGCCAGATCTCGGGACCGGTGGTCTCGTAGTGCGAACGCGGGCCGTTGGGGTTGGAGTACTGGTCGGGCTTGAACGCGCCCGGGATCTCGCGGGCGAGCCGGTCGGAGACGCCGTAGTACGACTCGGGGCTGTCGGGTGCGACGGTGGTGGGCGTCACCACGACCTCGGCGCCGTAGGCCATGAGCACGTTCCGCTTGTCTTCGCTGACCTTGTCGGGGCACACGAAGATGCACTTGTAGCCGCGCTGCTGGGCGACGAGCGCGAGCCCCACGCCGGTGTTGCCCGACGTCGGCTCCACGATGGTGCCGCCGGGCTTCAGCTTGCCCTCTCGCTCGGCGGCGTCGATGAGACGACTGGCGATGCGGTCCTTCACCGAGCCGCCGGGGTTGAAGTACTCGAGCTTCACCAGCACGGTGGCATCCGTCACCCCCTCGGTGACGCGGTGGAGCTTGACGAGCGGGGTGTCGCCGACGAGGTCGACGATCGACTCTGCGTACTTCATGCCGTGTTCATTCCTCTGGTGGAGTGCGTCGAACAGCGAGCGGATGCTGCGTGGACGCGTCGGAAGGGGTCGCCTGCCTCAGCGAAGACGACACAGCATGGGTGCGCTCACGGGGTCAGCCTAGCCGGACTGGGCGGCCGGGCGCTTGGCCGATCCCCTGCGCGCGAAGACCACCTCGGATCGCGCCGATCACCATGACGGGGACGCGAGGCATACGCTACTCACGACGGTGTTCGCAAGGTCGAACGTTGCTCGGTACGGTGCTTTCACAGGTGCATGCGCTCGTATTGACACTGCCCCTGCGCGCTCCCTGCGCTCCCCCACGCGACCGGAAGGCCCCCACGTGAGTTCTGGCAAGCCCACGATCAAGCAGCAGCGAGCGGCGGAGCGGGAGCGCAAGCTCGCCGAGTTCCGCAAGCAGGAGGCGCGCCGCAAGCGGAACCGCACGATCGCGATCGCGTCGGCGATCGTCGGCGGCGTCGTGGTCGTCGCGCTGCTCGTGGTCTCGTTCGTGCTCATCCCGCAGCCCGCGTCGTACACCGCCGGCGGCTCGGGCGCCGAGATCGAGGGCGTGGAGACCTTCGAGAACACCTCGGCCCACGTGACCGAGGCGGTCGACTACGCGCAGACGCCGCCCGCCGGCGGCGAGCACAACCCCGCGTGGCTGAACTGCGCCGTCTACACCGAGCCGGTGCCGAACGAGAACGCGGTGCACTCGCTCGAGCACGGCGCGCTGTGGGTGACCTACGACCCGTCGCTCTCGTCGTCCGACCTCGACGAGCTGAAGTCGAAGCTCCCGTCGACGTACGTCATCCTCTCGCCGTTCGACGGCCTGCCCTCCCCGATCGTGCTGAGCGGCTGGAACGTGCAGCTCCAGGTCGACGAGGCCGACGACCCGCGCATCGCCCAGTTCTTCGAGGAGTACTGGAAGAGCGACCTCGTGCCCGAGCCCGGCGCCCTGTGCACGGGCGGCGTGGACGCACCGGGCAAGGCGTGACCCCGGGGCATCCGACGCCCGACCCGGCCGACGCGCCGGAAGCCGAGCGCGCACCCTCGCGTGCCGGACGGATCGCCGTGCTCGTGGCCGCGGGCCTCGCGATCGTCGTCGTGGCCATCGTCGCGTTCTCGGTCGGACGCCTCTCGACGCTCGCCGAGCCGACGCCCGACGACCGCAGCGCCGAGGCGGGGTTCGCGCGCGACATGCAGGTGCACCACCTGCAGGGCGTGGAGCTCGCGATGATCGTGCGCGATCTCACCGACGACCCCGACGTGCGCCGCCTCGCCTACGACATCGCCACCACGCAGGCGCAGCAGTCCGGCCAGATGTACGGCTGGCTCGAGGAGTGGGACCTGTCGCAGGCGGGCACCGAGCCGTCGATGACGTGGATGACGCGACCGCCGCTCGAGGGCTCCGACGAGCACGGCGCGCACGAGACGACGGGCACGGATGCCGCGGCATCCGCCCATGAGCCCGGAGCCCCGATGCCCGGCCTGGCGACGTCGGAGCAGATCGCCGAGCTGCAGGCGTCGACGGGCGTCGAGGCGGAGCGGCAGTTCCTCGAGCTCATGATCGCCCATCACCAGGGAGCCGTCGAGATGGCCGACGCCGTGCTCGCGCGCGCCGAGTCGCGCGTTGTGCTGAGCCTCGCCCAGTCGATCGTCGCCAGCCAGCAGGCCGAGATCGAGCTCATGGAGGGCATGCTCGCCGACCGGAGCTGACGGACGCCGCTCGCGCGGCTCCTGGGGCGGCGCAGCCGGTGGGCCCGACGCCCGCCGCCACGCCTCAGCCGATGACGCGCAGCGCCACGGGCGGGTCGATGCCCGCGCCGGCGAACGCGGTCCGAGCACGGCGCATCCGCAGCTCGAGCTCCTCGCCGAACTCGCGGGCGAGGTCGGGGTCGTCGTGCACGAGGTCGGCGGCGACGTCGGCGGGGATCGCGAGCATGGTGACATCCGTCAGGGCGGCCGCACTCGCGTCGATCGGGCGCCGCATGATCGCGGTCAGGCCGACCGGGTCGTGCCGCCCGAGCTCGAACAGCGTGAACGCCCCCGAGTCGCCCTCGGGCGCGGCGCGCATGACCACGCGTCCGGCGACCACGATGCGCACGGCGTCGGGCACGACCCCGTGCGCCTGGATCGTCTCGCCGGCCGCGAACCGCTCGAGGCGCGCGCTGCCGCCGAGCGCCTCGGCCTGCGCCGGGTCGAGGTTGAGCACGGATGCCTCGCCGCGGAGCGCCGCGGCGACGTCGGCCGCGGCATCCTCGTCGACCGGCGGCACGCCCGACTGGGTCAGGCCGGCCCGGCGTGCCGCGTACCAGAGGCGTGTGCGGAACAGCTCGACCGTGCTCGACCGCTCGCCGGGCGAATGCACCGGGATGGCGACCGTGTACGCGCCCGCTGCGTCGGTCGTCGCCTCGGGGACCGCGTCGGCGGGTCGGTCGGGCAGGTCGGCGGCGGTCGCGACCAGGAGGCGCTTGACCTCGTTCGGCGGGTCGGACGGGTCGAACTCGACCGTGGCCTCGGCGAACTGCGGTCCGGGCGTGCGCGAGAGGTTCGTGAACGAGGCATCCGCCAGCACCGCATTCGGCACGATGCGCAGGCCGTCGCCGGTCTCGAGGTGCACCGAGCGCCAGTTCACCTCGACCACGCGCCCGCGCACGTCGCCCGTGTCGATCCACTCCCCCTGCTCGAACGGCTGTTCGAAGAGCAGCAGCAGGCCCGAGATGACGCCGCCGACCGCGTGCTGCAGCGCGAGGCCGACGATGATCGAGGTCACGCCGAGCGCGGCGAACAGGCCCGCGACGTCGGCGTTCCAGACCCACGACATGAGCAGGCCGATGCCGACGACCACGACGACGACCCGCGCGATGTCGACGAAGATCGACGGGATGCGCTCGCGCCACGTGCCCTTCGCCGCGCGGGTGAACATGAAGTGGTTGATGCTGTTCACGAGCACGAGGATCACGACGAACCCGAACACCGTCGCGACGATGCGACCCCAGCTCAGTTCGAGCTCGGGGTCCTCGACCTGCCACAGCAGGATGAGGAGCGCCCCCGTCGGCAGCACCCAGTTGCGGATGAGCGTGAGCACCCCGACCGCGCGGCTGCCGCGGCGGTCGAGCATGACGATGGCCTCCGAGAGGATGACGATCGCGATCGGCAGCCCGACGACCACCGCGACGGTCGGCCAGAACCACGGCTCCTGCACGATGCTCATGTCGCCTCCACCCGCCAGACGCCCTGGGTGCCGGCCGTCGTCTCCACCTCACCCGCGGGCTCGACGCGGTAATGCCCGCGCGCCCGCTGGATGACGCGGTCGGTCGCGAACACGCCCGACCCGCCCTGGTCGCCGCTCACCCGGAACGCGAGGTTCACCGCGTCGCCCCACAGGTCGTAGACGACACGGGCCTGGCCGACGAGGCCGCTCGTCGCATGCCCCGAGTCGAGGCCCGCACGCACCGACAGGTCGGTGCCGTTGCGGTCGTTCCAGCGGTCGACCACCTCGGAGAGGGCGAGCGCGAACTCGAGGGCGCGGCGGGCGTGGTCGACCCGCGGCACCGCGAGCCCGCAGCTGGCGAGGTAGCCCTGCCGGGTCGTGCGCACGCGCTCGACGCCGACCCGCTCGGCCACCTCGTCGAAGTCGCGGAAGATGTCGTTCAGCAGGTGCAGCGCCGCGGTCGACGTGAGGTCGGCGCTCGCGTTCTCGAAGCCGACGAGGTCGACGAACACCACCGTGACGTCCTGGTGGTCGGCGGCGATGTCGTGGTCGCCGTTCCGGTAGCGCTCGGCCATCTCCTCGGGCATGAACGCGAGCATGAGCCGCTCGTTGTCGCGCTCCTTCTCGGCGATCACGGCCGACTTCGCCTCGAGGCTCCGGCTCATCTCGTTGAAGGCGGATGCCACGTCGGCGAGCTCGTCGCCGAAGCCCGATCGCACCTGCACGCCCTCCTCGCCGCGGGCGATCGCGAGGGCGCCGTCGCGCAGGTGCCGCAGCGGACGCACGATGAGCCGCGCGAGGAACACCGAGAGCAGGCTCACCACGATGACGATCGCCGCCGTCGAGAGGAACAGGCCGCGCGTGAAGTCGTCGACGGGCCGCAGCGCCTCGGCGCGGTCGACCTGCGCGATCACGACCCAGTCGAGCCCGCCCGCGCGCACCGGCGCGTAGGCGGTGAGCTGCTCGCCGCCGAGGTAGCCCTCTGCGGGCATCACGCCCGCCTCGCCGCGCAGCGCGGCCCCGACGGCCGCCGTGGTCACGGGCTGCAGCATGATGGTGTCGCCGTTCACGGCGGCCAGTTCGGCGACCTCGGGCAGCGTGCCCGCAGCGACCGCGCGCTGCACGTACACCTCGGGGTCGTCGGTGAGCTGCCGCGAGTTCGAGCGCATGAGCTTGTCGGGCCCGACGAGGTACGTCTCGCCGCCGACGCCGAGTCCCGTCGCTTCGTCGTCCTCGACCGCCATGACCTCGTTGATCCCCGCGATCGGCATCTCGACCGCGATCGCGCCGAGCACCTCGCCCTCGTCGGCGACCATCGCCACGGCCCATGCCGCCGGCACCCCGAGCGACGGCACGTACGGCGCGAAGTCGGTGAAGGCGACGTCGCCCGGCACGTTGCGGTTCATTGTGCGCCGGAACGCCTCGGCCAGGTCGGAGAGCCGGTAGGGCCCCTCGACGAGGTCGGTGCCGAGGTCGACGCCCTTGAATGCGGTATAGACGACCCGGCCATCGCGATCGATCAGCAGCACGTCCTCGTAGTCCATGCGCTCGGTCATCTCACGGAAGTAGGGGTGGGCCTCCCGATGCACCGCCGACCAGGTGCTGCCGTCGCCCGCGTCGTCGACGGCGATCGCCTGCTCGAACGAGTCGGCGGGCACGGTGTAGTGGGCGCGCAGGTACCGCTCCGCGGCGCTCGTCGGCAGGAACGTCGACACGTCGGCGACGCTCGTCTCCCCCATGGCGGCCGCGAGCTCCGGCCCGAAGCTGTCGCGGTACCAGTCGTCGACGAGGGTCTCGTCGTCGGCGTTCCCCGCCTGCGCGTCGAGCTCGTCGTAGGCGGCCGAGAACTCGCGAAGGGCCGCCTTCGTCCCCGCCTCCGACGCGGCCAGGGCGACCGCGGTGTCAATCGAGCCGAAGAGGTCGTCGATGCGGTCGGCGCGGGCGTCGCGCACCTCGACGAGGCGGCTCGCCGCGGCATCCGTCAAGGAGGCGGCGCCGTTCACGTAGCCGATGAGGCCCACGACGACGCTCACGACGACGGTCGACGCGAGCAGCACGATGAGCAGGATCGAGAAGATGCTGAGGCCCGCGAACCGCGCGGAGAGTCGACCGCCGTCCCTCGGCTTCGTCGTCGACGCGTGCGTCACGGGCACCTCCCCGATTTCCGGCGCGCTCGCGCTCGGGAACCGCCGGATGGCCACATCGTATTGTCCGAGGAAGCCTCAGGACCACTGGGTCAGCCCTGAACTGGGGGCACGGACGCCGGCGCCTGGCACCCGGCCGGGCGGCGCTGCCGGGCGGCCGGCCGGTGTGCGGCCGCCGGGCGCTCAGGCCTCGAGGACGGGACGCTCCTCCTGCTGGCGGTAGAGCGACGCGTAGACGCCGTCGGCGAGCACGAGCTCGGCATGCGTGCCGCGCTCGACGATGCGCCCGGCGACGACCACGAAGATCACGTCGGCGGCCACGACGGTCGACAGCCGGTGCGCGATCGCGATGGTCGTGCGCCCGCGCGCGGCGTCGTCGAGGGCCTGCTGCACGACGCGCTCCGAGATGGTGTCGAGCGCGCTCGTCGCCTCGTCGAGCACCAGCACCGGCGGGTCCTTGAGCAGCACCCGGGCGATCGCGATGCGCTGCTTCTCGCCGCCCGACAGGCGGTAGCCGCGTTCGCCCACGACGGTGTCGTAGCCCTCGGGGAACGACATGATCGTCTCGTGGATGTTGGCCGCCCGCGCGGCGGCCACGAGCTCGTCGTCGGTCGCGTCGGGCCTCGCGTAC
The DNA here is from genome assembly GCF_053603635.1 of Agromyces sp. NPDC004153. Taxonomy (NCBI): domain Bacteria; kingdom Bacillati; phylum Actinomycetota; class Actinomycetes; order Micrococcales; family Microbacteriaceae; genus Agromyces; species Agromyces sp. NPDC004153. The sequence continues at coordinate 995,094 of NZ_JBSGFY010000001.1, forward strand.
CGCAGGTTGTCGCCGATCGATGCATGGAAGAGGTACGTCTCCTGGCTCACGATGCCGATGTGCGAGATGAGCGACTCCTGGCGCAGGTCCCGCACGTCGTCGCCGGCGAACCGCACCGAGCCGTCGGATGCCTCGTACAGCCGTGGCACGAGGTAGGACACGGTCGTCTTGCCGGCGCCCGACGGTCCGACGAACGCCGCGTACTGGCCGGGCTCGATCGTGAAGCTCACGCCGTCGAGCGTGGGCGCGGAGTCGCCGTCGGCGTCGGGGTAGCGGAACGTGACGTCGTCGAATTCGACGCGCCCGAGCGCTGATCCGTCGCGCACATCGCGGGCTCCGGCGGCATCCGTGATCGAGGGCTGCAGGTCGAGGTACTCGAAGATGCGCGCGAAGAGGGCGCCCGAGGTCTGCAGGTCGAGCGCTACGCGCATGAGCGCCATGAGCGGGAACAGCAACCGCGCCTGCACCGTCGTGAAGGCGACGATGGTGCCGGCCGTGATGTCGGTGGAGCCGCCCTCGATGAGCCAGCCCGACACCAGGTAGACGATCGCGGGGATCGCCGACATGAAGATGCCGACCATGGCGAAGAACCACTGGCCGGTCATCTGCTGGCGAACCTGCAGGCTGATCTGGTTCGCGTTCTCGTCGGCGTACCGATCGATCTCGCTGCGCTGGCGCGTGAAGCTCTTGGACAGCAGGATGCCCGACACCGACAGGGTCTCCTGGGTGATCGCGGTCATCTCCGACAGCGACTCCTGCGTCTTCGCCGCGATGCGGGCGCGCACCTGGCCCACGCGGCGCTGCGCGATGACCATCACGGGCAGCAGGATGAGCGCGATGATCGTGAGCTGCCAGTTCAGGATGAGCATGGCCACGAACGCCGAGATGACCGTGACGGTGTTGCCGAGCACGCTCGAGACGGTGTTGGTGAGCACGGATGCCACGCCGCCCACGTCGTTCTGCAGGCGCGACTGGATGATGCCCGTCTTCGTGCGCGTGAAGAAGCTGAGCTCCATGCCCTGCAGGTGGGTGAACATGCGCACGCGGAGCGCGCCCATGACCTTGTTGCCCACGTTGGCGGTGAGCCAGGTCTGCCAGACGCCGAGCAGCGACGAGACGATGAAGACCGCCATCATGGCGATCACGATCCCGGCGAGCACGGGCAGGTTCGGCGGCAGCAACTCGCCGTCGGCACCGACGGGGAACAGTCCGTCGTCGAACGCCCGCTCGGTCAGCAGGGGCGGGATGACGCTGAGCGCCGCCCCGACCAGGACGAGGATCACGGTGACGGTGAGGGCCGCCTTGTGCGGCGCGAACAGCTCCGAGATGCGACGCAGGAGGTGCGGGATCTTGGGCGCGTCGGCGTTCTCCGCGCGCTGCGCGTTCTCGTCGGCTCCGCTGATGCGCGTGCGCGGCTTGCCCATCCTGCCGGACTGTCCGCCCGGCGCGCTGGCGTGCATGGTCACGCGCTCAAGCCTAAGCGCGAGGTGCGACGGGTCGGCCGGATGCCCCGCCCCGAACGGGGACGTTCGCCACGGGCGTCACGCCGATAGCGTGAGGCTCGTTCGGCTTCCGACCCGAGGGAGTTCCGCCATGCGTCGATCGAGTGTGCCCGAGACCCGTGATCGTGATCGTGATGGACGGTGGCGCGAGCTGCTTCGGAGGGCGTCGGCGGCGGCCATCGCCGTCGTGCTGGCGGGCGGACTCGCCGGGTTCGCGGCGGGTCCCGCATCCGCCGAGGAGGAACCCGTCGCGGTGCCCGCGGTCGTGGCACCCGACATCGGCGTCACCGCGACGCCCCTCAGCTGCAGCACCGACCGGGACGGCATCACGTTCGTGACCTTCACGGGACTCATCCCCGGCGAGCTCTACGGGTTCGAGGTCGTGGGCCCCGACTTCAGCGTCGCCGGGCCGTTCGAGGCCGAGAGCGACGTCGAGGAGCGGGAGTTCGTGGGCATGCCGCCGGGCAACTACTACGTCTACATCCAGGAGATTCCGCCGGATGAGGAGTCGGTGCCCCAATTCGACTGGATCGCCTTCGCGGTCGAGCCGTGCCAGCCCGCAGTGGAGATCGCGCTCACGCAGTGCACCTCCGCCGGCGGGACGGGTACCGCGGCCGTGTCGCTGTCGCGACTCGTCACGGGCGTCGAGTACACGGTCTGGATCACCGACGCGGGCGACCCCGGCGGCTCGCCGTACGGCGACCCCCAGGTCGTGACCGGTGACGAGTTCGCCGAGGCCAGTGCCTCGTTCGCGTCGTTGCCCGGCGGGCGCAGCTACACGGTGTGGGTCGACGGTGTCCGGAACGCGGACCCCTACGAGGAGCCGCCCTTCGTCGGCGGCGGCAACTTCGTGCCCCTTGAGACGGTCGACCTGACGACGAGTGCGGACTTCTCGCTCGCGGCCTGCCCGGCCGCGCCCGCGACCCCCGCCGCGCCGGCGTCGACCACGACGCTGCCCGCGACCGGCCCCGACGGCATCGGCGGTCTCCTCGCCGGCGCGATCCTGTTGCTCGCCCTCGGCGGTGCGCTCGCGTTCGGGTCGCGCCGAGCGCTGCGCGGCTGAGACCACGGGTCTCCTCCCGTTTCCCCCAACTCACGGACGTCAGCGGGACGACCTGGCCCGCGACACGAGACCGGCACCCCGCGACGAGGGCACCATGACGGATGCCACGTCTTCGAGTCGCGGGTGCAACTCGTCGCTGTGGTCGACCACGCCGGTCCACCACGCGATGGTGACCCCCTCGTCGGCGTCCTCGAGCAGCGCCAGGTTGTTGTCGAACCACGGGCCCTTGACGGTGTGCCACCGGAACGGCGGATCGGGCACTTTCGCCGAGCGAGCCGCTGCGGCTCCGACGGGCGTCGCCACCCCGTACGACATGACGACGGCGAACCAACGGAGCAGGCGTGGGAGCGGGTTCCGCACGGGCGAGCACACGGCCTGCAGGATGCGCCCCCCACTCGTGCGTTCCACCTCCGACAGGTACGAGTAGTGCACGTCACCGGACAGGAACGTCACCGTCTGCGGCGACGGACCGCGTTCTCCGTCGGCCACCTCCGTCACGATGCGGGCCACCTCCTGGAAACTGTTCTGGAACGCCGCCCAGTGCTCCAGGTCCACCGCCTGCCGCAGCCGTTCGCCGACCCAGGCGGCGGGCGCGCCCCACGCGCCCTGGGCGATGGCCTCGTCCCACGCCTCGACGTGGTGCAGGCCGAGGGGAAGCAGGTATGGCAGCGAGCTCGCCACCAGCAGGTGCCGGAACCCGCCGCGCATCTGCTCGTCGAACCATGCGAGCTCCTGGGCGTCCAGGAGCCCACGACTCGAGGGCTCGAGGTCGCGCGCCACGCGGGAATCGACGACGATCAGCCGCACGTCGTCGAAGTCCCGGCAGTAGCTCCAACGGTATCCGTCGGGGTCCGCGTCGCAGCGCTCCGCGAACTCGTCGAGCACCTCGCTCAGATCGAGCTCGTCGGTGCCGGCATGCCCGACGATGCGGCGCCACACCTCGTCGTCCGCACGCGCGCGAGGCGACAGGTTGCCGAGGTGCTGGTACACCCAGTACGACGCCAGGCCGGCGACGATCCGACCGTGCCACCAGGTGGTGGCCTCCATCTTCCGCTTCCAGTCGAGCGAGGCGTTCCAGTCGTCGCGGACGTCGTGGTCGTCGAAGATCATCGCGCTGGGCAGGGTGGAGAGGAGCCATCGGTTGGCTTCGTCCGACCAGGCGAGCTCGTAGAGGTGGCCGTACTCCTCATAGTCCTTGAGCTCCTTGCCGGGCTCCTCGCGGATGTCGCGACGGCTGCGGATGAAGTCCTGCATCTCCTTCGAGGTGGAGTCGGCGTAGACCTGGTCGCCGAGGAACAGGAGGAGGTCCGGGGGGTCCACTCGGCCCTCCGCCAGGGCGAGCGCGAAGGCCCGCAGCGAGTCCACGCCGTGCATGCGGTTGCCGCGGCGGTCGTGCGAGACGCTCGTACGGCACGATCCGAAGGCCATCCGCATCGGGCGCCCGGGCGTGCGCGTCGCGATCACGGACGGCGGATACGGCGACTCCTCCTCGGGCCAGACCTGCCGCCCGTCGACCAGCACGACGTACGGTCGCACCGTCCCCGGTTGGAGGTCGTCGACCTCCACGAGCGCGTAGTGGTGGCCGTGCACGGTGAAGGTGCGGGCGTGCCAGGAGCGCCCTTCCGCCTCCACGCTCACCAGGCAGTCGGCACGCGTCTCGACCCAGATGCTCGCGGAACGCTCGTCGACGTACCGCAGCATCGGTCCGAGGAGCAGTGGCGAGGACGCCATGTATCCCGTTGTATCGCGTCGGGTCGATCATGGCCACGGGTTGCATGGCGGATGCCGCGTGCCTCCCGCACGCGGCATCCGTTCCCCCGCCCGTTCGGACCGGTGCGGCTACCCCTTCGTCGACCCCGCCAGGAGGCCGCGCACGAAGTAGCGCTGCAGGCTGAAGAACACGATCAGCGGGATGACGATCGAGATGAACGCCGAGGCCGTCAGCAGTTGCCAGTCCTGGCCTCTCGTGCCGACCAACTCCGCCAATCGTTGGGTCAGCGGCGCGACGTCTTGCGTGCCGCCCGAGAAGATCAGGGCGACCAGCAGGTCGTTCCACACCCAGATGAACTGGAAGATCGCGAACGACGCGAGCGCCGGGGTGGCGAGCGGCAGCACGATGCGGAAGAAGATCTGTCCGTGCGTCGCACCGTCGACCCGCGCCGCCTCGATCACGTCGGCCGGGATCTCCGCGATGAAGTTGTGCAGCAGGAAGATCGCGAGCGGAAGTGCGAACATCGCGTGCGCGAGCCAGACCGGGGCGTAGTTCTGCTCGGGGATGATCGGGATCACGTCGTGCAGCCACGCCTGCAAGGGTCGGAGCCAGGTCGAGAAGATCTGCAGCAGTGGCACGAGGGCCATCTGCAGCGGCACGATCTGGAGCGCGAACACGAAGATGAACAGCCAGTTCACCCACTTGAACCTGATCCAGGCGAAGGCATACGCCGCCATCGACGCGAAGACGAGCGGGATGATCGTGCCGAGCAGCGCGATCGCGATCGAGTTCACGATGTACGCGCCGAGCTGCGGCGACGACGATGACGTCGAGAACAGCACGCCTGCGTAGTTGTCGAGCGTGAGGCCGGGATTCGCGAAGTACGTCCACCACCCGGTCGTCCGGATGAGCTCCGCCGGCCGGAACGACGACAGGAACAGGCCGAACGTCGGGATCGTCCAGAGGATGGCGATGATGAGCGACGCGATCGTCGCCGTGCGCGACGTCAGGCGCTTCTTGACGCGAGCGGTCTTGGTCTCGCCGTAGGTGGTCTCCTCGACCTGCTCGAGCGAACCGAGGTCCTTGCCGACGGGGAGGTCCGCCGGGGCGACGCTGCTCATCGGATCTCCCTCTGTTTGCGAAGCACGTTGACGTTGTAGATGACGATCGGCAGCACCAGCACGAACAGGATGAGCGCGAGCGCCGACCCTCGTCCGATCTCGCTGGCACGGAACGCCTGCGTGTACATCTCGTTCGCGATGACGCTGGTGTTGAAGTTTCCGGCGGTCATCGTGCGGACGATATCGAAGACCTTCAGGGTGGCGATGGAGATCGTGGTGACGACCACCACCAGGGCACCACGGATGCCCGGCACCGTGACGTTCATGAACCGCTGCCACGCATTCGTGCCGTCGAGCTGCGCCGCCTCGATCTGCTCGGTCGGCACGCCCTTGATCGCAGCGCTCAACAGGACCATGGCGAACCCGGTCTGGATCCAGATCATCACGACGATGAGGAGGAACGTGTTGATCGGGTCGGTCTGCAGCCACTGGACGGGTTCACCACCGAAGGCGACGACGATGGCGTTGAGGAGGCCGATCTGCTCGCGATCGCCCGACCGGTACTCGTAGACGAAGCGCCAGATCACGCCCGCGCCCACGAAGGAGATCGCGATCGGCATGAACAGCACGACCTTGTAGTACTTCTCGCCGCGGGACCGGTCGATGAAGACGGCGTAGGCGAGGCCGATCGCCGTGGCGATGGTCGGCACGAACAGCACCCAGATGATCGTGTTGATGAGCGTGCGGATGGCGGCCGGCTGCGTGAACGTCCAGATGAAGTTGTCGAGGCTCCAGGCGCCGCTCGCGTCCTGGAACGCGAGAACGCTGGTGCGAATCGCCGGGTACACGAGCCCGATGGCGAGGAACAGCATCGCCGGGGCGAGGAAGCCCGCCAGCTGCCAGTAGTCACGGCCCTTCTTCGGGGCCTTGTCGATGAAGAAGATGAGGAGGCCGACGACCGCCGCGAAGATCGCGAGGCCCATCACCACCTGCAGGAGCTTGCCGAGCAGATCGGCCGTGGTCATCGTGCCTCCCGGGTTCGTCGTTGAAGCTGGGGTGCCGAGGGGCGGGGTGTCGACCCCGCCCCTCGATCATGCCGCGCCTTCGGTTCTCACCGTGCGCGACGCGCGGACGGTCAGCTGGCCGGCCAGCTGGCCTCGATGGTGTCGAGGACCTGCGTGGTGCTCTCGCCGCCGACCCAGGCCACGATGCCCTTCCAGAAGGAGTCGGCACCGACGGCACCGGGCATCAGGTCGGATCCGTCGAAGCGGAACGTCGTCTCGGGATCCTGCAGGATCTGGATGGACTGCACGAGGAGCTCGCTCGATGCGTTCTCGGGGTCGACACCCTTGTTCGCGCTGATGACGCCGCCGAGGCTCACGCGGTTGTTCGCCCACGTGTCGCTCGACAGGTACGAGCGGAACGCCTCGACCTCCTCCGCCTCGCGGAAGGCCACGACGATCTCGCCGCCACCGGTGACCGACAGCGGGTCATCGGCGTTCACCGGCGGGAGCAGGAAGCCGAACACCGAGCCGTCGGAGGCCACGGTGTTCTCGTCGCCGCCCTCGGGGTTCCAGAAGGTCTCGTAGAACGAGGCCTGGTGGTGCAGTGAGCACGCGCCGTCGAGGATGGGGAGCCCGGCCGTCTGGAACGCCTCGGTGACGAGCGTCGAGACGTCGCCGATGCCGCCGTTGACCATGTCCTCGTTCTTCAGGTACGCGCCGACCGCGTCGAAGGCCTCTGCGACCTGCGGGTCGTTGAACGGGATCTCGTGGTTCACCCACTGGTCGTACACGTCGGCGCCGTGCAGGCGCAGCATGTAGTCCTCGACCCAGTCGGTGCCGGGCCAGCCGGTGGCGTCACCGGACTCGAGGCCCACGCACCACGGCTTGTGGTCGCCCTCGGCCGCGATGGTCTCGGAGAGTTCCGTGAGCTCGTCGAGGGTCTTGGGGATCTCGTACCCCTTCTCCTCGAACTCCGCCGGCGAGTACCAGACGTAGCCCTTGATGCTCGCCATGAGCGGGGCCCCGTAGAACGTGTCTTCGTAGGTGCCGTACGCCTTCCAGTCCTCGGACCAGAACTCGTCGGCGTTCGCCTCGACCGGCTCGGATGCCGGGATGAGCCAGCCGCCCGCCGCGAGGCGGTTCATCAGGCCCGGCTGCGGCACGAAGCCGACGTCGGGCGCGTTGCCGCCCTCGGCGAGCACCGCGATCTGGGCCTCGAACTCGCTCGAGCCCTGGTACTCGACCGAGATGCCGGTGCAGGTCTCGAAGTCGGCCCAGGATTCGTTCAGCCGGTCGGCCTCGAGGTCGAGGATGGTGCCGCCGACCGTGACCTCGGCGCCGTCGAACGTGCCGTACGCCTCGTAGTCGGCGCAGTCGACGTCTGCTGCCTCCTCGTTCGCGATGTCGCCGGTACAGGCCGTGAGCGCCAGGCCGACCGCCGCGGCCGCCACGACGGGGACCGCCCAGCGGCGATGCCGTGTGAGTCTCATGTCTTCTCCTCATTGAGTGTGGTGCAGGCAGGGGACCGGGAACCGGTTCCAGCCTCCACGGTATGGCACTGGGGCGATTCCTCACAAGACACCCGAGGTCACGGTTCGGACACCGAGGCCGATCGGCGGGGAACGGGTGGGAGAGCGCTCCCACCTCTGCACACCGGGCGGCGCCGACACGCGGATGCCACATCAGGAAACGGTTCCACATTCGCTCCCCCGAGCACTACACTCTGCATCGGAGCAGCCCGACGGAGGGAGGCGGCGATGGCGGCCATCGGCGACGTCGCACGGCTCGCGGGCGTCTCCAAGGCCACCGCCTCGCGCGCGCTCTCGGGCGGCGGCTACGTCGCCGACGACACCCGGCGCAGGGTCGAGGCCGCGGCCAAGGAGATCGGCTACATCGCCTCGCCCGATGCCGCGAGCCTCGTCACGGGGCGCACGAAGAACGTCGGCGTCATCATCCCCTTCGTGAACCGGTGGTTCTTCGGCGAGGTGCTCGAGGGCATCGAGCGCGCCCTCCTCTCCGCCGGGTACGACCTCACGCTCTACAACCTCTCGGAGCCCGGCCCCGACCGGGCGCGCGTCTTCGACTTCTTCCTCGCCCGCAAGCGCGTCGACGCCGTCATCGCGGTCGGCGTCGACCTCGACGAGCGCGAGGTCGCGGCGCTCGAGAAACGCGAGAAGCCGCTCGTGGCGCTCGGCGGCAGCGGCGGCGCCGACGCGCGCCTCTCGGTCGACGATCGCGCCGTGGGCCAGCTGGCGACCGAGCACCTGCTGCACCTCGGCCACACCCGCATCGCGCACCTCGCCGGCGTGGGGGCGGGCGACCTGCCCATGAGCGTGCAGGGGCAGCGGCGCCAGGGGTTCCTCGACGCGCTCGCCGCCGCCGGGATCCCGCCCGAGCACCGGGCGGTCATCCTCGAGGCCGACGTGAGCCTGCCGGGCGGATACACGGGCGCGCTGCAGCTGCTGGGCCACCCGGGCGCGCGTCCGACCGCCCTCTTCGCGGCATCCGACGAGATGGCCATCGGCGCGATCCGCGCGGCCGAGAAGCTCGGCATCGACGTGCCCGGCGACCTGTCGATCATCGGCGTCGACGGGCACGAGTACGCCGAGATGTTCGAGCTCACGACCATCGAGCAGGACCCGGGCGAACAGGGCCGGCTCGCCGTCGACGTGGTGATGGCGCTGCTGCTCGACGAGGGCGCGGCCGATCCGCTCCCCGACTCCGGCGCTCCCCTGCCCACGCGGCTCGTCGTGCGGGCGACCACGAGCGCGCCGCGCTGAGCCGAGCGGCAGGCCATCAGGCAGGGCCGAGCGGATGCCTCGGGCCGCTCGGCTATGTAACGAATGGGGAGCAGTGCAGATCGTGGGCGCGGCGATGTGGCGGACGGCGGCCGATCAGCGCCATCATGAGCCTGAGCTCCAGCGAGCCGCGCCGGGGCGTGAGATCCCGTCGATGCAAGGAGTCATCGTGACCGACGTCACCGCCGACAGCGCACAGGTGCCGCTGGACGCCCCGCTCCGCGGAGCGACCTTCGGACAGGCGTTCAGTCGATTCTTCAAGAAGTACGCGACCTTCCACGGCCGCGCGAGCCGCAGCGAGTACTGGTGGTGGTTCCTCGGCTACTACGTCATCTCGGGCGTGCTCTACGGCCTGACCTACACCATGGGCAATCCGATGATGGTGATGGAGAACGGCGTTCCCACGCCGGTCTGGAGCATCGCGATCGTCCCCTACGCGCTCTGGGGCCTCGCGACGCTCATCCCGTTCCTGGCCATCCACTGGCGCCGGCTGCACGACACGAACCGAGCGGGCCCCTGGTGGTTCATCGGTTGGATTCCGATCGTCGGCCCGATCATCCTGCTCGTCTTCCTCGTCGGGGAGCCGAAGCCCGAGGGCGCTCGCTTCGATCGCTGAGGCGGACGTGGAGGCTCAGCCGCGAGGTCGGGCCTCCACGATCGGCTGCAGCACCAGCTCCGCGAACCGCTCCCCCATGAGCCGTTGCACGTCGGGGCCAGGGTGGAGGTTGTCGGGCAGCGGCATCGTCGCGGCATCCGTCGCACCGTAGAGCTCGAGCCCGTCGAGGTACGCCAGATTCGGGTCGTGGGCGGAGCGACGTGCGACGATCTCGGCGAGCGCTGTGCGGATCGCGCGGAGCGAGAGCCTGCCTGTTGCGACGTCGTCGACCGATCCGCCGGCGACCGACCACTCCTCCGTGCGCATCGGGTCCTGCACGGTCGGGCCGGCCGCCGACTCCACCGGCTCGCACCAGATCGGCGAGACCACGACGATGGGCGCGGTCGGATGTCCCTCCCGGAGCGTGTCGAGGAATCCGTCCACTGCGGGCCGGAACGCCCGCATGCGCATGACGTCGGCGTTCACGAGGTTGATGCCGACCTTCAGGCTGATCACGTCGGCCGGACGGTCGCGCATCGTCCGAGCGGTGAACGGATCGAGCATGGCGCTCCCCGAGAACGCGAGGTTGGTCAGCTCCAAGCCGGTCGCGAGGGCGGCGACCGCGGGCCACGTCCCGGTCGGTGCATCCGCGCGGTAACCGTGGCTGATCGAGCTGCCGTGGTGCAGCCAGCGCATGGCCCGGCGCTCGGCGGGCGGTGCCACCGGTGCATCCGCACGCAGCGCGAGCACCTCCACGGCGTCGGTGAACGGCAGCCAGAGCTCGTACTCGCGCTCGACCGGCGCCAGTCCCGCGAAGCGCGCGGTGGACGGCGCCCCGTCGACGACGAGCCCCCGCGGGTCGTCGAACGAGAAGAGGTACCGCGAGCCGGCGACGGCGTCGGCCTCGGCGACCACGGCACCGTCCGACGTCAGCTCGTATCGACTCGGTGGCAGCTCGGATGCCTCGTCGGGCGCCATCCGGCGCGCGGAGACCTCCAGTTCGAGCGTCGTGGCGGCAGTTCGGAACGCGAGCCGCACGCCGGCGCTCTCGGCCGAGGTCTGGCGCATGAACGGGTCGGGGACCTGCGTACGGGCCCAGGCCGGCAGCCGGTGGGGCCGAAGCCCTCGGTCGGTCCGCTCGACCTCGACCGCTCCCCGTATCACGACACGGGAGAGGTCGACCTCGCGCAGCCCGCCGGAGCTCATGCTCGGTCGACGACCCGGCCGTCGGCGTGCACGTCGACGAGGCGGTCGCCGACGCGGAGCCCGCGGAGCACCGCATCGGGATCGAGTGCAGCGACGCATCCGTGCACCTCGCCCAGGCCGTCGACGCCGGGCGCCGCGCCGAACAGCGACTCGATCACCAGCGCGACGTAGGCCCCCGACGACGAGCACGCCCAGTCGTTGATGTACGGCAGCTGCGGCGGGGCCTTGCGTGCGCCGCCGCTGAGGAGCGGCTGCGCCTCGGCGACGAAGTGCGCCTGCCCGGGAGGGCCCTGGTTGGCACTGCGGGCGAGGCCGGGCAGCCAGTCGAGGGCGACGTTCGGCTCGCCGAGCGCGACGAGGGCGCGCGCCGCATCGGCCGGCCAGGCGGTGTAGGCGCCGTTCCACTGGTGGTCGGGCCGCACGCTGTACGAGGCGTCCGGGTCCCACGGCGAGAGCGCGCGGAGCCACTCGGGCGTCTGCAGCTCGCGCCGGAAGAAGTCGACCATCTCCCGCCGGGTCCGCTCGTCGAGGTCCTCCGGGATCGACGTCCCGACGATGTTGAAGTCGTAGCAGTGGCGCACCGGCAGCCTGGTGCCGTCGGGTTGGCCCGCCGCGAAGAACCCCTCGCCCGGCAGGTACAACTCCATGACCGCCTCGACGAGCTCGTCGGCCGCCGCACGCAGCTCGGCCGCGGCATCCGCATCGCCGCGCGACTCGAGGAGGTCGGCGGTCACGCGCATGTTCCACACGTTCGCGGCGTTGAAGCTCGCGACCTCGTGGGTGTACGAGCTCACGCACTCGAGCAGGTTCTCGATCTCACCGTAGTCGGCGAGCTTCGATGCCCGCCGCAGGCCCTGCCAGGCGCGCGCCCAGAACCGCAGGTGGTCGAGCACGCTGCGGCCGTCGCCGAACTCCTCGTCGAGGAAGCCGTCGTCGCCCGTGAACCGGAGGTAGTCGCGCACGAGGCGGGTCATCGCGTAGTCGTTCACCGAGTACCACTGGCCGACCGGGTCGCCGGTGAGCGACGACGTGCCGAACAGGGTGTGCGTGTCGCTCGTGATCCAGTGCGCGAGCTGGCGCCGCATCGCCACGGGGTCGAGGAGCGCGTGGGTCACGGAGCTCAGGCTGAAGTCCCAGAGGAAGGTCGTCGTCGCCCAGTAGTTCGGCATCAGCGTGTCGTAACTGCGGCCGAGCACGTTGCCCTCGTAGTCGCGGCGGAAGTAGAGGATGCCCAGGATGCCCCACCAGTAGAGGCGGGACAGCGCCTCGGACGACGTCTCGAGCACCGGCAGGTGGCCCGAGAACTCGCGGTTCCCCGGCGTCACGGCCGCCTCGAGCTGCGCGTTCCAGTACTGCTCGGATGCCTCGACCGCGCGCTCCACGTCGTCGACCACGGCGTCGTAGACCTCGATCGCGGCCTCGCGGGTCCTGCCGACCGAGTGCACGTAGCCGAAGCGTCGCTCGGCACCCGCCGGGACGTCGAGCACCACCGTGACGTCGCCGCCCCTGCCCATGCCGCCGATACCGACCATGAACTCCTCGGACGCCGGCGCCACCCCGCTCAGGCGGGCGATCGCCGGGAGGTCGACCCCCTGCACGCTCCACGCCGTCTCGTCGTCGTCGGCGAACACGAGTCGCGATCCGTCGACGGATGCCTCGTTCTTCGCGTTCGGGGACTCGGGCGCGTTCCACGCCTCGTCGCCGGCGACCACGCGGGCCGCGAGCGAGAGCATGACCTCGACCGCGCGGCGCTCGGCGCCGAGGTTGCGCACCCGCACGTCGATCGCGACCGCGGTGCGGCCCGGCACCACCACCGTCGTCGTCTCGAGCACGAGGCCGGGCAGCTCGGTCCGACGCACCACCCGGTCGGGACGCCACTCGTGCGTGATCGGAGCGCCGTACGACTTGAGGATCCGGCCGTCGACGAAGCACACCGCCGTGGTGGCGAGGCCCTGCGACACGGGCGGGAACTGGACGCCCGTGACCGAGGTCAGGTCGTGGTCGACCCGCACGGTGCCGAGGTGGTTGGTCAGGCCGGAGGGGGCGACCATGTCGTCGTAGTGGTGCGTGATCGGGTCCGCGGCCAGGTGCTCGACCGTCGGGATGTGGGACGTGCGGGTGAACACGGGCGAACTCCTAGTACTGGCCGAGGGCGAGGCCGCGGGCGAAGAACTTCTGGGTGAAGAGGAACAGCACCACGGTCGGCAACGAGACCAGCACCGCCGCGGCGAGCACCGTCGACATCTGCGCACCGCCGTAGGTGCTCTGCATGCCGGCCAGCGTCGTCACGATCGGTCGGACGTCGTCGGACTGGCTGAGCGTGAGGCCGAGCAGGAGGTCGTTCCAGATGAACGTCGCCTGCAGGATGAAGATCGCCACCAGCGCGCTGGACGCCATCGGGAGGTAGATCCGCGAGAAGATCCGCCAGGTGCTGGCGCCGTCGAGCACGGAGGCCTCGAACACGTTGTGCGCGACGCCGGTGAAGAAGTTGCGCATGACGAAGGCGGAGAACGGGATCGAGATCGCCGTGTACACGATGATCATGCCCACCTGGGTGTCGTAGAGGCCCACCCGCGAGTACGCGTCGAACAGGGGAAGCAGGACCATCTGCAGCGGGAAGACCGTGCCGCCGAAGATCACCACGAACCAGAGGAACCCCCGCTTGAGCCGGAGGGCCACGATCGCGAAGCCCGCCGCGGCGCCGACCACGACCGCGATGATCGGCGAGACCACCGCGTAGACGAGCGTGCTCACGACGCTGTCGCTCAGCCCCGAGAGCTGCATGGCGTCGGCGATGTTGCCGAAGAGCGAGAAGTCGGTCGGGATCCACGCCTGGGTGGACGTGAAGGTGGCCGGCGACTTGCTCGCGTTGATCACGAGGAGGTAGACGGGGAGCAGCCAGACCACCCCGAGGACGACGAGGACGGTGGTGCGGAGGATTCTCGACATGGGCTACATCTCGTGCTTCTTGGAGAGCTGCTGGCGCAGGTAGAGCACCGACGCGAGCAGCGTGACGATCGAGAGGAAGACGGCGATCGCGGACCCGAGCCCGTAGTCGCTGTTGACGAAGGTCTCGCGATACATGGTGAGCGCGAGCGTCTCCGACGCGCGGCCCGGGCCGCCCTTCGTCATCGAGAGCACGATGTCGAACGTCTTCAGGCTGGCGACGATCGAGAGCCCGACGACGACCGCGGTGAGCGGGCGGAGCATCGGCCAGAGGATGCTCGTGAAGAGGCGGACACCGGTGGCGCCGTCGACGCGGGCCGCCTCGAGCGGCTCCTTCGGGATCGACTGGAGGCCGATCGTGAACAGGAGGGCGTTGACGCCGACGCCCTGCCAGGCCGCGGCGATGATCATCACGAACGTGTTCAGCGGGGCGTCCACCAGCCACCGCGGCGGATCGGTGATGCCGATCACCGCGAGGGCCTGGTCGAGGGCTCCGTTGCTGGAGAGGATGAACGACCAGATGACGCCGACGCCGATGCCGGAGACCGCGTAGGGGATCAGGAACGGCAGGCGGAGCCAGATGCCGCCCGGCAGGTTCCACGTGAGCAGGGCGAGCGCGAGGCCGATGCCGACCGGGATCAGCAGCGTGCCGCCCACCCACAACAGGGTGTTCAGGAGCGACCCGGCGAACGACGGGTCCGTGAACATCTCGACGTAGTTGTCGAGTCCGACGAACTCGGGGTCTCCGAGGCCGTTGTACTCGGTGAAGCTGAGGAACGTCGTCCACAGCAGGGGCAGGTAGAGCAGGACGGCCACCAGCAGTACGCCCGGGGCGATGAACCCACGTGCAGCCCCCTGGTAGGGCGTCTTCCGGCGCCGAGCGGGGTGGTGCGGGGCCTCGGCGAGGCCCCGCACCTCCTGCTCCCGCTCGGGCGTCTGCAGGATAGCCATCATCGAACTACTTCTGGTCGGCCCAGTACGTGTCCGCCTCGGCCTGGATGGCCTCGAGGAACGGCATGGGGTCACCGGGGTTGGCGTTGAACGCGCCGAACTGCTCGAGCGCGACGGTGAGGATCGGCGTCGGCGTCGCCTCGAAGTAGCGCGTGAACAGCGAGTGCTCGCCGTCGGCGACCGTGGTGCCGAGCTCGGAGAGCATCGGGTCCGCGACGGTGGCCTTCGGGTTGAAGGCGACGTCGCCGCGGGCGGCGTTCCACGCGGTCTGCGCGTCGGCCGACATCCACCACTCGGAGTAGGCGAGGCCGAGGTCCTTCTGCTTCGAGTTCTCGGCGACGCAGAGCGGGCCGGACTCCACCGAGACCGGCGTCGTGCCGAGGTCGCCGTTCACCGCGGGGATCACGAACATGTCGTAGTCCTCACCCGAGACCATGCCGGCGCCGTCGAGCGAGCCGTTGAAGAACGATCCGAAGTTGATCATCGCGAAGTCGCCCTGCTTCAGGCCGACCGCGGGGTCGACCGTGCTGCCGGCGTCGCTGAACCAGCCCTTCTCCTGCTCGTCGAGCCAGATGTTCATGATGTCGACGATCTCGGGGTCGGTGTACTTCACGTCACCGGTCGAGAGGCCCTTGTACAGCTCGGGGTCGGTGCCCGCGACGAGCTGCTGGAACCACTGGAAGGTGAACAGCGTGCTCGTCTGGTAGTACGGCGTGACGCCGGCGTCCTTGAGCTTCGCCGCTGCCGCGTCGAGCTCCTTCCAGGTCGTCGGCTCCTCGATGCCCTGCTCCTCGAAGATCGTCTTGTTGTAGTACATGACCCAGTAGGCGATGTTCATGGGCACGCAGTACTGCTTGTCGTCGATCGTGTACTCGTCGCGCAGGCCCTCGGTCGCCCAGCCCTCGTCGATGGCCGTGTCCCAGAGGTCGGTGGTCTCCGCGACGAGACCCTCGTCCACGAGCTGCTTGAGCGAGTCGCCGGTGTGCCAGGTGAACAGGCCCGGGCTCTTGTCGGTGCGGAACGACTGCTTGATGAACGCGTCGTACTGCTGGGCGTCCGAGTAGCCGGTCGTGTTGAGGGTGATGTCGACCGCCTCTTCGCTCGTGGCATTCAGCTCGTCGAAGTCGGGCTCCCACGCCGCCTTGTCGGTGTAGAAATCGAGCGCGCCCGTCGTGGCGCCGGCCTCGGCGCCGCCGTTGCCGCTGCCCGAGCAACCGGTCAACAGCATCGTGGCCGCGGCGAGCGCGGCGACGCCGGCTCCGACCATCCGTCGTGACTTCACTGGAACTCCCTTGTCCTGAGATTTGGTATCGTTACCAACCCCCGCGCAAAAATATCAACTCTCTCGAGCGGACGCAAGGCGGTGAGGTGGCCTGCGGCGAGTGCCGCGGTGCTGTGGTGCTGCAAAGTCAGTGTTCAATTGTGGGGTGTTCAGTTGTGGGCTTGCTGAGGCTCAGGCGTCGCTCGTCCGCGTGCCGCGGACGTACGCCTTCACCGTCCCGAAGCGCTCGCTCCGGGAGTTCGCGGTCCGTCGGATCACGTACGGTCCGACGGCGGCCGGGACGATGAACGTCTCGGCGTAGTGCACGACGTAGGGCGCGAACGCCCCGGTCGGGCTCACGATCTCGACCTCGTCGCCTTCGACCAGGTTGAGCACGTTGACCGTGCCCTCGGTGTCGTGGGCGGCCTCCTGCTCGAACCAGTGCCGGCGGACCTCGATGAACTCGAGCTCGTGCAGGCCGGTCCGCTCCTCGACGAGACCCGGCTCGCGCCGGAGCTCCTCGACCCGGCCGACCAGGTTCCGCTCCACCCATTCGGTGTCGCGTTCCCACTGGATGTTCTGCTCGCCGTGGTCGAGGTGCACTGGGCGCGGCACGCCGTCGAGTCCGACGCGGCCCCAGTCCCAGAGCTTGAACGTGAAGATGAACGGCGTCGCCGAGATCTCGAGGACCATCGAGTTCGCGCCCGAGCAGTGCACGGTGCCCGCCGGAATGGCGAAGTGGTCGTGCTTGCGCGCCGGGAACACGTTCACGTACTTCTCGGCGTCGAAGGGATGCTCCCCGTCGGTCGCCGCGCGAAGCGCCGCGAGCATCTCGTCGGCGTCGACACCCGACTTCAGGCCGAGGTAGACGACCGCGTCCTCGTCTGCGTCGAGCATGTAGTAGCTCTCGTCCTGCGTGTACGCCATGCCGAACGTGTCGCGGATGTACTCCGTGAGCGGGTGCACCTGCAGCGAGAGGTTGCCACCGCCCATGGTGTCGAGGAAGTCGAACCGGATCGGGAACTCGGCGCCGAAGCGGGCGAAGGTCCGCTCCCCGAGGAGCTCGCGGGGCCTGCTGAGGACGAGGTCCATCGCCGGGATCTCGACGATCCGCCCCGCCGCCTCGAGCAGCAGCGAGTTCTCCTCGGGCACGCAGTCGAAGCACCACGCGTAGTTCGCCATCGACGGGTCGAGGTCGAGCGTGCTCTTCATCCACTGCCCGCCCCACACGCCGGGGTCGAAGAACGGGACGACGCGGAACGGTGCCGTGGCCGCATCGGAGAGCGCCTGGCGGAAGTCGCCGCCGCGCACGGCGCCGGCCACGTCGAGCGCGGCGTTGCCGTCGACGAGCAGGTCGATCCGGTCGAAGAGGGTGCGCTTGTGCCGATCCGCGGTGCGCCACTCGACGAAGAAGCCGCGCTTGTACTTGCGGAGGATGTCCTCGTCGCCGTTGTCAGCGCGCCAGTTCGTCGCACCCGCACGCAGGCGCTGCTGGATCTCCCAGCGAGCGAGGTCGACCAGGATGAGCGCATCGGCGCGGCGTCCGGCGGCCAGGTCAGCGCCCCACCCGACGATCACCGTCGGCCCGGTCCGGTCAGCGATCCGGCGCTGCAGGGCGGCGAGGCGCTGCGCGTCGTAGAACTCGTCGACCGTGAAGTGGCTCATGACGCCGAACACGCGGTCGTCGGTGAGGTTGCGCGCGATGAGGGCGCCGATCACGGCAGGGTCGGCCGCAGCCTCGTCCTCGGCGTCGATGACCTCGGCCTCGGGCAGGACCTGCCGGATCCGGTCCGCGATCGCCGCGACGTCCGCGCCCGGGTACACGTCGACGGCGACGAGCGGATGCCCCGTCGCGGTCGTCGCCACGTCCATCGCGGCGCGCCAGGCCTCGTCGCCGACGAGCACCTCGCTGCCCTCGGGCAGGGACACGGTGGGCAGCTTCACGTAGCTGCTCCGGTCGTCGAGCAGGTATTCCTCGAGCGGGATCTGGCGGGAGTCAACGGTCGTCATGGCCGTCCTTCGTCGGTGCGGTCGGTAGTGCTGGTGCCGGCAGGGTCGAGATCGTGGGCGGCGAGCGCCGCGAGTCCTCGCAGGACCGAGGTGGCCGGGTCGTCGGGTGTGACGAACGTCGGGCGGAACGACGAGGACCAGAGATCGGCGTGCACCCGCTCGCGAAGTGCCGGCAGGATGACGTCGGCGGCGCGCATGACGCCGCCGGTCACGACGACCACCTCGGGGTCGAAGGCGTGGCACTGCGTCACGATGACGGCTGCCCAGGCGCGGAGGTACCGGTCGAGGATCGCGGCGGACTCGGGCTCCTGACGGGTCTCGACGAGGTCGCGGATGCCGACGGTCCCCGCCTCGGCGAGGCGAGCAGCAAGCGCTGGGCCGAGTGCGAGGTCACCGGCTGCGGCGTCCGCCGCGAGTGCCCACGTGCTGGCGAGCGCCTCGGCGCAACCGAGGTTGCCGCAGGGGCAGCGGGGCCCGTCGAGATCGACCGTCACGTGGCCGCCGAGGATCCCGGCGTGGCCGTGGCGTCCGCGGACGATGCGTCCGTCGAGGATCGCGGCCGTTCCGATGCCCGTGCCGAGGACGATGAGGACGGCGTCCTGCTCGCCTCGCGCGCTGCCGTCGGCGAGCTCGCCGATGAGGGCGGCGCGGGCGTCGTTCTCGACGACGGCGGGGCATCCGAATCGAGTGCGGGACCACGCCGAGAGATCGAGGTCGTGCAACTCCGCGTACTTGCCATGCGCCGCGATGAGGCGCGAGCCCTCGGAGTCGACGATGCCGGGGACGGCGATGCCGACCGCGTCGGCATGCTCGCCGTCGAGGAGCCGGTCGATACGGCCGGCGACCTCGTCGAGACCGATCCCTCCGTTGACGGCGGTGAACTCGTCGGCCACGACGAGGCGGCCGTGCTCGAACACGCCGAGCTTGACGGCGGTGCCGCCGAGGTCGATGGCCACGGTGCGCATGCGTCCTCCTGATCGTCGTGGTCGAGATTGGTATCGTTACCATAACCGGCGGTCGGCAATCGCGCAAGTCCGGTTCGGGAGGCCGGGCCGGGCGCGCCTCGGAGCAGCTCGGCGCGGCGCGTCAGCCGACGGCCGGCGCGAGGCGCACGGGCATCTCGACGAGTCGCGCGGGCCCGCGATGGCGATCGCCGTTGCCGAGTCGTGACAGCAGCAGCTTGGCCGCCTCCCGCCCCAGCTCACGCGGGTCGTGGTCGACCACTGTGACCGGGACGGGCATGAGCCCGGCGAGTTCGAAGTCGTCGAAGCTGACGAGCTCCGGCAGGTCCGCAGCGTCGGCGCCCGCCCGCAGGCGCCGGCCGATCTCGTGCAGCGCGCCGATGCTGTTGCGGTTGTTCGCGCTGAAGATGGCCGTCGGCGGCTCGTCGAGGTCGAGCAACCGCCGAGTCGCCTCACTGGCCGAGTCGGCGTCCTGCTGCTCGCGGAGCACGAGGGCCGGGTCGAGCGGGATGCCGCGCTCCTCCAGCGCGTGGAGGTAGCCCTCGTAGCGGCGGCCGCCCGTGAACGCGGAGCTGACGTTCCCGAGGTACCCGATGCGGGTGTGGCCCGCGTCGAGCAGCGCGAGCGTGCCGCGATACGCGCCGCCCACGTCGTCCAAGAGCACGGCGTCGACGTCGAGGCCGTAGATCCGACGCGAGGCGAGGACCAGCGGCACATCGCCGAGGCGCTCGGGCCGCAGGTGATCGGACGGACCGCCGGACGGGACGAGTACGAGGCCCTCGACCTGACGGCCTAGGAAGTCCGCGACGAGCTGGCGCTCGCGCGCGGGGTCGCCGCCCGTGTTCCCCAGGATGATGCGGCGTCCGGTCGCGGCGACGGCCTCCTCGACGCCGAGCGCGAAGTTGCCGTAGTACGGATTGCCGAGGTTCGTGATCGCGACCCCGATGAGCCCGCTCGTCTGCCCCGGCCGGAGGCTCCGGGCATTCTCGTTCCGGCGGTAGCCGAGCTCGCGGACCGCCTCGAGCACGCGCTCCTGGATCTCGGGACGCACGTTGGCGCCGCCGGCGAGGGTTCGGGAGACCGTCATCGGGCTCACGCCCGCGCGCAGCGCGACCTCCTTGATGGTCGGCTGCTTGCCGGGGTGGGCGACACCGACCATGGCCGGCCTCCTCTCGCGTCGTCGCCGGACTACGGTAACCCGTCGCGCGGTCTCGTGCGCTCCGTGCGACGAAGGGGCTATGCAGGCGGATCCTCCCGCTGCTACGCTCCCGTGCTTGATAACGTTAACAGGAACGGGGCCTCACCGCATCCGTTCCGCGGTCCGGCGACGCTGCCGGAGGGGAGCACTCAGGTATGCCTCAGCGAATTCAATCCCGATCAACGCGCCTCGCGATCGCCTCGACGGTGAGCGCACTCGCCCTCGTCGGCGCATCCGTGCCGATGTCCGCGGCGGCCGCCCAGACCTGCGCCGACATCTCGGCACAGGTCGACACGGAGCTGCGCGACCGATTCGGCACCTACGGCGACACCGCAGGTCGATGGACCGGGGCGGACTCGGCGTACAGCGTCGAGCTTCCGGATGGCCGGATCGCATGGATCTACTCGGACACGTTCCTCGGGGAGGTGGACGAGGACCACGGCCGCCCGCTCGACTCGATGTTCATCCACAACTCGATCAACGTCGACGACGACGGCGCGATCACCACGTTCACCGGCGGCACGCCCGAGGCGCCCGAGTCGCTCGTCAAGGTCCCCGGCGGGGACGAGGGCCAGGACTGGTACTGGTTCGGCGACGCGACCGTGCACGGCGACGAGCTGCAGGTCATGCTCGTCGAGTTCGTGAAGACGGGCGACACGATGTGGGACTTCAAGTTCGCGGGCAACGGCGTGGCGACGTTCGACGCCTCAACGCTCGAGCTGCGCTCGATCGACGAACTGGCGACGAACGGCGTCAATTGGGGTTCGGCGATCTACGAGAACCCGGAGGACGGCTACACCTACGTGTACGGCGTCGAGGACCTCGGCCTGCAGAAGTTCGCCCACCTCGCTCGGGTGGCCGGCGGCGACCTCGCCGACGGCACCTGGGAGTACCTCGGCGAAGCCGGATGGTCCACCGACCCGGCCGCCACGAAGCGCATCCTCGAGGGCGTGTCGAACGAGTTCAGCGTGAGCCGATACCAGGGCCGCTACACCCTCGTCACGGGTGACGCGACGGAGATCCTCAGCTCGAAGGTCGTCATGTACCGCAGCGACAGCCTCGAGGGACCGTTCACGGACAAGACGGTGCTGTACACCACGCCCGAGACGAGCGGCAACGTCTTCACGTACAACGCGAAGGCGCACCCGCACCTCGGCGACGGCCACACGCTCCTCATCACGTACAACGTGAACAGCTTCGACACGAACGACCTCTACGTCGACGTCGACAACTACCGCCCGCGGTATGTCGCGGTCGACACGAAGGTGAAGAACGGCCAGTGCGAGTGAGCTGAACGCCGCTCCGAACGACGGATGCCCCGTGCCGAACGAATCGGCACGGGGCATCCGCGTGTCCGGGGTGGTGCGCTCCCGGCCCGGGTCAGGTCGCCGCGCGACCGGCGCTCGATCTGCCCGCCTCGCGCGATGCGTCGGCGGGCGCGGGTCGACGCTCGGCGCTCTCGAAGAGGAGCCACACGAATGGGAGGAGGAGGACCACCTTCAGGTTCACGATCGGGATCGCGAGCAGGAGGCTCACGAGCGTGACGAGCTCGACCACCACGACGATCGGCATGATCACCCAGCCGAGGACGCGGGACTTCCCGGTGCTGGCGAGCAGCAGCAGCGCGATGAACCAGAGGTAGACGAAGTACGGCAGGATCCGCTCGGCCCATTGCCCCAGCACGTCGAATGCGACGAATCGGAGGCCTTCGAGACGCGTCACGTCGGCGACGCCCTGCAACAGGAAGATCAGGCCGAACGCACCGGCCGCGACCGCGCCGATCACGCCGATCCACCGGGGCAGTCCGAAGTCGAAGGCCGAGGTCGCGAAGATGACGAAGCCCGCACCGGTGACGAAATGGATGACGGTCGGGGCGCCGCCGCCGAACAGCAACTGGACCCCGAGCGCGAGCGGGTACGAGAGCACGATCGTGGCCGCTCCGATGAACGCTCGCGGCGACCTCATGGCCGGATCCCGTTCGGAGTCGATGGCCGTACCGACGAGCAACCGGGCTTCATCGCTGATTCGCCCGCGGAGGACGAACCGGAACGGAAGGACGTCGTGGAAGCGGCGCCGCGGAGCTCGTCCGCGCGAACGGCCACGTGCCCACGGTAGCAGGGGACGCGCACGGCCCGACAGGCGCGGAAGCGGCGGATGCCCGTGCCGGATCGATTCGGCCCGGGGCATCCGCGTCGCGCCCATGGAACTCAGTGGGAACCCTGTGGCGAGCGGGCCGAGGGCGTCGTAGCGTCCGCACCGGGCGGACGTGCGAGACCGGTCAGGCCGCACGCGGCCCAGCACCGATGAGGAGGGCATCATGACCAGCGAAACGACCGCCGCCCAGAGCGCGGAGATCACGTACGAGCAGGGGATCACCCTGCAGCGGCTGGCCCGCGCGGGAGGCTACCAGGGTCCCAACGACGGGAAGCCTGGCCCGAACACCTGGAAGGGCATCCAGCAGACCGTGAAGGGCTACGGCTACGCCGGGCACCTCGACGGCTATCCGGGCCCGGCGACCTGGGACGCACTCGAGCGGCTCGCCGCAAAGGGCGGCTACAGCGGCCCCAACAACGGCTACATGAACACCGACGCCTGGAAGGGCGTCCAGGTCGTGCTCGCGGGCTTCGGCTATGCGGGAGCCGTCGACGGCTACCCGGGACCAGCCACGAACACGGCGCTGCAGGTGCTCGCCCGTATCGGCGGTTACTTCGGCCCCTACGACGGCGACCTCGGGCAGAACTCCTGGAAGGGCGTGCAGGCCGTGCTCACCGGCGCCGGGTACACGGGCCCGATCGACGGCAAGCCCGGACTGAACACCTGGAAGGGCCTGCAGCGCATCGCGCAGCGAGGCGGGTACACGGGCCCGGTCGACGGGTACCCGGGTCCGAACACCTACGCCGGACTCGCGAAGCTCCTCGTGCGGAGCGAGCACGACTGAGCAGCGGGCTCGAAAGCCGCGAAACGACGGATGCCCCGTGCCGAGCGAATCGGCACGGGGCATCCGTGTGTTCAGGTGACGCAGGTCACCTCACGTAAGTGGCGCCCGAACGGACGCGAGCACTTACTTGAGGGTGACGGTCGCGCCGGCCTCCTCGAGGGCGGCCTTCGCCTTGTCGGCGGTCTCCTTGTTCGCGCCCTCGAGCACGGCCTTGGGAGCACCGTCGACGACGGCCTTGGCCTCGCCGAGGCCGAGCGAGGTGAGCTCGCGGACGACCTTGATGACCTGGATCTTCTTGTCGCCGGCAGCCTCGAGGACGACGTCGAAGGAGTCCTTCTCCTCGACCTCTTCAGCAGCAGCGCCAGCGCCACCGGCGGCCGGAGCGGCAACCGCGACGGGGGCGGCGGCGGTGACCTCGAAGGTCTCCTCGAACGCCTTCACGAACTCCGAGAGCTCGATGAGGGTCAGGCCCTTGAACTGCTCGAGCAGCTCCTCAGTGGACAGCTTCGCCATGATTTTCTCCTTAGATTTCTCGTTACTCACCGCTTGGGAGGCTCTCGCCTACGCAGCGGACTCCTGCTTCTCACGCAGCGCGTCGACCGTGCGGACGGCCTTCGACAGCGGTGCGTTGAACAGATATGCGGCTCCGAACAGCGAGGCCTTGAAGGCGCCGGCGAGCTTCGCCAGGAGCACTTCGCGGGACTCGAGGTCGGCGAGCTTGCCTACCTCTTCGGCGGTCAGGGGCTTGCCATCGAAGTAGCCGCCCTTGACCACGAGGAGGGGGTTCGCCTTGGTGAAGTCACGCAGCGACTTCGCGACGGCGACCGGGTCGCCGTGCACGAACGCGATCGCCGACGGGCCCTTGAGCTCGTCGTCGAACGCGGTGATCCCGGCGTTGTTCGCCGCGATCTTGGTCAGCGTGTTCTTCACCACGGCGTAGCTCGCGTCCCCACTGATGGACTTGCGCAGCTCCTTGAGCTTCGCAACAGTGAGGCCGCGGTATTCGGTCAGCAGAACGGCGGTCGAGCTCTCGAACCTCTCGGTGAGCTCGGCAACCGCGGCTTCCTTGTTCGCCATGGCCACTCCTTGTGTCTTCAACGTGCATCGCGGTGGCGGTGCACGGCCTCGGAGCGCTGGAAGAATTCGGAGCGAAAGAAAAAAGCTCCGGCGCAGACGCGCGGAGCTCGGCCCGATTCGATCGGGAAGTCTTCGTCACACCTGCGTGGGCTCCTGCTTTCGCAAGACTTCGGTCGCATCCACTGCTGTGATCGACACAGTCGCGGGCGCGACGACCAACGGTCTTCGGCTCCGTCAAGGGTAGCGGATGCCGCGAGTCACGCCAAATCGCGCCCGTGCGGCGGCCGAATCGACGTGGTCGCCCGATCGACCGCGCACTGATATGAGGATGCCTCAGTGCAGCCCCCGATGCGTCGTGCTCCATCCAGATCGAGACTATGGCCACTGCGGGCGACGTGCCCCGAGCCCCGGAGCATCCCGTCGGCGCCCGTGATCAATCGAAGGATCCGATCATGAACACTGACAGCGCCACCGGACGGGTTCCCGAGGGCCCGACCGGCCGCCAGATCATCACGTTCGCCCCGGTGGACGACGCGACGGCGACCCGCGAGCTGCGCGACGTCGCGGGCTTCGACATCGGGACGCCGCGGGGGCTCGACGACCCCGCCGCGGTGGCGACGAACGACGTCTACCTCGACAAGCTCGGCATCGCCATCGTCGACTCGGCTCCCGATCAGCTCGGCGCGCTCTCGCGTGCGGTGGGCGACTCGGCCAGCCCGATCATCGCCGTCGAGCCCGAGGTCTACGTGTATCCGTTCGACACGATCGACGCCATGGACGCGCCAACCACCCCGATGGCGGTCGACCCGGACACCGAGGCCGACGACGACGAGGTCGACGCGGCGGAGACCTACGTGGACACCGACACGTACGCGTGGGGCCTCAAAGCCGTGCGCGCCGTGCCGCCGATCCTCGCCACGGCGCCCTGGGCGGGCGCCGGCATCCGGATCGCGGTGCTCGACACGGGGATCGACCTGGGCCACCCCGACTTCGCCGGGCGGGTGCTCGCGAGCCAGTCGTTCATCCCGGGCGCCGCGGTGCAGGACGGACATTCGCACGGCACGCATTGCGCGGGAACGGCCGCGGGGCCGAAGAGTCCTCCGGGCACGCAGCGCCGCTACGGCGTCGCGCACGGCTCGCGGCTCCTCATCGGCAAGGTGCTGAGCGACCAGGGCAGCGGCACGAGCGGCCAGATCCTGGCAGGCATCCAGTGGGCCGTCGAGCAGGGCGCGCACATCATCTCGATGTCGCTCGGCTCGCGCGTCGCAGTCGGCCAGACGTACTACACGTACTACGAGCAGGCGGCGACCGCCGCGCTGAACGCCGGCGCGCTGATCGTCGCCGCCGCGGGCAACGACGGGTGGAGCCCCGTGGGCGCACCCGCGAACAGCCCGTCAGTGCTCGCGGTCGCGGCGCTCGACCAGGCGCTGCAGCGTGCGCCGTTCTCGTGCGTCGCCCTCAATGGCAACGGCGGCGGGATCGACATCGCGGCGCCTGGCGTGGCGACGTACTCGTCCGTCCCGGTCGCGAAGGGCTCGTACGGGTTCAAGAACGGCACGAGCATGGCCACGCCGCACGTCGCGGGCGTCGCGGCGACGCTGGCCCGCAAGACCGGCCTGCGCAGCCGAGCGCTCTGGCAGGAGCTCGTGCGGACGGCGGTGCCGCTCCCCCAATCCGCCCAGGAGGTGGGCGCGGGGCTCGCGGTCGTCCCGACGCGGCGTCGTCCCGTCTGGGACTACCAGCCGATGCCGTGGCGACCCGGCCCGATCATCGACCCCGGCCCGCTCGAGCCGCGGCCGCTCCCCTAGGCGCGCCGATGGCCGGATCTGATGCCACGGGCGACCGGGTGCACGTGACCGTGCAGGGTCGGGGGGTCGACGACGTGCTCCCCGACCTGCTCGACGCGGGACTCGAGGTCGACGAGGCGCTCGTCGGGCTCGGCATCGTGACGGGGCGCGCGGCGCCCGACGCGATCGAGCGGCTCCGCGGCATCCCCGGAGTCACGGTCGAGCCCGAGAGCGGCGTGCAGCTGCCGCCGCCGGATGCCCCGGTGCAGTAGCGACGGCGAGCGGATGCCGCGGCGCGACGTCGCGGCATCCGCCATCAGGAGCCGGGTCCGATCGACGGGCCCGGCTCCTCGCCGGGTGTGTGGAACGGGACGATGAAATAGTTGACCTCGATCATTTGTTGACAGAAAGCAACGATCTCTTTATAGTTGACATCTATCAACATTCTTGGAGCAGAACCACACGTGACCTCATCCACCGAAACCCCCTCGCTCGAGGCCAAGCGCTCGCACCGTGAGGTGCTGACCGCGCTGTCCGGCCTCATCATGGGCATGTTCGTCGCCGTGCTCTCGGGCACGGTCGTCTCGACGTCGATGCCGATCATCATCGCCGACCTCGGCGGCGACCAGTCCGCCTACACCTGGGTCATCACCGCGAGCCTCCTGGCGACCGCCGTGTCCACCCCGATCTGGGGCAAGCTCGCCGACCTCCTCGACCGCAAGGTGCTGCTGCAGCTCGCCCTCGGCCTCTTCGTCGTGGGCACCGCCCTCGCCGGCTTCGCGCAGGACACGGGCATGCTCATCGGCTTCCGCGTCATCCAGGGCATCGGCGCCGGCGGCCTCATGTCGCTCGTCATGATCGCCGTCGCGCTCATCATCTCCCCGCGCGAGCGCGGCAA
The DNA here is from genome assembly GCF_053603635.1 of Agromyces sp. NPDC004153. Lineage (NCBI taxonomy): Bacteria > Bacillati > Actinomycetota > Actinomycetes > Micrococcales > Microbacteriaceae > Agromyces > Agromyces sp. NPDC004153. The sequence continues at coordinate 1,022,062 of NZ_JBSGFY010000001.1, forward strand.
GTACATGGGCATCGTCGGCGGCGTCATGGCCATGGCCACCATCGGCGGCCCGCTGCTCGGCGGCGTCATCACCGACGCGTTCGGCTGGCGTGCCAACTTCTTCCTCGGCATCCCGTTCGCGATCGTCGCGATCCTCCTCATCCAGCGCACCCTGCACCTGCCGAAGAGCACCCGCACGAAGGTCAAGATCGACTACGTCGGCGCCGTGCTGCTCGCGGTCGGCGTCTCACTGCTGCTGATCTGGGTCTCGATGGGCGGCAACCAGTTCGAGTGGAACTCCATGACGAGCTTCGTGCTCGTCGGCATCTCCGCCGCGGCGATCCTGGGCTTCATCGTCACCGAGTTCCTCGTCGAGGAGCCCATCGTGCCGATGAGCCTCTTCGCGAACCGCACCTTCACGCTCGCAGTGATCGCGTCGATCTCGGTCGGCGTCGCGATGTTCGCGACGAGCGTCTTCCTGGCGCAGTACTTCCAGCTCGCCCGTGGCGCCACCCCGACGGAGTCCGGCCTCATGACCATCCCGATGGTCGTCGGCCAGATGGGCGCCTCGATCGGCATCGGCGCGCTCGTGAGCCGGTTCGGCAAGTGGAAGGGCTGGATGCTCCTCGGCTCGGCGCTCACCATCGCGGGCGTCAGCCTGATGTCGACGCTCCGCTACGACACCGACTTCCTCTGGGTCTCGGTCTACATGGTGGTGCTCGGCGCCGGCCTCGGCATGGTGATGCAGAACCTCACGCTCGTCGTGCAGAACGACACCCCGGCGTCGCAGCTCGGCGCGGCCAGCTCGAACGTGAACTTCTTCCGCTCGATCGCCGGCACCATCGGCGTGACGATCATGGGCTCGGTGCTCGCCACCCAGGTGACCACGCACGTGAAGGACGGGCTCTCCTCCTTCACGCCGACGTCGCCCGAGGAGGTCACCGCCCTGCAGGGCCTCGCGGGCGGCGCGGTCCCGAAAGTCTCCGAGCTGCCCGACGCGATCCGCGTGATCGTCGAGGGCGCCTACGGCCACGGCATCGCCGACGTCTTCATCATCGCGATCCCGCTCGCCGTGTTGAGCCTCATCGCGATCGCCTTCCTGCCGAACAAGCCGCTCTCGCGGCAGACCGCCTCGGAGAAGCTCGAGGAGGAGGCAGAGCAGGTCGCGATCGACCTCGCCGAGGCCGAGATCGGTGCTCCGGTCACGTCGTCGGTCGGGCTGGTCGAGGGCACCGACGGCGATGCCGACGACACGTCCGCCGAAACGGACGGGCGCGAGCGCGAGACCGCGTCGAGGAGCGCTCGATAGCATGATGACCATGACCGCCGACCCCGCCCTCGACGAGGCCATCGCCCGCGTCGAGGAGCAGCTCGGGGTCGTGTTCAACCGGGCGCGGCTCGTGTGGAAGCAGGCGGCGGAGCAGATCCACCCCGACCTGCAGCCCGCCGGTTACAAGGTGCTCTCGACGATCACCCGGCTCGGCGAGACCACGGCGCACGTGCTCGCGACCGAGCTCGACATGGACAAGAGCGTCGTCAGCCGCCAGGTGCGGGTGCTCGAGGAGGCCGGGCTCGTCGAGAGCCTGCCCGACGAGCGCGACGGCCGCATCCGCGTGCTCCGGCCGACGGCGCCCGCCGTCGAGCGGATCTCCGCGGTGCGGGCGAGCAACCAGGCCCGCGTCCGCGCGGCGCTCGAGAACCGCTCGGTCGAGGAGCTCCGCACCTTCGCGGAGATGCTGCGGGTGCTCGCCGAGGCCTAGTCGTCCCCGACTCGCGAAGGGCCGGTCCCCCATCGGGACCGGCCCTTCGCCGTGCCCGGCGTCGGTGGCCGGTGCGAGACTCGCGGCATGGAACTCATCCACGTGAATCCACCGACGCTGCACACGAGCCCGGCGTTCAGCCAGGGCGTGCTGGTGCGCGGCGACCACGACCTCCTCCAGGTCGGCGGCCAGAACGGCACGGATGCCTCGGGCGCGATCGTTCCCGGCGGCATCGGGCCGCAGACCGAGCAGGCGATGCGCAACGTGCTCGCCGTGCTCGAGGCCGTCGGCGCCGACCAGGCCAACGTCATCCGCATGTCGATCCTCCTCGTCGAGGGCCAGTCGTTCGAGGATGGGTTCGCCGCGGCGATGCCCGTGTGGGGGCCGCACGTCACCGCGATCACGGGCGCGCACGTCGCCGGCCTCGGGCGTGCCGACGCGCTGGTCGAGATCGAGGCGACGGCCGCGATCCCGCGGGGTTAGCGCGCGCGCTCGAGCGACGGCGACGACGCCGAGGCGTGCGCTGAGCCGCGCTCGGTGGTCGCCGGCAGCCGCACCGTGAACCGCGTCGCGCCCGGCTCGCTCTCGACCGACACCTCGCCCTGGTGCGCCTCGACGACGGCGCGCACGATCGCGAGCCCGAGTCCAGTGCTGCCCGCACGACGGGAGCGCGACGAGTCGCCGCGCGCGAAGCGCTCGAACAGCGTGTCGGCGAGCTGGGGCGGGATGCCGGGTCCGTCGTCCTCGACCGTCAGCACGACGTCGTCGCCGTCGCGCTCCAGCGCGGCCACGACGCTCGTGCCCTCGGGCGTATGCACGCGCGCGTTGGCGAGCAGGTTCATGACGACCTGGCGCAGGCGCGGCTCGTCGCCGACGACGGTGGTCGGGGCATCCGGCAGCCGCACCTCCCAGTCGTGGTCGGGCCCGGCCGCCTGCGCGTCGCCGAGCGCCTCCACGACGACCCGGCCCAGGTCGACGGGCTCGGAGGCGAGCTCGCGACCCTCGTCGAGACGAGCGAGCAGGAGCAGGTCCTCGACGAGCTCGGTCATGCGCACGGACTCCGACTCGATGCGTCCGATCGCGTGCACCACGTCGGGCGGCAGCTCGCCGCCGTGCAGGCGCGTGAGCTCGGCGTACCCGCGGATCGACGCGAGCGGGGTGCGCAGCTCGTGGCTCGCGTCGGCGACGAACCGGCGCACCTTCTGCTCGCTCTGCTCGCGCGCCGTGAGCGCGGAGGCCACGTGGCCGAGCATGCGGTTGAACGCGGTGCCGAGGCGTCCGACCTCGGTTCCGTCGTCGTCGACCGGGACGCGCTCGGCGAGCGCGACGTCGCCGCGGTCGAGCGGCAGCTCCGAGACGCGCTGCGCCGTCGCGGTCACCTCGGCGAGCGGACTGAGCGCACGGCGCACCACGACCGACCCGATGGCGAGCGCGAGCAGGAGGCCGCCCGCGGCCACGACCGCGACCGTGATCGCGAGCTGCGTGGTCTGGGCGTTCACGTCGGTCAACGGGAGCGCGAGGACGCTGCGCACCTCCGGCTGCGTCTGGACGGCGAGGGCTCGGTAGTCGCCGAGGTCGCCGGCGGTGACCGTGTGCGGGTCTCCGTCCGGCGGCACGGCCGCGAGGGCGGAGGTCGCCTCCGTGCCGGCATCGATGAGCTCGCCGCTCTCCGAGATGTACACGCCCGCGACGCTCTCGCCCGCCACGAGCACCCCCAGCGTGCCCACCGGCTGCCCGGGAACCCGGAGGAACTCGAGCACCGTGGAACGCGGGTCCGTCGGGAATCCCGGAGGTGCGGCATCCGTCGCCCGCGACGCGGTCTCGCGCAGGCTCGCGTCGAGGCGCCCCACCGACGTCGTATGGAACACGGCGACGCTGATGACCCCGATGACCGCGCTCACGGCGATGAGCAGCACCGCGACGATGGCGAGGAGGCGCCGGTGCAGGGTCCACGGCCGCCGGCGGCGGCTCGCGGCATCCGTCGTCGTGCCCGTCTCGTCGGCCTGAGCCTCCGCTCGCGATACGGCGGCGTAGCCGGGGGCGCCCGGGTGGGTCATCCCGCCGCCTTCAGCATGTAGCCGGCGCCGCGCACGGTATGGATCATGGGCTCGCGGCCCGCGTCGATCTTCTTGCGCAGGTAGGAGATGTAGAGCTCGACGACCGACTCCTTGCCGCCGAAGTCGTAGCTCCAGACGCGGTCGAGGATCTGCGCCTTCGAGAGCACGCGGCGCGGGTTGCGCATGAGGAAGCGGAGCAGCTCGAACTCGGTGGCGGTGAGCTCGATCGGCGTGCCGCCGCGCGCGACCTCGTACGAGTCCTCGTCGAGCGTGAGGTCGCCGACGACGAGCACCGGGTCCTTCGCCTGCGCGAGCGTCAGCGTCGAGCGGCGGATGAGCCCGCGCAGCCGGGCGACGACCTCCTCGAGGCTGAACGGCTTGGTGACGTAGTCGTCGCCGCCCGCTGTGAGGCCCGCGATGCGGTCGTCGAGGGAGTCCTTGGCGGTGAGGAAGAGCACGGGCGTCTCGGTGCCGTCGGAGCGCACGCGCTGCAGCACCTCGAGGCCGTCGATGTCGGGGAGCATGATGTCGAGCACGATCGCGTCGGGCCGGAACTCGCGCGCCACCTTCACCGCGCTGAAGCCGTCGGCGGCGGTGCGCACGTCCCAGCCCTCGTAGCGCAGCGCCATCTTCAGGAGCTCGGTCAGCGAGTGCTCGTCGTCCACGACGAGGACGCGCACCATGGAGCCGTCGCCCTTCGTGATCTGCGGGGCGCGGTGGGTCGTGGGGGTGCTCATGACTCCAGTATCCGCGTCGGCCTATGCGTTCCCTATGACCTGCATGTGCGGATGCCGCGGCATCCCTCGGGGGTGACCCATAGCGACCCCAGTGGCACGTCATAGCCCGACCAAAGCCTCCGTCCATAACGTCGCGATCGGCGCCCCGTCCGGTGCGCATCCCACGACCCCGAGGATCCCCATGTTCTTCACCTACCTCCGACGCGAACTCGCGGGGCGCCGCAGGCAGACCGCGATCATCGCCATCGGCATGGCGCTCGCGATCGCCCTCGTCATGATCGTGAACGCCGTCTCGACCGGCGTGAAAGACGCCCAGGCCGCTGTGCTCGAATCCGTCTACGGCGTCGGCACCGACCTCACCGTCTCGCAGGAGCCCACGCCGCCCGCCGAGGGCGAGGCCGGCCAGGGCCCCGGACGGTTCGAGTTCGGCGCCGACGACGGCACCGCGAACGGCGACTCGACCCAGATCAGCCAGTCCCGGCTGACCGCGGGCTTCGGCTCCACCACGTTCGACGCCTCGGCGCTGGACACGGTGACCGAGGTCGACGGCGTCGCCGCGGCATCCGCTGCACTGTCACTGACCAACATGACCTTCTCGGGCGAGCTGCCGCAGCGGATGCAGCAGGGCACGGCGCCCGCCGACGGCACCGCCCCGAGCGACCAGACGGAGCAGCCCCCGACCGGCGGCTTCGACGGCGCGGGCGGCAGCGCGTTCGACGTCGACAGCTTCACGGTGCTCGGCATCGACCCGTCGGCCGCGGCCGTGGGGCCGCTCTCGGCGGTGGAGCTCGCGGACGGACGCGGGCTCGAGGCCTCCGACGACGGCCAGCCCGTCGCCGTGCTCGACGCGAACTACGCCACGAGCGCCGAACTGGCGGTGGGCGACACGATCAACGTGGGCGGCACGGACTTCGAGGTCATCGGCACCGTGACCTCGACCTCGGCGGATGCCGCGACCGCGTCGAACGTGTACATCCCGCTCGGACTCGCGCAGGAGCTCTCGGGCCTCGCCGACCAGGTCAGCGACATCTACGTGCAGGCCGAGTCGGCCGACCGGATCGCGGCCGTGCAGGCCGACCTCGAGGAGGCGCTGCCGGATGCCACGGTGTCGACGCAGTCCGACCTCGCGGCCTCGGTGTCGGGGTCGCTCTCGACGGCGTCGAGCCTCATCGCGAACCTCGGCCTCTGGCTGTCGATCGCGGTGCTCGCCGCGGCGTTCCTCATCGCGATCCTGTTCACGATCCAGGGCGTCACGCGCCGCACACGCGAGTTCGGCACGCTGAAGGCGATCGGCTGGTCGAACCGGCGCATCACCGGGCAGGTCGCGGGCGAGTCGCTCGTGCAGGGCCTCATCGGCGGCGCCGCGGGCCTCGCGCTCGGCCTCGTCGGCATCTGGATCGTGAACCTCGTCTCCCCCACGCTCGGCGGCAGCGCCGGAACGACCCTGCCCGACGGCGTCGCCGCCGGCGGACCCGGCGGCGCGGGCGGCGGACCGTTCGGCACCATCGCCCAGGAGGCGTCGAGCTCGGCCGAGGTCGTGCTCAACGCGCCCGTCACGGTCAGCGTCATCGCGATCGCCATCGGGCTCGCCGTGCTCGGCGGCCTGCTCGCCGGCGCCATCGGCGGTTGGCGCGCCGCGCGACTCCGCCCCGCCGAGGCCCTGCGGAGCGTCGCATGACGCCCGCGGCATCCGCCCACCGACCCGCTGCCTCGCGCACCCGACCGAACGACTGAGAAGGACCGACCATGTACACGCTCGAGAACGTCTCGAAGACCTACGCGCAGTCGAAGCGCACCGTGACCGCGCTGCAGGACGTGACCCTCACGATCCCGTCGGGCCAGCTCGTCGCGATCCAGGGCCCGACCGGCGGCGGCAAGTCGACGCTGCTGCAGATGCTCGGCGCGCTCGACCGCCCGTCGGCCGGCCGGATCAGCCTCGGCGACGCGGAGCTCTCGCACCTGCCCGACGGCAAGCTCGGCCGAATCCGCGCCCGAGAGATCGGCTTCGTGTTCCAGGGGTTCAACCTCATCCCCACGCTCACCGCGCAGGAGAACGTCGAGACGGCCCTCGAGCCGCTCGCCGTGAGCGCCGAGGAGCGTCGCCGCCGCGCGGTCGAGGCACTCGCTTCGGTCAGCCTCGCCGACCGCGCCGGGCACGTGCCGGGCGAGCTGTCGGGCGGCCAGCAGCAGCGCGTGGCCATCGCCCGGGCGCTCGTGAAGGAGCCCGACGTGCTGCTGGCCGACGAGCCCACGGGCAACCTCGACGAGCAGACGCGCGACGAGATCATGGACCTGCTCGAAGGCCTGTGGCGCGACCGCGGCCTCACGCTCGTGATCGTCACGCACGACTCCGCCGTCGCGAAGCGCGCCGAGCGGCGACTGCACATCAAGAACGGCACCGTGACCGAGAAGGGGTGACCCGGCCACGAGTGCGAGCGGATGCCGCGGCGGAGCCCTCCCGCCGCGGCATCCGTCTGCGCGTCTCGCGCGGTGCCTTCGATGCCCTCGCTCAGCCGATGCGGTAGAACCGCCAGAACGGGTTCTCGATCGGCAGCACGTCGACGCGGCCGAAGCCGGCCGCCGCGGCCCAACGGCGCACGGTCGGCGCGCGCAGCACGGTGCCGTTCGCGACGGCGTCGGACTCGGCGGTCGTCGCGGGCAGGCAGTGCAGCACGCTCATCGCGTAGAGCATGCGCTCGACGGGGTCGGCGTCGGCGTGGAACTCGTCGGCGACCCGCTCGTCGGCCACGAGGATCGCGCCGCCCGGACGGAGCTGCGACCGGAACGCGGCGAGCGCATCCACCGGTCGGCCCATGTCGTGCAGTGCCTCGAAGACCGTGACGAGGTCGAAGCCGGATGCCGCGGCATCCGTCGCGCGGGATTCGACCGGACCCGTCGTGAACGCCCTGATCGCCGCGGCGGCGTCGCGAACGGCGGTCGCGTCGCCCGCGTTGCCGACGAGGAACGCGACCCGGTCCGCGACGCCGGCGGCCGCGGCCTGCTCGCGCGCCTCGTCGATCGAGGCGCCGTCGAGGTCGAGGCCGATGACGCGTGCCGCCGGAAACGCCGTCGCGATGGCGATCGTCGACCAGCCCGTGCCGCAGCCGGCGTCGAGCACCAGGCCCCCGGCGTCGAGCGCGGCGGCGCGGTCGGGCAGCGTCTCCACCCAGGCCCGCATCTCATGCGTGAAGCCGGGGCGGTTCAGCGCGCCGAGGCCCTGGCGGAGCTCGGCGCCGTACTCCTCGAATGCGACGCCACGGCCGTGCCGGAAGTCGGCGACGACCTCGGGGAAGGCGAGCGCGACGCCGGCCAGCAGTCCGGCGACGGGCGCGGCGTGCGCCGGATGCGTCTCGTCGACGAGCACGGGCGCGTGGAGCGGGGGCAACGAGAAACGGCGCTCGTCGCGAGGCGCCTCGGCACGGTCGACCGCGAGGATGCCGGCAGCGGCCTGCTGCTCGAGCCACTCGCGGGCGTAGCGCGGTGCGACGCCGGTCGTGCGCGCGAGGCGGTCGGCGGTCATCGGACCGTGCTCGCGCAGGGTGCGGTAGAGCCCGAAGCGGCGACCGAGCTCCACGGTGAGGAGCGTCGTCGCCGAGGCGAGCATGCCGACGAGCTGCTCGGCGAACGCGCCGACGAGGGCGGCCTCCTGCTCCTCGGGTGAGGGCGCGACGGCGTCGATCGCGCCGGCGGCGATCGGGACGGAGGTGACGCTCGCGTCCTCGACGAGGAGGTGCGGGTTCCTCCCACCGCGCTGCGCCGCCTGGTCGTGGGTGGTGGTCAGGGTCTGGGACATCGTGTGGTTTCCTTGCATCGTCCTGCCGCCGCACGGAGTGTGCGGCACGGGACGCCAGTCAACGCCGATGCGGCGCGCGGGGAATCGCCGGATCCGGCCAACCTCCGGTGGCCGGAACCGGCCAGCCCGCGGCATCCGCTCGGCCTGCGCCCGGCGCCGGAGCCGCGGTCAGATCAGTTCGTTGCGCAGCGCCCACGCGGCCGCGGCGGTGCGCGACGGCACGCCGAGCTTCGTGCGGATGTTGGCGATGTGCCGGTGCACGGTGTGGGTCGACAGCACGAGCTCGGTCGCGATCTCGGCGTCGGTCTGCCCGCGCGCGACGAGCCGCAGCACCTCGCGCTCACGATCGGTGAGGCGGGCCGCGCCGGGGCCGGGGCGGGCGGGAGCGACCTCGACGGGCGCGCCGAGGAAGGCGAGCGTCTCGCGCACGACGGCGTCGGCGTCGCCGCGCCAGGGGAAGTGGTCGTCGCCCTCGAGCGCGACGAAGCGGGCGTTGCGGATGCGGCGGGCGACATCCTTGCCGAGCGCGAACGGGATCGCCCGGTCGTCCCGCCGGTGCAGCACGAGCGTCGGCGCGAGCACATCGGCCAGGTGCCCCGTCGCGTCGAAGTCGTACACCGCCTGCAGCGACGCGAGCGCGACCTCGCGCGAGGCCGAGCGGCGCTGGAACTCGACGAACTCGGCGCGCTCCTCGGCGGTGGCGTCGGGCAGGAACAGGTCGGCGAGCACGCGGGAGCCGAGGCCCCAGTGCTGGTCGATGATCGAGAGCATGGCCTCGCGCGCGGCGGGCGGGGCGAGGTCGACGCCGCGGGCGTACGAGCCGTAGAGCACGAGCCGGTCGACGCGCTCGGGATGCCGCGCCGCATAGAGGGACGCCACGCCCGAGCCCGAGGAGGCGCCGAACAGCGAGATCCGGCCGGGGGCGGCTTCGTCGACGAGCGCCTCGAGGGTGGCCAGCTCCTCGTCGAGCGTGCGCGCCGGCATGCCCCCGCGATCGGAGACCCCGGCCCCGGGCCGGTCGTACCGGACGACGGTGCGATGCTCCCCGAGCGCAGCCGTGAACCGGCGGAACCTCGCATTGCGCCAGTCGAGCTCGAGGTGGCTCGACCACCACCCTCCGATGACGAGCGGCGGCCCCTGCCCGACGGCCGACCACGCGATGGACGCGCCGTCGTGCTCCGCGTAGCGGATGACCTGGTCCTCGGGCTCCACGCCCCGAGTCTAGGAGGCGAGGGAAGCTCGGCGTCTACACCAGCCGCGCGAGGCGCGCCACGTCCGCGAACGCCCGCGCCCGCTCGACCTCGACGCCGAGGGGCGCCTCCGCGTCCGCGTCGACGCGTCGGCGTGCCTGCTGCAGGACCTCGAGCACGCTGGGCAGCTCGTGGCGGTGCTCGTCGAGCAGGGCGCGGGCGCCCGCGAACTCGGGCTCGCCGTGGTCGCCGAGGAGGATCGGCACGTACTCGCCGGGGAGCAGCAGCTCCTCGCGGTCGGCCGCGGGTCCGGACACCGCGCGGAGCACGCCGGCGGCGACCTGCTCGGCGAGCCAGGCGCGGGCGTCGGCCTCCGGCACGCCCGCGAGCTCCGCGAAGGTCGCGGCATCGACGGGTCCGGCCTCGAAGAGCACGCGGTAGTAGCCGCGCTTCCTGCCGAACGCGATCGAGGCGCGTGCGACGCGCCCGATGTCGTTCGAGGCGACGGTGGCGGTGGTGGCGGCGGCGGTGGTGGTGGCGGTGCTGGACATGAGGACTCCAAGGTGGTTCGGGCCGGCCGACGGGCCGACACCTCGATTCCACGCCCGCGGCCCCGCCAGTGCATCGCGTGTTCGGGCCACTCCGTCATGGCCGGTTCGGGCCATGCATGGCGGGTGCAGAGGCGGCGCACAGGCTGGCGACGTACGGTCGAATGGATGTCGAACCCGGACCCGAACCGCATCTTCCGCCGGCGGCGAGCCCTCGTCCTCGCCGCCGCGGCCACTACTGCCCTGCTCATGGGCGGTGGCGCCGTCGCGTGGGGCTACGCGGTCGGACAGGGTTCGAACTCGTCGGATGCGGCATCCGTCGCCGACACGACGAGCGGTGCGGCGTCCGACGCCGTCCGCGACGACACCTCCGAGAGCGCCTTCGACTGGTCGGCGCTCAGCCCGGCGGTCGCCGCGCAGCTCGAGTACGTGCACGAGCACTGGGACAGCACCGAGAGCGACGAGTTCGGCTACCTCTCCGAGAACGACTGCGTGAACTTCACGAGCCAGTCGCTGCTCGCCCGCGGCTGGGAGCCCGACGACGAGTGGTGGTACGACGAGGAGGACGGCGACCCCTATTCGAGCTCCGACGCGTGGCGCAGCTCGACGGCGCTCATGCGGTACCTCGAGGAGCACCCCGAGCTCGCCACCGCACTCACCGACGACCAGCGCGACCAGGTGAAGGTGGGCGACATCGTGCAGTTCGACTGGGACGACTCGGGCGACCGCGACCACACCGGCATCGTGACCGCCGTGATCACGGAGGCAGACGGTTCGGTCTCGATCGAGTACGCGGGGCACACGGATGCCACGTGGGACCGCTCGGTGGACTGGGCGATCACCGAGTACCACCCCGGCGGCGTCGCCTCCTACTGGAGCATCCCCGACTAGTCCGCCACAGGTCGGCGCGGCGGCGACGTCCCCCGAACACGCCCGATCCCGCCGTCCGGACGGGGGTCCCCGGGGGTACCGTGGTGGAGTGACCGACACTCCGTTCGCGCTGTTCGACCTCGAGTCGGTCGCACCCCGTGTGTCGGCGGCGCTCCGATCCGAGTCGCACCCGCACGAGCGGCGCATCGTCGCCGATGCGAGCGACCGGGTCGCCTGGCTGCGGGCGCGCTCGCAGGGCGTCACCGCGACGGATGCCGCGAAGCTCGCGTCCCGCGCCTCGGTGCGCGGAGCGGCGTACGAGAAGCTGCACGGCTCGCCGCGAACCTTCGGCGGCAGCCGGTTCACCGACCACGGTCGCACGCGCGAGCCCGTGATCGCCGACTGGGTGCGGCGGGTGCACGGCATCGAGCCGTCGTCGTTGCTCTTCCACGCGGCATCCGATCGACGGCACCTGGCGACGCCCGACGGACTGCGCGTCGCGGTCGACGGCACGCCCGAGCTGTGCGAGATCAAGACGACGTCGCGCGCGTGGCGCGGCATCCCCCGCGGCTACCTGCGTCAGGTGTGGTGGCAGCAGTACGTGCTCGGCGCCGAGCGCACGCTGGTGGTGTGGGAGCAGCACGAGGACTTCGTGCCCGTTCATCCCGAGCCGCGCTGCCGCTGGGTCGACCGCGACGACGACCAGATCGCCATCCTCGTGACGCTCGCGAACGAGCTGCTCGCCGCACTGCGTCCTGACGAGGCTGCGAGGGCGGTCTACCGCCCGGGTGTGCTCGCGTGACGACGGTCCTTCTGCACGGACTCGGCAACGACCGCCGGCAGCCGCTCGGCCTGTTCGAGTCGGTCGTGGAGGAGACGTCGGGCCCCGAGGAGCTCATCGTCGCGCCCGACGTGCGCGCCCACGGCGGCTTCCTCGCCGTCGGCGAACCCGCCGACTTCGGGATCGACCGGCTCGCGCGCGAGGTCTGCGAGCACGTGCCCGCGGCGCTGGCCGAGGCCGGACGCGGGCACCACGAGGCATCCGAGCCGGTGACGATCATCGGTGTCTCGATGGGGGCCGCGATCGCGCTGCGCATCGTGCTCGACAACCTGCTGCCCGTGCGGCGCGTGGTCTTCGTGCGGCCGTCGTTCGACGACACCTCGCTGCCCGACAACCTGCGCGCGTTCCCCGTGATCGGCCAGATCCTCGCCGACGCGGGTCCCGCGGGGGCCGAGGAGTTCCGCGAGCGCGAGATCTTCCACGAGGTCGCCTCGGTGTCGCCGGCGGGCGGACGGGCGCTGCTCGCGCAGTTCCAGGCACCCGATGCCGCGCGCCGGGCGATGCGGCTCGTCGAGATCCCGCGCAACCGCGCGTTCGACGACGACGACGACCTGCGCGAGCTCTCGGCACGCGGCATCCGCTCGCTCGTCATCGGCGCGGCGCGAGACCCGGTGCATCCGTTCCCCATCGCCGAGCGCTGGGCCGGCGGGCTGCGCTCGATGCTCGAGCTGCTGCCGCCGCGCGACGACGGCCAGGCCGAGCAGACCGCGGTGCTGCGCGAGCGGGTCGGGCGCTGGCTCGCGCGCGACTAGGCGACCGGGCGAGCGTCCTCGAACTGGGCGGCACCACTCGGCGGCGCCGGCTCGACGGGCTCGTGCGGCCACGGCGTGCGGCTCAGGGCGATGATGCCCGCCCCCACGAGCAGGATGAAGGCGGCGATCGCGATGACGTAGACGAGGACGCCGCCGTACCCGACACCCGGCTCCACGTCGGGGTTCAGGAACGGGTACGGGTACCAGCCCACGATCGCGCCGCGGATCATCGTGTACCCGGCCCAGGCCAGCGGGAAGATCGCGATGGTCCAGATGCGACGCCAGGCGACGCGGCGTCGCCCGGGCGCCAGCACCCAGTCGGCGACGAGGTAGAGCGGGGCCCAGACGTGCAGGATCTCGTTCGACCAGGGCACGGTCGTGGCCTGGTCGAGCGAGATCTCGCGCAGCAGCAGGTTGTAGACGACGAACGTCGTGGCCATGTAGGTGACCGCGCAGGCGCGGACGAGGTTGTACCAGTCGGGGTCGGCCGCGCGCGTGAAGGCGTACCCCGCGCCGATGAGCAGCACGATGGCGGTGAGCGCGTTCGACAGGATCGTGAAGAAGCTGAAGAAGTTCACGACGAACGCCAGCCGGTCGGGCACCATCGACCAGCTCTGCACGAACTGCCCGACGATCGCGATGATGATCGCCGCGGCCGCGACGACCCGCAGCACCCCGAACAGCCGCCTCACGCCGAACCCCCGTCCTCGCCGACCCGTCGCGCCGGTCGCACCCGCCGCGCGCTGACTGCAGCCTAGTGGTGACGCGGCGGCCTTCCACGGAACTGCGCACCGCCTGGCACGACCCGCTGACCTAGAGTGGCGTCATGAGCGCGGATCCGCCGCTGGACCGCGGGTACCGGGCGCTGCGCGACTGGTCCTGGCAGGACGCGCGTGCCGCGTTCGAGGACGCACTGCGCGACGAGGAGACGCCGGAGGCCTGGGAGGGCCTCGGCACGGCGGCCTCGTGGCTCGACGACGCCGACACCGCGATCTCCGCCCGGGAGCTCGCGTACCGCCTCTACCGCGCCCGCGGCGAGGACGAGTCCGCCGCACGCGTCGCGGTGAACCTCGCGGACGACCTGCTCGCCTTCCGCGGCGAGCACGCCGTGGCATCCGGATGGCTGCAGCGCGCCCGCCGGCGACTCGACCTGCTGCCCGATTCGCCGGTGCTGGCCTGGACCGATGTCGTGGCCGCGGTCGGCGCGATGGTCTACGAGGGCGACCTGCCGCGAGCATCCGAGATCGCCGAGCGGGCGATCGCCCACGCCCGCCGCATCGGGGACCTCGACGCGGAGATGCTCGCGCTGTCGATGCTCGGGCTCGTGACGGTGTCGTCGGGCCGCCTGGCCGACGGCCTGCGCATGCTCGACGAGGCCACGGCGGCCGCGGTCGCCGGTGAGCTCGACGATCCGGAGGCATCGGCGGGCGTGTGCTGCTTCTTCGTCACGGCAAGCGCCAGGATCCGCGACTTCGACCGGCTGGCGCAGTGGTCCCAGCACGTCATGCGGGTGTCGCAGGACTGGACGAACCGCTCGATGTTCAGCTATCCGAGGATCGAGCACGCCTCAGCGCTCATCTGGTGGGGTCGCTGGGAGGAGGCCGAGGCGGAGCTCGCCGCGGCGCGCACCGACATGTCGGCCCGCCCGCAGTTCGCGGCGCTGGCGATGCTCCGGCTCGCGGACCTCCGGCGGCGTCAGGGCCGTCACGAGGAGGCTCGGATGCTCCTCGACGAGTTGGACGAGATCGGCGCGCGGGGCATCGGATACGGCGACCGGTCGGAGGCGGTGCTCGCGGCCGTCGTCCTGGACGCTGGGGAGCCTGCCGAAGCGGCCGACATCGCCGAGCGCTACCTTCGCGCCCTGCCGGCCGGCGACCTCGTCGAACGGGTCGACGGGCTCGACGTGCTGGTCAGGGCCCGACTGGAAACGGGTGACCTCGCGGCCGCACAACGCGCGTCCGAGGGGCTGGCGCCGATCGTCGTCGCCACGCCGACCGCGCCGATCCGGGCGGCGGCCAGCCGCGCGGAGGGCCTGATCCGAGCGGCGCGAGGCGATCACGTCGAAGCGATCGCGGCGTTCGATGCCGCGATCGATCTCTATCGCGCCAGCGGGGCGCCGTTCGAGACCGCTCGCGTCCGCGTCGAGCTCGCGCGGTCGCTCGCGGCGCTCGGCCGCATCCGACGCGCGCAGGAGGAGACCCGGAAGGCGGTCACGGCGTTCGAGGCCCTGGGCGCGAGCGCCGACGTCGACGAGTCGAGCGCGCTCGCCGCGGAGCTCGCCGTGCCGGTCGGGCGGAACGGGGCGCCCGGATCACTGACCGCTCGGGAAGCCGAGGTGCTGCGGCTGGTGGCCGCCGGACGCACCAACGAGGAGATCGCCGCCGAGCTGGTGCTGTCGGTGCGGACGGTCGAGCGCCACGTGTCGAACATCTACGCGAAGATCGGCGCGACCGGTCGTGCCGCGCGCGCGGCGGCGACCTCGTACGCCCACACCCACGCCCTCACGTAGCTCCTCGACCGGGAACCTGCGTGTCGGTCGACGCGATCTGGGTGGTGGAACGGATGAGGCGGCGCGGCCGCCGCCCTACCGTCGGATCACCGGATCCGGCCGGAAGCCGGGGCTCCGGCGCCGGCCGGATCCGGCCGCGACGAGGAGAGGACGCACGAGAGGAAGCGGCTCATGCCAAGCACATCGGAATCCAGGGCCACCGAGCACGTGGCGATCGACGGATACGAGGGAAGCCTCGAGGAGCTCGACGGCTACACGGTCGCCTTCGAGACGTACACGAAGGACGCCGACCTGGCGCCCTACTTCGTGGGATTGCCGGACGACCGGTGCCAGAGCGCGCACGTCGGCTACGTGCTCAGCGGGAGGGTGACGTTCACGTTCGCCGACGGGCACGAGGAGGACTACGTCGCCGGTGAGGCCTACCACGCCCCTCCGGGACACACGCCGACGCTCCACGCCGGAACCAGGCTGGTCGAGTTCAGCCCGACCGAGCAGCTCCGGCAGACCATCGAGGTGGTCGGCCGCAACATGGAACGGGCCGGAGTGTCATAGCGGGAGCTCGGCTCCCGCGCTGGCGATGCCGCGGTGACGCCGCGCCACGCCGCCCTGCGTCAGAATGGTGCCGCAGGACGGACGCAGGAGGGCGCGGCACATGACCGAGACGATGCGGGCGCTCGTGATCGACCGAACCGGCGATGCCGACGAACTGCACCTTTCCGACGTGCGGCGACCGCTGCGGGTGAGCGACGAGGTGCTCGTGCGCGTCGTGGCGGCGGGCGTGAACCCCATCGACGTGAAGACCCGCGCCGGCCGCGGCGTCTCGGCGGCGATCGTGTCGTATCCCGCGGTGCTCGGCAACGACTTCGCGGGCGTCGTCGAGTCGGTGCCCTACGCGGCGCATCCGCTGCAACCCGGCGATCGCGTGTACGGAATGGGGCGCGTGCCCCGCACCGGCGGCAGCTACGCCGAGTTCGTCACGGTCTCGTCGATGAGCCTCGCGCCGATGCCCGCGTCGCTCGGGTTCGTCGAGGCCGCGGGCGTGCCCCTCGCCGCGCTCACCGCGTGGGGCGCCGTCATCGACGTTGCGCGGGCGCACGACCGGCAGCGGATGCTGATCCACGCCGCCGCGGGCGGCGTCGGCCACTTCGCGGTGCAGTTCGCCGCCTACTTCGGGGCCGACGTCACGGCGACGTGCTCGGAGCGCAACGTGGAGTTCGTGCGCTCGCTCGGCGCCCGGCACGTGATCGACTACGGCGCCGAGCGCTTCGAGGACGTCGCGGGCGAGCAGGACGTCGTCATCGACCTCATCGGCAACGTCGCGGATGACACGGGGTCCCGCTCGCTCTCCGTGCTGCGGCCGGGCGGGCTGGTCGTGAACGTGCCGACCGGGTCGTGGCCGACGATGGCCGAGGAGGCGGCGGCCCGCGGCATCCGTGCGACCGGCTACTCGGTGTCGCCCGACGCGCGCACCCTCGCGGTGATCACGCGGCTCATCGACGACGGCTCGGTGCGGGTGCACGTGGAGCGGGAGCTGCCGCTGGCCGACGGCGCGGAGGCGCACCGGCTGCTCGAGGGCGGGCACGTGCGCGGCAAGATCGTGCTGCGGGTCGCGGAGGACGCGGTCGTCGAGTAGCGCCGCCCGCAGGGCGGTTCGCGAGTCGCAGGACGACCAGCGGGACGCGCGTCGTCACGACCGGCGTGTCGCACACGACGTCCTTCGACTCGCGAACCGCGCATCGCGGCCGCGGCGCAGCGCCGCTCAGCCCGCGCGGGCCTCGAGCAGGGCCGATCCGAGCTCGCTGCGGAGGTAGAGCACGCTGCGGCCGTACCGCGTGCTCACGAGCAGGCCGGCGTCGCGGAGCACGCGGAGGTGCTGGTTCACCGCCGACGCGGTGACGCCGAGGCGAACGCCGAGCTCGGTCGACGACGCGGGGTCGCCGAGTGCGGCGAGCAGGCTCGCCCGGGTCTCGCCGAGCACGGCCGCGACGGCGGCGGGGTTCGCGACGCGCTCCGCCTCCCAGAGCGCGCCCTGGCCGCGGGCCGAGTACATGATCATCGGCGGGCCGTCGCCGACGGGCGCGGAGGCGCGGCGCGTGAACATCGTCGGCACGAGGGTCAGGCCGTTGCCGTCGATCGCCTGCGTCCGGTCGTTCGGGTCGGCGAGCCGCACCGACACGACGCCGTGGTCGTACTCGATGCGCGGCGAGAGCCCGTTGAGCATGGTCGCGACGCCCGACTGCGCGATCTGGCGTCCGCGGTACACCACGTCCGCCTCGAGCACGGCGCGCATGCGCGGCCAGTACGGCTCGAAGCACGTGTCCCAGAGTTGCCGCAGGGCACGGATGACGCGGCGGAGCGCCGCGCTCGGCGCCCCGGTGAGCGCATCGGGCACGTGCCCGTGCACCGCCACGAGGTCCGCGCGGAACACGTCGGCCGGGGTCTCGGCGAGCGCCGCCAGCTCGTCGTCGAGCCGGGTCAGCGGCGAGGTCGGACGCGGATTCAGGAAGTCGGGCGTCCACATGCGCTCGTCGATGAGTCCCATGAGCGTCGGCATGTCGAGGCGGGCCCGGGCCTCCTCGGTGCGGCGCAGCCATCCGAGCTGCAGCGGGAACCGCGCCGGCTCCTTGATCGCCCGCAGCGAGAGGCCGAGCTCGCACAGCGGCGAGAGGCCGAAGCGCACGCTGCCGACGTCGTCCTCGGTCAGCAGGTACCTCAACATGAAGCACTACGCTACATCGATTTCGGCCGCCGACCGCGTCTGGGAGAACTGGATCCGTGAGTCCTGCCCCCGCCGCCTCGTCGCCCTCCCCCGACACCGACGCCGTGCCGATCGTCGAGCCCGAGCTGCCGCTCGAGCCCGAGCTCGATGCGGCGGTCGCGACGGCCACGAACGGCAAGCGCCCCGGCCTCCTGCGGCGGATCGCGGCATCCGTCGACGACCCGGTGCTGCGCATCCTCGTCATCGCGACGCTCATCAGCCGCGTGGGCCGCGGGATCTTCCTCACCGTCACGGTGCTGTACTTCACGCTCATCGTCGGCCTGGCGCCGCACGAGGTCGCGATCGTGCTGGGCGCCGCGAGCGCGGCGGGCGTGCTCTCGTCGCTCGCCGGCGGGTGGCTCGCCGACCGCACCAGCGCCCGGCGCCTGCTCGTGGTGCTCTCGATCGTCGACGGCGTCGGCCTCATCTGCTACGTGTTCGCGCACGACTTCGCGAGCGCGCTCGTGATCGCCGTCATCGTCGGCGCCGTGGAGCAGGCGGCGAACTCGACGCGCATGGCGATCATCGCCCGCGCGTTCGACGGCGACCGCCGGGTGCACGCCCGCGCCGTGCTGCGCACCGTCACCAACGTCGCGATCGCGGTCGGATCGGGCATCGGCGCCCTCGCGCTGCTCGCCGGCACGGCCGACGCCTACCGCTGGATCATCGTCGGCGCCGGTGTCATGTACCTCGCCGGCGTGACCCAGCTCGTGAAGCTGCCCCGGTACGTCGACGCTCCGACGCACGTGCCGAGCCCGGCGGGCGCGCCGACGGCGACCACCGCCACGACGGATGCCGCGGCCGACGCTTCGACCGCCGACACGACGGATGCCGCGCCGCGCCGCGCGCGCTTCGCCCACTCCCCATGGCGCGACCCCCGTTACCTCGGGCTCACCGCGCTCAGCGCGACCTTCGGGATGCAGTTCGGCGTCGGCGAGGTCGGCGTGCCGCTGTGGATCGCGAACGACACGAACGCGCCCGAGGTGCTCGTCGCCGTCGTGCTCATCCTCAACACGGTCATCGTGGTGCTGTTCCAGGTGCCGCTCTCGCGCGGCACCCACGACCTGCGCCGCGCCGGTCGCGTCTCGGCGATCGCGGCGTGGCTCATGGCGGCGGCGTGCCTCGTCTACGCCGCCGCGGCGGGCCTGCCCCAGGGCTTCGCGATCGCCGTCATCGTGATCGCCGCGATCGCGCACGCCTTCGCCGAGGTGCTCTCCCAGGCGGGCGGTTGGGGCCTCAGCTTCGAGCTGGCCGACCCGGTGCGGGCGGGCACGTACCAGGGCGTGTTCTCGATGGGCTACTCGCTCGGCGCCATGGTCGCGCCGCTCTTCGTGACGTCGACGGCGCTCACGTTCGGGCTCGGCGGATGGGCGATCCTCGGAGCGGTGTTCCTCGCCTCGGGTCTCGGCACGTGGGCGATCGCACGGGTCGCGACCCGCACGTCAACGCCTGCCGCCTGACGGCGGGCTCGGCTAGGGTCGCCGCATGAGCGACGCGCCGTCGATCGTCTGGTTCCGCGACGACCTCCGGATCGCCGACCATCCGGCCCTGCACGCCGCGATCGAGCGCGGCGCGCCGATCGTCTGCGTCTACGTGCTCGACGAGGAGTCGCGCGGCATCCGGCCGCTCGGCGGTGCTGCGCGCTGGTGGCTGCACGGCTCGCTCACCGCGCTCGCCGGCGCCCTCGAGCAGCGCGGCGGGCGGCTCGTGCTGCGGCGCGGACCGGCCGACCGCGTCATCCGTGCGCTCGTCGACGAGACCGGCGCGGGCGCCGTGTTCTGGAACCGCCGGTACGGCCGCCCCGAACGCGACCTCGACGCGGGCCTCAAGCAGGCGCTGCGCGACGACGGCCTCGTCGTCGAGAGCTTCGCGGCGAACCTGCTGTTCGAGCCGTGGACGATCCGCACCGGCCAGGGCACGCCGTTCTCGGTGTTCACGCCGTTCTGGCGCGCCTGCCGATCCGCGCCCGAGCCGCGGCATCCGCTGCCGGCCCCCAGGGGCGCGAACGCGATCAGCCCCGCGGATGCCACGACCGACGACCTCGACGACTGGGACCTGCTGCCCACCCGCCCCGACTGGGCCGGTGGCCTTCGCGCTGCGTGGACCCCCGGCGCCGACGCGGCGCATGCGCGCCTCCGCGACTTCCTCGATGACGACCTCGGCGACTACGCCGACGGGCGCGACATCCCGTCGGAGGCGGTCACCTCGCGGCTCTCGCCACACCTGCGCTGGGGCGAGCTGAGCCCCTACGAGGTCTGGCACGCGGTGCGCGAACGGCGGTCGGGCGGCGCGGGCGCCTCGCGGTTCCTCACCGAGCTCGGCTGGCGCGAGTTCGCCTGGCACGTGCTCTTCCACGCGCCCGACCTCGCGACCCGCAACTGGCGGGCGGAGTTCGACGCGTTCCCATGGCCGCGCCTGCATCCGACCGCCCTGCGCGCGTGGGAGGAGGGGCGCACGGGCGTGCCGCTCGTCGACGCCGGCATGCGCGAGCTCTGGGCGACCGGCACGATGCACAACCGCGTGCGAATGGTCACGGCGTCGTTCCTCACGAAGAACCTGCTCATCGACTGGCGCCGCGGCGAGCAGTGGTTCTGGGACACGCTCGTCGACGCCGACCCGGCCTCGAACCCGTTCAACTGGCAGTGGGTCGCGGGCTCCGGGGCGGATGCCGCGCCGTACTTCCGCGTCTTCAACCCCGAGCTGCAGGCGACGAAGTTCGACCCCGACGGCGTGTACGTGCGGCGCTGGGTGCCCGAAGCCGGCACCGACGACTACCCCGAGCCCATCGTGGATCTCAAGGAGACTCGCGAGGCGGCGCTCGCCGCGTTCGAGCACGTGAAGGCCGCGCGCGCGTAGCGCCCCGCGATCGAACCGCCGCGCTCAGAGCCGCTTCTCGAACCAGTGGTCGGCGTAGACCTCGTCGTTGAACGGCTCCACCTCGACGTAGCCCGACGCCCGGTACATCGCGATCGCCTCGGTGAGGCTCGCGTTCGTCTCGAGCGTGACGGATGCCGCGCCGTGATCGCGCGCGGCCTGCTCGAGCGCCGCGAGGATGCGCCGGCCCAGGCCCATGCCGCGCACCGCGTCGTCGACCCACATTCGCTTGATGTAGGCGGGCGCGCCATCGTGGAACAGCACCGCGCCGCATCCGATCGCCCGGCCGTGGAGTCGGGCGAGCACGAAGCCGCCCGTCGGCTCCTGGAACTCGTGCGTGTCGGGGTGGAGGCTGCGACCGGGCTCGAACCCTCCCGGGAAGCGCCGCGCGAGCTCGGCGTAGTAGGCGGCGAGGCACGCGCGGGCCTCGTCGGACGCGGCATCCGCCGGCTCGACCTCGACGAGACCCGCGTCGAGCAGCCGCGTGACGGTGGCCATGGCCTCGACGAGCCGAGCGCGCTGGCCGGCGCCGAGGGGGGCGAGCAGGGACCCGGCGAGCTCGTCGCTGCGGCGGCCGAGCTCCGAGCGCTCGGCACGGCCGCGCGCCGTCGTGCGGATCGTGCGGACCCTCGAGTCGGCGGGCGAGCCCTCGACGGTGACGAGCCCCTCGCGCTCGAGTGAGCGCAGCAGCCGCGAGAGGTAGCCCGAGTCGAGGCCGAGCCGCTCGCGGATCACGCGAACGTCGAGGCCGCCGTCGCCGACCTCCCACAGCACGCGCGACGCGCCGAGCGACCGGTCGCTGCCGAGGTAGTGGTCCTGCAGCGCGCCGACGCGGGTGGTGACCGCACGATTGAACGCCCGCACGGTGTCGATCGCGTCGCGCTCGTGCGGATCCGGTTCCGAACTGGCCGTCGACATATCTCTGACCTTAGTCAGAGATATGCCGGCCGGCAATGCCGATCGATCGAACGCGCCGATCAGCCCAGCGGATGCTCCAGCACCCAGTCCTCCTCGAGCCGATCGCCGAGCCGGAACCGCTTGCGCCCGACCCTCCCGAAGCCGTGCTTCTCGTAGAAGCGAATCGCCCGCGCGTTCTCCTCGTTCACGCCGAGCCAGATCGTCGACGCCGCGGTGGCGCCCGCCGCGTCGATCGTCGCCGTCATGAGCGGACCGGCGACCGTGCCCGAGCCGTGCGCGACCGCGCGGGTGTAGAACTTGCTGAGCTCGATCGCCGGTCGCGCCGCGACGGCCGCCGCGGCATCCGCGTCGCTCGGCTCGCCCGAAGCGCCGCCGATGAGCATCGAATAGCCGACGAGGCGGCCGCCGGGCTCCTCGGCGACGAGCAGCGTGCGATCCGCGTCCTCGAGCCACGCCGAGAGTCGGTCGACCGTGAAGTGCTCGGCGATGAACTCGGCGATCGCGTCGGGCGTCGTCGACGGCGGGCAGGCGAGCGGGAACGTCTCCGCGGCGAGCTCGGAGAGCGCCGCGGCATCCGCCCGCTCGGCGAAGCGGATGGAGATGTCGGACATGGACACCGATTCTCGCAGGGCGAGCGCCGCCCGAGCGACGGGGCGCCGCCCGATGGCAGGATCAGGGCATGGATGTCGCGCCCCCCGCCCAGGTCGATGGCACTCCCGGCGGGCGGTCCGGCGCCGCGCGCGCCCTCGAGGCGGCCGCATGGGCCGCCGTCGCGGTCCTCGCTCTCGTGCTGTCCGTGCAGCGCTTCCTCGACGCGACCGTGTCGGGCGACGTCGGCATCGACCTCGGCTTCTTCCTCGACGGCGCCGAGCACGTCGCCGACGGGGGCGACCCGTACGACGCATCCGGCTACGCCTACACGCCGCTGCTCGCATGGCTGCTCGTGCCGCTCGTGGATCATGCGCTCGCGATGCCGATCTGGGTGGGCGTCGAACTGGCCGCCGGCCTCGCCGCGGTCGCCTTCGTGCTGCTCGCCGCTCGCGACCGCCTGGCGGGCTGGCGGGCCCCGCTCGTCGCCGGCGTCGCCGTCGTGACGCTGCTGTTCACCTACACGGTGTCGACGGAGCTGTTCCTCGGCCAGGTGCAGCTGGTCCTGCTCGCGATCATCTCCCTGGCGGTGCTGCTCGAGCCGCGCCGGCCCATGCTCGCGGGCGCCGTGCTCGCCGTCGCCGGCCTCCTCAAGACCTGGCCGGGCATCCTGGTGCTCTGGTTCCTCCGCGTCGGTCAGCGGAAGCGCGCTCTCGCCCTCCTCGGCGTCCTGGCGACGGTCGTCGCCTTCGCGCTGGTCGTCCTCGTCGTGCTGGGATCCGATGGCATCGGGCGGTTCTTCGACCGCACCTTCGGCATGGGCGAGCAGCCGAGGGGCGCGTACTCGGTGTGGTACTTCGCGCGGCAGGGGGTTCCGGGGACCACCGAGCCGATACCGTTCGGGGACGCGCCGATCGGCGGCCTGGTGCTCTCCGGCCTGCTCGCCGTCGTCGTCGTCGGGCTGGTCGTGCTGATGCTGCTGCGCCCCGGCGATGCGTCGATCACGATGTGGAACCTCGTGGGCGCGACGATCCTGCTGCTGCCCGTCTCGCACCCGTTCTACCGACTGCTCATGCTGCCGCTGCTCTGGGTCTGGCTGTCGTTCGCGCTCTCCCCTGCCGCACATAGGTTGCGGAGACGATGGGCGGTGGTCGCGGCATCCGTCCTCGGCGGCTGGTGGATCGTGGCCTTCCGCCTCCCGCCCGACGACGACGGGTGGCTCCAGGGCGTCGACGTCGCCGTGACGCTGGCGGCGCTCGCGGTGTCCGTCGTGGCCGCCGCCGTGGTTCCACGCACGGATGCCGCGGGGTCCCCGCCCGCGGCATCCGCTCGCTCGGTCGTCGAGTAGCGACCGCCGAAGGCGGACGCGTATCGAGACGCGCCTGGATCACATGAACCGCGCGTACGCCCCCACCGTGAGGAATGTCGGGAACTCGGGCTCGAGTGCGATGCTGCGGAACACCGAGATGGCGTCGTCGAAGCGGTCGCCATCGAAGCGCGGCAGCTCGGCGACGGCGGCCGCCATGAGGCGCACGATCGAGGTCTGGTCGATGCGCGTCCCCTCGGCGGTGATGGTGTTGTCGTGCAGCCACTGCCAGACCTGCGAGCGCGAGATCTCGGCGGTCGCGGCATCCTCCATCAGGTTGTCGATGGCCGCGGCACCCGTGCCGCGCAGCCACGACTCGATGTATCGGATCGCGATCGAGATGTTGTCGTGCACGCCCGCCTCGGTGACCTCGCCGCCGATCGACGGGATGTCGAGCAGCTGCGCCGCCGTCACCTCGACGTCGTCGCGCCGGCGGTCGACCTGGTTCGGCCGGTCGCCGAGCACCGCGTCGAACTCCGCGCGCGCCGTCGGGATGAGGTCGGGGTGCGCCACCCAGGTGCCGTCGAAGCCGTCGCCGGCCTCGCGCCGCTTGTCGGCGGCGACCGCGGCGAGCGCGCGCTCCGTCACCTCGGGGTCGCGGCGGTTCGGGATGAACGCGCTCATGCCGCCGATGGCATGTGCTCCCCGCTTGTGGCAGGTCTGCACGAGCAGCTCGGTGTACGCCCGCATGAACGGCACGGTCATCGTGATCGACTTGCGGTCGGGCATGACCCAGCGGCGGCCCCGCGAGCGGAACGTCTTCACGATCGAGAAGATGTAGTCCCAGCGGCCGGCGTTGAGGCCGGCGCAGTGGTCGCGCAGCTCGTAGAGGATCTCGTCCATCTGGAACGCGGCCTGGATCGTCTCGATCAGCACGGTCGCGCGGATGGTGCCCTGCGGGATGCCGAGCGCGTCCTGCGCGAACACGAAGATGTCGTTCCAGAGCTTCGCCTCGCGGTGCGACTCGAGCTTCGGCAGGTAGAAGTACGGTCCGCGACCGGCGGCGATGAGGGCCTTCGCGTTGTGGAAGAAGTACAGCCCGAAGTCGACGAGCGAGCCCGAGGCGTGCATCGCGCGCCCCGCCCGGTCGTGGAACTTCAGGTGCTTCTCCACGAGGTGCCAGCCGCGCGGCCGCATCACGATGGTCGGGGTCTCCGACGCGGTGACGCGGTACTCCTTGCCCTCGGGGCTCGTGTACTCGAGGCCGCCCCGCAGGAAGTCGAACAGCGTCAGCTGCCCCTCGATGACGTTCGCCCAGGTGGGGCTCGTGGCATCCTCCTGGTCGGCGAGCCAGACCTTCGCGCCCGAGTTCAGCGCGTTGATCGCCATCTTGCGGTCGGTCGGGCCGGTGATCTCGACCCGGCGGTCCTCGAGGCCCGGGGCCGTGCCGGCGACGCGCCACGACGGGTCGTTGCGGATCCACTCGGTCTCGGGCAGGAACTTCGGGTCGCGGCCGTTCGCCGCGTCGACGCGGGTCTGCAGGCGCACGGCGAGCAGGTCGTGCCGAGTGTGGGCGAACCGGTCGTGCAGCTCGGCGAGGAAGCGCAGCGCCTCGGGCGTGAGGATCTCGTCGTAGCGCTCGCCGAGCGGCGCGGTCACCTCGATGCGGGGCTCCACGGTGCGGAAGCTGCCGGTGCCGGTGCTGCCGGCCTGCTGGGTCGCGAAGCGGGGGGCGGATGCCGCGGCATCCGTTCGCTCGCGCTCGAGCGTCATGCTGGGCGTGGTGTTCATGGTCTTCTCCTTGCGTCTCGGTGATCGAGTAGCGCCCGCCGGAGGCGGACGCGTATCGAGATCCGGTGCGGCGTCTCGATACGCGTCGGCTGCGCCGGCGATACTCGACGACCGGATCGGTCAGTGGTTGAACTGTTCTTCCTCGGTCGATCCGACGAGGGCGAGGGTGGCGCTGGTGGGGTTCAGCGCCGTGGCGATCTGGTCGAAGTAGCCGGTGCCGACCTCGCGCTGGTGGCGCGTGGCGGTGTATCCGGATGCCTCCGAGGCGAATTCCGCCTCCTGGAGTTCGACGTATGCGCTCATGTGCCGCTCGTTGTAGTCCTTGGCGAGCGTGAACATGGAGTGGTTGAGGGCGTGGAAGCCCGCGAGGGTGATGAACTGGAACGCGTAGCCCATCGACGCGAGCTCGCGCTGGAACTTCGCGATCTGGTCGTCGTCGAGGTGGCGCTTCCAGTTGAACGAGGGCGAGCAGTTGTAGCTCAGGCGCTTCCCGGGGAACTTCGCGTGCACGGCCTCGGCGAACCGGCGGGCGAGGTCGAGGTCGGGCTCGGCCGACTCGACCCACAGCAGGTCGGCGTATTCGGCGTAGGCGAGGCCGCGGGCGATGACCGGCTCGATGCCGTTCTGCACCTCGTAGAAGCCCTCCGCGGTGCGCTCGCCGGTGACGAAGGGACGGTCGCGCTCGTCGTGGTCGCTGGTGAGCAGGGTCGCGGCAAGCGCGTCGGTGCGGGCGATGATGATCGACGGGACCCCCGCGACATCCGCCGCCAGCCGTGCCGCGTTGATCGTGCGGATGTGCTGCGACGTCGGGACGAGCACCTTGCCGCCCATGTGGCCGCACTTCTTCTCGCTTGCGAGCTGGTCCTCCCAGTGCACGCCGGCCGCACCCGCCTCGATCATCTGGTGCATGAGCTCGTAGGCGTTGAGCGGGCCGCCGAAGCCCGCCTCGGCGTCGGCGACGATGGGGGCCATCCAGTCGCGCTCGCCGTCGGGGCCGTCGGTGCCCTGCTCGATCTGGCCGGCGCGCAGCAGCGCGTTGTTGATGCGGCGCACGACCGCCGGCACCGAGTTCGCCGGGTACAGCGACTGGTCGGGGTAGGTCTGCCCGCTGAGGTTCGCGTCGGCCGCGACCTGCCAGCCCGACAGGTAGATCGCCTTGAGGCCCGCGCGCACCTGCTGCACGGCCTGGTTGCCGGTGAGGGCGCCGAGCGCGGCCGACCACTGCGGGTCCTCCTGCGGAGCGAACGCCGTGCCGGTGTTCCGCTGGATGTCCTCCCACAGCTTCTCGGCGCCGCGCCTGGCGAGCGTGCGCTCCTCGCGCACCGGGCCGCGGAGGGCGACGACGTCCTCGGCGGTGTAGTCGCGGCGGACGCCCTCCCAGCGCGGGTCGGCGTCCCACTCGAGCTGCAGCTCGGCCGCGGTCTGGGTCTGATCGCCGGGGCGGTTGGTGGTTGCCATCGTGGTGCTCCTTCGGTGCAGCGTGCGGATGCTTCGGTGTTCCGTCGGGCGTCGTCTCCGGTGCCGTCCGGGGGTCTGTGCATCCATGCTGTGCCGGGCTCGAGGGGGCCGACCGACGATTCGGGGGGTGAACTTCCGCGGTTCTTCCGCGCCGCGGAAGAAGCGGCGCCCCAGGCGTGCTGACGGCGCGAAAGCCTCCCTAGGAGGCGTCGCCCGGGAGCACGAGACCCGACTCGTAGGCGAGGACCACCGCCTGGACCCGGTCGCGCACCCCGAGCTTGGCGAGCAGGCGCGTGACGTGCGCCTTGACGGTCGCCTCGCTGAGGAAGAGCCGCTTCCCGACCTCCTGGTTCGAGAGGCCGCGGGCGATGAGCAGCCACACCTCGCGTTCGCGCGGCGTCAGGTCGGGCGCCGGGTCGGATGCCGCGTCGGGCGCGGGTGCGGCGAGATAGCGCTCGATCAGCCGGCGGGTGAGCGCCGGCGCGAGGAGCGCCTCACCGCGAGCGACGGTTCGGACGCCGTCGACCAGCCGCTCGGGCGGTGCGTCCTTCAGCAGGAAGCCCGATGCACCCGCCTCGAGCGCGCGGTAGACGTACTCGTCGAGGTCGAAGGTGGTGAGCACGAGCACGCGCGGGGCATCCGCGTTCGCGGCGATGCGGGCCGTCGCCTCGATACCGTCCACGCCGGGCATGCGGATGTCCATGAGCACGACGTCGGGGCGCAGCATCCGTGCCGCTTCGACGGCGGCGGCCCCGTCGGCGGCCTCGCCGACCACCTCGAGGTCGGCCGCCTCGAGGAGGCCCACGACGCCCGAGCGCACCAGCGCGTGGTCGTCGGCCACGAGCACGCGGGGCGCTCGTCCCGCACCGGTCGGCGCCTCGCCGTCGCCGGGCACGGTCACGACGACCCCACCGGCAGCTCGGCGTGCACGCGCCATCCGCCGTCATCGGTGGGGCCGGCCTCGAGCGTGCCGCCGTACACCCGCACGCGCTCGCCCATTCCGGGCAGGCCTCGACCACTGCCGCGGACGTTGCCCGCGACGGCCTCGGCACCCGAGGCGGGCGGGCCGTTCACGACCTCGACCGTGACGACGCGGTCGCCTGGCTCGACGCGCACCGACACGTCGGCGCCCGGTGCGTGCTTGCGCACGTTCGTGAGCGACTCCTGCACGAGGCGGTACACGGCGAGCCCGAGCCCGTCGGAGATGCCTGCGACCTCGTCGCCGACCTCGAGCCGGCACGGATGCCCCGCCGACGCCGTCTCGGCGACGAGGTCGGCGATTCCCGACACCCCGGGCTGCGGTGCGTAGGCCGCGCCGTCCTCGCGCAACACGCCGAGCAGGTGCCGCATCTCGCCGAGGGCCTCCTGCGCGGTGCGGCGGGTGAGCTGGAGGTGTCGCCGCGAACGCTCGACGTCCTTGTCGAGGAACTGCTCGGCAGCGCCCGCCTGCAGCGCCACGATCGACAGGGCGTGCGCGACGATGTCGTGCAACTCGCGCGCGATGCGCGTGCGCTCGGTGGCCACCGCATCGGCGGCGAGCCGGTCGGAGCTGTCGCGCGTCCGCTGCAGCGTGAGTGCGCGATGCCGCACGAGACGACCCGCAGCCCAGGTCGCGCCCACGAAGAACACGAGGAACACGGTTCCGGCGGTCTCGATGCCGGGCGAGCCGAAGTACCCGAGCACGTGCGCGGCGAGCATCGCCGCGATCGGCACGAGTCCGAGCATCGCAGCGAGCCACCACGTGGCGATGCGCTCTGCCACGGTGAACGTCGCGACGAGCAGGCTCGGGAACGGGTTGAACGTGGCATCCGCCCCCGCGATCGCCGCGTGCACGAGCAGGGCGGTCGCGACGACGAGCATGACGAGGGCGGGGAACCGCCGCCGCACGACGAGCGGCGCCGAGATCGCGAGCGCGAATCCGAGCTGCGCCACGGGGTTCGTCGACGGCACGAGCAGCGCCTCGAGCGACGCCCAGAGCGCGATGCCGCCCGCGATCGCGAGGTCGAGCGGCGAGGTCCACGACCTCCAGTCGCGCAGGCCCCGCTGGACGTCGGCGCCCCGGGCGCCGCGACCCCGCGCCGTCGCGCGGGCGGCGGCGTCCCGCGATCGCGCGGAAGCGGTCTCCTGGGTCGGCACGGTCCGATGCTACGTGGGCGCGCACCTCCGGCGACAGCGACGAAGGTCGGCATCCGCACCGCCCGAGGTCGACATCGGATGCCGCCGTGAGGCCTCTGGGATCGAGCCACGCGTCGCGGCATCCGTCGACCCGCGGCCGATGTCGTGGCCGGTGGCCGGTCCGTACGTTCGCAGTGCCGGCCGAGATGGACCGGCTCCACCGACCAGGAAGGCTCCGCAATGGCTCCCGCCACCCTCGACTCCGCCGTCGTCTCGCGCACGGCAGACGCATCGCCCGTCTCGTTCCCCCGCGACGGCCGCCTCATCGGCCGCGTGAGCGCCCGGCTGACCGGCATCGCGGCGCTCACCGCCGGCGGCCTGTCGGTCGTCGTCGGCGTGCTGCAGTTCCTCTTCCCGCAGGACGAGGACCCGGCCATCGACCCGCGCACGCGCGTGATCCTCGCGATGTTCACCGTGAGCCTCTGGGCGTTCGCGGTGCTGTTCCTCGGCCTCGCCCGGTACGCCGGATCGAGCTGGGGCGCCGTCGTCGCCGCGACCGGGACCGTGCTGCTCACGGTCGGCACCATCACGAGCGCGGTCAACGGCATCGACCTCGAGTTCTTCCCGATGGTCGCGATGCTCGCCAACGCCCTCTGGCTCGTCGGCGCGATCGCGCTCTGCGTCTCGCTGGTGCGCGCCCGCCGGGTGAGCCTGTGGCTCGCGCTCCCGATCCCGTTCCTGCAGCTGCCGCTGCTGTTCCTCTCGCAGGTCGGCGGAGGCGTGCCGGCGGGCATCTTCCTCCTCGTGCTCGGGGTCGTCGTGCTCGCGGGCGGCCTTGAGGGTCGGGCCCGTCGCCTCGCACGACGCTGATCGCGTTCGGCACCGACCGCACCACGCCTGCGACGGCGCCATCCTCCCGGGGTGGCGCCGTCGCGGTTCGCGCCGCGGGCGTAGCGTGAGCGGATGGCGCGCATGCACGACGACGAGGTGACGACGGATGCCGCGCTCGTCGCACGCCTCGTCGCCGCGCAGTTCCCCGACTGGGCCGGGCTTCCGGTGACGCCGGTCGAGCCGTGGGGCACCGACAACGCGATCTACCGGCTCGGCGACGAGCTGTCGGTGCGGATGCCGCGCATCCACTGGGCGGTCGCGCCGCTCGAGCGCGAGTACGCGTGGCTTCCGCGCATCGCGCCGTCGCTGCCGGTCGAGGTGCCGGTGCCCCTGGCGTTCGGCGCGCCCGTGCAGGAGTGGGCGTGGCCGTGGACCGTGTGCCGCTGGGTGGCGGGGCGGCATCCGTCGACCGAGGGTGGCCCGTACGACGACGAGCAGCTCGCGCGCGACCTCGCGGGGTTCGTCCGGGCCATGCGTGCGCTCGACCCGGCCGGCGCACCGACGACGGCGTGGCCGCGCCCGCTGCACGAGGAGGACGAGCTCGTGCGCACGAACCTCGAGCTGCTCGCCGAGGAGCTCGGTCCCGTGCGCGACGACGTCGTCGGTGTATGGGACGAGGCGCTCGCGGCGCCACGCCATGGGGGCCCGCGAGTCTGGATCCACGGCGACCTCTCGCCGAGCAACCTCCTGCTGCGCGACGGACGCCTCACGGGCGTGCTCGACTTCAGCGCGATGGGCCTCGGCGACCCCGCGAGCGACCACCGCGTCGCGTGGAACCTCCTGCCGCCGCCGGCACGTGCCGTCTTCCGCGCGGAGGTCGGGGCCGACGACGCGACGTGGGCGCGCGCCCGCGGCTGGGTGCTGCTGCAGGCGCTGGCGCAGCTGCCCTACTACGCCGAGCGGAACCCCCTGCTCGCCGCGAACGCGCGCCACGTCATCGCGGCGCTCGTGGCCGAGCGCGCCTGAGCGGCCGCCCGAGGGGGCTCGCGGCATCCGATCCAGGCGTCGGATGCCGCGTCGGCGAGTTCGTCGGGCACGCTGGTGTGCTCGACCACGCGCAGCACCTTGCAGTTCCACATACATTGCGGTTCTATGTACCTAGAACTGCAAGGTATGTCCGACTCGAGGCAGGAGCATCGATGCGCATCGGCAAGGACCTCGTGGCCGCTGCCGCCACGCCCGTGGTGCTGGGCATCCTCGCCGAGGGCGAGTCCTACGGGTACGCGATCCTGCAACGGGTCACCGACCTCTCCGGCGGCGAGCTCGAATGGAGCGACGGGATGCTCTACCCCCTGCTCCACCGGCTCGAGCGGCTCGGACACGTCGAGTCCGAGTGGCGCCACTCGTCGACCGGACGACCGCGCAAGCACTACCGGCTCAGCGCCCAGGGGGCCGCCGCGCTCGCCGAGCAGCGGAAGCAGTGGTCGGTCGTCGGCGGCGTGCTCGACAAGGTCTGGCCCGACGGCGCCGACGGCCACCACCGACCCCGGCTCGCGCCCCGACTCGCCCTGGGGACGGAGTGAGGCGATGACCATCGGACAGGGCCCAGGGCTCGATGACCTGATCGCCTCGTGGCGGGAGTGGATGGCCCGTCGCGACGTGTTGAGCCCCTCGGACATCGACGAGCTCGAGTCGCACCTGCGCGACCGGATCGACGGACTCGCCGACGCCGGGCTCACCGACGACGAGGCGTTCCTCATCGCGGTCAAGCGCCTCGGCAGCATCGACGCGCTGTCGCACGAGTACGCCGCCGAGCACTCCGAGCGGCTCTGGAAGCAGCTCGTGCTCCACGACGCACCGGGCACCGACCGCACGGATGCCGCGGCCGCCCCGATCCCGTTCCACAGGCGCGCGAACGGGCTCCCCGTCGCCCTCGCGCTCGGCGTCGGCGCCGGCCTGGCCGTGAAGGTCGCGGACCTCCTGATCGACGATCCAGCCGTCGTCGTCCGCAACGCCGCGGTAGTCGTCCTGCCGTTCCTCGCGGCCTGGTTCGCCTGGCGTCGCCGGCCGCCGGCCGTCGCCGTGTGGGCCGTCGCCGGCGCGTTCGCGGTGGCGGCGATCGCCCTCAACGCGTACCCGTTCCTGCCGGATGCCTCCACGGCGACACTCGCGGCGGCGGGCTCGTTCGTGGCGCTCTGGCTCATGACGGGGGTCGTGGAGGCGCGCGGCGCCTGGCGCAGCGACACCGCCCGCATGGACTTCCTGCGCTTCAGCGGCGAGTGGGCGGTCTACTACCTGCTCATCGCCCTCGTCGGCGGTGCGCTCAGCGCGCTCACCATCGCCGTGTTCGCCTCGATCCAGGTCGACGTGGTGCCGTTCGTCGAGGAGTGGGTGCTGCCGTGCGGCGCGGCGGGCGCGGTCCTCGTCGCTGCGTGGCTGGTCGGGGCGAAGCAGCGGGTCATCGAGAACATCGCGCCGGTGCTCACCAAGGTGTTCACCCCGCTGTTCACGTTGATGATGCTCGCGCTCATCGTCGCGGCGGTGCTGCAGTGGAACCTCGTCGACGCCAGCCGCGACCTCCTGATCGCGTTCGATCTCGTGCTCGTGGTGGTCGTCGCCCTGCTGGTCTACGCGATCTCGGCGCGCGACCCGGCGCTCCCGCCGGGGTGGTTCGACCGGCTGCAGGTGCTCATGCTCGCGAGCGCGCTCGTGGTCGATGCGATCGTGCTCATCGCGATGATCGCCCGGACGGGCGAGTTCGGATTCACGGCGAACAAGACCGCGTCACTCCTGCTGAACCTCATCCTCCTCGCGAACCTGGCCTGGGCCGCGTGGCTGCAGGTCGGGTTCGTACGGCGGACCGTGGCGTTCGGGCGGCTCGAGCGCTGGCAGACCGGCTACCTGCCGATCTACCTGGGGTGGGCGGCGGTCATCCTGCTGGTGTTCCCGCCCGTGTTCGGATTCGCGTGATCGGGCAGGTCAGCGCCCCGCGTCGAGTCGCTCGTGCAGGAATGCCGCCACCGCGTCGCGTGCGGTCGTGGCCCCGCTCATCGTGCCCTCCCCGGCCACACGCTACTCGCGGCAGCAGGTGGCAAGGCGGAGGCCGGTGGCAGGGCGTGGCGCGAGGGCGGCCCTCACGCCACGACAGTCAGGCGCACACCTCGCCGATGGCCGTGAAGCTCGACGTGATGGCATCGACGTGCGTGCCGAGGGCGCTCACGTCGGCGTGGGCGGGATCGGTGAGCAGGCCGTCGAGGTACACCACGTAGGCCTGCATGGTCTCGTCGGCCGCGACGGCAATGGGCTGCACCTCGGGATTCGTCACTCCCTGCACCGCGAGCGCAAAGGCCTCGGACGCGGCCTGAAGCTGGGAAGCCGTCCCCGCCGGGTCCTCCATGGCCGCCGAGACGTCGCCCGACGAGAAGGCCATGAATCCTTCGGCCCCGTCGACCAGCACGGCGCACGCCTCGGCCACCGTTTGCTCGGCGACCGCCTCGGTCGTGGGCTCGGGCGCCTTCGACGACGACGCGACCTCCTCCGCGACCGCACCTCCGGCGCATCCGGTGAAGAGCAGGACGCCGAGGGCGGCGGGGACGAGTGCGACGGCGCGCGGAAGCGACATTTGTTCCTCCAGGGTTCGGGTCGGGCGGTAGGGACCGCCGCACCAGTGAACCAGTTCCAGGTCACGACGCGGTCTCGGTTCTCAAGGACGATGGATGAGGTGAACAGAACTTTCGCGGTTGTTCCGTTTGCGGCATCCGTGCGCCCATGTGACCATCGATGCATGGTCATCGCCGATCGCACCGCTCGCACGGCCCTCGAGGCCGCCTCCTCCGAGCCCGCGGGCGAGGGCGACGAGGTCGACGCGCTGACGCTCGGCCGACGCATCCGCGACCGCCGCACCGCCGTCGGCATGACGCTCGGCGAGCTCGCCCGGGCGATCGACCGGGCGCCGTCGCAGGTGTCGGCGATCGAGAACGGCAAGCGCGAGCCGCGGCTCTCGATGCTGCGCACGATCGCGTTCGCGCTCGGCACGACCGCCGACGAACTGCTCAAGCCCGACGCCCCGTCGGAGCGTGCCGCGCTCGAGATCGCGGTCGAGCGGGCGCAACGGGGTCCCGTCTTCCAGGCGCTCGGACTCGAGCCGTTCCGCGTGGCCAAGACGATGAGCGACCAGACGCTGGAGACGATCCTCGCGCTGCACCACGAGATCGACCGCCTGCACCGCGAGCGGGCGGCGACCCCCGAGGAGGCCCGTCGCGCGAACGCGGAGCTGCGCGCCGAGATGCGAGCCCGCGACAACTTCTATCCCGAGCTCGAGCAGAAGGCGGCCGAGCTCCTCGAGGCGGTCGGGCACACGGGCGGCCCGGTGTCGCACCAGCTCGTGGCCGACATGGCGTCGCACCTCGGCTACTCGCTGCACTACGTCGGCGACCTGCCGCACTCGACCCGATCGGTGACCGACAAGCACAACGGCCGCATCTACCTGCCGACCCAGCAGTCGCCGTCGCGTGACTCCCGCTCCCCCATCCTGCAGGCGCTCGCGAGCCATCTGCTCGGTCACGAGGAGCCGCGAAACTACGGCGAATTTCTGCGGCAGCGCATCGAGACGAACTACCTCACCGCGGCGATCCTCCTGCCCGAGCAGGCCGCCGTGCGCTTCCTCACCGAGGCGAAGAACCTGCGCCGCATCTCGATGGAGGAGCTCCGCGACGCCTTCGCCGTGTCGTACGAGACCGCCGCGCACCGGTTCACGAACCTCGCGACGGCTCGCCTCGGCATCCCGGTGCACTTCATGAAGGTGCACGAGTCGGGCACGATCATCAAGGCGTACGAGAACGACAAGGTGCGGTTCCCGTCCGACGCGCTCGGCGCGGTCGAGGGCACCACGGTCTGCCGAAACTGGACGGCGCGCACCGTGTTCGACGTCGAGGACCGGTTCAGTCCCTGGTACCAGTACACCGACACGTCGTCGGGCACGTTCTGGTGCACCTCGCGCATCGAGAAGGCCAAGGAGGGCGAGTACTCGGTGTCGGTCGGCGTGCCGTTCGAGCACGTGAAGTGGTTCCGCGGACGCGAGACGCCGCATCGCGCGGTCTCGACCTGCCCCGACGAGTCGTGCTGCCGCCGCCCGCCGTCGACGCTGTCCGAGAAGTGGGCGGATGCCTCGTGGCCGGCCGCGCGCACCCCGACGTCGCTGCTCGCGGCGCTGCCCACGGGCACGTTCCCCGGCGTCGACCAGACCGAGGTGTTCCAGTTCCTCGAGGCGCACGCGCCCCGGAGCTGACCCCGGTGGTCGAGTAGCGACCGGCGGAGCCGGACGCGTACCGAGACCCATGATGGCGTCTCGATACGCCAGGTGCGCGGGCTACTCGACCACCGGTTCCGATGCCGCGAGCTCCCGGAACCACGTGAGCGCCGCGCGGTGCGCCGTCACGCCGTAGTCGAGGGTCGCCCGCTGGTAGCGGAACACCTCGCGGTACTCGGCCGGCACCGACGCTGCCTGCGCGTCGAGCGCCACCGCGTACCCCTCGAGCCCGGCGAGCTCGCCCTCGATCTCGGCCGTGATGCCGTCGATGATCGCGCGGCGCTCGTCCGCGTTCTCGACGAGGCCGAGCAGGAACAGCCGCGAGAGGGCGGCCACCTCGAGGTCGCCGCCGCTGAGCGGGGAGCGGATCCAGGCGTGGAACACGGCGGCACCGGCATCCGTGATCTCGTAGACCTTCTTGAGGCGGCCGCCGTCGGTCTCCTCGTGCATGCGCACGCTGCCCGCGGCGAGGAGCGTGCGCAGCGCGCTCTGCAGGCTGCCGAAGCTCGCCCGGTAGAAGAGCGACGGCCCCTGCTCGAACTGCTTGTTCAGCGAGTAGAGCGTCTGCGGGCCGAGCAGCAGGAGCAGTCCGAGGATGACGTTGCCCATTCGACTCCCGCCGCGTATATTCCTACTCGTGATATCCCTAGTCGTGATATCACGATCCGTGACGAGGGGATTCTCGCAGATGGACGCCGCAGCCGACTTCACCACGCGCCTCGATCGCCATCTCGAGCGGGTTACTCGCCGCCGCGGCATCCTCGGCGCCCCGCAGGTCGCCGTCTCCGCACCGCGGCTCGGCATCGACTACCGCTCGGGCGGCGGGTCGCAGCGCTTCCACGTCGCGAGCATCGGCAAGACGTTCACGGCGACGCTCGTGATGCAGCTCGTCGAGGCGGGCGCCTTCACCGTCGAGACGCCGGTGAGCGCACTGCTCACGCGCGACGAGCTCGACGGCCTCTTCGACACGACGGGCTCGACGGATGCCGCCGGCGGCGCCACGGTGGCGCACCTGCTCACGCACACCGCCGGTGTCGCCGACTACTTCGACGGTCGCGTCACCACCGGACGCCCGGTGCGCGACCTCGTCATCACCGAGCCCGAGCGGATCTGGACGCCCGCCGACCTGCTCGCGTTCTCGCGCACGCGCCAGCGTCCGGTCGGCCGCCCGGGCGAGCGGTTCGCGTACTCCGACACGGGGTTCATCCTGCTCGGCCGCCTCCTCGAGCAGACGACCGGCCGGATGTTCCACGAGCTGCTGCACGAGCGCATCCTCACGCCGCTCGCGATGCGCGACAGCGCGCTCCTCTTCCACTCGGTGCCCGCGAACGAACGCGCGTCCGCGCCGGCCGCGGAGGCCGCGCCGGCCGCGCTCGAGGGGGCACCGGCGCCCGGAGCCGCAACGGCCGCGCCTGCCGCGGAGCCCTCGACCGGCACCTCGCTCGGCATCGCCCCGCTGCGCCTCGGACGCACCGAGGCGAGCACGTTCCGCAGCCTCAGCTGCGACTGGTCGGGCGGCGGCATCGTGTCGACGCCCGACGACCTGGTCGCCTTCGATGCCGCACTGCACCGGGGCGAGCTCGTCTCCCGCCGGAGCCTCGCGTGGCTCGCCGAGCCACGGAACCGCTTCCACGTCGGCATCCGCTACGCCGCCGGCATGATGCAGGTGCGGTTCGGGGGGTTCTCGCCGTTCCTGCGGGGTCTCCCCCGCCCGGTCGGCCATATCGGCGTGCTCGCCACGCACCTGTTCCACGATCCCGTGCACGACGCGGGCATCGTGCTGAACTTCGCCTCGACGCGCGAGATGTCGCGGAGCTTCCGCACGCTCATCACGATCGAGCAGGAGCTCGCCCGCGCCGCCGCGCGCGCCTGACTTCTGCGCCGCGCGCGCCTAATTGTCCATCCGGCCAATCCGTCCGGCACGTGTCCCCATTCCCGACACCGCGCGGTGGCGTCCCCGCAGGCGGCGCGCGAGGATGGGAGCACCGACCGCCTTGGAGAGACCGCCGTGGGAACGACCGTATTCGAACGCCGCCGGCCGCCGGCATCCGTCATCGAGCACTCGCTCGCCGGGAGCGAGCACCGCGTGTTCTGGCTCGACGACCTGGGCGCCGAGGCCACGAGGTCGCGGCCCGCGCTCACCGGCGAGCACGTCGCGCAACTCGTCGTCGTCGGCGGCGGCTACACCGGCCTCTGGACGGCGGTGCTCGCGAAGCGGCGCAATCCCGACGCGCACGTCGTGCTCATCGAGGCGAAGACCGTCGGTTGGGCGGCATCCGGTCGCAACGGCGGCTTCTGCGAGGCGAGCCTGACGCACGGCCGCGAGAACGGGATGTCGCGCTGGCCCGAGGAGATGCCGACGCTCGAGCGGCTCGGGTACGAGAACCTCGACGCGATCGAGGCCGCAGAGGCCGAGCTCGGCATGGACTTCGAGTTCGAGCGCAACGGCGCCCTCGGCGTCGCGGTCGAGCCGCATCAGGTCGACTGGATCGAGGAGGAGGTCGCCGAGGCGGCGGCCCGCGGCGACGACGGCGTCAGATTCCTCGACCAGGACCAGGTGCGCGCCGAGGTCGACTCCCCCACCTACCTCGCGGGCGTCTGGGACACCCGGGGCAGCGCCATCCTGCACCCGGCGAAGCTCGCGGCCGAACTCGCTCGCGTCGCGGAGGAGCTCGGCGTCGAGATCTTCGAGCAGTCCCGCGTGCGCCGCATCGAGACGCCCGGCTCGACGGGCGCGGTGACCGTCGTGACCGACGGCGGGCGCGTGATCGCGCAGCGAGCGGTGCTCGCGACGAACGTGTTCCCGAGCCTGCTGAAGCGCAACCGGCTCATGACCGTGCCGGTCTACGACTACGTGCTCATGACCGAGCCGCTCACCGCCGAGCAGCAGGCGTCGATCGGCTGGGCGAACCGGCAGGGGCTCGGCGACCTCGCCAACCAGTTCCACTACTACCGGCCCACGCGCGACGGTCGCATCCTGTTCGGCGGCTACGACGCGGTCTACCACTACGGCCGGCGCATCCTCGAGCGCTACGAGGATCGCGCCGAGAGCTACGAGCGACTCGCGAGCCACTTCTTCACGACGTTCCCGCAACTCGAGGGCCTGCGGTTCTCGCACCGGTGGGGTGGCGTGATCGACACGAGCACGCGGTTCGCCGCGTTCTACGGCACCGCGCGCGACCACCGGGTCGCCTACGCCGCCGGGTTCACGGGCCTCGGCGTGGCCGCCGCGCGCTTCGCCGGCGAGGTCGTGCTCGACCTGCTCGAGCAGCGCGACAACGAGCGCACCCGGCTGCGAATGGTGCTCGAACGGCCGCTGCCGTTCCCGCCCGAGCCCATCGCCGCCATGGGCATCAACGCGACGCGCTGGTCGCTCGACCGCGCCGACCACACGAGAGGCAGGCGCAACATGCTGCTGAAGACACTCGACGCCCTCGGCCTGGGGTTCGACTCATGAGCGACGCGCCCCGCCTGCATCCGGGCGTCATCGCGGATGCCGCGACGGTCGCACTCGAGCACGTGCCCGTCGAGGCGGACCAGGTGGTCGCCGGCGAGCCGACCACGGGCCACCTCGTGCTCGACGACGACGGCGGACGCACGGTCGGCGTCTGGGAGATGTCGGTCGGCGCGATGCGCGACGTCGAGGCCGACGAGGTGTTCGTCGTGCTCGCCGGTGCGGCGACCGTGGAGTTCGAGCATCCGCACGCGTCGCCGATCGTGCTCCGTCCGGGCTCGGTCGTGCGCCTCGAGTCGGGCATGCGCACCATCTGGACCGTGCGAAAGACGCTGCGCAAGGTGTACGTCTCACCGTGAGTCGCGACCAGGACCGCGACCGCGACGGCGTGACGGATGCCGCGACGCGTGTCGCGACGGTCGTCGCCGTCGCGCGCGACGACGCGCACCGGTTCACGAAGCCGATACGCGAGGAGATCCGCCTCGTCGCCGGCCACGGGATCGAGGGTGACGCGCACGCCGGGGCCACCGTGCGGCGCCGGTCGCGGTTCCGCGGCACATGGACCGAGCCGAATGTGCGCCAGGTGCACCTGCTGCAGCGCGAGCTCTTCGACGAGCTCGCCGTCGAGGGCCACGAGGTCGGGCCGGGCGAGCTCGGCGAGAACGTCACCACGAGCGGGATCGACCTGCTGTCGCTCCCGCTCGGGACGCGGCTGCGGCTCGGCGACGCCGCGGAGGTCGAGCTGACGGGGCTGCGGAATCCGTGCGTGCAGATCGATCGGTTCCAGCCGGGACTCATGCGCCGGATGATCCGCCGCGACGCGTCGGGCACGCACCGGCGCGCCGGGGTGATGGCCGTCGTCGTCGCGGACGGCGTCGTGCGCGCGGGCGACCCGATCCTGGTCGTGCTGCCGGTGGAGCCGCACGAAGCGCTGCCTGTGGTCTGACGCCGGCTCAGGCGACGGATGCCGCGTCGCCGGCCTCGCTCGCCGCGCCGGTCGGCGGCGCCACCGGGTCGATGCGGAACGTGAGGCGGAAGCGCTCGAGCAGGGCGCTGCCCCCGTCGAGGATGGCGACGCCCGATGGCGGTCCCTTCACGGTGACGGTCCCCCGGACCCCCGAGACGAGGTCGCGGAACCCCGTCGGCTCGACCGCGAGCTCGAGCACGTCCTCGGGCGCGACGTCGGGAATCGCGCGGCGCGGTACCGGGAGTGCGCCCGGTCCGACGGGCGCGACGTCGAGGTGGCGGCCCGTCACGATCGCCGAGATCGAGACGTCGCCGACGTGCAGCACGTACTCGGTGGGCGGCAGCGCCGCCGCGGCATCCGGCCGGAACGCGGCGCCGAGCGCGATCGCGAGCGCGTCGGCCGTGACCAGCTCGCCCTCGGCCGGCTCGCCCAGGGTGGACCATCCCCAGCGCTCGAGGGCGACCACGACGGGCTCGAGCGCGCGCCCGAGCTCGGTCAGCTCGTAGCCGCCGCGCACCGTCGGCACGCGGCGGACGACGCCCGCCTCCTGCAGCTCCTTCAGCCGGTCGGCCAGGATGTTCGTCGGGATGCGCGGCAGGCCGGCCTTCAGGTCGCCGTACCGGCGCGCGCCGACGAGCAGGTCGCGGACGATGAGCAGTGCCCACCGTTCCCCGACCCGCTCGACGGCACGGGCGACGCCGCTGTACTGCCCGAAGCCCCGAGTGGCGCGCGTGGCCATTCGGCGCGTCCGGTCAGGCCGACGGCGCCTCGGCGCCGGCGCCCTGCTGTGCCATGTAGGCCTCGGGACCCATCTCGGCGGCCGCAGGCTCCATGAAGAGGAACGAGAGGTTGTTGCCGTCGGGGTCGTCGAGGTCGCGCGAGTACATGAACCCGTAGTCCTGCACCGGGCGAGGCTCGCTGCCTCCGGCGGCGAGACCCTTGGCGAGCACGGCGTCGACCTCCTCGCGGGAGTCCTTGGTGAGGGCGATGGCCACCTGCGCCTGCGTCTTCGGGTCGATGATCTGCTTGTCGGTGAACGTGCCCAGGTACTCGCGCGTCAGCACCATGAAGTAGATCGTGTCGCTGAGCACGACGCACGCGGCGTTCTCGTCGGTGAAGTTGGGGTTGATCGAGAAGCCGAGCGCCTCGTAGAACGCCTTGGCGCGGTCGAGGTCGGTGGTCGGGATGTTCACGAAGATGCTCGTGGCGGTCATGGTGTCCTCCGGTGGATCGTCGTCGGTCGGTTGGTTCCGGTTGTGATCCTCAGCTTGCTCTTTGCAAGTGAACTTGTCAATAGCAAGTAAAAAGTTCGTTCGCCCCGGGCCTCAGCTCGCCGCGCTGCGGCGCACGAGCAGCGCGAGGTGCAGCCCCGTGAGCGTCTCGCCATCGTCGAGGTCGGCCCCCAGGAGGTCGCCGATCAGGGCGAGGCGCTGGTAGAACACCGACCGCGACAGGTGGCTCGCCGCGGCCGCCGCCGTGCGGTTGCCCGGATGCGCGAGCACCGCGCCGAGCACGTGCAGCAGGTCGCCGTCGCGGGCGAGGTCGTACTCGATGAGCGGCTGCAGCATCCGCTCGCTGTGACGCAGCAGCCGGTGATCGTCGCGCAGCGACGTCACGAGACGCATGAGGGGGCGCTCGTCGGCGCGCCGCAGCACCGCGCCCCGCACGCCGCGCGGACGTGCCCCGCGCGACAGGTCGGTCGCCTCCTGCACCGAGGCGAGCAGCCCGTCGAGCCCGTCGGCGACCGAGCCGATCGACACGACCAGCCGGTCGGCGGATGCCGCGTCGCCGCCCACGAGGTCGGACGCGAACCGGCTCGCGGCGGCATCCGCCAGCGTCCCGGGCAGCGAGAGCAGCACGACCCGGGCCGACCGGGTGACCGTCGCGCCCGACGCCACGCCGTCGATCGCCCGGCCGCCGAGGGCGCGCGCCGCGGCATCCGCCGCACCGTCGGGGATCGCCGGACCCGTCGCGACGATGCCGTACAGCCGTGCCCCCATCACCGGGAGCCCGGCCGCCTCGAGTCGGGCGGATGCCCCGGCGACCCCCGCGAACCGCCCCTCGAGCAGCGCGTCGACGAGCCGCGGCCGGCCGATGCGCGTCCACTCGTCGGCGCCGCCGTCGGCCAGCCGGCCGAGCGCGAGCGCGATCGCGCCCTGCTCGAGCACGCTCACGCGACCCGCGGGATGCGCCGGGCCCGGCAGCGCGATGAGGTGCCCCCAGCGGATGCCGCGGGCCTCGACGGGCACGATGAGCCACGCGTCGGCGCCGGCGGGACCGCCGTCGCGTCGGCGCTGCTCGTCGTCGCGGTGCGCCGAGCGCGAGCGCGCCTCCCAGTCGGCGAAGAGCCCCTCTTCGGCGGCGGGCGGCACTTCGGCCGCGACGACCTCGTGCGCGAGGTTCTCGAGCACCACTGCGGCGCCGAGCGTCTGCGCGAGCTGGTGCACGATGAAGTCCGCGGGCGAGCCGCGCAGGCTCAGCGCCGTGAAGCGCTCGCGCACCTCGTCGCGCGCCCGGAGCGCCTCGGTCTGCTCGGAGATGATGCGGCTGTGCACGGCCTCGGTGAGCGTCACGAACTTCACCTCGCGGTGCAGCGCGACGAGGGCCAGGCCGTGCTCGCGGGCCGCCTGCTCCACGACCGCGGGCACGTAGCGGTAGTGCACGCCGAGCTCGAGCACCAGGCCTGCGACGCCGGCGTCGACGAGTCCGGCGATGAACGACTCGAGGTCGGCCGGTTCGGTCGGCCAGCCCGATCCGGTCGACAGCAGCAGCTCGCCGCCGTTCAGCAGGCGAGCGACGCCGGCGCTGTCGGACGCGTGCACCCAGCGCACGCGCGCGTCGAGCGCCTCATCGCTCGCGAGCACCTCGGGCACCCCCTGCACGACGGCCTCGAGGGTCAGGATCTCGCCCACGGTCGGCAGTCCGGCGTCGCCCCGCTGTTCCCCCAGGCCGTTCGGACGATCCGTATGGTTCGAGACGTCTTCGCGACGGTCTGCCATCTGTAGGGCCTCTCTGCCTCTGTAAGATTTGGGAACGCCAGCTTAGACGAACTCGGTCGATCTGTCCGACTGCAGGTCCGGCGGCAAGCACATCCGTCGATGCGGTGCCGAGGCATCCGTCGGCACGAACCAACCGAAGGAGCGCCATGAGCCTCGTCCAGGACACCGTCGACCGCGAGGTCGTCGACGAGCGCGAGACCGCCCTCGTCCGTCATTTCGTCGCCGGCCGCGAGGTCGGCGTCGCCGACCGCACCGGTCCCGTCTTCAACCCCGCCACCGGCGAGGTGTCGCGTCGCGTCGCCTTCGCCTCGACCGCCGAGGTCGACGAGGCGATCGCCGCCGCCAAGGCCGCACTGCCCGGATGGCGTGCCACCGGCCTCATCAAGCGCGCCGACGTGTTCTTCAAGCTCCGGCACCTCCTCGTCGAGCGCCAGGACGAGCTCGCCGCGATCCTCACGAACGAGCACGGCAAGGTGCTGTCCGACGCGAAGGGCGAGATCAGCCGGGGCATCGAGAACGTCGAGTTCGCCGCCGGGCTCGTGCACCTCCTGAAGGGCGAGCGCTCCGAGCAGGTCGCGCGCGGCGTCGACGTGCACCAGGCCAAGCAGCCGGTGGGCGTGGTCGGCGCCATCACGCCGTTCAACTTCCCGGTCATGGTGCCGCTCTGGATGGTCGCCTCGGCGATCGCGTGCGGCAACACCGTCGTGCTGAAGC
Source organism: Agromyces sp. NPDC004153 (assembly GCF_053603635.1). Lineage (NCBI taxonomy): Bacteria > Bacillati > Actinomycetota > Actinomycetes > Micrococcales > Microbacteriaceae > Agromyces > Agromyces sp. NPDC004153. The sequence goes on from NZ_JBSGFY010000001.1 coordinate 1,065,179, forward strand.
CGTCGGAGAAGGACCCGAGCGCCGCGATCTTCCTCGCGAAGCTCTTCCAGGAGGCCGGCCTGCCCGACGGCGTGCTCAACGTCGTGCACGGCGACAAGGTCGCGGTCGACGCGATCCTCGACTCGCCCGACGTGCGTGCGGTCTCGTTCGTCGGCTCGACGCCCATCGCCCGGTCGATCTACCGGCGCGCATCCGAGAACGGCAAGCGCGTCCAGGCGCTCGGCGGCGCGAAGAACCACATGGTCGTCATGCCCGACGCCGACCTCGACGCCGCGGCCGACGCCGCCGTCTCGGCCGCATACGGCTCGGCGGGCGAGCGCTGCATGGCGGTGTCGGTGCTCGTCGCGGTGGGCGACGAGGTCGCCGACGCCATCGTCGCGAAGGTCGCCGAGCGGATGGCGACGCTGAAGATCGGCGACGGAACCGACCCGGCGAGCGAGATGGGCCCGCTCATCACCCGCGAGCACCGCGACAAGGTCGCCTCGTACGTCACGGGCGCCGCGGCGGAGGGTGCGACGGTCGTCGTCGACGGCACCCTGCAGGCGTTCGAGGGCGACGGGTTCTTCGTCGGCACCTCGCTCGTCGACCACGTGAAGCCCGGCATGCGGGTGTACGACGACGAGATCTTCGGACCGGTGCTGTCGGTCGTGCGCGTCGCCTCGTACGAGGATGCCGTCGACCTGATCAACGCGAACGACTTCGCGAACGGCGTCGCGGTCTTCACGCGCGACGGCGGCACGGCCCGCCAGTTCGAGTTCGACATCGAGGTCGGCATGGTCGGCGTCAACGTGCCGATCCCCGTGCCGATCGGCGCCTACTCGTTCGGCGGCTGGAAGAACTCGCTCTTCGGCGACTCGCACATCTACGGCCCCGAGTCGGTGCACTTCTACACCCGCTCGAAGGTCGTCACGACGCGCTGGCCCGACCCGTCGGAGTCGCAGGTCAACCTGGGCTTCCCGAGCAACCACTGATCGTCCCGGTGGTCGAGTAGCGCCCGGCGAAGCCGGACGCGTATCGAGACCCGTGCTGCGTCTCGATACGCGTCGCCTGCGGCGGCGCTACTCGACGACCGACCTGAAAGGACCCCACCATGACCGACACCCTGATCGACACGGCGACGTACGTCGACCGGAGCGGCACGCGGCATCCGCTGCCCGACACGGCGGCCGAGGCGCAGGTGCGCGCCGACGACCGCGGCCACGTGTTCCACTCGTGGAGCGCGCAGGCCCTCATCGACCCGCTGCCCATCGCGGCGGGCGAGGGCTCGACGTTCTGGGACTACGCGGGCAACGCGTACCTCGACTTCTCGAGCCAGCTCGTGAACCTCAACCTCGGGCACCAGCACCCGGACCTCGTCGCGGCGATCCAGCAGCAGGCGGGGCGGCTGGCGACGATCCAGCCGTCGATGGCCTCGGACGTGCGCGGCGAGCTCGCGCGCCGGATCGCCGAGGTCGCACCCGGCGACCTCGACACGGTGTTCTTCACCAACGGCGGCGCCGACGCCAACGAGTACGCCGTGCGCATGGCGCGCGCGGTCACCGGCCGCCGCAAGGTGCTGTCGATGTACCGCAGCTACCACGGCGGCACGGCGACGGCGATCTCGCTCACGGGCGACCCGCGCCGGTGGGCGAACGAGCCGAGCGACGGCAGCGTGGCGCACTTCCTCGGGCCGTACCCGTACCGCTCGTCGTTCCACGCCGACACCCCCGAGCAGGAGACCGAGCGCGCGCTCGCGCACCTCGAGCAGGTCATCACGCTCGAGGGCGCGTCGACCATCGCCGCGATCATCATCGAGACCGTCGTCGGCACGAACGGCGTGCTCGTGCCGCCGCCGGGTTACCTCGAGGGCGTGCGGCGGCTGGCCGACCGGTACGGCATCGTCTACATCGCCGACGAGGTCATGGTCGGCTTCGGCCGGGTCGGCGAGTGGTTCGCCGTGAACCACTTCGGCGTGACCCCCGACCTCATCACCTTCGCGAAGGGCGTGAACTCGGGCTACGTGCCGCTCGGCGGCGTGGTCATCTCGCAGCGCATCGCGTCGCACTTCGACACGGTGTCGTTCCAGGGCGGCCTCACCTACTCCGGCCACCCGCTCGCGTGCGCGGCGGGCGTCGCGACGTTCGAGGTGTTCGAGCGCGACGGCATCCTCGAGCGCGTGCGCGACCTCGGCACGCGCGTCGTCGAGCCCCGCCTGCGGGCGATGGCCGAGCGGCATCCGTCGGTCGGCGAGGTGCGCGGGCTCGGCCTGTTCTGGGCGATCGAGCTGGTGGCGGATGCCGCGACGCGCGCGCCGCTCGTGCCGTTCAACGCGTCGGGGCCGGATGCTGCGCCGATGGCGGCCGTGGCGGCCGCGTGCAAGCGGGCCGGCCTCTGGCCGTTCATCCACTTCAACCGGATGCACGTCGCGCCGCCGCTCGTCATCACCGAGGACGAGCTCGTGCGCGGCCTCGACGTGATCGACGAGGCGCTCGACGTGGCCGACGGGTACGTCACGGGCTGAGGTCCTGCCGGGCGGAAACGCATGAGAATCCGCACGACAGGCGCCCACGGGGCGCCGAAGTGCGGATTCTCATGCATTTCGGGATCGACCAGCGTGGGCGGGCGCTGCGCGCCCTCCGCAACCCGCCGAGAACCCGTCGACTAGCCTGAAACCCATGGAGTCTCGGGCGGGGTCGGGCGGCATGGCCCGGCGAACCTTCCTCGCCGCGTCGCTCTCGGGGATCGCCGCCGTCGCCCTCTCGAGCTGCACCTGGGGACAGCCGAACCCGACCGGCTCGCCGACCGCGAGCCCGACCCCGTCGCCCACGCCCACGCCGACGCCGGCGGTGCCCGACGGCGTCCCGCTGCCGACGGCGATGCGGCGCTCGAGCTGGAGCTCCGACCCGTTCGCGCGCGGCGCGTTCTCGTTCGACGGCGTCGGCACGACCCCCGAGCTCCGGTCGTCGCTCGCCGAACCCGTCGAGGACCGGCTCTGGATCGCCGGCGAGGCCTGCTCCCCCGATGCGCCGGGCACCATCACCGGCGCGCGCGACTCGGGGCTCGCCGCGGCCGAGCAGCTCGCCCGCACCGCCGAGCCCGGGGAGCGCATCGCCGTGATCGGCGCGGGCATGGCCGGGCTCACGGCGGCCGTGCACCTCGTCGAGGAGGGCTTCGAGGTCGTCGTCGTCGAGGCGCGCGACCGCGCCGGCGGGCGCGTATGGTCGGTGGATGCCGACGGCTTCGACCGGCCGGTCGAGCTCGGCCCCGTGCTGGTGCCCGACGAGGAGCCGCTCGCCGAGGCGCTCGGCGCGGCATCCGTCGACACTCTGGCCTTCGACGGGGTGGTCGAGGCCCGCACCGCCGACGGCGTCGTCGTGGCGATCCCGCCGACGGGCGACGAGGCGGTCGCCACCGCCCGCGCGTGGGCCGAGGCCGCGCCCCGCGACGTCTCGCTCGCGGACGCGCTCGTGCAGTCGGGCGTCGTCCCGCTCTCGCAGGACCTCGGCCCCGACGGCGTGAGCCCGGCGTCGTGGCTCGCGCACACCATCTCGAGCGGGGTGCAGCCCGCGACGGGCGCGCCGTCGAACCGGGTCTCCGCGCGGACGGCGCCGACCATCGCGTTCCCGCCCGGCTCGCGGCTCGTGACCGGACGCCTCTCCGACCTGCTCGACGGACTCGCCGACCAGGTCGACATCGCCGTCTCGAGCGTCGTGACGCGCATCGCCTACAACGACACCCGGGTGAGCCTCCGGCTCGACTCGGGCGAGTCGCTCACCGTCGACCGCGCGATCGTGACGGTGCCGCTCGGGGTGCTGAAGTCCGACACCCTCCGGTTCTCGCCCGCGCTGCCGTACGCCCACCAGCGCGCGATCGCCGTGCTCGAGACGGGCGCGATCGACGTGGTGTGGCTGCGGTTCGACGAGGCGTTCTGGCGCGCTGGCGCCGGAGCCGACGGCACCGAGGGCGCCGACGGTGGCGACAGCGGGGCGGATGCCGCGGGCGACGCGGCATCCGTCGAGCCCGCGGCATCCGTGCCCGATGTGCTCACCCTCGTGGGCACGCCGTCGCCCGTGGCCGCCTGGCTCGACGTCGGACGGGAGACCGGCGAGCCGATCCTCGTCGGCGTCATCGCGGCGGGACAGGCACCTCGACTGGAAGCGCTCGACGATCGGGAGTTCCTCGAGGTGATCCTCGCCGGGCTCGCGCCCTACGCCACAGCGCCCGGTTGATGGCGACGAGCACCGCCGTGACCGCGACGAAGATCAGGAGCACGAGGGCGCAGTAGAGCGCGACCCCCAGTGCGCCGCCGACCTGCGCCTCGTCGAGGAAGAAGTACGGGTACCAGCCGACGTCGGCGCCGCGCCAGAGCGTGTAGGGCAGCCACAGCGACGGGTAGACCAGCACCCAGCCGACCGTCGACCACGGCACGGGCGGGTTCACCGCCATGATGCTGTCGGTCGTCCACGCGATCACCGCGAGCGCCGGCACGACCCAGTGCAGGAGCGTGTCGGACCACGGCACGTCGACGCGGTAGTCGCGCGTCGACGCCTGGCTCACGATGAGCGCGAACACGATGCCCGAGACGAGCAGGTACGCCGTCACCATGGTGCGCAGCACGCCGAGCCACGGCGGGTCGTTCGGCGCGAGCAGGGCGTACGCGGCGGCGATCCCGAGCGTCGCGACGGCGAGCATCGCCGACTGGATCGTGAAGTAGCTGAAGAAGTTCGCTGTGGCGAAGAAGCGGAATCCGAGCACGTACTCGTAGTTGCCGATGAGCGCGACGACCTCGATCGCGGCGATGAGCACGCGGAAGACGCCGAGGGCGCGCCGCTGCCGCATGCCCGGCAGGCGGGCGTCGGGAGCAGGGTCCGCGCGGGCCCGCGAACCCGGAGCGGTGACTCCGGGGGTGCGGGCGGCCATGCGTCAACGCTACGCCCCGCGACTCCGACGTCAGTCGAACGGGCGCAGGATGCGGTCGAGGAACCGGCGCGTGCGCTCCTCGCGCGGCGCGGTGAACAGCCGCGACGGCGGACCCTGCTCGACGACGACCCCGCCGTCGAGGAACAGCACCTCGTCGGCCACCTGGCGCGCGAACCCGAGCTCGTGCGTCACGATGACCATCGTCCAGCCCTCCTCGGCGAGCTCCTTGATGACCGCGAGCACCTCGCCGACCAGCTCGGGGTCGAGCGCGCTCGTCGGCTCGTCGAAGAGCAGGAGCATGGGCTTCAGCGCGAGGGCGCGCACGATCCCGACGCGCTGCTGCTGCCCGCCCGAGAGCTCGAACGGGTAGGCGTCCCGTTTCTCGGCGAGCCCCACGCGGGCGAGGAGCGCCTCGGCCTCGGCGATCGCCTTGGCCTTCGGCACGCGCTGCACCTGCGTCGGCCCCTCGATGACGTTCTGCAGCACCGTCATGTGCGGGAACAGGTTGTGGTGCTGGAACACCATCGCCGAGCGGTCGCGCAGCGCGAACCGGTCGGCCTTCGGTACGGGCGCGCCGAACGTGATCGACGGACCCCCGTCGACCGCGATGGTGCCCGCGTCGGGCGTCTCGAGTCCGTTCAGCGAGCGCAGCACGGTCGTCTTGCCCGAGCCGCTCGGTCCGATGAGGGCCACGACCTCGCCGCGGCGCACCTCGAGGTCGACGCCGCGCAGCACCTCGTTCTTCCCGAACGACTTGCGGATGCCGCGCGCGGTGAGCACCATCGTGTGGTCGGCCGGCGTCTCGGGCGCGAGCGCGTCGTCGCCCGCGGAACCGCCCGCGGGAACCGGCTCGTCACCGTTGCCGTCGCGACCCCCAGGATCAGTGTGCGACATGGCGGTCGAGCCTCCTCTCGAGGGCATTCTGCCCCGACGACAGCGCGAGGCAGAACAGCCAGTAGATGAGCGCGGCCTCGAGGTAGAGCAGCATGAACTGCTGGCTGAACGCCGCGATCTGCTGCGCCACCCTGAACAGCTCGGTGACGAGGATGAGCGAGGCGAGCGACGTGTCCTTCACGAGCGAGATGAACGTGTTCGACAGCGGCGGCACGGATACGCGCGCCGCCTGCGGCAGGATGATGCGCCGCAGCGTCTTCGCGTTCGACATCCCGATCGTGTAGCCCGCCTCCCACTGGCCCTTGGGCACCGAGAGGATGGCGGCCCGGATGACCTCGGCGGCGTACCCGCCCACGTTCAGCGAGAACGCCGCGATCGCGCTCGGCCACGGGTCGATCACGACGCCGATGGCCGGCAGCCCGTAGAAGATCACGAACAGCTGCACGAGCAGCGGCGTGCCGCGGATGACCGACACGTAGAACCGGGCGATGCCCGAGACCACGCGGTTCCGCGACAGCCGCATGAGCGCGACGCCGAGCGCCAGCACGAGCCCGATCGCGAAGGAGATGAGCGCGAGCGGGATCGTCCCCGTGATGCCGCCCCAGACGATGGGCCAGAACGACTCAAGGAAGAGCTGCAGGTCCTCGTTCACGGGGAGCCTCCCTCCGGCGGCATCCGCCGCGCCGCCACCCTACCCGGTGACGGGCTCACCTACTCGGAGACGTCGGCGCCGAAGTACTTCTCGCCGAGCTCGGCGAGCACGCCCTCCTCGCGCAGCTCCGCGAGCGCGCCGTTCACGGCGTCGACGAGGGCCTGCTTGTCCTTCGTGAACGTGAGTGCGCTGAGCGACGGGTCGTCGGTCTCCGCGGCGACCTCGATCGCCGCGTCGGGCGTCGTGTTCACGTAGTCGAGGAAGGTGAGCTTGTCGTTGATCGTCGCGTCGACCCGGCCCTGCTGGAGGAGCGAGACGGCCTGCGCCCAGCCCTCGACGGCCTCGACGTTCGCGCCCGACTCCTGAGCGAGCTCGTACCAGTTGCTCGTGAGCGACTGCGCGGTGGTCTTGCCGGCGAGGTCGTCGAAGCTCGAGATCGACGAGTCGCCCTCGTTCACGACGATGACACCGGGCGAGACGGTGTACGGCTCGCTGAAGAGGTACTGCTCCTCGCGCTCGGGGTTGATCGAGACCTGGTTCGCGATCACGTCGAAGCGGCCAGCGTCGAGGCCCGCGAAGATCGCGTCCCACTGGGTCTCCTGGAACTCGACGTCGAGGCCGAGCTTCTCGGCGACGGCCTCGGCCAGCTCGACGTCGTAGCCGACCAGGTCGCCCGAGCCGTCCTCGTGGAAGCTGAAGGGACGGTACGTGCCCTCGGTGGCGACGGTGAGCGTGCCCGCCTTCAGCAGGCCGTACTCGTCGCCGCCCTCCGCGCTGTCGCTCGCCGCGGGTGCGCCGCTCGAGCAGGCGGCGAGGGCGATGAGTGCGGCGGAGGCTGCGGCGAGGCCGAGCAGGGTGCGGGCGCGGCGGGCGCGGGTCATGTGGTACTCCTTCGTGGGGAATGTCGAGGCCCGGCGGGCGTTCGTTCGTCGCCCTGGGCGGAACCAGTCCAGCACGCGGGCGACCCCGAGGGGAAACCCCATGACTCCGCGTTGCATTCCGCCGCTCGCGAGAACGGGACGGATGTCCCGCCCTCGGGGCTCATGCGGGCCGCGGCATACACGGCACGGCGTGTCGCACGCAAGCCCTGCCGCGCCGATCGCGCCCGTCGCTACGCTGGCCGCGTCGTGGGAGTCCCCTCCCGCGTCGCGGTGCCCCCCACACCAACCCGAAGGGAACCCATGATCACGCTGTCCTGGCTCCTGCTCATCGCCCTCGCCGGTGGCGTCCTCGCCCTGGTCGACGGCATCTGGCGACTCCGCGCGCGCGGCGGCTCCACCGTCGTCGGCATCATCGAGGTCATCGTCGCCGGACTGTTCCTGCTGTCGCTGTTCGTGCCCGGCATCCCGTGGGGATCGCTCGTGCTCGGCATCGCGACGCTCGTCGTGCTCGCGGTCGCCATGTTCGCGGGCGGGCGCACGGGCCGAACCCTCACGATCATCGCGCTGGTGCTTGTGGTCGTGTGGGTGGTCCTCGTGAACCGCTGGCTGGTGATCCCCGGGATCAACTGAGCCCGGGCACGCGACGAGGCGGCCGTCCCCGGCGGGGGCGGCCGCCTCGCGTCATGCGCGGGTCAGCCGCGATCGTAGGCCGCGCTCCAGGCGAGCGCGTCGACGGCGTCGCCGCCGAGCTCGGGATGCCGCAGCCGGAACTCCGAGGAGGACGCGGCGTAGTCGGCCTCGAGGGTGCGGGCCGCCTTGGCGAGTGCCGGTCCGGCGACCCCGCCGAACCGTGCGATGACCCTGGCGTCGTCGCGGGCGGGACGGGGCGTGCTGCCCCAGCCGGTCCACTCCACGACGGCACGGGTGAGACGAGGCTCCATTGCCTTCATCGGTGCTCCTTGCTTCGTTGCATCAACGATGTTATGCCTACTCGGGCGAAGTGTCGCCACGGTGTCCACGTGGTGTCGGCACGCCGTCCTCACGCCGCGGGATCCCGAGCGGGTTCCCGTCGCGCAGCTCCGGCGGCAGCACCTCGGCGGGCGCGTCCTGGTACGCCACGGGCGTGAGGAACCGGCGGATCGCGGTCGCGCCGACGGAGGTGTGCACCGACGCCGTCGTGGCGGGCCAGCCGCCGCCGTGGTGCTGCGCCCAGGCGATCGCGACGCCCGTCGGCCAGCCGTTGAACACGAGTCGCCCGGCGACGCGCTCGAGCTTCTCGGCGAGGGCGGTCACGTCTTCACCCGGTGCGTGGTGGATCGACGCGGTGAGGCTGCCCTCGAGCGACGCGAGCGTGGCGTCGAGGTCGTCGTCGTCGCGATAGCGCACGAGCACGGTGAGCGGCCCGAAGCACTCCTGCAGCCACGCGTCCGGTGCGGCGGTGAGGGCGGGCGCATCGGTCGCGACGACGGTGGCCGCGGCATCCGCACCCTCGGCCGCGCCGCGCCAGACGATCTCGGCATCGTCGAGGCCGGCCAGCCGGGCGGCGCCGTCGGCGAAGGCGGTCGCCATGCCGTCGGTGAGCAGCCGCTGCGAGCCGACCGTGCCGAGCGCGTCGCACAGCGCCTCCTCGAAGCCGGCGTCGGCCGGCACGAACACGAGCCCGGGCTTCGTGCAGTACTGGCCGCCGTCGCGGGTGAACGAGCCCGCGAGTCCGGTCGCGACGCCCTCGACGTCGCCGGCGGCCGCCGCCCGCGTGACGACGACGGGGTTGAGCGAGCCGAGCTCCCCGTAGAACGGGATGGGCGCGGGCCGCGCCGCGGCGAGGTCGAAGAGCGCGCGTCCGCCGCGCAGCGAGCCGGTGAAGCCGACCGCGGCCACGAGCGGATGCCCCACGAGCTCCACGCCCGCGTCGAGTCCCTCGATCACCGAGAGCGCATCGGCGGGTGCGCCCACCTCGACGAGCGCGAGCCGGGCGACCTCGGCCACATGTCGTGAGAGCAGCGGATGCCCCGGATGCGCCTTCACGACGACGGGGCATCCGGCGGCGAGGGCCGACGCGGTGTCGTTGCCGAGCACCGAGAACGCGAACGGGAAGTTCGACGCTGCGAACACCGCGACGGTGCCGATGGGCCGCAGCATCCGTCGCAGGTCGGGGCGCGGCGGGATGAGCCGCGCATCGGGCGGGTCGATCGCCGCCTCGAGGTAGGAGCCCTCCTCGATGACGCCGGCGAAGAAGCGCAGCTGGGTGGCCGTGCGCACGACCTCGCCGCCGAGTCGCGCCTCGGAGAGGTGGGTCTCGTCGTGCGCGAGGCCGACGAGCTCGTCGCGGTGGTGCTCGATCGCGTCGGCGAGCGCCCGCAGCCAGGTCGCGCGCTCGGCGCGGGTCGATCGGTCGACGCCGGATGCCGCGGCGGCGCGCACGGCCGCGTCGACCTCCCCCGAGGCCGCGGTCGTCGCGTCGACGGCGACGGTGTGACGGCCGCTCATCAGAACGCGTTCAGCCCCGTGAGGGCGCGGCCGAGGATGAGCTGGTGGATCTCGTCGGTGCCCTCGTAGGTGCGCACCGACTCGAGGTTGGCCGCGTGCCGCATGACCGGGTAGGCGTCGGTGATGCCGTCGCCGCCGAGGATCGTGCGGGCCTGGTGCGCGATCTCGAGCGCCTCGCGCACGCTGTTGAGCTTGCCGACCGAGATCTGCGCGGGCGTGAGGCGGCCCTGCTCCTTGAGCCGCCCGAGGTGGAGGGCGAGCAGGATTCCCTTCTCGAGCTCGAGGAGCATGTCGGCGAGCTTCGCCTGCGTGAGCTGGTTCGCGCCGATCGGCTTGCCGAACACCTCGCGTTCGCGCGAGCGCTCGAGCGCAGCCTCGAAGCACGACCGGGCGGCGCCCATCGCTCCCCAGACGATGCCGTACCGGGCCTCGTTGAGGCAGCCGAAGGGCCCCGAGAGTCCGGATGCCCCGGGCAGGATCGCATCGGCCGGTACGCGCACCCCGTCGAGCTCGACGTCGCACTGCACGGAGGCGCGCATCGAGAGCTTGCCCTCGATGGGCGTCGCGGTGAACCCGGCCGTCGTGGTCGGCACGAGGAAGCCGCGCACGGCGGCCCCGCCGTCGCCGTACGCAGCATCCTCGACGCGCGCCCACACGACGGCGACATCGGCGAGCGACGCGAGGCCGATCCAGCGCTTGGCGCCCTCGAGCACCCACTCGTCGCCGTCGCGGCGCGCGACGGTGGTCATCGCCGCGGGGTCGGAGCCGCCCTGCGGCTCGGTGAGGGCGAAGCATCCGATGAGCTCGCCCTTCGCCATGCCCGGCAGCCACCGCTGCTTCTGCTCCTCGGAGCCGTAGCGGCGGATCGCGCTCATCGCGAGCGACCCCTGCACCGAGACGAACGTGCGCCAGCCCGAGTCGGCGGCCTCGAGCTCGAGGCAGACGAGGCCGTAGCTCACCGCGCCGGCGCCCGCGCAGCCGTACCCCTCGAGGTGCATGCCGAGGAAGCCCTGCTCGCCGAGCTCGCGCACGAGCTCGCGGCGGAAGTGCCGCTGCTCGAAGTCCTCCTCGATGATCGGGAGGATGCGCTCCTGCGCGAAGGCGCGGGCGCGCTGCTGCCAGTCGCGCTCCTCGTCGGTGAGCAGTCCGTCGAGGTCGAAGACCTCGTCGAGGCGTGGGGCCGTGGTCATGCGGTGGGTCCTTTCTCACGGGGAGTCTCACGGTCGCGCGGCTCGCGCGGGTCGCGCGGCTCGCGCGGGTCGCGCGGCTCGCGCGGGTCGCGCGCAAGCCAGTCGGCGCCGGCGTGCTCGTCGAGCCGCGGCGGGGGCGTGCGGTAGTCGGGGGCGGCCTGCGAGAGGCCGATGGGGTTCGCGACGGTACGGCTCGCGCCCAGCTCGACGACGGGCTCGAGCCCGAGCGACTCGGCGAACGCGATGGCCTCGGCGACGTCGTTCACGAGCCCGGCGGGCACGCCGGCGTCGGTCAGCGCGCGCACCCAGTGGTCGGCGGATGCCGCGGCGAGCGCGCCCTCGAGCTCGGCGTGCAACAGGTCGCGGTGCGCCACGCGGGCCTCGTTCGCGGCGTAGCGGGGGTCGTCGGCGAGCGCCGGCACGCCGAGGAGCCCGGCGAGCGCGCGGAACTGCCGGTCGTTGCCGACGGCGATCACGAGGTCGCGGTCGGCGGCGGGGAACACGGCGTACGGCGCGATGCTCGGATGCCGGTTGCCGAGCCGTCGGGGCGCCCGTCCGGTCGCGAGGGTCGAGGCCGCCTGGTTCGTGAGCGCCGAGAGGAGGCTCTGCAGCAGGTTCACCTCGACGCGCTGGCCCAAGCCGGTGCGGTCGCGGTCGCGCAGGGCGAGCAGGATGCCCGCCACGGCGTTCTGCCCGCAGAGCACGTCGACGAGCGCGACGCCCGCCTTCGACGGCTCGCCCTCGGGCTCGCCGGTGATCGACATGAGCCCGCCGACGGCCTGCACGAGCAGGTCATAGCCGGCGAGGGTCGCCCCGTCGCCCGTGCCGAAGCCCGTGATCGAGCAGTACACGACCCCGGGGTTCGCGGCGCGAACCTCCTCGTACGACAGGCCGAACCGGTCCATGACGCCGGGGCGGAAGTTCTCGACCACGACGTCGGCGGATGCCGCGAGCCGACGCGCCTCGGCGAGCCCCGACTCCGTGGCGAGGTCGAGCGCCACCGACCGCTTGTTGCGGTTCACGCTGCCGAAGTACGTGGCCTCCCCCGCCGCGTCGACAGGCGGCTTCCAGTGCCGGGTGTCGTCGCCCGCCGGCGACTCGACCTTGATCACGTCGGCGCCGAAGTCGGCCAGGGTCATGGTGGCGTAGGGGCCGGCGAGCACGCGGGAGAAGTCCGCGACGCGCACGCCGGCGAGCGCGCCGCGCGGCATCGCCCGGGTCGACTCGGTCATGGATCATCCGCCTTCGCATGATGCGGCCCAGCGGGGCGCGCCGGATTCATCCTATATCGAATCTTTTTTCCGCGCGGCGCCCGCCGCGGGCGCACCCCTCGGCTAACGTGGTCCCATGGAGACGAGGGTCGGTCCCGGGGCGCGCGAAGCCGTGTTCGCCCAGTTGGCCGACGCCGGGCGTGCCGAGCAGGTCGCCCAGCGCCTCACCGACGGCATCGTGCTCGGGGTGCTCGACCCCGGCGAGCGCCTCCCCAGCGAGCCCGAGCTCGCCCGCCGCTTCGGCGTCGCCCTCATCACCGTGCGCGAGGGCCTCGGCATCCTGCGCGACGCCGGCCTCGTCGAGACCCGACGCGGTCGCGAGGGCGGCAGCTTCGTGGTGCACGACGACGTCGAGCACCGCACGATCCTCACGGCCCGGCTCCGCGGGCTCGCCCAGGTCGAGCTCAGCGACATGGCGGTGTACTTCGGCGCGATCCTCGCGGGCGCCGCCGAGCGGGCGGCCGAGCGCGCGTCCGACGACGATGCGGCCAACCTCGCGGGCTGGCTCCGCAACGCCGACTTCTCCACCGCCGCCGCGGCGCGCACCAACCAGGGCGGGTTCCTGCTCGAGCTCGCGGTGCTCAGCCAGTCGGCGCGGCTCGTGCGCGAGCAGATCCGGCTGCAGGCCGAGTTCGGGCCGCTGCTCCTGCTCGGCCTCGCCGACGAGGGTGCCCGCGACGAGGTCGCCGACCTGAACCAGCGCATCGTGCGGGCGGTGGCGCGGCACCGGGCGGTGCGGGCCCGCGAGGCGGCGGGCGAGCTCGTCGCGATGCTCGCGCGTCGGCTGCTCGCCGCGAAGGCCCGCGTCGAGCGAGGGGGTGCGCTCGATGAGCCGCACGCCGACTGAGGTCGCCGACGCCGTCAGCGAGGTGTTCCGCGGCGTGTTCGACCAGCTCGCCGCGTGGCGCACGCCGATCGAGCAGCTGCTGGCCGCGAGCGTGAGTGCTGCGGGCGCGGTCGGCGCGGCCGGCAGCACGAGCGGCGCCGCGCGCGGCGAGGTCCGCCCGGCGACGCTCGACGCGACCGTGGCCGACCTCGTGCTCCCGCGGCTCGAGGAGGCCGACCCGATGCTCGTCGGCGCGGGGTTCATCGCCGACGGGGAGGTGGTGCGCGGCAAGGGCGTGCACTTCGCGTGGTGGCTGGGCCCCCTCGACGACAACCCCGTGCTCGGCTCCACCGACGGACCCACCCGGCTCGACCTGTCGACGCGCGGCTACACCGAGTACCTCCGCGACTTCCGCGCCCTCGAGTGGTACCGCATCCCGGCGACCACGCGGCACGCGCACGTGACCGGCCCCTACGTCGACCACCTCTGCACGTGCGACTACATCCTCACGCTCACGATGCCCGTGCACGACGCCGACGGCGAGCGCATGGTCGGCGTCGTCGGCGCCGACGTCGCGGTGCGCACGCTCGAGCGTGCGCTGCTCGCCACGTTCCTCGACGTCGACGATCCGCTCGCGCTCGTGAACGAGCACGGCCGGGTCGTGCTCTCCACCGAGCCGGCGCTGCAGGTCGGCCAGCTGGCGGGCCCGGGGGCCGAGACGGTGCCGTGCGCCGGCACGCCGTTCGCCGTGCGCGTGCGGCCCGCGGCATCCGGTTCGTGATCAATCATTCAGTGGTATATCTTTGACGGACGAGCGACTGCACCGCGGCAGACGGACTCTCCCGCGTGTGTGCACCTGAGAAGGAGAGAACTCCCATGAGCTATGCCGTGACCAACCCCGCCACCGGCGAGACGGTCAAGACGTTCCCGACCATCACCGACGCCGAGCTCGAGGCCGCCATCGCCGCCGCCGCCGAGGCGCACCGTACCTGGTCGAAGTCGACCACGGTCGAGGAGCGTGCCGCGCTCATCCGCCGCGTGGGCGAGCTGCACGTCGAGCGCCGCCAGGAGCTGGCCGAGATCATCGTGCGCGAGATGGGCAAGCCCATCGAGCAGGCCCTCGCCGAGGCCGACTTCGCCGGCGACATCTACGGCTACTACGCCGACAACGCGGCCGAGTTCCTGAAGGACGAGCCGGTGTCGCTCCTCGCGGGCGACGGCTCTGCGGTGATCCGTCGCTCCTCGCTGGGCGTGCTGCTCGGCGTCATGCCGTGGAACTTCCCGTACTACCAGGTGGCCCGCTTCGCCGGCCCCAACCTCATCATCGGCAACACGATCCTGCTCAAGCACGCCGAGCAGTGCCCCGAGTCGGCCGCCGCCATCGCGCAGATCTTCGCCGACGCGGGCTTCCCTGAGGGCGCGTACGTCAACATCTACGCGTCGCACGCCCAGATCGAGACCGTCATCGCCGACCCGCGCGTGCAGGGCGTCTCGCTCACGGGCTCCGAGCGCGCCGGCGCCGCGGTCGCCGAGGTGGCGGGCCGTCACCTGAAGAAGGTCGTGCTCGAGCTCGGCGGCTCCGACCCGTTCATCCTGCTGTCGACCGACGACCTCGACTCTGCTGTGCAGAACGCGGTCGACGCACGCCTCGACAACAGCGGCCAGTCGTGCAACGCGGCGAAGCGCTTCATCGTGATCGACGAACTGTACGAGCCGTTCCTCGAGAAGTTCACCGCGAAGATCGCCGAGGTCGAGGCGACCGACCCGACCTCGTCGGACTCGGCGCTCGGCCCGCTGTCGTCGCTGAAGGCGGCCGAGGGCCTCGACGAGCAGGTCAAGCGCGCGGTCGAGCACGGCGCGACGCTCGTGCACGGCGGCACGCGCGACGGCGCGTTCTTCCAGACGACGGTGCTGACGGATGTCTCCGCCGACAACCCCGCGTCGAAGGAGGAGTTCTTCGGCCCGGTCGCGCAGGTGTACCGTGCGACCGACGAGGGCGACGCGGTCCGCATCGCGAACGACATCCCGTTCGGCCTCGGCTCCTACGTCTACACGACCGACGCCGCGCAGGCCGACCGTGTCGCGAACGCGATCGAGGCGGGCATGGTGTTCGTCAACCTCGTGCTGGCCGACGGCGCGGAGCTGCCCTTCGGCGGCGTGAAGCGCTCGGGCTCGGGCCGCGAGCTCGGCCGCTTCGGCGCCGACGAGTTCGTCAACAAGAAGATGATCCGCATCGGCTGACGCCCTCCGGTGGTCGAGGAGCGCCCGCTGGAAGCGGGGCGCGTCTCGAGATCCGCACGCACGAGCCCCCGACCGTTCCGGTCGGGGGCTCGTCGCGTTCGTCACGACCTCGTCGAGGCTGCGTCGGTGACGTCGGTGGTCGCCGATGCGTCCGAGCGCCGTGCGCGCATCATCCGGGCGAGGTGGGCGGCGTCGCGCGACACGCCGGGCAGCGTCGCGGAGGCCATGGCGTACATGAAGTCCATCCCGATGGCGTAGAGCCCGGGAACGGCGTCGACGACGCCCCGGTACTGGCGTAGGCGCCCCGACTCGTCGAAGGCGGGGAGGTCGACCCAGCCGAAGTCGTCGTCGTACCCCGTGCACCAGATGACGTTCGCCACGTCGAGCACGCGGCCGTCGTCCGCGACCGGCCTCCCGTCGGCGACGCCCGTCACCCGCCCCACGCGCGAGACGCCGGCCGCGTCGAGATCCGCGAGCTTCGTGCGGATCAGCGGAGCGCCGTGGCCGGCGAGCTTCGGCAGCACGCGACGACCGATCGGCGTGCCGAGCGAGAGGACGCGCGTCCCGGCGAAGCGCAGGATGGGCGCGCCCCACCTCGCGAACGCGCGCCCATGCCGCAGGGGGAACTCACCGGACGGGGTTCCCGCGACGGTGGTGGCGTGCGCGCCGCTGACGTCGAGCGCGATCTCGGCTCCCGAGTTGCCGATCCCCACCACCAGGACCGCACCGGGGCGGAGCTGTTCGGGACCGCGGTACGCGCTCGAGTGCAGCTGCAGCACGGATGCCGCCAGCCCCAGCGCGAACCCGGGCACGCGCGGCGCCTGGTGGCCGCCGGTGGCGAGCACGACGTTCCGGCCGAGCCAGCGGCGTGCGCCCGCCTCGACGACGAAGCGGTCGCCGTCGCGGGCGACTCGGTCGACGTGCACCCCGGTGAGCACCGGGAGCTCGAACCGGGCGGCGTAGGCCTCGAGGTAGTCGGCCTGCTCGTCCTTCGTCGGGAACCCGAGCCGGTCGCCCGGGAACGGCATACCCGTGAGTCCGTCGAGCTTCGCGGGCGTGAACAGGCGCAGGGAGTCCCAGCGCCGGCGCCACGCGTCGCCGATGCGCTCGTGCGCGTCGAGGACCACGAAGTCGCGGTGCTGCTGCGCCAGGTGGTAGGCGATCGCCAGGCCGGCCTGCCCGCCGCCGATGACGACGGTGTCGAGTGTGCGGCCGGTGGTGTCCGTGTGGTCAGGTGTCTCGTTCATGCACCGGACGGTACGGCGGCGCCACGCGATCCGCGTCGAGAGGATCTCCCATTCCGCGAGCGCGGTCGTCGGGGATACCACCCATCCGGTTCAGTCGGCGACGCCGTGCCGGAACGCGAACGCGGTCGCGGCCGACCGCGAGGAGACGCCGAGCTTGCCGAAGATGTTGCTGAGGTGCCGCTCGACGGTCTTCTCGCTGAGGAAGAGGTCGCTCGCGATCTCGCGGTTGGTCTCGCCTGCCGCCACGAGCCGCAGCACCTCGGCCTCCCTGGCGGACAGCCCGCCCGGCTGCGCCGTCGGTTCGGCCGACCACTCGGCCTCCGCCGCAGAGAGCGCCTGCCCGGCGCCGAGGTCGGCGAGCACGACGCGCGCCGCGTCGAGCTCCATCGCTGCGGATGCCTCGTCGTCGAGGGCCCGGCAGGCCCTGGCCGCGATCAGCCGGCACCGGGCCGCCTCGTAGGGGACGTCGAGGTCACGCCAGCGAGCCCATGCCCGCCGCGACGCCGTCAGCGCGCCACGAGCATCGCCCTCGGCGAGCCGCACGGCCGCGTCGGCCTGCTCGACGACCGCCAGCAGCATCGGCATCGGGCTCGACCGGCTCAGCTCCCGCAGCTCGTCGGCCACCGCACGCGCGGCGGCGACGTCGCCCACGCCGAGCTGGATCTCGACGGTCGCGGGGAGCAGCCAGCGGCGCTCCGCCGGATCCAGTCGTTCCGCCGCGGCGACGACCATGGCGCGCGCCACGTCGGGCTCCGCCTGTGCCAGCCGCAGCAGGGCGAGGCCGGGCTGCGGCTCGAAGCCCGTGCGTGCGGCCTGCTCGTACGCCGCCGCCGCGGCATCCGGCTCACCGCGCAGCCGATGCACCTCCCCGATCTGGTAGCACGCCCCGAACATGCCGTTGGGGTCGCCGAGCTCCGAGAGCTCCCGCGCCAGCTCCGCTGCGGCGAGCGCGTCCGCCCAGGCGCCGTGCAGGAGGAAGAGCTCGGCCCGGTGCGAGTGGCACTGCCCGCTGAACGCGACCATGTCCGGCCGTTCGGCGCACCACCGGTCGAGCGCACGGGTCCACTCGTGTGCGCGCCGCACGTCGAACGTCTGCCGGCAGCACTGCAGGACCTCGCAGTAGACGATGCCCGAGGGAACGGGCGAGAGCTCACCGGCCGTGACGGCCACCATCACCTCGTCGAGCCGGGCGAGACCCTCCGCCGACCGGCCGAGCATGATCTCCGACTGGCCCATGCCGAGCTCGCCGAGCGCGACGAGGTCGGCGTCCTTCGCCGTGCGGGCGAGCTCCGCCGCGCGGGAGAACGATGCCGCCGCGCGCGCGCCGTCGCCGCCGTAGAGGGCCGCCAGCCCTTCGGGGATGAAGAGGAACCCGTGGTCGGGGCGACCGTCGGGATGCTCCTCCAGCAGTCGCTGCGCCCGCGCGAACCAGCCGCCGCCCTGCGCCAGCTGCCCGACGTACATGAACTCCATCCCGAGCCAGACCGCGCAGCGGATGGCGTCGTCCAGGTCTCCATCGGCCAGGAACGCCTCGTGGGCCCGCGTGCGCCACTCGACGCTCTCCTCGAACCGTCCGACCAGGAGGGCCGCGGTCGCCAGCTGCTCGAGGTCGAGTGCGGTGGTCGCCGTCGCGCGATCCGCCGCATCGAGGCCGATGACGGCGTCGGTCCAGCGGTGTTCGAGGTAGGCGGTGCGTCCTCGGTCGAGGGCGGTCGACGCGTCCATGACGCCTCCCGGGAGGTGACGGCGACGACCGCGCACGAGGTCGGGAGACCGTCGACTCCGACCGACGCCCAGCCTCAGGCTAGCCCCGCGCGCACGGCGCGGCAACGCTGCGGGAGATAATCATCCGGTGCTATAGCTTTAGCGCCGAAGGTATGGCATGCTGGCGCAACCGACTGGCGTCCGGGTGGGCGGACGCGATCAACGACGATCACGAAAGGTCACGATGTCCGAACCCGCCAAGCCCGCCGACCTCGGCGACGGCGAGCACCTGAACGTCCTCGGCTACCAGGACGAGTTCAACCGCTCCATGAGCCTCTGGGCGAACTTCGCCCTCGGCTTCACCTACCTGTCGCCGCTCGTCGGCGTCTACTCGCTCTTCGCGCTCGCGCTCACCGTCGGCGGACCGCCCTCCATCTGGTGGATCGTCATCGTCGGCGCCGGACAGCTGCTGGTCTCGCTCGTGTTCGGCGAGGTCGTGTCCCAGTACCCGATCCACGGCGGCATCTACCCGTGGGCACGCCGCCTGTGGGGTCGCCGCTACGCCTGGATGGCCGCGTGGGTCTACATCTGGGCCATGATCGTGACGATCACCGCCGTCGCCGAGTACGGGTCGGGCTTCGCCGCGAGCCTGTTCGGCGTCGAAGCGAATCCGACCACGGGGCTCGTGCTCACCCTCGCCCTGCTGCTCATCGCGCTCGCGATCAACTTCACCGGCACGAAGTGGCTGGCCCGCGTCGCGCGCATCGGCCTCGCGGCCGAGCTCATCGGCGTCATCGGCCTTGGCCTGTACCTGCTGATCTTCCAGCGCAAGCAGGAGTTCAGCATCTTCTTCGACACGATGGGCGTGCAGGGGGACGGCAGCTACCTGCCGGCCTTCATCGGTGCCGCGCTCGCCGGCCTGTTCCTCTTCTACGGCTTCGAGGCGTGCGGCGACGTCGCCGAGGAGGTCGAGAACCCGGCACGACGCATCCCGAAGGCGATGATCCTGACGATCCTCGTCGGCGGCGTCTCCGCGCTGTTCTCCTTCGGCGGCTACGTGCTCGCGGCGCCCGACCTGCAGGCCATCGTCTCCGGCGAGGACGCCGACCCGATCCCCGCGATCCTCGAGTCGACGCTCGGCCCGGTCGGGGCGAAGCTGTTCCTCGTCGTCGCGATCACGGCCTTCCTGTCGTGCGTGCTCAGCCTGCAGGCCGCCGCGAGCCGCCTCCTGTTCTCCTTCGCACGCGACGGGATGCTCCCAGGTCACCGCTGGCTGTCGAAGGTGTCGGAGCGCAGCAAGGTCCCGACCAACGCGCTCATCGTCGCCTGCACGGTGCCCGCGCTCATCGCGGTCCTGGTCTGGCTGAACGCCGACCTGCTCTACCCCGTCACGGCGTTCGCAGTGCTCGGCATCTACGTCGCCTTCCAGATGGTCGTGCTCGCATCGCTGCGGCAGCGCTTCCGCGGCTGGAAGCCCGCCGGCCCGTTCTCGCTCGGCCGCTGGGGCATCGTGGTGAACGTCCTCGCGCTCGGGTATGGGATCTTCGCGATGTACCTGCTCGCGGCTCCCGGCGCTTCGGGTGACTTCTTCACCGACTGGGTGGTCCTCATCGGTCTCGGCGTCGTGCTCGCGACTGGCTTCGCGTACCTCTTCCTCGCGCGCCCCGACCGCAAGTCGGACGCGCCCGCCGGCGACGCGATCGAGGTCGCGGACCGCCTCAGGGCGCACCGCGGCGAGTTCGCCGAGGCGCCCTCCATCGTGAACTGAACCGACGGCGGACGAGCGGTCGCGGCAGGGGGACGCCGCGACCGCTCGTCCGTCGTTCGTGGCCGTCGCGCGTGGCGCAGCGCTACCGTGGCGGCATGCGCACCGTGCGGGTCGACGGCCTCGACCTCGCCTATCGCCGGAGCGGACACGGCGTCCCGCTCCTGTTCCTTCACGGCGCCTTCGGCGACTCGCGCGATTGGACCGCTGAATCGGAGCGGCTCGCCGATCGCGCCGACGTCGTCGCGTGGGACGCCCCGGGCTGCGGCGGCTCCTCCGACGTGCCCGAGGGCTGGACCGACGAGGACTGGTCGGGCGCGATCGCGGGCTTCGTCGACACGCTCGGTCTCGACCGTCCCGTGATCTGCGGGCTCTCCCTCGGATCCGTGCTCGCCCTGCTCGCGGTGCGCGACCATCCCCGCCTCGCTCGGGGCCTCATCCTCGCCGGACCCTACGCCGGCTGGGCCGGGTCGCTCCCGGCCACCGAGGTGGAGCGGCGCATCCACGACTTCGAGGCCACGGCCGACCTGCCGGTGGCCGAGTGGGCGGAGGAGTTCCTGCAGGGCGCATTCCGGGCGGATGCCTCGCCCGAGCGCCTGGCGTCGGCCCGCGCCGCCCTGCTCGAGTGGCGGCCGCAGACGACCGCGGCGATGCTGGAGGCCCTGGGCCGACTCGACCTGCGCTCGTGCCTCCACCTGATCGACGTGCCCACGCTCGTCGTGCACGGCGGCGCCGACCGGCGCAGCCCGTTCTCGGCGGCGCTCGCGATCGCGCAGGCGATCCCGAATGCGCGGCTCGTGGAGCTCGCGGGCCTCGGCCACGACTGCTGCGGCGAGGCCGAGTTCATCCGCGCCGTCGAGCGATTCCTCGACGACCTCGGCGACGAGGCCGCCGCGTAGGCGTCAGCGCTTCTTCGCGGCGTCGATCTGGTCGCGGCGCAGCAGGATGATGCGATCCACGAGCGACTCGGGCAGCGGATGCTCGGGCGTGAACCGGATGGTGCCCTTCGACCACGACCAACCGTGGAGCTCGCCCTCCACCGACGAGACGACCTCGGGGCTGAACGGGTAGAGGCCGATGTGGTCCTTCGTGGACATCAGGCTGAGCAGCGGCGAGTCGCGGTATCGCAGCGCCGGCATGCCGTAGCTCACGCCCTCGACCGCCTCCGGCACGAGTGACACGGCCCTCGCCCGGATCCGCTCGATCAGGTCGCGCTCGGGCTCCTCGAGCCCCGCGATGTAGTCGCTCATCTCCCCCATGTCGTCACATGGTACGCCGGGGGTGCGACGCGCCGCCCGCAGGCAGAGCACGAGCATGATGCCGCACGAGACGAGGTAGAACGTGTGCAGCGCCCAGATCGGGCCGATCGGCAGGCTGAACACGTAGAGCGAGTAGATGGCGTTCGCGGTGTTGATGATGGCCATGCTCGAGACGCTGTACGAGGAGACGTCCCGCGTGCGCAGCGCCTTGCGCAGCATCGGCAGGTTGCTGACCGCGAAGGCCACGGTCGAGACCGTGCCGGCGACCAACGGGATGTCCATGGCGGCAACGGTAGGCCGGGGCATCCGCCCGCCGCGTCGGCCGAAGCGCCCAACTTCGCGGTCCCGCGGGCATGGGTCATTCGATGCAGACGGATGCCGCGCCCGGATCAGACGAGCCCGTTCTCGTACGCGTAGGCGGTCGCGCCGGCGCGCGACGAGAGGCCGAGCTTGCCGAAGATGTTGCTGAGGTGCCGTGCGACGGTCTTCTCGCTCAGCGAGAGCCGCTCGCCGATGGCTCGGTTGGTGAGGCCCGTCGAGACCAGGCGGAGCACCTCGACCTCGCGTGCGGTGAGCGCGCCGGCCGGGCGATCCCCCGTCAGTGCGGCGAGCTCCGCGAGCGCGGGGTCGGCGCCGAGTGCACGGAACACCTCCCGGGCGCTGCGGAACTCGGCCTCGGCCGCATCGCGATCGCCGAGCGCCGCCAGCGCTCGTCCCGCCACCACGCGGCTGCGTGCGAACTCGTAGCCCGCGCCGACCGTCCGCCAGGCCTCAATGGCGGCGCGTGCCGCATCGAGCGCAGCACGCGCATCGGCCTCGGCCAGGAGCACGCGTGCCTCGCCGGCCGCGACCAGCGCCTCGAGCGTCGGCGTCGTCATCAGCCGGCCCGATTCGTGGAGCTCGTCGACCGCGCGGCGAGCCGCTCCGACGTCGCCCGCTGCGAGCTCGATCTCGACGACGGCCGGCAGCAGGTACCGCCGGGTGAACGGATCGACGCCCGCGGCGCTGCGCCGGATCTCGTCCTGCGCCTGTCGGGTGCGCCCGGCGGCGAGGTGGAGCAACGCGAGACCGGGCTGCGGCTCCCACCCCGACTCGCCGGCCCGCCGGTACGCGGCCTCGGCGGAGTGGAACGCGCCGCGCAGGCGTGCGAGCTCGGCGAGCTGGTACGGCGCGCCGTAGACCGCCCGGTAGTCGCCGGCGCGGAAACGCGAGAGCGCGAGCTCGGCGGCCGTGTCGGCCTCGGCCCAGGCCCCGCGCGTGATCAGGAGGGCGGCCTCGAGGGCGTGGCGCTGCCCGCTGAACGTCACGAGCTCGGGCTGGCCTCGGCACCACTCGTCGAGGGCCGCCGTCCAGGCCGCAGCGCGGTCGAGGTCGGAGGCCATGAGCGCGTCCGAGATCACCGCGCAGGCGACGACGCCGGATGCCACGGGCGTGACCTCGCCCGCGGCGATCGAGGACATGGCGCGGTCGAAGCAGCCGAATCCCTCGGCGACCTCGCCCAGCTCGATGAGCGACTTCCCGAGGCACAGCGACGCGTTCGCGATGAGCTCGCGATCGTCCGCCTGCTCGCCGATCGCGAGGACCTCCTCGCTGATGCGCCTCGCCTCGGCAGGGTTGCCGCTGCCGAGCTGCGCCACCGTGGGCGCCAGGCGGACAAACCCTGCGAGCGCACCCGGATGGTCCATGGCCTCGACGAGGTGCATCGCTCGAGAGGCCCAGACGACGCAGCGCGAGAAGTCGCCCAGCTCGATCAGCCACAGCGAGAGCCATCCCGCCGCGCGGGCGGCCCGGTCGGTTCTGCCCGCCGAGAGGTGCGCCTCGTACGCGCGCGACAGCGCGTCGACCGCCTCCTGGGGCTCTCCGCGGAGCAGCGTGACCTCCGCGAGCAGCTCGAGGTCGGTCGCGCCGAGGCCGTCGACCGCGTCCGCGACCGAGAGCCGCTCGTACGCCTCCGCCCAGCGCCGCACCGCCGCGGCCGCGCGGCCCGCCTCGAGTGCGCTCGACGTCATGTCGCCCCCAGCCGGGTGCGGTCCGCCGTGGCCCGACGCCGGCACTCGTCATCGTACGCTGGAGGGGTGATCCGCAGGCGGGTGATCGTGCACGGCGGGGTCCAGGGCGTGGGCTTCCGCTACTCCGCGCAGCTCGAGGCCGACCGCCTCGGGGTCGCCGGCTGGGTGCGGAACCGCTCCGACGGCACGGTCGAAGCCGAGGTCGAGGGCGACGCGGCATCCGTGCAGGCGATGCTCGACTGGCTCGCGCAGGGTCCGCGGGGTGCCGTCGTGCAGGGCACCGACGTCACCGAGGTCGAACCCACCGGCGATCGGGGCTTCCGCATCGGCTTCTGAGCGGAGGCCGCACGACCTCGTCGCCCGTCGACGAGCCCGATTGCCTGATCAGTCACGATTGCCGCGCGACCCCGGCGGTCGTACCGTTAAGTCGACCCCCGCTTTGGGAGCCACCGACCCGTGAGGAGGCTGGTTTCTATGAAGAAGTGGACGCGATGGGAGGACTGGGTGGCCATCGCCGCCGGTCTCGCCGTGGCACTGTCGACCTTGTTCGTGCCGCCGATGGGCGCATCGGTCGCGATCATGGTGACGCTCGGCGCGCTGCTCATCGTCTCGGGGCTCGTCAACCTTGCGATGCCGGGCCTCGTCGCGATGGAGTACGTGCAGGGCGCCCTCGGCGTGCTGCTCATCATCTCGCCGTGGATCGGCGGCTACGCCGATCCGATGACCTTCGGTGCGGCGTGGATGTCCTGGATCGGCGGAGCGGTCGTCGTGATCGTCGCCGCACTCGCCATCCGGCCCAGCATGCGGGCCCACCAGGACGCGATCACCCACTGACGATCGGGAACGACGAAGGGCCCGTCGGCGAACCGGCGGGCCCTTCGTGGTGGATCTCAGATCGCGTTGACGTCCAGCGGGATGCCGGGGCCGAACGTGGTCGACACGGCGCCCTTCTGGATGTAGCGGCCCTTGGCGCTCGACGGCTTGAGGCGCACGACCTCCTCGAGGGCGGCCTTGAGGTTGTCGTTGAGCTGGTCCTGCGAGAACGAGGCCTTGCCGACGACGAAGTGCACGTTGGCGTGCTTGTCGACGCGGAACTCGATCTTGCCGCCCTTGATGTCCTCGACGGCCTTGGCCGGGTTCGGGGTCACGGTGCCGGTCTTGGGGTTCGGCATGAGGCCGCGCGGGCCGAGGACCTTGCCGAGACGCCCGACCTGGCCCATGAGCTCGGGGGTGGCGACGGCCGAGTCGAACGCGGTGTAGCCGCCGGCGACCTTCTCGATGAGCTCGGCGCCGCCGACCTCGTCGGCGCCGGCCGCGATCGCGGCCTCGGCGGCGGGGCCGGTCGCGAACACGATGACGCGAGCGGTCTTGCCGGTGCCGTGCGGGAGGATGACGGTGCCGCGCACCATCTGGTCGGCCTTGCGGGGGTCGACGCCGAGCTTCAGCGCGACCTCGACGGTCGAGTCGAACTTCGCCGAACCGGTCTCCTTCGCCAGGGCGACGGCGTCGGTCGGGGTGTAGTACTTGCCGGCCTCGATCTTCTCGGCCGCGGCCCGGTAGGCCTTGGACTTCTGTGCCATGTTGCTTCTCCTCGAGAGAGTGTGGTCATCGCGCCTGGCGGGCGCTGCCACGAATGAGAGTTCTGAAGGTCGGATGCCGCGACGGGGCATCCGTGGGGTCTCGATACGCGTCGGCTTCGCCGGCGCTCCTCGACCACCGAGGGGATTACTCGACCGTGATGCCCATCGAGCGGGCGGTGCCGGCGATGATCTTCGAGGCGGCGTCGAGGTCGTTCGCGTTGAGGTCGACCATCTTCTGCTCGGCGATCGCGCGGACCTGGTCCTGCGTGAGCTTGCCCACCTTGGTGGTGTGCGGGACGCCGGAGCCCTTGGGCACGCCGGCGGCCTTCTTGATGAGCTCGGCGGCGGGCGGGGTCTTCAGGATGAAGGTGAACGAGCGGTCCTCGTAGACCGTGATCTCGACGGGGATCACGTTGCCGCGCTGCGACTCGGTGGCCGCGTTGTAGGCCTTGCAGAACTCCATGATGTTCACGCCGTGCTGACCCAGGGCCGGGCCGATGGGCGGGGCCGGGTTGGCGGCGCCGGCGTTGATCTGAAGCTTGATCAGACCAGTGACCTTCTTCTTCGGTGCCATGATTTCTCTCTTCCTGTTCGAACGCCCGACCGAATCGATCGGGGCACTCTCCCGCAGGTTCCGGCGGATCCGGGCTGCGGTGGTCTGTGTGCTGGACGCAGCACAACCCCCCGAGTATACCGGAGGGTCGCTGCGTGGGTTCTGTGAGCTCTTAGAGCTTGGTGACCTGGTCGAAGCTGAGCTCGACCGGGGTCTCGCGCTCGAAGAGGGAGACGAGCACCGTGAGCTTGCCGCTCTCGGGCTTGATCTCGCTGATCGTGCCGGGCAGGCCCGCGAACGAGCCGTCCTTGATCGTGATCGTCTCGCCGATCTCGAAGTCGACCTCGGCCGGGATGGCGCGGGCGGCACCGGCGGCGGCACCGGCCTTCGCCCCGCGGGCGGGGGCGACGTCCTTGATCTCGACGAGGCTCTTCAGCATGCCGAAGGCCTCCTCGAAGCGGAGGGGCGTGGGGTTGTGCGCGTTGCCGACGAAGCCGGTGACACCGGGAGTGTGGCGGATGACCGACCAGCTCTCCTCGTTGAGGTCCATGCGCACGAGCACGTAGCCGGGGATGCGCACGCGGGTGACCATCTTGCGCTGGCCGTTCTTGATCTCGACCACGTCCTCCATCGGCACCTCGACCTGGAAGATGTAGTCGGCCATCGCCATCGACTCGCGGCGCTGCTCGATGTTCGCCTTCACGCGGCGCTCGAAGCCCGCGTAGGAGTGGATGACGTACCACTTGCCCGGGAGGAAGCGCAGTTCGGCGCGGAACTCCTCGTAGGGGTCGTGGGTCTCCTCGGCCTCCTCGGCGGTCGCCTCGGCGGCCGCGAGGACCTCGTCCTCCGAGTCGATCTCGAGGGCGTCGTCGACGACCGCGTCGGCCTCGGGGTCGGCGGCCTCGGCCATGGCGTCGAGCACGGCGTCGAGGTCGATGTCGTTGCCCTCGTCGTCGACGATGTGCACGGCGCGGTGCTCGGCCGCCTCGACCGACTCCTCGTCGTGCTCGTTGGGCGAGCCTTCCTGCACTTCGTCGTCCTCAGACGACTGCTCGGCAGCCGTCGCCCAGTCGACGTCTTCGCGCTCGATCCTTGCCACTTCTCTCAATCCTTTGCTTCCGTGCGCCGTCGGCGCCTCCGGTCACCGGGGCCGCGCCCCGCTAGGCCGCGGGAGTACCGAAGACCCAGAGGACGAGCCAGCCGAAGACCTGGTCGAGGCCCCACACGAGCGCCATCATGATGATGACGAACACGAGCACGACGGCGGTGAAGCTGAACAGCTCCCGACGCGTGGGCGTGACGACCTTGCGCAGTTCGCCGAAGACCTGCCGGATGAACAGCGCGATCCGCGCGAAGGGGTTGCGCCGCGCCGCGCGTTCGCGCTTCGCGTTGGCGACGACATCCTCGCTGGGCTCGTCGATGATCTTCCGTGCCACCTCGTACACCTTTCGTGGGCCGGCAATCACTGCCGGCTCGCAGGGCGGACAGGACTCGAACCTGCAACCTGCGGTTTTGGAGACCGCTGCTCTACCAATTGAGCCACCGCCCTTCGGAGGCCCTCGGCCTCCGCGGGTGTCGCGCTCCCGCCTGCTCCTCCTGCCCGAAAGAGGGCAGGGGAAAGCTTGGGTGAGAACCGCAACCTCAGCAAGTTTAGGCGACGGATGCCGCGCCGCCAAACCGCGCCCGCATCGCCGTGCCGCTCGCGGCCCCCGCGGCGTCGCCCGCCGCCGTAGATTGGGAATCGGCCGCGCCGCACGACGACGCCGGCGGCCGGCCGAGAGGGGAGCCGACTGATGCCGTCCGCACGCGCCGCCCGGCGGTTCGCCGAGCCCCGCTCGAGCGTCGAGGTGATCGGCGAGCACTCCGAGTTCCGGCTCGACCTCGAGCGCATCCGCTTCTCGCCGTACTTCTCGCGCCTGTCGGCGGTGACGCAGGTGATCGCGCAGCCCGGCGCCGGCCCGCTCATCCACAACCGCCTGACGCACTCGATCAAGGTCACCGCGGTCGCGCGGTCGATCGCGGTCGGGCTCAACGACCCGTCGTCGCCCGCCCGCGACCTCGTGCTCGAACACGGCTGCGACGCCGTCGTGGTGCAGGCCGCGGCGAGCGCGCACGACCTGGGGCATCCGCCGTTCGGCCACCTCGGCGAACGCGTGCTCGATCGGCTGGCGCGCGAGAGCCTCGGCCTCGCCGACGGCTTCGAGGGCAACGCGCAGACCTACCGCATCCTCACCGCGCTCGACGTGTGCGAGGCGGCGCCGCAGGGCCTGAACCTCACGGCCGCGGTGCGCACCGCCGTGGCGAAGTACCCGTGGACGCGGTTCGTCGACGTCGGCTCGTCCGACGAACCCCTGCCACGCGGCCTCCGCCGCGTCTCGGGCGGGGTCGAGGTGGTGAAGTTCTCGGCGTACGACCTCGACGCCGACGACCTCGTCGCCGCACGCCGAGGGATGCCGCCGCTGCAGCAGTCGCTCGAGTGCTCGATCATGGACATCGCCGACGACATCGCCTACTCGATCCACGACGTCGACGACTTCTACCGGGCGGGCCTGCTCAGCCAGGGCGCCGTCGCGCGGGAGTTCCGCGGGTGGATCGCCGGCGCGACCGAGCTGCGCGCGCTCGACGACGAGGGGCTCACCCCCCGCGGCGCACCCCCCGGCTCCGCGCTCGAGGGCCTGCGCCGCAAGCTGCGCCGCAGCGACCCGTGGATCGCCGACGACGACGCGTTCGCCGACGCCGTCGACGTCGTGGCCGACGACCTCGTCGACGGCCTGCTCGCGACGCCGTTCGACGGCTCGATCGCCTCAGAGCGCGCACTGTCGTCGTTCACCAACCGCTGGATCGGGCACCTGCGGGCCTCGGTCGTCCCCGCGCCGCCCGGCGTCGCACGCTCGGGCCTCGTGACCCTCGACCGGCGCGCGTGGCACGAGGTCGAGGTCCTGAAGTTCGTGCACCGGCACTTCATCCTCGACCGCGCCGACATCGTCATGTACCAGCGCGGGCTCAGCCGCGCCCTCACGCGCACCGTGCGCGGGCTCACGGCCTGGGTCACCGACGACTTCGATCGGCACCGCGTGCCCGAGCGGCTCCGAGAGCTCGTCGACCTCGCGACCGAGGGGTACGCCAGGCTGCGCGCGGCCCAGCCGGCGGGCATCCCGGTGCCCGAGGCATCCGAGGTGCACACCCTCGGGGTGGCACGCGGCGTGGTCGACTACGTCGCCTCGCTGTCGGACGACCAGGCGCTGGCGGTCTCGGAGGCGATCGACGGCCGACCCGACCGCCTGTGGGACATCGGCCAGAGCCTCTGAGCGCCGTGCACGACACGGCGCCCGCGGATCTTGTCGCGCGCTGCCGGCAGCGCTAGCGTCACGCTCAGCACCACCCCGCGCCGAGCGCCCCCGCCCGGTGCCTCGTCCGAGTTCGAGGGAGTGTTCCGCCATGAGTGACAACACCGTGACCAAGTGGGTCGGCTGGGTCTGGTTCGCCGCGATCGTCATGCTCATCGCCGGCGTCTTCGACGCCCTGCACGGGCTCGCCGCGATCTTCGCCCCCGGGAGCGCCTACTTCGTGCGGACCGAGGGCGCCCTGCTGCTCCTCGACGTGCAGGGCTGGGGCTGGTGGCACCTCATCATCGGCATCGCGCTCATCATCGGTGCGGCCGGGCTCTTCCGCGGCGCGACCTGGGCGCGCGTGGTCGCCGTGATCCTCGTCGGCATCAGTGCCGTCAGCCAGCTGTTCCTGCTGCCGACGCAGCCGTGGCTGTCGATCATCGTGCTGGCGCTCGACGTGCTCGTGATCTACGCGATCATCGTGCACGGACGGGAGATGGCGGCTCGGACCGACTGAGCTCCGTCCGCCTGCGCGGCAGCGCGACGAGCGCGCCGACCATGACGAGCACCCCGCCGGCCGCCGCGGCCCACCATGCGGTGTCGGCGGGGATGTCGAGGTAGACGCTGATGCCGAGGATGCGGGAGAGGCCCCACGGCAGCAGCGCCATCTCGTCGTTCCAGAGCGTGAGCGCGGCCTCGAGTCCGATGGCGCCGATGAGCGCCCCGACGACGGCGAGCACGGCGCCGACGGCGGCGACCACGGTGCCGGTGGCCCGGCGGGCGCCGATCTGCCCGGCGAGCGCCCAGGCGCCCGCGACGAGCACCCAGCCGAACGCCGCGAAGGCGACCACGACGTAGGCGGATCGGGCGAGCGGGTCGGTCCAGAAGTGGAACCAGTAGCCGCCCGGACCCGTCGGCGCGAGCACCACGAGCAGGAGCAGCACTCGCAGCATCGCCGCGCCGCCGACGGCCGCGAGCACGGGCCACGCGCGCCGGCCCCGCAGCGCGAACAGCAGCACGAGCACGAAGACCGCCCACGAGCCGAGCGTCACCACGAGGTGCGACGGTGCGAGGAACCAGGTCTGCATGCCGCGGCTCGCCACGAGCGCGAGCGCGGGCACGCCCACCACCAGCGCGCGATCGACGCGCGTGAGCCCGTCGGTCGCCTCGGCGGCGCGCCACGGACGGGTCGCCGCGACCCAGAGCGCGCGTGCGGCCCTCGCCCCGGGCCAGCCGGCGCGCGCGGCGCCCGCGGCGCCCGCGGCGATGCCGTAGGCGATGAACGCCGCGGCGAGCACGAGCGCGATGCGCGCGGCCCATGCCATGGGCAGGTCGCGCTCGGCGCGGTCCACGCCGAGCTGCGCCGCGGTGAGGTTGTACGCCGGGTAGTACGGGTCTCCCGCGTAGGCCGCCTCGTGCGCGGCGGCGGATGCCTCGAACGCATGCCGCGCGGCATCCCACCGCTCGTACGCGGACTGCTCGCCGGTGTCGTGCCACTGCGCCTGGCGCAGGAACATCTCGCGGTAGTCGCCGAGCATCGCGTAGGTCGACGCCTGGTAGTCGAGCGTGTCGAGGAACGCCGTGCGCAGCGCCGGATCGCGCCAGGTCGCGGCATCCGTCGCAGCCACCGCCTCGCGCATGCGCTCGACGGCCGCGCTCGCCCGGTCGCCGCCCGCGATGGCCTCGTCGAGCTGGTCGCGGCTCACGTCGTAGATGACGTCGAGCACGGCGCTGTCGCCCGTGACGATGTCCCACTCGAAGATCCACATCATGGGCGGCGGCTCGAGGCCGATCGCGAACACGCGGCGGTCGGCGAACGGACCGATGTAGAGACCCTCGGTGATCGCCTCGCGCGACTGCGCCATCGCCTCGCCGATGGCCCGCACGGTGGCGGGGTCGTCGGAGAACCAGCGTCGCGCCCAGTCCGCGGTGAGCTGCGCCGGGTCGGCACCGGGGTCGCGCGCGAGGCGCACGGCGAGCTCGGTGTTGAGCTCGTAGAGCTGCCAGAAGCCGGCCTTCAGCTCGAGCGAGAGCGGCCCGGCGCGCCACGGGCCGCCGTCCTGCGTCCAGGTCCAGATGCCCTCGAGACCCGGGTTCGCTGCGATGAAGCGCTGCAGGGCCTCCTGATAGAGCACGCCGAGGTCGTTCGGGAACGCGCCGAAGTTCTCGAACTCGCGGCGGCTCTGGAACTCGACGATGCGGCGGTGGTCGCCGACCTCGAGCGTGTGGTTGAGCGGCAGATGGCTGTAGAAGTCGCCGAGCGTGTACTTCGTCGACACGATGAGGCGGTCGGAGTCGATGCCATCGAGCACGGCCCGGTACGAGCGGTCGTTCGTGTGCATGTCGCCCACCGCGCCCACGCCGACGCTCCACGTGCGGAAGATCACCTCGCGGTCGACCCGCTCGGCCTGCTCGGTGAACGCCGTGAGCATCGCGCGCACCGAGTCGACCGTCGTGACGGCGAGCTCGGAGTAGTAGTCCCAGCCCGGCAGGTCGTAGACGCGGCCCGCCTCGCCGATGCGCACGAGCAGTCCGTCGACGTAGGGCAGCTCGGCGTAGAGCTCGTCGAGGCCGGCCGCGTACACGTCCCAGAAGGCCGGGTCCTCGGTGGCGAGCCCGCCGAAGCGGTCGGTGAGATACGCCTCGAGCGGCGTCGTGAGCGTGAGCATGTCGGTGCGGAAGTAGACGCGCAGGCCCGCGTCGTGCGCGAACTCCCACATCGGCCCGAAGGCCTCGCGCATCGCCAGTGCGCGGGCGACGTGGTCGTCGTCGGCGCCGTACACGTCGTCGCCGTCGCCGACCTCCGAGAACGTGAGGTACTCGATGAACCCCGGGATGGCGATCGCGTTGTAGCCCTCGGCGAGCGCGTGGCGCACGTACGCCTCGAAGTCGGCACGAGCGACCTCGAGCGCCGCCTCGTCGATGTACGGCGCCTCGGGCAGGATGACGTCGGCGAAGGCCTTCGAGTTGTGCGAGTAGTCGTCGCCGGCGGCCCACTCCGCCTCGTCGACGGTCACGCCCACGGCGCCGAGGTCGACCATGCGGAACCCGAGCTCGGACTCGACGACGTCGCCGAGCCGCTCATCGACAGGCCGTCCGTCGCGGACCGCCGCGGCGAGGTCGTAGACCCCGAGGGCGGCGCCGGCCTCGGTGGCCGCGACGACCCGAAGCGCGTCGGGCGCGCCCTCGAGCCGGTACGTGTCATCGGCATCGGATGCCGCTGCCGCGCCGCCCCCCTCGACGACCACGTCGAGCGTCGCCGTGCCCTCGGTGGCGCCCGCATCGGCGACCGCGGCCTGCAGTTCCTCGACCGCCAGCGCCATGCGGAGGGAGTCGGGCGCCGTCACCGCCGTGAACGCCGGCGGCACGGAGACGGGGATCTCGGGCGCGGCCACGAGCGTCTCGGCGGGGATGTCGGACGGCTCGGATCGGATGCCGAGCGCGTCGGTCAGCACGAACGCGATCCCCGCCCCGAGGGCGAGCAGGACCAGGATCGCGGCCCCGGCGCGCAGGGCTCGTCGGGGGCGCGTCATCACGCGGCGCAGCGTAGCAGAAGTGGGTCAGATGTCCCACTCTGTGCGCCACCTGTGCGTTCACCCAGCGGCCGCGACCCCTTCCCCTGCGCGTCATCCCGACGACGGACGGCGTCGATTGGCTCGCCGCATGAGCCGAACATCGACACGACGCGCCCTGCCGCGCCTCCTCGCACTGTCCGCCGCCGCGGCCCTCGCCGCCGTCATCATCCCCTCCCCCGCCATAGCCGCACCCGGCCAGGGCGACGAGCACTCGAGCTCGCCGTACGTGCAGGCGCACGAGCCCACGCTCGTCGCGCGCGCGACGCTGAGCGCCGACCACCTCGAGCCGGGGCCGGCGTCGGGTGCGCTCGCCTCGCCGGGCAACGGCCGGGTCGGCCCGTGGCCGGGCCAGGTCATCCCCGGGTTCTCGGCCGCCATCGACAACGGCGACGGCACGTTCTGGGCCCAGCCCGACAACGGCTTCGGCAGCAAGGGCAACTCCGCCGACTTCCTGCTGCGCACCTACCTCGTGCGTCCCGCCTGGCAGACCGCCGCCGGCGGTGCCGGCGAGATCGCCGTCGAGCGCTTCGTCTCGTACAACGACCGCAACCACGTGCTCGACTTCCCGATCGTGAACGACGGCACCCCCGAGCGCCTGCTCACCGGCGCCGACTTCGACATCGAGTCGGTCGTGCGCGCCGCGGACGGCTCGTTCTGGGTCGGCGAGGAGTTCGGGCCGTTCCTGCTGCACTTCGACGCGAACGGCACGCTGCTCGAGAAGCCGTACTCCCTCACGGGTGCGAAGTCCCCGCAGAACCCGTACCTGCAGCCGGGCGAGACGCCGCGCGTGCGCGCCAGCCGCGGGTTCGAGGCGCTCGCGGCATCCGTGAACGGGCGCTACCTCTACCCGGTGATCGAGGGCTCGTACGCCGACGACCGCGACCTGCGCCGCCGCGAGATCCACGAGTTCGACACTCGCGCGGGCGCCTACACCGGTCGGACCTGGAGCTACCAGGCCGACCAGGAGGCGAACGTCATCGGCGATGCCTTCACCGTTCGCAACGACGTGCTCCTGCTCATCGAGCGCGACGACTTCGAGGGCGAGCAGTCGGTCACGAAGCGCGTCTACGAGGTCGACCTGCGTCGCACGGATGCCGCGGGGTACCTCGAGAAGACGCTCGTGCTCGACGGGCTCCGCATCGCCAACCCCGACGGCATCGGCGCGGGCGACGGCTACGGCACGGGCGAGGTCTTCTCCCTGCCCGTGCAGTCGTTCGAGACGGTCGTGCGGCTGAAGAACGGCGACCTGCTCATCGGCAACGACAACAACTACCCCGGCAACGACGCGCGCATCCCGGGAACGCCCGACGACACCGAGTTCGCCGTCATCGACCTCGACAAGCTGAAGATCGAGCCGTCGCCGGTGACCCTGGTCGGCCACCGCGGCGCGAGCGGGTACCGCCCTGAGCACACGCTCGCCTCGTACGAGACCGCGATCGTGCAGTGCGCCGACTACATCGAGCCCGATGTGGTCTCGACGAAGGACGGCGTGCTCGTCGCCCGCCACGAGAACGAGATCAGCGGTACCACGGATGTCGCGGCACGGCCGGAGTTCGCCGGTCGCAAGGCGACCAAGCTCATCGACGGCGCGAGCATCACCGGCTGGTTCACCGAGGACTTCACGCTCGCCGAGCTCCGCACGCTGCGCGCCAAGGAGCGGCTGCCGCTGACCCGGCCCGCGAACACCGCGTTCGACGGGCTCTACCTGATCCCGACCCTCGACGAGGTCATGGACCTCGCCCGCCACTCGATCAGCTGCGACGGCCGCCAGGTCGGCGTCTACCCCGAGACGAAGCACCCGACGTACTTCGACTCGATCGGCCTCTCGCTCGAGGAGCCGCTCGTCGCGGCGCTGCAGGCGAACGACCTCGATCGCGCGACCGCGCCGGTAATCGTGCAGAGCTTCGAGGTCGGCAACCTGCGCGAGCTCGACGCCATGACCGACGTCACCCTCGCCCAGCTCGTGAGCTCGTCGGGTCGCCCGTACGACTTCACCGCCGCCGGCGATCCGCGCACCTACGCCGACCTCGTGACGCCCGCCGGCCTCGCCGAGGTCGCGACGTACGCCGACGGCGTCGGCCTCGAGAAGTCGGTCATGATCCCGCGCACGCCGGCGGGCACGCTCGGCACGCCGAAGCCGATCATCGCGGACGCCCACGCGGCCGGGCTCGACGTGCACGGCTGGACGTTCCGCCTCGAGAACCAGTTCCTGCCGGCCGAGTTCCGCTCGTCGAGCGACCCGAACGCTCCCGGCGACCTCGCCGGCGAGCTGCAGGTGTTCATCGACGCGGGCATGGACGGCGTCTTCAGCGACCACCCCGACGTTGCCGTGACGATCGACGGGCCCACCGAGGGCTGATCGGTCGTTCGTCCCGACGGGCGGGCGGATGCCACGGCATCCGTCCGCCCGTCGCCGACCCCACGTGCCACGCGGCATCCGCTCGCCCTAGGCTGTGAGGGTGACCGAACACGCCCGACTCTCCGCCCGCATCGCCGCCATCGCCGAGTCCGCCACGCTGAAGGTCGATGCGAAGGCGAAGGCCCTCCAGGCCGAGGGCCGGCCGGTCATCTCGTACGCCGCGGGCGAGCCCGACTTCCCGACGCCCGAGCACATCGTCGAGGCGGCGCTCGACGCCGTGCGCGATCCCCGCAACCACCGCTACACGCCCGCGGCCGGCCTGCCCGACCTCCGGGAGGCGATCGCGCAGAAGACGCTGCGCGACTCGGGCCTCGAGGTCGGCGCCGGCCAGGTCGTCGTCACGAACGGCGGCAAGCAGGCCGTGTACCAGGCCTTCCAGGTGCTGCTCGACGACGGCGACGAGGTGCTCGTCCCCACGCCGTACTGGACGACGTATCCCGAGGCGATCAAGCTCGCGGGCGGCCGCCAGGTCGACGTGTTCGCCGGCGCCGACCAGGGCTACCTCGTCACGGTCGACCAGCTCGAGGCCGCGCGCACCGACCGCACGAAGGTGCTGCTGCTCGTCTCGCCGTCGAACCCGACCGGCGCGGTCTACTCGGCCGACCAGATCCGCGAGATCGGCCAGTGGGCGCTCGAGCACGGCATCTGGGTCGTGGCCGACGAGATCTACCAGAACCTCACCTACGCCGACGACCCCGACGGCGTGCCGCCGCGCGCGGTGTCGGTCGTCGAGGCCGTGCCCGAGCTCGCGAACCAGACGATCCTCGTCAACGGCGTCGCGAAGACCTACGCGATGACCGGCTGGCGCCTCGGCTGGATGGTCGGCCCCTCCGACGTGATCAAGGGCGCCGCCAACCTGCAGTCGCACCTCTCGTCGAACGTCTCGAACATCTCGCAGCGCGCCGCGATCGCCGCGCTCACCGGCCCGCAGGAGCCTGTCGAGGAGATGCGCCGCGCGTTCGACCGCCGCCGTCGCACGATCGTGGCCGAGCTCTCGAAGATCGACGGCGTGCACGTGCCGGTGCCGCAGGGCGCGTTCTACGTCTACCCCGACGTCACGGGCCTGCTCGGCCGGGAGTGGGGCGGCGTCACGCCGACCACGTCGCTCGAGCTCGCCGACCTCATGCTCGAGCAAGCCGAGGTCGCGGCCGTGCCGGGCGAGGCGTTCGGGCCGAGCGGGTTCCTGCGCTTCAGCTACGCGCTCGGCGATGCGCCGCTCCTCGAGGGCGTGCAGCGCCTGCAGCGGCTGTTCGCCTGACCACGTCCCGACACGACGACGGGCCGCCGGGGATGAACCCGGCGGCCCGTCGACGTCGATGCCCCTAGCGGTCGTCGTCGCGGAAGGCGTCCTTCACGTCCTCGACGGCGTTCTTCATGTCCGCCTTGGCCTGGTCCATCTTGCCCTCGGCCTCGAGGCGCTCGTTGTCCGTGACCTTGCCCGCGGCCTCCTTGGCCTTGCCGCCGAGGTCCTCGGCCGTGTTCTCCATGCGGTCTCCGACACCCATGATCGGACTCCTTTCCGGCGGGATCGCCGCCGCATCCCACTCAACGCGGGACGGGGCGGCCCGACAAGGGGCTTGAGTCCGGGCGCGCGACTCGCTACGCGACGACGAGTGCGCGGCGGGACTCCGCGACGACCTCCTCGGCGATCGCATCGAGCAGCCGCGAGCGCAGGTTCCACTGCTGCCAGTGGTGCGGCACGTCGACCGGCGGACCGCCCAGTGACACCAGCGCTCCGCGGTCGAGCTCGTCGTCGCATTGGAACCCGGGCAGGAGCCCCCAGCCGAGGCCGAGCTTGATGGCCTCGGCGAAGTCGTTCGACGCGGGGACGTAGTGCCGGGGCGAGCGCGCGGCATCCGCGCCGACCTCCTCGAGCCACGCGGACTGCAGGTCGTCGCGCCGGTCGAAGTCGACGCGCGGCGCCGACTCGATCGCCGCGCGCGTCGGCCCGTCGGGGAGCCAGAGCGCGACGTAGCCGGGAGTGGCGACCGCGCGGTAGCGCATGATGCCGAGGGGACGCACGACGCAGCCGGCGACGGGCTCGGCCTGCGAGGTGACCGCGGCCATCACGGTGCCCGACTCGAGCAGCCCGGCGGTGAAGTCCTGGTCGTCGCGGTGCAGGTCGAAGACGACCGGATGCCGCTGCACCACGCGAGCGAGCGCCGGGAGGAACCACGTGGCGAGCGAGTCGGCGTTGACGGCGAGCGGCACCGAGACGGGTCTGTCGGGCGCGGCGTCGTCGCCGAACGCGGCGAGCGCGTCGTGCTCAAGCAACGCGAGCTGGCGGGCGAGGCGCACGATGGGCGCGCCGGCCTCGGTGGGGCGCGCCGGCTTCGACCGCACCACGAGCACGCGACCGAGCTGCTGCTCGAGGCTCTTCACGCGCTGCGAGACCGCCGACGGCGTGATCCGCAGGCGCTTCGCGGCCGCGTCGAACGTGCCCTCGTCGATGACGGCGGCGAGGGTGCGGGCGAGGTCGAGCGGGATCTCCATCTGAAGCAATGCTAATGCTGATGAAGAATCATGAGCTGGATTGCTGAACGCTGCGCGCCTAGCCTCGAAGCGTGTTCACCTCCCTGCTCGCCGGAATCGGCCTCGGCCTCTCGCTCATCGTCGCCATCGGCGCGCAGAACCTCTTCGTGCTGCGCCAGGGCATCCGGCGCGAGCACGTGCTCGCGGTCGCCGCGATCTGCGCTCTCTCCGACCTCGCGCTGATCATCGTGGGCGTCTCGGGCGTGGGTGCCGTCATGCAGGCCGTGCCGTGGCTCGTCGACCTCATCCGGTGGGCGGGCGCGGCGTTCCTCGTGGCGTACGGCCTGCTTGCGGCACGACGGGCGATCCGTCCGAGCGGCGCGGCGCTCGACGCACGCAGCGGTGCGGATGCCCCGGAGCGGTCGGATGCCGGGGCCGGGACACCTGCGGCATCCGACGGCCCGGAGGCATCCGGTGGGCTCGCCGCATCCGGTGGGCTCGCGGCATCCGGTGGGCTCGCGGCATCCGGGACCGCGACGGCGACGGCAACCGCGACGGCGACCCTGACCCGCACGGCGACCGCTCGCTCGGGTCTGCTCGCGGCCGTGCTGACCTGCCTCGCGCTCACGTGGCTCAACCCGCACGTCTACCTCGACACGGTGTTCCTGCTCGGCTCGGTCGCGAACACGCACGGCGACGGTCGCTGGGCGTTCGCGGTCGGCGCCGGGCTCGCGAGCATCGCCTGGTTCTTCGGCCTGGCCTACGGCGCGAGGCTCCTCGGCCGCGTGCTCGCCAGCCCGCGCGCCTGGCGGGTGCTCGACGCGGTGATCGCGGTCGTCATGATCGTGCTCGGCGTCTCGCTCGTGCTGCCGCACTGATCGTTTCGGATCGAAGTGTCGATCCGCCTTCCCCTCGTTCGTCGTACCTGCGTAGCGTGACCGAGGGAGAGGAATCCGCCATGCAGTACGCACTGTTCTACGCCGAGGGCCCCGACGCCCTGCCGTACGTCCCCGCCGAGGACAACGTCGGCGAGTGGGTCGACGACATCGAGGCGCGTGGCGTCTCGGAGTACGGCGAACGCCTGCGGCCCGAGCACGACGCGACGACCGTCCGCGTGCGCGACGGCCAGGTGCTCGTCGTCGACGGGCCGTTCACCGAGGCGAAGGAGGCGATCGGCGGGTTCGACGTCATCGACGTGCGCGACCTCGACGAGGCGATCGAAATCGCGTCGAAGCATCCGGCGGCGTCGTTCGGGCGCGTGGAGATCCGGCCGTTCGTGCAGTGGCCCGACGCCGAGCCCGGCGCCAGGATCGTGCCCGACGGATTCGCCGAGCGGGCGCCGCGCGGACGGCGGTACCTCATGCTCGTCGTCGCGGAGTCGACCGGCGAGCGGAGCGAGGCCGCGGCCGACACCGACGCGGCCGACACCGACGCGGCCGACACCGACGCGGCGGACGACGACCCCGAGGCCTGGGTGAACGAGATGGACGGACGCGGCATCCGCCAGTTCGGCGAGGTGCTGCGGCCGCCGTCGGATGCCACCTTCGTGCGCCGCCGCAACGACGAGGTGCTCGTCACCGACGGCGGATTCGCGGAGTCGAAGGAGTGGGTCGCCGGGTTCGACCTCATCGACGTGCAGGATCTCGGCGAGGCGATCGGGGTGGCCGCGAAGCACCCGATGGCCCGCGGCGGCGCGATCGAGCTGCGGCCGCTGTGGCCGTTCGACGTGCACGGCGACCAGGTCGCGCGCGCGGAGCGGGAGGCCGAGGAGCGCGGTCGCCGCCTCGAACCCGCGGCCGCCGAAGCCCTCGCAGGAGCGTCGCTCTGACCGGTTCGGACGAGAGCGAGTCGGGTGCGGGCGCCGGGGACGCGCTCGCGCCCGACGTCGCGGTCGCGTTGCGCGAGGCGTATCGCGGCGAGTGGGCGCGCGTCGTCGCGACCCTGATCCGGGTGACGGGCGACTGGGACGTGGCCGAGGAGGCCGCGTCGGGCGCCTTCGAACGCGCGGCGACCACGTGGGCGCGCGACGGCGTCCCGCGCACCCCGGGCGCCTGGCTCACCACGGCCGCGCGCAACCTCGCGCTCGACCG
The DNA here is from genome assembly GCF_053603635.1 of Agromyces sp. NPDC004153. Classification (NCBI taxonomy): domain Bacteria; kingdom Bacillati; phylum Actinomycetota; class Actinomycetes; order Micrococcales; family Microbacteriaceae; genus Agromyces; species Agromyces sp. NPDC004153. The sequence continues at coordinate 1,104,522 of NZ_JBSGFY010000001.1, forward strand.
GTTGCGGCGCCGCGGCGTCGAGGCCGAGAAGGTCAGGGAGTGGATGGCGATGGAGGAGTTCTCGGGGCGGGCCGACGGCCCGCGCGATCCCGCCGACGTCGTCGCCGACGACGAGCCCGCGTGGGACGACCGGCTGCGGCTCGTCTTCACGTGCGCGCATCCCGCCCTGTCGATGGACGCCCGCGTGGCGCTGACGCTCCGCACCGTCGGCGGTCTCGACACCGGCGAGATCGCCCGGGCGTTCCACGTGCCGGAGGCCACCATGGCCCAGCGCATCGTTCGTGCGAAGCGCCGGATCCGGCACGCCGGCATCCCCTACCGCGTGCCCACCGCCGACCTGCTCCCCGAGCGACTCGACGGCGTGCTCGCGGTGCTCTACCTCGTGGCGAACGAGGGCTACCTCGCGTCGCACGGCGACGAGCTGCAGCGCCTCGACCTCTCGATCGAGGCGATCCGCCTCACGCGCATGGTGGTCGCGCTGCTCCCCGACGCCGACGAGGCGCGGGCGCTCCTCGCGCTCCTGCTGCTGCAGCACGCCAGGTCGGCCGCGCGCGTGGACGCCGACGGCGAGCTCGTGCCGCTGCCCGAGCAGGACCGCTCGAGCTGGGATGCGGCCGAGCTCGCCGAGGGGCTCGGGCTGCTCGAGGCGGCGGCGGGCAACGGCGGCCCGGCCGACCCGCCCGGGCCGTACCGCCTGCAGGCGGAGATCCAGGCCGTGCACGCCCGCGCACGTACGGCCGACGAGACGGACTGGGCGGCGATCGTCGACCGGTACGACACCCTGGCGACCTTCGCCGACTCGCCGTTCGTGGTGCTCAACCGGGCGATCGCCCGGGGCATGGCCTTCGGGCCCGAACAGGGGCTCGACGACCTCGCGCTGCTCGAGGCATCCGGCCGGCTCGACGGCTACCACCTGCTGCCGGCGGCCCAGGCCGACCTGCTGCGCCGGCTCGGGCGCGCGGATGCCGCGGCCGCCCGCTATCGCGAGGCGATCGCGCTCGCCCGCACCGCCCCCGAGCGGCGCTTCCTGGAGCGGCGGCTCGCCGAGCTCGGGGTGTGACGGGTGGCGGGCGCCGCGCCGGAGACCCGACGCGGCGCCTCGCCGTCAGCCCTGCGCGAGCGGGGCGAAGATCGGCAACGCCTGCACGGGACCGGACCACGCGCTCACGACGCTCGTCGGTCCCCAGCCCGGCTTGTGGGCGGTGACCCGAACCGACAGGGAGGTTCCGGCGTCCTGCGCGGTGGGGATGTACTTGCGCGAGGTGGCGCCGTCGATCGGCATGCCCCACCGCAGCCACTGGTAGGAGTACCGCACCGGGTCGGGCGTCCAGACACCTGGGTCCACCGTGAGGAGGCTGCCCACCTGCGGAACACCGACGATCGTCGGAACGCCGGCCGTCATGCGTTCCATCACCACCCTCGTCGGCTCACTCGTCGTCGTGGCCGAGCGCACGCCGAACGCCGAGCCGGTGACCCGCACCGAGATGCGGCTTCCGAGGTCCCCCTCGCTGACGGTGTACTGCTGCCAGAAGACGCCCTCGATGGGCTCGCCGTCGCGGAGCCACTGGTAGCGGCTCGACTGCAGCGCCGGAGTCCAGACGCCGCTGTCCACGGTGAGGGTCTCGCCCGGGGTGGGGTTCCCGACGATGGCGACGGTGCCGGGCACGATCGCGTCGGCGAACGGAGCGATCTCGGCGTCGAAGCCGACGAGCGTCTCACCCTCGGCGACCGTGATGACGGTCGCGGAATCGAAGTCGGCCGCATCGGCGTACCACTCCTCGATGAACTCGCCGGGAGTGTCCTTCAGTGCGCCGAAGGCGAGACGGTACTCGCCGGCGGGGAGTGCGTCGATCGTGTAGCTGCCGTCGGCCGCGACGCCGGCGACGTTCGCGATCGAGCGGTCCGCGCGATGGATGCTGACCGAGGACCCGGTCACCGGCGAGCCGTCGGTGGAGGTGACGATCCCCGAGATGGTCGCCCCACGCTGGAGCACCGCGTCCACGCCCGTCACGGCCGTCCCGGCGGCGACGAGCAGCGATTCGCTCGCCTCGAACGGCACGAACCCGCCGCCGGCGGTGACCGACAGGCGATACGTGCCGGCGGCCAGTCCCTCGATCACGTAGGCTCCGGCGGCATCCGTCGTGGCGTATCCGCCGCGGCCGGTCGTCTCGTTGCGCACCGACACCGAGGCGCCGCCGACCGGCGACCCGTCCGTGCCGGACGAGACGGTTCCGGTGATCGACGCCAGGCGCGGAAGCACCACCTCCGTGGTCGTGACGCCGCCCGCGGCGACCCGCACGATCGGCAGGGTGGCGAGCTCGTCGAGCGTCGGGCTCCAACCGGCGATGGTGGGCACGTCACCCCAGCCGGAGGACATCCACTGGCGAACCGCCAGTCGGTAGTCCCCGGCCGGAAGGCCCGAGATGGTGAAGGCGCCCGCGTTCGCGGACGCGAACCCAGTCGCGAACGTGGAGCCTGCGGGGTACGCGGTCACCTGGGCGGCGCCCGTCAGGGGAACGACGGGCTCGCCCTGGCCGACGATCGTGCCGGAGATGGTGCCGGAGGTCTCGTCGGCCGAGGCCGGCACGGCGACGCCGAGCGCGGCGCCGGCGGTGAGCCCGACGGCGAGGAGGAGGGTGAGGGCGCGCGCGCCGGCGCGCCGGAAGGAGTGGGTCGTCATCGAGTCCGTCGTCTGGGTAGGGCGCAGAGCGCGGTGGAGCGTGCGGCATCACCCGCACGCTGCTGCAGCATATCGGCGCGGGCATCAGGTCGGGGTACCCCCCGAACGAGGCACGCGGGCATCCACCGATCGGTGGAGGGCGGAATCGACCGCACGGTCGCTGCCGCTCGCGAGCCGCAACCGGCAGGCTCGGTGGCATGGACATCACGACGCCCGGTACGGGCACCATCGCGAGTGACGCGGACGCCGCCGTGCGCATCCGCGGCCTCCGCAAGGACTACGGACAGCTCGCCGCCGTCGACGGCATCGACCTCGACATCGCGCGCGGCGAGACCTTCGCCCTGCTCGGCCCGAACGGCGCGGGCAAGTCGACCACGGTCGAGATCCTCGAGGGCTACCGGCTCCGCTCAGGTGGCGACGTCAGCGTGCTGGGCGTGGACCCGGCCCGCGGCGACCTCGCCTGGAAGGCCCGGATCGGCATCGTGCTGCAGTCGGCCACCGAGCCCGGCACCGCGACCGTGCGCGAGCAGCTGCGGCAGTTCGCGGGCTACTACCCGAATCCGCGGGACGTCGACGAGGTGATCGCCGCGGTCGGCCTCGAGGAGAAGGCGCGCACGCGCGTGGCGAAGCTCTCGGGCGGCCAGCGCCGGCGGGTCGACGTCGCGCTCGGCATCATCGGGCGCCCCGAGCTGCTGTTCCTCGACGAGCCGACGACGGGCTTCGACCCCGAGGCGCGGCGCGAGTTCTGGCAGCTCATCCGGTCGCTGAAGGCCGAGGGCACCACGATCCTGCTCACGACGCACTACCTCGACGAGGCGGCGCAGCTCGGCGACCGGGCGGGCGTCATCATCGGCGGCCGGCTCGTCGACGTCGGCGCGATCGACGAGCTCGGCGGCGCCGAGGCGCGTGTGCCGATCGTGCGGTGGCGCGAGGCCGACGGCGCGCTCCGCGAGGTGCGCACCGAACGACCTGCCGAGCTCGTCGCCTCCGTCGTCGCCCGGCTCGGCGGCGAACCCGAGGGGCTCGAGGTCATCCGCCCGAGCCTCGAGGACATCTACCTGCAGCTGGTGCACTCGGCCGGAGCCGAGGCGCACGATCGCGAGGAGGCGCTCGCATGAGCACGACCATGATCGGCGCATCGCGCGTCGGATTCGAGACGCGGAGCTACTTCCGCTCGCCCGATGCCGTGTTCTTCACGTTCCTGTTCCCCGTCATCATGCTCGGCATCTTCACGGCCGCGTTCAGCTCGGCGGGCGAAATCCAGCCAGGCCCGGGCGCCGAGGGCGTCTCGGTCGGGGCGTACTACCTGCCGGGAATGCTCGCCGCGGGCATCCTCCTGTCGGGCGTGCAGAACCTCGCCGTCGACATCGCGGGCGAGAAGAGCAACGGCACGCTGAAGCGGCTCGGCGGCACGCCGCTGTCGCCGGTGTCGTACTTCATGGGCAAGATCGGCCAGGTCTTCGCGACCGGCGCGCTGCAGGCCGCGCTGCTGCTCGTCGTGGCGGCGACGGTGCTCGGCATCGCGCTGCCGACGACCCTCGACGCGTGGCTCACGTTCGCGTGGGTGTTCGTGCTCGGCACCATCACGTCGGCGCTGCTCGGCATCGCGCTGTCGGCGGTGCCGCGCAGCGGCAAGAGCGCCACGGCCGTCGTCATCCCGATCGTGCTCATCCTCCAGTTCATCTCGGGCGTGTACCTGCAGTTCTCGCAGCTGCCCGAGTGGATGCAGAACATCGCGAGCATCTTCCCGCTCAAGTGGATGGCGCAGGGCATGCGCGCCGTGTTCCTGCCCGACGACTTCAAGGTGCTCGAGCAGAACGGCGAGTGGGACCTCGGGCTCGTCGCGATCGTGCTCGTCGCCTGGCTCGTCGTGGGGCTCGTCATCAGCCGCGTCACGTTCCGGTGGATCCGGCGCGACGCGTGACCGACCGGGCGCCGGCAGCCTCGCGCTGCCGGCGCCGACCCGCACGTGAGAAGGTGGCGTCATGCTGAGCGCACGCTGGTGGGACCTCGCGGCGATCGTCGCCGCGAGCGTCATCGTGGTGCTGACGCTCATCGACCCGCCGTACGGGCCGACCGAGTGGGGCGCGTGGGCCGCGGCGGGCGCGTTCCTCATCGTGTACTTCGCCGGCGCTCGTCGCCTGCTCCCCGTGGGCGAGCTGCGTCCGTACCTCGTGGTCGCGATCCTCTTCGCGGCGGTCCTCGCGGTCGGCACGGCGTTCGAGCCGGCGTTCGCGATCGTGCAGGCGTTCATCTACCCGTTCGTCTGGACCACGGCGCCGACCACGAGGAGCGCCATCACGGCGAACATCCTCGTCGCCGCCGCGATCGTCGTCGGCTACGCCGCGCGATCCGGTCCCATGGGCCTGCTCACCGGCCTCGGCGTGGCCGTGCTCACGGTCGGGTTCAGCATCGCGCTCGGCCTCTGGATCACCCGCATCGCCCAGTACGGGGAGGAGCGCGCACGCCTGCTCGACGAGCTGCAGGCCGCGCAGGGACAGCTCGCCGCGATGCACCGCGATGCGGGCATGACCGAGGAGCGCGGACGGCTCGCACGCGAGATCCACGACACCATCGCGCAGAGCCTCACGGGGCTGGTCATGGTGGCGCAGCGGGCGGGCAACCGGCTCGAGGCGGTCGACGGGGCGGCCGCGGCATCCGCGCGCGACGACATCGAGCTCATGGAGCAGATGGCCCGCGAGGCGCTCACCGAGGCCCGCGGGCTCGTCGCGGCGCTCGCGCCCGTCGAGGCCGAGGCGGGACTCGCCGAGGCGCTGCGCCGCCTCGCCGTCTCGTTCGAGCGCGAGACCGGCGTGGCCGTCTCGGTCTCGGCCGACGTCGCCGGCCTCGACCGCGAGCTCGAGGTCGTGCTGCTGCGCTCGGCGCAGGAGGCGCTCGCCAACGTGCGCAAGCATGCCCGCGCGTCGGCCGCGACGATCGAGGTGGCGGCCACGGGAACCGATGTCGTGCTCACGGTGACCGACGACGGCGTCGGACCCGGCGAGGCGCAGCCGGGCGAGCACGGGTTCGGGCTCGCCGGCATCCGCGACCGGGCGGCGCTCGCGGGGGGCACGTTCGAGTTCGGGCCCGCCGCCACGGGCGGCACGCGACTCCGGGTCGTCGTGCCTCGAGCGGATGCCGCGAGCCCCACGGGAGGCACCGCATGACGGTTCCCATCCGCATCGTCGTCGCCGACGACCACCCGATCGTGCGCGCCGGCATCGTCGGACTGCTCGAGACCGCGCCCGGCATCGAGGTGGTCGGGGAGGCCGCCGACGGCGCCGAGGCGGTGGCGCTCGCGGCGTCCGAGCGCCCCGACCTCGTGCTCATGGACCTGCGGATGCCCGGCGTCGACGGGGCGAGCGCGACGGCGAGCATCGTCGCGGCGGGCGGCGGCACGCGGGTGCTCGTGCTCACCACGTACGAGACCGACGACCACATCCTCGCCGCGATCGAGGCGGGGGCGAGCGGCTACCTGTTGAAGGCGGCGCCGCAGGCCGAGATCCTCGCGGGCATCCGCGCGGTCGCCGCGGGCGAGACGGTGCTCGCGCCGTCGATCGCGGCGAAGCTCGTCTCGCGCGTGCGGGCCGACGCGGCATCCGAGCCTCCGCCGGCGCTCTCGCCGCGCGAGCGGGAGGTGCTCGTGCTCGTCGCCGAGGGACGCTCGAACCCCGAGATCGCGAAGGCCCTCTACATCGGCGAGGCCACGGTGAAGACGCACCTGCTGCACGTCTTCGAGAAGCTCGGCGTGAACGACCGCACCCGTGCCGTCACCCGCGCGATGGAGCTCGGCCTCATCTGAACCGAGCCCGGCGACCGAGCAGGCGCCGGCATCCGACCGTCGCCGAGCGTCCGCCCGTCGCCTAGCGCGACCGGCCGCGCGCCGCAACGCCGTGACGAAGCGAGGCGCGCCCCCTACGCTGTGCGGGTGGCACCATCGAGCGTCCGCGTCGCCATCCGGCGCACGAGGATCCTCCCCCGGTGGGTCCGGCGGGCGGATGCCGCGGCCGGCCGTGCCGTGAACCGACGCCACGCGCACCCCCTCGCCGACCGGTTCTGGTCGCGGCTCACGGGCTTCGCCGACCGCGGCGTGCTCTGGTGGACGCTCGCGGGCGTGCTCGCGGTGACCCGTCGACGTCGCGCGGCCGCGCGCGGCCTGCTGTCGCTGCTCGCGGCGAGCGCGCTCACGAACCTCATCGCCAAGGAGGTGTTCGGCGGCGACCGGCCGTTGCTCGCCGACGTGCCGATCGCGCGGCGCCTGCCGAAGCCGCCGATCACGCCGTCGTTCCCGTCGGGGCACTCGGCGAGCGCGGCCGCCTTCGCGGCCGGGGTCGCGATCGAGAAGCCGGGCATCGGGGCGGCGATCGCGCCGCTCGCGCTCGGCGTCGGGTACTCGCGCCTGCACACGGGCGCGCACTGGCTCTCGGACGTCGTCGGCGGGCTCGCCCTCGGCGCGGGCGTCGCGGGCCTCGGCGCGCTGGTGGTGCCACGGCGCGGCGAGCCCGTGCCGCCCGTGCCGAGCGGCGTCGACCGTGCGCTGCCCGCATCGCCCGACGGCACAGGCGTGTTCCTCGTCGCGAACCGCTCGTCGGGCACCGCGGTCGTGCGTGCGGACCCCCTGCGGCTCATCGCCGACCGGCTCCCCGCCGCCCGGGTGCACGTGCTCGAGGACGGCGAGGAGCCCGAAGCGGTCGTGCGCGCCGCGCTCCGGCACCGCCGCGGCCGGCCGCGCATCCTCGGGGTGTGCGGCGGCGACGGCACGGTCGCCGCGGTGGCGCACGAAGCCCGTGCCGCCGGACTGCCGCTCCTCGTCGTCCCCGGCGGGACGTTCAACCACTTCGCGCGCACGGCCGGCGACACGTCGGCCGCCCTCGCGGTGAGTGCGCTGCAGCGCGGCGAGGGCGTGCGGGCGGATGTCGCCGAACTCTCGTTCGGCGACCGCCCGCCGGTCACCGTGCTGAACACCGCCTCGGTGGGCGTGTATCCCGACTTCGTGGCGATGCGCGAGGAGCTGCGGGACCGCTGGGGCAAGTGGCCGGCCGCGCTCATCGCCGCCGCACGCGTGCTGCGCCGGTCGGCGCCCGTGGAGGTGGTCGTGGCGGGGCGCCGTGCCCGCGTCTGGACGCTCTTCGTGGGCGTCGGGGAGAACGACCCGGGCACCGTCGCGCCCCTGCAGCGGCGCAGCCTCGACGGGGGCGTGCTCGACGTGCGGATCCTGCATGCGGGATCGCGCGTGCGTGCCGCCGCGTCCCTCGCCTTCGGGCGGCGGGTGAGCCGCGTGCTCCGCGGGCTGCGGCTCCTCCCCAAGCGCATCGAGTCGTTCACCACGGAGTCGCTCGACGTCGTGGTGCGCCCGCGCGGCGGCCAGCCGCCGGGGTTCGCGCACGACGGCGAGGTGGCGCTCGAGGCGCCCGCGCGAGCGCAGGCGGCGTACCCCGGTCCGGGCTACCGCACGCTCATCCGGATCGTGCCGCAGGCGCTCGACGTGTACCGGCCGTCAAGTGCACGGCCGACGGCGGCCGAGGCGGCGAGCGCATCGGCGACCGCGACGGACGCCTAGAGGCTGATGCCCACGAACACGGGCTCGGGGTGCAGCACGATGCCGAACTCGGCCTGCACCCGGCTCTGCACGAAGCGGGCGAGCTGCGCGACCTCGTCGGCCGTGGCGCCGCCGCGGTTCGTCAGCGCGAGCGTGTGCTTCGACGAGATCGCGGCGGGCGACCCGGGCAGGGCGAAGCCGCGGTGGATGCCGGAGTGCTCGATGAGCCACGCGGCCGAGAGCTTGACGAGCGGCTCGGGCGGCGCGGCATCCGCCTCGGGCTCGACGGCTTCGAGCGACGCCTGGTGCGCGAGGAACTGGTCGAGGGGCGATTCGTCGAGTCCCGACGTGATCGGGGTGACCTGGTCGGGCGCGTCCTCGCCGACGTACCAGCGCGGCGCGTCGCCCGGCAGCGTGCGCGCCGTGCGCTCGGTGACGATCGGGTTCGTGAAGAACGAGCCGGCGCTCACCGAGTCGGGGTCGTCGGGATCGAGCACCATGCCCTTCGAGGCGCGCAGGCGCAGCACGGCCTCGCGGACGCGGGCGACGGGCACGCGGTCGCCGAGGTTCACCTGCAGCGCGTCGGCGAGCTGGGCGTAGGCGATCGGCTGGCCCAGGGGCTCCCCGAGCACGGCCCGCTCGACGGAGGTGTCGTGCAGGTCGAACTCGGCCGAGACGACGATCCCGCGCAGGCCGCGTTTCAACACCGACGTTCGGTAGCCGAGCTCCAGCTCGGCGGCCGTCATGCGGCGGGGCACGTCGGCGCCCTCGTCGAGGAACTCGATCGCGACGAGCGTCGACTCGAGCTCCTGCCCGTAGGCGCCGATGTTCTGCACGGGCGCGGCGCCGACGGAACCGGGGATGCCCGAGAGCGCCTCGAATCCGGAGTACCCCTCGTGGACCGTCCAGGCCACGACGTCGTCCCACGTCTCGCCGGCCTGCACGCGGATCCGCACCGAGGCCACCCCGTCGGCGGCGGACGCGTCGCCGACCAGGCTCGAATCGGCCGAGTCGCCGCGGCCGAGCACCTCGATGCCCTTCGTGGCGATGCGGATCACGGTGCCGTCGAAGCCCTCGTCGCCGACGAGCAGGTTGGAGCCGCCGCCGAGCGCGAGCCACGGCCCGCCGTGCTCCCACGCCTCGGCGGCGAGGTCGACGAGGTCGCGCTGCGTCGTCGCGGTGACGAGCCGGTGCGCCGGCCCGCCGACGCGCAGAGTGGTGAGCTCCGAGAACGGGATGTCGAGCGCCATCAGTCGAGCGAGACCCGAACCTGCGCCTTGCCGAGCACGGTCTCCTCGCCGACCTTCACGGTGAGGTCGATGCGGGCCACGCCCGTCTCGGCGTCGAGCTGGCCCACCTTCGCGACGACCGACACGACGGCGCCGAGCTCGGGGTCCACCACGACCGGGCGGGTGAAGCGCACCTGGTAGTCGGCGATGCGGCCCGGATCGCCGGCCCAGTCGACGACGGGCTGCACGGCGAAGCCCATCGTGAGCATGCCGTGCGCGAGGACGCCCGGCAGGCCGACGGCGCGCGCGACGTCGTCGCGGTAGTGGATCGGGTTGAAGTCGCCGGACGCGCCGGCGTAGCGCACGAGCGAGTCGCGCGTGAGCGGGAACGACGCCTCCGCGACGATGTCGCCGACACTGAGTTCTGCGAGCGCGGGGGCGGCCATCAGTCCTCCTCCCCGCGCACGACGAGTGCCGAGATCGTGGTCACGACATGGGCGCCGGAGGCATCCGTGACCGAGGTCTCGGCCGTGACGATCGAGTGCCCGCCCAGCGTCTTGACGCTCGGCACCGTGAGCGTGGCCGTGAGCAGGTCGCCGGCGACGATCGGGCGGCTGAAGGTGAAGCGCTGGTCGCCGTGCACGACCCGCGAGAAGTCGATGCCCGCATCGGGCTCGGCGAGCAGCTGCGCGAGCGTGCGCTCCTGGACGACGACGGCGAAGGTGGGCGGCGCGACGACGTCGTCGTAGCCAGCGGCCCGCGCCGCCTCGGGGTCGAGGTTGATCGGATCGGTCGCGAACACGGCGCGCGCGAACTCGCGCACCTTCTCGCGGCCGACCAGGTAGGGCTCGGTGGGCGGGAACGTGCGCCCCTGCAGCTCTGGGTTCACTGGCACCCCGACAGTCTATGCGGGCGCCCATCGCCGGTGGTCGAGTAGCGCGCGACGAAGGAGCACGCGTATCGAGACCGACACGAGGGTCTCGATACGCGTGCTTCGCTCGCTACTCGACCACCGAGGCTCAGCGCTTGCCGCCGCCCAGCAGGCCGCCGAGGAGGTCGCCCAAGCCTCCGCCCGAGCCGCCCGAACCGCCGCCGCCCAGCAGGCCGCCGAGGAGGTCGCCCAGGCCTCCGCCCGAGCCGCCTGCGCCGCCGCCGCTTCCGCCGCCACCCAGCAGGCCGCCGAGGATGTCGCCGATCCCGCCACCGCTGCCGCCGTCGTCATCGGATGCCGCGGGCTCCTGCTTCTTCGTGAACTGCTTCGCTAGCCACGCCATCACGATCGGCGCGAGGATCGGCAGGAGCTGGCCGATGATGTTGCCGCCACCGCCGCCTTCCTTCGTGTCGAGCGCCGTCACGACCTGGTCGGTGTTGGTGCCGAACACGTTCTTCACGATCTTGCGGCCGTCGTCCTCGTCGACGTCGGCGAGGTTCACCCCGCCCTCGACGAGCTTCGGGTCGTGGTGCACGACCGCGCGCTCGAGCGACGCGGCGCCGGCCGGGTCGGTCGCGTTGGCGCCCATGCCCGCCAGCAGCGCGGGAAGCGCGTCGTCGACGGCCCTCCTCGCCGTGGCCTCGTCGACCCCGAGCTTCGCGGCGATGTCGCTCATCGGAAGGTCGGCGATGATGTCGTCGTATCCGGCCATCTGGAACTCCCCCGTTCCCGCGCCCGCCCTCGGACGCAACGGTCTCACCGTAGCCGGGCGGATGCCGCGCGCGGAAGGGCGCGGCCGTCGGGCACCGGAGCCTCAGTCGAGCTCGTAGCGGGCGAGCCGGAGGCGGAGCCCGTCGAGCAGCAGCTCGAGCCCCGACTCGAACGCCCGGTCGCTGCGCGCCGCGCCACGCGGGCCGACCGCCACGAGCCGCCCCAGCGTCTCGGTCGGGGTCTCGGGCGCCCACACCTCGTCGGGCGACGCGAGGTCCAGCCCCATGCCGATCGAGAACGCGTCGATGATCGCGACGACGTCGAGCACGTCGTCCTCGGGGAAGCCGGCCGCCGCGAGCGTCGTCGCAAGGTGGTCGTACGACGCGATCACGGTCGGGTCGGTGATCGTCTGCTCCACGATGAGCGGGATGAGGAACGGATGCTCAGCGTACATGCGGCGCTGCGCGCGCAGGCTCCCCTCGACCACCTCGTCCCACGTGCCGCCGACCAGCTGCGGGAGGTACCGCTCCCCGAGCCGCCCGCGCATGAGCTCGACGATCTCGTCGCGCCCCCGCACGTGGTTGTAGAGCGACGACGGCGTGACGCCGAGCCGCCGGGCGATCGCGTTGACGCCGAACGGCGCACCCTCGTCGACGAGCTGCATCGCGGCATCCGCGATGCGATCGGTCGACAGCAGCGGGGTCCTCGGCCTCGGCATCGGCGCCTCCCTGGTCCACATGCGTGTCACGTCAGCCTACGGGTCGCGAAATACGCACTTCCCGAATCGGCCTCACGTATGCATAATAAACGAATACCATTCGTTTACCTCGCGCACATCGTCGTGCCGAACCCCGGAGGTCCCCCGTGTCCCACTCCCTCCCATCCGCCAGGATTCCCCTGCGGCTGCCCAGCGCGGTCGCCACGTTCGGGATCGGCATCGCCGGCTACCTCGGCGTGAACCTCTCGCCGTACATGATCGCGGCCGTGCAGTCGGCCCTCGGCGCCGACGTGCTCACCGCGAGCTGGATCGTGACGGGCGCGCTGCTCCTCACGGCCATCACCGGCCTCGCGACCGCGAAGCTCAGCGCGGGCCCTCGCCGCCTGCTCGTCGCGCGCGTCGGACTCGTGCTCGCCGTGGTGGGCTTCGGCGCCGCGGCGCTCGTGCCGGCTCCCGCGGTCGTCGTGGCGGGCCTGCTCATCGGCGGCATCGGCGCCGGCGGCGCGGTCTCGTCGTCGGGCGCGGCGCTCGCAGCCTTCGTGAACCCCGACCGCGTCGCCGGGTTCAGCGGCCTCGCCAACCGGGCGATCGTGACGGTGATCCTCGCGCTCATCCCGCTCATGCCGCTCGTGCCGATCAGCGTGTTCGGCACGCTCGCGATCTTCGCGCTCGTCGTGCTGTTCGCCTCGGCCTGGCTGCCGACCGCCCCGGTCGTCGAGCACGCCGCCGTGCCGGCCGCCCACGGTGCCGCCGCGGCATCCGATGCCGTCGCCCGCCGGCCGCGCCGTGCCGAGACGATCGCGGGCTTCGTGCTGCTCATCACGTTCGCGCTGTGGGCCGCGAGCGAGGACTCGCTCTGGGCGATGGCCGGTGTCATGGGCGCCGACCAGGCCGCCCTCACGCCCGAGGGCCTCGGCATCGCGCTCAGCGGCGCGACCGCGGGCGGCATCGTCGGCGCGATCCTGCTCATGATCGTCGGCGACCGCCTCGGCCGCGCCGTGCCGCTCGCGATCCTGCTCGTGGCCGGCGGCCTGCTGAAGATCGCCGAGGGCTTCGTCACCGACCCGACGATGTTCATCGTCATCTTCATCGCCTGGAACACCGTCTACGCGATCGCCTTCCTCTACTTCGTCGCGACCGCCGCCGCACTCGACGCCGACGGCCGCTGGTCGGGCCCGCTGCTCGCGGTGTACCTCGTCGGCTCGGCGCTCACGCCCGTCATCGGCGCCGCGCTCGTCGAGGCGTTCGGCTATCAGGGCTTCGTCACCGCGCTCGGCGTCGCGAGCTTCGTGCTGGCCGTGCCCGCCTTCCTCGTCGCGCGCATCTCGTCGCGGCTGCAGCGCACCGAGGAGCCCGCAGCCGCCGAGGCCGAGGAGGTGGCCGCATGACCCGGGTCCTGCACCGCGGCGGCCGCGTGTTCACCGCCGACGAGCCCGCGTGGGCCGAGGCCATCGTCACCGAGGGCGCGCGCATCGCGTTCGTCGGCTCCGACGCCGAGGCCGCGTCCTTCGCCGGCACGGATGCCGCGACGGTCGACCTCGACGGCCGCGTCGTGGTCCCGGGCTTCATCGACGCGCACACCCACCTCGTGATGATGGGCGAGGCGCTCGGCAAGGTCGGGCTGACCGACGCACGCACTCTCCCCGAGATCCAGCAGCGGCTGCGCGCCGCCCGCGACGCCGACCCGGATGCCCCCCGGCTGCTCGGCCGCGGCTGGCTCTTCGACTCCGTGCCGGGCGGGGCGCCGACAGCCGCGATGCTCGACGAGGTCGTCGCCGACGTGCCCGTCTACCTCGACGCGAACGACTACCACTCGGTGTGGGTCAACTCGGCAGCGCTGCGGGAGCTCGGCATCGACCGCGACACCCCCGACCCGATCGGCGGTCGCATCGGCCGCGGCGCCGACGGCGAGCCCGACGGCATGCTCTTCGAGACCGCCGCGCAGCAGCACGTCTGGACGCTCCTGGCCGAGGTCGCCACCGACGCCGACCGCGACGCCGCCGTCGAGCGCACCATCGCCGCGTACCTCGCGACCGGCGTGACCGGCGTCGTCGACATGGCGTTCGACGAGCTCGGGCTCGAGGCGTTCGACCGTGCCGCCCGGCGCCGCGGCGGGACGCTGCCGATCCGAGTGCTCGCGCACTGGTTCATCGGCAACACGGGCGAGGATGTCGAGAACCTCTCGCAGGTGCAGCGCGCGATCGAGCTCACGGGCGAGCACCGCCCGTGGCTGAAGATCGCGGGCATCAAGCTCGTGCTCGACGGCGTGATCGACGCGTGCACGGCCGCGATGCGGCATCCGTACGCCGACGGCTCGAACGCCGAGCCGATCTGGCCGCTCGAGCGACTGCGTCCGGTCGTGGCCGCAGCGGATGCCGCGGGCCTCCAGGTCGCGCTGCACGCGATCGGCGACCTCGCGAGCGACGTCGCGCTCGACGCGCTCGAGCACGCGCACGCCGTGAACGGCGACCGGCCGCGGCGACACCGGATCGAGCACCTCGAGTACGCCGCCCCCGAGACGGCGGGCCGCATGGCAGCGCTCGGGGTCACCGCGTCGATGCAGCCCGTGCACGCCGATCCCGCGATCTGGACGAACTGGGCCGCGATGCTCGGCGACGACCGCGCCGACCGCGGCTTCGCGTGGACCGAGTTCACCGACGCCGGCGCCCTGCTCGCGTTCTCGACGGATGCCCCGACCGCCCCGCACGAGGCCCTGCCGAACCTCTACATCGCGGCGACGCGCCGATCGGCGCTCGACGACTCGTTCCCCGCGAACCACCCCGAGTACGCGCTGCCGCTCGCGGACGCGCTCGCGCACGCCACCCGCGACGCCGCCGCGAGCTGCCTCGAGGAGCACGAGCGCGGCCGGATCGCCCCGGGGCTCGCCGCCGACTTCGCGGTGCTCGACCGGGACCCGTTCGCCGAGGGCGCCGACGTGCTCCTCGAGGCGCGCGTCGTGCGCACGGTGGTGGCGGGCGCCACGGTCCACGAGGCCGAGCCGGGTGACGCCGCGCGGGAGGCATCCGCGGCCTGACCGACTTGGCTCGTCGCCTGAAGTGACGCGATCCGCCCTCTCCCACCGGTGGGAAGGGCGGATCGAGTCCTCTCGTCATCATCAGGGTTGACTTATATAAGTCGTGGGTGAAGAATGGTCGCATGCACGCGCTCGACATCCTCGGCGATCCGGTGCGGCGACGCATCGTCGAACTGCTGGCCGACGGCGAACTCGCCGCCGGCGAGGTCGGGCGTGCCGTGCAGCGGGAGTTCGGCATCTCGCAGCCCGCGGTCTCCCAGCACCTGAAGGTGCTGCGCGAGTCGGGGTTCGCGGCGGTGCGCTCCGAGGGCACGCGGCGCTTCTACACGCTCGAGCCCGAGCCGATCGCCGAGGCCGCCGAATGGTTCACGCCGTTCGAGCGGTTCTGGCGCCCGCGGCTCGACGCCCTCGGCACGGAGCTCGCACGCTCGGCGCGTGCACGTCGCCTCGCGCCATCCGAACCGGCACGACCCGACTCGGCAGCGCCCGAACCGGCACGACCCGACTCGGCAGCGCCCGACCCGGCAGCACCCAAACCGGCACGACCCGACCCGGCACGACCCGACTCGGCAGCGCCCGACCCGGCAGCACCGGATACGAACACCTCGAACAAGGAGACCTGAGATGGACATCGACGCCCAGCTCGACGCCGTCGACCGCGGCCTGACGACCGGCACCCGCGACGGCGCCGACACGTTCGTGCAGACGCTCGCCCAGACCTACCCCGCACCCATCGACGACGTGTGGGACGCCCTCACGTCGGCCGAGCGCATCCCGCGCTGGTTCCTGCCGGTGCGCGGCGACCTGCGGCTCGGCGGCCGCTACCAGCTCGAGGGCAACGCCGGCGGCACCGTCGAGTCGTGCGACGCCCCGAACTCGTACGGCGTGACCTGGGAGTACGGCGGCGGCGTCACGTGGGTCACCGTGCGGCTCACCGAGGTCGAGCCCGGACGCACCCGCGTCGAGCTCCAGCACGTCGCCCCGTCGGCCGACCTCGGCGCCGAGATTTGGGAGCAGTTCGGCCCGTCGGCCACGGGCATCGGCTGGGACCAGACGCTGCTCGGGCTCGCGCAGCACCTCACGACCGGCGAGGTGAAGCCCGAGAACGCGCAGGAGTGGCTCGTCTCCGACGAGGGCATCGGCTTCATGCGCGGGAGCGCCGACCGGTGGTCGGCGGCGCACGTCGCGTTCGGCGCGGAGCCCGAGGTCGCGCGCGCCGCGGCCGACACCACGTTCGCGGCGTACACGGGCGCGGCTCCCGCGTCGATGGACTGACCTCCGGTCAGAGCAGGCGGCGGGCGGTCGCCCAGGCGGTGAGCTCGTGCCGCGACGAGAGCTGCAGCTTGCGCAGCACGCTCGACACGTGCGACTCGACGGTCTTCGCCGAGATGAACAGCGTGGCCGCGACCTCCTTGTAGGCGTAACCGCGCGCGATGAGCCGCATGACCTCCTGCTCGCGCGTCGAGAGCCGGTCGAGCTCGTCGTCGGCCGCGGCGGTCTCCCCCACGGCAGCCCCGAACGCGTCGAGCACGAACCCCGCGAGCCGCGGCGAGAACACCGCGTCGCCGCCGGCGACGGCCTGCACCGCGCGACTCACCTCGGCCCCCGACGCGCCCTTGGTGATGTAGCCGCGGGCGCCCGCGCGGATGACGCCGACGACGTCCTCGGCCTTGTCGGACACGCTCAGGGCGAGGAACCGGGTCGACGGCACGGCGGATGCCACGTGCCGCAGCACCTCGGCACCGCCCGAGATCGTTGCGTCCGCGCCGCCGGGCAGGTGCACGTCGAGCAGCACCACGTCGGGCCGCGTCTCGGCGATCACCGCGACCGCGGACGGGACATCCGCCGCCTCGCCGACGACCTCGATGGAGCGGTCGAGGTCGGCGCGCAGGCCCGACCGGAAGATCGAGTGGTCGTCGACCACGACCACGGTGAGCGTGTCAGCCATGCTCCGCCCTCGTCTCGAATCGCAGGTGCACCTCGGTGCCCTCGCCGCCCGCGCCGGGCCGCACGGTGGCGCTGCCACCGGCCCGGCGCATCCGCCCGACGATCGACTCGCGCACGCCGAGCCGGCCCGGCGCCACGTGCGCCGGGTCGAACCCTGGTCCGCGGTCGCGCACGTAGACGTCGACCGCGTCGGTCGAGCCCTCGAGGTAGACCGACACCTCGCCGCCCGCATGCCGGGCTGCGTTGAGCATCGCCTCGCGCGCGGCCGCCGCGAGCTCGCCGCTCGCGCGCTCGTCCGACATGCCGACGGCGACCACGTCGATCCGCACGGGGTAGTCGAGCTCGAGCGCGGCCGCGAAGTCGCGCAGGTCGGTCGCGAGGTCGCTGTCGGCCGGGGCATCGCCCTCGTGCAGCCAGCTGCGCAACTCCCGCTCCTGGGCGCGCGCGAGCCGCCCGGCCTCGCTCGACGCGCCGGCCCGATTCTGGATCAGCGCGAGCGTCTGCAGCACCGAGTCGTGCAGGTGCGCGGCCATCGCGCTGCGCTGCTCGTCGCGGATGCGGCGCACCCGCTCGCCCTCGAGGTCGCGCCAGAGTTTCACGAGCGCGGGGAGGTACACCAGCCCGATTCCGAGCAGCGCGCCGAACGCGGCCAGCACCGCGACGACCGGCCACGCTCGTGCAGCGGGACCCAGCACCAGCACGACCGCAAGCAACGCGAGCGCCACGGTGAGCGCCGCACGCACCCCGACCTCGAGGCGCCGCCCGCGCGCGGGATCCGGCCGGTCGATGAAGCTCACCCACGCTCCCGCACCCGCGGAGAGCAGCACCGCGAGGACGGCGGGCACGAGCCAGTCGGGCGCGCCGCCGTCGGCGCGGCCGTCGTCGAGGATCGCGAGCAGGATCGCGAGGACCGCGGCGCCGAGCGCGCCGGCTGTCGCCAGGATCGCCACGGGGGCGCGCCGCTCGATGCGGTCGTCGGGGCCCGACGCCTCCGCCCACGGCGCGAACGCCCACAGCCACGCGTAGAGCAGCGCGCCCGCGCCGGCGAGGAGCGCCGTCGCCACGAACGCGATGCGCACCACCCGGACGGGCCATCCGAGATGGTCGGCGAGCCCGCCCGCGACGCCCGCGACGAGGCAGTCACGTCGGCGCGCGAGCGTCGGGGCCGCCGATGCCGTGCTCATGCTCCGATCCAAGCAGAACACGGATGCCCCGACACGGCCCTTCGCCGGAAATCAGGGTCGGCTCAGGGTCATGCCGGATGGCCCGCGGGGCGCCGCACGAGGGACGATCGACCCATGACCTCCACCACGACCCCGCCCTCCGCGGGCGACCCGGGCGGAGCCCCGGGCGCCCCCGGCGCCCCGGGCGCCACCGCCCCGCCGCCATCCGAGGATCGCTTCTTCGCCTGGCTCCGCTCGCTCGGCGTGCCGCGTCGGCCCGGGTGGATCGGCGGCGTGGCCGCCGGCATCGCGGCCAGACTCGGCATCGACCCGATCATCGTGCGGGGCATCCTCGTCGTCGTCGCGCTGTTCCTCCCGGTGGCGTTCCTGGCCTACGGGGCCGCCTGGTTGCTGCTGCCCGACACGACGGGGCGGATCCACCTCGAATCGATGCTCCGGGGCGTGTTCGACAGCGCGCTCGTCGGCGTCGCCGCGTTCGCGCTCGTCGGCCTCCTCGGCCTCGGCGGGCCCTGGTGGTTCGGCGGCTGGGACTGGGACGTCGACGGATGGGGCGGCCCGTTCCGCTGGCTCGGCGTGGTGTGGCTGCTGCTCGTGCTCGCCGGCGTCGTCACGCTCATCGTCTGGCTCGCGCGGCGCGCGTCGCCCGCGGCATCCGTACCGCCATCCGATGCCCCGGTCACCACGCCCGCAGCGGCTCGGGGCACCGGCACGACGGATGCCGCCACGGCGGCCACGACCGCAGCGGGCGCGTCATCCGCCTCCGCCACCGCGGCGACCATCCCCATGCCGGCCGGCGCCCTCGCCGTCGAGCCCGTCCCACCGCCGCCGCCGGCGACCGCGCACCACGGCAGCGACGAGTACGCCGCGTGGAAGGTGCAGCAGGACGCCTGGCGTGCGGAGCACGACGCGTGGCGGCGCAGCCAGGACGAGGCGAACCGCGCGGCGCGCGCGCAGCTCGCCGCCGAGAACCGCGCCCGCGCGCTCGAGTTCCAGGCGCAGGCCGAGGAGGCCCGGCGCATCCGGCGGCTCACCCGCCCGCGCACGAGCTTCGCCTACGTGATCGCGACGCTGGGGGCGGCCCTGGTCGCCGGGGCGATCGCCTCGCTGGTCGCGCTGGGGTCGGCCGACCACGCGGCGCAGTCCGTGACCATCGGGCTCGCGGTCGGGACGATCGTGACCGCACTCGCGATGGTGCTCGCCGGTTCCCTCCGGCGCCGCAGCGGCTTCCTCGCGTTCGTGACCGTGACGCTGCTGCTCGCGACGTTCGTCACGGCCGTCGTGCCGCGGGACCCGCGGCTCGTGCTCGGCGGCGTCGCCGAGTCGGCGAGCACGACGAGCGTCGTGCAGCCGATCGGCGCGGTCAGCTTGACGGTGGACGAGCAGGTCGCCGACGAGGCCTCGCCGGTCGAGTGGCGGCTCGTCCAGGGCGTCGGCTCGGTGTCGATCGACGTCCGCGACGGCGCTCGGATCGCGCTGGCGGTCGAGTGCGCCGACTGCACGGTCACGCACGCCCGCTTCGACGCGGACGGCGACTGGTCGCTCGTCGACGAGGTCGACTTGGGGCCCGGCCGATCGATCGGCGGATGGAGCGACGAGATCGGCCCGGGCCTGCAGGCCGGTGAGGTCGACGTCGAGATCCACATCCAGGCGATCGCCACCGCGATCCACGTGACCGAGTTCGAGCCCGAGGGGAACCGACCATGACCGACGACACGACGAGGGCGCTCGGATTCGACGAGGCGCTGCAGCCGCCCGAGGCATCCGTCGCACCCCGCACGCCCGCACCGGAGGAGCTCCGGCCGCGCATCCGATGGGCCGGGATCGTCTGGGGCCTGGTCTTCGCGGGGCTCGCCGCGACGCTGCTGTGGATCGTGCTCGAGCCCGCCCGCATGGAGCTCGTCGCGGACTGGTGGGCGACGCTCACGCCCGGCGGCCTGATCCTCACCGTCCTGCTCGTGCTCGGCGGCCTGCTGCTCGTCGCGGGGCTCTCGAGCCTCGGCCGGCGATCGGACCGCGGGGCCTGACCGCTCGCGGCATCCGCTCGCCCGACGTGCGACGCGCCACGCGGCATCCGCACGCATGACAGGACCGCCCCCGGTGTCGCGGGGGCGGTCCTGCATGCGCTCTCGGGAGCGGAGGCCGGATCGGCGGGACCTCAGTCCTCGGCGACCGCCCGCGAGAGGGTCTCACCGCGGAAGAACGCGGGACGCTTGCGCCATTGCCACAGCATGATCGCGACGCCCGACAGCAGCACGACCATGCCGAGCACGAACACCAGGCCGAGGCCGAAGACGTGCGAGCCGCTGCCGTACTCGGGGTCCATGCTGTCGATCAGCGTCGTGAAGAACAGCACGCCGAGGATCACGCCGCCCACGAGCGGGAACAGCAGCGTGAAGAAGAAGTTCCGCACCGACCGCCACCACAGCTTGCGGAAGAACCACACGCACGCGAACGCCGTGATGCCGTAGTAGAAGCAGATCATCATGCCGAGCGCCGTGATGGTGTCCCAGAGCACGTTCTCGCTCACGAACCGCATGACGGCGTAGAACACGGATGCCACGACGGCCGACACGATCGTCGCGTACCCGGGCGTGAAGAACCGGGGGCTGACTTTCGCGAACGTGTCGGGCAGGGCGCCGTAGTGGCCCATGGCGAGAAGCGTGCGCGCGGGCGACACGAACGTGGACTGCAGCGAGGAGGCCGAGCTCGTCAGCACGGCGAGCGACACGAGCACCGCGAGCGGGCCGAGGATCGGGCCGGCGAGGTGGAAGAACACGTTGTCCTGGATCTCGGGGTTGCCGAGCCCGTACTCGCCGTCGCCGACGCCCGCGTAGGCGATGAGCGACACCGCGATGAGCAGGTAGAGCACCACGATCGTGACCACGGTGATGGTGGCCGCGCGGCCGGGCGTCTTCTCCGAGCCCTTGGTCTCCTCGTTCATCGTGAGGGTGACGTCCCAGCCCCAGAAGATGAAGATCGAGAGCGACAGGCCCGCCGCGAACGCCGAGAACGACTCGACCGCGAACGGGTTGAACCAGCTGAGCTCGACGGGCGTCGCGTCGAACGCGTTGCCGTTGGCCACCTCGACGAGCGCGGCGACCGAGAACAGCACGAGCACGGCGACCTGGAAGCCGACGAGCCAGTACTGCAGCTTCTGCGTGGTCTGCATGTCGCGGTACGAGACCCACGTCGCGCCGAGCACGAACAGCAGGCAGACGCCGACGTTGATGAACGGGTTCGCGGCGAGGTCGGCGATCTCGGGGTTGCCCGCGACCTGCGAGATGAGCAGGAACAGGAAGTCCACCGCGATGCCCGCGAGGTTCGAGAGCACGAGGATGGTCGCGGCCACGAGGCCCCAGCCGGCCATCCAGCCGATCCACGGGCCGAACGCGCGCGTCGCCCACGTGAACGACGTGCCCGAGTCGGGCATCCGCTTGTTCAGCTCGCGGTAGCCGAAGGCGACGAGCAGCATCGGGATGAACCCGACGAGGATGATCGCGGGCACCTGCTCGCCCACCTCCGACACCGTCGGGCCGAGGGCCGCGGTGAGCGTGTAGGCGGGCGCGATGCACGAGATGCCGATGACGATCGCGCCGATGAGGCCGACCGACCCGGCCGAGAGGCCCTTCTTCGTGATGCCGTGGTCGGCGCCGTCGACCGCGGAGGTCGCCTCGGTGAGCGGGGGCTGGTTCGGTTGCGTCATTGCGATGTCTTTCAGGTGGTGGTGCGCGGCACCACGATCATGGGCACCGGCAGCTCGCGCAGCATCTTCGCCGCCGTCGAGCCGAGGAAGAGGTGGCGCGGGGCGGCGAAGCGGCTCGAGCCGACGAGCACGAGCTCGCCGTCGTGCCAGTCGAGGCCCTCGACGGCCTCCTCGATGGTGGCGCCGGTGGCGGCGACCGCCGTGGCGTCGAGGTTGGCCGGCAGCTCGCGGCGTGCGGCAGCCAACACCTCGTCGGCGTGCACGGCTCCCGTGAGCTCGACGAGTCCCTCGTCGAGGCCTGCGGGCAGGTCGATGGGCACGAGCGACACGAGGCGCAGCGGCGCGCGCGTGGCGCGGGCCAGGCGCACGGATGCCTCGAGCAGCGCGTCCGCGCCGGGACGCGTGCCGATCGCGGCGGTCACGCGCGTGACGCCCTGGGTCACCGGCACGTCGCGCTGGCCGACCGGCGCGAGCGCGACCGGGACATCCGACGAGTGCAGCAGCTCGTTCGCGACCGAGCCGATGCGCGACCGCCCCAGCAGGCCGCCACGGGCCGCGCCCACGACGATGAGCGACGCGCCGAACTCGTGCGCCGCGGCGATGAGGCCCTCGGCGAACGACTCCGCGTAGCGCACGTGCAGCGACTGCACGACGTCCTCGTCGTCGAGCGATTCGGATGCCTCGGCCAGCCACTCGCGCGACTGCCCCTTGAGGTACCGCTCGTACCCGGTGTCGGTGGGCACGGTGGTGTTGTGCGCCTCGCTGGGCAGCACCATCACGACGTCGAGGATCGCCTCGCTCGCCCGCGCGATGCGGGTGCCGAGGGCGAGTGCGTCGGCGCCGGAGTCGTTCGCCGTGTAGCCGACGACGATGCGTCCGTTCACGATGCCGCGCGCAGCTCGTCGCCGGCCAGGATCTCGTCGGCGACCTCGCGGCCGACCCGGATCGCACCGTCCACGTGCTGGTACCCCTTGCCCGCCATGTCGCTGCACGAGAAGTGGATGGGACCGACGGGCGTGCGCAGGTCGGCGCCGTAGCGCGCGAGGCCGCCCATGTCGAAGCTCGCGGCGTAGGCGCCGCGCGTCCACTCCTCCGAGCCCCAGTCGCTCTCGTAGTAGACCACCGGATGCTTCGCCTGCTCGCCGTAGTAGTGCGACATCGACTCGAGGATCCGGGCCTTGCGCTCCTCGGCGCTCAGCGAGAAGACGCCGTCGGCCTCCTCGTCGGCGACGAAGCCGACGAGCGTGCCGCGGGGGTCCTCGTGGTTCGTGTTGTCGTACGCCTCGTGCACGAGCTCGTAGGGGCTGAACGCGGTGCCGCTCAGGCCGTCGGCGCGCCAGAACGGCGTCTCGTAGACGGCGTGCACCTTGATGACGAGGCCCATCGAGAGGTGCTGGTGCAGCTGCTGCTGCCGGCGCGGCAGCGGCGGCTCGTACGAGATGCGCGAGATGAGGATCGGCGGGATCGCGAGGATGACGTGCGCCGCGTGCACCTCGAGCTGGTCGGTGACCGCGACGACGCCGCGCTCCGGGGCATCCGGATGCCAACGGAGCGTGCGGACCGCCTGGCCGAGCCGCACCGCGCCGCCGAGCCGCTCGGCGAGCAGCAGCGGGACCTGCTGCAGGCCGCCGACGACGCGGCGGTCGAGGATGAAGTCCGCGTCCACGAGGTTGGAGAACGATCCGGCCGAGGCCGCCATGAGCAGTGCCTGCAGCGCCGAGAACGCGTGCGCCGGCTTCGTGAGCATGGCGCCCGCGATGAACATGCCGATGTTCTCGCGCGCCTCCTCGTCGTCGGTCTGCGTCTCGAGCCAGCGCGCAAACGAGATCTCGTCGAGGTCCTTCGCCTGCGGGTGGTCCCACGGGCGCTCGGGGTCGATCTGTGCGACGAGCGCGTCGAGCTTGTCGATGAGCGAGACGATCTCCTGCTCGGTCGCCGGCGGCACCGGGAAGATCTCGCCCTCGAACTTGCGCAGCTCGCCCTCGGGGCCGATGTAGACGTTCACGCCCTCGCGGTAGCGCGGGTACGTCTCGAGCCCGAGCTCGTCGAGCGTCTCGATGAGCGCATCCTGGTCGGGCGAGACCCACTGGCCGCCGATCTCGAGCATGGCGCCGTCGACGTCGTCGGTCCAGAGGCGGCCTCCGGCGCGGTCCCGTGCCTCCAGCACGACGACCCGGCGGCCGGCGTCCTTCAGTCGGTTGGCCGCGGTGAGCCCGGATGCCCCGGCGCCCACGACGACGACGTCGCAGTCGATGCGTTCCATGATTCCTGTCTGACTTCCTGTTCGTGACGCCGGTCGTCGAGTAGCGCCGTGCGAAGCGCGACGCGTATCGAGACGCTGACGTGTGGTCTCGATACGCGTCCGCCTCCGGCGGTCGCTGCTCGACCACCGGTATCAGCTCACCGGGATGAGCGTGTACTTGGTGTCGAGGTACTCGTGGATGCCCTCGAGGCCGCCCTCGCGGCCGATGCCCGACTGCTTCACGCCGCCGAACGGCGCGGCCGCGTTCGAGACGAGGCCCGTGTTGAGGCCCATCATGCCCGTGGCGAGGCGGTCGATCAGGCGGTGGCCGCGGGCGAGGTCCTGCGTGAACACGTACGACACGAGGCCGTACTCGGTGCCGTTGGCGAGGCGCACCGCTTCGTCCTCGTTCGCGAAGGTCGTGATGCCGAGCACCGGCCCGAAGATCTCCTCCTTGAGGAGGCGGCTGCCCGCCGCGACGCCCGCGAGCACGGTCGGCGCGTAGAACGTGCCGTCGCCGTCGATGCGGGTGCCGCCCGTGAGCACGGTGGCGCCCCGGCCGACCGCGTCCTGCACGAGCGCGTCGGTCGAGTCGACCGCGTCCTGGTCGATGAGCGGGCCGATGTTCACGCCGTCCTCGGTGCCGCGGCCGACCTTCATGGCCCGCACGCGGTCGGCGACGCGCTTCGCGAACTCGTCGGCGACCGACTCGTGCACGATGAAGCGGTTCGCGGCGGTGCACGCCTGGCCGATGTTGCGGAACTTCGCGATCATCGCGCCGTCGACCGCCTTGTCGAGGTCGGCGTCCTCGAAGATCACGAACGGCGCGTTGCCGCCGAGCTCCATCGAGGTGCGCAGGATGCCCAGCGCCGACTGCTCGAGGAGCTTGCGGCCGACCTCGGTCGAGCCCGTGAACGACAGCTTGCGCAGGCGCGGGTCGGCGATGATCGGGGCCGACAGGGCCGACGACTTCGAGGTCGTGACGACGTTGACGACGCCCTTGGGCAGCCCGACCTCCTCGAGCAGCTGCACGAACGCGATGGTCGTGAGCGGCGTGAGGGCCGGCGGCTTGATGACGACCGTGCAGCCCGCGGCGAGCGCCGGGGCGATCTTGCGGGTCGCCATCGCGAGCGGGAAGTTCCACGGCGTGATGAAGAACGACGGGCCGACGGGGCGCTGCGACACGATCATGCGGCCGGTGCCCTCGGGGTTGAGCCCGTAGCGACCCGAGATGCGCACGGCCTCCTCGCTGAACCAGCGCAGGAACTCGCCGCCGTAGGCGACCTCGCCGCGCGCCTCGGCGAGCGGCTTGCCCATCTCGAGCGTCATGAGGAGGGCGAAGTCCTCCTTGCGCGCCATGAGCGTGTCGAACGCGCGCCGCAGCAGCTCGCCGCGCTCGCGCGGTGCGGTCGCGGCCCACGCGTCCTGCGCGGCCACGGCGGCGTCGAGCGCGCGGATGCCGTCGGCCGGCGAGGCGTCCGCGATCTCCTTGATCGTGTCGCCGTTCGACGGGTCGGTGACGGCGAGCGTGCGCCCGCCCTCCGCCTCGACCCACTCGCCGCCGATGAAGAGGCGGTCGGCGACCCGGTCGAGGATCGTCGTCTCAAGCATGGTGTCGGTCATTCTGGTTCCGTTTCGTGTCTTCCGGCCGGTGGGAGTGGTGCCCGATCAGGGGTAGAGGCCGCGGAGGCGGTGGGCCTCGGCGACGCGCTCGACGGCGAGCGCGGTGGCCGCGGTGCGGAGCGAGAGGTCGCGGGCCCGGGCGTAGCCGAGCACGTGCCGCCAGGCGCTGAGCATCCGCTCCTCCAGTCTGGACTCGACCTCGTCGGCGCGCCACCAGTAGGCCTGGTTGGCCTGCACCCACTCGAAGTACGAGACGATGACGCCGCCCGCGTTGGCGAGGATGTCGGGCACGACGAGCACGCCGCGCTCGCGGAGGATGCGGTCGGCGGCCGGGGTGGTCGGGCCGTTGGCGCCCTCGACGATGACCGCAGCCTGCACGTCGCCGGCGTTGCCGTCGTGCAGCACGCCTTCGACCGCGGCCGGGACGAGCAGGTCCACGTCCCGGGTGAGCAGGTCGGCGCCGTCGAGAGGCTCGCCGCCCGCGAATCCGATGACCGAGCCCGTGGCTCGCACGTGGTCGGACAGCGCCTCGATGTCGAGGCCCGCCGTGTTCACGACCGCGCCGTACTGGTCGCTCACCGCGGTGACGCGCACGCCGGCCTCGGACAGGAACCGCGCGGCATCCGCGCCGACCTTGCCGAAGCCCTGCACGGCCGCGGTCGAGCGAGCCGGGTCGAGCCCCACGTGGCGCAGCGCGGCGAGCGCGATGTGCGTGACGCCACGGCTCGTCGCGCTGGCGCGGCCCTGCGAGCCGCCGAGCGAGATCGGCTTGCCGGTCACGATGCCGGGCACGGTGTAGCCGCTGTTGACGGAGTACGTGTCCATCATCCAGGCCATGGTCTGCTCGTCGGTGCCGATGTCGGGCGCGGGGATGTCGCGCTCCGGGCCGATGATCGGCAGGATCTCGCTCGTGTAGCGGCGGGTCACGCGCTCGAGCTCGGCCGCGGAGTGCTCGCGGGGGTCGATCGCGAGGCCGCCCTTCGCGCCGCCGTACGGCACGTCGAGCAGGGCGCACTTCCAGGTCATCCACATCGCCAGCGCCCGCACCTCGTCGAGGTTCACGTTCGGCGCGTAGCGCAGGCCGCCCTTGGCGGGGCCGCGCGAGAAGTTGTGCTGCACGCGGTAGCCGAGGTAGAGCCGGCTCTCGCCCGAGTCCATGCGCAGCGGCACCGCGACGCTGAGCTCGCGGCGCGGGGTCGCGAGCATCTGGTGCAGGCCGTCGGCGTAGCCGAGCAGCGAGACGGCCTCGGCGAGCTGCGAGCGCGCGTCGGTGAGCGGGGTGGCGATGTGATCGGATGCCGCGTGGACACCCACGTGGGCGGTGGACACCGTCGTCGCCGCGAGCACGTCGGTCATGCGTTCTTCAGTCCTTCCGCGACGACCGAGAGACCGTCGATGAGCAGTTCGTCGGAGATGGTGAGCGGCGGGAGGAAGCGGATCACGTTGCCGTAGGTGCCGCAGGTCAGGACGATGACGCCGTGCGCGTGGGCGTACGCGGCGACCTTCGAGGTCAGCGCCGCGTCGGGCTCGCCCGTGGTGGGGTCGACGAGCTCGATGGCGACCATCGCGCCGCGGCCGCGGACGTCGCCGATGCGCGGGTCGGCCGTGCGCAGCGCGTTCAGGCGGCCGAGGAGCACCGCGCCGATCTCGCGGGCGCGCTCGATGAGGCCGTCCTCCTCGTAGGACTCGATCGCGGCGAGCGCGGCGGCGCAGGCGAGCGGGTTGCCGCCGTAGGTGCCGCCGAGGCCGCCGGCCATGGCGGAGTCCATGATCTCGGCGCGGCCGGTGACCGCCGACAGCGGCAGTCCGCCCGCGATGCCCTTCGCCGTGACGACCAGGTCGGGCACGATGCCCTCGTGGTCGCTCGCGAACCAGGCGCCCGTGCGGCCGAAGCCGGTCTGCACCTCGTCGGCGATGAAGACGACGTCGTTCTCGTTCGCCCACTTCACGAGCGCGGGCAGGAAGCCCTGGGCCGGCACGATGAAGCCGCCCTCGCCCTGGATGGGCTCGATGATGATCGCCGCGAGGTTCTCGACGCCGACCTGCTTCTCGATCTGCAGGATGGCGCGGGCCGCCGCCTCGGCGCCCGAGAGTCCGCCGTCGCGGAACGGGTACGAGAGGGGCGCGCGGTAGACCTCCGACGCGAACGGCCCGAAGCCGCTCTTGTACGGGATGTTCTTCGCCGTGAGGCCCATCGTGAGGTTGGTGCGGCCGTGGTACGCGTGGTCGAATGCGACGACGGCCTGGCGCTTCGTGTGGTGGCGCGCGATCTTCACCGCGTTCTCGACGGCCTCGGCGCCCGAGTTGAACAGGGCCGAGCGCTTGACGAAGTCGCCCGGGGTGAGCTCGTTGAGCTTCTCGGCGACGTCGACGTAGCCCTCGTAGGGCGCCACGGTGAAGCACGTGTGCGTGAACGCGTTGAGCTGCGCGGTGACGGCCTCGACCACGCGGGGGTTCGAGTTGCCGACACCGGTGACGGCGATGCCCGAGCCGAGGTCGATGAGCGAGTTGCCGTCGGCGTCGACGACGACCCCGCCGCCCGCGGCGACGACCGAGACGGGAATGGTGGTGCCGACGCCCTTGGCGACGGCCTCCGCCTTGCGGGCCATGAGCTCCTGCGAGCGGGGGCCGGGGATGGCGGTGACGAGGCGGCGCTCCTGCGCGAGGGCCGGTCCTCCGGCGACGATGGCCGGGGTGTCGACGAGGGTCATGGTCTGCTCCGATGCAAAGGTGACGACGGTGGCGATGCCGCCCATGCTAGGTCGGCGGCGACGGATGCCTCAGCGCCCGCGTGTACACTCGGGTGCACGTTGTTCGACACCGCGTACAAGGAGTGGCACCCATGCAGCCGACCGTGCGCACCCTGCTCGACCGGCCAGAGCTCGGGCTGGCCCTGCTCACCCCGCCCACCTCCCTGCCGCCCGAGTCGCTCGACGCCGCCGTCGTCTGGGCGCACTCGTCCGACCTCGTCGATCCGGCGCCGTTCCTCGACGCGGGGCACGTGCTGCTCACCACCGGCACGCAGTTCGAGCGGGCCGAGGCCGATGAGCCCGGGTTCGCCGACGCCTACGTGCGGCGCCTGCTCGAGACCGGCATCGCAGCGCTCGGCTTCGGCACCGAGGTGATCCGGGCAGGCACGCCCGACGCGCTCGTCGACGCCTGCGCCGCGCAGGGACTCCCGCTCTTCGAGGTGCCCTACCGCACGCCGTTCATCGCCATCGCTCGGCTCGTCGCCGACCTCCTCGCCGAGGACGCGTACGCCCGACAGGCCTGGGCGCTCGCCGCGCAGCGGGCCATCTCACTCGCGGCACTCCGGCCCGACGGACTCTCGGCGACCCTCGGCGAACTCTCGCAGCGCCTCGACGCGTGGGTCGGGCTCATCGACGCCGCCGGCACGCTCGATCGCGAGGCGCCCGACGGCGGGCTCGAGCAGCCCGCGCTCGGGGAGGTCGTCGGCGAGGCCCGCTCCATGCTGCGCCGCGGCCAGCGTGCGAGCCGCACACTCGTGGCCGGCGAGTCGGTGGGCGCGCCGCAGCGCATCACGCTGCAGACGCTCGGCGGCGGCGGCGCGTTGCGCGGCGTGCTCGCCATCGGCGACTCGGCCGAGCTCGACCAGGCCGGCCGCGAGGTCGTCACGTCGGTGATCGCGCTCGCCGGCCTCGCGCTCGAGCAGAACCGCGACCTCGACCGCGCCCGCGGCCACCTGCGCACCGGGCTGCTCCGCGGCATCCTCGCGGGCGACACCGACCTCGCTGAGCGCGTCGCGAGCGAGATGTGGGGCCCGCTGCCCGCAGCGCCGTTCCGGGTCGCGATCGCGGACGTGCCCGCCCAGCACGTCGACCGGCTCACCGAGCTGCTCGAGCTCCGCGTCGAGGAGCGCGGCGGACGCCTCTTCTTCGGACGAGACCAGGACACCGTGGTGATCCTGCTCGAGGACGCCGACACGGCGCTCGCCGACGAAGTCGCCGCCGAGTTCGAGGTGCCCGTCGGCATCTCCGACGCGGTCGCCGCCGACGCCGTGGCGCTCGCGCACGAGCAGGCGCTGCGGGCGCTCGAACGCGCCCGCGAGACGAAGGCCGGTGTCGTCGCCTTCGACGAGATCAGCCGCCAGGGCGTCCTCGCGTTCCTCGCACGCACCGACGCGCGGGCCGTCGCCCTCGCCACACTGGCCCCGCTCACCGAGTACGACTCGGCGCACGGCACGTCGCTCCTCGAGACCACGCGTTCGTGGCTCGAGCACGGCGGCCAGTTCGACGCGACCGCGCAGGCGCTCGGGGTGCACCGACACACCGTGCGCAGCCGCGTCGCGCTTGCCGAGAAGCTGCTCGGCCGCGACCTCTCGGGGTTCCACGCGCGCGCCGACCTCTGGGCGGCGCTCCTCGCCGTCGACTGAGCGGATGCCGCGGCCGCCGCGGCCCCGCGGCATACGGCCGCTCAGCGGCGCTGCGAGGCGAGCAGCTCCCGGTACCAGTCGAACGAGTCCTTGCGGGTGCGCTCCCCGGTCTCGAGGTCGAGGTGCACGAGGCCGAAGCGCTGCGTGTACCCGTCGGCCCACTCGAAGTTGTCGATGAGCGACCACACGAGGTAGCCGCGCACGTCGACGCCGCGCCCGATCGCAGCATGCACGGCTCGGATGTGCCCGTCGAGGTAGGCGATGCGCTCGGCGTCGTGCACCTGGCCGTCGATCACGACGTCGGGATACGACGCCCCGTTCTCGGTGATCACGACGGGTGGCAGGGCGTCGCCGAAGTCGGTGCGCAGCGTCACGAGCAGTTCGGTGAGCGCCTCGGGCACGACGGGCCAGCCGAAGCCGGTCACGGGCACGCCGTCGAACTCCACGGGCTCGAACGGCAGCCCGGCGGCGGCGAAGTCCGAGTCGGCGGATGCCCCGGCGACCCGCGTGGGGTTGTAGAAGTTCACGCCGTAGAAGTCGAGCGGTGCGGAGATCACGTCGAGGTCGCCGTCCTCGAGTCCCGGCATCCGCTCGAGGCCGAGCACCGAGAGATCGGGATAGCGCCCGGCGAGCACGGGGTCGGAGAAGACGCGATTGTAGATCGCGTGGAACGCGGCGGCGGCGAACCCGTCCACGGGATCCTCGGTCGCCGGGACGACGAGCGTGTGGTTGTTCACGATGCCGACCTCGGCGTCGCCCGCGGCACGGATCGCCCGCACGGCCAGCCCGTGCGCGAGCAGCTGGTGATGGGCGCTCGGCAGCGCGTCGGTCATGAGTACGTGACCCGGTGCGAGCGTGCCGAGCGCATACCCCTGCAGCGTCGTCATGTTCGGCTCGTTGAGCGTGATCCAGTGGCCGACGCGGTCGCCGAGGCCGGCGAGCACGAGCTCCACGTAGTCGGCGAAGCGTGCGGCGGTGTCGCGTGCGAGCCAGCCGCCGGCGTCCTCGAGGAGCTGAGGCAGGTCCCAGTGGTAGAGCGTGGGCAGCGGGCGGATGCCCGCCTCGAGCAGCCCGTCGACCATCCGGGCGTAGTGGTCCAGCCCGACCGGGTTCGCCGCGCCCGTGCCGTCGGGCTGCACGCGCGGCCATGCGATCGAGAAGCGGTAGTCGTCGACCCCGAGCTCGGCGAGCAGGGCGAGGTCGTCGCGCCAGCGCCGGTAGCTGTCGGCGGCCACGTCGGCGTTCGAGCCGTCGAGGATGCGGCCCGGCGTGCGGGCGAACACGTCCCAGATCGACTCGCCGCGCCCGTCGGCCCGGGTCGAGCCCTCGACCTGGAACGCCGCGGTGGCCGCGCCCCATCGGAAGCCCGCCGGGAACGTGAGCGTGCGCGCGTCGACCATGGGAACCTCGCCGTCGTGGAGCCGTGGAAAGTGGGACAGATGACCCACTCCGCCCACCCTAGCCGCCCGCCGCACTCCGCGGGAGAGGCGTTCCGTCCCTTCCGCGCCGACGGGCCCCGGCGTACGCTGGAACGACCGGAGGGAGCAACGATGCACGCAGCGGTCGGCGAACGCCTCGTCATCCACGGCAAGCAGGTCGGCCAGTCCGACCGCCACGGCGAGATCCTGGAGGTCCGCGGCGCGGACGGCGGTCCGCCCTACATGGTCCGCTTCGACGATGGGCACGAGACGCTGCTCTACCCCGGCGCGGACTGCGAGTTGGAGCACGAGCACCAGAAGCACGCCACCTGAGGTCGTCGAGTAGCGCCGCCGCAGGCGACGCGTATCGAGACGCACCACGTACGATCTCGATACGCGTCCGACTTCGTCGGGCGCTACTCGATCACCGGCTCGGCAGGCGCTCCTCGATCACCGGCTAGCGTGGAGCGCATGTTCCACTCCTACGCCGCGATCGGCGACAGCTTCACCGAGGGGGTCGGCGACGAGCTGCCCGACGGCAGCGTGCGCGGATGGGCCGACTTCGTGGCCATGGGGCTCGCCATCGCCGCGCGCGAGCCGGTCGGCTACGCCAACCTCGCGATCCGCGGCCGCAAGCTCGGGCCGATCGTCGACGAGCAGCTCGAGACCGCCATCGCGCTGCACCCCGAGGTCATCAGCTTCAACGGCGGCGGCAACGACATGCTGCGCCCCCGCATGCCCGAGGAGCGCGTCGCCGACCGCTTCCGCCAGGCCGTGCACCGCATCCGCGACGAGGGCATCCACGTGCTCATGCTGAGCGGTGCGAACCCCACCGACCACCTGCCGCTCGGGCGCGTGTTCGACGCTCGCGGCGTGCGGCTCACCGCGGCGCTCGGCGACCTCGCCGAGCTCGACGGCGTGACGTTCGTCGACAACTTCAACGACCGCGGGCTGCGCGACATCCGCTACTGGTCGCCCGACAAGCTGCACCTCAACTCGCTCGGCCACGCTCGCGTCGCGAGCAACGTACTCACCGCCATCGGCGTCGCGACCCCCGAGGAGTGGGGCGTCGCCGAGGTCGCGGCCGCGCCACC
Organism: Agromyces sp. NPDC004153; assembly: GCF_053603635.1. Lineage (NCBI taxonomy): Bacteria > Bacillati > Actinomycetota > Actinomycetes > Micrococcales > Microbacteriaceae > Agromyces > Agromyces sp. NPDC004153. The sequence continues at coordinate 1,136,968 of NZ_JBSGFY010000001.1, forward strand.
CGGCCCGCGCAGCCGCAACACCGCGACCTACTACCGGGAGTTCGTGCTGCCCTGGATCGGACGCCGCCTCACGGGGCGCTCGTCGGGCGACGGGCGCACGGCGAAGCGTCCCACGCTCGAGCCGTTGGCACCGGATGCCGCGCACTGACGTGCGCTGACGCTCGCTGAGGCCCGATCACGCTCGCTCGAGCGTCGCGCGCCCGCGGCATCCGCTCGCTCAGGGCGCGCTGAGCACGTCGGCGACGAACGCGCGCGTGCGGCGCGCGAGGCCGTCGATGCGCTCGATCTCGCGCACGCTGGGCATCACCTCGGACGGCGCCGGCGGACGGCCGAGCCGCACGGTCTCCTGGCAGGCGAGGTCGCTGCACATGTAGGTGCCGATGCTGTCGCCCCGCTCCCCCGCGGCGCCGGCCTTGCGTGCCGAGAACAGCTCGACCTGGTCGCCGGGCTGCGCCGTGTGGCAGAGGTTGCAGATCGCGGCGCGATGACGGGAGCCGTTGGCGCCGGCCGCCCGCAGCACGACGCCGACCGGCTCGCCGTCGAGCTCGGTGACGAGGTAGCCGCGGCCGGAGATGCGCGGGTCGCGCCAGGCGAACGCGTCGAGGTGCGCCCACTCGGTGAGCGGGAAGTCGTGCGGCAGCGACAGCTGTGCGAGCTCCGCATCGCTGGCGTTGCCGAACGTCTCGCGGATCTCGGTCTCGATCAGCGGCTGCATGCATCCCCTCCCGTGCGCCCCTCCCAGTGTACGAACCCTGCGCGGAGGCGGGTCAGGGCTCCACCGTCCACTCGATCTCGGTGGAGTCGGACCCCCACGTGACGACGACGACGTCGCCAGGCCCGATCCGGCGCGGGCGCGCGCCGTCGCGGATGTCGTCCGCGGCGATGAGGCGGGTGAGCCCGTGCGCCTGGAACTCCTGCAGCGTCGCACACGACCGCTCCCAGTCGAAGAAGTACAACCGCCGCGACAGCATGCAGACGCGGCCGTCGTCGCGGAACACCCAGAACTCGTAGCCGAACGCACGCCCGAGCGAGCGGAGCGTGGCCGCCTCGTCGGGTCCGAGACGAGCGCCGGTCGCGACCTGGTCGACGAGCTCGAGGTCGTCGGGCAGCAGCTCGTGCTCGAACACACCCAGCCCGCGCGGCGGCGAGAGGGCGTCGCGGGCGGGACCGACGAGCGCGATGCCCGTCGCGATGACGACGAACGCCACGATCGCCGCGACGATCGCCTGGGTGCGGGTGGGGCGCCAGCGTGGACGCGGCTCCTCGCCGGCGGGCGGCGCAGTGGCTGCGGTCGTACGGGCCTCGTCGGCCGCTGGCGCATCGCCGTCGCCCGCGGCATCCGAGTCTCCGGCGTCCGTGGATGCCGCCGCATCCGAGTCTGCCGCAGCATCCGGAGCGTACGGGCCGGGCGACCGCGACGAGCCGGGCGAGACGGATGCCACCGGCACCGCCGGCGCTGCGGCGCGTGCCCGCGCGGCGAGCTCGGCCTCGACCTCGGCGAGCTCCGCCGCCGCGTCGCTCTCGGCTCCGTCGCGCGTGCCGTAGACGATCCGCCGAAGCTCCTCGCGTCGGCGCTCAAGCGGATCCTCGTGCTCGATTCCCATGTCGTGTCCCGGCCTCCCCGCCGGGGGCGGCGCCCGCGCGCCGCAGGTCAGCGTTCGGGCGGCGTCACCTCCGCGGCATCCGTCGCCCATCCGGCAGCGACTGCGTCGGGTCGCGCCTCACGCTCGCCTCGGCGTCCCCTGATGAGGAAGCCGAAGCCGAGCGCGATGAAGAACATGAGCACGCCGTACACGGCGGCGGGCAGGCTCATCTCGACGCTGCCGATCACGGTCTGCGCGATGACGATCGCGAGCGTCGCGTTGTGGATGCCGATCTCGAAGGAGCTCGCGATCGCCTGCCGACGGTCGACCCGCAGCATCCGCGGCACGACGAAGCCGATCGTGAGGCTCAGGATGCAGAAGAGCACCGTGATGCCCGCCAGTCGGCCGAAGTTGTCGAGCAGGAGCTGGAGGTTCGACACGATGGCGCCCGCGATGACCACGACGAGGATGACGATCGACGCGATGCGCACGGGCCGGTCCATTCGGTCGGCGAAGGCGGGCTTCCACCAGCGCACCAGCATGCCGAGCACGACCGGGCCGAGCACGATGAGGAACACCTCGATCGCCTTGGCCGGCTGCAGCCCGAGTGCCTCGTCGCCCGGCAGGAAGTAGGCGATCGCGAGGTTCGTGATGAGCGGCAGCGTGACGACCGCGATCACCGAGTTCAGCGCGGTGAGCGAGATGTTGAGCGCGACGTCGCCACGGAACAGATGGCTGTAGAGGTTGGCGGTCGTGCCGCCGGGCGACGCGGCGAGCAGCAGCATGCCGACCGCGAGCACGGGCGGCAGCTGGAACCACAGCACGAGGCCGAAGCACAGCGCGGGCAGCACGAGCAGCTGGCAGAGCAGGGCGACGATCACCGCCTTCGGATGCCGCCCCACGCGCGCGAAGTCGCGAGGTGTCAGGGCGAGGCCCAATCCGAACATGATGATGCCGAGGGCGACGGGCAATCCGATGGTGGTCAACGCTGATCCCATGCGGACAGTGTCGCTCATGCCGGGCCCGCGAGGGAATGGGCCCGTTCAGGGGTCAGGTTCAGTCGAGGACGAGCCGCGGGCGGTCGTCGACCGCCGGACACCACCCGGCGGGCGTGCGCTCGTAGGCGTGGGCGGGACCGTCGGCGACGAGGCGCGCGAGCGCGTCGAGGAACCGGTCGACGTCGTCGGCCGAGGACCCGGCGCCGAGACTGGCGCGCAGCCCGTTGGAGCGGCGTGCGACCCGGTCGAAGAACGGGTGCGCGCAGAAGCGGCCCGCGCGCACCGAGATGCCGTGCTCCGCGGCGAGGGCCGCCGCGACGAGCCCGACCGAGCCGTCCTCGACCTCGATCGTCGCGATGCCGAGCCGGTCGTCGGCGTCGTCGAAGCCGCGGATGACCCGGATGCCGCGCTGCCGGGCGAGCCCCTCGTGCAGGCGCGTCGTGAGGGCATCCTCGTGCGTGCGACGGACGTCGTCGCCGAGCCGGTCGAGCTCGTCGAGCGCGCGGGCGATCGCGGCGATGCCGAGCACGTTCGGGGTGCCCGCCTCGTGCCGTTCGGGGCCGTGCTTCCATTCCGTCGCATCGAGCCGCACGGACTCGACCGCGCCGCCGCCCGCGAGGTGGGCCGGTGCGGCGTCGAGCCAGTCGGCACGGCCCACGAGCGCGCCCGAGCCGTAGGGCGCGTAGGCCTTGTGTCCCGAGAACGCGAGGTAGTCGATGCCGGATGCCACGAGGTCGACCCTGCGGTGCGGCAGCAGCTGTGCGGCGTCGACCGCGAGCCGGGCGCCGCGTGCGTGCGCGAGGGCGGCGATCGCGGCGACGGGGAGGACCTCGCCCGTCACGTTGGAGGCGCCGGTGACCGAGACGAGTGCGGCCGGACGGCCGGCGAGCTCCGCGTCGAGGGCCTCGAGCGTCTCGGCGATCGTCGCGCGGCCGACCACGACCCGGCGATCGCGCCAGGGCAGCAGGTTGGCGTGGTGCTCGATGTCGAGCACCACGGTCTCGCCGGGCACGGCGCCCGCGAGCAGGTTGAGCGCGTCGGTCGTGTTGCGGGTGAACACGACGAGGTCGTCGTCTCGCGCGCCGACGTGTCGCGCGACGGTGACGCGGGCGTCCTCGACGAGCGCCGTCGTGGCCTGCGACGGGTAGCCGCTGCCGCGGTGCACGCTCGCGTAGTACGGCAGCACGCGGGCGACGTGGGCCGCGACCGCGTCGAACGCGGGGGCGGATGCCGCGACGTCGAGGTTCACGTGCCGCACCGTGCGGCCGCCGAGCACTGGGACCTCGAGGCCGGCGTCGGCGAGCGCGGCGAGCGGTCCGAGCGCGGGGCGGGACGCGGCATCCGTCGACGCACCGTGCGCGCCCGCGCGCACTGGCGTGCGCAGGTCGGTCGCGATCACGGCGGGCTCCTCGGGGTGGGTTGGCGTCGAACGTACGGCCGGCGGCGGCGGCCCGCAACGGTGGGCGTCGCACGGTGTCATGCCGCGCAACATCCGGTAACGGAGCCGCCGCCGCCAGGCTCGGTGCGTCAGCCCCCCACCTCGTCGCGACGCGGCTCCTCGGGCTCCCCGAGCGACAGCATCAGCCGGTTCGCCCAGTTGAAGAACGCCGCCGAGTGGATGACATCCGACACCGCCTGCTCGTCGAGCCCCGCCGCCCGCAGGGCGTCGAGGTGCTCGGGCGCGAGCCGCGACGGCGTCGCCGCAAGGGCCACCGCGGCGTCGACGACAGCGCGCCACACCGCGTCCTGCTCGGCGTCGACCCCCAGGTCGAGCAACCGCTGCACGTCGTCGTGCCGCTTCGAGTGATGCGTCGCGAACCGCGCGTGCACCGACGCGCAGAAGATGCAGCCGTTGAACCGGCTCGTCGCCGCGGCGGCGAGCTCCCGCTCGGCGCGACCGAGCCCGTCGGCGGCGTTGTAGAAGATGTCCTTGTCGGTGAGCGTGCGCGCCCGCAGGATGTTGGGGTCGCGCACGAGCAGCCGGAAGTAGTCGCTCTTCGCGCGCGAGCGATCGACGAGTCCGGCGTACTGGCGCTCGGTGAGCGTCGCCTCGTCGGCGGGCTCCAGCCAGGGCAGCCAGCCGAGCTCGTCCTGGGTGAAGGCGAGGGGCACGGATGGCCCGGGGTGCTCGAGGATGCGCACGGGCACGTCGCCCGCGGCATCCGTGCTCGTGGTCGTGGCGGCGTCGGTCGTGATGGTCGTGTCGGTCATGCGGCGTCCTTGGTGGTGAGCAGGCGGAGCCCGGCCGCGACCCGCAGCTGGAACGCGAGGAACGAGACGAGCTGGGAGAGGGTGACGATGCCGGCGGTCGACCAGCCCGCATCGGCGAGGGTCGCGAGGGCGACGGCCGACGACTCGCGCGGGCGGAAGACGAGCAGGTGCGCGTGCTCGAGCGCCCCCGCGAGGCGCTCGCCGAACGCGGCACGTGCGGCATCGTCGAGCCTGAGGCGCAGCCCGGGCACGCCCTCCACGGCAAGCGGTCCGGCTGCGGGGTATTCGCCGTAGGGGCCCTCGGTGCGCGCGGTCGTCGCCGCGTCGGCCACGGCGTCGGCGAGCGCGGCGCCGCCCGCCGAGCGCGTGAGGGCGCCGTAGTGGGTGGCCGCCACCTCGTCGTCGTGCAGGATCGCGACGAACTGCGCCACGGCCGCGCGCTCGGAGAGGCTCGCGTGCGTCTCGTCGGGGTCGGTGAACAGGGCGTCGTAGCTCGCCTGGGCGTTGTCGCGCGTGACGGGACGGTGGCGGCGCAGGGCGTCCACGCTCCCGCCGGGTCGCACGCCGGCGAGCCGGTCGATGATGTCGGTCATGGGGATTCCCTTCCTTCTGGTTCGTGGGTCAGCGGGCGGATGCCTCGGCGAGCGCCCGGCTCCCCCAGCCGAGCGCCGGGGCGACCTCGGACGCGATCAGCTCGATCGAGCGGAGCACGAGCTCGTGCGGCGGGTCGACGGAGTGCACCTGGAACGCCACCTCGGTGGCCTCCGCGGCGGCGGAGTCGCGGGCGAGCGACTCGATGACCTCGACGGGCGTGCCGACGTGCGTGTCGTAGGTCGCGATGAGCTCGTCGAGCGTGTCGCCGATCGGCGGCTGCCCGGTGCGGGCGAAGCCGACGGCGGCCCGCCGGAGTCCGAGCTCGGCATAGTGGCGGGCCTCCTCGCGCGAGTCCGCGACGAACAGGGTGCGGGACGCGAGGACGCGAGGCGGCACGCCCTTCGGCAGCGCCTCCCGATAGGCGTCGATGATCGGCAGCTGCAGTTCCGAGAGCGTGCGGCGCGGGGCATCCGTCGGCCTCGGCTGGGTGCGGGAGAGCAGCAGCCCGTGCCCCGCGCGCCCGGCCCGCGTGCCGCCGAACGACGAGAACGTCGCCTGCCAGATGCGGCCGAGCAGGTCGCGGCCCGGCGGCTGCAGGTGGTTGGCGGGGTCCCCGAGCTCCCCGCCGGCGAGTGCGGCGACGAGCGCGTCGACCTTCTCACCGAACACGCGCCCACGGTCCTCGGAGCGCTCGCCGAACGCGAGGAACGACGCGGGCGTGGAGCCCGAGCCGAGCCCGAGCTCGACGCGTCCGCCCGAGAGCAGGTCGAGCACGACCGCGTCCTCGGCGACCCGCACCGGGTCCTCGAGCGGCAGCGTCACGACGCCCGTGCCGAGCCGGATGCGGCTCGTCTGCGCTGCCGCGTGCGCGAGGAACACGAACGGGGACGGAAGCCCGCCCTCGGCCGCGTGGAAGTGGTGCTGCGCCACCCAGGCCGAGTCGAAGCCGTGCCGCTCGGCGTGCACGATCTGCTCGGTCGCGATGCGGTACCGCTCGGCCGCCGAGGCGTCGTCGAGGAGCCGGGTGAAGAATCCGATGCGCGTCATGCCGTGACCTTCCGTCGGGGAACCGCATCGAGCAGTTCCCGGGTGTACTCGTGCCGGGGCGACCGGAACACCTGTTCGGTCGGCCCCGACTCCACCACGCGGCCGCGACGCATCACCGACACCGAGTGGCTGATGCGGGCGACGACCGCGAGGTCGTGCGAGATGAAGAGGTAGCTGAGCCCGAGCTCGCCCTGCAGCTGCTCGAGCAGCTCGAGGATGCGGGCCTGCACCGTGACGTCGAGCGCCGAGACGGCCTCGTCGAGCACGACCAGCTCGGGCTCGAGCGCGAGCGCCCTGGCGATGGCGACGCGCTGGCGCTGGCCGCCCGAGAGCTCCCGCGGACGGTGTCCGGCCAGGTGCGCCGGCAGCGCGACCCGGTCGATGAGCCGTCTCGCGGTCTCGGCACGCGAGCGGCGGTCGCCGATCCCGAAGTTGCGCAGCGGCTCGGCCACGAGATCGGCCACTGTGTGCCGCGGGTCCAGCGACGCGAACGGGTTCTGGTACACGAGCTGCACGCGTCGGCGGAACTCGCGCCGTGCAGCCCCGGTCAGCGCCGTGACGTCGGTGTCGCCGAGGCGCACGGTCCCGGCATCCGGGGTGACGAATCGCGTGACGATGCGCGCCGTGGTCGTCTTGCCCGATCCCGACTCGCCCACGATGGCGTGCGTCGTGCCGCGCACGATGTTGAAGGACACGTCATCGACGGCGCGGAACGGCTCGGCGCCGCGCTTCGTCGCGTAGGCCTTCACGAGCCCGGATGCCTCGAGCGCGAACGGGTTCTCGGCGGCCGCCACGCTCGCGTCGCGCAGGTAGACGGGTGGGCGCGGATGCCGGAACTCGGGCTCCTCGAGCCCGGGCGCGTCGGCCAGGAGCCGGCGCGTGTACGCCTCGCGCGGGCCGTCGAGCAGCTCGCTGGTCGGGCCCTGCTCGACGATGCGGCCGTGCTGCATGACGACCACGCGCTCGGCGCGCTCGGCGGCGACGCCGAGGTCGTGCGTGACGAGCAGCACCGCGGTGCCGTGTTCGCGGCGCAGCTCGTCGATCAGGTCGAGGATCCGGCGCTGCACGGTCACGTCGAGCGCGCTCGTCGGCTCGTCGGCGATCACCAGCTCGGGCTCCAGCGCCACGGCCGAGGCGATGAGGACACGCTGGCGCATGCCGCCCGAGAGCTCGTGCGGGTACTGGCGGGCCCGCAGTGCGGGGTCGTCGATGCCGACCCGGTCGAGCAGCTCAAGCACGCGGCGAGGCACGTCACGCCGATCGCCGCGACGGTGGATGCGGAACGCCTCGCCGAGCTGCACGCCGATCGGGCGAACGGGGTTGAGCGACGAGACCGGATCCTGCGGGATGTACCCGATGCGCACGCCGCGCACGGCCTGCAGGCGGCGGTCGCTCCAGCCCGATATCTCGGTGCCCGAGAGGCGGATCGTTCCGCCCTCGACGGCACCGCCGGCCGGGAGCAGTCCGAGCACCGCGCTCGTGGTCGTGGTCTTGCCCGAGCCCGACTCGCCGACGAGCGCGACGACCTCGCCGGGCGCCACGTCGAACGACACGTGGTGCACGACACGGCTCGGCCCGGCCGGCGTGCGGTACGCGACGTCGAGGTGCTTGAGCTCGAGGAGCGCGGTCATCGGTTCCTCCCGAGTGCGTGACTGATGCGGTTGGCGGCGAGCACGACGACCACGACGACGAGGCCGGGCAGCACGGTCAGCCACCACGAGGTCGCCACGTAGTTGCGCCCCTCGGCGATGAGCAGGCCCCATTCGGGCGTGGGCGGCGGGGCGCCGTAGCCGAGGAAGCCGAGCGTCGAGATCGCGAGGATCGCGGTGCCGAACTGCAGCGCGGCCAGTGCGATCACGGCGGTGAGGGAGTTCGGCAGCACGTGCCGGAACAGCACCGTGGGCAGCCGCGCTCCCGAGCCGAACGCCGCCTCGACGAAGTCGGCCTGGCGCACGCGCACGACCTCCGACCGGGAGAGCCTCGCGAACGCGGCGATCGAGCCGATGCCGACCGCGATCGCGGCGTTCACGGTGCCGAAGCCGAGCAGGATGATGATGCTCAGCGAGAGCAGCAGCGCCGGGATCGCGAGGAGCACGTCGACGATACGACCGATCACGGCGTCGACCGCGCCGCCGAGCGACCCGGCGAGCACGCCGAGCAGCGTGCCGCCGACGAGGCCCACCGTGACGGCGACGAACGCGCCCGAGAGCGAGTGCACCGCGCCGTACACGACGCGCGCGTACAGGTCGCGGCCGATCGCGTCGGTGCCGAACGGATGCGCCGCGCTCGGCGCCTGCAGCTTCTCGGCCGGCACTCCCGCGAGCGGGTCGGCGCCCGTGAAGAGCCACGGCACGATCGCCCACGCGATCGCGAGCACGATGACAGCCCAGGCCACGACCAGATCGGGTCGGCGGAGGAGGCTGCGCCACCGCACCGCTCGTCGAGTAGCGCCCGCCGCAGGCGGACGCGTATCGAGACGCCCCGACCCAGCGCTGGGAACCGGGTCTCGATACGCGTCGCCGCTCCGCGGCGGCGCTACTCGACCACCGGTGGCTGCGGGCGCTCCTCGACCACCCGCGGAGTTCTCCTTCACCGGCGCGCTCATGCCGCCACCGCCTTCCGCTTCAGCCGGGGATCGAGCACCGGGTACACCAGGTCGACCACGAGGTTGACCGCCACGAACACGAGCGCGGCGAGCACGACGACCGCCTGGAGCACGGCGACGTCCTGGTTGCGCACGGCCTCCTCGGTGAGGCGGCCGATGCCGGCGCGTCCGAACACGGTCTCGGTCACGACCGCCCCGCCGATGAGCTCGCCGATCAGCACGCCCGCGATCGTGATCGTCGGCAGCACCGCGTTGCGCGCGACATCCCGCCACAGCACCCGGGCCGGGCTCGCGCCCTTGGCGCGTACGACCGCGACGAACGGCGAGAGCTGCACCTCGTCGATCGATCGCGCGAGCACCTGCGCGAGCGGGGCCGAGATCGGGATCGCGAGCGTGAGCACGGGGAGGATGAGTCCCTGTACCGGGTCGGCGCCGATCACGGGCACGAGCCGGAGCTGGAACGAGAAGACCTGGATGAGCACGATGCCGAGCCAGAACACGGGCACCGACACGAACAGGCCGGGCAGGTTCCGCAGGGTCGAGCGCAGCCAGGCGAACGGCGCGAGCGTCGAGAGCACGGCGAGCCCGACGGCGATGACGACGGCCACGAGGAAGCCGAACCCGGCGAGCGCGAGCGTGCCGGGAAGGGCCGCGCCGATGAGCTCATGCACCGCCGTGCCGTACTGCACGGAGTAGCCGAAGTCGCCCACGACGAACCCGGTCAGGGTGTGCAGGAACTGCTCGATCACCGAGTTGTCGGCGCCGTACGCGGCCCGGATGTCGGCGATCTGGTCGGGGCTGAGTCCCAGCTCGGGGCTCTCGAACTTGATGAGGATCGCATCGCCGGGCAGCGCCTGCAGCAGCACGAACGTCGCCGTGAACGCGACGGCGAGCACGATGAGCGCCTGGCCGGTGCGGCGGGCGAGGTACGCCATGGGGGTGCTCCTTCCTGGTGCGGGGAGGTCCGCTGGTCGAGTGGCGCCCCGCGGAGCCGACGCCACTCGACCAGCGAGGGTTGCGAGCTACTGCTGCTGCTCGACCCAGGTGTCGTAGAACAGCGGTCGCGCGACCGACTCCGTGCGGAATCCGTGCACGTACGACGCCGCGCCGTAGACCTGCGGCTCCTCGAAGAGCGGGATCACGTAGGCCTGATCGGTGAGGTAGTCCTGCACGGCGGCCGAGGCCTCGTCGCGCTTCGCGGCGTCGGGCTCGGATGCCACGGCCTCGAGCAGGCGGTCGAGCTCGGCGTCGTCCGAGAGCAGCGTGTTGCGGTTCTTCGTGTGGTACTGGCTCTTGATCACGTCGTTGTCGGCGCGTCCGACCATCGAGTGGTAGAGCGGGGTCTTCAGCGGGTCGAGGATGTCCTCGGCGTAGCTGCCCGAGTCGGCGGCCTTCACCTCGAGTTCGACGCCGATCTCCTTCAGCTGCTGCGCCACGAGCTCGAGCGTCTGCTTCGAGAGCGGCTGCGGCTTCGCCTCGTAGACCGTCAGCGACAGCCGCTGTCCGTCCTTCTCGCGGATGCCGTCGGCGCCCTCGGTCCAGCCGGCCTCGTCGAGGAGCTCCGCCGACAGCTCGGGGTCGTACTCGAGCCCCTCGGACTCGTCAACGTAGCCCTTCGCGGTGGCGGCGAGCTCCGACGTGGCGACCGGGTAGTTCTCGGTGAAGATCGTGTCGACGACCTCCTGCGCGTCGACGCCGTGCACGAGTGCCTGACGCACGCGGAGGTCGCTGAGCAGCGGGTTCGTGAACCGCAGGCCGAGCGAGTTGTTCACGCCGCGGGTCGGCGCGGCGATCACCTCGAAGCCGGCCCCCGAGACCTGCGCCTCGTCGAACGCCTGCACGTAGCGGATGACGTCGGCCTGGCCGGCGAGCAGTGACCCGATGCGGACGCTGTCCTCGGGCGTCACGACGACGTCGATCGCGTCGAGGTACGCCCGGCCCTGGTGCTCGAACGACGGGGGCGCCCAGTCGTAGTCCTCGCGCGCCTCCAGGCGGAGCGAGGTGCCGATCTCCTCCTCGGTCGCCACGAACGCGCCGCTGCCGATGATCGCGGCGGCGTTGCCCGCACCCCAGTCCTCGAGCTTGCGGTCGAGCGTGGCGGTCGAGACGAGGCCCGAGTTGATCGTCGAGGTCGCCTGCAGGAAGCCGGGCGCGGGCGCCGAGAACCGGAAGGTGACGGTGTCCGCGTCGACGACCTCGCTCGAGGCGTAGTTGTTGATCGCCTCCGAGATGGTCAGGCCGAGCTCCGTGTCACCCAGGCCGTAGGTGTCGAAGTTCTTCGCCACGGCCGCGGCGTCGAGGGGGGTGCCGTCCGAGAAGGTCACGTCGTCCCGCAGGTCGAACGTGAACTCCGTCGCATCCGCGTTGACGGTCCACTCGGTGGCGACCCAGGGCTCGATCTCGAGCGAGTCGGGGTCCTGCCACGTGAGGCGGGCCGTGAGGTTGTTGACGAGTCCGCCGTTCGGGTAGAAGCCGGCCTGCGGCGGGTAGAGCGTGGTGTAGGCCTGGTGCTCGAGGTAGGTGAGCGTGCCGCCCTCGACGGGGTCGCCGGCTGCGGCATCCGTCGACTGGGCCTGGCCGGCGCACGAGGCGAGCAGGGCCGCCGCGGCGAGCGCGGCCGTGCTCGCGAGGGCGAGGCGGGTGATGCGTGGCGTGGACATCTCGGTGATCTTTCCTTCGGTCGGGAACGGTGCAGGGAGGGCCCCTGGTGGGGGTTGGTCGTCGAAGCTACGGATGCCGCGTGGCCCGCTCAACCGGCCGACGACCCGCGCCGTCACGGTCGGTCACGGGCTGCAATCGCACGTCACCGTGGGCAACATGCACGTTGTCGGGACGGGTCAGTCCGAGGTGCTCGCGCAGGGTCGAGCCCTCGTACTCGGTCGGGAAGACGCCGCGTCGCTGCAGCTCGGGCACGACGCCGAGCGCGAACGCCTCGAACTGGGCGGGCTGCACGGCCGACAGCACGTTGAACCCGTCGACGGCGCCCGCCTCCGCCCACGTCTGGAACTCCTCGGCGATCTCGGCGGCCGTGCCGACGACCATCGACGCGTTGACGGATGCCGCGACGACGAGGTGCCGAAGGGTCGGCGGCCGCTCCCCCGCGGGGCTCCGCCCGGTGCGCTCGGCGACGATCTCGACGAGCTCCTGTCCGGCGGCGCTGAACTGCGCGACGAGCGAGGGCGTCACGGCGCGGTCGGGCGAGAGCCCCGACACGTCGACACCCAGGAGCACCGAGAGCTGCGCGAGCGAGCGGTTCGCGGGGAACGCCTCCGGCGGCCCGTCGGGCCAGTCCTCGGCGATCTGCAGCAGCTCGCTGAGCTCGTCGGCGATGGCCTGCGCATGCTCGCGCGTCTCGCCGACGATCGGCAGCACGGGCGCGATCACCTTGAGCGTGCGGTCGTCGCGGCCCGACTCGAACGCGAGCGCGCGCAGCTCCTCGCGGATCGCGATGCCGTGCTCGAGCCCCGAGACCGCGACGAGCGCGAGGTCGGCGTTCTGCGCGGCGAAGAGGCGGGAGCGCGGCGACGCGCCGGCATGGACGATCGGGAGGTGCCCCTGCACCGGCCGGGCGACGTTGAGCGGCCCCGTCACGCTGAGGTGCGCACCGTGGAAGTCGGTGGCATGCAGGCGCGACGGATCGAGGTACACGCCCGACGCGGCATCCGCCACGATCGCGTCGTCCTCGAACGAGTCCCACAGGCGGCGCAGCACGAGCTCGAACTCGACGGCGCGGTCGTAGCGCGTGTCGTTCGCCTGGTGATGGTCGCGGCCGTGGTTGCCCGCGGCGCGCGGCTCGGCGCCCGTGACGAGGTTGAGGCCGGCGCGTCCGCCCGAGAGCAGGTCGATCGAGGCGGTGGATCGCGCCAGCGTGTAGGGGTCGGCGTACGTCGTGTTCGCGGTCGCGATGAGCCCGATCCGGCTCGTGATGCCGGCGAGGTAGGTGACCGCCGAGATCGGGTCGATGCGTGCGACGAGGTAGGGGTCGCGGAACTCCAGGTCGTGGCCGGTCGCGAGCCAGTCGCCGAAGAACAGGTAGTCGAGCCGTGCCGCCTCGGCGACCTCGGCCGCGCGCCGCAGCACCGCGGCGTCGCCGCGCGGGTCGCGGTGCGCGCCGGGGTGGCGCCAGCCCGAGGGGTACGCGCCGATCGCGCGGACCATGGCACCGATGATGAGTCGAGTCATGTGAGGACCTCCGATGGCCGACGCTAGGGAGGGGCGACGGATGCCGCGAGGGTCCCCGTCACACGGCGGAACGAGGTGCCACACGCCGACACCCTGCGTCACCGGGCGTCACCGCTCGGGTCTCGGGGTCCGTCACAGAACGACTCGCGCATGCCGTCGGCGTCCGCCGGCGGCACCCGCGGCTGCACGTCGCCGCCCGCCCTGTCAAGCCGTCGCCGGGCGCCGCCCGCTCGATAGAATGGTGGGTCACCCCCGCACGATTCCGTGCGATCCGTCGACCCCTGGAGGCCTTCCGTCCGTGACGAGTCCCGACCGCGATCGATCCACCGACCACCTCGACCACTCCGGGAACTCGTTCGCGCGACGCGAGCCGATCCCGCCGCAGGTGAGGCTCGCGGATGCCTCGGAGCTCGTGCTCGTGGCCTCCTCGCCGCGCACCGCGCGGTTCGACCGCGACGACCTCGTGCTCCGCAAGGGCCAGTACGCGCTGCGCAACGGGCACATGACGCCCATGGAGTCGATGGTCGAGGACCTCCTCGCGGTCGGTGACGCACTCGACGCGGCCGGGATCGGGTACCTGCTCGTGCGGGGCAACGACGAGCGGCTCGTGATCGCCGTCGACCGCGCCGACCGCAAGGCCGTGGCGCGTGCGCTCGCCGAGGCGTTCGCGAACGAGCCGTTCTACGCCGCGACCATCGCGCCCGAGCGCATCGCCGACGCCGACCCGGTGCTGCTCGCCGATGGCAAGCTGTCGGCGCACCGCAAGGCGAGCATCCTCCGCCTGTACCGGCCGCGCGTCGAGCCCGTCGGCCGCCTGCGCTATGGCAGCGCGACGGGCGTGCAGCTCGAGCTCTGGCGGTTCGGCGAGGACACCATCGAAGCGCCCGTCGAGAACGCGCTCATGCGTCGCACGATGCCGCGCTCCGAGGCGGTCGACGACACCGTGCACCTGCACGGACGCGACTGGCCGACGCTCGAGCAGATGTTCGCGCCCCTCGCGAGCGACGTCGACTTCGACATCGACATGGTGTTCTCGTGGGTCGACGGCTCGAGCGACGAGTTCGTCCGCGAGCGGGCGAAGCGCATGCAGAGCTACGTGGTCGGCGAGGGCGACGACTCCGAGGCGCGCTACCGCCAGATCGACGAGCTCAAGTACGCGCTCCGGTCGGTGCACCTGTTCGCGCCGTGGGTGCGGCGCATCTTCATCGCGACCGACTCCCCCGCCCCGAGCTGGCTGGCGCGGCATCCGAAGGTCACCATCGTGCGCAGCGAGCAGATGTTCGCCGACACGTCGGTGCTGCCGACGCACAACTCGCACGCCGTCGAGAGCCAGCTGCACCGCATCGAGGGGCTCGCCGAGCACTTCCTCTACTCGAACGACGACATGTTCTTCGGCCGCCCGGTGTCGCCCGACCTGTTCTTCTCGCCTGGCGGCATCACCAAGTTCGTCGAGGCCACGACGCGCATCGGACTCGGCGACACCGACCCCGCCCGCAGCGGCTTCGAGAACGCCGCGCGCGTGAACCGCGCGCTGCTGCGCGAGCGCTTCGGCAAGGTCACGACGCGGCACCTCGAGCACTGCGCCGCCCCGCTGCGCCGCAGCGTCATGGCCGACCTCGAGGCGACGTTCCCCGAGGACTTCCGTCGCACGGCGGCCAGCCGGTTCCGCGCGGCGACCGACATCTCGGTCACGAACTCGCTGTACCACTACTTCGCGCTGCTCACGGGTCGCGCGGTGGTGCAGACCGACGCGCGGGTGAAGTACGTCGAGACGACGCTGAAGCGCGCGCTGCCCGCGATGCGGCGGCTGCTGAAGCGCCGCGACATGGACATGTTCTGCCTCAACGACGGCAGCTTCCCCGAGATCTCGGTCGAGGAGCGCACCGCGGCCGTCATCGACTTCCTCGACCGCTACTTCCCGTTCCCGGCGCCGTGGGAGAAGCCGGCGGATGCCGCGCCCGACGTGCCGGAGCTCACGGCGTAGCCGCCCCGCGGCGCTGCCGGAATCCCGTACGTGCGCTGGAATCCCGTTCGAACGGGATTCCAGCGCGCGATCGGGATTCCGCTGCCGACCCGCCACATCCGGAGCGCGGGCGACCCGTCCTCCACACGGTCGCTTGCTCGCGGCGCGTGCACGGAAGCGGTCCGTCGCGCGGCTTGCGGCGTGCTGCGGGTCATGCTCTTGGGATGCCGCACGCGCTTCCGCTCGACCAGCACGGCCTCGTCCGCGTCGCTGACGCACGGGCGAGTGGGAGCCTCGGCGAATTGCGTGCCGCCCTTGCACGCGGAGAACTCCAATCCGTTCGGCGCGGCGTCTACCGCGCGACGCCGTCTGCGGCCGGGTCTGAAGGGCTCGACCCCGGTGACCGGGCCGACCGGCTCGCCCATCTCTCACGAGTCCATGCGGTCGCCCGGACGTTCCGCGACCCGGTCTTCACGAGCTACTCGGCCGCGGCACTGCTCGGCTTGCCGATCATCGGGGAATGGCCCACTGAGGTCTACACCATGTCGCGAACCGCGCACGGCCGGCGCCGTGCCGGCGTGGTCGAGGTCGCGCAGACCAGCACCTTCGACCTCACGGCCGTCGACGGCTGCCTCGCAACATCCGTCGAGTACACCCTGCTCCAACTCGCTCGTCACGCCCCGCTGGTCGGGGCGCTCACGGCGACGGATGCCGCGCTGCACGTCGGGCGATTCGGCGGCACTGCTCCGCTGACCACGCTCGAACGCCTCGAGGCGGAGCACGAGCGATTGAAGCCCTACCCGCGCAGTCGACGCGCGGACGCGGTGCTCCGTCGAACGACCTCGCTCGCCGACACGCCGCTCGAGACCGGCAGCCGCCTGCTCATCGAGGAACTCGGATTCGCCGCACCCGAACTGCAACGCGAGCTCTGGCTGCCCGAACTGGGCAAGCAGGCGTTCCTCGACTTCTACTGGCCCGAGGTGGACGTCGGTGCCGAAGCAGATGGACGAGGGAAGTATCGCGGCGGGGTGCGTGTCGCTGGAACCCCTTCGAGCGCCATCCGCGCGGCGGCCGACACGGTCATCGCCGAGAAGGATCGTGAGAACGCGATCCGGCGCCTGGTGTCCGGGTTCGACCGATGGGACTGGGACGAGATGCTCGGCAAGCAGGCGGTCGAAGCGCGCCTCGTCCGGCTCGGCGTGCCCCGAGTTCGGCGGCGGGTCATCCTCATCTGACGCGGCCCGCGGCGGCGATCCCGCTGACGCTGCGTGCACACTGACGCAGCGGAATCCCGCTCGCGCAGTGGAATCCCGTGCGAACGGGATTCCGGCGCACGAACGGGATTCCGCGGCGATCCGCAAGGCGCGGCGGGCGCTCAGCCCGCGAGCACCGGGATCGGCATGGTGAACGGGGGCTCCTTCGGGGCCGCAGGGGTCGCGGCATCCGGGATCACGATGCCGTCGGCGGCCAGGCGCCGGGCGCTCTCGGCGGCGTCGATCCAGTCGAGCGCGGGGAACGATCCGAGCGGCACGACCGAGTGCAGCACGGTCGACGGGTACACGTGCACGAGGTTGAACGCCCGGGCGCCGTCGCGGCCGCGGGTGCCGCCGACCGGAACGTTGAGG
Source organism: Agromyces sp. NPDC004153 (assembly GCF_053603635.1). Classification (NCBI taxonomy): domain Bacteria; kingdom Bacillati; phylum Actinomycetota; class Actinomycetes; order Micrococcales; family Microbacteriaceae; genus Agromyces; species Agromyces sp. NPDC004153. The sequence goes on from NZ_JBSGFY010000001.1 coordinate 1,153,776, forward strand.
TCCTGCGTGTAGCAGCTCGCCGACGCGACCGACACGGGCACGCCCGCGAACGTCGCCGTCGACGAGTAGTGCAGGTGCCCGGCGATGATCGAACGGATGTCGCTGCCCTCGACCACCTCGGCGAGGCCCGCCTGGTCCCGCAGCTCGACCGACACCGCGAGGTCGAGCACGCTCGGAACGGGCGGGTGGTGCATGGCGAGGATCGTGCCGTGCGGCGCCGGGATCGACAGCTCCTCGGCGAGCCAGTCGAGCTGGTCGGGCGTCACCTCGCCGTGGTGGTGTCGGGGCACGGTCGAGTCGAGCGTGATGACTCGGAGCCCGTTGACGTCGTCGACCCGGTCGACCGGACGCGAGCCGCCGACATGGTCGTCGAGCAGCCCTCGACGGAACGCCGTGCGGTCGTCGTGGTTGCCCATGACCCAGATCACCTGCGCGCCGAGCCGCTCGGCCACGGGGTCGACGAGCCGGCGCAGCCGGTCGTACGCGTCAGGCTCGCCGAGATCGGCGAGGTCGCCCGTGAACACGATCGCCTCGGGCCGGCCGCCGGATGCCTCGAACTCCTCGAAGAGCGTGCGCAGGTGCTGCTCGCTCGCGACCCGGTCGTAGAGGCGGCCTCCGCCGGCGAGCAGGTGCGTGTCGCTGATGTGGAGGAGGAAATGGTCCGGCCGGGGGTACTCGGCCGTGCGAATGGTCACTGGGGGTTCCCATCGTTCGGTGGTGACGCGCAACGCTGGACGTCGCGCTCAACCTACCCGAACACCCGAATCTGAACGCGCCATGAACGGGGAGTGTGACGAAGCCGAAACCGTTGGGCGCGACCGCAGGCGCGCGGCGCCGGACCGGTGTCAGGGCTTGACGGGCTTCTTCGTCTGGCCGGGGGCATTCGGGTTGCCGCGCGTGTCGGAGGGCTCGGGCTCCGTCGGCTCGACGGGATCCTCGACGGTCGGCTCGTCGACCGCGGGGTCGTCTCCGGCGCCCGGCTCGGGCACTGCGGTGGGACCAGGCGTGGACGGTCCGAGGTGCTGCTCCGGTCCGGGGCTCGGCAGGATGGGCGCGTACGAGCCCGGCTCACCCGTCTCGGTCGACGTCGGCCGCACACCTTCGACCACGTTGGCCACCTCGTCGTCGGGCGCCGAGCCTCCGCGCGCGATGGAGATGAGCGCCACCGCGCCGCCGATCATGATGACGGTGGCCGCGGTCGCGGAGATGACGAGCACGTGCAGTCGCCGCTCGAACAGCCACGCCGCCGCGGTCGCGACACGGGGTTCGACGGATGCCACGACCGGCGCCGCGACGGCCACGACCTTCGCGCGCCAGCCGTCTCCCGCCACTGGCGCGGGGCGCCGCGCGTGCCGTCCGCGAGGTCGGCGCATCGGCTCATCGGGTTGCTGCTGCTGCCCGTCGGTCATGCGTCCACCTCCCCCTGTTGCGTGCGGCGCGCTGCCCCGTTCGGGGGACAGCGCCCATACGAGGATAGGCGGACGGCGTGGATGACTCCACTCGGGCCGGACGCGTGGTAATGGAGCGAGGGCGTCAGGAGCGGTGACGCGGCTTCCGGTACGGCTTGTCGGCCGGTGCCCCGGAGTCCCCGTCGCGGCGGCGGTCGCCGGCCGGCCGCCGCTCCCCGTCGCGGCGGCGGCGCGGACCGCCGGAGTCGAGGCGCAGCTCGATGAGCCGGCCCGAGATGCGCGTGCCGTCGAGCCGTTCGAGGGTCTCGCGCGAGAGGTCGGCGGGAAGCTCGACGAGCGAGAATTCCGGCCGGATCTGGATCGCGCCGAAGTCCTCGCGGCTGAGGCCGCCCTCGTTCGCGAGCGCCCCGACGATCTGGCGAGGCTCGACCTTGTGCCGGCGGCCGACCGCGATGCGGTACGTCGCCAGGTTCGCGTCGCCGCCGCGACGCCGGCGACCGCCGCCGTCCCGCTCGTCGTCGTAGCGACCGCCGCGGTCGTCGCGGTCACGGCGATCGCCACGGCCACCGCGGTCGTCACGGTCGTACCGGTCGTCGCGATCCCGTCGGGCGCCGCGCTCGGCGCGCGCCGGGCGCTCGGGCTCGGGCTCCATGAGCAGCGGCGTCTCGCCCTGGGCGACGACGGCGAGCGCGGCCGCCACGTCGACCTCGGGAACGTCATGGTGCCGCACGTAGTGGGCGATGATGTCGCGGAAGCCCTCGATGCGATCGGATGCCGCGAGCGCCTCGCTGATGCGGTCGTCGAATCGCGCGAGCCGGGTGACGTTGACCTCGTCGACGCTCGGCAGCTGCATCTGCACGAGCGGCTGGCGCGTGGCCTTCTCGATGCGGGCGAGCAGGCCGCGCTCGCGCGGGGTCACGAAGCTGATCGCGTCGCCCGTGCGCCCGGCGCGTCCGGTGCGGCCGATGCGGTGCACGTAGGGCTCGCTGTCGGTGGGGATGTCGAAGTTCACCACGTGGCTGATGCGCTCGACGTCGAGGCCGCGCGCCGCGACATCCGTGGCCACCAGGATGTCGAGCTTGCCCGACTTCAGCTGGTTGACCGTGCGCTCGCGCTGCACCTGGTTGATGTCGCCGTTGATCGCGGCAGCCGAGAACCCGCGGGCGCGCAGCCGCTCGGCCAGTTCCTCGGTGACGTTCTTCGTGCGGACGAACACGATCATGCCCTCGAAGTTCTCGGTCTCGAGGAGGCGCGTGAGGGCGTCCACCTTCTGCGCGTACGAGACCACGAGGTAGCGCTGCGTGATGTTCGCCGACGTCTGGGTCTTCGCCTTGACGGTGATCTCGGCGGGGTCGTGCAGGTACTGCTTCGACATGCGGCGGATGGCGGCGGGCATCGTCGCTGAGAAGAGGGCGACCTGCTTGTCGTCGGGCGTGTCGGCGAGGATCGTCTCGACGTCCTCGGCGAAGCCCATCTTCAGCATCTCGTCGGCCTCGTCGAGCACGAGGTACTTGAGCTCCGAGAGGTCGAGCGTGCCCTTGTCGAGGTGGTCCATGATCCGGCCAGGCGTGCCGACGACGATGTGCACGCCGCGGCGCAGCGCCGAGAGCTGCACGCCGTAGCCCTGGCCGCCGTAGACCGGCAGGATGTGCACGTCGCGCAAGTGCGCGGCGTAGCGCTCGAACGCCTCGCAGACCTGGAGGGCGAGCTCGCGGGTCGGCGCGAGCACGAGCGCCTGCGGGGTCTTCTGCGACAGGTCGAGGCGCGCGAGGATCGGCAGCGCGAACGCGGCGGTCTTGCCGGTGCCGGTCTGCGCCAGGCCCACGACGTCGCGCCCGGCGAGCAGCGTCGGGATGGTCGCGGCCTGGATCGCGGAGGGCGTCTCGTAGCCGACGTCGTCGAGCGCCTTGAGCACCGGGCCCTCGAGTCCGAGGTCGGAGAACGTCGTGGCGGGCTCCTCCGGAGCCTCGACCTCGACCGGGGCGTCGCCTGAAGTCACGCTTCAGGGTAGTCCGCGCGACTGGGAGCCGTCACGGGGCGGCAGCCCGAGCCCACGGCCGGAGCCGGCGACCGGCGGGCGAAGCGACCCGCCGAGGGGCGCCAAGTGTGCGGCATCCGCTCGTGGATCGCAAGGGGTGGCGAGCTCTCGCGGCATCCGGAATGGTGGACGGTTCGTGATCGAAGGAGGAACGATGCTCACCCTGACCGACACCGCCACCACCGTCGTCGAGGAGATCGTGCGCCGCAACGACGACACCGAGCGGGCCGGACTGCGGATCGAGGCCGAGAACCCGGATGCCACGGACTTCGGCGTATCGATCGTGCCGCTGCCCAAGCCGCGCGACGCCATCGTCGAGCAGGGCAATGCCCGCGTCTACCTCGACGAGAGCGCGACCACCGCGCTCGACGACAAGACGCTCGACGCACGGGTGGATGAGGACGGCCGCGTGGCGTTCGACATCCTGCCGCAGGTGTGACCCGACCGGTCCGGCGCCCTGCCGCAGATCGGACCGCGCCACCGCGACGGCGCTCCGCTTCGGCGGGGCGCCGTCGTCACGCGCATCGTCATGTCCAGGCGCGGGCGCTGCGGGCGGCCCAGTAGGCGGTCGGGTCCTCGGCGAGGGCGACGAACTCGGCGGATGCCGCGGCGGTCGCGGCATCCGTGGCGCTCGGCGCTCGCGACGCGAGGTTCGACGCGAGCTGGTCGGCCGTGACGGCACCTGAGAGCACGACGTCGCTCCACGGTTGCGCCCGGGCGACGCCGATCGCGAAGGCGTCGATCGCCTGCCCGTCGGCGGCGGCGAGCGCGGCCGCGCGCGGCTCGTCGCCCGCCGGAGTGAGCCGCCCGTTCGCGACCGCCTCCTTGACGACGACGAGCCACCCGGCGTCGTGCGCCCTCGCGAGGGCCGGCGCGGCCGACGGCTCGAGCAGGTTCCACGTCGCCTGTACCGCCGTGAACGGCGAGTCGGGCAGCATCCGGGCCGCGTCGAGGGCGTCGGCCTGTCCCGGCCCGCTCGTCGAGACGCCGATGCGCACGCCGGATGCCGCGAGCTCGCGCAGCCGGTCGAGCAGCGCCGCGTCGGAGAGCGCCGGGCTGTCGGGCCTGAGCGAGTGCACGAGGTACACGTCGGGCGGACCGCCGAGCGCCGCGAGCGTCTCGGGCCACTGCCGCTCGAGCATCCCGAGCGAGTGCTCCTTGCGCTCGTGCACCTCGGCGTCCATGCGCCAGCCGCCGACGTAGGCGTAGCCCCATTTCGACTCGACCGTGAGTTCCGGGCGGCGCCCCGGATGTGCGGCGAGCCACGACCCGAGGAACTCCTCGGCCCGCCCGTACGACCGCGCCGCATCGAAGAAACGGATGCGTCACGGGCTGGGGCTCGGTCGCGGCTCGATCGTCCACGAGTCGTCAGCCTACGCGCAGGGATCGCCCGTCAGCCGCGGACCCGCGACGCCCGAACCCGCTCGAGACTCCGTCCCGAGACACCCGAGAGGGCCGGTCCGCGTGGACCGGCCCTCCGGGCCTCTCCGTCGAGCTTCGGGCTGCTACTCGACCAGCGTGAAGGTCACGGTCGTGACGTTGCCCGCAACGTCGACCACCTTCAGCTCGTTGCTGCCGAGCACCGCGCCGTATGAACCGGGCTTGACGCCGTTGAGCGTGCCGTCGATCCGGTCGGCCAGGTCCCGGCTCACCCCGTTGAGCGAGAGCTCGGCGAGCCCGCCGAGGTCGAACAACCGGAAGGAGACCGAGCGGTAGACCCCGTCCTCGCCCTTCGAATCCGGCTTCACGGCGACCGTCGGTCCGGTCCGGTCCGGCACGGCGATGTCGGTCCGCTTCGCCGGCAGCTCCGCCTCGTCGCCGAGGTAGAAGCCGGCGAATCCGACCTGGTCGTAGCCGGTGTTCTTGTTGGCGACGCCGGTGCGGTACATCGGGTCGTGCATCAGCGTGCGGATGCCGTACTCGGTCGGCGCCAGCGTCGTGACGATGCCCAGTCGGTTCCCGCTCGCCCGCAGGATGAGCTCCTCGCGCCAATCGCCGAACATGTCGGCCTTGAGCGTCGGAGTGCTCTTGTTGCCGGTCGACGTCATGCCCGTCGCGAGGTACGACGTGGCCGCGAACGTCTGGTCGTCGATGCGGTTGACCGTGGCACCGTTGACGGCCATGTGGGTCAGCCCACCGCCGAACCAGATGGCGTTCTGGCCCTGCGCGATGCCGCGAGCGCTGGAGGTGGTCGTCAGGATCTCGCCCGTGACCATGCTCCTGACCTCACGCGTCGCGCCGGCCGAGCCGGCCTGCGCGCCCGGCCACCGGTTGGAGAAGTTGCCCGCCACGCTGCCCTCGTCGTCACTGCCGGAGTAGGTGCCGTAGATCAGCGAGTTCTCGTAGACGACCTCCCCCTGCTCGTCGAGGCGCTTCCCCTTCATGGGGTCGTAGCCGGCCGGTCCGGGGATCCAGCCACTGTGCACACCCGTGCGGATGTCGTCCAGGAGGTGCTCCTCCATACCCGACCACTCGCGGATGTTGTCCTCCTTGTCGACCGGCAGCAGCGCGCTGCGGTCGCCGTGGCGGAGCGGAGCCCACTGGTTGAGCGGGTTGTTCCGCACCTCGTCGGTGGCGAACTGGAACTCGCCGGCGACCGGCGGCACGCCGTCCTGCCCCTCGATCGTGGGCATGACATCGCCGTTGAGCACCTTCGGGAGGATCTTGGTCTTGTCGGCGTTCAGGCCGAGGACCATCGCCTTCAGCACGACCTCGTCCCAGCCGTCGCCGTCGAGGTCGGCCGAGGCCGTGAAGTGGTTGCCGCGATTCTGGTAGTCGTAGGCGCTGCCGCCGAGCGACCAGTACTGCGGGTCCGCCGAGTCGAAGCTCGCCTGCAGCTGGACCTGGCCATCCACGAGGTTGAATGCGGCGAGGGTCGTCCGGTGGTAGTACCCGCGCTGGGAGACGGCGTAGTTGTTCACGCCGTCGAGGGCGGCCACGACGCCGACATAGCGGTTCGGGCGGTTGCCCTGCGCGTCACCGTACGAGGCGGCCTTCCACGGGTGCTCCAGCCAGTAGACCTCCGACTCGGCGAGGATCTGCGCCTTGTAGTCGCTCGTCGATGTGCCCGCGCCGGGGCCCGGGTAGGCCAGGTACGAGTAGTTGCCGCGCTGGGAAGCGGGCGTCATGGCCCAGTTCTCCCCGTCCACGCTCGCCCGGTACGGGAACGGGTACGTCTCGCTGTCGACGAGCACGCCCTTGGCGGCATCCGGGTCCCACTCGAACGCGGAGAAGAACTCCTGGTCGTCCTTGGCGGGGCCGATCGGACCGACGTAGTACGTCTTGATCCAGCGCTTCACCGCCGGGTCGTTGGGTCCGTCGTTGCCGCCGCCGGCGGTCGGGCTGCGGTAGGCGATGCTGAAGCTGTTCAGGAGCGACCAGTAGGTGTCGAGCGCCTGGTCGTCGCCGGTGGCGAAGTACTCCTTGAACTTCTCCGTGGTCGTGGCCAGGCCGTCGTCGCCGCCCACCACGGTGTCGAGGGTGTCGGGGTACACGACCGACTGCGAGGCCTCGTCCCAGTTGCCGATCCGGGTGCCGAGCGCGGTCTTGAGCATGAGCTCCGACGTGCCGTCACCGTCGAAGTCCTCGGCGAACAGGGTGGTCTCGTGGTCGTTGGCCGCACGCACGTTGTAGCCCATGTCGACGCGGAACAGCAGGGTGCCGTCCTGCTTGTAGACGTCGACGTACTCGGGCGCGGTCGTGGTGTTGGCGCCGCCGAAGATCGGCTCCGAGTACATCGGGTCGACCTGGGTGCTGCGCCACTTCACGACGATCTCGTACTCGCCGTCGCCGTCGAAGTCGCCCACCGTCATGTCGTGCGTGGAGTACGCGCCGCTCAGCCCCGTCGCGATCGCGCCGGACTCGGTCTTCGCATACGGAAGGGACGTGCCGGAGTCGAGGTTCTCGACGTACTTGATGAACTCGCCCTCGAGCTCGTCGTAGAGCACTTGGGTGATCCTGCCGTCGACGAGGCCGTTCGTCAGCGGTCGCGGTGCCGCGTAGGTGGCGATGCCGAGGGCGTTGGGCGTCGTGTTCTTCTGGTTCAGCGCGGCGACCCAGCCGTCGAGCTGTTCCTGCGTCACCGCGGTCTGCTCCTCGAACGCCGACCGGAAGCCCTTCAGCAGGTCCATGTCGACGACGTACCAGTTCTGGCCACCGGTTCCGGGGACGACCATGCTGGCCGCGCTGAGGTTCCGGTTCGGACCGCCGAACTCGTTGGCGGTGCCGCGGTAGGTGAAGTGCGCGAGCGGCACGGGGGCCGGCGCGGGCTTCAGCGGGATGTAGTGCACCGCACCGCGGTTCGCCTGCCCCGCGCCTCCGGCCAGGGCCGAGAGCATCGGCACGCTCATGCCCTGCCGCTCGCCCTCGACGCCGTGGATGACCGGCGCGACTTCATAGACGGAGGTGAGGACGCCGTCGGGGTCGGTGTAGTTCGACGGGGTGCTGTCCTCCTTCACGACGCCCGGGTTCGTGTCGTAGTCGCTCTCGGGCTGGACGTCGCGCGGATCGATGGTCGCGATCTTCTGGAAGTCCGCGCCACCGTCCTTGCGGTAGACGTTCCACGAGAGGCCGTTGGGCTCGTCGCCCAGGAAGCGCCAGCTGAGGAAGATGCCGTCGGCGGACTGGGCCGCGACCAGGCCGCGAGTGAGGTACTCCATCGGGCGCAGGTCGGACTCGGGGGCGGCGGCAGCGGGAACGCTGGCGCCGAACAGCGACAGCCCCACGGCCACCGAGACGGTGAGCGGGAGGGCTTTGCGCCATGGATTTCGCGTGGTGGATCTGGGTGATGACGTGGACGTGACCATGCCTGCCTTCTTCGTCGAAAGTGACTGGGTTTCCGTGCCCAGCGTGTTCCGGGGCATGACTGATCGCCCGTCGAGCAGGGTGGTGGTGGCCATCGCTCGCCGTCGAGGGACATGGCAGGAATACGCTTTCCAACCTCGAAACTATGCCCGAGCCATGAGGGTGTCAAGAGCGAATCGAAACGATTCAGGTGCTCGGTTTTGACATGCCGTGCGGCCGCCGTCAAGGCCTCGAGATGCCCGACGACCCGCCCGTAGGCTCGGCGCATGCCCTCCCGATCACGTGCAGCCGTGGTGTACAACCCTGTGAAGATCGACGGCGACGAGCTCCGTCGCGCGATCGCCGCCGAGCCCGCAGCGGCCGACTGGGACCAGACGCTCTGGTACGAGACCTCCGTCGACGACCCCGGTGGCGGCCAGGCGAAGGCAGCGCTCGAGGCGGGTGCCGACATGGTCATCGCGGCCGGCGGCGACGGCACCATCCGCGCCGTCGCCGAGGTGCTCGGCGGCACGTCGACCTCGCTCGCGCTGCTGCCCTCGGGCACCGGCAACCTGCTCGCCCGCAACCTCGACCTCACGCTCGACGACCTCGAGAACTCGATCCACGTCGCCTTCGCGGGCGCCGACCGGCGCATCGACCTCGCCTGGGCGGAGCTGCGCAGGGAGGACGGCTCGACCGACCGCGCGGCGTACCTCGTGATGGCCGGATTCGGGCTCGACGCCAAGATGCTCTCGAACACCGACGAGGAGCTGAAGGCGAAGATGGGCTGGCTCGCCTACGTCGCCGCCATCCGCACGGCGCTGCGCGACGAGAACCGCATGCGCATGCGCTACCGGCTCGACCGGCATCGCATCCGTGCCGTCTCCGCCCACACGCTCATCATCGGCAACTGCGGGTCGCTGCCGGCGAACATCCTGCTGCTGCCCAGCGCCGCGATCGACGACGGCCGGTTCGAGGCGGTCTTCCTCCGGCCCGAGAGCGCCTGGGGCTGGCTGCAGATCATGGGCAAGGTGATCTGGGAGAACGGCGTGCTGCGTCGCACGCGGTGGGGCAGCGGGCTCGTCGGCCGCGACGTCGACGCGCTCCGCTACGTCAAGGGCCGACGCCTCGAGGTCGTGCTGAGCCACCCCGAGGAGATCGAGCTCGACGGCGACGGCTTCGGGCGCGCCCGCGCCCTCCGCACGTGGGTCGACGCCGGCGGGCTCACCGTGCGCGTGCCGCCGGGTGAGCGGCATCCGAGCGAGGAGCGTGCCGAGCCGCACGAACGACGCGAGTCGCAGCCCGACCAGCCGCCGCCGGGAGACGCCGGGCCCGGCGCGGGCGATGGCGAGGTGCTGCCGGGCGAGGTGACGTCCGACACCACGGGAATTTCGACGTAATGTAGAAAACATGGCTCGCACCGCGCTCGCCCTCCGCCTACTGCTCCCCCCGTTGCTCATCGGCATGATCGTGGCGATCTCGTTCCTCGAGGCGCCGCTGAAGTTCCTCGCACCGGGCATCACCATCCCGCTCGGGCTCGGAATCGGCCGCCTCGTCTTCACCGCGCTCAACATCGCCACGGGCATCGTCCTGGTCATACTGACCCTGGCCAGCCTTCGCCCGCGGCCCGCGCGCACGCCGCTCGTGCTGCTCGCTTCGATCTGGCTCGTCTACCTCGTCGAGGTGGCGGTCATCCGCCCGGTCCTCAACCGCCGTAGCGACCTCGTGCTCGCGGGCGCCCAGGCGCCGGGCACCGACTGGGCGCACTATGCCTACATCGCAGCGGATGCCGCACTGCTCGTGCTCCTCGTCGCGCTGGCCGTCGTGACGGTGCGAGGGGTCCTCCCGGCGACGGCCGACGCGCCACGGCAGCCGGTCCGCGCCTGACCCGTCGGAGCGGGCGATGAGCGCACACCGCGTCGCGTCGCGTCAAGACCCGTGGTGAGGATTTCTCGAATCGGTGGGTCATCAGGCAGAATCAGTGCGGCGAGACGATGACCGGGGAGATCCTCGTCTCGCCACTTCGGCGGGCCGGGACGCCCCCACCTGAAGGATCTGGGGAGATCCGGGGCGGCCCGACCCGCCGCCCACGCTCCCCCCGCGGCATCCGCTCAGCCCGCGGCATCCGCCCCGTCAGCATCGCCCGCCTCGGCGCCCGGCACCCACTCGAGCAAGTCGCCCGGCTGGCAGTCGAGCACCCGGCACATGGCCTCGAGCGTGCTGAAGCGCACGGCCTTGGCGCGTCCGTTCTTCAGGACCGCGACGTTCGCCGGTGTGAGCCCGACCAGCTCGGCGAAGTCGCCGACGCTCAGCTTGCGCTTGGCGAGCTCGACGTCGATGCGCACGATGATCGGCATCAGATCACTTCCTCGAGGTCGGCGCGGATCGCCGCCGCCTGCCCGAGGAGGGCGCGCATCACGACCATGAGCAGCAGCACGACGCTCGTGGCGAGCCCGATGCCGAACAGCACGACCGGGATGCCCGGGTCCCGCAGCTCGGGCGTGAAGTAGAGGAAGCCGACGACGTAGCCGAACACCAAGAGCATCAGCAGCCACAAGGCGGCGATCGTCCAGACGATGGCGTCGACCCAGGCGAATGCCTGCTCGCTGAAGATGCGCTCGCCCCGCACCAGGTCGAGCAGCCGCCAGATGCACACGATGATCACCTGCACGCCGATCAGCACGAGGATCGAGAACACCAGCATCAACCAGGGGATGTGCGCGAACTCGGGCCGGATCCCGCGGGCCGACTCCATGAACTGGCCGGGCACGCTCAGCACCTCGGCGACGATCAGGCCGACGAACAGCAGGGCGAGCAGGACCTTGAGCGGGACGAGGACGCGATCGAGCTTCAGCATGCATCGACCCTCGCGTCTTTTCTATCGTTTGTCAATAGGTTTCGAATTGCTCTCATTCGATGCACGGCGAGCAGCCATCGGATGCCCCGAGGCCCGTGCGTGTGCACGGCGAGGCACCGCCCCGGCTGTCGAGCCGGGGCGGCGCCCCACGTCACCCGCTGTGCGTCAGCGACCCGACGGCGTCTCCGTCGGCTCGGATGACGCCGGCGGCTCGGTCGCGGGAACCGGCGCGGTCGGCGACGGCGCGCTCGGCGTCGGCTCGGTCGGCGTCGGCGTCGGCGTCGGCGTCGCGTACGGCGCAAGCTCCGGCGACACCGCCCCCGGCCGGCCGCGCGCGTCGCTCGTCACGAACACGCTCGGCAGCGACGGCGTCACGCCGCCGCCCTCCGTACGCGCGACCACGAACCAGGCATACGTCGTGCCCGGCTTGAGCCCCGTCCACTCGACCGACGCCACCTCGCCCGACGCGACCGTCGACTCGCCGACCACCGCGATCGGGTTGTAGAGCGCGAGCGAGTCCGTCCGGAAGCTCGTCGTGCGCGACGTGAGGTCGACCGGCAGCACCATGTTGTCCGACTCGGGACCGTACCGCAGGGCGGGGTCGTACTCGTCGGCGCCGAAGTCGTCGAGGAACGGCGAGAACGTGTCGACCATCATCTCGCCGCGGTCCACGTCGAACTGCAGCAGGCGCAGGTAGCTCGCGCCGAACCGCAGCCGGTCGGTCGGGGCGTAGCCGCCGATCTCGGTGAGCCCGAGCTCCTCGGCCGTGACCGTGTAGTTCTGGTAGTCGGCGAGCATCTCGACGACGCCATGACCCACCACGCCGACCTTCGGCTTGACGTTCGTGCCCACGCCGTGCACGTGGCCGGCGAGGATGAGGAACACGTTGGGGTTGTCCTCCACGACCGTCTTGAAGAGCATCGACCCGTCGGGCGCGGCGTATCCCGAATTGCGACCGTCGCGCTGCGCGCTCGCCGCGAGGTAGTCGTGCGACAGCAGGATGCCGTTGCGGTCGGGGTAGCGCTTGTAGATCGAGTCGGCCCACTCCGCCTCCTCGCGCGTGACGCCGTACGAGAGTCCGACCGCGACGAAGTCGAGGCCGCCCGCCGAGAACAGCGTGTAGTTGTTCTGGTTGTCGCCCTCGCGCCAAGGGCCGCCGTACTCCGCGTCGATCCACTGGTCGTCGGCTGCCTCGTAGCGATCGGGGCCGTAGTACTGGTTGTACATCGCCCCGGGTCCGTCCTCGGTGCCCGACCGGTTGTCGTGGTTGCCCGCGATGACCTGGTTGGGCACGCCCGCGTCGTCCAGCACCTGCTGCTGGCGCGACGACACCTCGAACTCGCCGACGACCTCCTGCATCATCGCGGCATCCGCTGGGGTGCGGATGTTGTTCTCGATGATGTCGCCCGTGTGCGCGACGTACTCGATCCTGCGGTCGTCGGCGTTCGCCGCGATCCATCGGGTGGTGTCGCCGTAGGCCTTCTCCCAGATCGCCCGCTCGGCCGCCGACTCCTGCTCGGTCGCCCCCTCCGACAGGTACTGCGTGTCGGTGAAGTGCGCGATCGAGAAGTCGTACGACGCCGGGTCGGCGAAGCCCTCCGCACCCGCGTCGAGCTCGTCGGCGAAGGGGTCCTCGCCCGTGATCATCACGTGCACCTGCTGCACGTCGAGGTAGCGCTCGTCGACGATCGCCGTGAGCTGCGTGTCCCCGTCGAGCGCGCCGCGGGAGCTCGCGAGCACGTCCCACGCGCCGGTCGACAGGTTCCACGCCCGCAGCGACACCACGCGGGTCGGGTCGATGACGCCCTCCCAGCGGAGGACCGGGTCGGCCACGTGGCCCTTCACCTGCACGTCGAAGCGCTGGAACGCGACGTCCCGGCTGGCCGGGGCGTCGAGGGTCGCCCCGTCGCCCGGTGCGAGCGCCTTCGTGTCGCCGAGGTTCTGCTCGCCGGCGACGTTCAGCGAGGTCGGCACCTCGGGCGCCGACCCCTGCCAACCCTGGTTCGGCGTGAGGATCTCGGCCTGCGTGAACTCGGCCGTGACGTCGCCGCCGTCGGGCTCCGCGACGGATGCCTCGAGCGTCACCGTGCCGGCGACGCCGTTCGCCCCGCCGGCCGGAACCAGCTCGGCGGGCACGTCGGGGATGCCTGCGGAGGCGAACACCACCTCGTGGGTCGCGGTGTTGCCGAGCGCGTCCGTGGCGGTGACCGCGAGGGTGTGGTCGCCGGCGCCGAGGCCGGGGCCGACGAGCGATCCGAGCGCGACCAGCTCGCCGTCGAGCGTGAGCTCGGGCGTGCCGATGAGACCGGATGCGTCGTCGAGCTGCACATCGAGGGCGACCGACGAGGTGATCGTCGCGCCGGCCGCCGGCACGCTCGACGCCACCGCGGGCGCCAAGTTGTCGGTGAGCAGGGTGCGCGTCGCGACCTCGCCGGTGGTGGATGCCGCGGCGACCACATGCGCGCCGTCGGCGATGGCCGTGGTGTCGAGCTCGGTGCGCAGGCCCTGCGCCGTGGCATCCGTGACCTCGAAGTGCAGGTCGACCTCGCGGAACAGGTTGATGTTCGACCCGCACGTGCCGTCGCCGAGGGCGTACGACGTCTTCGGTCGCTGGAGCGCGGCCGCGCCCGACGCCGGCGCGAGCGCCACGTTCGAGATTGTGAAGTCGTCGCGGTTGCAGCCCGTCGCGGTGGTCCCGGTCACGAACTCGACCGTGTTCCAGCCCGGGAGCAGCCACTCGTTCGGGATGACCACGTTCGCCCGCTCGCTCACGAAGTCGCCGCCGAGCACGTAGCGGATGCCGTTGACGAACAGCAGGTTCGCGAACGTCGCGTCGATCGAGTTGGAGCCGACGTCGAAGCTCAGGGTGGCCTCGCCCGAGCCGAGCGTCGGCAGCACAGCCACCGCCGGCGCGTCGACCGTCCACCGCGTCTCGGCCTTCGGCAGCGCCGTCGTCGACGATCCGCAGTTCCCGTCCCCCATCGAGTAGCTCGGCGCGATGGCGAGGCCGGCCGCCGAACCGGTGCTCACGGTGAGCCCGACGTCGGTCAGCGTGAAGTCGTCGAGGTTCGCACCGCAGGTCGAGCTGATGTCGCCGGCGACGATCTCGATGACGTTCTCGCCGGCGACGAGGTAGCGGTTCGGCACCGGGACGTCGACGCGCTGGCTCACCCAGTCGCCGAGGATGTCGACCTGGTGGCCGTTGACGAGCAGGTGGTTCTGGTAGCGGTGCTCGATCGAGTTCGAACCGACCGTGAAGCTGAACGTCGAGGATCCCGCGCCGAGGCTCGTCGCGGCCGGCGGCACGGAGCCGTCGATGGTGAGCGACGAGACGCCGCCCTCCTCGTCGGCCGGCTGCGAGGCCGACACGGTCTGCGTCCCGTGCGCGAGCGTGCCGTCCTCGGGCGCCAGGCTCGGCGCGCCGATGGGTGCGTTGTTCACGGTGACCGCGTGGGCGACACGGCCGCCGGCCGCCGTCGTGGCGACGATCTCGTGCGCGCCGTTCGCGAGCGCGCGCGTGTCGACCTCCGCCGAGAGACCGGGCGAGGCGAGCGGGTCGCCGAGCACGAAGAACGAGAGCTCGGCGTGCACGATGTCACCGGTCTGCGTGCCGCAGTCGCCGTCGCCGAAGCTGAAGGTGAAGGGGTTCTCCTCGCCGTCGGCGACCTCGCCGAGCAGCTCGAGGCCGACCTCGGTGATCACGAAGTCGTCGTAGTTCACGCCGCACGCCGTGTTCGACGTGCCCGCGAAGATCTCGACGGTGTTCTCGCCCGTGACGAGCCAGTCGTTCGGGACCGGGACATCGACGCGCTCGGACACCCAGGTGCGGTCCTGGTCGATCCGGTGGCCGTTGACCACGAGGTGGTTGCGGTATGCGGCGGACGCGGAGTTGCTCCCGATGTCGAACGTCAGGTGCGCGACGCCCGGCGTCTGCGTGGCCGTGATCGGTGCGCCGTCGATGGCGAGGCTCGCGACGGGGTCGCGGGCGGTCGTGGCATCCGAGGCGACCGTGACGTCACCCTCGAGCCAGGCACCGTTCTCGGGGCTCAGCGTCGGAGCGACCGGGGTCGTCGCACCGGGCTTCTCGGTCGTGAACGGCGCAGCGGATGCCGCGGGCACCGCCAATCCCGACACCGCCAGCGCCGTGACGACCGCCGCCGCGACCGCGGCCGCCCGCCCCTTCCATCGTCTCGCTTCGCCCTCTGGGCGTTGACTGCTCGGCCGCATCGGCGTGCCGTCCTTCCTCTTCGTCCTCGATGAGCGGGCGCGCGGCACCGACCGAGGCCAGGGCACGCCCACGGCACACTGTGGAGGCGCTCGGTGAACGCTGTGCGAGCACGGGGAGAAGGCCGGGCGTCCGGAAAGCGATCTCCCCCGGTCGCGCGGGTGCACGACCGGGGGAGGTCAGGTCCCGATGCCGGGATCGGGGGGACGCCGGCGTCACGACCCGCTGCGCGCGTCGATGGCCGGAGAGGGGCCTCGCGGCTCGACGAGCCGCGAGACCGTCACAGCTCGGCGATGACCGTCTTCAGCTCGGTGTAGTCCTCGAGGCCGAACGAGCCGAGCTCGCGACCCCAGCCCGACTCCTTGTAGCCGCCGCGGGGCAGCGTCACGTCGTCGGCGTGCCACGAGTTGAGCCAGATGGTGCCCGCCCGGAGGCGGCCGCCCACCCGGTGCGCGGTGCCGATGTCGCGGGACCACACGCCCGCTGCGAGTCCGTAGCGGGTGTTGTTCGCGAGTCTGATCGCCTCCTCCTCGGTGTCGAACGGCACCGCGGTGACGACCGGCCCGAAGATCTCGTCCTGCTGGATCGACATCTGCTCGCTCACGTCGGTGAAGACGGTGGGACGCACGAAATAGCCGCGGTCGCCGACGCGCACGCCGCCCTCGGCGACCGTCGCGCCCTCGGCCACGCCCGCCTCGAGGTAGCCCGTGACCTTCGCGAACTGCTCGTCCGAGATGAGCGGACCCATGTCGGTGCGCTCGTCGAAGGCGCTGCCGACACGGATGCCGCGCGCGATCTCCGCTATTCCTGCGACGACCTCGTCGAACACGCCGCGCTGCACGTAGAGGCGTGAGCCGTTCACGCAGCACTGGCCCTGGTTGAAGAACGCGGCGTGCGCCGAGCCGGGGATCGCCTTGGCGAGGTCGGCATCGTCGAAGACGAGGTTCGGAGCCTTGCCGCCGAGCTCGAGCGAGACCTTCTTCAGGTTGCCGGCGGCAGCCGCCGCGATCTTCTTGCCCACCTCCGTCGACCCGGTGAACGCCACCTTGTCGACGTCGCGGTGCGCGACGAGGGCCGCACCGGTGTCGCCGAACCCGGGAAGGACGTTGACGACTCCCGCAGGCAGTCCGGCCTCGAGGAGCAGTTCGCCGAGGCGCAGCGCGCTGAGAGGCGTCTGCTCGGCCGGCTTCAGCACGACGGTGTTGCCCACCGTGATCGCGGGGACGATCTTGAACGCCGCCATCGTCAGCGGGAAGTTCCACGGGACGATCCCGGCCACGACCCCGATCGGCTCCCGCACCGTGTAGGCGAGGAACTCCGAGGTCTCGCTGGACAGCGGGATCGTCGTGCCCTCGGTCTTGTTCGCCCAGCCGGCGAAGTAGCGGAACAGCTCAGCGGCCGTGGCCACGTCGCCGTCGCGCGCGCCGACGAACGGCTTGCCGCCGTCGAGCGCCTCCAGCTGCGCGAACTCGTCGGCGTGCTCCTCGAGCAGGTCGGCGATCCTCCACAGCAGGCGTCCGCGCTGGCGCGGGGTGAACCGGTTCCACGCGGAGCCGTGCTCGAACGCGCGGCGGGCCGCTGCAACCGCCCGGTTCACATCCTCGGGTCCGGCTTGGGCCACCTGGGTGATCGCATCCTCGGTCGCGGGGTCGATCGTCGCGAAGGTGCGGCCGTCCGCGGCATCCTGCCACGCACCGTCGATGAGCAGCCGCCGGGGCGAGCCGACGAACTCGGCGACGCTCGGGAGCAGGGCTGCGTTGGTCATGGTGTTCCTTTCAGTTGACGTCATGTGCGGTCACTTGACGAAGGGAAGCTTGGAGCGGTCGATCGTGAGGGCGACCGCGGCGATCACGAGCACCCCGTAGAAGATCTGCTCGTACGAGGAGTCGACGCCCGCCACCGAGAGTCCCACGCGCAGCACCGTGATGATGAGCACTCCGATCACGGTACGTCCGATTCCGCCGAATCCACCGGTGATCGCCGTCCCACCCACCACGATGGCGGCGACCACCGGCAGAAGCAGGGAATCCGCGAGGCTCGGTGCACCGCTGTAGGTGCGGCCGACGAGCATCACGCCCGCGAATCCCGCGCACGCGCCCGACACGACGAACGCGGCGATCTTCGTCTGGGCGACCGGCACGCCGGCCATGAGCGCGGCGGGCTCGCTGCTGCCGATCGAGATGAGCCAGCGCCGCACCGGGGTGAAGGTGAGGACGAGCGCGAAGACCACGACGATCGCGGCGGCGATGAGCACCGCACTCGGGATGCGCCAGGGGCCGATCCGGGTGAACGTCCAGTCGAGGGTCGAACCCGAGACGCCGATCGTCGACGCCCCGGAGGCGACGAGGGCGATCCCCGACCAGACCGCCAGCCCGCCGAGGGTGACGAGGAACGACGGGATCTGGGCGACGACGTGGATGGCGCCCTGGAGCAGCCCCGCGAGGGCGCCGACCAGCACGACCACGGGCACGACCCACGGCCCGAGCGCCGGTATCCAGAGGGCGACCAGCACCGATGCCATCGAAGCGAGCGCGGCGACCGAGAGATCGATCCCGCCGCACAGGATGACGAGCATCGCCCCCGAGGCCAGGATCATCAGCGGCACCGCCGAATCGAGCACCGTCCAGATGCTCAGCGGGCGCAGGAAGTTCGGGTTCGCGATCGCGATCGCCGCGACGAGTGCCGCGAGGACGATCATGGGCATCACGGTCAGCAGCAGCTGTCGACGTGTGGTCTGCGTGAGCCGGGGCGGCTCGCCGAGTCGGGCGAACGTGCCGGTCTTGTCGGTGACGCTCATCACACCATCCGTTCCAGCACCCGCAGCGGGGCGGGCTTCGCGCCCGCGGGTGCATCGATGACCTCGGTGACGCGCCCGTCCTTCATGACGAGGACGCGGTGGCTCATGGCGATGAGCTCCTCGAGGCTGTCGGCCATGAGCAGCACCGACATCCCGGACGCGGTGAGCTCGCGGATCAATTGGTAGACCTCGGTCTTCGCCCCGACATCCAGCCCGCGCGTCGGGTGGTCGAGGATCAGCAGCCGCAGCGAGTCGGAGACGAGCCAGCGGGCGAGCACCGCCTTCTGCTGGTTGCCGCCCGACAGCGACCCGAGTGGCGCCGATGCCGACGGGGTGCGGATGCTGAGCCGCTCGATCCACTCGTCGGCGAGCGCCCGCTCCTTGCCCCGCTGCAGCAGCGGACCGGCACACACCTCGGCGAGGTGCGGGAGGGTGATGTTCTCGGCGACCGACATCGAGCCGACCATCCCCTCGCGACGGCGCTCCGCGGGCACGAAGCCGATGTCCGACGCGATCGCGGCCCGAGGCGAGCGCGACCGGAGCGGCCGCCCCTGCAAGGTGACGGATTCGCTGCGGCTGGCGAGCGCGCCGAAGAGGCTCCGGCACAGCTCCTCCCGGCCCGAACCCTGCACGCCCGCGATCCCGAGCACCTCGCCCTCGTGGAGGTCGAAGTCGACGCGATCGCACACGCCCTTGACCGTGAGTCCGCGCACCGCCAGGCGGACCTCGTCGCGGGGCGGCAGCTGCCGCTCCTCGTCGTAGTGACTGCCCTCCAGGTCGCGACCGATCATGAGCCGACGCAGTGTCGCCTCGTCGACGTCCCCGGGCACGCACTCCGCCACGGTCTGGCCGTTCCTCAGCACGTAGACGCGGTCGGAGACCCGGAGCACCTCGTCGAGGCGGTGCGAGACGAACACGACGGAGGCGCGGGTGCGCAACCGCTCGATCTGGGCGAACAGCACTTCGGTCTCGTCGCGGTCGAGCACCGAGGTCGGCTCGTCGAGGAGCACGACCGGTTCGGCGTTGGTGCGCTCCTCGGTCGCGAGGACCTTGGCGATCTCGACGAGCTGCCGGTCGGCGAAGCTGAGGCTCTCCGTGACGGCGTCGGTCGAGATGTCCGAGCCGATCTTGTCGAGTTGCACCTGGGCGCGCCGCCGCAGCTCTCCCCAGCGATAGAGGCCGCCGACGACGGCGGGGCCCTCCGCGCCGAGGAGGATGTTCTCGGCGACCGTCAGGTTCGGGATCAGCGACTGCTCCTGGAACACCATGCCGATTCCTGCGGCCCCGGCCTGCGCGATGCCGCGCATCCTGACGCGCTCGCCGCGCAGCTCGATCGAGCCCGAGTCGGGCTGTGCGAGCCCCACCAGCATCTTCAGCAGGGTGGACTTGCCCGCGCCGTTCTCGCCGATGAGCCCGACCACCTCGTGCGGTCGCACCTCGAACGTCACGCCGTCGAGGGCCGTGGTCTCGGCGAACCGCTTCCGGAGCTCCCGTACCGCCAGGACCGGCGCGGTGCTCGAGGGACGCTCCACGTCCAGGGTCGTCTCGATGTCCGCACTCACTTGACCACTCGCAATCTCCGCCGCAGCGGCCACGCCGTGATGACGACGGCCGCGACGACGATCACTCCCTGCACCGCCCGCTGCACGTACGGGCTCACTCCGATGAGCACGAGTCCGTTGGCGAGGACGGTGACGATGAGCACCCCGACGATCGACTGCAGCACCCCGCCTCGGCCTCCGGAGAGGAGCGTGCCGCCGACGACGGCGGCCGTGATGGCGGCGAAGTTCTGCCCGACGCCGGCCTGCACGATCCCCGAGCCGAGCTGGACCGTGACCATGACGCCGGCGAGCCCGTAGGCGGCGCCCCCGAACGTGAACGCCAGGGTCTTGTAGCGACGCACCGGGATGCCGGAGAGTAGTGCCAGCTCCTCGGCGCCGCCGATCGCCCGTGCGTACCGCCCGAGCCGCGTGTACCGCTGGACGAGGAGCCCGATGACGACCACCGCGATCGCGACGTACGTCAGCCGGGTGAGTCCGAGCCACTGTCCGGCGGCCCATTCTGCGAGCTCCGCCGAGCGCAGGGTCGGCTGCACGCCCCCGAACAGCACCGTCGCGATGCCGATGCCGATGGCCGAGACGCCGAGCGTCGTCATGAACGACGGGATCTTGAGCCCCGTCGAGAGCATGCCGCTCGCGAGGCCGAAGCACGCGCCGAGCGCGACCGCCGCGACGACGCCCAGCAGGCCGAGGTCGATGTCGTTCCGGCTGTTGGCGACGAGGAGCGCGACGCTCAGCGCGGCGGTCGCCATGACGCCCTCGATCGACAGGTCGATCGCGCCGAGCAGCAGGACGAACGTGAGGCCGACCGCGATGACCGCGAGCACCGCCGCCGAGTCGAGGAGGTTCCGCACGTTCCCCCACGTCGCGAACTGCGGGCTGAGGACGGCGAAGAGGATGCAGAGCAGCACGAGGGCCGCGAGGGGACCGAAGTCGGCGAGCAGCGTCGCACGATCGAAGCGGCGCGATCGAGGTCGTGGGCCGGCGGCCCGCCCGGTCTCGGGCGGCGCCTGCCCGAGCCGGGCGGGCGTCATGTCAGCTCACCGGGCCGTCGACGCGGTTGAACAGGTTGCCGCACTCGAAGTCCTCGAGGTTCACCGACGGCGTGAGGTTCGCTTCCGCATTGGACGCGTCGATGAGCGTCTGCTTCGCGAAGAAGGCGCGCTCCTCGTTGCTGAGGTCGGAGACCGCCAGCTCGCCGGTCAGTGCGCAGTAGCCCATCGCGAGGCCGATGCCGCCCTGCCAGGGGCCGTCGCTCGACACCGTCGCGGTCATCTTGCCGTCGGCGATCGCCTGGACCGCCTCGGGGACCGCGTCGATGCCCACGACGGCGACCCCGCTCATGCCCGCCGCCTCGAGCGCCTGCAGCGCACCGAGCGCCATGTCGTCGTTGGCCGCCCAAACGCCCTTGATCGCCTCGCCGTGCTTGGTGATGAGCGTCTTGGTCACGTTGAACGCGGTCGTGCGATCGAAGTCGGCGGCCTGCTCGTCGAGGAGGGTCACGCCGGGGTTCTCGGCGAGCGCGTCCTCCAGGCCGATGAAGCGGTCCTTCGCGGCACTCGTGTCGAGGATGCCCTGGAGGGCGATGATGCCGCCCTCGCCGCCCATGGCCTCGAACATCGCCTCGGCGATCTGGCGGCCCGAGTCCACGCCGTTGAACGTGATGTGCGAGATCCAGGTGTCGTAGCCGTCCCAGGGGTTGAGGTCGGCCGGCTTGTTCCAGTGCGTCACGAGGTACGCTCCGGCGGCATCCGCCTCCTTGACGATCGGCGTCGTGTCGGAGTCGCCGTTGGGCAGCACGTTGAGCACCATGCACTCGGGGTTGCCCGTGCTGAGCGCCTGACGCAGCTGCTCCTGCTGCTTGGGCGACTCGCCGTCGTAGGTGAGGCGGGTCTGGGTGAGCCCGACCGACTCGGCGAACTCGTCGCCGCCGTCGAGCCAGGCCTTCTCGTACGGGTTGGTCTCGTTGCGGACCTGCCCGATGAGCTGGATGTCCTCGGGTGCGCATGCGGCGGCCTGTCCGCCGTCGCCTTCGGCGGCGGACTCGGTCGCGCAGCCGGCGAGTGCCAGCGCGGTCAGGCCGGCGGCGGCGAACGCGAGCGCGCGCCGGCTGCGGGCGGATGTGCTGATCATGTGCTGTGCTCCGTTTCGGGATTCGTGGTGAGGTGGGTGGTCGTGGTCATCGCGACATCCACCCCCCGTCGACGACGAGGGTGTGTCCGGTGATGTAGTCGGAGGCCGGCGAGGCGAGGAAGACGGCCGCGCCGACGAGGTCCTCGGGGCGACCCCAGCGCCCCGACGGGATGCGCGAGAGGATCTCGAGGTCGCGCTCGGGGTCGGCGCGCAGCGCCGCGGTGTTGTCGGTGGCGATGTAACCGGGGGCGATCGCGTTCACCTGCACCCCGCGATCGGCCCACTCGTTCGCGAGCGCCCGCGTGAGTCCCACGAGGGCGTGCTTGCTCACGGCGTACCCGGCGACCTGGCGGCCGCCCTGGAACGAGAGCAGGCTCGCGATGTTGATGATCTTCCCGCGCCCGCGGGCGAGCATGCCCTCGCCGAAGGCCCGACTCAGCACGCGGGGCGCCTCGAGGTTCACGGCCATGAGGTCCCGCCACTCGTCGTCGTCGACGTCGAGGAACGGACCGCGCTGGATCGTGCCCGCGCAGTTGACGAGGATGTCGACCGGGTGCTCGACGGCCAGTTCGCCGGCGGCCTCCTCCAGTGCGTCGGTGTCGCGCAGGTCGAGGCGCGCGATCACGGCATCGCCGTGCTGCGCGGCGATCTGCGCACGCGTGGCGTCCAGCGAGTCCGATCTGCCGATCAGCACGACGGATGCCCCGCCCGCGGCCAGTCCGCGTGCGATCTGCCGTCCGATCCCCGAGCTCGCACCGGTCACGAGCGCGCGACGACCCGCGAGGGAGAAGAGCGTGTCGACCGTCACCGCAGGTCCTCCACCGGAACCGGGGCGAGGTCGCCGTAGTCGCGATTGTCGCCGGCCATCGCCCAGACGAAGGAGTATCGCGCGGTCCCGGCGCCGGAGTGGATGGACCAGCGCGGCGCGATGACGGCCTGCTCGTTCGCGACGATGAGGTGCCGCGTGTGCTCGGGCTCGCCCATGAGGTGCACGACTCGAGCGGCGTCGGGCAGTTCGAAGTAGAGGTAGATCTCGGTGCGCCGCTCGTGGAGGTGCGGCGGGAAGGTGTTCCAGACCGCGCCGGGCTCGAGCACCGTCACGCCCAGCTGCAGCTGGCACGACTCGACGGTGCCGCCGCCCCAGATGTAGCGGTAGAGGCGCCGGCGGCCGGCGCCCGCCTCGTCGCCGAGTTCGACCGGCTCGGTCTCGTCGAAGGCGATGCGTGCGGCGGGCAGTCGCGTGTGGGCGAGGGTCCCGACGACGTAGAAGCGCGCCCCGGCGCCCTCGAACGAGAGGGAGCTGCCGAGCCCGGCGTACAGGCCGTCACGCGGTGCGAGCTCGAACCGCTCGCCGTCGACGACGACCGTCCCCGGCCCGCCCACGTTGATGACACCGAACTCCCGCCTGGCGAGCCCGTCGGGCCCGAGCGCCTCGATCTCGGGGAGCTCGAGGGCCGAGCCCGACGGCACGACCCCGGCGATGAGCATCCGGTCCTCCGCCGTGTGCAGCGTCGACACCTCGCCCTCCCGGAAGAGGCCCTCGACGAGGAACGCGTCCCGCAACTCCTGCGTCGTCGCGGCGCGGGCGCGCTGGGCGTCCATGGCCGGGCGGTCGATGTCCATGCGCTGCTCCTCGAGTCGGTCGCGGAGAGGCAGGCCATCCATCCTCATCCTTGAACGATGTTCCGTATCTTGTACGGAGACCGTAGACTGATTCGGCACGGCGAGTCAAGTATGAGAACATCGTTCAAGAATGTGAACGGCCAGCGTCAAGGAGAACCGATGTCCCACCCCCTGTCCAGCGGCGCCGACGACCCCGACTTCGTGCCCGTGAAGTCCGCCGATCGCACGCTCGACGTGCTCGAGGCGCTCGCGTCCGGCGCAGCGAGCCTCGCGGAGCTGTCGGCGCGTCTCGGCATCCCGAAGAGCAGCATGCACAGCATCCTCCGCACGCTCGAGCACCGGGGATGGGTCGAGAGCGACTCGGCGCGGTCGACCTACATGCTGGGCATGAACGCGCTCCTCATCGGGTCGTCCTACGTCGACCAGGACCCCACGGTGCTCCGCACGTCCGACGCCCTCGACGGGCTCGCCGCGGAGACCGGCGAGACCGTGCACCTCGCCCGCCTCGAGGTGCCCGACGTGGTCTACCTCGCCAAGCGCGAGTCGACGCATCCGCTTCGCATGTTCTCCGCCATCGGACGACGTCTTCCGGCGCACGCGACGGCGCTGGGCAAGGTGATGCTCGCCGAGCTCCCGACCGACACCATCCGGCGCATCCTGCCCGAGCAGCTGCCCGCCTCGACGGAGCACACGATCACCTCGCGTGAGGCGCTCATCGAGCACCTCGCCGACGTGCGGCGCCAGGGTTACGCCGTCGACGCCGAGGAGGCCGGCCTCGGCATGCGATGTTTCGCGGTCGTGCTCCCGTTCCAGACGCCGTCGAAGGACGCGATCAGCTGCTCGGTGCCGATCGCGCGGCTGGACGACGAGCGCGAGCGCTCGATCATCGACCTGCTCCTCGAGACCCGCGACCAGCTGAGCCGGCAGTTCGGCAGCCGGCGCGTGACCGCGATCTGACATCCGACCCGAATCAAGGAGGAACCATGCCCAACATCACCGTCGAGCTCCTGCGGGGTCGCACCGTCGACCAGCGACGCGCCTTCGCAGAAGCCGTGACCGCGCATGCTGTGGACATCCTCGGCGCACGCCCGCAGGACGTGCGCATCGTGTACCAGGAGATCTCCGCCGACGTCGTCGCGAACGGCGGCGTGCTCGCGAGCGAGGACTCGTCTCGGGCCGACGTGGTGGCGAAGCACGGCGCCTGACCGGCCCGACGCCGAGGTTGCCAACGCGGCGTCGGCCACCGACTGAGTCGACGCCGCGCATCGTTCCCCCGATTGCCGGATGCCACAAGGGCGGCGCCGGAGCGACCGGCCCGCATCGTCGATCCCGACAGAGGTCGACGCCCGGCGGCAGGCCCTGGTCTACAGTCCGAAGATGAATGATTTCCGTCCGCCCGTTGCCGACCTCGCCTACGCGCTCAAGCACGTCGTGGGCTACGACCAGGTCGAGCAGCTTCCGGGCTTCGAGCACGCCGACTTCGACACGGTCTCCGAGATCCTCGACGAGTTCGGCGACTTCACTGCTGCGGTCGTCGCCCCCACCAACCGCGCCGGCGACATCGAGGGCGCCTGCCTGAACTCCGACGGGACGGTGACGACGCCCACCGGCTTCAAGGAGGCCTATGCCGCCTACGTCGACGCGGGCTGGGGTTCGGTGCCCCTTCCCGAGGAGTTCGGCGGCGGAGGGTTCCCGCGAACGGTCGGCCTCGCCATCCAGGAGCTGACCACCACCGCCAACATCGCGTTCGCGCTCGGACCGCTGCTCACCCAGGGCGCGATCGAGGCGCTCCTCCACTACGGCAGCGAGGAGCAGAAGCAGGCGTGGCTGCCGAAGATGGTCAGCGGCGAGTGGGCCGGCACCATGAACCTCACCGAGCCCCACGCCGGATCCGACGTGGGCGCGCTCACCACGAAGGCTGTGAAGCGCGCCGACGGCACCTACGGCATCACCGGCCAGAAGATCTTCATCTCGTTCGGCGACCACGACCTGAGCGACCAGATCGTGCACCTCGTGCTCGCCCGCACGCCCGACGCGCCCGCCGGCACGAAGGGCATCTCCTGCTTCATCGTTCCGAAGCACCTGGTGAACGAGGACGGCTCGCTGGGTGAGCGCAACGGCGTGCACACCGTCGGCCTCGAGCACAAGATGGGCATCCACGGCTCACCCACCTGCGTGCTGTCGTACGAGGATGCCACCGGCTACCTCATCGGCGAGGAGAACTTCGGCATGCGCATCATGTTCGTCATGATGAACAGCGCGCGCCTGTCGGTCGGCATGCAGGGCCTGGCCGTCGCCGAGCGGGCCTACCAGCAGTCGCTCGACTACGCGAAGGAGCGCATCCAGGGCCGCGCGATCGGCGCCACGCAGGACTCCCCCATCATCGACTTCCCCGACGTGCGCCGCATGCTCATGACGCAGAAGTCGTACATCGCCGCGCTCCGCCGGATGATGCTCCAGAACGCCGTGTACGTCGACATCTCCACGAACCATCCGGATGCCGCGACGCGCGCCCGGGCCGATGAGATCGTGGGCCTGCTCACCCCGATCTGCAAGGCGTTCGGCACCGACCTCGGCAACGAGCTCACCTCGCTCGCGCTGCAGATCCACGGCGGCATGGGATTCATCGAGGAGACCGGAGCCGCCCAGCACTACCGCGACGTGCGCATCACCGCGATCTACGAGGGCACGAACGGCATCCAGGCCGCCGACCTCGTCGGCCGCAAGCTCGGCGTGCGCAATGGTGCCTCGTTCCTCGAGTTCATCGCCACCATGCGCGAGCTCGACGGCGAGCTGGCTGCCGCCGGCGAGGACTTCGCGTCCATCCGGGCGCAGCTGAACACGGGACTCGACGTGCTCGAGCAGACGACCGGGTGGATGCTGCGCACCGGCGTCGCCGACCCCAACTCGGTGCTCGCGGGCTCCAGCCCGTACCTGCGCATCTGGGGGCTCGTGGTGGGCGGTTGGCTGCTCGCGAAGTCCGCGCTCGCCGCTCGCACGCTCGACGGCGACAGCGTCGCGGCGGCGCAGTTGCCGATGGCGCGGTTCTACGCCGAGCAGCTGCTGCCCGCGGCATCCGGACTCGTCGGCGCCGCCACCGCCGGATCACGCGACCTGTTCGCCCTCGATGCTGAGGCGCTGGGGGACGTGGTGCGTCGCACCGCACGCGTCTGACGCGTCACACGACCGGAATCAGCCGGGGAACGACGACTCGAATTCGCCGTACGGAACCTGGCCGTCGGAGCTCGTCAGTATCGCTTCCGCGACGTCGGGAGGGATCGGCGTCCACCAGCCGGGCATCTGCGCCGCCACGGCGGGATTGAGCACGTAGAGCAGGGTGAAGTTGATGATCCAGATGGACGGTGCCATCGACATCCCGACGATCGTGCTCCTCCCGCCGCCCTTGACGTTGGGAACGAGCTGGGCGGGGTCCGACTGCGGCAGTTGCTGCGACGCGATCGCGAAGGCGATCTCGGACTGGTAGGCCGACCGGTGGAGCATCGCGAGCGATTGCTCGCAGCCGTTCTGCTCGCACCAGTGGTCCACGTACCCACCCGGTGAGATGAGCGGGTTCACCTCCCTCGTCGGTGCGTCCTCATTCGCGAGGCTCATCAGCACCCCGCTCCCGCTCACCCACAGCCCGTAGCTGGCCAGCACGAACGGTGTCGTCGTGCCATCCACATCGGCGTAGAGGGGGTTGCCGGTCGTGTTCGTGAAGATGCTCACGCTCTCGTCGATGAGCGCCGCGGATGCCGGATCGCCATCGATCCCCTCGCCGTTGATGAACAGCTCGTACTGTTCCGGTGTGAAGACCAGCTGCTTGTCGAGCCCGAGCTTGCGGGCGATCAGATCTGCGGCCTGCTGACCGAGTGGCTGGTTGACCTGGCGGATGTTGCCGGCCTGGGTCGGCGTCCACTTCTCGTACTCCGGCGTCCCGGCGTAGGGCTGTGTGAAGCCGGTGGCGGAGCCGGCCGCTCCCGCCGCCGTCGGGACCGCGATCGAGAGCACCGCAGCGCTCGACACGACCGTGATGGCGACCAAGCCGATGCGCAATCCGTTCGGCGCGTGCGTGAGGCGCTTCATCGTGCTCGCCTTCCCTCGGCTCGTCCGCGGGCACGCGGTGCCGCACGTCGTGACGCCCCTGCGGCAGAGCCGATTCGTCGCCGACCATCCTCCCCGCACCCGCCAGGCGCCGCCACCCCGTGTCAGGGGGCCGCGCCGACCACGAAGGACCGGCATACGGATGACGGATGGGACCACGGGCTCGACATCGAGCCTCCCCAGCGGGAAACTCGGACCAACAGCGTTCAAAGGGGAGCGTCCATGTCCGATCAACGTCTCGGGCTCGGTGCCCAGCTGCTCCGACGCAAGCCGATCATCTTCCAGCATCATTTCCATCCCGGCACGGAGCTCCCGCGCAAGCTCAACACGTTCCAGCTCATGATGTTCGGGGTCGGCGCCACCATCGGAACCGGCATCTTCTTCGTGCTGAGCGAAGCGATCCCGGTGGCCGGGCCGGGGGTGATCATCTCGTTCCTGCTCGCGGGTCTCGCGGCCGGTCTGTCGGCGCTCTGCTACGCGGAGCTCTCCTCCTCCATCCCGGTGAGCGGATCGACCTACTCGTTCTCGTACCACGCGCTCGGCGAAGGTGTCGCGGTCCTCGTCGGCGGGTGCGTGCTGCTCGAGTACGGGCTGGCCGTCTCGGCGGTCGCGGTGGGCTGGAGCGGCTACTTCAACGAGCTGCTGCGCCTCCTGTTCGGGTTCCAGCTGCCGACGGAGCTTTCCATTTCGTTCATCCCCGGCGATGACGGCGTGGCCACCGGTGGCGTCGTCAACCTGCCGGCCATCGTGCTCGTTGGCCTGTGCATGCTGCTGCTCATCCGCGGTGCTTCGGAGTCGGCGACCATCAACGCGATCATGGTGTGCATCAAGCTCGGCGTGCTGGGCCTGTTCATCGTGATCGGACTCTCCGCCTTCAACGCCGACCACTTCGACGACTTCTTCGCCCAGGCCGCCGGCATCAGCGGAGCGGCCGGGGTGATCTTCTTCTCGTTCATCGGACTCGATGCGGTCGCGACCGCCGGCGAGGAGGTGCGCAATCCGCAGAAGGCGATCCCCCGCGCCATCATCGGCGCGCTGTTGATCGTCACCGGGGTCTACGTCCTGGTGTGCATCGCGGGCCTGGCCGCGATGCCGGTCGAGTGGTACTCGACGCCCGAAGCCGGCGAAGCCGGACTCGCGAAGGTCATGGAGCTGGTCACCGGAACACCGATCTGGGCGACGATCCTGTCGGCCGGTGCGGTGATCTCGGTGTTCTCGGTCACGCTGGTGACCCTGTACGGCCAGACGCGCATCCTGTTCTCCATCTCGCGCGACGGCATGGTCTCGAAGAAGTTCCTCGCCGTCAGCCCCAAGCACGGCACGCCGGTCTACAACACCGTCGTCGTCTCGATCCTGGTGGCGCTCGTGGCGGGATTCGTGCCGTCCGACTACCTGTGGGACAGCGTGTCGTTCGGCACCCTGGTCGCCTTCAGCGTCGTCGCGATCTCGCTCATCGTGCTGCGGCGGCGGCATCCTGAACTCGAGCGCCCCTTCAAGGTGCCGTTGTACCCGGTGGTCCCCATCCTCACGGTGGCCGTGTGCATCTACGTGCTCGTGAGCCTCCGCCCGATCACCTGGATCATCTGCCTCACGTGGCTCGCCATCGTGTTCGTCTTCTACCTCGCGTACGGCCGGCGGCACGCCACGCTGAACCACTACACCTCCGACGAGGAGATCTCGGAGCCGATCCACCCCGAATTGGAGAAGCAGTGACCTACGTCGTCGGGTACGGGCCGCACAACAACGATCGCAGCGCGATCGAGCTGGCGTGTCAGCTCGCCCGCTCGGTACCCGGCGACGTGCGCGCGATCTCCGTCGTCCCGCAGGGATGGGGAACGCCGGCGGCGGGTGGAACCGACCGGGAATTCGAGGCATGGGCTGCAGAAGAGGGCGAGCTGAGCGCCGCAGAGGCGCGCGACGATCTCGCCCAGCACCCGACCATCGAAGGCTCCGCCGCCTGGGTGAGCGACCGTTCGGTACCCCACGCCCTGCTGGAGGAGGCGGCCCGGTCCGATGCCTGGATGCTCGTCGTCGGTTCCAGCGGCGACGCCGAGCCCGGCCGCATCCGGCTCAGTTCCAAGACCGACCGCCTGGTGCACTCGTCACCCGTCCCGGTGGCGATCGCTCCTCGCGGCTATCGCACCGATCACCCCGTGACTCGGGTGACCGTGGGATTCCGCGACGATGACGCGAGCTGGTCCCTGCTGGCCCGCGTCGCCGAGATCTGCCACCGGGCATCGGCACACCTCCGCGTGGCCACGTTCGTCGTCGCACCGCCGCGCCGACCGGTCACGGCCCGTTCGAGCCACACCGAGACCCAGGTGATCGACCTCTGGAAAGCCCAGGCCGCGAATGCCCAGCGCGAGGCGAAGACCTACCTCGACTCGCAGGGGTTCGACGAGACCTCGCTCGAGTTCGCGATCGCCCAGGGCGCCGACTGGGCGCGGGCGATCAGGATGCTCGACTGGGAGGACGGCGACATCCTCGCCATCGGCTCGTCGGCGACGCATCCGGTGGCTCGCGTGTTCCTCGGATCGAGCGCGACCAAGATCATCCGGTACGCGCCAGTCCCTGTGGTCGCGGTCCCCGGGGCCGCCGCGGAAGGCCGAGCATGACCGCCGCGGTGCTGGCCGAGCAGCTGCGTCGCGCGCTCCCATCGGACAGCTTCGAAGGTCGGGAGCCACGTGACGTCACGGGTGCGCTCACCGCGTTGACGACGCTCGCCGACGAACGGCGGTCCGGCGAGGCTCGCGTGGCCGTGTACACGCCGACACTCACCGAGAACGGGTGGACGTCGCGTCGCACGATCGTGCAGATCTGCACCGACGACGCACCCTTCCTCGTCGACTCGGTCACCGCGGCCCTCGCCGACGCGGGCCTCACCGTCCACCTGCTGCTGCATCCGATCCTCTCGGCCGGCCGCGACACCGAGGGGCGCCTCCTGGCGATCGGGACCGACGACGGCCTGCGCGAGTCGTGGATGCACATCGAGACGGACCGCATCCCGACGGACGAGCAGCGCGCGGCGCTGCAGGCGCGCATCGGGTCCGTGCTCGCCGATGTCCGCGCCGCGGTGGACGGCTGGAGCGCCATGCGGCGCACCTGCCTCGGCATCGTCGCCGACCTGCGCACCTCCCCTCCGACCGGGGTGGCCGCGGAAGCCGTCGCCAGCACCGTCGAGTTCCTCACCTGGCTCGCCGACGACCACTTCACCTTCCTCGGCTACCGCGAGTACGCGCTCGACGTGGTCGACGGCGAGGACGTGCTGCGTCCCATTCCGGACAGCGGTCTCGGCATCCTCCGCGATGCGCCCACCCGGGTCGCGCATCTCCGACCGGAAGCCCGGGCGACAGCGCGAGCCCCCCGGCTGCTCACCGTCACGAAGGCGAACTCCCGCTCGACGGTGCATCGGGCGGTGTACCTCGACTACGTGGGAGTGCGCACATTCGACGAGGTCGGAAACGTCACCGGCGAGCGTCGCCTCATCGGGTTGTTCACCTCGACGGCCTACGCGTCGTCCGTCCTGATGCTCCCCGTCATCGCGGCCAAGGTGAGCGCCGTGCTGGAGGCTTCCGGACACGCGCCCGGTTCGCACTCCGCGAAGAACCTGCTGCAGATCCTCGAGGACTACCCGCGTGACGAGCTGTTCCAGGACTCGCCGGAACACCTGCTCGACGTCACGACGCAGGTCAGCAAGCTCCAGGAGCGGCGGGGTTCACAGGTGTTCGTCCGCAGTGACGAGTTCGGCCGCTTCGTTTCGGCACTCGTGTTCATGCCGCGCGATCGGTACAACACGCCCGTCCGACTGCGCGTGGAGTCCCTGCTCACCGAGGCCTACGGCGCCGAGTTCATCGAGCACACCGCGAAGGTCGGGGATTCGCCGCTGGCCCAACTGCACTGCACACTGCGGATGCCGCGGGGCGTCGACATCCCCCCGGTCGATGTCGCGGAGCTCAACGCCGGCCTCGAAGCCGCGATCCGCACGTGGGACTCCGAGTTCGTCGACGCCCTGCACCGCGTGCACGACGAAGAGGTGGCTGCCGGGCTGTTCACCCGATACGGCGCCGCCTTCCCGGAGTCGTACAAGGACTCCACGACACCCGACGAGGCGGTCGCCGATGTCGGGCGCATCGAGCGGCTGGACGACTCGGGCGGAATCACGGTGCACCTGTACGCCGCTGGCGACGATCCCCGCCTTCGGTTCCTCAGGGTCGTGAGCACCGCCTCGCGGCCGCTCACCGAGGTGCTGCCCATGCTCACCGCGCTCGGCGTCCAGGTGATCGACGATCGCCCCCAGGATGTGACCCTCATGGACGGCTCGACGAGGCACATCTCCGACTTCGCCCTGAGCCTGCATGACGCCGAGATGTGGGACGACGACGTCCGTGCAGCGGCGTTCGAGCGGGCGTTCCTCGCGATCTGGTCGGGCGCCGCCGAGGGTGACAGCCTCAACACGCTCGTCCTGCGGGCGGGCGTGGACTGGCGTGACGTCGTCATCCTGCGTGCGATCGGCGCCTACCTGCGACAGATCGGCTCCGCCTTCTCGATGGACTACATCGACCAGGCGCTCACCGCGAACCCGACGCTCGCGGCGGGCCTCGTCCGCCTGTTCGGGGCCAGGTTCGACCCCGACAGCGCCGATGGCGGCACCGGATACGAGCAGGTACGCGACGAGCTGCTGCGCGCGCTGGACGATGTCCCGAGCCTCGACCACGACCGCATCCTCCGCGCCTTCGTCGGCACCATCGACGCGACGGTGCGCACGAACTTCTACCAGCGCGACGTCGCGGGCCTCCCCAAGTCGTGGGTGTCGATGAAGCTCGAGAGCAAGCGCGTCCCGAACCTGCCCAAGCCGCAGCCCATGGCCGAGATCTGGGTCTACTCGCCCGAGGTCGAGGGTGTGCATCTGCGCTTCGGGAGGGTCGCCCGCGGGGGCCTGCGGTGGAGCGACCGACGCGAGGATTTCCGTACCGAAGTGCTCGGGCTCGTCAAGGCGCAGATGGTGAAGAACGCCGTGATCGTGCCGACGGGCTCGAAGGGCGGGTTCGTCGGCAAGCGGCTGCCCGACCCCGCGGTCGACCGGAGCGCTTGGTTCGAAGCCGGCACCTCCGCGTACCGCATGTTCATCCGCGGGCTCCTCGACATCACCGACAACCGCACTGCCGCGGGGATCGTGCCGCCGGAGCGCGTCGTGCGCCACGACGGCGACGACCCGTACCTCGTGGTCGCCGCCGACAAGGGGACCGCGACGTTCTCCGACATCGCGAACGGCGTCTCGCAGGAGTACGGATTCTGGCTCGACGACGCGTTCGCGTCGGGCGGGTCCGCCGGCTACGACCACAAGGCGATGGGGATCACCGCACGCGGAGCGTGGGAGTCGGTGAAGCGGCACTTCCGCGAACTCGGCCTCGACACGCAGGCCGAGGACTTCACCGTCGTCGGCATCGGCGACATGTCGGGCGACGTGTTCGGCAACGGGATGCTGCTCTCGGAGCACATCCGACTCGTCGCCGCCTTCGACCACCGTCATGTGTTCGTCGACCCGCAGCCCGACTCCGCCGCCTCCTTCGCGGAGCGCACGCGCCTGTTCCGCCTGCCCGGGTCGTCGTGGGCCGACTACGACACCGCGCTCATCTCCGCGGGCGGTGGAGTGTTCCCGCTCAGCGCGAAGTCGATCCCGGTGTCGCCGCAGATGCGCGCGGCGCTCGGACTCGAGGACGGCGTGGCGGCGCTCACGCCCAACGAGCTGAAGCGGGCGGTGCTCCTGGCTCCGGTCGACCTGCTGTGGAACGGCGGCATCGGCACGTACGTCAAGGCCTCGACCGAGACCAATACCGAGATCGGCGACCGGGCGAACGACGCCATCAGGGTCGAC
Source organism: Agromyces sp. NPDC004153 (assembly GCF_053603635.1). Classification (NCBI taxonomy): domain Bacteria; kingdom Bacillati; phylum Actinomycetota; class Actinomycetes; order Micrococcales; family Microbacteriaceae; genus Agromyces; species Agromyces sp. NPDC004153. Next base: position 1,187,175 of record NZ_JBSGFY010000001.1, read on the forward strand.
GGCGTCCAGCTGCGCGCCCGGGTCGTCGGCGAGGGCGGCAACCTCGGGGTGAGTCAGCGCGGACGCATCGAAGCCGCGCGCGCGGGCACGCAGATCAACACCGATGCCATCGACAACTCCGCCGGCGTGGGCATCTCGGACCGCGAGGTGAACATCAAGATCCTCCTCGGCGAGGCCGTCCGCGCTGGCGATCTGACGATCGACGACCGCAATGCCCTGCTGGCGTCGATGACCGACGAGGTGGCCGCGCAGGTGCTGCGCGACAATTACGAGCAGAACGTGCTGCTCGGAAACTCCCGTGCGAACGCGGCGATCATGCTGCCCGTGCACGAACGGCTGATGGAGGCCCTCGAGGCGCGAGGCGAGTTGGATCGCGAGATCGAGTTCCTGCCCGACCGCACCGACGTCGCGGAGCGCATCCACAGGGGCGACGGGCTGAGCCGCCCGGAGTTCGCGGTGCTGGTCGCGTATGCGAAGCTCGCCCTCAAGTCCGACCTCGCCGCGACCGACCTCGCCGACGATCCGTGGTTCGGCGGGACGCTCGCCGAGTACTTCCCGACCGAGCTGCGGGAGCGCTTCTCGGCGTACCTCGACCGGCATCCGCTGCGGCGGGAGATCATCATCAACGCGGTCGCGAACTCGATGGTCAACCGCGGCGGGATCACGTTCGCCGACCGCGCCGCCGCCGAGACGGGAGCCACCACCGAGCCGATCGCTCGGGCGTACGTCGCTGCGCGCGAGATCTTCGATCTGCGCGGATTCGTGGTCGCGGTCGAGGCCACCGACACCATCGTCGACACGAGCACGCAGTCCACGCTGTACCTCGACTTCCGGCGACTGCTCGATCGGGCCGCCCGGTGGTTCGTGCAGCGCCGGTCCGACCGGGTGGACATCGGGGCCGAGATCACGAGGTTCGCGGGTCCGGTCGCGATCCTCTCGGACCGGCTCGCCGAGTTCTTCCGCGGTGAGGAGGCCGACCAGTTCGCCAACCGCAAGGCTGCGCTGCTCGAAGCTGCAGTACCCGAGGACCTGGCGCACCGCGGAGCGCGCCTGCTCGAGGCGCTGCGCCTGCTCGATGTCGTCGAGCTCGCGCAGGCTCGAGGGTGGGACCTCGACGAGGTCGCCCGCACCTACTTCCTGCTCTCGGGCGAGATCCGGTTCGACGACCTGCTGACCAGCGTCTCGGGGCTCCCGCAAGAGGGCCGCTGGCAGTCGATGGCGCGCGCTTCGCTGCGCGATGACCTCTACGCCGTGCTCGTCGAGCTCACCGCCTCGGTGCTGTCGCACGCGGGTGATGTGGAGCTCGAGCAGCGGTTCGCACGATGGCTCGAGGGGGGAGGCATCCCCGCGAAGCGCGCGGTCGATGCCCTCGCCGCGGCGAGCGCCGTGACGGACCCCGACATCGCCGTGCTGTCGGTCGCCCTCCGACAGTTGCGATCGCTGGTCCGTTGACGGTGGAGCGGTCTGTGAAACCCGGTCAAACCTCGCCTGCGACGGGCAGTTGACGACCTCGAATGACTGACCCGAGGTTCCTTGCGAGAACGGATGTCGAGGCATCGACTCTTCCGGGGACAGCTGGGATCGGGCGCCGACGAGCAATGGCGCCGACGTAGTCTGAGTACGGTCCGGTGAAGACGCGTTGCGCGATCAAGGGAGAGCGGCGAGATGAGACCACTTCGATACTCGATCAACGTCACACTCGACGGCTGCGTCCATCACGAGGCAGGGCTTCCCCCTGACGAGGAGTCGATGCGCTACTGGACCGCTGAGATGGAGCGAGCCGATGCCCAGCTCTTCGGCCGGGTGACCTACGAGATGATGGAGTCGGCGTGGCGGCAGCCGACAACGGGCACGTGGCCCGACTGGATGCGTGCGTGGGAGATCCCCTTCGCCGAGGCCATCGACCGGACGAAGAAGTACGTCGTGTCGAGCACGCTGAGCGGGGTCGATTGGAATGCCGAGCTGGTGCGAGGCGACCTGCGGCAAGCGGTTCAGCGGCTCAAGCAGGAGCCGGGCGAGGGCCTGTCGGTGGGTGGCGTGACGCTGCCCCTGGCGTTGGCGGATCTGGGACTGATCGACGAGTACGTGTTCGTCGTGCAGCCGGTCCTCGCCGGACACGGGCCGACATTGCTCGCCGGTCTGCGCGAGCGCATCCAGCTCGAGCTCGTGGATCGCCATGAGTTCCGCTCGGGGGCGGTCGCCCAGCGTTACCGACCCTCGCGAGCAACCGCGTGATGTGACGAGTCCCGGCACGTCGGCCGCCCCATCGCGACGAAACGACGGTGCTCGCGCAACGCGACGTTCCACTTCGTCGACGGCATCGAGGCGGCCGTGGCCACGGCGAAGGAGCTCGCGGGTACTGGCTGGGCCGCGAAGACCCCCGCATCATTGGTACATAGGCTGGTCGGGGCGGCAACGACGCCGCGCGTGGGCGGGAGGTCGGATGCTCGAGGCGCTGGCGACGTTGTCGGGGCTGGCTGACAAGCACCCCGTCCACGGTCGGCGGCTGCGCGCGATTCGCAGGCGCGTCTACCGCAGAATCGTCGACCTGCGCGCCGAGGTCGTCCGCTCGCCTGAGCCGATCCCCTTCGCCGATCTCGACCGTGGCGCATTCGCTCCGATCCGCGCCGGCGCCCGCTTCGGCCGGCCGCTCGAATGCGCGTGGCTGCACATCGCGGGCGACGTGCCCGCTGAGACTGCAGATCCCGTCGTCATGCTCGGCATCCGCGGCGAGGGACTCGTCTACTCCGCCGACGGAGCGATGCTCGACTCGATCAGCACCGTATGGATCCAGGGCGATCTGCCGCACAGCGGCGGAAGGTTCCGGCCCGTCTCTCACGCCGACCTGTCGACGGGCCGTGTGGACCTCTACGCCGACGTCGCGTTCAACGGCTTCCTGTTCCTCGGCGTCGGGCGCGGCGTGTACTTCGGTGCCCACCTCGCCGAGCGCGACGACGACGCCTTCGGGCTGTACTACGACTACCTCGCCCTGTTCGTCCTGGCGGTGTCGACCGATGACTCCCGGCTCGCGGCCGATCTGCACGCCGCGCTCGGCGGGGCGTACTCGCGTTTCGCTGCGGGTGACACTCGAGCCGCCCGCGCGCGTCTTGCGGAGGAGCTCTCGCAGCCGTCCACGAGCGCGCTCACGTACAGCGCCGTCGGGCACGGCCACCTCGACATGGCGTGGGTATGGCCCATCCGCGAGACCAAGCGCAAGGCCGCGCGCACCTTCCTCAAGGCGCTGGACTCCATCGACCGCTACGACGACTTCATCTACGGAACGAGCCAGCCGCAGCAGCTGCAGTGGACGAATGAGCGGCATCCCGAGCTGTTCGAGCGGGTGAAGGATGCCGTGGCGAAGGGCCGCATCGAACTGCAGGGCTCGTTCTGGGTCGAACCCGACACGAATCTGCCCAGCGGGGAGTCGCTGATCCGTCAGGCCCTGGTCGGGAGACGATTCCTGAAGCACGAGTTCGGACTCGACGACGAGGACCTGCGGCTGTGCTGGCTGCCCGACACCTTCGGCTACAGCGGCAACCTCCCGCAGATCCTTCGCGGCTGCGGCATGGACTGGTTGCAGACCATCAAGCTGTCGTGGAACAGGGTCAACGTGTTTCCGCACCGCACGTTCCGCTGGGAGGGCATCGACGGGTCTTCGGTGCTCGTCCACATGCCGCCGGAGGGCGACTACAACAGCCGCGCCGCGGCCGACGGCCTGCTCAAGGGCGTCGACCAGTATCCCGAGCGCGATCTGGGGACGGCACTGCTGGTGTACGGCGCAGGCGACGGCGGAGGCGGGCCCGGTGAGGTGCACCACGAGCTGCTCCGGCGCGAGGCGTCGCTGCGTGGGCTTCCGAAGGTGGAGAAGTCCCCGGCATCCGCCTTCTTCCACGCTCTCGAGCAGCGCGACATCCCCCAACGGCACTCCGGCGAGCTCTACCTGGAAACCCATCAGGGTACGTACACCACGATCGGGCACACCAAGCGGCACAACCGCATCGCCGAACGCAAGCTGCACGAGGTCGAGGCGCTCGCCGCCCTGGCGGGCGCCGACGTGAACGCCGAGCTCGAGCCGCTCTGGCGCGACGTGCTGCTGAACCAGTTCCACGACATCCTTCCCGGCTCGTCCATCGAGCGCGTCAACCGTGAAGCGCGCGAGTCGTACGGCGAGGTCGAACAGGAGCTCGACCGTATCGGTGCGCGACTGGCGGACGACCTGCCCCGCGGCGACGCAGGCCCGTCGGCGATCAACCTCACCTCATTCCGCCGGCACGACCACGTGCACGTCGACGGACGGTGGTGGTCGGCCGACGTCGGCCCGTATGCTGCCGCCCCCCTGCAGCCGGTCGGCACGTTCGCCGACCTTTCGCACACCGCCGATGCGATCTCGAACGGCCTGCTCACGGTGCGCTTCGACACCAGCGGCGAGATCGTTTCGTGCGTCGACGCCGCGGGCACCGAGCACGCGGCCGGCTCCTTCAACCGCCTCGCAGTGTACAGAGACCCCTACCAGTTCCCGTGGGACGCGTGGGACATCGATCCCGGCTACGTCGACACGAAACCGAAGGTGCTCACGGTCTCCTCCCACCGCACGTCGATCGACGGGCCGTTCGTGATCCGCCACCACGAGTACCGCGCGGCGAAGGTCACCGTGCGTCAGCGCATCGTGCTCGAGGCGGGCAGTCCCGTCATCCGGTTCGAGACGCACGCCGACTGGCACGAGAGACACCGCATGCTGCGCGCCGAGTTCCGCCCGCGTCACTACGGCGGCCAGGCGCTGTGCGAGATCCAGTTCGGGCATATCGCACGCCCCACGACCGAGCGGGACGCCATGGAGAAGGCGCAGTTCGAGATCTGCGCCCACAAGTGGATCGCGACGGTGGCGGATGCCGGTGGCTTCGCGCTGCTCAATGATTCGAAGTACGGGCATCGGGCGAAGAACGGGCTCATCAGCCTCAACCTGCTGCGGGCGCCGACGTTCCCGGACAAGACCGCCGACCGCGGCGCCCACGAGTTCACGTACGCATTCATGCCGTTCGCGCCCGACGATCTGGCCGCCGTCGTCCGCGAGGCATATCGCCTGAACAATCCGCTGCTGCCCGCCGACGGAGTGGTCTTCGGCAGCGCCGTTTCGGCCGACGACCCGGGGGTGGTGGTCGAGACGGTGAAACCTGCCGAGGACGGCTCGGGCGTGATCGTGCGGCTGTACGAGAGCCTCGGGCTGCCGACCCAGACGGCGCTGCGCCTTGCCATCCCGCATGCGCGCGCTGTCGAAACCGACCTCATCGAGCGACGCCTCGGATCGGCGGATCTCGCGCACCTGAGCTTCCGCCCGTTCGAGATCAAGACGATCCTGCTGGAACGCACATGAGCGTCGTCGCCACCGAAGCGAGGATCCCGAGCCCCCGCACGCAGCGGATCTCGATCATCGCGGCTGGGTTCGGCCAGAACCTCGTCCTCACGACGGTCACGACGTTCATGCTCGTCTACCTGTTGCAGTACGCCCGGATCAGCACTGCAGGCATCGCGGTCGTGACCGCCGTCATCACGGTCGCGAAGATCTTCGACGCGATCAACGACCCGGTGATGGGCAGCCTGGTCGACATGACCCGCACACGCTGGGGCAAGCTGCGGCCGTACATCCTCTTCTCCGCCGTGCCGGTCGCGGTGCTCTCGACGTTGCTGTTCACAGTGCCGGACGTGTCCGAGACGGGCAAGATCGTCTACTTCGCCGTCTGCTACGTCTTGTGGGGCATCGCCTACACGGTGTGCGACGTACCGTTCTGGGGGCTCATCGGATCGGCGTTCTCCGAACCCGGGTATCGCATGCGTGTGATCTCCAACGTGCGCGCGTTCGGCGGGATCGCGCTCGGGCTGGCGACGCTCGGGATGCCGTGGCTCGCCCTCCTGCTCAGCTCGGACGACCAGACCACCGGCACCGGATGGTCCCTGGCGGTGGGTGTCGTCTCGGTCCTGGGCATGGGCCTCTTCTTGCTGGCGTTCACCAACACACGCGAGCGGCACAGCCCCGGAGTGCAGTATCGCCTCACATTCCGGCAGCTGTTCGGCACGCTGCTACGGAACACGCCGCTGCTCATGGTGCTGATCGGGTCGGTGCTCGGTTTCGGCCGTTACATCGTGCAGGTCGGCGGCGCGGTGTTCGTCGTGATCGCCTACGACAGCGAGGGCGCGTTCACCCTCATCGGCGCAGCGATCATCACCGGCATGGTGCTGGCATCGTTCCTCACGCCGCTGCTGCTCAAGGGCATGTCGGCGAAGACCCTCGCGATCGGCAGCTCGGTGATCGGCGCGGCGCTGTTCGTGGCGATGTTCCTCGCCGGGTTCGAGAACATCGCCGTGCTGCTTGTGTTCATTTTCCTCACGGGGATGACCCTCGGCATCTTCCTCGTCGTGCAGGCGACGATGATCGCCGACGCCGTGGACGACATCGAGCGCCGCACCGGGGTGCGCAACGACGGCATCTCGTTCTCGACGCTCACCTTCGTGTCCCAGACCATGGCCGCACTGGCGGTGCTCGTCTTCGGCATGTTCATCGTGCTCGCCGGATACGAAGCTGGCGTGACCGTGACCCCCGAGATGCAGTGGACCGTCTTCGTGTCGCTCACGCTCGTACCCGCCGTCAGCTGCCTGGTGTCGGCGATCCCATTCATGTTCTACCGGCTCGGTCGCTGAGTCGCTATTGGCGTCAATATCTCTGTCTGCTGTGGTCTTCGACGTCGCGCCATCAGGGTTGGACACATGGATCTCCGTCGACATGGCTCGGCGCAACACGCCGTGATGCCGTGTTCGCTGGCTGCGTCGTGACCTCCTGAATGGCGATCAGGTCGAAGCATGATGCCATCTCTGCCAGGTAATACAGCGACTCTTGGGTCGGGGGCCCCATTTGAACTCGTTTGAGTCGAAATCCTGATTTTCCAGGTCGCCAGCATCGGCGAGCTGTCACACGCTTGGCCGTGAGGCGGAGCGCTTCGTCTGCGCAAGCCTTGACTCAAGTCCGAGGGTCGACACTACGATTTGTCGTCGGGCAGCTTTGCTGGGGGGCGTTGGCGACGGAGAAATCAGCGGGGCGCAGTCGAAGGGGGTACCGCTGCTGGCGAGTTCGGGTGTTTACCGACATTCGGGTCCGGTCCCGTTCCGGGATGTGATGACTTCGCCGTCAGTACAACCTGGCTGCCAAAGTAGAACGAGGCAACGGCAACGACGAGCGTGCCGAGGGTAGTAAGCAACTGCTGGGACATCTCGGCGGATGGAGACGGTCCGGCTTGAAGAACGAGGCGAACAAACGGGTCTCCGTTTTCATCTTCCCCGAAGTCGTCGGGAGGCAACTCGTCCCAGTCCAAGATGGTCTGATCGGAGGAGAACTCTTCTGCCTGCCTTTGCGTGATCTTGTCAAAGACCCTCTCCTGCGCGCGATCTGCGTTCGTGATCAAGAAGACCGCCACGACCGAGAAGAGCAGAATAAGGAGGAGTGCAATGATCGCGCGGATGCTTCCCTCAGGTAACCCCATGGCATGTTTTTGGTCGGCCAAACCGAGCCTATTGAAGACGATGGCGGCGGCGGCCAGTGCAAGGATGAGCACCATCACTGACGCCACCACCACGAGGGTCAACGCAACCTCCGCGTTCAGGAAGTTGAAGCTGCTCAGCATCCACAGCACCAGCGCGAGTGCCGCGAGGATGACGACGAAGCCCAGGACCATCCACCACACCGCCCCAGATGCCGTCCGCGGATCTTCTCCGGACTGGCCGGAGTTCGTGTCAGTCATCCATCCCCCCAATCGCTGTGCCGTTTCCCATTCAGGTACACGGAACCAGCCATGGCGAACCGCCGGCCGCCCGGGCCGATCGTCCTTCTAAGATCCAGTCGCTTTGCGCTCCCATGCCCGCTTCCAGGGGCTGCCGTAAAGCACGTACGCCGCCCAAGCCGGCTGCTCAAAGCCGTGACGAGCGACGACGGCACTTCGGCCACGGAGCATCGCCTCGCCGAGGGTGCCGCGACCGACCTCCTCGACCAGCAGCTCGGCGTAAAAAGCTTCGGCGAAGGTGGATGCCGCCTCGTCGTCTATCTCCCAGGCGGCACCAACGAAGCCGCGCGCTCCGGCCGCCAAGACACCGGTGACCAAATTACGGGTCGCCTGGCTCGCGGTTCCCCGGCGGATCTCCGCGTCATAGTCACCCGCGGGCTGGAGCCGAACGTCACCCGTGGTGCCGGAATAACAGGCGTTCGCCACCAAGAGTCGTGGAAGGTAGTGGCGGGAGGACAAATCCTGTGCGGTCAGGATCTGGTCTCGCAGCACCAAGCCTCCGGCGTCTTCTCGGAGCACGTCGAACGTCGCGTGGCCCGCGTAGTGCACGACGTCGTAGCACACAGTGTCTAACGCTTCTGACACGTTCTTGTAAGTGGCCTCCTCGCCAATCAGCGGTTGCACGTCGGCGCCTGACCTTTCCAGGGAGGCGACGACGGCCTTCGCCTCGGCGTGGGCGGCTGGAAGATCGCCCGTCGGATCACCGATCACGAGAACTGATAGCCGCTCATGGTCGGGAACGAACGCCGACTGCCGACCCGGCGTGCTCAACTCCACCTGACGCGCGAAGCGCTGGTCGAGTACGACGTGGGAGTCGCCGACGGTCAACAGCTCCCACGGGAGGTCGACGGTCGAGTCGTCGAGGCGGAAGACGACGTAGTCGCCAGGGTTTCGGGTCAGGAGATCCTCGGCCTCGATGCCGGCCTCGCCGAGGAACGCGTTGAAGAGCTGGCTACCGATGCTGACGAGCGACTTCTTCCGCTGATCCGCTTCTGATTCCTTGAGCACCTGTTCACGAAGATTCTGGACGATCTTCTTGGCCACATCGTTCGGGAACGGAAACAGTTTGGCCATGTCGAACGCTTCGTGGCCGATCCGAGTGACCTTCAGCTGCTCCCCTGATCGGGTGACACCAATCCGCAGATGCTGTTCTACCTCCCGAGGTGGCGGGTCGTGGGCGGTGAGGGTACGGCGCACCTCCAACTCGGCGGTGTAGACGTGCAGCGTAAGGTCGTGGCGGAACGAGTGCAGCGCCTCTCGGATCTCTTTCAATCGATCGGCATCGCGCTCGACGATCGTGAGTTCCCGCAGCCGATCCCCGCGTGGCCGCCGAACGACGGCGTCGAGGGCACCGGTCACCAGGGCCGTCGCGGCGGCACCGACCCGGCCGATCCCCATCGAACCGCCCAAGACGACTGTCGCGACATCCGGGGCGCCCACGGTGGCCGCCGCTTCGACCACCGCCGCTCCCAGTTCGGGGAGCCGCGTGAGCTCGATTTCTTCGGCGTCACCGAGACAGACGACCGCGACACAGGGGCTGGCCAGGGGGCTCGTCAACGTCGGCAGTAGATGCGTCGTTCCCAACTTGCTTCGGCGCGGGCCGATGTGCCGGGCGAGGGCGCCACCGAGCACCGCGTCGACCGCCGCTTCCGCGCCGCCGGCGGCGACATCGTTGATGTGCCCGACCACGATCATGGACGCCTCGGCGTCGATGATGTCTCCTGCGGCGAGGCGGAGGACGAATGGTTGGGAAGAGCGCGACTCCACGGCCCGTCAGTTTCCGGTCAGTGCGCTCTGGTAACGCCTCAGGAAGTCATCCCACTGCCGCCCGGCGAAACTGAGATCGGCGTAGTACTTCGACACTGACTGCAACGGCTTGGGGCAGTACAGGGTGATCCCTCCGCATTCTTCGACGGTTGGTCCCCGGTGTCCCTCCGCGACCACGTAGGCGCCGGGCTGGAGGGCGTCGAGAACAGCTCGCGCTCCCTGCCGGACCGAATCATCGTCGATGCTGGCGGCGAGGCCGAGGCAGAATGTGCGCAGATCGACGAGCTCACCGGTGAAGTACACGGTCTGCCCCAAGGCCGATGTGACGAGGGCGGCTCCGGGTCCATCTGCCAGGTGGTCGTTCAACGCAGTCGCCAGGCCGTCAACTGCGACCGCGAAATCTTCCAGATGTGCGGTGTTGACGGCGGCCTGGGTGACCGGCCATTGATCGCGGCGATTCTCATAGGACTCGATGTAGCGCGAGACGACGATGCCGCCGAGTTCGGCTCCGGAAGCACCGGGTTGAGCGTTCAGGTCCGTGAGGATGGCGGTGTACGGCCAGCCGTCCCCGGGCTCGAGTTCCTCGGACCCGACCACGTATTCGACGACCTCGCGGGCCTCGTACGCCACCTCAAAGGCGCTCATCAGGCACGCGTCCATACCGAGCAGAGCCAATGGACCACCCAGATCTTCGCAGGCCGCCTTCAGCACTCGGCCCAACTCGATGGTGTCCAGCGAGTGACCGGTGCCGTCGTCGGAGGCGATACCGCGGTCTCCCGCGTCCGGCAGGGCGAGGATCTCCTGGACCGTCGAGCTGAACAGACTCAGCGCCACCTGCTGTGAAGAGCGCAGTCCCATCTCCCGGGGCGTGACGCCGGTATCGCCGCGAGACGCACGGACTTCGTCGTAGAGGTCATCGAGGTCGTCAGGCCGCCAGCCGGACCCGTGGTTCCACACGGTGAGCGCGTAGCGTTCCGCCGGAGCGTTGGCGTGCGCCCAGCGCACGAAATCCAGCAGAGTCTGCGGTCGGCCCGAATCGGCGTTACCCACCTGCTCGACGAGATCGGCCTGCCCGTGCTCGCCCAGCAGGATGTACTGCGCGCCGGAATGTCCCAGACGCTTGATGAAGACGGCCACCTGCACATCCGCGGTCGATCCGACGCGGCGCATCTCCTCGAGATCTTTCGTTGCGAACGAAGTCAGGTTGTTGAATCCGGCCATGTACACCATGAACGTCCATTGAGCAGCCACAGCCAGCCCCTTTCTGGTTTCAGACATTCGACGATTGCGGCATTAGTCGCCCTGGCCCTCGACTTCAAGGGTTAGTCGCTCTTGGCTCGCACGGAGAAGGTAGGAATACCGTCCCAATGGCAGCGGCTCCTCTCCCACAAAGTCGTACGGAATGATTGAGCGGTCGCCGGCAGGGCCAGTAACTTCGATGCGGGCGATACGGCGCGCTTCTGGCACCTCCCGGTATTCGCTGTACGACTCGTTGGGGATGGCGCCGAAATCAACGACATCCTGTGAGCGAGTCGGTGCGTACACACGTACGGAGTCGAGGTCCGTGCCGGTTTCGTTGTGCACCCGAATGAGTACCATCCCGGCCTCAGCTCAGGAAGTCGATTCCGGCGCTGATGAAGTCCATTCGCCGCTCCGCAGCGGTTCCCCCGCCCGTGGTCACTCCGATTGAGATTCCAGCACCCCAGAACACATCCGGCTTGTGCGGAACTCCAAACACCGCAAACGGAAGACTGCCGGACAGATTCACTGACTGATGAGCCGCGATTCGCGCCGAGCCGTCGTAGATGTGAACATCGCGCACAACCGCGTTGCCGCCGCCTGTGACGAGCCTGAGCATCGCCCGGGCAAACGCAAGACGGTTGTTGCTGACGATCACCGGGGTTGGGATAGCGAAGTGGTACCAGTTGGTGGTGTTCGGTTTACCCACCACCCGGGTGAAGAACCCGAAACGGATCAACGACTCGACGTTGGCGTCGACCTCGACATGCAGGTCGGTGCCATGGACCCACTGGGCCTGCTCGATCGCAAAGCTCCCGTACAAGCTTCTGATGCCCTCGATGTCATCGGACTCGACCGCTCGGTGCGGACCACCATAGAACGGAGCCATCAGGGCGCCGGCGACAGCGGAGTGTCCCAGCCCAAGGGAATGCCCGAACTCGTGCGCGGCAACAGTAACGAGATCGATCCCGCTGCCGGGCGGCACGGTGACCGTCCATGTCTCCGCCTCGTCGAAGTGCGCATCCCCCATGATGGGAGTGACTGGGGCTGGCGGCACGGAGGGGTAGAACGCGTGGGCCAGGACGCCGCTGGCCCCGTCAAAAGGCGAGCCATCGCCGTGGTCGCCGGCTACGAATCGGATGATTATCTCTGGCGAGGAGGCCAACGGCACCAGGCTGAAGCGCAGCGGTGTGTATGCCGCCCAGAGCGCGAATGCCTGCGCCAGGCTGATGGTTATCTGATCACTGGTGAGGTCTGGAGTGAAGTTCTCGAACGCGTAACGGATGTTGTTGGTCGCCCATTTGCGGCCCGAGGTTGCAAACTCCGCAAGGCCAGGCAGATCCGGGAGTCCGCATCTGGGCTGATTCATCTTGGCTGCGGTCAGCTCATCGACGATGCCCGTGATCGGGAGGCCCGCGAACTGCTGAAAGCGGCGGACTGCTTGACTCGTCGAATCGTCGAAGGTGCCCGGCGTGGCCTCACCTGGCTGTCCCGCAAGGGTGGCGAAATCATCGCCCTCTACCAACGGGAACGGTGCGGCGCCGAAGCGCTCCACCACATCGGTGACATCGCCGAGATAGCCAAACGTTTTCAGATACTCCTGAACGGTGGTTACATTCTTGCCCTTGTCCCCTGTTTCCAAACCGGAGGGGATCCCGCTTCTCTTGACCATCTCAGATCTCCGTGGCGAGGGTGAAATGAACGCACTGTTGTTTCGCAGCGCTGACTCTCAGTGTCCTCGCATATCAGAACTTGAACAGTCCTCACTTTGACGGACCGTCGCCTCTCGACGAGGGGCCGAATTGCCGGCTAACTGTCAGGGCCGCTGGTGCGGCAGCACAAAGTCGTAACCTTGTGCGAAGTGCCCATCCCCCGCGGTGCACCGGCCCTTGCCTTCGTAGCCGTCATAGAACATGACATTGCACTTATTGCAGAACCGCCATTGAGTTTGCGCGGTTACCGTTCCAGGGACATCGTGAGGCAACGCGAAGTTGTAACGGAAGCGAGTCTCCCGAGCGTGGCCGCCGGACCTGCCGGGACACGCGCCCTTCTGGTCATAGCCGTCATAGAACATGGCCCAGCAGGTTCCGCAGAACCGCCAGCCGTTCTGCGCTGTTGGTGAAGGGGCCGCGCGGACGGGGATCTCGAACTGGTAGCCCATCGCCTCGTGATAGGCGCCGGCCGGGCATATACCCTTCGGCGTTCCAGCGGGCTCGTATTTTCCCTCATAGAAGAGGCTCTGGCATTTGTGACAGAAGCGGAACGCTTGTACGACCATCAAGCTCATTACGACCCCCCGGTTGAGCTCCATTGGTGCCGCCACTCTACGTCGCCGCCGCAGTGACGAACAAGGTTTCGCCGGGATTCACGCAGTCGGGGTATTCGGGCCAGCTGACTCTCTCATGTCCCTGCCGTAATTCGGGGCAAAGGGGGTCCAACACGTGCACTCGCGCCGAAATAGGCGCCTCTTGGTGTCGGGGCCGAAGTCTTGCCCTCAAGGAAACGAGGATCGGTGCCGAGCATTGCCTCATTCGCTGATTCGCCGTGTGTGGAGAACAAGATCGTGGTCCCGGGCAGCACCTGGCAAGTGTCCATGCAAGGGCAGGATTATCGGATTCCCACCATTTTTCACGGACGTATGGCGGACCACCGAGCCAGAACTCCACTGGCTGGCAGACGTCGGTTCAACTCTCGCGACCGGATCCCACAATCCGAGAATCGACGGAGTCCAGGGTTGCTCGAGCCTTCACGCGGACTACTGTTCTTTTAACCCCTTGCGAGATGCCCAATCACCTTTGGCTATTGGGCGTCAGAAAGTTGAATAGTCATGGCAAAGAAGACCGTCGTTTCACTCATCGACGACATCGATGGCTCGGAAGCCGTCGAGACTCTCGCGTTTGCTTTCGATGGCACGAACTACGAGATTGACCTCTCGAAGAGCAATGCGAAGGCGTTCCGGAAAGCAATACAGCCCTACGTCGACGCCGGCCGGAAGGCAACCACTCGATCCGCACGACGTACGTCGTCATCAGGTACCAACCCGCGGGACATTCGGGCCTGGGCGGCCGCCAACGGAGTGGACGTGCCCGCTCGCGGCCGCATCCCCGCCAACGTTCAGGAGCAATACCGCGCCGCTAACTCCTAGAACCATCCCCCTAAACTCTGCCAATTCCTTCGCATCTCGCGGCTCGGTTCAGGTCGAATGCGGGAGCGGGTCCCGCACCTCCATCGAAAAGGGGGCTGGGCATCGATCTCAGTGTGCTCACTGATGTGGATGACCCGATTCCGAGACCCGAATGCGCCAGTGCGCTGGATCCGGCGCCAGTGAAAAGGATCGCACATCCCATTCCGGGGACTGGAGCAGCCAAGATGAGTACGCACGTCGATGACGAAGACCGGCAGGCCGAGCCCCAACCTGAAACTCAAGCGGCAGAAGCGCGGCGCTCATCCACAGGGAATCGTGGATGGCGCCTGCTGCTGCGCCCGCCGGCGATCAACGAGGATCTGGTCACGCGAGTCGTAGCGAGCGAATGACTGCTGGCCGCAATGGCCCAAGATCCCCGAGATTCTGCTGTTGTAGCGAGGGCGGGACTCGAACCCGCGACACCACGATTATGAGCCGTGTGCTCGTATCGATGCTGCCAGTCCAAGCGCATCGAGGTCGAGAACCGCGCGATCGCGGGCATCGTGCGTCACGCGGGGCACGTCTTGATCACGCCGTCGATATCTCAACTGTGGTCAATATGTGGTCAGGTGGAGACTCCTATGCGCTGGGAGTGCCCGCATTTGAAACTCTCCGGCTTAGGTGCCGGCGTGAGAGCGGCTCACCACCGTTCTGTGAGCCAGTCATACTTGTCGGCGAAGTGCTGGTATCGGAGCATCAACATCTCGGGGTCCGGCTCCGCACCGCGATGCGGTCTATTGAGGAAATCAAAGGTGGAGCTGACGAAGGCCAGCGCAACCGGATCCCTTCTGGCCTGATCGAGGACGTCAGGCCGAAAGAGCACGTCGAGGTTCGGCGGGATGACAGCGATTTGGTGCCGGTCGAATGCGAGATGGTGATTGGCGCAAAGAGCGACTCCATTCGATGTCACATCTCGAGAACCGGGCGCGGACGCCGGATAGATATGCGCGCCTTGAACGAGGTTGAGTCCGAGGCCACACATTGCGCAGCGACGTTCATAGGCGTCAAGGACGTCGCCGCTAAACCACGTGTCACGGATCAGCGCCGACACCGCCCGACGGAGCCGAATAGCGCTTCCTACCCGTCCGGCAGCGGTCGGCCGCCGAGTGTTGAGGTGTCCCGTGGCTCTGACTGCCGTCTGGACCTCGCGCTCGTCAGGATGAACGCGGGCGATCAGCGAAGCGATTGCCAACGGAAGGAGCTCGGGGTGGAAGCAGACGAGATGCTCGTCGCTGGCAGTGATCTTTGTGGCCCACCCGTTTTCGGCCGCCCTCAGGAGCGTCGCGATGGACACGAACATCGACCAGCGGGTGTCCCTGCCAATGCGTCTCTCTGGCTCCGGTAGCACTAGGACCGGCGCGGGGACTGAGAGGTCGTCGTCTTCATCCCAGAGGCCGAGCAACACCGTCACGCGGTCCCGGTACTCGAGGATCGGCCGGTCGCGACCGGGGTTCTGGAAGCGCCGCTCAGCGGGATTGCCGCGGTGGGTCCCATGGACCTCGCCGACGTAAATCGCTGTGGGGATGAGCTCGCAATCGACCTCAATACTGGCGAATGCGGGCCACCCGTTCCGAGGGTCCTCGATCCGGAACGTCGGGCCGACCAGGGATGCTATGTGGGCGACGAGGCTAGCTCGTGGGGGCATCAGCGACTGTGCGGTCGGGTCAACCGAAGGCCACCGCTTGCGATGGCTGTCTGTGTTCGAGGTAACCCAGTTGGCTCATTAGCGCGCGCACGACGGCCTTGCCGAGTTCGAGCGGGACGGCGTTGCCGAGCTGGCGTTGCACATCGGCGCGGGTGCCGTCGATCTTGAAGTCGTCCGGAAACGACATCAGACGCAGCATCTCGTGTACGCGGAGTCGCCGCGCGCGCTCTTCGCCAGAAGCGGTGCGGACGTTCTCCCAGTGGAAGGGGCCGACCCAAGGTCCGGGCTGCGCCTGGAGCGTGGTGGAGGGCCGGTTGGGATCGAGGCGGAGCAGGAAGGTCCAGTAGCGGCTGCGCCATTCGAAGTGGTTGCGGCCGCCGTAGCGGTCGGTGTGCCAGAGGTAGTTCTGGCCGGGCGGGATCTCCGCTGCGAGCTGCCCGTAGTTGCCATCTACGATCTCGTCGTCGGATGCTCGAACTAGCCTCGGAAGTCCATTGAACGCCTGTTCGGCGGTGACGTGCGGGAGCTTGCTTGTGTCGAAAGTCCGTGTGTGCTCGCTCCAGCCAGAGTGGGTCGGCTCGGGGAACTCGAACTTCTCCCCATCACGGCGGCCCACGACGAACACGCGGCGCCGAAGTTGCGGGACGCCGTAGTCAGCCGCGAGCAGGACCTTCCA
Organism: Agromyces sp. NPDC004153; assembly: GCF_053603635.1. Taxonomy (NCBI): domain Bacteria; kingdom Bacillati; phylum Actinomycetota; class Actinomycetes; order Micrococcales; family Microbacteriaceae; genus Agromyces; species Agromyces sp. NPDC004153. The sequence goes on from NZ_JBSGFY010000001.1 coordinate 1,203,512, forward strand.
CTGTGGGTTGTAGCCTAGCTCGCCGAGTCCCTTCAGAAGGCGCTCGAACTGCGCCTTGTGGGTCTTGTAGGTCAGCCCCTGGACGTTTTCCAGGATGAATGCTTCGGGTCGAGAGTCACGCACCACGCGTACGTACTCGTCCAGCAGGGAGGCGTTTGGGTCGCGGCTCTCGCGCTTCTGCTCCAGCCAGAACCCGGACTTCGAAAACGGCGTGCAGGGTGGGCCGCCGACGACGAGTACCGGCTCTTTGGACCGCAGGCCGGCAGTGGCGAGAATCTCCTCGGTTGGGACCTCGCGGATGTCGCCGATGAGCGTCCTCGTGTCGTGGAAGTTCGCCTTGAGAGTCTGAAGGGCCGGCTCGTTGTAGTCGGTCGCGACAGATACGCGCAACAGTCCGCTGCCGGGATCACCGGCCACCAGCGGCTCTGCGTCGGCTCGCTCGACAGCTAGATCGAGTCCTCCTGCCCCGGAGAACAGGCTCACCACCGGGAGCTGCTCGCCCATTTGCCACCTCAGTCCTTCGTGCCCGCACCGCCCGTCATTCGCGGGGATTGCGTGTCTGACCAGTATGGTCGAGACGAGTCTGTCGCCAGCCTCCGACATGCCCATCGCAGGTCGGTGTGTGACGTCTCGCGTTGGAGGGAGGCCTTTGGAGGACGAGCTGCTTGTCGGCCGCGCCTTCGGCGAGGTCTACCGGGTACAGGGCCGGTCGGATCTGCGTGAATTCCTCATGCACTCTGTCGAGGCGTCAGGCGGCCGCGTCCTCTACGCCAGCGACCACCGCCGCGCTCCCGTCTATCTTGGAGTGCAGCTGGACTCGGACGAGCGGATCGGGATGCTCGTTTACCCATTCCGAGTCAAGAAGGTGAAGACCAATGGCAGGCCGGACGACGAGGTCCGCGGTCAGCTCCGTTACGGCTCCGAGGAAAGTTGGCAGCGGGAGCATCCGGTAGGCCGTGATGTCGCCGGCGTCGACGTCACGATGATCCTCGGCATCGACATCGCTGATGGCGTGATCCTCGGGCTCGACGCGAATCTGTGGGACCCACTGCCGATGGGGATCTCCTTCTACGCGAAGGACAGGGAGATCGAGCACGCAAAACGAAGCGGCTGGCATGTCTGGGAGAAAGTCAATCGTGGTGGAACGAAGCGGTCCGAAGCCCGCTCCCCCAGCAACCTTGAGACAGTCGTCGCGTTCGCTCCCGAGCGGCTCATTGACTACGCGAGGCTGGAGCGTCGCGCGACGTCGCTACGACTGGACCCTCCGCTGCGCTTCTCCGCCGCGACTGCAATGGCCGATCGTCTCCTCCCCGATGAGCCTCAACGTCGGCATGTGCTCGAGGAACAGTTCGCGTTGACCAGCGAGCAGATCCTCGACATCATCAGAGGCCGCAACCGGCTCTCCGTCGCCGTCAAAGGCGGCGTGGCCGAGTACCACCTGGAGCAGCAGCTCACCGGCGCGCCTGGCATCGCCTCGGTGACACGGCTCGACGTCGACGCGATGCACGACTTCGATGTGACGCTCGACGACGGCACGTTCTTGCGGGTCGAGTGCAAAAACGCCAGCCCCAGGAGGTCCGCCAGAGGTGCGTTCAGGGTCGAGGTGCAGAAGACCCGCGCCTCCAAGGGCGACCCCGCATCCCGCTTCTACGCGACCGACGGGTTCGATGTGGTGGCGGCATGCCTATTCTCGGCGACCGAGCGATGGGTCTTCCGCTTCGGCCGCACCGCGGACATGGCCCGACACAAGGATTACCCCGACCGGCTCGCGCCGATCCAAGCCATTACCGACGACTGGACCGACAGCCTCCCGGCACTCAGGCACTGACGGCTGCACGCGCGCGCACGATCTTGCCCACCCGCTCCGCGACGGAAGCCGGCGGCTCGTGCTCCCAGAACCGCACCACAAGCCAGCCTCTCCCCTCAAGTCGGGATGTCGTGTCCAGGTCGCGCGCCTGGTTGCGTCCGATCTTGGTGCTCCAGTATTCGAGGTTCGTGACAGGCATGGTGAAGTGCTCCGGGCAGCCGTGCCAGTAGCAGCCGTCAATGAACACAGCGACTCTCGCGCGCCTGAACAGCAGGTCAGCGGTGCGGCGCAGATCAGCCTCGGGTCGGGCGTTGACCCGGTACCGAAGTCCCTGGGCGTGGACGAGCCGGCGCACCAAGATCTCGGCCTTGGTGTCGCGGCCGCGGTTTCCTTGCATCGTCCTGCGCGCTGCCGCGCTGGAGGCCCAAGACTCGTACACCGCCCCAGAGTACCCGCTATGGCGAAGCCTCCTTCGGGTGTCTCGCCCTACTCATCAGCTTCGGGATCGTTCGGGAGAACAATCTGAGATATCTGACAGCGAGCCCGGGTGGGCGCTGTCCACCAATCATCGTTGGTCACCTACGATGCGCGACCACAACGCCGCCTCCGGAGCCATCGCGGAGGAGGGACACCTGGACTGATAGTCGCCTAGGGAATGCTGGAGAGCCTCCTACGAATTCTCGCGCGGCTCCCGCTTTGTTCGCCGAGTAAAGGTGTCGAAGAACTTGTCACGAGTGAGTCCTAGTGCAGTGAGCTGCGCTCCCACCGCATGCGCATCCTTGAAGGCGTCGTCATGAGCGAGGGCACGCGCGAATCTCTTAAGCGCCTTCTTGAGCTCTTTCATGTCGGCCCGATTGATGGAGCGGCATCCTGGCGGGGGCGTGCCAGCACGTTCAACGACGTGACTGGGGTGGACGGCGAGAGGAACGACCTTCGCGTCCGCACCGTACTCACCCTGACACCAGTTGACCGAACCGGCGAGCTGGTTGATGTCCTTCTTCCAAATCACCTGAGACGTGGCGCCGGTCTTCGCTTCGATCACGGCGTACTCGTGGTTGCCGATCGACCACATGACGTCGCTGCCGATCTTAAAGTCACGCTCAGGCTGCTGGGCTAGGAAACCCAGGTGCCTGCCCAGGGAAGCGAGTGCGTCCTCTGCCTCGTCGGTGCGAATCGGATCCCATGCGAGGTCGGCAATCATCGCGTCGACTCCGACCACGAGCGCGTCCCCACTCACGTACGTTCCGGCGAGGAATGACCGCGCCTCTTGGGCTTGGTCCGAGTTCTGCCCGATGCGCTCGTAAGCGACTCCGGCGAGCGGGGTTAGAACTGCCGGATTGTTCCGCGACGCCTGATCCAGCACCCGCTGAGCAGCAACGCCGTCCACATGACCGAGATAGGCGGCATGGACCTCCCCCACCCATCCGGCGAGCCGTATGTCACCCAATTCGAGGGCGGCATCTACTGCATCGCCCGCATGCTCGGCGGCATCCTCGTATCGTCCGACACGCGCCGCGTTGTAGGCTGCGCGCAGGTGCCGAGAGACGTCCGAAACCACTCCGGGGTCGTACTTGACCCCGAGCAGCGCTTCCCGCGAGAGCGTCCGAAAGTCGGCGTCGCCGCCGATGACCTGCCTGATTACTCCTTCGATGTCCTCCACCGAGGCGCCATCGAGGTCGGATGCGACCGTACGGGAAAGCTTCATCTGAGCGCGAGTCGCCGGTGAGAGGCGGTCCGAGACGTCGGCGCGAGCGACTAGCTGCGTCAACCTCGCTCCGATAAGGATTACTGCGCAGCGATCGTCCCGGCTTCGGACTCCGCGCCCTATCCCCTGCTCGAGGCGTTGAAGCTGACGCGCGACCATCGCCTCGCTGTCTCGCAGCGCGATCGCCTCGCGTCGCTCCGAGCCCGTGTAAGCGAATGGGAGGCTGTCGATGACGAGAAGCCTGCAGGCGTCATCGGGAAGATCGATCCCGTCGTAGCGACCGACGATCACCACGAGCCCGATGTGCTTCTTCCGAAGTTCAGCGACTGCGGCGCTGATGTGATCGGGCTTACTGACAGTCTTGACGGCGTACTGGTCCCACTGGTTGGCGATGCGCCAGCTCGGTACAAGGACGACGACGTTGTGGTCCGCGGAAATGGATGCTGCAAGCTCCCGGACCTCTCCCAATTTGATGCTCGCGTTGAGTTCCTGCGGGGCGAGCACAAGCCTGTCGCCAAGGTCGGACGCCGTGTCGGGAACGATCGAGTCGGCAACGCTCTCCGGGTTAGCATCGAAATGCGTCACGAGGAGGCTGTCGTCTGCGAGCGTCGCGGTCATGTAGATACGCCGCTTTGCCTCGGCGAGTGAGGGAAACTTCTCGACAGGCGGGCAAGGGGGCATGATCTCGATCTCCTCCGCGGAGACGGTGACCTCGCAAATAGCCAGCAGATTTGACATGACGGGCCACGCCCACTCGAACTCAGCGGACGCCCGATGCGGCCGCAGCAGCGTCAGGACCTGCTCCTGACGTTCGATCCACGCCCAGTAGGGAACGCGGAGCACGGCGCTCCTGTCGCCTTCGCGGATGTCCATATAGGCGTTGAGGCCCTGTGCCTTCAGATCGTCCTCGAACAGATCCAGCAGGGGCTTATACGTCTGGTGGCTGGAGGGGATGGCGAGGCGCGAGGCATCCTCGGCGATGGCGAGAGCGGCGTGGGCATCGTCGATGACCACGGTGCCGACGGGGATTGGCTGTCGAGTGGCCGACCCCTCGATACCGAACCTCGTCTTAGCGTTCATCAGTATCTGCATCGTCGTGACGCAGATGGCTTCGCCGCTGGTGAACTTGTAGCTCTCGGGGTCGGTCACCACCGCGAGCCCGAGAGCGTTCGCCTCTTCCTCCACGCGCTCTGCGAGGTGAGGGTCGGGAGCGACGTAGAGAGCGGGGCCTGCGCCCTCGTGCAGGGAGGACTGCAGCATCAGGAGGCCGACGATCGTCTTGCCGCCTCCGGTATTGGTCTTGATAACAAGATCGGTCTCGACGCGGCGCGGGTACCAAGCGTCGAGAACGGCCCCTTGCACGGCCCGGAGGTAGCCGTAGCCGGCTTCCTTATTCGGCAGCGCATCGAAGAGTGCCGTCGGTTCAGTAATGGCGCGGATGGCCGCCCCAGCCGTTAGCTTGCCGAAATTGAACCCGGTCTTCTTGGTCACATCTGAGTATCCCAGAGCCGTCCTGATCCAGCGGGTACGAGACGTCACCAGCCTAACCACGTGGAATCCTCCACTTTGGCGACCGAGCGACCGAGCGGTGCGTTCTCCAATTCGGGCCGAAGCAATTCGTAACGTCGGTTCCGAACCGAGTTGGGTCGCGACGATCGAGCCGGCGGAGGTGCGGATGAGATCGCTTGTCGCCCACCGCTCGAGGTAAGACCTGGGCAGGCACAAGATGATGTCCCCTAGGCTCCTACCCCGCGGCGCTCATCACTTCTGCTGCCAACTCATAGGGCTGCCGTTGGGGGTCCGGTCGGTCACGCTTCCGCTTGGTCACGGCGCAGCTATAGATCCCGCTGGTCGTTTGCCGGCGCGGTACGCCACGGGTCCGGACGGCTGATTCGGAGCGGACTCGCTGCTGCGCGCTCGCGGGCGCGCACCTTCCTTGCTGTGGCCCCGTCGGGGCGCTCGAAGAAGATCAGCATCACGTAGAGCAACGAGCTCACAAACCAATTCGGGTAGCGGTGTTCATCGGCATAGCGGAGCCACTGTCGGCCGGAGGAGTCCTGGAGGAACACGTAGATCGGGAGCTTCGTCTGGCGGCTTTCCTTCACCGTGATAGCAACTTCAGTGCCCGGCGTGAGTACGCCGCTCATTCCGTTCGGACTTAGCACCTGTGTCGAAAAGCCCCCGCGGATATCCGCATATGCGATCAGCGGCGTCTTTACGGGCCGAGCCCCCGTGTTTGAAGCGTGCACGACGGTGATCTGCTTGATCCCGGCGCCAGGAATCAACACCTCGTCGCGTGTCACCCACGTGATGAAGTCATCAGCACCCTTGCGCCGGGAAATCGCTAGCTCGCGCCCTAGCAACGCCAAGCCAAGGACCAGGGCGCCGACGGTTCCGATAGCGCCAATCCACTCGGCGAGGTTCCCCATTTGCACGGCCCGAGCGTAGCGACGACCACCGACAAGCGATCGGGAGTCGCAAACGCCGGCGACGCCTGCCAAGCAGAGGATCGTAGTGTGCGACTCAACCCCGACGATGGTCGTGCTCACGACTCCGTCGAAGTCGATGTTCAATCGGGGTGAACGCTTTTCCGCTGTACAGTCCGGAGTGTCGGGGGACGACTTAGGCGCTGAGGGGAGTCGTGAGCACTCCGAGATAGCCGTGGACTTGACCGGCGAGCAGATCGTCGGGTGTGGGACGCGGGCGCGATTCTGCGTTAGACGCACAGGTTATCCACGCGGGTCGAAGAGCGCGTTCCCGCTCAGGCTCGACGTTCCAGGAGTGGGCACTAGCCGTATGAGGCCAGCCGACATGCCATCCTGAGGTCGTGCGCCCCTACTCAGACGACGGTGTCGCCGTCGACGCAAGGTTCATTGTGGAGGCCGACGGCAACCAGTTCGCTGTGACCCTCGAGAGTCGGGGCGGAGCATCAAAGGGCTCGGCAGCCCGCAATCCTGAGTACAACGTCGCTCTGGACCTCTTGCTCGCTCGGCTCGCGGGTCTCCGGGCTGAACTCGTCGATGCGCTCGTGGATTCAGCGTCAGCCCGAAGGCTGTCCGATTTCGATCGCCGGATCATCGACGGGCCACTCAGCCTGGATAGGCTCACCGACCTGAATCAGGTCCGTGTGCTCTTGGGCAAGTCCGCCGCTGCAGTCGATCGTGCACCGAACGCAAGCGGCGAAGGGAATCGAACGAAGCGGATCAGGCTCGTCGTTGCGGTACCCGGGTTCGGCCCCAACGATCAAGCCGTGCTCGCGTCCGTGCTCTCCCGTCCCTCGACAGCGTTAGAGGTGTCGCCTACTGCGGTGGGTGGCCTTCTTCGCGAGCTGATCGGCATCGAGATCCCTACGCCTTCTGGCTCGCGGGCGAATACGATTCTCGCCGTCGACTCTGATCAAGTGATCGTGGCCACGAGCCGAACGCCGAGCGGTCAAACGGTCCCGATCAGTGATGTCGTCGCAGCCATGGACCTGCTTAGACGGGAGGGAGTTATCGACGTCACGGTGGACGTCCTTGGGTATCGGAGCGCGTTTATCGGAGCATTGTTGCTGCAACTGCCCGGTGCGCGAGCCGAGGGCACGTCGCCGACGCGAATCGTGATCACGGATTCGCTCGACGCAGGTCCCATCGACCTCGGACCTTCGTCTTCTCGCGACGTCGAGCTCGGCCCGTTCCAGGGGACCTTGGATCGCCCGGTCGCCGCGCGACAACGACGCGAACAGCAGCGTCTTCGTTCAACCCTTCTTCGCGGGCGTGATGAAGCCCCTTGCGCGCTCTGTGGCGAGACGTATCCGGCCCGTTTTCTCTGGGCGTCGCACATCAAGAAGCGGTCGGCCGCCACCGATAACGAAGCTCGAGACTTGCAGAGGATCGCGATGCTCGCCTGCATCTTCGGGTGCGACGCGCTCTTCGAAGACGGATACCTGAGCGTGGAGAACGGAACGGTGGTCGGGACAGGGACAGTTGATCTGAACAGCGCGATCGGGCGGCGAATTCACATGGTCCGAGGGCGGGAAGTGGAGGGGTACTCAGAAAGCGCGAGCTACTTCCAATGGCACCGTCAGCATGTGTTCCTGGGCTGATTCAGCCCGATAGCACTCTAGATAAGTCGCGTCGGAACTTGCCGGCCCGGGAATCACGTACACCCGCCGGCCAGCTGCTCGTTAATGGTGCCGCTGCCGCCCGAAGCACGCCGGTCGGAATCACTCAGATGTCAGCGTCTCGTGCTTCGTCTTGCGCGGGTGGGTTGCGCATGGGTGACCGTTAGCCGACGTTTAGCGGCTGGCCCGCGTACGCGAGATCGATGTGCAGGTGGTTGCAGGTGTCCTCGAATTCGCGGAAGTTGCGGAGGGCGAGGGTGATGCCTGCGTCGGCGCGGCATTGAACCTGTCCGACGCGTGCGCCGGCGGGCATGACCGAATCGAGCATTGAGATGAGCCGGATCGATTGTGGGTCTGTTCCACTGAGGGTGCGTCCCTCGAGTGCATAGAAGTCGACGGCCTTTCCGCCGCCCTCGATCCAGTGCGAAGAGGATGTGCCGGCGCCAAGGAGTGAGCCGGTGCATTTTCGGTTGATGTCGCTGACGCCGACGGTCTCGAAGGTTCGCACGGCGAGCACCATGATCTGGAGGATGCCGAGGTCGATACCGCACTCAGGCGCATGCTGGCCAGCCGCGACAGCCTGGATCTGGGAGAGATAGCGCGGTTCGAGCACGCGAAGTTGTCCGCTGGCGGTAGCCGCATCGAGTTCTTGGGCGAGCGCCCGAGCGTCGCTGCCGACGCTGCATGAGCTACCGCCCGCGGAGCTGGTGAGCGTGCTGACGACCTCGACCGCGGCGGGGTAGAACTTCGTGTAGTGGTCTGGGTCTTGGTTGATCTGCACCTCGTGCGCGGCGCGCGAGGGTGGCATGGTCGCCCAGCCGGGGACCTGCACCAGCCTGGTTAGGAAGGCGACGGCGGCCTTCTTGGGGTCCAGCCTGTTGCTCGGCGGGCCGTAGCTCGCGTCCTGCTGGAACACGCCGAGGGTGGTGTTGTCGACGGCATCGCCGTGGGTGAGGTTTCGCAGGCTCGACTCGCCCATGCCGGTCATGACCGCGATGGTCGCAGCGCGACTGTCGAGCTGAAGTTCGGCGGCGACGTTGATGATCGTGCCAGCGATCACGAGCTGGTCGCCGGAGTAGCCGGCGATGGGCGCGCTCGTGCTGACTGTGACGAAGTTGATGCCGCCACTGCCGCAGCTGGCGGACGCCGAACTGATCGCGACCGTTCCGCCGAGGGTGAGCAGGAATGCCACGGCGGCGGCGATTGCGGTCTTGCCCGCTCCCATGCCGTCTACTCGCGACCTGCGGCGACGGCCAACGCTTCATCGGTGTTGGTGACGTCGATTTCCCACTGGGACCGGATGTGCTGCACGTGCGTTTCGGGGTGGGATCCGTACTTGAAGATGTAGTGCCCGTCGCGGAGCCGTTCGATGGTCTGTGCCGTCTCGGGGGCGAACCCGAACGTTACCTGGCACCAGAGGGCGTCTTCGGGTCGGCCTTGCCGGAATGTGTAGATGCTCTGCGCCTCTTGGATGATCGTGATCCCGGGAGAGTCCCGGGGGATGTCGGTGCCTTTGTGCATGACGAACACGTTGCTGATGCCGAGGCCGCGGGAGAGTTTCTGGTTGGACTTGATGAGCTGGGCGCTAGGTCCACCGATCATGTGCCAGCCCTCTTCGTAGACGACGGTGGTGGCCCAGCCGCGTTCGTTGCGCAGCCGGCCGAGCATCCACATGTTGCCGATCGCCATCACGACTGGGACTGCTGGGCCGTCGTCGGGCAGCTGGGAGATGTCGAAGCTGGTGAGCTTGCCGGTCAGGTCGACCTGTGATGACGTCTCGCCGTCGAGGAGACCGGCGTACTCGTCGAGCAGTCCGTTCAGGGTCCATCGCACGGAGAGGCCGGCTTGGTGCAGCTTGTCGCGGGCGTCGGGCGACAGCCCCTCGTACCGGTCGGGATCGACGACGCCGAGGTTTGGCAGCACGTCGGCCAGAACGGGGGTGCGGCCGCCCTCGAACCGGCCGAGTGTGGTGAGGAGCGCGGCGCGGAGGGCTTCTTCTTCCCATTCGTTGAGGTGTTGGTCGCCGCGGGCGAGCCGGGTGATGATGTTGAGCAGTCGCGCTTGGCCCTTCACGCCGGTGCCTTGGGCGATTATCGGGTCCATGAGGTTGAGCCGGGTGCCGGTGCCGTCTGCGGTGAACCGGATGGGTTCGTACCCGTAGCGGCGGACGACGTTGGAGTATTCGCCTTCGCCGGCTTGGTCCTTCTTGTCGAAGATGACTGCGCGTCGGTTCTGCAGCAGCAGCGGCCGGAGTACGCACACGGTTTTCACGAACGAGGACTTTCCGGCGCCGACGTCGCCCATGACTACTGTGTTCGGGCTGGAGACTTCGCGGGGGGTCGAGTTGTACGCCGTGACGGGGTCGTGCGAGATGGATGTGCGGGAGAGCACGTCGCGACCGTTGACGACGCCCTTGGTGCCGGTGGGCGGGCCGATCAGTGCGGTGTTCAGGATCTCAGCCTGCCGGGTCGTGGTCGGCGCTCCGACGCCGGCGGGCGCGTAGTACCCGCGGAAGGCCTTGGATGCGTTGGTACGCAGCGGCGTGCCGGGGAGGTTCCACGGCACGATCTCGCTGGTGCTCGTGGCGCGGCCTTCGGCTGGCATCTCAATGGGTGGCGCGAATGCGCGGAGGCCGGGCAGGGCCCGGATGCCCTTGCTGGCCGCCTTGTGGTCGCTCATGAGATGGCCTCCTTCTCCGATTTGCCCGCTAGCGCGCGGTAGACCCGCGCCGAGAAGGACGAGTCGCGGGCGGTGATGCCCCGGCCGATCGGCCAGGTGGTGCCGGATGCTGCGGCTTGGTATGAGTCCTGCCAGTCGAGGTATTCGATGCCGAGGCCGGTGGCGCAGGTTTCCTCGAGCTGGCGGGATGCTCGCGCGAGCTCGTCGCGCGAACGGGTTGAGATCGTCACGTAGCCGACCCAGGCCGCGCCGTGGTGGCCGGTCCCGGCGCGGAGGTCCATTCGTCGGCGCTTGGATGCGCTCATGGCGGTGCCGGTCTCGTCGAGGTCGACGGAGCCGGCCTCGCTTTTGGAGATCGCCTCGGCCTGGTCGCGGACGAGATCGCGCTGCGCCGCGGCCTTCGCCTCGCCGGCCGGGACCAGGTGGATGTGGAAGCTGACGGACCGGATGAATTGGATGTCGCGGCCGATGAGAAGATCCAATGCCCACAGTTGCGTGCGTGGGGCGGTCGCGAGCGCTTCGACGGTGATCTTCGCGGTGCGGTGCCACCACTCCACGGACTCCCCGGTGAGCGGGTCAACGCCCGCTACGACGTGCGCGGAGAACTCGTCGTGCGAGCGCACGCCGAGACGAGACGGATGGACGTCCGCCACGTAGTCAATCGGCCGTGACGGGTTCTGCTGATGCAGCATCACTGCGGTGACCTGGCGTGCGGAGAGCACATCGACCTGGCCCATGCGGGCCTCGGTAAGCCCGCGGTGAGCGGAGCCGATCTCCTCGCGCATCAGGCCGCGCCAGCCGTCGCGGCCTTCGCTGTACTTGCGTGCCGTGTCGTAGAACGCCGTGGTCAGCGGCCATTTGACCGTGATGAAATGGCGTTGCACCATCGCGCCTTCGCCGGTGCGGCGAAGCACTTCCTCGTACGACCTGACGGCGTCGGCTGGCGCGTCGGAGTCGAGGCTGTTGAGGACCCAGAACTCCTGCAGCGCGGTATCGGCCGGCAGTACCCTCGTGGTCGTCTGTACGTCCTCGACGAGCACGGACGGGACCGCTCGCGAGGCCAGGAACGCGCCCCATGCCTCGGCTGCCCGGGTCATGACGGACGTCGACTCGATCCCGCGCAGCTGGCCGGTCACGGAGAACGTGACAGCCAGGTAGGCGCGCTCACCGATTGGCGCGTGCCACTGGATCCCGGGCACGCCGCGGCCGTACTCGAGCCACCCCATCCCGTCGGCCCCGTCCGGGTTCGCTCGCATCGTGATGAGGGTGCGCTGCGCTTCCCATTTCTCAGTCCGGCCCTTGGCCATCCGGACGGCTTGCTCGGCCTGATCCCAGGCCGCGACGTCATACGGCTCGAACGCCTCGGTGCCGGATACCACCCGGGCCTTCCAGCGACGTCGGCGGCGGCTGCGCTCCACGATCGTGCCACGGTGCGTCCTGGTCGTGACGAGCATCGTGACCCCGACACCACCCAGCCCGAGCAATAGTCCCGGCCAACCGACGAGGATCGTCACGACCATGCCGGCGACGACGAACCCGATGATCAGCGCGATGCGCGTCTTCGAGTGGGTGCCGCCGAAGAACGACCGGTGCCCGGACTCCCCGCCCAGGTGGCGCACGATCGCGCGGGACTGCGTCTGGCTCATGGCCGTTCTCCCCCGACGTTCGAGCCCTGGTCATCCATCGCGGCGACCGCCTGATTCGCGGCCGCCTCGCCGACCTGCCGTGCCTTCTCCGCCGTGCCGACCGCAGCCGCCGCGACCAGCGTCGGAACGCCGATCGCGGCTCCAGCGCCCGTCGCGGACTCGGCCGTGCCCGCCGCGACCAGCGCTTCGGTGCCAGCGGCACCGGCTGCTCCCCCGGCACTCGCGGCCGCCTCACCGCCCATAGGGCCGGCCGCGCGCGCTTCGCCGGCCACCCCATCGGCGGCGCGTGACGCGGCAACGTCGGAAAGTCCCCCGAGTCCGGAGCTCTGCGCGGTCGAGGACTCCGCGTCGCTCGTGCTCGCCAGAGAACTGCTCGATCGGTTCGACCCGCTCTCGCGGCTCTGGCCGTACCGGTTGCCGGCGTCGGTCATGTTGCTGGAACCGATCGGGATGCCAGCCAGGGCGGGACCGTTCGTTCCGCCCATGCCGGTCGGGATGACGGGCGCGAACTTGAGCAGCAGCACCGGCGAGAGCGCCGCCATGAACAGGGCGATGATCGCGACCAGGAACGTCACGAGGGTCTGCAGCAACGGGTTGTCGCCGAGCGTCACGATGCTGCCGGCCATCATGTTGAACGCGAACCCGAGCAGGAAGAACAGCAGCGGATGCGCCGCGAGAATCCCGAGCCAGACCTGCACGAGACGGAGTCCGAAGCTGCGCTTGGTCGGGTCGATGATCCAAACGATGCCGAGCGGGATCAGCACACCCGTGAAGTAGAGCGTGACCAGCTGCACGATCAGCATGAGCACGACCAGGAACAGGCCGACGACCATCAGCAGCATGAGCACGCACGCGATGAACACCCCGCCGGTGAGCGTCGCTGGATCGGTCGTGTCGATCAACGAGACCATCTGCCCGATGACCTGGTTATACGATCCCGCGACGCCCCACTCGATGAACACGTTCGAGAGGGCGTGGAAGAACTCCACGAGAAGGTACCCGAGCATCGGGCCGAACATCGCACCGGCCAGGAACAGCGGGAAGTAGATGCCGATCGACTCCAACAGGTCCCGGCCGGCCATCGTGCCGCGCGCCGTCCGCAGCACCTGTGGAACCAGCAGCACGATCGCCGCCAGAATCGCCGTCGCGAACGCAATCGCGTACGCGCTCAAGAACCAATCCGCAGTGAGATCCGGCAACGCCGCCTCAGTCAGAGCCGGCAGCACATCCTTCGCCAGACCCGCCGCCGCGTCCTTCAACGCCTTGAACGTGTTGCCAAACGGATCCTGCCAATAGTTGACGGCTCCGCCGATCTGCTCGCCGATGCCGTTGATCACGCATAGCGGGTCGGTGCATGGCTCCTGCGAAGTCATCAGCAGCCCTCTGTGTACGGCGTCCCGATCGAGAAGAGTTCCTCAGTAGTGCGATCGAGGCTCGCCTGGTCAAATGTCCAGTGCTCGTCCTCCCAGTCGAGGGTGAACGTCTTGGCCATTCGGAACGTCGGATGCAGCTCGCCGTTGATGACGATGCCGGTGCCAACCGTGACGGTGGCTGTGTCATCGGCGTAGCTCTCTAGGTTCCAGACTCCCGGAATGGTCGAGAGAAAGAACGGTGTCCCGTCCGGCACGAGCGCGCCGGAAGTGTTCGGATTGCTCGCGTACGCGCTGGTGAGGTCGTATGGCGAGCCCGACGCGACAAGCGACGCGTCGACCGCGGAAATGTCCTCAGCTGGCGGCACCGGGTATTGGTGCATCCAGCGCATCAGAGCTGTCGCGAACTCGACGGCGCCGTTGCTGGTGTGCGGTGCAGCCTTCTGCGCTGCGAGCACCATGGCGGCGTCGCGGGCGTCGCCGCCGAGGCATCCGGTGGGGTCGGGATCGAGGGGGGTTTCGGCGTTCGGTGTGTTCGGGGCTGCTGTGGGCACCGTAGGCGGATTGCTCGTCGAGGCCCTGAACCAGACGCCAGCCACGATGAGCGCTGCCACGACGATGACACCGCCAACGATCCATGGCCATTTCCGTCGGGGCGGTCGGGCTTCGGTGCGCATGGTGTTCCTATCCGAAGATGGCGAGGATGGCGCCGACGATGACGGCGAGGGCGGCGAGCACGCCGAGGGAGATGCCGGCCCACATGGCTTGGTTGCGGGCGGTCTTGTATTCGTTGGGGTTGCCGCCGGTTGAGGCGCTGGCCATCTTGACGATGCCGATGATGAGGAAGACGACGGCGAGGATGATGCCGAGGCCCCAGAGGCCGGCGATGAGCTTCTGCCAGAGTTCGGTGAACTCAGTACCGAAGACGTTGAAGTCCGGGAGGATCCCGTCCAGTGGGTTCTCCATCGTGGGGCTCCTTCTCGTGGTTACCGGATGCTGTGCTGCAGGTGGGAGACGACATTCGCCGCGATGGCGGTGAACGCTCGTCGGGTGGACGGGTCGAGTCGGTCGAGGGTGAGTTGTCCGCGTTCGGCGATGTGCGAGTCGTACGGGACGTCGAACACGGCACGCACTTCCGTGGTGTCGATGATCTGGTTGATACGGTCGACGACCTGCGGATGCTCGGGTCGGCCGTCCGTGAGCCGCACGATGATCGCGTTCGATGCGAGGTCGGCCGCCTTGCCCCCGTCTGTGTGGAGTTCGTCGAGGAGTGCGACGGCTTCGAGCACCGCGTCGCCGGCGTTCAGGACCGGGATGACCAGAGCATCGGCTGTCTGGATGGCGCCTTGGAAGGCTGAGGAGCTGGGTTGGTTGCCGGAGTCCATAATCCGGATGGCGTGGTAGTGGTCCACCACGTTGGCGACTCGGGTGACGTCCTCGCCAGCAAGGCGTGGGCGTCGGCCGGCGGATCCGATCACGGATGCGAACGAGGTCTGTGGTGCGGTGTAGCCCGCGAGCTGCCCGGCGGTGCGGATTGTCCCGACGTCGCGGACGAGCTCACCGATCCCGCGTTGCGGGTTGCCTTCGGCTCGGAAGGCGAGCGCGCCCGGGTCGTCGGAGACTTCGACGATCGCGACGGAACCGCCTCGGACTGCGGCGAGGACACCGCCGAGGAGCAAGGAGACGGGTGTCTTGCCGACTCCGCCCTTGCGGTTCGCAACCAGGACGCCGACCGCGCGAGTCCAGGTGGCTTGCCGGATGATCCGTTCGTGCTCCAGCTGCAAGGCGGCGAGGTCGAGCGCAGCCTGTTCGGTCGCGCTGGGGGCGACCCGGATGCCGACCCGCGCGAGGACACCACGGAGGCCACGGGTTGCGAGGGCCGGGCTGTCGGCGGGCGCGGTGATGCTCAGGTCCTCGAGCGGCAGCTCGAGGCGCGAAGGCGTTCGCGCCGATCCATCGAGGTTGGCCTCGACGGCAGAGCTTGCAACGTGTCCGATGACTGGCTCTCGAGGAGCGTCGGCCCCTTCGTTGTCGATCGGTGACTCAAGCTCGGCGAGGTCGGGTGCGCTCGTGACCTGGGCCCTGAGTTCTGCGAGCTCGCTGCGATGCGAGGTGTGGGGGTCCTCGACGTACCCGGTCGCGCGCCTCGCCCCGGCAAATGGGCCGGCCGGAGCCGGTAAATCCGTCTGTCTCGGTGATTCGGTGGTCGTGGTTTGCGGTTCATTGACGGATCCGACCTGCTCGAGGGGCGCGCCGCACTGTGTGCAGAACCTCGCTCCGACAGCGGTCGACCCGCACTCCATGCAGCGAGTTGCGGTGCCTACTTCGCTTTTGGGCGGCGAGAAAACCTCAGTCATGGCAACCCCCTCAATCACGCGATGCCCGTCCCCCGAATGAGGGTAGCGGGTACCGCCGACTCTAGCCGCCAACTTGTCCACATTGCTACTCAATAGCAATCTTTGATGGACAAGTTCTCTCGCTGGCGGCTTGTGAGTGGGGCATGATGGGCTGCATGCCCAGGCGCGTGGATCTGGCGGGGATGCCCGTTCGCGCTGCCGCTGCGCATGAAGCAGTATCAGGTCACGCCCGTTTGAGTGTGCTTCGGTACCTCCTCGATCATCCGGAGTCGAAGCGTCCGGAGATCGTCGCCGGGACCGGGGTAAGTGCTGGGGGTGTTCGCGCGGCGTTGGCGGAGTTGGAGTCGCTGGGTTACGTCGTCGGCGATGTGGAGGGGCCGCGGCAGGGTCAGCGGATCCGGTACACGGTGAGCCGGCACGCGTTGACCGATGACCTGACCGCGCTGGTGGCCTGGATCCTCCGATAGCCCTCTCTCTCGCTCGACGTCCTGGCCGGGGAGCGCGAGGGGCACGCCCCTCGCCGGCCGCTCGGATGGGGGAGCGACAATTGCCGCTCGCCCATCCGGGGTTCGGGTCAGTCGTTGGTTCCGGCCACGATCTGCTCGACATCGGAGAGGGTGTAGCCCCATCCGGCGATCTTGGCGAAGTAGTCGCGGACGAGGCCGTCGTGCGGGTTGCGCCAGGTGTGGCGTCCGGTCCCTTGCTCGATCGCGGCGAGGGCGAGCGCGAGCAGCACGTACCCGGCCTTCGCGGACGTGAGCCGGCGGAGCGAACTACGATGAACGGCCAGGCAGGACAAGAACCCCCCAAGGGCTGCGCGGCACTGCCGCTCCACTCAATTGAGCTGCCGCCGGCGCAAGCCGACGTCCGCCTGGCTCGTCTCCCCCGCCGCACGGAACATCACGTTGCTCGAGGCTGACCTGCGTCGCGGATCCGGACCAGCGCCGCGAGTTCGGCGTCGAGGTGCGTGACTCCGGGTGCGGTGAGGACGGGGATGAAGGCGTTCAGTGCTGCCATCGCGGTGGGCGCGTCGGGGTAGGTGCCGAGGGAGATGAGCCGTGCGCGTCGGTCGGTGGTGCGGAGCTCGAGGAGTGGGTAGAACTCGCGTGGGATCGCGCCGTGGAGTCGGTGACGGCGGGCGAGATTGTTGCTGAGCATGCCGCGCACGCTGGTGAGTTGGTCGACGTTGAGCCATTCTTCGCGGTCCGACGGGAGCGGTTCGCCGTCGCCGTTGATGTCGGTCACCGCGATCCGGATGAAGCGCGCCATTCTCGGTTATCTCCTGCCCTCGCGTGGGATTCGGTCTCACGCTGTTGCAAAGCCGGACGCGTCTGGCAGCGCGGCGCGGCAATGTGGCAAGGCGCCACCACCGGGGGTGTGTGAGGGGATCGCCCCTCACCGGCCGGGCCCCGCCGGGCCCCGGCCGCCGGGTTAGAGGACGTCCGGGATGAGTTCGGGTCTGGGGAACTTGCCGCCGTGCGCGTCGAGCACGGCGAGGGCGATCGAGAGGGCCCGGTCGAGGGTGATCCCTGCGGGGCGGATCGAGTTGCGGCGTTCGGCGCGGCGGCGGGCGGCGCGGACGTCGCGGTTCACGCGCGCCTCCCAGAACTCGTCCGGGTTCCGGATCGGCCCATACGAGGGGTGCAGGATCGCCCACCGGGTGTACGGGGTGTGGGCGGCGTGCCGGGCGAGCACCTTCTCGGGGTTGGCGGCGACGCGGCGTGCCCACGCGAGCGCGTTGTGGTTGTTGCGGGTCACGCTGTGCTCGCTGCGGTGCTCGGCGCCGATCCGGACCGGGGGCATCTGGAGCCGGGTGAGCGGGTCGATGTAGTCCCGGCGGTGTGCGAGGTAGTGCGCGTGCGCCTTGGTGCGGGCGTCGCGTTCGCGGGCTTCGCGTTCGTTGCGGGCCTGCTGTCGGGGTTTGTTCCATTCGAGCATCTCCCGCATCGCGAACAGCAGCCGGGGCTGGAGGATCGCCTCGCGGGCGACGCGCTTGAACTGGCCGAGCGCGACCATGCGTCGCATCCGCAGGTAGAACGCGGCCGCCTCTGCACGGTTCGTCTCGATGGCGGATGCCGCATCCGTGGTGGGCCGGATCGTGGTCTGCACCATTTGGGTGCCTCCTCCCGCCAACCGTTTGTTTGGCCTGGCTGGCGAGAGAAATCGATTGTGAGCGGGAGCCGGCGGAGCGCCCGGCGGGAGCGGTTGCTAAGCGGAGCCGCGAAGCGGCGCAGTCTGCAAATAGCGGACGGTGGGGCCGGAGCTGGCGGAGCGAACTACGATGAACGGCCAGGCAGGGCGAACCACCAACAAGGCAGCGCCGCGAAGCGGCACCACGATGCTGTTCCTCGCCGCGGGCGCGGCGGGCCGCGCCTGACGGAGCAGGCGCGACGAAAGAGCGTTGGAATTTGAGCCGCGATGCGGCCCTGCCTTGGTGGTTTGTTTGGCCATTCCGGCTGGCGATCGTAGCTCGTGACCGCGGCTTCGTTCCCAGATTGCCGGACGCGCCCGGAGGGCTTATTTCGCCCGACAATCAGGGCACTTCGCCTTGTCCCTTCGCAATCGATCTCTCTTGCCGGAAGGCAAACAAAATGATCGATCCGAGAGGACATCCACTGCCGTGACCTGGACCGCCGCACGTTCCGCTTCGCCCACCATCCGCTCCGACGACGAGACCCGGGCTCGGGTCGCGCTGGCCTGCGCCGGCCTCTCCGGAGACGCAACGGTCGGCGCCGCGATCCGCCGCTTCGGCGGCGCCACTCAGCTGGTCTACGCGGCCAGAACGGGCACCGTTGCCGACAGCACTGCTGGCATCGCCGAGTGCGTGCTCGAACGGATCGCGTCAATCGAGGACGGCGGTGCGGCAACCGACGTAATCTCCGTGTCCGAGCAGCTGGGGTTGACGATCGTCACTCCGAACCAGGACAGCTGGCCGCGCGGGATGGACGCGTTGAGCGACGCCGCCCCGTTGGCGCTGTGGGTCCGGGGTCTCGAGACGGTTCTGACCGAGGAAGCGACCGCCATCGTCGGCCCCCGCCATCCGTCGCGTGAGGCACGACACGCGACGCTCGAGTTCGCGACATCACTGGCGGACCAGGGCTGGGTCGTCGCCTCCGGTGTTGCGCCGGGGGTTGAACAGCTCGCACTGAAGGCCGCACGGGCGATGCGTGGGACCACAATTGAGGTGACCCCGGTCGGTTTGGACCGTCATCTCGCGGAGGATCCTGGCGCCTCGGTCACGGTGAGCGCCGCTCCTCCCGGCGCCGCAGCGACGGCACACGGCGTCCGACTTGCGCGGCAGGTGCTGGCCGCGCTGGCCACACGGATGATCGTCGTGGACGACGCCCAGTGTATGAACGCGCGAATGACCGCCGACGCGGCACGAGCCCTCGGCCGACCGGTCGGTGTCGCCGCAACCACATGCTGAACCGAGCTCGACCCACGCCCGGACTGCATGGCTGTGGAGTGCCGGCCACCAACCTCGCGGGGGTGTGGCACGGTGTCCTCGTGTTCGAGATCGAATCGACAGAGCCGGACTGCCCGAGCTGCTCCACCCGGTGCGTGACCGGGCGCAGCGGCATCACCTGGTGCCGAACCTGCCGTCTCGCGGTACTCCCCTCGCCCACACTGCGCGGAACCGTCTCTTTGCTCCGGCGGTGAGGAGCCGAACGTCCGCCCCACACGGCTGAGCGTCTGCGCGGGCTCCTACAATCAACGCATCGCGCGGGCCGGCGCGCTCCCCTCCCCCAGGAAGGAGCCCGGCCCGTTGCGATACTGGCAACCGAAACTCGGGCTGGTCGCGCAAGGCACGTGGAATCTCAATGCTGCTTGTCAAGCGATCATGGTCGGTGACGCAGCGATCTCGGCGTTTCGTTTCGAATGGTGGGGGTCAGCGGGGAGCGCCGAGTGCTAGACCGGAGGCCAAGACCAGCATGATCATGAGGCCTAACACGCTCCCGATCGAGGCGACCAGAACCCCATTCCGTAAGGCCCTGCGGTTCTGCGATGTGGCGGGTCTCGTCGCAGCCGCGGCCGCCGTCGTGCCGCCAAGAATCACCACAACTGCAGCTGCCAACGCGACCGCCGGCCGATAGTCAGGCCAGACACACTGTGCATTCGGGTCCGTGACGATCTGCATCAATGGCGGACAGGCCCGGGGCACGAGTAGCCCAACAAGAATCAAGAGCAGAGCACCACCAGCAACGGCGATCACGGCCCGTAGGCCGCGTGACCCCGAAGCAGATCCTGAGCGGACGTCGTCGAGAGCTCCACGGCCATCGAGTGTCATACCGCAAGCTTACGAACCGGGTCCTCACATCGAGGGGACACGCGATCGGTGACCGGCAGCCCCTACTCTGCGCTCGAGTTCTCCCCGCCGGCGCGCGGCCTCACAATCCTGCATCGATCCGGAAGACAGGGCGTCACCACGTGCAGAGTAGGCCCATGACGTCCATCACAGCGCCGAGCCGCGCGTGGGTTCCGACCGCCGGTATGGCCGGCGCCTTAATCGTTGGCCTGCTCCTCGTCGCGGTGATCCCGGAAGTGTGCCCGGCGATTGCCCCAGCACCGCCGAGTTGCGCGCCAGATGCTCGAGAATCCGCCGCAATTAACTGGGGGCTGATCATTCCGGCAGCCGCCGTTCTCGGCATCGCTGCAACATACCTCGTGCCCTTGCGCCTACGTCACCGGACGATCACTATCGCGATGATTGTCGTGGCGGTAGCCGGAGTGCTTGCTATTGGGGCGACGTTCATCGCATCCGGGTTCATCTTGATCTGAAACCTTTCCTTCCGACGAACTCTCCTTCAAAGCCGGTCAGAGTTCGAGCTTGAGGCTTTCAGCCGGCTCGCCTCGTTACGCGATCGTGAAGGAGCAGTGGACTTCTCGGCGCTACGTTCGAAATCATGGCGAAGATTCAGTCAGGGTTGAGCATCATGGCGATCGCAGTCGCCATGGTCGGTCTAGTCGGATGCACCGCCCCTGAGAGCGACGAGGCATCCACAACGCCGGCGCCGAGTTCGACATCTAACCGGAACGTCACGCTTGACGTGGGCCACATCATCCATCCGGATGGCACCGTGGAATACCCTGCGCGCAACGTCAATCTCGAGGTAGGCACGATCCTCGAGGCCCCGCAAGCGCACTAACCTCACAAATCGCCGCGCGAGTGGGGTTCAGGCACCGAGCGAATCTTCGGCTGACCAGCTCGTCACAAATCCGTCCCAGCTCCGGGCCAATGCGACACGCACGCTACTGTAATCGACGTCCGCCGGCTACCCAGTAGCCGTGGGTGCAGGTCGTAGTTGGTAGGTGGTGCCGTCGCGGAGCATGGCGTAAATGACGTTCATGCGACGGCGTGCGAGGGCGAGCACGGCTTGCTTGTGGCTCTTCCCTTCCCGGCGTTTGCGTTCGTAGTAGGCCCGAGACTCGGGGCAGAAGACCGCGGCGGTTTGCGCGGCGAGGAAGCAGGCGCGGAGCATGCGTCGGTCGTACCGGTGTGGTCGTCGGTGGTTGCGTTGGATGCGGCCGGAGTCGCGTGGCACCGGTGCCACACCGGCCATCCCGGCGAGCCGGTCCGGTGTGCTGAAGTGAGCGATGGTGCCGCCCGTCGCGGCGATGAAATCCGCCGCGAGCTGCGGCCCGAACCCGGGCATGCTCATCAGAATCGGGGCGTGCTCGTGCCGCTGCAGCCGTTCCTCGATCGCGTGCTCCAGCTCGCCGATCTGTGCGCGCAGTCGCAGCACCTCGGAAGCGAGGTTCGCGACGATCAACGCAGCCGCGGCCTGGCCGGGCACAATGATGCGCTGCTTATCCGCCGCCTTCAAGGCGCCGACCACGGTCGCAGTCGCCACCGAGTGCTGCTTAACGTGCTGGCCAACCCACGCAGCGAGCTCAGCAGCGCCAGCACTGCGGATAGCGTTCGGAGTCTGGTAGCGGGTCAGGAGCACGAGCGCCGTCGTGCGGCGGGAGTAATCGAACGCGGCCTCCAGTGCCGGGAAGTACTCCAGGAGCGCCGCCCGTAGGCGGTTGATCGTCCGTGTCTTGTCGTTGACCAGATCGGTGCGATACGACGTGAGGAGCCGCAGGTCGGCGGCGATGTCGCTCCCATACCGGACGGGGTGCAGGTCTCGACGCATGCGGGCCTGGTCGGCGATGATCGCCGCGTCCTTCGCGTCTGTCTTCGTGTCCCCTCGGTAAGTCGAAGCAGCATGCGCGACTGCGCGGCCAGGAAAGTACAGGACCTCCTGCCCGTGTGCGACGAGGACGCTGATCAGGAGCGCGGCGCCACCTTGATTGAGATCAGTCGCCCAAGTCAGCTCGCCATCGCCGGCCAGATCACGTACGTCGGCGAGGAGCTCAAGGAGCTCGTCCTCGTCGTTAGAGACCTTCCGGGAAAGTAGCTGGTTGCCGTATTCGTCGATCACGACGCAGTGATGCTTGCTCTTGCCGGCGTCGATGCCGGCCCACAATCGTTGCACTCGCCCTCCTGGCGTAGATGTGTTGGTGGGATGTCCCGGAAACGACCACGCCGGCAGGTCTTTACACAGCGATCACGTCGCACTTCTCAATCAGCGGTCGAGTCGTTACGGGGCACCGGGCGGCCATTCCACGTCGAGCCACTCGAAGCACACTGCAATTCCAGCCATACCCGGCGCCCCTCGGGTCATGCGAAGCCTACGTATGCCCCGCCACCCGCAGCGATCGTAAAGCTGCAGTTCGACGGTACCCGCCGGATCGCGATCATCCGGGTGGTGACGGCGGGCCATCCCCCGAAGCTTCTTCTCCGCGCCGACACGTGGGCCGCCGACGAGGCAGCTCGCGACCTTCTCGGGTTCTTTCCGCCCGATGAACTACGACTCTGCGCTGAGGTTGTCTGGGGTCTCTATCAAGACGCAACTGCCCGCCAAGGGAAGGAGCCCGCAATGCACAAGCAGCGACCTGAGGTCGAGTGGCATCCACTCCTGAACGCCGATGAGAACACGCCCGGCGTTTGGACCCTTCGAGACGCCGACGGACACGCTTATGGCGGCGTCAAGATCGTGCGCCAAGGAACGGAGATTTACTACTTGGGGCAGTTTCGCGGAGAGCCCATTGGTCGTTTTGATCGGCTGCGACCGGCCGTCGAGGACGTGCACCTCGCCTTGGTCCGCGCCACGCAAGGACGTGTTCTGCCATCGCCGCGTTCGGATCGAGCTCGCTAGTCGCCGACCGCTGTTGGTGGGCTCGGCAGGGCGCGGAACGGTGCGATCGCGCCGCCTTGTACAAGCCAGAATGCGCCGTCGGCCGCTTCACGGACGTCTTGGGGTGGGACGACGAAGGTGTGTTGGGCCCGTGCGGAGCCGAGGCGGTCGCCGGCGGCTTGGCCGGCGGCTTCCATTCGCATGATGGTGCCGGCGTATTGGACGATTTCTTCCGGGTCCTTTGATCGGCCGAAGATGAGGGCGGCACCGCTGGTGAGGGCGCGACGGCGGCGGATGTCGTCGTTGGAGAGTCCGGCGGGGCTCTGGGTGGCGAGGACGAGCCCGACACCTGCGGAGCGCGCAGTCTCGAACAGGCTGCCGGCCGTGTCGCCCGGGTCCTGTGCGCCGGTGACGAGCTGTGGGAACTCGTCGACAATGACCAGGACCGGTGACTTGTCGCCTGCCTCGAGGCGGCTTGCGAGGAAGTTGCGGAGGTCGAGAAGCAGCAGGTCGCCGAGTCTGGCTTGGGCGTCGTCGACGGGTGAGAGCGGGATGACAGTGAGGTCCGCCGGGGGCTGGCCGTAGGACCAGCCGTCTTCGTCGATCCATCGCTCGAGCGGGCGGAGCGCAATGGCCAGGCTCTGCAGTGCGCGGGCGCCGGCGGTCGTGCCGTTGCGATCAACGGTCTGGTTTACGAGGCTGAGGTCGAACTGGTCGCGGACGTGCTGGCCGGGGTTGAGGAGCCGATCACGGAGGTCGGTCGCGGAGCGGATCGGGGCCTCGGCCTGAACGGCCTGGAGCACGCCGCGGATCTCGTCCAGGTAGTGCTGGTTCGCCCCGTCCGGGACGGGCATGAGCCGCATCAGCTTCGCAGTGACCTGCTCCGCGGTCCCCGAAAACATGTCCCACGCACCGCCGATCGTGGCGGTCCGGCCCGCTGCCCGCGCGAGCTTGATCATGGAGCGGGCGTCGGCCGGGTCGCCCTTCGCGTCGATCACGAACACGGGCCATCCGTACTGGAGCGCGCAGAGGACGAGCCCGTTGATCAGGACCGTCTTGCCGCTGCCAGACTCGGCGATGATCAGTGCCCGCGCCGCGGACGACCCGTTCGGCATGAGGACGTACCGGCCGGTCGGGTCGACCCAGTCCCGCACCTGACGGGTGTCGTGGAACCGGTCCGCGATGCTCCGCACCGTGGAGCGGGTCGCGAACCCGAACGCCTCCCGCTCGCCAACCCGGTGCGGCACGGTCACCGCTCTGTCGTCGACGCCGGTGATTCGACCCGTTTGCAGGTCGAGCCGGATCCCTATCCGGGCCGCAGTCGCATCGTCCGCGGCGCGCTTGCGGGCGACCTCGATCCGCTCCTGCCGGAGCACGTCACTGACCCGCCTGGCACGGACCCGCTCTGCGATCTGCCGACGCCGGATCGACCAGGTCACCGGCAGCAGCAGCGCGCCCGCACCGAGGTTCACCATCAGCCACGGCCCGAACGTGGGCCACAGCGACCCGCCCCAGTCACCCGCGAGGAACGCGGCGGCCGCTCCGGAGTTGACCCATTCCACGAGGAGCACCGTCTCCCAGAGGAGCAACCCGGCCACGATGACGATGCCGAGGGTGTTCACGACCCATTGGCCGGACCAGACCCGCCAGAACGACGCTTTCGTCGCCACGCCCTCCCCCGCGACCCGCACGGCGACGACCGGCACGAGTAGCGGCAACGCCACCAGCCCGGCCAGCAGTAGCAGGATCGCGACGATGACCCGCTCAAGTGCGTCGGAGACGGCGTCGCCTTCGACCGGGGCGACGGTCTGCTCCACGCTCATCCGACCTGCTCCCACAGGGTCGGCGCCACCGACCCACCCGCCGGCTCGGCAGCGTCGGCCCATGGTGCGTTGTCGTCGCCGACCCACCTGCCGCGTGCGTCCAGGACCGGGAGGGTCACCAGCCGGGGGCGTTCGGTGCGGAAGATGAACCGGTCCGCTTCACGGGCCACGACCCGCTCCGCTTCCGGGGTGCACAGGTACACGACCCGGGTCACCCCGGTCGTGGTCATCCGGGTCGCGTGGTTCGTGTGGATCGCCTTGTACCGATGCAGCGTCTTCGGGGTGAGCTCCACCTCGATCAGCTCGATCCCGTCGCCCTTGATCGCGACCCCGTCGACCTGGTGATCCTGGGTCGACGCGGGTCGCCGGTCCCGAAACCATTCGTATCCGCGGGCCAGATACCGGGCCGACGCCGCCGCGACCGCGACCTCGTGCCGTGCAGTCTGCCGGTACAGGTTCGGTGCGCTCTTCCCGATCGCCTGATGCGTCGCCCACACCACCTGCCCGTCCTGAAAGTTCGGCCGCGCCCGATCCACCAACCCGACCCCGGCCAACCGTGCCACCCACTGCTGCGCCTTCCGACGACTCACCGGCGACCCCGAGTGGTCACCGGCCAGGCCAGCGAGGGCCCACCGGATCGCGTCCACGTCCGCCATCCGGACCACGCCGAGCCACTCGAGCATCGCCTCATCACGCACCGTCAACTGCACCATCAGACCACTCCCCGTACGTCACGTGCCCTGCATTCCTTCGCTGCTCCCCTGTTCCCGTCGTGCCGAGCCGTGAGGGGGTATTGAGTTTGTTGTTGTTCTTTCCCTGTCCTGCTGCCCCTGCTTTACTTCCCAACCTCCCCCATGAAGAACGAAGGATGAGTGGGGGAGGTTGGGAAGCGCGCGAAGAGCGGCAGGGGCGGCAGGACAGGGAAAGAACGGCAAAACCGTTCGTTTGCCTATTCGCGCCGGATGAATACCCAAACGCACGCCCATCCAACCCGCTCGCTTACCCCCGAATAGGGGTGACACGCCGGTATCGGCGCTGTCGAGGCTGCCTCGACCAGCAGCTCTCGGCGCCGTGAGCTGCATCACGTCACCCACCTGCGACAACACTCTCAGCAAGGACTCCTTCGCGTCGCGCCTGCTCAACCCAACGCTGCGCTGTCGTCGGCGCGACACCCGCCGCGCGCGCTGCGCTCCGGACGGGTGCACCCATCCCGACGAGCTCGAGCACCTCCGACCGTTTTGCCGCGCGCTCGCCGTCCTCAGGGGGCGGGACGGCCTCGGTTGGCTGGCCGAGGGCGGCCGCGGCCTTCCCGTTCATGTCGCGAGCAACTGTCGAGCCCTCGCGGGAGGGTCGAGTGACAACTGGTCGAGTCGCGCTCGTCGGTCGGTCATCTCGGCGGTAGACCGTCGCCGCGGCGAGATGGGTTGTGAGCAGCAACGCGATCGCCGGTACGGCGTTCACGATCACCGCGGGTAGCTGGCCCAGGATCATGGTGTCGGGATCCGCGATCGCGACCGCGGCCGCGTTGCCGGCAACAGTCAGGGCGCTGAACAGGCAGAAGGTAATCCACGGCAGGGCCCGAAGAAAGCGTGACGGTGCCGGCACAAGCAGGGCGATCAGCATCGCAGCGAGAGCGGGTAGATCGACAACGATCGGGAACGCGATCGCGCGATCCGCTGGCATTCCACCGACGTGCAAAGCGAGATCGTGGAGCGCGCCCCAGGACATGAAGATCGCGAGCGCTCCGGCGAACGCAATGAGCCATCCGAGGAAGATCCGAAGCGGCTTCGACGCGGAACGCAACTCGGGAATCTGAACCGGAATCGCACTGCGTCGTTTCGATCGGCTCACGGCTACCTCCCTCTCGGCTTCGCGCGTCGCGCGCGTACTGGTTCTTTGGTGTTCATTCCTGTTCTCTTCCTTCTTCTAAGGGGTACGGTCAGCGTCCCCCTGCAGGTACGGAAACTGACCCCCTAAGGGGTACGGTGAGCGACCCCCTGAGGGGTACGGTCACCGTCCCCCTGGGCCTTGACTGAGAAGGGCAGAACGACAGAGTTATCCACACCCGCCCGTAGTCCCGCCACCGGCCGTGCGCTTGCCACGAGCAGCTCATACTCGGCCGGCAGCCCGCGCCCGCCGGCACGGACTCGCACGATCGCGCCTTTGCTGACCAGCTCGGCGATGGCTCGCTTGACCGCTTGAATCGCGGCCTCAGACTCGTTCGCGGGCGCCAGATAGCCGAGCGCGATCGCTGCCATTTCACGGCCACCGAAGTAGCGGCGGGGCAGCCGCCCCTCGGGCGATTCTTCGTCCCAGCACTCGAGCGCCATGTGCAGGAGTAACCGAGTCGCCGCGTTACCGAGCTGCAGCCGCGCCGCGAGGAGCACGGCACCCTTCGCGGCATACAGCCCCATCCTCGCCCACCCTCGAATCGACCAGAACGCACTCAGGCGTACGACTCCGCACCGGTGCGGGTCCGCGCCGTCGACTCCACCCACTCGATGACCTCCTCGCGCTTGTAGAGGACGGTGCGCTTGGTCGGCTTGTAGAACCGGGGGCCCTGCCCGGTGTATCGGAGCTGTGCCAGCGCGCCGACCGACAGGCCCGTGATCTCTGAGACGACCTCAGGCTGAATGAATTCCTTGTCCATCACGTTTCCCTTCATTTTGACAACTGAATGATGTGGTGACTGTCAATTTCACGGTAGCGTCAAACCTTCGACATGACAACTGGGAGCGCGCTAGGCTGTCAAAATGACGGATTACCGCGATGAGGCGAGCATCGGGGCCCGGATTCGTGCAGCACGTCGAGAGCGGGGCTTTCGAACGCCACGCGATCTTGCCAACGCCCTGACCGGCACGAGGATCACGGCATCAGTTCTCGAGAACATCGAGTCGGGGCGCAAGGCTGACCTCGCTCTCGGCCAATTCCTGAGCATCGCCTACGCGCTACGAGTGCCACCGAGCTATTTGCTTGCTCCCCTCAAGCGTCCGCTGGAGCCCCTGGATCTTGACAACGTGAGCGATGAGCTTCGGGCACTCAATGCACTTGAGTTCGATGCCTGGTTGTCGGGCGCCACGGCCGGTGCTCATCGGCCATCGTCAGCAGCCGAGCGCACAGATCGCAACGACCTCGATACCCTGCGAGAGCTCGCGGCGATCTGGCGTGAGCTCGACCGCCTTGCGGTGCTTCAGTCGCTTGAAGCGACCGATTCAGAGACGAGCGAGCCGTCCGCGGATCGGACCATTCGCCTCGTCGAGCGGCTCACAGAGCGCGAACGAGAACTCAGAGGACTCCTCGATCAGGAAGGTTTCGGCGTAACACGCTCGAGCTAGGTTTCTGGGTCGCTACAACCAGCCGCTAGTACGCCATAGCCATGGATGTCGCCTTCGCCTGGAGCGCATCTCAGCGACACACGCAGGATCTAGCGTCCACCCATCAATCCGCCCGGTCGATCTGCTTCTCACGGAGTTGCCGGCGCGAGGTCACATCCAGCTTCATGAACACTTTCCGCATGTGCCATTCCACCGTGCGGGCGCTGAGGAAGAGGAGCGCACCGATTTCGGTGTTGGTGTGTCCTTCGATCGCGAGCCGTGCGATCTGTTCCTCTTGGGGTGTGAGCTCACCCGGCATCGGCTCGCTCCGCTTGTGGGGTCGCTCACCACTGGCGGAAAGCTCGCGTCGAGCGCGACGAGCGAACCCGTCCATTCCGATCGCGGTGAGCCACTCTTCGGCTATGCGAAGGTGCTTTCGCGCTTCCGTGACTCGGCTCTCGCGTCGTAGCCACTCGCCGAACAGGAGGTGCGATCGGGCTGCGGCGACGCGAACATTACTTCGGTCGAGGCAGTCGATCGCTGCTCTGTAGTGCGGTTCAGCTGAGCTCGGGTCACTGACCAGCGCTCGGCATCGCAACTCCACGCCGATCGCCCAATCGGTCCCGCTCGATCGCGCGAAGAGCGCAAGTCGATCGAGTGGTGCCCGCGCCCGTTCGACGTTACCGCTTCGAACAGCGGCCTCGATCAACTCATGCGAAACCCAGACGGTCGACAGCCCGAAGTCGTCGACGTCCGCGCTGGCTCGCTCCGCAGCCGCGAGCGCCTCTGCGTATCTACCAAGGCCGTTGAGCATGTTCGCGATTCCCCACTCCATCGAGACATGCCAGAGTCGATGTCGGTTCGACTTGAGCTCGACGTCGTGCGCGGCAATCAGGTCATCCACGCTTTCCGCCCGGCCGTGCCAGATTTCCAACCACAGCTGGGATGGCGAGGTGACGGGGCAATCCATGGCGTGAAGCACTGCATCGCTCTCCATCGCCAGCGCTCGCGCCTTCGATGGATTGCCAGTCATGAGTTCGAATCCGAAACGTTCGGTAAGCGCGAGCGGGAGCGCGGAGACAGCACCCAGTTCGCGGGCGAGGGCGAGATGTCGTTGAGTCAGATGGCCCCAGCTTCGTTCATCGCACAAGCCCCGCGCGATTCGGGAGGCGAGCCATAGCCACCGCAAAGACGAGGGGTCATTGATGGGCTCCCGGATGAACGCATTGAGCGCACTTCGGAGAATCGGAACCGCGGCTTCGTACCCGCGATCGACGAGCATGGCCATCCCGTACAGGAGGAGGTCTCGTCCCGTCTCAGTTCGATCAGACTGGTCCGACGATCCGGTGCGCAGCAGCGCGGAAGCGATCTTGCGCACGGCACCCGAATCTCCCGGCGGACCTTCGAACAACGATGCAGAGAACGCCTCGAGGTATGTGTCACGAGCGCGGTCGGGGTCGAGTCTCTCGAGCCGCTTCGCGGCCTCGAGGAGCAGTGCCGTCGCTTCACGGCTCGGTTCGGTCGCAGAATTGAGCTCTGCGTCCAACAGCAGCGCGCGGGAACGATCGAGCGCGCTCAGCGGGCCGGACCTGGCAACCCCGAGAAGGTTGGTCGCGTCCTCGAATTGACCGGCCTCCTGCTTGGCCACCGCGGCGTCGAGCGCTCGATGGGCTCGCCGTGCCGGCTCGGCCGTGAGGCGGGTGGAGTCCAGAAGGAATTCCGCTGCCGCGGCTGAACCGCCGCGAGTTCTGGCCCGTGATGCCGTCGACTCCAATTGGTCGGCGACGCGATCGTCGACGCCGACCGTAGCCTGAGCGCGGTGCCACGCACGACGATCCTTGTCCCGCCCTTCCTCCGTGCTGTCCGCCAGAGCCCGATGCACGGCACGGCGTTGCTGAGGAGTTGCAGCTCGGTAGACAGCCGAACGCGCGAGAGGATGGCGGAATTGGGCACGGGAGCCGAGTGTCAGCAGTCCTGCGGACTCCGCCGGTGCTGCAGAGATCGGCGTGAGGCCCAGCCTGCTCGCAGCCCGCCAAAGGAGCGCTACATCACCCGTCGGCTCGGCGGCAGCAACCAACATCAACCGACGCGTCTCGGCCGGCAAGCGGCGCACGCGCTTGATGAAGGCCGCCTCAGTTCGATTGTCGATCTGCGCAGGGCCGTCACGACCGAATCCGTATGCGAGCTCGGTCGGACTGCAGACGTCGGGCAGCTCCACCAGGGCACGCGGATTACCGTCGGCCTCCGCCACGATCCGATCCTGCACGGCAAGATCGAGCGGATAATGCAAAACCGAGGCCAAAAGCGCGTGAGCGTCTTCGTCTGACAGCCCGTTCACAGCGAGGTCGGGGAGCCCCGCGAAATTGTCCCGCTCGTTCACGCCACGGACCGCGAAGATCAGCGCGACCGGCTCTGCATGAATCCTGCGCGCGACGAAGGAGAGTGTTTGTGTGGTCGCGGGGTCCAGCCAATGAGCGTCATCGATAAGGCAGACCACCGGACGCTGACGAGTTGCCTGCTCGGAAAGTAGGGTCAGTGTCGCCAGACCGATCATGAACGGCTTGGGTGCGAATCCGTCCACCTGGCCGAACGCGGCTGCAAGGGCACTGCGCTGGGGCCTTGGAAGTCTCTTCAATTGCGACAGGAACGGGGAGAGGAGAAGGTGAAGGCCCGCAAACGGCAGCTCCCTTTCGGCCTCGACACCCGCAACTCGCTCGAGCCGGCAGTCTCCCGCCGACACGGCGAGGGCGTCGAGCAGCGCAGTCTTGCCGGCACCGGCGGGGCCGCGAAGCACAAGCACGCCACTCTGCCCCGAATGCAGGCGCTTCACGAGTACATCCAGGTTCTCAAGCTCTCGGCTCCGACCGATAAGGTCCGAGGCAATTCTCCCAGGGGGCATGAGGGTCGTCGGCGGCAGGCTAACCTCGCGGATGCCGCGCGGCAACAAGATCGGACCAGTTGGACCGCCGGACATGTCAGCCGCGCGTCGAGGTCGGCGACGCCGACCTCGACGAGCACGCAATTGCTGGAGCGATGCTGTCGGTGATGCCTGTCTTCAGCCCCACCGAGAGGCACCCCCGGTCGGGACGCAAACCCGCTGACCCTTCGAAAATTGGGGGGAATAGTGCTCGCCTCTCGGTGCGTTACTCCTGTATCAGGATTATCTCGTCCTGATTTATGACAAGCGAAAGGCAAGACCATGGCTGCATCCGCGACCAGCACTGAATCAGTCGAGCACAACCACAACGTCCGCAGCGCCGACACCAAGCTGGAAGTCGTCGTGATTCCCGTCTCCGACGTCGACCGCGCAGCGGACTTCTACGTCGGCAAGCTGGGCTGGCGCGTCGACCTCGACCTCCGCACCCCCGACGGCGGCCGCGTTCTACACGTCACCCCTCCGGGCTCGGCCACCTCGGTGATGTTCGGCACCGGCCTCACGCCGTCCGCCCCCGGATCGAGCCAGTTCCTCCACCTCATCGTCTCCGACATCGAAGCGGCGAACGACCAGCTCCGTGCCGCCGGCATCGAGACCAGCGGGACGTTCCACGACCCTTCCGGCCACTTCAACCGGTTCGACCCCAGGGTCCGCGTCGCCGGGCCCGACCCCGAGCGCAACACGTATGCGTCCTTCGCGGCGTTCAACGACCCGGACGGCAACGGATGGATGCTCCAGGAGGTCACCGCGCGCTTCCCGGGCCGCATCGACTCCGACTCGACCACCTTCGCGACCGAGAACGACCTCGCGAGCGCCATCGCGCGGGCGGAGGCGGCCTTCGCTCGCCGCGCCGGAGGAGTCGTCGATCGCGTGCAGTGGACGGCTGAGTACCTCGTGGCTGAGCAGTCGGGCGCGCGACTGCCCAGCTGATCTCAGTCGCCGCATCCCTGAGTGCGGGGAACGCAGTGAGCCCGGGGCCGACCGCGATATGCGGTCGGCCCCGGGTCATTCAGTCGCGCCGTTCCCTCCACGGCATGCGACGCAGTTCCTGAGCAAGCGCGTCGGTGGCGGATTCTCCGAAGCGGTGCGCCCACCGGGGGAACCAATCCTGGTCATCCAGGAAGAATTTCCAGTCGCTGGTCACGCTTTGCCTCACGAAAAGGAATGGCACCGGTGATTGGAACGGGCGGAACTCGGGATTGTAGAGCGCGGTACCCGTGTTGCCGTTGTAGAACGGCCCGTAGATGACTCCGTCTTCCACGTAGGACGGGACTGCGAGCTGATTTTGGACCTCATCGAACAGGTCCGGTGCGCGATCGGCCGGCAGGTCGGTGAAGACGACCACGATGGTCTTGAGGTCCGCGTCGTCGCCGTCAGTCGGTGGAGTCGCAAGGAACAGCCTGCGGTAACCGTTCATGAGCTCGACGACATCAGGCACGGTCCGATCGGCGATCCGCTCAGGGGCGAGCCAGAATACTCCCCGCTCCAACGAGTCCGGAACGAATGGGCAGACCGTCCCAGCGCGACCGAGATCCTTGTGGGGCATCGTCACGAAGGACTTGATCCATCCTGCGACGGCGTGAAGCGCAGTGAGGTCGCTTTCCGCGAGCGCGCTGGTCTTGTCGGTGTCTTCCAGGTCCTCGAGACGGAAGAGCTGAGTCGTCTGTCCTAACATCGAACTTCTCCTTGTGAAGGGTGCCGCAGAAACGGCGTCAATGGCGGACCGAGCTGAAGGCAGCCCGCAGCTCTGCGGTGAAGAGCTCTGGCTCTTCCCACGCGGCGAAGTGGCCGCCTCGGTCGACCTCGTTGAAGTAAGCGAGTCCCGGATAGACAACCTCGACCCAGCTACGCGGGGATGCGAAGATCTCGCCGGGGAAGGTCGTGAAGCCGACCGGGACCCGAACCGGCGGCGGCCCTTCGCCTGCCGCACGGGCGGCGGCCTGAGCCCGCCCTGTCTCCCAATACCATCGGTTGGCTGACGCACCGGTGCCCGTCAGCCAGTAGAGCGTGATGTTGTCGAGGATGTTGTCCCTCGTGAGGTTGCCCACCGGGGCACCGTCGACGAACGCACGGGAGATCTTGTAGTAGCTGTCGGTGTCGTGATCGAGCATCCATGCCGCCAACCCGACCGGGGAATCCAAGAGCGAGTAACCGATTGTCTGCGGCCGGGTCGACTGCTCGAGGAAGTATCCGAAGCCGTCGGTCGTGAACGTCGTGACCGCCGCATGAGCGGCGCGTTCCTGCTCGGACTCCGCCGGCAACTGGTCCTCGAGACCGATCGAGGCCACAAGCAGGGTGATGTGGATACCGAGCAGCCCGTCAGGTGCCTGGCGGCCCATGGCGTCAGTGATTGCGGCGCCAAGGTCGCCACCCTGGGCGACGTAGCGCGTGTAGCCGAGGCGCTCCATCAACTTTGCCCAAGCGACGCCGATCCTTCCGGACTCCCAACCGAGTTCGGTGGGCTCACCGGAGAACCCGTAACCGGGCAACGACGGCAGCACCACGTGGAACGCGTCGTCTTGCGTCCCACCATGGGCGGTCGGGTCGGTCAGCGGGCCGATCGTGTCGAGCAGCTCGATGACCGAGCCGGGCCAGCCGTGCGTCATGATGAGCGGCAGGGCGTTCTCGTGCTGCGACCTGACGTGGATGAAGTGGATGTCGACCCCGTCGACCTCCGTCGTGAACTGCGGCAGCGAGTTGAGCCTGGCCTCGACTCGGCGCCAGTCGTACTCGTTCGCCCAATATCGAGCGAGTGCCTGCAGCGTCGCGAGCTGCACTCCCTGCGAGCGGTCGGCGACTAGCTCGCGGGATGGCCATCGCATCGCGGCGATCCGGTGCCGCAGGTCGGTCAGCTGGTCTTCGGGAACCGCGATCTCGAATGGACGTACACCGGTCGGGAGGTCGACGATAGTGCTCATGGCGACTCGTTTCAGTAAGAGGCGATCAGGTCGGGGATGGTACCGAGCCTGCGCCTCTTCCTCCCCCGGAGGGCCAGTGGAGTTCACTGGTCGATTCACTGGTCCGCGGCCCATCGCCGATTCCGGGATGAGTAGGCGACCACGCACAGCCGCTCGCCATGTCGCGGGGTGAACCCGGCGGCACGGCGAGCGACGTGGATGGAGAGGGCTCAGGCGACGAGCGCGACGGAGCGTCGCTCCACGGGATGCTGCGGCTCGGCGCTCTCGCGTCCGTAGGTCTCCAGCAGTCTGAGCCAGATCTCGCTGATAGTGGGGTAGGCGGGCACGGCGTGCCAGAGGCGGTCGAGCGGCACCTCGCCGACGATGGCGATCGTGGCGGCCTGCAGCAGCTCGGCGACGTCCGGGCCGACGAAGGTTGCCCCGATCACGACCGAACGGTCCTCGTCGACGATCATGCGCGCCTGACCACGGTAGCGGTCGGCGTGCAGGCTCGCCCCCGCGACCCAGCCGATCTCGTAATCGACCGCGCGCACGCGGTACCCAGCGGTGCGCGCGCCATCGGCGGTGAAGCCGACAGAAGCGACCTCGGGGTCGGTGAAGGTCACCTGCGGCACCGCCACATGGTCCGCGGTGGCGACG
The DNA here is from genome assembly GCF_053603635.1 of Agromyces sp. NPDC004153. Lineage (NCBI taxonomy): Bacteria > Bacillati > Actinomycetota > Actinomycetes > Micrococcales > Microbacteriaceae > Agromyces > Agromyces sp. NPDC004153. The sequence goes on from NZ_JBSGFY010000001.1 coordinate 1,237,988, forward strand.
TGCACGCCCCACGCGGCATCCGACACCGTGCTGCCATTCGCCCGAGCGGCGATCACGTCACCCGCCGCACGCGCCTGGTACTTGCCCTGGTGCGTGAGGAGTGCACGGCGATTGACGTCGCCGACGGCGTAGAGCCAGTCGAAACCGGGGACCCGCAGCGTGTCGTCGGTGTCAAGCCAGACGCCCGGCTCGAGCCCGATCGTCTCGAGGCCGAGGTCGGTGGTGCCGGGTACCCGCCCGGTCGCCACGAGCAGTTCCTCGGCGCCGATCGCGTCGCCGGCGGACGTCTCGACGGTCACGCCGGACTCGCCGCGCGAGACACGCACGGTCTCGGTGTCGAGCAGCAGGTCGACGCCCTGCTTGCGAAGCGCGTCGGCGACCCGTTCGCTGGCGAACGACTCCATGCCGTCAAGCAGGCCGCCGCGCGCGATGAGCGTGACGTGCGTGCCGAACGCGGCGTAGGCGGTCGCCATCTCGGTGCCGACGACGCCACCGCCAAGGATGGCCAGGCTGCTCGGCACCTCCCGGGCGCTGGTCGCCTCGCGGCTCGTCCACGGGCGTGCGTCGCGGAGCCCCTCGATGTCGGGAATGTACGCGCCGCTTCCGGTGGCGACCGCCACCGCGTGGCGGGCCGTGAGCACGACAGTCGCACCATCCGCGGTCGTGACGGTGACCTCACGGATACCGCTGAGCCGGCCGTGACCGCGGACGAGGGAGATGCCCGCGCCCTCGAGCCAGGCTACCTGGCCGGCATCCGACCAGTTGCTCGTGAAGTGGTCGCGCCGGTCGAGCACGGACTGCACGTCGAGGTCGCCGGTCACCGCCTGGGCGGCGCCGGCCAAGCTGCGGGCGGCGCGCAGTGCACTCGCCGAACGCAACAGCACCTTCGATGGCATGCAAGCCCAGTAGGAGCATTCGCCGCCGACGAGCTCGTGCTCGACGATGACGGCGGTGAGGCCGCCCTGGACGGCGCGGTCGGCGACGTTCTCGCCGACGGCGCCGCCGCCCAGGACGATGAGGTCGAATTCCTCGACGCGGGTTTCCATGATGATCAGTGCTCTTCTCCGGACGATGCCGTGATGGGGTGGGGGGTGGTTTGAGTGCGGGGCTCGGTTCGGGTCCCGCTGTCGCGGTCGGCGCGTGCGCTGATGAGCGCCGCCTCGATGCCGCGGCCGACGAGCTGGTCGAGGATCCACATGTCGTATCTCGCTTCTGATCGGACTCGTCAGGCGGCGGAGATCAGCCGGTAGCCGTGCGTTTCGAGGGCCTCAGTCATGTGGGTGGCGTACCACTCGGGCCATGCCTCGTCGTAGACGCCGCCGAGTTCCTTCTCTTCGTAGACGCCGTGCGCGGCTGCAGCCTCGACGAGGAGGTCGAAGATCACGCCGCGTGTGGTGGTGGTTGTGGTTGTCGTATTCATCGCAGTTGCGCTCGCATTCGTTCTTGTCGTGATGGCCACGGGATCAGCGGCCGGGAAGGCGGGTCTTGATCTCCTGGAGCACCCAGCCGTTGCCGTCGGGGTCGCTGAAGCTCGCGTAGGACGAGTAGTCGGCGCGCTCGGGGTGTGCGCCGGGGATGCGGTGCTCGGTGCCCGGGTGCAGGTAGACGCCGGCCTCGTGGAAGACCTCCGAGATCTCGATGCCGCGCGCCACGATCTCGTCTCGCGCCGCCTCGATGTCGTACACCGCGAGGAGCAGGCCGTTGACCGAGCCGGCGGGAGCGTCAGAGACGCCGGTTCCGATGATGATCGATGCCTTGGATCCGGGCGGCGTGAGCTGCACGACCCGGAAGCCGTCGTCGACGATGAAGTCGCCGTCAAGACGGAAGTCGAGCCGCTCATAAAACGCTTTGGCACGCTCGACGTCGGACACGGGGAGGTTGATGACCTCTAGCTTGAGTTCCAATTTTTACTCCTAACTTAGGACTTGTACATCCTGTTGGAGGAGTCAACCGTGCGAGAGGTGTAGTCTATTCCCGTGTCCACGAGAAAATATGACGATGCTTGCGGCATCGCTCGCTCGCTCGATGTCATCGGCGAACGCTGGGCTCTTCTGGTGGTGCGCGAACTCATCTTCGGGCCGAAGCGGTTCACCGACCTGCGGGCCGGGCTTCGCGGCATCAGCCAGAACGTGCTGAGCCAACGACTTCGCGACCTCGATGGCGCCGGCATCGTGCAGCGCACGCTGCTCGGCCCGCCCGCGAGTACGCAGGCCTACGAGTTGACGCCGCTCGGATACGCCCTCGAGCCGGTTCTGATCGCCATCGCGCGCTGGGGGGCACTCGCGCCTGTTGCACCCGGATCCGAGATGAGCAACGACGCGTTCGCGCTCGCGCTGAAGGCGCTGTTCGTGGCGGGCGAGTTCAACGGCACGGCGCGGCTGCGGCTGGTGCGCGACGCGTTCGATGTCGCAATCGACGATGACCGAATCGATGTCGCACGGGCGGCGGGTGCAGACCCCGACCTCGTGATCGAGGGACGCGAGTCGACGTTGCGCGAGGTCATGCTCGGGCCGAGGTCGCTCGACGATGCGGTCGAGGCGGGCGACGTCATCATCGACGGCGATCGCGGACAGGCCGAGGCCTTCTTGGCACGTTTCGCGTCACCCGTGCTGGAGACCGAATCGACGAAGTCGCTTCTCGGCGTCGGGCAGGTCTGACCGACGGATAATTCGCTTCCCCACCGCCAGAAGGGAGCCGAGCCCGGCCGGGGGGCGGACGCATGGCCTCCTGACGCGCCAGCGGCGGGCGAGCAGGCGGAGAATCCTCCTCAGCGGCTGACGCCCTCCCGCTCGGTCGCCGCAGCGATGCCGTCATTGGTGTCGCATCCATGGGCGGTGAGACGGGGGCGCGGATGCCGTCACTGCTCGAACTGGTTCTCGAGGCGAACGGCGCAGCCCGCTTCGCCTCCGTCTCGAAGATCACTGCCACGGTCGAGTACGGCGGTTCGTTCTGGACGGTGAAGGGCCACCCGAGCTTCGCCGCAACAGCGATAGTGGAGGCCAGCGCGCACGAGCAATGGATCCGGCAAACCGACGTCGCGGGCGGGCGGCAGATGATCTTCGACAAATCCCCGGATTTGGTCACCGTGATCGACCGGAACGGGGATCTCATCGAGGAGTTGCACCGCCCGCGCCGGACATTCGACGGGTACACACAACGCTCGCCCTGGAGCCTTGCCCAGATGGCCTACTTCCGCTGCTACACGACGTGGCACTACCTCGTCGAGCCGTTCGTCTTTGCCTTTCCAGGCACCACATCCAGCGAGATCGCGGGGCACGCCGAGCACGGCGAACGATGGCGAGGATTGCGCGTCACCTTCCCTGCCGAGGTGGACAGCCACAACCAGACGCAGCTGTACTACTTCGACGAGGCCTGTCATCTCCGACGCACCGATGTACAGCCTGAGGTGAACGACTTCTCTCCGACGATCCAGTACGTCCACGATCAGATCGAGATCGACGGCATCACGGTGCCCACGAGGCGCCGCGTGCACGTGCGCCGAATGGATCGATCACCCGACACCACACGCACACCCCTCGCCGTCGACCTCACCGACATCCACTTCAGCTAGGCGTGGCGCGCCTCGACCGCGTCCAACTACTAGGGAGCGCGCCAGTGACTTCAACTGGGGGTTCGGTCCCTCGCGACGAGCATCGTTAAGCCACAGACACGGCAGGAGGCTCAATGCCGCAACCCTCCATGCGGAGCCCCACACGGTCCGCAGCATTTGGCCCGAGGCTGAATGCAGCCGCCTTCCGCCAGGCCGTCCGACCTTGCTCCGACGCTCGGGACATGAGTCCCCGTCGACGAACTGAGGTTTCCCTGGGCGTGGCCGACGTGTTCGCTCGCTCAGCATTAGAGGCCGACGGCAGACGGCCGTTCTTACGCAGCGTCTGGCTGCGCTCACTCGACCCGGCAGGTTCTCGAAGGGAGCCCATCATGTCCGCACCATCCACCCACGCTCCAGCTCGGAGAGTCAGAGTGTTCGCAGTGGCCTCGACCCTAGCGATGCTCGCCGGCGTGAGCGCAGCGACGGCGGCGCCTGCGAATGCGGCGACCGCCGAATGTGGCGACAACTGCATCTCGGTGTTCAACGCCGAACTCGGCCCCTCCTTCGTCGAGGGTGTTCTCGACGGTGGAACGGCGCAAGTCGGCCAACCGGTCGGCCTCGCCCCCGTCAGTGGAACCGATCCGACGCTCGACTTCATCCCGGGTGGGGCGAACTCGAAGCCGGCCGGTGTCGCCACCGTCTCCGACTTCTTCGCCGACGGCATGGTGTCGGCAGCGGCCAACGCCGCTTACGGTCCATTCCCTGCGGTGCAGCAGCTCTATTCGCCGTTCGGTGTTCCGACTGGCTTGTGTGTTGGGGTAGATCAGGTCAAGCAGGGCGAGGACTTGATCCTCATACCGTGCGACGTTCCCGGCAGGACGGTCTGGATCGTCTATCCCACCGCGCAGACGGGTTCCGACTTCGCGATCCTGAACGCCGCCACGACGAACTTCGACCACCCGTTCGGCATGTATCTGCCGGCGCAGGAGACCGCGCGCGGAGGCGACGAACTCCAGATGGAGCTCCGACGGCTGCAGTTCGAAGACGAGACCGACCTGCTGCCAGGAAAGCAGCTCTGGGGGGTGGCCCCTGGTTTCCAAGGCTGACGCCGGTTCGTGCTCTGTATGCATCTCGCTCATGAGTCAACTCGTAGAGGCCGTCGCATCGACGCCCAACTCCGGGAGATGGGCGACGGACTCGTCCCCGGGCCTCACCGGGCGAGGAGGCACGGCACCGAGGTTGTGAACGCCACGAGCACCAAGGCGTGCCCACGTTCTGCCCACAACCGCACCTCAATGACCCGGCAGCCTTGTGATCACGAAAGCCCTGCTTAGCCCAGATTCATTGGGCACTCAGTCAAGGACAGCGAGAATCCGCGGCATCCGGGCCGACTGAAAATCGAAAGGTCACCAAATCGATGGCGGTGGGAGACACACAATCTCCCTCCGCCTGGGTTCGCGTTCGCCGGGTGACCGACTGGTTCCGGTTACCGTGCTTCCAGCGGCGGCGCCCCGCTCACCAGCTTCCTTCACGAAGTCGATCAAGACGCTCTAGCAGGATGTCCGGAGCAACACCTAGCTCGACAGCGAGCCAACAGCGGATGAGTGTGAATCCCTGTCGCGCTCGTGTGATCGCATCGAGCCCGCTAGGCAAAGGGTTGTCCGCGTGCTTCGCGCCCTTGAACGCGGCATTGAACTCCGACCGCCACGCTTCCGCTGTCTTCCCCTCGCCATAGAGGAGGGGATGCTCGATCCCCACGAAGTCAGTCACGTAGCGAAGGAGCCCTTCGAACGTTGGCGTGCGTTGGCCCGCGGTGTTTACCGCACGCCAGATTGCGTAGCCGAGAGCTTCCAATGCGATGCCGACCTGCAGCAGCTGGGCCTCCACCGTCGAACCCTGCTGAAAGAGAGTCGTGACTGCGATCCAAGTGGGGCGCGACCAGGATTCAAACTCGTCTAGCCACCTGGCGACACGATCATCGTCAGCTTCCTCGAGGTAGAAGAGCGGCTGCCGGTCCTCTGGCATGGACTCCGGTGGCGCTCCCCTACCGAAGTCCGGCGCATACACGTTCGGCCACCATCGCCGTTCGTCCGCGGTGCCGTACGGCTGATCGTCTTCGCGCATCACGGCACGGAGCTGCGCACGGCACGGATGTCCGTACACGAGACACATGAGGTCCTGAATCATGTGGTGCGCGGCCGCATGATCCTCCCAGCTAAGAAATTCAGCCGACCGTGTGCTAACAAACAGCGCCTCTGAGACCGAGTACACACCACCGGTGGGCGTCGGGTTGTGATGGAACGACGTGTCGAGCGTGAGCGCTAGGCGGCCGCCAAGTTTCAGAGAGTCCAGGTTTTCAGCTGTTATCACGACACGCGGTGACGTGCGCCCCTCTTCGAACTCGATAGTCCCCGTTACCGGGTGCATTTTCGCCCATCGCGCGAGCCCTTCGACTTCCGAACGCATCCCGTTGATTTGGTCATATCCCACGCCCGCACCACCGGTCTCGACGACTGAGCGGTATCGGATTCGCTGCTGCGAGGACCCGACCGAGGACATCGACAGGCCGCCACTCGAGCCCTCCAGCAAGGTCAGGTAGCCGCTGTGGTCGCGGAAGATACTGGCGGCAGGAAGTACTCCCGTATTGTTGCGTTCCCACGCTTCGGCAAAGCCGAGGGCACGCGGCCAGATGACTTCCGCCCCGCCCTCGTCGAAGGTTACGCTCACCACTGAGTCGTCCTCGCCGGTATCCATCATGTGACCGACCCTGACCAGTCCGAGCTCCATCTTCTTCGCCGCCATGGATCAACCCCTTCACCGTGGCTCGTCTCGACCTCTCCTGCGGAAGGCGGGATAGCCACGTAACCATTCGTTGTTGCGCTTGTTCATTGTGCCGTCACGTATGCCCCGGGGCTTGCCTGTACGACCTGGAGAAGATCATCGGATCCAGCCTGAATGAGTTTGCACAACGCCATACAGCCGCTTGGTCGACTCTCGTATGGTGGGAACGCGCCGCTTCGGGGAGGGACTAATCGGTGGGATCTGTAGAGCCTTATGCGAGCGCAGCCGGCAAGCGCTATCGAGTGCGATACCGGAAGCCGGATCATTCGCAGACGACGAAGCGCGGATTCACGACGAAGAAGGAGGCCGAGCTCTTCCTGGCAAGCGTCGAGCTCGGCAAGGCGGGTGGTACCTTCATCGATCCGTCGAACGCTCGGGTAACCATCTCGGCCCTCGGCGCCGCGTGGCTCAAATCCCAGACACACCTGAAGCCGTCGTCGACTGCGGTGGTCGAATCTGCCTGGCGGCTCCACGTCGAGCCGACGTGGGGACGCGTGGCCGTCGCTGACGTGCGACACAGCGACGTGCAGAGCTGGGTCGCGCGGCTCAGTTCCGGAGAGGCAGGCCGGTCGAAGCCGAAGTCCGCCGCCCTTGTGCACCGCTGCTACGGTGTGCTCGCCGGCATCCTCGACGCGGCAGTGAAGGATCGGCGCATCCCCTCCAACCCGGCTCGCGGCGTGGGGCTTCCACGCAAAGTGAGCAAGGAGCATGTCTACCTGAGCCACCTGGAGGTCGACCGTCTCGCGCGCGAGTCGGGATCCCATGCGCCGCTCATCCGTGTTCTCGCTTACACCGGTCTCCGTTGGGGCGAGGTGAGCGGCCTCCGCGTCGGCGACGTAGACCTCGGGCGGCGCCGTCTCTCCGTGAGCGTGAACGCGGTTCGCGTCGGCGGTCAGGTCGTCGTCGGAACGCCCAAGACGCACAAGCGACGCGTGGTTCCGTTCCCGGCGTTCCTGATGGGGTCGCTCGCGGAGCTGTGCTCGAATCGCGAAGACAGTTCGCTGCTCTTTCCCGACAAGTTCGGAAATCATCTCACGACACCGACCGTCCGGGAGAACTCCTGGTTCGACCGCGCGCTCGAGAGTGCCGACTTGAAGCCGATGACCATCCATGACCTCAGACACACGGCTGCGAGTCTGGCGGTGTCGTCTGGCGCCAACGTCAAGGCGGTACAGAGAATGCTCGGCCACGCCTCGGCAGCGATGACGCTTGACACATACTCGGATCTGTTCGACGACGATCTCGACGCTGTCGCGGTTCGTCTCGACGAGGCAGCAGCACGGGCGCTCGGCACGGTCAACTGAGCAGTCGGAAGCCGCGAGGTGGACTGCGGTCGATCACGTTCGCGCGTCCGGATCACACCTGATGAGGTTCAGATGTGGTCAAAATGTGGTCACGCGAGTCGAAACAGCGGATCATGAATCGGCCGGAACGACCGGAGATCCGCGAGATTCTGCTGTTGTAGCGAGGGCGGGACTCGAACCCGCGACACCACGATTATGAGCCGTGTGCTCTAACCACCTGAGCTACCCCGCCGCGAGGTCCTCGCCGGCGATGCCGGGAGAACCAGAGCCCCGAGTCAGGATTGAACTGACGACCCCTTCCTTACCATGGAAGTGCTCTACCACTGAGCTATCGGGGCGTGTGCCGAACTCGGCAACCGTACGAGGATATCACCTCGGGAGGCGTGCTCCGAATCGGCGACGGAACGCCGGAACCGGCGTCGATGACCACCACAGGCGCCGCCGCGAACGGGTACGACTCGCGAGTGTTCGAACCGCGATCCGAGTTCCCGGGGAAGCGCCCGACGCCTTGTTAGGCTCCGCACGTGCGCATCATTCCGGGCCTCGCCATCGTGGCCGTGGCGCTCGCGGCCTTCACCGGCTGCGCAGCGGCCGGCGGCGGCCCGACGCCGTCGCCGTCGCCGAACGCCGCGGCGAAGCCGACGAAGACGGCGACGCCGACGCCGTCCCCGACGCCCGCGCCGACGGCGACGCCGGCTCCGGCTTCGGCGCCCGACCAGGGCGCCGATCCGGCGAACCCGTCGGGATGGCTCATCGACGCCACGGGCATCGGTCCGATAGAGCTCGGCGTGCCCCTCGACCAGGCGGCCGCGTCCCTGCCCGGCTACACCGTGGGGACCTGCCCGAATCCTGCGGTCCGCTTCCTGCGCAGCGACGATGCCTCCGCACCGTCGCTCGCGATCGCGGCGGGAGCCGACGGCGCTGTCGCGCTGATCACCCTCTCCGAGGGAACCGGTCCCGCGACCGCCGAGGGCATCCGCCTCGGCTCAACGGTCGCCGAGGCGAAGGCCACCTACCCGGGCCTCGTGCCGTCACAGGGCTTCGACGACCGCTACACCATCGAGGGCGCGCCTGGCTTCATCACCTTCTCGACGGGCCAGCTGAACGTCGGCGACGGCGCCCCGATCTTCTCGATCTCCGTCGTCACCGGCGGCCTCCCGCCGAAGGAGCTCTGCGGCTGATCCCGAAGCCGCGAGCAGCCTCACGACTGCGAAGCGCAGAACCGAACGGATGCCGCGGGCAGGCACGTTCGCGACGCGATCGCGCCGCCCCGCGGCATCCGCTCGGCTACTTGACGGCGCCCGCCGTGAGGCCGCCGACGATGTACTTCTGCAGGAACAGGAACAGCGCCACGACCGGCAGCGCGGCGAGCACCGCACCCGCCGAGAACGCGCTCCAGTCCGCGTAGCGCGGGTTCGACACGAGCTTCGTGAGCCCTACCGCGAGCGTCTGCTTCTCGGTGTCGATGAGCAGCACGGATGCCACGACGAACTCGTTCACCGTGAAGATGAACGACAGCAGCGCGACGACCGCGAGGATGGGCGCGGCGAGCCGCAGGATGATCGTGAAGAAGATCCGCACATGGCCGGCGCCGTCGATCTTGGCCGCCTCGTCGATCGATGCCGGCACCGTGTTGAAGAAGCCGTACATGAGGAACGTGTTCACGCCGAGCGCGCCGCCGAGGTACACCATGATCAGGCCGATGTGCGTGTTCAGGCCGATCGCCGGGAACCAGTCGGCGATCGAGCTCATGAGCAGGAAGATCGCGACGACCGCGAGCAGCTGCGGGAACATCTGCACGACCACGATCGTGATGAGGCCGAACCGCCGGCCCGTGAAGCGCATGCGAGAGAACGAGTAGGCGGCGAGCGCGCCGAGGAACACCGTGCCGACGGCCGTGATGCCGGCGATGAGCAGCGTGTTCGCGAACCAGGTCGGGAACGGCACCTGCGGGTCGGTGAGGATGCGAACGTAGCTGTCGAGGCCGATCTGCGAGAACAGCGCGTTCGATCCGGTGAGCGTGCCCTGCGGGTTGAGCGACGACGAGATGACGAACACGATCGGGAAGAGCGCGAACAGCAGCATCACGACGCCCACGACGTGCCGCCAGCCGGTGGCGCGGAACCACCTGCCGAACTTGAACGGGCGCTTCGGCGGGACGTAGCCGTCGCCCGATCTCTGCGCATTCTTGATCGCCCGCTCGCGGGCCTCGGCATCGAGTCCGGCGGCCACGATCTCGCCTTCGACGGCGAGGTTCTCGGCCCACGCACCGCGCTGCTTGGTCTCCTTCGCCATCAGTTCAGCTCCTCGAGGCTCTTGGTCCGACGGAAGGCGATGATCGAGATCACCGCGACGATGATGAAGATGATGATCGAGTAGGCGCTCGCGAGGCCGTAGTCACGCGACTGGCCGGTGAAGGCCACCTTGTAGACCATCGTGATGAGGATGTCGGTGAATCCGACCGGGATCGGCGCGTTCGAGTCGCGCGGGCCGCCGTCGGTCAACATGTAGATGGTGTTGAAGTTGTTGAAGTTGAACGCGAACGACGCGATGAGCAGCGGCGCCACGGTCACGAGCAGCAGCGGCAGCTTGATGAGCCGGAACACCGCCCACGGCCGCGCGCCGTCGACCGTCGCCGCCTCCTGCAGCTCGTCGGGGATCGACTGCAGCGCCCCCATGCACACCAGGAACATGTAGGGGAAGCCGAGCCACAGGTTCACGATGAGCACCGAGAGCTTGGCCATCCACGGGTCGGTGAGCCAGGGCACGGATGCCCCGCCGAGCAGTACCTGGTTGATGAAGCCGAAGCTCTCGTTCATCATGCCCGCCCAGATCAGGGCCGACAGGAACGACGGGATCGCGTAGGGCAGGATCATGAGGACCCGGTAGTAGCGGCGCCCGCGCATCCGCATGTCGTTGAAGACGATCGCGAGAAAGAGTCCGAGGAAGAACGTCGACGCGACAGAGATGAGCGCGAACGCGAACGTCCACAGCGTGACGTAGACGAGCGGCTGCGCGAGGCGGGGGTCCGTGACCGCGCGCACGAAGTTGTCGAAGCCGACGGTGATCTGCCAGCCGGGCAGCAGCTCCTCGCCGTCGGCCGAGGTGAAGGCGCCCGTGCCGATGTCGGAGTAGACCGTGCCCGTCGTGACATCCGTCATCGTGCCGGCGGCCTCGTCGTACTCGAGCGTCGAGACGTACTGGTAGGCGCTGGACCCGTCGGGCGTGCGCAGCGCGCCGTCGTTCGGGTCGTCGGAGAACGGCACCGCGAGCTCGGTGATCTCGTCGGTGCGGGCGAGCACGTCGGCGAACTGCAGCGACGTCCAGCCGTCGACCGCGACGGCCTTGTCGCCGTCGAACTCGGCATCGACGGGCTCGAGCGGCTGGTCGTTCGTGCCGACGTAGGCGTCGCCGTCGGGGTCGGTCACGAGGAGGCCGAGCGTGCCGAGCTGGTCGACGACGGTCACGGGGTAGGTCGGCGAGTCCTCGACGCGCTGCAGCGACGAGGCCATGAGCGACGAGACCGCCTGCTCCTTCGAGCCGTTGTGGCCCGTGCCGTAGTTGGTGAAGGCGATGTAGCCCGTGTAGACGAGCACGAAGACCTGGAACAGGACCAGGAAGATGATGCCCGGCGTGAGGTACTTCGCCGGGAGCTTTCGTCGAGAGAAGTAGATCCAGTTGACGAGCGCGGCGACCGCGGCGACCACGGCCGCGACGATCCACTGCCCGAAGCCCGCGAGCACGAGCACGGCGTACACCGCGACCGCGTCGAGGATGCCGAGGAGCACCAGCTTGAGCAGCAGCATCTTCAGGCCGCCGGATGCCGCGTCGGCGATGCTCGCCGCCTGGCGCTGGCGCTTGGTGGGCTTCGGCGGCGTCTCCGTGGTGACGTCGTCGTCGATCGTCGTGCTCATCCCTGCTCGCTCTCCTCGTGGAACGTGAGTGCTCCGGGTCGGATGCCGCGGTGGCATCCGACCCGGAGACGACTCGTCGTTACTTGGCGTCGATCGCGGCCTGCACGTCGCTGGTCAGCTTCTGCCAGGTCGCGGTCGGGTCGGCACCATTGATGATGTCGGCCTCGGCGATGCCCCAGTACTGCCACACCGAGCCCATGGCCGGGATCGCGGGCATCGGGACGGCCTCGGCGCCGACGGCGGCGAAGCCCTCGATGATCGGGTCGCTCGACGCGGTCTCGGCGGCGGCCGAGAGGGCCGGGAGGATGTTGCCCGCCTCGAAGAGCTCGAGCTGCACGTCCTCGGTGCCGAGGTAGTTCACGAGGAAGTCGTTCGCGGCGACCTTGTTCTTCGACTCCGAGGAGATGAAGAAGCCCTTGACGCCGGCGAACGGCGCGGCGGCCTCGCCGGTCGGGCTCGGCACGGTGTCGATCGCGACGTTGACGCCGCCGTCGATCGCGGCGCCCACGTTCCACGGGCCGGTGAGCCAGAAGGCCGCGGTGCCGTCGAGGAACGCCTGCTTGGCGATGTCACCGTCGATGTCGGTGTTGAAGTTGCCGGTGCCGTTCTTGCCCTGCGCCGAGAGCCACGCGGCGAACTGCTCGCCGCCCGCGTTGCCGAGCTGGAGGTCGGTGGGGTCGTAGCCCGCGTCGTTCGTGCCGAAGACGGGGGCGCCGAACGCGGTCTGGAACGGGTAGAGGTGGTAGGGGTTGCCCTCGGCGCCCTGCTCCACCACGAACGGGTGGGCGAGGCCGGCGGCCTGGCCCTTGGCGATCATGTCGTCGAAGCTCGTGGCGGCCTCGGGAATGAGGTCGGCGTTGCGGAGCACCGCGATGTTCTCGACCGCGTAGGGGAGCATGTAGGTGGTGCCCTCGTAGGTCGACGCGTCGATCGCGACGGGGAGGTAGTCGCCGGCGGAGTCGCCGAGCTCGATCGGAGCCACGACGCCGTTGGTCGAGAGCTCGCCCAGCCAGTCGTGCGCACCCATGGTGATGTCGGGGCCCTTGCCGGTCGGCACCTGCTGGATGAAGTCGTCCTTGATGTCGGCGTTGTCCTTGCCGACGAGCTCGACGTCGACGCCGGTCTTCTCGGTGTACGCCTCGGCTGCGCCCTTCAGCGCGTCGACGCGCTCGGCGTCGACCCAGACCGTCAGCGTGCCGCTCGACGACGCCTCGGCGTCCGACCCGCTGTCGCCGCCGGCGCAGCCCGCGAGGCCCAGCGTCACGACGACCGCGACGGCGCCTGCAGCGAGGAGGCCCTTCTTGTTCACCCTCATTGGTGTGCCCTTCTCAGTGTGCGTGAGAGATCGGCGCCTTCGCCTGGTGCGGGATCCGGGATCCCGCCCCGCCCGTTTCCGAGCGGGGTCGCGCACCGTGACCGAAAGGCCGTTCTTCCGTGTGGAGTACTCGCAGATATGCAAGCGATTACAGGTATACCTTGCGTGACGTTCATTACCAAACCGGACCGCCAGCATTGATACCGGTTCGTAACCATCGCGTGACGCGGCGATGCTGCAAGCGTTTCCATGCTGTAACGAGATGTCGTACAGTTCTCGTCATGACTTCCGAGTGGTGGCGCACCGCCGCGATCTACCAGATCTATCCCCGGTCCTTCGCCGACGCCGACGGCGACGGCATGGGCGACCTCGCCGGCATCACGAGCCGCCTGGGCGACCTGCAGGACCTCGGCATCGACGCCATCTGGCTCTCCCCCTTCTACACGTCGCCGCAGCGCGACGCCGGCTACGATGTGGCCGACTACTGCGACGTCGACCCACGGTTCGGCACCCTCGCCGACTTCGACGCGATGCTCGCCGAGGCGCACGCCCGCGGCATCCGCGTGATCATCGACCTCGTGCCGAACCACTCGTCGGATGAGCACGTGTGGTTCCAGTCCGCCCTCGCCGCGCCGGCCGGCAGCGCCGAGCGCGCCCGCTACCTCTTCCGCGACGGTCGCGGCGCCGCCGGCGACGAGCCGCCGAACAACTGGGAGTCCGTCTTCGGCGGCCCCGCGTGGACGCGCGTCGTCGAGCCCGACGGCAGCCCGGGCCAGTGGTACCTGCACCTGTTCGACAGCTCGCAGCCCGACTTCGACTGGACCAACGAGGAGGTGCGCGAGGAGTTCCGGCGCATCCTGCGGTTCTGGCTCGACCGCGGCGTCGACGGGTTCCGCGTCGACGTGGCGCACGGGATGGTGAAGGCCGACGGGCTGCCCGACTACACGCCGCCCGCTGAGGGCGGCAGCATGGGCGGCGCCGGCGGCGTCCCCGGCGCGGTCCCGCCCGACGAGGCCGGCGTGCCCCTCGAGCCCGAGATCAGCGACGAGGGCGACGGCGCGCCGTACTGGGGCCAGGACGGCGTGCACGAGATCTACCGCGACTGGCGCGCACTGCTCGACGAGTACCCCGGCGAGCGCATCCTCGCCGCCGAGGCGTGGGTCGACCCGCTCCCCCGCGTCGCCAAGTGGGTCCGCTCCGACGAGATGCACCAGGCGTTCAACTTCGCGTACCTCGAGACGCCGTGGGATGCCGCGGCCCTCCGCCGCGTGATCGACGCCTCGCTCGACGCGTTCGGCGCCGTCGGCGCGCCCTCGACGTGGGTGCTCTCGAACCACGACGTCGTGCGCCACGCGACGCGCCTCTCGGTCACCGAGGCCAACCCGCAGGGCCACGGCCTCGGCCCCCGCTCGAAGGGCCTGCCCCAGTACGAGCCCGGCCTGCGCCGCGCCCGCGCCGCGACCGCGCTCATGCTCGCACTCCCCGGCTCGTCGTACCTCTACCAGGGCGAGGAGCTCGGCCTGCCCGAGGTCATCCACCTCCCCGACGAGGCGCGCCAGGACCCGACCTGGTTCCGCACCGACGGCGAGCGCTACGGCCGCGACGGATGCCGCGTGCCCATCCCCTGGGAGGGCGCCGAGCCGTCCTACGGGTTCGGGCCCACGGATGCCGCGTGGCTGCCGCAGCCCGCGCAGTGGGCGTCGCTCGCGCGCGACGCGCAGCGCGGCATCCCCGGATCGACGCTCTCGCTCTATCGCGACGCGCTGCGCCTGCGGCGCGAGCACGCGCTCGGCGCCGGGACCCTCGAGTGGCTGTCCGGGTTTCCCGACTCGGTCGTCGCGCTCCGGAACGGGCCCGTCGTGGTCGTCGCGAACACGGGCACGTCGCCCGTGGAGCTGCCGGCCGGCGAAGTGCTGCTCGCGAGCGGACCCCTCGACGGCCGCACGCTCCCCCACGACACCACGGCCTGGCTGCGCGCGTAGCCGCGGCTCGCGGCGCGCCCGCGCGCGCTGCGCGCCCGCGCGGCTCCGCGGACGCTCAGCCGCAGGCCGCTGCGCCACTGAGCTGCACCGCGAATGCATGAGAATCCGTTGGACGGGTCCCTGAGACGACCCATCCGGCGGATTCTCATGCATTTCGCGCCGCAGGAGGGCCAACTGACGTGGGAATCGGCGCGAACGGTCCCGCTCCACGCCAACGGTGCTCGCCTCGTGCGACGAGCGCGAGGATGCCAGCGCGCGTCCGATCCCAGTCGTGGACGACCTGTCGGTAGCTGATCCGAAGCACCAGATAGCCGCGCGTGATCAGTTCGAAGTCCCGCGCCCGATCCTCTTCGAACGCGGTTCCCGTGTGGAATGCTCGCCCGTCGAGCTCGATGACCAGCCGATCGCCGACGAGGAGGTCGACACGTCCGACATCCGAGATGGCGACCTGCACGCTGAACGGGATTCGACGGGACCGGAGGAACAGCCTGACCTTCGTCTCGATGCCCGACTGCGCGTCGGGCTCGGACAGGTCGAGGAGCGCGCGCTTCGAGGGCGGCAACCACGAGCGGATGAGCTCGAGATGACCGAGATCCAACGCTCCCGTCTCGAGGGCGGAGTCGATCGACGCGATCGCACTTCCCGTGTCGCCGCAGGCGAACATCTCGGCGAGTGACCTCGTGAGAGGGTCCGCCGCGCGATCGAACGGACCTGGCCGACCGTAGTGGACGCACACCCGGTGGCGGGTCCTGTCCAACGGCTCGCGCCGATCATGCGGGGCCGACAACCTCCCGGTCGAGTAGCGGACGCGCACGTGAAGCTGCGAGTCATCGGCCACCCACAGGCCTCGCATCTTCGCGACGGTTGCGGCAGTCGCCGTCCCACCGACGCGGACGGCCCTGACGATCTCAGGATGCGCGTCGGGAAGGGCGAACCACCCGCTTCGCACGCGGACGATCGACCCTCCCCGGAGTGCTCGCTCGAGGTCGCGTCGGTCGCACCCCGCGGTATCCAGCGCTGAGTACGGAAGCACGCCGTGGTTGCGCTGCAGTTGCCGGATCACCGATTCCACGTGTCGAGTGTGGCAATCGGACGGGCCTGCGGCGTTTGCGTCGGCTTCTCCTGTGGAAAGCCTTCGCGGAAATGCATGAGAATCCGACGGATGTCGCGCTGACGACATGCATGGCGCGGATTCTCATGCATTTCGAGCGCGCCGGGGAGGAGTGGGCGGGCGCGAAAGCGGGGTGGCAGAGCGGGCGCGATGGCGCGGCATGCGCGCGTTGGGGGGTGACGCGGCATCCGCGCGTGATGGGATGACGCGGCATCCGCGCGTGATGGGATGACGCGGCATCCGCGTGTGGAGGGGTGATGCGGCATCCGCGTGGCGGGCGCGCTCGCGCGGCATCCGCGCGTGGTGGGGTGACGCGGCATCCGCGCGTGGTGGGGTGACGCGGCATCCGCGTGGCCGGCGCGCTCGGCGACGAAGCTAGTTCGTGTTGGCGTAGAGCCACTCGAGCGGGTCGACCTTGGTGCCGTCGACGCCGCCGAGGCGGATCTCGAAGTGCAGGTGCGGACCCGTCGACATGCCCGTGGAGCCCGTGGTGCCGATCACGTCGGCCACGTGCACCGTGTCGCCGACCTCGAAGCGGCGCGAGCCGTACTCCATGTGCGCGTACACGCTGGTGACGAGCTCGCCGTCGATGATGTGGTCGATCATCATGACCACGCCGAGCGAACCGCCCGAGTCGGTCGAGACGGCGACGGTGCCGTCGGCGATCGCCTGGATCTCGGCGCCGAGGCCGGGGTTGAAGTCCTGGCCGCCGTGGTCGCTCGAGCAGCCGGCGCAGTCGCGGTAGCCGAAGCGGTCGCCGACGTGCACGCCGACGGCGAAGGGCCACTGGATCGTGCCCGCCGGGTTGTTGATGAAGTCCGCCTCGGCGCGGATGCCCGCCGCCGCGGCGTACTCCGCCATCGACATGTGCTCGTAGCCCTCGCGCTGCACGCTCTGCGCCACGACGTCGCCGTTGATCGTCACGCGCTGGCCGTCGCGGCCGAAGCCCGACGTGTCCGACAGGGCGAGCGCCTGCACGTCCTCGGGCGTGAGGAGCGAAAGCGACGGGATCGTCGTGGCCACGGCCAGGAGCGCCGCGAAGCTCATCGCGACGAGGCTCGCGAGCTGACGGGTCACGCGCCGACGGCGGGGGGCGGATGCCGCGGGCCGCGGCGCCGGGCGCGGTGCCACGCGAGGCGCCGAACGTCGGGCCTGGGTCGCTGGGCGCGCGCTCTCGCGAGCGGGCTCGGGACGCTGCGCCGCGCGTCGCGACGGGGCGGGAGCGGTCGGCGTCGTGTCGGACGACCGTCCGAAGTCGAGCAGGTCGGACACGCCGGTGACGTCGGCGTCGACGGGCGCGGTGTTCCCGTGGTGGATCGGGCGGTCGAGGTTGAGGGGTGCCGGCGCCGGCGCGGCCGCGTCGAACCCCGGTCGGGCGCCCGCTGCGGCGGCGATCGCCGTCGCGAATCCGCCGGTGGCGTCGATGGGGGGCACGACGGCGGATGCCGCGCCGCCACGGTCGGTCGTCGCGTCGCCGGTGGGCGGAGAGGAGGACGGCGTCGCCGCTGCCCCGAACAGGCTCGGCGCGGACACGGCGGCGGCGGGCGCCGCGCTGCCCGCGGCGGCGGCGGCAGGTGTGGCACCGAGTGCACCGGCCACGGACGCTCCGGTCGCCGCGGTGCCGCCGATCAGAGCGGCGAGGTCGACGTCGCCGCCGATCGGTCGGGGCGCCGACGGCACGGACGATCCGCGTCGGGGTCCGCCGTTCTTCGCCGACGCCCCTCGCTTCGCGGCGGCCTTCTCGGCGCGCGACGGCTTCTTCGGCTTCTCGGCCTTGCGAGCCGACCGGCCGCGTCCACCACGGGGAGCTTCGTCGGCCTCGTCCGCGTCGCCGAGGTCGGCGAACAGGGCGTCGAAACCGCCAGGCTCCGCGGCTGCGGGCCGGCGCTCGGCGGCGCGTCCGCGCGCGGAGGTCGCCTCAGCGGAGCCGGACCCGCCGGACATGGAGGAGGCCGAGCCTCGACCGGTGCGACGGTCGGCCTGCTCGGCCTCGGAGTTCGGAGTCGTCTCGGCGACCCGGCGCCGGACGGGCGCCTCGATGGTCTCGTGGGGAGCGGCACCGATGCCGCCGAAGAGGTCGTCGAAGCCGGGACGCGCGGGCTGCGCTGCGATCGAATGCTGCGCTGCGGTCGGATGCTGCGCTGCGATCGAATGCTGCGCGGCGGTCGGATGCTGCGCGGCGAGCGCGGAGGGTGCCGTCGGCTGGGCCACGGGGCGCGTCGGTGCCGTCGGCTGCGCTGCGGTCGGATAGTGAGCCGAGGGAGCGGGCGCGGTGGGCTGCACGATCGGCGCCTGCGGCAACGCGGCAGAGGTCGACGTCGGATACGCGGACGGCTGCCACGCCTGAGGCGCCGCCTGCTGCGGCGCCGGCTGCGACAGCGCCTGCGCGGGGTGCTGCGGAAGTAGGGGCTGCGGGAGCACCTGCGCGGGCTCCTGCGGGAACACGGGCGCCGTGGCCTGCTGCGGGAACACGGGCGCCGCGGCCTGCTGCGGATACACGGGCGCCGCGGCCTGCGGATACATCGGAACCGCGGCCTGCTGCGGATACACCGGAGGCGCCGCCTGCTGCGGATGCACCGGCGCCGCGGCCTGCTGCGGGAACCCCGCCTGCGACGACACCTGCCCCGGCTCACCAGTCGCGGCCGCACCTGCCTGGCGCGCGGCATCCGCTGCCTCACGCTCGCGGAGCTCGCGGCGCGTCAGGGGTCGCTCAGGCCGCAAGGGGGACTGAGTGCCTGGCGCTGAACCGTCGGGCACGAGGTGGGGCTCGAGCACGTGGGGGGACCTTCGGCGATCGGGGAGTACGAACGGGGAGGTGAGCGATCACGACCTGTGTCGAGATAACGGGTTGGTAAAGACTATCCGTTCTCATACGTCGTCGTCACGCGGCACGGAGGTATTCGCCCCTCGCGGCGCACGTTCGTTGCGGCTTCCGCGGCATCGCTTGAGAGCGCTCGCAGAATCACGCGCGCAGACGCGCGAACACGCACGGAATCGGCGTCTGTGGAGAACGCCGTCACGGCGCGTCTCAGGCGTCGAGGCCGGCCGCCCGCAGCGCCGCCGCGAGTTCCTCGTAGAGCGCGGGCGCGGCAGCGACGACCAGCTCGCGGTTCTCGCGTCCGCCGTGCAGTCCGCCGACGCGGGCCCCGGCCTCGCGGGCGATGAGCGCTCCGGCGGAGTGGTCCCAGGCGTTGAGCCCGCGCTCGTAGTAGGCGTCGATGCGGCCCGCGGCGACGGCGCAGAGGTCGAGCGAAGCCGAGCCGATGCGGCGGATGTCGCGCACCTTCGTGATGAGCTCGAGCAGCACGGCGGCCTGGTCGTGGCGCCGCTCGGCGGAATACGAGAAGCCGGTGCCGATGAGCGCCGTCGCGAGCGGCACGTCGGTGTTCACGGCGAGCTCGCGCCCGGACAGCCGGGCCCCTCCGCCCGCCGACGCCTCGAACACCTCGCCGGTCACCGGGTTGGCCACGACGCCCGCGAGCGTGGTCCCGCCGACGTCGCCCCCGGCCGCGCCCTCGACGACGGCGATGCTCACGGCCCACGCGGGGATGCCGTAGAGGAAGTTGACCGTGCCGTCGATCGGGTCGACGACCCAGTCGATGCCGCTCGTGCCGATGTGCGCGGAGTCCTCCTCGCCGACGATGCCGTCGTCGGGGCGCGCGTCGAGGATGAACGACCGGATCAGCGCCTCGGTGTCGCGGTCGGCCGCGGTGACCACGTCGGTCGGCGTCGACTTCGTCGCGGCGACGCTCACGCCCGCCCGTCGTGCGTCGAGCGCGAACTCCGCGGCCCGTACGGCGATGTCGCGGGTGAGGTCGAGCAGGCCGGCGGATGCCCCGTGGGCGTCGAGCTGGGTCATGCCCTTCACGCTACGCCCCGCGGCATCCGCCCGATGACCGGGGCGCCGCCCCGCGGCATCCGATCGGCCACCGGGACAGCGCCCGCGGCATCCGCGCGACGCACGCCGAAGACCACGAAAGCCCCGGCGGACCGGGGCTTCTGGAGTGGCGAGTGAGGGATTCGAACCCCCGAAGTCGTAGACAGCTGATTTACAGTCAGATCCCTTTGGCCGCTTGGGTAACTCGCCAGTCGCACCCGACCGCGTTCTGCACACAACCGGGGGCCTGTCAAGGATACCCGCGGAGTGCCGTGGTGAGAAATCGACGCGGGCACCGGATGCCGCGGCCGCCGCCGGGGCCATCGAAGGCCTGATCAGCGCCGATTCGCCGCCGATTCCACGTCAGTTCGCGGCCCTCCACCAGGGGATCTCGGCGGTGTCGTGCTCCGAATGGGGGGCGTCGGGATCGTACGGCGCGTCGGGGTCGTGCGCGGTCGGGATCGGACCCGTGGGAGCATCGGACGACGTGACGGGCGCGACCGTCACGACGGGGACCGGCGGGGGCGGCGGAACCGTCTGGGGCGGCGGCGGAGGCGCGGCCGGCGTCTCCTGGCGCCGAACGGGTCCGCGCAGGCCCGAGCGGGCGATGACGCGCTGGATGGTGAGGCCGCGCTCGTTGGGCCGGCCGACGAACCGGATCTCGCGCAGGCCCTGCTCCTGGGCGGCGGACTCGAACACGAAGTGCCCGTAGCCGAGGATGCGGCCGATGATCGGCCGGTGCACCGAGATGTCGAGGATTCGCGCGAGCGGCATCGTCGCCTGCGACTGCGACAGGATGCCGTGGACGCGGAACACCCGCATGTTCGTGATGACGAAGCGGTCCATCTGCGCCTCGAGGATGCGCCAGCCGCCGTGCAGCGCCAGCGCGAGCGAGAGGAAGATCGGCACCCAGTACAGCGTCGACGGCATCACGCCGAGCAGCAGCAGTGCCGGGATCGCGAGGAGGATCTCGATGATCGGGCCGATGATCACGGCCCAGTGCTTGCGCACCTCGTCGACGATCACCTCGCCCTCGTCGGCGATGAGGTACTTCTGGACCTTGGGGTCGAACAGCACGCCGGCCTCAGGTGGCGAGCGAGGTGAAGAACTGGCCGATGGCCGCGCCGGCGTTCCAGACGGCGCCGACCGCGCCCTCGACGGCGCTGGCCGCGTCCTGCGGGCGCGTCACCACGTAGAAGACCGCGAAGATGACGACCGCTGCGATGAGTATGCGCTTGACCCACTTCACGCGAGCTCTCCCTTCCAGTCTCCGAGGAGGCTGGTCCGCCCCCGCCGTGCATGCATCAACCCGGCCTTTTCTACCGCACGGGCGCCTCGCTGGCAACGCGCCACGCAGGCGAGGCGGCAAACGGTGTCCCGTCGATGGGGGTCACGACGAGTCTCCCACAGGGCCAGACGATAGGATGCCTCGTGACTCGGTCAGGCCTGGGATGACGCGCCGAGGCCCGGTATGCGACGTCGTGTCGGCATCGGCGAGGCCGGGAATGAGGAGGCCATGGCCGGCATCGAGGAGGTCGCGAAGCTCGCGGGGGTCTCGACCGCGACGGTCTCGCGTGCGCTCAGCGGTCGCGGCCACGTCTCGCCCTCGTCGAAGCAGAAGGTGCTCGAGGCGGCCGCGCGGCTCGGCTACGTGGTGTCGTCGAACGCGTCGAGCCTCGCATCGGGCCGCACCCGCAACATCGGCGTCGTGATCCCGTTCCTCAACCGGTGGTTCTTCTCGTCGGTGCTCGAGGGCGCGCAGCAGGCGCTGCTGCGGCACGGCTACGACCTCACGCTCTACAACCTGTCGGGCGACGGCCGCGAGCGCGCGAGCGTGTTCGAGCACTTCCTGCTGCGCCAACGCGTCGACGCCGTGATCGCGGTCTCGCTCGAGCTCGCCGAGCCCGAGGTCGCGCGGCTCCACGACCTCGGAAAGCCGCTCGTCGGCGTCGGCGGCCCGATCCCGGGCGTACGCACGCTCACGATCGACGACGTCGCGGTCGCGCGCCTCGCGACCGAGCACCTCATCGGACTCGGCCACCGCCGTATCGCCCACATCGGCGGCGACATCGAGTTCGACCTCGACTTCCACCTGCCGACGAACCGGCGCATCGGCTACGAGGGCGCGCTCCGCGACGCCGGCATCGAGGTCGACCCGCGCCTGTTCGCGCCGGCCGACTTCACCATCAAGGGTGGTTACCACGCGGCCAAGCAGCTGCTGGGCGTACCGCACGATCGCCCGACCGCGATCTTCGCGGCATCCGACGAGATGGCCATCGGGTCGATCCTCGCGGCGCGCGACCTCGGGCTCGTCGTGCCGCGCGACGTGTCGATCGTGGGCATCGACGACCACGACCTGTCCGACTTCTTCGGGCTCTCGACGGTCGCGCAGTTCCCGCGCCTCCAGGGCGAGAAGGCGGTCGAGATCCTCATGGAGCAGCTCGAGCCCGACGCGGATGCCGCGCCCCCCGCCGCGACGCCGCTGCCGTACGAGCTCCGCGTGC
Source organism: Agromyces sp. NPDC004153 (assembly GCF_053603635.1). Taxonomy (NCBI): domain Bacteria; kingdom Bacillati; phylum Actinomycetota; class Actinomycetes; order Micrococcales; family Microbacteriaceae; genus Agromyces; species Agromyces sp. NPDC004153. The sequence goes on from NZ_JBSGFY010000001.1 coordinate 1,260,386, forward strand.
GGTCCTCCTCGGCGCGGCCGTTGGAGCTGTAACCCTCTAGGCCGGGAGGCGCAGGCGGCCGAGCGCGGCCTGGATCGCGACGGCGGCGGCGCCCCGCGCCCACGACGCGAACCCGGCGTCGTCGACGAAGAGCTCGACGGGCGTCGCCTCGGGGTCGCGATCGGCGGCGAGCGCGACCAGCGCCACGTCGCCGACGACGTCCCAGAGCGCCATGCCCTCGCCGGCGAGCACGACCGCGTCGACCATGGCGACGTTCGCGATGAGGGCGATCATGCGACCGAGGGCGCGGCCGGCCGCGTTCGTGATCGAGACGGCGAGCGGATGTCCCGCCGCGGCGAGCGCGAGCACCTCGTCGTAGTCGACCTCACGGCCGAGGGCGATGCCGAGCTGGGCGGTGATGCTCGGGATGGAGAGCATGGCGCTGGAGCATCCGCGATGCCCGTCGGGGCACAACGGGCCGTTCGGGTCGAGCGGGAGGTGCCCGCCCAGGCCGAGACCCGAGTCGGGCGTGGTCACGACCCGGTCGTGCATCACCAGCCCGTAGCCGGCGCCGGCGCCGATCGTCACGACCGCGAAGGAGTCGCGACCGCGCACGTCGCCGAACCACTGCTCCGCGGTGGTCAGCGCGGTCACGTCGTTCTCGACGGTGACGGGTACGCCGAGGCGCGACTCGAGGAGCTCGGCCAGGGGAACGTCGCGCCAGCCGAGGAACGGCGCGCGGGTGACCACCCGCCCGTCCGCGACATTGCCGCCGATGCTCACGCCGACGCCCGCGAGCTCGGCGCCGCCGGCCCCGCGGAGTTCGGCCGCGAGGTCGGCGAGCGTGTCGACGACCTGCTGCACGTCGTGGTCCTCGAGCACGCGCTCGGCCGTCGCCACGGCGCCCGCACGCAGGTCGGTGACGGCGCCGAAGGCCGACTCGCCGGTGACCTTCATGCCGACGAAGCGCCCGGCGTCGACGGGCACGTCGAGCGGCCGCGCAGGTCGACCCGTCGATCCCTGCAGGGTCTCGGATGCCTCGACGAGCAGTCCGCGGTCGAGGAAGGGCTTGCTCAGCCGGGTCAGGCTCGCGGGCGACAGCCCCAGCCGGCGCCCGAGCTCGGCGCGCGAGATCGGCCCGTGGATGAGCACCTCGCGTGCGAGGTCGCGGGCACTCTCGCTCACCTCGGTCTCGTTCGGCGTCATCATCGACCTCCCAGGACGCTGTATTCGTTCCATCTTGGCATGAAGGTGGCCCTTTGAACCGAGCGAACGACGGTTTTCACCCGCGAACGGGGGGTGTATTGACAAGACCTTATTTCTGTCGTAGAAATAACTCATGCAGCGCCGCTCCGAGCTCCTCCACCTTCGCAACGGGGGAACCAGCGTCATCCTCGACGCCCGCCACGCCCCGCTGCCCGCGATCGTGTTCTGGGGCGCCGACCAGGGCGACCTCGGCGAGGCGGAGCTCGCGGCGATCGGCACGGCGGCACTCCCCCAGCGCGTCTCGGGCGGACTCGACCAGCCCGCGCCCCTCACGCTCATCCCGCAGGAGTCCTCGGGCTGGCTCGGCACGCCCGGGCTCGCGGGGCACCGCCACGGCCGCTCGTTCTCCACCAAGCTCGTCACCGAGTCGATCGAGGTCGACGAGGCATCCACCCGTGCGGTGATCGGCGCAGCGGATGCCGCGGCCGGCCTGGCGGCGACCATCACGCTCGAGGTCACCGCGTCGGGCCTCGTCCGCCAGCGCATCACGCTCGAGAACCGAGCCGCCGAGCCGTACTCGCTCGCCGCGCTCGCGCCCGCGTTCCCCGTCCCGGGCGACCTCGGCGAGCTCCTCGACACGACCGGACGGCACCTGCGCGAGCGGTCCCCGCAGCGCCACGCCTTCACGATCGGCACCCACCTGCGCGAGAGCCGGCGCGGACGCCCCGGCGCCGACGCGAGCCTCGTGCTCGCCGCCGGACGCACGGGCTTCGGCTTCGAGCGCGGGCTCGTGCACGCCGTGCACGTCGCGTGGAGCGGCAACCACCGCCTCGCGGCGGAGCGCACGCCCACGGCGGAGTCGTTCCTCTCGGCCGGCGAACTGCTCGGACCGGGCGAGATCGTGCTCGCCGAGGGCGAGTCGTACACGACGCCCTGGGCGATCGGATCGTGGGGCGACGGCCTGAACGAGCTCTCGCGGCGATTCCACGACGAGCTGCGCGCCCGCCCGCAGCATCCGCAGCGCCCGCGGCCCGTGACCCTGAACACGTGGGAGGCCGTGTACTTCGACCACGACCTCGAGACCCTCGCCACCCTCGCCGAGCGCGCCGCGGCCGTCGGCGTGGAGCGGTTCGTGCTCGACGACGGCTGGTTCCTCGGGCGCCGCGACGACACCGCGGGCCTCGGCGACTGGGAGGTCGACGACACGGTGTGGCCGTCGGGCCTCGGCCCGCTCATCGAGCGCGTCCGCGGGCTCGGCATGGAGTTCGGCCTGTGGGTGGAGCCCGAGATGGTGAACCTCGACAGCGAGCTCGCCCGGGCGCACCCCGACTGGATCCTCCGCGGCCGCGACGAGCTGCCCGTGCCCGCGCGGCAGCAGTACGTGCTCGACCTCGCGAACGAGGGCGCCTGGGCGCACCTGCTCGAGCGACTCGACGCGCTGCTCGCCGCGCACGACATCGCCTACCTCAAGTGGGACCACAACCGCGACCTGCTCGAAGCCGGGGCGGCCGACTCGGGCCGTGCCCGCGTGCACGACAACGTCGAGGCGCTCTACCACCTGCTCGCGGAGCTGAAGCGGCGGCATCCGTCGCTCGAGATCGAGTCGTGCGCGTCTGGCGGCGCCCGCGTCGACCTCGGCATCCTCGAGCACACCGACCGCGTCTGGACGAGCGACACCCTCGACCCCGTCGAGCGCCTGCAGATCCAGCGCTACACGAGCCTCGTCGTTCCGCCCGAGATGATGGGCGCGCACCTGACGAGCCCAGTCGTGCACTCGACGAATCGGCGCGTCTCGCTCGACCTCAGCGCCGGCGTCGCGATGCTCGGCCACCTCGGCATCGAGTGGGACCTCACCGCGCTCGACGACGACGGGCTCGCGTCGGTCGCCCGCTGGGTCGACCTGCACAAGCGGCACCGCGCGCTCATCCACTCGGGCGTGCTCGTGCACGGCGACACGACGGATGCCACGACCGACGTCCGCGGCGTCGTCGCACGCGACGGCGCATCCGCCCTCTTCACCTTCACGCAGGTCTCGACCAGCGTGACGTACCCGCCCGGACGCTTCACGCTGCCGGGCCTCGACGCGGACCGCCGGTACTCCGTGCGGATCGCCGCGGGGAGCGTGGCCGACGGACCCGGCCAGTCCCCGCTCCCCTGGGCCGAGCAGCCGATCACGCTCACCGGCCGGCAACTCGGCACGGCGGGCCTGCAGGCTCCCGTGCTCTTCCCCGCACAGCTCGTGCTGCTCGAGCTGACTCCGGTGGTCGAGTAGCGCGAAGCGCGCATCGAGACCACGTTCCGATCCGTCCTCACACCGAGTACCACCGCACCCACAGCGCAAGGAGGCGCACCATGACCGACCAGCCCATCCGCCCGGCGCGCGAGCATCGGCGACGAGCACGGCGCCGCCGCACGCTCGCCGTCGCGGCATCCGCAGCCCTCGGCGCCCTGCTGCTCGCCGGCTGCTCGGCGTCCGGTGACGGACGCGTGCAGCTCGACTTCTTCCAGTTCAAGGGCGAGGCGCTCGAGGACTTCGAGCAGATCATCGCCGACTTCGAAGCCGAGAACCCCGACATCGACGTGGTGCAGAACCAGGTCGCCGACGCCGACACGATCATCCGCACGCTGCTCGTGAAGGACAAGGCGCCCGACGTGATCACGCTCAACGCGAACGGCAACTTCGGGCGCCTCGCGCAGGCCGGCGTGTTCTACGACTTCTCCGATGAGCCCGTGCTCCAGACCATCAACCCGGCGGTGCAGGAGATCCTCGCGGACCTCGGCAACGCGGAGGGCGAGGTCAACGGCCTCGGCTACGTGAACAACGCGAATGGCGTCATCTACAACCAGCAGATCTTCGAGGAGCAGGGCCTCGAGGTGCCCGAGACCTGGGACGAGTTCATCGCCGTGTGCGATGCGCTCCAGGACGCCGGCATCGTGCCGTTCTACGGCACCCTCGCCGACTCGTGGACCGGGTTGCCCTCGTTCAACGCGCTCGGCGCCTACCCGGCGCAGGACGACTTCTTTGAGCAGATGCGCGAGGAGGGCGAGGACGTCGGCCCCGACTCGGAGGTGTCGTTCCAGAAGGACTTCGCCGAGGCGATGGACCAGCAGTACGAGCTGTTCTCGTACACGCAGGAGGGCTACCGCGGCAAGACCTACGACGACGGCAACGCCGCGTTCGCGAACGGCGAGGTCGCGATGCTCATGCAGGGCATCTGGGCGGTCAACCCGATCAAGGGGATCAACCCCGACATCCGGGCCGGTATCTTCCCCTATCCCGCAGGCGACGACCCCGACGACCGGTTGCTGGTCTCGGGCGTCGACGTCGTGGTGACCATGGGCAAGGACACGCCGCACCGCGAGGAGGCCCTGCGCTTCGTCGAGTACCTCTTCCAGAAGGACGTCATCGAGGAATTCGGCGCGTCGCAGAACATGGTCCCGTCCGTCGAGGGCGCGCAGCTCAGCGACGACCCGGCCATCCAGTCGGTCGCGCCCTGGTTCGACGAGGGCCGCATCACCGGCTTCATCGACCACCAGATCCCGCCGAGCATCCCGCTCGCCGCGATCGACCAGGAGTTCCTCTTCACCGGCGACGCTGAGGCCGCGCTCGCCACCCTCGACCGCGAGTGGGCGAAGGTCGCCGCTCGCACGATCCCCGTGACGGGAGAATGACATGACCACGCTGACCCAAGCGGTTCGCAGCTCGTCCACCGCCGGCGAGAAGCCCGCCCGCGCCAAGCGCGTCAGGCTCGAGAGCCGCCGCGCCCTTCCCGCCTTCTACTGGATGGTGTGGCCCGCCGTCATCGCGTTCGCGCTGTTCCACACCCTGCCGGTGCTCGTGGGCATCTTCTTCAGCTTCACGAACTACGCCGGTTACGGCGAATGGAACTTCGTCGGGTTCTCGAACTATCTGAACCTGTTCCGCGACGACCGCGTGCTCGCCGCCTACGGGTTCTCGTTCCTGTTCGCGATCGTCGCCACGATCCTCACGAACGTGATCTCACTGGCGATCGCCCTCGGCCTGCACGCGAAGATCAAGGCCCGCAACTTCTGGCGCGGCGTCTACTTCGTGCCCTACGTGCTCTCGATCCTGGTGATCGGCTACGTGTTCCAGTTCTTCTTCTCGAACTCGCTGCCGAAGATCCTCTCGGGCGTCCCGCTGTTCGCCGACAACATCCTCACCAGCCCCGACTGGGCATGGACCGCGATCGTCGTGCTGGCGGTCTGGCAGGCGTGCGCGTTCGCGATCATCATCTACCTGTCGGGCCTGCAGACCATCCCGGCCGAGCTCTACGAGGCGGCGTCGCTCGACGGCGCCTCCGCGTGGCGCCAGTTCCGGTCGATCACGTTCCCGCTGATCGGCGCGTTCTTCACCATCAACGTGGTGCTGAGCCTGAAGGGGTACCTGCAGGTCTTCGACCAGATCGTCGCCCTCACGAACGGCGGTCCGGGCACTTCGACCGAATCCGTCACCCTGCTGATCTTCCGCGGCGGGTTCTCGGGGGGCGAGTTCGCCTACCAGACGGCCAACGCGGTGATCTTCTTCATCGTCATCACGGTCGTCTCGCTCTTCCAGTTCCGGGTCCTTCAGCGCAGAGAGGCCGACTTCTGATGACCACCGCAACCACCACCCTCGCGCAGGCCGAGGAGGCCCTGCCCGACGTGCCGCGGCGACGCCGCGCCCGCAGCGACGACGACGACACCCGTCGGGTCAACTGGTGGGCGACCGCGCTCATCGCGGTCTGCTCGCTCACGATCCTGATCCCGCTCTACCTCGCCGTCGTCGTCTCGCTGAAGACACCCGACCAGCTGGTGTCGGGAACGGGCTTCGAATGGCCGAACCCGGTCGACTGGAGCAACTTCCCTGAGGCGTGGGAGCGCACGAACTTCCCGCAGGCGCTCATGAACACCGCCCTCATCACCGTTGGGTCGGTCGTGTTCACGCTCCTGACGAGCTCGATCGTCGCGTACGCCCTGGCCCGCAACATCCACCGGCCGTTCTTCAAGGGCGTGTTCTTCTACCTGCTGGCGGCGCTGTTCATCCCGTTCCCGATCATCATGCTGCCGCTCGTGAAGCAGACCGCGATCCTCGGGCTCGACAACCAGGCGGGCATGATCGTGCTGTACACGATCTACGGACTCTCGCTGAACGTGTTCATCTACACCGCGTACATCCGCTCGATCCCGATCGAGCTCGAGGAGGCGGCGAGGGTCGACGGCGCATCGACGTGGAGGGTGTTCTGGCAGGTCATCTTCCCGCTGCTCGCGCCGATGAACGCCACGGTCGGCATCCTCACGTGCGTGTGGGCGTGGAACGACTTCATCATGCCGCTCGTCGTGCTGAGCGACCCCGCGGCGCGAACGCTGCCACTCGCCCAGTACGTGTTCCAGGGCCAGTTCAACACCGACTACACGGTGGCGTTCGCGTCCTACCTCATGGCGATGGCGCCGCTGCTCATCGTCTACGTGTTCTCGCAGCGCTGGGTCATCTCCGGCGTGACGCGGGGCTCCATCAAGTGACCGCAGGAACCGGTCGTCGGCGATCCCGCAAGGGGTGACCCCCTCGGCCGGTTCCATGTAACCCTCGAAGCAGGCGACGGATGCCTCGAGCCCTCGATCGGCGTATCGTGCGGCCCGACGCATCCGTTCGGAAAGGAAGGCCCGACCGATGACCGACACGACCCCCACGACGCTCGCGCAGGACGCGACGGCCGCCATCGCGAACGACCCCACCTGGTGGCGCCAGGCCGCCGTGTACCAGATCTACCCGCGGAGCTTCGCCGACGCGAACGGCGACGGCATCGGCGACCTCCGCGGCATCACGAGCCGCATCCCGTACCTCGCCGAGCTCGGCGTCGATGCGGTGTGGCTGTCGCCGTTCTACCCGTCGGCCCTCGCAGACGGCGGGTACGACGTCGACGACTACCGCGACGTCGACCCGAAGCTCGGCACGCTCGCCGACTTCGACGAGATGGTCGCGGCGCTGCACGCCGCCGGCATCCGGCTGATCGTCGACATCGTGCCGAACCACTCGTCGAACCGCCATCTGTGGTTCCAGGAGGCGCTCGCCGCGCCGAAGGGTTCGGCGGCGCGCGAGCGCTACATCTTCCGCGACGGCGAGGGGCCCGACGGCACCGAGCCGCCGAGCGACTGGCAGGCGATGTTCGGCGGCTCGGCCTGGGAGCCGGTCGGCGACGGGCAGTTCTACCTGCACCTGTTCGCGCCCGAGCAGCCCGACTTCAACTGGGCGAACCCCGAGGTGCGCGACGACTTCCTCACGACCCTGCGGTTCTGGGCCGACCGGGGCGTCGACGGCTTCCGGGTCGACGTCGCCCACGCGCTCGCCAAGGACCTCACCTACCCGCTCCGCTCGCACGCCGAGCTCGAGGAGCTGAAGCTCGTCACCGACGGCTCACACCCCCTCTGGGACCGAGAGGAGCTCGACGAGATCTACGCCGAGTGGCGCGCGGTGTTCGACGAGTACGACCCGCCGCGCATCGCGGTCGCCGAGGCGTGGGTGGAGCCCGAGCGACGCTACCGCTACGCCCTGCCGACGAGCCTCGGCCAGGCGTTCAACTTCGACCTGCTGCGCGCGAACTTCGACGCCGCCGAGTTCCGGGCGATCATCGACCACAACCTCGAGTCCGTCACCGTGACCGGCTCGTCGAACACGTGGGTCTTCTCGAACCACGACGTGGTGCGCCACCCCACCCGCTACGGCCTCGCCGACGATCCCGGCGACGACGGCGAGGTCGGCAAGCAGTGGCTGCTGCGCGGCGGACCGGCGTCGGAGCTCGACGCCGCGCTCGGCCTGCGCCGCGCCAGGGCGGCGAGCCTGCTCATGCTGGCCCTGCCCGGCAGCGCCTACCTCTACCAGGGCGAGGAGCTCGGGCTTCCCGAGGTCGCCGACATCCCCGACGCCGACCGGCAGGATCCCACGTTCTTCCGCAGCCCGGGCATCGAGGTCGGCCGAGACGGATGCCGCGTGCCGCTGCCCTGGACGACGGAGGGCTCGTCGTTCGGCTTCGGCGACGACGGCGCGCACCTGCCGCAGCCCGGCTGGTGGGGCGAGTTCTCGGTGGAGGCCGAGCACGCCGATCCCGACTCCACGCTGAGCATTTACCGGCGGGCGCTCGCCCTGCGGCACGAGCTGCAGGATGCGGAGGGGCTGCTCTGGCGCGACCACCCGGCGGGTTCCGACGTGCTCTGGTTCGCGCGTCCGGGCGGCTGGCAGTCGGTCACGAACTTCGGCTCGGAACCCGTCGACCTGCCCGAGGGCGAGGTGCTCATCACGAGCGCGCCGCTCGTCGACGGCCGCCTGCCTTCGGCCACGACGGCCTGGCTGCGCTGAGCCACGAGCACCACGGGCACCGGATGCCGCGACGACCTGAGCCGCGGCATCCGGTGCGGGCTCAGGAGAGTGCGACGGCCTTGGCGGCCCGCTCACCCGACGCGACGGCGCCGTTGAGGAAGCCGTAGTACTCCACGCTCGTGTGCTCGCCCGCGAAGTGCACGTTGCCCTCGGGCGTCGTTCCCACGCCGAAGAGCTGCGTGTACTGGCCGGGGCGCTGGCACGTGTACGCGCCGCGCGACCAGCGGTTCGCCCACCAGAAGTCGCGATACGCCTTGCCGGAGTAGGCGCCGGTCACGCCGGGGAAGATCGGCTCGAGCTGCGCGAGCAGGCCCGACACCTGGGCGGCCGGCGCCGGTCCGAACGGCGCGCCCGACCAGGCCATGACCTGGTCGCCCGAGGGGAAGAAGTTGTAGACGCCGGTCGGCAGCGGGTGGGCCGCCGTGTCATCCCAGCCGCACTGGAAGCCGGTCGGGTTCGTGTATGCGGCGCCGCCATAGCCCTGCTCGACCCATGGCCGACGGTCGAGCTGCACGTGCACCTTCGCGTTCGCGCCGAGGCCGAGCTCGCTTATCGCGCGGCGGGTGAGCGCCGAGAACCCCGACTGCCCGAGGTCGCACTCGCGCAGCGTCGTGAAGGGCAGGGCGAGGATGACGCGGTCGAAGGTGCGGTCGATCGTCGAGCCACCCGTGCGGAAGCTCAGCCGCACCGTCCCGTCGGCGTTGCGCCTCACCGCGACCAGCTCGTGGCGGTAGCGCACGGTGCCCGCGGGAAGCTGCTCGATCATGCGCGTGACGATCTGGTCGTTCCCGCCGCGCACCACGTACTTCTCGTCGGCACCGTTGATGGGCGCGAGGCTGTTCTGGCTGTTCCAGCCGAGCAGGTAGACGAGGTTGAGCGCCGACTGCCGGCTCGTCTCGAGCCCGTACTCGGCCATGGCGTTCGAGCGCATGAGCTTCGCGAACCGGCTCGAGAGCCCGCCGGGCACCTTCGCCGCGAGCCAGTCGTCGACCGTCATCTCGTCGAGCGCGACGCCCGCGGTTGTGTGGCTGTCGTAGGTCTGGCAGTACGGTGCGGCGGCGAGGTCGGCCTTCATGGCGGCGTAGACCGCACCCCAGTCGTCGTTGGCGTCGTCGTAGGGGTAGTCGCGTCCGTCGATCCAGTACTTGTCGACCCAGCCCGAGTAGCTGCCGCCGTGCACGACGTCGAGGCTCAGCCCGAGGTTCGAGGCGAGGTTGCGGATGGCGTTGTGGTCGGTGTTGATGAGCGCGCCGCCGTGCTCGACGACGATCCCGTCGTCGAAGAACCCGCGCAGGCTGAAGCAGCGTCCGCCGGCGCGGTCGCTGCCTTCGAACACCGTGCTCGCGATGCCTTTGGTGCGCCACAGCCAGTGCGCCGCCCGCGTGCCGGCGAGGCCTGCGCCGACGACGGCCACGCTCGGGGCGGGCTTCGCTGCCGCGGAGAGGGGTGCGGCCATGGCGAGCGCCGCGCTCGCTCCGGCGGCGCCCACGACCCGGATCGCGTCGCGGCGGGTGAGTCCGCCGCGGTCGCCCCCGCCGCGCTCATCGGCCGCGCCCTCGAGCACCTCGTCGACCGGGATCCCGGTGCGCTCGGCCGCGGCGTGCGCGCGCATGATCCGCCCGATGCGCGAAGAGAGCGCCGTCGTGCCTCGTGAAGCTGACATCATGAAGAACCTCGCTGTCCGTGTGGTGGAGCGCTGCTTGACATGTTGCGTAGTGAAAGCAACCACGAAGTGAGATGGGGCGTCAATCCTTCGGCTGCGGACAGCCCGTTCGGACCTTGGTGCGGACGGAGACGCTCTGCCCGATGACGCCATGACGATCCCGGGCTGGCGGCCGGCGGATGCCGCCAGCGCGACACCCGACGGGTGAGCGGATGCCGCGGCGCGGCCGCCGGGCGACCACCGTGCCGCGGCATCCGCTGCACTCAGCGCAGCAGTCGCTCGGCGACGAGCTCGCCCACGAGGGTCTCGGTGAGCACCGCCACGCGCTCGTCGTCGTCGCCGTCGTACCGGATCGCCAGCTCCGCCCCGGGCAGCTCGGACCCGAGCGACGCGTACCGCGAGCCGCGCGACCCCATCCACTCGAGCGCCTGCGCGTCCCAGCGCGACCCGGCGCACACCAGCGCGCGGTAGTCGGTCGTCTTCGTGAGGTAGACGTCGACGTGCGACCAGTCGCCGGTCTCCGACGCGAACGCGATGCGGCGCGGCACCTCCCGGAGCATGAGCGCGGACTGCTGCGCGCTCGACAGCCGCTCGACGGGCGCGAGGATCCAGGTGCCCGTCGGTCCGGCGAGCAGGCTCGTCAGGGGTTCGAGCCAGTCGCCGGCGCCGTCGAGCAGCTGCGCGTTCGCGGCCGCGGAACGGCGCAGCGTCGCGGCATCGAAGCGGTCGGCGGGCACGATCCCGGTGAGCGCCCCGAGCACCTCGTCGAGCACGGCGAACGTCGCGCGGAACGTGCGGCAGGCGACGCCGGATGCCTCGACGCCCGCGAGCAGCGGCGCGACCGCGTCGGCCATCCGGCCGAGCTCGGAGTCGGGGCGGTTCGTGACCGCCACGAGCCGCCCGATGCCGCGGAACCGCTCGACCGCGTGCAGCACCTCGGCGCTGCCGCCCGTCGCGGACACCGCGACGACGGCGAGGTCGGGCGTGACCGGCGGCAGCAGCTCCGAGCTCGCGAGCTCCACGACGACGTCGGCTCCGGCGGCCCGGTAGCGGCGGCCGACGACGTCGGCGGCGTATCGGCTCGAGCCCATGCCGAGCACGAGCACGCGGCGCGCGCCGAGCCACGGAAGGCCGTCGAGCCCGGGCAGGCCGGCTTCGATCGCGTCGGCCAGCGCGTCGAGCGTCTCGGGGATCAGGCCGAGGTCGGCTCGAAAGGCGGCGGTGTCCACGGGTCCTCCGGGTGGTCGTTCGTCGAGGGGTAGCGGTGCGTGATCGCGGCGTCGGGCGCGTAGCGCCAGGCGGGCAGGAAGCGGTCGGCGTAGTGCAGCTCCGCGGCCAGCTGCTCGGCCTCGAAGCCGGGCAGCAGCGCCGCGTCGAAGAGGTCGGTCCGCGCGAGCTCGGCGCGGTAGGCGCCGAGCAGGTCGCTCCGGGCGCGGTCCGCCCACGCCCAGGCCGCGGCATCGGCCCGCCGCAGTCGCTTCTGCGCGACGGCGGCGACGAGGTCGAGCGACACGAGCAGGTGCGCCACGTCGCGCGCCGCGGCATCCGCCCGCTCGCGATCGGCGGCGTCGAGCTGCGGGTCGCCGTCGAAGTCGATGACGGTGTACCGGCGGCCGTCGGGGGCCGTGTCATCGGGCGAGGCGAGCACCTGCCCCACGTGCAGGTCGCCGTGGATCGGGAACTCGAGCCCGGGAGCGGTGTCGTCGAGCGAGCGGATGCCGCGCTCGAGCGCCGCGCGCCGGTTCCGCAGTCGCGCGCCGGTCGCCCCCTCGGCCGCCTCGACGGCGCCGGCCAGCGCCGCGTCGGCACGTGCGCGGCGAGCCGCAGGAGCATCCGCACCCGACGCCACGGCGTCGGCGCCGAGCACGTCGTGGATGCGGGCCACTCGTGCGCCGAGCAGGGCCGGCCAGTCGGGATCGGACCCGCCCTGCAGCGCGGCCACGACGTCGTCGACCGCCCAGGTCCAGCCGTCCTCGGCGCCGGGCAGGTACTCGGTGACGATCGCGAGCGTGCCGTCGCCGAGCAGCGGATGCCGCCACCCGACACGCCCGTGCAGGCGCGCGACATCGTCGGACCCGGCGTCCGCGAGGCGTTCGAGCAGGTCGCCGGCGCGATCGGCGGCCGCCCAGCGACCGACGAGCTTCACGACGAGACGACCGTCGACGATGACCGAGGTGTTGGTCTGGTCGACCGCGATGCCCCGCTCGGGCGCGTCGGCTGCGACGTCGTCGACGACGAGCCGGGCGATCGCCCGAGCGACCCCGTCACCAGCCTCCGGCCGCCGGCCCTCCACGAGCACGCGGCCGTCGGCGTCGACGGACAGCACACGTCCGCCGACGACGGGCGCTGCGCCATCGAGTGAGTTCATTGAATCCGGATTGTAACAATTGCGAAAACCCGCCGCCAGCATGTCCCTCGATCCATTGCGGTTCCTTCACTCGCGGTGCAACAATCGCTCAACCTTTCCGACGTCCCAGGAGGTACCACATGCCCACCACGCGACGCATCGCCGCCGCAGCGGCCGGCACCATCGCCCTCGCATTCGCCGTCACCTCGTGCTCGAGCGGCGGTGGTGGTGGCGAGACGCTCGACCCCGCCGCAGACCTCAGCGAGCAGACGCTCACCGTCTCGATCTGGGCGGACTACTATCCCGAGGACCTCGCCGAGCAGTTCGAGGAGGCCACGGGCGTCAAGACGACCATCGTCAACCACACGACCAACGAGGACGTCGTCGCCAAGCTCACCGCGAGCGCCGACCCCGGCATCGACGTCGCCTTCGTCTCGGGCCAGTACGCGCAGGCGCTCGCCGAGCAGGGCCTGCTCGCGAAGCTCGACAAGTCGCTCATCCCGAACGAGGAGAACCTCTACCCCGAGGCGCTCGAGCTGCCCTACGACGAGGGCAACGTCTACTCCGAGCCCTACGCGTGGGGCACCACGGGGCTCTGCTACCGGCCCGACCTCACCGGGTACGACCCGACGTCGTGGAACGACCTGCTGAACCCGAAGCCCGAGCTCGTGGGCAAGACGACCATGCTGTCGACCGACCGCTGGCTCGCGATGCCCGCGCTGAAGGCGGCCGGCAACTCGCTCAACACGACCGACGATGCCGAGCTCGAGGAGGCGAAGGCCCAGCTCCTCGAGACGAAGCCGACGCTCCTCGCCTACGACGACACGACCTTCTACTCGAAGCTCGTCTCGGGCGAGGCCGCGATGGTCGAGGCGTGGGACGGCTGGTGCAACTACGGCATCGCCGACGACCCGAACATCACGTTCGTGATCCCCGAAGAGGGCGCCGACCTCTGGGTCGACACCATGACGGTGCTCGAGTCGTCGAAGAACAAGGAGGCCGCCATGGCCTTCATCGACTACATCCTCGACCCCGAGGTGCAGACCTGGGTCGCCGAGAACATCCTCTACAAGGTGCCGAACCAGGCCGCGATGGAGGCCCTCGACCCCGGGCTCATCGAGAGCTACCCCACGCTCGGCATCACGGTCGACGAGCTGTTCGAGCAGGAGGTCATCGTCGACCTCGGCGAGGACTCGCTGAAGTACGTCGACCTCAACGCCGAAGTCCTCGCGACGAACTGAACCGCTCCGACGCAGTGACTTCGACGCTCCAACGGACGACCCCTGCCGCGCGCGCTCCTCGCGCGCGGCGGGGGATCGCCTCGCTGCCGTTCCTCGCCCCGGGCACGATCTTCCTCATCGTCTTCATGGCGATCCCGGTCGGGCTGCTCGCCTTCTACACGCTCTTCAAGCGCGGCCGCTTCGGGGGGCTCGTCTTCGAGTTCACGCTCGACAACTGGATCAAGCTCGCCGAGCCGCTCTACCTCGGCGTCATCCTCCAGTCGATCGGGCTCGCGCTCATCGTCACCGTGCTCGCGCTCGTCATCGGCTACCCGATGGCATACGCGATCGCCGGACTCTCGCCGAAGTGGCGCACGGTCGCGCTCATCGCGATCGTGCTGCCGTTCTGGACGAACTTCCTCATCCGCACCTACGCGTGGATCCTGCTGCTCAACAACGCGGGCTGGGTCAACCAGTGGCTGCAGGGGCTCGGCATCACCGATGAGCCGATCAGCATGCTGTACACGCCGCAGGCGATCGTGGTCGGCCTGCTCTACATGTACCTGCCGCTCATGGTGCTGCCGCTCTACGCGTCGCTGCAGCAGCTCGACCCGTCGCTCCGCGAGGCCGCCACGAACCTCGGCGCGTCCCCGTGGCGCGCGTTCCGCACGGTGACCCTGCCGCTCTCGCTGCCGGGCGCCCTGACCGGATGCATCTTCGTGTTCGTGCCCGCGATGTCGAACTTCGTGATCCCCGAGCTCATCGGCGGCGGTAAGACGATCATGGTCGGCAACCTCGTGCGCGACCAGTTCTTCGAGGCGCGCGACTGGCCGTTCGGCGCGACGCTGGCGCTGCTGCTCACGATCCTGCTGGTGCTCGTGATCCTCGCGCAGACCGCGGTCTCCCGCCGGCTCACGGAAGGACCCCGCCGTGGCTGACGCGACCTCGAACCCGTCGACGACGGCCATGCGCGAGCTCGAGCCGGCGGCGCGCCCGCGCGCGGTGCGCAAGCCCCGCGGCATCCTCGTGCCCCTGTGGCTCGGCTACGCCTTCCTGTACCTGCCGATCCTCGTGGTCGTCATCATGAGCTTCAACGACTCGGAGAACCTCTTCGTGTGGCGCGGGTTCTCGCTGCGCTGGTACCCCGAGCTGTTCCAGAACGAGCAGATGATGCAGGGCCTCGTGAACACGCTCATCGTGGCGACCGGCGCCACCGCGATCGCCACCGTGCTCGGCACGCTGCTCGCGTACGGCATCGCGCACTACACCCGTGGCGGGTTCGTGCGGGCGTTCGCGATCGCCCCGGCGATCCTGCCCGACCTGCTGCTCGGCATCGGCCTGCTCACGCTGTTCTCGCTGCTGACCGTCACCCTGGGCCTGCACTCGGTGATCCTCGCGCACGCGGTGTTCGCGACGGCGTTCGTCACGGCGATCGTCCTCGCGCGCATGGCGACGCTCGATCCGAGCCTCGAGGAGGCGTCGCGAGACCTCGGCGCGGGTCCCGTGCGCACGTTCATGCGCGTGACGCTGCCGCAGCTCGCCCCGGGCATCGTCGCGGGCGCGCTCCTCGCGTTCACCCTCTCGCTCGACGAGTTCGTGATCGCGTTCTTCACGACCGCGCCCACGCAACCCACCCTGCCCATCGTCATCTACTCGATGGTGCGCTTCGGGGTGACGCCCGAGGTCAACGCCCTCGCCAGCCTCCTCCTGCTCGTGAGCATCGTGACGGTGATCGCGGCGCAGCGACTGACCCGACTGACAGGAACCCCGAAGTGACCGGAACCACGAACCCGTCCGACGCACCCCTCCTCCGCGTCGAGGGCGTCCGCGCCGTCTACGGCGACACCGTCGCGCTGCACGACGTCTCCCTCGACATCCGCGACAACGAGTTCTTCGCACTGCTCGGCCCCTCGGGGTGCGGCAAGACCACGCTGCTCCGCTCCATCGCGGGCTTCGAGACGCCCGAGTCGGGTCGCATCGAGGTCGACGGCCATGACCTGCTGCGGATGCCGCCGCACAAGCGGCCGGTGAACATGATGTTCCAGAGCTACGCGCTCTTCCCGCACATGAGCGTCGAGCGGAACGTCGGCTACGGCCTCGAGGCCGAGGGCGTCGGCAGGGCGGAGGTCAGGAGCCGCGTGCAGGAGGTCATGGCGGTGGTCGGCCTCGAGCACCTCGCCAAGCGGCGGCCGGCGCAGCTCTCGGGCGGCCAGCGCCAGCGCGTCGCCCTCGCCCGAGCGATCGTGAAGCGCCCGCGCCTGCTGCTGCTCGACGAGCCGCTCTCGGCGCTCGACCGCCAGGTGCGCGCCTCGATGCAGCTCGAGCTGAAGCGCCTGCAGCACGAGGTCGGCCTCACGTTCGTGGTCGTGACGCACGACCAGGAGGAGGCCATGTCCATGGCCGATCGCATCGCGGTGCTGCGCGACGGACGCCTCGAGCAGCTCGCGACCCCGCAGGAGCTGTACGCGAACCCCGCCACGCGGTTCGTGGCCTCGTTCATCGGGACGGCCAACCTGCTCGACGGAACGGCGACCTCGGCCGGCGTCGACGTGCCCGGCGCGGGCGAGGTGGCGGCGCCGCACGTGCTCGCAGCCGGCGCCCCGGCCACCGCGGTGGTGCGACCCGAAGACGTCGAGCTGACGGATGCCGCGACGTCGGGCCTGCGCGGCACGGTCGTGGACACCTACTTCCTCGGAGGCGCCTCCACGATCTCGATCGAGGTGCCTTCGCTCGCGGCGCCGATCCTCGCGACCGTGCACGGCGCGACCCGGGTCGCGCGCGGCGATGCCGTCGGCATACGGTTCGGGCGAGCGGCGGTCGTGGCGCGGGAGGCCGCGGCGGCATCCGTCGAGGACGAGGACGCGAACGCGGGCGCCGCGGCATCCGATGCGGAATCGGGCGAAAGGTCGCCCGCCGGCGATGCGCCCGCGCCTCAGGAGGAGGTCAGCGCGTGACCCGTCGCGAGCCGCGCGTAGGCCACGATGAGCTCGAGGGCGGCGTCGTGGTCGATGGTCGGATGCTGCGCGATGATGCGGTAGCCGTAGGCGTCCTCGAGGGCGACGAGGTTGCGCGCGATCACGACCGACGGCTGCGCCAGCGCGAAGATGCCCCGGGCGGCGCCCTGCTCGAGCACGACCTGGTACATGCCGACCTGGCGGTCGTAGAGGGTCGTGAGGAGCGACGCCATGAGCGGATTGCGGCCCGCCGATCCTCCGAGCTCGCACAGCAGGCGCACCTCGGTGTCGCCGGAGCCGCTCGGCAGGCCCGATTTCGCGAGGGCGAGCAGGCGCGTCACCGGGTCGTCGGGGAGCTGCTCGAGCATCCGCACGCGACCCTCGTAGAAGCGCTCCATGCCGGCGCGGTTGGCCTCGAACATGAGCTCGTCGATGTCGGGGTAGTAGTAGAGCACGGCACCCGACGTGAGCCCCGCCTCCTCGGCCACGCGGTTCAGCCGCGCGCCCTCGGGGCCGTGCGCCGCGATCGCGCGCTGGGCCGCCGCGACGAGCTGGCTGCGACGCTCCTCCTGCCGCTTCGGCCTGGCCATCTCGCTCCCTCCGGATCAGACAGATTGTCTGCATCGTCGGTCAATCATAGGCCGAACTGACCTGATCTCACAGAGATCTTGACCGCATCCATTCTTTCCAGCAACATTCAGAGAACACAGACGAACGGAGCCCCCATGTCCGATGAGCGCCGCACCTTCCTGTTCATGCCCGAGAGCGCCTACGGCCCCACGAACAACTGCATCGGCATCGGCAACGAGCTGCTGAAGCGCGGCCACCGGGTCGTGTTCGCGGCCGAGCGCTCGTGGCAGGGCAAGCTGGCGGCGCTCGGGTTCGAGGAGGACCTCGTCGACCTGGCGCCGGCACCCGAGGGCGTCGACGGCGACGAGGAGCAGGACGCCGGGCAGTTCTGGAAGGACTACATCAAGGAGGTCTCGCCGGAGTTTCGCAAGACGACGGCCGAGCAGCTCGAGACCGTGACCCTGCCGATCTGGGAGGAGCTCGCGAACGGCGCGAAGTTCTGCGAGCCGCAACTGAAGGCCATCATCGAGCGCGTCCGGCCCGACGTGATCATCGAGGACAACGTCATCGCGTTCCCGGCGCTCGTCACGGCGGGCGTGCCGTTCGTGCGCATCATGAGCTGCAACCCGCTCGAGGTGCCTGGCGACGACATCGCGCCGGTGTTCTCGGGGCTCGCCGAAGACGACCGCGCGGGCTGGGCCGCGTTCCGCACCGAGTACGAGCGCACCCACCGATCGCTCTGGACCTCCTACGACGCGTGGGTGCGGGAGCAGGGCGCCCCGCCGCTGCCCGACCTCGAGTTCATCCACCGCGGTGACGAGAACCTCTACGTCTACCCCGAGGTGCTCGACTACACCGACGCGCGCCCGCTCGACGAGACCTGGCACCGGCTCGACTCGTCGGTCCGCGAGACCGAGCAGGCGAACGCCGACCTGCCCGCGTCGTTCACCGACGGCAGCCGCCCGCTCGTCTACTTCAGCCTCGGCTCGCTCGGCTCGGCCGACGTCGAGCTCATGCAGCGCGTCATCGCCGCGCTCGCCGACCAGCCGGTGAACGTCATCGTCTCGAAGGGCCCGCTCCACGACGAGTTCGAGCTCGCCGACAACATGTGGGGCGCCGAGTTCCTGCCGCAGACGCGGATCCTGCCGCTCGTCGACCTCGTGATCACGCACGGCGGCAACAACACGACGACCGAGGCGCTGCACTTCGGCAAGCCGATGGTGCTGCTGCCCCTCTTCTGGGACCAGTACGACAACGCGCAGCGCGTGCACGAGCGGGGCTTCGGCATCCGGCTCGACACCTACGGCTTCACGCCCGAGCAGCTCCAGGGCGCAGTGC
Organism: Agromyces sp. NPDC004153; assembly: GCF_053603635.1. Taxonomy (NCBI): domain Bacteria; kingdom Bacillati; phylum Actinomycetota; class Actinomycetes; order Micrococcales; family Microbacteriaceae; genus Agromyces; species Agromyces sp. NPDC004153. The sequence continues at coordinate 1,279,035 of NZ_JBSGFY010000001.1, forward strand.
GCACGCTGCTCGAGGACACGGCGCTTCGCGAGCGGGTCGCCGCCGTCGGCGCCGACATCCGCTCGCGTGCCGGCGTCTCGGTCGCGGCCGACGTGATCGAACGCGTCGGCGCGCGGGAGCGCGTGTGAGCACGGGCACCTCGATGACGGATGCCGCGGTCGACGCGCTCCGCGACGCCTCCCACACGCCGTACTGGATGGACCGCGCCGACGCACCCGACCCTCGTCCGCGCGCCGAGGGCGCGCTCGAGGCCGACCTCGTCGTCGTGGGCGCCGGCTTCACCGGGCTGTGGACGGCGTGGCGGGCCGTGGAACGCGATCCCGGCCGCTCGGTCGTCGTCCTCGAGGCCGAGCGCGTGGCGCACGGCGCGACGGGTCGCAACGGCGGGTTCGTCGCGAGCTCGCTCACGCACGGGCTGACCCACGGCACGGCCATCTGGCCCGACCAGGTCGGGGCCCTGCACGAGGAGGGCGACCGCAACCTCGCCGAGCTGGTGGCCACGATCGAGACGGCCGGCATCGATTGCGACCTGCGCCGCTCGGGCAAGACCACGGTCGCGGTCGAGGAGTGGCAGCTCGACGGCCTCCGCGAGGCGCAGCGGCTCGGCGAGCGGCACGGCATCGCGCTCGAGCTGCAGTCGCGCGACGAGGTGCAGGCCGACGTGCACTCCCCCACGTACCTCGGCGGCCTCCGCGACCGCACGGGCACTGTGCTCGTCGACCCGGCACTGCTCGCCTGGGGCATGGCGGCAGAGCTCGAGCGTCGCGGGGTGCGCATCCTCGAGGCATCCGCCGCCACCGGGCTCGCCCGCCACGGTGCCGGCGTGCGCGTCTCGACCGCGCACGGCCACGTCGACGCCCGCGACGTCGTGATCGCGACCGCCGCCTATCCGGCGCCCCTGAAGCGCCTCGGCAACTGGATCATGCCGCTCTACGACCACGTGCTCATGACCGAGCCGCTCACCATCGCGCAGCAGTCGTCGATCGGCTGGGCCGAGGGCCAGGGGCTCACCGACGCGGGCAACCAGTTCCACTACTACCGGCCGACCGCCGACGGCCGGATCCTGTTCGGCGGATGGGACGCCGTGTACTACTTCGGCGGGCGCGTCGACGCGAGCCTCGAGCAGCGCGACAGCTCGCACGCGCTGCTCGCCCGGCACTTCCTCGAGACGTTCCCGCAGCTCGAGGGACTGCGCTTCACGCATCGCTGGGCCGGCCCCATCGACTCGACGACGCGCTTCACGGCCGCCTACGGCACGGCGCTCGGCGGTCGCGTCGCCTACGCCGTCGGGCACACCGGCCTCGGCGTGGGGGCGTCGCGGTTCTCGGCGGATGTCGCGCTCGACCTGCTCGCGGGCGAGCCCACGTCGCGGCTCCGCTACGACATCGTGCGGCGCCGGCCGTTCCCCATCCCGCCCGAGCCCTTCCGCAACCCCATCGTCCAGTTCACCCGCCGCTCGATCCTCGCCGCCGACGCGCATCAGGGCCGCCGCAACCTGTGGCTCCGCACCCTCGACCGCTTCGGCCTCGGCTTCAACTCATGAAAGGCGCACCATGACCACCGGAACCTTCATCGGCGAGTACCGCGCCGGCACGGGCGGCGACGCCGTCATCACGAACCCGGCGACCGAGGAGGACGTCGCGGCGTTCACCTCCTCGGGCGTCGACGACGTCGAGGAGGCGGCCGCGGCGGCACGAGCCGCGCAGCCCGAATGGGCGGCGAAGACCCCGGGCGAGCGGTCGCTCGCCCTGCTGCGGCTCGCCGACGCGCTCGAGGCCGACGCCGAGCACCTCGCGAAGCTCGAGGTCGAGGACTCGGGCAAGCCGTGGACCACCGCGTTCGACGGCGAGCTGCCCTTCGGCATCGACAACCTGCGTTTCTTCGCGGGCGCCGCGCGGTCGCTCGACGGCACCGGAGCCGGGTCGTTCTCGAACGGCTACACGTCGATCCTCACCCGCCGGCCGGTCGGCGTCGTCGCGGGCATCACGCCGTGGAACTTCCCGCTCATCATGGCGATCTGGAAGGCCGGGCCCGCGCTGGCCGCGGGCAACGCGGTCATCGTGAAGCCGGCGCCAGCCACGCCGCGCACGACCCTGCGATTCGCCCAGCTCGCCGTCGAAGCCGGCCTCCCCGCCGGGCTCTTCAACGTCGTCACGGGCGACGCCGAGGTCGGCCAGGCGCTCGTGACGCACCGCGAGGTCGACATGGTGAGCGTCACCGGATCGACGCAGACGGGCAAGGCGGTCATGCGCGGCGCGGTCGAGGGCGTGAAGCGCGTGCACCTCGAGCTCGGCGGCAAGGCGCCGGTCATCGTGTTCCGCGACGCCGACCTCGGGGCCATGGCGCACGCCGTCGCGCTCGGCGCGACCTACAACACGGGCCAGGACTGCACGGCCGCGACGCGGGTCTACCTCGAGCGTTCCGTGTACGACGCGGGCGTCGACGCGCTGCGCGACGCGCTCGCGCAGGTCGTAGCGGGCGACCCGTTGGACCCCGAGACGCACATCGGGCCGCTCGTGTCGAAGGCGCATCGCTCCCGCGTCGAGGGCTTCGTCTCGCGCGCGGTGGCCGAGGGCGCCGAGGCACTGGTCGGCGGCCACGCCATCGACCGCACCGGTTCGTACTTCGCGCCGACGCTGCTCGTCGGGGCATCCCAGTCGTCGGAGATCGTGCAGGGCGAGGTCTTCGGTCCGGTGCTCGTGGTGCTGCCGTTCGACGGCGAGGCCGAGGGCATCGCGCTCGCGAACGACAGCGCCTACGGCCTCGCGTCGTCGGTCTGGACGTCGGACGTCGCACGCGCCCTGCGCGTGAGCCAGTCGCTCGACGTCGGCGTCACCTGGGTCAACGACCACCTGCCGATCGCCTCGGAGGCACCGCACGGCGGCGTGAAGGGCTCGGGCTTCGGCAAGGACATGTCGATCGAGCCGCTGCTCGACTACTCGGTGACGCGCCACCTGATGATCCGCCACGCGGCGCCGCCCGAGACGACGGGCTTCCGGCCGGCCTGAACGACACGTCGAACGAGAGCGAGCGAACGCGATGAACGAGCGGATCACGAAGGCGGTCATCCCCGCCGCCGGCCTGGGCACCAGATTCCTGCCCGCGACGAAGGCCATGCCGAAGGAGATGCTGCCCGTGGTCGACAAGCCGGCGATCCAGTACGTCGTCGAGGAGGCGGTGTCAGCCGGACTCGTCGACGTGCTCATGGTGACGGGCCGCAACAAGAACGCGCTCGAGAACCACTTCGACCGGGTCGCCGAGCTCGAGGCGACGCTGAAGGCCAAGGGCGACGACGCGAAACTCATGGAGGTGAACGCGTCGACGGGCCTGGCCGCCATGCACTACGTGCGCCAGGGCGACCCCATGGGCCTCGGCCATGCGGTGCACCGGGCGCGGATGCACGTCGGCAACGAGCCGTTCGCGGTGCTGCTCGGCGACGACCTCATCGACGCGCGCGATCCGCTCCTGCAGCGGATGCTCGATGAGCAGGTCGAGCGGGACGCCTCGATCATCGCGCTGCTCGAGGTCGACCCCGACCAGATCCACCTCTACGGCGCGGCCGCCGTGGAGCCGACCGATGATCCCGACGTCGTGCGCATCACCGGGCTCGTGGAGAAGCCGGCGCGGGAGGCGGCGCCCTCGAACTACGCCGTCATCGGCCGCTACGTGCTGAAGCCCGAGGTGTTCGACGTGCTCGAGCGCACCCCGCCGGGTCGGGGCGGCGAGATCCAGCTCACCGACGCGCTCATGACCATGGCGGAGGACGTCGCGGGCACCGGCGGTGTGTACGGCGTCGTCTTCCGCGGTCGCCGGTACGACACGGGCGACAAGCTGGAGTACATCAAGGCGGTCGTGCAGCTCGCCGCCGATCGCGACGACCTCGGTCCCGACCTGCGCAGCTGGCTCGCCGAGTACGCCGTCGGCCTCTGAGTGCGACGGATGCCGCGGCGTGCTCGAGCTCGCGGCATCCGCGGCCCTGCGGCATCCGCCGACCCCTCGGCATCCGCCCGGCCCTCGATAGACTGGCCCGCATGGCAGATTCGACGTTCGACATCGTGAGCAAGGTCGACAAGATGGAGGCCGACAACGCGGTCAACCAGGCCCGCAAGGAGATCGACCAGCGCTACGACTTCAAGGGCGTGGGCGCGTCGGTCGAATGGTCTGGCGAGAAGATCCTGCTGAAGGCCTCGTCGGAGGAGCGCGTGAAGGCGGTGCTCGACGTCGTGCAGTCGAAGTTCATCAAGCGCGGCATCACCCTGAAGAGCCTCGACGCCGGCGAGCCGTACGCCTCCGGCAAGGAGTTCCGCATCGAGATCGCGCTGAAGCAGGGCATCGACCAGAAGGCGGCGAAGGAGATCGGCAAGATCATCCGCGAGGAAGGCCCGAAGTCGGTGAAGTCGCAGATCCAGGGCGACGAGCTGCGCGTCTCCTCGAAGAGTCGCGACGACCTCCAGGAGGTCATCCGCCTGCTGAAGGCCGCCGACCTCGAGGTCGACCTCCAGTTCGTCAACTTCCGCTGACGTGCCGGCGGTGGGCGACGGCGAGCGGATGCCGCAGGGCGACGCCGCGCGCACGGTCGACGCCGCGCGCACGGTCGACGCCGAGCTCGCGGTCGATGCCGCGCGCACGGGCGACGGCGAGCGGATCCCGCAGCCGGGCGTCGACGTCCCCGACCGGCGAGGGCGCACGGGCCTCGACCGCACGGGTCGCGACCTCGATCGCAACCCGCGCGTGCGCGTGCGCGACGTGCGCGTGCTCGCGTCGAACTGGTACGTGACCCGCACGACGGCGTTCGACTTCCAGCACGCCGACGGCACGTGGACTGTCGAGGAGCGCGAGACCTACGACCGTGGCGACGGCGCGACCATCCTGCTCTACGAGCCTGAGGCACGCACGGTGCTGCTCACCCGGCAGTTCCGCTTCCCCGTGTACGTGAACGGGCATCCCGACGGCATGCTCGTCGAGACCGCGGCGGGCCTGCTCGACGAGGACGATCCCGAGACGGCCATCCGCCGCGAGGCCGAGGAGGAGACCGGCCACATGGTCGGCGACGTCGAGCACGTGTTCGACGTCTACATGAGTCCCGGCTCGGTGACCGAGCGGCTGCACTTCTTCGCCGCGCCCTACCGCCGCGGCGACGTGCTTCCCGGCACCCGCACGGGCCTCGCCGACGAGGGCGAGGACATCGAGGTGCTCGAGGTCGGGTTCGATGACGCGCTCGACCGCATCGGCCGCGACATCGTGGATGCGAAGACGATCATGCTGTTGCAGTGGGCGGCGCTTCGGGGGCCGTTCTCCGCTGGTCGCGCCGCCGGCTGAGGGCCCGATCGGCGGAGCCTGCCACGCGGCATCCGCACTGCGTCGTCGTATTCGGCTGCACCGCCGTCGTCGAGCGTCCCGCCCGCCGACACCGCGGGCGATCACGTCGAGGGGGTCGCGACGTGGCCGGCGGCATCGACGAGCGGGCCCATCGCCCCGCGGAGGTCGAGCGGAACGGTATCGTCCGACTCGGCTTCCTGGACCGGTGCCGGCGGCGCCTCCGCGATGACGTCGTCGATCGTGGTGTCGTCAGGCGCGCGTACGGCGGTCGTGCGGGGCGGCTCGGTCGCGGGCGGAACGAACGGCGAACCCGACGCCGTCCATCGTGCGAGCGGCACGACGCGGAGGGAGGAGGACGCCGCCGCAGTGATCGCCACGCTCAGCGACGACCGCACTTCGGTTGATCCGCGATGGATCGGGTTCCTCTTCACGAGTTCCTCGCGCACTGCTCGATCGACCCGATGATCGCACTCGCGACCGCCACCGATGGCCGGACCGCCGAAGGGGCTCGACGTCGGGTCGCCCGGCCTGGATTGTGAGCGACGCTACGCCGGGGTATCCCGACCCGGTAGCCCCCAGTAGTGGTGAGCATTTCTCGGTCTTCGCCTGAACCGGTCATGGCCGTCGAGTCCGCGGCGGGCCTCGTCGACGCGAAGACGATCATGCTCCTGCAGTGGGCGGCGCTGCGGGGTCCGTTCGCTCCGGCGTCGGGTCCGGCATCTGGCGGAGCCGCCTGACTGTGGCGTGAATGACTCCCCCGATGCCGACCATCGCGATCACGACCGCCGGCAGGAAGAGCACATGTCCGTACAGGGTCATTGCGACCCCGGTGATCAGTTCGACGAAGACGACGACGATCGCAGGCGTCACGGCGAGAGTCGAGTCCCACCACCGTCCACCCACCAGACGTCCGGAGATCAGGGTGACGACCGAGAGCGCGGCTCCGAGGATCAGCCATGGCATTCCTCCTGCAACTGCGTCCGCCCTCAGCGTGTAATCCATCAGCCAGAACGATTCCCGAAGCCAGACTCCGATGCAGGCGGTTGCGAACACGGCGAGCGCCACCCACGCGAAGAGTCCCGCGGCGAGGATGCTTCGCCGGGTCCAGATCGTCGTCGTGCTCATGGTCGTGGCCCGTATCCGCGAAGCCACCGAGCGATGGCCGCGTAGGCAGCGGCCCGCGCCGGCTCGCGTGACAGGAACACGTCGTGCAGGGCGCCGTCGATGCGCGCGACGGTCACCGCGGGACCGAGCTTCAGCACCCGGTCGGCGATGTCGTCGACCACGAGCACGATGTCGGTGGCCAGCATCGCGTCATCCCACTTCGCCTGGATCGTCGACCGCGCCGACAGCAGCGTCAGCACGGGCGCGCCCACGTCGATGCCGGCTGCCACCTTCGCGTGCCCGGCGAGGATCGCGGTGAGCCAGGCCGGATGCGTCGTGAAGCCCCGTTCGGGCCGCCACGCGGGGTCGTACTCCCACTCGCCGTCGAAATCCTTCGACACCGATCGCGTGTAGAAGCCGAGGTCGACGTTCGGCATCGGGCCCATCGGGTTCACGCGCGCGCCCCACGCGACCATCGGCGTGATCGCCTCGCGCCCGACTCGGCTCAGTTGGAACTCGAGCCACGGACTGTTGAGCACGAGCGCCGCCGCCCGACCCGGATGCCGCGCCGCCCACAAGCTCAGCGTCAGCCCGCCGGTCGAGTGGCCGAGCAGTACCAGCGGCCGAGCGGATGCCGCGGCATCCGCCCCGTGCCCCATCGCCGTGAGCGCCGCCTCGATGTCGACGTCGTAGGCCGCAAGATCGGTGATGAACCCGGGCGTCTGCCCGGGCCGCAGACTCCGCCCGTACTTGCGCAGGTCGAGCGCGAAGAACCGGGCGCCGGCCGCCGACCAGAACGCGGCGAGCTCGCGATTGAAGAAGTAGTCGCTCCACCCGTGCACGTAGAGCACGTCGCAGCCGGATGCCGCACCCGGCCGCTCCCACGGCCACGCGAACCGCCGCGCCGGCCGATGCCGCACGAGCGTCGCGACGAGATCGCCCTCGTCGTCGCTGCCGATCGGCATAGTGAGCTGCTCGAACCCGTCGCCGAGCACGTCGGGGCGCCAGCGCTCGGCGTGCCCCTCGTCGGTGCGCTGCTCCGCCTGCTGCTGCTCGGCCACGGCACCTCCCCGCGGTATGTTCGCAAGCCTAGTTGCGGCACCGTGGCGTCGGTCGGATCCCGAGGCTGGTCACCCTGAGAACGTCTCGAAGATGTCCATTACCGGTGGGAGCAGAATGACGATGAACATCACGGGAAGGAGGCAGAAGATCAGCGGGAAGATGATCTTGACCGTAACCTTCTGCGCCTGCTCCTCGGCTCGTTGACGTCGCTTGGTTCGCATCTCGGCCGCCTGAACTCGCAGCACCTCTCCGATGGCCACGCCGTATGCGTCAGCCTGGATGATCGCTCGACTGAAGCGTCGAAGGTCCTCGGAGCTCGTGCGGCTTTCAAGTTCCTTGAACGACTCACGCCGTGTCCGCCCGATGCTCATGTCCTGAAGGACGCGAATAAGCTCCTCGGCGAGTGGCCCATCTCCGGCCCTCGCCGCCTTCGCCATTGCGGAATCGAACCCGAGCCCCGCCTCTACAGCGATCGTCATCTGATCCAGCGTGTCTGGAAGGGCGTAGACGATGGCCTTCTGTCGATCATGGGCACGGCTGTTGATCAACACGTCCGGCGCAAAGAACGCCAACACAACGGCGAGTATGGCCATGACGACCTTGAACGGGTGCGGACCGCCGACAACCACGAAGAGAAATCCGAGGATTCCGACGACGACCGCCAGCACGATCTTCCAGGTGATGATCCCTTGGAGCGACCAACCAATTGGCCGCCCTGCAAGAATGATCTGTTTCTCGATCCAGCCGATGTATCCGCGAGGGGCGGCGGCGACTAGTGAGGCCTGGATCGTTGACCGCGGAACATTGCTTCGCACGACCGAAGGCTCGGCTGCGGCCTCCGAGGCTTCGGGTACCTGCTTCCTGACAGGGAACAGCAAGAATGCAAACACCCCGAGCGCGATCGCGGTGGCGCCGATTGCCACGTAGGCGATGATCGTGAATGGCACCATCAGAATCTCACCCGCACTGCGAAGGCGATCCAGATCGTTCCCACAATCATGAGCAGTGCGGCGACGACGAGCGCGATAATGCCGACGATCGTCTGGAAGAAGACGGTGATGTAGTCAGGGCGGATGATGGCGAAGAAGCCGAAAAGTGCGATGGGGAGCACCACGAGGATTATGGCCGACATCCGCCCCTCCGCGCTCAGCGCCGCGACTTGGCGTCGCACCAAGTTCCGCTCCCGGATCGTTGTGCCAACCCGATCAAGTACCTCGGCCAGGTTTCCACCGGTCTCCGCATTGATCGCGACAGCCTGAGCAACCCAGTCGAAGTCCTTGCTCTCCATCCGACTTGCCGTGACGGCCAATGCGTCAGGAACAGACCTCCCGAGTCGGGACTCATTGACCGCGCGCGCGATCTCCTCACTCAGTGGCGGATCTGCATCGCTCGCGATCGAACCGAGGGCAATGGACAATCCGTGCCCTGCGCGAAGCGAGCCCGCAACGAGTTGCAGCGAATCATCAATCTGATCGGCGAACTTCGCCCTTCTTCGTGACGTTCGAAATACCAGAAAGACCTTTGCGGCGAGAGGCGTGAACAGTGCGAAAAGGATCGCCAGTACAACAGAGGTTCCGTTCGCGAAGCCGATCAATGCTCCGAGCAATGCCGCGACGCTGGCGAACGACGCAACCATGACCACAAACTGCGATCGCGTAGATTTCACCCCGGCGAGATCAAGTTCCTCGGCTGAAAAAAGGCGCCCGCGGCCACTCGACATGAGTGAGTCGACCTTGGTTGTCGTCTGAGTTGTTACCCGAGATAGGACGGACACGTGCTCAGATCCAGGCGCCTCTCGGCGGGCACGAGCGATCCTCGGGCGCGGTGGAGCGATGGTGAAGAACAGGAGGACCAGCCCGGCAAGAAGGCAAAGCGCAATGCCGAGAACGACCACGCCTGCGTTCATCGGATTTCGCCCATCATGGCGCGATACTCGGGCACAAAAAGAGACATTGGCAGAGCAACGCCATGATCGGTGATCCGCTCGGCGAAGCGGGGCCTTACCCCGGTTGGCTCGATCCGACCCAGAACTCGACCCTCGGGATCGAAACCCGCACTGTTGTCGAAGGAGAATGCATCTTGGAGGGTGATGATTTCGCCTTCCATTCCCGCCACCTCCGTGATGTGTGTGACGCGGCGCACTCCATCCTTGTGTCGTGAAATCTGGACGATGATATCGATCGCGGAGGCGATTTGTTCTCGAATCGCGCGCAGCGGGAGGTCCATTCCCGCCATGAGCACCAGCGTCTCCATACGCGAGATCGCATCGCGAGGCGAGTTGGCGTGCAAGGTGGAGATCGAACCTTCATGCCCCGTGTTCATCGCCTGAAGCATGTCGAGGCTCTCCGCGCCTCGAACCTCGCCGACGACGATCCGATCTGGCCGCATACGAAGTGAATTGCGGACGAGATCACGAATGGTGATCTCGCCACGACCCTCCGTGTTGGAGGGTCGCGCCTCGAGTCGGACGACGTGTTCCTGCTGGAGCTGCAATTCGACCGCGTCCTCGATGGTGATGATTCGCTCATCGCTAGGAATGAACGCTGACAACACGTTGAGAAGCGTGGTCTTGCCAGTGCCTGTACCTCCCGAGACAAGGATGTTCATCTTGGCTCGGACAGCTGCATCGAGCACGGTTGCGACCTCTGGAGTGAAAGTGCCGAACCTGATGAGATCCTCGCTCGTGTACGGGGTGCCAGCGAACTTTCGGATCGTAAGAGATGAACCATTCACAGCCAGGGGCGGGATGATCGCATTGACTCGTGACCCGTCGTCCAGGCGCGCATCGACCAGCGGAGACGACTCGTCGATTCGGCGACCAACACGCGAGACGATCCGCTCAATGACGCGACGGAGTTGAGGTTCGCCCGTGAACCGGTGAGGTGTCTCCATCAAACGACCGTTGCGCTCGACATACAGCTGGTCGTAGCGATTGACCATGATCTCGCTCACGCTCGGATCGTCGAGCAAGGGCTCCAGTGGACCGAAGCCAAGCACGTCGGCGCCGATGTCGTCGATGAGACGGTTTCGTTCCGCCGTCGAGAGCGCAAGCTGCTCCCCTGCGACGATCTCGGCAAGCTCGCCGCGCGCGATCTGATGCAGTTGTGCCTCGGTGAGCGACGCATCGTTGAGTCGCGACCCAATCCGCGCGAAGAGCTCTTCTGCCGCCTTCTCTTTCACGGACGCAAGGGGGTCGATTGGAGCGGGAGCGCGATCGTGGACCGCAGGCGGCTTGAACAGCGGTGGCTCAGGAGCCTCTTCCGCAACATTCGCCGACCCACGGCCCATGAGCATTTCTTCCGGGGTCGGAGGAGCCGGTGTTTCCGAAGGCTGGAGCATGTTGACCTGCTCGGAGGTTCGGATCGTGTTCAGTCGATCATTGAGTTTCATCGGATCGCCGCTTTCTCTGAATCCTTCTGCGCTTCGGGTAGGCCTCCGGCGCGATACGCAGGACCAACGAACGCACCGCCTTGGCCGCTGGATCGCGGACGTCGTCGTGTATCAATGGGACACCACGATTGCTCGCGAGGAGCACCGCCGACGAGCGCGGGACCTCAGCATCGATCGGCGCGCCGATGATTCGTTCCGCGTCCCGAACGGAGAGTCCACTCATCTTGTCGATCTGATTCAGGACGACATGACGGTTTCCGGGCATGAGGCCGATCTTGGTCAGCAGCTCAAACTCGGTTCGTAGAGCACGCAAGCTGGGAACGCCCATGTTCGACACGAACACGCCATCAGTTACGTGCTCGAGAACCGCGAGCGCGTGTTCGCCAAGCCCAGGAGTGGTGTCGACGACGACGTATCGAAAGGTCCCGCGAAGACGCTCGATTAGATGACCAAGTGCGGTCGCGGGAACCGAATCACCGAGCTCGGGCGATGGCGCACCCGCAACCACGAAGAACCCATCCTCGTGGTGCGTCAGTGAAGTCTTGAAGACAATCTCATCTGCAGCGGGACCTGAAACGGCATCGACAATCGTTCTTTCCGGCTCGAGTCCGAGCGCCGTCGCGATGTCACCGAACTGCATGTCAGCATCCACCAACACAACCGAGTTCGGCGCGACTTCGGCCAACCCGGTCGCGAGATTGACTGCCAGAGTGGTCTTCCCTTGACCGCCCTTGGGCGCCACGACAGCGATTGCCTCGCTCGGCACGCCGTCTTCTAGCGGCGGAAAGTCCCAGATCTGAACCGGCGTTGCAAGCGTCAGCGGATCGAAGCCGTCTCTGACGAGAAGATCATCGAATGGCGATTCTTCGGGCTCGGTCTCTGATACCGACCCCTGAGCCAGTTCGTCGACCTCTTGCGGGCCCACTGAGTCGAAATCACCTACCGCCGCTTTGCCGTTGTCCACAAGCCACTTGGACAATCGGTCGATGAGCTCCAGCGTGGTTTCGTCTGATGCAGCCGGGCTCAAGACGGCATGCAGCGGCAGCTCGTCGACCCAATCCTCGAGGTCAGATCGCTGCTCACGAACGACGATCAAACCGACGTTAGGATCCCTTGTCGTGAGCGCTTCGACGAGCCCGCGAGTCTCTTCATAGTTGAGGACAGGCCCCAAAAGGGCAATCCTCGGCACTTCGTCGACGCGGTTCATCACTGCATCGGTACCGAAGGTCAGGAACTCCCCGGTGACAACACCCAGCCGGCCGCCAAGCATCATTCGAAGGCGGGCTTCGTACTCGGCGGACCGGCTGATAAGGAGGTAAGGCGTCACGGCCAAGCGTTGCTTCCGGTTACCGGCGACGAACCGCCGTTGTCCGTCGCTTCGTTCTCGAGCGTTAGCCACATCTGCGCGTAGTTTGCGGCTTCTCCCTCTGCGAACCAGACCCATCGCTCGATGTCGTGGGTCGAGAGTGCAATCGTGAGCATCAGGTCCGCGTCCGCCCTTTGATCGACGGCCTCACCCGAATCAGGATCGGGCGCCGGCACCCCCTGAACGCGCGTCACGAGCACTCCGTGGAAGGCGAATTGCGTGATCGGGCTCACGACATCAGCGGAATCGCCTTCTTCATCCGGATCCACGGTACCGACCAAGCCGATGCGGTCGCCAGCTTTGACTTGACCGCCCACCACTCTGTCGGCGGGAAGCGTGAAGGACACCAGCTGCATTCCCGGAGGTACCGACACATCGCCAGTGGCGGCGAGCTCCGCTGGATCAATGAAACGATCCTCCAGGAGTTGCTCACCAACAAGTATGTCGGCGTCGGCGACGAGGCCTTCCAACTCGGAAAGGTCGCTGACGGCGCCATCAGCGATGTTTCGGATCGGTACTGTGTCCAGCCGTACGAAGTCGGCGATCACCCCACCGTCCGTTCCCTCGGGAATCTCTTCCCGGACGATGTACACCTCGGCGAGCTCGGTGCCGGCTGCGGCACGCGCATCTGCGCCACGCACATAGGTAATGAGCAAGAATGCTCCGACGGCGGCGACAACGAGTGCCACGATGGCGCCGATGATTCGGGTCTTCATATTGGATGTCTCCTGATGGCGGAAAAGCAGTAGGGGTGCCGTGCAGGACTAGCCCGACAGTCGTACGATCATCAAGTCCGAATCGGGCGAGTCGCCCAACTCGAATCCATCGGCGAGGTCTACATACGACCGGAAATACCCCTGAATCGTCTTATTGGCGCAGCCTCCCGAGCACGCCGATCGATCGGGGTCGTTGATACCTGGCACTCGGATTCCGGTGATGTGGAAGGCGGCAAAGGCAACCAAGTGATATTCCACGTCAGAGCCGTTGCACATTGGATTTGGATCCGTCGGGCGTGATGCATCTCGGCAGTCATCGAAAAGCGGAATGAGAACGGTCTGCCCGATGTAACTGCTGAGCAGTTCGGCAGAACATCCAGAAGAGTTGCCGTTGGCGCCGGAAGTGCCTGGCACCCATGGATCGGCTAGGTCGATGTCCACCGTGCAGTTCGAAGACTCCACCCATCCAAATGCGCCCCTTGAGAACACATCAGCCACGCCATCGCCGTCTTCGTCGGGCCCGCAATGCCTGCGCTCGGTCACGTCATAGCTGATGTTGATGGTGGAGCCAGTGAAATCGTCACCGGTCGGCTCATGATCCGCGAATTCGCAACGCCCGAACGTGAGTGCAAGAGTGTTGCCCGCGACGGGAAGCCCCCAAACGGCACTTGCTTCAGCAACGACGGTCGTAGGAGCGAGTCCGAGGGCCGAGGCGAGAGGATGACTGAGTGCTGCGTCACCGTCGATGGTCTGGGTCGACGTCCTGACTGTGACCTTCCCGCTCCGACCATCCACCTCGAAGGTGCCTTCGGGAATTGATGCGGTGGCAGCTCCATCATTCGCGTTGCTATCCGAGTACGTGGATGCAACGTCGCTAGCATCCCCCTCACAGGAGTCGGGTAGCAGTGCGCACTCTTGGGCGACGGCAAGCGCTGCCGCGTCAGCACCGTTCTGGAGCTGGGCCTTCTCGTAGTACAGCAGCCCGATATCCACTACGAACGCCAGTATCGCGAGAAGCGGTACGAGGAGGAGAGCGAACGTGACCGCGGTAGCCCCGCGCTCCTCGCGATTGTGAGCACGAAGAACGTTCAACCGCCGCATCGCATGCTCCCGGTTCCCTTGAGTCTTACCTCCGGTGCGGCCACGCTCAACCACCCCGTCAAATCGGTCAATGGCGTCGTTACGACCATTGTCAACTCGTCGTCATCCACCGTGTCGCTACAAAGGAATGGGTATTCGAACTCAACCGGGCCGGCGACAAGCGCGTCAGCGCGTGCTTCTGCGGATTCCTCGACCGTTGGGCTGCCAGATGCGACCTCATCGTCGTAGTGAATCGCGTAGTAACGAGCGCCTTCGCGAGCTGCGGCCGTAACGGCGAGCTGCTGGCTCAGCACCCAGCCGAAGTCGATGATCGCAAACAGCACGAGAAGGAGCAACGGCAGGATGAGCGCGAACTCGACCGCCGCGGCCCCGCGTTCCGGCGCTTTGGATGGCATGGTGACCTTCACGACGAAGAGACCGGCCGGCCGTGTTCTATCAGGACACGGCCGGCCGGTTGAAGAGCAATCAGCCGGCGGAACCAGCGGGCGCCGGGATGGTCTCCGTGCCGTCCAGAATCGGAACGATCGTGTCGTTCACCCAGTCCACGAGCGCGGGTGCGATGAGAGTCAGGGCGCCGACAATGACGATCGAGGCTGCGCCGATGATAAGCGCGTACTCGGTCGCGGTCGCGCCCTCTTCTTCACTGCGGACGGAGTTGACGAGCGCGCGAACGCGCGAGTATGCCTTGAGCATTGCTGTGTCCTTCGGGTTCGAGGAGAGAGAATTGCCACCGGCGGGCACCAGCGGCTAAGCGAAGGTAACTGTGCGTATGCATACGTAGCTATGCCCCCGTTTGGGGGTGCGGAAGGATTTGCAGCACACGGACCTGTGGGAAAGCACGGAAAACCGCGGATTCACCGAATCGTGGTCCCCCGGTCTGGGGGTACGTCGATGTACCCCACAGGGGTTGACCCCGGAGGTTTTCGTCCGTTTCACGCTCCGACGATGAGGACGGCGAGCAGTGCGCCCACCAGCATCGAAGGTCCGAACGGGATCGATCCGCGCAGCGTCACGCGCCGGAGAAGCAGGGCCACGATCGCGACCAACCCGCCCACCACGAATGCCGCCAGCAGCCCGATGAGCCATGTGTTCAGTCCGAACCATCCGAGCAGCAGGCCGATCACGAGCGCGAGCTTCACGTCCCCCATGCCCATCGACGACGGCGAGATGAGGGCGAGCACGAAGTACACGGCGAACATCGCCGCCGACCCGATCGCCGCCCAGAGCAGCGCGATCCACTCCCCCGACACCCACGTCGGCGGCACCAGCAGCACCCCGACACCGGCGAGCGCCGGGAAGATCACGGCGTTCGGGAGGCGCTTCTCCGCAAGGTCGACGAGCGCGAGCACGGTGGATGCCGCGGCGAACACGAAGAGCGCGGGCAGGATCCACGCGAGACCGAACCGCAGGGCGAGCGCGCCGAACGTGACGGCGGTGATCACAGCGCCGGCGACGCGGACGGTGCGCAGCGGCATCCGCTCGCCCTTCGTCGAACGCTGCGTCCAGGCAGCGAGCGGCCACCACCCGAGCGCGGCCCCGACGATGGCCGCGACCACGGCGGTGGTCACGGTCTCGAGCGGCATGATGTGCAGCGTAGCGGTTCGATCCATCGACAGCGTTCGCCGTGGCTGACACAGTGGAGGGACCACACGGAGGAGACGAGATGAGCGCAGAGGTCGAACAGGCATACGACGCGGTCACGCGCGAGCTCCTGATGGACGAGGACTATGACGTCGACCTGACGCCCGACGGGCTGCTCGTGAAGGGGCGGCTGTTCGCGTTCCTCGATGGCGACGACCTGGTGGTCGAGCTGCCCGAGGCTCGGTCATCCGACCTGCGGGAGCGCGGGATCGCCGTGGCGTTCCACTCGACGAAGGGCGGCGACAGCCGCAACTGGGTGCGCGTCGCCGACCTGCAGCTCTGGTCGGAGCTGGCGCGGGAGGCGCACCAGTTCGTCGGGGAGCCGCCGGTCGGGCATCAGTCGTAGGGGCGTTTCCGGTGAGCCTGCCGCCGTCACTGCGGCCGCGCGCTATTCGCATGTACATTCGATGTTCGCGCGCCTTCTCCATCAGTACATTCGAATAAATGTCGGAGGGTCATGCGAACATCGAAGCATGACGACGCAGGGCGACCGGGTGGCCACGCAGCCGCACGCCCTGCTCTTCGCGATCAGCGGCGGCGGGGCGCTGGGGCGCGTCGGTGAGGGGTTTCGAGAGCTCGTCGCAGCCTGGTTTCCGGCGGCGGATGCCGCGGCTGAACCGGATGCCGCCGCTGAGACCGATGCCACAACCGAAGCGGATGCCGCGGCGAATCCATCCCGAGGCGCCGATGCCCTGAATGACGATCAACTCGTCGAGGCGCTCAGGGCGATCGCCCGGCTCGAGCGATCGATCGAGGCGCTGAAGCTGCAGTGCTCCTCGGCGATCGCCAGGCGTTCGGTGGGCGATTCCCGGCACGACGGGCTCGCGGGTCGACACGGCTTCGCGTCACCCGAGCGGTTCATCGCCGCCACCACCGGCGCGAGCACGTCCGAGAGCACCAAGCTCATCGCGGTCGCCGCGGCCACCTCGACCCGCGAGTCGATCGGCGCGCAGGCCGCTCGAGGGCCGCGCTATGCGCACGTCGCCGCGGCGATCTCCGCCGGAACCATCTCGGTCGAGGTCGCGCACCGCATCACCACGTTCCTCGACTCGCTGCGGCTCACGATCGACGCCGACCACCTCGAGCCCACCGAGCTGAAGCTGCTCGAACGGGCCGGGGCCGTCGGCGTCGACGGCCTCACTCGCTACTTCAAGCTCCTTCGCGCGCAGCTCGACAAGCCTGGCGTCGCAGCACGCGAAGAGGAGCTGCACGCGCGACGGTCGCTGCGCATCTGGGAGGACCAGCACGGGCTCATCCACCTGCGCGGATGCTTCGACCCCGCCACGGCCGCGCCGATCAAGCTCGCGGTCGAGACGCTCGTGTCCGCAGACCTCCACGCTGCACGCGACGCGAAGAGCCGACTCGCGGCCCGCACTGCGGCGGCCGCTTTGGAGGCGATCAGCGCATCGGATGCCCCGGCCTCGCTCGCGGCCAGTGCATCGGATGCCGCGGCCCCGCGCGCGGCCAGTGCATCAGATGCCGCCGCCTCGCACGCGGCACACGCACCGGATGCGGCCACCTTGCGCGCGGCCCATGCATCGGATGCCCCCGCCTCGCACTCGGCCCATGCATCGCACGCCACCGCGCCCGTGACGCCCGTGCCCGACGCGGCCGACCGGGCCCTCGCCGACACGCGCACCATCGAGCAGATGACCGCCGACGCCCTCGCTGACATCGCCCGACTCGCCACCACGGTCGAAGAGGCGCCGCCGGCGCTCGCGGCCGCGACGGTCGTCGTTCGCATCGACAACGACGACCTCATGAGCGGGGTCGGCTTCGCGACCATCGACGACATCGACCAGCCGATCTCCACGACCACCGCCCTCGGCATCGCCGCCGGTGCGGGGCTCGTCCCGATGGTCACCACGGGCGACGGCGAGGTGCTGCACCTCGGGCGCCGTCAGCGGCTCTTCACCAAGGCCCAACGCATCGCACTGGCCGAACGCGACGGCGGATGCGCCCATCCCGATTGCGCTCGCCCGACCGCGCACACGCAGGCGCACCACATCCGGTGGTGGCTCGCACACAGCGGCCCGACCGACCTGTCGAACGGGGTCCTGCTCTGCGCGTTCCATCATTGGATGGTCCATCACGACGGATGGCAGATCTTCATACGCGACGGCGCCGTCTGGTTCGTGCCGCCGCCGCATCTCGATCCCGAACAGCGCCCACGACCGGGTCGCCGCGCCGCACGTCTCGACCTGTTGGCCGCCTGAGGTGACGCGCGCCGGCACGCCGCTGGTGTGAACGCCGCAGGCGCGCCGCGCGTGTGAACGCCGCCGTCGCGGCCGGCACGCTGCGGCATCCGACATCGCAGGCACCAGCAGCCGCGCACGCCGCACCGATCACCAGCGCGCCGCTGCGACGCAGCGCCGCTATGCCACCTCGTCGCGCGAGATCTCGACCATCTCGTCGCGCGGCACGACCTTCACGCGCACCCGACCCTCGGCCGCGCCGAGCGCGAGCTCGTGCTCGTCGAGGCGGTGCCAGCCGTCGAGGTCGGTCCACTCGATGCCGCGCGACTCGAGCATCTCGATCACCGACTCCTCCGACGGCGACTCGGGCCGCCACCAGTTGCCGAGGTCGTTGATCAGGTGGCGGATCGTCTCCATCGCGTCCGACTTCGTGTGCCCGATGAGGCCGACCGGTCCGCGCTTGATCCAGCCGGTCGCGTAGACGCCGTACATCTGGCGCGGGTCGCCCGACTCCTTGTCGCGGATGAGCACCTGGCCCTCGTGGTTCGGGATCACGCCGAACTTCTTGTCGAATGGGATGCCCGGCAGCGGCGTCCCGAAGTAGCCGACCGCGCGGTAGACGGCCTGCACGGGCAGTTCGCGGATCTCGCCCGTGCCGCGCACGCCTCCGGCGCCATCGGGTTCGGTGCGCTCCCAGCGGATGGCGCCCACGCGACCGTTGCCGTCGGAGAGGATCTCGAGCGGCTTCGCGTAGAAGTGCAGGTGCAGGCGACGCGACGCCTGCCCGACCTCGCGCTGCCGCCACTGCTGCAGCACCTTGTCGATGACAAAGACCTGCTTGTTGCCCGAGACCGCGGCGCGCGCGGCGTCGTCGTACTCGAAGTCCTCGTCGTAGACGATCATGTCGACGTCGCGCAGCTCGCCGAGCTCGCGCAGCTCGAGCGGCGTGAACTTCACCGAGGTCGGGCCGCGACGGCCGAACACGTGCACGTCGGTCACCGGCGACTCGGCGAGGCCGGCGGCGACGTTCGCGGGGATCTCGGTCGGCATCAGGTCTTCGACGTGCTTCGCGAGGATGCGCGAGATGTCGAGGGCCACGTTGCCGTTGCCGATCACGGCCACTTCGCGCGCCTCGAGCGGCCAGGTGCGCGGGTAGTCGGGGTGCCCGTCAAACCAGCTCACGAACTCCGCGGCGCCGTAGGAGCCGTCGAGCTCGATGCCCGGGATGTTGAGCGACGCGTCGCGCACGGCACCCGTCGCGAAGATCACGGCGTTGTAGTGCTTCTTCAGGTCGTCGAGCGTGATATCGGTGCCGAAGCGCACGTTGCCGAAGATGCGGATGTCGCCGCGGTCGAGCACCTCGCGCAGGGCGGTGATGATGCCCTTGATGCGGGGATGGTCGGGCGCGACGCCGTAGCGCACGAGGCCGTAGGGCGCCGGGAGGTGGTCGAAGAGGTCGATCGAGACGTCGAAGTTCCGCTCGGCCTTCAGCAGGATGTCGGCGGCGTAGATGCCGGCGGGGCCGGCTCCGACGATCGCGAGTCGCAGCTTGTTCCTCGTCACGTGCGTGGTCTCTCCATCAGGTCTGGCTGTGATCAGCTCTGTCGCTCCACGATCGTCTCGGCGAATCGCGTGAGCGCTTTCTTCACGCTGCCCTCGGGCAGCGGCGCGAGCGCATCCACGGCCTCGCGCGCCCACCGGTGGGCCTCAGCGAGCGTAGCGCGCGTCGCCTCGTGCTCGCGCAGCTCGGCCACGATCGCGTCGACGGTGCGGCGCGACGGCACGACGCGCGCGGCCTGCGTGTTCGTGTCGTGTGGGTCGAACGCGGTGACCGGCTCGGTCTCGACCACCACGTCGCGCTTGATGCGCCGCAGCAGGTCGGCGGATGCCGCATCCGTACGTGCGAGCTCGGCGAGCCGCAGCAGCGGAAGCGTGACGACCCCGGCACGCAGGTCGGTGCCGGGCACCTTGCCGGTCTCCTCGGGCTGCGGCGAGAGGTCGATGACGTCGTCGATGAGCTGGAACGCCACGCCGATCTTCTCGCCGAACTCGACGATCGGCTTCTCGAAGGCGGGGTCGGCGCCCGAGAAGACGACGCCCGACTGCGCGGCCGCGGCGATGAGCGAGCCGGTCTTGTCGGCGAGCACCTGGATGTAGTGCGCGATCGGGTCCTCGCCGTCGGTGGGCCCGACGGTCTCGTGCAGCTGGCCGAGCACCAGCCGCTCGAACGTGTCGGCCTGCATGCGGATCGCCCGCTCGCCGAGGCTCGCCATGAGCTGGCTGGCGCGGGCGAAGAGCAGGTCGCCCGTGAGGATCGCGACCGAGTTGCCCCACACCGTCTGGGCGCTCGGCACGCCGCGGCGGCGCTCCGAGTCGTCCATGACGTCGTCGTGGTACAGCGAGCCGAGGTGGGTGATCTCGATGGCCTCGGCCGCGGTGACCACGTCGTCGGTGGTGCCGGCGCCGAGCTGCGCGGTGAGCAGCGTGAGCATCGGCCGCACGCGCTTGCCGCCCGCTTCGAGCAGGTAGCGCGTCGAGACATCCGCGATCGAGTCGGCGAAGCTCACCTCGCGCACCAGGCCGGCCTCGACGCGCTCGATGCCCGCGTCGATCGCCCTGGCCATGGCCTTGTCGGCGGAGGACGCGAAGACCCGCTCGCTCAAGCCGAGATTCGCGGCGAGCGCGGAGCCGCGTCGCGCGACCGGAGTGCTCGGTTTCACGTCTCCCAGCCTACCGGTGCGGTTCCTGTGAGCCGTGTCGATGACGGCGAGCGGATGCCTCGTCACTCGCCGTGCGGGCGAGGGGTACCGGTGGTCGAGGAGCGAGCGAAGCACGCGTATCGAGGCCGGACACGGGTCTCGATACGCGTCCGGCTGCCCCGGGCGCTACTCGACCACCGGCTTGCGCGCGCGGTGCAGCGCGACGATGCCCATCGAGAGGTTGCGCCACTCGACGTCGACCCAGCCGGCGTCGCGGATCCAGCCGGCGAGCGTGCGCTGGTTTGGCCAGGCGTTGATCGACTCGTTGAGGTACTCGTAGGCCGTGTCGTTCGAGCTCGAGAGCTTCACGAGCGGCGGCATCACGTACCGCTGGTACGCGTGGTACCCCGCCCGCACGACGCCCGTGGGTGGGTGCGAGAACTCGCAGATCACGAGGCGTCCACCGGGCTTGGCGACGCGGAAGAACTCCGCGAGCGCGAGCTTCGGCTCGTTCACGTTGCGCAGGCCGAACGAGATCGTGACGGCGTCGAACTCCTCGTCGCCGAACGGCAGCTTCGTGGCATCCGCCTCGACGAAGACGATGTTCGGCATGCCCGCCTGCCTGCGGCGCCCGACCTCGATCATGCCCGGCGAGAAGTCGGCCGCCACGACGGACGCTCCGGACTTCGCGAGGCTGGCGCTCGAGGTGCCGGTGCCCGCCGCGACGTCGAGGATTCGCTCCCCGTACTTCGGCGCGACGGCCTTCGTCGTGGCGACGCGCCACAGCGGCGCGTTGCCCACCGACAGCACGTTGTTGGTGCGGTCGTAGCGGGCAGCGACCCGGTCGAACATGGCCGAGACCTGGTCGGGATCCTTGCCGAGGTCCGCGCGTGTCATCCCTCGAGTCTACGGCGCGCATGCCCGCCGTCCCGGCGCCGTCGGCCACCCTGCGAAGGTCCTGAGCGCGCTGCATGCATCGGAATGCAATCGGATGCCGCGGCGTTCCATCACGCGGAAGCAATGCGGGTCGACGCCCGCGGGGAGGAATCCATGAAGGCCATCTGGAACGGCGCGGTGATCGCGGAGTCCGACGACACGATCGTGGTCGAGGGCAACCACTACTTCCCGCGCGAGTCGCTCGTCGACCAGCACTTCTCGTCGAGCGGCAACCGGAGCGTCTGCCACTGGAAGGGCACCGCCAGTTACTACCACGTCGAGGTCGACGGCCGGCGCAACCCGAACGCGGCCTGGTTCTACCCGACGCCCTCCGAGGCCGCTTCCGAGATCACCGGACACGTCGCCTTCTGGCACGGCGTGGAGGTCGTCGCCGCGTAGCACCGACGTAGGCTGGTGCGGTGATTCACCCGGATGGCTCGGCGTCGCACGCCGCACGGCCACGGCTCGTCGTGCGCACCGAGCCCGTCGACGAGCTCGCTCCCCTGATCCAACGCGCCGACCCGCGGCATCCGCTGCTCTGGATGCGACGCGGCGAGGGCATCGTCGGCCTCGGCGAGACGTTGCGCATCGAGACGAGCGGCCACGACCGGGTGGTCGACGCCGCCGCCGCGTGGACGTCGCTCGCCGACGACGCCGACATCGACGACCGCGTCGGCCTGCCCGGCACGGGACTCGTCGCGTTCGGCGCGTTCGCGTTCGCCGACCAGTCCGAGTCGACGAGCGTGCTCGTCGTGCCCGAGCTCGTGCTCGGCATCCGCGAGGGGCGCGCGTGGGTCACCCGCATCGCGCTCGCGACGGGCGACGACGAGGCAGCGGATGCCGCGGCATCCGAGATGCTCGAGATCCCCGAGCCGGCGCCGAGGCGTCGCGTGCCCCGGGTGACGTTCTCCCCGGGCGCGGTGCCGCCCGAGCAGTACCAGGCAGCCGTGGCCGAGGCCGTGCGCCGCATCGACGCGGGCGACCTCGAGAAGGTGGTGCTCGCCCGGCAGCTCCTCGGCGAGCTGCACGAGGAGGACGGCCTGCGCGCGACCATCCACCGCCTGGCCGAGGACTATCCCGACACGTGGGTGTACGCGGTCGACGGCCTCATCGGCGCGAGCCCCGAGACGCTCGTGCGGGTCGACCACGGCACCGTCTCGGCGCGCGTGCTGGCCGGCACGACCGCACGCGGTGCGGGCGAGGCATCCGATCGCGAACGCGCAGCGGCGCTCGCCGCGTCGCCGAAGGACCTGGCCGAGCACGCCCTCGCCGTCGCGAGCGCCGTGAAGCGGCTCGAGCCGCACACCGCCCGCCTCGACGCGAGCCCCGAGCCGTTCACGCTGCAGCTGCCGAACCTCTGGCACCTCGCGACCGACCTCAAGGGCACGCTCGGCGACGGATCGAGCTCGCTCGACCTCGTGCAGGCGGTGCACCCGACCGCCGCGGTCGCCGGCACGCCGCGACGCGTTGCGCTGAAGGTGCTCGCCGAGCTCGAGGGGTTCGACCGCGGCCGCTACGCCGGACCGGTCGGCTGGATCGACGGCGACGGCGACGGCGAGTGGGCGATCGCGCTGCGCTGCGCGCAGGTCGCGCCCGACGGCACGGTGGCCGCCTACGCCGGCTGCGGCATCGTGCACGACTCGGTGCCGGCCGACGAGCTCGCCGAGACGGTCATGAAGTTCCGCCCGATCGTGGAGGCCTTCGGCGGCTGACGGCCGTGACCGCCACCGGCGGTCACGTCGCCGCGAGCAGCCGCGCCTTCTCCGCCTCGACGTCGTACTCGACGGCCGGCCACTGCAGGTCCATGGCCTCGAGCGCGTCGATGAGCAGGTGCTGCACGGCGAGGCGCGCATACCACTTGCGGTCGGCCGGCACGACGTACCACGGCGCGATCGGCGTCGACGTGCGGTCGAACAGCACCTGGTAGGCGTCCTGGTACTTCGGCCAGAGCATGCGTTCCTCGATGTCGCCCGGGTTGAACTTCCACTGCTTCTCGGGGCGGTCGAGCCGATCGAGCAGGCGCACCTTCTGCTCGGCGGCCGAGATGTGCAGCATGACCTTGACGATCGTCGTGCCCTCGTCGACGAGCTCGGCCTCGAACTCGTTGATCGCGCCGTAGCGCCGCTCGATCTCCTCGGGCGGCGCGAGCTCGCGCACCCGGCCGATGAGCACGTCCTCGTAGTGCGAGCGGTCGAAGACGCCGATCTTGCCCGCCTGGGGCGCCTCCTTGCGGATGCGCCAGAGGAAGTCGTGCGCGAGCTCCTCCTCGGTCGGCTTCTTGAACGCCGCGAGCTGCACGCCCTGGGGGTCGACCGATCCCATCACGTGCTTGATGATCCCGCCCTTGCCGGCGGTGTCCATCGCCTGCAGTACGAGCAGCACTCGGCGCCCGTCGTCGCCGGCCTGGTGGTTCGCGTAGAGGCGCTCCTGCAGGTCGGCGAGCACGAGCGCACCCTCGGCGAGGGCGGCGACGCCGCCCGCCTTGTTGCCGTCGAACCCCGGATGCGTGTCCGTCGGGGAGGTGATCAGCTGGAACCCCGGCTCCACGCGCAGGAGCAGCTTGGGATCCTCGGTCCAGTACGACTCGCGGCTCATGTCACGCTCCCCTCGCGCGACGCGGCGACGCGCAGGTCCCATCCTGTCGATCGAGCGGATGCCGCGGCAAGGGGTGGCGCGGCGCGTCAGCGCTCGAGCGGCACCTCGACGAGCTGCGGCCCGTCGATGCGGCCCGTGAGCGCCTCGTCGAGCTCGCCGCGCGTCGTGACGCGGACGTAGCCCCAGGCGTACGCCGCGGCGAGCGCCGCGAAGTCGACCTGCTGCGGCGTGAACTGCACGCGATCGAACGCCTCGGGCGGCGCCGAGCCGGCGACCTCGAGCGCGTCGAAGATCGTGCCGCCGCCGTCGTTGCCCACGATCACCTGGATGCGCGGGCGCTGCTCGCCCTGGCCGAGCAGCAGTGAACCGACGTCGTGCAGCAGCGTGAGGTCGCCGATGAGCGCGCGGGTGACGCCGCCCCCGCCGGCCGAGGAGCCGGGAGCGGGCGACTGGCTCGCGATCGCGATGCCGAGCGCCGTCGCGACCGTGCCGTCGATGCCGGCGAGTCCGCGATTCGCGTGCACCGTGATGCGCCGGCCGGGCACGGCACGATCGGCGTCGCGGATGAGCCGGGATGCGCCGTACACGAGCCGGTCGTGCGGCCAGGTCGCGGCCCACAGCGCGTCGACGAGCATCCGTCGCGTGACGGGCGCGCGCACGACCGCGAGTTGCGCGCGCATGTACTCGCGCTGCGCCGCGAAGTCCGACACGTGCCCGGTCTCGTCGATGCCGTCGCGCACGGATGCCACGGGCGGAAGCCCCTCGTCGACGAGCATGCGGCTCGCCCGCACCCATCGGCCGGTCCATGCGCGTTCCTCGGGCGTCGGCGCATGGTCGGCCGCGCGCACCGCACGCTCGAACCGACGGACCGTTCGCCCGGGGTTGTACCACTCGCTCCCCCACGGCGCGACGACGATCGTCTCGACGCCGTCGCGCTGCACGAGCGCGGGCACCTCGCGCGAGAGCGTCGGATGCCCGAACACGACCACGCGCTCGACGTCGTCGCCGAACCCGGGTTCGTGCAGCAGCTCACGGTAGGCGACCACGAGGTTGGGACCGAAGTGCGCGCCGCTCGTAACCTCGGCGATCAGCGGCCAGCCGCCGGCGCGCGCGAACTCCTCGGCGCCCGGTCCGGCAGTCGCCCCGGCGACGACGACGGTGCGCGGCCCCGCTTCGATGACCGCCGCATCGACGGATGCCGCCGCGCCCGCGCCGTCGGCATCGAGTACCGCCCGCTCGCCCCGCGCGTTCGGCCGGGGCGGCTCGTCGAGGGCGACCACCGCCGACAGGGGCTCACGGTACTGGAGGTTCAGGTGCACCGGACCCGGGCCGGGGTGCGGCACGGGATCGCCCGATGCGTCACGTCCGAGCGCCGCGTCGACGGCCTCGCGGGCGAGGCGCGTCGCGGCATCCGCCTCGCCTGCGGCCCCGTCGGGTGCTGCGACGTCGCGCTCGAGCCGCACGGCGCCGGCGAAGATGCCCGGCTGCACGGTGGTCTGGTTCGAGCGGATGCCGCGGAGCTCCACCGGTCGGTCGGCCGAGCACACGATGAGCGGCACGCCGGCGTGGTGCGCCTCGAGCACGGCGGGGTGCAGGTTCGCGACCGCGGTGCCCGACGTCGTCACGACCACCGCCGGCCGGCCCGACTCGACGGCCGTGCCGAGCGCCAGGAAGCCCGCGCCGCGCTCGTCGATGCGCACGTGCAGTCGGATGGCGCCGACGCGCTCGAGTTCAGCCGCGGCGAGCGCGAGCGCCTGCGACCGGGAGCCGGGTGCGACGACCACGTCGCGCACGCCCTCGCGCACGAGCGCGCAGAGGAGCGCCGTCGCGGCATCGCTCGCGGGACTCCGCCGGGTCACGACCCGTCGGGGCTCCGCATCACCCATTCGGACGCCCGGAGGGACCCGCCTCGCCGGGTGCGTCGGGGGCGTCGGGGCGCTTGCGCTCGGTGCCGAGCGTGTCGCCGCCCGGCTCGAATCCGTCGGCCGAGCTCTCGCCCGTGGCGCGGCCCTGCGTGCGGCCGGGATTCGGCGGGTTCATCGGGTCGTCGGCGTCGAGGTCGGCGAGCTCCTGCTCGAGGCGGCGGATGCGCTCGTCCTGCGCGGCGTCGTCGCGGAGCTGACGCAGGAACTCGGTGTCGTCGTCGGGCGCCATCGTGCGACCTCGTGCGGAACCGACCCGATTGGCCCGCCCGCGACCGATGATGAACCAGAGCAGGGCGCCGATGATCGGCACGAAGAGGATCACGACGATCCACCAGCCGCGGCGCAGACCCCGGATGCGCGTCCGGTCGAAGAACGCGCAGTCGGCGACGGCGTAGATCGTGAAGATCACGGCAGCGACGCCGAGTCCGAAGAGCAGCCGGGCCATTCTCACAGTCTAGGCGCGTCGGCGCCCCCTCGGGCTGTGAGAGCGCTCAGGGAGCGTCGACCTACACTGTCATGGTGAAATCCGTGCCCACCTGGATCTGGTACACCGCGCTGCGCGTCCTGCTCTTCGCGGTCCCGCTCGCCGTGCTGCTCATCGCCGGCGTGAATCCGTGGGTGTCTGCGGCCGTCGCCGCCCTCTTCGGACTCAGCGCATCGCTCATCTTCCTGCGCCGGCAGCGCGAGGAGATCGCGGGCGACCTCTACGCCGCCCGCCATCGCGAGAAGCCCGCGGTGCGCGAGGACGACGAGGAGGAGGACGCCGCGGTCGACGCCGCCGAGTCGACCCCCCGCGATGAGGAGCGCCAGGCGCCCTCCGCTGGTTGAGGGGCGCTCAGAGCGCGAACGCCAGCCCCAGCCCCACGCCGTAGGCCAGCGCCGTGAAGCTCGCGAGCTGCAGCGCGAGCAGCAGCTCCCGGGTCGTCTTCGCCCAGAGCACGATGATGCTCGCCGGGATCGCGAGCAGCAGCGCGAACATGACCAGCCACGCCGTCGGGTACAGCAGCGCGAAGAACACCACGAACGCGAACGGCACGAGCATGAACACGGCGAACAGGATCCGGCCGGCGAGCGGCCCGACGAGCACCGCGAGGGTGCGCTTGCGCGCGGCCTTGTCCTGCGCGACGTCGCGGAGGTTGTTCGCCATGAGCACGGCGCACGCGAGCAGGCCGGCGCCGACGCCGCCGAGCCACGCCTCGAGGTTCACGGTGAGCGCCTGCACGTAGGCCGATCCGGCGGTGGCGATGAGCCCGAAGAACACGAACACGAACAGCTCGCCGAGGCCGTAGTAGCCGTAGGGATGCTTCCCGCCCGTGTAGAACCACGCCGCGACGATGGCGACGGCGCCCACCGCGAGCAGCCACCACTGCTGGGTCACGATCACGAGCGCGAGGCCGGCCAGCGCCGCGAGCGCGAAGAAGCTCAGCGACACCGCGAGCACCTGCCTCGGCTTCGCCGCCCCCGAACCGGTGAGGCGGGCGGGCCCCACGCGATGATCGTCGGTTCCCCGGATGCCGTCGGAGTAGTCGTTCGCGAAGTTCACGGCGATCTGCAGCGCCAGCGCGACCACGAGCGCGAGCAGTGCACGGGCCGGATGCCACGGGCCGTCGGCGATGGCCACGACGCCCGCTCCCGTGCCGAGCGCGACCGGCGCGATCGCGAGCGGCAGCGTGCGCAGGCGCGCTCCGGCCACCCAGTCGGCGGCGGTCGCTGGGCCGCGCACGGCGCGCGGGCCGGAGGCCGCGCGCGCCGGATTGCCCGACTTGCCGTGGGTGCGGGCGCGGACATCGTCGGGATTCACTCGCTGGGGTTTCGGGCGTGCCACACGGCCATGCTAGTTCGCGACCCTATGCCTTCGTCGGTCGTCGAGTAGCGCCCGCCGCAGGCGGACGCGTATCGAGACGTGGCGAGCTTCATCGGATCGACATCGTTGCGTCTCGATACGCGTCGACTTCGTCGGCGCTACTCGACGACCGGGGTCAGCGCACGTCCTTCACCGCGTCGAGGTACCGGGCGACCACTTCGAGCTCGTCGGCGGTGAACTGCTCGTGCACGCGCCGCATGCCCTCGAGGATGCCCGCGTACGGATCGTCGTCCCCGCCGCGACCGGCTCCCGCGAGCACGTCGGGCCGCACCTGCACCACCACGCGCCGGCGGTCAGCCGGATCGGTGGAGCGCTCGATGTAGCCCTGCTTCTCGAGCCGGTCGAGCACGCGCGTGGTCGTGCTCGTGGGCAACTCGGTCTGCTGGCTGATCTCCCCCGCCGTCATCGGCGCGCCGTTGCGGGCGATGAACCCGAGCGCCTGGAGGTCGACCACGTTGACCCCCATCGAGCGCGCGATGCGCTCGTTCGTCATCACCGACGAGGCGATGACGAGCTGCATGAGTCCCGCGATACGCCCGGTGACCTCGGCCTTGCTTGACATCTGCGCTCCGACTCCTTATCGTTCCCGTTATGGGATTATCCCATAACGGGACTATCCCGCACTGGAAGCAACTTCAGCATACGAAAGGACGACGAGCATGGCCACCACCCCACGCCGAGGGCTCGCCATCGGCATCCTCCTCTTCGCCTCGTTCATGGACCTGCTCGACGTCACGATCGTGCAGGTGGCGTTGCCGTCGATCGGCGCCGACCTCGGGGCATCCGAGGCGCAACTCGAATGGATCGTGAGCGGCTACATGCTCGCCTTCGCGGTCGCACTCATCACGGGCGGCCGCCTGGGCGACCTGTTCGGCCGGCGCCGCGTCTTCCTGGTCGGCGTCGCCGGGTTCACGCTCGCCTCGGCGGCCGCCGCGTTCGCATGGTCGGGCGACGCGCTCGTCGTGACCCGCATCGCGCAGGGCCTCTTCGCCGCGCTCATGGTGCCGCAACTTCTGGCGTCCGTGCAGGCGCTGTTCTCGCCGAAGGAGCGCGCGCCGATGTACGGCCTCATCGGCGGCGTCAGCGGCCTCGCCGCGGTGCTCGGCCCGGTGCTCGGCGGATGGCTCGTCGACGCCGACCTGTGGGGCCTCGGCTGGCGCACGGTGTTCCTCATCAACATCCCCGTGGGCATCGTGATCTTCGTGCTCGCCGCCCGGTTCGTGCCCGAGACGCGCTCGCCGCGGCCGATGCGCCTCGACCTCGTGGGCGTCGCGCTGCTGAGCGCCGTCGTGCTCGCCTTCATGGTGCCGCTCGTGGAGGGGCAGTCGCTCGGCTGGCCGGCCTGGCTCTGGCTGCCGGTCGCCGTGGGGGCCGTGCTGCTCGCCGTGTTCGTCGGATACGAGCACCGCCGCATGCGCCGCGACGGCTCCGCGCTGCTCCCGATGCCGCTGTTCGCGGACCGCGGCTTCTCGGCGGGCATCGTGACGCAGGCCGCCTTCCAGGGTTCGCTCAACGCCTTCACGCTGCCGTTCATCATCTACCTGCAGGTCGGGCTCGGCTTCGATGCGCTCACCGCGGGCCTCAACCTGCTGGCGTTCAGCCTCGGCGCGCTCGTCGGCACCGGCGTGGTGATCCCCCTCGTCGGGCGCGTGGGCAAGTACCTGGTGACCGCGGGCGCCGTGATCCTCGCCGCCGGCGTGCTCTGGGTGTTCGCGGTGGTCGCCGAGACCGGCGCCGACTTCACCGGCTGGGCCGCCGTCTGGCCGATGCTCCTGTCGGGCCTCGGGCTCGCGCTGCTCATCATCCCGCTCGTCGACGTCGCGCTCGCGACGGTGCCGGTCGCCGATGCCGGCGCGGCATCCGGTGCCTACAGCACGTTCCAGCAGCTGGGCGCGGCCGCGGGCGTCGCGGTGTCGAGCACCGTGTTCTTCACCGTGGTCGGCGACGACTGGAGCCGCGAGCACGTCCTCACCGCCCTGCAGGCCTCGGTGTGGGTGTCGGTCGCCGGCTTCGCGATCGCGGCCCTCGCCAGCCTGCTGCTGCCGAGCCGCCGTCGGGTGCAGGCGCACCTCGAGGAGGCCCGCCGCCTCGCTGAGGCCGACGTCGACGCCGAGGCCGTGGAGCCGACGCCCGTCGCGTGACCTACTCGCCCCGGCCGCCGCGCATCCTCGCCTCGAGGGCGCGGCGGTCGGGCTTGCCCGACGCGAGCAACGGCAGTGCGTGGACGAGTTCCAGGCGCACGGGCCGAGCGGCCGGGGGGAGGCCGGCGGCGTCGGTCGCCGCCGCCAGGGCTTCGAGGGCACCGGATGCCGCGGCGGCATCCGTGCGCGTCGCCACCACCGCCGTGCGCTCGCCCCACTCGCGATCGGGCACGCGCACCGCCACGGCGTCGGCGAACCCCGGCACCCCGCGCACTGCCCGCTCGACCTCGCCGAGCGAGACCTTGACGCCGCCCGAGATGAGCACGTCGTCGGCGCGGCCGCGGATGCGGAGCGTGCCGTCGTGCGTGAGCTCCCCCAGGTCGCCCGTGCGGTACCACCGGGCGCCGCCGGCGTCGGTCGTGAAGGCGGCCGCGGTGCGCTCGGGGTCGCCGAGGTACCCGTCGGCGAGCATCGGACCCGACAGCTCCACGGCGCTCTCGGTGATGCGCACCGCCACGTTGTCGAGCGCGCGGCCGTCGTAGACGCATCCGCCGGCCGTCTCACTCGAGCCGTAGGTGCGCGTGATGCGCACGCCGAGCGTGTCGGCGGCGAGGGTGAGGGCGGGCGACGCGGCCTGTCCTCCGAGGAGGATGCGGTCGAACACGTGCAGCGCGTCGGCGACCTTCGGGTCGGTTCGGGCGGCGTCGACGAGCCGCTGCAGCTGCACCGGCACGAGCGACGTGTAGCGCGGGTACCGCTTGTCGAGCCGAGCGGATGCCGCGGCGAACTCGGCCGGGTCGAAGTGCTCGCCGTCGAGCAGCACCGGTTCGGTCCCCGCCACGATCGACCGGACGAGCACCTGCGCACCCGCGATGTAGTGCGTGGGCAGCGCGAGCAGCCACTGCCCCGGACCGTGCAGCGCGGCCTCCGTCGCTGCAGCGCTCGCGCGCAGGGCGTCGGCCGACAGCAGCACGCGCTTCGGGGCATCCGTCGACCCGCTCGTCTCGACCACGAGCGCGATGCCGTCGTCGACGAGCCAGGTGGGTTCGTCAGCGCTCGGTGGTCGAGGGGAAGCGACCGGCCACACCGCCGGCCCGCCGGCGAGCGCGGCGCGGAGCGCGTCGGTGACCGCGCCCACGTCGGACGCCGGAACCCGGATCAGCGGCTTCATCGCGGCCTCAGTAGTGCCAGGGGTAGGGGCCCCAGTCGGGGTCGCGCTTCTGCAGGAAGGCGTCGCGGCCCTCGACCGCCTCGTCGGTGCCGTAGGCGAGTCGCGTCGCCTCGCCCGCGAACACCTGCTGCCCGACCATGCCGTCGTCGACCGCGTTGAACGCGTACTTCAGCATGCGGATCGCCGTCGGCGACTTCGTGAGGATCGTGCGCGCCATCGCCAACGCCTCGCGCTCGAGGTCGGCGTGCGGCACGACCCGGTTCACGGCGCCCATCTCGTAGGCGCGCTGCGCCGAGTACTCCTCGGCGAGGAAGAACACCTCGCGGGCGAACTTCTGCCCGATCTGGCGGGCGAAGTACGCCGAGCCGTAGCCGGCGTCGAACGAGCCGACGTCGGCATCCGTCTGCTTGAACCGGCCGTGCTCGAGGCTCGCGATCGTGAGGTCGCACACGACGTGCAGCGAGTGCCCGCCGCCGGCAGCCCAGCCCGGCACCACCGCGATGACGACCTTCGGCATGAAGCGGATGAGGCGCTGCACCTCGAGGATGTGGAGGCGGCCGAGCGCCGAGAGGGAGGGGTCGCGGGACGTGTGCGCGTCGCCGACGTCGTCGTACTTGTAGCCGTCGCGGCCGCGGATGCGCTGGTCGCCGCCCGAGCAGAACGCCCAGCCGCCGTCCTTCGGGCTCGGGCCGTTGCCGGTGAGCAGCACCACGCCGATGCGCGGGTTCGTGCGGGCGTCCTCGAGCGCGCGGAACAGCTCGTCGACGGTGTGCGGCCGGAACGCGTTGCGCACCTCGGGCCGGTCGAACGCGACGCGGGCGATGCGCCCGTCGTTCGAGTGGTGATAGGAGATGTCGCTGAAGCCCTCGGGTCGCCCGCCGGGGACGCCGGGTGCGGCATCCGTCCACTCGCTCGCATCGAACAGTTCGGAGACCTCGCGCGCCATGCATCCAGCCTATTCCCGCCGTTCACGCCGGGCGCGGGCAGTGTCACCCCTTCTGGGTGTTTGACAGAAACGCCGGCGCAGCTGGGCGATGGTGCGATGCTCGGGCCGTGGCTGAGCGTGTGGAGCTGGCACGTCGGCTCGCTGGAGACGGCCCATGGGACGCGGTGCTTGGAAGGCTGCGGCCGCCCCATCGCCGCCGCGACTTTAGACCAATGGCAGAGTCGCGGCGGGAGGTTGCGTCGACTCATACCTTCTCGAGAGGCACACCATCTTTCATCGCTGCGGCTTGGACTGCCGGGTTCAGCGGGGCTCGCCATGCGGTCTTTGCGTCCCGCGATATACCCTCGGTTGGGTATTCGCTATCGAAAGTGATATTCACGTTCTGCCAGACGGTCGATTTGTACTTGTCTGGAAGGTATTTTTTTACGACGAACAGCGTTGGACGACGGTCGCCGAATGCTGATCGCTGGATCAGAACCCCATTCGGCGGGTGAATGCCTCGAGCGGCGAGTTCTTTCGGATCCAGCAGGATATTCAATACGAACGCTGGCCGCTCGGTCGCGTTAAGGCTGTACATCTCCTGCACTACCGTCCGGAACTCTCGGGTTGTCACGAAGTCGATCAGCTCGTCATAAGTCGATCTCATCACGCTACGCAGTTCGGTTCGATCAAATTCGAGCCCGTCGTAATTATCTTCGACGCGCTCCACCTTGTCTGTATGCGTCACCAGTGGACCCCCCCGCACGCGCAGAGATCAAACCTACCGGCGCCACCGCAGATCGACCCCGCGATCTGCGCCTCCGCCCCAGGAAGGCCGGTTTCACCAAGCTCGAACCGGGTTCCGTGGACGTGATCTTCGAAGGTCCGGCTTGAGAGCCTGAAGCCTTCGGGAAGATCGGCGCCTGCAGCGCGGAGACTCTCAATCGACAAGGTATCCGCGACGGCATCGTAGGAGCGTGTTTCGTCCTCGGTCACCTTCCGCAACCGTTCGATGAACTCTGGTGACGTGAGGGTATCGATCAAGCTGCTCGTGATTTCGACAAGCCGCTCTCGGTCGAGCTGATCCGGTTCAGACATTGCTCCGCCCCCCTCAGGCGATTGCTGGTCACCGGCACGACAAACACCCCCCATTTTGATGCTTGCCTCGGGTCCTGTCCCGGCATTCGACATGCTCCTCGCAATCGATGCCGCAGTCAAGGAAACCTCAGAAGTTGAGAACTGCGGCGAATAGGCGAGCATGCGTCAGCACGCGAGCGCTCCGCCGCGCCCACTTTGGAGGCGGCTCAGGTGACCGGGAGCGGCGTCACGGGCGGCGGCGGGCCGCCCGTGAAGAACGCGACGACGCCGGCGTAGACGACCGAGCCGACCCAGATCGCGCCGTAGGTCAGCGGGATGAGGGCCGCGATGAGCAGCACGAGCCCGATGACGGCGATGACCACGTTGCGGCCCGCGGAGTCGCGGCGCACCTCGGTCTCCTCGACGCCGAGCTGGTCGAGATCGTCGGACATAGGCACCCCCAAGGAACCTCACGCTAACAGACGAGCGTTCTCCGGTTCACAGGTGCCACGATGGGAGGGTGACCGACGACGCCGCACCGCCCGCCTCCGGCGCCCTCCCGTCCCTCGATGAGCTGCTCGCCACGGCGCGGGTCGTGGCCCTCCCGATGGTGACGCGCTTCCGCGGCATCGAGGTGCGTGACGCCATGCTGCTCGAGGGTCCGGAGGGCTGGACGGAGTTCTCGCCGTTCGCCGAGTACGACGACGAGGAGGCATCCGCCTGGCTCGCCGCGGCGATCGACTTCGGCTGGAGCGCCCCGCCGCCCGCGCTGCGCGACCGCATCCCCGTCAACGCGACCGTGCCGGCCGTCGACCCCGACAGCGTGCGCATCGTGCTCGAGCGCTTCCCCGGATGCCGCACCGCGAAGGTCAAGGTCGCCGGCGGTGACGAGCCCCTGTCGACGGATGTCGCGCGCGTGCGCGCCGTGCGGGAGGTGCTCGGACCCGAGGGTCGCATCCGGGTCGACGCGAACGGCGGCTGGAACGTCGACGAGGCCGAGCACGCGATCCACGCGCTCGCGCCGTTCGACCTCGAGTACGTGGAGCAGCCGTGCCCGTCGATCGACGAGCTCGCCGAGATCCGCCGCCGCACGAAGTACATGGGCATCCCGATCGCCGCCGACGAGAGCGTGCGGCGGGTCTCCGACCCGCTCGCGGTCGCCGAGGCGGGTGCGGCCGACCTGCTCGTCATCAAGGCGCAACCGCTCGGCGGCATTCACCGGGCGCTGCGGATCATCGAGCGCGCAGGCCTGCCCGTGGTGGTCTCGAGCGCCCTCGACACGAGCATCGGCCTCGCGATGGGCGCGCGCCTCGCGGCATCCGTGCCCGACCTCGACTACGACTGCGGCCTCGGCACGGCGTCGCTGCTGGCGGCGGATGTCACGCGCGCGCCGCTGCTGCCCGAAGACGGGTCGATCGCGGTGCGCCGGGTCGTGCCCGACCCCGAGCTGCTCGATCGCTACGCCGCCGACGAGGCGCACACCGACTGGTGGCTGGAGCGCCTGGGCCGCGCGTACGCGGTGCTCACGAGCGGCCGGGACGGCGAGTAGTCGCGCAGCGACCGCCCGGTGGTGACCCCCGGATTGGGCACTCACGGACGTGCCGAGTCTTCGATAGTCAGGGGTCGCACGGATGTCTCGCGTCGACGGGGACGCGACCGTGGAGGGATGTGCGCGCCGCGCGCGGCTCGCACGACGTGAAACCCGACACAGAGGAGACCAGATGTTCAAGCGAACCCTGACCAACATCGGCGCGGGCGTCGCGCTCGCCGCCGCGGGCGTGCTCGCCACCGGTGCCGCCGCCTATGCGCACGAGTGCTTCAACCCCAACCGCTCCGACCAGGGCAACGCCGGCG
This sequence comes from Agromyces sp. NPDC004153, assembly GCF_053603635.1. NCBI lineage: Bacteria > Bacillati > Actinomycetota > Actinomycetes > Micrococcales > Microbacteriaceae > Agromyces > Agromyces sp. NPDC004153. Next base: position 1,314,116 of record NZ_JBSGFY010000001.1, read on the forward strand.
CCTCGAACTCGCAGGCGTGGTTCACGGTGCACGTCGAGGAGCTCACGTTCGGCATGTCCGAGGAGGACGCGGCCTGCTTCCTCGACGCCTACGCGTCGACCGGTGCGCCGTCGTCCTTCACGATCCACGTGAAGGGAGCGAACGGCCAGGACGGTGTCGTCGCTGGAAACAACCCGCACCCCGAGAAGGCCGCCGACGGCAAGGGCATCGACGAGATCTTCGCCGCACACGGCGCGGACATCTTCTTCGCCTTCGAGACCTGCGGGATCCCGGCTCCGTTCTGAGCGACAGACGGGTCCGGGCGGAGCGGCGCACACCCGCTCCGCCCGGACCTCTCTCATGCCGCGGCTGCCCGCAGCCGGGCTACCACAGCACCACCATCATCGGCACCGAGCTCGAGTCGGCGTAGCCCTCGCCGCCGTCGAACTCGACGGTCAGCAGGTGCGCCCCGGCGCCGAGCTTCGGCAGCTTCGCCTCGAACCGTCCGTTGGCGTCGACCGCGACCTGGGTCGTCGCGATCGCCGTGCCGCCGTCGGAGACGGTGACCGTGCCGATCGGCGTCGTGCCGTCGGCCGCCGTGACCTGGCCGGCGACCTTGATCGCCGAGCCCGCCTTCGCGAGCACCTTGCTGGGCACCGCGAGCACCGAGGTGCCCACGGCCGGCGGCTCCTGCTCGTCGACGAGCACGGCAGCGGTGCGGGCCGGCAGCGTGAGCGTACCCGACGCGGTGTTCCACGCGGTCGACTTCACGACCGGGTCGGAGCCGTTCGCGAGCGCGTCGGCGAGCGCGAACTCGCGTCCGGCGAGGCCGTCGACCTGCTCCGTGATCGCCTCGGGCGACGCGTTGAACACCACCAGGGCGCCGTCGAGCTCGGGGTCGACGTCGTCGCCCACGAGGTCGTCGATCTGCATCACGATGAGGCCCGGCGTGGCATCCGCCCCGCTGTTCGGGAACGTCACCTTCTGGTCGATGAGCTCGGCAGAGCCCAGCTGCAGCAGGTCGACGTCGCCGCGCACGCGCAGCAGGTCGAGCGCGGATGCCTCGGCCGCCGCCATGTCGGCCGCGGTCGGCTTCAGTGCGGGGTCGGCGAGCAGCGGCGCCATGTCGTTCCAGTGGTCGCCGTTGTCCGCCTTGTTCGGAAGGCCCGACCCGAACGTCGACTCCTGACCGGTCCAGTCGATGCGGTTGAACCAGTCGCCCGAGTTGTAGCTGTTGCGGTCGAGCGACTTCGAGCGCAGCAGCTCGGTGCCGGCGTGCCAGAACGAGGGCGTCTGCGCGAACGTCACGGTCGCGAGCGACAGCGTGTTCATGCGCACGCGGTCGGCCATCGACGTGTCCGTCGGGAGCTTGAGGATCCCGAGGTCGAAGAGCGTCTCGTTGTCGTGCGCGTCGACGTAGTTGATCACCTCGTCGGGCTGGTCGGCGTAGCCCGCGGGCGAGTCGTTGTAGTCGAACGCGTCGCCGCGCTTCACCGTGCCGTCGGAGCCGGTGAACTCGAACGCGCGCAGGTTGCCCGCGAGTCCGAGCTTCACGAGGTCGGTCTGCTCGCCGAGCGTGCGCGTGCCCTCCCGAACGGGGTGCCCGTTCGGGTCGCCCGCGAGACCGGTCCCGAAGCCCTGGTCGAACTTCGAACCCGCGTCGACGGGGCTGCCGCCGTGCACGCCGTCCCGGAGCCGGTCGTTGAACGTGCCGATGCCCGTGCCGCCGAGCTGCCCCTGTGTGGCCTGCTCGAACAGCGCGTTGTTCGCCACCTCGCCGAAGTTCCAGCCCTCGCCGTAGAGGTACACCGCCGAGCCGTCCACGCCGTCCTCCGCGAGCGTGAGCTCGTTCAGCGCCGCGCGGATCGCGAGCATGTTGTCGCGAGAGTGGTGGCCCATCAGGTCGAAGCGGAAGCCGTCGACCTTGTACTCCCTGGCCCACAGCACCACGGAGTCGACCATCAGCTTCTCGGCGACCTGGTGCTCGGTGGCGATGTTCTGGCAGCACGTCGAGGTCTCGACGTTGCCGACGCCGTTGAGCCGCTGGTAGTAGCCGGGCACGATCCGGTCGAGCACCGACTTCTGGCCCTGGCCCGATGCCGCGGTGTGGTTGTACACCTCGTCGAGCACGACCTGCAGGCCCATGCCGTGCAGCGCGCCGACCATGCCGCGGAACTCCGCCACTCGGGCGCCGCCGTTCGGGTCCACTGCGTAGGAGCCCTCGGGCGCCTGGTAGTGGAACGGGTCGTAGCCCCAGTTGAAGCCGTCGAGGTCGCGGATCACGTCGATGCACGCCTGCTGCTCGGTCGACGCCGGACCGTACGACGCGAGGTCGCAGGCGGGCGTCGCCTGCTGGTCACGGCGCTCCTCGATCGTGGCGATGTCGAACGTCGGCAGCAGGTGCACGGTGTTGATGCCCGCGTCGGCGAGCTGGCGCAGCTGCGCCGTGCCGGCCGAGTCGCGCGCGAAGGCCGCGTACGTGCCTCGCTCCGCCTCGGGCACCGACTCGTCGGTGATCGAGAAGTCGCGCACGTGCAGCTCGTAGATCGCTCGGTCGACGGGTCGCTCCACCTTCGGCGCGGCCGTCTTCGCCCACTGCTCGGGCGCGAGCGAGTCGTCGTCGAGGTTCACGACGACCGTGCGTGCCGAGTTCGTGGTGAGCGCCACGGAGTACGGGTCGGTGACCGAGTTGACCTCGATCGCGCCCGTGGTCGGGGCGAACACCTCGACCGACCAGCGGTACTCCTCGCCGACCGCGCGTCCGTCGACGTTCCACGTGCCGTCGGCGGCGTTCCACTCGGCCGGAACGACCGTTGGGTCGCCCGTGCCGCCGGCGGGCCAGACCTCGAGCGAGGCCGACTGCGCGGTGGGCGCCCAGAGGCGCAGGGTCGCGTCCTGGCCGCTCACCGTCGCACCGAGCGGCACGGATGCCACGGCGTCGGCATAGAGGTCGTCGAGCACGCCGGGCAGCTGCACGCCGGTGAACGCCGACAGCGTGTCATCCGTCACCTGCGACACCGCGAGCTGCTCGGTGAGGAGCTGCTGCACCTCGGCGCGGTCGAGCCCGACCGGGTGCAGGGCGATGAAGCCCTCGAGCGCCGGGAACTTCGCCAGCTGCTCGTCAGTGAGGCCCGCCGGGTCCCGCTGGAGCTCGATCGGCTCGCCGCCGCCGGTCACGGCGCCCTCGGCTGCCGCGAGCCCGGCATCGGCCGCGTGCTCGAGCGCCCAGGTCGCCGAGTCGGCGGATGCCCCGCCGAGCAGGTCGGCCGGCCAGGCGAGCGTGTCCTCGCTCACCCAGTGCGCGCGCGACTGACCCGTGCCCGCGAGCGGCGGATCCGTCACGACGATCTCGAGCACGTGCGTCGCGACCGTGTAGCGGAACTCGACGAGCTTGCCGTCGGTCGCGGTGAAGGAGTAGTTCGCACCGTCACGAGCGCCGCCGACGCCGTAGTTCTCGGCCCAGCTGCGGTCGTGGGCGACCTTCACCTCGTAGTTGCCGCCCGGGATCGACGAGCTGGACCACGTGTATACGCCGTCCTTGTCGCCGTCCTGCATGAGCGAGGCGAGGCACTCGGGCTGCCAGTCGCCGGGGCATCCGACCTCGGACTGGAAGCTGCCCGGCAGCGTCACGACGGGACCCTCGGCCGTGGATGAGACGACCTTGGTCACGGGGTTCCAGAAGAACGTCACCGGCTTCGTGCCGTCGGTCGTGTAGGTGATGTTCGGCCCGTTCGGCTCGCCGTTCGCGCCGTAGTTGACGTCCCAGCTGCCGTTGATCGCCACCTTGTACTCGTAGGTGCCGGCGGGCAGGGTGAACGTGCCCTCCCAGATGCCGTCGGCGCGCTTCGTGAGCTTCGCCGCCTCGCAGCCGGGGGTCCAGTCGCCCGCGCAGTTCATCTCGGAGTTGTGGTTGCCGGGCACCGTGACGAGGTCGATCGGCTGCTCGGGCTCCTCCTCCTCGACGAGGTTCACGGCGTTGCCCACCGACGCGTAGGTCGAGGCGGCGGAGCGGTGGCCCGCGGCATCCGTCGACACGGCGCGGTACTCGACGAGCGTGCCGTCCGCGAGGCCCACCGTGTCGTGGAAGACGCGCGGCGTGGTGTCCTCCGCGGTGCCGAGCGCGTGCCACTCGTCGCTGCCCGCGACGCGCCACGAGAAGCTCGTCTCGGCCCAGGTGGCGTCGTCGACGTCGGCGACGACCGGCGTGATGCCGGTGACGCCCGCGCCCGCGGCCGGGGTCGCGACCGAGATGGCGGATGCCGCGTCGGGCGCGCTGACCGTGCGGTCGGCCTTCAGCACCACCGTGCCGAGCGCCGGCACGGTCACGGATGCGACGCCGTCGGCGTTCGCCGTCACGCCCGGGCCGTCGGTGCCGTGGAGCGGCGCGAAGACGCCGCCCTTCGTGAGCGTCGGGACGTCGACGGTCTTCGCGGCGTTCGAGTTGTTGGCCGCGACGAGCACCTCGACCTTCTCGGTGCGGTCGATGCGCGAGAACGCGTAGACGCCCGCGCCGTTGTCGACGTAGCGCTCGACCTGCGCGCCGGTCGCGAGGGCCGGGTGCGCCTGGCGCAGCGCCGAGAGCTCGCTGATGTGGCCGTAGAGCGGCACGTCGGTTCCGGCGTGCGCCCCCGTGCCGAAGGTCTCGCCGGTCACGAGCGACTGGCCCTGGTACTCCGCGACCTGGGTCGGGAACAGGGTCTGGCGCGCGCTCTGGTCACCGCCGATTCCCGCGAAGCCCTGCTCGTCGCCGTAGTAGACCACGGGCTGGCCGCGCGTGAGGAAGAGCAGCTCGTGCGCGAGCTCGTCGCGCTGCAGCGGGGCATCCGTAGACTGCAGGAAGTAGCCGACGCGACCCATGTCGTGGTTGCCGAGGAAGGTCGGCAGCGCCGTCGCCGACGAGTCGGGAGTCGTGTAGTAGTCGTCGCCCGCGAACAGCGACTGGAGGTTCTTCGCCGAGTTGCCCGCCGCGAAGCTCACGGCCTGCGACTGGAAGGTGAAATCGAGCACCGAGTTCATGTCGGTCTTGCGCACGTAGGGCGAGAGCTTCTGCGGGTCGGCGTCGTAGACCTCGCCGAACATGAAGAAGTCCTGCTTGCCCTGCGCGTGCGCGTAGTCGAGCACGTCGGTCGCCCACTGCTCCCAGAACTCGAAGTTCACGTGCTTGGCCGTGTCGATGCGGAAGCCGTCGATGCCGAGGTCGATCCAGTCCTCGTACACGTCGACGAAGCCGTTCACGACGGTCGGGTGCTCGGTCATGAGGTCGTCGAGGCCGACGAAGTCGCCGTACGTGACCGACTCGCCCTCCCACGTGGAGTCACCGCGGTTGTGGTACAGCGTCGGGTCGTTGAGCCACGCCGGCACCTTCAGGTCGGCGTCCTCGGGCGCGACCTTCGGCGTGTAGGGGAAGCTCGTCGCCGCGTCGAGCGCGGGGAACGGCTTGGTGCCGTCCGCGTACTCGGGGAGCTTGATCTCGTTGCCGTCGGCGTCACGGTAGGGCTCGGTGGCGATGTCGATGTACGAGTACTGCTGCTCCTCGTAGTCGATGACGTCGGCCGTGTGGTTCGTGATGATGTCGAAGTACACCTTGATGCCGCGGGCGTGCGCGTCCGCGATGAGCGCCTGGAGCTCCGCGTTCGTGCCGAGGTGCGGGTCGATCTGGGTGAAGTCGGTGACCCAGTAGCCGTGGTACCCGGCGCTCGCGTTCGCGCCCTCGCCCTGCACCGGACGGTTCTTGAAGCTCGGCGTGAGCCAGATCGCCGTGGTGCCGAGGCCGTCGATGTAGTCGAGCTGCGAGTGCAGGCCCGCGAGGTCGCCGCCCTGGTAGAAGCCCTTGTGCGTCGGGTCGAAGCCGGTCGCGAGGGCGTCGCCCGTGAGGCCGCCCTCGTCGTTCGTCGCGTCGCCGTTCGCGAAGCGGTCGGTCATCACGAAGTAGAACACCTCGTCGCTGCCGGGCTGGCGCACCGGGTCGGCCACGAGTGCGGCGTCGGATGCCTCGTCGTACGCGCCGCGCAGGCCCGTCGCCTCGAGGCCGACGCGCTTCAGGGTGTCATCGAACACGACGCGCACGGGCGTGTCGCCCTCGACGGTCAGCGGGATGTTGCCGTCGCCGCCGTTCAGGCCGTAGGACTCGGCCCAGCTGTCGTTCACGGCGACCTTGTACTCCCACGTGCCGGCCGGGATGGTGAACTCCGCGGCGTAGACGCCGGGCGTGGCGGTCGGCGCGAGATCGGTGGCCGCGCAGTCGGGCTGCCAGTCGGCCGAGCAGCCGAGCTCGGACTGCAGGCTGCCGACCAGCGCGAACGACCGGTCCTCCGCCTGCGCGGGAAGGACGGACAGCACCACCGCAGCGGATGCCGCGAGCGCTCCCGTCACGATCGCCGCCAACCATCTGCGCTGCTTCGCGCTCCGCGTCATCCTCGACTCCAGTTCTCAGGGCACGTCGACGTGCCACCCGGCTGGGGGTGACGCTAGCAGCGGAGCTCGCGTTAATGCAAGCGCTTGCAACACATGTGGCGCACAGCACTGCGGATGCCGCGTCGTGGCGCCATCCGCAGTGCAAGCGTTCTCACGGAGGTGGGGACGGCTTCTCCCCGTGGTTCCCCTCGTCTGGCGGCGGTCAGAACGTGTGGCTCAGGTAGACGGAGCGGCGCATCTCGTCGCGCAGGCGCTCGCCCTCGAGGCGGCGCACGTGGAGCTCTGCGAGCTCCTCGCGGCTGAGCGGCTGCCGTGACGTGGCGGTCATCGCGAGCACGCCGGCGCGGATCGCCCGCGCCATCCGGGCGAGGCCGTGGACCGCGCCGACCTCGGTCGCCGCGGCGGAGGAGCTGATGGTGAGTGCGGTGTTCATGACGATCCTCGATGGTTCGGAGCCCGCCGGTTGCGAGCCGTGACCCCAGTACAGCGCCGACCGGGGTGTCGCCTCATCGGCGACGGCTACCGAGATCGCCGATGCGGGCTACCGAGATCCCGGGAGCTCACGCCGTGAACAGGCCGAGCTCGCGTGCGGCGCGCACCGCGTCCTGGCGCGACTGCACGCCGAGCTTCGCGAGCACCGCCGCGACGTGGCTGTCGACCGTGCGCACCGACACGACGAGGCGTTCGGCGATCTCCGCGTTGGTGAGGCCCTCGGCGAGCAGCCGCAGCACCCCCACCTGGCGGTCGGTGAGCCCCTCGGGGTTCTGCCGGGTGAGGTTCGACGGACCGCGCGGGATGCTGCGCACGCCGCGTTCGCGGAGTCCCGCGCGCACCCGGCGCGCGAGGGGGGCAGCGCCGATGCGGTCGAGGATGGCGAGCGCATCGAGCAGGTCCGCCTCGTCGGGGCTCTCGGCGAGCGCCGCCGCCTCGTGGTAGGGCGCACCCGCCTCCCGCCAGAGCTCGACGGCGCGGCGCCAATCGCCGCGCGCCTGCACGGCGGCCGGGAACCCCTCCTGCTCGGGCACCTCGATGTCGTCGTCGCCGGCCCGGCGCAGGACGTCCCCGAGCTCGGCCCGCAGCGACGCCGCGTTCCGGCTCGCGGCCTCCTCGTACTCGGGGCGCGCGATGGCCCGCGCAGCGGCCGCGTCGCCGCGGAGCAGCGCCGCCTCGGCTCGAGCCACGGCGACCGGGCCGCGTCGCTGCAGCTCGCCGAGGTGCTCCGCGAGTCGCCGCGCCTCGTCGAGCACCTCGTCGGCGCCCTCGTCTCCGCGGCGCAGGCGCACCGTGCCCATCACGGTCAGCGCGACGCAGCGGGCATGGGGCGGCCCCGGCAGAGGCTCGATGACGGCGAGGGCGTCGTCCCAACGCGCGCGGGCCAGGTGCAGCCGCGCCTGCTCCATCTGCTGGTAGCTCACGAAGCCGATGAACTCCGCCCGCTCGGTGATCTCGATGGCCCGCTCGAGGTGCACCTCGGCGAGGTCGAGCCGGTACTGGTCGAGCAGCCCCCAGACCAGGTTGACCGAGGCGCGCGCGGCATCCTCGATGTCATCGACGGCGAGCGCGACGTCGGCGGCTTCGAGGAGCTCGACCATGCCCGCGTCGTCGGCGAGGAACATGAGCGCCGTGCCGTGGTTGTTCAGGGCGTGCGAGAGCACCCCCGCGTCGCCCGTCTCGCGGGCGATGGCGATCGCCCGCCCGGCGAGTTCGATCGCGCGCACCGTGTCGTGGGCGAGCAGGGCGAGCTGCGACTCGTTGCTCAGCGCCATCGCGTACAGGCTCCGGTCGCCCGCGTCGACGAGCAGTGCGGATGCCTCCTGCGCCGACGCCTCGGCCGGTGCGCGGAGCCCGTCGAACCACTGGAACCGCGACAGCCAGCGCAGGCTCGCGCCGAGCCGCCGCACGTCGCCGAGCGCACGACGATGCTCGACCGCATCCGTCTGGGCGAGCATCGCCGAGTGCGCGGCACCCACGGTGTACGCCTCGATCGCGTAGTGCTCGGTCAGGTCGGCGAGGGTGGCCGTGTCGTAGCGCCCGGCGTGCTCGAGCGCCACGCGGTAGTGCGCGGCTGCCTGGCGGTGCGCTCCCGATGCGGCGGCATCGCGTCCGGCGCGCGGCGCCCACTCCACGATGGCGTCGACGTCGCCGGCGGCGAGCGCGTGGTGCACGAGCCGGGCGGGGTCGGCGACGCCCGAGGCGACGAGCGCGTCGAGCGCGTGCTGCTCGAGCTCGATCCGCCGCGACGCCGGCAGCGAGTCGACCACCGCGCGCCGCGTGAGCTCGTGGCGGAACCGCACCCCGTCGGGGCTGACCGCCAGCAGGCCGCCCTCCTCGGCCGCCCGCAGCGCGCCCGCCGAGCCGGGCACCAGTCGCGCGAGCAGGTCGGCGTCGACCGCAGACGGCACGACTGCGAGCTGCTCGACGTGCTCCTGCGTGGCCGCGTCGAGCCGCCGGAGGCGCCCCGTGACGGCATCGACCACGGTCGGCGGCACGGTCACCTCGTCGGCCGACGCGACGAGCTCGCTCACGAAGTACGGGTTGCCCTCGGTCATCGCGAACACGCGTCCCGCGTCGAGCCCGCTGCCGGCGGTGAGGGCGCCGACCGCCGCGGGAGACAGGCGCTGCAGGGCGAGGCGCTCCACGCGCTCGCTGGGACCGAGGTCGCCGAGCAGGCGGTTGAGGGGGTGGTTGCGATCGAGCTCGTTCCGGTAGGTGAGCACGAGGGCCGCGGGCACGGCGTCGATGCGGCGAGCGAGGAAGCGGAGGACGTCGAGCGTCGCCTCGTCGGCCCAGTGCACGTCCTCGACGACGAGGATCGTGCCCGGGGCATCCGCCAGCTCGTCCTGCAGCGCCGCATAGACGTCCTCGCGGTCGCCGCCGCGTAGGGCGTCGCGGAGCCGCGGTCCGACGTCGGGGGCGAGGTCGCGCAGCGGGCCGAGCGTGCGCGGGGTCGACATCGCGTCGCACGAGCCGACGAGCACGCGCGTGCCCGCCGGCGGATCAGCGCGGAGCGCCTCGACGAGGCTCGTCTTGCCGATGCCGGCCTCGCCGTGCAGCAGCACGACGCGACCGCGACCGCTCACCGCCTCGCCGGCGGCATCACGGAGCTCGGCGAGCTCGGGCTCGCGCTCGAGCAGGTCCCTGCGCATAGTGCGAGCATGCCCGCGCGCCACCCGGCACGCAACCGAGCGCGCCCGGAACACGGGAAGCGGCACTGCGACCGCGCGGTGCGGCGGTCACCGCCCGGCGGCCGCGGGGATCAGAGCCCCGAGTATGCGTGCAGGCCCTTGAAGAACAGGTTGACGATGGTGAAGTTGAACAGCACCGTCGAGAAGCCGATGATCGCGAGCCACGCCGACCGCGAGCCGCGCCAGCCGCGCGTCGCCCGGGCGTGGATGTACCCGGCGTAGACCACCCAGATGATGAACGTCCACACCTCCTTGGTGTCCCAGCCCCAGTACCGGCCCCAGGCCGCCTCGGCCCAGATCGCGCCGGCCATGAGCGTGAACGTCCAGAGGATGAACCCGATGATGATGACGCGGTAGGCGAGGTTCTCGAGCGTCGCCGAGTCGGGCAGCGTCGCGAGGAACGACTGCTTCACGGCCTTGCCGGATGCCGCGATCGACTCGCGGCGCGCCTGCATGAGCTGCACGACCGACAGCGCGAAGCCGAGCGCGAGGAAGCCGACCGACGAGGTCGCGACGAAGACGTGGATCACGAGCCACGCGGACTGCAGTGCGGGCGGCAGCGGCACGACGCTGACGTAGAAGTTCACCGTGGCGATGCCGAGGAGCACGAGCACGAGGCCCGTCACGAACGTGCCGAGGAAGCGCAGGTCGTGCTTCGACACGACGAGCACGAGCAGGTAGACGCTCGTGATGATGAGCGTGCCCGTGAGCGCGAACTCGTACATGTTCGCCCACGGCACGCGGCCGGCCGCGAGGCCTCGCGTGATGTCCGCCGCGAGGTGCAGCGCCCACGCGACGACGGTGAGGGCGACGCCGACCCGCAGCGACGGCGAGCGGCCATAGGCGACGGCGCCGTCCTGAGCCCATCGGGATGCCGCGCGCTTCGGCGGTGCGGCCACGATCGTGCCCCCGCCGGCTGCGTCGGCCGTGCGCTCGGATGCCTCGACGGAGGCGGCCTTGGCGTCATCGGCCGCCTTGGCGGCCACGGCCGAGCGACGCGCGAGGTCGATCGCGTACGCGATGAACGCGAGCGCGTACACGGCCATCGCCGAGTACACGAGGATGATGGAGATCTCGTCGAGCGTCACGTGACTACCTTACGTCGGGGGATTCGCGGGGTCATCGGGCGATTCCGCGGCCTTCCCCGCGTGCTTGTCGGCGAACGCGGCCACGGCGTCCTCGAGGCCGGGGTCCTCGCCGCGGGCCAGACCGGCGTACTCGAGCACGACCGTGCCGTCGGGCCGGCGGGCGGCCTTCACCCACATGCGCCGGCGCGGCACGAACAGCGAGAGCAGCAGTCCGCCGACGATGAGCACGGCGAAGACGAGCACCCAGCCCTGCGAGGGGTCGTTGTGGATGTCGAAGCTGGCGAAGCGCGAGACGCTGTGCGAGAAGTCGTCCTCCGCGGCATCCGGATCTGCGTTCTCGAAGGTGATGGAGCCGAGCCCGTTCGGCAGGTCGACGGTGTCGCCGGGCATCAGCTCGAGCGAGTCGACGCCGGTGCTGCCGCCCGTGAGCTGCTCCATGGTCGACGGGTCGAGCGTGTAGACCGAGGTGGGGGTGCCGCCGTCGATGCCGAGGTCGCCCTGGTACACGTTGAGCGTCAGCACGGGGTAGACGAGGTCGGGGTAGCTCGACGTGTAGGCGCCCGACGGGAGCGTCGTCTGCGTCGGGTAGAGGAACCCGACCATGCCGAGCTGGTCGGCGAGGCCGTCGGGCACCTTCACGACGCCGATCGAGGTGAGGTTCGCGTCCTGCGGCAGGAACGGCACCGAGTCGGTGAACACCACGTTCCCGTCGGGGTCGCGCACCGTGATCGTGGGCGCGTAGCCGTTGCCGAGCAGGTAGACGTCGGTGCCGTGCACGCGCAGCGGCTCGTTGACCTTGACGATGCCCTCCGCCGGCTCGCCGCCCTGCGCCTGCACGGTCACGCGCGCGGTGAAGTCGATCGGCTGCCCGATCGCCTCCTGGTTCCGCGTCTCGTAGACGGCGTCGAGCTCCTCGAGCGACAGGCGGTAGGGGTCGAGGCGCGTGTCGTCGAAGAAGCGCCCCGGGTTGAACGAGTCGTAGGCGGCGAGCGTGTTCACGAACGACTGGCCCTCGACCACGACGCGCTGGCCCGAGAACCCGAACCCGCCGCCGATGCCCACGGCCACGAGCACGCCGAGCAGCGCCGTGTGGAACACGAGGTTGCCGGTCTCGCGCAGGTAGCCGCGTTCGGCCGAGACGGATGCCTCGCCGCGCAGCTCGTAGCGCTCGACCCGGTAGCCCGCCTGCTTGAGCTGCGTCGCCGCGGCGGCGATCGCGGCATCCGTGTCGACGCCCGCCGGAAGGGATCTCTCGGTGTACCCCGCCAGCCGCTGCAGTCGCACCGGCGTGCGCGGCGGCCGCGCCCGGAGCGCGTCGAAGTGGTGCTTCGTGCGCGGGACGACGCAGCCGATGAGCGATACGAACAGCAGCAGGTACACCGCCGAGAACCACGCCGACGTGTAGACGTCGAACAGCTGGAACCCGTCGAGCACCGGCGCGAGGCCGGGGTTGTCGGCGAAGTACTGGGTGACGCCGTTCGGGTCGCTCGAGCGCTGCGGCACGAGCGATCCGGGCACCGCGGCGATCGCGAGCAGGAGCAGCAGGAGGAGCGCCGTGCGCATGCTCGTGAGCTGCCGCCAGGCGAAGCGCAGCCAGCCGACGAACCCGAGCTTCGGCTGCGCGATCGCGTCGCCCTGAGCCGGGCGAGGGCTCGCGGCATCCGTCGACCCGTCATCGCGCACGGGGGCGTCGATGTGGTCGTCGGGACGCGACAGCGCGTCGGGATCAGATCGCGGGGACAAAGCCGGTGATCACCGCCTGCAGTTCGTACATCCAGATGCTCCAGAGGCCCGACACCATGAGCAGGCCGATCGCGATGAGCAGCGAGCCGCCGATGATGTTGATCGTGCGGATGTGCCGACGGAGGAACGCGAGCGAGCCCGTGACCCAGCCGAAGCCGAGCGCCACGAGCAGGAACGGGATGCCGAGGCCCAGGCAGTAGGCGAGGCCGAGCAGTACCGCGCGGCCGGCCGACGCCGAGTCGGCGCTGAGCGTGAGCACGACCGCGAGGGTCGGGCCGATGCAGGGCGTCCAGCCGAGGCCGAACACGATGCCGAGCAGCGGGGCGCCCGCGAGCCCGGTCGCCGGGCGCCAGGACGGCTTGAACGTCCGCTGCAGGAACGTGAACTGGCCGATGAACACGAGCCCCATGAGGATGAGCACGACGCCGAGCACGCGCGTGATGGTCTCGCCGTACGCGTTGAACCACGCGCCGGCCACGCCCGCGAGCAGGTTGAACGTGACGAACACGAGCGTGAACCCGGCGATGAACAGCAGCACGCCGAGCACGAGTCGCCGACGGTAGCGCCGTTCCTCCGAGGGCTCGGCCGAGGCATCCGTGAACCCGCCGAGGTAGCCGAGGTAGCCCGGCACGAGCGGCAGCACGCACGGCGAGAGGAACGACACGACGCCCGCGGCGAGCGCGATCGGCACGGCCGCGAGCAGCTGCCCGTTCAGCACGATGTCGCCGACGCCTCCCACGCTCCCGTTGCCTCCTAGGCCTGCTCGGCGAGGAGGTCGTCGATGATCGACTCGAGGATCGACGCGTCCGTGAGCTGGCCGAGCACGCGAGCCGCGACGCGGCCCTGGCGGTCGAGCACGATCGTCGTCGGCACCGCCGCCGGCGGCACGTCACCCGCGAAGGCGAGCTGCGCGGTGCCCTCGTTCACGTCGAGGATCGACGGGTAGCTGACGCCGTAGGTCTGCTCGAAGGATGCCGCGGTGCCGGCCTGGTCGCGCACGTTGACGCCCACGAAGGCGACGCCCGGGTTGTCGATGGCCGCCTCGCCCTCGTCGCCGACGCCGACGCCGAACGACTGCGAGACCTCCTCGAGGATCGGCGCCTCGACGCGGCATGGGGCGCAGCCCGCGTACCAGAAGTTCACGACCGTGACGCCGCCGAGCGTGTCGGCGGAGTCGAACGTGGCGCCGTCGACGGTCTCCCCCGAGAACTCGATGGGCTCGCCGCGCTGCGACGCGTCGAACTCCGAGATCGTGCCGTCCCCGGCGATGTAGTTCTTGCCGCTGCCCTCGCGGTACTGGTCGGCGAGCGGGTCGCTCGCGCAGCCCGCGAGCAGCAGGGCGGATGCCGCGGCGAGCGCGACGATCGCGGAGCGCTTCATCACACCGCCCCCACGTCGGTCGCATTGGCGGACAGCCCGGCAGCCGGATCGCGGTATCCCACCTCGACGAACCGCTCGCCACGGCGCTCGTACGTCGTGATGCTCGACAGCGCACAGCGGCGACGGCGCGGGTCGTGCGCGAGCGACTTGCCCGTGACGCTGCGGTGCACCATCCAGATCGGCAGCTGGTGACTGACGATGACCGCGTCACCGCCATCGGTCGCGTTCCAGGCGTCGTCCATGGCGAGCAGCATGCGACGGGCGATCGAGCCGAACGGCTCTCCCCAGCTGGGCTCCCACGGATTGACGAGGAACACCCAGTTGCGCACATCGCGCAACGCGCCGTCCCGCCCGCTCATGCGCTTGCCCTCGAAGCGGTTCTCGGGCTCGATGACCCGGTCGTCGAGCGCGGTCTCGAGGCCGAACACCCGTGCGATGGGCTCCGCGGACTGCTGCGTGCGCTGGAGCGGCGACGAGACGAGCGTCGTCACGGGCCGCGACCGGGAGAGCAGGTCGTCGGCGGCGAACTGCGCCATCTCATGCCCGAGGCTGGACAGGCCGTAGCCCGGGAGTCGGCCGTAGAGCACGCCCTGGGGGTTGAACACCTCGCCATGGCGCACGAGATGGATCTGCTCGGCCGGCACGGACTCCAGTCTAGAGAGCGGTTCCCTTTGAATCCGCCGAGGGTCCGCGCCGGTGGTGGAGGAGCCTCGGAGCGGCTGCTCCTCAACCGCGGATGCGCTCGACGGTAGGATGGGTGCCCGTGACTTCCCGCACCCTCATCAAGAACCTCGCCGCGCTCCCCGACGGCCCCGTCTCCGTCGCCGGATGGGTCGACACCGTGCGCGACCAGAAGAAGGTGCAGTTCGTCATCCTGCGCGACGAGACCGGTGCGGTGCAGCTGGTGAACCCGGCGGTGCGCGAGCTCGACCCCGAGGGCGTCAGCGTCGGCGCGGCCGAGGCGCTCGCCCTCACCGAGTCCATCTCGGGCCTCTCGCACGGCACGTTCGTGCGCGTCACCGGCGAGCTCAAGCACGACGAGCGCGTGAAGCTCGGCGGGCTCGAGGTGAAGATCGGCGACCTCGAGGTCGTCACGGCGGCCCTCGAGATCCCCATCGCGGCGGACTCGGGCCTCGACAAGCGCATGGACTGGCGATTCCTCGACCTGCGCCACCCGAAGCAGAACCTCATCTTCCGCATCCAGACCACGTTCCTGCACGCGCTGCGCACGTACTGGGTCGAGCACGAGTTCGTCGAGGTCCAGACGCCGAAGCTCATGGCCTCGCCGTCCGAGTCGCGCGCCGAGCTCTTCCAGCTCGAGTACTTCGACACCACGGCCTACCTCGCGCAGAGCCCGCAGCACTTCAAGCAGATGGCGCAGTCCGCGGGCTTCGGCAAGATCTTCGAGGTCGGCCCCGCGTTCCGCGCCGACCCGTCGTTCACGTCGCGCCACGCCACGGAGTTCACGTCGATCGACACCGAGGTCAGCTGGATCGACTCGCACGAGGACGTCATGCGGCTCCACGAGGAGCTCATGGTCGCGGGCTTCACCGCGGTCGTCGAGAAGCACGGCGCCGAGGTCGCCGAGCTGTTCGGCATCGAGCTCACCGTGCCGACGACGCCGTTCCCGCGCATCCCGCTCGCCGAGGCGAAGCAGATCGTGGCCGACCACGGCTACGTGGTTCCGCGTGCCGACGCCGACATGGACCCCGAGGGCGAGCGCCGCATCTCGCAGTACGTCAAGGAGATGTACGGGCACGACTTCGTGTTCCTCACCGACTACGCGTCGACGATCCGGCCGTTCTACCACATGCGCCACGAGGACGACCCGTCGCTGACCAAGTCGTACGACCTCATCTACAACGGCACCGAGATCTCCACGGGCGCGCAGCGCGAGCACCGCATCGACGTGCTCGTCGCGCAGGCCGAGTCGATGGGCCTCGACCCCGAGGAGCTCGGCACGTACCTCGAGTTCTTCAAGTACGGCGTGCCCCCGCACGGCGGCTTCGGCATGGGCCTCGCCCGCGTGCTGATGCTCATGCTCGGCGAGGGCTCGATCCGCGAGACCACGTACCTCTTCCGCGGCCCGACCCGCCTGCTCCCGTAGTCCAGCCCGGGTCGCCGGCCGCTCCAGCCTCGGTGAGATGACGCGATCCGCCCTGCCCGCCTGAGCAGAAGGGCGGATCGCGTCACTTCGAGCCGGGGACCCAGCCCGCGGCGATGAGCGCCTCGCGAAGGCGCTCGAGCCGTGCGGTGCGCCGGATGCCGCGGTGCGAGCGATTGAAGCGCACGACGCGCCATCCCGCGCGGGCCAGGTCGTCGAGCCGGTCGACGTCCCGCGCATACTGCGCGTCGTCCAGGCGATGCTGCTCGCCGTCGTACTCGACGAGGACGCGGCACTCGGGATAGACGAGATCTCCGATCGCGATGCGTCGACCCCGATGGTCGAAGACGTCGAGGTTCACCTGGGGTTCGGGGAGCCCGTGGGCGACGATGTCGAGGCGCAGTTCGGACTCGGCAGGCGAATCGGTGCGAGGTCGGACCCGGCCCATCGCCTCGACGAGCGCCCGATGCCCGCGACGTCCGGCGCGTCGAGCGACCGCGGATCGCAGCTCGTCCACGTTCGCGATCGGGCGGCTCCGCCGCATGAGTGTGTCGCCGACGATGACGAGCTCGCGCACGGACAGCTCGGAGGCGAGCTGGCACCAGGCGTCCACCGCCGAGACGGCTCGGAGTCCATGGATAGTGGCGAGCCGCACATCGCCCTCCCGCACCCGATGTCCTCGCACGCCGCTTGCTCGCGGGAGTCCGTTCGGGACGAAGGCGCCGACGTCGAGGCGCCCGTCGACCGGCGGGCGAACCGGCAAACCGTGGAGGATCGCTGCCGTACGGTGCGTGAAGATCTCGCACGACCGCATCCGCTGCGCGTACGCGACAGCGCGGTCAGGAACGGTCGTGCCCTGCCTCGCGGGCATGCGCACGCCGCTGAACGGGATCTCGAGATCCGCAGACCGGAGCCGCTTCTCGGAGACGCCGAGCCGGGTCGCCCGCGCGAGGCTGAACGGGACTCCGGCGAGCTCGTCGGGAAGCGGGATTCGGCGAGGCACCTCCGCAGTCTCGCCGCCCGTCTCCCACTCCCGCGGTGTTCCGCTTCACGCGTGCCCGTCCACCCATTCCCCATCCCGGTGGAGGACGGGTCGCGAGGTGACGCGATCCGCCCCGTCGTGCGATCGGGATGGGCGCATCGCGTCATCTCGCGCGAGCGGAAGGCCGGCGAACCGCGCGTAGGCTCGAAGGATGGTCGACCTCACCCCGACGGTCCGCATCGAGGGCGGCACGTTCCGCATGGGCTCCGCGGAGTTCTACCCCGACGAGACGCCCGTGCACGAGCGCACCGTCGCCGCGTTCGAGCTCGACCTGCACCCGGTGACGAACGAGCAGTTCGCGGCGTTCGTCGAGGCGTCGGGCTATGTCACGGTCGCCGAGCGCCCGCTCGATCCGGCGGACTTCCCCGGGTACGACCCGGCCGGCCTGGTGCCGGGCGCGCTCGTGTTCACGCCGACGCCCGGCCCGGTCGACCTGCGCGAGTGGCGGCAGTGGTGGCGCTGGGGCGAGGGCGCGAGCTGGCGGCATCCGCTCGGCCCCGACGGCCTCGACGCCCTCGAGGAGCGACCCGCCCACCCGGTGGTGCAGGTCAGCTTCGAGGATGCCTCGGCCTACGCCGCGTGGGCGGGTCGGCGCCTGCCCACCGAGGCCGAGTTCGAGTTCGCGGCCCGCGGCGGCCTCGACGGCGCGCGGTTCGCGTGGGGGGACGAGGAGTTCCCCGACGGGAAGCTCATGGTGAACCGCTGGCAGGGCTCCTTCCCGTACCGCAACACGGGCGCCGCCGGCTGGGTCGGCACGTCGCCCGTGATGACGTTCCCGGCGAACGGCTACGGCCTCTACGACGTGACCGGCAACGTCTGGGAGTGGACGACCGACTACTACGCGCCCCGCCACGAGGTGCCCGGCCAGTCGCCGGTCGACGCCGGGGCCCGCGAGAACCTCCTCGCCGCGGCATCCGCCGAGCCGGGGTCGCGCATTCCGCGCCGGGTGCTCAAGGGCGGATCGCACCTCTGCTCGCCCGACTACTGCCTGCGCTATCGCCCGTCGGCCCGCTCCCCGCAGGCCGACGACACCGCGACGACGCACATCGGCTTCCGCTGCGCGCGCGACGTCGCCTGAGCTGCGCGGACGCCGACCGAGCTGCGCGCACGACGCCGACTGTCCCGGCGACGTCCCACGGAGCCGCCCCGAGCACCGGCGACTCCCCGCCCACCTCAGTCCGCCGGATGCCGCGCTGCGACCGCGTCGGCGAGCGTCGGGTATACCCGCCCGGCCGCTTCCAGCCCGTGGAACCAGCTCCCCCGGCGTGCCACCGCAGCGCCCGACTCGGGGACCGCCGCGAGCCGCAGCTCGACGCCGTGCCCAGCGAGGTCGCGATCGAGGTCGGCGAGCGTGTCGAGCACGGTGATCGACGTCACGCCCATGCGGGTGAGCTCGACCGCCACCGCACGCACGCCCCCGTCGCCGCGCGACCGCACCGCGTCGAGCACCGCGTTCTCGTACGCCAGCGCGTTCGCGGTGTAGAGCGGGCCGAGCAGCCGGATCGGCAGCACTCCGTCGGCGGGCTCGTCCACCTCGACCCGGAGCCGGTCGAGCTCGCGCAGCACGACGCCGAGCGTCGCGACGATGCCGACGGCGACGGCGAGCAGCAGCCCGGCCGTGAGGCCGACCGCGGCGGTGACGACCGCGATCCAGAAGTCGTTCCGGCTGATGCGCCAGAACCGCACGAGCGACGCGATGTCGACGAGCCCGACGACCGCGACGAACACGAGCGCCGCGAGCGTCGCCTGCGGCAGGAGGCTCAGCACCGGCGCGAGGAACAGCGCGACGAGCACCGCCAGCACGACGGTCACGATCGAGGCGAGCTGCGTGCGCGCGCCAGCGCCCTGGTTCACCGCGCTCTGCGAGAAGCCGCCCGCGGCGGGCAGCACCTGGAAGAACGAGCCGACCGTGTTCGCGGCACCGGTCGCGAGCAGCTCCTGGTTGCTGTCGACCTGTGGTTCGCCGGGTTTGCGGATGCCCCGTGCCACCGCCGCGGACTCGAGGAACGCCATGATCGCGATCGCGATCGCACCGGGCAGGAGCGCTCCGAGGTTCGCGAACGACGGCAGCTCGGGAGCGGGGAACCCCTGCGGCACGGGATCGATGAGCTCGACGCCCGCGTCACCGAGCCCTGAGAACGCCACGAGCAGGATGCCGCCCGCGACGACCACGAGCGGGCCCGGCACCCGCGGCAGGAATCGCTTCAGCAGGAGCAGCACCGCGATCGACCCGGCCGACAGCGCGATCGTGGCGGGGTTCGCGCCGGGGACGGCCTCGAACACGGCGACCACCGAGCGGATGAACCCGTGCGTGCTGAGGTCGTCGGTCTCGCCGAGCAGCTTCGGCAGCTGCCCCACCGCGACGGTGGCGCCGACGCCCACCTGGATGCCGACGAGCGTCGCCTTCGAGATGTTCTCGACGAGCGACCCGAGCCGCACCACGCGCGCCACGAGCAGGATCACGCCGACGAGCAGCGTGAGCGCCATGAGGTCGGGCACCGGGTCGTCGGACCCGGCGGCGACCCCGGCGGACACCAGCGTCGTGCCGCTCAGGGTCGCGATCGTCGACGTCGTCGAGACGCTCATCGCGCGCGAGCCGCCGAGCATGGCGTAGACGAGCATGGGCACCATGCAGGTGTAGAGGCCGAGCTGCACGGGCAGGTTCGCGATCGTCGCGTACGCCATCGCCTGCGGGATCACCACAGCGCCCGCCGAGAGCCCGGCGAGCACGTCGGGCCCGAGCCAGCCGAGCCGGTACCCCGCGAGGGTCGGGAACAGGCGGAACCGGCGCGGCGCGGCGACCGCCGGGACCTCGGCGCGCGGCATCCGCTACGCCTCGGGGAAGACGGTCGACCAGTCGCGCTTGACGCTCACGACGGTGAAGCCGTGGTCGGATGCCGCGGCGAGCGCCTGCTCGGCCCCCTTGTCGTAGGGGGCGTCGCCGCGTCCGCCGTCGTCGTCGTGGTGGATGAGCAGCGACAGCGAGCGCGGATGCCCCTGCACGTAGCGCAGCATCGGCACATCGCCGTTGGAGTTGCCCGCGGCCAGCAGCGGACGACGCCCGATGCGGCTCCAGATGCGGATGGGCTTCTCGGGGCCGTCGTCCATGAAGTCGAATGTCGAGCCGTAGCGCACCGCGGTCGCGTCGTCGTCGTAGGTCAGTCCGACGGCCGACCCGACGACACGCTCGGGCGGGATGCCGTAGTACTCGACGGTCATGGGCCGCATGAAGTCGCGGTCGCCGCCCGACACGATGTAGCACGCGAATCCGTGCGCCTCGAGGAAGCGCAGGAGCTCGATCATCGGCTGGTAGATCGCGAACCGGTAGGGCCGGTGCAGCGTGAGGTGCTCGGCGTCGCGGTAGAACGCGGCGACCTGCGCCTCGTAGTCGTCGACGCTCTCCCCCGCCGTCGACGCGAGGATCGCACCAACCATCGCGTGCAGGTCGGAGTCGTCGCCCGCGTAGTGCTTGTCGATCGCCCCGCCGAGCCACGCGAGGTCGCCCGTGGCGGCGGCCCGGTAGGGCTGCCGGTCGGCCAGAGACGGGTCGGCGTCCACGGCCGCCTTCCACTGCTGCACGATGAAGTGCAGCTGCGTCGGCATGGGCTTCTCGGTCCAGAGCGTGCCGTCGTTGTCGAAGACGGCGACGCGTTCGGACTCGGGCACGGCGTCGGGGCCCGACGAGACCGACGCCGCGAACGCGATGATCGCGTCGCGCGTCGGCCCGTCGGACCACGACGGGAGCGTGCGGGGCACCCGATGCCCCGTCAGTCCCTGGCCATGGCCGCGGCGAGGTGCGCCTCGAGGTCGACGTAGGCGTCGTCGGCGATGTCGAAGACGACCTTGCGGATCTCGCCGTTCACGAACGGGAAGTTCGATCCGGCGTAGTCGGCCGCGACCGCGTCGGCCGAGTCGTAGCCGATGCAGAGGCCCTCGCCGCAGAGCGAGAAGTGCCCGAGCACCGTGCGGATCTCGGTCTCGGCGACCTGCTGGTCGTCGACGTACAGCCGCAGCGGACCGACGCCCTCGCGGTACTCCCCCGTCTTCTCCTTCGTGAAGTCGACGCCGATGACGTGCGACCCCGAGGTCGGCGCCGGCGCCGCGACGCGGTAGATCGGCGGGATGCCGAGGAAGTTGTACACGTAGACGACCTGCCCGTCCTTGATGAACAGCGAATGCCCTCCGAACCGGGAGCCCTGGGCGAAGATCACGCCCTCGGACTGCCGCGTGAGGTCGACCTCGGCGAGCACCTTGAACGACACGCCGTGCGTGTTCGCCGCGGAGCGCTCGGGCACCTCGGACGTGCCCGGGTAGTAGGTGTACTGGCCCGAAGGCGGCACCGGCACGTGGAACTCCATCGTGATGAAGGTCTCGAAGTCCTTCGGGTTGCCGATGATCTGGAGGTCGTTGAGCGGCAGCACGAGATTGCGCTTCGCCTCCTCCATCCACAGCGCCTTCAGCTCCTCGACCTTGTCGGGGTGCTCCCCCGCGAGGTCGTTCGCCTCAGACCGGTCGACGTCGGTGTGGAAGAGCTGCCACACGTCATCGTCGAACCGGCCGCGGCCGCTCACCGGTCCGTGCTCCGTGACGGCCTTCCAGCCCTCGTGCCAGATGCCGCGATTGCCGAACATCTCGTAGTACTGGGTCTCCTTCTGCGTCGCCCCGTCGGTGTCGGCGTCGAAGGAGTACCGCATCGAGACGCCGTCGAGCGGACGCTGGGTCACCCCGTTGTACGCGTCGGGCAGCGAGACGCCGCACGCATCGAGGATCGTCGCGACGATGTCGGTCGAGTGGTGGTACTGGTTGCGGATCTCGCCGCGCGCCTGCATGCCGGCCGGCCACGAGATGACGAGCGGGTCGCAGACGCCGCCCTGGTACACGTACCGCTTGAACATCCGGTACGGCGTCGAGAACGCGGCAGCCCATCCCGTCGGGTAGTGGTTGTAGGTGTCGGGGCTGCCGAGCTTGTCGACGAGCCGCAGGTTGTCCTCGAGCGAGTCGGGGTAGCCGCCGAAGACCTTGCCCTCGTTGACCGAGCCGTTCGGGCTGCCTTCACCGGATGCCCCATTGTCGGCCGCGTAGATGACGAGCGTGTTCTCCAGCTGGCCCGACTCCTCGAGGTAGTCGATGATGCGGCCCACCTGCGCGTCGGTGTACTCGGAGAATCCGGCGTACACCTCCGCCATGCGGGAGAACATCGCCTTCTCCTCGTCGCCGAGCTCGGCCCACGGGCGCACGAGGTCGGTCTCGGAGAACGTGCCCTCTGGCATCGGGTTGAGCGGCGTGAGCTCGGTGCCCTCGGGCAGGATCCCCTTCTCGATCATGCGCGCGAGCACCCACTCGCGGTAGGCCTCGTAGCCGTCGTCGAACTGGCCCTTGTACTTGTCGATGTACTCCTGCGGCGCGTGATGCGGCGCGTGGTTCGCGCCCGGGCAGAACCAGAGGTACCAGGGCTTGTCGGGCTCGGTCTGCTTCACGTCGCGGATCATCTTCAGCGCCTGGTCGGCGAGGTCCTTCGAGAGGTGGTAGCCCTCCTCGGGCGTGTACGGCTGCTCGATGTAGTGGTTGTCCTCGGCGAGCGACGGGTACCAGTTGTTCGTCTCGCCGCCGACGAATCCATAGAAGCGGTCGAAGCCCTGCGCGAGCGGCCAGTTCTTCTTCGAGGCGCCCGCGGTCCACTCGTCGATCGGCACGTTGTGGTTCTTGCCGACCCAGAACGTCGCCCAGCCGGCGTCGCGCAGCAGGTGCGCCATCGGCACGTTCTCGGGCGGGATGTGCGAGTTGTACCCGGGGAACCCGGTCGACGACTCCGAGATGGTCGCGAACCCGTTCGCGTGGTGGTTGCGTCCCGTGAGGAACGTCGACCTCGTGGGCGAGCACAACGCCGTCGTGTGCCACTGCGTGTACGTCAGGCCGTCCTTCGCGAGCCGCTCCATCGTCGGCATCTGGATGCGCCCCCCGTACGGCGACCAGGCCGCCTGCCCGGTGTCGTCGTAGAGCACGACGAGCACGTTCGGCGCGCCCTTCGGCGCCGGCTCCGGCAGGAACGCGTCCCAATCGCCCACCGAGTCCCGTACGTCGAGCTTGATGGTCCCCTTGAATTCCTTCGCCACGATGCGTACCCCTTCCCCCAGACCGACCGCCGAGGGGTTCGGCGGTCGTGCCTTCACGTTGCCACGCGGCATCCGTCGAGGCAAGGAACAAGCTCCGAGCGAACCTCACCTCCCGGTGGTCGAGGAGCGCCGCGCGCAGCACCCCGGTCGTCGAGTAGCGCCGGCGAAGCCGACGCGTATCGAGACGCGTCCCCGCCACTCCTCACGCGTCGGGCATGCTCCGACCCTTGGCCCCAGCCCTTCGCGGCATCCGCGGCTCCTCGGGCAGGTCATGCACCGCGGGCCCTTCGATGCGCACTCCGGATGCCTCGAACCGCGAGCCGTGCAGCGGGCAGTCCCAGGTGCATTCCGCGTCGTTCCACTGCAGCACCCCGCCGAGGTGCGTGCACACCGCGCGGACCGCGACCGTGCGACCGTCGACCGTCGAGATCCCGTGCGGCACCCCGCCGCGCGTGACGACGACGCCCTGACCCTCGGACGGACGCTGCGCAGGCGCCCGCCGACCCTCGGCCTCCGCCCAGCCCACCGCGATCCACTTGCCCACGCGCGACCCCTCCGCGACGCCGCGCCCGAGGTCCGACGGCATCGTCGTGCGCGAGCCGATCACGCGGATCCACGGGCGGCGCTCCCGCCATGGCACGCCGAGGATCTCCTCGCTGATGCGGATCCCGGCCGCGGCGCCGTTCGTGAGCCCCCACTTCGCGTACCCGGTCGCGATCCAGACCCGGCCGGAGCCGCGCGGCATCCGACCGACGAAGGGGACGAGGTTCGCCGAGTGGTAGTCCTGCGCGGCCCAGCGGTGGGTGAGCTCCGCTCCGGGGAAGTGCCGGCTGGTCCAGTCGACGAGGTCCTGCACCTTCGCCTCGGTCGAGGGCACGCGGCCGGGCGCGTGGTGGTTGCCGCCGACCATGAGCAGGGGCGGCGCATCGGCGTCGAGGTCTGGCGCGGTGCGCAGCGACCGGGTCTCGCCGTCGACCGAGATGAACAGACCCTCGGGCAGCGGTCCCTCGACGCGGTAGGTCGTGAGGTACGAGCGCGACGGGCGCACCTTCGCGAAGTACAACCCGCGATTGAGCACCGGATGCCCCGTGGCGATCACCGCGGCATCCGCTCGCACCACGCCGTTCGGCGTGTGCAGCTCGACCGGCCGCCCGGCGTGCACGCCCTGCACGCGCATGTCCTCGAGCAGCACGCCGCCCGCGGCGACGAAGGCGCGCGCCATCGCGACCAGCAGCCGGTACGGATCGAGCCCGAGCTGCGCGGGCAGCGCGACGCCGCCCGCGAACGGGAAGGGCAGCGGCATCCGCTCGACGCGCTCGACCGGCAGGCCGGCCTCCGTCGCTGCGACGAACTCGCGGTCGATCGTGCGGAGCCCGTCGTCGGAGGTGGCGAAGCTGTACGCCGTCTCCTCGGTGTACGGCACGCCGTGATGCTGTGCGAAGTCGACGATGAGGGCCTGGCCGTCGAGGTTCGCCTCGACGTACGCGCGCGCCAGCCGAGCGGGATGCACCGCGCGGAGCCGCTGCAGCATCGCGCCCTGGAGCACGCTCGCCTTGCCCGTGTTGAGGCCCGACGCGAGCGCGCCGACGTCCCGCGCCTCGAGCACCACGACCTGCATGCCGGCGTCGACGAGCGTGAGCGCGGTCGACAACCCGGTGATGCCGGCGCCGACGACGGCGACGTCGAACCGCTCCCCCGGCGACACGGCGCCCTCGTACCGGGCGGTGGGTGCGGCGTCGCCGTTCGCGGCGGCCGCTGCGAGGTCCCTCCAGAGCGAGGCCATGCGCCCAGTCAACGCCCGGTGCCGTGCACCGGCAAGGGTTTGACGGGCGCGGATGCCGCGACTACGCGCCCGCGTCGTCGCCTCAGTCGGTTCGGCGGATCCAGTCGAGCGCGAGCTCCGCGACGGTGTCTGGCGCGTCGTCGGGGACGAGCTTCCCCGCGCCGTCGACGAAGGCGAGTTCCATGCGGTCGGCGAAGCGTTCGGGGTGGGCGCAGACACGGCGGATGAGCGACTCGTCGAACCTCGTGTCGAGCCGGCCGAATGCCACGAGCGTCGGGACGGTCAGGCGCATCCGCCGGTAGACGCCCCGGCTGAGCCGCATCGACTCCGGGAGCACCATGCCGCGGTAGAGGTGGCGTACCGCCTGGTCGATCTCGGTTCGTCGCATGGGCGCGAGGTGCGCGGCGATGGTCGCATCCGGCAGGACCTCCGCGTTGTACGGCCCCGTGAACACGCGGCGAAGCGAGCTTCCCGGGCGATGCCAGATCAGCGACGGCAGGTGCCGGAACGCCGGGACGAGCCTCGGGCTGAACGACATGAAGACGGGCGGCATCGAGAACTGCACCGCCCGCCGCACGCGTTCGGGATGGGTGTAGGCGAGCTGCGTCGCCGTGACCGCCCCCATGTCGTGGCTGACGACGTGTGCGCGTTCGATGCCGAGGGCCTCGAAGACGGCGAGCAGATCGTGCAGTCGCGTCTCGCGCTCGATGCCGGGGTCGTCGGCTTCGGTCCATCCGGCCCCGCGGAGATCGGGGCAGATCACGCGGTAGCCCTGCTCGGCGATCCGCGGTGCGACCCGATGCCACTGCCACCAGTGCTGCGGGAAGCCGTGCAGCATGACGACGGGTTCACCGGCGCCAATCGTCGCGACGTGGGTGCGCAGGCCCGGCGTCTCGACGACGAGGTGGTCGAAGCCGGGCGCACCGGGCAGCGACGGCGCCCAGTCGGTGGTCTCGGCGGTGGACACGAGGTGGGGTTCCTGGGCACGCATGACGACTCCTTCGTCGCGCCAGCTCTACTATGTTCATAGTGGAGACTACTATGGTCATAGTAAACCGGTTCGAGGAAGGTGTCCATGGCCGCGACGAGGGATCGAGCACTGGACGCGGCGGTCGAACTTCTCGGCTCCGACGGGATGCGAGCCCTGACCCACGCGCGGGTCGACGCGCGCGCCGGGCTTCCGCCGGGGACGACGTCGAACTGGTTCCGCACGCGGCGGGCGCTGCTCATCGGCGTGGTCGACTGGATGGCGGAGCTCGAACGCGCGGACTTCGACGCCGGCGAAACGCCGATGCCGCCCGGGCCCGAGGCGCTGATCGAGAACATGTGCGCCGCGATCGACCTGCAGACCGGTCCATACGCGGCCCGCACGCGGGCGCGCTACGCGCTGTTCCTTGAGCTCGCCCCCGATCCCGAGCTGGGCGAGCCGCTGCGACGGCAACGCGGCGAGTTCGAACGATGGACCGAGCAACTGGTGACCGCGGCCGGAATCCCCGACCCCGTTCCGGCCGCTCGCGCGCT
Source organism: Agromyces sp. NPDC004153 (assembly GCF_053603635.1). Lineage (NCBI taxonomy): Bacteria > Bacillati > Actinomycetota > Actinomycetes > Micrococcales > Microbacteriaceae > Agromyces > Agromyces sp. NPDC004153. Next base: position 1,340,468 of record NZ_JBSGFY010000001.1, read on the forward strand.
CATGGCACTCGGCGATGGCCTGATGCTGCACCGGCTCACCGTCGACCCCGCCCTCGATGTGCGACCCGTCGTCGAGCGCGCGGTGCGGAGCCTGACGGCCGTGCCGTGATCGATGCGATCGGGCCTCTCCCTGCCCCGACCGGGCCGTTGCCGGCTATCCGGCCAGCAGCGCCGTCTTCAGCCGCACCGGGTCGATGCGCCAGTAGTTGTGCACCTCGCCGTCGATGAGCAGCACGGGGATCTCCTCGGCGTAGCGCTCGGCGAGTGCCTCGTCGTCGAGGATCGACTGCTCCTCGAGGGTGATGCGCGGCGGGGCATCCGACGCCTCGACCTCGGCGATCACGGCCTGCACGACCTCGCGCGCATCGTCGCAGAGGTGGCAGCCGGGCTTGCCGATGAGGGTGAGGTGGAGCTCTCGGGTCACGTCTCCAGCGTACGTCGGCGCCGGTGGTGGAGGAGCGCCCGGCGGAGCGTCCCGGTGGTCGAGGAGCGCCCGGCGCAGCCGGACGCGTATCGAGACCCAGCGAGCCTCCCCGGGAACAGCGAAAAGCGCCAGGCCCGCAGGGCCTGACGCTCAGCCGGTCGTGCGAAGACGACTACTTCTTGTTGCGACGCTGGTGACGCGTCTTGCGAAGCAGCTTGCGGTGCTTCTTCTTCGCCATGCGCTTGCGGCGCTTCTTGATGACGGAACCCATCGAAACCTCACAGAGAAAGATCAGTCGGGCGCGCGTGCCGCAGCCCGGGGCGGAGAGCCTCGGGATAGTCTAGCGGATCCGCGCGGCGGCGCCGTTCGGATGCGTTACCGTCGAGGAATGCGCGCCGACGACCTCGTGATCCGCACGACCACCGAGGACGACTGGTCGTCGGTGCGCACGCTGCGGCTCGAGATGCTGCGCGACTACCCGCTCGCCTACGGCGAGACGCTCGAGCACGCCGAAAGAGTCGACGAGACGGGCTGGCGACTCCGCGCCGCCCGTGGCACGACGCCGGGGCAGACGTCGATCGTCGCGATCGACGGCGACCGCTGGGTCGGGCACATGGGCGGGTACATCCCCGACGCGCGCACCGGCCCGCTGCTCGTCGGCGTCTACGTGTCGCCCGACTACCGCGGCGACACGCTCGGAGTGACCCGTCGGCTCCTCGACGCCGTCGAGGACTGGGCGCGCGAGCACGGCGACACGCTGCGCCTCGAGGTGCACGAGGACAACCCGCGCGCCCGACGGTTCTACGAGAAGCTCGGCTTCACGCTCACCGGCCGCAGCCGCGAGTACGAGCTCCCGCCCGGCGGACTCGAGCTCGAGATGGTCAAGCCGCTGCGCTGACGGCGGGGCACGCCGCGGTGACGGGGGCGCACGGCAGACTGGCGTGATGACCGTGTTCATCCAGGTGCTGCTCATCGCCGCGATCCTCGGCGCCGGCATCGCCGCCGGGGTCTTCTACGCCTTCTCGGGCTTCGTGACCCAGGGGCTCGATCGACTGCCTCCATCGGATGCCGCGCGGGCCATGCAGGAGATCAACGTGACGGCCGTGCGCGCACCGCTCATGCTCGAGCTCTTCGGCACGGCGCTCATCGCGGCCGTCGTGTTCGTGCTCGCCCTGCTCGGGTCGCTCGGCGACGGCACCTCGTGGGCGGTCGCGTCATCCGTCGTCTACCTCGTCGGCGCGATCGGCGTGACGGGCGCCGCGAACGTGCCCCGCAACAACCGGCTCGCCGCCACCCCGGCCGCGGATGCCGCGGCGCTGGCCGCCGCGTGGACGGCGTTCCGCCCGGGCTGGCAGGCGTGGAACCACGTGCGCACCGTCACCTCGGCGCTCGCCTGCCTCGGCTTCACGCTCGCCCTCCTCGCCACCTGATCCGCCTCGCCCGGTCGTCGAGTAGCGCCGCGCGAAACGCGACGCGTATCGAGACGCAGCGCGTTCCGTATCCGGTCGTCGAGTAGCGCCGCGCGAAGCGCGACGCGTATCGAGACGCAGCGCATTCCGACCCGGTCGTCGAGTAGCGCCGCGCGAAGCGCGACGCGTATCGAGACGCAACGAGACGTCCGCTTACTCGCCTCGCCTCCACTGCTTCCGAGACAGCCCAGGCAGCGCATCGAACCGACCCTCGATCAACGCGAGCCGCTTCGCGCGACTCCATCCCTGCACCTGCTTCTCGAGGGCGAATGCGTCTTCGACGCGATCGAACTCCATGCTGAAGATGAGCCGCACCGGAAGTCGACGCCGAGTGTAGGCCGATCCCTCCCCGCGTTGGTGTTGGGCGATTCGTCGCTCGAGGTCGATGGTGCTTCCGACATACATGGTTCGGTCGATGCATTCGAGGATGTAGAGGTGCGGCATGCAATCCAGCCTGCGCTGCCGGGCGGCGGGTCGCGGCGGTTCGGTTCGCTGCAGGTGCGGATTCGTTCGGCGCGCCGATGGGGAGGAGGGCTCGCAGTCGTGGCGTCTCGATACGCGTCGCGCTTCGCACGGCGCTACTCGACGACCGGCAGCGGAACCTTGCGTCTCGATACGCGTCGCGCTTCGCACGGCGCTACTCGACGACCGGCCGACGAAACCCTTGCGTCTCGATACGCGTCGCGCTTCGCGCGGCGCTACTCGACGACCGGACGGGTCAGCGACGCTTCTTCTGGCCGACGACCGCGTGCGCGGCCTCGGCGAAGCGCTGGCCGATCGCGGAGGCCCAGGCGCGCTGGTCGTCGTTGAGCGCTTCGCCCTGCGCCTCGGCCTCCGCCTCGGCGAGGGTCGCGGCATCCGCTGCGGCATCGGATGACACGAACGGAATGAGCCAGTCTTCAAGGGTCTCGAGCGGACCGCGGTCGAGGTGGTAGTAGCGGTGCTGGCCCTCTTCGCGCACACCGACGAGGCCCGCCTCGCGCAGCACCTTGAGGTGCTTGGAGACGGTGGGCTGGCTGAGGCCGAGCGTCGAGACGATCTCGGAGACGCTGATCTCGCCGCCGGATTCGGGCGCGGACGTCTCACGATCGAGGAGCACCCCGAGGATGTCGCGCCGGGTCGTGTCCGCCACCACGTCGAAGATGTCCGCCATGCGTCAAGGGTAGTCATTCCCGCCGAGGAGTACCATGACTCACGCATTCGGTGACGGCGGCTAGGGGGCTCGATGCGCGCACGGGCGATGGACCGCCTCGGTCGATCGGATCGGCGGTCATGGCTCGGCCGACTCCGCGACGCGGTCGACGCGCTCGTCAAGAGCTCGCCCTCGCGATTCGCGATCCTCGTCTTCGCCGCGCTCATCCTCGTCTTCACCCTGCTGTTCTCGTTGCCGATCGCGCGGGCGGGCTCGGGCTCTGGTGCGCCGCTGCACGACGCGTTCTTCACGGCCGTCTCGGTCATCTGCGTCACGGGTCTCGCCACGGTCGACATGGCGACGTACTGGTCGCCGTTCGGGAACGCCCTCGTGTTCATCGGCGTCAACATCGGCGGCGTCGGCGTGCTCACGCTCGCGTCCATCCTGGGCTTCGTCATCTCCCGCCGGCTGGGGCTGCGGGCCAAGCTCATCGCGGCGAGCGACACGAACCCGTCACGCATCCACGTCGGCCCCGTCTCGGAGCGGCAGGCGGTGCGACTCGGCGAGGTCGGCGGCCTGCTCGTGACCGTCGTGATCACCGCCCTCGTCATCGAGCTGACCCTCGCGGTCGCGATGATCCCGAGCATGCTCCGCACGGGATACGACTGGTTCCACTCGATCTGGTACAGCTTCTACTACTCGGCGATGGCATTCACGAACACGGGCTTCAGCCCGAACCCCGGCGGGATGGAGCCCTTCGAGCAGGACTACTGGATGCAGACGCTGCTCATGATCGGCGTCTTCGTCGGCAGCCTCGGCTTCCCAGTGATCTTCGCGCTCGCGCGATCGTGGCGAACCCCGCGTCGGTGGAGCCTCCACGTCAAGCTCACGATCACCACGACCGTGATCCTCTTCGTGCTCGGCGCCGGCATGTTCCTGCTGCTGGAGTACAACAACCCGAGGACGTACGGCCAGCTGGATGCCGGACCGACCGTCTTCCAGTCGCTCTTCATGTCGGCCATGACGAGGTCGGGCGGCTTCGCGACCATCAACATGCACGACCTCAACGGATCGAGCCTGCTCGTCTCCGACATGCTCATGTTCATCGGCGGCGGCTCGGCGTCGACGGCCGGTGGCATCAAGGTCACGACGCTCGCCGTGCTGTTCCTCGCCGCCTTCGCCGAGGCGCGCGGCGCGCCCGCGATGGAGGCGTTCGGCCGGCGTATCCCGCGCGACATGCTCCGCCTCTCGGTGAGCGTCGTGCTGTGGGGCGCGACCATCGTCGCGGTGTCGTCGATCGCGATCCTCCAGATCACCAAGGAGCCGTTCGACTACGTGCTCTTCGATGTCATCTCGGCCTTCGCCACATGCGGCCTCTCGACCGGCCTCACGGGCGAGCTCCCGCCCGCCGGCGTCTACGTCATGGGCGCCACGATGTTCTTGGGGCGGGTTGGTACAGTGACTTTCGCCGCGGCCCTGGCCGCCAGCCAGCGCCGGCAGTTGTACCGTCGTCCGGAAGAGAGGCCCATCGTTGGTTGATCGGATCAGACACGACGCCCCGGTGCTCGTGATCGGCCTCGGCCGGTTCGGCGCGGCGACCGCGGGCCAGCTCGACCGGCTCGGCCGCGAGGTGCTCGCGGTCGACGACGACGAGACGCTCGTGCAGAAGTGGGCCGAGCGGGTCACGCACGCAGTGGTGGCGGATGCGCGCAATGTCGACGCGCTCCGCCAGATCGGCGCCCAGGACTTCTCCATCGCCGTCTGCGCGGTGGGATCGTCGATCGAGGCATCCGTGCTCATCACCGCGAACCTCGTCGACCTCAAGATCCCGCAGATCTGGGCGAAGGCCATCTCGGCCTCGCACGGCAAGATCCTCGAGCGCATCGGCGCGAACCACGTGATCTACCCCGAGCGCGAGGCGGGCGAGCGCACGGCGCACCTCGTCAGCGGTCGCATGCTCGACTTCATCGAGTTCGACGACGACTTCGCGCTCGTGAAGATGTACCCCCCGAAGCCCATCCGCGGCAAGAACCTCACCGAGTCGGGCGTGCGCTCGCGCCACAATGTCACCGTGGTCGGCGTGAAGAGCCCCGGCAAGCCGTTCACGTACGCGACCGAGAAGACCGTCGTGTCGAACCACGACCTCATCATCGTGTCGGGCACCGAGGGCGACATCGAGAAGTTCGCGGCACTCGAATAGGGGCGCACGGATGCCGCGACGGCGGCCGTCGATCCTGCATCGGATGCCGCGACGCACCGAGCCCGTTAGAGATCCGTTAAGAAGATTCACAAAATTGTGAATCGCGCGTAGCATCGCGCTCATGACCACCGTGATCAGCACCCGAGGCCTCGAGAAGCGCTTCGGGCGCACTATCGCCCTCGACGGCCTCGACTTCTCCGTCGACGCCGGCGAGATCCACGGCTTCCTCGGCCCGAACGGCGCCGGGAAGTCCACGACCATCCGCATCCTGCTCGGCCTCGCCCGGGCGTCGGGCGGCGAGGCGACCCTGTTCGGCCGGGACCCCTGGAAGGATGCCGCCGACCTGCACCGGCGCGTCGCGTACGTGCCCGGCGACGTCGCGCTCTGGCCGAACTTCACCGGCGGCGAGGCGATCGACCTGCTCACCCGGCTTCGCGGCGGGATGACCGACAAGGCCGCCTATCACGACCGCAAGCAGCGCCTGCTCGACGTGTTCCAGCTCGATCCGCGCAAGAAGGGCCGTGCGTACTCGAAGGGCAACCGCCAGAAGGTGGCGCTCGTCGCCGCGTTCGCCACGCCCGCCGAGCTCTACGTGCTCGACGAGCCGACGAGCGGCCTCGACCCCCTGATGGAGCAGGTCTTCAACCGCGAGATCGATGCGGTGGCCAAGGAGGGCGCGACCGTGCTGCTGTCGAGCCACATCCTCTCCGAGGTCGAGGAGCTCTGCGACCGGGTGACGATCATCCGGGAGGGGAAGGCCGTCGAGAGCGGCACGATGGCCGACCTCCGGCACCTCACTCGCACCGAGGTGGCCTTCGTGCACGAGGCCGGTCAGCAGGAGGCGATCGATGCCATCGAGGGCGCCTACGACCTGGTGGTCGACCACGGCCGAGTCAGCTTCACGGTCGACACCGACCGGGTCGCGAGCGTCCTGCCCGAGCTCGCCCGCCTCGACGTGAAGGGCCTCACGGTCTCGCCGCCGTCGCTCGAGGACCTCTTCCTGCGACACTACGGCGACGAGCTCGCCACGCTCGTGCAGGCGCAACGGTCATGACGCGAGTCCTCGTGCTGCTCCGGCAGCGGATCCGCCGCGACCGCCTGCAGCTCGCGCTGTGGATCGTCGGCATCGCGGTGCTCACCTACGGGTCCATGAGCGCCGTGCTCTCGACCTACGGCGAGGAACAGGACCGCCGTGAGATCCTCGGCGTCGCGATCGCGACCCGCACCATCCTCGTGTTCCGCGGCACGCCGAACGGCGTGGACGACGGGGCGTTCGCCTTCTTCCTCCTCTTCGCGTGGCTCGCCCTGATGGGCGGCCTGATGAGCACCTTCCTGGCGGTTCGCCACACCCGCAAGGAAGAGGAGGAGGGCCGTGCCGAGGCCGTCGCCGCCACGGCGGCGGGGCGCATCCTGCCCACGACCGCGACGGTCGTCCACGGCGTGCTCGCCAACGTCGCGCTCGGCCTGCTCACGGCGCTCGCCCTCATCGCGAGCGGCCTCGAGCCCGGCGGCTCGTTCGTCTGGGGCGCGGCGATGATGGTGACGGGCTTCGCGTTCCTCGCCTTCGGGCTGTTCGCCGCCCAGTTGTTCCGCACCTCGCGCGGGGCGAACAGCCTGTCGGTCACGTTCGTGCTCGCGGCATACCTGCTGCGCGGCATCGGCGACGCAGCGGGAACCCCGTCGGAGGACCTGCTGCACGTCACGCCGGCGTGGCCGAGCTGGTTGTCGCCGATCGGCTACGGGCAGTTCACCGGGGCCTACGTCGAGAACGACCTCACGCCCCTGCTCATCCCGCTCGCCTTCGCCGCCGTGCTCATCGGGGTCGTCTTCGCGCTCCAGTCGGTCCGCGACCAGGGCGCGAGCCTGCTGCCGGGCCGAGCCGGGCGGGCGACGGCCGGGCCGGTGCTGTCGAGCTCGTTCGGGCTCGCGTGGCGCCTGAACACCTCGATCCTGCTGTCGTGGACGGCGGGCGGCATCGCCACCGGCTTGCTCGCCACCTCGCTCTCGTCCGTGGTTGACCAGGCGGCGACCGACGCACCGCAGATCCTCGAGACGCTGCGGAGTGCGATCGGCAGCGACGCCTCGATCGAGGAGGCGTTCGTCGCCGTCTTCTACGCCATCGTCGGGATCCTGGCCGCGTGCTGCGCCGTCCAGGTCGGCATCCGCGCGCGGCAGGAGGAGGCGCACGGCACCGCCGAGCTCGTGCTCGGCACGCCCGTTCCGCGGCTGCGCTGGCTGCTCGAGTACTGGATCGTCGGCATCATCGTGATCGTGATCGTGCTCGCGGCCTCCGCCCTCGCGGGCGTCGTCGGCGCGAGCAGCGCGGCCGATCCGGAGTCGCTCATCCCGAACGTCCTCGAGGCCGCACTGGCCCAGCTGCCCGCCTGCCTCGTCTTCCTGGGGCTGACACTCCTGGTGTTCGCCTTCGTGCCGCGCGCGACCATCCCGGTCGGCTGGACGGTCGTCGGCGTCGCGGCGATCCTCGGTGTCTGGGGCCCGATCCTGCAGGCCCCCGACTGGCTCGTGGACCTCTCGCCGTTCCACCACTCGCCGGTCCCGTCCGGCGGGGAGACCGACTGGACGGGCGGCTTCTGGATGCTCGCCATCGGCCTCGCCGCGGGTGCGCTCGCGGTCTGGTCGATGCGGCGCCGCGAGCTGGCTTCGGGCGGGTGAGGACCGGGCGGATGGGAGACTGAGCGGATGTCACGAGACGAGCAGGGCCTGAAGGCCGCGGTCGAGCAGTCGGCCGCGGTCCTCACGGCCGCCGGCTTCCCCCGGATGCCGGCACGCGTGCTCATGGCACTGCTCGTCGCCGAGGCCGGCGGCCTCACCGCGTCGGAGCTCGGGGACCGGCTCGGCGTCAGCGCCGCCGCGATCTCGGGGGCCGTGCGCTACCTCTCGCAGATCGGCATCCTGCACCGCTTGCCGCAGGCCGGCAGCCGACGCGACCGTTGGGAGTTCCTCGACGACGCCTGGTACACGGCGCTCATGGCGAAGAGCCCGGTCTACGGCGTGATCGCCGACCTCGGCGACCGCGCGGCCGACGCGATCGGCGACGAGACGGATGCCGGCGCGGCGCGCGCCCGTGAGATGGCCAGGTTCTACCGCTTCATCGACGCGCGGATGCCCGACCTCATGCGGGAGTGGGAGGAACTGCGCTAGCGCTGATCAGGCGGCGAACATCAGCAGCACGCCGACGATGCCCGCGATCACGGCGATCCCGATCAGGATGAGCCCGACGTTCCGGATGATGCGGCGGCCGGGTGGCGGCTCGTGCAGGCGCAGGCGGTCGGGCTCGCGCTCCTTGAAGAAGGCGGGCTCCTCCTCGGGATGCCGCACGTGCGCGCGCTCCTCGTCGCTCAGGCGTCGCTGGTGGAACGCGCCCTCGGCGAACCAGCGGATGGTCGCCCCGTGCTCCTGATCGATGACGACCGCCTCGGTGGGGAGCCACCGGCCGTCGGCGAGGCGGATCAGCAGCGCGAGCAGGAGGCACACGAGACCGCCGCCGAGGGCGATCCACCCGATCACCTCGGCGACGACCGAGACGACCTCCGACGCATCCATGGAGCACACGGTAGCGGACGCCGCCGTCCCGGAGCGCGTGAGCACCGCGTTGGGATCCGACGCGCCGGCGTTAGGGCTCCGTGAGGATCGGCGGCCCCGCGACATCCGCGGTGTTGCATCGGGGGTGCAGCCGAAGCCGCTGCCCGCCGCCGCGCTTGCGGCCCGCGGCATCCCAACCTGGAGTCATCGTGCTCGACCTCGTCTACGTCGTCGTCATCATCGCGACGTTCGCCCTCATCGGCCTCATCGCGAAGGGGGTCGAGAAGCTGTGATCGTCTTCGAGCTCCTCGCCGTCGCGCTGGGCGTCGCCGCCGTGGCGTACCTCGTGTACGCCCTCGTCAAGCCCGAGCGGTTCTGATGGGCGCGCTCTTCGCCGTCCTCCAGGCGGCCACCCTCGCCCTCGTCCTCGCCCTGCTGTACCGCCCGCTGGGCGATTACATGGCGCGCATCTACACGTCCGATCGCGATTGGCGGATCGAGCGGGGGCTGTACCGCCTCGTGGGCGTCGACCCGCGATCCGAGCAGTCGTGGCCGGCCTACCTGCGCGGCGTCCTCGCGTTCAGCGTGATCGGCGTGCTCTTCGTCTACGTGCTGCAGCGCACCCAGCAGTGGCTCCCGTACTCGCTCGGCCTGCCGGCTGTGCCGGAAGGGCTCTCGTTCAACACCGCGGCGTCGTTCGTGACGAACACGAACTGGCAGTCGTACTCCCCCGAGCTCACGATGGGCTACACCGTGCAGCTCGCAGGGCTCGCGGTGCAGAACTTCGTGTCGGCCGCGGTCGGCATCGCCGTCGCCGTCGCGCTCGTGCGCGGCTTCGCCCGGCGCCGCTCGGGCACGATCGGCAACTTCTGGGTCGACCTCTTCCGCGGGTCGTTCCGCCTGCTGCTCCCGCTGGCGCTCGTCGGCGCGATCGTGCTGCTCGTGGGCGGCGTGATCCAGAACTTCAACGGGTTCACCGAGGTGACGACGCTCGCCGGCAACGCGCAGAACCTGCCCGGCGGCCCGGTCGCCTCGCAGGAGGCGATCAAGGAGCTCGGCACCAACGGCGGCGGCTTCTTCAACGTGAACTCCGCGCACCCGTTCGAGAACCCGACCGCATGGACGAGCCTGTTCCAGAACGTGCTCATGCTGGCGATCCCGTTCGCGTTGCCGCGCACGTTCGGCCGGATGGTCGGATCGAACAAGCAGGGCTACGCGATCCTCGCGGTCATGGCCTCCCTGTTCGTGATCTCGCTCGTCGTGGTGAACGCACTCGAGGCCGCCGGCAACGGCACCGCCCCGCAGCTCGCGGGCGGCGCGATGGAGGGCAAGGAGCAGCGGTTCGGCATCTTCGGCACCGCGCTCTTCGGCTCGACCTCGACGCTGACCTCCACGGGTGCGGTGAACGGCATGTTCGACTCGTACACGGCGCTCGGCGGCATGATGCCGATGCTCAACATGATGCTCGGCGAGGTCGCTCCGGGCGGTGTCGGCTCCGGCCTCTACGGCCTGCTCGTGCTCGCCGTCATCGCCGTGTTCATCGCCGGCCTGCTCGTGGGACGCACGCCCGAGTACCTGGGCAAGAAGATCGGCCCGCGCGAGATCAAGCTCGCGAGCCTCTACATCCTCGTCACGCCGTTCCTCGTGCTCGCGGGCACCGCGCTCTCGTTCGCGATCCCGGGCGTGCGCGAGGACGTCGAGTCGACGTCGATCTGGAACCCGGGCGTGCACGGCATGTCCGAGGTGCTCTACGCCTTCACGTCCGCGTCGAACAACAACGGCTCCGCGTTCGCGGGCCTGACCGCCAACACGCCGTGGTTCAACACGGCGCTCGGCGTCGCCATGCTGCTCGGCCGATTCGTGCCGATCGTGCTGGTCCTCGCGCTCGCCGGCAGCCTCGCCGCCCAGGACAAGGTGCCCACGACCACCGGCACGCTCCCCACCTACCGGCCGCAGTTCGTCGGCCTGCTCCTCGGCGTGACGATCCTCGTCACCGCCCTCACCTATTTCCCCGTTCTCACGCTGGGTCCCCTGGCGGAAGGGCTGAACTGATCCATGTCCTCGCAGACCATTTCCGAGATGACCGGCCACACCCCGCGGCCGATGGGCTCGCCGTCGAAGCGCCCGATGGGCGGCTTCGGCCCCGGGCAACTCGTCCGGGCGATCCCCGGCGCACTCCGCAAGCTCGATCCGCGCGAGATGTGGCACAACCCCGTCATGTTCATCGTCGAGATCGGCGCGGCGCTCACTACGCTGCTCGCGATCGCCGAGCCGCTCCTGGGCGGACCCGAGGCCTCGGGCGGCACCGAGGTGCCGGGCTCGTTCACGTGGGCGATCGCCGTCTGGCTCTGGATCACCGTGATCTTCGCGAACCTCGCGGAGGCGGTGGCTGAGGGCCGCGGCAAGGCGCAGGCCGACACGCTGCGCCAGACCCGCACGTCGACCGTCGCCCACCTCGTGACCCGCTACGACGAGGTGTCGGATGCCGCGGCCGAGCGCACGCCCACCACCGACGTCTCATCGGCCGACCTCCGGCTGGGTGACATCGTCATCGTCTCGGCGGGCGAATCGATCCCGGGCGACGGCGACATCGTCCACGGCATCGCCTCGGTCGACGAATCGGCGATCACGGGCGAGTCCGCCCCGGTCGTCCGCGAATCCGGTGGCGACCGCTCCGCGGTCACGGGCGGCACCCGGGTCCTCTCCGACCGGATCGTCGTGCGCATCACCTCGAAGCCCGGCGAGACGTTCGTCGACCGCATGATCGCCCTCGTCGAGGGCGCGTCGCGCCAGAAGACGCCGAACGAGATCGCACTGAACATCCTGCTCGCGAGCCTGTCGATCGTCTTCGTGGTCGTGGTGCTCACGCTGAACCCGATCGCATCGTACGCGGCGGCCCCGGCGAGCATCCCGGTGCTCATCGCCCTGCTCGTCTGCCTCATCCCGACGACGATCGGCGCGCTCCTCTCGGCGATCGGCATCGCCGGCATGGACCGGCTCGTGCAGCGCAACGTGCTCGCGATGTCGGGCCGTGCGGTCGAGGCCGCCGGCGACGTCACGACCCTGCTCCTCGACAAGACCGGCACCATCACGCACGGCAACCGCCGCGCGAGCGACTTCGTTCCGATGCCGGGCGTCGCCGACCACGAGCTGGTGCGGGCGGCGGCGCTCGCGTCGCTCGCCGACCCGACTCCCGAGGGCAGCTCGATCGTCGACCTGGCGGCGGCACGCGGCATCCGCTTCGCCGAGGCGCCCGCGGGCGACGTCGTGCCCTTCACCGCGCAGACCCGCATGTCGGGCCTCGACCTGGCCGACGGCACGGTCGTCCGCAAGGGCGCCGGGTCGGCGGTCACGGCATGGGTCGAGGAGCGCGGTCGGTTCCCGTCGAGCGAGCACGAGGAGCTCGACCGTCGAGTCGACGCGATCTCGGTCGACGGCGGGACGCCGCTCGTCGTCGCGCAGCGGTCGGCTGACGGCACGACCCGCATCCTCGGCGTCGTCCATCTGAAGGACATCGTCAAGGACGGGCTCGTGGACCGCTTCCGCGAGCTCCGGCAGATGGGCATCCGCACCGTGATGATCACGGGCGACAACCCGCTCACGGCGAAGGCCATCGCAGCGGAGGCCGGCGTCGACGACTACCTCGCCGAGGCGACGCCCGAGGACAAGATCGCGCTCATCCGGAAGGAGCAGGCGGGCGGGAACCTCGTCGCCATGACCGGCGACGGCACGAATGACGCGCCGGCGCTCGCGCAGGCCGACGTCGGCGTGGCGATGAACTCGGGCACGTCGGCCGCGAAGGAGGCCGGCAACATGGTCGACCTCGACTCCGACCCGACGAAGCTCATCGAGATCGTCGCCATCGGCAAGCAGCTCCTCATCACGCGCGGGGCGCTCACCGCGTTCTCGATCGCCAACGACGTCGCGAAGTACTTCGCGATCATCCCGGCGATGTTCGCGGGCGTGTTCCCCGGCCTGCAGGCGCTGAACATCATGCAGCTGCACTCCCCGGCCTCGGCGGTGCTGTCGGCGATCATCTTCAACGCGATCATCATCGTGCTCCTGATCCCGCTCGCGCTCCGCGGCGTGAAGTACCGGCCGCTCGGGGCATCCGCCGTGCTGAACCGCAACCTGCTCGTCTACGGCCTCGGCGGCATCATCGCCCCGTTCATCGGCATCTGGCTCATCGACCTCGTCGTCCGCCTGATTCCTGGATTCTGATTCCCATGCTCTGCGCCACTTCGACACGCATCGCGCCACTTCAATTGGCGCAGCGGTCGCCGAAGTGGCGCGGCGCCCACCTTGAAAGGACCACACCATGAGCACCACGCGCACCACAGCGCGGACCCACTGGGTCGCGATCCGCGCCATGCTCCTCTTCACGCTCGTGCTGGGCGTCGCGTACACACTCGTCGTGACCGCGATCGGCCAGCTCGCGCTTCCAGCCCAGGCCAACGGCTCCGTCGTGCGGAACGCGGACGGCGAGGTCGTCGGCTCGGGGCTCATCGGCCAGTCGTTCACGGATGCCGCGGGCGACCCGCTCCCCGAATGGTTCCAGCCCCGCCCGTCGGCCGCGGGCGACGGCTACGACGCCGGCGCGTCGAGCGGCAGCAACCTCGGCCCGGAGAACCCCGACCTCATCGCCGCCATCGAGGAGCGGAAGGCGCAGGTCGCCGAGCTCGACGGCGTCGCGAATTCGGACGTCCCCGTCGACGCGGTGACCGCCTCAGGTTCGGGCCTCGACCCGCACATCAGCCCCGAGTACGCGCTGCAGCAGGTCGCCCGCGTGGCCGACGCGCGCGGGCTCGACGAGGCCGACGTGCGAGCGCTCGTCGAGTCGCACACGCAGTCGCGCGACCTCGGATACCTCGGCGAACCGACCGTGAACGTCCTCGAGCTCAACCTCGCGCTCGCGCAGGTGGAAGACTGACGCACATGAAGAGGGGGCGGCTGCGAGTGCTCCTCGGCGCCGCTCCCGGCGTCGGCAAGACCTACACCATGCTCGAAGAGGGCCGGCGCCTCCGCGACGAGGGCCGCGACGTCGTCGTGGCCTTCGTCGAGACCCATGGTCGCGCCGCGACCGCCGCGATGATCGAGGGGCTGGAGGTCGTCCCGCGCCGGCACGAGGAGCACCGCGGCCTCGCGCTCGAGGAGATGGACGTCGACGCGGTGCTGGCGCGCACGCCCGAGATCGCCCTGGTCGACGAGCTCGCCCACACCAACGCGCCCGGCTCGCGGCATCCGAAGCGCTGGCAGGACGTCGAGGACCTGCTCGCGGCGGGCATCGACGTCATCTCGACCGTGAACACCCAGCACATCGAGTCGCTCGGCGACGTCGTACTCGAGATCACCGGTGCGCAGCAGCGCGAGACGATCCCCGACTCCGTGCTGCGCGCCGCCGACCAGATCGAGGTCGTCGACCTCGCCCCGCAGGCCCTGCGCGATCGGCTCGCCGGCGGGCTCGTCTACCCGGCCGAGCGCATCGATGCCGCGCTGTCGAACTACTTCCGGCTCGGCAACCTCACCGCCCTGCGCGAGCTCGCGCTGCTCTGGCTCGCCGACGAGGTGGACCAGGCGCTCAAGGCGTACCGCGCCGAGCACGGCATCACGGGCAAGTGGGAGGCCCGCGAGCGCGTGGTCGTCGCCCTCACCGGCGGCCCCGAGGGCGAGACCCTGCTGCGCCGCGGCGCTCGCATCGCCGCGCGCAGTTCGGGCGGGCAGCTCCTCGCGGTGCACGTCACCACTCCCGACGGGCTCCGTGCGCGGCACCCCGAGGCGCTCGACCGGCAGCGCTCGCTCGTCGAGCAGCTCGGCGGCACGTTCCACCAGGTGGTCGGCGAAGACGTCCCCCGCGCGCTCGTCGAGTTCGCCAGGGCATCGGATGCCACGCAGCTCGTCCTCGGCGTCAGCCGCCGGTCGCGCCTGGCCGCCGCCTTCACCGGCCCGGGCATCGGCGCGACGGTGATCCGCGAGTCGGGCGACATCGACGTGCACATCGTGACGCACGCGGCGGCCGGATCGGGGTTCTCGCTTCCACGTCTCGGCGGCGCGCTCAGCCGCACCCGCCTCTTCGTCGGCTTCGCGATCGCGCTCGTGTTCGGCCCGCTGCTGAGCTGGGTGCTCACGCTGTTCCACACCGAGACGTCGATCACGAGCGACGTGCTCGCGTACCAGCTGCTCGTCATCGTGGTCGCGCTCGTGGGCGGGCTCTGGCCGGCCCTGTTCGCGGCCGTGCTCTCCGGACTCACGCTCAACTTCCTCTTCATCGCGCCGCTCTACACGCTCACGATCGCCGAGCCGCGGCAGCTGCTCGCGCTCGTCTTCTACGTCGCGAACGCGCTGCTCGTGAGCCTCGTGGTCGACCAGGCCGCCCGACGCACCCGAGAGGCCCGGCGGGCGGCGGCCGAGTCGCAGCTGCTCGCCACCATCTCGGGCAGCGTGCTGCGCGGCGAGGACGCGCTGCAGGCCATGGTCACCCGGACCCGCGAGGCATTCGGGCTGAGCGGCGTCCGCCTCCTCGTCGACGGCGAACCGCGGGTGACCGACGGCGAGCCGGCCGACGACGACCGGGTGAGCACGGTCCCGATCGGCACGCGCGGCGTGCTCGAGCTGCACGGCGGCGACCTCGAGGCATCCGAGCGCCGCCTGCTGCAGGTCATCGCGACCCAGCTCGACGCGGCCATCGAGCACGGCGCCCTCGCGTCGGCCGCCGAGGCCGCCGGCGAGCTGGCCGAGACCGACAAGGTGCGCTCGGCGCTGCTCGCCGCGGTCGGGCACGACCTGCGGCGCCCGCTCACCTCCGCGTCCGCCGCCGTGAGCGCACTGCGGTCGCCCGACGTGACGCTGCCGCCCGAGCAGCGCGCCGAGCTGCTCGACACCGCGGCCGAGAGTCTCGACGCGCTGGCCGACCTCGTGACGAACCTGCTCGACGTGAGCCGCCTGCAGGCGGGCGCGCTCGCCGTCACGCTCGGGCCGACGGATGTCGCGGACGTGGTGTTCCCCGCGCTCGACGAGCTCGAGTTGGGGCCCGCCGAGGTGGAGCTCGACCTCGCCGACGACCTGCGGCCGATGCTCGCCGACGCCGGCCTCCTGCAGCGCGTCGTCGTGAACCTGCTCGCGAACGCGCTGCGGCACTCCCCCGACGGCGAGCGCGTCAGGGTCGCCGCGAGCACGTTCCGCGGCCGCACTGAGCTGCGGGTCGTCGACCGGGGTCCGGGCATCCCGCCCGAGCGCCGCGACGAGGTGTTCACCCCGTTCCAGCGCCTCGGCGACATCGACAACGAGACCGGCCTCGGGCTCGGCCTGGCTCTCTCGAAGGGCTTCGTCGAGGGCATGGACGGCACGCTCGAGGTCGAGGACACCCCCGGCGGCGGCCTCACCATGGTCGTCACGCTGCCCACCGCAGAGGAGGCAGAATGAAGATCCTCGTCGCCGACGACGACGCCCAGCTGCAGCGCGCCCTGCGCATCACGCTCGCCTCGCGCGGCTACGACGTGGTCGCGGCGCGCGACGGCGCGGAGGCCATCGAGCTCGCGGCGAGCGCGCACCCCGACCTCCTGCTGCTCGACCTCGGCATGCCGAACGTCGACGGCATGGACGTGATCCGGGCGGTCCGCGCGTGGTCGAGCGTGCCGATCCTCGTGCTGTCGGGCCGCACCGACTCCGCCGAGAAGGTCGAGGCCCTTGACGCCGGGGCCGACGACTACGTCACGAAGCCATTCGCGATGGACGAGCTGCTCGCCCGCATCCGGGCGCGGGCCCGGGCGACGGGCGGCGCCGAGGCGGATGCCGCGACGGTCGCGATCGGCGACCTCGTCGTCGACCTGGCGGCGAAGACGATCCGGCGGGCGGGCGGGCCCGACGGACCGGGCGCCGACAGCGCGGGGAGCGGCGCGGGGAGCGGCGCGGGCGAGGGCGCCGCGGCATCCGTGCGCCTGACGCCCACGGAGTGGCGCCTGCTCGAGCTCTTCCTGCGCAACCCCGGCAAGCTGCTCACTCGCGAGATGCTGCTCTCCGACGTGTGGGGTCCGTACCACCGCAACGACGCGGGCTACCTGCGGCTCTACGTGGCGCAGCTGCGGCGCAAGCTCGAGCCCGTGCCCTCGGAGCCGCGGCACTTCCTCAACGAGCCGGGCCTCGGCTACCGCTTCGAGCCGTAGCCGGTCCTCCTCGACCTCCGGGAACGCCCGCGTAGCCTTGTCGGGTGCAGTGCCCCTACTTCGACGCCTGGTCGTGCCGGTCGTGCTCGCTCATGGGGCGTCCGTACGACGACCAGCTCGCCGAGAAGCAGGCGCACGCCGAGGAGCTCCTCGCGCCGTTCGACGTGCCCGCGTGGCTGCCGCCCGTCGCGAGCGTCGAGCGCGACTACCGGAACAAGGCGAAGATGGTGGTCGGCGGCTCGACGGATGCCCCGACGATCGGCATCCTCGACGCCGACGGCCATGGCGTCGACCTGCAGGCCTGCGGCATCTGTTCGCCCGGGCACCGCGCCGCGTTCCCGGTGCTGGCGCGCTTCATCATGCTCGCCCGCATCGCGCCGTACGACGTCGGCACCCGCACGGGCGAGCTCAAGCACCTCATCGTGACCGAGTCGCCCGACGGCGAGCTCATGGTGCGCTTCGTGCTGCGGTCGACCGAGCCGCTCGCGCGCCTCCGCAAGCACCTGCCGACCCTGCTCGCCGAGCTGCCGCAGGCGCGGGTCGTGACGGCGAACCTGCTGCCCGAGCACAAGGCCGTGCTCGAGGGCTCCGAGGAGGTCGTGCTCACCGAGCAGCAGGCGCTGCCCATGCGGCTCAACGACGTGACCATGCACCTGCGCCCGCAGAGCTTCTTCCAGACGAACACCGCGATCGCGGCGGCGCTCTACGCGGAGGCGCGTTCCTGGATCCGCGACCTCGCACCCGAGGACGCGTGGGACCTCTACTCCGGCGTCGGCGGCTTCGCCCTGCACCTCGCGGATGCCGCGACCGACGTGACCGGCATCGAGACGAGCGTCGAAGCCGTCGCGAGCGCGGAGCTGAGCCGCACGGATGCCGCGCTCACCCGCGTCCGGTTCGCGGCCGGCGACGCCACCGCGTTCGCCGTCGGCGCGGAACGCGCCCCCGATCTCGTGGTGGTGAACCCGCCCCGCCGCGGCATCGGCCGCGAGCTCGCCGACTGGCTGGAGCGATCGGATGCCGCGCACGTGCTCTACTCGAGCTGCAACGTCGCCTCGCTCGCCCGCGACCTCGCGGCGATGCCGTCGCTCAGGCCGGTGAAGGCGCGCGTGTTCGACATGTTCCCGCAGACGACGCACTTCGAGGTCATGGTGCTGCTGGAGCGTCGAGGTCGGCCGTGAGCCGCTCGAGCTCGGCGATGCGAGCGGCGCGGTCGCGCGGCATCCCGGGGACGCCCGGCCGCTGCTGGTCGGGTCGCGGACCGTCGAGCGGCCGGAAGTCCACGCCCCGCTCTTCGAGCCATGCCAGGTAGCCGGGCAGCCGGTACGCGAAGTCGTCCCAGTCGAGCGGTCCGCCGTTCCACGCGACCTCGGCGAACGCGCCGAGCCGTGGGAACACGGCGTAGTCGAGTCGCTCGCGAGTGTCGAGGTGCTCGGTCCACACGTTGGCCTGCACGCCGATGACGTGCTGCCGCAGCGCGTCCGACGACGTGGATGACAGCGGCTCGAACGACGCGACGTCCTCGAGCGAGAGCACGGTGCCGACGGGGATCGGCTCGCGCGGGTCGTCGGACTGCCGGTAGTCGAGGTAGGTCCACAGGTCGGGGCACAGCACGACGTCGTGGCCGAGCCGCGCCCCGAGCTCGGCGCCGACCGATCCGCGCCACGACGCGACGATCGCGTCGGGCGCCGGCGCCCCGCCGCCCTCGAGCATCTCGTCCCACCCGATCACGCGGCGCCCTCGACGTGCGAGGTGCGCCGCGACGCGGCCGAGGAACCACGCCTGCAGTGCCGACTCGTCGGCGAGCCCGCGCTCGGCCATGAGCTCCTGCGTGCGCGCATCCTCGCGCCACCGCGTCTTCTGCGCCTCGTCGCCGCCGATGCCGACCACGTCGGAGTCGAACACGTCGCACACTTCGTCGAGCACCTCGCACACGAAGGCGACCGTCGCGTCCTCGACGTTGAGCACCCCGTCGGAGATGCCGAACCGCGTCCACGGCTCGGTCACCCGTTCGCGCACGGCCTCCGCCCCGCCGACGCCGTACTCGGGATACGCCGCGAGGATCGCGCGCGCATGCCCGGGCACGTCGACCTCGGGCACGATCCGGATGCCGCGCTCCGATGCGTACCGCACGAGCTCGCGCAGCTCGTCCTGCGTGTACCACCCGGCGTGCGGCACCCCGTCGCCGCGTGCGTCGGGCCCGTGCCCGAGCTGGGACTCCGACCGTCGCCCGCCCACTTCGGTGAGCAGCGGATGCCGCCGCACCTCGAACCGCCAGCCCTGGTCGTCGGAGAGGTGCAGCTGCAGCACGTTGAGGCCGTGCGCCGCGACGAGGTCGACGAACCGGTGCAGCTGGGGCGGCGGCCGGAACCGGCGCGCGACGTCGAGCATGACGCCGCGCCACGCGAAGCGGGGCTCCCCGGTGAGGCGGAGCGGGGCCAGCGTCTCGATACGCGTCGGCCTGCGGCCGGCGCTACTCGACGACCGGGATGGCGGCGAGGTCACGCCCCGGTCGCCAGCTCGCGGGCGCGAGCCAGCGCGGCATCCGTCGCCCGGTCGAAGACCTCCTTGAGCCGCGCCTCCTCGAGCACCGCGATCGCCCGCTCGGTGGTGCCCTTCGGGCTCGTCACGCGGCGGCGCAGCTCGCCCGGGTCGTCGTCGGATGCCGCGAGCAGCTCGCTCGCGCCCCGGAACGTGCCCTCCACCATGAGCGCCGCCTGCTCGGGCGTGAAGCCCTTGTCGATGGCCGTGGCGGTGAGCTGCTCGATGAGGAAGAAGACGTACGCGGGGCCCGACCCCGAGATCGTGGAGAGCGGGTCGATCTGCTCCTCGGGCACGACGATCACGTCGCCGACGGTCTCGAACAGGGCCACGGCGAGCGCGAGATCGTCGTCGGTCGACCGGGTGCCGGGCGCGACGCCCGTCACCGCGCGGCCGACGACGGCGGGCGTGTTCGGCATCGAGCGGATCACCGCGACCGACTCGGGAAGCAGCGACTCGTACGTCGCGACCGTCACACCCGCCGCGACCGAGACCACCACCGTGCCGGGGTCGAGCGCGTCGGCGATCTCGCGCAGCAGGTCGGGCACCATCGCGGGCTTGACCGCGACCACCACGACCTTCGCGCCCGCGACCGCCGAGCGGTTCGCCGTGGCATCCGACTCGGTCGCGTAGGAGGTCACGCCGGGCAGGCCGTCGAGCTCGTCGGCCCGCTCGCGCGAGCGGTTCGTGGCACGGATGCCGCCTTCGATCTCGATGCCGGGCTGGAGCAGCCCGGCGAGGATCGCACGGGCCATGGACCCGGCTCCGAGGAAGGCGATGGAGGGCAGCTTCACGGGGGCGTCGGCGCTCATGCGACCATCCTAGGATTGACGCCATGAGCGCATCCGGCGGCACCCGAGCCATCATCGCGGCCTTCCTCGCCAACACGGGGATCGCCCTCACGAAGTTCATCGCGTGGTTCTTCTCGGGGTCGGCCTCGATGCTCGCCGAGGGCGTGCACTCGGTGGCCGACGCCGGCAACCAGCTGCTGCTCATCCTGGGCGGGCGCCAGGCGAAGAAGGCAGCCGACAAGGAGCATCCGTTCGGCTACGGCCGCGAGCGCTACGTCTACGCGTTCGTCGTCTCGATCATCCTCTTCTCGGTCGGCGGCATCTTCTCCATCTACGAGGGCATCGACAAGCTCCAGCACCCGCACGAGCTCGAGGTGCCCTGGCTGCCGATCCTCGTGCTCTCGATCGCGATCGTGCTCGAGTCGTTCTCGCTGCGCACCGCGGTCAAGGAGTCGAACCACGTGCGCGGCCGGCAGAGCTGGGTGCAGTTCGTGCGGCACGCGAAGGCGCCCGAGCTCCCCGTCGTGCTGCTCGAGGACATCGCCGCGCTCCTCGGCCTCGTGTTCGCGTTCTTCGGCGTCGGCCTCACGATCATCACCGGCAACTCGCTCTTCGACGCGATCGGAACGCTCATGATCGGCACGCTGCTGATCATCGTGGCGATCATCCTGGGCATGGAGACCAAGAGCCTGCTCGTCGGCGAGGGAGCGAACGACGACGACCTGCAGAAGATCGAGCGGGCGATCCTCGCGGGCCCCGAGGCCGAGCGCATCATCCACATGAAGACCCTCTACCTCGGCCCCGACGAGCTGCTCGTCGCGGCGAAGATCGGCTTCCACGCCGACCAGCGGCTGCTCGAGGTGGCGACGGCGACGAACGTCATCGAGGAGCGCATCCGCCACGCCGTGCCCACCGCGCGGGTGATCTACCTCGAGCCCGACGTCTACGTCGACCCGAAGGCGGCCGCGCCGGCCACCGACGCGATCGTCATCAAGGGCCTCGAATGACCGGGGCCGGTGGTCGAGTAGCGACCGGCGCAGCCGGACGCGTATCGAGACCCCTGACGGCCCTCGTGCTCCGGCACGACTCCGCGATCGGGCTCGGCAACCTCGGGCCCACGCTCGAGGCGCACGGCTACCGGATCGTGACCGTCGACGCGCCCCACGAGGACGTCACGGCGCTCGACGCGCTCGCGCCCGACCTCGTCGTGGTGCTCGGCGGCGACGAGGGCGCCTACGAGACCGACCGCTACCCCTACCTCGCCGACGAGATCGAGCTGCTGCGCCGCCGCATCGACGCCGAGGCGCCGATCTTCGGCGTCTGCCTCGGCGCCCAGATGCTCGCGAAGACGCTCGGCGCCGACGTGCGCAAGGGCCCGCGCAAGGAGGTCGGCTGGCTGACGGTCGAGCCGACCGAGGCGGGCGCCGCGTCGCCCGTCCGGCACTTCGCCGGCGTGCCGACCGTGCAGTGGCACGGCGACACGTTCGACCTGCCCGAGGGCGTCGAGCGGCTCGCCACGTCTGGACAGTACGAGAACCAGGCGTTCGCCAAGGGCGACTGGCTGCTCGCGGTGCAGTTCCATCCCGAGATCACCGACGAGATCCACGAGGACTGGCTCGCGGCGTGGGGCGACGAGCTGCCCGAGTACGGGCTCAGCCGCGAGCAACTGCGCGCGGAGCGCGCCGTGAACGGGCCGCGAGCCGAGGCGGCATCCGCTGCCCTGCTCTCGGAGTACCTCGACGGCCTCGAGGCCCGCCGCGGAGCGCGGGTCGCCTAGGGGGATCGTGTCGTCGGCTGGCAGGGTGGTGCCCATGGCCTCCGAGCGCTTCCGCCTGACCGACGACTACGTCCGCACCCTGACCGCCACCGCCTACCTCTGGTCGTGGCCGCTCATCAACCTGCACAACCGCCAGACGGTGATGCAGCAGCTGCCCGAGCCCGGGCTGCTCAAGGGGATCGTCCCCGCGGCACCCCTCGGGCGGCTCGGCATGCTGCACGACTACATCGAGCCGCAGGAGCGGCTCGTCGCCTGCCCGAACCAGGACGTGGCCTACGGCTTCGGCATGGTCGCCGCGAGCGTCGGCCCCTCGGTGATCCAGGTACCCGACTTCGACGACCGATTCTGGGTCTACCAGGCCGTCGACCAGCGCACCGACTCGTTCGTCCAGCTGGGGGCGATGTACGGCACGGAGCCGGGACACTACCTGCTCGCGCCTGCGGAGTGGGACGGCGACGTGCCCGACGGCATCTCCGCGGTGTTCCGCTTCGACACGGCGGTCGGCGTGGTGATCCCACGCGTGTTCATGGACGACACCGCCGAGGACCGGGAGGCCATCCTCCCGCTTCTCGCCCGGATCGGCATGTACCCGCTCGCCGAGTTCGACGGCACCATGAAGGAGGTCGACTGGACCGCCGTCCCGTCGTTCGGCGCCGACGACGCGGCGGGCGCCGGCGAGGCCGAGACCCGGTGGGTCTTCCCCGAGGCCTTCCCCGAGGCGCTCGCCGCCGTGCTCGACGAGGTGCCCGCGCGGGCAGGCGAGGAGGCGCTCTACGACTGGTTCCGCACGCTCGCGGATGCCGCGGCATCCGACCCGCACGTGCACGACGTCGTCGTCGACGCGGCGGTGCAGGCCGACGCCGGCCTCGTGCAGGAGCTCTTCGAGTTCCGGAACATCGGGCTCCCCTCGACCGACCACTGGTCGACGCAGCGCAACGGCGCGCAGTCGGGCACCGACTACCTCTCGCGCACGGCCATGGCCAAGGCGAACATCTTCGTGAACCTGCCGAACGAGACGTGCTACTACTACCAGGACCTCGACCACGCGGGTGATCGCCTCGACGGCGCCCGCCGCTACCGTGTGACGTTCCCGGCCGGCGGCCTGCCGCCCGTGCGCGGCTTCTGGAGCCTGACGCTCTACAACGAGCACCACTTCTTCCACCCGAACGACCTGCACCGGTTCTCGCTGGGCACGAAGAACCAGGGGCTCCACTTCGCCGACGACGGCTCGCTCACGCTGACCGCCGGCGGACCGGCGCCGACCGATCCCGATGAGCTCGCGAACTGGCTGCCCGCCCCGGCGGGCCCGTTCTCCCTGTACCTGCGGGCCTACTGGCCGGATGCCGCGATCCTCGACCAAGGGTGGACGCCGCCGGCGGTGGTCGCCGAGTAGACCGCGTTCGCGGCGGCTCGTGCGACGGCCCGGTCGCCTAGCCCCGCTCGGGCCGGCGCAGCGGGTCCTCGAAGAACTCGAGCAACAGCCGAGCGGATGCCTCGGGGTCGACGCCCGGGTACACCTCGACGCGGTGGTTGAGCCGCCGGTCGCGCACGATGTCGTAGAGCGAGCCGGCCGCGCCGGCCTTCTCGTCCCACGCCCCGAACACGAGCGTGCCGACGCGTGCGCTCACGATCGCACCGGCGCACATCACGCACGGCTCGAGCGTGACGACGAGCGTGCAGTCGGTGAGCCGCCAGTCGCCGATCGCCTCCGCCGCGTCGCGCAGGGCGAGGATCTCGGCGTGCGCGGTCGGGTCGTTGGTCAGCTCGCGCTCGTTGCGGCGGGCCGCGATCACGACGCCGTCGCGCACCACGATCGCGCCGACCGGGACGTCGCGCGTCGCGGGCGCCTGCTCAGCCTCGGCGAGGGCCAGTCGCATCCACTCGCGGTGGATCGGCACGTCCACGAGCCCCTCCCTCCGCGAGAACCCCCGCAACTAGACTCGAGCCTATGCGAGTCCACGTTGCCGACCACCCGCTCATCACCCACAAGCTGACGGTGCTCCGCGACGTGAACACGCCGTCACCGGTCTTCCGCTCGCTCGTCGAAGAGATCATGACGCTGCTCGCCTACGAGGGCACCCGCGGGGTCCGCGTCGAACCGGTCGACATCGTGACGCCCGTGGCACCCACCACGGGCGTTCGCATCGCCGAGCCCAAGCCGCTCATCGTGCCGATCCTCCGCGCGGGTCTCGGCATGCTCGAGGGCATGGTGAAGCTCCTGCCGAGCGCCGAGGTCGGCTTCCTCGGCATGGCCCGCAACGAGGAGACGCTCGAGCCGACCACCTACGCCGAGCGCCTGCCCGACGACCTCTCCGACCGCCAGTGCTTCGTGCTCGACCCGATGCTCGCCACCGGCGGCTCGCTCACGGCCGCGATCGAGTTCCTCCTGAAGCGCGGGGCGACGGATGTCACTGCGATCTGCATCCTCGCGGCGCCCGAGGGCCTGAAGGCCGTCGAGGACGCGCTGCACGGTCGCGAGGTGACCGTCGTGCTCGGCGCCGTCGACGAACGACTCAACGAACACGGCTACATCGTGCCCGGCCTCGGCGACGCCGGCGACCGGCTGTACGGCACGGTCGAGTAGTCCGCGGCGCGTCATCCGCTCGCGCTGCCCGTACACTCCTCGACCCTTCACTGGCTTCGCCGCAGGATCTTCGCGCCCTCACACGCTGGCGCGGATGCGACTGCGGAAGATTTTTCTGAACGCCCTCTTTTCGCAGATCCTTGCGGCCGTGTCATCCGCTCCCCCGATCCTCCCGGATGCCGCACCGCAGCGTGCACCGTCTGCGCCGTCACACCCCGTCATACCGGCGTCATGAATTGACACACGCTCGCGTATCCGTTTCACTGGCACCCATGACTGACACCGCACGCAACCTGACCGCCCGCGAGGTGACCAGGACTGCCGACATGATGATGTCGGCGCGTGCGCCCATGTGTTGTCGAATGTGCCGCTGACCGCGACCCGACCGCCGAGTTCCCGTCTCCGATCGACATCCTGATCGGCTCGGACTCCACCGAACCCGCTCTTCAGGGTTCCCCGGCCGAACGGCCTTTCGCATCGACCCCGCCACCGTCTTGGGGTCCATTCGCTGCACCGACTCCACAAGGACCAACGTCATGTCTCTCGCACTCGCTCCCGTCCGCTCCACCGCCGTCCGCACCGCTCCGTCGCTGCCGGCCGTGCCCGCTCGTCCCGTCTCGATCGCGCCGCGCCCGGCCGAGGTCGCGGCGCCGCCCGCACCCACGGCACCGGCCGCTGCCGCTGCGCCGCGCGTCCGCGCCGTGCCCGAGGGCACCGAGGCCCGCGGCTTCGTGCTCTACGTCGGCATCGACGAGGCCAAGGCCCTCGCCGACGGCACCACCCTCCACCGCATCGTCGAGGCGCTCCGAGCCCTCACCGCCGATGTCGCTCCGTCGGCCGAGACCTATGCCGCCGTCGCGCTCGCCCCCGAGGGCGCCGGCGGTCGCGACGTCGAGGTCGTGCGCCTCGCGCTGCAGGACCCGGCCGCCCTCGCCAAGCAGCGCGAGAGCCAGGGCATCCGCGACGACGCCGACCGCCACCCCAACGGCGTGATCATCGACATCTCGCGCAAGCGCGTCCTCCTCGACGGCGAGCCCGCCGGGCTCACCTACAAGGAGTTCGAGCTCCTGCAGTACCTCGTGCTCCGCGAGGGCCGCACGATCGACCGCCACGAGCTCATCGACAGCCTGTGGGACGCCGACGACGAGGCCCCGAGCGAGCGCACGATCGACGTGCACGTCCGTCGCCTGCGCTCGAAGCTCGCCCACTACCAGGACATCGTGCGCACCGTGCGCGGCGTCGGCTACCGGTTCGACCGCCACGCCGACGTCTCGATCCGTCAGGCCTCGACGCCGTCGCCCGACCTGTACTGATCGGGCGACGAGCCCGGCTCGCGCCGGCGTGACGCGGCGACGACCTGGGCGACGAGCAGCGGCACGACGCATGCCGTGAGCAGGAGGCTCAGGCCGATCGACACGGCAAGGTCGGGTGCGCCCGACCACCACCACGTGTCGATGAGCGACGCCCGGGTGCTGGCCGGGACCACGACGAACGCGATCCACAGCGTCAGTGCGACGAGCACGGCGGTGACGGCGACCGGCAGCCAGCGCGCGATGCGGGATGCCGGGGGTCGACGGAGCACCAGTACAACCCACGCGATCGCCGCGGCCAGCAGCAGCGGCATCCCGATCATGATCGCCGGCGCCGCAGCGATGAGCGGGTCGGTGCTCACGGGCGCGGCTCGGGTGCCGACGATCTCGTGCAGCAGTGCGTTCGTGAATCCGGCGAACCGTCCCTGATCGCTGCCCAGCCCGGTGTTGGTGAGCACCACGACCCCGAACCCGAGGTCGGGCGCGATCGCGATGTAGGACATCGCCCGCAGCGCGTCGCCGCCGTGCTCCCAGATCCGCGGGAGGTCGGGATCCTCCCATCCGGCGTCGAATTCGGTCAGCTCCCAGAACGCGCGTTGGTACCATCCGCTCGCGTAGCCTGCGTAGCGGTCGATCTCGGTCAGCGGGCGACGAGCGGCCTCGAGCACGTCGGGGTCGATGCCCGTCGACGTGCCGAGATGCGCCTCGACGAGGCGGGTCAGGTCGTGCGCGTTCGACGTGAGGTAGCCGCTCGGCGCCGCGGCGGCGGTCACTGGGGTCGGCGTGGTCACGTTGAGCAGGCGGAACCAGGTGTACTCGCCGATGGCGAGGCCGTCGGCCGCGGCCCGATCGAGGTCGCTCGTGGTCGCCTCCAGTCCGAGGGGGTCGACGACGAGTTCCTGCATCGCGGACTCGTAGGTTTCGCCCGTCGCGGCCTCGATGATCGCGCCGAGCAGCGTGTAGTTCGCGTTCGTGTACTCGAACCGCGTCCCCGGCTCCACTTCCGGTTGCTCGCGCAGCAGGCGGCGGGCGTCCTCCTCGATGGAACCCGCCTGCGGCCACAGGCTGAAGAAGTCGAGGCCCGCGCGCATCGTCAGGCCCGACGTGTGCTCGAGGAGCTGCTCGACCGTCACGGACGCCAGCGCGCTCGCGTCGCCGCCGAGCTCGAACAGGAGCGATCCGATCGTGTCGTCGGGGCCGAGGCGATCCTGCGCGACGAGCTGCTGCACGGCGAGCGCGGTGAACTGCTTCGACGTGGAGCCGAGCACGAACGGAGTGTCGAGCGTCACCGGGCGTCCGTCGGGCGCCGCCTCGCCGTACGTCCCCTCGAACAGGACCTCGTCCTCCGCCAGGACGACGACGGCGAGGCCGGCCAGCCGCAGCTCGTCGGCCTTCGCCCGGAGGAAACCTTCGAGCTCCGATGCCGTCGCCCACTCGGGGTCGTACGCGGCATCCGCCCATGCCGGCATCGCGCCCGCCTCGACCGGGCCCGGCGCCGCGGCAGCGGCCCCCGAGCTCACGCCGACTCCGACCCCGACCCCGACGGCGACGCCGGCGCACGCCAGCACGGCAGCGGCGACGAGCCGATCGGTCCCCCGTCCGATTCGCGGTGCTCTGCCCCCGCTCGAGCGCACGCATCCAGTATCGACGCCGAGAGCGCGCGGGAGTAGCCTCCGTCCGGGGGGACCGCTCGCGTGCGGGTCCGCGGGGTGCGGGTCGTCGGATCCCCCGAGGGGGGTGCGTCGGGATGCGCTTCAGGTCACCGGTGGCGGGCGGCATCCGCGTCTTCGCCGTCGCGGGCACGAACACGATCTCGTTCGGCATCGAGGCGGATGCCGCGGCGCGGACCGGGCTGCTCGGGTTCGCGGTCGAGCGCATCGACCCGACCGAGAACCAGCGCTACTTCATGAGCGGCTTCAAGGTGTTCCCGAGCGTCATCCCGGCACCCGACGCGTCGATCACGGTGTCGACGTTCGAGCATCCGATCCAGAGCCTCGTGTGGGACGACTTCACCGCGAAGCCCGGCCGGCCCTACAAATATCGCTTCCATCCGCTCGCCGGCGCCCCGAAGAACCTCGATCGCACGCGCCCGGTCGTCGAGCTCGACGTCGAGACCGAGCCGCTCCACGGCGGCACGCACGACGTCTTCTTCAACCGGGGCGTCGCCTCGAGTCAGCGGTACGCCCTGAAGTTCGGCAACCTCCCGCCCGACCGGCAGCCGTCCGAGCGCAGGCGCAAGGAGGCGCTCGCGTGGCTCAGCCGTGATCTCGACGAGGCGATGCTGCGCTTCATTCGAGCTGCACGGCCGGGCCAGGCGATCCGCGGATGCTTCTACGAGTTCACCTACGCCCCGGTGCTCGCCGAGCTGAAGCACGCGATCGACCAGGGCGTCGACGTGAAGCTCGTCGTCGACCTCAAGGTCAACGAGCACACCACGAACGAGAAGCAGCCCGACGGCACCACGAAGGCCGTGTTCCACGCGAGCGACCCGCGCCTGCGGAACCTCCAGGCGATCATCGATGCGGGCCTCCCCGACTCGGCGATCGTCCGCCGCGAGGCACGGCGCTCCTCGATCGCCCACAACAAGTTCATGGTGCTGCTCAACGCCGCCGGGAACCCCACGCAGGTGTGGACCGGTTCGACCAACCTCACCGACGGCGGCGTACACGGCCAGGCGAACGTCGGCCACTGGATCCGCGACCGGGCGGCGGCCGCAGCGTACCTGGACTACTGGCACCTGCTCGAGCAGGATCCCGGCGGACGTGTCGGCGACTCGAGGTCCACCGTGCGCACGCGGAACGCCGCGTTCTATGCGGACGTCGCTGGGCTCTCCCCGGTGCCCGCTGCGTCGGCGATCCCGCTTGGCATCACCCCGGTGTTCAGCCCCCGCTCGGGTCTCGCACCCCTCGACCTCTACGTGGAGCTCGCCGCGACGGCGTCGTCGCTGGCGTGCATGACCTTCGCCTTCACCGTGCCGGCACCGTTCAAGGACGCCCTCGTGAAGAACACGCCGGCCGGCCCGGTCTGCTTCCTCCTGCTCGAGAAGGAGGACCGCCCGAATGCGCAGTCCACCAAGCCCTTCATCCGCCTGAACGCGCGCAACAACGTGTACCAGGCCTCGGGCTCGGAGATCTCGACGCCGCTGGGCCAGTGGGTCGTGGAGACCGACAACCGCAAGCTCGGCCTCAACTCGCACGTCGCATTCATGCACTGCAAGTTCCTGCTGCACGACCCGCTCGGGCCCGACCCGATCGTGGTCACCGGGTCGGCGAACTTCAGCGAGGCGTCGACGACCGGTAACGACGAGAACATGGTGATCATCCGCGGCGATCGGCGCGTCGCCGACATCTACTTCACCGAGTTCAACCGGCTCTTCAACCACTACTACTTCCGTGCAGTCGTCGACCGCACGCGTCCCGGCACCGCTGCCGCGGCCTCCCCCACGACGGCCGGATCGCTCGCCCTCGCGGAGGACGATGGCTGGCTGGAGAAGTACGCGCCCGGCACGCTGCGCACGAAGCGAGTCGACCAGTACGTCCGAATGGCCCTCTGACCGGGCCCTCGTTGCGGGCCTATCGAACGGTGCGTCGACGCCGTCGGGGCGTGGGCGGATCCCTCCCCCACCCGGGGGACGAAATCTCGAAAAATCACGGAACGATAACTAGCGCCCGTTATCGATCCGTTATATATTTCTAGAGCACCGACTGTTTGCTGTGGCGGTCGGTGCGGAATGTGATTGCAGGACACTCTTGGTGCAAGGGAGAGGGTCGGTCGTCAGCCTCTACGACCGGCCCTCACCCGTTTCCGGGCACCGGTTCCCTATCCTTGGATCAGTCGGGTCGACAGGCACGACCGTCGAAGACGTCGAGGGGAGCCGAGGGTGGCGGAACGCGGGATCACGGTCGCCGCATGGGAGTCGCTCTTCCGAGCCCAGGTCACGATCATGCGGGCCCTGGCGGCGGAGTTCCCGAGCGAGGTCATCTCGCTCAACGAGTACGACGTGCTCTTCAACATCACGCGGGCGCCCGGGCGCCGGCTGCGGCTGAAGGACCTCAACCGCTCGGTGCTCATCACGCAGCCGAGCGTGAGCCGGCTCGTCGACCGCCTCACGGCACGCGGGCTCGTGACGAAGGAGCACGACCCCGAGGACGGCCGCGGCACCATCGTGTCGATCACGGAGGAAGGCTTCGCGCTCTTCCGTCGCGTCGCCTTCACGCACGTGGACGCGATCACGAAGCACGTCGGCAACTCGCTCGACGAGGACGAGCTGCGCACGCTCACCGAGCTCTGCGACCGCCTGCGGCTCGGCGTGAGCGAGGAGCAGCGGGCGCAGCGGTCCGACGAGTCGCCCGGGGCGTGAGCCTCAGCCCCCGATGACGGATGCCGCCGCGTACTCGTTCGCGATGGACGCGACCTTGTCGACGTACGAGTCGAGGTGGTTGTACGAGAACACGGCCGCGCGCCAGCCCTCGACGCTCGTCATCGGCCCCGACGCGCACAGGTAGCGGGCCGTCGCCTGCGCCGCGTCGTCGATCTGGTTCGGGTCGGCGAGACCGTCGGCGTTGCCGTCGTTCGCCCAGCGCGCCCACGTCGACGGGATGAACTGCATGGGTCCGACGGCGCGGTCCCACACGGTGTCGCCGTCGAACTCGCCGCCGTCGGTGTCGGCGATGGCGGCCACGCCGTTGCCGTCGAGCGGCACGCCGACGATGCGCTTCGTGGGATAGCCGTCGTCGCCGAGCGTCGCGCCGCCGTAGCGGCCGTGGTTCGACTCGATCGAGCCGATGGCCGCGACCGTGGTCCAGTCGAGACCGCACTCGGGCTGCTCGGCGGCCACCGCGAGGTGCGCAGCGACGTACGCGTTCATCGCCCGCCCGGGGATGCCGGTCGCCGCGGCGACCTGCGCGATCCACTCCGGATCGACCCAGGTCATCAGGGACCCGCCGGAGCTCGAGAGCGCCGCCGGGGCCTCGGCTCCCTCGACGGGCGCGACGGGCTGCTTCGTCGTCGCCGGCGAGTCGATCGGGCCGGTCAGGAGCGGCCGGGCGATCTTCTGCCCGCTGTCGAGCTGCGAATCGAACCCGCCGGGCTTGGCCCCGAGCCCCGCGACGTTCACGGCGTAGACGGCACCGACGGCCAGGGCGGCGATGCCCGCGACCACGCCCGACCAGCCGAGCACGCTCCGCGTGCCGCGCCACATCCGCGCACCCCGGGCCTCCCCCGTCGCTCGAGGGCGTCGATCCTCGTCGTCCTCGTCGGAGAACGGGTCCCAGCTCATCGTGGTGCTCCATTCGGGCCGCTCGTCAGGCGCTCGCCCGCCGGTCCCCCGCGTCCCTGCCGTCGCGGCGTGAAGCCGCTCAATCCAGAGTACCCAGCGTGGTGGGAACCGTCACTACCGCGATCAGAACCGATCGAATCCGTGCACCGCGACCTCGTCGGGCGTGCCCGGGTGCAGCTCGAGCGCGAAGCCGGGCAGGTCGAGCGCGATCGTGAGCAGCGTGCCCCACTGCTCGTGCACCGGCCTCGCGGCATCCGGTCGCACGCAGATCGGCGCCGAGCCGCCGTCGGGGCCGCAGAACGCCGCGGCGCGCTCGGCGGCCGGGAGTCCTGACATCGCGCCGCCGACCGCCGAGGCGTGCGCGTAGCGGGCACGGGTGGTCGAGTCGTCGGCGCTGGTGTCGCCCTCGGCGAGCGCGGGGTCGAGGAAGTGGTTGGTGTGCACGAGCCGGCCGTCGGCTGCTGGCGGCACGACCGCCATGCCGGCCGGCGAGAGCTCCAGGCTGGCCGCTTCGGCGATTCCGTCGTGGAACGCGGCCACGGTCAGCACGGTCGACGCGCTGACTCGAGCGGATGCCGCGATGCGGCGAGCCTCGTCGAGAATCGTCGCCTCCTCGAGGATGCGTCGCGCGATCGCGTGTACTGGGACCCCGCCCGCGTCGCTGTCGGAGCGGTGCGACAGGATGTTGAAGTGCACGCCGAGACCGGCGTCGTTGACGCCGATCTTCGCCGCCGTGCCGAACTCCGTGAACAGCTTCACTCCACGACCCGAGGCGGCCGTCAGCCGGTGCAGCAGGCCGTCGGGCGCGAGGTGGTCGTGCCAGTCCCAGGTCTGTATGGTCTCGGGCGCGCCTCCGTCGGCGGGCACGCGGACCGCGGTCGAGCACTCCCCCTCGCCGGCGGAGGGCGCGACGGCGAGCACCTCGGTGCGCGCGGCCACCGCGAAGGCGCGCCAGGGTTCGATGCCCGCGGCGGAGGCCGTGGCATCCGATTCGACGACGAGCGCCGGATGCCACGCGTCAAGGGAGGCGCGGCTGCGCTCGACGATGTCGCGGACCCGGTCGGCGGGGATGCCGAGCGCGTCGAAGTGCGCGAGGTAGCGATCGGCGCCCTGGCGGACGAACCCGCTGTAGGCCCGGCCGATCGCATCTCCGCGCTCGGCCGGGTCGGTCGTCTCGGTGGTCAGGTGGTGCAGCCGCATCGCGTGTTCCGGTCTCCCTCGCTCGCGCCCTCGTGGTGGTCCATCGTCGGGCGCCTACAGGCTAGGAGCGTAAAACGTTTTATACAATCGGCCTCGGCGGAACGAGGTCGGGAGGCCCTGATGGCACGAGCGGGCGGCGTGACCATCCGCGACGTCGCGAAGCGTGCGGGCGTCTCGATCGCAGCGGTCTCGATGGCACTGAACGGCACCGGAACCCTGAGCGTGGCGACGCGCACGCGCGTGCGCGAGGTCGCCGACGAGATGGAGTACCAGGCCGACGCGCTCGCCCGCGGACTGCGGCGCTCCTCGGTCGGTGCGATCGGGCTCGTGATCCGCTCACTCGACCTGCTGGGCGACTACGCGCCCGCGGGCGTCGACGTGTTCGCCCGGTTCATCGGCGACCTCTCGTCGCAGGCGATGGCGCGCGGTCTCAGCGTCATGCTGGTGCCCGACCTCACCCGGCGGCCCTCTCCTCCGCTGGCCCTCGGCCTCGACGGCTACGTCGTCGACCTGCCGACCGTCGACGACCCCGTCGTGCGCCTGCTCGAGCGGCGCGGCATCCCCTACGTGACGCTCGGACGCGATCCCGACCGTCCGACCTTCACCGACTGGGCGTCGGAGGACGGCCCGACGATCACCCGACGGGTGCTCGACCACCTCGCCGCCCGCGGTGCGCAGCGCATCGCGCTCGTGCGCGGGACGGTGCCGAACGCGTGGAACCTCGACGCCGAGGCCGCCTACCGCGGCTGGTGCGCCTCGCGCGGAGCGGCACCGATCGTGCGCGAGGTCGCCGAGGGCGACGGCGCGGCCGGCGGCCGGTCGATGGCCCACCGGCTGGCGGACGAGGGAGCGCCCGACGCGATGCTCTGCCTCACGGGCCGCCACGCGGCCGGGATGCTCGCGGGGCTCGCCGAGCGCGGCATCCGCGTGCCCCACGACGCCATGATCGCGACCGCGTCCGACTCGGAGCACGCCCGCCACAGCCGGCCCGCGATCTCAGCGGTGGAACTCGACACCGCCGCCACGTCGGCGGCGCTGCTCGACCTGCTGCAGGCGCGCATCGACGGGCGACCGAGCGCCGGCCCGGTGCTCACCGGAGCACGGTTCCATCCGCGCGGCTCGAGTCGACGACGCGACTGAGCCGGTCAGCGAAGGCGCCGACGCGCCGTCGAGAGTCGGGCCACCGCGGCGGCCGCCCAGCCCACCGCCGAGACGAGCGGGACGGCGAGCGCGATCATCGCGACCGGGTTCGGGTGGAACTTCAGCCCGTTCGGACCGCCGATGTAGGCGCCCACCGGGATCGCGTAGCCGCCGCCTCCGCCGCCGCTGCCCTCGC
Organism: Agromyces sp. NPDC004153; assembly: GCF_053603635.1. Classification (NCBI taxonomy): domain Bacteria; kingdom Bacillati; phylum Actinomycetota; class Actinomycetes; order Micrococcales; family Microbacteriaceae; genus Agromyces; species Agromyces sp. NPDC004153. Next base: position 1,374,209 of record NZ_JBSGFY010000001.1, read on the forward strand.
CGCGACCAGGCGGGAACTCGCCCTGTCCCTCGGACTCCCCCGAGCCCTCACCGCCGCCGAACCCGAAGACCACGAGCGCGGCGGGCACGAAGTCCTGCCCGTTCAGTGTGGTCTTCTCGCCGTACGCCATCTTCGCGCCCCATGTCGGCAGCGATTCCGCCAGTCCCTCGAGTACCTTCGCCATGGCTCGACGCTACGCGGGTCTGCTCCGCACGGCTACCGGCGATCGGGCACGCGCGTGCCCGGTGATCGAAGGCGATCCCTCGACGGATGCCGCGGCATCCGCTCGACGCCCGCCGGAAACGGGCGGAGACTACTGGCATGAGCACCGACACCCCGACCGCCGCCCTGTCGCAGGCCGGCGTCAGCATCTGGCTCGACGACCTCTCCCGCAAGCGCATCACCACGGGCGAGCTCGAGCGGCTCATCGCCGAGCGCGACGTGGTGGGCGTCACCACGAACCCGACGATCTTCGCGAACGCCTTCGCCGACGGCGAGTCGTACACGGCGGCCCTGCACGAACTGGCCGCACAGGGCACCGACGTCGAGCATGCGATCTTCGAGATCACCACCCACGACGTGCGGGATGCCGCCGACCACCTCCGCGAGGTCTACGACCGCACCGACGGCTACGACGGACGCGTGTCGATCGAGGTCCAGCCCGGTCTCGCCCATGACACCGAGGGCACCGTGGCCGAGGCGCACGCGCTCTGGGACGAGGTCGCCCGCCCCAACGCCATGGTCAAGATCCCGGCGACCGTCGAAGGGCTGGACGCGATCACCGCGGCGATCGGTGCCGGGATCAGCATCAACGTGACGCTGATCTTCAGCCTGGACCGGTACCGGCAGGTCATCGACGCCTACCTCGCCGGGCTGGAGCAGGCGAACGCCGCGGGCATCGACCTGTCGACGATCCACTCGGTCGCATCGTTCTTCGTGTCCCGGGTGGACACCGAGATCGACAAGCGGCTCACCGCGATCGGCACCGACGAGGCGCTCGCGCTGAAGAGCAAGGCCGGCGTCGCAAATGCCCGGCTCGCCTACCAGCTCTACCAGGAAGCGTTCGCGACCGACCGGGCTGCCGCGCTCCTGGGCGCAGGAGGGAAGCGGCAGCGTCCGCTGTGGGCGTCGACCGGGGTGAAGGACCCGGCGCTGCCCGACACGCTCTACGTGACCGAGCTGGTCGCCCCGGGCGTCGTGAACACGATGCCCGAGAAGACCCTCGAGGCGACCTTCAAGCACGGCGAGATCCGCGGCGACACCGTCACCGGATCGTACGTCGAGGCCCGCGCCGTGCTCGACGCGCTCGCTGCGGTGGGCGTGGACTACGACGAGGTCACGGCCGTGCTCGAGCGCGAAGGCGTGGAGAAGTTCGCCGTCTCCTGGAACGAGCTGCTCGACACCGTCCGCACTGCACTGGAGGCGGCCCGATGAGCCTCCGACGTCCGGGCTGACGCGACGAGGCCGCCCGCCCTCACGTCGCGGCGGCCGCCCGGCGGGTGTGGCTGCGCGCGTGCTCGACCGCCGCCGGGAGGTCGTCGAAGAGGTGGTTGCGGTGTCGCAGCGAGTCGATGACGCCCACACGTCGCGCGAGCTCGAGGTGACGCGGTTGCACGCCCTTCACGAGCACGGTGACGCCCCGGCGCTCGAGCGCGCGGATCAGCTCGGTGATCACCTGCGCACCGGTCGCGTCGAGCAGCTGGAGCTGCGACATCCGGATGATGACGACGTCGACGTCGCGCAGCGTCGCGACCCGTTCGAGCATGCGCTCGGCCGCGCCGAAGAAGAGCGCGCCGTCGAGCCGGAACAGGGCGATGCGGTCGTCGGCCGGTTCGGCCGGCCCCGGAAGCTCCTCCCGGTGCACCCCGCTCGAGCGCGCGACCGCGCGCAGGGCGAGGAACGCGGCGACCACGATGCCGACGAGCACGGCGGTGATGAGGTCGACGCTGACCGTGATGATCGCGGTCGCGACGAACACGGCGGCATCCGCCCGCGACGACCTCACGACGGTTCGGACCGTCGCGAACGAGATCATGCGCGTCGCGGTGACCATGAGCACGCCGGCGAGCGCCGCGAGCGGGATGGAGGCGACGACGACCGCGCCGACCGCGACGATCCCGGCGAGCAGCAGGGCGTGCACGATCGCCGCGACGCGCGTGCGCCCGCCGGTGCGGACGTTGACCGCCGTCCGTGCGATCGCGCCCGTCGCCGGCATGCCGCCGAAGAGCGCCGAGACGATCGACGCGAGCCCCTGGCCCACGAGTTCGCGATCCGCGTCGTACGGCCCGGTGTCGGCCATGGTCGCCGCGACCCGCGCCGACAGCAGCGACTCGATCGCCGCGAGGGCGGCGACGGTGGCGGCGGGCAGGAGCAGCCCGGTGAGCCCCGCCGGGTCGACGACGGGAAGCGCCGGCGCGGGCAGCCCGCTCGGCAGCGCACCGATCGTTGCGACGGGCACGCCAGCGAGCACCGTGACCGCGGTCACGACGACGATCGCCAGGATCGAGCCCGGGACGAGGGGGTGGATGCGCGGGGCGACGAGCATGATCACGGCGACCACCGCGACGACGGCGAGCGACCACGCGGCATCCGGCCACGAGGCCTGCAGCACCGCCTGGATCGCGCCGACCACGGCGTTCGCACCCTCGGTCGCGGGCACGCCGAGGGCCGACGGCACCTGCTGCAGGAAGATGATGACGGCGATGCCGAGCGTGAAGCCCTCGATGACCGGCCACGGGATGAACGTGACCGCCCGGCCGAGCCGCAGCGCACCGGCGACGAGCACCATGGCGCCGGCGAGCAGTCCGACGATGGCGAGCGCGCCCGGCCCGTGCGTCGCGATGATGGGGGCGAGCACGACGACCATCGCGCCCGTCGGCCCCGACACCTGCACGTTCGACCCGCCGAACACCGCCGCGACGACGCCCGCCACGATCGCGGTGACGAGTCCGCTCTCGGCGCCCGCGCCCGAGCTGACGCCGAACGCGAGGGCGAGCGGCAGTGCGACGATGCCCACGGTGACGCCCGCGATGAGGTCGCCCTTCCAGGTTCGCCGCAGGTCGCGGTAGTCCCCGGCAGCGGGCAGCAGCGATCGGATGCCGCTCGCGACGCGCCGCACGGTCGTGCCGGTCATGCGCGGGCGACCGCCTGCGACCGCTCCGGCAGCTCCGGAAGCTCCGCCTGCGCGACGAGCTGCCGCTCGGTCGTCTGGAGGATCTCGCCGAGCAGGACGCGCGCCACTCGGAGCAGGTCGGCGACCTGCGGATACGCCAGCCGGTAGAGCACCTGGTTGCCCCGTCGCTCCGCGGTCACGAGGCGATGCGTGCGGAGCACCGCGAGGTGCTGCGACAGGTGCGACGCCTCGAGGCCGGTCGCCTCGAGGAGCTCGCCGACCGGCGTCTCCTCGCCGTTCGCCGCGACGAGCACCTCGAGCACGCGCACGCGCAGCGGGTGCGCGAGGCCCTTGAACAGGTTGGCCTTCACCTCGTACAGCGGGCGGCTGGCATCCGTGAACACGGCGACTCCTCATGGATTGATGAATCCATCAAACCATGAATCAGATACGTCGCCGAATCGGGGCCGCGCTGGACGACCCGGAGTGAACACGACCCACTGGCCCCACCCGGGTCCGAGCGATCCCCCGGGTCGTCACCCCCGTGCCTCCGACCAGTGACTTCGACGGGCGCGACGAGCGGGGCCCCACGGGCAGGCTCGGAGCAGTCACTGACCGAACCCGGTCACCGAAAGGAAATCATGAGCACCATCATCGACACCCCCACCAGCATCCGGCCGTTCACGGTCGAGTTCTCGCAGGAACAGATCGACGACGCGCGCCGGCGGATCGCGGCGACGCGATTCCCGAGCCGGGAGCTCGTCCAGGACCGCTCGCAGGGGGTGCAGCTCGCCACGCTGCAGGCGCTTGCGCGGTACTGGTCGGACGAGTACGACTGGCGCAGGGTCGAACGACGGTTGAACGCGCTGCCGCAGTTCACGACCGAGATCGACGGCGTCGAGATCCACTTCATCCACGTGAGGTCGCCGCATGAGAATGCGATGCCCCTGATCATGACGCACGGCTGGCCGGGCTCGGTCATCGAGCTGCTGGACACCATCGGCCCGTTGACCGACCCCACCGCGCACGGCGGTTCCGCCGAGGACGCTTTCGACGTCGTGCTTCCGTCCCTGCCCGGCTACGGCTTCTCCAGCGCACCGACCGAGCTCGGCTGGGAGAACGGCCCGATCGCCAGCGCCTGGGGAAAGCTGATGGAGCGGCTCGGCTACACGCGCTACGTCGCCCAGGGCGGCGACGTCGGCGCCGCGGTCACCGACGCGATGGGCCGCCAGGGCCCCGACGGGCTGGTCGGCATCCACATGAACCTGCTCGCCCTCGCGATCGGCGTCAAGGACATCCTCCCGGCCGAGTCGGAGCGGGAGCGTGCTGCGCACGCCGCCCTCGAGACGTTCACCACGGACGGCTTCGGCTACTTCCTCGAGCAGTCCACCAGGCCGCAGACCATCGGCTACTCGCTGCTCGACTCGCCGATCGGGCTCGCCGCATGGATGCTCGACCACGACACCGACAGCTACCTCAAGATCACCCGCGCGTTCGTCGACGGCGACCCCGTCGGCAACCTCACCCGGGACCAGATCCTCGACAACATCACGCTGTACTGGCTGACGGGCACCGGTGCGTCGGCCGCCCGCTGGTACTGGGAGTTCGGCCGGTTCCTGGCCGCGACCCACGGCCACACGCCGCCGCCGGTGCAGGTCCCGGTCGCGTTCACGACGTTCCAGGGCGAGCTCTTCCCGTCTCCGCGCACCTGGGTCGAGACCGTCTACCCGACGACCGCGTACTTCAACGAGGTCGACCGCGGCGGCCACTTCGCAGCCTGGGAGGAGCCCCAGCTCTTCACGGCCGAGGTGCGGGCCGGATTCAGGTCGCTGCGCTGATGTTCGCACTTCGCGCCTACGCCCGGAGCGACGCCGCCCGACTCGTTCACGAGGAGGCGCCGTCGCCCGGGCTCGGCGCGCACGACGTCCTGGTCCGGGTGCACGCCAGCGGCGTCAGCCCGGGCGAGCTGGACTGGCCCGGTGCGTGGCTCGACCATGACGGCACGCCTCGGGTTCCGCCGATCGTGCCGGGCCATGAAATCTCCGGCGTCGTCGAGGCGATCGGCCCCGACGCGACGGGCTTCGTCGTCGGGGACGAGGTCTTCGGCTACACCGACGTCCGACGTGACGGCGGGGACGCGGAGCTCGTCGCCGTCCGCGCCGACGGCGGCGAGATCGCACCCAAACCCGCCTCGCTGACCCACGTCGAGGCATCGGCGGTCCCGCTTTCCGCCCTGACGGCGTGGCAGGCGCTCTTCGAGCGCGGGGAACTGCAACCCGGTCAGCGCGTGCTCGTCCACGGCGGGGCCGGGGGCGTCGGGACGTTCGCCGTGCAATTCGCCCGCTGGCGGGGCGCTCGCGTCATCGCGACGAGTTCCGAGCGTGATCGTGCGTTCGTGAGCCGGCTCGGAGCCGACGAGGTGATCGACTACCGCGGCACGCGATTCGAGGACGTGGTGCCCGACGTGGATCTCGTCCTGGACACGGTCGGAGGTGACACGTGGTCGCGTTCATGGGACGTGATCCGCCCCGGCGGGCGCCTCGTCTCGATCGCCGTCCCGCGTCCACCCGAGCGCGACGATGGCGACGGTCGACTGGCGATCTGGTTCGTCGTCCGGCCCGATGTCGGACAGCTGGTCGAGATCGGCCGACTGCTCGACGCCGGCCTCGTCCGGTCGATCGTCTCGGACGTCCTGCCGCTCGCCAGGGGTGCCGAGGCCTACGGGCCCGCCGCACGGCGGAGCGGGCCCGGCAAGGCGGTGCTGTCCGTGGCCGACGGATAGCAGCGACGGCGCCCGCGAACGTGCCGGCTGGGAGCCACGAGCTCCCGGCCGGCGCGCCTGCGCTGTCGCTAGCCGGCGACGGGCTCGTACTTCGGGAGCGAGCTTCGAAGCGCCCTGCGGGAGTTGATCTGGAGCTTGAGGAAGACCTTCTTGAGATGCCATTCGACCGTGCGGGGACTGAGGTAGAGCGTGGCGCCGATCTCGGCGTTCGTCCTCCCGTCCGCGGCCAATCGTGCGACGTGCGCTTCCTGGGGCGTGAGCTCCTCGTGCTCCGACTGCGTACGTTTGCGCACCGTCGCGCCCGTCGCGAGCAGCTCGTCCCGAGCGCGTTCCGCGAACCCCTCGGCGCCCAGCTCCGTGAACATCGAGTGCGCGGTCCGCAGCTGCTCGCGGGCGTCGACCCGCCGGCCCTCGCGTCGAAGCCATTCGCCGTACACGAGGTGCGTCCGCGCCAGCTCGGGGCGCAACCGGGTGGCGCTGAGGGACTGGATCGCCGACACGTAGTGCGGTTCGGCCTCGGGCCCATCGCTCAGCAGGGCGGTCGAGCGCTCCGAGATCCCGACCGCCCAATCGGTGCCACCCACGCTCGCGCTCGCCGTGAGACGCTCGAGCGATTCCGCGGCTCGGTGCGGCTGGCCGAGCCGCGCCGCCGCCTCGATGAGCTCTGCGGAGGCGAAGATCGAGACGAACCAGTCGGGCCATGCATCCCACGCTCGCTGCGCGGCATCCAACGCCTCGTCATATCGCCGCAGGCCGTTCAGCAGCAGGGAGCCGGTCCAGTGCGCCCACTGGAGCCCGAAGCCCGACCCGCTCTCGTCGGCCTTGCGCGCGGCCTCCTCGAGCAGGCTGAACGCCCCGGACTCACGACCACGGAAGGCTGCCAGGAGCATCCCCCCGAATGGAGGAACCCGGCTGCCGATCGCCTGGTTCACCGCATTCGCTTCGGCACAGAGCCGGAGGGCTGCTTCGAACTGGCCCGTCATGACCATCGTGATCGCGGCACCGTTCAGGCCGAACGCGAGGGGGGTCAGGGCGCCGGCGTCTCGCGCCCGCTGCAACTGGCGCATCGTGATCACGTTCCGGCTCTCGAAATCCCACATCTCCAGGGCAGCGGCCGACGCGATCACGCTCCACCGCATGCCCCGGTCCACCGGCAGGTCCTCGACGAGGAACTCTCCCAGCGCGCGACGGATGGCGGGTGCCGCCGCCTGACGACCGTCGGTCATCCGCACGGACATCGCGTGCAGGAGGAGGTCGGTACCGTGCTGATCGTCTCGGAAGAGTCGCCGGCTGAGCACGACGCGGGAGACCTCGCGCATGTCCGCACCGGCGCGGTCGCCCGCGAAGAGGGCCGCTCCCCATGCATCGAGATAGGCCTCGCGCGCCAGGACCGGATCGAGCGCCTCCAGCCGTTCCGCAGCGGCGAGCAGGAGGGCGGGCACCTCGTCGAGGGCTCCCGAGGCTGAGACGATCTGGGCATGTACCAGGTCGGCCCGAGCTCGGTGCAGCTCGTCGAACGCGAATTCGTCGGCCGTCTGGAGGACGTGCGACGCGGACTCGAACTCGCCGGCCAGCAGGCTGGCCCGGGCTGCCGCGAGGGCGCGGTCCGCCCGTGCGGTCGGGTCGCCCGTCAACTCGACGGAGCGCCTGAGGAACGCCGCCGCCGCGGAAAGTCCCCCTCGGGCGCGCGCTCGTCCTGCTGATCGCTCCAGCTCCAGGGCGACGGTCTCGTCCGGTCCGATCGTCGCCGCCGCGAGGTGCCACGCGCGTCGGTCGGGCTCGGTCGTCGGATCGATGGACTCGGCGAGCGCGAGGTGGACGGCGCGGCGGTCCCGCGGCGACGCCGCGCGGTAGATCGCGGAGCGCACGAGCGGATGCCGGAACCGCACGCCGCTGTCGACGGTGAGCAGGCCCTCTGCCTCGGTCGCTTCCGCGGCGGAGGCGTCGACGCCGAGCCGATCCGCGGCACGCCAGAGCAGGATCGGATCATCGGCCGGTTCGGCGGCGGCGAGGAGAAGCAGGAGCTGCGCCGCTCGGGAGAGCGCATCGAGGCGAGCGAGGAAGGCGTCTTCGATGCGCTCGGGAAGCTCGCGTTCGTCACCCACGACGAAGGCGCCGGTGAGTTGCGTCGAGCTCAGCCGCCGCGGCAACTCCAGCAACGCGAGCGGATTGCCACGGGTCTCCATCACCAGGCGATCGCGCACCCGCGAGTCGATCCGGCCAGGGATGACCGTGTGGAGGAGTGCGCGAGCGTCGTCCTCGGCGAGACCCTCCAACCACAGGTCCGGCAGGCCGTCGAGGTCGCGGTTGACAGCCGGCTCCCGGACGGCGAAGACCATGGCGATCGAGTCCGCGAGCAGCCGCCTGGCGACGAAGGCGAATGCCTGCCCGGAGGCGCTGTCGACCCATTGCGCATCATCGATGAGGCAGAGCATCGGCTGCTGCGCAGCCGATTCGGAGAGGAGGCTGAGTGCGGCGAGCGACACGAGGAACGGGTCGGGCGTCTCGCCCTCGATGAGCCCGAGCGCGACGCTCAGCGCTCCCGCCTGGGGTGGAGGAAGCGAGCCCACTCGATCGAGGATCGGCCGGCAGAGCTGATGCAGGGAAGCGAACGGCAACTGCATCTCCGACTGCACTCCGGCCGTGCGGCGAAGATGGAGGCCGGACGCATGTTCGGCGCAGTGGCGCAGGAGGCTCGTCTTGCCCACCCCGGCTTCGCCGCGGATCACCAGGACGCCGCCATGACCCCCTCGCGCCTGCGTCAGGAGCTCGTCCAGCACTTCGCGCTCGCGCGCACGATCCAGGAGGATCCTGTCGTCGTGCACGCCCATGGTGAGGCCTCCCTGCAACCGATCCGCTCGATCCTGCCCTGTGACGAGGGAATGCGATGCGCCGGACATCGCGTCGCATCGGCTGTCGGAGCACTGCCGATGCGGCACGGAGGCAGGGAATCACGGAGGCTCGGTTGGCTCGGAGTGTAATCCGGGGCATGATCGGCCGCAATCGGACCTCGCAGGCCGATCCCGATCGCGGTCCGGTCCGGTGAGCACCGCGCCGACGCTCGCCAGGACGACCAGCGCGATCGCCGCAAGGTCGAGCGGCGTCAGCGCCTGGCCGAGCATCACGAAGCCGGCCGCAGCAGCGGTGACCGGCACCAGCGCCATGAGCACGCCGAACGTCGATGCCGGAATCCTCCGCAGCGCGATCAGCTCGGCTGCATACGGCACGGCCGAGCTCAGGAGCGCGACCACGAGGGTGAGTCCCAGCAGGTCGAGCCGGAGCAGCGCCGGCCCTGCCGACAGCGCGCCGAAGGGCAGCGCCGTGATCGCTCCGATCCCCATGGCCAGCGCGAGCCCGTCCAGCCTCGCGAACCGGCGTCCGGTGCGCGCCGACGCCAGGATGTACAGCGCCCAGCACACGCCCGCGACCCCCGCGAACACGATGCCCAGCGGGTCGAGTCGATCGGGGTCGAAGCCGAATCCGCTCAGCATGAGCACCCCGCCGAATGCGAGCGTGGCCCAGACCCAGCTGAGGAGTCGGCGGTCGATGACGACGGCGAGGATGAGCGGGCCGAGCACCTCGATGGTCGCGGCCACCCCGAGGGGGATGCGCTCGATCGCGAAGTAGAAGGCGGTGTTCATCGCTGCGAGCACGAGTCCGAAGACCGCGACGGTGATCCAGTCCGCCCTGGTGCGGCCGCGGAGCGACGGGCGCGCGACCGCGAGCAGGATCACCGCCGAGAAGCCGAGCCGAAGCGCGACCGCGCCCATCGGCCCGAGAGCCGGGAAGACGAGGACCGCGACAGCGGCCCCGATCTCTGGCGTGACGAGCGCGACGAACACCAGCAGGGCGGCGGCGCCCCTGGACGGTGCGCTGAACATCCGGGCAACGCTACAGGATGCCCCCGAGATCGGAGGGCTCGTATCGTGGAAGACGGGTACTCCCACCGCGAGGGAGGTCGAGGATGAGCGAGGATCCGAAGCGCGCCGCGTCGCAGTACCGGCTCGATCGCCTCGCGCGTGAAGCGGCGATCGCTCGTGGCGAAGAGCCAGATGTTTCCGACGCGGCATCCGATCCGGCTCGACCGTCCACGCAGGCTGAGCGGGCGGCGTTCGTGGAGAACGCGATCCAGCAGGCGATCCGTCGCGGCGAGTTCGACAACCTCCCGGGCGCGGGGAAGCCCCTCGAGGGATTGACCGGGCAGTACGACCCCGACTGGTGGATCCGCCGCAAGATCGAGCGCGAGCAACTGAGCGGATTGGGTCCGCCCGCGCTCACCCTGCGAGTCGAGAACGCACAGCTCGAGGCCCGCCTGGATCGGATGCACCGCGAATCCGAGGTGCGCGAGGCCGTCGAGGACTTCAACCGACGCGTGATCGAGGCGCGCCGCCAGCTCCTGGGTGGGCCGCCCGTCGTAACCCCGACCCGGGATGCCGGCGACGAGGTTCGTGCATGGCGCGATCGCCGCGAAGCCCGACAGCGCCAGGCGACCGAGGAGCGAGCCCAGCTCGAGCAGGAGCACGAGCGGCGGACACCACGAACTCGGTGGTGGCGGCGGCGCGGCTGAGGATCCTGTGACGATGATGGGCGGCGTCAGCCGCCCAGGATTCGAGCGAGCTCGACGTACCCGCGCGATCGGGCGTGCTCGAGGGCGGTGACGCCGTCGTGGTCGCCGATCGAGGGGTCGGCGCCGGCGTCGAGGAGGATCCGCACGATCTCCTGGTGGCGGGCGCCGCCGTCGCCGAGGATCACCGCCTCGAGCAGCGCGGTCCAGCCGAGGTCGTTGACGTGGTTCACGTCGATGCCGGTCTCGACGACGCGACGCACGTACTCGACATGTCCACGCTCGCTCGCCGGAATGACGGAGACCCCGCCGAAGCGGTTGCGGATCGTGAGGTCGGGCTCCGCCGGGAGGAGCACCTCGAGCATCGGAACGCTGCCGGTGACGCCGGTCACGAGCCACGGGGTGTCGTGACGGTCGTCGAGCGCATCGGGGTCGGCCCCCGCGGAGACGAGCACCTTCGCCACCTCGACATGGTCCGCCGCGGCGGCGAGCAGCAGGGCGGTGCGCTGGTGGTCGTCGCGCGCCTCGATCGCGGCGCCCGCGCGCAGGGCCAGCGACACCCGTGCGGCATCGCCGGCTGCGGCCGCCGCGAGCAGGGCGCCGTCGGGGTCGGCGAGCGGAGGTGCGGAGGGTTCGGTCATGCGGGCATCCTCTCGTGCCGGGGCGGGTTCGTCCGCGATCGCGGGTGGCTCGGCGTTCGTCGCACAGCCGGAGAGGAGCAGCGCCGCCGCGAGTGCCGCGACGACGCCGCTCCGGATCGTCAGCGCCACGGCGACCCGACGACGTCGTACGGGCCGGTCGCGACGGGCTCGTCGAACTTGCTGTCGACGGCGAGCAGGCGGCCGTGCAGCATCTTCGCCGTGGTGTAGACGCGGTCGGGATCGCTCGCCACCTGCGAGCGGAGCGTCGCTGCCGAGCCGTCGGCGGTGAGGTGCAGGCTCGCCACCATCCTCGAGAAGTTGCGGATCACGGTGAGGTCGTTGCCCTCGCGCACGAGGCCGTCGGCGTTCACGAGGTCGGCGCCGCCCGTGGCGACCTCCGAGACCGCGCCGTCGGTGGTCGCGAAGCGCCACAGCCGTCCCGTGTTGCCCTGGGCGACGACGAACGCGCTGCGGTCGGCCGTGAGCACGATGCCACCGAGATTGAATCCCGCGAGCCGCTCGACCGTGCCCGTGGCATCCGCCCACAACTCGGCCGACCAGCCGCCCGGCCCCTCTGCGACGCGGAAGACCTGCGGGTCGTTGGAGTTCGTGAAGTACGCCGCGCCGTCGGGACCGATCGCGACGTCGTTGAGGAACGCATCGCCGGCGGGCACGCGCAGGGCTGCGAGCAGCTCGCCGTCGGGTGCGTACACCCACAGGTCGGGACGGCCGGGCTGCCCGATGCCGTTCGGGCCGCCGGCGATGTAGACGTTGCCGTCGCCGTCGACCGTGACGCCGCGCGCGGTGAAGCGGCCGTCGGTGCCGTCGCCGGCGAGCCACTCCTCGGCCGCGGGGTCCTGCACGCTCCCGCGGTGGATCTCGCCGCCCGTGACCTCGCTGACGTAGAACAGTCCCCGGCGCTCGTCCGCACCGATGCCCTCGAACTTCGACCCGCCCTCGTCGGCCGTGAGGGTGTACCGGTCGGGGCGGCCGTCGGCGGCGAACGCCGCGCCCGCGCCGGCGGTGAGTGCGGTCGCGGTGATGCCGGTGGTGAGGCTCGCCGCGGCGAGCAGGGTGGCGATGGTGCGTTGCATGATGCTCCTCGAGTCCGTTCACGCCGGTGATCGACGCGTCATCCCAGCGTGCGGCGCACGCGCGGTGCGGCACGTCGGGCGAACGGCTGCTTCTCGATAGCCGATCGGATGATGCCGGCGTGCATCGGGATTGCCTAGGCTGGCGGATCATGTCCGTCCCCGACCGCGCCGGCGTCCGCGGCATCCTCGCCCCGGTGGCCCGCCTCGACCGCTGGTTGTACGTCGTCTTCCTCGTGGTGCTCGCCACGTGCGTGCTGCGCTACCTCGAACGCCACGGGCTCGGCGCCGAGGGCGTTCTCGTGCTGGCGGGCGCGGTCCTGCTCGCGGCGACGTTCTCGCTCCGCCCGCTGCTGCCGGCCCGCGCACCGTGGCCGGCCCTGTGGGTGGTCGCCGTCACCGTGCTGTGGGCCCTGCTCACCCTCGCCGCGCCGTCGTTCGCCTGGTGCGCCGCGCCGCTGGCGTTCGCGGTGCTGCAGGTGCTCCCGTTCCGCGCCGCCGTCTGGGTGGTCGTGCTGATGACAGCCGTCGTCACCGCCGCCGAGCTGCGCCTCGCCGACGGGTTCGACCCCACCGTCATCGTCGGGCCGATCGGCATCGCCGTCGTGGCCGTCGTCGTCTATCGCGCGCTGCAGCGCGAGGCGTCGGCTCGGCAACGCCTGCTCGACGAGCTCACCGACGCCCAGGCCGACCTGCTCTCCGCGCAACATCGCGCCGGCGCGCTCGCCGAGCGCAATCGGATGTCGCGGGAGATCCACGACTCGATCGGGCAGCGCTTCGCCAGCATCACCCTCCTGCTCGCGGCGACCGAGCAGGACTGGGAGCGCCGGCCCGTGCTCGCCCACGATCACGTGCGCGTCGCCGCCACGACCGCTCGCGACGGCCTCGACGAGGTGCGCCGTGTGGTGCACGCCTTGCCGCCGGTGGAGCTCGCCGACGACACGGCCGATGCGCTGCCGATCGCACTGCGGCAGCTGATCGACGAGATCCGGCCGCCGCTCCAGGCGCGCCTGCACGTGCACGGCGAGCCCGCGCCGGTGCCGACGGATGTCGCGGGTGCGCTGCTCCGCTCCGCCCGCGGCGCGCTCGCCAACGTGGTCGAGCACTCCGGTGCGCGTCACGTGGCAGTGAGCCTCACGTTCCAGCCCGACGAGGTGCGCCTCGACGTGCGCGACGACGGGTCGGGGTTCAGGCCCGACGAGGTGCGCGCACCGGGCGACCGCGGCCGCGGGATCGCCGGCATCCGCGACCGTGCCGAAGGGCTCGGCGGCCGCGCCTCGGTGGAGAGCGCACCCGGTGAGGGCACGACGCTGTCGATCGCGCTGCCCCTGGACACGGTTCGATGACGGTCCGCGTCGTCCTCGTGGACGACCACCCCGTGGTGCGGGCCGGGCTCAGCGCGCTGATCGGCGGCACCGACGACCTCGAGGTCGTGGGTGAGGCGAGCGACCTCGCCGGTGCTCGCGCCGAGGTGTCGCAGCAGCATCCCGACGTCGTGCTCATGGACCTGAACCTCGGTGAAGGCGCGGGCGGCGCCGAGGTGACGGCCGAGCTCCGCGCGCTCGACCGACCGCCCCGGGTGCTGGTGCTCACCACCTACGACACCGAGGCCGACATCCTGCGAGCCCTCGACGCCGGAGCGAGCGGCTACCTGCTGAAGGATGCCCCCGCCGAGGAGTTGTTCGGCGGGATCCGCGCCACCGCTCGGGGTGAGACGGTGCTCGCGGCATCCGTCGCAGCCACGCTCGTGCGGCGCACCGCCTCACCCGAGCCGACCATCACGGAACGCGAGGTCGAGGTGCTGGAGCTGCTCGCCGGCGGACTCGGCAACAAGGAGATGGCCCGCGAACTGCTCGTGTCGGAGGCGACGGTCAAGTCGCACCTCTCGCACATCTACACGAAGCTCGGGGTCGACACCCGCGCAGGGGCGGTCGCGGCCGCGATCGAGCGGCGCATCATCCGGCGCAGCTGAGGGACGGCGGGGTGGAGACCCGTTTCGATGTGCCGTCAAATCGGTCGTCTTCGGCCACTTCCCCGAGATTCCGGGCGAGTCGGCTCATCTGTCCATGCGTTGATCTGAGTTGGATGCCTCATTAGCTGCGTTCACCCACACGCGTCCGGAGATGTCGAACGATCCGTTGGTGAGCCAACGCGGACGCCGATCACGCACTGGTCAGTCCACTTCTCTCTTGGGCGCGATGCGGGGTGCATCCGTTCCCGCACCTGCGGGGGAAGTACATGGTGAACACAACGCGTCACGGCCCTGAATCTCGAGGGCTCGACATGGAGCGAATCATGGCGAAGGTCTTGGTGGATGGTGTCGCTAGGTCACGGCAGATGACATTGGCGACCTTCGCTCAGGGCGTTGCTGCTGAGCGCACTGAGAAGTCGGATGAGCTCATCGGTGCGGCGATCGGCTCGCCGATGAGGAACACCGGGAGTCGGCGACGGAGCCCTTGGTGGCCCGTTGTCGCAGCGGCGACCGTGGTCGGCGTGCTCATTGGTTTCGGGGTCGGGGCAGCAACCCACGAGGTCGTGCTGAATCCTTGGGGCCCAGCTGCAACCGTGATCGCGAGTACGAAGCTCGACCGCGCTCCCGGCGGGTCCCCGACGGGAACGGCCGTGATCGAACAAGACCACGCGGGGTTGCGATGGCTGAAGGTCGATCTCGATGCAAAGGTGCCCGTCGGCGACGTGCGTGAAGTCTGGTTGATCCGTTCGGATTCCTCGGGCTACCAAAGTCTTGGCCTTCTTCTCGGAATTTCGGGCCGGTTCGTGGTGCCTGATGGCATCGACCTTCGCGAGTACACCCTGGTCGATGTGTCCGCAGAACCGGCGGATGGGAATCCAGATCACTCCGGTGACTCGATCGTCAGCGGGAAGCTCGCACGGCCATGACCTCGGCGTTCAGTCCTCGCGAACCGCAGACGATGGCGGAGTTGGCGGATCGTTGCCGCGGACAACGACATGGGGTGGTCACATGACGACTGTCGTGATCTCTGGGTCATCTGGCCTGATCGGCAGCGCACTCGCGCGCAGCCTGCGCGCGGATGGCATCACCGTGAAACGGCTGGTTCGTCGGCGCACGCGACGCGATGACGAGATCGAATGGCTCACGACGGGCCAACCTCTTGATCCCGACGTTCTGATCGGCGCGCAAGCGGTCGTCTGCCTGAACGGAGCAAACATCGGGCGGCTGCCGTGGACGCGCGGATACCGACGAACATTACGCCAGTCGCGCATGGTCCCGACGCGTACCCTGGCAAAGGCCCTCCGCACTCTTGGCGCCGAATCGCCCGCGCTCGTATCGGCGTCAGCCGTGGGCTACTACGGCAACCGCCCCGGCGTGATCCTCACTGAGGGAGCACATGCTGGCACGACTTTCCTGGCTCATCTCTGCGTCAACTGGGAACGCGAAGCACAGCAGGCCGGTGACGCATGTCGTGTGGCCTGCATCAGATCCGCTCCCGTCCTCCACCGCGACGGAATGCTCAAACCGCTCATTCGCCTTACCGCTCTTGGCGCGGGCGGACCGATTGGAACAGGGGACCAGGTATGGCCGTGGATTCATCTTGACGACGAAGTGCGCGCAATCCGGCATGTTATCGAGTCAGACATCGATGGAGCAGTCAACCTGGCGGGGCCGACCCTGGCAACGGCGAACGACATCGGACGATCGGTCGCGAGCGTCTTGCGTCGTCCCTTCTTCGTTCCCGCCCCGGAATGGGCTCTCAACCTCGTGGTGGGACGAGCAGCGACCGAGTCGCTGCTCACGACAGACGCACGTGTGACAGCGGCCGTGCTCGAGAGAACGGGTTTCACTTTCACGCACCACACGGCGGCTGAAGCGATTTTCGCGGCGCTGGCAGCTCCCGCAATTCCGGCGGCCGGAGCGAAACACGATAACTAGCGCAGCTCAACCGAAAGTTGGGTTCCGCAGCGATCAATCCAACCTATCCTTTTCGCGTTCGCAGCACGCAGTGAGCTCGTATGAATGCATTCCTCCCGGAAGGAGGGGAAACATGAGCGCAGCGGCGCTTCAGGACTTCGCTCCGCACTTTCCCGTCGCGATGATCTACGACCTCGAGTACCGACTCAAGAATTCGCGCTGGCCCGATGAGCTCGAAGATGTCGGCTGGGACAACGGAATGAGCACACCTGTGCTGAAATCGTTGATCCAAAGCTGGCTGTACGAGTTCGATTGGGACCAGGCTGAGACCCGGCTCGCCGGGTTCTCCCACCATCTGGTCCCCACAGCACATGGTCGAGTTCACGTGATTCACCAGCCTGCCGATCGGGCTACGCACGAAGCAGGTATCCCGCTGCTCCTCCTTCACGGCTGGCCGAGTTCCTTCGTTCAGATGCTGCCGGTCATCCGACCGCTCTCCGCACCGGAGGCCCCGGAGGATCCGGCCTTCCACGTCGTGGCGATGTCGCTGCCAGGCTACGGGTACTCCGATCGGCCGGCCGTTCGTGGAACTGATACCGCACGCATTGCGAGCATGGCCGTTGAGGTCATGAGTGCCCTCGGGTATGACCGATTCATCGGTCGCGGCAGCGATCTCGGCGCTGGGGTACTGCAGCAACTCGCGCTCGGTCAGCCCGGTTCCCTCATCGGGTTGCACCTCTCCGGCACCAACCCGTACGTCGGGCAGCTCCCCGACGATCTCAGACCGGACGAGCGCGAGTTCGTCGAGCGGGCGCAGGAGTGGAGCCGAACCGAGATGGCGTACGCGATGGAACACGCCTCGAAACCGCAAACCCTCGCCCACGCCCTCAACGACTCCCCCGCGGGCCTCGCCTCCTGGATCCTCGAGAAGTTCCGCCGCTGGAGCGACTGCGATGGCGATCTCGACTCGGTGTTCGATCGAACGGACCTGTTGACGAACATCAGCGTCTACTGGGCCACGCAGACGATCGGATCGTCGATGCGACTGTACGCGGAGACCGCCCGAAGCACGTCGTTGGCATGGGGTCGGGTGGAGGTCCCCACCGCGATGGCGATGTCGGCGGCGGACATGTTCCCCACTCCGCGCGAGTGGGCGGAGCGTTCATACAACGTGGTCCGGTGGACCGAGCTCGATCACGGAGGTCACTTCCTCGAATGGGAGAACCCCGAGGCGATCATCGCGGATCTCAGAGCAACCGCGCGTGACTGGCAAGCGTCCTAGCACTCGGGCGGCACGATGAGACGAAGCAGCCTGCACCCGGCCTACGAGCTGGTCGACGTCGGCACGCGTCGCGCCTGGAGAGAATGGCTGGAGCGACACCATGCGGATACTCCCGGTGCGTGGGCGGTCACCATGCGAAGATCTGCGCTGGGACCAGATGCCGTGTACGTCAGCGCCCAGGACATCAACGAGGAGTGCCTCTGCTTCGGATGGATCGACTCCCGCCCCGCCGCCATCGACGACGCGAGGACGGCGCTGCTCTGCACACCACGGAAGCCGGGCGGCGGATGGTCGAAGGTCAACAAGGTGCGTCTCGAACGCCTGCTCGACGAAGGGTTGGTCGCGGCAGCCGGGCTCGCAGCGATCGAGCGAGCGAAGGCGAACGGCTCGTGGTCGAAGCTCGACGAGGTCGAGACCTTGACCATCCCGGACGACCTCGCTGAGGCACTCGACGCGTATCCTGAGGCACGGTCGAAGTTCGATGGATTCCCACCCTCGGCACGGCGGGCCGTCCTCGAATGGATCGCGTCTGCGCGGCGTGAGGCCACACGGTCTGCCCGAATCGCCGAAACCGCATCCCTCGCGGATCGCGGGATCCGAGCGAACCAGTGGCCTCGCGACCGATCGCCCGGCTCGACCAGGGACGGGTGAAATCGTGGACGAACCGAGGTTCGTGCCGGCAGATGCTAGGCGGCGGCTCGACTCCGTTCTGCCGATGCCGGGAACCGTGACTCGATCCACGCGAACAGTTCCTCCTGCCGGGCGAGGTCGAACGTCGGCTCCGCGGCGAGCGTCACACGGCCGATCTCGACGTACGCGTCGTGAAGCCCCGGATGCCGGTCGCCGAGGAGCAGGTCGACGGCGTGGCGGGCGGTGTGGCGCGGCGTCGTCGCCTTCGGCAGCACCGCCATGGCGGGCATGAGGTGCTCCCAGCCCCAGAACGCGAATTCGGGCAGGGTTCTCGTCAGCCCGGTGCCGGGGACCAGCCCCGGATCGTAGGTGTTCAGCCGATGACCGGATGCCGCCGCGCGGCGCGCCAAGGCGTGCGACAGGGTGACGAGCGCGAGCTTGCTGTCGGAGTAGGCGCGTCCTCCGGCCTGCCGTGTCGCACCCGCCGGCGAGCAGTCGGCCTCGGCGAGCTCGGCGGGCGGCGCGTACCGCGGTGATGGAAGCAAGCCGAAGGACTGCGCGCGCCCGCGGTGTGTGCTCGAACCCATGAGTACCACGTGCGATTGCGGCGCCAACAACGGCAGCAGGCCACGCACCAGCGCATGCTGGGCGACGACATTGACGGCGAACGTCTGTTCGATTCCCTGAACACTCGTGCCACGGCGATCGCCGAACTGGGCGCCGGCATTGAGCATGACCGCGGTGGGCTCGGCCACCTCGCCGGCGGCGATCAGCTTCCCGAGTACGTCGAGGGCGGCATCAACGCTCCGCAGGTCGGCGAGGTCGAGGCGGATGCCGCTCGCGCGCTGGCCGGCGGCGTGGACACGCCGCACCGCGGCCGCGAGTGCCGACGGGTCACGGGCGAGGAGGACGAGGTTCGGTCGGGATGGGTGGTCGACGAGTCGATCGAGCATCGCGGATCCGATGCCCCGGGTGGGACCGGTCAGGACGACCGTCGGCGAAGTGATGTCATGATCTGTCATGGCTTCATGATGGCTGATGTCAGATCATGACACAAGGTGTGGCTACGATGACCTCATGCCCCGATGGCCTGCCGACTCGCGTGAGCGCCTCGCGACCGCCGCGATCGACCTGTTCGTCGAACACGGCTACGGCGCGGTCACGATCGACCAGATCGCCGGTCGCGCGGGCGTGACCGCCCGCACCTTCTTCCGCCAGTTCCAGGACAAGGAGGAGGTGCTCTTCGCCGACGACGACCTGCTCCTGCCCGTCCTGCTCGAGACGATCGCAGAGCCCACCGGTCCCGTCGGAGCCGGCACGCTCATGGAGCACGCCTTGGTCGCTCTCGCCGACCGGATGCAGCCGGAACACGAGTACCTCCGGCGCCGCCAGGCTGTCATCGACACCGACGTCGCGCTCTCCGGGCGCGAACTGGCGAAGCAGGCCCGCTGGCAGGACGCCATCGCGGCCGCTCTCACCGACCGTGGGTTCCGTGCGGATGATGCGAGCCTGCTCGCTGCGATCGGGTTCGCATTGTTCCGGCGTGAGCTTCATGCCTGGCTCGCTGACGGGACACGGGACGCCCAACCGCTCGCTGACCGGGTCCGAGCGGCGCTGCCATCGCTGCGTACGATCCTCGATGTCAAGACCGCGACCTGAGCACGCCTGCGGTTCATTTCACCCCCGACTGATCCGGCCGCGCTGCGGATGTCGGCGGCGAGGGCTGGTCGTGGGTGCTGAGTTCGATGAAGTCGCTGATCGAGACCGGCACGGCACTCGCATCGGCGTGATCGCCGTGCACGCCGCGGCCGTCAGTCGGCCAGCCTCGGGCGGAATGGGACCTCCACGGCTTCCCAGGTGTCTGAGGCCGGTCGTACGGAATCAGCGCGAT
The DNA here is from genome assembly GCF_053603635.1 of Agromyces sp. NPDC004153. Classification (NCBI taxonomy): domain Bacteria; kingdom Bacillati; phylum Actinomycetota; class Actinomycetes; order Micrococcales; family Microbacteriaceae; genus Agromyces; species Agromyces sp. NPDC004153. The sequence goes on from NZ_JBSGFY010000001.1 coordinate 1,394,091, forward strand.
TGACAGATGAGCGCACGATGCCAGGCGAATTCGAAGCTCTCACCGCTTGTCCCTCGTCGACCAGGCGCTTCATTTCACGCCGATCGCCGGCGGCTCGCTGATACCGCTCCATGAGATTGACGTTCCGGTCGTATTGAGGCCCGTCTCTCCGCTCGACGGAGTGGTGCAAGGCGTACACCACGCCCTCGTGCCGTTTCGGCGGCGCTCCGAGTAGCGTCTGATGTGCGAGGTACCACGCTGAGTCCTCGAAGCCCCAGCCTCTGAAGCGCTCGTCTTGGCCTCCGTGGGATTCCCAGGTGCGTCGGGTGGTCACGTAGACGCCGGAGCACGCGTCATGGACAAGCTCGTGGTCGCAGTCCTCGAGGGCTCTGCCAGCCGCCAGTTGGGCCGTGCCCGTCGGGCCCAGCCAGTGGTAGGCCGTGTATGGAAGGTGTACGCGTCCGCTTCGGGGTGCCGCCGCGATGGCCGCCATGAGCGGCTCGGGTTCGGGGAGCGTGTCCGCGTCGCTGATGACGATCACGTCATCAGCCGTGCTGGCTCGGGTCACTGCGAGGTTGCGGATGCGGGAGAGGGAGAACAGATCATCGCCGGTATCGAGCGCTACGATCCGGAACGCTGGCAGAATTTGCGAGTACCACGCCACGACACGCCGGAAGGCGTAGAGTCGCGACGGCGAAGGCCGCCACGGAATGACGAGGGTGTCTGTCACGTGTGATTCCTCGTCGAAGACTCAGGTGTTGAGGGCATCGAACGCCCGCTCTGGTCCCGGTCGTGCCCGCTGACTCGCTGACACGGCGTCGAGCCTGGCCCGCGCGCCCTCATCCAACGCGAGGGCGTCGCCCATTGCCTCGCCCAGCTGCTCGACCCTCGCTGAGTTGGGGTCGAGGACGACACCGAAACCACTCCGTTCGACGGATGCCGCGCCCGCGAACTGATCCGATGAGAAGGGAAGGACCACGAGCGGAACCCCCTGCCCCACGGCTTCGGTGACCGAGTTGTTTCCCCCGTGCGTCACGGCCAACGTCGCCGCACTGAGCAGGCGGACCTGAGGCAGATACGTGTGGACGAGCCAGCCCTCGGGTAGGTGCCCGAGCTGCGTGACATCGGTTGATCCGGTGGCGATCGCCAGGCGCAGACCGAGCGATCTGGCGGCGTCGACGACCCGACGCAGCACATCTCCGCGGACGGAGAGGAAACTCCCGAAACTCACGAACGCAAACCGATCCGCGCCGCGTATCCATGCCTCGACATCCGGCTCCACGGTTTCGGTCCTGAGCGTCGCTCCGAGGAACCCATTCGGTGAGGCATGCTCTCGGCGTTCGTCGTCGACGAGCTCCGCCGGGTAGTTGTACAGCACCTTCGGACCGTGCGCGGCGAAGGCATCTGGTGTCGGTCGGAAGCTTTCACTGAGCCCGGCACCCACTCGATTCCATTCGGCAGTGAAGTGACCCGCGACGACCGCGCACAGCGAGGCAAGCTCCTCGAGATCACCGGGGTCGGGACGAAACGCGGAGGGCCAAGCCGTCGGGAACCCGTAGAGCTCATCGCCGATCGGCAGTGCGGTCGGATGGCCCAGCACGACGTCCCCGTACGCGACTGCAGCGGCGTCGAGTCCCAGTCGGGCGCTGAACGCGAGGTGATCCACCAGAATCTGGTCCGGGGCGACGTCCTCGACGATGCGCTGGGTGGCGCGGGCTGTGGCGTCCGGCTCCCACATGAGGTCGGCGAGCCGCTCCATCGCCTGGTATCGCAACGTCGGAATGGCGCCCTCGTGCGTCGCGGCGAAGAAGGCTCGAAGCGACGCCCCCTCGTCGCGTGGCTGATCCGTGGGGTCTATGACGCCGGCATTCGATCCGCGGCCGAGGCGGAGGTCGGACCGCTCGAAGCCGAACTCCGCGACGATATCGGCGGTGGCGGGGCCAGTGGCGACGACCACGCGCTGTCCACGGTCTCGCCACGCGGTCGCCAAGGTCGCCAGGGGAAGGAGATGGGAAGCGTAGTCGGGACTGATCACCAGGAGGGTCATCTCGCAATATCCTGTCGCTCGAGTCGCTCGCGTTCGTCATCTGCGACACCTCGGTAGACCACTCCGAGCGATTCAGACATGCGCTCGATCGTGAAACGGTCGCGGACCATCTGTCGCGACCGTTCGGAACGCGCGTTGCTGTCCAGACCACCCGCTGCGGTCAGTGCCCGGTCGAGCCCTCCGCGAAGGCGCTCAACATCTGACGTGGCCGCGAGCATCCCGGTGACGTCATCATCGACATACGTAGCCGGGCCACCAGCGTCTGGCGCGACGACGAGAAGCCCCGTCGCCATTGCCTCGAGCAAGGCGATGCCGAATTCCTCCTTCACGCTTGCGCAGGCGTAGACACCGCCGGGCGCCACCAGATCGGGTAGCCCCGTTCGCGCTGCGGCGAGCCAGCGAATCGCGATGTCGTTCGGACGATGACCGGGGAGAAGCAGGCCGGCGGCGGACCGCTCGGCGGACGGCACCACACGTTCGATGAGCTCGAGCTGGTGCCGTTCGTCAACGGAAGGGCGCTCCAGGTTCCCTCCGATGATCAGGAGGTTCGCGCGTCGATGCAGCGGCGATCCAGCCCAAGCCCCCACAAGCGTCGCCATCCCCTTGACCGGATGCAGTCGCCCGAGGCTGACGATGAGCGGGAGACCCAGGCGTTCCGCGGACAGGTCCTGGATGAGGGCACGCAACTCGGCAAGCGCCGGCACCGGCTCGCCGCCTGTCGCGTGCGCCCACGCGTCCTCGACCGCCAGGTCGATCGTCTTCATGTCGACGCCCTCCGGTACAACGGCGTAGTGCTCTGGAGTCACGTTGAGATCGATCCCAACGAGTCGACGGAGATCCTCCTGTAGACGAGGCCGCGGGAAGAGGACCGTTCGCGCGGCTCCGGCCGCTAGGTAGCGCACCAACTGCGCTCGGAACCAGAAATGCTCGACGAGATCGACTTCGCCGAAGTTGTCACGACGGAGGACGCCGGATCTCTCGAGCGAGTCGATCAACGCGTGAGGGTCGGGTGCCAAGGTGAACACGTACGGTATTCCGAGATCACGGGCGACATCAGCGGCTGCGAGGCTGCCGACGTCCGCCATCCGCAAGTGCAACACATCGACGTTGCCCGCCTGCTGCAGAATTCGTCGAATCCCGCGCCGCACGACGACCCGGAGCGGCCACGCCTCTGCCGCGGGCCCGGCGGTCCGGTGCAACGGAATCTGCGTCAAGGCGTGCCCCTGGCGAAACGTGCTGAGCGCCGCGAGGCTTCGTAGGGCATCGCTCGTCGAGCCGCGCGACAGGGTGAGGACGCGGCCCACTCCCGTGTCGGTGTCACTGACGAGCGCGTCACCCAACCTGACGAGCAGTGTGGCGATGCCCCCAGTGTCACCGGATCCGGCCGAGCTCAACTGCGAATCGATATCGGCGTGCAGGAAGAGCTGAGCCACGGTGAGTCCCTCATTGCGCGGCTGCGGCATCGCAGTCACGGGTTCCAGGTCGATGAGCGCGAGGCGTGCGACCTCTGCCAGCAACCCATCCGTGGCGGCGAGCGAACGAACAAGACGGATGAGCCGCGCATACGGGGGCCGTTGACCCAATGCTGAAACGGCGGCGACTCGAACGGCTTCGGACTCGGTTGCATCCATCGCCACATTCGCGAGTGGCGTGATGGGCGTCGGTCCTGGTACCAGGCCCAGTGTCTCCACCACACGGGCGCGCGCCTCGGGCTCGTCGGTGTGGGCGAGGGCGTTCATGGCACTTTGCATCACCAGGTCGGCGTTCGACGACGACCACTGCTCAAGCGTCTGCTGAGCGACCATTCCCGAGAATCCTCCGGCGATGGTCATCTCGAACAGGACGCCGGTGGCGTCGGCACGTGGCGGCGTCGCACTGAGGGCCCATGCTGCGTGTTGTCGGACGAAGGCCCGATCATCGGAGAGCATCCGGACGAGCGAGCGTTCGACCTGGTCGTCCTGCACTCTTCCGAGTGCATGCGTGCACGCAACAGCAGTGAGTTCGTCATCGCCCATTACGCTCTGCAACAGCAGCCGAACGGTGGAAGCCCGCGGATCTCGTCTGGCTTCGGCGGTCAAGTCGTCGGCGAGCTGCAGTGCCTCGACGATGGTTGAGGCACGGTACACGCCATCGAGCGCGGTCAGCACTCCCAAAGCTGCTCCCCTCCACTCAGAGTGTGAAAGCCTCGGTCGCTTTCGCCGAGGTCCGGGACAAACAGCCGACGCCCGCGTCGACTATGAATTCCTCCAACGGCGAGGTCATCCATCGTCGGTTTGAATCCGCCTCCCGATGGTTCTCGGGAAGAGCCCTGGCCGTTCAAACGTCATTCCTCCGAATCGAATCCGTTTCGAGGTTTGCGGCACCGCAGCCTGCACACGGCGCCTTCATCAATCCCTTCCGGTTGGTTCGGTGAAACGGATGCATTGACTTGGGATCGAGATCCGATGCATCCGATCCCAATCGCTCGGCGGAACTCCTTCATGTGACGCACCATTCGACCTTCCACTGGAGTGAACATGAAGCGCGCCGCCACCGTCGGCGTCCTCGCCGTCGCGGTCATCGTCTTGGCCGGGCTCGCCCCAGCACAGGCATCCGACGGTTCGTCGAGGCAATCACCGCATCCGATGCAACGGATGCGTCGTCGCCGGCCATCGGGCCGGTCGATCTGCCGCTCGAAGGGGGCGTGAACTTCACCGCTGTCGCTCACCTGACCGAGTCGGGTGACCCGACCGCCACCCTGTTCACGAACGACACGGTCCCGACCGCAGCGGGTCAGAGACGGTTGACCGTCCGCCATGTCGCCGCGGAGGCCCCTCGGAGAGGGACGGCGGGGTGGGAACCCTACCTCCCACCCCGCCGCGGCCTCCAGGGGAGGCCTCTCCCGCCGAGCGACCCGAACTGAGCTCGGCGAGCAGGACCCGAGGGATCATCCTTGGGAGGACGGGCCAAGGTCGTCGACGCGCGACGATCAGTCGGGTTCGGGACCGACTCGGGTTTGCTCGAATCGTAATCGCGGCATCCGATGCCCGCACCGCCCCGAATGAGGGACATTCGGTTTTCGCGCGCCGTGCGCGCAAGCGCGGGATGGCGCGGCAGCGGGGCGCCCGCTAGGCGGTCGGCCAGTCGACGGAAGCCTCGTAACCGGTGTGCTCGCGAAGGTACGCGGCGATGAACGGGCAGCGCGGCACGATGCGCTCGCCGCGGGCGACGGCGTCGTCGAGCGCGAACTTCGCGAGGCGGGTGCCGAGGCCCTGGCCGCCGAACTCGGGGCGGACGACGGTGTGCGTGAAGACGATGCCGTCGGGGGTGGTGCGGAACTCCGCGAAGCCGGCGAGCTCGTCACCGAGGGTGAGTTCGTAGCGTCGGGTCGCGTCGTTGCGTTCGATGGTGATGGTGTCGTTCATGCGTCCTCCTGCTCAGGACAACGCGGGTCGGGTCGTGCGGAATTCCTGCGCACGACCGATTCGGGTGTCCGGCGGCTCGTCGGCTCGCTTCGCATTCCGCCGCAGCGCGCGGTGCACGTCGTGCGACGCAGCGGCTCGGGCCGGTGCGCGCGGAGTCCGGCCCCGCGTCCTCGGGGACGTATGGTCCTGGGTGACGCGAGTGCGCGGGCGATCGGCCGTGACGGCACCGGCGTGCAGGGCCGCCCCGGCACGGATGCGTCGGACGTGACGCTGCTGCTGTTCGACGACGGGATCGGGCGCGGCGTGCGTGATCGCGACGAGGGCGATGAGCCAGGCGAACACGAGCGTGAACGCGACGATCTCGAAGACGGTGAGGTTGAAGACGCCCATGCCGTCGTAGGCGACCATCGCGACGACCTCGATCGCGATCGACCCGTACGACGCGATCACCATGGAGCGCGGGAGGCGGCGCGCCCAGACCTGGACGCCCAGGCAGAGCACGGCGAACGAGGCCGCCGCACCGCACGCGGCGAGGTTGTGCAGGTCGGTCGCGCCGTCGATCGGCACCAGGCCGACGCCCATGAGGCTCATGCCGATCAGCACGATGAGCACGCGCATCGCGGTGAGCCCACCGCGCCGCACCCCGTACCTCGGGTCGGAGACGGCGCGGGTGAGTCCGGCCGACATCGCGGCCATGCCGGCACCCGACACGACGATCGCGATGTTGAAGCACGCCGCGGCGAAGTCGTCTGAGGTGCCGAGCGTGCTGAAGTTGTGCGTCCACCACTCGCCCGTCGGCGTGAGGCTCATGCTCGCGAGGCTGCCGGCCGCGAGCAGCATGGCGACGAGGTTGAAGGTGCGGTACGCCTCGTGGTCGATCGCGTGGCGGTGCAGGCGGAACGTCCCGTAACCGAGCACCGAGCCGAGCGCGACGGCCGCCACCACCTGTCCGCCCGGGAAGACCTCGAACGCCTCGCGCGTGAAGTGCACGCCGAGCAGCGCGATGGCGCCCCAGGTCATGCCGTTGGCGCGGGCCCGGGCGTCGCGACCGAGGCCGGGCAGGCCGAGCCTTCGCAGCGCCGTCACACCGCCCCGAGAAGCGGATGCCACGACGAGCGCGGCGCCCACCACGGCACCCGCGGCGAGCGACGGCAGCGCCCACATGAAGCCGATCGGCGCGAGTCGTTCCGCGACGCCGGCGTCGACCGCTCCGCTCACGAAGCCCGACGAGAACTCGTGGAAGGCGACGATGGCCACCGCGAGCGCGATGAGCGCGGCATACGCCCGCCGCATGATCGCGGCACCCCGCAGCGGGTCGAACCGCTGCGAGCCGGGGCGCCGCAACCCGACACTGCTCGCGGGTCCACTGAACGGTCGACCGTGCCCCTCACGGCCGACGCTGCCCGGGCGGACCCTGCGCCGCTGTCGCCGATCCCCCCGGTTCGACGACGCCAGGAAGCTCCCGGCCCGCGCACCCCTCATATCCGAACTCTCGATCACGGGAATCAGATGTGTGCCGAGCATAACGGCGGCCGACGACACCGGCCATCGGCGTTACACCACGCACATACCGATCTTCGGCTGATTCCCAGCCTGCCCGGCGTGTCCGGCGGTGTGCACCCCCCGTTCGGGGCATCCCTCGCCATTCGGGGCGTCACCGCGCGCGATGCCCCAGGAACGACGAAAGCGGCCCGCAACCGCGAACCGCTTTCTCCACCGCGCGCCCGGAGGGACTCGAACCCCCAACCTTCTGATCCGTAGTCAGATGCTCTATCCATTGAGCTACGGGCGCATGGGATGTCGCCCGCGCGTCATCGGCGATCAGGCAACCACGTAACTCTAACCCACGCGCTCCGTTCACGCCAATCGAGGCGGGCCGGACGGGCCAGCGGCATCCGCCGTCGGTCAGTGGTCGGCGTGGTCGGGCCGGAGTGCGTCGAGCGCGGCCAGCTGGCGACGGTTCGCCACCTGCCGGTACGAGGTCTCGATGAGCTCCGCGAGCAGGTCCCAGTCGGTGTCGGGCGCGTCGAGGTCGGCGCCGACCCAGTGGTCGCGGCTGTAGTAGGGCACGCCGTAGAAGCGGCCGTCCTGGAGCAGCGCGAGGTGCTCCTCGGGGTCGGTCTTCACGACGATCGACAGCGGCTGCTCGGAGGTCGCGGCGACGTGCACGAAGATCGGCTTCGCGGCGCGGAACGTCGGCCGTCCCCACGCCTCGACCTCGACGGCCTCGGGCAGCGCGAGGCAGATCCGCCGCACCCGCTCGACGAGGGGATGCCCCGGGTCGACGACGCGCGGATGCTCCACGGCGCCAGCCTATGGGCGAGGCCGGCGCCGCGGCATCCGCCTCAGGACCTCAGAACTCGACGCCGCAGGCCGCGTAACTGCCGAAGATCTGCTCGCCGTACGCCTCGAAGGCGTGGTCGATGCCCTTGCCGTCGGTCGCCCGCACGGAGTTCGGGTTGTGGCCGGCGATGACGCCGTCCTGCCCGACGGCGCCCTTGACCATGAGCGTGAACGACGCGGGCGCGCCGGTGTCGGCGTAGGCGTCGATGATGCAGTCGGCCTCCTCCTGCGTGATGAAGCCGTTGACGACGTCGCCCTGGATGGCGTCGGCCACGACGAGCGTGAACCACGCCTGCGAGTTGGATCCGGCTTTCGCGTTGCCCTGCTCGGATCGACTCGGGTTGTAGCATTCGTGCGCGTAGGCAGCAGCGCCGCTGCCGAGCACGAGGGCCGCGGCGAGACCGACCGTCGCCCCGGCGTACGTGAAGAGCTTCCTGGACATGTGTCTCCTTCGGGTTCCGGCGCGTCGGGTTGCCGCGCCACGACCCAACCTCGCGGAGCCCGGTGGGCCGTCGCATCAGGCATACCACTCACGTCCTCGCGCAGCGGACCCCCAGTGCTGGGCACGCGATGGATGCCGCGGCCCTGCGGCATCCGTGCGACCCCGCGGCATCCGGGCGAGGCGACCGACCGGCTCAGCCCTTGACCGCGCCCCCGAGCCCGGCGCTGCGCAGGAACAGCCGCTGGAACATGAGGAACAGCAGCACGGGGATGAGCGTCGAGATGGCGAGCGCGGCGAGGAACACGTCGAGCTCGGTCTGCGACTGCACCGCCGGGAGGCGCACCGACAGCGGCTGCACCGCCGGGTCGGGCAGCACGAGCAGCGGCCAGAGGAAGTCCTTCCACGCCGAGATCACCGCGAACACCGAGACCACGCCGAGCACGGGCTTCGACATCGGCAGCACGATCGACCAGAACACCCGGAGCGGGCCGGCGCCGTCGGTCTTCGCGGCCTCGAACACCTCGCGCGGGAGACTGTCGAAGAAGCGCTTCACGAGCAGGATGTTGAACGCGTTCGCGGCGGCGGGCAGCCACACCGCCCAGTACGTGTTGAGCAGCGAGACGTCGATGACTGGTGGGTGGAGCACCGTGAGGTAGAGCGGCACGAGCAGCACGACCGCGGGGATGAACAGCGTCGCGAGCACGAGCGCGTTGAGGATCGGCGCGTATTTCGGGCGCAGCACCGACAGCGCGTACCCGGCGGTGGTGGCGATGAGCAGCTGGAAGAACCAGGAGCCCGCCGCGACCCAGATCGTGTTGAGGAAGTACTGGTCGATGTGGATGTCGTTCCACGCCGTCTCGAGGTTCGCCCAGTCGATGCCGTTCGGCCAGAGCGCGAACGGCTGGCTCAGCGTGTCCTGCGTGGGCGTGACGGCGGCCTTGGCGAGCCAGAGCAGCGGTCCGAGGCCGGCCACGACGAGCCCGATGAAGAGGAACACGTGCACGAGGCTGAGCGACCCGCGCACGCTGCCGCGGCGACGGTCGAACGCCGAGAGGACGCCGCGGTCGCCGAACTCGTCGGTCGCGTCCGTGCGACGTCGCCGGAGGAACCAGCGGGAGCCGCGGCGCCCGGGTCGACCGGGCCGGCCGGAGTCCTCGGCGGCGTCGGCCTCGGCGCCGTCGGGGCGCTCGAGGAGGGGCTGGACGGGTGCGCTGGTCAATTCGTGCTCCAACGTTCGGTGAGCTTGAAGTACAGCCAGCTCAGGAGCCCGAGGAAGATCGCGAGCATCAGGCTGAGCGCGGTGGCCTCGCCGTAGTCGCCGCCGAGGCTGTTCTGGAAGGCGTAGCGGTAGATGAGGAGGAGGATCGTCAGGGTCGCGTTGTTCGGACCGCCACCGGTGAAGAGGAAGGGCTCGAGGAACACCTGCGACGTCGCGATGACCTGCAGGATCAGCATGATGAACAGCACGCCGCGCAGCTGGGGCAGCGTCACGTGCCAGAGCTTGCGCCAGATGCCGGCGCCGTCGACCTCGGCGGCGTCGTACAGCTCGGGCGGCACGGAGATGAGCGCCGCGAGGTAGATGATGATCGACCCGCCAGCCGCTGCCCAGGTCGCCTCGATGACGAGCGAGGGCATCGCGGTCGCCGCGGACTGCAGCCACGGCTGCGGCGGGATGCCGAACCACCCGAGGATCGTGTTGAACACGCCGTCGGGGCTCGCGTTGTAGAAGACCTTCCAGAGGAGCACCGCGACCACCGGCGGGATGACGACCGGCAGGTACGCGAGCGCGCTGTAGAGGCCCTTGCCCCGGCGCACCTCGCTCATCATGACCGCGAGGATGAGCGGCAGCGGGAACCCGAGGATGAGCGCCAGCACCGCGAAGTACAGCGTGTTCGCGATCGCGACCCCGAGGTTCGGGTCGCTCAGCACGTTGACGAAATTGTCGATGCCGACCCACTCGGGCGTCGTCACGAGGTTCGTGCGCTGGAAGCTCATGATCACCGACTGCACGATCGGCGACCAGCTGAACACCCCGAAGACGATGAGCATCGGGGCCAGGAACGCGAGGTTCCAGAGGCCGCCGCCGCGGATCCAGGTCTTCGGGTTGCGCCTGCGGCTCGGGCGAGCGGATGCCGCGGGCGGCGCGTCCGGGTCGGGCGCGGGCCGCGCGGCCGCGGGCTTGGCGGTGAGGGTCATCGGTGATCCTTCAGTGGTTCGGGGAGGGCGCCGCGGGTTGAGGAGGGCGGAGCCCGTCTCGAAACCCGCCCGGGGAGGAGGGGGTTTCGAGACGCCGGCGGGGCCGGCTCCTCAACCCGCGATCACGGCCTACTCGTCGAGCAGCGCCTGCGCGTCCACGTCGATCTGCTGCAGCAGGGCGTCGACGTCGGCGGCCTGGTCGGTCAGCACGGCCTGCACGAGGTTGTCCATGAGCGCGTAGATCGGCTGCGTCTGTCCCTTGAACTCGCCGACCGGGGTCTGCTCGAAGATGCCGTCGAAGAATCCGGTCATCTGGTCCTGCGGCACGTTGACGTAGGGCGCGATCCACTCCTGCTGCTGGTCCCAGGTGTCCTTGTCGAGCACCGGCAGCACGGGGGTTCCGACGGCCTGGTCGGAGGCGGCGAGCGCCTTGGCGTCCGCGACCGCGGCATCCTCGTTCAGGAGCTTCTGCATGTAGTACCAGTCGATCCACTCGACGGCCGCGGCCTTGGTCTCGTCGTCGAGCGTCGGCGGCATCACGGCGATGTCGCCGCCGCCGAGCACCCCGCCGCCGTCCTCCGTCGGGATGACGGTAAGGCCGTACTGGGCGGGCTCCATGCCGAAGTCGCGCACGAGTGCCGTGTAGACGTCGGAGCCCGACGTGTACATGCCGATGTTGCCCGCGGCGAACTCCTGGTTGATGCTGCCCCAGTCGAGGTCGAAGTTCGCGCCCATCGAGTCGTCCTCCCAGCGGAGGTCGTGGAGGAACTCGAGCGTGGCCTTCGTGGCGTCGTTGTCGATCGTCGACGTGTAGGTGCCGTCGCCGTTGTCCTCCTGGAGCTGGGCGCCGCGCGAGTCGGCCTGCACCGAGAGCTGCCAGCCGCCCGTGTTGCCGGTCGCCATCGTCGCATACCCGGCCTTGCCGGTCTTCTCGGCGATGGTCTTCGCGGCCTCGCGGACCTCATCCCAGGTCGCCGGCGGCTGCTCGGGGTCGAGGCCGGCCTGCTCGAACAGGTCGCGGTTGTAGTGCAGGCCGTTCGCGTACGCTTGGCGCGGGAAGCCGTAGATCCGGCCGTCGGCGTCGGTGACCTCCGAGATGATGATCGGGTTGAACTTGTCGGCGTAGCCGAGCTCCTCCAGCTCGTCGGTCACGTCCATGAGCTGGTCGTTCTCGAGGAGCGTCTTCGAGTCGGTGAACGGCACCGTGAACACGTCGGGCAGGCTGCCGCCCGCGAGCTGCGCCGCGAAGGTCGGGGCGGTCCACTCGTACTCGAGACCGACGATGTCGATGTCGGGGTGCAGCTCCTCGAACTGCTGCTCCTGCTCGGCGAAGGCGTCGTAGGCGGCCTGGTCGGCTCCGGGCGGGAACGTGGCGACGCGCAGCTCGAGCTTCCCGTCGTCGGCGGCGCCCTGGCTGCACGCGGAGAGCGCGCCCACCATCGCGACGGCGGCGATGCCCGCGATCGCGATGCTGCGTGGTGACTTCATTGTCCAGTCCTTTCGGTGCTGTGTTGAGGTGTGGTGTGGGACTGCCGCGGCGTGGTGCGGGCCGCGGCCTCGACGGTCAGGCGGTTCGGTGGAGCCAGGCCGTGGAGTCGGGTGGCAGCAGCCCGCCGACGAGCGGGGTGCTTGCGAGGAGGATGCGGTCGTGGTCGGGCAGGGCCATCGGTTCGCTGCCGAGGTTCGTGACGTTCACCACGTCGGCGCCGCGCCGGAACACGAGCGCCGTGGGCTCGCTCGGGAGCCAGGTCAGCGTGCCGTCGCCGAGCGACGCCTCGCGCTTGCGGATGCGGAGCGCCTGCCGGTAGAGCCAGAGCATCGAGCCCGGGTCCGCCTCCTGCGCCTGCACGGTGAGGGCGGCCCACTCGGCCGGCTGGGGCAGCCACGGTGCAGCGACCCGGCCGTCGCCCTCGGATGCCGCAGCCGGGCTGAATCCGAAGGGCGGCTCCGTGCCCCGCCAGGGCAGGGGCACGCGGCATCCGTCGCGGCCCGGGTCGACGCCGCCGGAGCGGAAGTGCATCGGATCCTCGAGCACATCGCGCGGCAGCTCGACCTCGGGCAGGCCGAGCTCGTCGCCCTGGTAGAGGTAGAGCGAGCCGGGCAGCGCCGCGGTGAGCAGCGCCGCAGCACGGGCGCGGCGACGGCCGAGCTCGAGATCGGTCGGGGTGCCGAACCGCTTCCGCGCGAACGCGAAGCCGGAGTCCTCGCGCCCGTACCGCGTGACCGGCCGGGTGACGTCGTGGTTCGAGAGCACCCAGGTGCTGGGCGCGCCGACGGGCGCGTGCGCATCGAGCATGAGGTCGATCGAGGCGCGGAGCTCCGTGGCATCCCACGGCCGGGCCATGAAGTCGAAGTTGAACGCCGTGTGCATCTCGTCGGGGCGCAGGTAAGCCGCGAAGCGGGCGGCGTCGGGCACCCACACCTCGCCGACGAGCACCCGGCTGCCCTCGTACGAGTCGGCGACGCTCCGCCACGAGCGGTAGACGTCGTGCACCTCGTCGCGGTCCTCGGTGGGATGCTGGCCCGGCGCGACCACCTCTGGCACCTCGGGCAGCGCGGGGTCCTTGATGAGCAGTCCCGCCGAGTCGATGCGCACGCCGGCGACGCCGCGGTCGAACCAGAACCGCAGGATGTCCTCGTGCTCGGCGCGCACGTCGGGGTGGTTCCAGTTGAGGTCGGGCTGCTCGGGCGTGAAGAGGTGCAGGTACCACTCCCCCGGCGTGCCGTCGGGGTTCGTCGTGCGGGTCCACGTGTCGCCCTGGAAGTTCGAGACCCATTTCGTCGGCATCTCGTCGCCGCCCTCGCCCGTGCCCGGGTGGAACCAGAACCGGGCGCGCTCGGGGCTTCCCGGCCCGGCCGCCAGCGCCTGCCGGAACCACGGGTGCTCGCTCGAGACGTGGTTCGGGACGACGTCGATGATCGTGCGGATGCCGAGTTCGAGTGCCTCGCTGATGAGCTGTTCGGCGTCGTCGAGGGTCCCGAAGGTCGGGTGGATGCCGCGGTAGTCCGAGACGTCGTAGCCGCCGTCGGCGAGCGGCGACGGGTACCAGGGGGTGAACCAGAGCGCGTCGACGCCGAGCTCCTTGAGGTAGCCGAGCCGGCTTCGCACGCCGCGGAGGTCGCCCGTGCCGTCGCCGTCGGAGTCGGCGAAGCTGCGCACGTAGACCTGGTAGATCACGGCGTCCCGCCACCACAGTGGGTCCTCCACGAGTGCGGGGGGCACCGTGCCGGGTTCCGTGAGTGGCATGGTCACGCTGTCGTTCTCCTCGGTGCGGGGCGGGCGGCGCGCCGGTTCCCGGGGGACGACGGCGTCGATACCGGGAAACGTAATGAGAGCAACAGATTGATGCAACTTTTCAACAATCAAGCATCAGCTTGCGGTTGGTTTCGTGAAGTTGCGAGAGTGCCTTGCGCATTTCCGGCACGTAGCGCGCTTGTCATGTGCCTTCTGCAGGAAGAACCGGAGGACACGCCGTGGCGGAAGTGGCGGCACGCCGCGTTCGGCGCCGTTCTTCCTGCAGAAGGGAAGGGACGGTCTGAGGGCGAGGAGCGGTCAGCGCGGCGCGGGCGCCGTCGAGGCGCGCACCACGAGCTCGGGCGCGAAGAACACCTCGTCGCCGATCGCGCCCTCGCTCGACATCTGCCGCATGAGCAGCTCGATGACCATGCGACCCATCGCCTCGATCGGCTGGCGCACGGTGGTGAGCGGCGGCTCGGTGCAGTTCATGAGCGCCGAGTCGTCGTAGCCGATGACCGACACGTCCTCGGGCACGCGCATCCCGGCCCGGCGCACCGCGCGGATCGCGCCGAGCGCCATCGGGTCGCTCGCGCAGATGATCCCCGTGACGCCGGCGGCGAGCAGCTTGGTCGCCGCGGTCTGCCCCGACTCGAGGGAGTACAGCGAGTGCACCACCCGGTCTTCACCGAGCTCGACCCCGTGTCGCTCGGCCATGCGGAGGGCGGCGGCGTGCTTGCGCCGGGACGGGATGTGGTCGCTCGGCCCGAGGAGGATGCCGATGCGCTCGTGCCCGAGCTGCACCAGGTGCCCGAACGCCTGCTCCATCGACGTGACGTCGTCGCACGACACCGTCGCGAAGCCGAGGTCGTCGATCGGCGCGTTCACGAGCACCGTGGGGAGCTTCAGCTCGGTCAGCCTCGCGTAGTGGTCGTGGTTCACGTCGGCCTGCGAGTACGCGCCGCCGGCGAAGATCACGCCCGACACCTGCTGGTGCAGCAGGAGCTCGACGTAGTCCGACTCCGAGATGCCGCCCGCGGTCTGGATGCAGAGCACCGGCGTGTACCCGTTCTGGGCGAGCCCGCCGCCGATCGCCTCGGCGAGCGCCGGGAAGATGGGGTTCTGCAGCTCGGGCATCACGAGGCCCACGAGCCGGGCGCGCTCGCCCCGCAGCTTCGTCGGCCGTTCGTAGCCGAGCACGTCGAGCGCGGTGAGCACGGCCTCGCGCGTCGAGGCCGAGACGCCGGGCTTGCCGTTCAGCACGCGACTCACCGTCGCCTCGCTCACGCCGACCTTGCGCGCGACGTCCGCCAGCCTCCTCGACATGAGCGACATGCTACGGCAGGGAACGCAAGAACTCGACGATCCGTTGCGAGCATCGACGTCAAGCCCTTGCCGGTGCGGGATGCCGGGGCCAGCATCAGGAGCATGCAGGCGTCCGGTCGAGCACACGCGGCGCGCGTCGCGGCATCCGGCACCCTCGTGCTGGCCGCGGCGCTGCTGGCCGGCTGCACGAGCCCCGACGCGACCTTCGAGGCCGCCGTCGGCCAGGGCGTCGCCGCGATCGAGACCGCCCGGCTCGTGGTCGACCAGGAGCTCGACGGCCGCACGTTCCCGACGACCGCCCTCGCGACCCTCGGCGACGCGCGCCGCGAGCTCGTCGACGCGACCGACCAGGTCGCCGAGACGGATGCCGCGGCCCCCGCCGAAGCCGAGACCCGCACCGAGGTGCTCGACGCCCTCGACGCGGCGCTCGACGCGGTGAACGCGGCCCGCGACGCACTGGCCTCGGGTGTCGGATCCCTCGAGGCCGTCGTGCCGCAGCTCGACGCGGCCGCCGAGGGGCTCACAGCCCTTGAACCGACCGCCGATGCCGCCGAAGGCGCCGCCCGAGATGCGGCCGGGAGCGACGGATGAAGCGGCTCTTCGCCGTCGCGCTCGGCATCCTCACCGCCATCGGCGGGTTCGTCGACATCGGGGACCTGGTGACCAACGCGGTGGTCGGATCGCGATTCGGGCTGGGCCTCGCGTGGGTCGTGCTCGTCGGCGTCGTCGGCATCTGCATCTACGCGCAGATGTCGGGTCGGGTCGCCGCGGTGAGCGGTCGGGCGACCTTCGAGATCATCCGCGAACGGCTCGGCCCCCGGGCGGGGCTCGCGAACCTCGCGGCCTCCTTCCTCATCAACCTGCTCACCGTCACCGCGGAGATCGGCGGCGTCGCCCTCGCGCTCCAGCTGGCCACCAGCGTGGACCCGATGTGGTGGATCCCCGTGGCCGCGTTCGGCGTGTGGATCGTGATCTGGCGGGCGCGGTTCGAGCTGCTCGAGAACGTGACGGGCATGCTGGGGCTCGCCCTGATCGTCTTCGCGGTCGCGCTGTTCATGCTGTCGCCCGACTGGGGGCAGCTCGCCGGGCAGGCGCTGCAGCCCGGGCCGCCGTCCGACGAGCCGGTGGCGACGTACTGGTT
This sequence comes from Agromyces sp. NPDC004153, assembly GCF_053603635.1. Lineage (NCBI taxonomy): Bacteria > Bacillati > Actinomycetota > Actinomycetes > Micrococcales > Microbacteriaceae > Agromyces > Agromyces sp. NPDC004153. The sequence continues at coordinate 1,410,204 of NZ_JBSGFY010000001.1, forward strand.
CTACGCGATCGCCCTGTTCGGCGCGGCGATGACACCCTACGAGGTGTTCTTCTTCTCCTCGGGCGCGATCGAGGAGCGCTGGACGGAGAAGGACCTCGCGAAGTCGCGGCTCAACGTGCTCGTGGGCTTTCCCCTCGGGGGCCTGCTGTCGATCGCGATCGCCGGCTGCGCCGCAGTGGTGCTGCTGCCCCGGGCGATCGACGTGACGAGCCTCAGCCAGGTCGTGCTGCCCGTCGCCGAGGCGGGCGGCAAGCTCGCGCTGGCGTTCGCGATCGTGGGCATCCTCGCCGCGACGTTCGGCGCCGCCCTCGAGACCACCCTCTCGAGCGGGTACACGCTGGCGCAGTACTTCGGCTGGTCGTGGGGCAAGTTCCGCAAGCCCGCGAAGGCCGCGCGCTTCCACCTCGCGATGATCATCGGCCTGCTCATCGCCGTCGGGATCCTCGCCACCGGCGTCGACCCGATCCTCGTGACCGAGTACTCGGTCGTGTTCTCGGCCGTCGCGCTGCCGCTCACCTACCTGCCGATCCTCATCATCGCGAACGACCGCGAGTACATGGGCGACCGGGTGAACGGCCGCGTCATGAACTTCGTGGGCCAGGTCTACCTGGTCGTCATCCTGGCCGCGGCCCTCGCGGCCATCCCCCTGCTCATCGTGACGGGAGCCGGCGCATGAACGATGACCCGAAGGCATTCGAGACGGATGCCGCGCCCCCACCGGCGGGCCGCGTGCTCGACGCCCGCCTGCACGTGCTCGACCGGCAGGTGCTCGACCGCGACGAGGTGCCCGTGACCACGGCCGACGACCTCGAGCTCGACGGGATCGAGCTCGGCGCGCGCATCGAGCCCGGCTCGCCGCCGCCGACCGTGTCGGCGATCCTCACCGGGCCGCAGCTCATGATGCGCCTGTTCGGCGGTCACGCGCCGGCCGCGAGACGGGTGAGCATCCCCTGGCGCCTCGTGGCCGAGGTCGGCACCGTCATCCACCTGGGCGTCGCGGGCGACTCGCTCGACGCCGGCTGGGCCGAACGCTGGGTGAGCCGCCACATCATCGGGCGCGTCCCCGGAGGACGCCATGCTCCTGAGTGACCTGCTCGGATCCGACGCCGTCGACGCCGACGGTCGGCGGCTCGGCGCCGTCATCGACGTGCGGCTCGAGATCTCCGGCGCGCCCGGCCAGCTGCTCGCGGCCACGGTGGTCACGGGCGTGCTCGTGAGCCCGCACAGCCGGTTCTCGACGTGGGGGTACGAGCGACGCGACGAGGACGGCCCCAACCTCATCGCCCGGTTCCAGCGCTGGCTGCACCGCGGCACCTTCCTCGTGGCATGGGACGACGTCGCGCGGGTCGACGAGGGTCGGGTCGTATTCCGAAGCGGGCGCACGGCACGCGATGCCACGCTCCCGCGCGCGCCCCGGTCCCGCTGAGTCCGTAACCGGGCAGACTGGTGTCGTCAAGGGCTCGCCGCCGGACACCGCGCGGCGTAGCGTGAAGACGACGCGGATGCCCCGAAGCATCCGCGTGCACTGGAAGGAGCAACACCATGGATCAGTCGATCGGTCGCGTCGCCGCACCGACGACGGAGGCGGGCGCACCCGACGCCCCCGACACAGCATCAACCACCGACGAACCCGACGCGCCGACCCCCCCGCCCGGCGTGCTCGGACGCGTTCGGGACCTCCCGCCGTCGGGTCGCTACGACGACACCGGCATCACCGACCTCGACGAACTGCAGCGCGCGATGGATCCGCTGGACCCGCGCAAGCCGGGTCGTGAGAACGGTGATCCGCTCGATCCCGACGGTCACGTGATCTGACGATCGCTCCTCCATCGCATGGCGGATCCCGGCCGTCATGCCCGCTTGCGGCGCGCCCCGCATAGCACGAACGACCCGGTTGCGCGCCCCCTTCGGCCCGACGTTTCCCTCGCTGTCGACGGCGACTAGAGTCGCCGCATGGGCAAGCTCATCTACAACTCCTCGACACGCGAGATCGAGATCGACGATCGCACCCTCGCCCACCTGCGCGTCGCCATCCTGAACAAGCTGCGCCGCTCCGAGAGCTTCGCCATGACGTGGGAGCACGGGGTGGAGAACGGCAGCGGTCGAACGACGATGTGGCTGCACGAGTCCATCCCGCTGCAGTTCATCTTCAGCGGAAACCGCGCACCCAAGCTCAACCGGTTCTGGATCGAGCAGATGCTCCTGTCGGCGAACAGCACCGCGGGCCTGCAGTACGTGCCCGAGCCCGCGGAGGACGACCCTATGGAGGCCGAGTAGCGGCATCCGTCGTCGTCGACTCGACGAACGGGCGGATGCCGCTACGCTCAGTCGACCGGCTCGATCTGCGTGAGCACGTAGCGCTGCTCGGCCGGCGTGAGCCGGTCGGGTGCGGGCTCGCCCGTGATCGACTCGATCTCCGCAGCCGTCTCGGCATCGATCGGCGCCGTGAGCTCCGCGAGCAGGCGGTGCTTCCCCTCGATGGAGAGGTGAGGCCACCAGCGCTCGATGGCTCCGCGGTCCGTGTCATGCGTGGTGCTCATGACTCCTCCTCGTCCCGATCCCCACTTCCCGTTTAGCAGCCCGACGGAGGCGCGGCAAGCCCGTCAGGCGGGCTGCGTCTCGGTGGAGGTCTCGACCTCCTGCACATCGACGCCGACCTGCACCGGCTGGTCGGCCGACGTGGGGATGGGATCCGTGTCGAGGTGCTCGGGCACGAGCTGGATGCCGCCCGTGCTGTTGGCCGAGCGCATGAGGTCCTCGATCCAGCCACGGCTCAGCTCGGGGGCCTCGGGCTCGTCGAACACGAACCGCAGCGGGATGGACGGATGCAGCCACAGCGTGCTGCGGCCGCGCGGCTGGTCGTCGGTGTGACGCCACGACAGGGTGAAGCTCTCACCCCGGCGGAGCTTGGTGGTGATGGCGATCTTCAGGTGCGCCAGCGCCCGGTCCTCGATGCCGATGGGGGTGCCTGAATCCCCGTAGTACAGCGTTCCCACGGCATCAGCATACGTCGCAGTCGTCCATCGCGATGCACGTCTTCGGGACATCGGGAACGGCCCCCCGGCACGAGGTGCCGAGGGGCCGTGTGAGAGTGGGAGCGCGCGACGGGGGTCGCCCGTTCCCGTGGGGGGATCCCAGGGGTCAGACCGTCCGGTTCCCGCCGATGAAGCGCACGAGGAACACGATGGCCGCGATGATCAGCAGCGCGATTCCGACCCACAGCAGGAAGTTCAGCGTGGGCACCACACCACCGGTGATGAGCAGGATGATGGCGGCGATGGCGATAACGGCGACGAGGATGTTCATGATCTCTCCTTCACGGTGATCCGCACCCGTGTTCGACGAGGCGGATCCGCCCGACGGGTGCGGGCGGGGCATCCGGACGCAGGTACGTCCGTGTCTCCGACGGTAGGGGTCAGTGGCGACACCGGCCTAGGGGTTGACCCCCGTTCGAGGGGAGTGCTAGATCCGCGGGCGCGATCCCCATGATTCCGGGGTCCCGATGTCAACCCCGCGCGGCTCCCCTCGGCGCCGCGTAGCGTGGCAGGCCTGACCGAAGGGGGGCTTCATGGTCATGAACGAGCAACTGATCGATCCGACGACCAAGCACACGACCGATCCGTTCCCGAAGCAGGAGCAGGCTCCGCCCGGGCTCACCGAACCGATGACGCCGCAGCCCGACCACGGCGAGCAGAGCTACCGCGGCAGCGGGCGCCTGGTCGGCCGTCGCGCGCTCATCACCGGCGGCGACTCCGGCATCGGCCGCGCGGTCGCCATCGCGTTCGCGCGCGAGGGCGCACGCGTGGCGATCGCCTACCTGCCGGGCGAGCAGCACGACGCGGAGGAGACCGCGCATTGGATCACCGATGCCGGCAGCGACCCGCTGCTGCTCCCCGGTGACCTGCGCAGCGAGCAGCACTGCAAGGACCTGGTCGCGCACACGGAACAGGCGTTCGGCGGACTCGACCTCCTCGTGCTGAACGCGGCGCACCAGCGCAACCGGGGCGGTATCGACGAGATCCCGACCGCGGACTTCGAGGCCGTGGTGCGGGTCAACCTGTTCGCCCCGGTGTTCCTCGCGCGCGCTGCGGTGCCGCTCATGGACGCCGGGTCGAGCATCATCACCACGACCTCCATCCAGGGCTTCGACCCGTCGAGCGCGCTCGTGGACTACGCCATGACGAAGGCGGCGCTCGTCGCGTTCACGAAGGCGCTGGCCGAGGAGCTCGGGCCCCGCGGCATCCGCGTGAACGCCGTGGCCCCCGGGCCGATCTGGACGCCGCTCATCCCCGCGACGGGATGGCCCGACAAGCTGCCCGAGTTCGGGCACAACACCCCGCTCGGACGAGCGGGCCAGCCGGCGGAGCTCGCGGGCGCCTACGTGTACCTTGCGTCGGACGAGGCGTCGTACGTGTCGGGCGCCGTGCTGCCGGTGACGGGCGGCCGGGCGCTCTGACCGAGCGCGGCCGGACGCAGAGGAGAGGAAGGAGAACCGCATGCCGGGGCGCAGGAACGCATCGCTGAAGGATCCGGAGCTCTACGAGGAGCTGCGTGACGACGGCGCGTCGAAGGAGAAGGCCGCGCGCATCTCGAATGCGGCGGCGAACCGGGGTCGCAGCGCGGTCGGCCGCACGGGCGGCAAGGCCGGCGACTACGAGGACTGGACCGTCGAGCAGCTGCGAAAGCGCGCGAAGGAGCTCGGCCTCACCGGGTACAGCGGCAAGCGCAAGTCCGAGCTGATCTCGGCACTGCGCAACCACTGAGCCGCGGATGCCGCGCCTCAGGCGGGTCGAACCCTACGTGTCACCCGGGTTCACCCGGCTCCGGCGCGGCCGCGGGTTCGCCTACGTGCACTCCGGCGGCGGTGCGGCAGGACGCGCCGAGCGCGCCCGCATCGCCGACCTGGCCGTGCCGCCCGCGTGGGAAGAGGTGTGGATCTCGGACGCCCCGAACGCGCACATCCTCGCGGTGGGCGTCGATGCGGCGGGCCGACGCCAGTACATCTACCACCCGGTCTGGCGCGAGCAGCAGGATGCGGAGAAGTTCCTGCGGATGACGGCGCTGGCCGAGGTGCTGCCGGCGGCGCGCCGCACGGTCCGGCGCGACCTCGCGCGCGCGGAGCTGCCGCGCGAGCGCGTACTCGCCGCCGCGTTCCGCACGCTCGACCTCGGCGCGATCCGCATCGGATCGGAGGAGTCGCTCGCCGGATTCCGCAGCCGCGGGCTCACCACGCTGCTCGTGCGCAACGCGCGACTCGACGATGACGACGCCGACACCGTGCGCTTCCGCTTCCGGGCCAAGGGCGGCATCGCGCAGGACATCCGGGTGACGGATGCCGCGCTCGCGATGTTCGTGGAGCAATCGGGTGAGCGCTCGCCCGCGTCGCGGCTCTACGCCTGGCTCGACGGCCGGCGGATGCGCGCCGCGATCGCGTCCGACGTGAACGACGACATCCGCGAGCGCACGGGCGGCGACTTCACCGCGAAGGACTTCCGGACGCTGCGCGGCACGATCGCCGCGGCCGACCGGCTCGCCGAGCTCGGCGTCGCGGGCACGGCCCGGGCGCGAGCGACGGCCGTGCGCGACGCCGTCGAGTTCGCGAGCACGGTGCTGGGGAACACCCCGACGATCGCGAAGGCGAGCTACGTCGACCCGCGCGTGGTGGACGCGTACGAGCACGGGCGAACGATCAGCCTGCGTGGTGGGCGCGAGACGGCGCTGCTGGCGCTGCTCGTCGACGAGGCGTGAGGTCGCGACCGAGCTCGGCCGGGCGTTCGACCTCCGGCAAGGCCGGATGGCCGGCGCCGGGCGTCGCCGGCGGGCGGTCAGGCCGCGATGACGGGCGGCAGGTCGGGCTCGGGCTCCACGTCGACGTGCTCCTCGACGAGCGTGATGCCGCCGGTGCTGTTCGCCGAGCGCATCAGGTCCTCGACCCACTCCCGGCTCAGCTCGGCGGCCTCGGGCTCGTCGAACACGAAGCGCAGCGGGATGGTCGGGTGCACCCAGAGGGTGCTGCGACCGCGCGGCTGGTCGTCGGGGTGCTTCCACGACAGGGTGAAGCTCTCACCGCGGCGGAGCTTGGTCGTGATCGCGAACTTGAGGTGCGCCAGCGCGCGGTCCTCGATGCCGATGGGGGTGCCGGAATCGCCGTAGTAGAGTGTGCCCACCGACGAAGCGTACCCCGTCGAGGGGCCATCGGATTACGCTTCCCTCACGACCTCATCGGGGGATTTGTCGCTGCGGAGACCGCGCCACCTCGGGTGCCGCGCGACGCCCGTGCGGGTCCACTCGCCGAACTCGATCTCGCCGACGATCTCGGGTCGCACCCAGACCGCGTCCTTCGCGTCGATGGCCGGCACCGCCAGGAACGGCGGCGCGGGCTGCTCGAGCTCGCCGAGCCGCTGCAGGAGCCGGTCGAGCTCCACCTCGCGGAAGCCGCTGCCGACCCGTCCCGCGTACTCGAGCCCGTGGTCGCCCGGGATGCCCACGAGCAGCGAGCGGATATGCCCCGTGCGCGTGCCGACGCCCTTGCGGTAGCCGCCGATCACGACCTCCTGCGTGCGCGTGAGCTTCAGCTTCAGCCAGTCCTCCGAGCGAACGCCGGGCCGGTACGGCGAGTCGGGTCGCTTGGCCACGAGGCCCTCCAAGCCGAGGCGGCGGCTCTCCTCGAAGGCCTCGGCGGGTTCGCCCGGCGCGGCGGCCGGCACCTCCACGGGCACGCCGGCGCGCGGGCGAAGCAGCCGCTCGAGCAGCTCGCGCCGCCGACGATAGGGCAGCTGCATCACGGGCGAGCCGGCGATCTCGAGCACGTCGAACAGCAGCAGCCGCACCGGCACGGATGCCGCGAGCCGCTCGATCTCGCGGACGCGGGTCAGGTTCATCCGCTGCTGCAGCAGCTCGAAGCTCGGACGCCCCTCCTCGTCGAGCGTGACGATCTCGCCGTCGACGAGCGCATCGCCGCGCAGCACGGTCGGCAGCCCGGCGAGCTCGGGGTATCGCGCGGTCACGTCGTTCCCGTTGCGGCTGAGCAGGCGGAGTCCGCCGCCGTCGGTGCGGGCGAGCACGCGGATGCCGTCCCACTTCCACTCGAGCGCCCACTCCTCCCCCGTCAGGCGGCCGAGCGTGCCCGAGGTGGCGAGCATCGGGCGGACGAGGATGGGCTCGACGCCGTCGGTGGGTCGAGGAGCAGGCTCACCCGTTTGCGCGAGGGGGTTTCGAGACGTGTCCGGCCTCGCCGGGCGCTCCTCGACCACCGGAGTCTTCGCACGCTCCTCAACCCCCGGGGGGTCGTCCGCTTCGTCCGCGGCATCCGTTGCGACCGAGCTCGCGTGCCGCGCCTTCGACGACGGGCTCCAGTGCCCGGGGCGCTGGTCCTTCATGCGGTGCAGCAGCCACTGCGACTTCTCGCCCTCGCCCTCGGTGCGGATGAGCGCGAGCCGCACCTCGCCGAGCGGTCCGCCGGGCCGCCCCGTGAGCGTGAAGATGACCTCCTCGTCGCGCCACTTCTCGGTCTCGTAGGTGCCGGTGTCCCAGACCGTCATGCTGCCCGCGCCGTACTGCCCGCCGGGGATCGTCCCCTCGAACACGAGGTACTCCATCGGGTGGTCCTCGGTCTGCACGGCGAGGTTGTTGCGGTCGGTCCCCTCGGGAATGCCCCTCGGGACCGCCCAGCTCTTCAGCACGCCGTCGCGCTCGAGCCGCAGGTCGTAGTGCAGTCGCCGAGCGTGGTGCTCCTGTATCACGAACCGCGGCAGGCCCTCACTCGGCGCGCCCCAGGCCGACGAGGGCATCGGCTCGGGCGTCGCGCCGGCCTCGCGCATCGAGAGGTAGGTGGCGAGCGGGCCATGCGCGCCGCCGCCCGATGCCGCGAGCGGCGCGGTCGGGTCGATGCCTGCGGCGACGCGCTCCAGCACCTCGCGCGCCTCGAGGTGCCGCAGGTCGGGGTCCGCGAGCTCCTCCCACGTGCGCGGCGCGGCCACGGTCGGGCGGAACCGCCCGCGCAGCGAGTACGGCGCGATCGTGGTCTTGTTCCGGTTGTTCTGGCTCCAGTCGATGAGCACGCGTCGCTCGCGCAGCGTCTTGCGCATGCTCGACACGATGAGCTCGGGGTGGTCGGCTTCGAGGGCGCGGGCGAGCTCGTGCGCGACGGCCGAGATCTGCTCCGAACTCTGCGCGCCGTCGAGTGGGGCGTAGAGGTGGATGCCCTTGCTGCCGCTCGTCACGGGGTAGGCGTCGAGCGACATCCCGTCGAGGATCGCCCGCACGAGCCGGGCCACCTCGGCGCACTCGGCGAGGCCCATGCCCGGGCCGGGATCCAGGTCGAACACCATGCGGTCGGGGTTGCCGCGTTCGCCGTCGGGACGGAAGCGCCACTGCGGCACGTGCACCTCGAGCGACGCCTGCTGCGCGAGCCAGACGAGCGTCGCCCGGTTGGCGGCGATCGGGTAGGTCTTGGGCCCGTCGGAGTGCTGGATGACCCCGCGGCGCACCCAGTCGGGCGCATGCTCGGCGAGGTTCTTCTCGAAGAAGACCTGGCCCGGGGCATCCGGTGTGCCGACGCCCTGCACCCAGCGCTTGCGCGTGACCGGCCGGCCGGCCGTGAGGGGCACCATGACGGGGGCGACCTCCGCGTAGTAGGAGATCACCTCGCCCTTGGTCATGCCCGTCTCGGGATACATGACCTTGTCGAGGTTCGTCAGCCGGAGCCTCCGACCGTCGACCTCCACGAGCTGGCGCGTGCCCTCGGCCACGCGTCCATCCTCGCGCACCGCGGCGAGTCACCGCGAGGGCAGGGGCTTCCGCCCGCGCGGGGCGGGGGTGTGTACTTGAGGCATGCGAGCCGTCTGGAAGGGGGCGGTCACATTCGGCCTGGTCAATGTGCCCGTCAAGTTGTACAGCGCCACCGAGGACCACGACGTGTCACTGCACCAGGTGCACGACGCGGACGGCGGGCGCATCCGCTACCAACGCATCTGCGAGATCGACGGCAAGCCCGTCGACTACAAGAACATCGACAAGGCGTACGACGACGGCGAGCGCACGGTGATCATCACCGACGAGGACCTGAAGTCGCTGCCCGCCGAGCGCAGCCGTGAGATCGAGGTCGTCGAGTTCGTGCCGACCGAGCAGATCGACCCGATCATGTTCGACAAGAGCTACTACCTCGAGCCCGACTCCGCGTCGAACAAGGCGTATGTGCTCCTGCGGCGCACGCTGGAGTCGACCGACCGCACCGCGATCGTGCGCATGGCGCTGCGGCAGAAGACCCGGCTCGCGGCGCTGCGCGTCTACGGCGACGTGCTCATGGTGCAGACGCTGCTCTGGAGCGACGAGGTGCGCGAGGCCGCCTTCCCGTCGCTCGACGAGCCGGTGAAGATCTCGTCGCAGGAGCTCCAACTGTCGAAGCAGCTCGTCGAGAGCCTGGTCGCCGACTTCGAGCCGGCCCAGTTCGTCGACGAGTACCAGCAGGAGCTGCGCACCCTCATCACGGCGAAGCTCGAGCAGGGCGACGCGATCGACACGGCCGCGACCTTCGGCGAGCAGCCCGAGGAGGAGGCCGGCGGCGAGGTCATCGACCTCATGGAGGCGCTGCGCCAGTCCATCGCGTCGAAGCGGGGCGGGGCGGATGCCGCGACGTCGGGCGGCTCGTCGGGCTCGAAGACCGGCTCGGGCGCGAAGTCGGCATCGAAGTCCGCGTCAGGCGGCTCCAAGTCGTCGGGCGACGGCGCGAAGAAGAAGGCCCCGGCCAAGAAGGCTCCGGCGAAGAAGGCCGCGGCGTCCTGACGTCGCCCCGCGGCCGAACGACGACGGCGCGCGGCATCCGATGAGCGAATGCCGCGCGCCGTGCGCGTGGGGCGGGTGTCAGCCCGCGTCGCAGGAGTTGGTGACCTCGGTCGCCGCCTCGGAGATCGCGCCCTGCTGCTCGGCCACGGCCTCCGCGTCGACCTCCGCCTCGGGGTCGGCCGGGAGCGTCGACGCGAACTCGGACGCGGCGTCGATCTGCTCGCCGAGCACGCCGAGCGCCTCAGACGTGCCGGTGTCGGCGCCGTACTCCTCGTCGAGCGCGGTGACCCGCTCGCTGTAGCCGTCGAGCGAGTCCTGCATCTCGCTCGGGTCACCGCCGGCGGCGAGCACGTTCTGCGCGCCGTTCGAGATGTCGCGGACCTCCGAGCTGACCGCCTGGCACGGGTCGTCGGCGGCGGTCGTGGAGCCGCCTCCACCGGCGGTGCAGCCGGCCAGCAGCAGCGCGCCGGCGAAGACCAGCGCTGCGGACGTCATGATTCGTTGCATGGTTGCAATCCCCCTGATCGTGGTGTCGTCCAGCCTAGCCACGACCCTCCGACACCCGACGGGTTGCATGCGTCGGCATGGAGGCGGGCGGGCGGCGCATGTCAAGGGCCTGCCGGCGCGGCATCCGTCGACCTACGCTCGCGGCATGAGCACGCCAGACGACACCGGTTCCGGTCGCAACCCCGACGCGGGCCCCGAGGAGCGGGGAGCGCTCGATGACGCGGGGCAGACGCGCAAGGACGTGAGCTACAGCCCGGCGAGTGAGGCCGAGACCGCCGCGAAGCAGCACGATCCGCTCCCCGACGGGCTCGACGACGACCTCGACACGTCGCGCGTGCGGGCCGTGCCGGGCACGGGCGGTCCCGACGACGCCGGCGACGTCGACCTCGCCCGCGAGGAGGTCGAGGACGGACCGCTCCCTCGCTCGGGCCGCGACGGCTCCGAGGTGACGAGCGCGAGCGAGGGCGACCCGCTCGACGAGACGACGCCCGTCGACAACCTCGAGTAGTGCTCAGGCGGGCACGCGCTCGCCGGCACCGGCGACCGCCGGCTCGTCCCACGCGGGCCGCGGCACCGAGTCGAGCAGCAGCCGGGTGTACGGATGCCGCGGTGCGTCGAGCAGCTCGGCCGTGTGCCCCCGCTCGACGATCTCGCCTCGCCGCATCACGACGGTCTCGTCGCACACCCGCCGCACGACCGCGAGGTCGTGGCTGATGAACAGGACGGTGAGGCCGCGCTCCCGCCGGATGCGCGCGACGAGGTCGAGCACCTGCGCCTGCACCGAGACGTCGAGCGCGCTCGTCGCCTCGTCCATCACGAGCAGGTCGGGCTCGACGGCGAGCGCGCGGGCGATCGCGACGCGCTGGCGCTGGCCGCCCGACAGGGTCTTCGGCCGCGCGTTCGCGTGGCGGGCGTCGAGGCCGACCTGCTCGAGCAGGTCGAGCACCCGGGCTCGGGCGTCGGCGGTCGACAGCCGGGCGTGCAGCTTCAGCGCGTCCTCGATCGCGCGGCCCGCGGGGATCCTCGGGTCGAGCGAGAGGTACGGGTCCTGGAACACCATCTGCACCGATCGGGCGTGCGCCAGTCGCTCGGCCCGCGTGCGCGGCGCGGCGGTGCGTTCGCGTCCGTCGACCAGGATGTCACCGGCGTCGGCCTGCTCGAGGCCGACGATCATGCGCGCGAGCGTGGACTTGCCCGAGCCCGACTCGCCCACCACGCCGAGCGCCCCGCCGCGCGGGATCGCGATCGACGCGTCGGCCACGGCGCGCACGGGCGTCCGCCCGCGCGGGTGGTACGTCTTCTCGAGCGCGGTCACGACGAGCATCGGGTCGGGTGCAGCGGATGCCGCTGGCGCGGCGTCGCCCGCCGAAGCCGTGCCAGGCGCGGCATCCGTCGCCGCCGCGGCATCCGTCGCCGCCGCGATGGTCGGCGTCGCCGCGACGAGCCGCTTGGTGTAGTCGGTCTGCGGGGCTGACAGGACGCTGCGCGCGTCGCCGCGCTCCTCGATCCGACCCTGCCGCATGACGACGATCCGATCGCAGAGGGATGCCGCGAGGCTGAGGTCGTGCGTGATGAAGAGCATGCCCATGCCGCGGCGCGCACGCTGCTCGGTCAGCACGGTGATGATCTCGGCCTGGGTCGTGACGTCGAGCGCGGTCGTCGGCTCGTCGCAGATGAGCAGCGGCGGCGAGCCCATCAGGGCGCCGGCGATCATCACGCGCTGCAGCATGCCGCCCGACAGCTCGTGCGGATGCTGCGAGAGGTGCTCCTCCGGGCGCGGCAGGCGCACGGCCCCGAGGAGCTCGATCGCGCGGGCACGGGCCTCGGCGGCGGGACGCCGCTCGCCGATCCGCGCGGCCTCCGTGAGGTGGTCGCCGATCGTGCGCACCGGGTTGATGCCCGCGCGCGGGTCCTGGAAGACCATCGCGGCACTGCGACGGCGCAGGTTGAGGAGATCGCGCGTGGACGCGCCGAGCACCTGCCGGCCCTCGAGTCGCACGGACCCGCCGGTCGTCGCCCGGTCGGGGAACAGGCCGAGCACCGAGCGCGCGGTGAGCGACTTGCCCGAGCCCGACTCGCCGACGAGGCCGACCGTCTCGCCGGCGGCGACGCTGAGCGAGATGCCGTCGAGCAGCCGGGTGCCGTCGGGGAGGTCGAGCGTGAGGCGTTCGATGTCGAGGAGCGTCATGCGGGGACCCCTCCTCCGATGCGGTCGGACAGTTCCTCGCCGATCACGTTCACCGCGACCACGGCGACGACCACGGCGACCGCCGGCACGATGGCGGGCAGAAGGTAGCCGCCGATGACACCCGCCTGCGCCTCGTTGATCATGGCGCCCCAGTCGGCGGTGGGCGGCTGCACGCCGAGGCCGAGGAATGACAGCGCCGCCAGTTCGGCGAGCACGTAGCCGAAGTTCAGCGTCGACTGGGCGCCCACGATCGGGGTCACGTTCGGGAGCACCCGGCGGAACGCGATCCACGCGCCGCCGAAGCCCTGCACGCGGTAGGCCGCGACGTAGGGACGGCTCCGCTCGGAGGCGACCAGCGACCGCGTGAGCCGGGCCACGAACGGCGCGTACGCGATGCTCATGGCGATCACGGGTGCGACGAGGCCCTTGCCGAACAGCGCCACGGCCATGATCGCGATGAGCAGCGACGGGAAGGCGAACACGACGTCGAAGATGCGCCCGAGCACGGCGTCGAGCCAGCCGCCGCGCCATCCGGCGAGGAGTCCCAGCAGGATGCCGAGGATCGTCGACGCGACGACGACGAGGAGCGGTCCGAGCAGGGCGGTGCGCGCGCCGTAGATGGTCCGGCTGAGCAGGTCGCGGCCGAGCGCGTCGGTGCCGAGCCAGTGCGCCGAGCTCGGGCCCGCGTTGACGGCCGACAGGTCCACCTGGTCGGGCGGGTACGGCGCGACGAACGGGGCCAGGATCGCGGCGAGCGTCATGACGCCGAGGATGCCGACGCTGACGAGGAACGTGGCGTTCGCGCGTCGGGCGCGCGGTGCGCGCAGCACCTCGACGGCGAGGGTGGGGGTGGTCATCGGGCATCAGCTCCGGCGGCGGATCGCGGGTCGATCCAGGGTTCGAGGAGGTCGATGATCGCGTTCACCACGACGAACGCGGTGACGACGAGGAGCACGATCGCCTGCACGACGGGGAAGTCGAGCCGGTCGACCGACTGCACGAGGAGCGAGCCGATGCCCGCGAGGCCGAACGCGGACTCGACGATCGAGCTGGCCACGAGCAGGCCGGCGACGAGCACGCCGCTCACGGTGAGGATCGGGCCGATCGCGTTGCGGAACACGTGGCGTCGCACCACGGTGGAGCGCCGCAGCCCGCGACTCGTCGCCACCTCGACGTGCTCCCGGCCGAGCTGCTCGACCATCGAGGAGCGGGTCACCTTGGCGACGAGCACGATGAAGACGATCGCGAGGGCGATCGACGGGAGCACGAGGTGGTAGGCGGTGTCGAGACCGCCGTCGCCCGATCCGAACGACGGGAACCAGCCGAGCTGCACCGCGAAGACCGCGATGAGCACGATCGCGCCGACGAACGACGGGATGGCGCCGAGGACCGTGAGCCCGATGAGCACCGCCCGGTCGGCCACGCGTCCGCGGTTGAGCGCTGCGACCATGCCGGCGGTGAGGCCGACGATCGCGATGATCAGCCCCGCCATGACGACGAGTCCGAGCGTGACCGGCAGTCGCTCGCCGATGACCGTCGAGACATCCTGCCGGTATTGCAGGGAGCGCCCGAAGTCGCCCTGCAGCACGCCCGTGACCCAGTTCAGGTACTGCTGCCACGGCGGCAGGTCGAGGCCGTACTGCTCGGTGACCTGGGCCACCGCCTCGGGGCTCGGCTTCCGCCCGCGCAGGAGGAACCGCACGGGGTCGCCCGGCACGAGGAACCGGGAGAAGAACACGAGGAGCGACGCCAGGAACAGCGTCAGGAGCAGCGCGCCCAGCTTGCCGGCCACCCGGCGGAGCGTGGCCGTGCCGGCCCACGCTCCGCCGGTGCGGGCGGCGGCGCGCCCGGCGGGATCAGCGAGCGCCAATGGTCGCAGCCCACGGGTAGTAGAGGAACGCGATCGAAGGCGCGACGCCAGTGATCCGCTCGCCGACGAACACCGGCATCGGGCTCGTGTAGAGCGGGAGCCACGGCAGCTGCTCGTTGGCGATGCGCTGCGCCTCCGCGGTCTTCTCCGAGCGGGCGGCCGGGTCGTCGATGGCGATGGCCTCGTTGACCACCTCGTCGAACCCGGGGTCGCTCCACTCGCCGTAGTTGCTGAACTCGCCCGTGCGCAGCACGCTGTACATCTCGAGCGGGTCGGGGCTGGAGAGGTACCAGTTCGTGTAGAAGAGGTCGATGCCCTCGCGCGCGCTCGGGTCCGAGAACAGCGCCGTGTAGGCGTTCGGCGTCACCGTTTCGATCGTCGCCTTCAGACCGATGGACTCGGCCGCGGCCGCGGTGGCCTGCGCGATGATGTTGAACTCGCTGCCGATCGGCGCCGTCGCGTAGGTGATCTCCTCCCCGACCGCCCCGGCCTCCTCCACGAGCTGCTTCGCCGCCTCGAGGTCGTAGGGGTACTCCTCGAGTCCGCCGAACGCCGCGTCGAGCGCGGCGTCGCTCGCGCCCACCCAGACCGACTCGTTCGTGAGCACGTTCGACACGTCGCCGTAGCCCTTGAGCGCGGCATCCACGATGCCCTGGCGGTCGAGCGCCATGAGCAGTGCGGCGCGCACCCGCTGGTCGCCGAGCGGTCCGTCGAGGTTCGAGACGATGAGGCTCGAGACCGCGGAGCTCAGGCCGAAGAACACGTCGCCGGCTCCGGATGCCTCGAGCTGGTCGATCGCGTCGAACGGGATCATCCAGCCGCCGTCGACCTCGCCCGACTTCAGCGCGTTGACGCGGGCGTTGGCGTCGTTCATGAAGATGAACTCGACCTCGCCGGACTTCGCACGGAGCTCGTCGTCCCAGTAGTCGTCGTAGCGGGCCAGGGTGATGGACTCGCCCGACTTCCACTCCTCGAGCGAGAACGGGCCGGTGCAGTTCACGCCGCCGCTGGAGTTGCCGTAGTCCGCGCCGGCGGCTTCGAGCGTCGCGGCGGATTCCACGACGCCGGCCGAGCCGCCCATCGCGAGGTTGAACTGCGAGTCGGGCAGCGCCTCGGTGACCGTGACCTCGCGGTCGCCGGTCTGCTCGATCGAGACGACGTTCTGGTAGACGGAGTACCACGAGGATCCGACCGCGGGATCGAGGTGCCGGTTCATCGAGGCGACCACGTCGGCCGCGGTGAGCGGCGTGCCGTCGTGGAAGGTCACGCCGTCGCGGATCGTGTAGACCCAGGTCGTCGGGGTCGGATGCTCGTACGACTCCGCGAGTCCCGGCGACAGCGTGTAATCGGGGTTGAGGCGGAGCAGGGACTCGCAGACGTTGGCGAGCACCTGGTTGTCGGCGTAGTCGAACGCGTAGGCGTAGTCGAGCGAGTACGGCTCGGCGTAGCTCACCCAGGTGTAGGAGTCGATGTCGCCCGAGGGCGCGTCGGTCGCCGCGGTGAGCTCCCACTCGACCTCGGTGTCGGGCGAGGGCTCGGGAGTGCAGCCGGCGAGGACGAGGGCGGCGCCGAGGCCGCCGGCGACGATCGCGGTGGTGCGCCGGAACCGGCGCCGGGCGGGAAGGCGTGGCGTGGTCATGATGCTCCTCAGAGGGTCAGGTGGTGCGCGTGTAGACGAGCTCGCCCTCGATCCACGTGGACGACACGGTGGATCGGTGCAGCTCGTCGGCGGGGAGGGTGAACGGATCGGGGTCGAGTACGACGAGGTTGGCGAGGTAGCCCTCGTGGATGCGGCCGGTGTCGTGGTCGCGGTGGTTCACGTACGCGGTGCCCGAGGTGTAGGCGGCCATCGCGGTCGCGAGGTCGAGGCGCTGGTGGGCGCCGCCGAGCGGTTCGGCGTCGCGACCCGGCGCCACGCGCGTGACCGCGATGTGGATCGCGTCCATGGGGTCGGCGCTCGAGACGGGCCAGTCGCTGCCCGCCGCGAGGCGTGCGCCGTGGCGCACGAGGTCGCCGAACGGGTACTGCCGCGCCTCGGCGCCGTCCTGCAGGAACGGCAGCGTGAGGTCGTCGAGCTGGTCCTCGTGGGTGGCCCAGAGCGCCTGCACGTTCGCCACGGCGTCGAGCTCGGCGAACCTCGCGGTCTCGGCCTCCTCGACGACCTGCAGGTGCGCGAGGTGGTGGCGGCCGTCGCTCGGCCCGTTCGCGTCGCGGGCGGCCTCGATCGCGTCGAGCGCCTCGCGCACGGCCCGGTCGCCGAGCGCGTGGAAGTGCACCTGGAAGCCCGCCCCGTCGAGCTGCGTGACGATCTCGCGCAGCTGGTCGGGATCGATGAACGAGAGCCCGCTGTTGGCGGTGTCGTGCCCGTGCACGTCGCGGTAGGGCGTGAGCATGGCGGCGGTCTGGTTCTCGGCGACGCCGTCGACCATGATCTTCGTCGTGCCGAGCGTGAACCGGCCGTGGTCGAGCGCCGCGAACTCGTCGCGTCGCGCGATCATCTCGTCGACCTGCTCGAGCCCGCCGGAGCGCTCCCACCACTGGGCGCCCACGACGTGGGCGCGCAGCGTGCCCTCGGCGAGCGCGCGGCGGTAGACGGATGCCACGTCCTGCACGCCCCCGAGCCCGGTGCCGACCCACGCGTCCTGCCACCCGGTGATGCCGAGCGCGATGAGCTCCTCTTGCGCGCGGAGCAGTCCGGCGTAGGCGAGGTCGGCGCCGATCGCCGGGCGCACGTGATCGAAGAGGTCGCTCGCGCCCTCGTGGAAGGTGCCGGCCGGCGTGCCGTCGGGCTCGCGCTCCATGCGCCCGTCGGCCGGGTCGGGCGTCGACGCGTCGAGACCGGCGGCCGTGATCGCCGCGGTGTTCGCCCACGTCGAGTGGTGGTCGCGGCTCATGAGCACGACCGGGCGGTCGGGCACGACCGCGTCGAGCAGCGACCGCACGGGCGCCCCGCCCGGGTAGTGGTCCATCGACCAGCCGCCGCCCTGGATCCACGCCTCGTCGGGGTTCGCCTCGGCGTAGGCCTGCACACGAGCGATCGCGTCGGCGGCATCCGTCGTGCCCGAGAGGTCGCACATGAGCAGCTCGACGCCCGCGCTCACGGGATGCACGTGGGCGTCCTGGAAGCCGGGGCTCAGCAGTGCGCCGTCGAGGTGGACCACGCGGGTGCCCTCGCCGAGCAGGGCGGATGCCTCGGACTCGGGCACGATCGCCGTGATGCGGTCTCCCGCCACGGCGACCGCATGGCCGCGGAGGGGCTCGCCGGTTCCGGTGAACACGGCTCCGCCGGTGAACAGTACGTCTGCAGGCAACAGCGCCCCTCGCTTCCTCGTCGAACGGGTGGGATTCGGCGAGCGTAGTCGTGGCGCAACGCAGATGTCAACACTGTTGACAGCGCTGTTGTCCGTTTCGTTACACTGGAGCCCTGCCACGCCCGCACGTGTGCTGACATGGGGGTCGCGGGCGTGGCACCATGAAGGACCGACCGACGAGGAGGAGCATCATGACGACGACGAGCCAGGGGCGCGCGAAGGCGTCGCGCGCCGGCTCGGCGGGCAAGGCGCGGCTCGATCGCGGCACGATCATCGCCGCGGGCCTGGAGCTGGCCGCGGTGCCCGGCACGACCTCGATCTCCGTGCGCGACCTGGGCACGCGGCTCGGTGCCGACCCCACGGCGATCTACCGCCACTTCCGCAGCAAGGAGCAGCTCATGGAGGCGCTCCTCGACGAGCTGATCGGCCGGTGCGTCGCCGCGGTCACGGCCGACCCCGAGGACTGGCGGGCGCGCGTCCGCCAGCTCTCCGAGGTCACGCTGCGCGAGTTCTCGCGCTACCCCGCCATCGGTGTCGAGGCGACCGTGCTCACCACGCACGGCCCCGGCGAGCTCGACGCGGTGGAGCTGATGCTCGACGCGTTCTCACGTGCGGGTCTCGAGGGCGAGGACCTCGTGCGGCACTACGCCCTGCTGGCCTCGCACACGCTCTCGAGCGCGGCGGGCATCGCACGAGCGCACGGCGAGCGCGGTGACGCGTCAGGGGAGCCGGGCTCCTGGTTCGACGGGCCGCTCCTCGCCGACCCGCGCACGCATCCGCACATCGCATCGGTGAGCACGCAGCTCACCGACCTGCAGGACCGCGACCTGTTCCAGCTCGGCGTCGAGGCGGTCATCCAGTCGGCCGAGCGCACCGCCGCGGCATCCGCCGGCCGACCGACGGATGCCGCGACCGACGTCGACTAGGGCGCCGGGAAGTCCACCAGGTAGACCGGCACCCCGATCCTCGTCGTGTCCGCCGCGTCGCCGATGCCGTTCACCACGTGCCGGATCGTGCCCGCACTGAGGTTCACCGTCATGATGTGGTGCAGCGAGATGCCCTCGCCCTCGGGCGCCTCGAACCCGTTCTCGGTGAGGATCGTCGGGTTGTTCTGGTTGAACACGTACACGCCGCCGCCGTACAGCGTGTGCTCGGCGACGCTGTCGGCGACCTTGTAGCCGGCCCAGCCGAGCGTGCCGTCGGGCCTGGTCCAGTCGGCCTGGGTCGGCGGATCGTAGGGCAGCTCGTTCTGGTAGAGCACGGTGGTGCCGCGCTCGCCGTTCCAGACGGTGTTGAACCGCTGGAAGTGCTCGACGAACAGGCCCGTGGCCGTGACGTCGTCGCCGTTCACGACCACGCCGGTGCGCCCGGTGTTCGTGTTCCACCGGTCGGTGTCGCCGTTCACGCCCTGCGTGAAGCCCTCGATCCCGTGGTCGGCGCGCCAGACCCACGTGTGGTCGATGAGCACGTGGTCGCTGTTCACGACCATGGCCGTGTCGGCCCTGCCGACGTGCGGACCGCCGACCCGGAAGTACACGTCGGACAGCGTGATCGGATTCGCCGGGTCGATGTCCTTCGCGTGCCCGTTGCCCGGCTTGCCCACCTCGAGGAGCATCGGCGACTCGACGGTGCCCGCGTCGATCGTGACGCCCGCCACCACGATGCCGGGTGCATCGGCGACCTTGATCGGCACGGCCCCGCCGACGGCGGTGAGGGTCGCGTGTCCCATGCCGAGGACGACGGTGTCGGCGCGCTTCACCTGGATGCTGCTGGCGACGTCGTAGACACCGGGCGTGAGCAGCAGGTGCTTGCCCTTCGCGAGCTGCGCGTTGATCTTCCCGATCGAGTCGCCCGGCTTCGCGATGACGAAGTCGCTCAGCGGGATGCTGCGGCCGGGCGTCTCCCCGTCGGCCCACGTGATGCCGCTGGTGCCGGTCGCCGCCGCGGGCACGCGGACGAACCAGTCGCCGGCGTCGTCCACGAAGAGGTACGGCTTCTCGCGGCTGACCGGGGTCTCGTCGAGCGTCGTGTAGGGCGGGGTCGGGAAGGTCGCGTCATCCGGTGCGCCCTCGACGCCCGAGAAGACCTGGTTCCACACCGCGTTCGACCAGCCGCCGATCTCGCTGTTGCGGATGAGCCACTGCTGCTGCGATCCGTTGATCACGAACGGCAGGCGCGAGTCGGCGATGAAGCCGCCGCTGGCGTACTGCGGTCCTGCGGTGCAGTAGTCCATGAGCGACAGATTCGCCCCGCTGATGTCGAGGCGGCGCATCGACACCGCCTGCGACACCGCCCAGAAGTTCGCGGAGGCGCGGCATCCGTCCTGCCCCAGGGAGTTCACCTGCAGCGAGAGGTTCGAGAGCGTGCGCCAGAAGTTCACGAGTGCCAGGCAGTTCGAGGTGCCGCCGTCGGCGAGGCAGCGATTGTACACCTCGAGCTTCCCGTTCACCGCGACGTCGGTCGGGTGGGCGCCGAGTCCGGCGATCTCGGTGTAGTAGCCCACGCGCGCCTGCAGCGGGTTCTCCGCCGAGCCGTACGACCCCGGCAGGAACAGCACGCTGTGCCGGTTCGAGCCCATCTCGTCGTCGACCTGCGCCGCAGCGAGGCCGTCGAGGATCGCCTGGATGTCGTCGGTCGGCATCGACGGATCGAGGATGGTGACGTTCGGCCCGAGGTCGGGCGCGCCGGCGACGACCGCCGCGACGGGCCCGGGTGGCGCGGCATTCGCGACGCCGGCGCCGCCGACGACCATCGCGGACGACGCCGCGACGGCGAACAGGACGGCTCCCCATCGGCGCGGACGGATCGGGGTGGACTCGGGCATGCTGACCTCCTCGTCGAGGCGTTGCTCCAGTGTCGGCTCGGCGCCTCGGGCGGCCCCGAGCTGCGGGGATCCTGCTCCCCGCTGGTCAGGCTAGGGGCGCGCGGATGACGCGCGCAAGGACTTGATCCGCTTCATCGGGAACCGCGACGAGACCTTGAGCACGCCGGGGATCGTCATCACCCGATCGGTGAGGAACGCCTCGTAGGCGGGCAGGTCCGCCACCGCGACCCGGATGAAGTAGTCGGGCGCTCCGAACATGCGGTAGAGCTCGAGCACCTCGTCGTAGCCGGCCATCGTGCTCTCGAACCGATCGACGCTGTCGCGGTCGAAGTTCGTGAGCTCCACGTCGAGGATGATCTCGAACCCCTGGCCGACCGCCGCGGGGTCGACCTCGGCGCGATAGCCGACGATGACGCCGTCGGCCTCGAGGCGCTGCACGCGCCGCAGGCACGGCGCCGGCGTGAGGTTCACCCGGTCGGCGAGGGCGACGTTCGAAATGCGCCCGTCCTGGCGCAGCACGTCGATGATTGCTCGGTCCGTAGCATCCATACCTGATTATTGCTTGCTGTTCGCGTTTCTCGGCACACTTCGCCATCGGATGCCTCAGCCGTCGTGGAATCGTTGGGGACATGTCCGAGCTGACCCAGCGAGTGCCCGCAAGCGCCCCCGAAGCGACGGCCGCGACGCCGTCGACGCGTTCCGAGGTCGTCGCCGGCGTCCGAGCGTCGCTCTCGGCCGGACTCGGGATGTTCCCGCTCGGCATCGCGTTCGGCCTGCTCGTCGTGCAGGCCGGGCTGCCGTGGTGGGTGGCGCCGGCGCTCTCGCTCGCGGCCTTCGCCGGCTCGCTCGAGCTGCTCCTCGTCGGCATGATCGTGGTCGCCGCGCCGCTCGTCACGATCGCGCTGACCACGTTCCTCGTCAACTTCCGGCATGTGTTCTACGCGTTCTCGTTCCCGATCGGCGTCGTGCGCAACCCGCTCGCCCGCGCCTACTCGGTGTACGCGCTGATCGACGAGGCGTACGCGGTCACGGCCGCCTCGAAGGAGCGGTGGACCGCGCCGAGGCTCATCTCGATGCAGGTCGCGTTCCAGAGCTACTGGGTGGGCGGCGGGCTCGTCGGCGTGCTCGTGGCCTCGATGCTGCCCGCACCGATCGAGGGACTCGAGTTCGCGCTCTGCGCGCTGTTCGTGACGCTCACACTCGACGCCTGCCGGAAACGCGAGCAGGTGCCCTCGCTCGTGCTCGCGGGCCTCTCCTTCACGGCAGCCGTGCTCCTCGCACCCGAGTCGGCGCTGTTCGTCGCGCTCATCCTCTTCATGGGCGCGCTGCTCGTGCGTTATGCCCTGCGCACGCTCCGTTCCCGTTCCCGTGCCGGCATCCGGAGGACTCGTGCCTGAGACCTGGTACCTCGTGGCCGTGCTCGCGACGGTCTTCGCCATCACGCTCGCGCTGCGCGCGCTGCCGTTCGCGGCGCTCAAGCCGCTGCGCGAGTCCGAGCTCGTGCGTACGCTCTCGGTCTGGATGCCCGCCGGCATCCTCGCGATCCTGGCGGCGTCGACGTTGCGTGGCACGATCGCCGCCGGGGACGGCGACGGGCACGGCGTCGTCCTCGAGGCGGCGATCGCCGTCGCCGTGACGGTCGTCGTGCACCTGGCCTTCGGCCGTCGCACGCTGCTGAGCGTCGGGCTCGGCACGGCGACGTTCGTCGCGCTGGTCAACCTGCTCTGAACGGATGCCGCGGCATCCGTTGCCGAGCGGTATCGCGCATTGTGAGCGGCCGCGACCTGCGAGACCATGGGAGGGCGTCCCGGAGGCAACCGTTCGAAGGCACATCGTCGTGCGTGAGGAATCGGAGGAAGCCATGGCCGTCTCACATCCCCGGAGCTCAGTGGTCCGGAATTCAGCCCTCATCCTGGCGGCGACCGCCGCTCTCGTGGTCGCACCCGGAACAGCACAGGCCCAGGAGGTGTTCACGCCCGGCGCTCCGGGTGTCGGCGATCCGTACTTCCCCCTCGACGGCAACGGCGGCTACGACGTCGACCACTACGGCCTGCAGGTCGCCTACGATCCGACGACCGACGTGCTCACCGGCACCGCCACGATCGCCGCGCTCGCGACGCAGGGGCTGTCGAGTTTCAACCTCGACCTGGACGGCCTGAACGTGCGGTCGATCAAGGTCGATGGACGACCGGCGGATTGGAGCCGCGCCGGCGACGAGCTCACCGTCACCCCGCGACGGGGCATTCACGACAGTGCCGCCTTCACGACGGTCGTGCAGTACGACGGTGTGCCGAAGACCCTGCCCGACGGCTCGGGCTTCTTCCACACCGACGACGGCGCGCTCGCCCTGGGCCAGCCGCACGTCGCGGACCTGTGGTTCCCCGTCAACGACCATCCGATCGACAAGGCCTCCTACACGATCGCGATCACCGTGCCCGAAGGGCTCGAAGCCGTCTCGAACGGCGTGCTCGAATCGGAGCGGACCCGGAAGGGACTGACCACGTGGACCTGGGACGCCGTCGAGCCGATGGCCTCCTACCTGGCCATGATGGCGGTCGGCGAGTTCGAGGTCGACGCCTACGCCGCCGACGGGGTTCAGTACTGGGACGCGCTCGACTCCGACCTGGTGGAGCCGTTCGGCCCGCGAACGGGTGAGCAGTTCGCCTGGTCGCAGATCGCCGACACCACGTACAAGCGCCTGAGCCGTACGATCTCCGTACCCCAGGGCGGTGCCGAACTGTCGTTCTGGATCAACCGCGAGACGGAGCTCAATTGGGACTTCGCGTTCGTGGAGGCGCGCACGGCCGGCACGGGCGACTGGACGACCCTGCCCGACCTGAACGGACACACGAGCCAGGACACCGGTTTCGTCTGCCCGTACTGGTTCGGCCTGCACCCCTTCCTGCGCCATTACCAGTCGCAGGCTCCCGGCGGCTGCACGCCCACCGGCTCGACCGGCGAGTGGTGGGCCGCGAGCGGAGCGAGCAACGGCTACGAGCAGTGGGCCGTCGACCTGTCCGCCTACGCGGGCGCCGACGTCGAGGTCTCGATCGCCTACGCGAGCGACGACCTGTTCCAGTTCAACGGCGTGGTCGTCGACGACATCGTCGTGTCGACCGGCGAGGGATCGACCTCGTTCGAGGACGACGGGAACGCGCTGGACGGCTGGACGGTGCCCGGCTCACCGCCCGGAAGCGCGACGAACGCGAACGACTGGATCGTCGCCTCGGCCGCGGACGCGCCGACGCCCCTCGGAGCGATCGCCCAGTCGTCGATGGACCGCCAGCCCGAGATCATCGGGTTCCTCGAGGGCTTCTTCGGGCCGTACCCGTTCTCGTCAGCCGGCGGCGTCGTCGACGACCTGAACGAGCTGACGTTCGCGCTCGAGACCCAGACCCGACCGGTCTACTCGCGCCTGTTCTTCACCGACACGATCAGCGGCGACAGCGTCTTCGTGCACGAGATCGCCCACCAGTGGGTCGGCGACGACCTCGCCGTCGAGCAGTGGCAGCACATCTGGCTCAACGAGGGGTTCGCGACCTACGCCGAGTGGCTGTGGAGCGACGCCGAGGGCCTGGGAACCACGCAGCAGCTCTTCGAGTTCTACGACAGCATCTTCCCGGCCAACGACCCGATCTGGACCGTCACAATCGGCGACCCCGGACCCGACCACCTGTTCGACTTCGCGGTGTACTTCCGAGGTGCGATGACGTTGCAGGCGCTGCGGCTCACCGTGGGCGACGACGACTTCTTCCAGATCCTGCAGGAATGGGTCGCCTCCCAGGCGGGCGGACACGTCACGACCGACGAGTTCATCTCGTTGACCAAGGACGTCTCCGGCGTTCCCGATGCGCAGCTCGACGAGTTCTTCCAGACCTGGCTGTTCACTCCCGAGAAGCCCGACATCGACGAGCTGCTCGCCGCGGCCGCGGATGCCCCGGTCACGGAGCTCTTCCGCGTACCGTCGACGTTCAGCCCTCCGCTCGACCACCGCGGAGCCAAGCACTGATCCGGTCGCCTCGCCGCGCTTCCCCGAGATCGCGGCGACGGGCGGATCGACGAAGGGCCTCCGGCGTACCGCCGAGGGCCCTTCGGGCCAGCATCGCAACTAGGACGCCGCGAGCGCCTCCTGCCACTCGATGAGGTCGGCGATCTTCGCGACGAGCGTGTCGTCCTGGATGCCGTGCGCCTTGGCCCAGGCCTGCTGCAGCACGTGGATCGCGCCCGCGTGGTCGCCGGCGTCGGCGGCGGCCTCAGCGGCCTCGAGGTAGGCGGTGACGTCGCCGGTGAGCTGCTCGTTCTTCTTCGAGTCGCCCGCGAGCTCGGTCACGATCCCGTCCACCTCGTTGAACGTCACGCAGTCGCCGCCGCCCGTGACCTTGCCGGCGGTCCACTCGATGCCGCCGAGCACGTGCTCGAGGAAGAGCGGGTCGCTCCACGAGGCATCCGTGTGCCCTGCGCCCTCGTACCAGGAGCGGCCGCCCTCGAAGTTCTGGCACCACGCCAGCGGGTGGTCGGCACCCATCGCGCCGCTGCCCGGGTTGTAGGTCGACTCGTCGAGGGTAATGAGCACGTGCACCGACTCGCGCGGGTTCACCGTGAAGTTGTACCACTCGTCGAAGCGCTGCCACGCGGCGGGCAGCATTGTGGTCGACGGATGCCCCGGGCTCTCGACGCGCATCGTCGCCGTCTGCTGGGCGGGGTGGTTGCGGAAGCGCGCGCTGCCGCCGGTCAGCTCGCTGTACCAGGGCACGGTGTGCATCGAGTCGGTCGCCGCGTGGAGGCCGACGTAGCCGCCGCCCCCGCGGATGTAGCCCTGGAACGCCGCGAGCTCGGTGTCGTTGAGCAGGCGGGGCCGGTTCGGGTCGAGGTTGTTCGTCGCGTCGACGGGCGAGGCGAAGATGATGGTCGCGTACTTCGACAGGTCGGCGGCCGTCGTGAACGGCGAGGTCGGGAGCGTGAGGGCGGGCTGGCCGGGCGAGTTGCCCTGTGGCGGATCCCAGACGTCGACGCCGAACCCGTGCTCCTCGCCGAGCGCGATGATCGCGAGCGTCGTGTCGTCGATGTGCGAGTGGCGGAACCCGAGAGTCTCCCCCACGACGAGCACCTCGTACTCCTCGTCGGCGGCGTTCGCGGGCGCCGCGGCGATGCCGAGGCTGAGCGTGACCCCGACGGCGCAGAGCCCGGTGATCGCCCGTTGGACGTGTTGCTTCATCAGTCGTTTCTCCTCTTCGAGTGGACCGTGCGGAAGCCGCCTGCACCGGCGTGCGCGGTGAATATGTTGCCTCAGACGACATATTTACAGGCACGACCCTATTGCCGCGCGGTGACGGATGTCAACGGGTCGGATTGCTACTTTCGCCGATGTTCACGCAAAAGGGTGGATGCCGCGACTGGACGCGCGTGCTCGCGACTGCCGGTCCGCGGACGTGCTCGGATGCCCACGACACGAGCCCGCATGACGGGTCAGGCGAGCGGACCCCACTCTGCCCGTTGCCGTTCTACGGCGTCGAGGGTCGTCAGCTCGCGACCGCGCGATCGGGCCGCCTCGAACGCCTCGGCGTTCGGTCCCGACCGGATGGCCTCGACATACGGCAGGTAGAAGGTCGGCGCGTTCGTGAGTCCCGTCCGCTCCCGGAAGACCTCGGCCGCACCCAGCAGGGTTCCCGCTCGCTCCGCGTCGCCGGCGTATGCCGCCACCGCGGTCAGGGCCTCGAGCGCGTAGGCGAGACCCTCATCGTGCTCGAGGCGGATCGCCGTCCCGAAGGCCCCGTCGAAATCGGCCGCAGCAGCGGCCACGTCGCCGCGGATCAGCTCGCACCAGCCCCGGTGGTACAGGCCGTTCTGCAGGGCGAACCCGTCCCCCGTCCGCCGTGCCAGCTCGAGGATCCGACGCGCCAGCTCGGCGGCCGCATCGATGTCCTGCCGCAGGATCGCGACCCGGGTGGCGACGATCGTGAGCATCGACTCGGCCCATGGGCGGTCGGCATCGCGCAGGAGGCGGATCCCGGTCGACAGCATCTCGTCGGCGCGGTCGAGGTCGGCGTCGGGCACCGCGATGAGCTCGAACGCGATGAAGCCCAGGCACAAGGCCTCCCCGACCTGATCGTGCTCCGCCCGGAAGATCGCCATCGCCTCATCGAGCCCCGGCATGGGCGCCGTGGGGTCCTGCCAGAACACGATCGTCCTCGTGAAGTAGAGCGCGATCGCGCGGGCGTGGTCGCCCACCCGGTCGCCCGAGGCGAGCACCTCCTCCATCCACGTCCCCACCTCCGCGAGGTGCCCGCGGAGCCACCAGAACGCGTAGAGCCACCTCGCGACGTCGGCGACGACGTCCCACTGGCGGGTGTCGAGGAGGTACCGGATCGCCGCCCGCAGGTTCTCGAGGTCGTCGACGAGCCGGCGCATGCACTCGACCTGCGCCGCCCCCTCGACCCCGGGCCCGGCCCGCGCGGCCAGGTCGGCGAACCAGCGGGCATGGCGATCTCGCAGCGCGAACGCGTCCGGTCCGGCATCGAGCTCCTCCTGGGCGAACTCGCGCACGGTGACGAGCATGGTGAAGACCACCCGCTCGCCGCGTTCCTCCTGGTGCACGAGGCTGCCGTCCACCAGCGCGCCGAGGTCGGCGAGCGGATCCACGCCCTCGATTCCATCGGCGATCGCCTCCACCGCGTCGAGCGAGAACAAGCCGGCGAAGACCCCGAGCCGGGTGAGAAGCTCACGTGCGGTGGGCTCGAGCAGGTGGGCCGACCATTCGATCGTGGCGCGCATCGTGCGCTGCCGCTCGGGAAGGTCGCGCGCACCGCCGGCCAGCACCGGCAGGCGGTGGTGCAGGCGTTCGAGGAGCTCGTGTGGCGCGAGCACCCTCGCCCGTGCCGCTGCGAGCTCGATCGCGAGCGGCACGCCGTCGAGCGCGACGCAGATCCTTCGGACGTCGTCGAGGTTCTCGCTGAGAAGCCGGAAGTCCGGCTTGGCCGCACGGACCCGCTCGACGAACAGCTCGACCGCGGGATTGGCCGCGACCGCCGCGACAGCCGGATTGTCATCCAGGTCCGGCACGTCGAGCGGCCCGAGCTCGACGCCGTGCTCCCCCGAGACCCGCAGCAGCACGCGGCTGGTGACGAGCGCGGTCGCCATCGGCGCATCCGCAAGCATCAAGGCGATCGCGGGCGCCGAGTCCACGACCTGCTCGAGGTTGTCCAGGAGCAGGAGGATGTGGCGGTCGCGCAGTGCCGTGCGGAGCTGTTCCTCGACCCTGCCGCTGCTGTCGACGACGATGCCGAGCGCATCGGCGATCGCGGCGGGAACGACCGCCGGGTCGGTCACCGGGGCGAGGTCGGCGAAGACGACGCCGCCCGGAAAGCGATCACGGACCCGGTCGGCCGCAGCGAGCGCGAGCCGCGTCTTGCCGATGCCCCCCGGCCCGGTCAGCGTGATGAGGCGCGCCCCGTCATCGAGCAGGTCGACGAGGGCGGCGAGCTCGCGTTCGCGCCCGACGAGCGGGTTCAGCGCGGTCGGCAGCGGCGCCCGGGCGCCGTCGGGTTCGATGCCGGCTCCGCCGTCCGTGCGTTCTGCCGGCGCGGTGCCTGCGAAGCGCTCCGCGAGCAGCGTCGCCAGGTCCCCACGCACGAGTTCAGCGAGCTGCTGAGGGTCGGCGTAGTACGCGTACGCGGCACCGTCGTCATCGCGGATGTGGTCGAGGAGCGCATCGAGGCGCGGCTCCCGGACGACGCCCTCCTTCAGGTAGACGAGCTTCGGCATCCCCGGTGACGAGAGCCGGTACTCGTCCTCGAGCCCCGAGACGTCCTCCCCGGGCGCGACCCATCCGTACTGCGCGCCGTAGAGGCCGATGAAGGTGTCGCTCTGCTCCAGGTAGGCCCGGTA
Source organism: Agromyces sp. NPDC004153 (assembly GCF_053603635.1). Classification (NCBI taxonomy): domain Bacteria; kingdom Bacillati; phylum Actinomycetota; class Actinomycetes; order Micrococcales; family Microbacteriaceae; genus Agromyces; species Agromyces sp. NPDC004153. The sequence goes on from NZ_JBSGFY010000001.1 coordinate 1,438,571, forward strand.
GAGATCGCGGGGAGGATGCGGCCTCGCGCCGAGCTCGAACATGACGGGCGCGAGCCGCAATCCCTCGATCGCGGCGCGGACGGCCCGCCGCTCGGGCGCGAGCTCCTTGAGCGTGGAGCTCACGAACACCCGGAGGCGCTGGTCCGGCGTGCGGATCTGGCCGCTGACCGGGGTCATGGGGACAGTCTGTTCCTGCGCGGTTCGGGTGTCCAGCGCTGCGGCCCCGGCTACACTGCGGGGCATGGCCGACGCGCCCGCCTACCGGATCTGGCCGCCGATCGCGCTCGGCGTGCCGCTGCTCATCGGGTGGGGCATCACGGCCATCGCAGCCGATCCCATCCCGCTGCCGGTCACGCTCTCCCGTTCGATCGCGGTCGTGCTCGTCGTGGCCTTCGCGATCTGGAACGGGTGGGCGATCTGGCTCATGGCGCGGCATCGGACGGCGTTGCTGCCGGGCGACTCGACGAGCACGATCCTCGACACCGGACCGTTCGCGGTGAGCCGCAACCCGCTGTACCTCGGCCTGATCGCCCTCGACGCGGCCCTCGCGCTGCTGTGGCCGTCGTTCTGGGCGCTCGTGCTCACGCCAGTCGGCGTCGCGGCACTGTGGTGGGGCGCCATCGTCCCCGAGGAGCGCTACCTCAGCGCGAAGTTCGGCGCCGAGTACGACGCCTATCGCGCACGCGTGCGTCGCTGGCTGTAGCCGCGGGCGCGGCATCCGTCGCCGGCCTCGTTGCTCACACGATGCCCGCGACGAGGTTGATGATGCTGGCGAGGATCACCGACCCGAACAGGTAGGCCAGCAGGGTCTGCGCGATCACGATCCGTCGTATCTCGTTGGTCCGCACGTTCGTGTCCGCGACCTGGTAGGTCATCCCGAGCCCGACGGCGAAGTACACGAAGTCCGTGTACTGCGGATCCTCGTCCTGGTTGAAGTCGATCCCCCCGACCGGATCGGCGTAGTACCGCGCGGCGATCCGCAGCATGTAGTCGACCTGGACCAACGCCCACGACGAGACCACGCTCACGACGGCGATCCCGGCGAGCAGGAACGCCTCGACCTCCGATCTGTTCCGCGTCTGCAGCAGCACGACGGCGACTGCGCCGAGCCCGACGAGCGACCCCACGAGGGCGATGAGTCGCGCGAGGCGCCGCCCCGGGTCCTCCCCCCTGGCGTGCTCGCGGGTCCGCGACGCATCCATCGGCCAGACCATGACGACCACCCAGACCACGCTGGTCAAGGCGAGCACCGACCAGCCGACGAGGAACCCGGCCACGTATCCCAGGAAGGGCGCGGTCGCCGCCGCGGCGATGGCCCCGGCGATGATCGCGACGATCGCGCGGACGAGGGTCGGTGGCGGCGATGAGCGACTCACGGCCCAATGCTTCCACGATCCCGGATGCCGCGGCAGTGCCGACGGGGCTCGGGTCACCCAGCCCGTGCGAGGCTCACCGGCTCGTCATCGGGCGCGATGGTGCGGCAGCGGGCCACGGGGTCGTCCACGACGAGGGCCATGTGGGTGTCGAGGTCCGAGATCGCGCGTTCCCAGCCGTCCGCACGGTGCCAGACCTCGACGACGTGTCCGGATGCGTGGTCGAACGACAGCACGCGCTCGACCTCATGACCGGCGTCGTACGCCGACACCGAGACCTCGACGAGCTCGTCCCATGGGATCAGGATCTCCGGCATCCCGGGGCCGATGATCCGGGCACCACCCGGCTCCAACACGATCGCTCCGAAGGGGGTGCTCCCGGTCGATTCCATTCCTCCATGATGTTCGCCAAGTGCGTCATGGCCGAAATCCCGGACGCGCTCAGACCGGTCGACGGCGCACTCGGTAGCGCAGGTGAAGCACCCGGTTGCCCTGGATCACCACGTCAGGATCCTCCAGCAGGTGCTGCGAGTCGACCGACCCGAAGTAGCGCTTGCCGGACCCGAGCACGACGGGTGCGACGTCCATGCGCACCTCGTCGACCAGACCTGCCGCGAGCATCTGGCCGCCGACGTCGCCGGCAGCGACCTCGACAGTGCGGTCGCCCGCGAGCTCCTTCGCCTTGGTCACGGCCGCCTCGATGCCGTCGACGAAATGAAACGGCGCGTCGAGGTCCCAGCCCTCGGGCGCCGGCCGGTGCGTCACGACGACGACGTGGTCGACCCCGCTCGGAGGCGTCCCGTCCCAGCCGTCCGTGATGTCGAAGACGTGGCGGCCGGCGATGGTCACTCCGATCTGATCCCAGTACGGCCGGATGTGGTCGTAGGACGCTTGCGACACGTTCAGTACGCCGCTGTCGTCCAACGGGACGTCACCGCTGACCAACCATTCGAACAGGGGGCCGGGATCGTCGTTCTCGGCCGCGATGAAGCCGTCCACCGAGACCGACGCGTTCATGACCACGTTTCCCATGAGTTCCTCCTCTGTTCGGAGTCCCAAGTCTCGTGTGTCGTGAGTGGTCGCTCTTGTAAGAAATCAATCGGCCGGCAGCGGCCAGCCTTCCAGCGCATGGTCGGGATGTTCGCGCAGGAAGCGTTGCCGGACTTCGACATACCTAGTCGGCGTGAGCCCGGTGAACTCCCGGAACTCGTGGACGAAGTGGGCCTGGTCGAAGTAGCCTGCGCCAGCGGCGACGTCGCCCCAGTCGATCGGTGCGGCTACGTCGATCGCCAGCACGGTGGCAGTGAATCGGTAGCTGCGCGCCAGCCGTTTCGGCGTCACGCCGATGACCTCCTTGAACCGCTTCGCCACGTACGTGCTGCTGGCGCGGGCTGCAACGCCGAGGTCGCTGATCGGCACCGCTCCGCCGGTCTCCGCGATGGCGCTGCTCAAGTGGCGGACGATGTCCAGGCCGTCGATCGCGTGCCGCCGTCGCACCAGTTCCTCCTCGAGCAAGGTCAGCATGTCGTGCGGTGCATCCGCCGAGGTCAGTCGGTGTCGCAACTCTGCGACGGCGGGCCGGCCCCAGATCTGCTCCACCGTCGCCGGTCGATCGCACAACTCGGCCGCGGGCATCGGAAGGAACGGTGCCAGGCCCCATGGCCTGAAGTGGACGCCCACGGACCGGGTCGGGGTCGGGTAGCCGAACTCCCACGCGCGGGTGGGCGTGGTGACCGCGCAGCCGTCGGCGTATTCCACGGCTCCGACGTCGGTGCCGGCGCGGATGAGGAACGGTGCCCCGAGGTTGACGATGAGCAAGGGCGCGGGCGCCGCCGGCAGCATCAACCGGGAGTACGGCGGGGCGCCCTCCAGGTAGTAGAGGTCGACGATCAGCCCGTCCAGTGGCGGACCGGGCACCCTCGAGACATACTCCACGCTGACATCATCGCCGACGTCGCCGTCTGGCATCATGCGCCGCTGCAAGCATCGAGCCGGCGCCGATCCTGACGGAGGCCCTGGCGCACCGAATCACGAATCGCGAACGACTAGGTTCGCCCGACTGCCTCGATGTCCTCGAGGAAGCCGGCGGCCACTTCAGGGGAGACGGTGGCACGCGTCGTGGTGATGGCGGCGATGTAGTCCACCATGAACGGACCCCTGCCGTCACCGGAGACCGACTGCACCGCCTTTTCCAAGGCCGCCTGCGAGGCCTTGCGTGCGGCGAACTCGATATCGGCCGGCGAGAAACCCTCCGTCATCGTCACGAGCGTCGGAATGTCGACGCCAACGGAGGCAGGCGGCACATAGCGCTCCCAGATCGCCGACCGAGCTTCGACGTCAGGCAGGCCGATCGGGATCACGTAGTCGAACCGGCCATGGCGCAGGAACGCGGCATCCAATGCCCGAATGAAGTTGGTCGCGCACACCAGGAGTCTGCCCGGCTGCTCACGGAAGGCCGGGATGATCTTCAGCAGTTCATTCGTCACGCCCTGCGTCGGCGAAGGCGGCTCGCCTTGCCGGTGCGACGCGATCTCTTCGACCTCATCGATGAAGACGACGGCGTGCTCGAGCTCCGAGATCGTCGTGAACGTCTCGCGCAGCGCACCGGCGAGGCCTCCCGGGTGGGCAGCGAGCCGCGACGGGAACACCTCGATGAACGACCACTCGAGCCGCGACGCGATCGCCTTCGCGAACGTCGTCTTGCCGGTCCCGGGGGGTCCGAACAGGATGATCGACCGGGGCGGCACGACGCCGAACCGATCGGCGAGCTCCGGGTTCGCGAGTGGCATGACCACCCTGCGCTCCAGCAGATCCTTCTCGGCCGCCATCCCGCCCACTGAATCCCACAGCCCGCGCGGCATGACGCGGCCGCCAAGCGCGGCAAGCTTTCTGAGCTCCTCCTGCTGCACAGGGATGTGACGCTCGAAGTAATGCAGATCGCGCTTCAGCTCGAAACCCTGGTGCAGGAACGCACCGACGCGCGTCTCGGCCATCGGCATGAGAGCCGAGAGCTTCGAGACGCCGTGCGCTGCCATGCGTGATTCAAGGGCAGCGAGGAGTGACGAGCCGATGCCCTGACCCTGTATGTGCGACGCGGTCGCGACGAAGACGACCCAACCCTGCGCGTGCGCCGCCCGCCCGACGGCAGCTCCCACGACGTCGTCGCCGACGACCGCGACGACTGCGTGGTCCTTCGCGCACGAGGCGAGGACGTCCGAGAGCCCGTAGACGGGCTCCGCGTTGGCGGCCAGCACCTGCTCCCACAGGCGCAGGATGCCGTCCACGTCGTCAGGGTGGTAGTCGCGGATCCGCCATCCAGCCATAGGGTCTCCTCGATCGAACTGCTTCGAGGGTGGCACGATACGCACCCGTTCGCGACTGCCCGTTCGCGCCGGTCGAGGACCCGATCGCCTCGACAGGCGCAGAAATACCGGGTCTGCAGACTCGAATCGAAGGAGCTGTGGCCAGAATGTGCCGATCACGCGAGTCTGGCGACACGAAACGCCGTTCGACCAGCCATTCATCGAGCGGAGACGGCGGGATTTGAACCCGCGGTCCCCTTACGGGGACTCCACCTTAGCAGGGTGGTGCACTCGACCGGACTATGCGACGTCTCCTCGCGATGCACTTGCGCGCACACGCGACAGCCATCATAACCCGCGGATGCCGCGAACGACGATTCGAGCGCCGGCGCCCGCACCGGCATCCGGCGAAGTGACGCGAAACGCCCTTCCCGAAGCGTGGGAAGGGCGTTTCGCGTCAGCGAGGAGCCCACGAGATCCGGAGAGCCGGAGAGCCGAGCGTCGCCGAGCGAACGGCGCACGGCGATCGGCTACTGGTCTTCGAGCGGGCGGCCCGCCGAGCATCGGGTCTCGGCCGCGGTCTGGCCCGAGACGTCGGAGGGCAGCGCCTCGACCGTCGGCGCCGGCGCGGCCGGGTCGGCGGGGACCCCCTCGGCAGGAGCCTCCTCGGCGGGCACCTCTTCGGCCGGGACCTCGGCGGGCGGGGCGGCGTTGGGGTCGCCGGCCGACGCGAACGAGGACGACTCGTTGTCGTAGTTGAACGTCACCGGTCGGTCCTCCTGGAGCGCCAGGTTGACCATCTCGGCGGAGTCGGTCGGCACGACGGCGCTGAAGCCCTCGGAGTACGCGGTCGGGTACTGGATGAACGCGATCGAGCCGAGGTCGGTGTCCTTCAGCGCCTTGGCGATCGAGATCATGCGGGTCGGGTCGGCGAGGCTCGACGAGAGCTGCATGTTGGCGAGCGCCGCCTTGGCGATCGAGTAGAGCCTCACCGGGTCGCTCAGGGTGCCGTCGGCCTGCAGCTTGCGGGCCAGCGACGACATGAAGACCTGCTGGTTCGAGATGCGGCCGAGGTCGCTGCCGTCGCCGACGCCATGGCGCGTGCGGAGGAACTGCAACGCGGCGACGCCGCTCAGGGTGTGGTTGCCCGCCTCGAGGAAGGTGCCGGTGTACTCGTCCTCGATCGGCTCGGCGACGCAGACCTCGACGCCGCCGACGGCCTCGGAGAGGCCGGCCACGCCCATGAACTGCACGATGCCCGCGAACGGGATCGATACGCCGGTGAGCGACTGCACGGTCTCGACGACGCAGTTCATGCCGCCGTGCGAGAGCACGGAGTTGATCTTCACGCCGTAGAGCTCGTCGAGCGTGCTCGACGGGTCGTTCGGGTCCTGGCAGGCGGGGACGTCGACGAGCATGTCGCGGGGGAAGCTGACGACCGACGCGTTGGTGTGGTCCTGCGAGATGTGCATCAGGATCGTCACGTCGTTGAGGACCGCGGTCTCCTCATCGGGGTCGCCGAAGCCGTCGCCCTGGCCGGCCCGGCTGTCGCTGCCGATGAGCAGCAGGTTGACGCCGCCCTCCATCGCGCCCACGTCGGGCACGCCCTCGAGCACCTTCTCGCTCTCGAGGGTGACCGTGGGCTTCACGGTGCTGGCGAGGTCCCAGGCGGCGTAGGCGGCGACGGCGGAACCGGAGATCAGGGTGACCGCGACGACGGATGCCGCGACCTTCGCCACCGTCTTCCACGCGCTGTGGGCCTTGAGCCGTCCGTGACGTGCGACCGACGAGGTCTTCGCAGCGCGACGTGAGCTGTGACGCAGGTCCTGATTCACCCGATGCCTCTCCTGTCGTGATCCGTGGTCGTGCGCGCGGAGGGCGTGGGATTCGAACCCACGAGGCATTGCTGCCCACTGGTTTTCAAGACCAGCTCCATCGGCCGCTCGGACAGCCCTCCAACCGGCGCGCCGAAGCCCCGTGAGGGGCCGCGTCGCACAGGCAGGCCCCGATTCTAGCCGAAGCGCATCCGCACGAGCCTCTCATCCCAGCCTGAGAAGGCGCTGATTCGGGTGCTCCGACGGATGCCGCGACCGCAGGTTCCCGCACGATGGCGCGACGCGCGAGCGGATGCCGCTCCCCTGGTCAGCCCGCGTTCGCGCTCGAGCAGCGCACGTCGGCGGCGGTCTGCCCGGTCACGTCGGGAGGCAGCGCGTCAGCCGGCGGCGTCGTCGGGGCGGCCGTGGCCGGGGCATCCGTCGCCGGCGCCTCGGGGGCGGGCGCCTCGGGCTGGGCCGGGGCGTTCGGGTCGGTCACGGTGCCGAAGTCGGAGTCGGTCGTCGCGTTGGGGTCGATGGCGACCGGGTGGTCGGCGACGAGTGCGGCATTGAGCACCTGGGCCGACTCGGCGGGCACGACCGCGGCGAACCCGTCGGTGTACACGGTCGGGTACTGCACGAACGCGATCTTCGAGAGGTCGATGTCCTGCAGCGTGCGTGCGATGGACATGAGCTGCGCCGGGTTCTGCAACGCGGTCGAGAGCGTCATGTTCGAGAGCACGGCCTTCGCGATCGAGTAGAGCTTCACGGGGTCGCCGAGCGTGCCCGAGCCCTGCATGGTGCGCATCAGCGAGGCGAGGAAGGTCTGCTGGTTGGAGATGCGGCCGAGGTCGCTGCCGTCGCCGACGCCGTGGCGCGTGCGGAGGAACGCGAGCGCGTCCATGCCCTGCAGGGAATGCGTCCCCGGGTCGATGTGCAGGCCGGTGTAGTCGTCGTCGATCCGGTCGACGACGCAGACGTCGACACCGCCGATCGCGGTCGAGAGCGCCGCCACGCCGTAGAACTCGACGATGCCGCCGACCGGGATCTGCACGCCGGTGAGCCGCTCGATCGTGGCGGCGACGCAACCGAAGCCGCCCCACGAGAGCACCTCGTTCATCTTCGTCCCGTAGAGCTCGGGCAGCCGCTCGCCCTCGGGGTCGTTCGGGTCGACGCACTCGGGCACGTCGACGAGCATGTCTCGTGGGAAGCTGACGACCTCGACGTGGCTGTGGTCCTGCGAGATGTGCAGGAGCATCGTCACGTCGTTGAGCACGGCCGACTCCTCCTCGGGGTCGCCGAACGCTCCGTCGTCGGGGCGCTTGTCGCTGCCGACGAGCAGAAAGTTCAACCCGCCCTCCATCGCGCCGATGTCGGGCACGTTCTCGAGGATCGTCTCGCTTTCGAGCTTCACGGGCGGCTTCACGGCGGCGGTCGCGAGGAGGTCCACCGCGGCGTAGCTCACGACGGCCGTCGCACTGATGGCGAGCACGGCGACGACGGCCGCCGCGATCTTGCCGTAGGTCTGCCAGGCGCCGTGCCGAGGCATCCGGCCGTGTCTCGGGACGGCAGGCTCGACGGGCCCCTCCGGTGCAGACCGACCGCTCATCGCGCCCCTCCCGACTCGCTGATGATAACCGGCGAGACCCCGAACAGGCGGGATGCGCGTCAGGGAAGCGAGTCGAGCACCGCCGCGAGGCCGGCGTGGTCCACGTCCTCGGCGGTCTCCCCGGCGGCCGCGCGCACCTCGGCGGGCGCCTGCCCCATGGCCACGGCGCGGCCGGCGGCGCCGGCCCACGAGAACATCTCGATGTCGTTGCGCCCATCGCCGACGGCGATCACCCGGTCGAGCGGGAGGTCGAGCCAGCCGCGCACGCGCTCGAGCGCGGTGGCCTTGCTCACGCCGTCGGGGGCGATGTCGAGCCACGCGGTCCAGCCGATCGCGTAGCTCACCTGGTGCAGGCCCATCTCCTCGACGATGCGCAGGAACTCCTCGAGCTCGTGGTCGGGCGACACCACCACGACGCGCGTCGCTCGCTGGTCGAGCAGCTCGTCGAAGTGCACCTCGCGGGCGTTCTCGAGGTTCCAGTCGGACATGCCCTGCGTGTAGAGGCGGTACCCGTCGGGCAACTCGACCATGAACCGCCCGCTCGGGAGGAACGAGCGTATGCGCGCGAGCACGGCCGTCGGGTCGAACGTCTCGACGTGCGCACGCGAGTAGCCGCCGGATGCCCCGTCGTCGCGTCGCATCGTGATGGCGCCGTTCGCGCACACCACGAACTCGGGGGTGAGGCCGAGGCGCTCGAGCACGGGCAGCGTCGTCGCCCACGACCGCCCGGTGGCGAGCGTCACCTCGTGGCCGCGCTCACGCGCGGCGAGGATCGCGTCGGCCACCCGCTCGTCGATCGACTCGTCTTCGTGCAGGATCGTGCCGTCGACGTCGAGCGCGACGAGCCACGGCTCCGCGGCTTCGGCGGGTCGGGGGGCCGGCATGCTCATGCGCGCTTGGGCTCCAGCACCTCGAGGCCGCCGAGGTACCCGCGCAGCGCCTCGGGCACCACCACCGAGCCGTCGGCCTGCTGGTGGGTCTCGAGGATGGCGACGATCCAGCGCGTCGTGGCGAGCGTGCCGTTGAGCGTCGCGACCGGCGCCGTCTTCCCGCTCTCGGTGCGATGGCGGATGTCGAGGCGCCGTGCTTGGAACGTCGTGCAGTTCGAGGTCGACGTGAGCTCGCGGTAGGCCTGCTGCGTGGGCACCCAGGCCTCGACGTCGAACTTGCGCGCGGCGCTCGAACCGAGGTCGCCGGCCGCGACGTCGATGACGCGATAGGTGAGGCCGAGCGACCGCAGCATGTCCTCCTGCCAGCCGAGGAGCCGCTCGTGCTCGGCCTCGGCATCGGCCGGGTCGACGTAGCTGAACATCTCGAGCTTGTCGAACTGGTGCACGCGGATGATGCCGCGGGTGTCCTTGCCGTGGCTGCCGGCCTCGCGGCGGTAGCACGTCGACCAGCCCGCGTAGCGGATCGGGCCGTCGGAGAGGTCGATGATCTCGTCGGAGTGGTACCCGGCGAGCGCGACCTCGCTCGTGCCGACGAGGTAGAGGTCGTCGGCGGGCAGGTGGTAGACCTCCTCGGCGTGCGCGCCGAGGAAGCCGGTGCCCTGCATGATCTCGGGACGCACGAGCGTGGGCGTGATGAGCGGGGTGAAGCCGTTGGCGATGGCCCGGTCGAGGCCCATGTTCATGAGGGCGAGCTCGAGCCTGGCGCCGACGCCCTTCAGGAAGTGGAAGCGCGCCCCCGAGACCTTCGCGCCGCGCGACATGTCGATCGCGTCGAGGAGCTCGCCGATCTCGAGGTGGTCGCGGGGCTCGAAGTCGAACGCGGGGATCTCGCCGACCTCGCGCAGGACGATGAAGTCGTCTTCGCCGCCGGCCGGGACGCCGTCGATGACGACGTTGCCGATGCGCTGCATCGCCGACGTGAACGTGGACTCGGCCTCGCCGGCGCGCTGGTTCGCGTCCTTCACCTTCGCGGCGAGCTCCTGCGCCTGCGCGACGAGCGCGGCCTTCTCCTCCTTGGGCGCCTTCGCGACCTGCTTGCCGAAGGCGTTCTGCTCGGCGCGGAGGGTCTCGAACTCGGAGATGGCCGTGCGTCGCGCGGAATCGGCGGCGAGCGCGTCGTCGACGAAGGCGGATGACTCGCCGCGCGACTCCTGCGATCGCTTGATCAGCTCGGGGTTCTCGCGGAGCAGCACGGGGTCGATCACGCGAGCCAGTCTAGCCCGGGGCCACCGACGGCTCGGGGCCCCGGCCGGCACCCCTGAACTGGGCTGGACGGCCGACGAGGGCGTGGGGCATCCGCTCGGCTCGAAGCGATACGGTTGCAGCGTGACCGGGGATGCGCATCACGCGGCGGCCGCCGGCGTCGACGGGGCCGGCGGGCAGCTCCGCGCGGCCGTGATCTTCAACCCGACGAAGAGCGGGATCGACCTGCTGCGCGCGGCCGTGAAATCGGCTGAGGAGCGGCAGCAGTACGCGCCCTCGCTGTGGCTGGAGACGACCATCGACGACCCTGGCAAGGGCATGGCCCGCGAGGCGATCGCAGCGGGCGTGGATCTGGTGATCGCGGCGGGCGGCGACGGCACCGTGCGCTCGGTGGCTGCCGCCGTGCGCGGCACCGGCGTGCCGCTCGGACTGGTGCCGCTCGGCACGGGCAACCTCTTCGCCCGCAACCTCGGCGTCCCCGTCAACGACCACGACGACGCGGTGGTGCTCGCCTTCGCCGGCGTCGATCGTGCCATCGACGTGCTCGTGGCCGACATCACCCGCGCCGACGGCACGAACGAGACGCATGCCTCCCTCGTGATGTCGGGCATCGGCATCGACGCGGCCATGATCTCGAACACCAACCCCGACCTCAAGAAGCGGGTCGGCTGGCTGGCCTACGTCGACGCGGGCCTGCGGGCCATTCCGGCCTCGAAGCCGTTCCGGGTCGTGCACCGCACGGATGCCGGTCGCCTGCACCGCTCGCGGGTGTCGAGCATCCTCGTGGCGAACCTCGGGTACCTGCCGGGCAACATCGAGCTCATCCCCGATGCGGAGCTCGACGACGGCAAGCTCGACGTCGTGGTGCTGCAGCCGCGCAACCTCATGGGGTGGCTGCTCGTGTGGCGGCGCGTCACCTGGGAGAACCGCGTGCTGCGCAAGAGCGCGCTCGGGCGGCAGTTCCTCGACCTCACGGGCGGCAGCCGCCGTCGCGAGATCGTCTACTCGCGCGGGCGGTCGGTCGACATCGAGATCGAGGCGGATGCCGAGGAGTTCGAGATCGACGGCGACGAGTTCGGCACCGTGGTCGCCGCGCGCTTCCGCGTGGACCCGGCCGCCCTCATCGTGCGCGTCGAGGACTGACGAGCGGGACGAGCGGCTCCCCGCCGAACACCGGCGACGAGACGGGTCGGGCTAGCGCCCGTCGATCGTCGATGAGCGGCGCCGATCGTGCTCGGCGTCGATCACGCGATTCGTCACGGCGCCCACGATGATGAAGCCGAGCAGCGCCACCACGCCCACGAGCGTCGCCGGCTGCGGGATCGCGTTGGCGATCTGGATGATGCGGTACTGCGCGATGGCCGCGTCGCTGGGATCGGGGTTGAGGAAGATCTCGCCGGTGTCCTCGACCACGACGCCCACGGCCCAGATGGTGAGCGCGGCCGCGACGACGACGACCAGCGCCAGTGCGATGGCCGCGGGGTTGCGGAGGAGCCGAGCGATCACGAGGGCTCCGAGCGTCGACGGGCCCAGCGGATGCCGGTCCACACGAGCATCGCGACGAGCCCGAGCAGGCCGCCCTGGATGAGCGACGGCGCCACGACCCAGCCGACGTACTGGAGCCAGCGGTCGGACTGGCTCACACCCGAGAACGGGTTGTCGGCCATCAGGCCCGCCCACCAGAACGCGCCGCCCACGACGATCGCGATGACGGCGACGCCCCAGGCTGCGAGGAACCACGGGTCGGCGGGCGACGGCTCGTCGTCGGCCTCCGCGAACTCGGACGGGAAGAGGACGTCGTCCTCCGCATCGAGGTCCCGTTCGGTCGAACGGACGTCCTCGTGCGGGTCGGCACGAGTCGGTCGCGGCCCCGCCGTCGGCTCCGGATCCGGCCGGCGCACCGGCGGCGCGGGTGCCGTCGCGGACGCTGTCGAGTCCTCCGGCGCCGAGCCGGCCGGCGCGATGACGATGCCGGGAGGCTGGTCGCCCTCATCGGCCGTCGCCGCGTCGGGCACGTATCCGCGCTGGTACCGCGGATCGAACCGTGGGTCGATCCCCGGCTCGGGACGTGTCTTCGTCATGGCGTCCTCCGTCGTGCCCACCAGCGCCACAGTACCGCGATCCCGTGCCGGGTGGCCCCGAACGCCTGCCGACTGGCTCGTCCGGCACGGGATCGCAGATCGCGATTCAGCTCACGAAGGAGAGGTGCCCCCACCCCGTGCCGACGACCGACGGGAGCTTGAAGAGGCCCCCCTCGCCCGGGTAGAGGTGGAGGTTGCCGCCCCGGTCACGGCCCATGATGTCGTCCCAGCCGTCGCCGTCGAAGTCGCCGGCGCCGAACACGGCGTCGAACATGTTCCAGCCGGTGCCCGCGCGGTACTGGCCGATCCAGTCGCCCCAGCCCGACGCCTGGTAGACCCAGAGGTCGCCGTTGGGCATGCGGCCCATGACGTTGGCCTCGCCGTAGCCGCCGAAGTCGCCCACGGCGAACACGGTGTCGAAGATGTTCCAGCCCGAGCCGACCTTCGACACGGCACCCCAGCCGCCCTTCCCGTCGCCCGGGTAGAGCCACAGGTCGCCGGCGCCGTCACGCGCCAGCACGTCCGCGTTCCCGTCGCCGGAGAAGTCGCCCGGGCTGAAGATCGCCGTCATGTGACCCCAGCCGGTGCCGACGACGCCCCAGCCGAGCCAGCCGCCGTTCCCGTCACCGCGGTACAGGTGCAGCCGACCCGCCGAATCGCGGGCCATCACGTCCTCGTGCCCGTCACCCGAGAAGTCGCCCGCGGCGAACACGTGGTTCATGATCGTCCACCCCGACCCGATCGTGGAGGCACCCTTCCAACCGGATACCCCGTCGCCGGTGTACATCAACATCGAACCGGAAGACGTACGGACCAGCACGTCGGGGTTCTCGTCGCCCGAGAAGTCCCGATCGAACTCCAGGAACTCCGCCGTCAGGTCGAGCGTCACCTTCGAGTCGTCCTCGACGGTCACCGCAGGCGAGACGTTCGCGCGGGTGCGCCAGCCCCAGTAGCCGCCGACCGTCGCCCGATAGCTGCCGGGAAGGAGTCCGTCCGCGGTGCTGAACGTGTACGTCGCAGCCCCGTCGGCCGCTTCGGTGGGCGTGGCCAGCACGCCGCCGGCGTACACCCACGCCGGCTCGGCCCTGGTCCCGACGTTCCGGTCGAACAGCACGTACATGCTCTCGCCGACCTCGGGTTCGTCGCATCTGTCGCACGTGATCGTGCCCGAGATGCTCCGGTAGCGCATCATCGCGGCGTCGACCCCGGTGCGCTGCTCGCCTTCGGCGAGCTCGAAGAACGGGATCCACGGGTTCACGTACCCGTCGGCGGTGACGTCGAGTTCGTACCCGGCGGCCGGAAGGCCGGCCAGCAGATACGTGCCGTCGGTCGTGGTGAACGCCTCGCCCACCACCTCGGTGCTCCAATCGATCGGATCCCAGGCGGTCGCGGTCACCTTCGCTCCGGCAATGGGCGTCCCAGCCTCCGTCCGAATGGTTCCGGCGATGGATGCGGTTCGCTGGGTCGGGGCCTCGACCGTGGGCGAAGGGTCCTCGGCAGAGACTTCCACCTGCGGCAGCGTGATGTCCATGCCCGCGAGCGACGCATCGCTCACCTCGACCACTGCGCTCATGTCCGCCGCCTCGACGCCGCCCCACCAGAGGGTCTGGTACCCCGGCGTCGACGGCGCGAATCGCAAGGTGTAGCTGCCGGGTTCGAGCGACAGCGAATAGCGTCCGTCGGCGTCGGTGCGAACGCCCTCTGCCGGACCGGGCACGTAGGCGCCGTCGACGTTCTGCTGCCACGTGACGACCGCGGAGACCCCGGCGGGATGGTTGCCGTCGGTGCCGAAGCTCACGGTGCCCGAGACGCTCTGGGGGGCCGCGACTGCGGGCGCCGCGGTCACGGCGAGGGAGGCGAACAAGGTCGCCACGATGGCCAGAATCGCGGCGAACGCCCGGCGGCGCGGGGCCTGACGGATGGACGGGATGCGGGTGACGGTTCGGGTCACGATGCACGTCGCTGGGGCATCGATGGGGCTCCATTCATGTAGGGATCGGGGGAACCTTCAGGTGCTGTCCGCAGGAAGTTATCAGCGCCGAAGAGCCACGCGCAATAGATGTGCACAGCGCGCGTGACAAACGCAGGATTCCTCAGCTCACGAAGCCGAGGTGACCCCAGCCGGTGCCGACCACGGCGGGACTTCCCCAGTCGAAGCCGCCCTGTCCCGGGTACAGCCACAGGCGGCCCGACCGGTCCCGTCCCATGACGTCGTCGAAGCCGTCGCCGTCGAAGTCGCCCGACCCGAACACCGCATCGAAGACTCCCCAGCCCGTTCCGACACGCGCGGGATCCGTCCAGCTCCCGGAACCGGATGCGGGGTAGGCCCAGAGGTCGCCGTTGGGCATGCGGCCCATGACGTTGGCCTCGCCAGAGCCGCCGAAGTCGCCCACGGCGAACACGGTGTCGAAGGCGTTCCAGCCCGAGCCGACCTTCGACACGGCACCCCAGCCGCCCTTCCCGTCACCCGGGTACAGCCACAGGTCGCCCGCACCGTCACGCGCCATCACGTCTGCGTTCCCGTCGCCGGAGAAGTCGCCCGGGCTGAAGATCGCCGTCATGTGACCCCAGCCGGTGCCCACGACACCCCAGCCGAGCCAGCCGCCGTTCCCGTCACCGCGGTACAGGTGCAGGCGACCGGCGCCGTCGCGTGCCATCACGTCCTCGTGCCCGTCGCCGGAGAAGTCCCCGGCCGCGAACACGTGGTTCATGATCGTCCAGCCCGACCCGATCGTCGAGGCACCCTTCCAACCGGAAGCCCCATCGCCGGTGTACATCAACATCGAACCGGACGACGTACGGACCAGCACGTCGGGGTTCTCGTCACCCGAGAAGTCCCGATCGAACTCCAGGAACTCCGCCGTCAGGTCGAGGACGGCGTCGCCACCGTCCTCCACGGTCACGGGGAGCGACCATCCGGCTCGAGTGCGCCATCCCCAGTCTCCGACCACGCGGGCGCGGTAGATGCCGGCAACGAGCCCCCAGTTGGTGTCCGTGGAATAGGCGGCCGTGTTCTCGACGGCGCGGGGCCAGACACCGGTGGACCCGGCAGAGACCCAGACGGGGTCGGCACGCGTGCCGACGTTCCGCTCGAAGACCACTGCGAGCTGGCGCGCGGGTTCGAGGTGGCAGCCCTCGCAGGTGATGGTGCCCGACAGTGTCGTGTACCGGTACACCGTCACGTCGTAGCCGGTGCGACGCTCGCCGGCATCGAGTCGGAGCCCGTCCGCACGGGTGACCGGGGAGAACGGGCTCTGCTCGGCCTCGGGGACGATGCGAATGCTGTAACGGCCCGGCGCGAGGTTCGCGAGCGAGTACGCGCCGTCGGCGTCCGTCGTCGTCGAGCCGACCTCCACCCCCGGTTCATGGCTGGCGTCGTCGAACGCCGAGGCGATGACGCGCATCCCGCCGATCGGAGCCGACGCGGCGTCGCGGACGGTGCCGGTGAGCGTTGCTCCGAGCGGCAGGGTCATGTCGCGCACGATGGGCGACTCGCCCAGCGTGAATCGCGTGCCGCTCACCGACGGGACCGGGTTGGCCGGCCACCACTGCGGGGCGAACCCGCCGGTTCCGACGTACGAGAACCGGAGTTCGTACGTGCCCCGCGGGAGCCCGGGGAACGCGTACCTGCCGTCCGCGCCGGTTGGAACGCTCGACTCCGTCCATCCGCTGGCGCCCGTGTCCGAGTGGCGACGCGCGGTGACGAGCACCTCTCCCGCGGCGGCCCGCACCTCGGCCGACCCGAGTGTCACGGTGCCCGCGATCGTGGCGGCCACCGGCATCGTGACGTCCTGCCCCGTGAACACCTGCGTGACGTTGTCCACGGTCACCACGACCGGGGCGATCGGCGATTGGAATTCGGGGCCGGCGAGGTAGGCGAAACGGATCGTGTAGACGCCGTTGAACAGCCCGCTGAAGGTGTACCTGCCCGAGGCATCCGTGAGTGCCGTGGGCTCTGAGCCGGAGACGCACCCGGATTGGTAGCACCGGTAGGCGGTCGCCCGCACCTGGCCGGCTCCCGCCACGCGCTCCGCGCCCCCGAGGTACACCGTGCCCGAGATGGACCCCCGGCGCGGCAACGTGAGGTCCATGCCAGTGATCGGTTGGTCGCCCACCGTCACATGATTGGCGTACTCGGCGGCCGACGGCCCGTTCCAGTAGAGGCCCTGGTAGTCGTTCGACGTCGGGGAGAACCGGATGCGATACGTGCCGGTCTCGAGCGAGAGGGTCCACCGCCCCGCTGCATCCGTGGCCAGGCCCTCGGGTGGCCCGGAATACCAGTTGCCACCGTCGTAGCGCTCCCAGTAGACCCTCGCGCCGACGCCGGCGGGATGTTCCCCGGCTGTGCCGAAGCTCACGGTTCCCGAGAGCGTCTGCGGTGCCGCCGAGGCCGCGGCGGGCGTGGCGCCCACCGCCTGCGTCACGAGGACGACCGCGAGCACCGACACGACGAGCGTTCGGATGCGGCGGTGCAGTGCGGTGCGGCGGTGCAGTGCGGTGCGGCGGACGAGAGGGGCAGGAGTGCGCGTCACGAGACGCGTCGCATGGGCAGGGCCATCGGCAGGGTCCGTTCGAGTCGGGTCAGGCGGACGCTACCAATCCCCTGTGTGCTCGCGCAATGCCCGCGTCACCCCAGTTCGAGGTCACCGACGTCAGGTCAGCCCGCGTCAGTCGGGCTCGCCGCTGAGCAGCCCCCGCAGCCAGTCGCGCGCCTCGATGAAGATCTCGTCATCGTACTTCGAGTGGTACGACACCTCGCGGCGATCGGCGCGGGGGTACGAGCCGAGGAAGATCACGTTCGGGCTGGTGCGACGCAGGCCGAGCAGGGCGTCGGCGACGCGCTCGTCGGCGATGTGCCCGTCGAGGTCGACGACGAACCGATAGCGGCCGAGGGCGTCGCCGATCGGGCGCGACTCGAGCAGCGAGAGGTTCACGCCACGGGTCGAGAACTGCTCGAGCATCGCGAGCAGCGAGCCGGGCTCGTCGTCGGGCAGCTCGACGATGAGGCTCGTCTTGTCGGCGCCCGTCGGCTCGGCGAGGATGCGCGAGCGCGAGACGAGCACGAACCGGGTGACCGCGTTGGGGTTGTCGCCGATGTCGCGGGCGAGCACCTCGAGGTCGAGGTGCTCGGTGATGCCGGGCGGGGCCACCGCGGCATCCGCCTGGCTGCCCTCGAACAGGGATGCCGCAGCCTGCACGTTGCTCGTCGCCGGGATGTGCCCGTGGTCGGGCAGCTCGCGCTCGAGCCAGCCGCGCGACTGTGCGTAGGCGACGGGGTGGGCGTTCACGATGCGGACGTCGCCGAGCGTGGTGCCCGGCCGGGCCACGAGCACGAAGTTCACGGGCACGAGGTACTCGCCGATGATCCGCAGGCCCGGCACGGTCGCCAGCGCGTCCTGGGTGGCGGAGACGCCGCCCTCGACGGAGTTCTCGATCGCGATCATCGCGGCGACCGAGCGTCCGCTCGTGACGTCGGCGAGCGCCTCCCCCACGTTGTTCACCGAGCGCCAGTGCTTGCCCGCGGCATCGGGTACCTGCTTCAGCGCGGCCTCGGTGAACGTGCCGGCCGGCCCGAGGTAGGAGTACGTCTCCTCAGGGGGCGTGGGGGCGGCATCCGTCATGGACGCAAGCCTATCCAGCGGCCTCGAGGGCACGCGCTACGGTCGAAACCGACGGACATCCGAGGCGAGGGGGTCGCGCATGACGACCATCGGGGAACGCGAGGCCGCGCCGGCGCCCGAGGCACGAGCGCTGCCGACGGATGCCGAGCGGCTCGCGGCGCTCAGGCGCATGAAGCGGGTGGCGACGAGCCTCCTGCTCGTGGCCGCCGTCGTGTTCGCAGTGTCGTTCGCGCTGCAGGACGAGGTGCCGTGGCTCGGCTTCGTTCGCGCGGCCGCCGAGGGCGCCATGGTCGGCGCGATCGCGGACTGGTTCGCCGTGACGGCGCTGTTCCGCTATCCGCTCGGGCTCAAGATCCCGCACACGGCGATCATCCCGACGCGCAAGGACGAGATCGGCGCGACGCTCGGCGCATTCGTCGAGCAGGAGTTCCTCTCGGAGGAGGTCGTGATCGGCAAGCTCCGCTCGGTCGGCATCGCGCGGCGGCTCGGCGAATGGCTCGCCGTGCCCGAGAACGCCGACCTCCTGACCTCCGAGGCGTCGGTCGCGGCCCGCGGCGTGCTGACGCTGCTCGGCGACGACGACGTCGAGGACGTCATCGAGCAGCTCGCCCGCAAGCACCTGTTCGAGCCCGAGTGGGGCCCCGCGATGGGGCGGCTCGGCGCCCGGCTCGTCGCCGCCGACCAGCAGCGAGCGGCGATCGACGCCGTGCTCGAGAAGGCCGAGGCGTGGCTCTTCTCGCACCCCGAGGCGTTCGGCTCCATGGTGTCCGACCGGCTGCCGAAGTGGCTGCCGGGCTTCGTCGACCGGCTCGTCGACGACCGGGCGCATCGGGAGGTGCTGGCGTTCGTGCGCACGGTACGGGCCGACCCGCGGCATCCCCTGCGCGGCGCCATCGACCGCTGGCTCGCAGAGCTCACCGACGACCTGCAGCACGACCCCGCCATGATCGACCGAGTCGAGCGGCTCAAGGCCGACCTGCTCGACAGCCCGCGCGTGCGCGAGTTCGCGGGCGAGGCGTGGGCGAGCGTGAAGGCGACGCTCGATCAGGCGCTGGCCGATCCCGACAGCGAGCTGCGCAAGGGCTTCCGCGCGGCCGTCATCGAGGTGGGCGCGCGCCTCGCGACCGACGAGGAGCTCGCCGCCAAGGTCGACGAGTGGGTGGCGGATGCCGCGGCCTACGTCGTGCGCAACTACCGGCATGAGATCGCCGGCGTGATCACCGAGACGGTCGAGCGGTGGGATCCGCGCGAGACGACCGAGAAGCTCGAGCTCCAGGTCGGCCGCGACCTGCAGTACATCCGCATCAACGGCACGGTCGTGGGCGCGCTCGCCGGGGTCACGATCTACGCGATCGCGACGGGGGTGCAGGCGCTGGTCTGAGGCACGAGCGCCGCGCACCCGGGCGGGCGCGGGGTCGGGTGCGGGCCCTCGTCGGGTGCGGGAGAATCGGCGCATGGCCACGGCCGATACCGTCGGAGAGCCGCACGTGCACAAGCACGAGCTGCTCGCGGCGCTGTCCCGCGGGATCGACCTGTGCATGGGGCAGCCCATGGGCCACACCCTCGGCCAGACCTACATCTCGCTGGTCCTCGCCGAGCGCGCGGGGCTCGACGCCGACGCGCGGCGCGAGGTGTTCCACACGTCGATGCTGTCGTGGGCGGGATGCCACGTCGACTCGCTCGAGCAGGCGCGCTGGTTCGGCGACGACCACCGAGCCAAGGCCGAGATCAGGATGGTGGACCTCGCCGATGAGCGGGCGGAGCAGGACTTCATCGCCCGGCAGGTCGGTGCGGGCCAGCCCTGGCCCCAGCGACGGCGCACGATCGCCGCCTTCCCCGTCGAGGGCATGCGCGACACCTTGGCGATGTTCGAGAACCATCGCCGTGCCGCGTCGGCCCTCGCCGAGGCGCTCGACGTGCCGGTGCGGCTCCGCACCGGCCTCGACCAGGTGTACGAGCGCTGGGACGGCGCGGGCGAACCCCGCGGCCTGCGTGGCGCAGAGGCGACCTTCTCGGCGCGCGCGGCGAACCTCGGCGACATCGTGATGGCGATGCACCGTGCGGGCGGGGCGGACGCCGCCGTCGCCGTGGCACGCGCCCGCCGCGGCACGCAGTTCGACCCCGACCTCGTCGACGCCTTCTGCGACGAGTCCGACGAGATCTTCGGCACCCTCGACGCCGTCGAGGCGTTCGACGCGGCGATGCGGGTGTGCCCGAGCCTCGACGACCTGCTCGACGATGAGGCGCTCGATCGGGCGCTCCTCGTGCTCGCGGACTACGTCGACCTCAAGTCGCCGACGACGCTCGGCCACCAGTCCGCTACGGCGGCGCTCGTCGACGCCGCGGCGGACGATGTCGGCCTCGGCGCGACGGAGCGGGCGGGCGCGCGACGTGCCGCGCTCCTGCACGACCTGGGCAGGATGGGGGTCCCCGCCGCCGTCTGGGAGTCGCCGGGTCCGTTCACGCCGGCGCAGACCCAGCAGATGCGGCTCCACCCCTACCTCACGGAGGCGATCCTCGAGCCCTTCCCGGGGCTGCGCGCGCACGGACGCCTCGCCTGCCAGCATCACGAGCGCCTCGACGGCTCGGGATATCCGCGCGGGATCTCGGCTCCCGAGATCACGCAGCCGGCTCGGCTGCTCGCGGCCGCGGACGTCTACGCCTCGAAGGCCCAGCCGCGACCGCATCGTCCGGCGATCCCCGCCACCGAGCTCCCCGGGGTGCTGCGTCGCGAGGTCGGCGAGGGTCGCCTCGACGCCGCGGCCGTCGAAGCGGTCCTCGTCGCCGCGGGTCACCACCGTCACCGTCGCCGGGAGTGGCCGGCGGGCCTCACCGAACGCGAGGTGGAGGTGCTCGGCCTCGCCGCCCGGGGCCGGTCGACGGCGGAGATCGCCGCCCTCCTGCACGTCTCGCCGAAGACGATCGGCAACCACCTCGAGCACATCTACACGAAGACGGGCGCTCGCAACCGGGCGACCCTCTCGATCTTCGCGATGCGGCACGGCCTGCTCGCCGACGAGGCCCCCCGGCCGGCGCGCGACGGAGATGGGGAGTTCACCCCATGAACCGACCCGATCCGCGGTCCTAGCCTGAGCGCATCCGCTGCGCACGCGGCGGGGAAGCGAGGGCGATCATGGCACTGCCGGAGGTCGCGCGAGCATCGCTGGTCGGTGACCTGCGCGCACGGATACGAGGAGCGGCGATCGACCGGGATCATCCGGAGTACGACGCCGCGAGGATGGTGTGGAACGGCCTGATCGACCGGCATCCCGAGGTCATCGTCCGGTGCGTCGACCTCGACGACGTGATCGCGTGCGTCGACGTGGCGCGGTCGCGGCGGCCGGTCGTGTCGATCCGCGGCGGCGGGCACCAGGTCGCCGGCAGCGCCGTCTGCGACGACGGGATGGTGATCGACCTCTCCGGCATGCGGGACGTGGTCGTCGATCCGGTCGCGCGCACGGCACGCGTACAGGGCGGTGCGCGATGGTCCGACGTGGATGCCGCGACGCAGCCGTTCGGGCTCGCCACTCCGGGAGGCGAGGTCTCCGAGACCGGCGTCGCCGGGCTCACGCTCGGCGGCGGGCTGGGCCTGATGCAGCGCATGCACGGCCTGAGCTGCGACAACGTCGTCTCGATGACGGTGGTGACGGCGGACGGCGCGGTGCGCACGGCGAGCGCCGACGAGAACGCCGACCTCTACTGGGCGCTGCGCGGGGCCGGCCGCGGACTCGGCGTGGTCACCGAGTTCACGTTCGCGCTGCATCCGCTCGGTCCCGACGTCGCGGCGGCCGTCTTCGCCTACCCGGCCGAGGACGCCGGTGCCGTCTTCCGCGCGTGGCGGCGGCTGGCCGCGGAGGCGCCACCGACCGTCGCGCCCCAGTTCGCGCTGTGGGCGCTGCCGCCCTTCCCGGGCCTGCCCGACGAGGTCGTCGGCGTTCCGCTCGTCCTCGCGCTCGGCACGTACATCGGCGAGCCCGCGGATGCCGCGCCGGTGCTCGAGCCGTTCGCCGAGCTGGGCGAACCGATCCTCGATCTCGGCGGCACGAGCACCTGGGTCGAGGCCCAGAGCGCGTTCGACTTCGCCATCCCCGACGGTGGCCGCTACTACTGGAAGTCGCACTTCATGGATGAACTGGACGACGCGACCGTCGAGCTCATGGTCGCGCACGCCGCGCGGCGACCTGACCCCCGCTCGGCGGTGATCGTGCGGACCCTGGGTGGCGCGATCGACCGGGTCGGCCCCGACGGGACGGCGTTCGCGCATCGCGGCGCGCGGTTCAACGTGAGCGTCGACGCGATCTGGAGCGATCCCGCGCTCGACGACGACGCGATCGCCTGGGCGCGAGGGCTCTGGAACGCGCTCGAGCCGGCCTCGCGCGGCATGTACCTGAACTTCGCGGGACTGGGCGAGGAGGAGGGCGCCGTCGGCGGCCTGACCCTCGGCGAGCACGAGCAGCGCGTGCAGCGGATCCGGCACTCCTACGACCCCGAGGGGGTGTTCGCGGCCGCCGCGGCTCGGCCCTGAGCGCCACGACCGGATCGGAACCGACTCGACCTCCGCGCTCCCCGCGCGTGCGCTGGCGAAGACGCCCACGCCTCGGTAGGGTCCGATCCATGACCCCGTCCATCGGTGTGGATGGTCCGGCGTCCGACGCGTTGCTCGCGGTCGGACGGTTCTTCACGCGGTGGGACGAGACGCCCGACCATCGCGCGGCGTTCCTGCAGGGAGGCCGCCAGGGCGACGCGTTCTACCGCGACCGCTGGAGCCACGACAAGGTGGTCCGCTCGACGCACGGCGTGAACTGCACGGGCTCGTGCTCGTGGAAGGTGTACGTCAAGGACGGCATCATCACCTGGGAGGCCCAGCAGACCGACTACCCGAGCGTCGGCCCCGACCGGCCCGAGTACGAGCCGCGCGGATGCCCCCGAGGAGCCGCCTTCTCCTGGTACACGTACTCGCCCACGCGGGTCCGGTACCCGTACGTGCGGGGCGTGCTGCTCGAGGCGTACCGGGAGGCGAAGGCGCGCCTCGGCGACCCGGTGCTCGCGTTCGGCGAGGTGTCGACGAACCGCGAGACGCGGCGGCGCTACCAGCAGGCCCGCGGCAAGGGCGGGCTCGTGCGCGCGTCGTGGGCCGAGGCGGTCGAGCTCGTCGCCGCCGGCTACGTGCACACCATCAAGGAGTACGGTCCCGACCGGGTCGCCGGGTTCTCGCCGATCCCGGCCATGTCGATGGTCTCGCACTGCGTCGGCACGCGGTTCACCCAGCTCGTCGGCGGCGTGATGACCTCGTTCTACGACTGGTACGCCGACCTCCCGGTCGCGAGCCCGCAGGTGTTCGGCGACCAGACGGATGTCCCGGAGTCGGGCGACTGGTGGGATGCCACGTACCTCATGATGTGGGGCTCGAACGTGCCCGTGACCCGCACGCCCGACGCGCACTGGATGGCGGAGGTGCGCTATCGCGGCACGAAGGTCGTCACGGTCAGCCCCGACTACGCCGACAACACGAAGTTCGCCGACGAGTGGCTGCCGTGCCAGGCCGGCACCGACGCCGCACTCGCGATGGCGATGGGCCACGTGCTGCTGAAGGAGCACTACGTCGACAGGCGGGTGCCGTTCTTCGTCGACTACTCGCGGAAGTACACCGACCTGCCGCACCTGGTGACGCTCGTCGAGCACGCCGACGGCGGGCTGGTGCCCGGCAAGTTCCTCACCGCGGCCGACCTCGACGCGGCATCCGCTGCGCCCGAGGCTGCGCCCGAGCAGGCGTGGAAGACCGTCGTGCTCGAGGCGGCGACGGGCGAGCCGGTGGTGCCGAACGGCTCGATGGGGTTCCGGTACGCCGAGTCGGGCGAGGGGCGGTGGAACCTCGACCTCGAGCTGACCCAGCCCGCGCTCTCGGTGCGCGACGCGCGGGTCACCGCTGAAGACGTCGAGGTGCTGCTCCCCCGGTTCGACGCCCCCGACGGAACGGGCGGCGTGCTCCGCCGAGGCGTCCCGGCCACGCGAGTCGGCGGCGCGCTCGTCACGACGGTGTTCGACCTGCTGCTCGCGCAGTACGGCGTCGGGCGCGAGGGCCTGCCCGGCGAGTGGCCGACCGGCTACGACGACCGGGAGACCCCGTACACGCCCGCCTGGCAGGAGGACATCACGGGCGTGCCGGCCGAGGCCTGCATCCGCATCGCGCGCGAGTTCTCGCAGAACGCGATCGACTCGGGCGGCCGATCGATGATCATCATGGGGGCGGGCATCTGCCAGTGGTTCCACGGCGACGCCACCTACCGGTCGATCCTCGCGCTGCTCATCCTCACGGGCTCGATGGGTCGCAACGGCGGCGGCTGGGCGCATTACGTGGGGCAGGAGAAGTGCCGGCCGATCACCGGATGGCTGTCGCTCGCGAACGCCCTCGACTGGTCGCGGCCGCCGCGCACGATGATCGGCACCGCCTACTGGTACCTGCACACCGACCAGTGGCGCTTCGACGGCTACTCCGCCGACGCACTCGCCTCCCCGCTCGCGGAGGGCCACCTCGACGGCATGCACACGGCCGACACGATCGCGCAGTCCGCCCGGCTCGGCTGGATGCCGTTCTACCCGCAGTTCGATCGCAACCCGCTCGAGGTGGCCGACGAGGCGGCTGCGGCCGTCGACGCCGGCGCGGCATCCGACCCCGCGTCGTACGTCGCCGGCGCCCTCGCCGACGGGTCGCTGCGCACCGCCATCTCCGACGTGGACGCCCCCGAGAACTGGCCGCGCCTGCTCACGCTGTGGCGGTCGAACCTCATGGGCTCGTCGGCGAAGGGCAACGAGTACTTCCTGAAGCACCTGCTCGGCACGCACAGCAACGTCATGGCCTCCGACGAGGCGGCCGTGCGGCCGCGCGAGATCGCGTGGCGCGACGAGATCCCCGAGGGCAAGCTCGACCTGCTCGTGTCGGCGGACTTCCGGATGACGTCCACCACGCTGCTGTCGGACGTGGTCTTCCCCGCGGCCACCTGGTACGAGAAGCACGACCTCTCGTCGACCGACATGCACCCGTTCGTGCACGCCTTCACCCCGGCGATCGACCCGCCGTGGGAGGCGAAGAGCGACTTCGACCTGTTCCACGCGATCGCGCGCGAGCTCTCGCGGATGGCCGAGACCCACCTCGGGACGCGCAAGGACCTCGTGTCGGTCCCCATGCAGCACGACACGGCCGGCGAGATCGCGCAGCCCGGCGGGATCGTGCGCGACTGGGCCCGAGGCGACGTCGCGCCGCTTCCCGGCAAGACGATGCCCGTGTTCGCCGTCGTCGAGCGCGACTACACCGCGATCGCCGACAAGCTCGCGACCGTCGGTCCGCTCGCCGAGCAGCTCGGCTTCACGATCAAGAACGTCACCTACGACGTGTCGCACGAGGTGGACCGACTGGCGAAGGCGCACGGCGTGCTGCCCGACGGCCCGGCCGCGGGGCGCCCCGCGATCGACACCGACGTGCGGCTCGCCGAGGCGATCCTCTCGTTCTCGGGCACCACGAACGGCGAGCTCGCGGTGCAGGGCTTCCGCAGCCTCGAGAAACGGGTCGGAAAGCCGCTCGCCGACCTCGCCGAGGGCTCGGAGGAGAAGCGCATCACGTTCGCGATGACGCAGGCCGCGCCCGTGCCGGTGATCACCTCGCCCGAGTGGTCGGGCTCCGAGACCGGCGGCCGCCGGTACGCGCCGTTCACCGTGAACATCGAGCGGCTGAAGCCGTTCCACACGCTCACCGGCCGCATGCACTTCTACCTCGACCACGACTGGATGCGCGACCTCGGCGAGGCGATGCCGATCTACCGGCCGCCCCTCGACCTGCACCGCCTGCTCGGCGAGCCGAAGCTCGGCTCCGACGGCGGGCAGCAGGTGGTCGTGCGCTATCTGACCCCGCACTCGAAGTGGTCGATCCACTCGGAGTACCAGGACAACCTGTTCATGCTCTCGCTCTCGCGCGGCGGGCCGACGGTGTGGATGAGTCCAGCGGATGCCGCAGCGATCGGCGCCGCCGACAACGACTGGGTCGAGTGCGTCAACTCCAACGGCGTGCTCGTCGCCCGCGCGATCGTCTCGCACCGGATGCCGGAGGGCGTCGTCTACGTGCACCACGCGCAGGAGCGCACGATCGACGTGCCCAAGTCCGAGGCGACCGGCCGGCGCGGCGGCATCCACAACTCGGTGACGCGGCTGCTCGTGAAGCCGACGCACCTCATCGGCGGGTACGCGCAGCTGTCGTACACGTTCAACTACCTCGGCCCGACGGGGAACCAGCGGGACGCGGTCGCGACCATCCGTCGCCGAAACCAGGATGTCCGGTACTGAGGAGGTGAGCCGTTCATGGATGCAGTTCGTGAGCGCAGTATGGCCCCTCGTGGGAAGCGCCGGGGGTGGAGCTGATGCGCGTGATGGCCCAGATGGGCATGGTGATGAACCTCGACAAGTGCATCGGATGCCACACCTGCTCGGTCACGTGCAAGCAGGCGTGGACGAACCGGGCCGGCACCGAGTACGTGTGGTTCAACAACGTCGAGACGCGGCCCGGACAGGGGTACCCCCGCCGCTACGAGGACCAGGAGCAGTGGCGCGGCGGCTGGGCGCTGAACGGTCGCGGCCGCCTCAAGCTGCGCACGGGCAGCCGGCTGAAGCGCCTGCTCACGATCTTCTCGTCGCCCGTGCAGCCGAAGCTCGAGGACTACTACGAGCCGTGGACGTACGACTACCAGACGCTCATCGATGCGCCGCTCGGCGACGACTTCCCCGTCGCGCGGCCGAAGTCGCTCATCACCGGCGAGGACACGAAGATCACGTGGTCGGCGAACTGGGACGACGACCTCGGCGGCGCGAGCGAGCTGGGTCACCTCGACCCGATCGTCGAGAAGGTCCGTCGCGAGAGCGAGGACGCGATCAGGTTCCAGTTCGAGCAGACGTTCATGTTCTACCTGCCGCGCATCTGCGAGCACTGCCTCAACCCGTCGTGCATGGCGTCGTGCCCGTCGGGCGCGATCTACAAGCGCGAGGAGGACGGCATCGTCCTCGTCGACCAGGACCGCTGCCGCGGCTGGCGGCAGTGCATCACCGGATGCCCCTACAAGAAGATCTACTTCAACCACAAGACGGGCAAGGCCGAGAAGTGCACGCTGTGCTACCCGCGCCTCGAGGTCGGCATCCCGACGGTGTGCTCGGAGACGTGCGTCGGACGGCTGCGCTACCTCGGGCTCTTCCTCTACGACGCCGACCGGGTCACCGAGGCCGCGTCGACGCCCGACGAGAAGGACCTCTACGAGGCGCAGCTCGACCTCATGCTCGACCCCGACGACCCCGAGGTCATCGCCGCGGCACGTGAGCAGGGCATCGCCGACGACTGGATGGACGCGGCCCGCCGCTCCCCCGTCTACGCGCTCGCGAA
Organism: Agromyces sp. NPDC004153; assembly: GCF_053603635.1. Taxonomy (NCBI): domain Bacteria; kingdom Bacillati; phylum Actinomycetota; class Actinomycetes; order Micrococcales; family Microbacteriaceae; genus Agromyces; species Agromyces sp. NPDC004153. The sequence continues at coordinate 1,465,942 of NZ_JBSGFY010000001.1, forward strand.
GAAGTACCGGGTCGCGCTGCCGCTGCACCCCGAGTACCGCACGATGCCGATGGTCTGGTACATCCCGCCGCTGTCGCCCATCGTCGACCTGCTGCGCGACCAGGGCCACGACGCCGAGTCGGCCGGCACGCTGTTCGGCGCGATCGAGGCGCTGCGGATCCCGGTCGAGTACCTCGCGGAGCTCTTCACCGCGGGCGACACCGACCTCGTCACGGGCGTGCTGCGCAAGCTCGCCGCGATGCGCGCGTACCTGCGCGACATCACCCTCGACCGCGAGCGCGACGAGTCGATCCCGGCGTCGGTCGGCACGACCGGGTCGATGCTGTACGAGCTGTACCGGCTGCTCGCGATCGCGAAGTACGAGGAGCGCTACGTCATCCCGACGGCGCACTACGAACAGGCGCACGAGCTCGAGGAGCTCGGCTGCTCGCTCGACTTCGACGGCGGCCCCTACGAGGTGGCGGGCTCCGGCCCGTTCGGCGAGGCGAGCGGTCGGCCGGCGCCGGTCGCGGTCGAGACGTTCCTCGCGCTGCGCGACCGGCAGACCTCGGGCGGCACGGCGGGCGACGAGACGCTGCGAGGCCGGGTCAACCTGCTGAACTGGGACGGCAACGGAACACCCCAGGGACTGTTCCCCGAGCGGGATGCGGGCGGCGGCGCGGCATCCGGTGGCGCGGGGCCCGGCCCGAGCGCGTCGGCGCCGCGCCCGGGCGGCTCGCCGCCCGACGACCGGGGCGGGGGTGCGCGGTGAACCGCCGGATCGTGTACCAGGCGGCATCCGTATGCCTCAGCTACCCCGACGAGACGGTGCTCGGGCTCGCCCCGGTGGTGCGCCGCGCGCTCGACGAGGCGGCTCGTCCGGCCGCCGCGTCGTTCGCCCCGCTGCTCGACTGGTGGGCGGCGACGCCCGCCGCCGAGGTGCGCCGCGCCTACGTCGACATGTTCGACATGTCGAAGCGCCACGCGCTCTACCTCTCGTACTGGACCGACGGCGACACCCGCCGCCGCGGCATGGCGCTCGGCGAGTTCAAGCGCCGCTATCGCGATGCCGGCGGCGAGCTCGGCGACACCGGGGAGCTGCCCGACTACCTGCCGCTCGTGCTCGAGTTCGCGCAGCACCGGCCCGACGCCGGTGCCGAGCTCCTGCAGGAGTACCGGGCGAGCCTCGAGCTCATCCGCCTCGCCCTCGCCGAGCGGGATTCGCCGTACGCCGGCGTGGTCGCGGCGGTCTGCGCGACGCTGCCCGGACGGTCGCCCGAGGACCGTCAGCAGGCGATGGCGCTGGCGGCGGCCGGTCCGCCGACCGAGTCGGTCGGGCTCGAGCCGTACGACCCGCGGCTGCTGCCCCTCGAGCCGATCGGCGGCGCGACATGAGCGTGCTGCTCTGGGGCATCCTGCCGTACGTCATGGTCGCGGTGCTCGTCGGCGGACTGATCTGGCGCTACCGCTACGACCAGTTCGGCTGGACGACGCGCTCATCGCAGCTGTACGAGTCGCGCCTGCTGCGGATCGGGTCGCCCCTGTTCCACTTCGGCATCCTCGTCGTGGTGATCGGGCACGTCGTCGGCCTGCTCATCCCCAAGGCGTGGACCGAGGCGGTCGGCGTCTCGGAGGACCTGTACCACGTGATGGCGCTCGGCCTCGGAACGATCGCCGGGTTCGCGACGCTCGTCGGCGTCGGCATCCTGATCTACCGCCGGCGCACGACGGGCCCGGTGTTCATGGCCACGACCAAGAACGACAAGACGATGTACGTCGTGCTCGTCGCCGCCATCGTCGCGGGCCTCGCGACCACGGTCATCAGCGTGTTCGGGCCGCACGAGGAGGTCACGTACCGGGACACGGTGTCGCCGTGGTTCCGGTCGCTCTTCGTCTTCCAGCCGGACATCCAGGCGATGTCGGAGGCGTCCCTCGCGTTCCAGGTCCACACGCTGATCGGCATGGCGCTGTTCATCATCTGGCCGTTCACCCGGCTCGTGCACGCGTTCACGGCCCCCGTGCACTACCTGTTCCGCCCGTACATCGTGTACCGGTCGCGCGACGGGCGCCCGAGCACGGCCGGCGGCATCCGGCGCGGCTGGGCCCCGGTCGGCACGCCCGACCGAGACGCCGACCGGAGCGGCCGTGCGACCACGCGCACCAACGGCCGCACCTCGAAGGACCGCGCAGGAAGGGGCACCAGATGACCGAGCCGGCCGCCGCGCCCGCGACGACCGCCGAGCTGCCCGGCCGCGGGCTCAACCTCGGCCTCGCGCTGCTCGCGTTCGCGATCACGTTCTGGGCGTGGAACATCATCGCGCCGCTGGCGGTGCAGTACGCCGACGACCTCGACCTCGACCCCACGCAGACCTCGCTGCTCATCGCGACGCCGGTGCTCGTCGGGTCGATCGGGCGCATCTTCACGGGCGCGCTCACCGACCGGTTCGGCGGCCGGATCATGTTCACGATCCTCACGGGCGTCTCGGCGGTGCCCGTGCTGCTCGTGATGTTCGCCGGCGAGATCGGCTCGTATCCCCTGCTGCTCGCCTTCGGGTTCGTGCTCGGCATCGCGGGCACCACCTTCGCGGTCGGCATCCCGTTCGTGAACGCGTGGTACGAGCCGTCGCGGCGCGGCTTCGCAACCGGCCTGTTCGGTGCGGGCATGGGCGGCACGGCGCTCTCGTCGTTCTTCACGCCGCGGATGGTGGCCTCGTTCGGGTACGTGGCCACGCACGTGATCCTCGCGGTGGCGCTCGTCATCGTGGCGATCGTCGTGTGGATGCTCATGCGCGACTCGCCACGGTGGACGCCGAACCGCGACCGTGTCGTGCCGAAGCTCGCGGCCGCGGGCCGGCTGGCCGTCACCTGGCAGATGGCGTTCCTCTACGCGGTGACGTTCGGCGGCTTCGTGGCGTTCTCGACCTACCTGCCGACGTACCTCAAGGAGGTCTACGGCTTCGGACTCGCCGATGCGGGCGCACGCACCGCCGGGTTCGCGATCGCGGCCGTCGTCGCCCGCCCGGTCGGGGGCTGGCTGTCCGACAGGATCGGCCCGGCGAGGGTCCTCATGATCTCGCTCGCGGGCGCGGCCGTGATGGCGATCATCATCTCGCTGAAGCCGCCGCCCGAGCTGCTCGCGGGCACGACGTTCGTGGTCATGGCCGTGTTCCTCGGCCTCGGCACGGGTGCGGTGTTCACGTGGGTCGCCCAGCGCGCGCCTGCAGAGCGCGTCGGCACGGTCACCGGCATCGTCGGCGCGGCCGGCGGCCTCGGTGGGTTCTTCCCGCCGCTGGTCATGGGCGCGACCTACGACGCGGCCACGCACAGCTACACGATCGGCCTGCTGCTGCTCTGCGCGACGGCGATCGTCGCGCTCTTGTTCACGGTGTTCCTCGCGCGGCGCGATCGGTCGCGCGCGGCCTGAGCGGGTCACTACCACGGGGGCGCGATCGAACGGCAGCCCGTCCCGAGGGGGTGTCGCCCGCCGGGCATGCGCGGCAGACTGTGAGGATGCACGAGCGAGCGGGAACCCCGGCGACCGAATCCGATCTCATCGACGTCGAGGCTCTCGTCAGGGCCTACTACGACCTCGAACCCGACGTCTCGATCCCCGAGCAACGCGTCGCGTTCGGCACCTCTGGCCACCGCGGCTCGTCCTTCAACCGCAGCTTCAACGAGAAGCACATCCTCGCGATCACCCAGGCGATCGTCGAGTACCGCACCGCGCAGGGCGTCACCGGGCCGCTGTTCATCGGCGCCGACACGCATGCGCTGAGCGCCCCCGCGCAGACCACGGCGCTCGACGTGCTCGTGGCCAACAACGTGCGCGTGCTCACCGACCAGTACGACGACTACGTGCCGACGCCGGCGCTCTCACACGCGATCCTCACGTGGAACAACGACCCCGCGAAGCGCGCCGAGGGCGAGGCCGACGGCATCGTGATCACGCCGTCCCACAACCCGCCCCAAGACGGCGGCTTCAAGTACAACCCGCCGCACGGCGGCCCGGCCGACTCCGACGCCACGACCTGGATCGCGAACCGCGCGAACGAGCTCCTCGCCGACGACTGCCGCGAGGTGAACCAGGCCGAGCCGAGCGCCGTCGAGATGTTCGACTTCCGCTCGAACTACGTCGACGACCTCGGCAGCATCATCGACTTCGAGGCCATCCGCGAGTCGGGCATCCGCATCGGCGCCGATCCGCTGGGCGGGGCATCCGTGCACTACTGGGCCGCGATCCGCGACACGTACGGCATCGACCTCACGGTCGTCAACGAGCGCGTCGACCCGGCCTGGTCGTTCATGACGCTCGACTGGGACGGCAAGATCCGCATGGACCCGTCGAGCCCGTCGGCCATGGCCTCGGTGCTCGCGAACGCCGAGGGCTACGACATCCTGACCGGCAACGACGCCGACGCCGACCGGCACGGCATCGTCACGCCCGACGACGGCCTCATGAACCCCAACCACTACCTCGCCGTCGCGATCGAGTACCTCTACACGCATCGCCCCGAGTGGCGGTCGGATGCCGCGATCGGCAAGACCCTCGTGTCGAGCTCGATGATCGACCGCGTCGCCGAGTCGCTCGGCCGCCGCCTCTGGGAGGTGCCGGTCGGCTTCAAGTGGTTCGTCCCGGGCCTCATCGACGGGTCGGTCGCGTTCGGCGGCGAGGAGAGCGCGGGCGCCTCGTTCCTCCGCAAGGACGGCACGGTCTGGACGACCGACAAGGACGGCATCCTGCTGTGCCTGCTCGCGTCCGAGATCCGCGCGGTCACGGGCAAGTCGCCGTCGCAGCTCTACGCCGAGCTCGTCGAGCGGTTCGGCGACCCGGCCTACCAGCGCACGGATGCCGCGGCCACCCCCGCGCAGAAGGCCGCACTCGGCAAGCTCGACGGCGACGCGATCGCGGCGACCGAGCTGGCCGGCGAACCCATCACCGCGAAGCTCTCGCACGCGCCCGGCAACGACGCGGCGATCGGCGGCGTGAAGGTGCAGACGGCCGACGCGTGGTTCGCGGCGCGGCCGAGCGGCACCGAGGACGTCTACAAGATCTACGCCGAGTCGTTCAAGGGACCCGAGCACCTCGCGGTCGTGCAGGAGGAGGCCAAGCGCGTGGTCGACGCAGCCCTCGGCTGACCGCCTCGATCCGCGACGATTCCCCACCCCATCCCGGGTGCGACGATGCACGCGACCGACCTCCAGAGGAGTCCCATGGAAGCCTGGCCCGGCACCGCCTACCCGCTCGGTGCGACCTTCGATGGCAGCGGCACGAACTTCGCGATCTTCAGCGAGTCGGCCGAGCGCGTCGAGCTGTGCCTGTTCGGCGAGGACGGCACCGAGACCCGCGTCGAGCTGCAGGACGTCGACGCCTTCGTCTGGCACGCCTACCTGCCGCAGGTGCAGCCCGGCCAGCGCTACGGCTACCGGGTGCACGGCCCGTACGACCCCGAACACGGGAACCGGCACAACCCGAACAAGGTGCTGCTCGATCCCTACGCCAAGGCGATGGCCGGGTGGTTCGACTGGGACCAGTCGCTGTTCGGCTACGACTTCGGCGACCCCGACTCGCGCAACGATGACGACTCCGACGCACACGTGATGCACTCCGTGGTCATCAACCCGTTCTTCGACTGGGCGGGCGACCGGCACCCGAACACGCCCTACTCGGAGTCGATGATCTACGAAGCGCACGTGAAGGGCCTGACGGCCCTGCATCCCGACGTGCCCGAGGAGCAGCGCGGCACCTACGCGGGCGTGGCGCACCCGGCGATCATCGAGCATCTGCTGAAGCTCGGCGTGACCGCCATCGAGCTCATGCCCGTGCACCAGTTCGTGCAGGACTCGACGCTCGAGGAGAAGGGCCTGCGCAACTACTGGGGCTACAACACCATCGGGTTCTTCGCGCCGCACAACGAGTACTCGTCGACCGGCGAGCTCGGCCAGCAGGCGCAGGAGTTCAAGAGCATGGTGCGCGCCCTGCACGAGGCGGGCATCGAGGTGATCCTCGACGTGGTCTACAACCACACCGCGGAGGGCAACCACCTCGGCCCGACGATCGGCTTCCGGGGCATCGACAACGCAGCGTACTACCGCCTCGAAGAGGACGACAAGCGCTACTACACGGACTACACCGGGACCGGCAACTCCCTCAACGTGCGGAACCCGCACGCGCTGCAGCTCATCATGGACAGCCTGCGGTACTGGGTGCTCGAGATGCGCGTCGACGGGTTCCGGTTCGACCTCGCCGCCACCCTCGCCCGGGAGTTCTACGACGTGGACCGCCTGTCGAGCTTCTTCGAGCTCGTGCAGCAGGACCCGGTGGTCTCGCAGGTGAAGCTCATCGCCGAGCCGTGGGACGTCGGCCCCGGCGGCTACCAGGTGGGCAACTTCCCCCCGCAGTGGACCGAGTGGAACGGCAAGTACCGCGACACCGTGCGGGACTTCTGGCGCGGCGAGCCCTCGACGCTCGGCGAGTTCGCCTCCCGCATCACGGGGTCGGCCGACCTCTACGAGAACAGCGGGCGACGACCGGTGGCGTCGATCAACTTCGTGACCGCGCACGACGGCTTCACGCTGCGCGACCTCGTCTCCTACAACGAGAAGCACAACGACGCCAACGGCGAGGACGGCAACGACGGGGAGTCGCACAACCGGTCGTGGAACTCCGGGGTCGAGGGCGACACCGACGACCCCGACGTGCTGACGCTGCGCGCACGGCAGCAGCGCAACTTCCTGGCGACGCTGCTGCTCTCGCAGGGCGTGCCGATGCTCCTGCACGGCGACGAGCTCGGCCGCACGCAGCGCGGCAACAACAACACCTACGCGCAGGACAACGAGCTGAGCTGGGTGCACTGGGACGAGGCCGACCGCCCGCTCGTCGAGTTCACTGCGGCCGTCTCGCAGCTGCGCAAGGACCACCCCACCTTCCGGCGCAGCCGCTTCTTCGACGGCCGGCCGGTCGAGAGCGAGGAGGTCCCCGAGGGTCCGGAGGGTCCGCTCCCCGACATCGTATGGCTGCGTCCCAACGGCACGCAGATGCGATCGAAGGACTGGGATGCTCCGCTCGGACGCGCCGTGGGCGTGTACCTGAACGGTGGCGGCATCCGGCAGCGCGACGCCCGCGGCGAACCGATCACCGACGTCGACTTCCTGCTCTTCTACAACGCCGAGCCCGAGCCGGCGCAGTTCACGATCCCGCAGCGCACGCAGCAGCAGTGGGACGTCGTGATCGACACCGCCGGGCGCACCGCGGACTCGCCGCCGAAGGGCGCCGGGGAGACGTTCGAGCTCGAGGCGCGCTCGATGCTCGTGCTTCGGGCGCACTCCGAGCCCGAGACCGAACCCGACCACTCGGTGGCGGCGTCGCTCGCCGTGCGCACCTCGCAGTCCGAGCAGGTGCCGGGCACCACCCGCGGGCCGACGGTGTCGGGCCGCCGGCAGTCCCCGACCGCGAAGCCCGTCGAATAGCCGTCACGACGCATTGGGGGAACATCGTTGAAGGCGCCCGTCTCCACGTACCGCATCCAGGTCCGTCCGTCGTTCGACCTCGACGCCGTCGCCGGCATCGTCGACTACCTCCACGACCTCGGCGCGGACTGGCTCTACCTGTCGCCGCTGCTCGAGTCCGAGTCGGGGTCCGACCACGGCTACGACGTCGTCGACCACTCCCGCGTCGACGCCGCTCGCGGCGGACCCGGAGCGCTCGAGCGCGCGGCGGCCACCGCCCACGCGCACGGCATGGGCGTGCTCGCCGACCTCGTGCCGAACCACGTCGGCGTCGCGACGCCCGCGGCGATGGCCTGGTGGTGGGACGTGCTGGCGAACGGGCGCGGCTCCCGGTACGCCGAGGCGTTCGACATCGACTGGGACTTCGGGGGCGGACGGCTACGGATCCCGGTGCTCGGCGGCGCCGGTGACGTCGACGCACTGCGGCTCGTGGCGGCCGACGGCGGCGGCCTCGAGCTGCACTACTGGGACCATCGGTTCCCCGTGGCATCCGGCACCGCGATGCCGGGCGACGACCCGGTGGCCGTGCACGATCGCCAGCACTACGAGCTCATCGACTGGCGGCGCGCCGACTTCGACCTCAACTACCGCCGCTTCTTCGCCGTGAACACGCTCGCGGCCGTGCGCGTCGAGGTGCCGTGGGTCTTCGACGAGAGCCACGTCGAGGTGCTGCGCTGGCTGCGCGACGGGCTGGTCGACGGGCTGCGCGTCGACCACCCCGACGGGCTGCTCGACCCGGGCGCGTACCTCGAGCGGCTCGCCGAGCGCACGTCGGGCGCGTACGTGCTCGTCGAGAAGATCCTCGAGGGGCCCGAGCGGATGCCGCCGAGCTGGCCGACCGAGGGCACGACCGGGTACGACGCGCTCGCCGATGTCGACCGCGTCCTGGTCGATCCCGCGGGCGAGGCGCCGCTCACCGAGCTCGACATGCGACTGCGCGGCGGGGAGCCCGTCGACTGGGCCGTCATGATCCACGGAACCAAGCGCGCGATCGCCGACGGGATCCTGCGGTCGGAGGTGCTGCGGCTCGACCGCACGCTCGTCCACGCCGCATCCGGCGAGGAACCCGGCGCGATCGCCGACGCCGTCGCCGAGCTGCTCGCGTGGTTCCCCGTGTACCGCTCGTACCTGCCGTACGGCGTCGAGCACCTGCACGAGGCGGCGGAGCGCACCGTGCAGCACCGACCCGAGCTCGGCCCGGTCGTGGAGCGCCTGCTGCCGATCCTGTCGGATCCGGGGCATCCGGCGGCGCAGCGGTTCCAGCAGACGAGCGGCATGGTCATGGCGAAGGGCGTCGAGGACACGGCGTTCTACCGGAACACCCGGCTCACGAGCCTCACCGAGGTGGGCGGCGACCCGGCCGAGTTCGCGATCGGGGTCGACGAGTTCCACGCCCGGGCGCGCGACCGGCACGAGCGGATGCCGCGGTCGATGACCACGCTGTCGACGCACGACACCAAGCGCGGCGAGGACGTGCGGGCCCGGATCGACGTGATCGCCGAGCTGCCCGGCGAGTGGACCGCGATCCTCGACGAACTGCGCGAGCTGGCGCCGCTCGGCGACGGACCCCTCGAGCACCTGCTCTGGCAGGCGATCGTCGGCGCGTGGCCCGCGAGCCGCGAACGCCTGCACGCCTACGCGGAGAAGGCCGCGCGCGAGGCGGGGAACTCCACCACGTGGTATGAGCCCGACGCCGACTTCGAGGCGCGCATGCACGCCCTCGTCGACGCCGTGTTCGACGACGAGCGCGTGGCAACCCTCGTCGGCCGGGCCGTGGCGATGCTCGAGCGGCCGGGCTGGTCGAACTCGCTGTCGGCGAAGCTCATCCAGCTGACCGCGCCGGGCGTGCCCGACGTCTACCAGGGCAGCGAGCTCTGGGAGCAGTCGCTCGTCGACCCCGACAACCGGCGACCCGTCGACTTCGACCTGCGCCGGCGCATCCTCGCGATGCTCGACGCCGGAGCCCTCCCCCAGGTCGGCGCGGGCGGGGCCGCCAAGCTCCTCGTCACGAGCCGCGCCCTGCGGCTGCGCCGCGACCGGCCCGAGCTCTTCACGGGATACGAGCCGCTCGCGGCATCCGGCCCGGCGGCGGAGCACCTCGTGGCGTTCGACCGGGGCGGCGCGATCACGCTCGCGACCCGGCTGCCGGTGGGCCTCGCCGCCCGCGGCGGGTGGGGCGACACCGCGATCGAGATCGGCAGCGCGCCCGTGGTCGACGTGATCACCGGGGTTCGGCACGCCGGCGGCGAGCTGCAGCTCGCCGACCTGCTCGATCGCTATCCGGTGGCGCTGCTCGCCGAGGAGGGGGGCACGGCATGAGCGCGTCCGACAGCGGTGGCCCGACCGAGTTCCGGGTGTGGGCGCCCCGGGCCGAGCGGATGACGCTGCAGCTCGACGGCACGCGGCATCCGATGACCGCGGAACCCGGCGGCTGGTGGAGCGCCACCGCGTCGGGCCGCGACTACGGCTACCTCATCGGCGACGCCGAGACCCCGCGCGCCGATCCCCGCTCGCGGTGGCAGCCCGACGGCGTGCACGGCCTCTCGCGGGTGTTCGACCCGGGCGCGCACGAGTGGCACGACGAGGCGTGGACCGGCCGACCGCTCGCCGGCGGCGTGATCTACGAGCTCCACCTCGGCACGTTCACGCCCGAGGGCACCCTCGATGCCGCGATCGGCCGGCTCGACCACCTCGTCGAGCTCGGCGTGGACTTCGTCGAGCTGCTGCCGGTCAACGCGTTCAACGGCGAGTGGAACTGGGGGTACGACGGCGTGCTCTGGTACGCGGTGCAGGCGTCGTACGGCGGACCGGCGGCCTACCAGCGCTTCGTCGACGCCTGCCACGCCCGCGGACTCGCGGTGATCCAGGACGTGGTCTACAACCACCTCGGGCCGAGCGGCAACTACCTGCCCGAATACGGCCCCTACCTGCACGAGGGGCGCGCGAACACGTGGGGCGCGTCGCTCAACCTCGACGGGTGGGACTCGGACCAGGTGCGCGAGCACATCATCGGGAACGCGCTGATGTGGCTCGATGAGTACCACGTCGACGGGTTGCGGCTCGATGCGGTGCACGCGCTCGTCGACCACCGTGCCGTGCACCTGCTCGAGGAGCTCGCCGAGCGGGTCGACGCGCTCTCGGTGCACGTGCGCCGACCGCTGACGCTCATCGCCGAGAGCGACCTCAACGATCCGCGCATGATCCGGCCGCGCGAGGCGCACGGGTACGGCGTCACGGCGCAATGGAGCGACGACTTCCACCACGCCGTGCACGTGGCGGTCTCGGGCGAGACGGTCGGCTATTACGAGGACTTCGCGCCGCTCGCCGCGCTGCGCGAGGTGTTCGAGCGCGGGTTCTTCCACGCGCGCACGATGTCGACGTTCCGGGGGCGGGTGCACGGACGCGGCATCGACGAGGAGCGCACGCCGGCGTGGCGGCTCGTGGTGTTCGACCAGGACCACGACCAGGTCGGCAACCGCGCCACGGGCGATCGGCTCGCGGCATCCGTCGACGACGGCGGCCTTGCGATCGCGGCCGCGCTCACGCTGCTCTCGCCGTTCACGCCCATGCTGTTCATGGGCGAGGAGTGGGCGGCGTCGACGCCGTGGCAGTTCTTCACGTCGCACCCCGAGCCCGAGCTCGGGCGGGCGACCGCCGAGGGGCGCATCGCGGAGTTCGAGCGCATGGGCTGGGATCCGGCGGTCGTGCCCGACCCGCAGGACCCCGAGACGTTCCTCCGCTCGAAGCTCGACTGGGCCGAGCCCTATCCCGACGGCGGCGCGGTCGACGACGATCCTGCGAGCCGTCACACGCGGATGCTGCGATGGTACCGGTCGCTCATCGCCCTGCGGCGTTCGCGACCCGAGCTCACCGACCCGCGGTTGACGCTGACCCGCGTCGAGGTCGACGAGGACGCGCGCACGGTGCTCGTGCACCGCGGATCGCTCGTCATCGCGGCGAACCTCGGACCCGCCGGCGCGGCGACGACGCTCGCCGGACGCGTGCTGCTGCACTCCGGCGGGCTCGCGGGCGACCACGTTCCCGAGGCGGCCGACGCGCTCGTGCTGCCCGCGCGCTCGGTCGTCGTGGTCGACACTGCGGGCTGAGCCGACGCTCCTCGGGACCCGTCTGCCCGTCTGCAGGAACTCCTGCCCGGCCGTCGGCGTGTCGACGCGGCGCGGCGGCGTGTCGCCAGGTTCTTCCTGCATTCGCGACCGACCGCCGCGACACCGGCCCCGCCGGTTACCGGATCGAGAAGTAGCTCACCGAACCGCCGCCCGTGGCGAGGGCCGTGTCGACGTCCCAGAAGTCGGCGTCCTTCGTGTGACCGCCGACCCAGACCTTCGTGCCGGCGTCGGTGTGCTCGACGCGGGTCACGATGGCGGTGTGGTCGCGGTCGCCCGAGCCGTCCCAGTCGAACTGGGCGATGTCCCCCACCTTGACCTGTGCGCGCTGGGAGTCGTCGAGCTCGGTCGCACGGTCGGTGCGGGTGCGGAGGTAGTCGCGCAGCGCGGTGGAGCTGGCCCAGCTCGGCGACATCGCGCCGGTGCCGCCGTCGAGGTACCAGCCGCCGTCCATCGACCAGCCCCGCGCGATGAGCGACTGGCTGGCGAAGTTCGCGCAGTCGTAACCGTCGATGACCGGGTACTGGGCCGAGTTGTAACTGCTCCAGTAGGTGAGCACGTAGGCGACCTGCGCATCGATGCCGGGGTCGCTCGTGTAGGTGAGCGTCAGCGTCCTGGGCGTGGTGGGCACCGCGGCCTCGGGCCGGCCGGTGAGCTCGCCCTCGAGCGGCTGCACCACGGAGGTGCCGGCGGCGACCACGGCGGTCGGCATCTCGACGTCGATCGGCTGGCCCGAGGCATCCGCGAAGTGCACCTCGGCCGTCGAGCCCGTCGCGGTGTCGGCGACGGCGGGCACGGCGAACGTGACCTGGCCGTCGTCGGCCGAGACGATGGTCGCGGCGGCGTCGCCCACGCTGACAGCGGCGACCTGGTCGAGCTCCTCGCCCGTGACCGTCACCTGCGTGCCGCCGGTGAACGGCGCCGACGTGACCGAGAGCTCCCCCGTGACGGACGGGCCCTCGTCGACCTCGATCGCGGGCTCGGCGGCGATCGTGTCGGTCGGGGTCGCGCGGTCGGCCGCGTTGGCCGAGACCACGGTGCCGACCGAGGCGTCGTCGTTCGCGGCCGCCGCGACCGCGCCGAGCGCGGTCACGCCCATGATGGCCGACGCGCAGCCGAGGGCGACGGTCCGGCGGAAGGCGGCGCCTGGCGCTCGGCGGTTGCGCACGCGCTCGGCGCGGTGGCGCGGGCCCGTCGGGCGCGGCGCGGAGGTCGCCGGCTGCTCGCGCTCGTCAGCCGCCTCGGGCTCGAGCGCCGTCGTCGGCGCGGTCGCGGCGGAGTCGGAGGCGTCGGCGAGGGCGGCGAGCATCGCGGCGGGCTCGTCGGACTCGATGGCCGGTTCATCAGGTGCCGGGATCGCATCGAACTCGGATGCCGCACCCGGCTGCCAGTCCGCGCCGAGCTCGCCCGTCGTGGTCCCGGTCGGGTCGACGGCAGCGGCCGCAGCCGTGACGTCGTACGGGGAGGACGGAACGCGGAAGGTGGTGCGGAAGCGCACGGGAAGCTCAGGGGTATCGGGGGTCTTTGGCACAGCGAGGATCCGGGGGTGTCGGCATTCAGGGGGACACGACACCCCATCACGCGTGTTTGTGAGGGTCCCGCTCGCTTACTGGGAGAAGCGTGAGAGCGCGATCACGACCACGGCTCGGGATTGGGCGCCGCCTGCGGCCACGGCGCCGCGTCCACAACGGCGAGCAATCCTCGCTTGGGACCCAGCGACCCTACGCCCGCTCACCTGAACGGTCGCTGGGATTCGATGCGTGCGCATCGGTCCCCAGGCGGGCCGTACGCCGCAGCGCGCAGCGTTTCACCCGACGGAATCCCGTTCGCGTGCCCGAATCCCGCCCGTACGGGATTCCCGCGCACGGCCCGGATTCCCGCTGACGGGCGGGTCCGCTCATGCGCGCGGGTCCGCTCAGGCGGGCGCCTGGCGGTGGATCATGCGCAGGCGCAGCGCGGCGATCGCGAGCGGCACGAGCACGAAGATGGCCACCACGTTGACGGCCGCGAATCCGCCGGCACCGAGCACGACGCCCGAGATCGCGGCGGCGCCCGCCGCGGCGACGTTCATCGCGGCATCCGTCGCACCCTGCAGCGGCACCCGGATGCGCTCGTCGACCGTGGTCGTGAGCAGCGTCGAGCCGCCGATGAGGCTGGCCGACCAGCCGAGGCCGAGGAGGCCCAGCGCGAGCGGGAGGAGCAGCACGTCGTCGGGCGGCGCGAGGATGCCGATCACCGTGGCCGTCACGAGGATCGCCGCGCCGATGCCGATCACCCGGATCGAGCCGATGCGGTCGGACAGCCAGCCCATGATCGGGCTCGCCCCGTACATGCCGAGGATGTGGATGCTGATCACCACGCCGACGAGCGACAGCGACAGGCCGTGCTCGGTCATGTGCACGGGCGTCATGACCATCACGCAGATCATGACGGTCTGCGAGCAGACGATCGCGAGGATCGCCACGAGCGCCCGTGGCTCCCGCACCGCGATGCGCAGGGCCTGCCACGAGCCGACCCGCCTGGCCGGCGAGGCGGTGGTGACGGATGCCTCGACCTCGGCGGATGCCGCAGCGGCCTCGGGCGTGGCGGCCGGGTCGACCGCAGCGGCATCGACGGCGGCCGGCGCGACCGCGGACTCGCGCGCGGGGCGGCTCGCGGCCCCCACTGGCGGAGCGGATTCGACCGCATCCGCGGCCGTCGCGGCATCCGCCGACGCCTCGGTGTCGACGGCGAGGTGCCCCGCCTTCGGGATGCGCAGCAGGGTGCCGACGAGCAGCGTGGAGATCGCGAACGCGACCGCCGAGAACACGAAGGGACCCACGAGCGGCGGCAGCCCGATGGCCTGCCCCACGGCGTCGCCGGTCTGCGAGAGCAGCGGGCCGGCGACCGAGCCGATCGTGGTGGCCCACAGCACGAGCGACATCGAGCGGGCCTCGAACCCCGGCGCGGCCACCTCGGTCGCGGCGAACCGCGCCTGCAGGCCGGCCGCGGCGCCCGCGCCGAACGCTGCGAGGCCGAGGAACACGAGCGGCGCCCACGCGCTCGCGGCCGCGACGATCACGAGCAGGGCGCCGACGCACGCGAGCGCGTAGCCGGTGGCGAGCGCGACATGGCGGCCCGAGCGCACGGCGAGCTTGGCGAGCGGGATCGCCACGATGGCCGCGCCGAGCACGCTCGACGACTGCGCGAGCCCGCCCATGGCGAGGGTACCCGTGAGGTCGGCGGTCAGGATCGCGGCGAGCGCCATGCCCGTCGCCACGCCGACGCCGGCGAGCAGCTGGTTGACGATGAGCACCGTGAGGCCGAGGCCGCGCCGCGACATCCGCGTGCCCTCGGTCGTCGTCGCGTCGGTGCGAGCCGTCATCGGATCACCCGTAGTCGGGTGCGGGCGGGAGACCGAAGAACTCCTCGAGCGTGGTCACGCCGGTGTCGCGCATCTCGGCGGCGAGCTCGGGGCCCACGTAGCGGAAGTGCCACGGCTCGAAGGTGTAGCCCGTGACCGGGGTCTTGTCGGCGGGGTACCGCAGGACGAACCCGAACCGGTAGGCGTTGTCGCGCAGCCAGGCGCCCTCGGGCGTGTCGGCGAAGCAGACGTCGAGCGAGCACTCCCCCGAGAGCGCGCCGATGTCGATCGCGAGCCCGGTCTGGTGCTCGCTGAACCCGGGCCGGGCGGTCGTGGCGTCGTCGCCGTCGTAGACGTTCTCCTGCGAGGAGAACGAGCGGTAGGCGCTGTTCGAGGCGAGCTCGAGGCCGGCCTCGCCCCTGGCCGTATCGAACATGGCGACGACCGCGTCGGATGCGACCTGGCGCAGCTCGGGCTCGTTCGTGTACTCGACCGGCACCTCGACGAGGTCGGGCGGCTCGAAGTCCTGCGGATTGATCGGACGGAGCTTGTTGACCACGACCCAGATGCTGTTCGGGTCGTCGATCGAGTTCGCGGCGCGGTTGAACGTGTCGATGCTCGCCGGAGCGGGCGCCTCGCCGGGCGAGGGCCGCGGCGTCGGCGTCTCCGTCTCCTCGGCGCCCGTCGACGACTCGTCGCCCGACGACGGGAGGCCGGTCACGTAGCCGATGACCATCACCGCGATGGCGAGCAGGACCAGGCTCAGCGATCCCGCGATGACCAGCCGACGGCGCTGGCGCACCCGATCGGACGGTCCTTGCCGCTGGCTCGAAGACACCCGACGAGTCTACGCCGCGGATGCCGCGCATCCTGGGCAGGTGCTCGTGATCGGGTCCGACCGAACGTCCCGTTCCCGACGCCTCGGGTACCCGTGACGGGTCCGACCGAACGTCCCGTTCGCGACCGCGCGCACGCCCCGAGGATGTTCCGATGCAGCGCATCCCCGCCGCGGAATACATCACGGCTCGGTAACGAAACGAATTCGTGAGAGCGCTCTCTTGACATTCGTGAGAGCGCTCTCGTAGCATCATGCCTTGCATCGTGAGAGCGCTCTCACCCCAGGTGGGAGCGCGTCCTCACGTGACCATTCCGATCCCATCATCCACACGCACACAAGGGAGTGACCGTGAAGCTTTCACGACGCACCACGGTGATCGCGGCCGCCGCAGGCGCCGCCTCGATCGCCCTCATCGCCGCCGGCTGCGCACCGTCGTCCGACTCCGGTTCGGACGACGGCGGCAAGGTCGAGCTGACCGTCGCGACGTTCAACGACTTCGGGTACACCGACGAGCTCCTCCAGGAGTACATGGACGAGAACCCGAACGTCACCGTCGTGCAGAACAAGGCGGCGACGTCGAACGACGCTCGCGCGAACTACTTCCAGAAGCTCGGCAAGAAGGGCCTCGCCGACGTCGAGGCGATCGAGGTCGACTGGCTGCCCGAGGTCATGCAGTACTCCGACCTGCTCGCCGAGGTCCCCTCCGGCACGGCCGACCGCTGGCTCGACTGGAAGGTCGACGCCGCCACCGACGCCGACGGCCGCCTGATCGGCTACGGCACCGACATCGGCCCCGAGGGCGTCTGCTACCGCTCCGACCTGTTCGCCGCGGCCGGCCTCCCCACCGACCGCGAGTCGGTCGCCGCCCTGCTCGAGGGCGACTGGGCCAAGTACTTCGAGGTCGGCGCCCAGTACACCGCCGCCACGGGCAAGGCCTGGTTCGACTCGGCCGGCGGCACGTACCAGGGCATGGTGAACCAGGTCGAGGCCGCCTACGAGGACCC
The DNA here is from genome assembly GCF_053603635.1 of Agromyces sp. NPDC004153. Lineage (NCBI taxonomy): Bacteria > Bacillati > Actinomycetota > Actinomycetes > Micrococcales > Microbacteriaceae > Agromyces > Agromyces sp. NPDC004153. The sequence continues at coordinate 1,482,736 of NZ_JBSGFY010000001.1, forward strand.
CGACTCGGGTGACATCATCGCGACCGACAACGGCGAGGTCGAGGACATCTACAACCAGGTGCTCGACGCGAGCGCCACGCAGTCCGCCCACCTCGGCCAATGGAGCGACGACTGGTTCGCCGGCCTCTCGAACGGCGCCTACGCGACGATGCTCTGCCCGGGCTGGATGCTCGGCGTCATCTCGGGCAACGCCGAGGGCGTCACCGGCTGGGACGTCGCGAACGTCTTCCCGAACGGCGGCGGCAACTGGGGCGGCTCGTACCTGACCGTCCCCGCCAACGGCGCTCACGTCGAGGAGGCCCAGAAGCTGGCCGACTGGCTGACCGCTCCCGAGCAGCAGATCAAGGCGTTCGTCAACGCGGGCACCTTCCCGAGCCAGAACGACGCCTACACCGACGAGGCCCTCACCGGCTTCGTGAACGAGTACTTCAACAACGCACCGGTGGGCCAGATCTTCACCGACCGCGCGAAGGCCGTCTCGGTCGCGCCGTTCAAGGGCGAGTTCTACTTCCAGATCAACGACGCGATGCAGAAGGCGCTGACCCGCGTCGAGGACGGCACGCAGGACAAGCAGGCTTCGTGGGACCAGTGGGTCTCCGAGGTCGAGGCCATCGGCTGACCTGAGGCGACGCCTCGCGTGGCGGGTCGGGCACGTCCCGGCCCGCCACGCCCCTCGCACCCGACCGGAACGCAAGGAACGACCGTGACCACGACTGCAACGCCCGAGACGGCCCCGCCGTCCTCCCCGAGCCGCCCCGACCCGGCTCGGCCCGATCGTCCCCGACGCGAACCGCGACGCATCGCGTTCGGGCACCGGCTCAGCCGGTGGGACCTGAAGCTGTCGCCGTACCTCTACGTCTCGCCGTTCTTCATCCTCTTCATCGTCGTCGGCCTGTTCCCCATCGCGTACACCGCGGTCATCTCCTTCATGGACTGGGACCTGGTGCGGAACTCCGGCGAGTTCATCGGCTTCGACCAGTACGTCTACGTGCTCACGCAGCCGAAGTTCTGGATCGCCCTGCGCAACACGTTCAGCATCTTCCTGCTCTCGAGTGTTCCGCAGCTGATCCTCGCGATCTTCATCGCCGCCATGCTCGACCAGAACATCCGCGCGAAGACCTTCTGGCGCATGGGCGTCCTGCTCCCCTACGTCATGGCGCCCGTCGCCGTGGCCCTCATCTTCAGCAACATGTTCGGCGACAAGTACGGCCTCGTGAACACGACGCTCGCCGACCTCGGCATCCCGCCGATCATGTGGCACAGCGACGCCTTCGCCAGCCACATCGCCATCGCCACGATGGTGAACTTCCGCTGGACGGGCTACAACACCCTGATCCTGCTCGCGGCCATGCAGGCGATCCCGCGCGACTACTACGAAGCCGCGGCCATCGACGGCGCCTCGAAGCTGCGCCAGTTCTTCGCGATCACGGTTCCGAGCCTGCGTCCCACGCTCATCTTCGTGATCATCACGTCGACCATCGGCGGCCTCCAGATCTTCGACGAGCCGCGCATGTACGACCAGTACGGCACGGGCGGCGCCGACTCGCAGTGGCTGACCATCACGCTGTACCTCTACGACATCGGCTGGGGCCAGTGGAACTTCGGCCGCGCCGCAGCCCTCGCGTGGATCCTGTTCCTCATCATCCTGGCGATCGGCATCATCAACCTGCTCGTCACTCAGCGGGTGGTGCGCGACGAGGGCTCGCGCGGCAGCCTCGGCCGCAGGGAGCACCGCGCCGCCGCCCGCGCGGCGCGTCGCGACCTGCGTCGCGCCACGTCGTCGGGCACGCTCGCGGATGCCCCGGACCCCACCATCGACACCCCGGAGGCCGCGCGATGAGCGTCCTGAACCCCGCACCCCTCGCCGTCGTCGAGGAGGGCATGCCGAACGCCTCGAAGGAACGCCGCCGTCCCCGCCGCGTGCAGGGCTCCCGGCCCGGCTGGTTCGTCTACACGAGCCTCGTCATCGTGCTCGGCGCGGCGATCTTCCCCTTCTACTGGTCGTTCCTGATCGGCTCCGGGGATGCCTCGACGATCCGCGACCCGAACATGTCCTGGCTCCCCGGGGGCAACTTCCTCGAGAACGCGGCATCCGTCATCAACGACCCGGCCGTGAACTTCTGGCGCGCGCTGTGGAACTCCATCTACAGCTCGGCGCTGATCGCGGCATCCGTCGTCTTCTTCTCGACGCTCGCCGGCTGGGCGTTCGCCAAGCTGCGCTTCCGCGGCTCGAAGTGGCTGCTCGTCTTCGTGGTCGCCACGATGGCCGTGCCGACGCAGCTCGGCGTCGTTCCGCTGTACATCCTGTTCAGCGACCTCGGCTGGACGGGGAACATCGGGGCGATCATCATCCCGGCGCTGACCAGCGCGTTCGGCGTGTTCTGGATGACCCAGTACCTGCAGCAGGCGGTGCCCGACGAGCTCATCGAGGCGGCGCGCGTCGATGGCGCGAGCTCGTTCCGCACCTTCCTCACGGTGGGCCTGCCCGCCGCGCGGCCCGCCGCCGCGATGCTCGGCCTGTTCACGTTCGTCTCGGCCTGGAACAACTTCTTCTGGCCGTTCATCGTGCTCGACCGCAACGACCCGACCCTGCCCGTCGCGCTCTCGCTCCTGCAGTCGAACTACTTCGTCGACTACTCGATCGTCCTCGCCGGCGTGCTGTTGTCGACCATCCCCCTGCTCATCCTGTTCGTGTTCGCGGGCAAGCAGCTCGTGAGCGGCATCATGGCGGGAGCCGTGAAGGGATGACCATCGATCTCCGAGAGGACCGCACCCACGTGACCGACCTGGCCACCGCCACCATCGCCCCTGCACGACCCTTCCCCGCCGATTTCCTGTTCGGCACTGCGACCGCCGCCTTCCAGATCGAGGGCGCCGCGTTCGAGGGCGGCCGCACGGCATCGATCTGGGACGCGTTCTGCCGCGTGCCGGGTGCCGTGATCAACGGCGACACCGGCGACGTCGCGTGCGACCACTACCACCGGATGCCGCAGGACGTCGCGCTGATGCAGGACCTCGGCCTGCAGACCTACCGGTTCTCGACCTCGTGGGCGCGCGTTCGGCCCGACGGCGGACCGGTGAACCCGACTGGCGTCGACTTCTACTCCCGACTCGTCGACGAGCTGCTCGGCGCGGGCATCAAGCCGTGGCTCACGCTCTACCACTGGGACCTGCCGCAGGCGCTCGAGGAGCGCGGGGGCTGGGCGAACCGCGACACCGCGGAGCTGTTCCGCGATTACGCGCTCTCGGTGCACGACGCGCTCGGCGACCGGGTCGGCGTGTGGACGACGCTCAACGAGCCCTGGTGCTCGTCGTTCCTCAGCTACACGGGCGGCGCGCACGCGCCGGGCCGGCAGGATGTCGCGGCCGGCCTCGCGGCGGGCCACCACCTGCTGCTCGCCCACGGGCTCGCGGTGCAGGCGCTGCGCGAGCGGGACCCCGACCTCGAGCTCGGCATCACGCTGAACCTCGCCCCGGTGCATCCGGTCGACCCCTCGGACGCCGGCGACGTCGACGCGGCCCGCCGCATCGACGGGCAGTTCAACCGGTTCTTCCTCGACCCGATCTTCCGCGGGGCGTACGCCGACGACCTGCTCGCCGACGTCGGCCCGCTCGGACTCGACGCCGTCGTGCGTCCGGGCGACCTCGAGGTCATCTCGACGCCGATCGACACGCTGGGCGTGAACTACTACCACGGCGAGCACGTCAGCGCCCGGCCCGCACCGGTCGAGCTGCAGGGCAGCGCGCCGACCGACCGGCCGACGCGCTCGCCGTTCCCGGCCGCCGAGGGCGTGCACTGGCACCCGCAGGGCCTGCCGACGACGGCGATGGACTGGGAGGTCGAGCCCGACGGCCTGCGCGAGCTGCTCGTTCGCGTGCATCGCGAGTACGCGGATGCCGCAGGCGTGAAGCTCTACGTCACCGAGAACGGCGCCGCCTACGACGACATCGTCGCGGCCGACGGCGCCGTGCACGACGACGAGCGCGCCGAGTTCCTGCGCGGCCACCTCGGGGCGATCCTCGACGCGATCGACGAGGGCGCGCCCGTGCACGGCTACTTCTACTGGTCGCTGCTCGACAACTTCGAGTGGGCCTGGGGCTACGACAAGCGCTTCGGTCTCGTGCGGGTCGACTACGACACGCAGGTGCGCACGGTGAAGGACAGCGGGCTGGCGTACTCGGCGATCATCCGCGATCGAGCGCTGCCGGGTCGCTGACGCGGCATCCGGGGTCTCCGCGGCATGCGCGGAGGCCCTGGATCCCCGTGGGGCCGCGGAAGTCCGCTGGAGACCCGCACCGCAAGCCCGCGGCGGAAACGACGGCGCGGAAATAGACTGGACGACATGCAGGGGGGTGGTGGCATCAAGACACGACCCACCGCGCCGACCCTCGAAGAGGTCGCGCGCGAGGCCAATGTCTCCCGTGCGACCGTCAGCAGGGTCGTGAACGGCTCCCCCAAGGTCAGTCCCGACGTCGTCACCGCCGTCAACGCGGCGATCGCGAAGCTGAACTACGTGCCGAACCGCGCCGCGCGCTCGCTCGCCAGCCGCACGTCGGGGGCGATCGCGCTCATCGTGCCCGAGGACACCACCATGTTCTTCGGCGACCCGTACTTCGCGGCGATCGTGCAGGGCATCACCCGTCGGCTCGACGAGAGCGAGTTCCTGCTCAACCTGCTCGTCGCGTCGACGGATCCGAGCCACAAGACGCTGCGCTACCTGCGCTCGGGCGTCGTCGACGGCGCGCTCGTCATCTCGCACCACGAGGGCGACGACCTGCAGCGGGAGGCAGGGCTGGCGCTGCCGCTCGTGTTCGGCGGACGCCCGTCGCAGGCCGGGGACCACATCTTCGTCGACGTGGACAACGTCGAGGGCGGGGCGACGGGGACGTCGCACCTCGTCGACATCGGCCGGCGACGCATCGGCACGATCTCGGGTCCGCTCGACATGCCCGCCGGCGTCGACCGGCTCGAGGGGTACCGTCGGGCGATGGATGCCGCGGGCATGCCGTCGGATGCGTACGAGGTGGCCGACTTCACCGCGGCCGGCGCCATGGAGGCGACCCGGCGCCTGCTCGATCGGTTCCCCGATCTCGACGGGCTCTTCGTCGCGAGCGACCTGATGGCGACGGGCGCGTTCGCCGCACTCGCCGAGCGCGGCCGCTCGGTGCCCGACGACATCGCGGTGGTCGGCTTCGACGACAGCCCGGCGGCGCTCTCGGGCCCGATGCCGCTGACGACCGTGCACCAGCCGTCGGAGCAGATGGGCTTCGAGATGGCCGACCTGCTGCTGCGGCATCTCGCCGGCGACCCCGACGTGCCGCACCGCAACATCATGCCGACGCACCTCGTGAAGCGCGCGTCGGCGTAGCGCCCCGACGGGAAGCACCCGAACCGCCGCGCGCGGCGACCGGGCAGCGCGATACGGTGGCGGCATGACCGCCAGGCTCACGTGGCTCGACCTCGCACGCGGGTTCGCGGTGATCTCGATGATCGTCGCGCACACGAGTCCGTGGGGCGGCATCCTGAACGCCAGCGAGTACGTGACCGCGCCATGGTTCGCCATGCTGATCGGGATCTCGCTGCTGCTCGCCTGGCAGAAGTCCACGGGGTGGGTCGTCTTCGTGTTCGGCAACGTGGCCCGCGGCGTGCTGCTGATCCTGCTCGGCGAATGGCTGCAGCTGCTGTACTGGCAGATCGACATCGTGCTGCAGACGCTCGGCCTGCTCATCATCGTGTTGGCGCCCATCGTGGCCTTGGTCGGCAACCGGCCGGCCGTCTGGGCGGGGTTGGGGCTGGCGATGGCGCTCGTGAGCCCGATCGTGATGGACGCGACCCGGCAGTGGCTCGGCCGAGGGCCGGCGAATCCCTGGCTCGTGCAGTTCCTCGACCTGGCCGCCGCGGGTTCGCACTACCGGGTGTCGTCGTTCATCGCGATCTGCGCGATCGGCATGGCCGCCGTGCCGCTGCTCCTCCGAGGGCCGGCCGTCGCCGGCTGGCGTGGCGCCCTGACGACCGCCGGACTCCTGGCCGGCGCGGCCGTGTCCTACGCGATCGGCCGACTGGGTCCGTGGGGTGCTGCCGCGTACTCGGGCACCACGTTCGAGATCATCGGCGCGTCGCTGCTGAGCCTGTCCGCGACGTGGGCGTGCGCGTGGCTCGTCGCCGCACTGGGCGAGCGACGGGTGCGCGCCTGGCTCGGCGCCGTGGTCGACACGGGACGCATGGCGCTGACGGCATACACGGTGCAGGTGCTCGCGCTCGCGCTCATCACGCGCTGGATCCTGGCCGGTGCGAGCGACGACCACTGGGCGGTGCTGCTCGGCGTGATCGCGCTGTGCGTCGGGTTCAGCTGGGCGTGGCTGAAGGTGTTCGACATCGGTCCCCTGGAGTGGATCCTGCGCCTCCCGGCTCGGGCGATGGCCTCGAAGGCCACGCCGCGACCGCGCACCGACGTGGCCGGTGGCGCCGACGTGCCACGAAGGCCGCCGCCGCCGTAGCAGCGGTCGGCGCGGGCGCGCGGCATCCGCTCAGCCCGCGGAGGCGGGCACGCCCACCTCGAAGCGCACGCCCGCGATGCCCGCGAAGCGCGCGCGCATGACGTCGATCGCCTCGGGATTCTCGTCGACGAGCACGAAGCGGCGGCCGAGCGTCGCGGCGACCGCGCCCGTCGTGCCCGATCCGGCGAAGAAGTCGAGCACCCAGTCGCCCTCGCGTGTCGACGCCTGCACGATGCGGCGCAGGATCCCCTCGGGCTTCTGCGTCGGGTAGCCCGTCTTCTCGCGGCCGGTCGGCGACACGATCGTGTGCCACCACACGTCGGTGGGCAGCTTGCCGAGCTCGGCCTTCTCGGGCGTCACGAGCCCCGGCGCCATGTACGGCTCGCGGTCGACCGCGGTCGAGTCGAACCAGTAGCGGTCGGGGTCCTTCACGTACACGAGGATCGTGTCGTGCTTCGTCGGCCAGCGTCGCTTCGCCTTCGCGCCGTAGTCGTACGCCCAGACGATCTCGTTGAGGAAGCACTCCCGCCCGAACAGCGCGTCGAGCAGCACCTTCGCGTAGTGCGCCTCGCGGTAGTCGAGGTGCAGGTAGAGCGTGCCGTCGTCGGCGAGCAGCCGCCACGCCTCGGCGAGCCGGGGCTCGAGGAACGCCCAGTAGTCGTCGAACCGATCGTCGTAGCGCAGAAGGTCGCCGCGGATGCGCTCGTACCGCTTGCCGGCGAAGCCGGTGATGGTCCCCGATGCCGGGGGCGGCGCGGCATCCGACCCGGTCACGCGCACGTGGCGGGTGGACTGCCGCGCCTGCGACCGGCCGGTGTTGAACGGCGGGTCGAGGTAGACGAGCGTGAAGTACCCGTCGGGCAGCGACGGCAGCACCGCGAGGTTGTCCGCGTGGATGATGCGGTCGGGGTCGTCGGATGCCACGGCCACCAGTCTGCCAGCCGACCCCGCCTTCGGTGGTCGAGTAGCGCCCGACGGAGTCGGACGCGTATCGAGACCCCTGAACCGGCGCGCTCAGTGCACGTGCACGTGCGCGTCGGCGGCACCGCCCCCGACCACCACCGGATCCTCGCCCACGGGCGCCCCGACGACCTCCGCGACCGCACCCGCCGAGTGCACGACCCGACCGCCCACGACGGTGACCTCGGCGTGCTCACCGAGCAGTCCCGCAGGGTCGTGCTCGTGCCGGTACAGGTCGTCCGACCACACGACGATGTCGGCGTCCATGCCCGGTACGAGCCTCCCGCGCGACGCCTCGAGGTGCCACGCCCGCGCGCCGTGAACGGTGTACGCCTCGAGCGCGCGATCGAGGCCGACGCGCTCGTCGGTGGTCCACGCGTCACTCCCGTCGAGCCCGGCGCGAGTGGCCGCCGAGTAGAGCCCGACGAGCGGATCCATCTCGCCGACCTGCCAGTCGCTCGAGAACGCGACGGTCGCGCCCGAGCGGAGCAGGCTGTCGAACCGCCACGCTCGGCTCCAGCGCTCCTCCCCGACGTTGTCCATCCACGTGCCGGCCACGAGGTCGGGCGAGCAGTGCCGCGGCTGCATCGCGGCGGTCACCCCGAGCGCCCGAAACCGCGGCAGGTCGTCGGGGTGCAGGCACTCGACGTGCACGATGCCGTGCCGGCGGTCGCGCGTGCCGTTCACGCGAGCGGCGTGCTCGATGGCGTCGAGCGCGAGTCGGATGCCGCCGTCCCCCGTCGCGTGGGTGTGGGTCTGGAAGCCCATCCGGTCGAGCTCGCCGATGACGCCGATGAGCTCGCGGTCGGGGTAGCTCGGTCGTCCGCGCACGCCGGGACGGTTCGCGTAGTCCTCGAGCAAGAGTGCGGTGTGCGGCTCGATCACGTCGTCGGCGTAGAGCTTCAGCGGGCCGAGGCGCAGCAGCCCCGCGGCATCCGGAGCGGCGGCCGCCCGGTCGACCGCGTCGCGCAGCCGGCGGCGGAACGCGGCATCCGCCCCCACCGGATGGAACAGCGCGGTGATCACCCGCGACGTGAGGGCACCCTCGGCGAGCGCGCGCTCGAAGAGCGGCAGCTCGGCCAGCGGCACCTGCGGCTCGACGACGGTCGTGATGCCGAGTGCGGTCGCCATGCGCATGCTCGAGCGCAGCTTGCGGTAGCGGCGCTCGGGCGAGTACATCGGGATGTCGCGCTGGAGCGCCGCGAGCCCGGCGACGGTCATGGCGCTCGTGTAGAAGTCGGTCACCCAGCCGGTCGGCTCGCCGGTGACGGGGTCGCGCTCGGCCCGTCCCCAGGCCAGGTCGCCGCCGTCGGCGACGCCGAGCGCGCGGAGCGCGGCACGGTTGAGCCAGACCGAGTGCTGGTCGTACGTCGTGACGAAGGTCGGTCGCCCGGCCGCGTCGAGCCCGTCGAGGTCGGCGGCATTCGGCCGGCGGCCCTCGACGATCGAGTAGACGGCGTTCTCGGCGCAGATCCAGTCGAGGTCGGGCCGTCGGGCGGCGAACCCCGCGATGCGACGGCGCACCTCGGCGAGGTCGTGGGCGCCCTCGAGCGAGACGGCGTCCTCGTCGAAGCCGAGCAGCAGGTGGTTGTGGCTGTCGATGATGCCGGGAGTCACCAGCCGGCCGTCGGCCTCGATGCGGCGGCGCGCGTTCGGGGCATCCGCCGCCGGCCCGACCCAGGCGATGCGGTCGTCGACGATGCCGACGGCCTCGGCCCAGGGCGCCGCGGGATCGAACGTGCGCACGCGGGCGCCGGTGATCAGCGTGTCGAGCATCATCCCGAGAACTCCTCGTCGTCGTCGCCGTGCAGCAGGTGAAGCGCCGCGGGGCTGCGCCGCAGGTACAGCGCGTAGTAGGCGAACCCGGCGGCGACGATGCCGAACGCGATGCCGAGGCTCAGCCACTGGCCGGGGTCGAGGATGCCGATCACGAAGATCGCGCCGATCGCGAGCAGGGCGATCGCCGGCGGCAGGGGCCAGAGCGGCATCCGGTAGCCGTCGGTGCGTGCGGATGCCGCGGCGGTCGCGTCCCCGTCGACGGATGCCGCGGTATCCATCGCCTTCGTGCGCCGCACGGCGAACGCCGCGAGCGCGATGAACCCGTAGCTGAAGGCGAGCGTCGAGCCGGTGGCGTTCAGCAGCACGTCGAAGGGGATGAAGCACGCGGCGAGCGCGAGCACGCCCATGACGATCGTGGCTGCGACGGGCATCTTCGTGCGCGCCGACACCACGGCGAGCGGCCTTGCGATCGCGTCGGGCATCGCCCGGTCTCGTGCCGCGGCGAAGAGCAGGCGGCCCGACTGCAGGGCGATCGCGATGATCGCGTTGACGATCGCGAGGGCGATCGCGATGAGCACGACGACCGAGACGGCCTCGCCCGCGCTCGCCGAGAGGAACGACTCGACGGGCAGGGCCGCGCCGAAGAGGTCCTCGAGCGAGTCCGCACCCATGAGGATCGCGGTCAGCGGCACGAGCTCGGCGAGCACCGTGATGCCCGCGCTCCAGAGCACCGCCTTCGCGATCGCGCGGCGGGCGTCCTTCGTCTCCTCGGCGAAGTACACCGCGCCGCCGTAGCCGTTGTACGAGAAGATCCCCTGCGTCACCGCGAGCACGAGTCCGGCGATGCCGAGCGGCGCGAGCCCGCCCGTCGCGGCGTCGTGCGCCTGCGGATCGAGCAGGTCGGTGATCGGCCGCTCGACGTGCACGAACCCGAGCAGTGCGAGCAGGGCGAGCGCCGCCATCTCGACGAAGAGGAACGCACCCGTGACCCAGGTGTTCGTGCGGATGTTGAAGCATGCGGTCACCACGGCCAGGGCGATGACGATGAGGGCCGTCGCCAGCGGGTCGAGTCCCGCGATGGCGACGCCGAGGTAGTCGGCGACCCCGAGCGCGAAGATCGCGACGATGAGCGGCAGGCTCACGAGGCCGATGAAGAACACGGCCGCGCCGGCCGCCGGTCCGAGCACCCGGCTGACGAGCGAGTAGTCGCCGCCGGCGATCGGATGCCGCGACGCGAGCTCCGCGTAGCAGAACGCGATGAGGATGCTGATGACGCCGGCGAGCAGGAAGCCCCAGAACACGCCGGTGCCGTAGCCGGCGAGCGCGGCGCCGCCGAGGATGAACACGCTCGAGGCGGGCGAGATGCCCGAGAGCGTGATGAGGACGTTGCCGCCGACGCCGAGCGATCGCGAGAGGTGCGCGCCGTGCGTGGTGGTCGACGCCGTGTCGAGCGTCGGTGCTGGTCGATTCGGTGCTGGTCGATTCGTGGCCATGGGAGGTCTTCCTCGGTCGGGGGTCCGAAGTCCCGGATGAATTCTTCGACATCAGTGTCGAAGAATGCCGAGGAGTCTGACACGGCGGCTCGGGTAGTGTCAACACATGGCACGACCGAAGCGGCAGGAGGCGCGTCGTGCCGCGCTCATCGAGGCGACGTATGCCGCGGGGCGCATGCACGGGCTTCGGTCGCTCTCGCTCACGGATGTCGCGGAGCAGGCCGGGCTCAGCCGCGGCGCGGTGCTCTACTACTACGAGGATCTCGACGCCCTGCTCGTCGAGGCGCATGCCGCCGGCGTCGAGCGCTTCTGCGACGAGCGCGACCGGCTCGTGGCCGAGCTCGACGATCCCCGCGACCGGCTCGGCGCCGCCATCGACGCCGGGCTCCCCACCGGACCCGACGACGCGCTCATGAGCCTGCTCTACGAGTTCGACGTGCTCGCCGGCAACTCCGAGCTGCACGACGAGCTCGTGCAGACCATGTACGTGCGCCAGCTCGCGACGTACCGCGGCATCCTCGCGGCCGGCCGCCAGGCGGGCGTCTTCTCACCGCGCCTCGTGGACGACGAGCTCGCGATGACGTTCGTCGCCCTCGAGGACGCGTACGGGCTGCACATCGTGGGCGGCAACGCGCTCATGACGGTCGACGGGGCCGCCGCGGCCATGCGCGCGGTCGCCCGCGACCTCGGCTGCCCGACGAGCAGCTGATCGGTCCTTCCCATCGGGCCGCGCTCGGCGTAGGTTGCGGAGCGGGGGTGGTCGCTGTGCGCACGCTCATCGTGGTGGAATCCATCTTCGGCAACACCGAGGCCATCGGTCGCGCGATCGCGGCGGGCATCGGCGGCGACGTCGAGGTGCTGGGCACGGATGCCGCGCCCGACCGCATCCCCGACGACGTCGACCTGGTCGTGGTCGGCGGTCCGACCCACGCGTTCTCGATGTCGACGCCCGCGACCCGCAAGTCGGCGAAGGAGCAGGGCGCAGAGGAGGTCCCGATCCGCGGCATCCGCGAATGGCTCGACGGCCTCGCCACGCCGACGCGGCCGCCGCGCGTCGCGACGTTCGACACCCGCACGGTGTCGCCGCGGCTTCCGGGTTCCGCGGCGAAGAAGGCGATCAAGCACCTCGTGCGCCGTGGGATGCAGCCGATCGCGAAGCCCGAGACGTTCGGAGTGCACGGCTACTCGGGTCCGCTCGCCGACGGCGAGACCGCGCGAGCCGAGCAGTGGGGCCGCGAGCTCGCGGCCGCCTTCGGTGGTTGAGAGGCCGCGAAGCGGCTCAGCGGTGGTCGATGTCGAGGCGGATGCGACCGCGGAACCGGTCGGGATCGTCGTCGTCGGCGTCACTCGCCGCGAACGCGATGCCCTTGTCGCCGTCGCCGGGCAGCGGCGCGGGCGCGGGAAGCCGGCTCTGGCGGTCGAGCTCGACCGCCGCCTCGTGCTTGCGCGGCGCGAACACCTCGTCGCCGATCATCATGATGCCGCCGCCACCGCCACCGCCGCGGCGCGTCTTGTCGGAGAGGTCGATCCAACCGCGCCGCACGGCGAACACGCCGAAGGCCACGACGAGCACGGCGATGCCGACCCAGATCCACCAATCCACCCGGCGAGTCTAGCGGCTGTCGCTGAGCCTTCCTCGACGGGGGTCCCTCCGCGGCGTCCGTCACGTGCGGTCGAAGCCTGCGGAGATACGATCCGACACGCCGCATTCCGGGCTTCGCCGGCGGAGTGTCCGATCGTGTCTCCGCAGCGTTCGACGAGGCATCGGCCGGGAGCAGGCGAGTCGGGGCATCCCCGACCACGCGTCAGGGCACGCGGTAGAGCCACTCGCGCGTCGAGAACTTCGACTCCACGAGGGCCTCGGCCTCGGCGCGCTCGTCGTCGGCGATCTGCCCGCGCGTCGCGCCGTAGAGATCGGTGAACGTCTGCTTCAGGCTCTCGATGATCGCGCCGCGGCTGAGGCCCGTCTGCGAGCGCAGCGGGTCGACGCGCTTGGCCGCCGACGCGATGCCCTTGTCGCTGATCTTCTCGCGGCCGATGCGCAGCACCTCGAGCATCTTCTCGTTGTCGAGGTCGTACGCCATGGTCACGTGATGCAGCACGCCGCCCGAGCCGAGCCGCTTCTGCGCTGCGCCGCCGATCTTGCCGAGCGGGCTCGCGATGTCGTTGAGCGGCTGGTAGGTCGCCTCGATGCCGATCGCGCGCAGGCCCTGCAGCACCCAGTCGTCGAGGTACGCGTAGGAGTCGGCGAAGCTCATGCCCTGCACGAGCTCCGAGGGCACGTACAGCGAATAGGTCACGACGTTGCCGCGCTCCATCATCATGGCGCCGCCGCCCGAGATGCGGCGCACCACGTCGAAGCCGTAGCGCTCGGCACCCTCGGGGTCGACTTCGTTCTTCACCGACTGGAAGCTGCCGATCACCACGGCCGACTCGTCCCACTCCCAGAAGCGCAGCGTCGGCTTGCGGCGGCCCTCGCCGACGCGCGTCGCGAGCACCTCGTCGAGCGCGAGATGCAGCCGCGGCGGCACGGCGGGCTCGTGCACGATCTCCCACTCGTAGTTCGCCCAGCTCGTAGCATCCGTCATCGCCCGGCGCACCGCCACGGCGACCGCATCGGCCGAGAAGCCGAGCATCACTGCGCCGGGCCGAAGACCCGCGGTGATCGCGGCCGAGAGCTGCTTGGCATCGGATGCCGCGGGCAGTCCCTCGAGCGCCGCGTCGATGTCGGCGAGCGCCTCGTCGGGCTCGAGGAAGAAGTCGCCCGCCACGCGGGGATTGCGGATGACGCCGTCGACGACGTCGAAGTCGACGACCACGAGCTTGCCACCGGGCACCTTGTACTCACCGTGCATGGGCTACAGCCTACGGATGCCGCGGGGCTCGTCGAGCGGGTTTCGCCCATGGCGAGAGCGGGCCCCGCCCGCGCGGGGCCGGCACTGCTAGCGTGCCGCCATGACCACGTTCTTCCTCGCCCGGCATGGCGAGACCGTGTGGCACGCCGAGCACCGCTACGCGGGCAACTCGGATGTCGCGCTGACCCGCCACGGGCTCGGGCAGGCCGCCGCGCTCGGCGCCTGGGCGGTCGACGCGCAGCTCGACGCGATCGTCGCCTCGCCGCTCAGCCGGGCGCAGCGGTCCGCCGCGCCATCGGTGGAGACGACCGGTCTCGAGCTCCGCGCAGACGAGCGGCTCGTCGAGATCGACTTCGGCGTCGCCGAGGGACTCACGCCCGACGAGATCGCCGAGCAGTACCCCGAGGAGTGGGCGGCGTTCCGCATGGCGCCCGCGACGAATCCGCTGCCCGGCGGCGAGAGCGGACGTGCGGGTATCGCCCGAGCGCTCCCCGTCTTCGACGACCTCCACCGCGAGTTCCCCGACGGACGGGTGCTGATCGTCGGGCACGCGACGCTCATCCGGCTGCTGTTCAGCGAGCTGGCGGGCATGGACCCCGACGGCTACCGCGACCTGTTCCCCGTCCTGGGCAACTGCCACCTCACGACGATCGTCTACCCGTGGGCGACGGAGTCGCGAGCGATGCACCACCCGCGAATCCGCCTGCTCGGGTTCGACGTGCCGCCCGCCCAGGCGCACTGACGAGCGTCGGGCTCAGTCGACCGCGAAGCGCTCGTCGAGCCAGCGGATGAGGTCCTCGCGGACCTCCTCGCGGTTGATCTCGTTGAAGAGCTCGTGCCGCGCGCCCTCGTAGACGATGAGCTGGGCGTCGACGAGGCCGACCCGCCCGATGTAGTCCTTCAGGAGGGCCTTCGCGCTGCGCTCGCCGGCGACCGCGTCCTCCGAGCCGACCATGATGAGCACCGGCAGCTCGCTTGGGATGTCCTTCGACGGCCGACGGATGAGGGACAGCGAACCCGGCCAGCCGAACAGCTGCTGCATCGTTCGCTCGGTCGTGTACGGGTCGGCCATGAACGCCTTCGGGACCTCGGGGTCGCGGCTGAGCCACTCCATGGGCGTGCCGCCCGGCCGCGCGAACTTCCGGTTGAGGTCGCCGAGGTTGGCATAGCCCAGCTGGAGGTAGGCGGTGCCCGTGAGCACGAGCCCGTCGTAGCGGTCGGGTCGGCGGTTCACGACGTGCTGCGCCATGAACGAGCCCCACGAGTGCCCGAGCAGCACGAGCGGCACGTCGCCGCCCTCGGCGTCGCGGATCACCTCGCCGAACCGCTCGACGCCGGCGACCGCCGCGCTCATGCCACCCGGGCCGGGCCGGCCCATACGCGTCAGGTCGCCGCCGTGCTGCTCGAAGCCCGTCTGGCCATGGCCGCGATGGTCGTCGGCCCACACCGAGTATCCGACGTCGTTGAGTGCCGCGATCAGCTCGCCGTAGCGTCCGCTGTGCTCGCCGATGCCGTGCGCGAGCTGGATGACGGCGTTCGGGTCGGGCACGCGCCACGACTCGTAGTGGATCCGGACCCCGTGGTCGTCGGTGAACGTCGGCATGCCGACATCATGTCAGGCGCGGCACGCCTGAGACGCTGCGGGCGCGTGCGCGGGCGCGCCGCAGACACCGCGGGGCTCGCACGGATTCGCTCATCGAGATCCGCGGAATTCCTTGACTGCGGTGAAACCAGACTGATTCTATGTGACTGTTTTGCTGGGTTTCAAATCACATTCGATCAGTTCAACGTGGAAAGTGAGAGAAGATGATCCATCACCGGACACCCCGTCGGGGCCTCGTCGCGAGGACCTGCGGGATCGGTCTCGCCGCCCTCCTGGCGGCCACCGGCGTCGGCGTCGCACCGGCGTTCGCGGCCGACGCGACGAGCACGACCACTGCCGCGCCGGCGGTGACCACCGCCGCGCCGACCCCGATCCCGGTCGAGCAGGTGAACCCCGAGGTCCCCGTGGATGCCGCGGGCGCCACGCTCGGCGCCATCACCGCGGTGACGCAGGACGGCGGTCAGGTGACGCTGTCGGCCGAGCACGGCGCGGCGCGCGTGACATTCCTCGAGGACGGGACGTTCCGGATCGAGGCCGATCCGAGCGGCGCGTTCACCGACCCCGCGAACACCCCGCAGGGCGACCCCGCGCGCACCGCGGACATCGTCGTCGGGCGCGACACGTTCGACGACGCCGACGTGACCGTCACCGAGGGCGACGCGATCCGGATCGCCACCGGGGCGGTCGCCGTCGAGGTCGACCGGGCCACCGGCGCGTTCCGAGCCGTGCGATCCGACGGCTCCGTCGTCTTCGCCGAGTCGGCCCCGATCACGTTCGGTGCGGCATCGGCCACCCAGCACCTCGCGCTCGGCGACGGCGAGCAGTTCCTCGGGGGCGGCATGCAGAACGGCCGCTCGGTGCACACCGGTGCCACGATCAACATCGCCCGCAACTTCGACTGGGATGACGACGGCTACCCGAACGCCGTGCCGTACTACATGTCGTCGAACGGGTACGGCGTGCTCCGCAACACCTTCGCCAGGGGCAGCTACGACTTCGCCACGGGCACGACGACGCACGAGGAGCGGCGGTTCGACGCGTACTACTTCCTCGGCGACTACGGACAGGCGCTCGAGTCCTACACCCAGCTCACCGGTCGGCCGATGATGCCGCCGGTCTACGCCCTCGAGTACGGCGATGCCGACTGCTACAACCGCTCGAGCCCGACCTACAGCTCCTCGGGCTTCGGCGACCCCGAGAACACGAAGCAGCGCACGCCACAGGCGCTGAACATCGCGAAGCAGTTCGTCGAGCACGACATGCCCGCCGGCTGGATGCTCGTGAACGACGGCTACGGCTGCGAGTACCAGGAGCTCCCGGCCACCGTGGACTCGATCGAGGAGCAGACCGGCCTGAAGGTCGGCCTCTGGACGCAGCGCTCGCTCACGAACCAGGAGTACGAGGTCGGCGAGGCGGGCGTCCGCCTGCGCAAGCTTGACGTCGCCTGGGTCGGCTCCGGCTACCGCCAGGCCCTCACCGGCTGCGAGGCCGCCCACGACGGCATCGAGCAGTACTCCGACGCGCGCGGCACGTCGCTCATGGTCGAGGGCTGGGCGGGTTCCCAGCGCTGCGGCATGCAGTGGACGGGCGACCACACGGGCAACCTCGACGCCGTGCGCTGGCAGGTCTCCGCGCTGACGGGCGCCGGCAACTCGGGGCTCCCGTTCACGACCGGCGACGTCGACGGCATCTTCGGCGGCTCCGCCGAGAGCTACGTGCGCGACCTGCAGTGGAAGGCGTTCGCGCCGGCGCTGTACTCGATGAGCGGCTGGGCGCGCACCGACAAGCGGCCGTGGCTGTACGGCGACGAGGCGACCGAGATCAACCGCTCCTACCTGCAGCTGCGCCAGCGGCTCATGCCGTACATCTACACGCTCGCCGAGGAGTCGCACCGCACGGGCCTGCCGATGATGCGGTCCGTGGCGCTCGAGTACCCGACCGATCCCGGCGCCTACAGCGTCGAGGCGAACAACGAGTTCCTGCTGGGTGAGGACTTCCTCGTGGCGCCGGTCTTCAGCGACACCGACGTGCGCAACGCCATCTACCTGCCCGCGGGAGACCAGTGGGTCGACTTCTGGACCGGACAGGTGCACGAGGGCGGCACCGTGCTGAACGGACATCCCGCACCGCTCGACCGCCTCCCGGTGTTCGTGCGCGCGGGCGCCGTGGTGCCCCAGGGCATCGTCGCGCGCAATGCGTCACTCGTGCCCGAGGACTCCCCCGTCACGCTCTCGGTGTACCCGCAGGGCGACTCGGAGTTCACGCTCTACGAGGACGACGAGGTCACCCGCGGCTATGCCGACGGCGAGTCGAGCCGGCAGGCCTTCACGGTCGAGGCGCCGAAGGCCGGGAAGGCCGGCACCGTGATGATCGGCATCGGCGAGCGCGACGGCGACTACGACGGCAAGGCCGAGGCCCGCGCCTACCGCGTGGAGGTGCACACCGGCTCCGAGCCGAACACCGTGAAGCTCGGCTCGACGACCCTCCAGCGTGTCGACGACGCGAGCTCGCTCGACGGCGACGCCGGATGGGCGTGGCTCCCCGACGCGACCGGCGGCGTGGTCGTCGTCGCGACGGGCTCGATCGGGTCCGAGGCATCCGCACGCCTGGTGCTCACCGACACGAGCGCGGTGGGCGGTCAGGATGCGGATGCCGCCGCGGCCTCCGTCGACGTCGCACTCGCCGACCGTGTGTTCCAGGGGGAGCAGACCACGGTCGCCGCGACGTTCACGAACACGGGGGCGAAGGCGAAGGACGACGTCGTGCTGACGCCGGTCGCGCCCGAGGGCTGGACGCTCGTCTCGGCGGCGGGCGACCGCGCCGCCACGGTGAAGAAGGGCGAGTCCGTCACGGCCGAGTTCGTCTTCGAGGTGACGGATGCCGCGGCCGCCGATGCGCAGACGGTCACCGTGGTCGCGGGCTACACGTCGGGCTCGAAGCAGCAGCGCGAGGTGTCGGGCGCGAACCAGCTCTACGTCGCCTACGGATCGCTGCAGGGCGCGTTCAACGCGGTGTCGATCACGGATGTCGCCACCGCCGCCGCGGGGAACTTCGACGGCGGCGGGGCATCCTTCTCGAAGGCCGCGCTCGAGCAGGCGGGCGTGGTGCCGGGCGGCACCGTGACCGTCGGATCGGGCGACCCCGCCGTCTCCTACCGCTGGCCCGAGCCGGTCGGAGCGCCGAACTCCGTGGCGCTCGGCGGCCAGACGATCGCGATGCGCGGCCAGGGCACGCACCTCGCGATCCTCGGCTCCGCGGCGGCGGGCGGCGGGGTGAGCCCCGAGCTCACGCTCACCTACACCGATGGGACCGTGACGAAGCAGCCCGTGTTCTTCCCGAACTGGGTGTTCGCGTCGAACCTCGGCGGGGCGAAGGTCGCGGTCAGCTCGAAGGGCCGTAACAGCGCCTCGAACCCGAACGTGTACGAGTACTCGCAGTACGACTACCAGGCGTTCTCGAACCTCGTGCGGCTCATCCCGTCGAAGGAGCTCGCGTCGGTGACGCTGCCCACCGAGGGCCGGGCGAAGTTCTTCGACTGGCAGGTCGTGTCGCAGCCGCTGCCGCCAGCGCCGACGGCGTCCGCCTGGGCGTCCGACCTGCCGTGGATCAGCGCGTCGAACGGCTGGGGCGTCATCGGCAAGGACGTCGCGAACAAGGACGCGGCGAACTCGCCTGACCTGCCGCTGAAGGTCAACTACATCGACCCGGGCACGGGCCAGTCGCCGGTGTACGCGAAAGGCCTCGGCGTGCATGCGCAGTCGAAGATCACGTACTACGTCGGCGGCGAGTGCCAGGCGTTCACCGCGCAGGTCGGACTCGAGTCCGGCTTCGGCGGGAATGTGATCTTCAAGGTCGACGCCGACGGGGCGAACCGGTACCAGTCGCGCACCTTCACCCCGGGCTTCGCGCCCGAATCGGTGGACGTCGACCTGACGGGCGTGCAGTACGTCGACCTCGTGGTCGAGGCGCCCGGCAGCATCAACGGCGCGCACGGCATCTGGGGCGACGCCCGTTTCACGTGCGAGTGACCCGACGCCGGTGATCGCAGGGGCCCGTCCCGCCGTCGGCGGGGCGGGCCTTCCCGCGTGCTCGCGAGCTGCCGCGGGTCAGGCGACGCGGGTGACCTCGACCGAGACGAACAGCTCGGATGCCCCGGGGCCGGCGTACACGCCCCGCAGCGGCGTGACGTCGCTGTAGTCGCGGCCGCGGCCGACGAGCACGTGCAGCTCGCCGACCTCCTTGAGGTTGGTGGGGTCGTAGCCGCGCCACTCCCCTGCGAACCACTCGACCCAGGCGTGCGACTCGCCGACCACGGTCTGCCCGAGGTCGGCCTCGGGGTCGGGGTGCAGGTAGCCCGAGACGTAGCGGGCCGGGATGCCGACCGAGCGCAGCGCGCCGAGCGCGACGTGCGCGATGTCCTGGCACACGCCCTTGCGCTCGGCCCACGCCTCGGCTCCGGTGGAGTGCACGCCCGTGACGCCGCGCATGTACTCCATCGCGCCGCCGACGGCGCGGCTGATCTCGAGCGCGGTCTCGCCCACGGGCGCGCCCTCGGCCTTGATGTCGCGGGCGAGCTCGACGACCTCGGGCGGCGGGGTCGTGGCATCCGAGAACGACGACGCTTCGACGAGCCCGACGGTGGAGCCCGCAGCGACCTCGAGCTCGTCCCACGACAGCTCGGAACGCGGCACCGGCGACGGTCGCACCTCGACGAGGCTCGTGGCCGTGACCGAGAGCTCGCGGTGCGGCGTGAGCACCTCGAACGTCGACACGCGCGTGCCCCAGTAGTCGAGGTACGAGTGCTGCGTCGCGCCCGGGCGGATGTCGAGGCCGGCCTGCAGCACGAACTGCTCGCCGCCCGAGTGCGGCAGCATGCGGGCCTCGTTGTACGACGCGGTCGCGGGCTCCTCGTAGGTGAATCCCGTGCGGTGCACGATGCGGATGCGGCTCACGAGACCTCCCCGATCCAGACCGGTGCGACGCTCGCGGGGAAGTACCGCTGCCGGATCGCCTCGCTCGCGCCCGAGACGACCTCCTGCACGTGCTCCATGTTGCCCGACAGGTCGGTGAGGATCTCGGCGATCGGGCGGTACTCGAACTCGGAGCGGATCTGGCCGAGCAGGCGCCGGGCCTGGTCAGTGACGCCGACGCGGCCGGCGCGCGGGTCGATCTCGCGCAGCGAGTCCTCGGCGCGGATGACGCTCGAGATGATCGAGCGCGGGAACAGCCGGTCGAGCAGCAGGAACTCCGCCGCCGACTGCGTCGACGGGACGCCGCGATAACTGCGCAGGTACGCCTCGTACCCGCCGCAGCTGCGCAGGATCGTGGTCCAGCTCGGGCCGCTCGCCTCGGTCAGCGAGCGGGTGGCGAGGAGGCGCGCGGTCATGTCGGCGCGCTCGATCGAACGTCCGAGGGAGAAGAACTGCCACGCCTCGTCACGGCTCGTCGCGGAGTCGACGACGCCGATCGCGAGCGCCGAACGGTCGCGGACCCAGCGGAAGAACTCGTGCGTCTTGTCGTGGGCGACGCGCCGCGGCATCCGTGCGTTCGTCTGGTTGAGGGCCTCCCAGAGCTCGGTCGAGACGATCTCGCGGGCGCGCCGCGCGTTTTCGCGGGCGGCCGCGATCGAGTGCGCGATCGAGGCGGGATGCGTGCGGTCGACGGCGAGGAGCGTGATGACGTCGTCGCGAGTGAGGCTGGTTCCCGGCTCGGCCTCGGAGCCCATGACCGAGAGCAGGGAGCGGCAGGCGGTGTCCTCGTCGATCCACGGGTCCTCGAGGAGCAGCTGCAGGTGCACGTCGAGGATGCGCGCGGTGCCGTCGCTGCGTTCGATGTAGCGGCCGATCCAGAAGAGGGATTCGGCGATGCGGCTCAGCATCGGGGCACCTCCGCTCGACCACCGGGAGACTGCTGCTGTTGTTGCTGCTGCTGCTGGCGCACCGGGGCGTCCTCGTCCTGCGGGGATGCCTCGGGGCGATGACTGCGATGCGGGGCGGCCCGCTCGGCCTCGACCACGGGCGTCGACCCGGTCGGCGGCCGGGCGGCGGGCGCCGTCGCCTGGTCGGCGACGACCGAGCCGGGCGCATGCCGCGCCGGCACGAGCCCCGCGATCGGACCGGTGATCGTGGTGTCGTCGAGCACCCAGGTGTCTTTCGAGCCGCCGCCCTGGCTCGAGTTGACCACGAGCTGGCCCTCGGGCAGCGCGACCCGGGTGAGGCCGCCGGGCAGCACCCACACGTCCTCGCCGTCGTTCACCGCGAACGGGCGCAGGTCGGCGTGCCGCGGGCGCATGCCGTCCTCCACGAGGGTCGGGATCGTCGAGAGCTGCACGACGGGCTGCGCGATCCAGCCGCGGGGATCGGCGAGGAGCCGGGCGCGCAGGTCGGAGAGCTCGTCGCGAGAGGCATCCGGACCGACGACGAGCCCCTTGCCGCCCGAGCCGTCGACGGGCTTCACGACGAGCTCGTCGAGGCGGTCGAGCACCTCGACGAGCGCCTCGGGCTCCTCGAGCCGCCAGGTGTCGACGTTCGGGAGGATGGGGTCTTCGCCGAGGAAGTAGCGGATGAGGTCGGGCACGTAGGTGTAGACGAGCTTGTCGTCGGCGACGCCGTTGCCGACGGCGTTCGCGATGGTCACGTGGCCCAGGCGCGCCGCGAGCATGAGCCCGGGCGCGCCGAGCACGGAGTCGGGCCGGAACTGCTGCGGGTCGAGGAACTCGTCGTCGACCCGGCGGTAGATCACGTCGACGCGGGTCGGGCCGGCCGTCGTCCGCATCCAGACGCGGCCGCCCGAGCAGAACAGGTCGCGGCCCTCGACGAGCTCGACGCCCATGAGCCGCGCGAGCAGCGTGTGCTCGTAGTAGGCCGAGTTGTAGACGCCCGGCGTGAGCACGACCACGGTCGGGTCGTCGACGCCCTCGGGCGCGCTCGCGCGCAGCGCCTGCAGCAGCCGGTTCGGGTAGTCGCCGACCGGTCGCACGCGCATCGACGTGAACAGCTCGGGCAGCGTCTGCGCCATGACCCTTCGGTTCGAGATGACGTAGCTCACGCCGCTCGGCACGCGCACGTTGTCCTCGAGCACCCGCCACGCGCCCTGCTCGTCGCGGATGACGTCGATGCCCGAGACCTGGATGCGCACGCCGTTGGCGCTCTCGATGCCCGTCGCCTGCCGGTGGTAGTGCGTCGACGAGCTGATGAGCGCGGCCGGGATCACGCCGTCGCGCACGGCGAGCTGCGGTCCGTACACGTCGGCGAGGAACCGCTCGAGCGCGCGCACCCGCTGGGCGACGCCGGCCTCGACCATGTTCCAGTCGGATGCCGCGATGACGCGTGGCACGGCGTCGAGCGGGAAGGGCCGCTCCTCGCCCGCGAAGTCGAACGTGACGCCCTGCGCGAGGTAGGAGGTCGCGAGCGCCTCGGTGCGCCCGCGGAGCTCCTCCTGCGTCATGGCGGCGAGCGCCGGGTAGAGCTCGCGGTAGGGCTCGCGCACGGCGGCCGCCTCGGCGGGGAACATCTCGTCCCATGGCTGCGTCGCGCGCTTCCGGGCCCGTTCCGCGCGGGTCGCGGTGTAGCCGTCGAAGAGCGTTCCCATGACGGAAGGCTTCCACCAGACGATTACCGGGATGTTTCCGACACGCGACAGGCGCGGCATCCGCTCGCTCTCAGACTTTGATTAGCAAGGCTAATGAGCTAGGCTAAGGATCCATGGCCACGATCGCAGAGCAGAGCAGCGAGCTGCGCCTGGCGACCTTCCGGCTGAGCCGGAGGATCCGCGCCGAGAAGTCCGACGAGGCCCTCTCCGACGGCCAGATCGCGGTGCTCGGCAACCTGTACCGCAACGGCACGCAGACGCTCGGCCAGCTCGCCGAGCGAGAGCGCGTCTCGGCGCCGTCCATGAACCGCACCGTCAACTGCCTCGAGGAGGGCGGCCACGTGACCCGGGTGGCCGACGACGTCGACCGTCGCAAGGTCAACATCGCCCTCACCGAGGCCGGCCGCGTCGTCGTCAAGGAGACCATCTCCAAGCGCGACGCATGGCTCACCACGCGCCTTCGCGAGCTCTCCCGGGAGGACCGTGAGGTGCTCGCCCGTGCCGCCGAACTGATGGGAGGACTCGCCACCCTGTGAGTGCCATGTTCCGATCCCTCGCCAGCGCCGACTACCGAATCTGGTTCGTCGGCGCACTCGTCTCCAACATCGGCGCCTGGATGCAGGCCACCGCCCAGAACTGGGTGGTCCTCACCGAGCTCACCGCGAACGACGCCCTCGCCGTGGGCATCACCATGGCGCTGCAATTCGCCCCGCAGCTGCTGCTCGTGCCCATCACCGGCCTCATCGCCGACCGGTTCGAGCGGCGCAGGATCCTCATGGTCACCCAGAGCTGCCTCATGCTCCTCGGCCTGGCGCTGGGGCTCCTCCTCATCCTCGGCCACGCGGAGCTCTGGCACCTCTACGGCTTCGCCCTCGCGCTCGGCATCGTCAACGCCGTCGACACCCCGGCGCGCCAGACCTTCGTCGCCGACCTCGTCTCGGGCTCCGACATGTCCAACGCGGTCGCGCTCAACTCGGCGTCGTTCAACGCGGCGCGCATGATCGGCCCGGCCGTGGCGGGCCTGCTCATCGTGCTCGTCGGCTCGGGCTGGGTCTTCGTCATCAATGCCGCGACGTTCCTCGCGGTGCTCGTCGCACTCCGGCTGCTGCGCGACATGAAGCTGCGACGGATGCCGCGGGCGAGCTCACGCGGCCAGTTCGTCGCCGGGTTCCGCTACGTCGCCGGCCGTCCCGACCTCGTGATCGTGTTCGTGATCGTCTTCATCATCGGAGCGTTCGGCATGAACTTCCCGATCTTCTCGTCGACCATGGCGGTCGAGTTCGGGCGCGGCGCCGGCGAGTACGGCCTCCTCAACTCGATCATCGCGATCGGCTCGCTCACGGGAGCGCTGCTCGCCGCCCGGCGCGAGCGAGCGCGAATGCGCGTGATCATCCTCGCGTCGGGGTTCTTCGGCGTCGCCGCCCTGGTCGCGGCGCTCATGCCCACGTTCTGGACGTTCGCCGCCTCGACCATCCTCATCGGCTTCGGCGCGGTGACGATCCTCACGACCGCGAACGGCTACGTGCAGACCACCACCGAGCCCGACCTCCGCGGCCGGGTCATGGCGCTGTACATGGCGATCCTCGTGGGCGGCACGCCCGTGGGCGCGCCCATCGTGGGCGCCGTCGCCGTGGAGTGGGGCCCCCGCTGGGCGCTCGGCGTGGCCGCGATCGCCGCGGGCGTCGCCGCGCTCATCGGCGTGGGCTGGCTCGTGTTCGCCCGGGGCATGCACCTGGCGCGGCATCCGCAGGTCAGG
This sequence comes from Agromyces sp. NPDC004153, assembly GCF_053603635.1. Taxonomy (NCBI): domain Bacteria; kingdom Bacillati; phylum Actinomycetota; class Actinomycetes; order Micrococcales; family Microbacteriaceae; genus Agromyces; species Agromyces sp. NPDC004153. The sequence continues at coordinate 1,507,270 of NZ_JBSGFY010000001.1, forward strand.
TGGCGGCCCGTGCTGCAGTTCGCGGATGCCCCGACGGCGGCCATCGCGGTCGTCCCGACGCGGCCCGTGCACGTCGTGCGCGCCGAGCCGCGGCCCGTGCCCGAGGACTTCTCCGAGCAGGTGGCGCTCACGTCGCCCATCGCGCTGCCGCGGCATCCGCACGCCGAGCGCGAGGCGACGAACCACGCGCCGTCGCAGCACGACCCGTCGCGGCATGTCGCCGCCCCGCGGCATCCGCCGGCCCTACCCCGCGAGCTGTCCGCGGCGCCGGATGAGGTACGCCCGCTCCGCTGAGTTGCCGGCCAGGTCGATCGCCCGGTCGTAGGCCGCGCGGGCCTCGGCCGAGCGTCCGAGACGCCGCAGCAGGTCGCCGCGCGCGGCATGGAAGGCGTGGTACCCGTCGAGCGGCTCGCCGAGGCGATCGATCGCGTCGAGACCGGCCGCAGGGCCCTCGAGCTCGGCGACCGCGATCGCCCGGTTCAGGGTGACGATCGGGCTCGGGTCGAGGGCGGCCAGCTGGTCGTAGAGGGCGACGACCTGCGACCAGTCGGTGTCGCGCGCGTCGGGCACCGACGTGTGCACCGCGCTGATCGCGGCGAGCACCTGGTAGCGGCCGGGCACCGCGTCGCCCCGAGCGACGACGGCGAGACGCTCGCGCACGATGACGAGGCCCTCGGCGAGCATGGCCCGGTTCCATGTGCTTCGGTCCTGCTCGTCCAGCGTCACGAGTTCGCCCGACGCCGAGACCCGCGCCCCGGCCCTCGCCTCGGTGAGCAGCATGACGGCGAGGAGTCCGGCGACCTCGCCGTCGTCGGGCAGCAGGGAACGGACCAGCCGCGTCATCCGGATGGCCTCGGACGTGAGGTCCTGACGCACGGGATCGGACGCCTCGCCCGAGGCGAGGTATCCCTCGTTGAAGACGAGGTAGAGCACGGCCAGGACGCCCGCGACTCGCGCCGGCAGGTCCTCGGCCTCGGGAACCCGGTACGGGATCCGGGCGGCCTTGATCTTGCCCTTCGCGCGGGTGATGCGCTGGCCCATGGTGGTCTCCTGCACCAGGAACGCGTGGGCGATCTCGGGCACGGTGAGGCCGCCGACCATGCGCAGGGTCAGCGCCACGCGTGCCTCCATCGACAGCGAGGGGTGGCAGCAGGTGAAGAGCAGCCGGAGCCGGTCGTCCTCGACCGCGCCGACCGGCTCGGGCGGGCTGTCGTCGTGGAGCATGAGCGCCTCCTGCTGCTTCGAGGCCCGCCGTGCCTCCCGTCGCAGCCGATCGATCGCCTTGTGGGTGGCCGTCGTCGTGATCCACCCGCCGGGATTCGGCGGCACGCCGTCGCGCGGCCACCGCTCGACCGCGGTCGCGAAGGCCTCGGCGGTCATCTCCTCCGCCAGGTCGAGATCACCGAACCGGCGGGCGAGGGAGGCCACGACCCGCGCCCACTCCTCACGGTGGACGCACGTGATGGCCGCCTCGACGGTCGCCGGATCCATCCGACCAGACTGCCGCAGATCGGTCCGCGCGGCTGCAACCCCTTGACCTCGAAGCCGAGGCATGCTCGGCTGGGCGGGGTCGGCGTACCACGATTCCGCCGGCGAGCCGGGGCGCACCCACGTCCCGGTACTGCAACGAAGCAGGGAGAACCCGTGAAGAAGCACACCAGAGCGGCGATGGGGATCGCAGCGGCCACGGCCGCCATCACCCTCGCCGCAACGGGCACGGCATACGCGGCCGTGCCGACCGACACGAGCGCACTGCGCAACGCCGTGACCGCCGACGAGATCATGCAGCAGCTCGCCGGACTCCAGGCGGTCGCCGACGGCAACGGCGGCACGCGAGCGAGCGGCACCCCCGGTTATGACGAGTCCATCGAGTTCATCCAGACCCAGCTCGAGGCCGTGGGCTACGAGGTGACGGTCCAGCCCTTCGAGTTCAACTCGTTCCGCGAGCTGTCCGATCCCGTGTTCGAACAGGTTTCACCGAACCCCACGAACTACGTGCAGGGTGAGGACTTCTTCACCGCCGAGTACTCCGGCAGCGGCAGCGTCACCGCTCCGCTCGAAGCCGTGGACCTCGTCCTGCCGCCCGGCGCGGCGGCCAGCACGTCGAACAGCGGCTGCGAGCCCGAGGACTTCGCCGGCTTCACCGACGGCAACATCGCGCTGATCCAGCGCGGCACGTGCGACTTCTCGGTGAAGGCGCACAATGCGGCCGAGGCCGGCGCCGCCGGCGTCATCATCTTCAACGAGGGCCAGGAGGGGCGCCAGGAGACGCTCAACCCGACGCTCGGCGACCAGTTCAGCGACGACCTGCCGGTGATCGGCACGTCGTTCGCCATCGGCAACGACCTCGCGGCGCTGCTCGACCAGGGCGAGGTGGTCATCCACCTCGAGACCGAGACGGAGATCGAGCTCGACGTGCCGACCGCGAACCTCATCGCGGAGACGCCGACCGGGCGTGACGACCGCGTGGTGATGGCCGGCGCCCACCTCGACTCCGTGCCAGACGGCCCGGGCATCAACGACAACGGATCGGGTTCGGCAACCCTGCTCGAGATCGCGCTGCAGATGGCGGAGCTCGACATCGCGCCGCGCAACACCGTGCGTTTCGCGTGGTGGGGCGCCGAGGAGGCCGGCCTCGTCGGCTCGCAGTTCTACGTCGACTCGCTGAGCAAGAAGCAGGCGCAGGACGTCCAGCTGTACCTCAACTTCGACATGATCGGTTCGCCGAACTACGGCCGCTTCGTCTACGACGGCAACGGCGACGCGTTCGGGATCAAGGGCCCGACCGGCAGCGGCAACATCGAGCGGGTCTTCGAGGAGTACTTCGCCTCGCAGGAGCTCGCCTCGGAGCCGACGGCCTTCGACGGTCGCTCGGACTACGACGCGTTCATCACCCGCGGCATCCCGGCCGGCGGCCTGTTCACCGGAGCCGAGGACGCCAAGGAGGCGGACGAGGTGGCCCTCTACGGCGGCCTGTCCACCTTCGACGGCCAGCCGGTGTCGTACGACCCGTGCTACCACCAGGCGTGCGACAGCATGGACCCGGTGGCTGACGGCGCCGACGCCGACCTCTACGAGGCGCTGAACGACGCCTACGACGGCGCGCTCGAGTACGGCGGCACGATCACCAACGTCAACCAGACCGGACTCGAGGAGATGGCGGACGCCACGGCGCACGCGATCCTCACGTTCGCGATGTCGACGAGCTCGGTGAGCGGCACGGCGAAGGCCTCGTCGACCGCGATGGAGCACGGCGAGCGGATGGGCGCGCACTTCCGGCGCTGATCCCCTCCCACCATCGGTCGGCCTCCCGCACATCGCGTGCGGGAGGCCGATCCACTGCGTGCCGGGCGAGCGGATGCCGCAACCGCGCGGGCGCGTGATGCGGCGACGCACACGGCGGCACGCGGCATCCGCGGCGGTACGCTGGCACGCACGTGCCCGCAGGCCCAGGGCCGGCGACCGCCGCGCGATGAGGAGGAGCGACGCATGACCGAACGCAACTGGGCGGGCACCTACGCCTACCGTGCGCCCATCGTGCAGGCCGGCACGATCGAGGACGTGCAGGCGCTCGTGCGGGCCGGCGGTCGCATCCGCGCGCTCGGCACCCGGCATTCGTTCAACGACCTCCCCGACACCGACGGAACGCTCGTCTCGGTCACCGGCATCGACCCCGGGTTCGTGCTCGACGAGGAGGCGCGCACGGTCGAGGTGGGCGCGGGCACGCGGTACGGCATCCTCGCCCGCTGGCTGCACGAGCGCGGCTGGGCGCTGCACAATCTCGGCTCGCTGCCGCACATCTCGGTCGGCGGCGCCACGGCCACCGGCACGCACGGCTCGGGCGACCGGAACGGCGTGCTCACGACGGCGATTCGCGCGATCGAGTACGTCGACGCGACGGGCGAGCGCGTCAGGGTCGCGATCGGCGAGGCGGACTTCGCCGGCCGGGCCGTCGGGCTCGGCGCCTACGGGATCATCGTCCGGCTGACGCTCGCCGTGCAGCCCGCGTACCGCGTGCGCCAGGACGTGTACACCGACCTGCGCTGGGATGCCGCGCTCGAGGACCTCCCCGCGATGACCGGCGCCGGCTACAGCGTGAGCCTCTTCACGCGATGGGCCGGTGATGCCGCCGGCCAGCTGTGGGTCAAGACGCGCCTCGACCGCGACGACGCCCCGGTGGTCGACGACGTGCTCGGCGCTCGCCGGCTGCTGACCTCGGCGAACTCGATCGGCGACGCGATCGCCGACAACCTGACGGAGCAGGGCGGGGTGCCCGGCCCGTGGCTCGAGCGACTGCCGCACTTCCGCCTCGACGCGACGCCGTCGAACGGCGACGAGATCCAGAGCGAGTACTTCGTGGCGCCTGCCGATGCGCCCGATGCGCTGCGCGCCGTGCGCGCGCTCGCCGACCGCATCGCGCCGCACCTGCTCGTGAGCGAGCTGCGCACGGCGGCGCCCGACGACCTCTGGCTGAGCGGCGCCTACGAGCGCGGCCTGTTCGCGATCCACTTCACGTGGGCCAACGAGCCCGAGGCGGTGCTCGGCGTGCTGCCCGAGATCGAGTCGGCGCTGGCGGACTTCGCCGCGCGTCCGCACTGGGGCAAGGTGCACACGCTCGGCCGCGAGGACCTCGAGCGCACGGTTCCCCGGCTCGCCGACGCACGCGCGCTCTACGAGCGGCTCGACCCGGAGGGCGTGTTCACGAACGCGCACCTCGAGCGCGCCGGGGTGCGCGAGGCGCGCTGACGCGGCATCCGCGCCCCGGACGCCCTCGAGGCGAACCGTGACTCCTGAGCGTCACGACGCCCTGAGGACCTCGACGACGGCTGAACAAACCGCGACTCCTGGAGGCAAGGACATCCTGGGCTCCTGAAAGCAAGGACGTCCTGGCGCCGTGCACGCCGTCCTTGCTTCCAGGAGTCACGGACGGGCCGCCCGTCCTTGCTTTCAGGAGTCGCAGAGCGACACGCCCGTCGGTGGATCCTCGTCGGGATCCGCCGGGCGACCACAGACGACGCGCGGACGTCGGCTACGCGCGCACCCGGGTCGAGTCGCGCACCACGAGCTCGGGCTGGAACACCACCTGCTCGGCGGTGAACCCCTCGCCCGACGCCGCCTCCTTGAGCAGCAGGTCGACCGCCGTGTAGCCGATGAGCGATGCGGGCTGCCGGATCGACGACAGCGGCACCACGGCCGCCGACGCGAAGTCGATGTCGTCGTAGCCGATGAGGGCGACATCGTCGGGCACGCGCACCGAGCCGAGCATGTTGAGCGCCTGCAGCACGCCCATGGCGAGCAGGTCGTTCGCGGCGAAGACCGCGTCGGGGCGCTCGTCGGCCGCGCGCTCGCGGATCGCCTCGCCCGCCGCGCGACCCTCCAGTACGGTGAGCGACTCGGTCTCGATCATCTCGAGCGTCGCGTCGGGCTCGGCCTCGACCGCCCGGCGCGCGCCCTCGAGTCGGTCGGCCACCTGGCGGATGGTGATGGGTCCGCCGACGAACGCGATGCGCCGGCGCCCGGTCTCGATGAGGTGGCGCACGGCGAGCTCGCCGCCCACGACGTCGTCGACCGACACCGACGAGAGGGTGCGGTCCTCGGAGACGCGGTCGACGAGCACGACGGGCGTGTCCCTGCCCCGCAGGCGCTGCAGCCGCGTCTCGTCGTCGCCGAGCGGCGAGATGAGCACGCCGTGGACGCGCTGCTCCTCGAAGAGGTCGAGGTACGCGCGCTCGCGGTCGACGTTCTCGTCGCTGTTGCCGAGCAGGATGGTCATGCTGTCCTCGGCCGCCCGATCCTCGGCGCCGCGCGCGACGTCGGTGAAGAACGGGTTGCGCACGTCGAGCACCACGAGCCCGATGCTGCGGCTGCGCCCCGCCCGCAGCTGCCGCGCGGCGTCGTTGCGCACGAACCCGAGCTCGTCGATCGCCGCCATGACGCGCGCGACGGTGTCGGGCGCGACCTTCTCGGGTCGGTTGAGCACGTTCGAGACCGTGCCCACCGACACGGATGCCGCGGCCGCCACGTCGCGGACACTCACTGCCATCTGCTGCCTCCCCTGACGGCCCGCGCGCGCGGACCCCGCCCAAGCCATGATCGCAGCCCGCCCGCCCCCGACGGGCCGATCCGAATGAAACGTTCGCATCATCCCGCGGATGCCGCGGCGCCGTCGGTTCCCCCGCCGAGGTCCGCCGAAGGCGGCCGCACCCACTCGACGGTCGCCGGGCCGGGCACGGCGTGCCCCTCGCGCACGAGCACGGTGCCCGCGGGCACGTGCACGGTCACCGTCGACGCGTCGGCCACGACGACGATGTCGCCGCTCGGGGCGGGCACCACGGCCGACGCCCACGCGAGGTCGCCGAGCTCGGGCCGCACCGCGAACCGCGACCAGCCGTCGCCGAGCGGCCGCAGGCCGAGCACCGCCTCGGGGAGGATGGCGGCCGGGCCCGACGCCCACGCGTGGCACAGGCTGCGCCCGAACGGGCGCCCGTACATCGCGAGGGGCTCGTCGTCGATCGTCGCCTCCTCCCAGAACGTGCCGGGTCCGCGCTCGAGCATCGCGCCCCACGTGGCGCGCACCTGCTCGAGCACCGCCTCCGCCTCGCCGGCGGCGAGCAGCGCCCGCAGCCGGAAGGCCGTCATGAACGGGGTCCCCGCGACGCCGACGCGGATGGCGTCGGTGACGCCGGGCGGCACGTCGACGCCGTCGTGCATGCCCGCGAGCACCGCGAGGAAGTTCGCGTACCGCGCAGGCCGTCGAGACTCGCGGGCATCCAGGTAGTCGGCCCATCGCCCGTGCCGCCCGAGCCACGCGCGCTCCCGGAGCGTCGCCTCGAGCGTGTCGGCGAGTGCGTGCCAGCGATCGGCACCCGGATGCCCCGAGCGCGCGAGGACCCGCTCGGCGCTGCGCAGCGCCCAGTACCAGAGCATCTGCAGGGCGACCGGGTCACGACCGTGCTCGAGCGCGAGCCCCCAGTCGAGGAACACCGAGCCGGGTCCGGAGTCGACGAACCCGCCGCGCTGCGCGGCCGGCCGGAACACGCCGTCGTGGCCCGCATGCTCGGCGAGGTCGGCCACGAAGCGGTCGAGCCGATCCGCCTCCGCCCGCGCGAACGCCTCGTCGCCGAAGCAGCGCAGGCGCAGGTCGGCGTTCACGACCTGCCAGAGCGAGTAGTCGGCGATGCCGTTCACGTAGCCGTGCTCGGGCCGGCCGAGCGCGACCAGGCCGTCGGCCACGACGCCGCCCTCGCCGAGCGCGAACGCGTTGGCGAGCGTGCTCAGGGCCTGGTCGCCGGCCCACGGCATGCGGTCGCGCTTGATGCCGTCGACCATGAGGCCCTGCATGCACAGGCGGAGCGTGTACTGCGCGGCCGCCCAGATCCGCGTGAGTTCGTCGTCGGAGCAGGCGAACGCGCCGGGCCGTTCGACCACGGGCACCCACGCGCGCACCGCGACTCCCTCGGGCAGCGGGGCATCCGAGCGCACGACGAGGTACCTGAAGCCCAGCGGATGCCGCGTGGTCCACCCGCCGTCGGGCAGCTCGACCACGTCGTGACGGGTCTCGTGCGTCCCGGGGTCGGCCAGCGCCTCGGCGATGCTCTCGCCGCTGGACACGACCGGCCGCGGCCCCGGCGGCAGCACCGGCCGGCCGAGCACGGGCGCGCCCACGTCGTAGAGCGCACCCTCGGCGTCGAGCCCGCCACGGATGCCGCGGGCGACGACCTCGACCGTGCCCACCGGGGCCTCGTGCGGGGGCACGTCGCCGCCGGGCCTCGGGCGGACCTCCTCACCCCGGCCGTCGTCGACGCTCGCGCGCCAGCCCCGGAGCGGTGCGCCGGGGTCGACCGCGATCGCAGGCGCCCGGCCGCCGGCCGCCGCGACGTCGATCCGCACCTCGGTGCCGGGGCGCGGCAGGGCGAGCTCGACGACCGATCCGCCGCCGTCCCCGCCGGGCGCGACCACCGACGCCTCGACGACCTGCCCGTCGAGCGTGACGGCGACGAGCGTGCCCGCGATGCGCAGGCCGGCCGTCGCGGCATCCGTCGCCGTCGCCGTGAACGCGACCCGATCGGCGACCCGCCCGTGGTTGCGCGGGTAGTGCACGTGCCGGTTCGCGGCGAAGCCCTCGTCGACGAGACGGGCCAGCAGGGCGAGCTCGTACTGGCCCGGCCCGTAGAGCCAGGTGGAGCCGTCCGGCGGCGGCACCACGTCGGCGTCGGCGAAGGGCTGGGGCGAGCGGTCCCGCACCCACCGCCGCACACCGTCGGCGGTGCGCGGCGGCTCGGGGTCGGCGTTCACCCCTTCACGGCGCCCGAGGTCATGCCGGCGACGATCTGCCGCTGGAAGAAGATGTACATGATCAGCGGGGGGATCGTGATGATCAGCACGTTCGCGAAGAGCAGGTTGTCGGCGGTCACGGCCTGCGAGATGTAGTTGAACGTCGTCAGCTGCACGGTCGCGTTCTCATCGCCGGGCGCGAAGTACAGGGCGTAGGCGAAGTCGTTGAACACCGCCACCGACTGCACGACGATGACCGTGACGATCACCGATCGCAGCAGCGGGAAGACCACGCGGAAGAACAGCTTGATCGGCCCGGCACCGTCGATGATCGCGGCCTCGTCGAGCTCGCGCGGGATCGTCGCCACGAAGGCGCGGAACAGCAGGATGCAGAACGACAGCCCGAAGGCGACGTGGACCGCGATGAGTCCGGGGATCGACTTGAAGAGCTCGATGCCCTGCAGCACCCAGATCGTCGGGACGACCGCCGGCGGGATGATCAGTCCGGCGAGCACGAAGGCGTTGACGACGGGGTTCCACTTGGACTTGCGCCGCTGCAGGACGTAGCCGACCATCGCGCCGAGGACGACCATGATCGCGACCGCGGAGACCGTGAGGACGGTGCTGTTGACGAACGCGCGCACCAGCAGGAAGTCGCGATTCTGCAGCACGGTGACGATGTTGTCCCAGATGACCCATTCGGTCGGCCACGTGAACTGGAGTGCGGCGGCCTCGGCCTGGGTCTTGCCCGCGGTGAACACGATGAACGCGAACGGCACCACGAAGACGACGACCGTGACGAGGATGGCGACGCTCCCGGCGCCCCACCTCCAGACGGTGTTCCTCATCGCTCGTCCTCCTTGCGGTTGAGCCACCATGACAGCGGGAAGATGATCGCCGCGACGACGACGAAGAGCACGACGTTGCCCGCGGTGGAGAGACCGAAGAATCCGGCCTGGTACTGCTTGTAGACGACCGACGCGAGGACGTCGCTCGAGAACCCCGGACCGCCCCCGGTCATCGTCCAGATCAGGTCGAACCGGCGAAGGCCGCCGATGAGCGAGAGCAGCACCACGGTCACCGTCGCCGGCCGCAGGAGCGGCAGCGTGATGTGCCGGAAGGTGCTCCACGCGCTCGCGCCGTCGACCTTCGACGCCTCGAAGTACTCCTGCGGGATGGCCACCATGCCGGCGATGTAGATGAGGGTGGCGAGCCCGACGCCCGCCCAGATGTCGACGATCGCGACGGAGACGAGCGCGAGCGACGGGTCGGTGTACCAGCCGGGTCCGTCGATGCCGATCGCGGCGAGCCCCTCGTTGATCGGGCCGTCGAACGGGTCCATCAGCACCTTGAAGAGGATGCCGACGCCGATGACGCTCACGAGCACCGGGAAGAAGACGACCGACCGGAGGAAGCCGCGCGCGATGATCTGCGAGCTGAGGAACACGCCGAGCAGGAGCCCGAGCACGACCTTCGCACCGGAGGTCAGGAACGCGTAGATGAAGGTGTTGATGAAGCCCTGGACGAGCTGCGGCTCCTGGAAGAACCGCACGAAGTTGTCGAAGCCGATGAACTCGACGCTGAACAGCGTCCAGCGGGTGAGCGAGAAGTAGAACGACGCGATGGTGGGGACGAGGAAGAGGACGAGGTAGAACACGCCGGCCGGGATGAAGAACCACGTCGGATACGGGCTCTTCATCGACCGACGCTTCGTCGGACCGTCGTTCCTGATCGCTTCCGGCGACGTCGAGGTGCGGCCTTGGGCCGTCGCGGTGGTCATGGTGGATCTCCCGGGTGTGGCTGCGGGGTCGGGCCTGGCGACCCGACCCCGCAGGCGATCAGTGCGGGTTACCAGCCCTCGATGCCGAGCTGCTGGGCCTGCTTCTTCACATCCTCGTCGTACTGGGCGGCGCCGTCAGCAGCGGACGTGATGCCCGAGCCCACGGCGACCGTGATCTGCTCGAGCGCCGGGCCCTTGATGGGCGAGAGGAACTCGAGCGCGAGGTTGGTCTTGCCCTCGTCGAAGTAGGGCTGCAGGTCGGAGACCATGGCCGGCACGTCGTCGGGCAGCTCGCAGCCGTCGACCACGAACGGACCCTGGGGGGCGTTCGCCTCCGACTGGATGTCGCAGCTCTCGGGCGTCGTGAGGAACTCGAGGAACTTCTTCGCGGCTTCGAGCTTGTCGCCCTCGGTCGACTTGGGGATGTAGACCGTGTTGGTCGGCATCCACACCGTGAGGCCGTTGGTCGAGGCATCCGGACCCGGCAGCGGGAAGGTACCGACCACGTCGGCCGCCTCGGGGTTCGTGGTCATGAGCTGCCCGGCCGCGAAGGTGAGGATCGGGTACTGCGCGCCCGCTCCGGTCGCGACCATGGTGACGCCGTCGGCGTACTTCGCCGACGCGAAGTCCTCGTTGAAGAGGTCCTTCTCGAACGCCTCCTGCAGGTGCTCGAATCCGGCCAGCGCCGGCTCGTCGACGTACTTGGCCTCGTTGTTCGTGTACTCCTCGGCCCAGTCGGGGTTCTCGGCCAGCACGTTGTTGAAGTCGCCGAGCACGAAGAGCTGCGAGGTCCAGGTGTCGCCGTACGTCTGCACGATCGGGGCCGCGACGCCGGCCTGCTTGATCGCCTCGCTGTTCGCGATGAACTCGTCCCAGGTCGTCGGGATCTCGAGGCCGAGCTGCTCGTAGATGTCCTTGTTGTAGATGACGGCGCCGGCCATCGACTGCCCCATCGGGACGCCGTAGAGGCCGTTGTCCGTGGAGACGCTCTGTACGAACCGGTCGTCGAACTTGCCGACGTAGTCCTCGTCAGCGAGGTTGACGAGGGTGTCGTCGGGGCTCAGCGCCTGCATCAGCGAACCGGAGTTGTACTGGAAGATGTCGTCCATCTCCCCGGTGGCGAGGCGAGTCTTCACGACGTTGTCGCCGTCGGCGCCCTGCGGACGCGTCTCCACCTCGATGCTGATGTCGGGATTCTCCGCCACGAACGCATCGACGAGCGCCTGGGCGGTGGCGACGGTCGCCTCGCCGTTGTCGACGAGGAACGTCAGGGAGGTCGCACCTCCGTCGGAGTCGGACCCGCCGGCGGTGCATCCGGCGAGCGCGAGCGACAGGGCGAGACCGCCTGCGCCGATTGCGACGAGCGAGCGTCGCGGGGTACGGGGGACCATGTTCTTTACCTCCATGTAAAGCAACTGCGCTGTTGAGTGCTCCGATGGTCTCGGTGCTGTGGCGTGGCCCACGTTACGAGCGTCGGAGAAAGTTTGTCAACCGATCTACACAAATTCCTTGAAACGATTTACGATCGAACCCACGCCCTGACGTAGATCGGTCTATTCCGCTCGACGGCTCGGTGTATCGTGACACCCAGTCGGCACGCCCGACCATCGAAGGCGAGAGGGGGAGACCGTGGCGCAGACGAGAGCAGCGACCATCGAGGACGTGGCCCGCGAGGCCGGCGTCTCGCGCGCGGCGGTCTCCAAGGTCATCCGCAACGCCTACGGCGTGAGCCCCGCCATGCGGGAGCGCGTCACGGCCGCCATAGAGGCCCTCGACTATCGCCCGCGGGTCGCCGCCCGGGCCATGCGCGGATCGAGCTTCACCCTCGGCATCGAGATGCCGCACATCGGCAACCCGTTCTTCACGAAGATCGTCGCCGGCGCCAATGCAGCGCTGGCGGGCACCGACTACCAGCTCATCATCGCGCCGGCCGACGTCGACGGCGAGGAGGGCGTGCGCGCCATCGGCGCCCTGGCGGACCGCCAGGTCGACGGCATCGTCGCGATCTCGCCGCTCGTCTCCCCCGACTGGCTCGAACGCCTCGCCGGCCGCGTGCCCGTGGTCATGCTCGGCCGCCACGACCGGTCGACGGCCTACGACACCGTGACGGGTGACGACGCCGAGGGCACGCGACTCGTCATGGAGCACCTCTTCGAGCTCGGACACCGCCGCATCGTGCACCTCACCCGCAGCGAAGAGGTCACGCGACCGGGGTCCGGCAATCCGCACGCGATCCGCCTCGAGCAGTACCTCGCGCACATGCGCGCGGCCGGTTTCGCCGACGACATCCGCGTCGTGCGCACGGGGATCGACGAGGAGGCCGCCCGCCTCGACACGCTGGCCCTGCTCGACGAGCGCGTGCCGACGGCGATCTTCGTCGGCAACGACGAGCTCGCGTTCGGCGCGCTCCGAGCGCTGAGCGAGCACGGGCTCTCCTCCGCAGAGGTCTCCGTGGTCGGCTACGACGACGTCGACATCGCCAGCTACCCGGCCATCTCGCTCACCAGCGTGAACCAGGCCGGCGAGGCGATGGGCGAGCGGGCGATCCGCCTGCTGCTCGAGCGCATCGAGGGCCGGTCCGAGCCGATCCACTTCTCCGTCGAGCCGTCGCTCAAGGTGCGCGACTCGACCCGACCCGCACCGGCGGAACCGACCGGCTGAACGAACCGAACCACACGAACCGCCGGCACGACCTCGATCCGCTCATGCCGGGCACCACCACGGAAGGACGCGGATGTCCACGCAACTCCCTGCCCCCACGACCGCCGACCCCGGCGCGCACGTCGTCGCGCTGCGGTCCCAGTACCCCGATGACCTGCTCGGCGTGCCGCGCACCGGCCTCCGTCTGACCTGGCGGGCCGACGCGGCATCCCCCCAGCTCGGCTACCAGGTGCGCTGGCACGGCACGCACGCAGGCGTCGCCGAGCCGGTCGCATCGGGTGCCGCGATCGGCGTCATCGCGCCGGGTCCCCACCTCGAGCCGGGCGAGGAGCGCCGTTACGCGGTGCGCATCGCGACCGCGGCCGGATGGTCGGACTGGAGCGACGACCTCGTGGTCGAGGCATCCGTCGACCCGGCCTCGCTCGAGGCGCGCCCGATCGGCGGCTCGCAGCCGACGGAGGGCCCGGTCATGTTGCTCCGCACCGCGGTCGCGCTGCCCGCGGCGCCCGTGCGTGCGCGGCTCCGTGCGACGTTCTGGGGAATCGGCGAGCTGCGGATCAACGGCCGCCGCGCGACGGAGGAGCACCTCACCCCCGGCTGGACGGCGTACCAGGATCGCGTGGTGCTCGGCACCTGGGACGTGACGGACCTGCTGCACTCGGGTGAGAACGCCCTCGGCGTGCTCCTCGGCGACGGCTGGTACCGCGGGCGGCTCGGATGGGACGACGGGACCGAGCAGTACGGCACCGAGCTCGCCGCGCTCGTGCAGCTCGACGTGGAATGCGCCGACGGCTCGCACGTGCGCGTCGCGACGTCGCCCGAGTGGACGACCTCGGTGGGCGGCATCCGCTCGGCGAGCCTCTACGACGGCGTGGAGATCGATCTCCGCGACGAGCCCGCCGGCTGGGACGCGCCCGGCTTCGACGATTCGGGCTGGGCTGCTGCACGTGCCGTCGCGGTCGACACCGCCGTCGTCGAACCGCGGATCACGACCGGCGTCCGCACGATCGGCGAGTGGGACGTCGCCCTGCAGCCGCGCGACGGCCACGTGTTCCTCGACGCCGGCCAGAACATCGCGGGCTGGCTGCGGCTCGTCGTCCGGGGCCGCGCGGGCGACCGCATCGAGGTGCGGCATGCCGAGGTGCTCGAGCCCGACGGCTCCATCCATACGAAGTCGCTGCGCACCGCACGGGCGGCCGACGGCTACGTGCTCGCCGACGACGGCGAGACCACGCTCGAGCCGACCTTCACCTTCCACGGCTTCCAGTACGCCGAGGTGACCGGCGGCGAGGTCGTCTCGGCCACCGCCGTCGCGGTCTCGAGCGCCGACCGGTTGCGCTCCTCCTTCGAGAGCGCCGACCCCCGGCTCGACCGCCTGCACTCGAACGTCGCCTGGTCGCAGCGCGACAACTTCGTGTCGCTGCCGACCGACTGCCCCCAGCGCGACGAGCGCCTCGGCTGGACGGGCGACGCGCAGGCCTTCGCGCCCACCGCGTCGACGCTCTTCGACGTCGAGGCGTTCTGGATGTCGTGGCTGCGTGACCTCGAACTCGACCAGGACGCCGATGGGGCGGTCGCCGCCGTCGTGCCGAACATCCTCCAGGACGACGCGATCGCGGGCGGGAACTGGATCACCATGGGCCGCGCCGGCTGGGCGGATGCCGCGACGATCGTGCCGTGGGCGGTCTACGAGTCGTACGGCAGCGACGAGGTGCTCGTGCGGCAGCTCGACAGCATGCGCCGCTGGGTCGCGAGCCTGGAGCGCCGCGCGGGCGACGGCCTGCTGCCGACCGAGTTCCAGTTCGGCGACTGGCTCGACCCCGACGCCCCGGGCGACCAGCCGTGGGCGGCGAAGGTCTCGTCGGACTACGTGGCGAACGCCTTCTTCGCGCACAGCGCGCACCTCCTCGCCGACGCCGAGCGGCTCGTGGGCGACCCCGCGCGCGAGGAGGCCGCCGCGCGGCTCGGCGACCGCGTCGCGCGCGACACCTGGGAGCGCTGGGGCGAGGACGCCGTCGAGACGCAGACCGGCGCCGCGATCGCGCTCGAGTTCGGCATCGCACCCGAGTCCGAGCGCGAGGGCATCGCCGAGGGCCTCGCCCGCAACGTGCGCGAGGAGCGCGGCCGCATCGCCACGGGCTTCCTCGGCACGCCCCTCGTGCTCTTCGCGCTCGTGCACCACGGGCATGTCGACGAGGCGTTCCTCATGCTGCTGCGCCTCGAGCCGCCGTCGTGGCTCTACCAGGTGGAGATGGGCGCGACGACCGTGTGGGAGCGGTGGGACGCGCTCGCGCCCGACGGCTCGATCCACTCGGGTGAGATGGCCACGGGCGACAGCTCGGGCATGCTCTCGTTCAACCACTACGCCTACGGCGCCGTCGTCGACTGGATCTACCGCTACGTCGGCGGCCTCGCACCGACGCCCGAGCGCCCGGGCTACCGGCGGATCGTCGTCGCCCCGCACCCGTCGACGGCGATCCCGTGGGCGCGCGCGTCGGTGGAGACGCGGCTCGGCGCGGCATCCGTCGACTGGCGCCTCGCCGGCACCGACCTCGAGCTCGACCTCGTCGTGCCGTTCGGCGCCGACGCCGTGCTCGACCTGCCGCTCACCGACGTGTCGACCGTCGAGGTCGACGGCGTGCCGCACGCAAGCGCACCACTCGGCCCCGGTTCGCACCGGATCGTCGCCACTGCCGTGCGGGTCGCCGACCCGGCCGCGCTCGTCGCGCCGACGCGATGACGCGGTGACGCGCCGGCCCGGGGCCCGCCGCCGACTCGGCCGGTCCCGGGCCATGCGAGGACTCGCCGGCACGCCGACGCGGCGATACGATGGAAAACGCATTCCACACTTGCGCACCATCGCTCGACCGCTTACGCTTGAAACGATTCATAAGGAATCGGACACCGACCGACCGGCACCACGAGACGGAGAGCTCGACGATGAGCACAGCACCCCGACCAGCTGAACGGGTCTGCTTCCAGCTGCAGGTCGACGCCGCCCGGCTCGACGAGTACCGCGAGCGCCACGCCGCCGTCTGGCCCGACATGCTCCGGGCCATCGAGGCGTCGGGCCGCCGCAACTACTCGCTCTTCCTCCGCGAGGACGGCCTGCTCATCGGCTATTACGAGACCGACGACGACGCGGCATCCCAGGCCGCGCTCGAGGCCGACCCGCGCACCGCCGCCTGGGAGGCCGAGATGGCGCCGTTCTTCGTCGCCCTCGACGGCCGCCCCGACCAGGGCGCACCACGACTTCCCGAGGTCTTCCACCTCGAGGACCAGCTCGCCGCGCTCGACGCCGATGCCGACGCCGAGCGCTGAGCTCCCACCGACCACCAGCACAGAAAGCAGCGACCAGTGAGCACCCTTCCCGCCGCCATCCTGTCCGAACTCGAGCTCCAGTCGATCGAACTCCCCTCGTGGGCGTTCGGCAACTCGGGCACCCGCTTCAAGGTCTTCGCGACCCCGGGCACGCCGCGCGATCCGTACGAGAAAATCGCGGATGCCGCGCAGGTGCACCGCTACACCGCGCTCGCACCGACCGTGGCGCTGCACATCCCGTGGGACAAGGTCGACTCCTACGACGACCTGCGCACGCACGCCGAGGACCTCGGCGTCTCGCTCGGCACCATCAACTCGAACACGTTCCAGGACGACGACTACAAGTTCGGCGCCCTCACGCACGAGGATGCCGCGGTGCGGCGCAAGGCCATCGACCACCACTTCGAGTGCATCGACATCATGCACGCGACCGGCAGCCGCGACCTGAAGATCTGGCTCGCCGAGGGCTCGAACTACCCGGGCCAGGCCGACCTGCGCGGCCGCCAGGACCGCCTGCACGAGTCGCTGCAGGAGATCTACGCGCGACTCGGCGACGACCAGCGCCTCGTGCTCGAGTACAAGTTCTTCGAGCCGGCGTTCTACCACACCGACGTCCCCGACTGGGGAACGAGCTACGCCCAGGTCGCCGCGCTCGGCGACAAGGCCATGGTCTGCCTGGACACCGGCCACCATGCGCCGGGCACCAACATCGAGTTCATCGTCATGCAGCTGCTGCGCCTCGGCAAGCTCGGCTCGTTCGACTTCAACTCGCGGTTCTACGCCGACGACGACCTCATCGTGGGCGCGGCCGACCCGTTCCAGCTGTTCCGCATCATCTTCGAGGTGATCCGCGGCGGCGGCTTCAACCACCCCGACGTCGCGTTCATGCTCGACCAGTGCCACAACGTCGAGGACAAGATCCCCGGCCAGATCCGCAGCGTGCTCAACGTGCAGGAGATGACCGCCCGGGCGCTGCTCGTCGACACCGAGGCGCTGCGCGCCGCGCAGGTGTCTGGCGACGTGCTCGAGGCGAACCGCATCTTCATGGACGCGTTCTACACCGACGTGCGTCCGGCCCTCGCCGAGTGGCGCGAGTCGCGCGGCCTGCCCGCCGACCCGATGGCGGCGTTCGCGGCATCCGGGTACCTGCAGCAGATCGCGGCCGACCGCGTCGGCGGCGTGCAGGCCGGGTGGGGGGCGTGAGGTCAGCGCGGCGCGAAGCGACGCGCTTCCTCACGAAAGGCGGAGCAGGAGTCAGACGACGCGCCAGCGTTGGCTGACGTCTCCGGCAGACCGCGAAACGCATCCAGTCACGACAGCCACGAGAGGAGCGAGCGGATGACGCAGCAGACGCCCTGCGGCGCGGCCGACGGCCTCGTCCGGGTGTACCCGGCGGATGCCGCGGCGCTCCGTCCGGTGCCGGGGCTCGTCTGGGCGCACGGCGGCGGCTTCGTCGCGGGCGACCTCGACATGCCCGAGGCGGACTGGGTCGCGCGCGCGCTCGCCGCCCGCGGCATCACGGTCGTCTCGATCGACTACCGCCTGGTCGGCGACGGCTCCGGACGATACCCTGCCGGCTCCGACGACGTGCTCGCGGCCTGGACCTGGACGCTCGACCATGCCGACGAGCTGGCCCTCGACCCGTCGCGCATCGCGATCGGCGGCGCGAGCGCGGGCGCCAGCCTCGTGACCGGAGCAGTGCTGCGGCTGCTGGATCCCCATCGGTGGTCGAGTAGCGCCGCCGAAGGCGACGCGTATCGAGACCCGGGGCCACGTCGCGATTCGGCTGCTTCGCGGCCTACTCGACGGACGATGCCGTCCGGCGTGTTCCTCGCCTACCCCACGCTGCTCGCCGTGCAGCCGGCGCCGGATGCCGCGCTGCGAGCGCTCCTCGACGCGAACCCGGCCGCCGACCGCTTCTTCCCGGCCGCCGTACTCGCGATGTACGAGGCCTACCTCGGCGGGCCCGTCGACGACGCGCCGCTGCCCGCCGTGCCGGGCCGCGCCGAGGCATCCGACCTCATCGGCTTCCCGCCGGTGCTCATGGTCAACGACGAAGCCGACGAGCTCCGCGTCTCGGGCGAGCTGTTCGCCACGACGCTCGCGACCGCGGGCGTCCCCGTCGACCTCC
The DNA here is from genome assembly GCF_053603635.1 of Agromyces sp. NPDC004153. Lineage (NCBI taxonomy): Bacteria > Bacillati > Actinomycetota > Actinomycetes > Micrococcales > Microbacteriaceae > Agromyces > Agromyces sp. NPDC004153. The sequence goes on from NZ_JBSGFY010000001.1 coordinate 1,525,437, forward strand.
TCGTCGAGCCCGGCACCCAGCACGGCCACCTGAACCGACCCGACGAGCCCGCGGCATCCGCCTCGATCGAGCGCGTGGTGCTCTGGATCGCGTGGCTCGCGACCCACCACCGGACCACCCTCCGCATCACCGAAGGAATCACCCCATGACGAACCAGGCAGCTGCCGACCTCATCGCGCGGTCGAACCGCCTCGGCGCCGACCCGAAGAACACGAACTACGCCGGCGGCAACACGTCGGCGAAGGGCACCGAGACCGATCCGGTCACGGGCGAGCCCGTCGAGCTGCTCTGGGTGAAGGGCTCGGGCGGCGACCTCGGCACGTTGAAGGAGTCGGGGCTCGCGGTGCTGCGCCTCGACCGGCTCCGCGACCTCGTGGAGGTGTACCCGGGCGTCGAGCGCGAGGACGAGATGGTCGCCGCCTTCGACTACACGCTCCACGGCAAGGGCGGCGCGGCGCCGTCGATCGACACGGCCATGCACGGCCTCGTCGATGCGGCGCACGTCGACCACCTGCACCCCGACTCGGGCATCGCGATCGCGACGGCGGCCGACGGCGAGGCGCTCACGAGTACGATCTTCGGTAACAGGGTGGTATGGGTGCCGTGGCGTCGCCCGGGCTTCCAGCTCGGCCTCGACATCGCCGAGATCAAGTCGCAGAACCCGCAGGCGATCGGCTGCATCCTCGGCGGCCACGGCATCACCGCATGGGGCGACACGTCCGAGGAATCCGAGCGCAACTCGCTCTGGATCATCGACACCGCCGCCGCCTACATCGCCGAGCACGGCAAGGCCGACCCGTTCGGGGCGGTGGTGCCCGGCTACGAGCCGCTGCCCGAGGCCGAGCGCCGCGCGAAGGCCGCCGCGCTCGCGCCGACGATCCGCGGGCTCGCGTCGTACGACCGGCCGCAGGTGGGCCACTTCACCGACGCCGACGTGGTGCTCGAGTTCCTGAGCCGCGAGCAGCTCGCCCCGCTCGCCGCGCTCGGCACGAGCTGCCCCGACCACTTCCTGCGCACCAAGGTCAAGCCGCTCGTGCTCGACCTCCCGGCCGACGCGTCGATCGAGGGCTCCATCGCGCGCCTGAAGGAGCTGCACGAGCAGTACCGCGCCGACTACCAGGCGTACTACGACGCGTACGCGACGCCCGAGTCCCCCGCGATCCGCGGCGCCGACCCGGCGATCGTGCTCGTGCCGGGCGTGGGCATGTTCTCGTTCGGCGCGAACAAGCAGACCGCACGCGTCGCGGGCGAGTTCTACGTGAATGCCATCAACGTGATGCGCGGCGCCGAGTCGCTCTCGACGTACGCGCCGATCTCCGACGAAGAGAAGTTCCGCATCGAGTACTGGGCGCTCGAGGAGGCCAAGCTCCAGCGCATGCCGAAGCCGAAGACGCACGCGACCCGCATCGCGCTCGTGACCGGCGCGGCATCCGGCATCGGCAAGGCCATTGCCACCCGCCTCGCCGCGGAGGGCGCCTGCGTCGTCATCGCCGACCTCGACCTCGAGAAGGCGCAGGCCGCAGCAGCCGAGCTCGGCAACACGGATGTCGCGATCGGCGTGCAGGCGAACGTGACGGATGCCGCGGCGATCCAGCGCGCGATCGACGACGCGGTGCTCGCCTTCGGCGGCCTCGACCTCGTGGTGAACAACGCCGGCCTGTCGCTGTCGAAGCCGCTCCTCGAGACCACCGAGGCGGACTGGGACCTGCAGCACGACGTCATGGCCAAGGGCTCGTTCCTCGTGTCGAAGGCCGCGGCGAAGGTGCTCATCGAGCAGGGCCTCGGCGGCGACATCATCTACATCTCGTCGAAGAACTCGGTGTTCGCAGGCCCGAACAACATCGCCTACTCGGCGACGAAGGCCGACCAGGCGCACCAGGTGCGCCTGCTCGCGGTCGAGCTCGGCGAGTACGGCATCAAGGTCAACGGCATCAACCCCGACGGCGTCGTGCGTGGCTCGGGCATCTTCGCCTCGGGCTGGGGTGCGAACCGCGCGAAGACCTACGGCATCGAGGAGGAGGACCTCGGCAAGTTCTACGCCCAGCGCACGATCCTCAAGCGCGAGGTGCTCCCCGAGCACGTCGCGAACGCGGTGTTCGTGCTCACCGGCCCCGAGCTGAGCCACACCACCGGCCTGCACATCCCGGTCGACGCGGGCGTGGCCGCGGCCTTCCTGCGATGACCGGCGGGTCGGTCGCCGCGGTCGACCTCGGCGCGACGAGCGGACGCGTCATCGTCGGCCACGTCGACGCCGCGGCGGGCCGGCTCGAGCTCGACCAAGTCGCCCGGTTCCCGAACGGGCCCGTGCGGCTCGCGTCGGGCCTGCACTGGGACCTCACCGGCCTCTACCGGGACCTCACCCGCGGGCTCGCCGACGCGTTCCGCCGCGATCCCGGCGTCGCGTCGATCGGCGTCGACTCCTGGGCGGTCGACTACGGCCTGCTCCGCGGCGACCGGCTGCTCGGCGAGCCGTTCCACTACCGCGACGACCGCAACGAGCGCGCGGTCGAGCGGGTCCACGCCGTCGTGCCGTTCGAGGAGCTCTACCGCCGCAACGGCCTGCAGTTCCTGCCGTTCAACACGGTGTACCAGCTCGCCGCCGAGCAGTCGGGCGGACTGCTCGGCCTCGCCGACTCGATGCTCCTCATCCCCGACCTCATCGGCTTCCAGCTCACGGGCACGCGCGTCGCCGAGCTGACGAACGCGTCGACGACCGGCCTCGTCGGGGTGGAGACGGGCGAGTGGGACTACCAGCTCATGGAGCGGCTCGGGCTGGAGGCATCCGTGCTGCCCCGCCTCGTCTCGCCGGGTGCATCGCTCGGGGGCCTGCGGCCCGACGTCGCGGCCGAGCTGGGCGCCCCGGCGGGCGTCGAGGTGGTCGCGGTCGGCTCGCACGACACCGCGTCGGCGGTCGTCGCCGTGCCGATGCGTCCCGAGTCCGCCGCCTACATCTCGTGCGGCACGTGGGGCCTCGTCGGCGTCGAGCTCGAGCAGCCGGTGACCACGGATGCCGCGCGCGAGGCCAACTTCACGAACGAGGGCGGCGTAGACGGACGCGTGCGCTTCCTGCACAACGTGATGGGGCTCTGGCTGTTGTCGGAGTCGGTGCGCTGGTGGGAGCGCGACGGATCGACGATCGACCTGCCCGAGCTGCTCGCGCAGGCGGCCGCGGTCACGACCGACGTCGAAGTGTTCGACGCGAACGACCCGTCGTTCCTCGCCCCGGGCGACCTGCCCGGGCGCATCGCGGAGTGGTGCGCCGAGCGCGGCGTACCCGCACCGCAGAGTCGCGCCGAGTTCGCCCGCTCGATCATCGAGAGCCTCGCCGAGGCGTTCGCGGACGCGGTGCGCACGGCGTCGATCCTCTCGGGCGTCGACGTCGAGACGATCCACGTCGTCGGCGGCGGCGCGCTCAACGAGCTGCTCTGCCGGCGCACGGCCGACCGGTCGGGCATCCCCGTGCTCGCGGGCCCGGTCGAGGCGACCGCGGTCGGCAACGTGCTCGTGCAGGCTCGCGCAGCCGGCTTCGCCGGGGCCGACCTCGAGTCGCTGCGCACGCTCGTGGCGGCGTCGTTCCAGCCCGTCCGCTACGAGCCGTCGGCGCGCTGACCGGGCCGTTCGGCGATCAGTGCCCGTGCGCGAGCTGCTGCAGGCCGATCACGCCGGCGCCGAGCGCGAGCAGGATCCCGAGCGCGACGAGCTGCTTCCACCACGACACGTGCGTGCGACGCACGGCGAACCAGCCGATGAGGCCGAGCGTCACGAGGTAGACGATGGATGCCGCGCGCAGGGCTCCCTCGAGCTGGAACACCCCGAGCACCGCGAGCACGAGCAGGATGAGCGGCACGCCCGCCGACGCGATCGCCGACCCCGAGACGCGCGCCATGCGTCCGAGCTGGCCGCCGTCGGGGAACGCCTGGTGCACCGCGAGGTGCGCGATGACCTCCGCCACGAAGCCCGCCGCCGAGATCGCGACGATCCCGACGAGCAGGGTGAGCGTCGCGCGCGTCGCCGTGATGTGCTCGACGTTGTTGATCTGCACGAGCACGATCGCGAGGCCCGTGAAGGTGGCGTAGACGCGTTCCTTCAGAGCCTCGGCCCGCTCCTCGGTGGGCCGGTCGGGATGGTCGGGCGGAAGGCCCGGCGGTCTGCCGGGCCCGCGTCCGCGCACTCGCTCGCGGTCGCCTCGGTCGTCGGCTGCAGCGGCCTCGTCCATGGCGGCCACGGTAGCAGCCGGGGCGCCGGCCGCTCAGGCCATGACGAATGCTGCGGCGGGCGCCCGCCCGCGCGCCTGCTCGGTGTCGCGCATCCCGAGCACCGAGACGCCCACGCCGTAGGTCACGAAGTCGCCGCGCGGACGGACCCCCACCCCCACGAGGGCTCCTCGCTCGCCGCCGTCGGTCACCTCGAGCCCGTGGAGGAGCGCCTCGCTCACGACGGGCGGAAGGTCGGCGGCGGGCACGGTCTCGGCGTCGCCGCAGAACGTGATGGTCGCCGCCGGGATCTTGATCCACGGCATGAACGGGACCCGCTTAGCGATCGGCACGGTCACCGACACCGACGGATTCGCGGCGATGTGCCGCGCCTTCCACTCGCGGTCGTTCGTCGTGAACCACAACCGCCCCTCGTGCACGTGGTGCATGACGCCGGCCGTGCGCGCCTCGCCGCGCGCCGACACCATGCCGATCACCATGAAGTTCTCACCGGCGATGGCGTCCCAGACGGCCTCGCTCGTGATGTCGACCATTCCGATCACCCGCTTTACATTGTCAAGGCTTTACGATGTCAAGTAGGCTACGACGCTCAACTTGACAATGTCAAGGGCTTCGCGAGAGGACATCGGATGACGGACACGGCGACCACCGGCGCATCGGGACGTTCGGCGCTGCTTCGAGCTTTGGAGGAGCTCGCCCGGGAGCAGGGCGTGAGCAACGTCGGGCTCCGCGAGGTCGCACGCCGCGCCGGGCTCTCGCATGCGGCGCCGACCCACTTCTTCGGCAGCCGCGAGGGGATGATCCGAGCCCTCGCGCTCGAGGGCCTCGACCTGCTCATGGAGGACCTTGGCAGCGCCCAGGAACGCGCCGCGCACCTGCCCGGTCGCGAGCGCCTCATCGCCGACTCGCTCGAGTACGTGGCCTTCGCGCAACGCCACCCCGCGCACTACGACGCGATGTTCCGCACGCCGTCGACCTCGCCCGACGACGACACCCTCGACCGCGTGCGGATCACCGCACTCGACTGCCTCCGCGAACTCGTCGTCGACGTGCACCGCTCGGGCGCCATCGGCGGCGATGTCGAGACCGCGTTCCTCCAGATCTGCGCGATGTGCCACGGCATCGCCTCGCTCGCGATCGACGGGCTGCTGCACGGCTTCCACGAGATCGTCCGCTCGCCCGACGACACGGCCCGCATCGTCGAGGGCATCGTCCGCGCCCAGGTGGAGCAGCTGCCGTGAGCCGCCCGCCGCTCTGGAAGGATGGCCGGATGAGCGAACCCCACCTCCTCGTGACCGTGCCCGGCGAGACCCTGCGACGTGCGATCGGCGCGCCGCCCGAGGGCGTCGACATCGAGCTCTGGGACTTGGACTCGCCCGCGCCGGCCGACCACATCGACCTCGTCGTGCCGCCGTACATGGGCGCCGCCGAACGGCTCGGCGCGCTCGAGGGCGTCTCGGCGCGGCTGGTGCAGTCCCAGTCGATCGGCTACGACGACGTGCCCGACGTGCTGCCGGCGGGTCAGGTGTTCGCGAACGCGGCATCCGTGCACGAGACCTCGACGGCCGAGCTCACGCTCGCGCTGGTGCTGGCCGCCCAGCGCGGCATCCCCGACTTCGTGCGCGCCGCCGAGCAGGGCCGCTGGGCGCCCGCGCGCCACGAGAGCCTCGCCGATCGGCGCGTGCTGCTGCTCGGCTACGGCGGCGTCGGGCATGCGATCGAGGACCGGCTCGCGCCGTTCGAGGTCGAGCTCGTCCGCGTCGCCACCCGTGCACGCGACGACGAGCGCGGACGCATCCACGGCATCGACGAGCTGCCCGCACTGCTGCCCACCGCCGACATCGTGATCGTCGGCGTGCCGCTCACCGACGCGACGACGGGGCTCGTGGACGACGCGTTCCTCGCCGCGCTGCCCGACGGCGCCCTCGTCGTCAACATCGCGCGCGGCAGGGTCGCCGACACCGACGCGATCCTCGACCACGCCACGCGCGGCCGCCTGCGCTTCGCGCTCGACGTCACCGATCCCGAGCCGCTGCCGCAGGGGCATCCGCTGTTCGCGCTGCCGAACGTACTCATCTCCCCGCACGTGGGCGGCGCGTCGACCGCCATGATGCCGCGCATGGCGCGGCTCGTGCGCACCCAGATCGAGCGGATGCTGCAGGGCGACGAGCCCCTCAACGTCGTGCTGCGCACCTGATCCCAGCCCTGCGCGCATCCCGAGACCCCCAGCCCCGACCGCGACCCGCCCCGCAACGCCCGACCCCGAACTCACCCGAGAGGACTCCCCCATGCCGCAGTTCGACGCCGCCTTCGACTGGGTCCGCCGCAACGTGCACGACGGCCCGCTGCCGTCGGCCGTGCTCGGCGTCGCGACGGCGGAGGGGGTCGTGGCGCTCGAGGCCTTCGGCGCGACCGGCGGGCACGCGGCATCCGTCGACGACCACTACCCGCTGTTCTCGATCACGAAGCCGATCGTGGGACTGGCGGCGCTGCACCTCGTGGAGCAGGGGCGGCTCACGCCCGAGACGCCGCTGACCCGTGCCGTGCCCGAGTTCGGCGGCTGGCGCGACGACGTCGTGCGGCTGCGCCACCTCGTGAGCCACACGTCGGGCATCAGCGAGCCGCCGCTCGACGTGCCCGGCGGCCTCCGTCCGTCGCTGCTCGTGGCGTCGCGCGACTTCCCCGCGGGCGCCGCCTCGCGCTACTCGTCGATCGCGTTCGAGGGCATCGCCGCGCTCATCGAGGACGCCTCGGGCGCGCCTTGGGAGCAGGCGGTCGCGAAGGTCGGCGAGCGAGCGGATGCCCCGGGCCTCACGTTCGACGCCGACTCCACGCCGCACCTGCCGGTCGACGTCGTCGAGCAGGGTCTCGACTGGGCCCGGTTCGCCTCGCTGCGGCATCCGGGCGCCGGATTGTTCGCCCGCGCCGCCGACCTGCTCGCCATCGGCAGCGCGTTGCTGCGCAACGACGGGTCGCTCGTGGCGCCAGTGACCTTCGAGGCGATGCGCCGCCCGCTCACCGCCGGGCTGCCGAAGCTCGAGCCCTACGTCGAGTCGCGCGGCCAGGACTGGGGCTTCACGTGGAACCTCCGGCACTCGGCGCCGGGCCTGCTCGCGCGCGACACGTTCGGCCACGGCGGCTGGGCCGGCACGGAGTTCTGGATCACGCCGTCGCTCGACGTCTGCTTCGTGCTGCTCACGAACATCGGCGGCGGGTTCGGCCGCTTCGGCGTCGACGCCGACGAGCTGCACAACGCGGTGGCCGCGGGGGCCTGACCGCACACGCGACCCTTCACCCTCTCTTCTCTCACACGCCGAGAGTGCTCGAGATGTCGCAACTCGCGGTCGGATGCGGCATTCCGAGCACTCTCGGCGGCGGGGGAACCCGCCCAGCGCGAACGGCCGCGCCTGTCCGGGATCCCGGATCGGGAGTACCCTGAGCATTGACCGAACGTTTGCGGAGCGTCCTCGGGGCGGACGCGCACGCGGCGCGAGGTCAGTGGTGACCCGGTGGGAGACGGGCCACCAGCGGACGAGGATGCGCGCATGGACGCCGTCATGGAGCTTGAGATCGGTCCCGGTCCCGACCCGGGAACGTATGTCTCGCGCGTGCTCCGATCGGTCGGCGGCGGCGAGCCGAGCGCGGAATTCCGGCTCGACGTCGATCGACTGCTCAGGCGACGACCCGACCTCGAGGCGAGCGTGCTGCTGTCCTCCGTCTCCGCGCGACGCATCATGTCGGACACCGAAGCGAGCCTGCAGGCCGTCGGACGCGAACTGTTCGAGGCCGCGTTCACGGGCGACGTGTACGCCGCCTATCGCACGAGCGCAGCCGTCGCATCCGAGCGAGGATCGGGGGTGCAGCTCGCTCTCCGTCTCACCGCACCCGGTCTCGCGGCGCTCCCGTGGGAGGCCCTGTACGACCCGGCGACGGAGACCTACCTCTGCCGCAAGGAGCCGCTCGTGCGGCAGGTGCCCGCTCCGCATGCGCCGGCACCGCTCGCGATCGACCTGCCCCTGCGCGTGCTGGCGATGGTGTCGTCGCCGCGCGGCCTGCCGCCGCTCGACGTCGAGCACGAACGCGAGCTGCTGGAGGAGGCGCTGCGACCGCATCTCGACGCCGGGCGCGTGCAGGTCGAGTGGCTCGAACCCGTGACGTGGTCGGGCGTGCACGACAAGCTCCTCGAGCAGGAGTGGCACGTGCTCCACTTCATCGGGCACGGCACGTTCGACATCGACACCGACGAGGGCGTGCTCGCATTCGTCGGACGCGACGGCCGCGCCGACTACGTCGCGGCCTCGGCGCTCGCCGACCTCCTCGCCGAGGCGGAGCCCACGCCGAGGCTCGTGCTGCTCAACTCGTGCCGGTCGGCCGCGGGCGGACCCGACGACCTCTTCTCGGGCACCGCGGCCGCGCTTGCGCACAGCGGCATCCATGCGGTGGCGGCGATGCAGTTCTCGATCAGCGACACGGCCGCCATCGAGTTCTCCCGTGGGTTCTACTCCGCGCTGGCGCATGGCCGCGGCATCGATGAAGCCGTGCGGAGCGGCCGCATCGGCATCCTCGGCCTCGGCCGCGGGACGCTGGAGTGGGTGACCCCCGTGTTGTACCTGCGCGGCGCGGACACGCGCCTGTTCGACGTGGCGCAGCGGGCCAGGAGCGCCGACGCTGACGCGCCGCCCGCCCGATCTCCACGCCCTCCCGAAGCCGACCGCCCGCCGCGAACGCCGACCGAGGACGCGAACGCCCGCCGACGGCGGCCGTGGCTCATCGGCGGCCTGGTCGCGGTCGGTGCCGCCGTCGCACTGGGGGCGGCACTCCTCGTGCCGCAATGGATCGACGGCGGGGCGGGCGGCGCCTTGGACGCGAACGAAGTCTTCGTCCGGATGGACAAGGCGTGGACGAGTACCGGCGTCTCGTGCGCCCAGGGCGACCGGATCCGCATCTCCGCACGGGGTGAGGGGGTCTACGACGAGACCGAGGCGGCCGTCGGGCCCGCCGGGCTGGCCACGGGTGAGTCGCCCGAACCACGCGTCTACCGGAACATCGACTCGTTCGCGCTCATCGGGGTGCTGGACAACCGGAGTGATGCCTTCTTCGTGGGGTCCGAGCAGGTGTACGTGTGCCCGTCGCCCGGCGAGCTGCTGCTCGGGCCGAACGACAACCAGCTGGACGGGAACCGCGGTGGATTCACCGCGACGGTCGAGCTCCTTCCGGCGGAATGAACCGGTCATGTCCGGGACATCCCGCAGCAGAGGTTCAGTGGCCGCACGCTGGCCACGGACACCCCGCACGACGAGGATTCGCGCATGGACGCCGTGATGGAGCTGGAGATCGGGCCCGGACCCGAACCGGGCTCCTACGTGGTGCGCGTCCTCCGTTCGGTCGGAGCCGGAGAGCCGGCTGAGACCGTGACCATCGACCTCGACGACCTGGTCGATCGCCGTCCGCACCTGGAGGCGAGCGTGCTGTCGTCGTCGGTGTCGGCTCGTCGCATCATGTCGGACACCGAGGTGGCGATCCAGGACGTGGGCCGCCGGCTCTTCGACTCGGCATTCACCGGCAGCGTCGAGAGCGCTTACCGCACGAGCATGGCCGTGGCATCCGAACGCGGCAAGAGCGTGCAGATCTCGCTGCGGCTCACCGCGCCGGGCCTGGCCGCGCTGCCGTGGGAGACGCTCTACGACTCGCAGACGCAGACCTACCTCTGCCGCAAGGAGCCGCTCGTGCGGAACGTGCCGGCGCCGTACTCGTCGGCACCGCTCGCGCTCACGCCACCGCTCCGCATCCTCGCCATGATCTCGTCGCCGCGCGGCCTCCCCGCCCTCGACGTCGAGGACGAACGGGAACGTCTGGAGCGCGCGCTCGGGCCGCACCTCGAATCCGGTCGGGTGGAGCTCCACTGGCTCGAGGATGCCTCGTGGGAGGGTATCCACGGCAAGCTGCTCGAGCGCGAGTGGCACGTGCTGCACTTCGTGGGGCACGGGGCGTTCGACACCGCCACCGACGAGGGCGTGCTCGCGTTCGTCGGTCGCGACGGCCGTGCGGACTACGTCCCGGCCTCCGCCCTCGCCGACCTGCTCGACGAGGCCGAGCCCACGCCCCGGCTCGTCGTGCTCAACTCGTGCCAGTCGGGGGCCGCCGGCACGTCCGACCTCTTCTCGGGCACCGCGGCCGCGCTCGCGCACAGCGGCATTCGCGCCGTCGCCGCCATGCAGTTCTCCATCAGCGACATCGCCGCGATCGCGTTCGCGCGCGGCTTCTACACCGCGCTCGCCTACGGCCGCGGCATCGACGAGGCCGTGCGCAGCGGGCGCATCGGGATCCTCGGCATCGGACGCGGGACGCTCGAGTGGGTCACGCCCGTGCTCTACCTCCGCGGCGAGGACGCCCACCTGTTCGACGTGGCCGCGTCGCCGCTGCCGCCACCGCCGATGCCGCCGGCGCCGGTCCCTCCGGCCGCGGGCCCCTCTCCCGCGGTCACGGACGAGACCGAGGTGCCGACCGACGTCTCCATCGAGGTCGGCGGCGGCGTGGAGCCGACGACGACGGATGTGCCGGACGGGACGCCGACGGTCGCTCCGAGTCCGCCGGACTCACCGACCGATCCGACGTACCCGACGCCCGAGTGGCAGCGCCCGCCGCCCCGCGACGTGCCGCCCGAACCCGTCCGCCGGGACACGTTCGTGCCCGTGCCGCCACCGCCTGGACCGATCCGCACCGCACCGCGCGCGACACCCCGTCCGGTGAAGCGCTCCTCGCGCGTCCTGCCGTGGATCATCGTCGCGATCATCGCTGCGGTCGTGATCGGTGGCGCCGTGTACGCGCTCAACCTGCTGCGCCCGTGGGAGGCGAACGGCGGAGGCGGATCGTCGACCACGGCCGACGTCACGATCCCGATGTCGACCCCCTGGACGAATGTCGGCCTGAGCTGCGAGCAGGGCGACGAGTTCGTCATCTCGGTCACGGGAACGGCCTTCCACGACGCGTCGGCCGAGTCCGAGGTCGGCCCCGACGGCATCACCAGCGGTTGGGGGGCGGAGTACCGCGTGCTCCCCGAGGCCAACACCGCGTCGGTGATCGGCGCGCTCGACACGAGCAGCGCGATGTTCCCGGTGGGAACGGGGACCACCTACGAGTGCCCCGTTCCGGGTGGGCTGCGGCTCGGCATCAACGACAACGGGTTCGCGGGCAATCACGGCGAGTTCCACGCGACGGTGGTCCTCAACGAGAAGTGACGTACGGCGACGGGGGAAGCCATGGAACGGATCGCGATCTTCACGACGGCCGACGGCGACGAGGTCGCCATCCAGGTCGCCGACGCCGGGCTGCTCCCGTCGGTGGCCGTCGACGAGGCCGCGGACGCCGCTGAGCCGGTGCCCGGCCTCACCGTGCGCGGCATCCCCGACGCGGCATTGTCGACCCGCGGCATCCCGAGCGGTCGACTCGTGGAGCGGACGCAGCAGAGCCTCGACGACGTGCTCGCCCACGCCCGCCCCGCGGTCTCGGCGCTCCTGCGCCAGGTCCGGGAGCAGGAGGACGCGCCCGACGAGCTCGAGGTGGAGTTCGGCGTGCAGGTGAGCCTCGAGGTCGGGGCGTACATCGCCGCGGCGAGCTCGCAGGCGAACTTCCGCGTGACCATGCGCTGGCTCGCGCGGAGGACGTGAGGTCGCCATGGACGCCGTGATGGAGCTGGAGATCCGGACCGGCCCCGAGCCGGGGACGTACCTGGTCGAGGTGCTGCACTCCGTGGGCGGCGGCGAGCCGAAGGCCACGTTCGAGCTCGACCTCGAAGAGCTCCTCGACCGCCGGCCTGCGCTCGAGGACAGCGTCCTCTCCTCGTCGGTGGCGGCGCGGCGCATCATGTCGACGACGGAGGCCGCAATCCAGGGCGTCGGGCGCCAGCTCTTCGACGCCGTCTTCCGCGACGACGTGGGCACCGCCTACCGCACGAGCCTCGCCGTGGCATCCGACCGCGGCTCCGGCGTGCAGATCGTGCTCCGACTCACCGCGCCGGGCCTCGCCGCACTCCCGTGGGAGGCGCTCTTCGACTCGGAGACCGGCACGTACCTGTGCCGCAAGGAGCCGCTCGTCAGGTACGTCCCTGCTCCGTACTCGCCCCCGGCGCTCGCCGTCACGCCGCCGCTGCGGGTGCTCGCCATGATCTCGTCGCCGCGTGGGCTGCCGCCCCTCGACGTCGAGGGCGAGAAGGAGCTGCTCGAGAAGGCGCTCCGCCCGCACCTCGATGCCGGTCGCGTGCGGATCGACTGGGTCGACGAGGTGACCTGGGCGAGCGTGCACGACAAGCTGCTCGAGCGCGAGTGGCACGTGCTGCACTTCATCGGCCACGGCACCTACGACAGCGAGACCGACGAGGGCGTGCTGGCGTTCGTCGGCAGGGACGGGCGCGCCGACTACGTCGCCGCGTCGAGCCTCGCCGACCTGCTCGCCGAGGCCGATCCGTCGCCGCGGCTGGTGCTGCTCAACTCGTGCCGGTCGGGAACGGGCGGCGCCGACGACCTCTTCTCCGGAACGGCCGCGGCGCTCGTGCACAGCGGCATCCACGCGGTCGCGGCGATGCAGTTCTCCGTCAGCGACGTCGCGGCGATCGAGTTCTCCCGCGGCTTCTACGCCGCGCTCGCGCACGGCCGCGGCATCGACGAGGCCGTTCGCAGCGGCCGCATCGGGATGCTGGGACTCACCCGGGGCACGCTCGAGTGGGTCACCCCCGTCCTCTACCTCCGCGGCGAGGACACTCGCCTCTTCGAGGTCGCGCCCATGGCTGAAGCGCCCGCCGACCACGCGGGAGCCCCGGTCGATGAGCGCAAGGCGGATGGTCCGGATGCCGCGGCGAAGGCGGTTCCGGAAGCCACGGCGAAGCCGGCGCCGACCACCGTGCCGGCGCGGCCACCCGGTCCCAGCGCGGCACCGCCACCCCCGGGGCGACCCCGGCAAGCGGACCTGCCCCCGCCGACGGCCGGGCAGCTTCGAGCCGCGACGATTCCGAGCGCGCCGCCGCCGCCGCGGGGTGCGCCGAGCGCGCCGCCGATCTCGGATGCCCCGCAGTGGCGGACGTCGCAGCCGACAGCGAGGCCTACCGCGCCATCGCGTCTGCCGCGCGGGCCCGGCTCGACCCGTCCGCAGCCGACTCAGGTGAGGCCGGATCCGAGGCCTCGCCGGAAGGCGTGGCTCATCGTGCCGATCCTCGCGCTCGTGGCGATCGGCGGCGGGTTCGCCGCGTGGCAGTTCCTCGGGTCGACCGGTACCGCGCCAGAGGGCGACCAGGAGCAGACCTCGGGCTCCGGCACGGGGTCTGGCACCGGGACGACGACCGCTCCCCCGGCGCCCGCGATCCCGCCGACCGCGGAGGTCACCATGCTCGGCAGTGACGCCGAGGAGTGGACGGGGCTGAGCTGCGTCGCGAACGACACGTTCGAGCTCACGGCGACCGGCTCGGTGCTGCTCAACGGCAGCGAGGAATCGGCCGTCGGCCCGGCCGGATACCTCGGACCGGAGATCGGCTACCTCCCCGAGTACCCGGCGTTCGGCCCCGGACAGCTGATCGTCGGACTGGACACCGTCGTCGTCGAGACGTATTCCGGCTTCGCCGAGGACGGGACGGCCACCTATATCTGCCCGAACGCCGGCGACTTGTGGCTCGCCATCAACGACTCGGACACCTCGGACAACGGCGGCACGCTGAGCGTCAAGGTATGGAAGAACCCGCCGATCGAGTGAGAAGACCAAGCGCGGCGTGACCGCGTGTCCTCCGAGCCTGGGCCGTAGATCACGATGCCCACGATCGGCACCAGCAGGAACCAGAGCCACGACCAGGCGAAGCTGCCGGTGAAGCCGGTGATGAAGAAGAGCGCGACAGCGATGAACGGCGTGAGCGCCATGATCGTCGCGCCGATGCATCCGCCGAGCGCTCGGCTCCCGCGTCCCATGTCGGCGGCGGGCGCCGAGGGCAACGGGGTGCCATAGGCCGCGGGGGCGGCGGCGGCATCGGGCCTGGCTCCCCCGTGACGGGTGGCACCTGCTGCTCGGGAGCAGGGCCTCAGGCAGGTCGGCGAGGCACGAGGTCGCCGCGGGTTACCGCCCGACGTGCGGTTGCCGATCGCTCTCCGTACTCCTCGGTCGAGAGGCGTCCCTCCGCGTGCGCCTACGGAAGGCGCCCGACAGCCTCGTCGCGCTCGGCGTCGCGGGCGGAAGCCGAGCGTGCCCCGCCGCTTGCCAGGTTGGCTGATCAGGGCCAGAATGCGGAATGGGGGGTCCCTTGGAATCGGCCTGACTCCGGACGCGCCCGGATCGACGGGTCGGTGCTGTCCCGCTTGGGGCGACACGAGGCGAGGACGACGATTCGCCTATGGACACAGTGATCGAACTGGAGATCCTACCCGGACCGGACTCGGGTTCGTACACCGTCCATGTCCTGCGGTCCGTCGGCGGCGGCGAGCCGACGTCGACCTTCACGCTCGACCTCGATGAGCTCGTCAATCGCCGGCCGCAGCTCGAAGAGAGCATCCTCGCCTCCGCGGTGATGGCGCGACGTGTCGTCCCGACGACGGAGGTCGCGATCCAAGACATCGGGAGGCAACTGTTCGACGCCGTGTTCCAAGGCGACGTGCAAGCGGCCTATCGCACGAGTCTCGCAGTCGCCTCGGACCGCGGAAAGAGCATCCAGCTCGTTCTCCGATTGAGCGCGCCGGGCCTGGTGGCGCTCCCGTGGGAGACCCTGTTCGATCCGGAGACCGCCACCTACCTCTGCCGGAAGGAGCCGCTCGTGAGGCGGGTTCCCGCCCGGCACGCGCCGGCGGTGCTCGCGATCGATCCACCGTTGCGCATCCTCGGAATGGTGTCCTCGCCACGGGGACTTCCGGCCCTCGACGTCGAGGCCGAGAGGAAGCTCCTCGAGGACGCGCTCCGCCCACAGATCGACGCGGGTCGCGTGAAGATCAGCTGGGTCGAACCCGTGACATGGTCGGCGGTGCACGACCGGCTCCTCACTCGCGAGTGGCACGTCCTGCACTTCATCGGCCACGGCACCTACGACCCCGCGACCCAGGAGGGCCTGCTCGCGTTCGTCGGCCAGGACGGCCGAACCCACAATGTGCCGGCGTCGAGCCTCGCCGACCTGATCGACGAGGCGGATCCGTCGCCGCGCCTCGTCCTGCTCAACACGTGCAGCTCCGGGACCGGCGGAAGGGATGACCTGTTCTCCGGAACGGCCGGCGCTCTCGCCCACAGCGGCATCCACGCGGTTGCGGCCATGCAGTTCGAGATCAGCGATCGTGCCGCGATCGAGTTCTCGCGCGGGTTCTACACAGCGCTCGCCCACGGTCGTCGCATCGACGACGCCGTTCGCAGCGGCCGCATCGAGATCCTTGGGATCGGCCAGGGCACTCTCGAGTGGGTGACCCCGGTGCTCTACCTCCGCGGTGACGACACTCGGCTCTTCGACGTCGCGCCGGTGGCGGAGACCGGGGTCTCCACGACGGCGGATGCCGTCTCCCGGTCTCTCTCGACGGGGACGCCCCCATCCGGGCAGGCCGATCGGCCGCCCACGTTCCATGCGGCGGACTCCGGTGACATTCCGAGCACCATCATCCCGATCATCCGGCCGAATACCGATTCCCCGACGATGCCAGTTAGCACGGGTGCGACGACAGCGCCGACGGACTCGGACGAAGCGATCGCCGCCCCACCCGTCACGCCGTGGTGGGCCGAGGAGGAAACGGCGAGAGCTGCCACGACTAAACCAATCCCTATTCCACGGGAGACCGTGTCGCCTATCGGCGGCAATCCGCCCATCAGACCTGTATCGTCGAACGGTCCTGAACAGTCGCGTCGTACAAAACCGCGCAAAGCGCGGCGCCTCGGCGCGCTGCTTTCGCTTCTAGTCATCGTCATCGTCATCGTTATCGTTATCGTCGCGATCTCAAATTCTGGCTCGCCGCAGGTACCGGTCTCGGTGGCATCCTCCGGCCCCAGCGCGACGCCCTCCGTTGACGCAGAAGACGACGGCAGCGGCGTGAGCAATGGCGACGGGGACCCGTCGAACACCGAAGGGGAGCCGGTCGCCGTCCCCGCAGTCAGTGGTAAAACAATTGACGCGGCAAGATCAGACGTAGAGGCAATGAATCTCACGCCCGCGACCGGCCCCGAAATTTCCGAAAACCACCCGAAGATTCCGCAAGGCTACGTAATCCGGACAGTCCCAGCCGAAGGGGACTCAGTCGCGCCCGGTTCGACGGTCCAGTTCATTGTCTCGACGGGGCAGGTCACCGTGCCAGATCTCGTTGGCAGTAACTGGCAAGAGACGACGGCCAAGGCTCAGGAGGTAAGCCTCACCCTTGGCCCGGAGACCGGGCCGATCGCAACGTGCAAGTTCTGGGCTCCGGACCGGACCGTCGACCAGGAGCCCGACGCGTATGCCTCGGTTGATCAGAACTCTGTCATCACGGTGACCTACTGCCCATGAATAAGTGCCCGAGTATCGGGTGGAGCGTTCTAGCATCGGGAACAACGCCCAACGACGGAAGGTCGACATGCCCGCCTCGGCAGAACCCCGCGTGGCCCTCTACTTCGACTTCGACAACATCGTCATCTCGCGCTACGACCAGCTGCACGGCGACGGCGCGTATCGCAAGGACACCTCGCGCAGCAAGGCGCCCGCTTCGGGCACGCAGGCCGCGGCGCGGCTGCTCGAGGCCACGGTCGACGTCGACGCGGTGCTCGACTATGCGTCGACGTTCGGCACGATCGCCCTGGCCCGCGCGTACGCCGACTGGTCGACGCCAGTCAACGCGAGCTACCGCGGCCAGCTCATCGACCGCGCGGTCGACCTCGTGCAGCTCTTCCCGCTCGTGAAGTCGATGAAGAACGGCGCGGACATCCGGCTCGCCGTCGACGCCGTCGAGGACCTGTTCCGCCTCGACGGGCTCACGCACATCGTCATCGTGGCGGGCGACTCCGACTACGTGCCGCTCGCGCAGAAGGCGAAGCGCCTCGGCGCCTACGTCGTGGGCATCGGCGTCGCCGGCGGCACCAGCCGGGCGCTGAGCGCCGCGTGCGACGAATTCGCCGACTACGACGCCCTGCTGTCGACGGATGCCGCGGTCGACGACGACGAGAACGCATCCGCTCCGTCCGAGCCGGCATCGAAGCCGTCGCGCAGCCGGTCGAAGAAGTCGACGGATGCCGCCCACGACGCCGGGCAGTCGGCGAAGTCGGGTGGCGCGGCATCCGCACCCGCCGAACCCGCGCCGGCTGCCGCGCCGCCGACGCGCAACCCCGGCCGCCTGCTGCTCAAGGCCCTCGAGCTGCTCCGCGCGCGGAACGACCAGGAGTGGCAGCCCTCGGGAGCCGTGAAGAACCAGATGCAGCGCATGGATCCGTCGTTCCAGGAGCGCAAGCTCGGGTTCGGCTCGTTCAGCGACTTCGTGAAGTCGCGCGCCGGCGTCGTCGAGCTCGACGAGGCGGGCAACCGCATCCGGATCCGCCCGAAGAAGGGCTGAATCAGCGCGTAGGCGCCGAATGTGGTCAGCGCCGCGAGCGGCGCCCGTCCGAGCCCGGGCCGTAGATCACGATGCCCGCGATCGGCACGAGCAGGAACCAGAGCCACGACCAGGCGAAGCTGCCCATGAATCCGGTGATGAAGAACAGGGCGACGGCGAGGAACGGGACCAGGGCCATGATCGTGGCGCCGACGCGTCCGCCGAGGGCACGACTGCCGCTGCTTCGATCACGGTCGACGTCCACGGGCTGCGACGCCGGATACGCGGTGCCGGTGCCGTAGCCCGGAGCGGGCGGGGGCGGCGGTACTGGCCCCGGTGTCGCGGCGATAGGCACCGCCTGCTCGGCACCGGGCGATTCGGGCAGGTCCGCGAAGAGGGGCACGAGGTCGGCGCGGGTCACCGCACGTCGCGCCGACGCTGACCGCTCGCCGTACTCCTCGGTGGTGAGCCGGCCTTCCGTGTGCGCCTGCCCGAGTCGGCCGACGGCCTCGTCGCGCTCGGCGTCGCTCAGGCGCTGGTCGGGTCGATCCGGGGACGCGTATCCGCTCATGCGTCCAGCGTGCCGAATGCGGCCGGGCGGCGGAAGGGTTTCGGAGGATTCCGTCCGATCCGACTGTGGTCTGACCACATGTGCTAGTGTGGTCAGACCACACTGGAGCGGGCGAGAGGAGCGAGCAGCATGGCCGCTGCGGCATCCCACGCGCCCGAGGCATCCGAGGCACCGGTCGCCACCGTCGCGCCCGACACCCCCCGCGCGTGGCAGCTCGTGATCGAGCACGTCGAGCGGCAGCTGCTCGAGGGCTCCCTCTCGGTCGGCGACCACCTCCCCGGCGAGCGCGCCCTCTCCGCCGAGCTCGGCGTCGGCCGGTCGAGCGTGCGCGAGGCGCTGCGGGTGCTCGAGGTACTCGGCCTGGTCCGCACGCAGGCGGGGTCGGGCCCCACCGCGGGTGCCATCATCATCGCGACGCCGGGCGGCGGTATGAGCGCGCTCATGCGCCTGCAGGTCGCCGCGCGCGGCTTCCCCGTCGCCGACATCGTGCGCACCCGACTCCTGCTCGAGACGTCGGTGGCGGGCGACCTCGCCGAGGCGCCGCACGCCGACCTCGCCCCGGCCAGAAACCTGCTCGACGCCATGGACTCCCCGGGCCTGTCGCCCTCGGAGTTCCTCGCGCTCGACGCGGCCTTCCACTTGGCGCTCGCCGAGGCATCCGGAAACCAGGTCATCACCGCCACCATGGCCGGCCTGCGCAGCGGCATCGAGGGCTACGCGCTCGCGGGCCTCGCGAACATCGCCGACTGGGGCGTCACGTCGGCCCGCCTGCGCCACGAGCACCGCGGCATCGTCGAGGCCATCGACGCAGCGGATGCCGCGACCGCACGCTCGCGCGTGCACGACCACATCTCGGGCTACTACGCCGAGACCCTCCCCGACCCGACCACTACCCAGACCGTGCCGAGGTGACGCGATCCGCCCCTTCGCATGAGCGGGGAGGGCGGATCGCGTCACCTCGACGACCAAGACCAGCAACGAGAGAGAGCGACACCATGGTGCAGCGCCAGTTCCCGAACCCCAAGGAGCTCGCCGAGCTCATGCGGTTCAAGAAGCCGACGATGAACCCCACCGACCGCCGGCTCGAGAAGGCCCTGACGATCTGGGACCTGCGCGACATCGCGAAGCGGCGCACGCCCAGGGCGCCGTTCGACTACACCGAGGGCGCCGCCGAGGGCGAGCTCTCGCTCGCGCGCGCCCGCCAGGCGTTCCAGGACGTCGAGTTCCACCCGTCGATCCTGCGCAACGTGCCCGTGGTCGACACGAGCCGCGAGGTGCTCGGCGGCCCGAGCGCGCTGCCGTTCGGCATCGCCCCCACGGGCTTCACGCGCATGATGCAGACCGAGGGCGAGATCGCCGGCGCGGGCGCTGCCGGCGCCGCGGGCATCCCGTTCACGCTCTCCACGCTCGGCACCACGTCGATCGAGGACGTGAAGGCCGCCAACCCGAACGGCCGCAACTGGTTCCAGCTCTACGTGATGCGCAAGCGCGAGATCTCCTACGAGCTCGCGAAGCGCGCGGCATCCGCGGGCTTCGACACGCTGTTCTTCACGGTCGACACCCCCGTGGCCGGTGCCCGCCTGCGCGACAAGCGCAACGGCTTCTCGATCCCGCCGCAGCTCACGCCCGGCACGGTCATCAACGCGCTCCCGCGGCCGGCCTGGTGGATCAACTTCCTCACCACGCCGAAGCTCGAGTTCGCGTCGCTCTCCTCCACGGGCGGCACGGTCGGCGAACTGCTCGACTCGGCCATGGACCCGACCATCTCGTTCGAGGACCTCGACATCATCCGCGAGATCTGGCCCGGCAGGATCGTGGTCAAGGGCGTGCAGACCGTCGAGGACGCGAAGCTCCTCGCCGATCGCGGCGTCGACGGCATCGTGCTCTCGAACCACGGCGGCCGGCAGCTCGACCGTGCGCCGATCCCGTTCCACCTGCTCCCCCACGTGGTGCGCGAGGTCGGGAACGACCTCGAGGTCCACATCGACACCGGGATCATGAACGGCGCCGACATCGTGGCCTCCGTCGCGCTCGGCGCGCGCTTCACGCTCATCGGGCGCGCGTACCTCTACGGCCTCATGGCCGGCGGACGCCGTGGCGTCGACCGCACGATCTCGATCCTGCGCACCGAGGTGGAGCGCACCATGAAGCTGCTCGAGGTCGCCACGCTCGACGAGCTCGGCCCGCAGCACGTCACGCAGCTCGCCCGGCTCCAGCCCATCGCGAAGCCGGTGGCGGATGCCGCGGAGGCCGCGGTCGCGTCGAAGCCCACGACCGTGCGCGCGCCGCGCCCGTCCTCCAGCACGAAGAAGCCCGCAGCCGCCTCCTCGAACGGGCGGGCGGGATCGCGGGCGAAGGTCACGCCATAGCGCGCCCGCGTCGTCGCGGCCATCCCGCGTACCGCGGCACCCGCTCGCGGTAGTCCGCCCATTCCTCGCCGAAGGCGCGGCCGAGCGCCCGTTCCTCGGCGAGCGCGCCGAGGTGCTCGGCGAACGCACCCACGGGCAGCGTCACAACGACCCAGCCGGAGCCGCGCAGGGCGCCGATGCCCAGGTGGATGAGCCAGCATCCGACGTACATCGGGTGACGGCACCAGGCGTACGGGCCGGTCGTCACGAGCGATTCCGGTTCCTCCAGCCGGAACTCGCCCGCGGTCCGGCGTCGCCGCTCGAGCAGCGCCCAGACGGTCAGCGCGGAACCACCGGCGAGTGCGACGAGGCCGGCCGCACGGTGGAGCGCGCGCGGACCGGGAAGGAGCATCGGACGGACGCGGTCGAGCACCGGATCCAGGGCGAGCCCGACGGCCTGCCCCTCCGGGAACGGGATGTTGCCGTAGACGGCGGCGACGCGCCTGATCAGGCTCGGAGTCACCGCACCCTCGCCTTCATCACGGCCACTCCGCTCGTGCCGGGTTGGCCGACGTCGTCGTGCCGGACCCGCCCTCCCCGGGACGTCGTCCGGTAGCGGAGGAACCACACGAGCATGAGCGCGGAGGCCACGAGGTAGAACCCGTGCAGCAGCCAGATCGGCCCGAACGGGAGCGCGAACACGTACACGGAGTGCACGAGGTTGCCGGCGTTCGTGATCGCGAGGTTGCCGAGGCTGTACGACGAGAGGTCCTTCGTGCGCGCGGCCTTCACCAGCATGGGCAGGTAGCTCATGGCGAAGAGGCCGGTCGACACGACGCCGGCGAACACGGCGAGGTCCATGACACCGAAGCTAGGCGCAGCGCCCGGCCGCGGCATCGGGAGAATCCCCCATTCGGGCGCGCCGAACGGAGCCCGTCGACGCGCCGTCAGGAGCGATGCACCGGCGACGGGCCGGTGCCGGTGCATCGTGCCATGACGCCTTCGCTGGATCAGCGCGCGATTCGGCGGGTGCGGCGGCGGCCGCCGGCGAGCTCGACCCGCTTCGCACGCCGATGCAGGTCCTTCATGTCCTGCTTCGCCTGCTCCTTCTCCGTCGGCGTCGTCACGGACTGCACGACGGTATGCAGGGCGACGGACTTCGCCATCTTCTGCACCTGCTTGGCCTGCTTGCGACGACGCTTCAGCGTCTTCGCCCGGGCCTTGGCCCGCGCCTCCGCATCGGTGTCCTTCGGCGTCGCCTTGGCCCTGCCGACGTCGCCGCTCGGACCCATCCGCAGCGAGGCGCGCTCGAGCTTCGCCGATGCGCGGGCGGCCTGCCGCGCGGCACGGCGCGGGTCTGCGTCGCGACCCGCCTCAGCGGCACGGCGGGTCGTCGCGGCATCCGCCACCACGGCCTCGAACTTCGCCCGCGGGGCGCCCTTCGGCAGCTGCTTCGCGAACTTGGCGGCCTCCTTCTCCGCCTTGCGGGCGGCGCGGATGGCCGACTTCGCCTGCTTGCGGTCGTCGCGCTGCGTGGTGGCCATGTCGATCAGTCCTCGTCGATGAGGTCGAGCAGCTTCTTCGCCTCATCGCGGATCTCGTCGTGGTCGAACTGCCCCGCGCGGCTCTCGGCCGAGATCACGGCGCAGCGGTGCACCTTCGCGAAGTCGCCGTAGGGGAAGCTGTAGTGCCCCTTGGTGTCGCGATCCATGTCGTCGTCGACCCCGAGGTGCCACTTGCTGTAGTCGCCCCAGCCGTGCTGGTCGATGAAGTCGTTCTCGTCCTCGGCGCTCGGGGCGTCCTCGCTCCAGGCGTCGCGCTCGTCGCGCACGACCTTGCCGTCGCGCACGAGCGAACGGGCATGCCGGAGTCCGGTCTGGTTCAGCTTCACGGCCATCCGTCGGCTCCCTTCGTCGGATCGCGGGCGCGATGCGATCACTCCCCGGTCTACGGGGAGCCGTCGCGGGCGTCAACGGGTTGCGGGAACACGCGGATGCAGGAAGAGACCCGGCCGACACGCGGCATCCGTCGACCGCGACACGCGGCGGATGCCATGTCGTTCCTGCTTTCGCGCGAGGTCTAGGACCTGACGACCGCCGGCACGCCCGCGTCGGGGAGATCGGCGTCCGCCGGGAGGACGGCCGGCTCGGACGGCGCATCCACGAAGCGTTCCGTGTCGGACACGGCGGCGGCGAGCAGGGCGACGAGTCGATCGTCGGGATCCGCGACGCACGCGCGGGCGATCCCGTCGACGGCGCCCGTCACGATGCCCCGGCACTGCCGCGCGGTCATGCCCGGGCGGCGGGCCCGACCGACGTCGGCGATGAACCGGGTGGCCCACTCGTCGGCGGTGGGGGCGACGCGCAGGGCGCCCTCCGCCAGCTCCCGCGCGTCCGCGGCGAACTCGTCGTCCCGGTCGGCGAGGATCTCGAGCGCGATGCGCAGCCCCACGGCCTGCGAACGCTGGCGTTCCTCGGCGGCGATGGGCAGGGCGGCGCTGGCGGCGCGCACCGCGAGCACCACGTCGAGCATCGGGTCGTCGCTCGTCAGGCCGATGACCCTCGGGATGAGCGGCGTCAGCTGCGCTCGGCCCGCGTCGCTCGTGCGATCGTTCACCAGGCGGGCGAGGTGCGCGAGCGTGCCGTGCGTGCAGGCGGGATGGTCGCTCCAGCGTTCGCCCGCGAGGTACGACGCGAACTCCATGAAGCAGGCCCCGCGCCGTGCTGAGTGGTGCCGGCCCGGGGAGAGGATCGGCATGACATCCGGGTGAACCATCGAGTCGCGCATGGGACCTCCCTCGCTCCTTCCACTGTGCGCTCGTCGCCGCCGGGATACAAGGGGGTGTGTCGGATGACGCGCGGGGCTGCGCGACCGTCGAGTCGACGCTCCCGCTAGACCTCGATCGCGCCGCCGCGTTCGGTGAGGTGCCGGCGCAGGGTGAGCTCGGGGTCGGCCGCCTGCCGGGCATGGTAGCCCGCGAAGTCGAGCTGGGCGCGCAAGCTCTCGCCATGGCGCATCCGATCGGCCTGCGCGGTCTCCGTCCGCTGGATCGCGAGCGCGGTCTCGACCAGTGCGTCGACGTGCACGGATGCCACGACGAGCACGCCGTCGTCGTCGGCGAACACGTGGTCGTCCTCCCCCACCGCGACGCCGTCGAGCACCGCGGACGCCATCCGCCGGCCGGCCGGCGGGACCCGACGCGGACCGTACGGGCACGCGCCGAGGCTGAACACGGGCAGCCCGATCTCGCGCAACTGCGCGGTGTCGCGATGCAGGCCCCAGATCACCATGCCCGCGAGCCCGGCGCGCTCGGCCTCGAGCACCATGAGGTCGCCGACGCACGCCTCGTCGAGCCGGCCGCCGTTGTCGACGACCATGATCGCGCCGGGCGGCGCATCGTCGATCGTCTCGAGCAGCACGTCGACGCTGCCGAGGTGCGTCACGGGCCGGGCGGGCCCGGCGATCGGCGCGGTCGCAAGCAGGGGCCGGAGCGACACGGGCGCCAGGCGCGCCTCGACGCCGAGGCGGAGGGCGGCGTCGGCGACTGCGGCGGTGGGCGGCACGATCTCGATGGGCATGCGGCGATGCTACTGAGCGAGTCCGTGGCGGCAAGGTGCGCGCCTGCCGAGCTGCGTCGCCTTCCCGCCATCGGCACTGGCGCACGATCCTCACAACGCAGCGGCGAGTCCGTACCATGCAGGTATGGCACGCAGGGGTTCGTATGCGAAGGGCATCGCGAAGCGCGAGGAGATCCTCACCGCGGCGCTCGACGTGATCGCCCGCAACGGCTATCGCCGCACCTCGGTGCGTGAGCTCGCCGACGCGGTGGGCCTCAGCCAGGCCGGACTCCTGCACTACTTCTCCTCGAAGGAGGAGCTCTTCCAGGAGATCCTCCGCAAGCGCGACGAGGTCGACGCCTCCGCGTTCGAGAGCAGGTACGAGACGCCGATCGAGGGCTTCTTCGCCGTGATCCGGCACAACTCCGAGGTGCCCGGGCTGGTGCAGCTCTACGCGCAGGTGTCCACGGAGGCCGGCGATCCCGACCACCCGGCACGCGAGTTCTTCATCGAGCGCTACGACCAGTTCCGGGCGATGTTCTCGGAGCTCATCCGCGACGAGCAGGCCGCGGGTCGCATCGACGCCGACCTCGACGCCGATCGCATCGCCAACCTGTTCCTCGCCGCCGCCGACGGCCTGCAGACCCAATGGATGCTCGATCCCTCGATCGACATGGCCGACCACGTCGCCTACCTCTGGCAGCTCGTCACCCGGGCCTGAGCTCGCGACCCGGACCAGCACCGAGACCCTCGTAGAGGTCGACGCAGCGCGGGTCATCCGCGTGTGGGACGAGCCCGAGATCGTCGACCGCCGCGACGGCTACGCGGAGGTCGCGGCGCTCCTCGACGCCTGACCCCTGAACGGGGTACGTGACCGGCGACGACACGCGGCTGCATGCTTGCGACATGACGAACGTCGGCGAGACATCCGTTCCCACGTCGACCGGCCCCCTGGGCGTGCACCGGGAGCACTCCACCCTCGTCCTCGAGCACCTCGTGACCCACGGCAGCGCCACGCGCAGCGAGCTCGCCCACGCGACGGGCCTCGGGCGCGGCGCGATCGCCGGGCTCACCGCCCGACTCATCGAGGCCGGCATCCTGCGTCCAGCCGAGCACGACCCCACGGGCGACGGTCGCGCGACCCCGCTCTCGCTCGCCGCGGCCGACCATCTCGTCGTGACGACGGTGCTGCGGGTCGACGAGGCGGTGGCGACCGTCGCCAGCCTCTCGGGAGACGAGCTCGCCCGGTTCGACGTGCCGATCGTCTTGGTCGACGACGTCGCCATCCCGGACGACGCGCCGCCCGCACCCCCTGCGCCCTCGGCCTCGGCGCTCGCTCTCGACGCGGACGGCATCGCCCTCGCCCGTGCCCTCGCCTGGGCCGAGCGCGCCGACCGCCCGATCGCCGACGTCACGGTGCTCGTCGACGGCGCGGTCGCGGGCACCCCGCCGGTGGTCCTGAACGACGGCCGGCTCGGCGCGGAGCCCGTCGACGTGCTCGGCGAGCTGCGCGCCCGCGTGCCCGTCCTCGGAAGGGTCGAGTCGGCGCTCCTCCTGCCCCTCACACTGCAGTCCGCGGCCGTCGCGGCCGCGGTCGCCGAACACGCCGAGCTGCCCGGCGTCGACGACGTGCTGTACGTCTCGGGCGACACGGGCGTGACCGCCGCGGTCGTCGCGGGAGGCGTCCCGCTGCGCGGCGCACACGGACTCGCCGCGACCTTCGGACACCTGCCCGTGCTGCAGGACGGCGTGCGCTGCGAATGCGGCCAGCGCGGATGCCTCGCGACGGTCGCCGCGGCCGACGTCGTGCTCGAGCGCGCGGGCCTCGACCACCTTGCCGCCACGCACGGGCACACGGCGGCGCTCGAGGAGCTCGTCACGCGCATCGCCGCGGCCGAGGATCGGGCGCGCTGGTCGTGGCTCGACGCCGCGCACTGGATCGGCCGCGCGCTGCAGCTCGTCACGCCGACCGTGGATCCCGCCGTGGTCGTGGTCGGCGGCTACTGGGGCCGGCTCGTCGCCGACATCGACACGGCGTACCGCTCGAACCGGCCCACCATCGGCGGCGGCGCGCTCGAGGCGATCCCCGCCATCGCAGCGGCGCGCGTCGGCGCGGACGCCGCGCTGGTGGGCGCGCGCTGGCAGGCGCGCGAGCGGCTGCTCGCCGAGCCGCTCCTGCTGGCGGGCTGACGCGGAGCGCGCGTCAGGTGCGCGAGCGCCCAGCCGATCCGCTGTTGTTCGCGGGTTGCGGCCGGTGCCCGAACAGCGACCGCAGGCCCCATGCGGTGACGCGCAAGGTCGCTTCGATCACGATCGCCGGGCTCATCTTCGAGCGCCCGTGCCGACGCTCGACGAACGTCACGGGCACCTCGACGACCGTGAGGCCCGCCTCGCGTGCGTGCCAGAGCATGTCGACTTGGAACCCGTAGCCGCGGGTGTGCACGTCCTCGAGGCGGATGCGACGCAGCGCGTCGGCGCGGAACGCCCGGTACCCGGCCGTGGCGTCGCGCGTGTCGAGCCGCAGCACCATGCGTGCATACGCGCTTCCCCATCGCGAGAGCAGTTCGCGGTGACGCGGCCAGTTCTCGATGGACCCGCCCGGGATCCAGCGCGATCCGATCACGAGGTCGGCGCCGCCCGCGGCATCCGTCGGCTCGAGCGCCGCGAGCAACCGGGGCAACTGCTCTGGCAGGTGCGACCCGTCGGCATCGAGCTGCACGATCGGGTCGAATCCACGCTCGAGCGCCCAGCCGAACGCCTCGAGGTAGGCCGCGCCCAACCCGTCTTTCGTGCGCCGGTGCAGCACGTGCACGGCGACGTCGGCGGCGGCGAGCTCGTCGGCCAGCTCGCCCGTTCCGTCGGGCGAGCTGTCGTCGACCACGAGCACGGATGCCTCGGGCACGGCCGCGCGCACGCGGGCGATCGTGTCGGCGAGGCTCTCGCGCTCGTTGTAGGTCGGTATCACGACGAGTGTGCCGGCCATTCGCTCCCTCACCTCGGCGGGCGTGTCCGCGCTATCGTAGCCGCCCGCGGCATCCGCTCGCTGACCGCCCAGCGGCCGAGGGCCCGCGCCGGTGGTCGACGACGCGCCCGCGCGGTACCATCGGCACGTCGGGGGGAGTCGCCGACGAGCCCGAGGGGGGCCTCATGAACCGGATGCTCCGTGCTGCCGTGGCGGCAGCAGCCACCGTCCTCGTGGCGGGCGCGCTCGGCGGGTGCGCGTTCCTCACCCCGGCCAAGCAGTTCAGCGACACCACGACCGTCGAGGACGCGATCGCCACCATCCAGATCGCCGACAACCAGGGCAGTGTCACCGTGCGCGGGGTCGAGGGCGCGACGCAGACGACCGTGGCGCGCCAGGTCTCGTACCGCGGCGAGCGGCCCGAGGGCGAGACCCACGCCGTGCAGGGCGACACGCTCGAGCTCCGCGGCTGCGGGCGCCGGTGCTCGGTCGACTACACGATCGACGTGCCCGCCGGCGCCGTCGTGCGGGGGCAGACCTCGAACGGCGCCATCAAGGTGCAGAACGTCGGCGCGGTCGAGGTCGGCACGAGCAACGGCCGCATCGAGCTGGAGGACGTGCAGGGACGCGTCGACGTCGAGACGTCGAACGGCCGCATCGAGGGCGAGAGCCTGAACGGCGACGGCATCCGAGCCGAGACGTCGAACGGCGCCATCGACCTCGAGCTCGGCACGGCGCAGGACGTGGAGGCCCGCACCTCGAACGGCTCGATCGAGCTCAGCGTGCCCGCCGACAGCTACCGGATCACCACCGAGACGTCGAACGGCGGCACCGACATCGGCGTCGCGAACGATCCCGACGGCCGATTCACGCTCGACCTGCGCACCTCGAACGGGTCGATCACCGTCGAGGAGGACTGACTCCGGCCGCTCTGGTCAGGCGCCCCGCAGGTCGGCGAGTGCCGCCTCGAGCTGGTCGACCGCCCAGTCGAGGTCGGCGGGCTCCACGACGATCGGCGGCGCGAGCCGGATCGTCGAGCCGTGCGTGTCCTTCGCGAGCACGCCGCGGCGCATGAGCGCCTCGCACGCCTCCCGCCCGGTCGCGACGGCGGGGTCGATGTCGATGCCCGCCCAGAGCCCCGCCCCGCGCAGCGCGACCACGCCGTGCCCGATGAGGCGCTCGAGTCGTGCATGCAGGTGGTCTCCCAGCTCGCGGGCGCGCGCCTGCGGCTCACCCGTCGCGAGCATCCGCACGACCTCGAGGCCGACCGCCGCGGCGAGCGGGTTGCCGCCGAACGTCGATCCGTGCTGGCCGGGCTGCAGCACGCCCAGCACGTCGCGATCGCCGACCACGGCTGAGACGGGCACGATGCCGCCGCCGAGCGCCTTGCCGAGCAGGTAGAGGTCGGGCACGACGCCGACGAGGTCGCACGCGAACGTGGCGCCGACGCGCCCGAGGCCGGACTGGATCTCGTCGGCGATGAGCAGCACGTCGCGCTCGCGCGTGATGCGCCGCACGTCGGGGAGGAAGTGGGCGGGCGGCACGATGATGCCCGACTCGCCCTGGATCGGCTCGACGAGCACCGCGACGGTGCTGTCGTCGATCGCCGCCTCGATCGCGGCCGCGTCGCCGTAGGGCACCATCCGGAATCCCGGGGTGTACGGGCCGAAGTCGTCGTGCGCGTCGGGGTCGTCGCTGAACGAGACGATCGTGGTCGTGCGCCCGTGGAAGTTGCCGGCCATCACGATGATGTTCGCGGCATCCGGCGCCACGCCCTTCACGCGGTAGCCCCACGCGCGGGCGACCTTGATCGCCGACTCGACGGCTTCGGCGCCGGTGTTCATGGGCAGCACCATGTCCTTGCCGCAGAGCGCGGCGAGCTCGGTGACGAACGGCCCGAGCCGGTCGTTGTGGAACGCACGGCTCGTGAGCGTGATGCGATCGAGCTGCTCGCGCGCCGCGGCGACGAGGCGCGGGTTGCCGTGCCCGAAGTTCACCGCCGAGTAGGCCGCGAGGCAGTCGAGGTACCGGCGGCCCTCGACGTCGGTCACCCAGGCGCCCTCGCCCTCGGCGACGACGACCGGCAAGGGGTGATAATTGTGGGCCGCGTGCTCGTCCTCGACGTGGATGGCCGCGGCCGTCCGAGCCGAAGGCTCCGCCCGTAGACGCCCGGCCGCACCCGAGCCTTCGGCTCGGACGGCCGCGTCCGCGTCGTCGATCAAGCGGTTGTGGGTGGTGGTCTTCATCGGCGCAGCTCCAGGGTGCAGCACTTGACGCCGCCCCCGCCGAGCAGCAGCTCGGAGAGGTCGACGCCGATCGGGTTGTAGCCGTGCTCGCGCAGCTGCCGCTCGAAGTCGGTGGCGCGCGAGGCGATCACGACGTTGTAGCCGTCGCTGTACGAGTTGAGGCCGAGCACCGCGGCATCCGTCTCGTTCACGATGATGGCGTCGGGGAAGCGCTCCTGCAGCACGGCGAGGGATGCCCCGTCGAACGCGCTGGGCAGGTAGGCGATGTGCTCGCGGCCGGGCGTGCCGTCGAGCACGGCGACCGCGGTGTCGAGGTGGTAGAAGCTCGGGTCGACGAGGCGGAGCGTGACCACCTCGCGGCCGAAGATGCCCTCGAGCTCCTGGTGCGACTGCGAGTCGCTTCGGAAGCCCGTGCCGGCGAGGATCACGTCGCCGACGAGGAGGAAGTCGCCCTCGCCCTCGTTCACCTCCTCGGGCTCGCGCACGTCGAAGCCCTGCTCGCGGAACCACTCCATGTACGCGGGTCCCTCGGGCTGGCGCTCGGGGTGGGTGAACTTCGCCCCGTACGCGATGCCGTCGATCACGAATCCGCCGTTCGCCGCGTAGACCATGTCGGGCAGCCCCGCGATCGGGTCGATCAGGTGCACGTCGTAGCCGAGCTCGAGGTACGTGTCGTAGAGCACCTGCCACTGCGCCAGCGCGACCTCGGTGTCGGTCGGCTCGGCGGGGTTCATCCACGGGTTGATCCGGTAGACGACCGTGAAGTGCTCGGGGCGGCACATCAGCACGCTGCGCCCGGTGGGGCGCCGATCGGGCCGCGCGGCCGCCTGTTCCTCGGTCTCGATCACCGTCGACATCTCACTCCTCAGGGCTCTGCGGATGTCGCGGCGCACCGTTGCGGGGCGACATCAGCACTCTTGTCAATGCCGGCGGACCAGGTCGCTCTTGCGAGCCCCGACGACGATGTTCGGGTTGCACCGCCGTCGGGACGCCTCTCTCAGTGTGACGCCGAAGTCGCCGAAGTTCCGGGCGTCGCGCGCAATGTTCCTGCTCGTTCCGAGTCGATTCGCCGCTTTCGTGCGTGAATCACGCGACGGATGCCGCGGGCGACGCGTGAGAGCGGTTGCTCACGAGGCGAGAGTGGTGCATCCTGTTGGGCGACCCGGCACCCGTCGGCCGGGCGGACCGATGGAGGCCGCACTTGGACGATCCCGCCCACGACGAGCGGCTGCGCCGGCTCCAGCGGATCGCGTACGGCGCCGTCGCGAGCAGCACCGAACGCGCTGCGGCCCTGGCAGAGCTCGACGGGATGCGGCGGGATGCGGCCGCGGCGCAGGCGCCCGACGACGCAGCATCCGATCCGACCGGGCCGACGCCCGTGGTGGAGAAGACGCCGACCGGGTCCACGCGAGCCGTGTCCGAGTGGATCGCGGCATCCGACGCGGCATCCGTGCGCCGGTTCCGCTGGGCGGTCGCGGCGGGCACGGCGGCGCTGCTCGTGGGCATCGCCGTCGGGTGGCAGCTCGGCACGCGCACCGAACCCTCGGAGCCCGCGGCCGGCGGCCAGCCCCTCGGCGCGGCCTCGTCGTTCGCGGTGGGCACGCCCGACGTCATGTCGAAGGTGGTCGAGTCCCCCGCGTACGCCGTGTTCGACCGACCGGCGCAGCCCTCGGACATTCCCGCGACGGCGCAGGGGGACTGGTCCGACGGCTGGATCGACACGTCGACCCTGCGCCTGCTGGCGACCACGGCGGAGGGGGTCGGCGTCTACGGTGCCAAGGCGCTGCCGGGCGGCCTCTCGCCCGAGATCGGGCCCGACGACGTGTGCATGGTGGTCGTCCGTTCCGGCGGGACGAGCGGGACCTGCACGCAGCAGGGCGTCTTCCGCGACGGGGAGCTCTGGACGGAGTCCTACCTGGAGGGCGACGGCCTCGTGCGCGCCGAGTGGCACGCCGACGGCGCCGTGCTGGTGACCGTGCCGGTCGACTGACTCGGTCCGGATGCCCCTTGCCGCGGTTCGGCGTGCGAGGCATCCTGAGCGCATGGCCGGTTCCTTCACCGGTCGGATCGACCGGCGAAACAAGGACGGGGCGAGGCCACCGGGCTGGGCGATCGCCGTGCTGATGGCGGCGCTGGTGCTCGGGGCGATCTGGGGGTGGACGGTGTCGCACTCGACCCCTCCCGATCGGGACGCCGCCGCCGTCCCGATCGCCGCCACCGCCGTGCTCAGCGCCTATGACACGGCGCCCACGCCGGCGGACGTACCCCGGGACGCGTATCCGCGCGACCCCATCGCGCCGACGGAGTACCGGCTGCTGCGCACGCGCCCCGACGGCGTCTCGCTGTACGTCGCACGGCTCCACGGCGGCTCGGCGGTCTGCGCCGTTCTCGCGCGGCCGGGCCGGTTCACCACCTCGAGCTGCACGCACCACGGACTGTTCCCCGTGCAGGGGCTCGAGGTCGTGGCATCCGTGCCCGGCGACGGCCTCGTGCGCGGGGTCATCCGGCCCGACGGCAGCGCCGAGCTGTCACCGATGTAGGCCGCGGGCGCCGGTCAGCCGTTCTTCGCGTCGCGCCATGCGAGCCACTCGGGCACCGCCGACAGGTCGTAGCCGGGACCCGAGATGCCCAGCGTGAACAGCCGCACGCCGGCGTCGTACAGCGCATCGGCGTAGTCGAGGTCGACGTGGCGGCGGGTGAGCTCGTTCGACACCGTGATCTCCGACACGTCGCGGCCGACCTCGTCGCCCCAGCGCTTCAGCACGTCGAGCTTGTGGCCGAGCTGGTCGGGCGAGACGAACGAGTGCCAGATGTCGGCGTGCCGCGCGACGATCTTCAGGGTCTTCTGCTCGCCCTTGCCGCCGATCATCACCGGGATCTTGCGGGTCGGCACGGGGTTCAGCTTCGCCCAGCGGGCCTCGACCCGGGGCAGAGCCTCGGCGAGAGCGTTCAGGCGCGTGCCCGGCGTGCCGAACTCGTAGCCGTACTCGTCGTAGTCGCGCTCGAACCAGCCCGAGCCCGTGCCGAAGATGAACCGGCCGACGCCGTCCTTCGCCGAGATGTGGTCGAGGGTACGGGCCATGTCGGCCTGCAGGTCGGCGTTGCGATACGAGTTGCAGCTCACGAGCGTGCCGAACTCCACGCGCTCGGTCTGCTCGGCCCACGCGCCGAGCATGGTCCACGCCTCGAAGTGCAGGCCCTCGCGGTCGCCGGAGAGCGGGAAGAAGTGGTCCCAGTTGAAGACGATGTCGACGCCGAGGTCCTCGAGGCGCAGGACGGTGTCGCGGATGGCGGGATAGTGGGCGTGCTGCGGCTGCACCTGGATTCCGAGGCGCACGCGGGAGTCGTCGGGCATGCCTTCCAGCCTAGGCGTGTTCGGGAAAGCGGATGCCGCACGGCGTCATGCCGGCACGCGGATGCCGCGGGCACGCATCGGCCCGCGGCATCCGTCCCCCGCTTCCCCCGGGTCTACTCCTTCAGGTCGAGCATCGGCGTCGGACGCCGGAACCCGCGCGTCACGATCGCGAGGAGCACCACGCCGATCGCCAGCCACGAGAGGCCCACGATGAACGTCTCGACCGAGAGGCTCGTCCAGAGCCAGACGGTGAGCGCGAAGCCGATGAGCGGAAGCACCAGGTTGCGCAGCACCTGGATGCCGGCGCGCTCCTTGCGGTCGACGTAGTAGTGCTTGATGACCGAGAGGTTCACGACCGAGAACGCGACCAGGGCACCGAAGCTGATCATGCCGGCGAGGAGGCCGAGGTCGATCCAGATCGCGAGCAGCGAGACCACCGAGACGCACAGCACGGCGACGACCGGGGTCTTGAAGCGTGCCGAGAGGCGACCGAAGACGCGCTTCGGCAGCACGCCGTCGCGGCCCATCGCGTAGATGATGCGCGACACCGACGCCTGCGAGGTGAGCGCCGAGCCCGCCGCGCCCGCGACGTACGCCGCCGTGAAGAACACCGCGAGGAACTCGCCGCCCGCCGTCTGCATGACGTCGAGCGCGGCCGAGTCCACGTCGGTGAAGGCGTTCGACGGGAACACGAGCTGCGCGAGGTACGACAGCCCGATGAAGATCACGCCCGCCGAGATCGTGGTGATCATGATGGCGCGGGGCACGGAGCGGGTCGGCTCCTTCGCCTCCTCGGCGAGCGTCGAGACCGAGTCGAAGCCGAGGAATGAGAGGCACAGCACGGCGGCGCCCGCGAACAGCACGCCGGGACCCTCCACGGATCCGTCGCCGACGAACGGGGCGAGCGGGTCGACCTGCTGCCCCGAGAGCGACGCGAGCCCGAACACGACGAACGCGCCGATGAACACGGCCTGCACGGCGATGATCACGACGTTCGCGCGCGCCACCGAGACGATGCCGATGACGTTCAGCACGGTGACGATGACGATCGACGCGAGGATGAACACCCACGCGGGCACGGCCGGGAAGGCCGCCTCGAGGTAGATGCCGATCACCAGGTAGTTGATCATCGGCAGGAACAGGTAGTCGAGCATGAGCGACCAGCCCGCGAGGAAACCCACTGCGCCGCCGAAGCTGCGCTGCGTGTAGACGTAGGCCGAGCCGGCGTAGGGGTAGGCGACCGACATGCGGGCGTAGGAGCGCGCCGTGAACAGCATGGCGACGAGCGTGATGACGTACGAGACGGCGACGCGGCCGCCGGTCAGCTCGGTGACGATGCCGTAGGTGGTGAACACCGTGAGCGGCACCATGTAGACGAGTCCGAAGAGCACCAGCGACGGAACGCCGAGGACTCGCTTCAGCTTGGGCGCGGCATCCGTTCCGACGTCGGTGGCGGGGATCGCGGCCTGGGACATGGGCGGTGACCTTTCAGGGGGTCGGGAGGCGTTCGCCTCGGTATCGGGGGATCCCCGCGAGCCAGGTCGCGCGCACGGGGAGGTCGGGGAGGTCGGCGGGATCGAGCTCCCGCGGATCGGCTGCGAGGTGCACGAGGTCGGCGGCGGCGCCGGGCTCGATGCGGCCCCACGGGGCATCCGTCGCGTCGGCGAACGCCTGGTGGGCGACGGCGGCACTGTAGGCGTCGAGTGCGAGCGCGAGCGGCAGGATCTCCTGCGGCGTCCAGCCGCCGACCGGGTCGCCGGCGGGCGTGCGGCGGCTCACGGCGACCGCGATGCCCGCGCGCGGGTCGCCCGACGAGACGGGCCAGTCCGAGCCGAACGCGAGGCGGGCACCGGATGCCTCGATCGAGCGCATGCGGTACTGCCTGTCGGCGCGATCCGCGCCGAGCCGCGGCACCGTCAGCACGGTCATGAGCGCGTCGAGCTGCGCCCACAGCGGCTGCATGTTCGGGATGATCCCGAGCCGCGCGAACCGGTCGAGGTCGGCGTCGTCGACGAGCTGCGCGTGCGCGATGACGGGGCGTCGGTCGCGAGGGCCGTTCACCTCGACGGCGTGCTCGATCGCGTCGAGCGCCTGGCGCACGGCCGCGTCGCCGATGGCGTGGATGTGCACCTGGAATCCGGCCGCGTCGACGGCGCACACGGCCTCGGCGAGGTCTGCTGCGCCCCACACCGACATGCCGTGCTTGTGCAGCGACGAGCAGTACGGCTCGAGCAGCGCGCCGGTCTCGTTCTCGACGACGCCGTCGGCGAAGAACTTCACGGTGTTGGCGGTGAGCATGGGCGACGCGGCATCCGCGACCCGGCGGCGCGACTCGACGAACGCGGGCAGCTGGGTCGCGAAGCGGCGCGGGTCGGCGTAGAGCGCGAGGTTGAACCGGATGCGCAGCCGGTCGCGCGCCGCGGCCTCGAGGTAGACGTCGAGCTCGGCGGGCTCGACCCACGCGTCCTGCACCCAGGTGACGCCGCGCGCGAGGTAGTACTCGGCGGCGCGCTCGAGCGACCGCAGGCGCTCCTCGACGGGACGTGGCGGGGCGACGTCGGTGACGAGCTCGACGGCGCCCCACTCGCGCAGCGTGCCGAGCGGGGAGCCGTCGTCGCGGCGCGGGATCTCGCCGAGCACGGGGTCGGGGGTGTCGGCGTCGATGCCGGCGAGCTCGAGCGCCCGCGAGTTGCACCACACCGTGTGGTAGTCCCAGGCGCGCAGCACGACGGGCCGGTCGGGCACGGCATCGTCGAGCCAGCGCGCATCGAAGAGCCCGCCGTCGGCGAGGCTGCCGTCGTACGACGCGCCCTGGATCCACGCGACGTCGGGGTGCGCCTCGGCGTAGCGCCGCACCTCGTCGACGATCGCCCGGATCGACGTGCACGAGCGCACGTCGGGGCCTTCGGCCTCGAGCCCGCCGAACAGCGGGTGGGCGTGCCCGTCGCCGAACGCGGGCATGAGGAAGCCGCCGTCGAGGTCGATCCGCTCGAGGTGCTCCCCCGCCGCCTCGGCCGCGGACGCGAGCCGGAGCGCGGCGGCGTCGAGCGCCTCGACGAACCCCTCGCGCACGAACAGCGCCGTCGCCGTCGGCTCGTCGGCTCCGCGCCAGATCGTGCCGCCGTGGAAGAGGGTCGAGGTCACTGCACCGGGTCCTTCGCATTCATACGAACAGTGTTCGTATTCGGGTGAAGGTGACTGTACACTCTCGCCACAAGCGAGGGAAGACCGAGGATGGAATTCGTGACACGTGTCAACCGCGACCAGCTCGTGACCACGGCGCTCGAGCTCATCGACGAGGAGGGCGGCGCGGCGCTCTCGATGCGCGCGCTCGCCAAGCGCGTCGACCGCCAGGTCTCGTCGCTCTACAACCACGTCGAGAGCCGCGGCGACCTCATCGAAGCCGTGCGCGCCCGCATCGTCGAGGAGATCGACACGGCGGCCTTCCTGGCCGAGCCGTGGGATGCCGCGCTCGAAGCCTGGGCCCGCTCGTACCTCGCGGCGTTCGCCTCCCACCCGAACGTCATCCTGCTGCTCGCGACGACACCCATCCGCGACGTTTCGACGCTCGGCATGTACGACCGCGTCATCGGCGCGCTCGTCGAGGCGGGTTGGCCCGTCGGCGACGCGGTCGCCGTGATGCGCACCGTCGAGGCGCACGTGCTCGGATCGGCCATCGACATCGTGGCGCCCGGCGACCTGCTCGAGCAGGGCTCGGTGCCGCCCGAGCACGCCGCGTTCCGGGCGGCGCTCGATCCGTCCCTCGGCGACGCGTTCGGCGCACGCCGTGCGTTCGAGATCGGCCTCGCGGCGCTGCTCGCCGGGCTCCGGGTGCGGCACGCCGCGGGCGCGGGGCTCAGGGGCTGACCTGGGCATTCGCGTCCGACCCGCGCCGACACCGCTCGGCAGCCGCTTTCCCACAGAGCACGCAGGAATTCGGCGTCAACCCCTGTGTGTGCGCAACGAATCGGCGTACACTCCGAAGCATGGACAACCTCGACCGCGCCATCCTCGACCTGCTCCGACAGAACGCGCGAGCGGGGTACGGCGACATCGGGTCGTCCGTGGGCCTCTCGGCGTCGGCCGTGAAGCGCCGCGTCGACCGCCTCGTCGCCGACGGCGTCATCCGCTCCTTCACCATCCAGGTCGACCCCACCGTCGACGGCATGAGCACCGAGGCCTACGTCGAGCTGTTCTGCCGCGGCACCGTCGCGCCCGACGAGCTGCAGCGCATCCTCCAGGGCGTGCCCGAGGTCGTCTACGCCGGCACCGTCACGGGCAGCGCCGACGCGATCGTGCACATGCGCGCCCGCGACATCACCTCGCTCGAGGACGCGCTCGAACGCGTGCGCATCGCCCCCAACGTCGACCACACGCGCAGCGCGATCGTCCTGTCGCGACTGGTGAACCGCAACCGGGACTGACGGTGACCGCTCTAGGGCCGCAGGGCACGGATGCCGCGGGCCGGTCGATGCGGTTCACGATCAGCCACGACGACGAGACGCCGCCCTTCGAGCAGCTGCGGCGTCAGGTCGTCGACGCCGTGGCATCCGCGACCCTCACCCCCGGCACCCGGATGCCCACCGTTCGCGCCCTCGCGGCCGAGCTCGACCTCGCCGTGAACACCGTCGCGAAGGCCTACCGCGCGCTCGAGACCGACCACGTCATCGAGACCCGCGGACGCGCCGGCACCTTCGTCGCCGCCACCGGCGACCCCACCACCCAGGAGGCCCAGCTCGCCGCGCTCGCCTATGCCGACCGCGTGCACCACCTCGGCCTCGACCGCGAGACCGCGCTCTCCCTCGTCGAGTCGGCACTCGACGCGCCGCGCTGAGCGCCCGCTCGTCGCCCAGCGCACGCCGTCCGTGGCATGCGTGCGCAACTCCGGATCGCGCGCGCGGCACGCCGCGCCCGGGTGCCCGACACGCCAGGAGCACGCGGCGTGCTCCGGAGTTGTGCACGACGCGCGAACGCGGGGGCCGCGGCATCCGCTCAGACGGCCTCGGGGATCGGCTCCTTCGGGAGCTTGCGCACCTTGGCGCGGCGGCGGCGCCGCTCGGGGATCATCGAGCGCATCTCCTCGAGCCTGCCGAAGCAGAGCAGGCGGTCCTCGGCTTCGAGCACGACGCCCTTGCGCGGGTTCGGGATGACGGTCGTGCCGCGATGCAGCGTGAGCACGGTGATGTCGCGATCCCAGAGGCCCGACTCGCCGAGCGTCTTGCCGACGAGGTCGGCCGCTCCGTGCACCAGGAGCTCGGCGACGCCGTAACCGGTCGAGACGGTGAGCCGCTGGCGCACGTCGATCTCGGGGAACGCGACCTGGTTCGCGATGTAGTCGATGATCGCGCCGGCCACGTCGAGCTTCGTCGCCGTCTCGATGCCCTGCAGGCCGGGCGACGAGTTGACCTCCATCACGAGGGGGCCGTCGTTGCCCTCGAGCATGTCGACGCCCGCCACCTTGAGGCCCATGATCTGCGCAGAGCGCACGGCGGCCTGCTCGTAGGCGGGCGTGAGCTCCACGGGCTCGACGGTGCCGCCGCGGTGCACGTTGGAGCGGAACTCGTCGCCGCTCGCGACGCGACGCATGGCCGCGACGACGCGGTCGCCGATGACGAGCGCACGGATGTCGCGACCGCGGCTCTCCTTCACGAACCGCTGGATGAGCACGTTCTGCTTCGTCGAGTGCAGGGTCTCGATGATCGCCTCGGCGATCTTCACCTCGGGCGCGAGGATCACGCCGATGCCCTGCGTGCCCTCGAGCAGCTTGATGACGACGGGCGCGCCGCCGACGAGCTCGATCGCCGGACGCACGTCGGCGCGGTTCCGCACGAACGCCGTCGCCGGCATGCCGATGTTGTGGCGGCTCAGGATCTGGTTCGCGCGGAGCTTGTCGCGCGCGTTCGTGATGCCGTTCGCGGTGTTCGGCGTGTAGACGTCCATCTGCTCGAACTGGCGCACCACGGCGGTGCCGAAGTACGTGATCGAGTTGCCGATGCGCGGCAGGATCGCGTCGTAGTCGGACAGCGGACGGCCGCGGTACTGCAGGTCGGGCTCGGTACCCGAGAGGTCGATCGCGAAGCGCAGCGTGTTGAGCACCTTCACCTCGTGCCCCCGTTGCTGCGCCGCCGCCCGGAGTCGCTGGGTGGAGTACGCCTGCGGGGCGCGCGAGAGGATCGCCAGTTTCATCCTTGAGTCCCTGCGAAGATGTTCGGGTGACAGAGCCCCCCTATTCAACCACCATCGTCGGATGGCGCGAATGGGTGACCCTGCCCGGTGCGGGAGTCCCATGGATCAAGGCGAAGATCGACACGGGCGCCCGTACGTCGTCGCTGCACGCGTTCGAGGTTGAGGAGTTCCGAGCCGACGACGGCACGGATTCCGTGCGGTTCGGCGTGCGTCCGTGGCAGGACAGCGACGAGGACGCGGTCGTCGTCGAGTTCCCCGTGCACGACCGCCGCACGGTGCGCAGCTCGTCGGGCCACTCCGAGGAGCGCATCGTCGTCCTCATGGACGTGACGCTGCACGGACGCACGCAGACGGTCGAGATGACGCTGTCGAACCGCGACGAGATGGGCTTCCGCATGCTCATCGGCCGCGAGGCGCTGCGCGATGGGTTCCTGGTCGCCGCCGGCGAGTCGTTCCTCGGCGGACGCGCCCCCCGACGCGTCCGCCGACAGAACCGCGGTCGCTGATCACCACCCGGTGGCGATGAGCCGCTTCGTGGGGAACGTCCCGTCGCCCTTCCCCGAGTACAGATACAAGTCTCCGGTCGCGTCGTCCCGGCCGACGATGTCCGCAGCCCACTGGACGTTCAGTCCGGTGTCCGGGTCGGTGTAGCCATCGATGTCGGCGCCGGCGGCGAGCGTATAGGTCCCCCACCCGTAACCGACCTGCCGTCGATCCTGGAAGGTACCGTCGCCGTTGCCCGGGTACAGGTACAGGATGCCACTGGGATCGACGGAGAGGATGTCCTTCCGCCCGTCCTGGGTGAGGTCTCCGGCGGCGTACAGGTCGAAGCCGATCCATCCCCAGCCGACCTGCGGGTACGGCGAGAAGAAGCCGCCCTTCCCGTCGCCGCGGTAGAGCTTGAGGTACCCGTTGGGGTCGATGGCGAGCAAGTCGAGGTGGTGATCGCCATCGAGGTCGCCGGAGGGTATGACGCGGTAGCCGTTCCAGCCCCAGCCGATGAGCCGAGGCTCTCGA
Organism: Agromyces sp. NPDC004153; assembly: GCF_053603635.1. Taxonomy (NCBI): domain Bacteria; kingdom Bacillati; phylum Actinomycetota; class Actinomycetes; order Micrococcales; family Microbacteriaceae; genus Agromyces; species Agromyces sp. NPDC004153. The sequence goes on from NZ_JBSGFY010000001.1 coordinate 1,565,389, forward strand.
AGGTGTCCTGCGCCGTCGCCTTCGTAGAGATACATGTCGCCTCGCTGATCGACGGAGATGATGTCATCGCGATACTCGAAGTGCGACGATTCCGGGTTTTCGTTCAGCAACCAGTCGAGGGGGACCCCGCCCCAGTCGCCCGGCGCATACACTCGCTCGTCGTCGAAGCCGACGCGGATCGCCTCCGGCCGGGTGAGCACTCCGTCCTCGAAGGAGAACACCGACAGCGTCCCGTCACCGACCGCCATGATCTGCCCGGGCGGGCCACCCGGGCTTCCACCCTTGTACGGGGCGATGCGGGGGCCGAGGATGATCTGGTCGGCGGGAAGCTCGACTTCGGGAAGGGTGACGTTCAGCCCGGTGATCTCGTCTGGTCCGGGCTGGAGCCGTCGTGCAGCATCGATCGGTACCAAGCCGACCGATGCATCCACGCCCACGTATCCGGGGTACTTCCCAGGAGCATCCACCCGCACGACGTAGGCGTCCACCTCGTCGCCCACGTACTCGAGAGCGGCGACCCGGAAGGTGCCATCTTCGGCCGTGTACGCGACGCTCGTCGGAATCACCCCCTGCCGGGTGCCGATGTCGTTGTACCCGGCAGAGGTGTACACGTACACCTGGATACCTGCTACCGCGGAGCCGCTCGCAGACGTCACACGCCCAGACACCGCCGTGCCCGCCTCGAGCTGGAGGCGCAGTCCGGTCAGTCCCATCGGCCCGGGCACGAAGAGCGCGGCCTCGAGCGGGTCCTGCGTCATCCGGTCGACGGGATCGTCAGTCAGGAATCCCGCGAAGGACGGTGCGACCCGTGGACTCGAGCAGCATGACGACCAGTTCACGAACAATCGGTACTCACGGCCCGCTTCTAGTCCGTCGATGCTGAACGTCCCATCGACAGAGGCAAGGTCTTGGCCCGCGTACGTTCCCTGGCCTGGACCCTCGACGGCGTACGCGTGGACGTCCACCCATGACGCCGATGCGCCCGTCGAGTCGACGAGGACGCCCGCGATGGACACCGGAGCGGTCGCGGAGGCCGGGGAGGCCGGCGAGACCAGCGTCATGGCGAGCGTGAGCGCAGCGACGAGAGCGACCGGCCCATGCGTGCGAGGGAATGGGCGGCGGACAGGGGCCACGGGCAGCTCCATCGGGTTCGGGTGGTCCGAAGATAGCGCGAAGGCGGCCGCCGGTGCGACCGCCTTCGCGCGTGATTCGTTCGCCGACCCCTAGATCACGCCGTCGGTCAGCGTCGTCGGGTTGCCGAACCGATGGTTCGTGATCGACACGGCCTGCTCGTGCAGGAACGGCAGCAGCTCCACGCGACCCGAGGGCGTCACGGGGTGCGACCACACCGCGACATCCGGGGTACCGCCGAGCGCCGCCGCGAGCTGGGACGCGCCGCCGCCGACGAGGCGGACGCGGGTCGAGCCGACGCCCTCCTTGCCGACGCGCACGAGCCACGCGGCATCCCCCTCGCGGATGACCCGCGTGTCGCGGGCCTCGAGGATCGTGCGCACGCCCTTCGGGAGCTCGAATGCGGTCGACACGGTGAGGTGCGACTTCGCGAGCAGGCCGGCGGCGATGACGCGCAGGCCCTCCGCGAGCGTCGACGCCTCGCCGATGCGCACGGTGACGGGAAGCGCGCGGTAGCGGAACAGGTTCCGCTCGACGCCGACGCCCGAGACGTCCTTCACGGTGCCGTACTCCTCGGCCCAGGCGACCTCGTCGGACAGCGCCGACCGGCGCAGCACCTCGAACGCCTCGTACTCGAGCGCCGGCTGCGACGCCTCGATGAGCTCCGACACGCGCTTCTCGAGCCCGCGCAGGTGGAGCGTGCTCGACACGGGGCCGTGCTGCGGCACCCACTCGCCGAGGCCGAACAGGTAGTTCGGGCCGCCCGCCTTGGCGCCGGCGCCGACGGCCGAGCGCTTCCAGCCGCCGAACGGCTGGCGCTGCACGATGGCGCCCGTGGTGCCGCGGTTCACGTAGAGGTTGCCCGCCTCGACGCGGTCGAGCCAGTGCGCGACCTCCTCGGAGTCGAGCGAGTGCAGGCCGGCGGTGAGGCCGTAGTCGACGGCGTTCTGCAGGCGGATGGCCTCGTCGAGGTCCTTGGCGTGCATGACGCCGAGCACCGGGCCGAAGAACTCGGTGAGGTGGAAGTACGACCCGGGCGCCACGCCGTCGCGGATGCCGGGCGACCAGAGCCGGCCGGTGCCGTCAAGCTGCTTCGGCTCGACGAGCCACTCCTCGCCGATGCCGAGCTGGGTGAGCGCGTGCAGGAGCTTGCCGTTCGCGGGCTCGATGATCGGGCCCATCACGCTCTGCGGGTGCTCGGGGTACCCGACGCGCAGCGACGTGGCGGCGTCGACGAGCTGGCGGCGGAATCGCTCCGACTTCGCGACCGAGCCGACGAGGATCACGAGCGACGCGGCCGAGCACTTCTGGCCGGCGTGGCCGAAGGCGCTCTTCACGACGTCGGATGCCGCGAGGTCGAGGTCGGCCGACGGCGTCACGATGATCGCGTTCTTGCCACTCGTCTCCGCCAGCAGCGGCAGGTCGGGGCGGAACGAACGGAACAGCTGCGCGGTCTCGTACGCGCCGGTGAGGATGACGCGGTCGACGGCGGGGTGGGACACGAGCTCGCGGCCGAGCTCCCGCTCGCCGATGTCCACGAGGGCGAGGAGCTCGCGCGGCACGCCGGCCTCCCAGAGCGCCTCGACCATGACGGCGCCCGAGCGCTGCGCGAGCTTGGCCGGCTTGATGATGACGCCCGAGCCCGCGGCGAGCGCGGCGAGCACGCCGCCGGCCGGGATCGCGACCGGGAAGTTCCACGGCGGCGTCACGACGGTGAGCTTCGGCGGCACGAAGACGGCGCCCTGCACGTGGTCGAGCTCGCGTGCGCGCTCGGCGTAGTAGTGCGCGAAGTCGATGGCCTCCGAGATCTCGGGGTCGGCCTCGGCGATGGTCTTGCCGGTCTCGGCGGCCATGACCTCGATGAGGCGGTCGCGGTTCGCGGCGAGCGCGAGGCCCGCACGGTGCAGCACGGCGGCGCGCTCGGCGCCGGGCAGCTCGCCCCAGGCGCGTCCGTTCGCGGCAACTGTCGAGATGATCGACTCGAGCGTGGCCGCGTCGGCGACGCGGGCTCGGGCGATGGTCTCGAGGCCCAGGCGCGTCTCGGGCACGCGGGCGAGGATGCGGCGGCCCCACTCGCGGTTCGCCGCGAGGGCGGGGTCGGTGTCGGGCTCGTTGCGGAATCCGGGGGTCGCGCCCGGGCCGCCCACGGCCGGCGCGACGAGCTCGCCCTCGATCTCGCCCGTGTCGCCGAACAGGCCCGGCTCACGGCGCGAGCCGCGCGTGAGCTCGAGCACGGTGCTCGTGAGCGACGCGTCCTCCTCGTGCTCGCTGCCCGGCGCCGGGGCGTCGGGCACGGCCACTGCCGCTGCGAGCGACTCCTGCGACCACTCGGAGCGGCGGTTCTGCGTCCGGTTCGGCGTGGGGACGCGACCCGAGTCGACCTCCAGCGCGGCGAGCGATCGCTCGTAGCGGACGCGCTCGCGCTTGAAGAGGCCCTGGTCGCTGTCGAGCTCGAACACGGCCGACATGAAGTTGTCCTGGCTCGCGTTCTCCTCGAGCCGGCGGATCAGGTAGGCGATCGCCACGTCGAACTCGGTCGGGTTCACGACGGGCGTGTAGAGCAGCAGGTTGCCGACATCGCGGCGCACCGCCTCGGCCTGGCCGGTGGCCATGCCGAGGAGCATCTCGAACTCGACGCGCGACTCGACGCCGCGCTGGCGTGCGGTGAGCCAGGCGTGCGCGACGTCGAACAGGTTGTGACCGGCGACGCCGAGCTTCACGGCGTCGGCGCGCTCGGGCGTCATCGACCAGTGCAGCACGCGCTTGTAGTTGGTGTCGGAGTCCTGCTTGGTGCCGTAGGTCGCGACGGGCCAGCCGTGGATCGCGGCGTCGACGTGCTCCATGGCGAGGTTCGCGCCCTTCACGACGCGCACCTTGATCGGCGCCCCGCCGGCCTGGCGCCGCGCGATCGCCCACGCGGTGAGCTCCTGCATCGCGCCGAGCGCGTCGGGCAGGTACGTCTGCAGCACGATGCCGGCCTCGAGTCCGCGCAGCTGCGGCTGGTCGAGCAGCGTCGTGAACACCGCGATGGTGAGGTCGAGGTCGCGGTACTCCTCCATGTCGAGGTTGATGAACTTCGGCGTGGGGCTCTTGGCGGCGAGCTCGTAGACAGGCGTGAGCTTCGAGACGACCTTCGCGACCGCCTCGTCGAACGACCACATCGAGAGCTGGCTCACGACGCTCGACACCTTGATCGACACGTAGTCGACGTCGTCGCGCGCGAGGAACTCGTAGGTGCCGCGCAGTCGCCGGTCGGCCTCGTCCTCGCCGAGCACGGCCTCGCCGAGCAGGTTGAGGTTGAGGCGGTTGCCCGACTCGCGCAGCATCGCGATCGACGGGCCGAGCTTCGCCGGGGTGGCGTCGAGCACGAGGTGTCCGACCATCCGGCGCAGCACGCGGCGCGCGATGGGGATCACGACCCACGGGAGCACCGGGGCCACGACGCCTCCGACGCGGATGGCCGCGCGCAGGTACCAGGGCAGGAACTTCGGCGTGAGCTTCGCGACCTGCTCGAGGTTGCGGCCGGCGACGCCGAGGTCCTCGGGGCGCATCACGCCGTCGACGAAGCCGACGGTGAAGGCGAGGCCGTTCGGGTCCTTCAGCACGCCGGCGAGACGCTCGGCGGCGGGGTCGACGGGGTGCTCGGCGCTCTCGGCGAGCCAGCGGCGCACCAGTGCGACGACGTGGTCGGTGGCCGGCGCGAGTTCCGTGGCGGCGTTGGTCATGGTCACGAGGCTAGTCTCCGTTGCTCAGGGTGCGCCGAGGGTTGACGCACCTTGCCTCCCCCAGTGTGCGCCGTCGCATCCGTTCGGTACAGCGAATGAATCCGACGCATACTGTTCAGTAGAGCCGAATGGTTCACGGATGCCTGGAGGACGCGATGCTCGACGTGCGACGCCTGCGCCTGCTGGTCGAGCTCAGCCGGCGCGGCACGCTGGCGGCGGTCGCCGACGCGTTGTCGTACAGCCCCTCGTCGGTCTCGCAGCAGCTCGGCCTGCTCGAGCGCGAGGCCGGGGTGCCGCTCCTCGTGCAGGTGGGCCGGCGCGTGCAGCTCACGCCGCAGGCGCTCGTGCTCGTCGAGCACGGCAAGGCGGTGCTCGACCGGCTCGAGGAGGCGGAGGCCGACGTCGCGCGCTCGCTCACGTCGGTCGGCGGCACCGTGCGCATCGCGGTGTTCCAGTCGGCCGCGCACGCGGTGATGCCGCAGGCGCTCACGCTGCTCGCGGCCGGGCATCCCGACCTGCGCGTCGAGGTCACCGAGCGCGAGCCCGAGGCCGGCCTGTTCGAGGTGGCGGCCCGCGACTTCGACCTCGTCGTGGCCGAGCAGTATCCGGGACACGCGCGGCCGCGGCATCCCGAGCTCGATCGCGTGCCGCTCGCCTCGGACGCGATCCGGCTCGCCGTTCCGTCGTTCCCGAGGGTCGAACAGCGCCCGGCGAAGCCGGACGCGTCTCGAAATCCGGCGCCAGAACTCTCGTCGACGGCTCACCGCCCGTGGGTGATGGAGCCGGCCGGCACCGCATCGCGGGTCTGGGCCGAGCAGCTGTGCCGAGCCGCGGGGTTCGAGCCCGACGTGCGCTTCGAGACCGCCGACCTCATGGCCCACATCCGGCTCATCCGCTCGGGGAACGCCGTGGGACTGCTGCCCGACCTCGTGTGGGCCGGCGAGCGGCCGAGCGTGCTGCTCGCGCCGCTGCCCGGCGATCCCCACCGCGAGGTGTTCTCCTCGGCCCGCCACGCGGCGGCGGGGCGTCCCGCCGTGGTCGCCGTGCGCGACGCGCTCGCGCGTGCCGCGGCCCGCACCGGTCCGCCCCGGAATGGGGACGACGCCGCTGCGGACGACACGTGACGTCGAGCCCCTGCGGGTCTACGCTGCGAGCATGGCCAGCAAGCGGAAGATCATCGGGGCCGGCATCGCCGTGCTCGCCGTGCTCACGCTCGCGGGCTGCCTGGGGGAGCAGGGGTCCGCTCGCGGCGGCTCGGTCGACGCGGCCGGCACGTGGGGGGATCCGACGGAGGACGGGTCGCCGTACCTCGAGCTCGAGGACGACGGCAGCTTCAGCGGCAGCGACGGATGCAACAACCTGACGGGTTCGTGGTCGGTCGACGAGGCCGAGCAGGTGCTGTTCGAGGACGTCGCGTCGACCTTGAAAGCGTGCGAGGACGTCGACGACTGGCTCGCCCACCTCAGCGCCGCGACGGTCGCGGGCGACACCATGACGGTGCTCGGCCAGGACGGCGCCGAGATCGGGCAGCTCGAGCGGAGCTCGGACACGCCCTCCACCTGATCCGGCGGGTGCTCGTCGCAGCTCGAACGGACCTCCGAGACGCCCGCGACGAACTAGGCGTGGCCGAGGCCCGTGCCGCCCTCGTCGAGCTCGGGGTCGTAGCCGATCATCACGTTGCCCGCGGGCTCGACGTCGTGCATCCACGGCGTGTAGCTCACGCCGACGAGCAGGCCCTCGGGGCTCATCAGGCGCGACGTCGTCTGCCCCCACGGCTCCTCGTGGGCGCCGACGAGGATCTCGTGCCCGCCCGCGCGGAGCTCCTCCACCGCCTCGCCCACCGCTGCCGGCGAGGCGACGTCGAACTCGATCCACGCCTGCGGCACCGTGCGGTCGGCGGGCCACTCGGTGGTGCCGAAGGTCGCCTCGGCGGCCTGGCTCAGCGGCCAGATCGCGAAGGCGTTGACACCCCCGAGGGCTTCGGTGTGGAAGTAGCCGCCGTCCTCGCTGAACGGGATCCCGAACGCGCCGCGCCAGAAGTCGGCCGACGACGAGTCGGCACTGCCGATGGGGCCGAAGCCCGCCACGAATGCGATGTCCATGCGGCCAGCCAACGCCCAGCCGCCGACATCCGCAAGACATGTCGGCCGACGAGCGAGGTCAATCGGATGCCGCGGCCGCCGCGAACCGCCCTGCCTGCTCCTCCAGGAAGGCCAGCACCTCTGGCGGCCCCTCGACACGGTAGGCCGCGCCGCGCGGCAGCCACATGAGGGCCATCACGAGGTTCTCGACGGCGTCGGCCTCGAGCGGCCAGACGCAGCGGTCGGGTCCGTCGGCCACGACGTCGCGGCCGTACCAGCCGAGGCGATCGACGAGCTCGGCCCGCGACAGCTCCACCACGACCCTGGCGCGCACGGTGCGGTCGCGGTAGCGGATCGCGGACTCGACCCGGGCGCGGGCCGCCTCGTCGGTCATCGGCCTCGGCTCGAAGCGCACGCGCGTCTGGAACACGTCGCTGATGCGGTCGAGCCGGAACGTGCGCCAGTCCTCCCGCTGGCGGTCCCAGGCGAGCAGGTACCAGCGGCGGGCGACGGGCACGAGCCGGTACGGCTCGACGACGCGGGAGGTCGACTCCCCCGCGGCATCCGTGTAGCTGAAGCGCAGCCGCTCGGAGTCGCGGCAGCCGAGCGCGAGGAGGCCGAGCAGCTCGGTGTCGACCTCGGGCGTCGGGCGGGTGCCGCCGCCGCCGCGGCCCGGTCCGCGGCCGACCGCGTCCGTCGCGTGCGACTGCAGCGCGTCGATGCGGCGGCGCAGCGCGGGCGGCAGCACCTGCTCGATCTTCGCGAGCGCGCTCAGCGTGGTGTGCTCGGCGCCGCGGAGCCCGGCGGTCGCCTGCGAGCGGAGGCCGACGGCGATGGCGACGCCCTCGTCGTCGGTGAGCAGCAGCGGCGGGAGCCCGGTGCCGGCCTCGAGCCGATACCCGCCGGTGCTCCCCCGCATGGACTCGATGCCGTAGCCGAGCTCGCGCAGGCGCTCGACGTCACGGCGCAGCGTGCGCTCCGAGACGCCGAGGCGGTCGACGAGTTCGCGAGCCGACCAGTGCCGGTGACTCTGCAGCAGGGAGAGGAGTTCGAGGGTCCTCGAGGTGGTGGCGGCCATGTTCCGAGTATCTCGCGCATCAGGTCAGGAAGTGACCGGATGGGTCGGAAGACTGGCTGCATGACCGAACGAACGAACCAGATGATCACCGCCCGAGGCCTCACGAAGACGTTCCGCTCCAAGGGGCAGGTCGTCGAGGCCGTCCGAGCCGTCGACCTCGACGTGGCCGACGGCGAGCTCGTCGCCTTCCTGGGCCCGAACGGCGCCGGCAAGTCGACGACCCTCCGCATGCTGACGACGCTCCTCCCGCCGACGGCCGGCGAGGCGACGGTGGCCGGCTGCGACATCCGCCACGATCCCGCCGGGGTGCGCCGCCGCATCGGGTACGTCGGCCAGGGCAGCTCGGGCGGGCACACCCAGCGGGTGCGCGACGAGCTGCACGCGCAGGGCGCGTTCTACGGACTCGGTCGTCGCGAGACGCGCGCCAGGGCCGCCGAGCTCATCGAGTCGCTCGAGCTCGGACAGGTCGCGAACCGCCAGGTGCAGTCGCTGTCGGGCGGCCAGAAGCGCCGGCTCGACATCGCGCTCGGCCTCATCCACCGGCCCGAGCTGCTCTTCCTCGACGAGCCGTCGACGGGCCTCGACCCGCACAGCCGCGCCAACCTCTGGGAGCACATCGTGGACCTGCGCCGCAGCACCGGCACCACGATCTTCCTCACCACCCACTACCTCGACGAGGCCGACCAGCTCGCCGAGCGGGTCATGGTGATGGACCACGGTGCGGTCATCGCCGACGACACGGCATGGTCGCTCAAGGAGTCGCTCGCGGGCGACCGCGTCACGCTCGCGTTCGACTCGGCGACGGATGCCGCGGACGCCGCGGCCCGCATCGGCGGGTCGGTCGACGGCGCCGTCGTCACCCTCACCGCACCGGGCGGCGACCGCGCCCTCCCCCGCTGGATCCGCGAGCTCGGCGACGCCGGACTCGACGTCGTGGCGGCGACGCACCGCCAGCCCACCCTCGACGACGTCTTCCTCGCGCTCACGGGCCGCAGCCTCCGCGAAGAGGCCGCCGCGCCCGAGCCCGAGCCCGCCGCTGCCGAAGCCGCCGCCGCATGACGCCCCCATCCACCACCGACTGCACCGCACTCCATCGAGTCACGTGTTCCGGTCGCTCCACTCGGCACCATCCGACCATTTCCCGTGACTCGACGACTGACGACCAACGAAGGAGCACACCCTCATGAACACCATCAGCCCCGCCGCCGAGCCCGCCGCGATCGAGCGGCCCGCGGCATCCGCCCGCCCCACCGGCTTCGTGCGCGACACCGCGACCGTCTTCGCGCGCGAGTCGCGCCCGCTCGTGCGCGACCCGTTCAGCGTGATCTTCTCGCTCGTGCAGCCGCTCGTCTTCCTCGGCCTGTTCGGCCCGCTGCTCGTCGGCGCGGCGGGCGGCGACGTCGCCGGGACGCTGCAGTGGTTCGTGCCCGGCATCCTCGTGATGGTCGCGCTGTTCGGCACCGCGTCGACGGGCGCGAACCTGCTCTTCGAGATGCAGACGGGTTCGCACGAGCGCACGCTCGTCGCCCCGCTCTCGCGCAGCGCGCTGCTCGTCGGCCGTGCGCTCAAGGAGGTCGTGCCGCTCGTGATCCAGGGCACGATCGTCGTACTCGTGGCCGTGCCCTTCGGGTTCCGGCTCGACGTGCCGGGGCTCGTCGTCGGCCTGGCCGTGCTCGCCGTGTTCGGCATCGGGTTCGGCGCCCTGAGCTACACGCTCGCGCTCGCGTGCCGCAACCGCGACTGGATGTTCTGGATGGTGCACCAGACGCTGCTGTTCCCGCTCATGATCCTGTCGGGCATGCTGCTGCCGCTCGAGGACGGTCCCGACTGGATGAAGGTCGCCGCCGCGGTCAACCCGCTGAGCTACCTGGTCGCGGCCGAGCGGGCCCTGCTCGCCGGCGACCTCGGCAGCCCCGCGGTGATCGGCGGCGCCATCGCCGCGGTCGCGACCTGCGCGATCGGCGTGTTCGTCGGCGTGCAGGCCATGCGCCGCGCGAACTGAGGCGAGACGGCGGATGCCGCGACCCACCGCACGAGCGGGGGCCGCGGCATCCGTCGTCACCTGCGCTACGGCGTCGGGTAGCTCACCACCGGCGACGTGCCGAAGCCGCCGACGACCGGCGCACCGGTGTCGTTGATGGTGTGCTCGATGCCGCCCGAGCCGCTGAGGAACACCGAGATCAGCGACTCGAACCGGATGCCCGGGCCGACCGGGGTCTGGATGCCGCTCTCGGCGCGGATGTCCTGGCCCTGGTTGAAGTACGAGTACACGCCCATGCCCGTCGCGTGGTGCTCGGCGACGTCGTCGGCCACGCGGTAGGACGCGTAGCCGAGGCGGTCGCCGTCCATCCACTCGGCCTGGCTCGGCACCTCGTAGGGGATCTCGGACTGGTAGAACACGGTGCGTCCGCGCTCGCCGTTCCAGATCACCTGGTTCTGCTGGTAGTGCTCGACGAACAGGCCGGTCGCGGTGACGTCGTCGCCGTTCACGATGACGCCGTGGGCGCCGGTCGAGCCGGTCCACGTGCCGCTGCCGTCGAGGCCGTGGTCGCCGCGCCAGGCCCAGATGTGGTCGAGCAGCACGTCGTCGCTGTTCACCTCGATGGAGGTCACGGCGTCGCCGGCCCACGGTCCGCCGACGCGGATGAACACGTCGGACAGCGTCGTCGGGTCGGACGGGTCGGAAACCGCGGCATCCGTCGGCCCGACCTGGACGAGCACGTCGGACTCGACGAGCCCGGCGTCGATCGTGATGCCGGCGATCTTCACGCCCGGCACGTCGTCGACGACGAGTGCCGCATTGCCCTTCGTGGGCGTGAGCGAGGCGTAGCCCATGCCGAGCACCACCGTGCCTGCGCGCTTGACGTTGATGGGCTTGTCGAGCCGGTACACGCCCGGGGTGAGCAGCACGTGCTGCTTCTTCGAGATCGCACGGTTGATCGACGTCGCGGTGTCGCGGTCGGCGTGGGCGATGTAGAAGTCGCCGATCGGGATGGAGGTGCCGACCGAGGCATCCGTCGACCAGTCGACGCCCGCGCTGTCGGCGCGGGCGTTCGGCACGAACACCGTGTAGGCGTCTCCGTCGAGGTAGAGGAACGGCGCCGGGCGGCTGACCGGCGTGGTGTCGAGCGTGGTCTTGTTGCCCACCGTGCCGTCGGGCTTCGGGCCGAAGTCGGTCGCCGGGGCGCCCTCGACGCCCGAGAACACCATGTTCCAGACGCCGCCGTTCCACGTTCCGACGCTCGAGTCGCGCGTGTACCACTGCTGCTGCGAGCCCGAGACGACCTCGCCGTCGATCACCGAGTCGGCGAGGTAGCCGCCCGACGAGTAGCCGCCGAAGCGCGGCATGAGCGTCAGGTCGCCCTGCACGTGCACCCGGCGCATCGGCGCCGCCTGCGACACGGCCCATCGCAGCTGGCCGGGGTCGGCCACGCCCTCGGGGAGCATGATGCCGCCGGGGTTCTCGGGCGTCGGGAAGCAGACCCCGTAGACGCCGGTGTCGCCCTCGACGGGCCGCTGGATCGGGTTGATCGACACGTTCGACAGCGAGCGCCAGAAGTTCGTGAGCGCGGTGTCGGCCTCGCCGCCGCCGTCCCACGGGCAGGAGGTCGCGGGCGGGCGCCCCTCGGCGTGGATCGCGCCGTTGATGACCACGTCGTCGGGCGACGCGCCGAGGCCCGAGACCTGCGTGTAGTAGCCGACCTGCCCGTTCACGATGTCGGGCGCGGTGGCCGGGTCGGCGGCGCCCTCAGCGCTGCCGTAGACGCCGGGCTTGAACAGCACGGCGTGGCGGTTCTGGCTGAACTCGGGCTCGTTGTCGATGGCGGCGAAGATCGCGTTGATCTCGTCGGTCGGCATCGACGGATCGAGCACGACGACGTTCGGGCCGAAGTCGGGCTCGTCGGCGGCGACGGCGGGGGTCGCGGTGATGGCGGCTCCTCCGAGGGCGAGTGCGGCGATGGCGGCGCCGGCGCCGAGGCGGCGGCCGGGGTGTGCGGGTCGGGCGCGCCGAGCCGCGCTGCGAGCCTCTGGTCGGGCGGGCGGATGCTGCGCCCTGGTGCGGTGGGTCACGGGTTCTCCTTCGAACGTGGCCGGCCGGGGCGCATCACGCCTCCGGCCGGTGACCGGATCAGTGCGGATGGTGCACGCCCGACGCCGTCATCGGCGCGGTCGCGAGCGCCAGCATAGCGAACGCTTACTTACATGTCAGTAACTTTCTTGCGATCGGTCGGATGCCGCTAGCGGGCGCCCGTCCGGACGGCACCCGCCCATCACGTACGCTCGTGTGATGCCCCACGACGTCGTGATCATCGGCGGCGGCCACAACGGCCTCACCGCCGCCGCCTACCTCGCCCGCGCCGGACGCTCCGTGCTCCTCCTCGAGCGCGACGACCACCTCGGCGGCGCGGCGGTCTCGGCGCAGGCGTTCGACGGCGTCGAGGCGCGACTCTCGCGCTACTCCTACCTCGTGAGCCTCCTGCCCCAGCGCATCATCGACGACCTCGGGCTCGACATCCGGCTCGCCCGCCGCCGCTACTCGTCGTACACGCCCGACCCCGCCGACCCGTCGCGCGGCCTGCTCGTCGACCGCGAGGCCGACGCCGAGGCATCCGCCGCCGCGTTCGGGCGGGTCGACGCCGAGGCCGATGCGGCCGCGTGGCACGCGTTCTACGGCGAGACGACGCGCCTCGCCGAGCGGCTCTTCCCGACCCTCACCGAGCCGTTGCTCACCCGCACGGAGGCGCGCGAGCTCGTGGGCGACGACCGCATCTGGACCGACGTCGTCGAGCGCCCGCTCGGCGAGGTCATCGACGAGCGCTTCGCGAGCGACCTGGTGCGCGGCGTCGTCGCGACCGACGGACTCATCGGCACGTTCACCGATCTCGACGACCCGGCGCTCGATGCGAACCGCTGCTTCCTCTACCACGTCATCGGCGGCGGCACGGGCGACTGGGACGTGCCGATCGGCGGCATGGGCGCCGTGAGCGGCGAGCTCGAGCGGGCCGCGCGCGAGGCGGGCGCCGAGCTGCTCACCGATGCCGAAGTGGTCGCGGTCGAGCCCGACGGCCGTGTGCGCTACACCCGCGGCGGCGAGGACCACGTGGTCGAGGCCGCCACCGTGCTCGCGAACGTCGCACCCGTCGTGCTCGATCGCCTGCTCTCGGCCGGGGCGACGGATGCCGCGGCGCGCGCCGCCGCGCCGTCGGTCGCGCCGCGCGACGAGCGCCCGTTCTCGCACGACGGACCCGTCGCCGTGCCGCCCGTCGTGCGCGAGCGCCTGCGCCGGCTCGCCGAGCCCGAGGGCGCCCAGGTCAAGGTGAACCTCATGCTCACGCGGCTCCCTCGCCTGCGCGACACCGAGGTCGCGCCCGAGGCGGCGTTCGCCGGCACGTTCCACATCAACGAGCTCCAGACCCAGCTCGACGCCGCCTTCGCGACGGCCGCGCGCGGCGGCATCCCCTCACCGCTCCCCTGCGAGATCTACTGCCACACGCTGAGCGACTCGACGATCCTCGATCCCGAGCTCGCCGCGTCGGGCGCGCACACGCTCACGATCTTCGGCCTGCACGTGCCGCACCGGCTCGTCGAGCGCTTCGGCAACGACGAGCTGCGCACCCGCCTGCAGGAGGCGGTGCTCGCCTCGCTCGACTCGGTGCTCGCCGAGCCCATCGCCGACGTGCTCGCGACGGATGCCGCGGGCCGCCCCTGCATCGAGGTGAAGACCACGCTCGACCTCGAGCACGCCCTGCGCATGCCCGGCGGGAACATCTTCCACGGACCGCTCTCCTGGCCGTGGGCCGAGGACGACGCGTCGCTCGCGACCCCCGCCGAGCGCTGGGGCGTGGCGACGCAGCACGCCCGGATCCTGCTGTGCGGCTCGGGCGCCGTGCGCGGCGGCGCCGTGAGCGGCATCGGCGGGCACAACGCGGCGATGGCGGTGCTCGAGTCGGCGGAGGACTGAGCCGCCCGAGCGACCCCCGCGGGACGGTCGCGCGCCGGCCCGACCATACCGTCGAGTACGGTATGACCATGCGGATCACGCGCACGCGCTGGCTCGACGAGGGACTCGTCGTGCTCGCCGAGGACGGGCCGTCTGGCCTGAGGATCGACAAGCTCTCCGCCCGGCTCGGCGTCACGAAGGGCTCGTTCCACCACCACTTCGCCGGCGCGCCCGGGTTCAAGACCGCGCTCCTCGCCCACTACGAGGAGCAGGCTCGCGCCGCACTCGACGAGGCGATCGCCGCCCGATCCGGGGAGGGCACTCGCGCGACGCTCGCCTCCCTCACGGAGCTCGCGACCGCCGACGGCGACGGCGGGCTTCGGCGACCGCGGCTCGACACCGCCGTGCGGGCGTGGGCGCAGTCGGACCCCGAGGTGCGCGAGACCCAGGCGCGCATCGACGCGGCGGCGGTCGGCGCGCTGCAGGCGGCCTGGCGTCCGCTCGTGGCATCCGACGCCGAGGCGCGCGCGGCCGCACTCGTGCCCTACCTCGTGTCGCTCGGAGCGGAGGTCACGGTGCCGCCGATCCAGCCCGGCGAGCTCCGGCGGGTCTACGAGCTGCTCCTCACGCTCGTGCCCGCGCCCCTCCACGGACGAGACTGACTGCAATTCCATACCATGCGGTATGGTATGGACATGACCGTCCTCCACGACCCCGTCTGGCCGGTCGTCGTGCTCGCCGTGATCCAGTTCGTCGACGGCATCATCAGCTGGAAGCCCGTCGCCTTCGTGGCGAAGTGCTTCGACGACGTGCACTTCCCGCGGAAATGGTGGTGGATCTTCACGCCGATCAAGTTCGCGGCCGCCGCGGGGCTCATCGCGGGCATCTGGATCCCGTACCTCGGCCTCGTCACCACGACCGCGCTCGTGCTCTACTTCCTCGTCGCGATCGGCATGCACGTCCGGGCGCGCGACTTCGGCCGGAACCTCTTCGTGAACGCCACGGGGATGCTCGTCATCTGCGTCGCGACGCTCGTGTGGTGCTTCCTGGCCTGACGTGCGAGCGCCACGGCGCCATCTGTCAGCTGCGCGTCCTCGGCGGCTTCCGCGTCTTCGGCGCCTTCGGCGGCAGCGCCGCGACCTCCTCGAACGCCCGCGCCACCTGCTCGGCGATGCGGTCGGGCTCGTCGTCCCACGCGGCGGGCACGGCGACGTAGCCCCCCATCGGCCGCTCGTCGGGTCCGAACGGCCCGGCGCCGTCGACCGCTGCGAGCTCGGCGCGCGCGGACTCGTCGAGCACGCGCACGCCGATGCGGTCGCCGAAGAGCCCGGCGAACATGTTGCCGTTCACGAACGCGCCGAGGTTGCCGAACATCGGCTTGACGACGACCCGTGGATCGTCGGGCACCACCGACGTGAAACGCGCCTTCGCGGCATCCGAGGCCTTGGGCACCTGCATGGCACCACCTCCCTGATCAGTTCCGATTCCGATCAGGACCGGCCGGAACCGGTTCAGGACCGGATCAGAAGACGAACAACTGCCCCAGCACGAGCACGGCGATCACGAACAGCGCGACCACCGCACCGAAGATCGCCAGCGCTCGACCCGAGAGCCGCGCAACCGCATAGCCGACGAGGAACGGGAGCACGAAGAGGAAGATCGTGACGATCCACCAGAACGCCTGGTAGCCGCCCTGCGTCGCCTCGGAGAGCCGCCCGCCGAAGAGCTGCTGCGTGCGCGGGTTGGTCGCGAACGCGAACGACGCCGACAACGGCACCGCGATGAGCGCGAACGTGAAGAGGCCCGCGAGCGCCCCCCAGAGGCCGGACTTGCCCTCGGTGACGTTCATCGTCTCCTCGTGGACCTGCCCGCCGGACGGATGATTCGGCTTGCGCTTCGCGCCCCCACTCGATCCCATGGCGCCAACTCTAGTGGTTTGGCGTTGACCGGGTTTAGCCTGATTTCACGACGAGCGGGGGTAGAAGATGACCGCGAAAGCGACTGGCCACTACACGCTGAAGCCCGACGGGCTCTACCTGCAGTACGACCGCCTGTTCCATTCCCCGATCGAGGAGGTCTGGTTCAGCCTGACCAATCCGACGGCCATGCAGGGTTGGATCGGCACGTACACCGGACGCCCCGAGACCGGCGCCGTCCGGTTCCGCATGACGTTCGAGGGCGAGGGCTCCGAGTGGATGAACGTGGGCATCCTCGAATGCGACCCACCCCATCGCTTCCTCGCCCACTCGGGTGAGGGCGCGACGGCCATGCGCGTGTTCGCGCACCTGCGCGAGGCCGGCGGAATGACGACGCTCACGTTCGGCCAGCGACTCTCGAACCCGGCGGATGCCGCGACGATGGGCCCCGGCTGGGACTATTACCTCGACCGGCTCGCCGCCATGCGCCTCAGCCGGCCGCTCCCCGAGTGGGAGGCCTACTACCCCGCCCTCGCCGACCACTACAAGGAGCTGCACGTCCCCGAGGGCGCCCGCAACTGACGACGTCTCCCGGCCGGTTCGCGTCGGCGCGGGCTCGTGGAGCGCGGCCCGCCACGGCGCGGGCCGCTCCGGCGCGCTTCCCGTGTGCGAGGCATCCTCAGCCCTAGGCTGGCGCCCGTGAAGAGCATCGAGCGGCGCGCCCGCGAGCACGCCACGAGCACTGCCGGCGGCCCCGACGGCGGGCGCGGGCGAGGCAGGAACTTCATGTCGGAACGCCCCCTCGTATGGTCGTTCATCGCCACGCTCGGCGTGCTCCTGGGCCTCGCGCTCGCGTGGACGCTGCTCAGCCTGTCGGGCGTGCTGTTCTCGGTGTTCGCCGCCATGTTCATCACGCTCGGCCTCGACCCGCTCGTCCGGTGGTTCCAGCGGCGGGGCATGAAGCGGGGCGTCGCGATCCTGACCGTGATCATCCTGTTCATCCTCGTGATCGCCGGCCTGCTCTGGCTCGTGCTGCCCCTCGTGATCACCCAGGCGGTCGCCCTCGTCGAGGCGCTGCCGCAGATGTACGCCAATCTGCAGGAGCAGCAGTGGTTCATCGACGCCTCGTCGGGCTCGGGCGGCGTGCTCACGACCGTCTACAACTGGGTCGTCGGCGTCATCAGCGACCCGAACACCTGGGCCACCATCGGCGGCGGGGCGCTCAACATCGGCCTCGCGATCGTCGGCGGGATCTCGTCCGCGTTCTTCATCTTCATCCTGACGATCTACTTCATCGCCACGCTCGACGCGTCGAAGGCCGCGATCTACACGCTCATCTCGGCCTCGCACCGGGCGCGGGTCGTCGACTACGCCGAGCGGATCATGCAGAACGTCGGACGCTACCTCAGCGGCATGGTCATCCTCGCGTTCTTCAACGCGACCTTCAGCTTCATCATCCTGCTCATCGCGCAGGTGCCGTTCGCCCTCGTGATCGCCGTCGCGGCGTTCTTCATCACGCTCATCCCGCTCATCGGAACCGTGCTCACCACGATCGTGATGACGGTCCTCGCGCTCTTCGTCTCACCGCTGTCGGGCATCATCGTGCTCGGCGCGATGCTCGTCTACATGCAGGTGGAGGCGTACATCCTCACGCCCCGCGTCATGTCGAAGGCCGTGCAGGTGCCCGGCTCGATCGTGCTCATCGCGGCCCTCGCGGGCGGCACGCTCGCGGGCCTGCCCGGCGCGCTCGTCGCGATCCCGGTGGCGGCCGGCATCCTCCTGATCATCAAGGAGGTCGTGGTCCCGGCGAAGGCGCGATCCTAGCGAGCGGATGCCTCGCGGTCATGCCAGATCGACGGCGCCTCCGCGCGCGTGGCCGGCAGCGCGACATCCTCGCCCCACCGCTCGATCCACTCGGGGATCCGCTCCCCCTCGAGCGCGCCGAACTCGGCGATGAGCTCGGACACGGGCACGGTTCCGCCCGACTTCCGCAGGAAGCGCGCCCGGATGAACCCCTGCGCGTACACCTCGGGGGCGCCGTCGGGTCGGGGGCGCACGAACCGCTGCTCGACGTAGACCGCCTTGTCGTCGTAGCCGACGAGCTTCGACTCGATCGTGAACCGCTGCCACAGGCTCAGCGACTTGCGGAACGTGATGGTCTCGCTCGCGACGACCGGGTACCAGCCCTTGTCGCGGAACGCCCGCCACACGCCGTTGCGCACGAGCATGTCGAACCGTGCGACATCCATGATCGAGAAGTACACGCCGTTGTTCATGTGCCGGTTGATGTCGAGGTCGGTCGGCAGGGTGATGAAGTTCGTGCGCGCGACGTCGTAGTGGCCGAGGTCGGGCTTGCGTCGCGCGAGGAAGAGCACGTGCAGCAGCGTGCGGAACAACATGTGCATAGTCCACGACTGTAGGCGCGATCCGTGGTCGATCCTCCATCGTTGGGGGGTCGCCACAGGTCGGCAGCGGATGCCGCGCGCCTGCGTTGTGCGGTTGCGTGAAGCCGCTGCGGGAGGCCGAGGGCGTCAGCGCGCGGCGTCAGCTGCCGCGCTCGACGCGGTAGCGCAGGTGCATGGCGAGCGCGCCCTGCTCGGCACCGAGCGGCTCGAGCTCGATGCGACGTCCGGCCGCGTCGGGGAACAGCCGCGTGCCGCCGCCGAGCAGGATGGGCACGAGGTGCAGCCGCACCTCGTCGACGAGGCCCGCGGTGAGCGACTGGCGCGCGACATCCGCCCCGCCCATGATGCAGACGGATGCCGCGTGCGCGACCGCCTTCGCGCGGTCGACCGCCTCGCCCACGCCGCCCGTGACGAACTCGAAGCGGGAGCCGCCGCGCTCGATCGGCTCGCGCTCGCGGCTCGTGACCACGAAGACGGGGCGTCCCTCGAACGCCTCGTCGTCGCCCCACGGCACCTCGCCGACGTCGAACGTGCGCCGGCCGATGACGAACGCGCCCGTGGTGTCGAACATGCGGGCGGCCACGCTGAGGTCGATCTCGTCGGGCGACGCGTCGGCGGCGCCCTCGGGTCCGAGCCCGTCGGCGCCCGGGCCGTCGCCGCCGCGCAGCCAGTCGTGCACGCGCTCCCCGCCGATGCCGAGCGGATGCTCGAGGCTCACGCCCGGTGCGGCGGTGAAGCCGTCGAGCGTCATCGTCATCTCGAGGAAGACGTGCGACATCCGCTCAGCCCTTGACGGGAACGTGCCGTTCGTCGGGCCCGTTGTACACCGACAGCGGACGGATGAGCGCGTTCGAGGCGAGCTGCTCCATGATGTGCGCCGTCCATCCCGTGACGCGGCTCGCCACGAAGAGCGGCGTGAACATCTCAGTGTCGAAGCCCATGAGGTGGTAGGTCGGGCCCGCCGGGTAGTCGAGGTTCGGCTTGATGTTCTTGCGCTCCGCCATGGCGTCCTCGAGCGCGACGTAGAGCTCCATCAGGTCGGGCCGGTCGTAGTACTCGACCATGCGCTCGAGTGAGTCGCGCATGGTCGGCACCCGCGAGTCGCCGTGCTTGTAGACGCGGTGGCCGAAGCCCATGATCTTGCGCTTCTCGGCGAGCGCCGAGTCGAGCCAGGCGACTGCCCGCTCGGCGCCGCCGTCGCCGGGACCGATCTCCTCGAACGCGTGCATGACGGCCTCGTTGGCGCCCCCGTGAAGAGGGCCCTTCAGCGCGCCGATCGCACCAGTGACGGCGGAGTACAGGTCGGAGAGCGTCGACGCGATCACGCGAGCCGTGAACGTGGACGCGTTGAACGAGTGCTCGGCGTACAGGATCATCGACACGTCGAAGGCGTTCACGACGGGCAGCTCCTGCACCTCGCCGAACGCCTGCCAGAGGAAGTTCGCCGAGTAGCCGAGGTCGTCGCGGGGCTCGACGAACTCGAGGTCGTGCCGACGGCGCTGGTCGTAGGTCACGATCGAGGGCAGCTTCGCGAACAGGCGGATGGCCTTGTCGAGGTTCGCCTCGGGCGAGTCGTCGGGCGTCATCGGATCGCTCGCCCCGATGACGCTCACGGCGGTGCGCAGCACATCCATCGGATGTGCCGTGACCGGCACCTCGTCGACGATGCGCTTCGTCCCGTGGTCGAGGCCGCGGAGCGAGCGCTCGCGCTCCTCGAACGCGGCGAGCTGGTCGTCGTCGGGCAGCTCGCCGTACCAGAGCAGGTACGCGACCTCCTCGAAGGTGACGGATGCCGCGAGCTCCTGCACCGGGTAGCCGCGGTAGAGCAGCGAGTTGGTCTCGGGGTTCACCTTCGAGATCGCGGTGAAGTCGACGGGCACTCCCGCCAGCCCCTTGTAGATGACCGGCTGCTGCGGTTGCGCGGCCTGCGTCTGGACGTCGCTCATCGTGCTCCTCATGGGATCTGCGGTTCGCACCAGCGCGTCCGCCCCCCAAGCCTACGGCGCGTCACGGGAAGACGGGCACCGCGGAGCCGGGGCGCGTCGCCTCCCACCACGACGTGAGGGCGAGCACGTGCCGGTCGGCGAACCGCGGGCCCGCGATCTGCAGGGCGATCGCCCGCCCGTCGGGGGCGAACCCGGCGTTGATGCTCGAGGCCGGCTGGCCCGACATGTTGTAGGGGACGGTGAACGCGATGTGCGCCATCCCGCGGTCGTCGTGGCCCCACGGCATCGGCCAGTCGGCGGGGAACGCGAGCATCGGCGCGACGGGCGAGAGCACCGCGTCGAACGGCGCCGTCGCCAGCACCGTGCGGCGGCGCAGCTCGCCGATCGCCTCGTACGCCTCGAGCGCTCGCGTGCCGCTCACGTCGGCGCCCCTCGCGACCCACTCCGCGATGTACGGGAGCACGAGCGCTCGTCGTGCGGCGCCGAGCTCGGCGTACGTGCGCCAGAACCGCACGCGCCAGAACGTGTCGACGTCGTCGAGCACGCCGTCGTCGATGAAGGCGGCCAGCTCGACGATCTCGGCGCCCGCGTCGGCGAAGCGGTCGGCGGCCGCCACCACGGCCGAGCGGATCGCAGGGTCGACGGGCATCCCAGCGCCGGCGTCGAGGTGCAGGGCGATGCGCAGCCCGGCGGGGTCGATATCGAGGTCGTCCCACGCGATGTCGGCGGGCGGGAGCGAGGTGTAGTCGCGCACGTCGGGCCGCGAGACGACCGCCATCCCGGCGGCGAGGTCGGCGACGGTGCGGGCGATCGGTCCCGCCGCGCGACCGAGGTACGGCGTGTCGATGGGGATGCGCCCGGCGCTCGGCTTCAGCGCGGCGAGCCCGAGCCAGGCCGCGGGGAACCGGACCGACCCGCCGATGTCGGTGCCGAGGTTCACGACGCCGAACCCGGCCGCCGCGGCCGCGCCGGCGCCGCTCGACGAACCGCCGACGGTGAGGTCGAGGTCGAGCGGGCTCCGGGTGACGCCGTGCAGGCTCGAGACGCCCGACGAGAGCATGCCCCAGTCGGGCATGGTCGTGGATCCGACGATCACGGCGCCGCCCTCGAGCAGGCGCGCGACGATCGGCGAGTCCGCCTCGGGCACCACCGGACTCGAGCCCGCGGTGCCGCCACGCGCCGGGACGCCGGCCCGGTGCATGTTCTCCTTCACGGTGACCGGCACGCCGTCGAGCGGACCGAGCGCCTCGCCCCGGCGCCACCGGGCGGCGCTGGCACGAGCGGCCGCGCGCACGGATGCCGCGTCGAACTCGGCGAACGCGTTCACCTCGTGCTCGCGCGCGGCGACGCGGGCGAGCACCGCCTCGGCGACCTCGACCGGACTCGTCGAGCCCGACGCGTACGACGCCGCGAGCGCACCGGCCGTCTGCGGGAGCGGTGCGGCGCCGGTCATGTCGGGCTCAGCGGGCGACGTCGAAGTTGAAGATCGAGGTGTCGAACCGGTTGTAGCCCTCGTAGTCGATGAGCTCGTAGAGGTCGGCTCGGTGCTGCATCTCGTCGAGCTTCGCGTCGAGCGATCCCGTCGCATGGAGCTCGTCGAGCGCACGCACGGCGGCGCCCATCGCGAGCCGCAGCAGCGACACGGGCCAGATGACGATGTTCATGCCGATGTCGGCGAGCTGCTCCACGGTGAAGAGGTCGCTCTTGCCGAACTCGGTCATGTTGGCGAGCAGCGGCACGTCGACGGCCGCGCGGATCGCGGCGAACTCCTCGAGCGAGGCCATCGCCTCGGGGAAGATGGCGTCGGCCCCCGCGTCGGCGAGGCGCTTCGCCCGGTCGACCGCGGCCTGCAGCCCGTCGACGGCGCGCACGTCGGTGCGCGCCATGATGAGGAAGTTCGGGTCGCGGCGCGCATCGACGGCGGCCCGCACGCGCTGCAGCGCGGTGTGCTCGTCGACGACCTGCTTGCCGTCGAGGTGGCCGCAGCGCTTCGGGTTGACCTGGTCCTCGATGTGCAGGCCGACGAGTCCGGCGTCTTCCATCTCCTGCACGGTGCGGGCGACGTTCATGGGCTCGCCGAAGCCCGTGTCGGCGTCGACGATCGCGGGCAGCTCGGTCATGCGCGTGATCTGCTTCGCGCGCCCGGCGACCTCGGTGAGCGTCGTGAGGCCGATGTCGGGCAGGCCGAGGTCGGCCGAGAGCACGGCGCCCGAGATGTAGACGCCCTCGAAGCCCTTCTGCTCGATGAGCCGCGCCGACAGCGGGTTGAACGCGCCGGGGAAGCGCATGATCCGACCCGTGTCGAGCCGCTCTCGGAAGAGGCGGCGCTTCTCGGCAGGGGACTTCTGGGCGTAGAGCATGGTTGGGCCTCCTCCGCTCCACCCTAACCGCGTGCGAGCGGCGCCCTGCCGCCGTCGGTAGGGTTCGCACATGAGGCCCCCGGTGACGGTGCGCCGAGCGCGTCCCGAGGACGCGTCGGAGATGGCGCGGGTGATCGTGCGCTCGTGGCGCGAGACCTATCGCGGCGTCGTGCCCGATCGCGTGCTCGACGAGCCGGGATTCCAGGCGGCGCGCGAGCGCTTCTGGACGGCGGCGCTCACCGACCCCCGCTATCGCCGGAACCGCATCGCGGTGGCCGAGCGCGACGGCGAGCTGATCGGCGTCGCCATGTCGGGGCCGGTCGACGACCGGGCGCTCGGATGGCGCCTCCACCTCTACGTGCTCTACGTCGTGGCGGCGGAGCACGGCTCAGGCGCCGGGCCCGCCCTGCTCGAGGCGGTCGTGCGCCCCGACGAGGACGTCGCCCTGTGGGTGGCCGACCCGAATCCCCGTGCGCAGGCGTTCTACCGCAGGCACGGGTTCGTCGCCGACGGCGCCGAGCAGGTCGACGAGAACGGCGTCCGGGACATCCGGATGCTGCGGCTCAGCGCGGACCGTAGGCGCGCATGATCGCCCAGTCGAACGCCCGGTCGGTGAAGAGCCAGCGCAGGGTGAGGAGCGCCTTCGCGCCGAACGGCACCGCGTAGCGGATGCGCGGCCGAGGGTCGGTCGCGGCCTTCGCGATCGCCAGCGCGACCACGCGCGGCGAGGCGCCGACGCTCGGACGGTCGGCGAGCTCGTACACCTCGGCGAGCCGCTTCGCCTGTCGCGCGTAGGCCGTGCCGCCCGACCTGGCGACCGCGCTGTCGGCCGCGATCCCGCCCCACTCGGTGCGGATCGTGCCCGGCTCGATGACCACGACGTGGATGCCGAACGGCCGCAGCTCGAGCCGGAGCGAGTCGCTCAACCCCTCGACCGCGAACTTCGTGGCGTGGTACCAGGCGCCGAGCGGCTCGTAGAACTTGCCGCCGATCGACGAGATGTTGATGACCCGGCCGCTGCCCTGCGCCCGCATGGTCGGGAGCACGAGCTGGGTGAGCCGCGCGAGCCCGAACACGTTCACCTCGAACTGCCGGCGCGCCTCCTCGAGCGGCACGTCCTCCAGCGCCCCGTACGACCCGTACCCGGCGTTGTTCACGAGCACGTCGATGCGGCCCTGCTCGCGGAGGATCCGCTCGACGCCCGAGGTCATCGACGCGTCATCCGTCACGTCCATCTCGAACACGTGCACGCCGTGCGCGGTCAGGCGGGCCATGCGGTCGACCCGCCGGGCTGCGCCGTAGACGGTGAGGCCGCGGCGGGCGAGCTCGAGCGCCGTCGCCTCGCCGATGCCCGAGGATGCCCCGGTGATCAGCGCGACGCCGCCTTCGGTCATGGCTAGAACAGGCCGGTCGGGATGTCGACGCCGACGAGGGCGCCGGGGGCCGCGGTGAAGGTGAGGCCGCCGAGCTCGTCGGGGCCCACCTCGGGGAGGCGCTGCGCGAGGTCGAGGAAGCGCTCGATCTCGGCCTCCTCGAGCACCCACTCCGCGAGCGTGCGGAACTTCTGCACGTACTGCTCGCGCGCGAACGGGCGGGCGCCGAGCGGGTGCGCGTCGGCGACGGCGATCTCGTCGACGATCTCGCCGCCGTCGGAGAGCTTGATGACGACCTTGCCGCCGAACGCCTTCTCCTCGATGTCGTTCGAGTGGTAGCGGCGCGTCCACTCGGGGTCCTCGACGGTCGACACCTTCTTCCACAGGTCGACGGTGTCGGCGCGGTGCGCCCGCTCCGGCGTGTAGGAGTCGTGGTGGTGCCAGGCGCCGTCCTGCAGGGCGACCGCGAAGATGTACGGGATGGAGTGGTCGAGCGTCTCGCGCGAGGCGTCGGGATCGTACTTCTGCGGGTCGTTCGCGCCCGACCCGATCACGTAGTGGGTGTGGTGCGACGTGTGCAGGGTGATCGACTCGATGCGGTCGGGGTCGTCGAGGATGAGCGGGTACTCCTCGTGCAGCTTGCGCGCGAGGTCGATCCACGCCTGGGCCTGGTACTCCGCCGAGTGCTCCTTCGTGTAGGAGTCGAGGATCGCGCGCTTGGCCTCACCGGACTCGGGCAGCGGCACCTCGTAGGTCGCGTCGGGCCCGTCGAGGAGCCACGCGATCACGCCGTCCTCGCCCTCGTAGATCGGCACGGGGCTCGTCTCGCCGCGCATCGCGCGGTCGACCGCCTCGACGGCCATCTTGCCCGCGAACGCCGGGGCGTGCGCCTTCCACGTGGAGATCTCGCCCTTGCGCGACTGCCGCGTCGCGGTCGTGGTGTGCAGCGCCTGGCCGATGGCCTGGAAGATCGTCTCCTGGTCGAGGCCGAGGAGCGTGCCGATGCCCGCCGCGGCCGACGGCCCGAGGTGGGCGACATGGTCGATCTTGTGCTTGTGCAGCGAGATGGCCTTCACGAGATCGACCTGGATCTCGTAGCCGGTGGCGATGCCGCGCACGACGTCGCGGCCGGTGAGCCCGCGACCGGCGGCCAGATGCTGGGCGACCGCGACGATCGGCGGGATGTTGTCGCCGGGGTGCGAGTAGTCCGCGGCGAGGAACGTGTCGTGGAAGTCGAGCTCGCGCACGGCGACGCCGTTCGCCCAGGCGGCCCACTCGGGCGACGTGCGCCGCGCGGCATCCGCACCGAAGACCGTGGCGCCGTCGCCGCCGATCGAGACCGGGTGCGCGAGCGCCTGGCTGCGGGCGGAGACGACCGGCTTGCGGGCGAGCGAGGCGGCCGCGACCGCCGCGTTGTCGATCACCCGGTTGACGACCATGTCGACGACCTCGTCGTCGAGCTCGACGGGATCGGTGGCGACCCCAGCGAGCTGCCAGGCGAGCTGGCCCTCGCGGGCGAGGTGCTCGTCACTCCGGTGGGTACGCAGGTGGTGGCTCTTCACGCCCCCAACCGTATCGAATGGCGGGTGCGGATGCCCCTGAGCCACGGGGGGCTTGCGCATCGCGGCCCGGTCGGGCGCTACTCGACCACCGGGGTGCGGTCGGGCCAGACGCCCTCGTGCACCTGCGCCGTGATGACGTCGGAGGCGAGGTGCGGGTCGACGCCCTCGAGCGTCGACGGACTCCACTTGGGCGAGCGGTCCTTGTCGATCACCTGGGCGCGGATGCCCTCGCGCAGGTCGTGCTGCTCGATGAACCACGACACGAGGCGGAACTCCTGCTCGAGCGCGTCCTCGAGGCTCGGCAGCGTGCGGGCCCGACGCACCGACTCCAGCGTGACCGTGAGCGCCGTCGGCGACAGGGTCTCGAGCTCGTCGGCGGCCGCGGCGGCGTAGGCGGATGCCGCGGGGTCGAGCGGATGCGCCGGGAACGAGCTCGACGCCGCATCCGGAGCGCCTTCGGCGAACGCCCGCAGCCGCGTGATGATCTCGCGCACGGTGGGCGCGGAGTAGCAGGCGTCGACCCAGTCGCGCGCGAGCGCGAGCCCCGACGGGCCGGGCGTCTCGTCGAAGAGCATCACCATCTCGGCGGGGGTGCCGGGGTCGGCGCGCTCGGCGAGCGCCTGCAGCAGGTGCGGCAGCCGCTCCGACGGCACGAACGCGTCGGCGAAGCCGGCGTGCAGCGCGTCGGCGGCGTCCATAGTGCGGGAGTTGAGCGCGAGGTGCACGCCGAGCTCGCCGGGCGCCCTCGCCAGCAGCCACGAGCCGCCCACGTCGGGCGTGAAGCCGATGCGCGTCTCGGGCATCGCCACGCGTGAGCGCTCGGTGACGACGCGGATCGCGGCGTGGCCGGCGAGGCCGATGCCGCCGCCCATGGTGATGCCGTCCATGATGGCGACGACGGGCTTCGGGTAGCGCGCGATGAGGGCGTCGAGCCGGTACTCCGCCCGGAAGAAGTCGCGTGCCTCGCCCGCGTTGCCGTCGACCGCGTAGGAGTAGAGCTCGCGGATGTCGCCGCCGGCCGAGAAGCCGCGCTCCCCCGCGCCGTCGAGCACCACGAGCCCGACCTCGGAGTCGTCGATCCACGACTCGAACACCTCGGTGAGCTCGCGGATCATCTCGTAGCTCAGGGCGTTGAGCGCCTGGGGGCGGTCGAGGGTGACGTGTCCGACCCCGTCGTCCACCGTCACCGAGATCTGGTCGCTCACGGTGCCACCGTAGCCGCATCCCCGCCGGTCGCGTAGCCTCCAGTTCAGGAGGAGTCATGATCGAATCCGCGTTCCCGATCCTCGAGGTCTCCGACGTCCGGGCTGCGCTCGCGTTCTACCGCGACGCGTTCGGCGGCGTCGTCACGTACGAGTTCCCCGGCGAGGACGGCACGCCCGTCTACGTCTCGCTCGCGGTCGGGTCGTCGTCGCTCGGCATCGGACTCGCCGAGGATCCGCCCGCGCCCGGAAACGTGCTGCTCTGGTTCTACGTCGACGACGTCGACCGGATGACGCGAGAGCTCGAGGCGGCCGGGGCATCCGTCGTCGAGGAGCCGCTCGACCAGCCGTGGGGCGAGCGCACCTCGCTCGTGACCGACCCGTTCGGCACGCGCATCCGGCTGGGCGCGGCGATCGCGCCGCCGCCCGAGGAGGAGTAGCCCGGCGCCCCCGACGCTTCAGCCGTCGGAGTCCGACACCAGTCGCACGACGCCGACGTCGGTGCGCAGGCGGAAGCCGAGTCGTTCGTACAGCGCGATGGCGGCGGAGTTCGACGCGTACGCGTGCAGGAACGGGACCTCGCCGCGCGCGAGGACCCGCTCCGTGACCGCCGTCGAGAGCATCGCCGCGTAGCCGTGTCCGCGATGGTCGGGATGCGTGCAGACACCGCTCACCTCGGTGAACCCCTCGGGCTTCATGCGCTCGCCCGCCATGGCGACCAGCCGGCCGTCGACCTTCACCCCGAGGAATCCGCCGAGCTCGTGCGTGCGCGAGCCGAACGGGCCGGGCTTCGTGAGCGTCGCGAGCGCGAGCATCTCGGGCGCGTCGGCGGCGCCGAGCGGCACGAGGTCGACGGATGCCGCGACCGGCGCCAGGCGGTCGAGCACGAGCTGCACGCCCGGGGCGTCGATCGTCGTGCGGGTGCCGGACGGGCGCGGGATGTCGCCGCGTTGCAGCAGCACCACCGGCCCGTGCACGTCGACCAACGCCGACAGCGCGTCGAGGTGCGCGGCGTCGTCCTCGCCGATCGCGGCGAACGGGCCGACCTCGGGGTCGAAGCGGCGGGCGAGGGCGTCGCCCGCCGAGAACCCGGCCTGCCGTGTGGTGAGCGCGCTCCAGATCGGGCGGTCGAGCGGATGCCGCGTCATCGCGCCACCCCCTCCGCGAGCCGTGCCGCGCGGCGGTCGATCGGCTCCGCGTCGAGCCGGGCTTCGAGCTCGGCGAGCTGCGCGAGCAGCGGACCCTCGAGCCCGGCACATGCCTCGGCGACCGCCGCCTCGACGTGCGGCCAGACCGCCGCGCGGGCTCGGGACACCACGTCGTCGCCGACCTCCGTGAGCCGCACCGACCGCCGCCGCCGGTCGGACGCCTCGCTCGCCACGGTCACCAGCCCGTCGTGCGCGAGTCGCGTGACGCTGCGGGTCACCGCGGGCTGGCTCACGCCGACGGCGTCGGCGAGCTCGCCCACCGTCAGGCCGCCGGGGCGGTCGAGCGCAGCGAGCAGCGGGAACGCGCTCGCGGGCACGGCCAGGCCGTCGGCGGCGATGAACCGGGTCGTCTCGCCCTGCAGGCGCTCGCCGATGCGCTTGAGGCGGGTGCCGAGCGCGAGGTGGCCCAGCTGCTCCACGACGTCGTCGACCATGCCGCATCCTCTCGCTGGTCCGAAATTACATAACACGTTATATACCCTGTTATTCGAATGCAAGGGTGCGGGCGTACCATGCTCGGGTGGTCCCCCTCGAGAACCTGGGTGCGTTCGTCCTCGCGTCGATCGTGCTCATCGTCATCCCCGGCCCGAGCGTGCTGTTCGTGATCGGGCGCTCGCTCGCGCTCGGGCGCCTCGGCGGCCTGCTCAGCGTGCTCGGCAACGCCCTCGGCATGCTGCCCCTCGTGGCAGCGGTCGCCCTCGGCGTGGGCGCCATCGTGGCGCAGTCGGTGGTGCTCTTCACGATCATCAAGTTCGCTGGCGGCCTCTACCTCGTCTACCTCGGCATCCAGGCCATCAGGCACCGAGCGGATGCCGCGGCCGCCGTGAACGGCGACGTCCCGACGCGATCGCACTGGCGCCAGCTCGGCGAGGGATTCGTCGTGGGCATGACCAACCCGAAGACCATCGCCTTCTTCGTCGCGGTGCTGCCGCAGTTCGTCGACTTCCACGCCGGCTCGATCCCGCTGCAGCTGTTCGAGCTCGGCGTCGTGTTCGTCGTGCTCGCCCTTTTGTGCGACTCGATCTGGGCGATCGCCGCGAGCGCCGCGCGCGACTGGTTCGCGCGGTCGCCGAAGCGCGCCGCCCACCTCGCCGCGACCGGCGGCGTCATGATGATCGGGCTCGGCGGCGTGCTCGCCCTCAGCGGGAACAAGCACTGAGCAGGAACACGCACGGACCGACGACGGCCACTGAAGGACTGAACCACGGGAGGGAGTGGTCATGACCGACTCCGAACAGCAGGTCCCCGCACTCGGCGAGAAGGCCGGGCAACTCGGCGAGAAGGCCGGGAGGAAGGCGAAGCGGACCTGGAAGGACCTCACGCCGCAGGAGCGGACCGGCTCGATCCTCACGGGGCTGATCCAGCTCACGCTGGCGGCGATCGCGTGGACCGACCTCGCCCGCCGGCCCGCGAAGTACGTGCGCGGCCCGAAGCCGCTGTGGGCGCTCGCCATCACGATCAACTTCGTGGGGCCGATCTCCTACTTCGTCTTCGGACGGTTGCCCGACCGCGCCGCCCAGCGGCGCAAGCGTCGCGCGAAGCGCTGAGCCCGCCGCTCCGGTGGTCGAGTAGCGCCCGGCGAAGCCGGACGCGTATCGAGACCCGTGCTGCGTCTCGATACGCGTCGCCTGCGGCGGCGCTACTCGACGACCGGGCACGCGTCGCCTGCGGCGGCGCTACTCGACGACCCGGGTCAGGAGCTCCAGAGGGCGGGCACGAGCACCCAGATGACCTCGGCCCCGCCGTCGCCGGCGACGCGCCAGCTGTGCGGCTCGTGGCCGTTGAAGGTGAGGCTGTCGCCGGGGCCGAGCTCCCAGTCCTGGTCGGAGAACCGCACCTCGATGCGGCCCGAGAGCACGTGCAGCACGTCGACGTCGGCGGCGACCGCGTAGAGCTCCTCGCCCCCGTGCCCGCCGGCCTCGATGACCGAGCGGATGACCTGCACGCGCGACTCCGAGCGCGGCGAGAGCAGGCGCTCCTCGGTGGCGACGCCGCCGAGGTTGATGCGGGGACCCGTGCCGGCCGGCACGAACTGCACGTCGGGCGCCTCGAAGAGCGATCCGACCGAGATCGAGAGCACGTCGCACAGCGTGATGAGCGACGAGACGCTCGGCGAGGTCATGTCGCGCTCGACGCGCGAGAGGAACCCCTTCGTCAGCCCGGTGATGCGGGCGACCTCGTCGATCGTCAGCTGCTGCGCCTTGCGCGCGGCGCGCAGGCGGGAGCCGATCGCCACGCGGCGGGTGTTCGGTTCCAGCGGCATCGGGCGCATGATGCTGCCACGCTATCGGGTCAGTCGCGCGTGGCGGTGGGCGTCAGGATGCCGCGGGCCAGCCCGTGGAAGAAGCACCGTGCGCCGAGCACCGCCGACGTGGCATCCGGGTCGAGGTCGAGGCTCGGCACATCGAGCGCGTGCACGACGAAGTGGTACCGGTGCACGCCCGTGCCGCGCGGCGGCGCCGCGCCGATGAAGCCGCGCGTGCCGTCCTCGTTCCGCAGCACGATGACGCCGTCGGGGAGCGCCGGCCCGCCGGGCGACCCCGCACCCGACTCGAGGCTCGTGATCGACACCGGGATGTTCGCGACAGCCCAATGCCACCATCCCGAGCCGCTGGGCGCGTCAGGGTCGAGGCACGTGATCGCGAAGCTGCGTGTGCGTTCGGGGAACCCCGACCACGACAGCTGCGGCGAGCGATCGACGCCGCCTGCGGCCGCGCTCCACTGCGGACGAGCGAGCGGCTCCCCCTCGGCGACGTCGGTGCTCGTCACCGTGAACGACTCGACCGGTCGCAGTCGCTGGAGTGCCTCGTAGGGATGGACGTCGAGCATCGCGATCCTCCTCGTCGGATGGGCGGGTGCCGTCGTCGCCAGCCTACGTCGCCCGTTCCGCGACCGGGAGGCGGGTCCGGCGGGTCGGCGGATTCGCCGCGGGATCGGGTCGGGCGCGCGTGGGGCACTCGGGGACACTCGGGCGGCTCGCGGCATCCGCTCGTATGATCGCGGGATGCCCGTCGCCAAGATCCTGCTGTACTACGCGTTCACGCCGCTCGCCGACCCCGAGGCCGTGCGGCTGTGGCAGCGCGACCTGGCCGAGTCGCTCGGGCTGCGCGGGCGCATCCTCGTCTCGAAGGACGGCCTCAACGGCACGCTCGGCGGCGAGCTCGGCGCGCTCAAGCGCTACGTGCGCCGCACCCGCGACTACCCCGCGTTCAAGCACGTCGACTTCAGGTGGAGCGAGGGCACGGGCCTCGACGAGGCCGGTGCGAGCCTCGACTTCCCGAAGCTCAGCGTGAAGGTGCGCGACGAGATCGTCTCGTTCGGCGCACCCGGCGAGCTGCGGGTCGACGACGACGGCGTGGTCGGCGGCGGCGCACGCCTGTCGCCCGACGAGCTGCACGAGCTCGTGGCGACGCGCGGCGACGAGGTCGTGTTCTTCGACGGACGCAACGCGCTCGAGGCGCAGATCGGCCGGTTCCGCGGCGCGATCGTGCCGCCCGCCGACACGACGCGCGACTTCGTGGGCCTGCTCGACGCCGGCGCATACGACCACCTCAAGGCGCGACCGGTCGTCACCTACTGCACGGGCGGCATCCGCTGCGAAGTGCTCTCGAGTCTCATGGCGAACCGCGGCTTCGGCGAGGTGTACCAGCTCGAGGGCGGCATCGTGACGTACGGCGAGCGCTTCGGCGATCGCGGCCTCTGGGAGGGCTCGCTCTACGTGTTCGACGGCCGCGGCTCCGTCGACTTCAGCGACGACGCCGCGGTGATCGGCCGATGCGCGGGCTGCGACGAGCCGACGAACCGCACCGCCAACTGCCCGGATGCCGCGTGCCGCCGCCAGTTCGTCGTGTGCGCGTCGTGCGACGCGGTCGCCTGCGAGGAGCACGCGGCCGTGCACGCCGTCACTGCAGCGGCCGCCGCCGTCTGATTCCCTGGCTCAATCGTCCCGTGAACCTCACCAGGTAGCGCAGCGCCGGCACCATCGGATCGGTGATCATGTTCACGAGCACGATCGACGCCGTCCCTGCCTCCCGATCGATCATCAAGGCGCCCGAGTGACCACCCGACTGGCCGGGATGCATGGTGATGGTTCGAGGGGGGTGCTCCTCCAGGCACCAGAAGTACCCGAACCGGATGTCCTTGTCCCAGCCCGGTGCAGCCGGCTCGAGGGCGGCGCTGTCGCTCAACCTCCCGTCGAGCACCGCCTGGGCGTAGGCGACCAGGTCATCCAGCGTCGCGTCGAATCCGCCGGCCGGTCCGTAGGCTCCGGTCGCCCACGCCTCCACCGGTTGCCCGCCTGGACGGTGGCCGCCCGCGTGGGTCGCGGGGACGTCCTCCGGTGCCTCGACGAGGACGGCGCCGTCCATCGGATGCCGCGGGGCGAGCGACGGTCGTCGTCGGTAACATCGCCCGCATGGTCGTGGAGCTGACCGTCGAGCAGGCACGGCGCATCGCGGTGCGCGCCCAGGCACTTGAGGCGGAGCGCCCCGGCGGCGTGCTCGACGCGATCGGGCGGCTCACGTTCGTGAAGGTCGACCCCGTCTCGGCCATCGCGCCGAGCGCCGACGTGGTGCTCTGGAGCCGACTCGGCGAGGCGTACGACCCGGCCGAGGTGACCGCCGGGCTCGAGGTCGACCGCACGCTGTTCGAGCTCGACCTCATGGTGCGGCCGATGGCCGACCTCCAGATCTTCCGCCCGATGATGCGCCGGTGGCCCAAGCACGAGCGCACCCGCAACTGGATCGAGGCGAACGACGCGTTCCGCCGCGACATCCTCATCCGGCTGAGCGGCTCGGGTCCGCTGCCCGCGTCCGAGATCCCCGACACCTCGGCCGTGCCGTGGTCGTCGACGGGGTGGACGAACGATCGCAACGTCACGATCATGCTCGAGTGCCTCATGATGCGCGGCGACGTCGCGATGTCGGCCCGTCGCGACGGGCAGCGGCTGTGGGACCTCGCCGAGCGCGTCTACCCCGAGGTCCCCGAGCTCGAGGCATCCGACGCCTACGTGCAGCGGAACGAGCGGCGGCTCGCGTCGCTCGGCATCCTGCGCGAACGTAAGGCGGGCGGGTCGCCGGCGGAGCCCATCGACACGCGCGGCATCGGCGAGCCGGCGCACGTCGAGGGCCTCCGGGGAACCTGGCGTGTGGACCCCGCTGCGCTCGAGCACGTCGACGAGCCGCTCGCCGAGCGCACCGCGCTGCTGTCTCCGCTCGACCGCCTCGTGTTCGACCGCAAGCGCCTCGAGGAGCTCTTCGGCTACGAGTACGTGCTCGAGATGTACAAGCCGCGAGACCAGCGCCGGTGGGGGTACTGGGCGATGCCGATCCTGCACGGCGACCGGCTCATCGGCAAGGTCGACGCGACCTCCGACCGGGCCGCCGGGATCCTGCGGGTGGACGCGATCCATGAGGACGAGCCGTTCACGCGCGACCTCGTCGAGGCGGTGTTCAGGGAGCTCGACTCGCTGGCCGGGTGGCTCGGGCTCGAGATCGGCGGCCGCGCGGTGGGGCTCGCATAGCCGCGGCCTCCGGTCACCGCATCCGGTCGCGGCATCCGTCGGTCAGCCCAGCAGCCCCCTGGCGGCCAGGTTCCGGTAGAGCGCGTCGATGCCGAACGTCCACGGCGCCGCGGCCTCGCTCGAGCGCACGCGGTTGACGAGCGCGCCGAGCCTCGGCTCCGAGATGCGCACGAGGTCGCCGTCGTGGTGGGTGAAGCCACGGCCCGGCGCGTCGCGGTCGTCGACGGGCGCGAACATCGTGCCGAGGTAGAGCACGAATCCGTCGGGATACTGGTGGTGCGCGCCGATGACGTGCCGCGCCAAGTCGGCCGGATCGCGGCTGATCCGGCCGAGCTCGCTGACGCCCTCGAGGCGGAAGGCGTCCTCGCCGTCGATCTCGAGCCGAACGACGGATCCGCGAAGCGCGTCGAGGTCGTAGGTGTCGTCGAAGAGCCGGATGAACGGCCCGACGGCGGCGGAGGCGTTGTTGTCCTTCGCCTGGCCGAGCAGCAACGCGCTGCGCCCCTCGACGTCGCGCAGGTTCACGTCGTTGCCGAGCGTCGCGCCGACGATGCGGCCATCGGATGCCACGACGAGCACCACCTCGGGCTCGGGATTGTTCCACTCCGACACCGAGTGCACGCCGACGTCGACCAGGGTGCCGACGGTCGAGAGCACAGGCGCCTTCGTGAACACCTCCGCGTCGGGGCCGATCCCGACCTCGAGGTACTGGCTCCACCAGCCGCGCTCGACGAGGAGCGCCTTCAGCTCGGCCGCCTCGGGCGACCCCGGCCGGAGCGCGTCGAGCGACCCCCCGATCGTCGCGCCGATCTCGTCGCGGATCGCCGCCGCGGCATCCTGGTCGCCGCGGGCGCGCTCCTCGATCACGCGCTCGAGCATCGAGACGGGGAACGTGACGCCCGCGGCCTTCACCACGTGCAGGTCGATCGGGGAGAGGAGCCAGGGCCGGTCGGGGCGGCGAAGCTCGGGCGGCGTGTTCGTTGCGAGCTCGTCGAGTGAGCCGAGCACCGGGCCGTCGGCGGCGCGTGCCGCAGCTGCCGGATCCGCCAGCTCGGTGAGGCTGCGCATCGTCGGGAACGCGGCGGAGACGTCGACCACGCCCGACTCGCGCACGACGACGACGCTCGGGCCCGCGGCATCCGGCACCCAGGCGCGCCCGACGAGCGTGCCGGACACGCCGTCGAGCGGGAGGAGCTCGGCTCCCGACGGCCACGCGGTGGTCGAGGGCGTCGTCATCGTCGTCTCCGTTCGTCGGGCCGCTCCGGGCCGCTTCGGCTCTCGCCGGATCGAGTCTGCCAGACATCCGATCAATCGCACGCGCAACAGCCGCGGACACACCCGATCGGGGCGGCGAGACCCGGAATGGTCAGGCCGACGCCGGCACCCGCGGCAGCCGTCGGTCGTTGCGGCGCGCGTAGTCGCGAGCCGCCCGACTCGAGAGCGCCAGCATGATGAGGATGTCGAGCGCGAGCGTGAACAGCGTCTGGTCGAGGGCGATGTTCTGGTCGCCGGCCCACCAGGCCGCGAACGTGCCGCTGATGCTGAGTGTCGAGAACACCATCACGACGATCCGCGGCCAGTTGAAGCCGAGGTAGATGAGCAGGGCCATCACGAGGTCGAACAGCAGCAGCACGCCGCCGAAGGCCAGGACGACCCACAGCGCGGCGCCGACGGCCGGGTCGTCGGGGTCGATCGGCACG
Organism: Agromyces sp. NPDC004153; assembly: GCF_053603635.1. Classification (NCBI taxonomy): domain Bacteria; kingdom Bacillati; phylum Actinomycetota; class Actinomycetes; order Micrococcales; family Microbacteriaceae; genus Agromyces; species Agromyces sp. NPDC004153. The sequence continues at coordinate 1,600,538 of NZ_JBSGFY010000001.1, forward strand.
TCCTCGAACTGCTCGGCGATGAGGTCGTTCCACTGCGCGGCGAGCGCGATGAGCCAGACGATGCCGGCGAACACCCGCAGCAGCACGAGCGCGGCGCCCATCGACGTCGGGACCGGCCGGCGCATCCGCGGGTCGCGTGGTCCCGCCTGCGCGAGCTCCGACGCCGGCTCGAAGGCCGGCCGCTTGGTGGTGTCGCGACTCACGGGGTCCCCCCGGTGACGGATGCCGCGGACGGCACTCCCCCGTCGACGGATGCTGCGGCGGCCGGACGCGCGCCCGCGGCATCCGTCACCGCGACCGCGCGCAGGTCGACGACGGGCAGGTCGCCGTCGGTGCGGATCGTGTCGCCGCCGCCGTTGCGGGAGTGGTATCCCGTCGAGAAGTCCGTCAGCACCGTGACCGCGACCGCGGGATCCGCCGCGCGGAGCGTGGCGATGATGTGATCGCGCTCGATGTCGGTGTCGGCGTCGATCTTGTGGGTGACCTGCAGGGTGAACAGCGAGAGCCCGACCGCGCGGTCGAACGTGCCGGCGGCGAGCCAGTCGACGCGGGCGCCGCCGGGCAGGAGCCACCCGTCGGGGCAGCGCCAGAAGCGCACGTGGTGGCGCTTGGCCGGGTTGCCCTCGACCTCCTGCTGGAACGCGTGGTCCTGCATGCGGCCGAAGAGGAAGAGCGGGCTGACGGGCGCCTCGTCGTAGCTGCGCCGTGTGATGGTGGACCTCACGATGCGCCAGCTCGACCGCAGGGTCACGTCGTCGGCGCGCGTCCACTTCGCGGCGGCCATCGCCGCGAGCAACTGCTCGTCGTCGCCGAGCAGGGCGAGGTTCACGGGATCGCCGAGCAGCCCGTCGCTCGTGCGCGTGCGCCCCATGAAGTAGTCGGGCACGTAGATGGTCGTGAGGATCCGGTGGATGCGCGGCAGCACGAGGTAGGCGAGCACGAGCCAGAAGGCGAGGAACACGAGGATCCCCCACCAGCCGAACGCGAACGACTCGCTGAGCAGGAGGTAGGCGAGCCAGAGCGACGCGAGACCGGCGAACACGAAGAAGAAGCCGTCGAGCATCGCGTTGATCGAGAACCGGCGCCGCTGCACCGGTTCGACCGTCGCGCCGTTCCCCTCGGCGCCCGCCCCGCCCATGCCTGCATCGTAGCCCCACCCGTTCTCACGGACCCCGCGGCCGACCGACCCGGGCGGGCGCTCAGCCGAGATGCGCGAGGAGGTCGTAGCCCACGTCGTCGACGCTCTCCGAGCGGTTGGCGAGCACGATCGCGGCGGTGCCCGCGGTGCGGTCGATGACCATGATGCTCGTGAAGCCGCCGGTCATGCCGTTGAGGGACAGGATCACGTGGTCCCGGTCGTCGTCCGCACTCCAGAAGTAGCCGATGCGCGTGCCCCCGCCGCCGCCCTCGACGGTGTCGGTCTGGGCGGCGCTGTCGGTCAGCGGTCCGTCGATCACGGCGGACGCGAACGCGACGAGGTCGTCGACGGTCGCGTGGATGCCGCCGGCCGGCGCGAAGGCGCCGAGCGACGAGGGTTCAGCGGGCGAGCCGCCGGCCCCGAAGCCGCCGGCGTGCTGCGGGTCGACGTCCCCGTCGTCGATGGGCACCGAGGCGCCGTCGAGCCCGAGCGGGTCGAGCAGGCGCTCCGAGAGGAGCGTGGGGTAGTCGGTGCCCGCCGCCTCCGCGAGGGCCTGCCCCACGAGCGCGGCGCCGAGGTTGCTGTAGCCGAAGCCCTGCCCGGGCTGCACCTCCACCGTCCGCGTGAGCTCGAGCAGCTCGTCGACCGTCTCATCGACGCCGTCGCCGCCGGCGTCCACGTCGGCCTGCGCTCGCTCCACCCACTCGGGGTCGGTCGGGAAGATCGGCAGGCCGCTCCGGTGCGCCGCGAGGTCGCGCAGGGTGACGGATGCCGCGGGCGCATCGCCGAGGTCGAGATGGTCGCCGAGCTCGTCCTCCAGCTCGACCTCGCCGCGCTCGACGGCCTCGGCGAGGAGTTCGCCCGTGAAGACCTTGGTGATGGATCCGATCTCGAACACGGTCGTCTCGTCGGCGTCGAGGAACGCCCGACGCACCTCGTCGCCGTCGATCACCGCGACCGCCACCCGGTCGGTCTCGGTGAGGAACGACGGCCGGATGAGCCGGAGGAGCTCGGCATCGCCGGTGGCATCCGTCGACGGCACGTCGGCAGCCGGATCGGACGTGCCGGCGCACGCCGTGAGGGCGAGGCATCCGATGACGACGAGCACCGGGAGCGTGCGCCTGGCGGCGGATCGACGGGATCGCATCGCTTCATCGTAGGAAGCGGCGGCGATCGTGCGCCGACCCCAGTCCGCGGGGGCCGGCCTCGTCGTAGGCTCTCGCCCATGGCCTACGACGTCGCGCGCATCCGATCCCTGTTCCCGTCGCTCGAGAGCGGCTGGGCCCACTTCGACGGACCGGGCGGCACGCAGACCCCGCGCCCCGTGGGCGACGCCGTGGCATCCGTGCTCACCGGGCCGCTCTCGAACCGCGGCACCGTGGGCGAGTCCGAGGAGCGCGCCGAGGCGGCGGTGCACGGCTTCCGGCTCGCGATGGCGGACCTGCTCGACGCGCACCCGCGCGGCATCGTGCACGGGCGCAGCGCGACCCAGCTGATCTACGACTTCTCACGGAACCTGTCGCGCGACTGGGCAGAGGGCGACGAGGTGATCGTGACCCGGCTCGACCACGACGCGAACGTGCGGCCGTGGGTGCAGGCCGCCGAGCGCCGCGGTGCCACCGTGCGCTGGGCCGAGTTCGACCCGGCCACGGGCGAGCTGCCGACGGATGCCGTCGCCTCCCTGCTCTCGGACCGGACACGTGTGGTCGCCGTCACGGGCGCGTCGAACCTCATCGGCACGATGCCCGACATCCCCACGATCACCGCCGCCGCGCACCAGGCCGGCGCGCTCGTGTTCGTCGACGGCGTGCACCTGACCGCGCACGAGCTGCCCGACGTCGAGGAGCTGGGCACGGACTTCTTCGTCTGCTCGCCGTACAAGTTCCTCGGGCCGCACTGCGGCGTGCTCGCAGCGCGCCCCGAGCTGCTCGAGGGCATCATGCCCGACAAGCTGCTGCCCGCCACGAACGTCGTGCCCGAGCGCTTCGAGTTCGGCACGCTGCCCTACGAGCTGCTCGCGGGCGTCACCGCCGCGGTCGACGTGCTCGCGGGGCTCGACCCCGAGGCCGCCGAGGCGGCGGAGTCGCGGCGCGAGCGCCTGGCGGCGTCGTACGCGGCGCTGCACGAGCACGAGGAGACCCTGCGCGCGCGGCTCGAGGCGGGCCTCCGCGAGCTGCCCGGCGTGGAGATCCGCTCGCGCGCCGCGCGGCGCACGCCGACCCTGCTCGTCACGTTCGACGGTCTCGACGCGTCCGAGGTCACCCGCTCGCTCGCGGCGGGCAAGGTCCTGGCTCCGTCGGGCAACTTCTACGCGCTCGAGGTGTCGCGGCACCTCGGCCTCGGCGACGAGGGCGGACTGCGCATGGGCCTCGCGCCGTACACCGACGCGTCAGACGTCGACCGGCTGCTCGAGGGGCTCGCCGCCGCCGTCGGGGGCGCCGCCTAGGCTGTGCGGATGACCATCGCCGAGACCGCCGAAGCACTCCGCCGCCTGCACGCCGAACCCGAGCTGCTGCAGGTCGTCAACGTCTGGGACGTGGCGACCGCCCGCGCCCTCGCCGCCCTGCCGGGCACGCGCGCGATCGCGACCGCGAGCCACTCGATCGCGGCCGCGTTCGGGTACCCCGACGGCGAGCAGATCCCGGTCGACCTCATGCTCGACATGGCGGGGCGCATCGCGCGCGCCGTCGACGTGCCCGTGAGCGCCGACCTCGAGGCTGGGTACGGCGACGCGGGCGAGACCATCCGTCGCGCGGTCGGCGAGGGCATCGTCGGCGGCAACCTCGAGGACCAGTTGAAGCCGATCGCCGAGTCGGTGGCCGCGGTCGAGGCCGCCGTCGCCGCTGCGGAGGCCGAGGGCGTGCCGTTCGCGCTCAACGCGCGCACCGACGCGTTCGTGCACGGCCGCGACCGTGGGCGCGACGTCTGGATCGCCGACGCGATCGAGCGCGGGCGCGCCTACCTCGACGCGGGCGCGACCACCGTGTTCGTGCCGGGGAACTTCGGCGAGGACGTCGTCGTCGAACTCGTCGCCGGCCTCGGCGAGCAGCGGGTGAGCCTCATCGGGCTGCCCGACATCCCCGCGCCCGCACGGCTGCAGGAGCTCGGCGTCGCACGCGTGTCGTACGGGCCCCTCCCGCAGCGCGTCGTGCTCGCCGAGCTGCAGGACCTCGCGAGCTACCTCTACGACGGCGGCACCCTGCCGCTCGCACCCCGTCCGCGCGGCTGAGGCCCGCGGCATCCGCTCGCCCTGCTCGCCCGCTCGGCGGAGGCGAGCTTCGGCTCTCCCCCACGCGGCGGATGCCCCATGCCCGCGCCCCTCGCTAGGGTGGCGTGCATGGCGGCGGGAATCCCAATCGAGATCACGGGGCTCAGCAAGCGATTCGGACCGGTGACCGCGGTCGACGATCTCAGCTTCACGGTCCAGCCCGGACGCGTCACCGGGTTCCTCGGGCCCAACGGCGCGGGCAAGACCACGACCCTGCGCGTGCTGCTCGGCCTCGTGCGCCCGAACTCGGGCACCGCGACGTTCGGCGGCACCCGGTATCGCGACCTCGCCCGCCCGCTCGAGACGGTGGGCGCCGCGCTCGACGCGAACTTCCACCCCGGTCGCTCCGCGAAGCAGCACCTCGCGGTCTACGCGACCGCGGCCGGCATCCCGAAGTCGCGTGTGCCGGCCGTGCTCACCATGGTCGGGCTCTCGGAGTTCGCGCGCCGCCGGGTCGGCGGGTTCTCGCTCGGCATGCGCCAGCGCCTCTCGCTCGCCTACACGCTGCTCGGTGACCCGGGTGTGCTCGTGCTCGACGAGCCGATCAACGGGCTCGACCCCGAAGGCATCCGGTGGATCCGCGGCTTCCTGCAGAGCCTCGCGAAGGAGGGGCGCACGGTGCTCGTGAGCTCCCACCTGCTCAGCGAGGTGCAGCAGAGCGTCGACGACGTCGTGATCATCTCGCGCGGACGGCTCGTGCGCAGCGGGCCGCTCTCGAGCCTCCAGATCGGCGCCGCGCCGCGCACCATCGTGGAATCTCCCGACCTCCTCCGCCTCGCCGCCGCGCTCGACCAGGCCGGCCTCGAGTACACCGAGGAGGGCGCGGGGTTCATCGTGGAGGAACCCGACCCCGGCCGGGTCGGGCACGCCGCGTTCGTCGGCGGCGTCGAGCTCAGCGCCCTGCACCAGGTTGCGGCGGGGCTGGAGGACTCGTTCCTGTCGCTCGTCGGCGACGACGGGTCGGAGGGCACGCCGGGACTCGAACCCGTGCACGTCGGCGGGAGTGAGGGGCGATGACCGTGTTCCGCTCGATCGGCTCCGAGTTCCAGAAGGTCTTCACCACCCGCATGTGGTGGCTGCTCGCGATCCTGCTCGTCGCGTACGTGCTGTTCCTCGCGGGCGGGTTCGGCGCATTCCTCGGGTGGGCCGTCGAGAATCCCGATGCCGCGGAGAACGTCGGCAACACGCAGCTGCCGCCCGGCATCCAGCTCGGACCGCTGCTCTACAGCTTCGCCTCGTCGGTCGGCTACGTCTTCCCCGTGCTGCTCGGCGCGCTCGCCGTCACGGGCGAGTTCCGGCACAAGACGCTGACGCCGACCTTCCTCGCCGTGCCGCGCCGCTCGGTCGTACTCGGCTCGAAGTACGTGTCGGAACTCGTGCTCGGCGCGGGCTTCGGCGTCATCGCGTTCGCGACGTCGGTCGCCGGCGGGGCCGCGGCCCTCTCGGCGTTCGGGCTCGACACCGGCCTCGACGAGACCGACACGTGGGCGCTCATCGGCCGTGGCGTGCTCGCGATGGCGCTCTGGGCCACCATCGGCGTCGGCCTCGGTGCGCTCGTGCCGAACCAGGTCGCGGCGATCGTGATCGTGCTGGCGTTCACGCAGTTCGTCGAGCCGATCCTTCGGCTCGGGGCATCCCTCAACGACGTCACGGCGCAGATCGGGCAGTACCTGCCCGGCGCGGCGAGCGATGCGCTCGTCGGCGCCTCGTTCTACACGATCGCCTCGGTCGGCTCGTCGGAGATGCTCGAGTGGTGGCAGGGCGGGCTCGTGCTCTTCGCGATCGGCGCCGTGGCGACGATCCTCGGCGGTGCGACCACCTGGCGGAGGGACGTGACCTGATCGTGGACCTCGCCGAGCTGCGGACCCTCCGGCTCCACGTGCAGGGCCTCCGGGCGCCGTTCGACGCCTCGGGTCCCGAGGTCGTGCGCCGGTTCGCGGCCGTGCAGGCGCAGGAGTTCCTGCCGGCGCAGTGGGGTCTCGCCGCCCGTGTCCCCGACGATCGGCGACCGGATGCCGCGACCCTCGCCGCGGCGCTCGACGACGGCGCGATCCTCCGCACGCACGTGCTCCGGCCCACGTGGCACTTCCTGCATCCCGACGACGCCCGCTGGATCATGGAGGTCTCGGCCGAGCGCGTCTACGGCGCGAGCCGCACGTACATCCGCCGACTCGGGATCGAGGGCGAGACGGCGACCCGCGGCCTCGAGCTCGTGGCGGCGGCCCTGGCGGGCGGCCACCGCACGCGAGCGGAACTGGGTGCGGCGCTGGAGGCCGGCGGGCTGCCGCTGACGGGCCTGGCGCTCACGTACCTGGTCATGCTCGCCGAGCTCGAGCGCGTCGCCATCAGCGGCGCCAACGCCGGCAAGCAGCGCACCTACGCCGCCTTCGACGAGCGGGTGCCGCCGTCGGCGCCGCGTCCGCGCGAGGAGGCGCTGGCCGAGCTCGCCGCGCGGTTCATCGCCTCGCGCGGACCAGTGACCGAACGCGACTTCGCCGCATGGTCGGGCTTCACGCTCGGCGATGCGCGTCAGGCGTTCGCGGATGCGGCCGACCCCGAGGGCCTGGGCGGCGGACGCATCGAGGAGCTCGACGTCGACGGCGTCGTGCACGTGCTCGACGCGGCATCCGTGGCCTCGTTGGAACCGGCCGAGCCGGTGTCGGATGCCGCGGCGCCGGTCGTCGACCTGCTGCAGGCGTACGACGAGTACATCATGGGCTACGCGCCGCCGCGCTCGTACCTGCAGCCGCCGGGCCGCTCGGATCCGGTGCACCCCGAGTTCCCGCTCCACGCCCTCGTGATCGACGGCACCATGGCCGGGCGCTGGGCCCCGGTCGTCGAGGCGAAGCGCGCACGGGTGCGGATCGTGCCGTGGCGCGAGTTCACCCCTGCCGAGGAGCGCGCGCTCGCGGCGTCCGTCGCCGAGGTCGAGCGCTTCCTCGGGCAGCCGGTCGCGGTCGAGCGCGAGCCGATCCCGTCGGCCTGACCCGTCGCGGGCCACGCGCCCGCTACGATCGCGCCATGGCCGTCATCGGGAGCATCTTCGTCGCCCTCGCCGCGCTGCTGCACGGCTACATCTTCCTCATGGAGAGCGTGTGGTGGACGCGCCCCTCGACCTGGAAGCGCTTCGGCGTCGCCGACCAGGCGGCCGCCGACACGACGAAGCCGATGGCCTACAACCAGGGCTTCTACAACCTGTTCCTCGGGATCGGCGCGACGCTCGGCCTGGTGCTCTACTGGGCCGGCGCGATCGCCCCGGGCAAGACGCTCGTGCTCTTCACGACGGCGTGCATGGTGCTCGCGGCGGCGGTGCTCACCACGACGGGGCGCGGCTACATCCGGGCGGCGCTCATCCAGGGCACGCTGCCGCTCATCGGGTTCGTGCTGTTCGTCTTCGCCTGACGCCGCCGCCGAAGCCGACGCCGCCGAGCTCGCGGGGCGCCGCCTGCGACTCGCGGTTCAGTCGCGCGACGCGTCGGCCTCGGTCGGCGGCTCGGTGAGCTTGAGGCGATCGATGAGGCGCGCCGACTGGTTGGTGCTCAGGATGATGCGCGTGAACTCGCCCGCCGCGAGCTCGAGCACGACCGCCTGCCGCTTGCCCTTGATGATGACGAAGTCGGTGCCGCCGTGGTACTTCCACACGCCTACCGCCACGACGAGCGGGATCTCGGAGCCGCGCCGGCGGATGCCGCGGATCCACACCCAGGGATCGTCGGTGATGGTCGCCGAGCGGATGTCGTCGCGTTGCACCACCAGGTCGTCCGAGCGGAACGCGAGCGCCTTCTCGGCCGGAGTGAGGTGAACCTCGATCCGGTCGCTGTGCACGCGAAGCTGGGCCATGCCTTCCATCCTGCCCGAGCCGACCGACGCGCGCCGTGTCGCCACCCCACAATGGCGTAACGGTTTCGTACCCCGTTCCGGCCAACCCCCGAAGACGGTTACGCGGGTCGGGCGGATGCCGCGGCTCGCGCAGCCGCGGGCAGCGCGTCCACGATGCGCCCGATCGCCGCGTCGTCGTGTGCGGCCGTGACGAACCAGGCCTCGTACACCGACGGCGGCAGCGAGACGCCCGCGTCGAGCATCGCGTGGACGAAGGGCGCGTACCGCCAGCCCTCCTGCCGCTGCACGCCCGCATAGTCGGTGACGCCGGATGCCACGCCGTCACCGAACACGAAGCTGAAGAGATTGCCGGCCCGCTGCACGGCATGCGCGACGCCCTCGGCCGCGAGCGCGTCGGACACCGCCGAGCTGATCGTCGCGGCGGTGGTGTCGAGGTGCGCGTACACCGCGGCATCCGCTGCCCTGAGCGTCGCGACGCCCGCGGCGACCGCCACCGGGTTCCCCGAGAGGGTGCCGGCCTGGTACACGGGACCGACGGGCGCGAGCTGCTGCATGATGTCGGCGCGACCGCCGAGCGCGGCCACGGGCATGCCGCCGCCGATGACCTTGCCGAACGTCAGCAGGTCGGGCGTGTACTCGCCGTCGGTGCCGCGTTCGACGCCCCACCATCCGGCCTCCGAGACGCGGAAGCCCGTGAGCACCTCGTCGGAGATCACGAGCGCGCCGTGCGCGTGCACGAGGTCGACGAGCGCGCGGTTGAAGCCGGGCAGCGGCGGAACGACGCCCATGTTCGCCGCGGCGGCCTCGACGATCACGGCCGCAATGCGCTCGCCGTGCTCGGCGAACGCGGCGCGCACCGCGTCGAGGTCGTTGTACGGCAGCACGAGGGTGAGCGCCGCGATGTCGGCGGGCACGCCGGCCGACCCCGGGAGCGCGAACGTCGCGAGCCCCGAGCCCGCCTCGGCGAGCAGGCCGTCGGAGTGGCCGTGGTAGTGGCCGGCGAACTTCACGAGCAGGTCGCGGCCGGTGAAGCCGCGCGCGAGGCGGATGGCGCTCATGGTCGCCTCCGTGCCGGTCGACACGAGGCGGAGCTGTTCGACCGGCGCGACGCGCTGCTCGACGAGCTCGGCGAGCTCGGTCTCGGCGGGCGTCGACGAGCCGAACGAGAGGCCGCGGCGCGCGGCATCCGTCACCGCCTCGATGACGCGCGGGTCGGCGTGGCCGAGGATCGCGGGACCCCAGCCGGCGACGAGGTCGACGTACTCGCGACCTTCGGCGTCGGTGACGTACGGGCCGCGCGCGGACACGAGGAATCTCGGCGTGCCGCCCACCGAGCGGAACGCGCGCACGGGCGAGTTCACGCCGCCCGGGATCGCGGCCTGCGCGCGGGCGAACAGGTCGGCGTTGGTAACCGGTGATCGAGTAGGCAGCGAAGCAGCCGTATCGAGATCCGTCATCAGTCGATCCCCTCCCGGATCCAGCCGGCGAGCTCGGTCGCCCAGTACGTGAGCACCGCGTCGGCGCCCGCGCGGCGGATGCCCCGCACGGACTCGATCACGGCGCGCCTGCGATCGATCCAGCCGTGCGCGGCGGCGGCCTCGACCATCGAGTACTCGCCCGACACCTGATAGGCCCAGACCGGCACCTCGGATGCCGCGGCGACGTCGGCGAGCACGTCGAGGTAGCTGCCCGCCGGCTTCACCATGACGACGTCGGCGCCCTCCTCGATGTCGATCATCGCCTCTCGGAGGCCCTCGCGGCGGTTGCCCGGATCGAGCTGGTAGGTGCGGCGATCGCCCTCGAGCGTCGACTCGACGGCGTCGCGGAACGGCCCGTAGTAGGCCGACGCGTACTTCGCCGAGTAGGCGAGGATCGCGACATCCGTGCGCCCCTGGTCGTCGAGCGCCTCGCGCACGGCGGCGACCTGGCCGTCCATCATGCCCGAGAGGCCGAGCACCTGGGAGCCGGCGCGGGCCTGCTCGAGGCCCATCGCCTGGTAGCGCTCGAGCGTGGCGTCGTTGTCGACGCGGCCGTGCTCGTCGAGCACGCCGCAGTGCCCGTGGTCGGTGAACTCGTCGAGGCACAGGTCGGTCTGCACGACGAGCCGGCCCGCGGATGCCTCGACGGCCACGCGCGTGGCCACGTTGAGGATCCCGTCGGGATCGGTCGCGCCCGACCCGCGTGCGTCGCGCACCTCGGGCACGCCGAACAGCATCACGCCGCCGACGCCGGCCGCCGCGGCCTCGTCGATCGCGTCGGGCAGGCTCTCGAGCGAGTGCTGCACCACGCCCGGCATCGACGCGATCGGCATCGGCGCGGCGACGCCCTCGCGCACGAACAGCGGCAGCACGAGCTCGGCCGGGTGCAGGCGCGTCTCCGACACGAGTCGCCGCAGCGCGGGGGTCTCGCGGAGGCGGCGCGGACGGACGCGGGGAAGGGGCGTGGAAGTCACCCGAACAGCCTACGTCGCGGCGGCTGGGCGCTCGCCCGGCGGGAATCGGGCGGCGTCAGGCGCGGGCGGTGGCCGCCTCGACGAGCGCGTCGATGAGCGACTCGGCGCTGCGCTCGCGGGCGATGACGTCGACGCGGAGGCCGATCTGCGCGGCATCCCGCTGCGTCTGCGGCCCGATGGCCGCGACGAGGATCGACTCGGGGATGGGGCCGAGCTGCTGCTGCACCTGCTCGGCGACGCTGCCCGACGTGACGAGCACGGCGTGCACGTTGCCGGCGCGCACGTCGTCGACGACCTTCGCCGCGACCGGCACGCCGACCGTGCGGTAGGCGACGACGGCCTCGACGTGGTGGCCGATGCGTGCGAGGCCGATCGAGAGCACCTGCTTCGCGATCGCCGAGCGCAGCGCGAGGACGCGCAGGCCCTTCTGGCCCTCGGTGGCCGCCTCCCACTCCTCGAGCAGGCCGCGAGCGGAGTTCTCTTCGGACGGGACGATGTCGGCGTGGTAGCCGGCCGCGACGAGGGCGGCCGCGGTGGTCTCGCCGACCGCGGCGACCTTCGTCGAGGCCGGAATGACCGCGCCGTACGACGCGAGCACGTCGACCGTGGTGGCGCTCGTCACGGTGACCCAGTCGAACCCGCCGGCGGCGAGCTTCGCGAGGGCCGCCTCGAGCGCGGGCTGGTCGTCGGTGGGCGCGAAGTTGATCATGGGCGCGACGATCGGCGTCGCGCCGCGCGCGCGCAGCGCAGCGGCCACGCCATCGCCCCAGGGGCCGCCCCTGGGCACGAGCACGCGCCATCCGGCGAGCGGCTTGCCGTCGTGGAACGGCAGTCCGATCGCGCCGGTCCATTCGAATTCGCTCACGGCGACTCCTCACGAGGTGCAAGATCGGCGGCGCCGTTGCCGAGGAGTTCTGCGACGACGCGATCGGCGACGTCACGGGCCGCGCCCGCCAGATCGGCGGCCGAGCGGCTGTCGGGGGTGGCGGCATGCGAGCTGGTCAGCTGCCGCGTCCCGTCGGCACTGTACACGCTCGCGGACAGGAACAGAAGTTCGTCCTCGATGAACGCGCTTGCACCCACGGGGGCCGAGCAACCGGCCTCGAGGCCCGCGAGCACGAGGCGCTCGGCGAGCACCGTGGCACGCGTCGTGGCGTGGTCGACGGCCTCGAGCGCGCGCTCGAGCGCGCGGTCGCCGCGCTCCCGGCGCACCTCGATCGCGAGTGCGCCCTGGCCCGGTGCCGTGGGCCACGTGGCGAGCGGGAGCAGCTCCGTCGCGGCATCCGATCGCCCGAGTCGGCCGAGGCCCGCTGCCGCGAGCAGCACGGCGTCGAGCTCGCCCGACGCGACCTTGCCGAGGCGGGTGTCGACGTTGCCGCGGATGTCGACGGCGACGACGTCGGGGCGCGCGGCGGCGAGCTGCGCGATGCGGCGCGGCGACCCGGTTCCGACGCGGGCGCCCTCGGGCAGGTCGGCGAGCACGAGGCCGTCGCGGGCGCAGAGCGCATCGCGGGCGTCGGCGCGCTTCGGAATCGCTCCGATGCGCAGGCCCGGGTGGTCGGCCGTGGGCAGGTCCTTCAGGGAGTGCACGACCACGTCGACCTCGCCGCGCAGCAGCGCCTCGCGCAGGGCCGCGGCGAACACGCCCGTGCCGCCGAGCGACGCCAGCGACGCGCGCGAGGTGTCGCCCTCGGTGGTCACCGGCACGAGCTCGATGTCGGCCTTGGCGGCCTTCGCGATGCGCTCGGCGATCTGCGTCGTCTGCGCCATGGCGAGCGCGCTCGCCCGGGTGCCGACGCGGATGACGTTCGACCCGGTCACGGCGCGATCCCCGCCAGCGCCGGGCGGAACCCGAGGCGCACGTTCTCGCAGCATCCGGGGCGGCACACGTCGTACCAGGGACCGAGCTCGGTCACGGCCGGACGGTCGGCGACGGGCGTGCCCTGCACGCGCTCGAGCACGAGGTCGACGAGCCCGGCGACGTACGCCGAGTGGGTGCCCGGCGTCGGCACGCGCACGGCGGCGAGGCCCTGCTCCTGCGCGGTCTCGAGCGCCTCGTTGTCGAGGTCCCAGAGCACCTCCATGTGATCGCTCACGAACCCGAGCGGCACGATCACGACGGCCTTGCGACCCGCGGCCGGCAGCTCCTCGATGGCGTCGTTGATGTCGGGCTCGAGCCACGGCATCGACGGCGGACCCGAGCGCGACTGGTAGACGAGCTGCCACGGCACGTCGGACGCGCCGGCCTCGCGCATGACCACCTCGGCCACGGCGCGGTGCTGGGCCGCGTAGGCGCCGCCCTCGCCGAACCCGCGCTCGGCGGGGCCCGACTTCGCGGCATCCGTCGACGGGATGGAATGCGTCGCGAACAGCACCTCGATCTCGGTCGTGCGGTCGAGGCCCGGGTGGTCGGCCACGAGGCCGGCGATGCCGTCGCGCACGCCCTCGATGAACGGCTGCACGAAGCCCGGGTGGTCGAAGAACTGGCGCACCTTGTCGATCTGGATCTCGTCGCCCGTGCCGGTGTCGGCGAGCGCGTCGGCGAAGTCCTCGCGGTACTGGCGGCAGCTCGAGTACGAGCTGTAGGCGCTCGTCGCGATCCCGATGAGCTTCGTGAAGCCGCGTTCCTTCGCCTCGGCGAGCGCGTCGTTGAGGTAGGGGTCCCAGTTGCGGTTGCCCCAGATCACGGGAAGGTCGACGCCGCGCCGCGCGAGCTCGGCCTCGAGTCCGGCCTTCAGCCGCCGGTTCTGCTCGTTGATCGGGCTGACGCCGCCGAAGTGGCGGTAGTGGTGCGCCACCTCTTCGAGCCGCTCGTCGGGGATGCCGCGACCGCTCGTGACGTTGCGCAGGAACGGGATGACGTCGTCCTGGCCCTCGGGCCCGCCGAAGCCGGCGAGGAGGATCGCGTCGTAGGCGACGGGTTCCGTCACGTGCTCGGGGCCGGACTGCGCGGCGGGCGTGGCTCCGGGCACGATCGCTCCGGGCGCACAGGGCGCGGATGCCGCGGGGGCGGGCTTGCGACCGCGATGCGCGGTGCCCGGGGCATCCGCCGCGCCCGTGGAGCCGAGGTTCGCCGCCGCCATTACTGCAGCACCTCGACGAGCTCGGCCGTGGAGACGCGACGGCCCGTGTAGAACGGGACCTCCTCGCGCACGTGGCGGCGCGCGTCGGTGGCCCGCAGGTCGCGCATGAGGTCGACGAGGTCGGTGAGCTCGTCGGACTCGAGCGGCAGGAGCCACTCGTAGTCGCCGAGCGAGAACGACGCGACCGTGTTGGCGATGACGCCCGTGAACGCGGCGCCCTTGCGGCCGTGCTCTGCGAGCATGCGCCCGCGCTCCTCGGGCGCCAGCAGGTACCACTCGTAGCTGCGCACGAACGGGTACACCGTGAGCCACTGCTTCGGCTCGAGGCCGCGCAGGAAGCCGGGCACGTGCGCCTTGTTGAACTCGGCGTCGCGGTGCACGCCCATGGCGTTCCACGTCGGCAGCAGGGCGCGGAACAGGCGCGCACGGCGCAGCTCGCGGATGGCCCACTGCAGGCCCTCGGCAGTGGGGCCGTGCAGCCACAGCATCACGTCGGCGTCGGCGCGGAGGCCCGACACGTCGTAGATGCCGCGCAGGGTGACGCCCTCGTCCTCGACGAGGGCGATGACCCCGTCGAGCTCCTCGACGAAGCGAGGAACGTCGTGGCCGTCGAGGTCGTCGGGTCGTGCAGGGTCCTTGCGGAGCACGACGAACACCGTGTAGCCCTCGGGAGACTGCTCGGCGTCGGAATCGGTCTGGAGCGCGTCGGCTGCCGCTTCGGCAGCGGGGGAAGACATGCCTCCAGTCTCCCCCTTCCTGCCCCATCGGCCAAAAAGGGGTCAGGTGCCGAGCTCCTCGAGCGCGGCGGCGATCCGGTCGGCCACATCGGATGCCGCGACGACGTGCTCGGCGTCCGTCACGACGCCGACCCAGAGGCGCCCGTCGTACGACGCGGCGGTGACGCCGATGCGCACGTTCCCCGCGAGCGGGGCGAGCGGCAGCAGTTCGACGAGCGGAGAGCCCGCGAGCGACAGCCGCCTGCTCGGTCCGGGGACGTTCGACACGACCGCGGCGATGAGCCGCTGGTGCCGCGCGAACGCGTCGAACCCCCGGGCGGCGGCCGGCGAGCGGATGACGGTGCCCGACGCCCGGGCGGCGGGCTTCGCCGCCCGCGTCGTGCGCGAGATCCGCTCGACGGCGTCGCGCAGGCTGTCCCCGAGCGGAACGGGCACGAGCATGACGCCGACCGCGTTGAGCTGTCCGTCGCGCGAGGCCAGGCGCACGGGCTGCGACACGGTGACCGTCGGGGGCACCCGCTCGCCTCCGGCGCGCATCGCATGCGCCAGCCCCCGTCCGACCGCGGCGAGGAACGCGTCGCCGATCGTGCCGCCGGCAGCGTGCGCCGCGTGGTGCAGTCGGCCCAGGTCGACGGATGCCCCGGCCGCATCCCGTCGCGGTCCGAGCGGGCCGAGCAGCACCCGCGAGCGGATCCACGGGCGCGCGAACTGCCGGATGCGGTAGGCGAGCACGGCGGCTCGGGACGGCGTGACTGGCGGTCGCGCCGCCGGCCTGCCGGACGGGCCCGCCGCCGGACTCGCGGGCACGGCCGCCGGACGACGCTCGACCTCGGACGGGTCGAGGAGCCCCTCCACGAGCGCGACGGCGTGCGCGCCATCGGCGATGACATGGTGGAACCGCACGACGATGCCGCACCCGGCGGGGCGGGCGCCGGGCACCAGCACGATCTCCCACAGCGGTCGATCGGACGGCAGCGGGCGCATCAGGAGGCGGGCGCACACCGCCTCGAAGCCGCGGTCTCCCGCGCCGGGGTCCTCGACCAGCACGTGCGCGGCGAGGTCGGGCTCCTGCGGCTCCCACCACCACGCGCCCTCGCGGCGCACGGCACGCTGTGCGAGCACGGGGATCGCCCCGATCCGGCGAGCCAGCAGGCGACGGATCGCCGCGGCATCCGGTCGCCCGGCCGCGTCGACGTGCTCCCCCGGCCCGAGGACGCCCGCCAGCGTGATGAGGTACGGCTGACCGCCGTGCACGCTGATGCCCAGCGTCGCCGCGTCGATCGGCGAGATGCGCGCCGCCTCCTCGCTCCCCACGCGCCGGAGCCTACTCCGGCGGTACCGGGCCCGCCGCTGCCCCACTTGTGCGTCCGTCGCGCCACTCGTGCCGGCGCAGACCGCGCCGAAGTGGCGCAGCGGATGCCGCGGCCGCCGTCAGTGCACGAGCCGCGTGAAGCGGAACATCGCGAAGTCCTCGATCGGCAGCTCCTCGATGCGCGAGAACCCGGCCTCCGTCGCGTACCGCTCGAGCGTCGACTGCCGCATGACCGTGCCCGTGCCGACCGAGCCCGGCGTCGCGAGGCTGTCGGGCAGGCAGATCAGGATGCTGTAGCCGTACATGAGCCGCTCGACGTCGTCGCCGCCGGGGGCGAACCCGGGTGCCACCGCCTCGTCCATGATCACGATGGCGCCGTCGTCGCGCACCGCCCGCCGCATCGCATCGAGCACCTCGACGGGCCGCGGCATGTCGTGCAGCGCCTCGAACACGAACGCCGCGTCGAACGCACCCGGTTCGGCCAGCTCCTCGCCGCCCGCCAGGCGGAACTCCGCCCGGTCGGCGAGGCCGGCGGCCTCGGCGTTCTCGCGGGCGGCCGCGATCGAGGGCTCGTCCACGTCGATGCCGACGACCCGCGCCGACGGGTACGCCCGCGCGAGCGCCAGCGTCGACCAGCCGTGCCCGCAGCCGACGTCGGCGATGCGCGCGCCGGGGCGCGACAGCACGGCGTCGAGCTCCTGGACCGAGGCGACGGCGTCGCCGAGGCGCCGCTCGAACCACGGCCGGTTGACGTCGCCCTGCGACTCGCGGGCGTCGTCGCCGAACTGGTCCCACGAGACGCCGCCGCCGCCGCGGTACGCCTCCACGAGCGAGGCGGCGCGCATCGCGGCCGCCGTGATCATGCGCGCGACGGGGGCCATGTAGTCGAGCGACGCGGCGTCGGCGAGCACCTCGGCGTGCGCTGCGGGCAGCGCGAAGCGGCGGTCGGACGCGGGGGCCGCGGCATCCGCCTCGTCGACGGTGAGGATGCCGCTCACGGCCTGCTGCTCGAGCCATTCGCGGGCGTACCGCTCGACGGTGCCGGTGCGCGCGGCGAGCTCGGCCGACGACAGCGGGCCCGACTCGGCGAGTGCGCGGTACCAGCCGAGCCGATCGCCGAGGTGGATGCTGAGCAGCTCGATCGCACCGAGCACCGAGCCGAAGACCCGGTCGGCGAACGCCGCGGTCGTGCCGCCGGAGGGCCCGGTTCCGTCGAGCGCGCCGCCGGGCGCGGCCTCGGGTGCCGTTGCGGAATCCGTCATGTCGATCTCCTTCGATCGGGGCCGCCCAGGTGCGGCCTCACTCCCCCACGAGCAGGCGCGTGGAGTGCTCGAGGTGCCGGCGCAGCGCCTCGGGTCCCTCGGCCTGCACCGCGTCGAGCAGCTCGCGGTGCTCGGCCACGAGCGACTCGAGCGTGTAGTGCGGTCGCACGTGCAGCAGGAACAGCAGCAACTCGCTGCCGAGTGCGGCGTGCGCTTCGATGATGCGCGGGCTCCCGGATGCCGCGACGAGCGCATGGTGGAACTCCGCGTGCACCCGCTCGGCCTCGAGCCAGTCGGCGGATGCCGCGAGTCGATCGAGCGCGTCGCGGGCGGGTGCCAGCGCGGCATCGGGCCACTCGTGCCCGTGGCGATGCCGCGCGATGCGCACGGCCTCGACCTCGAGTGCGGCCCGGAGCTGCTGCAGCGCGACGATCGTCTCGCGGTCGAAGCTCGCCACCCGCACCCCGCGGTACGGCAGCGCGACGGCGAGCCGCTCGGCCACGAGCCGCTGGAACGCGGCGCGTACGGTGTGCCGCGAGACGCCGTAGCGGGCGGCGGCGGCCTCTTCGCGGAGCGGCGCGTCGGCCGCGAGCTCGCCGCTCAGGATCTCGGCGCGCACCTCATCGGCCACGCGCTCGACCGCGGTCGGCGCGGGGTGCACGGCCTCAGCGCCCGTGGCGTCGAGCGGCGACATCGCGGCATCCGCTCGCCGGGGTCACGTGTCGGAGACGACGGCGCGCACGATCAGCCAGACCGTCACGCCGACGACCGCTGCGACGGTCACGCCCGTGGCGATCGCCGCACCCGGCTGCTCCTTCGCGAAGCGACGGAACTCGACCTTCGCCCGCTGGGTCTTGATGCGCACCTGCTTGGGCACGTTCAGCTTGTCTTCGAGGGCGTCGAGCGTGCCCGCGAACTCCTTGCGCGCGCGCTCGGAGTTGGCCCGCGCCTCGAGGCGCGTGAGGTTGCGCTGGCGCGTCTTGGCGTCGCGCCCCCTGACCTTGCCGGCGTCAGTCGCGGTCATACTCGCCCGTTCCCTTCACCACGTCGAGGTCCTTGCGCAGGCTCTCGATGGACTCGAGCGGCTCGCTGCCGCGCTTGAAGTTGACGACGCCGATCCACACGAGGATCGCGATGATCAGAACCAGGATGCCCGAGACCGTCAGCGCCGCGGCCCAGCCCGGCATCACGAGCGCGAGGGCGAAGATCGCGGCGACGATGAGCGTGAAGAGCAGGAAGATCCCGACGACCGCCGCGCCGGCGAAAAGGCCCGAGCCGATGCCGAAGTGCTTGAGCTTGTAGCTGATCTCGGCCTTGATCTGGTCGAGCTCGGCACGGACGAGGTCGGACACCCGGTCGGGCAGCTCGCCGACGAGGGTGAACAGCGAACGATCGTCATTCGACGGTGCTGGCATGGTCGCCTCCGGGGGTCAGGAGCCGGACGTGGTCGACCCGCGCGACGATGAGCCGCCCTTCCCGGTCGACTTCGAGCTCGACGAGCTCGACTTCGAGGAGCCCGACGCCGCGGACTTCGACGCCACGTCGGCGGCGCCGTCGACGGCGTCCTCGAGCTTGGACGCGGCGTCGTCGACCGCCGAGCGGGCGGCGGTGGCGGCCTTCGAGATGTTCGCCTTCGCGCTGCGCGCCGCGCGGTTCACGTCGGCCTTCGTGGCGCCCGAGCTCTTCGTGGCGTTGCCGATGAGGCCCTTGACGTTGTCGAGCACCGTGTCGCTGAGATCGCCGACGCGGCTCATCGCGAACTCCTTCGCGGTGCCGACGCCCTGCTGCACCGCCGGCGTGTTCCAGACGTTCTCGGCCGCGCGCTTGATCTGCTCGTAGCGCTCACGGCCGGCGCGCGTGCCGAGCACGTAGCCGACGCCGAGCCCGACGACGAAGAGGATCTTGCCCTTCATGTGCACCCCATCTCCCCCTGTGGCCGGCCGGTGGATGACCACAGCGACCCCTCCAGCGTAGACCCCGTGCGAAGTGGCGCAAGGGGGTTGCGGAGAAAGTATGCCGTTGCGGCTATGCGTCGTCGGCCGGGGCGTCGGTCGACGCGCCGGGGCCCGTGCCGGGCACGTCGTCGGGGCTCACGGCGAGGTGGCGGATGCGGTGTGCCGCTTCGAGCGCGTGCGGGACCACCGATGCCAGCCCCGTGCCCGCGACCCACGAGCCGGTCGCCTCGATGCCGGGCTCGGCGGCGAGCACGTCCTCAAGCGCCCGCACCCGGTCGCGCTGCCCGATCGTCGCCTGCGAGAGCGCGTCGCGCCAGGCGCTTCGGCCGGAGGCGCGGAGCATCGAGCCGTCGAGCGGCGTGCCGAGCAGTGCGCTGGCGTCGGCGAGTGCGAGCGCCGCGACCTCGTCGTCGGTGCGGCCGTCGAGGGGGTTCGACTCGCCCGCGCGCCCGTAGGAGAGGCGCACGACGTGCCGGCCGCCGGCGAGCTCCGCGAGCCACGACCACTTCGCGGTCGAGTGCGTGAGCGCCTTCGCGGTCACGCCGGGGGTGCCGGCGGCGACGAGCACGCCGGTTCCGCGCGGAGCGGCGTCGAGCGCGGGCGCGTCGAGCACGAGCGTCACGAGCTCGACGGATGCCGCACTCGGCCAGTCCGCGGCATCCGACCAGCCGAGCGCCGCCTCGTCGAGCAACCGGCGCGAGGCGTCGGCGGGGGCCGCGAGGATCACGTAGGGAGCCTCGAACCCGAGTTCGCGCGGCTCGTCGTCGGCGGGCTCGCCCGCGACCAGGGCCTCCCCGGTCGCCGGGGGCTCGGCGGGTGCGGCGACCCGGGTCGCGCTCACGCGCCATCCGCTCGCGGGCGCGCCCGCGCCGTCCTGCGCCGGCCGAGCGTCCGCCTCGGCACGCCGGCCGAGCCGTTCGAGGTTCGTCGCCTCCGTGCCGGTGAGCACCTCGACGCCGAAGCGCTCGAGCTGCACGGCGAGCACGTCGACGAGCGTGTGCATCCCGCCGCGGAGGCCCTGCACGGCGCCGCCGGCGCGGCGCTCCTCGACGAGTTGGCCGACGCCGCCCGACAGCGAGCCGGTGCGCGTCATCGCCTCGTTGAGGCCGGGCGCGACGACGTCCAGGTCGAGATCGTCGGGGTTCGTCGAGTACACCCCCGCCGAGATCGGGGTGACGAGCCGCTCGAGCACGGCGTCGCCCATGCGGCTGCGGACGAGCTTCCCGAGGCTGTGCGCACGTCCGATGGTGAGGATCGGCATGAGGCGGTCGGCATACGCGCGCCAGGCGCCGCGCCAGCCGATGATGCGGCGCACGTCGTCGCCGAGCGGGTTGGCGGGGATGCCGAGCATGCCGGTGCGCGGCAGCGGCGCGGCGTCGAGGCGGCGGCCCGATCCGGGCCAGACGAGCCAGGCGCCGGCGGCGTTCGGCGACTCGACCGCGTCGGCGAGTCCGAGCGCGTCGACGAGCTCGGCGACCGTGCCGCCGCGGGTCGCGAACGACTCGGCGCCGCTGTCGAGCAGGAGCCCGTCGAGCTCGATGCGGCCGACGCATCCGCCGATCGACTCGCGCCGCTCGAGCACGGTGACGCGCAGGCCGACCTTCGCGCACTCGAGCGCGGCGACGAGGCCGGCGACGCCGCCGCCGACGACGATGACGTCGGTGCGGTGGGCGTCGGTCATGCGCCCGCCTCGTGCACGAGCTCGACGACGCGGGTGAGCACCGTGGGGTCGGTCTCGGGCGGCACCCCGTGGCCGAGGTTGAAGACGTGCGCGGGCGCGACCCGGCCTCGGGCGAGCATGTCGCGCACAGCGGCCTCGAGCACGGGCCACGGCGCGGCGAGCAGCGCCGGGTCGAGGTTGCCCTGCAGCGGCACGTCGGCGCCGACGCGCCGCGACGCGACGTCGAGCGGCACGCGGTAGTCCACGCCCACGGTGTCGACCCCGATGCCGTGCATGGCGGCGAGCAGCTCGCCGGTGCCGACGCCGAAGTGCACGACGGGCACGGCCCGGGTCATGGCGGCGCCCGCGGCATCCGCGGTCTCGTACTCGAGGTCGTGCACGTGGGCGAGGGCCTTCGCCGACGCGGGCGCCACGTGGGTCTCGTAGTCGGCGAGCGAGAGCGCGCCCGCCCAGGAGTCGAAGAGCTGCGCGGCGGAGGCGCCGGCGAGCACCTGGGTCCGCAGGAAGCGGCCGGTGAGCTCGGCCGTCCAGTCCATGAGGGCCCGCCACGCGCCCGGGTCGGCGTGCATGAGCGTGCGGGCGGCAAGGTGGTCCTTCGAGGGGCCGCCCTCGGCGAGGTACGCGGCGAGCGTGAACGGCGCGCCCGCGAAGCCGATGAGCGGGGTCGCGGTGCCCGATCCGTTGTCGGTGCGATTCAGCTCCGCGACCGTGCGCGCGACGGCCTCGGTGATGGGGCCGGATGCCTCGTCGAGGCGGGCGGGGTCGACAGCCGTCAGCTCGGCGACGCCCGCGGCATCCTCGTACCCCCGGCCGAAGACCGGACCGCGACCGGGCTGGATCTCGACGTCGACGCCGACGAGCTTCAGGGGCACGACGATGTCGCTGAAGAAGATGCCAGCGTCGACCTTGTGGCGACGTACGGGCTGCAGCGTGATCTCGCTTGCCATCGCCGGGTCGAGGCACGCGTCGAGCATCCGCGTGCCGACGCGCAGGTCGCGGTACTCGGGCAGCGAGCGCCCCGCCTGGCGCATGAACCACACGGGCGTCGTGTCGCTGCGCTCCCCTCGATAGGCGCGCACGAGGCGCGAATCGCCCGTGAGGCCGGCGGACAGGGGATGCTGGGGCGAGAGGATCACGCGTGACATTGTCGCGTATCGGGCTGGGCGTGCCGCCCGCCAGTCGCTCGGGGTGTGCTCCGCCGGGCCCGGCTGGGAGGATCGAGCATGGCCCGCGAACCACGGATGCTGCAGCCGCCCATCGAGCTCCCCGCCGACGCCGCGCTCCCACCCGGCACCGTGCTGCGCCGGCCGCGCGTCGCCGACCACCCGGCCGTCGTCGACGCGATCCCCGAGTGGTGGGGCATGCCCGGCACGCCCTTGCCGTTGCTCCTGCCGCCGCTGTTCTTCCAGCACTTCAGCGACACGAGCCTGCTCGGCACGGATGCCGCGGGGCTCGCCGCGTTCCTCATCGGATTCCGCTCGCACGCGCAGCCCCGTGTCGCGTACATCCACTTCGTCGGCGTGCGTCCCGACCTGCGGGGGCACGGCCTGGCGCGGACCCTCTACGAGGTGTTCTTCGCGGAGTCGCGCGCGGCCGGATGCCACCGCGTCGACGCGATCACGGGCGTGCCGAACCGCCGCTCGCAGGCGTTCCACGCGGCGCTCGGGTTCGCGGCATCCGGCGACACCGACTTCGACGGCGTGCGGGCGTGGCGCGACTACGACGGCCCCGGCGAGCACCGGGTCGCGTTCTCGAAGGAGCTCTGAACCTCCGAAGTCCTCGCCGGTCGACCGGGCGGCCCGCCGCCCCGGCGCATCCGGGCGACGACGCTGAGGCTTCCTCGCGGACTACGGAATCACGCGTCGATCGGCGCGATGACACGCGATTCCCCCCTGTTGCGTGAGAGCGCTCGCACGATACAGTCGATGACGTCGTGTCTCCCCGCACGACGACGTGCCAGCGCTGGCGCGCCTCCGCCCCCGACGGAGAAGAAGAACGACGTGTCCCCGATCGTTTCGAACACCAGGTCCATCATTCGCCGTGCCGACCCGACGCGGCGAAGGCACCCGGCTCCGCGGGGCGGAGGGGGCCGATGAATCCCGCCGCCCATCGCGTCAGCCTCACCGTCCTCGTCGCGCTCGCCGCCGTTGCAGTGGTCGCCGGCATCATGGCGGGCAGCCCGATGCTCGAGCGGTACCTGCCGAGCATGCCGGCCGTTCCCACCACGCAGGTCGCGACGGTCTTCGTCGGGGTCGGCGTGATCGTGTTCGTCGTCTGGGCGATCGCCCGGCTCGGCCGCTCGGCCCGCGCCCGTTCCCGTGGCGCCGCCCTCGCGTCGTCGGTTCGCGGAGAGCTCAGCTGCGGCATCCGGAGCCGGCTGCTCGAGCAGCGCATGAACGAGCTGCTGCCCGACGAGCGCGTGCGCCTCGGCGCACGCTACTCGATCGTGGTCGACGAGCTCGGCATCGCCTTCTTCAACGGCGGTCGCCGCCCGCGCAGGGCCGCGCACTTCCCGTGGCGCGAGGTGCGCACGATCCGCGCCGACTCGATGGTCGTCGGCGACGCGAAGGTGCCCGTCGCCGTGCTGCGCATCCGCCACCACGGCCACAGCGTCGAGCTGCCGATCATCCTGTCGGCCGGCAGGGTGGGCCGGTACGCGCTCGCCGACGCGCCGTTCTACGCGACCGTCCGGAGCTGGAAGGCCATGCACCGGGCGGCCCTCGCGGCCGAGGGCCTCGAGCTCCCGCCGCTCACGGCGCCGATCCCGATCATCACGCCCGCGATGCAGGCCGCCGCGGCCGCCGGCCGCCGCTGAGGAGTCCTCGGCTCCTGAGTCGCCCGGCGTCCACTCGATTCGAAGCGCCGTTCGACGGCGGGTAGAATCCCTTCGTGCTCATCTGCCTCACCGCGAGTCACAAGAACGCCGGGTTCGACATGCTCGAGCGTCTTTCGGCGAACGCGGAGCACGCCGCACCCCGCATCCTCGACGGGCACGATTCGCTCCAGGGGGCGGTCGTCGTCGCGACCTGCAACCGCTTCGAGGCGTACCTCGAGCTCGACACCCCCGAGGGCGCGTCGCCCGTCGCCGCGGTGCACGAGGCGATCCGCGCCGTGGGCTCGGTCGCCGGGCTCGAGGCCGAGGAGCTGCGCACCACGTTCGGCTTCGTGCACGGCAACGCCGTCGCGGGACACCTCTTCTCCGTGGCCTCCGGACTCGAGTCCGTCGTCGTCGGCGAGGGCGAGATCGCCGGGCAGGTGCGCCGCTCGCTCGAGCAGGCGCGCCACGAGGGCACCACGACGCCCGAGCTCGAGCGCCTGTTCCAGCGCGCCTCGCAGACCTCCCGCCGCGTGAAGAACGAGACCGGCATCGGCGGCGAGGGCCGCTCGCTCGTGCGCCTCGCCCTCGACCTCGCCGAGAGCCGCGTCTCCGACTGGGCGCAGACCCGGGTGCTGCTCGTCGGCACGGGCCGCTTCGCGGGCGCGTCGCTCGCTGCCCTGCGCGACCGCGGCGTCACCGACGTGCGCGTGCACTCCCCCTCGGGCCGCGGCGCGAGGTTCGCAGCGAACCACGGCATCGAGGCCGTGACGCGCGGCGCGTTCGCCACGGCGGCCGCCGACGCCGACATCATCGTGACCTGCACCACGGCCGAGCACCACGTCGTCGACCGCGCGCTCATCGCCGTCGGGCGCGAGGAGCTCGCGGCATCCGCCGGCACCGTCACGGCGCTGCCTGGCGTCGCGTCGCCCACCGGCCCCGCCTCGCCCGGCGAGCAGCGCCAGCTCGTGATCGACCTCGGGCTCCCCCGCAACGTCGCCCCCGACGTCGTCGAGCTGCCCGGCGTCGAACTGCTCGACCTCGAGACCATCAAGATCCACGCGCCGCTCGAGGAGCTCGGCGCCACGGATGCCGCGCGCGCGATCGTGAACCGCGACGCCCGCGCGTTCGGGGACATCGCCGAGGAGCGCGACCTCGCGCCGGCCGTCGTCGCCCTGCGCCGCCACGTGTTCGACCTCATGGACGCCGAGATCGAGCGGGCGAAGTCCCGCGGCGATGATGACGGGCGCACCGAGGCGGCGCTGCGCCACATGGCCGGGGTGCTGCTGCACACCCCCATGGTGCGCTCGCGCGAGCTCGCGCGAGCCGGCGAGCAGGCCGCGTGGATCGACGGGCTCGAGGCGCTCTTCGGCGTGAAGCCCGACGCGACCGCGCAGGCGGTGCGCGAGTCCTCGACGCCGTCGGTGGCGGGGTCGGGTTCGACCGATGCCGCGTCGACGGATGCCGCGGGGCGGGCCGAGCAGGCCGACGCCTCGTGACCGGGGCACCGTCCACCTCCGACCTGCTCCACGATCCCGGGCGCCCCGCCGCCGCGGCCGCCGACGGTCCGCCTGCGCTCCGCTTCCCCTTCGACGCCGCACCGCTGACCGAGCAGCCGCTTCGCACCGAACGCCTCGTACTCCGTCCGCTCGAGGCATCCGACGCGGCCGAGGTGTACGAGTACCAGCGCATCCCCGAGGTGCTCCGCTACCTCCCGTGGCCGATGCGCGAGCGGGCCGAGGCCTACGCGCACACCGCGCGGCGCGCGGCCGGCCGGGTGCTCGCCGCCGACGGCGACTTCGTCTTCTTCGCCGCGATCCTGCCGGGGTCGCCGGCCGACGATTCGGCGCCGGCCGCCCATGATCGCCTGATCGGCGACTTCATGATCCGCGTCTCGAGCGTCCAGCACGCGCAGCTCGAACTGGGCTGGGTGCTGCATCCCGACTTCCAAGGCCGCGGCTACGCGCGCGAGGCGGCCGCCGCCCTGCGCGACTTCGCGTTCGAGCACCTGAACCCGCACCGGGTGCAGGCCTTCCTCGACGCGCGGAACGCGGCATCCGCTTCGCTGTGCGAACGCCTCGGGATGCGTCGCGAGGCGAGCCTCCTCGAGGAGGAGTACAACGACGGCGAGTGGCAGGACACCGCCGTCTACGGGATCCTCCGCCGCGAGTGGGCGGCGCGCCGCGCGTAGGCGTCTTTGCGCGTGGCTCGCGATTCAGGCGGACGTGCGCTGCTCAGGCGGGAATCGCGGATCTCGGCTTGAATCGGGCGCGATCGCCGGCATCCCGAGCGAGATCCTCACGGCCACAGCGGCCGCGCGGGCGGCGCGGACTGCAGCAGGTCGGCCGGGATGCGCACGCTCGTCTCGCCGAGGCCGATGGCGCGCCACTGCAGCACGACGTCGAGGTCGCCCGCAACGGGTCCGCCGAGCCAGAACCACGCATTGACGGTGCCGTCGTACTGGTCGAGGCCGCCGCCGCCTCCCCCGCCCAGCACCGTCAGCGTCGGCGGGATGCGCTCGACGTCGGGCTGCCAGGCACGGCGCATGCCGATCGGCAGCACCCGCGCGCCGTCGGAGAGTCGCACGCCGATGTGCAGGTCGTCGGGCTCCGCGTCGTCGGACGGCGGCACCATGTGCCGCTCCTGGATCCAACGGTGCCATTCCCGCTCGGTCTCGCCCCGGCGCCGCCGTACCCACCGGATCCGGAACTCGGCGCCCTCGGGATACAGGCGGACCTCGCGCAACAGGAGCACCGTTGCGTCGTCGCGGTGCACGATCTCGTCCAGCACGACTCGGCCCGGGATCACGTGCTGCGGCGGCTGCAGCCACGGCGGGGTCTGGGGAACCTCGACCGTGCGCTCGGACTCGGAATCTTCGGGGCCGACGTCGAAGAAGCCGGCGGATGCCACGTGCATGATCGCGATGCTATCGGCCGCGGCCCCGCGGCCTCCGCGGCAGTCGACCTCGATCGGTGGAATCCCGATCGTGCGGTGGAATCCCACTGGATCGGGATTCCGCAGCGCAAACGGGATTCCGCTGCGAATCGGCAGCGTCGCGAGCGGCGTTACGCGCCGATCAGGCGCGCCGCGAGGTACCCCTCGAGCTCCGCGATCGGCACGCGGTCCTGGCCCATGGAGTCGCGCTCGCGCACCGTCACCGCGTTGTCGTCGAGCGAGTCGAAGTCGACCGTGACGCAGAACGGAGTGCCGATCTCGTCCTGGCGGCGGTAGCGACGGCCGATCGCGCCGGCGTCGTCGAAGTCGACGTTCCAGTGCTTGCGCAGCGAGGCGGCGATGTCGCGGGCCAGCGGCGAGAGGCGCTCGTTGCGGCTCAGCGGGAGCACGGCGGCCTTGACGGGCGCGAGGCGCGGGTCGAGGCGCAGCACGGTGCGGCTGTCGGTGCCGCCCTTCGCGTTCGGCACCTCCTCGACGTCGTACGCGTCGACGAGGAACGCCATGAGCGAGCGTGTCAGGCCCGCCGCGGGCTCGATGACGTAGGGGACCCAGCGCTCGTTCTTCGACTGGTCGAAGTACGAGAGGTCCTTGCCGGAGTGCTCGGTGTGCGTCGACAGGTCGAAGTCGGTGCGGTTGGCGACGCCCTCGAGCTCGCCCCAGTCGCCGCCCTGGAAGCCGAAGCGGTACTCGATGTCGATCGTGCGCTTCGAGTAATGCGAGAGCTTGTCCTTCGGGTGCTCGAAGAGCCGCAGGTTCTCGGGGTCGATGCCGAGGTCGATGTACCAGTTCCAGCGCTGGTCGACCCAGTACTGGAACCACTCGTCGTCGGTGCCGGGCTCGACGAAGAACTCCATCTCCATCTGCTCGAACTCGCGCGTGCGGAAGATGAAGTTGCCCGGCGTGATCTCGTTGCGGAACGACTTGCCGATCTGGCCGATGCCGAACGGCGGCTTGAGCCGCGACGCCTGCAGCACGTTCGCGAAGTTCGTGAAGATGCCCTGCGCGGTCTCGGGGCGCAGGTAGTGCAGGCCCGACTCGTCCTGCACGGGGCCGAGGAACGTCTGCAGCATCATGTTGAAGTCGCGCGGCGGCGTCCACTGACCGCGGGTGCCGCAGTTCGGGCACACGATGTCGGCCATGCCGTTCTCGGGGGTATGGCCCTTCTTCGCCTCGTAGTGCTCGAGGAGGTGGTCCTCGCGGAACCGCTTGTGGCAGTGCAGGCACTCGACGAGCGGGTCGGTGAAGACGCCGACGTGACCGGATGCCACCCACACCTGCTTGGGGAGGATGACGCTCGAGTCGAGGCCGACGACGTCGGCGCGGCTCGTGACCATCGTGCGCCACCACTGGCGCTTGATGTTCTCCTTCAGCTCGACGCCGAGGGGTCCGTAGTCCCACGCGGACCGGGAACCGCCGTAGATCTCGCCGGCCTGGAAGACGAAGCCCCGGTGCTGGGCGAGGGCGATGACGGACTCGAGACGGCTGGGTGCGGCCACGGTGGCTCCAATGGTGCGGGGATCGGGCGAATTGCCCGGAGACGACACGGTCCCACCATCCTACGGGCGCTACGCTGTGCCCCATCACGGCCGCTGTCCGAGGGGGGCGAGGGTGTGGAACTTCCTGCTTGACGTCAACATCGTCGACGGACCGTTCCTCTACACGGTGTACGCCATCGCCGCCGCCGTGTTCATCTACCTGCTCGGCCGCGGCCCCGGCTGGTCGTGGGTGCTCACCGCCATCGTCGTCCTGATCGTCGGCGCCCTCGTCGGCGCGGGGATCCTCTGGGTCAGCGTGAACGTGCTGGGGGCGATCCCCGGGCCGATCCTGCCCGAAGTGTGGTTCTGGGTGGCCGGTGCCTTCGCGGGCTGCGCGCTCGCCATCTGGAACCTCTGGTACTCCCGTTGGTGGCGCAAGCTGATCGCGATCCTCGCGGTGCCGATCTTCTCGCTCACGGCGCTCTTCGGCATCAACGCCGCCTACGGCATCGACCGCACGCTCGGCGCCCTGCTCGGGATCTCGACGGCGGGCACGATCGACCTCGACGACCCGAGCGCCAGCCCGGCGGCCGACCCCACCGAACCGCTCTACCTGACGTGGACGCCGCCGGCCGGCATGCCGGAGCAGGGGCGCGTCGGCACGCCCGAGGGCGGGGTGCCGAACACGCAGTCGGGGTTCTCCGCGCGCGACGCGGAGCTGTACCTGCCGCCCGCTGCACTCGTCGACGATCCGCCGCGCCTGCCGCTCGTGATCATGATGATGGGCCAGCCCGGCGATCCCGACGCCTCGTTCATCGCGCAGGTGCTCGACGACTTCGCCTCGCGGAACGAGGGCCTCGCGCCGATCGCGCTCGTGGTCGACCAGCTCGGCGACCCGAACGTGGATCCGCTCTGCCTCGACACCTCGATGGGGAACGTCGAGACCTATGTGATGCAGGACGTGGTGCCGTGGGCGAAGTCGCACCTCAACGTGCTGCAGGGCCCGCAGTTCACGACCGTGGCCGGGTACTCGAACGGCGGGCAGTGCGCCGCGTACTTCGGCGCGAAGTACCCCGAGGTGTTCGGCAACATCCTGGCCGTGTCTCCCACCGAGTACCAGGGCGCCGAACAGCCCGCGAACGTGCTGGCCTCCGTCTTCAACGGCGACCAGGCGGCCTACGACGCCGTGAAGCCGACGACGATCATGGCGCAGAAGGCGCCGTACCCGAACACGGTGGCGATCTTCACGATCGGCGCGAACGACGGCACCTTCGCGCCGGGCGCGCAACGGCTGTCGGATGCCGCGGCGCAGGCCGGCATGCAGACGACGTTCTACGTGGTGCCCGACGCCGACCACGGCGTCAGCGGCCTGCTCGGCGGACTCGAGAAGGGATTCGAGGTGCTCTACCCACGACTCGGATTGGCGGCCCCGTGACCGACACCGATCCCGCGATCACCGACGTCGAGCCGAAGGGCCGACTCCGCACCACGGGCGAGACGCTCGCGGGCTTCGCCCGGCGGGTGCCGTTCAGCATCGCGTTCGCGGTGCTGCTGCTCGTCACCTCCATCGTGACCGGCACGATCGTCGGCGAGGCATCGGATGCCACGGCGAACACCTGGGCGGCCGGAGTCGTCACGACGATCGACGGGGCGCAGTGGTGGACCGTCGTCACGGCCCTGTTCATCCCCTTCGACCCGTTCCAGCTCGTGTTCGGCGTCGTCCTGTCGTTCCTGCTGCTCGGCATCGCCGAGCGGCGCATGGGCACGTGGCGCGCGATCGTCGCGTTCCTCGTCACCGGCGTGCTCGGGGTCGCGATCGGCACGTGGCTGCAGTGGTTCGGGTCCCTCTTCGGCGAGTGGTGGGCGACCGGCACGGCGGCCGACCTCACGCTCGACCCGCTCGCGGGCATCGTCGGCGCGCTCATCACCTCGACGGCGTTCATGGGCGTGCTGTGGCGTCGCCGCATCCGCATCGTGACGTTCGCGTTCATCCTCGTGTTCGTGCTCTACGACGGCGACTCCTCGAACGTCTACCGGCTCATCGCGGCGATCGTCGGCCTGTTCCTCGGGGCGCTGCTCGCGCGCGACGCGTCGACCCTGCGGGCCCGCCGCAGCTCGCACGCCGAGACCCGCACGCTCGTCGCGGCCGTCGTCGCGGTGACGGCGATCGGCCCGATCGTCGCGTTCGTCAACCGCACGGAGCTCACGCCCTTCGGGTTCGGCTCGTACCTCTACGACGACGACCCGGTGGACATCGACGTGGTCATCTCGCAGTGCGGGGCCGCGGCATCCGCCGTCGGCGACGAGTGCCTGAAGCAGCTCGCGGTGCTGAGCTCGCAGGGCTTCGGGATGTTCCTGCTCTCGTTCGTGCCGGTGCTCCTGCTCCTGCTCGCGGCGTGGGGCCTGCGCTCCGGCCGCCGGTTCGCCCGCTGGCTCGCGATCTCGGTGAACGTGGCGATCCTGCTGTTCGCCCGCACGGCGTTCGACGTCACGGTGACGACCGCCGACGTGGAGAGCGGCGCCTGGACGGTGTTCGACATCGGCGAGCTGATCGTCTGGGCGCTGGCCGTGCTCGCGCTGCCGATCGGCATCATCGTGATGCTCACGGTGACCCGGCGGCACTTCCAGGTCCGCTCGCCGCGCGGTTCGTTCGCGCGATTCCTGACCACGGTCGTCGTGTCGTTCGTGGTGCTCGCCGCGGCGTACTACGCGATCGGGCTCGCGACGCTCGGCGAGTACTGGCCGGCCGCGACCCCGGTCGACCTCCTCGTCGACACGCTCAAGCGGTTCGTGCCGCCGCACTTCCTCGCCGTCGTCGACCCGATCGTGATCCCGGCGCACGACCTCACGAGCATCGCCTACCAGGTGGTCGGGCCGCTGTTCTGGGCGATCTTCATCGTCGCCGCGATCCGCCTGATGCGGCACACGCGAGCCGAGCTCGGCTTCGCCGACCGCCTGAAGCTGCGCACGATCATCCGGCGCAACGGCGGCGGCACGCTCGGCTTCATGGGCACCTGGCCCGGCAACGTGCCGTGGTTCAGCGCGGACGGCGAGTCGGCGGTGGCGTATCGGGTCATCAACGGGATCGCGATCACGATGTCCGACCCGATCTGCCGTCCCGAGGAGGCCGGCCGCGTCATCCGCGAGTTCGCCGCGTTCTGCGACGCGAACAGCTGGGTGCCGGTGTTCTACAGTGTGCATCCGCAGTACCTGCCCGTGTTCGAGGAGCTCGGCTGGCAGCACATGTCGGTGGGCGAGGAGACGCTCGTGCGCACGACCGGCCTCGAGCTCATGGGCAAGCCGTGGCAGAAGGTGCGTCAGGCGCTGAACCGCGGCATCAAGGAGGGCATGACCACGGTCTGGACGACGTGGGACGAGCTCCCGCGGCCGACCGTCGCCGAGATCACCGCGATCTCCGAGGAATGGGTCTCCGAGAAGGAGCTGCCCGAGATGGGCTTCACGCTCGGCGGCATGGACGAGCTGAAGGACCCCGACGTGCGCCTCATGCTCGCGGTCGGGCCCGACGGGCGCCTGCAGGCGATCACGAGCTGGCTGCCGGTGTACCGCGACGGCGACGTCGTCGGCTGGACCATCGACTTCATGCGGCGCACCGACCACAGCATGAACGGCATCATGGAGTTCCTCATCGCGTCGGCGGCCCTGCACATGAAGGAGGAGGGCCAGGAGGTGCTGAGCCTCTCGGGCGCGCCGCTCGCCGCGAAACCGCTCGCGCCCGGCGAGGAGGCGCCCGAGCCGACGGCGATGACCCGCCTGCTCGAGTTCCTCGGACGCACGCTCGAGCCCGCCTACGGGTTCTCGTCGCTGTTCCGGTTCAAGGCGAAGTTCAATCCCGAGTACGAGACCATCTCGATGGCGTATCCCGACCCGCTCGCGCTGCCGACCATCGGCGTCGCGATCGGTCGCGCCTACCTGCCCGAGGTCTCGCCGAAGGAGGCGGTCG
Organism: Agromyces sp. NPDC004153; assembly: GCF_053603635.1. NCBI lineage: Bacteria > Bacillati > Actinomycetota > Actinomycetes > Micrococcales > Microbacteriaceae > Agromyces > Agromyces sp. NPDC004153. The sequence goes on from NZ_JBSGFY010000001.1 coordinate 1,632,472, forward strand.
CACTCGTGCGGACGCTGACGAAGTAGCGCACGTTGTCCCCACAACCGGGGGCCCCGATGCCCTACCGCCGGACCTGCGAGGGGAAATACGGTGAGGCTCGTGAACCCTCGAGCGAGTTCCGTGTCCCGCCGGTTGCGTCTCGCCGTCGCCCTCGCGCTCGCCGGAGTCTCGATGACGGGGTGCACGTTCGGGGGCGAGTCCGCGGCGACGCCGTCAGCGACCCCCGAACCGCTGGCATACGAGGCCTCGTATGAGGAGAGCCCGTGTCCGGATCCGAATCTGGAGGGCGCACCGCAACTGGACCTCGGCCCCGAGTACACGTGCGGATATCTCACCGTTCCCGAGACCCGCAGTGATCCCGACGGTCGCACCGTGCGCATCGCGGTCGCCACGGTTCGCGCGGTGTCGGCGACGCCGGCGGCCGATCCGATCGTGTACCTGGATGGTGGGCCGGGCGGCACAGGACTCATCAGTGCGGCCGCCGCGGTGGCCGCGGGCATGAACGCGGAGCACGACGTCGTGTTCGTGGACCAGCGCGGCACCTATCACAGCGAACCGTTCCTCACGTGTCCCGAGCAGGATGCGTTCTACGCGGAAGCCGTCGGGCTGGCGTACAACGATCCCGCGACGGGTGAGAAGTCCGATGCCGCCACAGCCGCCTGCCGCGAACGCCTGGTGGACGACGGCATCGCACTCGACTCCTACAACACGGCTGAGAATGCGGCGGACATCGCCGACCTGCGGGTGGCGATGGGCATCGACGAGTGGAACATCTATGGAGTGTCCTACGGCACCGATCTCGCGCTGACCGTGCTGCGCGACCACCCCGAGGGCGTCCGCAGCGTCGTGCTGGACTCGGTGGTGCCGCCCAACGTCCGATGGACTGCCGATTTCTGGCCCACGTCCGCCGCCGCCTTCGACGAGATGTATGCGGCATGCGCCGCACAGGAGGCCTGCGCGGCCGCATACCCCGACCTCGAGGCCGTGTTCACCGAAACCGTGAATCGACTCGACGCCGAACCGCTGACCGTACCCGTCACGACCGCGGCGGGCGAAACCGTCTCGGTCGTCGTCGACGGGTACAAGCTCGCCAACGTGGTGGTGCTCCGCCTCGCGACCGGCCCCGCGTACTCAGCCGTGCTCCCCCAGATGATCCATGAGATCGCGGCCGGCGACGGGACCGGCATCGCTGCTTCCGTCATCCAGTACCTCCCGGCGGCGGGTGTGGTCGGCCTGGGCCTGCAGTGGAGCGTGTTCTGCAGCGAGGACCTTCCGCGGACGAGCCCCGAAGAGGTCGTCGCCCTCGGTTCCGAAGCGCTGCCCGGATTCCCCGAGCGCGTGCTGAGCCTGCTCCCGCAGGTGCCGCGCTTCTTCGACGATTGCGAGATCTGGGACGTCGCGCCGGCGTCCGAGCGGGTTCACGCGGAGGTCGTCAGCGACGTGCCCACGCTCTTCCTGGGCGGAACGTTCGACGCGGTGACCTCGCCCTCCTGGCAGGACGCCGCCACACCCTCCCTGAGCGCTTCGCAGGTGATCAACTTTCCGGGACTGGGGCACCAGGTGATCCTGCAGGACCCGTGCCCGGTAGTGGTGATCAATTCGTTCCTCGCCGATCCTGCGGCGCCGGTCGATGAGGAGTGCGTCGCGACGGTGACGCCGCCCGTCTTCACCACCCCGTGACCACCGCGACGCTGCACGCGCCTCGGAGCGCTTCCCGGGCGCACCGGGCGAGGTCTTCCTGGCCCTCGCGTCAGCCCGCCGCCCGCAGCGTCTCGGGCCCGAGCTCGGCGACCGACCGGTGGCCGGCGAGGCCCAGCGTGAGGTCGAGCTCGGCGATGTGGTTGCGCACGACCTCGCGCACGCCCTCCTGCCCGGCGGCGGCGAGCCCGTAGGCGTACGGGCGTCCGATGCCGACGGCCGTCGCGCCGAGCGAGAGGGCGATGACGGCGTCGGCGCCGCCCCGGATGCCGCTGTCGAGCACGATCGGCACGCGGCCGGCGACGCGTTCGACGATCGCGGGCAGCGCGTCGAGCGTGGCGACCGAGCGGTCGACCTGGCGCCCGCCGTGGTTCGAGACGACGATGCCGTCGACGCCGTGGTCGAGGGCCCGGCTCGCGTCGTCGGGATGCAGCACGCCCTTCAGGAGTACGGGCAACGACGTCCATTCGCGCAGGCGGGCGAGGTCGTCCCAGGCGAGGCTCGGGTCGGAGAACACGTCGAGGAACGTCTCCACCGCGGCGCGCGGCAGCGGCGAGCGCAGGGCGTCGCGCACGCCGCCGTCGACGAGCCGCGTGCCGACGGCCGAGCGGGCGATCGAGAACGCTGAGCGGAGCAGCGTCGGCGTCACCTTCGGCCGCTCTCCGGGCCCGGAGCTGCGGGCGACCCGGTCGCGCACGAGCTCGGCGAAGACGGGGTCGCTGGTGTACTGCGCGATGCCATGGCCGCGCGTGAACGGAAGGAACGCGGCGTCGAGGTCGCGCGTGCGCCAGCCGAGCAGGTGGGTGTCGAGCGTCACGACGACGGCCTCGCAGCCGACCGCCTCCGCGCGGCGCAGGAACGACGCGTTGAGCTCGTCGGAGCGGCTCCAGTACAGCTGGAACCACCGCGAGCCCGCCCCCATCGCGGCGGCGACCTCCTCCATGGGCCGCGACGCCTGGTTCGAGAGCACGTAGGGCACGTCGAGCTCGGATGCCGCGCGCCCGACGGCCACGTCGGCGTCGGCGTGCGCGAGCTCGGCGACGCCGATGGGCGACAGGATGAACGGGGTTGCGCGACGCCGGCCGAGCAGTTCGATCGAGAGGTCGCGCTCCGCGACGTCGCGGAGGACCCGCGGCCAGACCTGCCAGCGCGAGAACGCCGCGCGGTTCGCCGCCATGGTCGCCTCGCCACCGGCTCCGCCGGCGAGGTACGCGAACGCCTCGGCCGACACGGCCTTACGCGCCGCCTGCTCGAGCGCCGTGTGGTCGACCGGCACGGCCGGCTTCGTGCCGCCGACGCCCGCCCGGTACACCTCCGACTGCACGACCCGTGCGTACCCGCGCTGCGCATCGCCCACCGTCGGCCCCTCCGTTCCGTCAGACCGTCGCGCCGTCGCGACCGGACTGCGAGCCAGCGTAGCCCCCGCCTAGGGTGGAGTGGATGTCCCAGCTGCCCGACCTGCTCGTCGCCGCGATCGCGCTCGTGCGCGATCGTCGCGTGCTCATGGTCACGGCGCGCGATCGCGACGTGCACTACATGCCGGGCGGCAAGATCGATCCCGGCGAGTCCGCCGCCGAGGCGGCCGCCCGCGAGGCGTTCGAGGAAGTGGCGCTCGAGCTGGATCCGGACGGGCTCGTCGAGCTCTTCGAGGTGGTCGTGCAGGCGCACGGCGAGCCCGAGGGTCGGCTCGTGCGCATGCGGGTGTTCCAAGCCGAGACGGATGCCGCGCCCGCCGCCTCGGCGGAGGTGGGCGAGCTGCACTGGGTCACGACGGCCGACGTCGACCGCTGCCCACCCGCTGGCGCCGAGGTGCTGCGCCGGCTCGCGGCATCCGGCGTCATCGACTGACGCGCCCCTAGACTGCGGTCATGGCGCCGACCCGCGAATTCCGCCGCGGCGAGGACGTCGTCGTGATCCACGAGTCGGGTCGGCCCGACGGACCCGACTACGTGCTCGTGCACGGCCTCGGCATGGCGCACGACTACTGGTCGGAGCTCGCCGGCGTGCTCGAGGCCACCGGCACGGTGCATGCGCTCGACCTGCCCGGCTTCGGCGACGCGCCCGAGCCCCGCGAGCCGCTGAGCATGCCGGCGGCGGGCGAGCTCCTCGCCGAGCTGCTCGTGGCCGAGGGGATCGACCGGCCGGTGCTCGTGGGCCACTCGACGGGCGCGCAGGTCGTCGCCGAGACGGCGGCGCGGCATCCCGAGCTCGTCGACCGGCTCGTGCTCATCGCGCCGACGGTCAACCCGCGGGAGCGCACGCTCGGGAAGCAGACCATGCGGTTCCTGCAGGACATCGCCCTGGTGCATCCGAAGGCCCTCGGCTGGGGCATCGCCCTCTACGCGAAGGCGGGCCCGCGCTGGTATGCGGCGAACCTCCGGCCGATGCTCGAGCATCGCATCGAGCTCATCCTCCCCGAGATCTCGGCGCCGACGCTCGTCGTCCGCGGCGAGCACGACCGGGTGGTGCCGCGGGAGTGGGCGGAGGAGGTCGCCCGGCTCGTGCCCGACGGACGGTACGTCGAGGTGCCGGGCCGCGGGCATGAGACCATGATCCGGGCCGGACGGCGGGTCGGCGAGCTCATCGTTCGGCACGCGCAGGGGCTGCCGGCGGGGCGTCCGGTGTCGCTGGTCGAGGCGCCCGGGGCGGCGGCGCCCCACCTCGGCATTCCCGCCGCGGTCGGCGTGATGGCCCGGGACTACGCGTACGCCGGCTGGCAGCAGCTCGCCGTCTTCGGCGCCGGCCATGAGCCGGCCGGGTGGCGCCACGGCGACCCCGACAAGCCGCAGGTGGTGCTGCTGCCCGGCGTGTACGAGCACTGGTCGTTCCTGCGCCCCCTCGGCGACGCGTTGCACGCGGCCGGGCATCGCGTCGTCGTCGTGCACGGCATGCGCGCGAACCGGCGTCCGATCGCCGAGACCGCCGCGCGCGTGGCGAAGGCGCTCGCCCGGTCGGCGCCGCCGCCCGCCGGACGCGTGATCGTGGCGCACAGCAAGGGCGGGCTCATCGGCAAGCACGTGCTCATCGACGACGAGGGCGAGGCGCTCGGCGTCCGCGGGGTCGTGGCGATCTGCACGCCGTTCGCGGGCGCGCGGCGCGCGCGGCTCTTCGGGGACCCGAGCATCCGGGCGCTGCTGCCGAGCGACGAGACGATCGTGATGCTCGGCGACGCGGCATCCGTGAACGCGCGCATCGTCTCGGTGTTCGGCACGTTCGACCCGCACGTGCCCGACGGCAGCGCGCTCGAGGGCGCGACGAACGTGCAGGTGCCGGTCGCGGGGCACTTCCGCGTGCTCGCGGCGCCCGAGACGCTGGAGGCCGTGCGCGAGGGCATCGCGCTGCTCACGCACGACCCGACCCGCGCCGACGCCGTCGACACCGCCGGGCCATCGGAGACACCGGAGCCGTCGGAACCGTCTGAGGCGGCCCAGCCGCCTGAACCGTCGTCCCTCCCGTGACGTTTCCGATCCGCCTCATGTGCGGCGGATTCGACATGAGCCAAGTGCGTACCTCGTCCGACGCGCGTCGGGCCCACCTCAGCCGCGGACGCGGGACCAACGGCCCGGCGAGCCGCAGCCCGTCGCCGTACGCTGCGGGCGTGACGATCACCGAGGCGCGCACGCGTACGGCCGGCGAGCGCCGGCTGTACGGCCGGTGGGTGCTCGCCAATGCGATCGGCGAAGGCATCGGCCTCGGGGGGTCGCTCCTCGTCGGAGCGGGGATCGTCATGCTGCTGGGCGCGCAGTTCGGGCCATGGTTCGAGGTCGCGACGGCGATCGCCGCGGTCGCGCTCGGCACGCTCTTCGAGGGCGTCGTGGTCGGCTACGCGCAGTGGCGGGTGCTCCGCGACCCGCTTCCAGCGCTGTCGCGCAGTTCGTGGGTGTGGGCGACGGCCATCGGCGCGGGCATCGCGTGGCTGCTCGGCATGGTCCCGAGCACCGTGATCTCGCTGGTCACCGGCCAGGTCGAGGCGACGGATGCCGCGTCGAGCACGACGATGGCCGAGCCACCGCTCGGCATCATCCTCCTCGCCGCGGCGGGACTCGGCCTGCTCCTCGGGCCGGTGCTCGCGAGCGCGCAGGTCGTCGTCCTCAGACGCCATGTCGCACAGGCGTGGCGGTGGATCCCAGCCAACGCCGTCGCATGGGCGCTCGCCCTCCCGCTCACCTACCTCGGCCCGAGCCTCATGTTCGACGTCGGCGTGAACGTGCTCGGCGTCGGAGTCCTCCTCGCCTGCATCCTCGCCGCGGGTGCCATGGTCGGCGCCGTACACGGCACGGTGCTCGTGCGGCTGCTGCGGCATCCGCTCGCCCCGCGGGACGGCGGGGAGGCCTGACACCCGTCGGACGCCGCGCCCGCCCGCGCCTGGTTCAGCCGGGTTGCCCCGGTTGCACCGGGCCGATCCGGTACGGGCGCATCATCTCGTTGTCCTCGTGCTCGACGATGTGGCAGTGCCAGACGAACTGGCCGGGGTGGTCGAACCTCGCGCGCACGCGCGTGACCTGGGCGGGGTAGGCGATCACGGTGTCCTTGAAGCCGGTCTCCCACGGTTCGGGCGGCGTGATGACGCCGTCGGGCCGGATGGGCTCCGCGACCTCCGCCTCCTCGCCCTCGCCCTCCAGCACGAGACCCTCGCGGTTCACGACCTCGAACGCGACCTCGTGGACGTGCATCGGGTGCGCGTCGCCGGTCGTGTTCACGAACTCCCACACCTCGGTGGAACCGACAGCCGGGTTCTCCGACACCGGATCCATCCAGGGCCGCCCGACCGCCACGCCGTCGACGACCTCGCCGAGCAGCGCCTCGATCGGACCCTCGACCGGTTCGCCGTCCGCATCGTGACCCAGCCCCATCCTCTCGATCAGCGCGAGCGGGCGGTGCGCCGTCTCGGGCGGCAGCGGCGTGATCGGCGGCAGCGTCAGGAACTGCGGCGGCGTCGTGGGGTCGGGCGCCGTCGCCGGGACGACGCGGAACTGGAGCACCTGCCCGGTCCCTTCCGGGTCGGCCCGGTCGAAGTCGTCGTCGGGCTCGCCGCCGCCGAACGGCTCGTCGGGCCCGACGTTGCCGAGCACGTAGTCGCCCACCGGGGCGGCGGTGAAGTCGACGATCAGGTCGGCGCGCTCGGCGAGTCCCAGGAGCACGCGTCCGCCGTGGTCGGCGGACAGGTGCACCGGAGCGGCGAGGAATCCGCCCTCGTTGCCGATCTGCCAGACGTCGACCCCGGGGATGCCGCTGAAGTCGAGGATGAGGAACCGCGACTGGCATCCGTTGAGGAACCGCAACCGGTAGCGGCGCTGCTCGACGACCTGGAACGGCCAGGTGTTCCCGTTGACCATCATCATGTTGCCGAAGAACTCGGGGTTCCAGATGGGCGAGAACTCGCCATCGGGGAGGTAGGGGCCGGTGATCCCGTCGAAGAGCGCGCGGGTGTCGGGGTAGAAGAGGGATCCGTCCTCGTTGAACGAGCGGTCCTGCACGGCGATCGGGATCTCGTAGTACGTCGTGTCCGACGGGAACCTGTCGTTCTCCTTCGGGGCTGGGCCCGGGAGCACGGCCGTCGCACCCGAGCGGCTGTCGAGCACGGCGTCGTCGCCGTCGGGGCCACCACGGATGAGGAGGAAGCCCGCCGGTCCGGCGTAGACGTTGAGCCGGGTCATCCCGAGGGTGTGGTCGTGGTACCAGAGGGTCGACGCCCGCTGGTCGACGGGGTACTGGAAGGTCGCGGAGCCGGGACTCCATTCCACGTCGAACGCGTTCGCCGCCTTCCCGGCGAAGAACTCGTACCAGGTGCCCTCCGTCGCGAAGTCCATCGGAATGTCGACGGCATCCGGCAGGTACCAGGCTTCGGCGTATCCGTCGCTCTCATCGCCGACGTCGGCCGCGCCATGGAGGTGCGTGACGATCGGCACGGGGCCGTCGTACGCCGCCGGCGTCGCCTCGAACGTCGGCCGGGTGTCCCGCCCGTCGACGCCGCCGGGCGGATTCGCCCAGTGCAGCGTCGGATCGACGGGCAGCAGGTGCGGAAGGTGGTTCCCGTTCCCATCGACGAGCTCGTTGATCCACTTCACCCGCACTGGGCGATTCCACCTGGCCTCGATCGTGAGCGACGGCGCATGGTGGATCAGCAGTCCCCGCTTCTTCTCCGAGGCCACGGCGCCGTACCCCCACACGGTCGTGGCCGGCATGCCCGCAGGCAGGATCTGCTGCGCGAACTGCCGGACCGAGATCTCGTAGGCGTCGATGTTCTTCCCGCCCCGGGCGACGATCGTCGCGGCCCGCGGCATGACCGGCGGGATGAGCAATGGAGTCCGGAACTTCGGCACGTCGGCCGGCGCGAGCGTTCCGCCCGGGATCTGTGCCACAGCGACTCGCGTGCCGCCCGGAAGGACGGCGTAGAGCACGAAATCCGCACCCGCCGCTCCGGCGGCAGCGATGAACGCGCGTCGGCTGAGCAGCCGCCGGGATCCGCCTGCCTCGTGCATGGTGATGCCACCTCGCATCCGTCGTCGGCCCGGCCGGCCATCTCGCCAGGCGCCGGGAAGATGGCCCCCAGACTGCCCCCGTGGGGCGACTGCGCTCGGGACTTCGGTCCCGTCGAGCCGCGGCATCCGCTCAGTGCACGTACTCGAGCAGGTCGAGGCCGACCTGGCGCATGCCGTCGAGCACGGCCAGGCGCGAGGTGAGCATGGTGTCGGCGAAGTACATCGACACGGCGTACGCGACGCTGGCACGCGGGCCGCGCAGCACGCCGACCTCGCTGCGCACGCCGCCGTCGGTGCCCGTCTTGTTCATGAGCAGCACGCCGTGGTCGGGCATGCGGTGCGCGAGCGGGTCGAGGCCGAACGCCGACGCCACGAGCGAGAGGTCGGCATTGAGCGACAGCCAGCCGACCACGCGCTGCGACACCTCGGGGCTCACGACCTCGCCCCGGGCGAGCGACGCGAAGAGCCAGGTGAGCTCCTTCGCCGAGCCGATCGAGAGCTGCGGGGCGTCGTCGGGGCCGCGGTGGTCGCGCACGAGGTCGAGGAGGGCCGTGCGAGTCAGGCCGAGCGCCTCGGTGCGGGCGCGCACCGCCTCGAGGCCGACGTGGCGGATGAGCACGTTCGTGGCGAGGTTGTCGCTGGAGGCGCCGATGAGTGCGGCGAGGTCGGCGAGCGGCAGCGACGGCGACTGCATATGCTGCCAGATGCCCGAGTCGCCGACCGCGTCGCGCGGGGCCCGGTCGAGCACCGTGAACGCCTCGGCCGTGGCGCCCGCGAGCCGCGATGCGACCTCGACGAGCAGCAGCACCTTGCCGATCGAGGCGGTGGGCATCACGACGTGGTCGTCGACCGAGAAGAGCACCTTCCCAGTGGCGAGGTCGGTCGCGCGGGCCGAGACCTGCACCCCCGCGAGCGCGAGCTCGCCGAGGGCGTTGAACCCGCGGGTGAAGTCCTCGTTGTGCTCGTCCGTGCGGTGTCGTCCCCTCCGGATGCTCGCGTGGCGCGCTCGCCGCTCGGAACCCTGCGACGACGTCACCACGGTGATAGCACGCTCTTCCTCGGACGGTCGGCGCTCCCCCACCGCGGTCAGCGGCGCGCTCGAGAAGGTTGGTTCGGATCGTTCTTCGGCGCGATCTACCAGATCGTCACCCGCTCGGCCGGATCGAGCCAGAGGGCGTCGTCGTCAGTCACACCGAAGCCAGTGTAGAACTCGTCGATGTTCCTCACGATCTGGTTGCACCGGAACTCGTTCGGCGAGTGCGGATCGATCGCGAGGAGGCGGATGACCTCCTCGTCGCGGCCCTTCATCTGCCAGGCCTGCGCCCACGAGAGGAAGAACCGCTCGGCGCCCGAGAGGCCGTCGACGGCGGGCGACTTCTTCCCGTCGAGCGACAGCACGTACGCCTTCCAGGCGATGGCGAGTCCCCCGAGGTCGCCGATGTTCTCGCCGATGGTGAGGGCGCCGTTCACGTGGTGGTCGTCGCCGTTCTCGCCGTCGAGCTGCGCGGGCCTCAGGGCGTCGTACTGCGCGATGAGCGCCTTCGTGCGGTCCTCGAACGCCGCCCGGTCGGCCGAGGTCCACCAGTCGGTGAGCCGGCCGTCGCCGTCGTACTTCGAGCCCTGGTCGTCGAACCCGTGCCCGATCTCGTGGCCGATCACGGCGCCGATCGCGCCGTAGTTCGCGGCGGCGTCGCGGCCGGCGTCGAAGAACGGGTACTGCAGGATCGCCGCCGGGAACACGATCTCGTTGAAGCCCGGGTTGTAGTACGCGTTGATCGTCTGCGGCGTCATGAACCACTCGTCGCGGTCGATCGGCTTGCCGATCTTGCCGAGCTCGCGGTTGAACTCGAACTCCGCCGTGGCCCGCACGTTGCCGACGAGGTCGTCGGCGACGATCTCGAGCGTCGAGTAGTCTCGCCACTTCACGGGGAAGCCGATCTTCGGCGTGAACTTGTCGAGCTTCTCGAGCGCCTTCGCGCGCGTCTCGTCGCCCATCCACTCGAGCCCGGTGATCGACTCCCGGTACGCCTCGACGAGGTTGGCGACGAGGTCGTCCATGGCCTCCTTCGCCGCCGGCGGGAAGTGGCGCTCCACGTAGATGCGGCCGACCGCCTCGCCCATGGCTCCCTCGACGAGCGAGACGCCGCGCTTCCACCGTTCGCGCATCTGCGGGGTGCCGGTCAGGGTGCGGCCGTAGAAGTCGAAGTTCGCCTCGACGAAGTCGTTCGACAGGTAGGCGGCCGTCGAGCGGATGACCTGCCAGGCGAGCCAGTCCTTCCACGCCTCGAGGCGCTCCTCGGTGAGCAGGCCGCCGAGCGCCTCGACGAAGGACGGCTCGCGCAGCACGAGCTCGGCGAACGCGCCCTCGGGCACGCCCATGGCGTCGCGCCACACCTGCAGGTCGAGCGACGACGCGGCCGCGGCATCCGCCCACGCGTAGAGGTTGTAGGTCTTCTCGCTGTCGCGCGTGTCGACGTTGTTCCAGTGCGCCTTCGCGAGGTCGGTCTCGAGGTCGAAGACGCGCACCGCGCGGTCGGCCGGATCGGGGAGCTTGGCCAGCGCGAACATGCGCTCGAGGTGAGCGCTGTACGCGGTGCGCACCGCGGCGAAGCGCTCCTCGCGGAAGTAGCTCTCGTCGGGCAGGCCGATGCCGCCCTGCTCGACGAACACGAGGTAGCGCTCGGGGTCGCCCGGGTCGTTGTCGACGTAGAGCTGCACGAGCCCGGCGATCCCCTGGCGCTCGAGCCGGCCCAGCGTGTCGAGGAACGACTCGACCGAGTTGACGAGCGAGACCTCGACGAGCTGCGCGGCGATGGGCGTGGCGCCGAGCAGGTCGGCGCGCTGCTCGTTCATGAAGCTCGCGTAGAGGTCGCCCACCTTGCGCGCCTCGGTGCCCGGCTCGGCCTGCTGCGCCTCCTCGATGATCTCGCGCACGGCCTTCTCGGCCTCCTCGTGCAGCACGAGGAACGAGCCGTAGCGGGCCTTGTCGGCCGGGATCTCGGTCCGTTCGATCCACTTGCCGTTGACGTGCCGGAAGAGGTCGTCCTGGGGGCGCACCTCGTCGTCGAGTTCGTCCTTCGCGATGCCTGAGGGGAGCTTCGTCATCCCCACAGCCTAGGCCCGCTCCAGAGCCGAGCGGATGCCCCGACGGCGCGTCTCACGGCGCACTCGCAGGCTCGCGTGATGCCCGCGGCATCCGCCCGCTCAGCGCAGCTGCGCGAACCCCTCGGCCTTGCGCGTCGGCCCCACGATGAGGATGGTGTCGTCCGCTCCCAGCACGGTCTCGGCGTCGGCGTTGGTCCAGTCGGCGCCGGGCTTCTTGAACGCCGCGATCGTGACCCCGAACTCCTTGCGCAGCCCGGTCTTGCCGAGCGGGATCCCCCAGAGCCGCTCGGGCGGCGCCGACTTCACGATCGCGTACCCGCGCTCGATCTCGATGTAGTCGAGCGCGGCGCCGCGCACGAGGTGGGCGACCTTGCGGCCCATGTCGCTCTCGGGCTGCACCACGTGATGCACGCCGAGCTGCTCGAGGATGACCGCGTGCTCGGCGCTGTCGGCCTTCGCCCAGATCGACGGCAGGCCCATCGCCAGCAGGGCCGACGACGTGAGGATGGATGCCTCGAGGTTGCCGCCGATCGCCACGACGACGCGGTCGAACTGGTCGATGGACAGCTGGCGCAGCACCTCGGGCTTGGTCGGGTCGGCGCGCACCACCTGGGTGAGCTGGCCGTTGAGGCTCTGCACGTTGTCCTCGCGGATGTCGACGCCGAGCACCTCGGTGCCGCCCGCCATGAGCTCGAGCGCGAGCGATCGGCCGAACCGGCCGAGCCCGATCACCGCGACCGAGTCGGCCTCCGCGATTCGACGCGTGTACCCCTGGTCGCCGAACAATGAGCGTCTAGCCAACGACGGGCCTCTCTCTCGGGAACTCGTACAGGATGCGGCGGTCGCGCAGGATGAGCGCGCTGCCGAGGGTGAGCGGTCCGACGCGGCCGAGGAGCATGAGCACCACGAGCACGACCTTGGCGGGATCGGGCAACTCCGGCGTGATGCCCGTGGACATCCCGGTCGTGCTGAAGGCCGAGATCACCTCGAACAGGATCCGGTCCAGCGAGGATTCGGTGATCTGGAGCAGCAGGAGCGTCGGCCCGACGACGGCGGCGACGGCGACGAGCACCACCGTGATCGCCTGGCGGTGCACCGCCCGCGACAGCCGCTTGCCGAAGATGTTCACCTGGGCCTCGCCGCGGAACTCGGCGAGCATGACGAAGAACAGCACGAGGAAGGTGGTGATGCGGATGCCGCCGCCGACGCTCGCGGGCCCGGTGCCGATGAACATCAGCACGTCGGTCGCGAACCAGCTCTCGCTGCTCATGGCCGCGATGTCGACGGTGTTGAACCCGGCGGAGCGGGTCATCACGGACGCGAAGAACCCGGCGAGCAGCTTCGTCGCCGGATCGAGCGGGCCGAGGGTGCCGGGATTCGACCACTCCACGGCCGTGAGGTAGGCCCAGCCGCCGGCGAGCAGCAGGATCGTGCCCACGATCACGAGGTTCGTGTTCATGCTCCAGCGCAGCGGATGCCGCCAGTCCTTCCAGAGCTGCACGATGACCGGGAAACCGAGTCCGCCGAGGATGACCGCGGCGCAGACCGGAAGGCACACGAAGGGGTCGCCGACGAAGCCCATCATGCTGTCGGACTGCAGCGTGAAGCCGAGGTTCGTGAACGCCGAGATCGACGTGAACACCGCGTTCCAGACGGCCCTGCCCGGGTCCCAGCCGTAATAGGTGACGAAGCGGAGGAACAGCAGCGCGGCGACGACCGCCTCGATGAGCAGGGTGATGCCGATGACGGCGCGCACGAGCCGGCGCAGGTCCGTGAACCCCTCGGCGCGGAACTCGCCCGCGGCGTTCAGGCGCGTGCGCAGCGAGAGCCGGCGCGCCAGCAGCACGCCGACGAGCGCGGCCGACACGAGGATGCCGAGTCCGCCGAGCTGGGTCATCACGATGATGGTGAGCTGGCCGAGGAAGGTCCAGTGCGTCGCGGTGTCGACCGTGTTGAGCCCCGTGGTCGTCACGGCGGATGCCGCGGTGAACAGCGCGTCGACGAAGCTCGTCGAGCGGCCGGGCGCCGTCATCCCCGGCAGCAGCAGGAGCAGCGTGCCCGCGGTGATGGCGGCCATGAACCCGACGACCACCACCTGCGCCGGATGCAGTCGGAATCGACGGCGCAGTTGCTCGGCCGGGCCTTCGTCGCCCGGCTTGCGGGTGGCCACGGGCACACCATACGCCCGCGAGCGGACGTTCGGCAGCAGATGCGCCGTCGGGGTGGTTCGACGGACCGGTCGACGGCTCGCTCCGGTATGCGGTTGCCTCGGCTTCGACTTCTGGGCCGACATCGGCTTGACTGGAGGTCATCTGCACCGCCGCGGGTACGTCGACACCGATGCTCGCCGCGGTCGGTCGAATCGAGGGCGAGGAGCGGGATGACGGCGATGGGGCGGTCTCTGGGGCTTGCGACGGCGGTCGTGCTGGCGCTCGGCCTGACGGCGTGCACGGTGGGCGGCGAGCCCGCCTCCACCGATCCGGTCGTGCAGCTGGGCGCGCCCGGCGAGCCGAACCGCACGCTCTCGCCCGACGAGATCGGGGAGCTGGGAGTGCCCGAACACGTCGACGCCGACGTGACGTTCATGCTCGACATGATCGACCACCACTCCCAGGCCCTCGTGATGACCGGTTACGTGAAGGCACGAACGGACGACCGCGACATCCGCCTGCTCGCCGAGCGCATGGAGGTGAGCCAGGAGGACGAGATTGACCAGATGGCGCAGTGGCTCCAGGACCGCGCACAGCCGCTTCGCGAGAACGGACACGACGGGCACGACGGCGGGCACGAGATGCCGGGCATGCTCACCGAGGAGCAGCTCGCGGAGCTCCAGGCGGCGAAGGGCGACGCGTTCGACCTGCTGTTCCTCGAGTACATGATCCAGCACCACCAGGGCGCCCTGCAGATGGTGCAGGACCTCTACCAGGCGGGCGGCGGCCAGGAGCCGGGCGTCGGGCAGTTCGCGGCCCACGTCGAAGGCGACCAGGGCATCGAGATCGCCCGCATGCAGGAGATGCTCGCGGAGCGCACGTCCTGAGTCCGAGCCGATCGTCGCACTGACGACCCGACGCGCTCGACCCGGCCCGGGGTGAGAACGGGCCAGGCATACGAAAGGGAGGCCGGGCACGAAGCCCGGCCTCCCCTCATCCGATCAGACGGATCCGCTCGTCAACTCCCCGCCTCGGCGAGCGCCTCCAGCGCCTGCACGAGGTTGGAGTCGGCGGGCAGGCCCGAGGTGCGACTCGCGTTGCCGAGGTGCGTGGCGACCGCGTTGGCGCTCGCCGACCCGCCGGCCGAGAGCTTCTCGGCCTGGTCGATCGACTTGCGCACCTGCTTGAGCGCGTTGCCGCTCAGGTCGCCGCTACGCTCGGCCTGGTCGACGAACGACCGCACGACCGCGTAGCTCGGGTCGTGCACGAGCTTCGACTGCAGCTGCGCGTTGAACTCGTCGAGCTGGATCTCCCCCGCAGCCGTGATCTCGTTGGCCGACATCATCGCGCTCGGCGTGAACGCCAGGCTCTCGAAGCCTCGCGCGATCTCGCTGCCGAGCACGTTGCCGTTGTACCAGTACGTCGACCAGAACCCGCCGAGGTTGATCGACGTACCCGGTACCGGGTTCGGCGTGTTGATCGGACCGCGATCGGCGTAGGCGATCTCCACGGGGTTGGCCGTGTCGGTGAAGTCGATCACCGAGAGGCCGCCCTGGTACCACGCCTGCACCATGATGTCGCGTCCGGGCACCGGCACGATCGAGCCGTTGTGCGCCACGCAGTTCTCCTGGATCGTCTGCACGGCCGGGAGCTTGTAGTAGCTCTGGAACTCCATCTTGCCGTCGACGATGTCGAACAGCGCGTTGGCGCCCCACTCGGGCTTGTCGGTCACGCGGCAGCGGGCCGACGTGCCGCCGCCCCACTCGTCGGTGAAGATGACCTTCGTGCCGTCGTTGTTGAACGTCGCCGAGTGCCAGTACGAGAAGTTCGGGTCGGCGACCGCGTCGAGGCGCACCGGGTTCACCGGGTCGGTGATGTCGACGAGGATGCCGTTGCCCTGGCACGCGCCCGCGAGGAGCCCGATCTCGGGGAACGCCGTCACGTCATGGCACGTGTTGGTGTTCGGCAGCGGGCTGTACGCCGTCCCGCTCGGGTGCAGCGTGCCGGTCGGCGTGTTCTGCAGGCCGTTGAACGCGCCCGTCGCCGGGTCGGTGAAGATGCGCGGCTGGCTCACGATCGCCGCCGTCTGCGGCGCCGCGAGCGGCACCTTGATGACGTCGATGCGCCACTGCGTGGGGTTGCCCGTGGTGACGGGGGTCTGCGTGTTCGTGTTGGCGTTCTCGCAGCCCGCGAGCTCCAGCGGCGACCGGACGGACGACGTGCCCGAGTTGTAGATGTAGATGTTGTTCGGGTCGTCGGGGTCGGTCACGAGCGTGTGCGTGTGCGAGCCGCGGCACGTCTGCACGCCCGGCAGCTGCACCGGGTTGTCGATGTCGCTGATGTCGAAGATGCGCACGCCGCGGAAGCGCTCGGTCACCGGGTTCGTGATCGGGGCGGAGGTGCAGTCGACGCGGCCGCGCGTCTCCTCGACCGACATGAACAGCAGGTCGCCGTAGACGGACACGTCGCCCTGGCCGCCGGGGCACACGAACGACGACTGCAGCGTCGGCTCGCCGGGATCCGAGATGTCATAGACCTGGAAGCCGTTGAAGTTGCCGACGATGGCGTTGTCGCCCGTGAACGCCAGGTCGGAGTTCACGAACCCGAAGTTGCCGGGAGCCGCGTCGAACGGGGCGACGCGAGGCAGCTTCGCGAGCCACTCGATGTTGCTCACGGCCTCGCCCGCGTCGTGGTACCCCGGCGCAAGGCCTTCGCGCGGGTCGTCCTCTTCGGCGCTCGCGCTCGTGGCGGCGAACAGCGACGTGCCGAGCACCAGCGCTCCGACTGCCGCGAGCGCTCTCCTGCGCCATCGGACGGGTGTTGATGAGGTTCTCATCGGTGATGCCCTCTCTTCTCGTGCTTCTCGAATCTGTCTCGCAGCGATCGATGCCCTCCGACGAGCGGCGGCACTTCCTCGTGCCGCTCGCCGGCCCGAAGGCCGACCTCGGACCAACGTACCGAGGAAAGCGGTTCCAATGCATCCGTTTTCGGATGATCGGCTTGTCAGGGGCGCCGCATAGGCTCGGGAGCACATGAGCACCACCCTCACTCGCCGCGCCGTCGACCGCGACATCCTGCGCCTCGCCGTGCCCGCGCTCGGCGCCCTGATCGCCGAGCCGCTGTTCCTCCTGGCCGACACGGCGATGGTCGGGCACCTCGGCGCGACCCCGCTCGCCGGCCTCGGGCTCGCGAGCGCCGTGCTGCAGACGATCATCGGGCTGATGGTGTTCCTGGCCTACGCGACGACGCCGTCGGTGGCCCGCCGTCTCGGCGCAGGCGACGAGCGCGGCGCGGTGGCATCCGGCATCGACGGGCTGTGGCTCGCGCTCGGGTTGGGTGCCGTGCTCGCGCTCGTCGGCTGGGCGGCGACGCCGTGGCTCGTCGGGGTGTTCGGGGCGTCCGCCGAGGTCACGGCCGCGGCATCCGCGTACCTCTCGATCTCGATGGCCGGACTGCCGGCCATGCTCGTCGTGTTCGCGGCCACCGGCCTGCTGCGCGGCCTGCAGGACACGCGCACGCCGCTCTGGGTCGCCGGCATCGGCTTCACCGCGAACATCGCGCTCAACGCCCTCTTCATCTACGGGTTCGGGTGGGGCATCGCGGGGTCGGCCATCGGCACGGTCGTCGCCCAGTGGGGCATGGTCGCGGTGTACCTCGTGGTCATCGCGCGACATGTCGGCCGGGTGGGCGCGAGCCCGTGGCCGCATCACGCGGGCGTGCTGCGCGGGGCCGTGTCGGGCGGCTGGCTGTTCCTGCGCACGGCGAGCCTGCGCGTGGCGCTGCTGCTCGCGACGTGGGCGGCGACCTCATTCGGGTCCGACGAGCTCGCGGCCTACCAGGTGGCGATCACGATCTACTTCACCCTCGGGTTCGCGCTCGACGCGCTCGCGATCGCCGCGCAGGCGCTCATCGGCAGGGGCCTCGGCTCGGGCGACGTCGAGCACGTGCGCGCGGTGCTGCGCCGCTGCGTGGAGTGGGGTGTCTGGTCGGGCGTCGTGCTCGGCGGGGTCGTGGTCGCGACGGCGTGGGTGCTGCCCGCGCTGTTCACCTCGTCGCCCGAGGTCGCGGCGCTGCTGCCGCCGTCGCTCGTGGTGCTCGGGCTGTCGGCGCCCCTCGGCGGACTCGTCTTCGTGCTCGACGGCGTCCTCATCGGCGCGGGCGACGCCCGCTACCTCGCCTGGACCGGCCTGGTGAACCTCGCGGTGTTCGTGCCCCTGGCGCTCGGCACCGTCTGGTGGGCGGATGCCGCGGGCCTCCCGGGCGCGGCATCCCTCGCCTGGCTCACGGCGTCGTTCGCGATCGGCTACCTCGCCGCGCGAGCGGTGACGCTGTCGCTGCGGGCGCGGGGGACGCGCTGGATGGTGGTGGGGGCGACCGCCTGAGGGCGCCATGCTCGCGCTCGAACACGAGGGCGGCGGAAATGCATGAGAATCCGGGTCATGGGTCCGTATCGGGACCCATCGGGCCGAATCTCATGCGAACGCGTGCCGGCGAGTGGCGCGATCGACGCCGGCGCCCGCGGGTGTGGAGCGCACGCGTGCCGGCGAGTGCGCGATCGACGCCGGCGCCCACGCGTGCGGAGCGCGGCGTTCAGGCGCGCTTGCGGCGCGGGTTCAGGCGCGAGGAGCGCGGCGTTCAGGCGCGCGGCGGGGCCGTCGTGCTCCCGACGTGGAGCGTGCTCGTGAACTGCACCGACTCGGCGGGCTGGCCGGGCTCGCCGTCGAGGAGGCGCACGATGGCCTCGCCCGCGGCGCGGCCCTTCGCGACCGACGGCTGCACGAGCGTCGTGAGGTCGTGCTGCAGGCCGTCGACCCGGATGCCGTCGAAGCCCACCACGCTGAGCTCGGCGGGCACCGCGATGCCGAGCTCCTCGGCCGCCCAGATCACCCCCGCGGCGAGCAGATCGCTCTGCGCGAGGATCGCCGTCGGACGATGCGAAGGATCGGCGAGCAGGGCGCGTCCGGCCTCGAGGCCCTCCTCGATCGAGCTCGCCGCGGCGACGCGGCCCGTCGCGTCGGGGAACACCTCGCGCGCGCCGATGAGCCGCTCCGTCGCGGTGTCGGCCGTGCTCGAATCGACGAGCGCGGCGGTGAGCGGGCCCCGCGTGCGGGCGGCGTCGAACGGGAGCGTGACGAGCGCGACATCCGTGTGCCCGAGCTGACGCAGGTGCTCGGCGCCGCGACGCGTGGCCGCGCGGTTGTCGATGGAGATCTGCGGCACGTCCTCGCCGGGGTCGCCCTCGATGGCGACCGCGGGGATGCCGCGGCGTCGCAGCGCGTCGACGGAGTGCTCGAGGCGCGGGCTGCAGCCGACGAGCACGACGGCGTCGACGGGGGCGGACTCGATGCCGACCGCGTTGCCGCCCGCCTCGCCCGTGTCGGTGAGCAGGAGCAGGCCGGCGCCGAGCGGCGCGATGCCCTCGGTGATGCCGTCGAGCATCTGGATCTTCACGGGGTCGAGGAACGCCGCGCGCACGCGCTCCTCGAGCACGACGCCGACGATGCCCGAGCGCCCGCGGCGCAACGAGCGCGCCCGCGGGTCGGGGCCGGCGTAGCCGAGCTCGGCGGCGGCGGCGAGCACGCGCTCCTTCGTGGCATCCGACACCGGGCCGGAGCCGCTGAAGGCGAGCGACGCGGTCGACGCGGAGACGCCGGCCTTCGCCGCGACGTCGGCGAGGGTGGGACGCGTTGCGGTCTCGGTCATGGGTCTGGTCGCTCCTCGGCGGCCGGCGGAACCGGCCTTCGTCCCTGATTGTAGGCCGAATCGATTCGATGCCGGCTGGGAGGCGCAGCCCGGGCGCGCCGGAGTCGAACCGCCGGCTCAGTCGCGCTCGGCCAGCTCCCTGATCTTCGCGAGCGCCGAATCCCACATGCCCTGGGCGTGGTCGCGCGCCTCGGTCGTGCGGTTGCCGTCCTGTTCGAGCGTCAGCCGCGTCCCGCCGTCGGCGTCCTCGAGCGTCCACGTGAGCGTGTGGTGGTTCTCGGGAACGTCGGCGTCGCCGCTCAGCGGGCTGAAGTGCGTATTCACGAGTCGCCGTCCGGGCTCGAACTCGAGGATCACGCCGTGATCCGAGTACGGCCGGCCCTCCCAGACCCCGTGCCAGCGGATCGGCCCGCCGACCGTCCAGTCGGTCTCGAGGTCGGTCCCGAACATGAACTCGCGCGTGGCATCTGGGTCGGTGAGCACCGCCCAGGCCCGCTCGCGCGGCGCGTCGATCGTGATCGTCGACGTCGCGACGAATCCCTCCGCCATGGTCGGCTCCCTTCGGTCGGCCCCATCGGATGCCGCAGCGTCGCGCCGCGGCATCCGTCATCTCGTCACGACGTGGACGTGGCCATCACCTCGTCGCGTGCGCCCGCGAACGCCTCGACGCAGCGGCGGATCTCCTCCTCGGAGTGCGCCGCCGAGAGCTGCACGCGGATGCGCGCGAGACCGCGGGGCACCACCGGGAAGCTGAACGCCGTCACGTACACCCCGCGCTGCTGCAGCGCGTCGGCGATGCGGGCGGTGAGCGCGGCGTCGCCGAACATGACCGGCACGATGGGGTGCTCGCCGGGCAGCAGGTCGAAGCCCGCATCCGTCATCAGCGACCGGAACAGCGCCGCGTTCGCCTTCAGCCGCTCGCGCAGCTCGCCCGACGACTCGAGCAGGTCGATCGCCTGCAGCGTGCCCGACACGATCGCGGGCGCGAGCGTGTTCGAGAAGAGGTAGGGCCGCGCCCGCTGGCGCAGCAGGTCGACGATCTCCTGGCGGGCCGCGACGTAGCCGCCGGATGCCCCGCCGAGCGCCTTGCCGAACGTGCCGGTCGTGATGTCGACCCGGCCCTCGACGCCGCAGTACTCGGGCGTCCCCCGGCCGTTGTCGCCGACGAACCCGACGGCGTGGGAGTCGTCGACGAACACGAGCGCGTCGTGCTTCTCGGCGAGGTCGCAGATCTCCTGGAGCGGCGCGATGTAGCCGTCCATCGAGAACACGCCGTCGGTGACGATCACGCGGCGGCGGGCGCCCGACGCCTCCTGCAGCTTCGCCTCGAGGTCGGCCATGTCGCGGTTGCGGTATCGGAAGCGCTGCGCCTTCGACAGGCGGATGCCGTCGATGATCGACGCGTGGTTGAGCTCGTCGGAGATGATCGCGTCATCGGGCCCGAAGAGCACTTCGAAGACGCCGCCGTTCGCGTCGAAGCACGACGAGAAGAGGATCGTGTCGTCGTAGCCGAGGAAGTCCGAGACCTTGCGCTCGAGCTCGAGGTGCAGCTCCTGCGTGCCGCAGATGAACCGGACGCTGGCGAGCCCGTAGCCCCACTCGTCGAGCCCGCGGTGCGCGGCCTCCTTGATGCGCGGGTCGTTCGCGAGACCGAGGTAGTTGTTCGCGCAGAAGTTCAGCACGTCGCGGCCGGCCACCTCGATCTCCGAGGACTGCGGTCCGTGGATGCCGCGCTCGCGCTTCGTGAGCCCGGCGGCCTCGATCTCGTCGAGCTCCGCCCGCAGCTGCTCCTTCACCGATCCGTACACGCTCAGACCTCCGTCCAGTCGAGGATGACCTTGCCGACGCCGCCGGACGCGGCCGCGTCGAACGCCGCCCGCCACTCGCGCGCCGGGTAGCGGTCGCTGATGATGGATGCCACGCGCGAACGCAACTCGGCGCTCGTCTGCAGCATCGCGCTCATGGAGTTCCACGTCTCGAACATCTCGCGGCCGTAGATGCCCTTGAGCGTGAGCATGTGGGTCACGACCTTGCCCCAGTCGATCGCGTAGGGCTCGCTCGGCAGGCCGAGCAGTGCGATGCGTCCGCCGTGGTTCATGTTCTCGATCATCTCGGGCAGCGCCTTCGCCGATCCCGACATCTCGAAGCCCACGTCGAAGCCTTCGCGCATGCCGAGGCGCGGCTGCACGTCGCGGATCCGTTCGCGCGAGACGTCCACCGCGGCATCCGCCCCCATCGCGAGTGCCAGCTCGAGGCGCGCCGGGCTCACGTCGCTCGCGACGATGAACCGGGCGCCGACGTGCCGAGCCACCGCGATCGACATGAGTCCGATGGGGCCGCAGCCGGTGACGAGCACGTCCTCGCCGACGACCGAGAACGCGAGCGCGGTGTGCACGGCGTTGCCGAACGGGTCGAAGATCGCGCCGACCTCGGGCTCGACGTCGGCGTGGTGCACCCAGACGTTCTCGGCGGGGATGACGACGAGCTCGGCGAACGCGCCGTCGCGGTGCAGCCCGAGCCCCTTCGTGCGGATGCACATCTGGCGGCGACCCGCGCGGCAGTTGCGGCATGTGCCGCACACGATGTGGCCCTCGCCCGAGACGCGGTCGCCGACGGCGACGTCGTGCACGAGCTCGCCGACCTCGACGACCTCGCCGTAGAACTCGTGGCCCGGGATCAGCGGCGCCTGGATCTCGGATGCGGCCCAGTCGTCCCACTGCTCGATGTGCAGATCGGTGCCGCAGATGCCCGTGCGGAGCACCCGGATCTTGACCTCCTCGGGCCCGGTCTCGGGCTCGGGTCGGTCGACGAGTTCGAGTCCCGCTGCGGGCGCGGGCTTGTACAGGGCCTTCATCGGCGATGCCTTCTTCGTACGGGCGCCTGCGGGGTGGGCCGACGCCGGGCTCGTGCGCCGAGGGTCACGACGCACGTCGAGGTGACCCGTTCATCGTAATCGCGGCCGCGGGCGGATGACGCGCGGGGGGTCGTGGGGCGCGGGGCGGCGGGGTCGTGGGGCGTGGGGGCGGGGGGCGCGGGGGCGCGGTGGTCGGCCCACGGATGCCGCGGCGCGCGTTCGCGGCATCCGATACACACCGACTCACGAGAAGTGGTCGCCCGGCTCGATGCCAAGCGACCGGAACTCGTGACTCGACGCGCGTGCGCGCGGCGTCGCAGCGCCGAGTCACCCCGTTTCGTCGCGGTGACGTGGGTGGGTCGCGCGTTCGGGGCGACTCGCGGCATCCCCCGTGCGACCCGCGTCGCGACCGCTCAAATCCGAGTGCAATTCGTCATTGGAAAATCGAATCGATTCGACTAGACTGATCGGACTCCTTCCCGCATCCGGCCCGACGAGGCCGCCCCTTCGACGACGAGGCAGTGATGTCGCAACACCGTGACGACGAATCCGTGCTGGCCGAGCGCCCTGAGGCATCCGTGCCCGCCGACGACGAGCGCGCCTCCGTGCGCCCCGGCGACGGCTCGACCGACGGCACCGCCGGCACCGCCGGCACCGCCGCCACCGAGGGCACCCGCAGCTCGGCCGACGGCGGCGACGCCGGTCGCCCGCGCCGCGGGCTCACCGCCTGGCGCAACGCGGTCTTCGCGGTCTTCTTCCTCTCGGGCCTCAGCATGGCGAGCTGGGTCGCCCGGCTCCCCGCGGTGCGCGACTACACCGAGCTCAGCACGCAGGGCGTCGGCCTCGTCATCATGGGCGGATCCATCGGCGCCGTGCTCGGCCTCATCGCCGCCCCGTGGCTGATGGCGCGCGTCGGCGCGCGCGCCGGCATGATCGGCGTGCTCGTGACCGTGTCGGTCGGGCTCGTGTCGGTCGGCGTCGGCGGCTCGCTCCTGCCGTCCGTCCCGCTCGTGGTCATCGGGCTCTTCCTGTTCGGCTTCGGCAACGGCGCGGTCGACGTGATGATGAACGTCGAGGGCGCCGAGGCCGAGCGTGAGATCGGCAAGACGCTGATGCCGCTCATGCACGCGTTCTTCAGCTTCGGAACGGTCGCCGGCGCCGGACTCGCCGCCGTGGCATCCGCCCTCGCCATCTCGGTGGCCGTGCACCTCGGCGTGATCGCGCTGCTCATCGCGGGCGGCGTCGTCGTCGCGGTGCGCTACGTGCCCGTGCGCGAGGAGCTCGGCGACGACCCGCACGACGATGCGCCGCGCGCGCCCTGGACGCAGCGCCTTCGCGAGAGCCTCGCCGTGTGGGCCGACGTGCGGCTGCTCCTCATCGGCGTCGTCATGCTCGGCATGTCGTTCGCCGAGGGCGGCGCCAACGACTGGCTGGCGCTCGCGGTCGTCGACGGGCACGGCTACGACGCGACGATCGGCGCGGCCGTGTTCACGGTCTTCACGATCGCCATCACGGGCGCCCGCATCGTCGGCGGCCCGCTCATCGACCGCTTCGGGCGCGTGCGAATGCTGCAGGCCCTCGCCGCGATCGGCGTCATCGGCCTCTCGCTCTTCATCTTCAGCAGCGAGCCCTGGATGCTCATCGTCGGCACCGTGCTCTGGGGCATCGGCTGCTCGCTCGGCTTCCCGGTCGGCATGTCCGCCGCCGCCGACGTGCCCGACCGCCGGCTCGCGGCATCGCGCGTGAGCGCGGTGGCGATCATCGGCTACTGCGCGTTCCTCGCCGGCCCGCCGTTCCTCGGCTTCCTCGGCGAGCACTTCGGCCTCCTCAACGCGCTGCTCGTGCTGCTCGGACTCATGGTGCTCGCCGGCATCGCGGCGCCCGCCGCGCGCGAGCAGTCGGGGCCTCGGGCGCGCGAGTCCCGGCGCGGCGCGTAGCGACGCGGCAGGACTCGAGAGGCGGCAGCCCCAGCGCTCACGACGCGCCGGCGTCGCGAAGCGTCCCCCGGCAGACCTGGGAACGAGACGCTTGCCGGCAATCACCCTGCCGACCCGCACTCGGCACGCCTGCCGTCGGCGGCCCGCCGTACACTCGACAGGTGCGCCTCGTCATCGCCCGCTGCTCCGTCGACTATGCGGGGCGGCTCTCCGCCCACCTGCCGCTCGCGACGCGACTGCTCATGGTGAAGGGCGACGGCAGCCTGCTCGTCCACTCCGACGGCGGCAGCTACAAGCCGCTCAACTGGATGAGCCCGCCGTGCACCCTCGAAGCGGCGGCGCCCGACGAGGAGCAGCAGGCGGCCGGCATCGTCGAGGTCTGGAAGGTCACGCACAAGAAGACCGCCGATCAGCTCGTCGTCTCGATCCACGAGGTGCTGCACGACTCGGCGCACGAGCTCGGCATCGACCCCGGCCTGCAGAAGGACGGCGTCGAGGCCCACCTGCAGCAGCTCCTCGCCGAGCAGATCGAGCTCCTCGGCGAGGGCCACCGGCTCGTGCGCCGCGAGTACATGACCGCGATCGGCCCGGTCGACATCCTCGCGACGGATGCCTCGGGCGGCTCGGTCGCCGTCGAGCTCAAGCGCCGCGGCGACATCGACGGCGTCGAGCAGCTCACCCGCTACCTCGAGCTCATGAACCGCGACCCGCGGCTCGCGCCCGTCAGCGGCGTGTTCGCCGCGCAGGAGATCAAGCCCCAGGCGCGCACGCTCGCCGAAGACCGGGGCATCCGCTGCGTCGTGCTCGACTACGACGCCATGCGCGGCATCGACAGCGGCCACGCCAGGCTGTTCTGAGTCGTTTCAGCGGATTCGCAGGGTCGCGCCGAGGCGCGGAAACACGCGGATCCCATGCGGTTGCATGCATCACGATCGCCGAACGACCTTCGGTACCTGAGAATCGCTCAAGCTTTGCCACCGTAGGATGACACGGTGACTTCCACGATGCCCACCCAGACCCTGGCGCCGACGCGCACCTGGTCGACGGTGCTGTTCGACCTCGACGGCACGATCGTCGACTCGGCCGCCGACATCACGGCGTCGCTCGCGCACATGTTCAGCTCGCTCGGACTCGACGTCCCGTCCGACGACGTGCTGCGCTCGTACGTCGGTCCGCCGCTGCTCGACAGCCTGCGCCTCACCGCCGGCTTCGACGACGCCGAGGCGTGGGAGGCCCTGAACGTCTATCGCGACCACTACGGCGAGCACTTCCTGCGCTCCCCCGTCTTCCCCGGCGTCGCCGGCCTGCTCGAGCGGCTCCACGCCGCCGGCATCCCCATCGCCCTCGCGACCTCGAAGCCCGAGTCGATGGCCCGCCAGGTGCTCGACCACGCCGGCCTCTCGCAGTACTTCACCGAGATCACGGGCGCGAGCGACGACGAGGAGCTGAGCACGAAGGCCGACGTCGTGCGCGAGGCGCTCCGCCGCCTGCAGGCCAAGGGCATCGACACCTCGAACGCGGTCATGATCGGCGACCGCGGCTACGACACGCTCGGCGCCGCGGCGAACGGCGTGCCGACGATCCTCGTCGAGTGGGGCTACGGCTCCCCGGCCGAGGCGGCCGACACGATCGCCGTCGTGCACTCCACCGACCAGCTGCGCAACCTGCTGCTCGGCTGACCCTTGCGGGTCGACTGACTCGAGCAGCCGGCGCGCGGCCGAGGCGTCAGGACCCGTCGGACTTCGGCACGACCTCGACGGTGAACGTGACGGACTCGCCGCTCTCGCTGTTGTCCAGCGTCACCTCGGTGGTCCCGACCGATTCGGCCGTCAGGCCCGGATTGAACTGCGCGCTCCCGTCGTCGCGACCGGGCACGAACTCCACCACCGCCGGGTCGGCGATGTCCGCCGTCCAGTCGGTGTAGGTCTCGTCGTCGCCCGTCAGGTCGATCGACCCGCCCTCGGGCACCTCGACGGTCGTGCCGTCGACGTCGCCGAGGTCGATGATCACCGGGGGCAGCGCCGACGAGTCCCCGTCGCTCGAGCCGCCCGACGACGTGCAACCCGTCAGCCCGAAGCCGCCCAGGGCCACCATGAGCATCACCGCGACGGATGCCGCCACGCGGCCCCGCGGCATCGAACTCCCGATTCCCGACATCGCGCACCACCCCCGCGACCGATCGTACGCTCGCGCGACGCCCGGCACGGGCTGCGACGCGACGCGCCGCGACGCCTCGCCGCTACTGGATGAACCGCTGCACGAACGCCAGCGCCTCGTCGGCGACCGCGCGCCAGCCGGAGTCGATCGTGAGCGAGTGCCCTCGGCTCGGCATGACGATCTCCTCGGTCGTGCCGGGGTTCCTCGACTGGATCCGGTAGCTCGCGTGCGAGATCGCGGGCGCGACGGTGTGGTCCTCCTCGCCGGCGATGATGAGCATGGGGCCGCGCTCGGGATTCTTCGAGTCGACCGAGGTCTCGCCGCCGAACGGGTTGAAGTTCGCGAACGCGGCCTGGAACAGCGGCGCCCCGGCGGCCGGCACGTGGAACGTGTCGTAGAGGTGCCGAGCCTCCTCGTCGTCGAGCGCGTTCGCCCAGCCGTACTGGAACTGCTCGAACGTGAGCGCCACGCCGCGCTTCGCGTTCGCGGGGTTGGACAGCACGGGCGCCGCCGACTTGAGCGACGACGCGGGCAGCGGCAGCACGCCCTTGAAGGGCGCGTTGTCGATCGCGATGGTCGCGGCGGCGGCGCCTTCGCCCGCGATCTTCTGGGCGATGAGCCCGCCGAAGGAGTGGCCGATCACGACGGGCGCCTGGTCGAGCCGGGAGATGGCGTCGAGGTAGTGGTCGGTGACCTGCTGCACCATCTTGCGGGCGAACACCTCGGGGTGGTCGCGCGCCTCTGCGACGGTGGCCGGGTCGTCGGGCCAGCCCGGCGCGAGCGTGATGAAGCCGTTGTCCTCGAACAGGTCGCGCCACGGCCGCCAGCTGCTCGACAGCAGCCAGAGTCCGTGCACGAACACGACGGGCGTGAGATCGGAGGCGTTGGCGCGCTCGACCTCTGCCAGCTCCCAGTCCGCCAGGGTCGATCCCGTCACGTCGCTCATCGCCGCCTCCTCACCCGCCGGCCGCGCCTGCGGCACCGGCTCAGGGTACGTCCGCCCGGCGACATCGGCCAGCACGCGCCGACGTCTGTCACACGGTGTTCACATCTCGGCATCCGTCTGTGAGGACCCCTCGCGTAGTGCGAATCCGTGCCCCCTTCGGGGGTGAACCGACGATTTCGTGCGGCTTGGCGCAACGGAGCTGCGCACGTCATCCACAGATTTCGGAAAGCCCTTCCATAGGGCGTCGTGGCAGTGCAGGATGCCGCTTACGTCCGTCTACCCGGCGGACGTTGTTTCGTGCTCCGAGGGTCATCCCCCGGGCACCTGGAGGGAGAAGCATGTTCGGAAACACCACTCGCGCGCGCAGGCGTGCGGTGGCGACGATCCCCGTGCTCGCGCTCGCGGCCGCCGGTCTGGCGACCCTGGGCACGACCACGGCGAACGCCGCGCCATCGCACGTCTCCGCGCCGGTGATCGGCGACGACGAGTACTACATGAACTACGTCGCGCCGCGTGCCGAGGAGGCCTTCGGCGCGGATCAGGAGGCCGTCGCAGGGTCGATCTCGGGCGGGGCATCCGCGCTGGGCGCCGACACGACGCAGGCCGCCATCGAGAAGGCGGATGCGCTGGACCGCAAGTTCGGCCAGGGCAACCCGATCGCGGCCGACGGGCTCGCGAAGCTCGAGGCGGAGTCGGTCGAGACGGGCCAGAGCCCGAAGCAGCTCAAGCAGCAGCAGCTGAAGCAGTCGAAGACGACGCAGGAGGCGAAGCTCCTCACGATCCTCGTGGAGTTCGACGACGACGCGAACGACGACTTCACCGACAGCTACGTGCCGACCGCGTTCGGCTCCACGCAGTGCAAGCCCGGTGACGTGCAGAACGGCCCGCTCCACAACAACATCCCCGACCCGGCGAGCTACGACCTCGACGACAACAACTCGATGTGGGTGCCCGACTTCTCCTCCGAGCACTACAACAAGATGCTCTTCACCGACGAGGGCATCACGGAGCGCGTGCGCACCGACCTCGAGGGTCCCGACGGCAAGCCCGGCTTCGACATCTCGGGCTACACCATGAAGAACATGTACGAGGAGATGTCGCGCGGCGCCTACACCGTGCACGGCTCGGCCACCCCGTGGGTGACCGTCCCGCACTCCGAGGCGTACTACGGCGCGAGCCTCTGCTTCAAGAACGAGCAGGGCCAGTACCAGGCCGGCGCGATCCAGGACATGCAGGGCCACCCCGACAACCCGCTCGGCCCCGGCCAGCTGCCGATCGACGCGGTCGCAGCCCTCGCGGCCGCGCAGCCCGACTTCCCGTGGGCCGACTACGACATCGAGGACCAGGGCGACCGCGACGACGACGGCAACCTGCTCGAGCCCGACGGCGTGATCGACCACGTCGTGCTCGTGCACGCCGGTGAGGACAAGTCGGGCGGCGGCGGCGCCCAGGGCACGTACGCCGTCTGGGCGCACTCGTCGGCCGTCGCCGGCGGCGCCGACATCCCCGGCACGAACCTGAAGCTGTCGAACTACATCGTGCAGCCCGAGGACTCGGGCGTCGGCGTGTTCGCGCACGAGTACGGCCACGACCTCGGCCTCCCCGACCTGTACGACACGTCGAACGCGGCGAGCTCCGACGTCGACTTCTGGGACCTCATGAGCTCGGGTTCGCACTCGGGCCCGATCTTCCAGTCGATGCCGACGCACATGGGCCTCTGGGACAAGTGGGTGCTCGGCTGGGTCGACCCGGTCGAGGTGAACCCGGGCGACGAGCCCACCACCGTCAAGGTCGGCCAGACGTCGCGCCCCAAGAAGGGCACGCAGGACGGCGTCAAGGTCAACCTGCCCGACAAGGTGGTGACCCTGGCCGAGCCGCACAGCGGCGAGAACATGTGGTACACCGGCGCCGACCAGGACTGGGCCGACCTGCGCCTGGGCCGCTCGATCACGAACGTGCCGGCTGACGCCAAGTTCTGGATGTGGAACAACTTCGTCATCGAGGCGGACTGGGACTACGGCTTCGTCGAGGTCTCGACCAACGGCGGTGCCGACTGGACCGAGCTGAAGGTGCGCGCCGAAGACGGCACCGAGGCCTCCACGCCCGACGGCTACGCCGACCCGAACGGTCGCATGGCGGACTACGGCAACAAGAAGTACGGCCTCACGGGCGACTCGCACGGCTGGGCGCACCAGTACGTCGACCTCTCGGCCTACGCCGGCCAGGACGTCCAGCTCCGCCTGCGCCTCGCGACGGACGCGGCCTACCAGGACCGCGGCTGGTTCAGCGACGACTTCTCGCTGACGAGCGGCGCCACCACCGTCTGGAGCGACGACGTCGAGAGCGGTGACAACGGCTGGAAGGCCGAGGTCGCGTCGTTCACGACGACGACCGGCCCCGGCTGGCGCATCGACACGGGCACCTCGATCAAGGCGCAGTACTACCTGGTCGAGTGGCGCAACCTCGACGGCTTCGACGCCGGCCTGAAGTACGCCTACAACTCGGTGTACAGCGTCGACGCGTGGAAGGTCGAGAAGCTCGCCTACAACGCGCCCGGCGCGCTGGTCTGGTACCGCGACACCACCTACGGCAGCTCGAACCAGATCACGGCCAACGAGACGGCCCTGCCGAGCTACGGCGCCAAGGGCGGCCTGCTCATCGTCGACAGCCACTTCGACCCGCTGCAGCGCACGGGCGCGGCGGCCGCCGCCGACCCGTCGACGCTCAACGTGATGCCCTCGCGTGCGCAGTCGTCGAACGCGGCGTTCGGCCTGACCAAGACGTACCCCTTCACGGAGTGCTTCACGGACGCGGCGCTGAACGAGTACTGCACCGACATCGCAGCCCAGGACCCGGTGAGCACCTTCACCGACGACCAGGGCTGGGTGCCCGGATTCGCACTGCGCGAGTCCGACGGTGCGCTGTTCTACCGTGACCGCGACGCCTCGACGGTCGTCCCGTCGGTCGGCAACGCGCAGTACACGACGCCGCTGTACGACCTGCAGGGCAACCGCCTGCCGGCGTACGACGGCCTCGACATCGGGCTGGGACCGTTCGGCTCGGGCAACCCGGCGGACTCGGGTGTCGGCTACGGCACCGTCATCCAGGTCATGAAGTCCCTGGACGACAACCGCGCCGCACTCATCAGCATCACCCCGCCCAGCGCGGAGTGAGCTGACCGGATGCACCGGCGAGGCGTCGGCCCTTCGGGGTCGGCGCCTCGCCGCGTTCCCGGGGCGTCAGCGGGTGGACGCCAGGACGCGAGGACGGCGACCGAACGTCCGGCGTCCGGACGTCCGCTCGCGCGGCCTCAGGCGGCGCGGCGCTCGAACCCGTCGAGCAGGCGGTCGAGTCCCCACGCGAACCCGTCGCCTGCGGCATCCGTCGTCGCCTCGGTGAGCGGGAACGCCGCGGCATCCGACCACAGGGCCTCGGGCGCCGTGTCGCCCTTCGACGCCTCGCGGCCCGCGCGCTCCGCGGCGTCGAGCGCGGCGGCGCCGAGCACGTAGGCGCGCACGGCGACGGCCGCACGGGCGGCCTCGGCGTGCGACATCCCCTCGCCGGTGAAGCCCGCGATGAGCGCCTCGTTGAGGCCGAGCGCGTGCGCGCCGTCGAGCGGTCCGCTCGTGACGAGCACGAGCGAGCCCGAGTGCTCGGCGAGTCGGTCGAGCAGGGCTCCGGCGAGCGCGTGCACCCGGTCGCGCCAGGCGATGTCGGCATCGGATGCCGCGGCGAGGTCGATCGTCGACAGCAGCTGCTCGACCATCGCGCGCAGCAGCGCGTTCTTCGACGGGAAGTACGTGTACATCGCGGTGGGCGTGAGCCCGAGGGAGGCGGCGACGCCGCGCACCGACACCGCCGGCATGCCCTTCCGCTCGAGGAGCTCGAACGCGGCGTCGACGATGTCGGCCTGGCTGATGCTGCGCCGGGGTCCGGGTCTCATGGTGCTCCTCGAGGTCCTCCCCACCGTACCCGCTCGCCACGGCGGGCCCGGACGCTCCGACGCCTCCGGGCCCGCGGTGGAGGGGTCGGTCAGGAGAGCGGCGCGAGGAACGTGAGCACCGATCCGTCCTCGACGATGAGCGGGCCGAGCGCCGCATTGAACTCGGCACCGTACGGCGCGGCGAGGTGCGCGGCGAACGCCGCCTCGTCGCGATAGGCCTCGAGCACCGCGAACGCCGCACCCGCCGACTCGGGCCCGGCCGCGACGCCCGCTCCGGCCGGCGGCAGGGCGACCCGGTACGGCTCGAAGGCGAGGCATCCCGGCTCCTCGCGCACCTGGGCCGTGAGGGCGAGGAGGAGGCCGGCGACCTCCTCCTCGCGCCCGGGTCGCGCCGTGAAGCGCGCGACGAGCTCGACGCGACCCTCCTCGCTCGACCAGCTCATGCGCGCGCCGCGCCCGTCATGATCGCGACGGCGTCGGTCATCGAGTGGGTCTGCGGCGTGATGGTCGCCGCGCGCTTGCCGAGCCGCTGCACGTGGATGCGATCGGCCACGTCGAACACGTGCGGCATGTTGTGCGAGATGAGGATCACGGGGATGCCCCGATCGCGCAGGTTCCGGATGAGCTCGAGCACCTGGTTGGACTCGCGCACGCCGAGGGCGGCTGTGGGCTCGTCGAGCACCACGACCTTCGAGCCGAACGCCGCCGCGCGGGCGACGGCGACGGCCTGGCGCTGCCCGCCCGAGAGGTTCTCGACGGCGACGGTGACGTCCTGCAGGGTCGAGATCCCGAGCGCGGTGAGCTCGGCCTTCGCCTTCTGCCGCATGCCCTTCTGGTCGACCACTCTGAAGACGGAGCCGAGGAGGCCCTTCTTCCGCTCCTCGCGGCCGAGGAAGAGGTTCGAGGCCACGTCGAGCGCGGGCGAGACGGCGAGGTTCTGGTAGACGGTCTCGATGCCCGCCGCCCGGGCGTCCTGCGGCCGCTTGAAGTGCACCGGCCGGCCGTCGAGGAAGATCTCGCCCTCGTCGGGCACCTCGGCGCCCGTGAGGCACTTGATCAGCGTCGACTTGCCGGCGCCGTTGTCGCCGATCACCGCGAGCACCTCGCCGGGATAGAGCTCGAGGCTCACCCCGTCGAGGCCGACGACGCGGCCGAACGTCTTCACGAGCCGGCGGGCCCGCAGGATGGGAGTACGGGTCTCGCCCGAGGCCGGGCCGCCCGCGGCATCCGCTGCGATGGTGTCGGTCATTTGCGTACCTTCCGGATCCACTGGTCGACGGAGACGGCGACGATGATGAGCACGCCCACCGCGAAGGTCTGCCAGAGCACGTCGAGCCCGGCGAGCGAGAG
The DNA here is from genome assembly GCF_053603635.1 of Agromyces sp. NPDC004153. Classification (NCBI taxonomy): domain Bacteria; kingdom Bacillati; phylum Actinomycetota; class Actinomycetes; order Micrococcales; family Microbacteriaceae; genus Agromyces; species Agromyces sp. NPDC004153. The sequence continues at coordinate 1,664,797 of NZ_JBSGFY010000001.1, forward strand.
GCCGTTGCGGAAGACGCCGACGATGAGGGCGCCGAGCAGCGTGCCCCACACCGTGCCGCGCCCGCCGAAGAGGCTCGTGCCGCCGATGACGACGGCGGTGATGGAGTCGAGGTTGAGGTCGACGCCTGCGTTCGGGGAGGCCGCGTTGGTGCGGCCGATCTGGATCCACGCGCCGATCGCGAGGATCGCGCCCGCCGCGAGGTAGACGCTCATGAGCACGCGGTTGACCCGGATGCCGGCGAGGCGCGCCGACTCGGGGTCGTCGCCGACGGCGTAGACGTGCCGGCCCCACGCCGTCTTCGCGAGGATGAACGCGACGACCACGTACAGGAGCAGCATCATGACGACGCCGACCGTGAAGTTCACGCCCAGCACGTCGAAGGTCGCGCCCGTCCACGTGAGCAGCGGGGGCATCTCGGCACCGCGCACGGTGGCGCCGCCCGAGTAGAGCAGCGTCAGCGCGACGAAGATGTTGAGCGTGCCGAGCGTCACGATGAACGGCGGCAGCTTGAGCCTCGTGACGAGGAACCCGTTCATGGCGCCCGCGCCGAGGCCGACGACGAGGCCGAGGAACAGCCCGAGCACGGCGGGCAGCCCCGCCTGCACGGTCGTCTGCGCGATGACCATCGAGCTCAGCACCATGACCGCGCCGACCGAGAGGTCGATGCCGGCGGTGAGGATGATGAGCGTCTGGGCGATCGCGAGCGTGCCGACCACGGCGACCTGCTGGGTGATGAGCGAGAGGTTCGCCGGGTTCAGGAAGCGATCGTTGAGCAGGCCGAACACGATGACGGCGAGCACGAGCACGATGGCCGGGCTGATCGCGGGGTATCGGTGCAGGGTGTTTCGGATGCGGCTCAGCGGGGTGGTGCGGTCGAGGAACTCCTCGGCCAGGTCGAGCGCCGACGTCGGCGGCTCGCCCTGCGGTGGGCTGCCGGATGCCGCCGGCTCGGTCGTGTGCTGACTCACGTCGTTCTCCGTTGTCTCGTGAAGTGAGGTGGGGCGGTGCGGGTCGGGCGGGGCGACGGATGCCGCGGGGCGCGGCCCGCTCGCGACATCCGCCTGCCGACCCGCACCGCCTCACGGTCGGGTGCCGGGGATCAGCCCCAGCAGATCTCGCCGCCCTCCGCGGTGTCGATCGACTCGACGCCGTCCTGGGCCTCGTCGGTGACGAGCGCGACGCCGGTGTTGTAGAAGTCGAGGCCGTCGGTGACCTCGGGCGCCGTGCCGGACTCGACGAGGTCGAAGATCGCCTGAACGCCGAGCTCGGCCATCTTCACCGGGTACTGCTGGCTGGTCGCGCCGATGAGACCGTCCTTCACGGCGTCGATGCCGGCGCAGCCGCCGTCGACCGAGACCACGATGAGCCCGTCGGTCTTGCCGGCCGCCTTGAAGGCCTCGTACGCGCCGTAGGCCGCGGGCTCGTTGATCGTGTAGACGACGTTGATGTCGGGGTTCTTCGACAGCAGCGTCTCGGCCGCGGTGCGGCCGCCGTCCTCGGCGCCCTGGGAGGCCTCGTTGCCGACGATCTCGTAGTCGCCGCCGCTGTACGTGCCGGTCGGCGCCTCGTCGCCGTTGGCCTCGGGATCGGCGGTGTCGATGCCCATGCCGTCGAGGAAGCCCTGGTCGCGGTTGTAGTCCACCGAGACGACCTTGTCGTCGAAGAGGTCGATGAGCGCGATCGTGGCCTTCTCGCCGCCGAGCTTCGCGGCGGTCCACTTGCCGATCTCCTGGCCGGCCTGGAAGTTGTCGGTCGCGAACGTGATGTCGACCGAGTGGGGGTCGGCCGGCGGGGTGTCGAGCGCGATGACGTAGAGCCCGGCGTCGCGGGCCTTCACGAGCGCGTCCTCGACCGCGGGTCCGTTCGGCGTGATGAGGATGCCGGCGTCGCCCTTCGAGATGGCGTTCTCGATCGCCTGGATCTGGGTGTCCTCGTCACCGTCCTCCTTGCCTGCCGCCATGGTGAGCTCGACACCCAGTTCCTCGGCGGCCGCCTCGGCGCCATCCTGCATCGCGACGAAGAAGGGGTTGGTGGTCGTCTTGACGATGAGCGAGACGCCGATCGGACCGTCGCCGCTCGCGTCGTCGCCCGACGCGGACCCGCCCGAGGCGCATCCGGTGAAGGCGAGGGCGGCGGCCGCGGTCAGCGCGCCCGCCGTGATGATGCGGCGACGGAACGCCGCAGGTGCTGTGCGATTCATCGATGAATCTCCTCCGGTTCGTGGCGATCGTTGCCGACCTGACAACGATGTCACGTTAGGTCTAGACCATGCCCGTGTGTATAGTCAAGTCGAACTTGCATATTGGAGATCAGAAGGTGACATCGTTGTCAAACGCGACACCGCCGGCCTCGGGGGGCGCAGCGGGAAATGCGGCGGAACGTGCCCCGCAACGCGCTTCGGGCGCCGCCGCGGACCCGAGATCCCGCCCCACGATGCGGCACGTCGCCGCCCTCGCCGGCGTCGGGGTCAAGACCGTCTCCCGCGTGATCAACGGCGAGCCCAACGTCTCGGCGGCCACGATCGCGAAGGTCACGGCGGCCGCGCGCACGCTCGACTACCAGCCCGACCTGCACGCGGGGAACCTCCGCCGCGCCGATGGACGGACTCGCACGCTCGGGCTCCTCGTGGGCAGCGTCGACAACCCGTTCGCGGGCGCCGTCCACCGCGCCGTCGAGGACGTGGCGCTCTCGCACGGGGTCGCGGTCTTCGCCTCGAGCCTCGACGACGACCCCGACCGCGAGCAGGAGGCCGTCCATGCGTTCCTGCGACGCCGCGTCGACGGGCTCATCCTCACGACCGTGTCCCAGAGCCAGGCCTACCTCGCGCCCGAGCTGCGACGCGGCACCCCGGTCGTGTTCGTCGACCGCGAGCCCGCCGGCATCACGTCCGACGCGGTGGTCAGCGACAACGCCGAGGGCGCCGCACTCGCCACCCGCCACCTCCTCGAACGCGGCCATCGGCGGCTCGCCTACCTCGGGGACCGTCCCGTCATCCAGACCGCCCGTGAGCGGCGGCGGGGGTTCCTCGAGGAACTCGGCCGCGCCGGTGTCGCGACGCGCGACGTGCCGGTGCTCGAAGGACTCCACGACGAGGAGTCCGCACGTGCTGCCACGATCGCGCTCTTCGATTCGCCGAATCCGCCGACGGCGATCTTCAGCAGCCAGAACCTCGTCACGATCGGCGTCATCCACGCCCTTCGCGAGCTCGGCCGGCACCACGACACCGCGCTCGTGGGCTTCGACGACGTGCCGCTCGGCGACCTGCTCGAGCCCGGCCTCACCGTCGTCGCACAGGATCCGCAGGAGATCGGGCGCATCGCGGCCGAGCGGGTCTTCGCCCGGCTCGACGGCGACCACTCCCCCGCGGCGCGTACGATCGTGCCGACCCGACTGATCGAGCGCGGCTCCGGTGAACTCCCGCCGCGCCAGGGAGGCTGATCGCATGACCGACCCGACACGTTCGCCGAGGCGGGTCGCCGTCGTCGGCGACGCGCTGATCGACGAGCTCCGCGACGAGCACGGCTCCCGCGAGTTCGTCGGCGGCGCCGCGCTCAACGTGGCCGTCGGCCTCGCCCTGCTCGGCGAGGACGTGACGCTCGTCGCGATGCTCGGCGACGACGAGGCCGCCGAGCGGATCCGCGCCTTCCTGCACGACTACGGCGTGCGCCTGGTCGAGAGCCCCTCGCCCCACGGCACGTCGCGCGCCGTCTCCGACCGTAGCGAGGGCGGCGAGCCGCGCTACGAGTTCAACGAGGCGGCCAAGCGTCGCGCCCTGCGCTTCGACGACGCCACCCGTGCCGCGCTCGACGAGGCCGACCTCGTGGTCGTGAGCTGCTACCCGTTCGACGACGACGCGCAGGTCGCGTCGCTCGTCGGGGCCATCGAGCGCCCGGGCGAGCGCCTCATCGTCGACGGCAACCCCCGGTCGGGCATGATGGCCGACCGCGAGCGGTTCCTCGCCAACTTCGAGGAGATCGCGGCCCGGTCGCTGCTCGTGAAGGTGGGCGACGAGGACGCCGAGCTGCTCCTCGACGACACGCTCGACGCGTTCGTCCAGCGACTCCGCCGAGCCGACGGCGCGAGCCGAGCGGACGGCGCGGGCGAGGACGGCGCGAGCCGAGCCGACGGCGCGGGCGGGGCGGACGCGGGCGGGGCGGGCGCGGTCCTCGCCACCGCGGGTCGGCACGGCGCCACCGTGCACGCCGGCGATGACGTCGTGCATGCGGACATCGTGCCCCTGCCCGGTCCGGTCGTCGACACCATGGGCGCCGGCGACGCGACGCTGTCGGCGATCGTGCATCACATCGCGACGCAGGGCGTGCCCGAGACGACGGATGCCTGGGCGGCCACCCTGCGCGAGGCGATGACGATCGCGGCGGCCACCGTGCGCCACGAGGGAGCGCTGCTGCGCGTTCCGACGCACGAGACGATCTACCCGAGCTGAGGCGCGGATCGCTCCGCCGACCGGTGAGCGAACCGTCGCGGATGCATGGTCCTCGCGGGCATCACCATGCAGGGGCGACGGTTCGACGCCGGGGCCGGCCGACGCGGCATCCGTCAGCGCACGAGGCGCACCTCGGTGACCTGCCACTCGTCGTCGAACTTCTCGGAACCGTCGGGCTCGAAGCCGTTGCGCCGGTAGAACGCGCGAGCCCGCGGGTTGTCGGCGAGCACCCAGAGGTACGCCGGTCGGTCGCCGAGCGCCGCATCGACGAGGGCCTGCCCGACCCCGGTGCCGTGGTGCGCGTCGAGCACGTAGAGCCCCTCGAGCTCGAGGTCGCGCGGGCCGTCGGCATCGCGGCCGGCGCTCGTGTTGGCCCAGCCGACGACCTCGCCGTCGACCTCGGCCACCCAGATCTCCATGCGGTGGAAGCCCTCGGGCGCCGGGTACACGTCGTTCGCGATGGCGAGGTTCGCGGTCCAGGTGGAGATGCGGATCCGCATGGTCCACGCCTCGACCTTGTCACGTGCGACCCGGCCAGGCTGCACGTAGGTCGTCTGATGGCTGTCCCAGTGCACGCGCGCGATGCCCGGGGCATCCGCGACCTGTGCCCGGCGGATGAGCGCGTCCATGCGTCGAGGCTACGGCAGGGGTGGCCCTTGCATTGTCCGGCGGACACTGCGTAGCATCGCGCCCGTCGACTGACAACGATGTCATGTAGAGCGCATGACTCGCGCAATGAAGGGCGAAACAGACGATGACCACGAGATCACGATGGCGCGCGACGGTGGCGGCGGCCGCCGTCGCGGTGCTCGCGCTGGGCGTGGCGGGTACCATGCCCGCCATGGCCGATGACGGACCCGATCCGGCGACCGAGCAGTACCGGCCGTACCTGCACTTCTCGCCGGAGCGCAACTGGATGAACGATCCGAACGGCCTCGTGTACGAGGACGGCACGTGGCACCTGTTCTTCCAGCACAACCCGTACGGCACCCGCTGGGGGAACATGAGCTGGGGCCACGCGACGAGCACCGACCTCGTGCACTGGGAGGAGCAGCCGATCGCCATCCCACAGGGCTTCGACGACGAGGGCCGCGCCATCGAGGACATCTTCTCGGGCTCGGTCGTGGTCGACGAGCAGAACACCAGCGGCTTCGGCACGACCGAGGATCCGCCGATGGTCGCGATCTACACGAGCGCCTACACCCCGACGCATCCGACGCTCGCCGGACGGCAGGCGCAGTCGCTCGCCTACAGCACCGACCACGGCCTGACGTGGACGAAGTACGCGGCCAACCCCGTGCTCGACCGGGGCTCGTCGAACTTCCGCGACCCGAAGGTGTTCCGCTACACCGACCCCGAGACGGGCGAGTCGTACTGGGTCATGGTCGCGGTCGAGGCGCTGCAGTACCAGGTCGTGCTCTACCGCAGCGACGACCTGAAGACCTGGACGCACCTCAGCGATTTCGGGCCCGCCAACGCGACCGGCGGCATCTGGGAGTGCCCCGACCTGTTCCCGCTCGCGGTCGACGGCGACCCCGCGAACACCAAGTGGGTGCTCGTCGTGAACCTCAACCCGGGCTCCGTCGCCGGCGGCTCGGGCGGACAGTACTTCGTCGGCGACTTCGACGGCACGACCTTCACGTCCGAGAGCACAGTGCCGGATGGCGCGCTGCCGGCCGGCGAGGTGTTCGCCGGGTTCGACGACGGCACGTACGAGGGCTGGTCGGTCGAGAACGAGCCGGGCAACTGGAAGAACGGCCCGTGGACGGATGCCCCGGCCGCCGGCACGCTCGCGAACCAGAACCCGGTCTCGGGCTTCGTCGGGGCCGGCCTCGTCAACGGCTTCACCGACGGCGACTGGCCCGTCGGCTCCATGGAGTCGCCGACCTTCACGATCGACCGGCCCTTCGTGAACCTGCTCGTGGGCGGCGGGAACCACCCGCGGGTCGAGGGCACGCAGGTCGGCAACGAGCCGCCCGCCGGACGATTGCTGTTCGACGGCTTCGAGCTGCCCGACGGCACGACCCTCGCCGACGCGGGATGGCGGATCACGGGCGACTTCGCAACCGAGCCGTGGCGCAATCCGTCGACCGCCGGCGGTGACTACTACCTCGGCGCGAAGCGGATCAACACGTGGGAGGGCGGCCCGAAGGGCGACGACAACCTCGGTGACCTCACGTCGCCGTCGTTCACGATCCAGCCCGGCGAGGATCACCTCTCGTTCCTCCTCGGCGGCGGCAAGCGACTGGACGGCGCGCTGGAGGCGCGCCTCCTCGTCGACGGCGAGGTCGTGCGCACCGCCACCGGCCCCGAGGCGGGCCAGCTCAACTGGCAGTCGTGGGACGTGTCGGAGTTCGCCGGCCGCGACGCGAGCTTCCAGGTGCACGACGACGCGACCGGCGGCTGGGGCCATCTCACGGTCGACCACCTCGTGCTCGGCGCCAAGCCGGCGCAGGTGCGGTCCGACGAGACGAGCGTCAGCCTCGTCGTCGACGGCGAGGTCGTGCGCACGGCGACCGGGCGCAACAGCGAGAACCTCGACTGGGTGAGCTGGAACGTCGCGGAGTACGCCGGCCGCGAGGCATCCGTGCGCATCGTCGACAACAACCGGTTCGGCTGGGGCCACGTGCTCGTCGACCAGGTGGTGTTCGCGGATGCCCCGGCGGCGCCGCGCATCGAGGGCTACGACTGGCTCGACTGGGGCCGGGACTACTACGCCACCGTGTCGTTCGCGAACGCGCCCGACGGACGCCGGGTCATGCTCGGCTGGATGAACGACTGGGAGTACGCGAACGACATCCCGACGGGCACCTGGCGGAGCGCCATGGCCCTGCCGCGCGACGTCTCGCTCGTCACCACCGAACGCGGCCCGCGGCTGGTGCAGCAGGTCGTGCCCGAGTTCGCACAGCTCGAGCAGCGCGACCTCGCCTACACGGATGCCGCGCGGCCGATCGCGCCGGGCTCCGAGACGCTGCCCGTGTCGGGCGACGTCGTGCGCATCGACGCCGTGCTCGAGCCGGGCGACGCCGACGCGGTGGGGATCAGCGTGCTCGGCGACGACGAGGCCGCGACTCGCATCGGGTACGACGCGGCATCCGGTCGCCTGTTCGTCGACCGCCGTGACTCGGGGAACACGGGCTTCCACCCGGCGTTCGCGTCGATCGAGGACGCGCCGGTGCCGCTCGTCGACGGCAGGATCGCGATCACTGCCTATGTGGACCGCGCCTCGGTGGAGGTGTTCACCGCCGACGGGCGCACGACCATCACCGACCAGGCGTTCCCGAACGCCGCGGCCGACGCGATCGGACTCTGGGCGGAGGGCGGAGGAGCCGCGCTCGAGTCGCTCACCGTCACGCCCCTTCACGGCGCGATGTACCGCGAGGCAGGCGTGGATGGGGCCACGGCACCGCCGCCCGCCGCGGAGGCGACGGCCCTCACCGGCCCGAAGCACGCGCCCGACGCCGACGGCGACTACGTCGTGAAGGTCAAGGTCGGCAGGGGCCAGCCCACCACCGTCGTGCGGCTCGTCGAGGACGGCTCGGTCGTCGGCCGGGTCTACCGCTCGGCGTCCTCCGATCGGGTCGTCGCGTTCCCGATCGCGGATGCCGCACCGGGCGAGCACCGGTACACGGTCGAGCTCGAGAACTCGGCCGGCACCGCCGACGGGGGAACCCTCGTCGTGCGCGTCGCCGGCTGAGCCACGCGGGCGGGATGCGCGCTGCTGACCGCGCATCCCGCCCGCCGTGCGCTCCGGCGCCGCGACCCCGACGGCGACCGTCTCGGGCCCGTGCGCGACATCCCCAACTCGGGTGGTGGACGACGGCCCCGGCGCGCCTCACAATGTGTGAATGGGGCGCCGAGGCGGATGCACCCTGGTGAGGCCGACGGTCTCGCCATGAGCGGCAGCGCACCCGAGACGCAGATCCGCACGCCCGACCAGCGGTTGCGGGTCTTCGTGAGCTCGACGCTGAAGGAGCTCGAGCCCGAGCGCAGGGCGGCGCGCGCCGCGATCGAGCGGCTGCGCCTCGCGCCCGTGATGTTCGAGCTCGGGGCGCGGCCGCATCCGCCGCAGCGGCTCTACCGGGCGTACCTCGAGCAGAGCGACGTCTTCGTCGGCATCTACTGGCAGCACTACGGCTGGATCGCGCCCGACGAGGAGGTCTCGGGCCTCGAGGACGAGTACCGGCTGGCGCCGCGGGACATGCCGAAGCTCATCTACATCAAGCAGCCCGCGGAGCGCGAGGAGCGCCTCGCCGAGCTGCTCGGCCGGATCCGCGACGACGACACCGCGTCGTACACGCCGTTCTCGACCGTCGAGGAGCTCGCCGATCTCGTGGAGGCCGACCTCGCGACGCTCCTCGCCGAGCGCTTCGACGCCTCGCGCGGGCCCGTCGCGGCGCACGAGCCGCTCGAGGCCGTGGACCCGGTGGAGCACCTGCCGGTCCCCTACACCGAGGCGGTCGGCCGGGAACAGGATGTCGCGACCCTGCTCGGCTGGCTCGCCGACGACGCGAGGCGCATCATCACGCTCGTCGGACCGGGCGGCATCGGCAAGAGCCGGCTGGCGATCGAGGTCGCCCACAACGCGGGCGACCCGTTCGACCGCGTGACGTTCGTGCTGCTCGAGCACGTGCGCGAGCCGGGCGACGTGCTCCCCGCCATCGCGCGCGAGCTCGGCGTGCGCGACACGTCCGGCCGTCCCCTGAGCGAGCAGCTCGGGGTCGCGCGCGCGGGGCGCCGCGACCTCATCGTGCTCGACAGCTTCGAGCAGGTGCTGGGCGCAGCGCCACAGCTCGTGCAGCTCCTGAACGACCTGCCCGACGCGTCGTTCCTCGTCACGAGCCGTGCCCGGCTGCGCGTGCGCGGCGAACGGGTGTTCGACGTGGCGCCGCTCGTCGTGCCGCCCGACCCGACCCGCGCCTCGTTCGAGGCGATCAGGGACGCGTCGGCGGTCCGGCTCTTCGTGGACCGCGCCCGGGCGGCCGATCCGCGGTTCGAGCTCACGCCCGACAACGCCGAGGGCATCGCGCGCATCTGCCGCGCGCTCGAGGGGGTGCCGCTCGCGATCGAGCTCGCCGCGGCGCGCATTCGGGCGCTCACGCCGTCGGCGATGCTCGGCCGGCTCGACCGGATGCTGCCGCTGCTCGTCACGGGCGCGCGCGACATCCCCGAGCGGCAGCGCACGATCGAATCGACGGTCGCCTGGAGCCTCGACCTGCTCAGCGACGAGGCGCAGCGGCTGTTCGCGCGGCTCGGGGTCTTCGCAGGCGACTTCAGCCTCGACGCCATCGAGGCCGTGACGCACGGCGAGCCGTGGGCCGAGGACCTGCTCGGCACCCTGCTGGAGCTCGTCGACGGCAGCCTCGTGCGGCAGCACGACGATCACGGCGTTCCGCTGTTCTCGATGCTCGTGCCGGTGCGCGAGATCGCCGCCGGCCGGTTCGAGCGCGAGCCGGGCGCCACGAAGGCGCGCCGTGCCTTCGGCGATCACTACCTCCGACTCGCTGCCGAGATCGGGCCGCAGCTGCAGGGCTCCGCGCAGGCCCGCGGCCTCGCCCGCATCGAGGCCGAGCGCGACAACCTGCGCGCGGCGGCGCACTACCTCATCGGCATCGGCGCGGTCGACCAGGTCGCCGACGCGGTCTGGCGGCTCTTCCTCTACTGGTGGATCCGCAGCCAGCTGCCCGAGGCGAAGGTGTGGATGGACGAGATCCTCCGGACGGGCGTCACGTTGCGCACGCGCACCCGGGCCATCGCGCTCGGCCTCTCGTCGTGGGTCTCCCTGTCGCAGCCGGGATCGAAGGTCGACCTCGGCCCCATCGAGTGGAGCGTCGCGCTTTTCCACTCCGTCAGCGACGTCGTGGGCGAAGGGTGCGCGCTCACGGTGCTCAGCATCGCATCGACGAAGCTGTCCCCGCCCGACCTCGAGCGGGCCGAGAAGCTCCAGCGACGGGCCCTGGAGCTCGTCACGGAATCCGAGCATCCGGTGTTCGAGGCGATGTTCCGGCTCAACCTCGGCGCCCTGACGACCATGCGCGGCGATCCCGAGGGTGCGATCGAGCTCTTCGACGGCGTGCTCGACGACGCACGACGCATGGGCGACGTGTTCGTCGAGAGCCTCGCTCTGGCGAACGGCGGCTGGGCGCGCCTCGGTCGAGGGGAACCCCGGCCCGACCTGTTCGCCCGGCACCTCGACCTGTCGCTGCAGCTCGGCAACGAGGACGGCGTGGGTATCGGGCTCGAGGGGCTCGCCGCCTGCGCCGCGGCGGTCGGCGACATCGAGCGTGCCGGCCTGCTGCTCGGAGCCAGCGAGACCGTGCGGCTGCGCACCGGCCTCGTCGACCAGCGACCCGACCTCACGTACCGGCCGATCGTCGACCGGGTGCTCGCGTCCGACCGGGCCGAGGAGTTCGAGACGGCTCGCGCACGCGGTCGGCGGATGCCGCGGCGCACGGTGTTCGACCTCGTGCTCGACCCGGCCGAGACGGCGGTGCCGTGAGCGACGGAGGTTCGGAGGCACACATCCGCACGCCCGACCAGCGCCTGCGCGTGTTCGTCAGCTCGACCCTGAAGGAGCTGGAGCCCGAGCGCCGGGCCGCCCGCGCCGCCATCGAGCGGCTCCGGCTCGCCCCGGTCATGTTCGAGCTCGGCGCACGGCCGCATCCGCCCCGCGACCTCTACCGCGCCTACCTCGACCAGAGCGACGTCTTCGTGGGCGTCTACTGGCGCGAGTACGGCTGGATCGCGCCCGACGAGGAGATCTCGGGGCTGGAGGACGAGTGGCGGCTCGCGCCCGGCGACATGCCCAGGCTCATCTACGTGAAGCACGCTTCCGACCGTGAGGAGCGTCTCGCGGGCCTGCTCGCCCGCATCCGCGACGACGACCGCGCCTCCTACAAGCCGTTCACGGATGCCGCCGAGCTCGCCGAGCTCGTCGAGGCCGACCTCGCGACGCTCCTGGCCGAGCGCTTCGATGCGTCGCGCGTACCGGCCCCCGCCGCGACCGCGTCCGCACCCCCGCCCGCGTCCGAGACGCCGAGCCGGTTGCCGTCGCCGTACACCGACGCCGTGGGCCGCGACCGCGAGCTCGCGACCCTGCTCGACTGGGTGCGCGACGACGGCACTCGGCTCGTGACGCTGGCCGGCCCGGGCGGCATCGGCAAGAGCCGCCTCGCGATCGAGATCGCCCACCGCGCCGGCGACGCCTTCGACCGCGTGACCTTCGTGACGCTCGAGCACCTCCGCGACGGCAGCGAGGTCCTGCCCGCCATCGCCCGCGCGCTGGGGGTGCGCGACACCGGCGACCGCCCGCTCTCCGAGCAGCTCGGCGTCGCCCGTGCGGGCCGTCGCGACCTCATCGTGCTCGACAACTTCGAGCAGGTGCTCGACGCGGCGACCGACGTGGTCTCGCTGCTCGACGACGTGCCCGGTGCGACGTTCCTCGTGACGAGCCGCTCGCGGCTCCGCGTGCGCGGCGAGCGCGTCTTCGACGTCGAGCCGCTCGGCCTCCCCGACGAGTACGCCCAGTCCACCGTCGAGGAGGTTCTCGCGTCGCCCGCGGTGCAGCTGTTCCGCGACCGGGCGCAGGCGGCCGATCCGCGCTTCGAGGTCACGCCCGCGAACGCCGTCGACGTCGCCCGCATCTGCCGTGCACTCGAGGGAGTACCGCTCGCGATCGAGCTCGCCGCGGCCTGCATCCGCGCGCTCACCCCGGCGGCCATGCTCGCGAAGCTCGACCAGATGCTGCCGCTGCTCGTGAACGCGGCGCGCGACGTGCCCGAGCGCCAGCGCACCATCCAGGCCACCGTCGAGTGGAGCATCGACCTGCTCGAACCCGACCCGCGTGCGCTCTTCGTGCGGCTCGGGGTCTTCGCCGGCGACTTCGGGCTCGACGCCGTCGAGGCCGTCACGGTCGGGGCGCCGTTCGCGACCGACCTGCTCGGCACGCTGCTCACGCTCGTCGACAGCAGCCTGCTGCGCCAGCACGCCGACGCGGGCATGCCGCTCTTCTCGATGCTCGCTCCCGTGCGCGAGATCGCCACGGCGCGGTTCGACGACGAGTCGGATGCCGCCGCGGTCCGCCGCGCGCACGCCGACCACTACGTGCAGCTCGCCGTCGAGACCGAGCCGCTGCTGCGCGGCCGGACCCAGGTCGACGCGCTCGCCCGGCTCGAGGCGGAGCGCGACAACCTCCGCGCGGCCTATCGCCACCTCATCGCGATCGGCGAGGTGGACCCGGTCGCCGACGCGATCTGGCGCCTGCTCCTCTACTGGTGGATCCGCGGATTCCTGCCCGAGGCGAAGGCGTGGATGGACCTCATGCTCGACGCCGGGCCGCCGCTCTCGCCGCGGACGCGCGCGATCGCCCTGGCCTTCACGGCGTGGGTGCCGCTCTGGCAGACCGATGGCGAGGTGCGCGCCGAGCCGCTCGAGGAGAGCGTGGCGATCTTCCGCGGACTCGGCGACGAGTTCAGCGAGGGCCTCGCGCTCACTGTGCTGGCGCTCGCCTACATGTCGGCCGAGCCGCCCGACCTGGACCTCGCCGAGTCACGGCAGCGCACCGCCCTCGAGCTCCCGGGCATGCGGCGCGACCCCTCCTTCCACGCGCTCTTCCGGAGCGCGCTCGGCCGTATCTACCTCGCCCGCGGGCGGTTCGCCGAGTCCCTGCCCTTCCTCGAGGAGGCGAGGGACCACGCGGCCCGGCTGGACGACCTCTTCGTCGAGTCGATCGCCCTGACGCAGATCGGCTACGCGCACCTCGGGCTGGGCGAGCCCGACCGCGCGTCCTTCGTGCGGAACCTCGAGCTCGCCGCCCGGCTCCGGAACGACGACGGCATGGCCTACGCGCTCGAGGGGCTCGCCGCCACGGATGCCGCGACGGGCGACCTCGCCCATGCCGGCCTCTTCCTCGGGGCGTCCGAGGCGCTCCGCGCCCGCACCGGCCTGAGCGACCAGCGCTCGTACATCACGTACCAGCCGTTCGTCGCGGCGGCGGCCGCCTCGGACCGGGCGGCCGAGTTCGAGGCCGCCCGCACCACCGGTCGACGGATGCCGCGCCGCGCCGTGCTCGACCTCGCGCTCGGTCCCGAGCTCGCCGCCGCGGCTTGGGCATAGCGCGCCACCCGTCCGGGTGCTGGACGGGTGCGTCGGGCGCGCGGACAATGGGCACATGGGGCGTCGCTGCGGATGCACCCGGTGGTCGAGGGAACCGTCGTGATGGGCGGCTCCGCAGAGGCGCGCGGCATCCGGACGCCCGACCAGCGCCTGCGGGTCTTCGTGAGCTCGACGCTCCAGGAACTGCAGCCCGAGCGCCGCGCCGCCCGCGCCGCGATCGAGCGGATGCACCTCGCGCCCGTGATGTTCGAACTCGGGGCGCGGCCGCATCCGCCCCGCGAGCTGTACCGCGCGTACCTCGACCAGAGCGAGGTGTTCGTGGGCCTCTACTGGCAGGAGTACGGCTGGATCGCGCCCGACGAGGAGTCCTCGGGCCTCGAGGACGAGTACCGGCTGGCGCCGCGCGACATGCCGAAGCTCATCTACCTGAAGCAACCGGCCGAGCGCGAGGAGCGACTGGCGCAGCTCGTCGAGGAGATCCGCGACGACGACTCGACCTCGTACAAGACCTTCGAGACGGCCGAGGAGCTCGCCGAGCTCATCGAGGGCGACCTCGCGATCCTGCTCGCCGAGCGATTCGACGCGTCACGAGCTGCAGCCGGGGACGACCACGTCGTCGACCCCGCGACGGTCGACTCGGGCCCGTCCGACGACGCGGCCGATCACCTGCCCGTCTCCCCCGATGAGGTGCTCGGCCGTGAGACCGACCTCATGACGCTGCACGAGTGGCTGGGCGGCGACGAGCCCCGCCGACTCGTCACCCTCGTCGGTCCGGGCGGCATCGGCAAGACGCGGCTCGCCATCGAGGCGGGACGCCAGGCCCGCGACCGGTTCGACCGGGTGACGTTCGTGCCCCTCCAGAACGTGCGCGACGGCGCGGGGGTGCTGCCCGCCGTCGCCCGGGAGCTCGGCGTGCGCGACGACGACGCGGCGCCCACGCTCGAGCGGCTGGCGGTCGCGCGCCGCGGCCGTCGAGACCTCATCGTGCTCGACAACTTCGAGCAGCTCGTCGCCGCGGCGCCGCAGGTCACCGCGCTGCTCACCGAGCTCCAAGGGGCGACGGTGCTGGTGACCAGCCGGTCGCGCCTGCGCATCCACGGCGAGCAGGTGTTCGATGTCGAGCCGCTCGGGCTGCCCGAGGACCCCGAGAGCGGCACCCTCGACGAGATCGCCACCGCGCCGGCAGTGCGCCTGTTCCTGGATCGCGCACACGCCGCCGACGCGAGGTTCCACCTCACCGCCGAGAACGCGCAGGACATCGCGCGCATCTGCGACGCCCTCGACGGCGTGCCGCTCGCGATCGAGCTCGCCGCGGCCTGCATCCGCGTGCTCACGCCCACCGTGATGCTCGAGAAGCTCCACCACGTCCTCCCGATCCTGACGACGTCCGACCGGGACATGCCCGAGCGCCAGCGCACGATCCGGGCGACCGTGGAATGGAGCATCGACCTGCTCGGACCGTTCGCCAGGGCCCTGTTCGTGCGGCTCGGCGTGTTCGTCGGCGACTTCAGCCTCGAGGCCGCCGAGGCCGTGGCCGGCGACGAGCCGTGGGCGGTCGACCTCCCGGGGACGCTCCTCGAGCTCGTCGACGGCAGCCTGCTGCGACAGCACGACGTCGCCGGCGTCTCGTTCTTCTCGATGCTCGTCCCCGTACGCGAGCTCGCGGCGCTGCGCTTCGGGCGCGAACCGGATGCCGCGGCGGTCCGCACCGCGCACGCCATGTACTACGTGCGCCTCGCCGCCGAGGCCGAACCGCTCCTGCGCGGGTTCACGCAGCAGGCGACCATCGAGCGGCTGCAGGCCGAGCGAGACGACGTGCGAGCGGCCTATCGTCACCTCATCGCCGTCGGTGAGGTCGACATCGTCGCCGACGCCATCTGGCGGGTGCTCCTGTACTGGTGGATCCGCAACCAGCTCCCGGTGGCGAAGGCCTGGATGGATCGGCTGCTCGACGCGGGCGTGCCGCTCACCGACCGCAGCCGTGCGATCGCGATCACCTTTTCGTCGTGGGTCGCACTGGCGCATCGGAGCACGGAGATGGACGGCCGACCACTTCACGAGGCGGCCGACCTGTTCCGAGCGGCGGGCGACCGGTTCGGCGAGGGCGCCGCGCTGACGGTGCAGGGCATGGCGTGCGCGATGGCCGCGATGCCCGACCTCGTGGGTGCGGAGGAACTCCAGCGCAAGGCCCTCGAACTCGTCGGTCCCGACGAGGACGCGACGTTCAACGCGCTCTTCCGCGGCCAGCTGGGCAGCATCACGCTCATGCAGGGCGACCCGGCCCGTGCGCTCGAGACCTTCCACCAGGTCATCGGGATCGCGGAACGCATCGGCGACCGGTTCGTCGAGATGATCGAGTACACGAACGCCGGATGGGCGAAGCTCGCGATGGGCGAGCCCACGCCCGCGCTCTTCGCCCGTCACCTCGAGCTGACCCTGCAGCTCGGCAACGAGGAGGGGGTCGTCGACGCCGTCGACGGACTCGCCGCCTGCGCCATCGTGATGGACGACCTCGAGCGCGGCGGCATCCTGCTCGGCGTCACCGACATGCTCCGCACGCGCACGGGCAGCGTCGACCAGCGCACCTACGCCACGTCGGGCCCCATCGTGGAGCGCGTGCTCGCCTCCGAGTACGCGGGCGTGTTCGAGGCCGCGCGCGACCGCGGACGCGCGATGTCGCGTCGGGCGGCGCTGCGCTACGCGACGGGGTCGGTCGAGGCCGAGACGCCGGTGACCGCCTGAACGCGGTCGCACGGATGCCGCGGGCCCGGATCGTTGGTCGGGCCCGCTCGGCTACGCCGGCTGGAGGAGCGGCAGGAGTTGGATGCCGATGGCGCTCGCAACGAATCGCTGCCGCCGATCCCCGGTGAGGCGCGCGACCCAGTCGTGCACGCCCAGGTCGACGAACTCGAGCAGCGCGCCGTCGGGACCGTGCACGCCGAAGCCCACGCGGATCCCGGCGTAGTAGTCCGAGGACAGCGCCTCGGACCGCACCGCGACGTCGGGCATCGCGCCCGCAAGCGCGGCCAGCAAACGTTCGGCGAGTGCGGGGTATCGGTCGTCGATGCGGACCACGGCGATCGGAGCGTCCGCGATCCAGCCGAACTCGGCCGCCGCCGTATCCACGAGCCGACGGTACGCCGCCAGCTGCGCCACGACCGCGGCGACCTCGAATCCGTCCGAGGGTCGTCCCCGACCGGCGTCGGCGAGCGCGAACATCCGGAAGTGCTGCGTGAACCCGCGTCCCGGCGGCGGGGCCTGCATCCGGAGCACCTGGTGCGCCGTGCACAGCCGCACGTGTCCATGGGGGCCGCGACGGAGCCGGGTCGCCGCCTCGAGCGCGAGCACGTTCGTCGGGTCCGAAACGACCTCGGACGTGCGCATCGTCGACAGCGTGCGGTCCTGCGACGTCGGCGCGACGACCGAGTTCGCGCCCAGCGGCGCGACCGGCGACAGCAGCAGGGCGTCGTAGTCGGATGCCGCCTCGAGCGCGAGTGCGTCGAGGCGAGTCGAGATCCGCTGGTCGACGTGGCTCGGCCGCACGGTCGGGTCGCCGGCCCACTGGTCGAGCAGCCGGGCGGGACTGCGGCGCGCGGCGAACGCCCGGGCGATCGCCAGCAGCTCGCCGCGGGCCTCGCTCGGTGCACGGTCCCGCAGCGGTCGTGGATCGTCCATCCCCTCATGATGTCGGATGGCCGTCCGGACCCGTTCCGCGCCGGACCGACGCGGAATACAGTGAGACCCGACTGCACCGTCGCATCGACGCGAAGGAGGCGCTCATGTCGCGCAATCCGGTGAGGCTGATCCCCGACGACTACAGGGCCGTCCCGTCGCTCGACGCGATTCCGGCGGTCGCGGTCGTCGGCGAGCTCGACGAACAGCGGCTCGACGCCATCGGCGTGGTGGTCACGAGCGACGGCGACCTGCCGGCAGGCGTGCCGCTCGATCGCGAGGCGCAGGCGCGCGCCGGTTTCGAGGCGAATCCGGGCACGGTCCTCCTGCTCCCCGGTCGCGGCACGCCACTCATCGTGCTCGCGGGCGCCGGCCCGTCGGCCGACCTGGGCACGGCGGTGCTCCGCGACGCGGCCGCCGCGCTCACGCGCGCCACCTCGCGGTTCGCGCGCATCGACATCCGAGTGCCGACCATCGGGTCGACGGATGCCGCGGCGGCCGCCCAGGCGCTGGCCGAGGGCGCGATCCTCGCCCGCTACCGCTACTCCGAGCTGCAGCGGAAGCCGACGGACACCCCGCTCGAGCGCGTGGAGCTGCTGCTCGACGGGGTCGACCGCGCCGCGGCATCCGCCGGTGTCAAGACCGGGGTCGTCACGGCGAGCGCCGCGGCGATCGCGCGCGACCTCGCGAACGCGCCGCCCGGGCACCTGACCGCGACCGACCTGGCCGACGTCGCGGTCGAACTGGGCCGTCGCTTCGGGTTCGACGTCGAGGTGTTCGACCGGCAGCAGCTCGTCGACCTCGGCTGCGGCGGCCTGCTCGGCGTGAACGCCGGCAGCGCGGAGGAGCCGCGCATGGTGAAGCTCCGCTACGCCCCGCCGGGCGGCGCGTCCTCTGGCCACCTCGGCCTCGTCGGCAAGGGCATCATGTACGACTCGGGCGGCATCAGCCTGAAGCCGTCGGATCCGATGCACCTGCTCATGAAGATGGACATGGGCGGCGCGGCATCCGTGCTCGCGACGTTCACCGCGCTGCGCGCGCTCCGGGCGACCGCGACGGTGACCGGCTGGCTCATGTGCACCGACAACATGCCGTCGGGCTCGGCGTACAAGCTCGGCGACGTGCTGACCGCCCGCGGCGGCACGACCGTCGAGGTGAGGAACACCGACGCCGAGGGCCGGCTCGTCATGATGGACGCGCTCGTGCTCGCGAACGAGGAGGGCGTCGACGCGATCGTCGACATCGCCACGCTCACCGGCACGGCGCTCATGGCGCTCGGCCCGGCGCTCGCAGCCGTGATCGGCAACGACACGACGATGATCGCGCTGGTGAAGGATGCCTCGGCGGCCACGGACGAGCGCGTGTGGGAGCTGCCCCTCGAGCGGAAGTACCGCAAGCAGCTCGATTCGGATGTCGCAGACCTCGCGAACATCGGCGGCCCCTATGCCGGGGCGACCACGGCGGCGCTGTTCCTCGCCGAGTTCGTGGGCGAGACGCCGTGGGCGCACCTCGACATCGCGGGCACCATGCAGTCGGAGGCGGACGACGCCTGGCGTTCGAAGGGCGCGACCGGCTTCGGCGCGCGCCTGCTCATCGAGGTGGCGCGGGAGTTCCGTCCCGCGAAGTGAGCGTGCGGGACGGAACCGCACGGGAGGGGGAAGATCGTGCTCGGAGACCGATTGGGTGAGATCACGGGGAGCGTCACGTACCAGCGAGTGCTCCGCGACGACGACGGCATGAAGCTCGAGACATCGTTCCGGGCGACCGGGACGTTCCTCGGGGTGAGCGTCAGCGACGTGGGGACCTACGTGACGGTGGTGCGCCCCGACGGGACGCAGTACAGCGAGGGGCGCGGCATCATGACGACCGAGGACGGGCGGACTGCCACCTGGACCGGCCACGGCCTCGGCAGGTCGGACC
The DNA here is from genome assembly GCF_053603635.1 of Agromyces sp. NPDC004153. Classification (NCBI taxonomy): domain Bacteria; kingdom Bacillati; phylum Actinomycetota; class Actinomycetes; order Micrococcales; family Microbacteriaceae; genus Agromyces; species Agromyces sp. NPDC004153. Next base: position 1,683,948 of record NZ_JBSGFY010000001.1, read on the forward strand.
ACGCCGGCGCGGCCAGTCACCGTGGATCGCTGTGCTACCAGACGATGCCCGACGAGTGGGCTCGGCTGGCCGACGTGCTCGTGCTGTTCGAGTACGGCGTGGGCGCCGACGGCGCGACCAGGTCGGAGTACTGGGAGTGGAAGTAGCCGACTGTCAGCGCAAGGCGCCCGCGCGGTACGCCGCCTCGGTGCGCGTGGCCGCGCCGAGCTTGCGCAGGATCGCTGAGACGTGCACGCTCGCGGTCTTGCCGCTGATGAAGAGCCGCTCGCCGATCTGGCGGTTGCTGAGGCCTTCGGCGATGAGCTCGAGCACCTGCCGCTCGCGCGCGGTGAGCTCCGCCGCCGCGAGCACGTCGGCGTCGGACGGCGTGCCGGCGACGCCCGCCTCGGGCGCGACGAGGCCCGCGCCGCCGCCCACGCCCTCGAGCGCGATGCCGGCCGCCGCGGCGACCCGTACGACGCGATCGTGCACCGCGATGACGCCGCCCGTGTCGGCGACGTCGAGCGCGGCCTGCAGCGACGTGCGCGCGGCCGCACGGTCGGCGCCCGCCAGCTCGGCCTCGCCCTGGCGCAGCAACGCGTAGGCGATGAGGAAACCGGGAGCCTCGGGCGCCGCGGCGGCCTCGACGGCGGCACGCCATGCGGCCACGTCGGTCCCGGCGTCGCCGGCTCCGGCACCCTCGGATGCCTCGGCGAGCTCGGCCTCGAAGACCGCGGCCCACACCGGATGCGTCGGCCAGTACGAGAGCTGCTCGACCAGCATGCGGAACTCGGGCACGGCCTCGGCGACCTCGGCCGCGACGCCCTCGCTCACGGCATGCGGTCGCGCGCTCACCGCGGCGACCACGCGCGCGGCGACCCAGAGGAACGGCAACGCGTAGCCGGCGAGCGGCGCGTGCCGCTCGTGCAGCAGCGGACGCACCTCGCGCCAGGCAGCGGGCAGGTCGTCGTTGGCGAGCGCGATCTCGGCGGCGACCCGACCGACGGCGAGGCGCGTCTGCATCTCGACCTCCATGACGGCGGCCATGGACGCACGCGAGCTCTGCCAGAGTCGCGTCGCGCGCTCGGTCTCACCGCGCCAGAGCAACGCCCAGATGCGGGCGCGGAGCAGGTACACCGTGAACGGCGTCGGCGGGTCGAGCGCGAGGGCGCGGTCGATGAGTTCTTCAGCGCGCTCCCACTCCCCGAGCGCGAACAGCGGGTCGACCGCGTTCGACGCGAGGATGACGCCCGAGCTGCGCTCGACGCCCTGCGCGCGTGCCTGCGCGAGCCCCTCTTCGGCCAGCCGCACGGCCTCGTGGTAGTGCCCGACGAGGTAGTGCTGGTCGGAGGCGTTGGTCCAGTAGCGCAGCAGCGCGGCGCCGTCGCCGTCGGCGAGCTCGCGGGCGCGCTCGAGGAGCGCGAGCCCCTCGACGACGTCGCCCCGGTCGGCGCGGCTGATGCCGGCGATGTTCGTGGCGATGGACGAGTAGCGCGGCGAGCCGATCTCGGTCGCGACCGCGAGGGCGCGGTCGGCGGTCTCGACGGCGTCGTCGAGCCGGCCGTCGATCATGAGGCGACCGGCGAGCGCGGTGAGCGTGGTCGCCCGCAGCTCGGTGGGTCCGGTGTCGCCCCGGGCGTCGAGCGCGGCGAGCGCCTCCTCGAGCACGGCGACCGAACCGGCCTTGCCGACGTTGGCGAGGTAGAGGCCCTTGTCGCGCAGCAGCCGCGGGTAGTTGGGGTCGTCGCGCGGGCACTCGGCGAGCGCCGCCTTCACGAGCGCGAGGCTGCGGTCGCCCTCGCCCGCGTTGCGCAGGTGCGAGGCGGTGCGGCCCATGAGCTCGAGCTTGCTCATGCCCGCGAGCGAGGCCGCGTCGGGCACCACGTCCCACAGGCCGAGCGCCCGCTCGCCGAGCTGGGCGGCCGTGCCGTACGCGGCGGCGGCGCGCGCCTCGCGCATGGCCTGCATGGTGGCCGGGAACGCCTTCGCGGCGTCGTGGGCGCCGAGCCAGTGGTAGGAGATCTCGGCGGCGAGCCGTCGGGCACCCGCCGCAGCCGCGGCCTCGTAGGCCTCGGCGTAGCGCGCGTGGAACCGCGCACGCTCGCCGGGCAGCAGGTCGGAGAGGATGGCCTCGCGCACGAGCGCATGCCGGAACGCGTAGTCGTCGCCCTCGATGGTGAGCACGCCGAAGAGCACGGCCTGGCGGGCCGCGGCGTCGAGCTCGTCGGCCGTGCCGGTGTAGACGGCCTCGAGCATCGCGTGCGAGATGCGCACGCCGCCCGTCGAGATGAGGCGCAGGAGCCCCTGCGCCGGCTCGGGCAGCCGCTCGTAGCGGGCGAGCAGCAGGTCGCGGAGCGTGTCGGGCACGAAGCCCTCGTCGCGGCATCCGTCGATGCCGACGAGCTCCTCGACGAAGAACGGCACGCCGTCGCTGCGGCGGAACACGGTGTCGAGCACGCGCTCGTTGGGAACCTCGTCGACGATGAGCGACTTCGTGAGCTTCTTGACCTGCGCCTTGGTGAGCCGGCCGAGCTCGCGCCGCTCGACCCAGCGGTCGCGTTCGGCCTCGGAGAGGAAGTCGCGCACCGGATGCCCCCGCGTGAGGTCTTCGGTGCGGTAGCTCAGCACCGTGAGCACCCGGCTCGAGCCGAGTGCACGCATGAGGAACCGCAGCAGGGCCAGGCTGGCCGCGTCGATCCAGTGGAGGTCTTCGATCACGAAGACGATGGGGTGCTCGCGTGAGAAGGTCTCGAGCAGCACCGCGATGGCCTCGTGCAGCTGGCCGGTGGCGGAGCCCGCAGCGACGGGTGTGACGGGCGGCACGATGGTGGCGACGGATGCCTCGCCGGACACGAGCTCGGGCAGCAGCGCGATGAGCGCCGCGCGGCCCGGGCCGACGGCATCGAGCATGCGCGCCGCGCCCACCTCGGCGAGGAGCGTGCGCAGGGCGGTCTTGACGGGCGCGTAGGGTGCCGCGACGCTGCCGAGGTCGACGCACTGCCCGGCGAGCAGGCGCACGTCGTCGGGGAGGCCGGCCTCGAACTCGCGGATGAGGCGGGTCTTGCCGATGCCCGCCTCGCCGCCGATGATGACGGTGAAGGGCGCGCCGGCGCGCACCTCGTCGAGGCGTTCGTTCAGCATCGCGAGGTCGGCGTCGCGGCCGATCATGGCCGGCGCTGACGTGGTCACCCTCTCATGGTGCCACTCACCGCCGACACCGCGCACGGCGCCGTCGGGACCGGGATCGGGTCCGACGACGCCGCGCGGGACGTCATCGCCGCGCATGGCGGCCGCGAGGCTCACCGCAGGGCGAGCTGCGGCGCACGGCGGTGCGCGCGGTGGCGGCGGTGGACGCGGTGGGCGACCGGCTCGTGCGACGCCCCCGCGTCATCCGAGTCGCGCTCGTCGGCGGCCATGCGGCGGCTGATCTCGCGCTCGGCCGCGAGCACGTCGGCGCGGTGCGAGCCGAGGACGACGAAGTCTGCCGAGAACTGCATGATTCCTCCTGGAGTCGTTCCGATGCTTCCGATCGGATGCCTTCAGCGTGCGCGCTAAGGCACCTCGGACCCATCGGGCGATCGCCCTATTTCCGGGCACGGTGGGATGCGGGGCACCTGAGGTGCCCTCGAGCGCCCGGGCGGCAGGGGGCCCGGGCGTCCGGTCGACGGGGTCGATCGGTGAGGCGCGTTCGTTCGTCGGGTCGTGTCGGCTCAGTGCAGCAGCGTCGGCGTACGGTGGTACCCGTCACGCCGGAACTGCACGAGCGCGGTCGTGATCGCCGCAGCGGCGATCAGTCCCAGCACGAGCAAGGTCGCGAACATCGCGCACCTCCTTTCCATCATCGAAGTCTGTCGACCCGTCCCGCCCCGGTCGTCAGGGCGAGCACGGAATCGGGGATCGGGGTCCCCTCTGGCGTGAGGGGTGACGGCTCGGGCGCACCCCAGGCGCGCGCGAGCGGCACGACGCCGGCCCAGACCGCGTGGTCCTCGCCGTCGTCGGGGTCCTCGGATGCCCCGGCGGCGCGTCGCTTCATGACGACGTCGTCCAGGGCGAGCCGCAGCACGCGCGTGGCCGCCGTCTCCTTGCGCGTCATCGCGCGCACCTCGGCGGACCGGCCGGGCATGAGCCGCTCGGAGAGCGCGAGCAGCGCGGCATCCGCCTGCTCGTCGTCGACGGGCTCGAGCACGCCGTAGACCACGGCGCTCCGGTAGTTCATGGAGCTGTCGAACAGCGACCGTGCGAAGACGAGCCCGTCGAGCGCGGTCACCGAGAAGGCGACCGTCGACCGCTCGGCCGCCGCGCGGAGCGCGAAGCCGCCGCCCGTCGAGCCGTGCACGTACACGTGCTCCCCCACCCGCGCGAAGCCCATGGGCACGACGATCGGCGTGCCGTCGGCCACGGCGACGAGGTGCCCGACGAGCTCGGTGTCGAGCAGCTCGAAGAGCTCGTCGCGGTCGGTGGTCTGGCGCTCGGCCAGGCGGCGGATGCGGCGGGCGGCGGTGGTGTTCGTCATGGTCACGCTGCTAGTCTCGCGAGCACACTGGTTCGCCGTGCAGACCAGTTCTCGCAGCATCCGGCAGTCCAGTCGAGCGGATCGGAGCGCGTCGTGGACGGACCCATCCTCGTGATCGATCGCGGCGGCGGCCTGCCGATCGGCGTGCAGCTCGTCGACGGGCTGCGCCGCGGCATCCTCGACGGCGCCCTCCGTGCGGGCGACCAGATGCCCTCGACGCGCGGCCTCGCATCCGAGCTCGGCGTCTCGCGCAGCGCCGTCGTCGGCGCCTACGAGCAGCTCGCGGGCGAGGGCTATCTCGAAATGCGGCAGGGTGCGCCGACCCGCGTGGCCGACCTCGCGCGGCGCGACGTCGCGGCATCCGTCGGCACGGATGTCACGTCGGGCGACCGACCGCAGGAGGGTCGGCCGGACGCCCGACGCGAGTCGAGGACGGCGGAGCGCGCCGCGCGGGCCGTGGGCGAGCGGACCGTGCCCCGCATCGACCTGCTGCCGGGCCGGCCCTCGACGTCGCGCATCGACACGCGCGCCTGGCGCTCGGCCTGGCGCGAGGCGGCGGCCCGCGACATCCCGTCGGAGTCCCCGCGGCCCTTCGGCGTGCCGCGCCTGCGCGAGGAGATCGCCGACCACCTGCGCATGGCGCGCGGCGTCGCGTGCGAGGCCGACGACATCGTCGTCACCGCCGGCACGAGCGAGGCCCTCTCGCTGAGCGCCTCCGCCCTGGCTGTCGCGCTCGGTCGCCCCCCGGTCGTCGCGGTCGAGCACCCCGGCTACCCGTCGGCCCGGCGCACGCTCGAGCTGCACGGCGCGCGCACCGTGCCCGTCGCGGTCGACGCCGACGGCATCGTGGTCGAGTCGCTGCGACGGATGCCGCGGCCGCCCGACGCGGTCATGGTCACGCCGAGCCACCAGTACCCGCTCGGCGGGCGGCTGCCGGTGGCGATCCGCCTCGAGCTGCTCGAGTGGGCCCGCGAGACCGGCGCGATCGTGCTCGAGGACGACTACGACAGCGAGTACCGGCACCTCGGCCCGCCCCTGCCCGCGCTCGCGTCGCTCGACGACGCCGGCCGCGCGGTGCTCGTGGGCAGCTTCTCCAAAGTGCTCACGCCGTGGCTGCGCCTGGGCTACGTCGTGCTGCCCGACAACCCCTGGCTGCGCGCGGCGTACGCGACCATGCGCGCCGACGACCGGTGCCCGGTGCCCGGGGTGGTGCAGGACGCGGTGGCGAGCCTGCTCGCGAACGGCTCGGTGCGGCGCCACATCGCCGGCACGCGCCGCGACTACGCGCACCGGCGCCGGCTCGTGCTCGACGCCCTCGACGGCCTGCCCGGCGCGCCGCTCAGCGGGCTCGACGGCGGGCTGCACGCCGTGGTGCGCCTGCCCGACGACGCGGCATCCGCTGCCGTGCTCGCGAGGCTCGACGACGAGGGCGTCGCGGTGGCGCCGCTCGGCGACTACTCGGCCGTGCCGGGCGAGGAGGAGCCGGGCATCGTGATCGGGTACGCGGGCGTCGCCGACACGCAGTTGGTGGAGGGTCTCGGGCGCATCCGCACGGCGATCCTCGATGCGAGCTGAGCGGCTCGCGGCCCTGCCCGATCCGCGGTGCGAGGGATTGCGCTTCCCGGCACGGTCGATAGGCTGGCGCGAGCGGCGCGCCCGATGCTGACGCGCCGTTCGGCACGTCGGTGGGGAGGCTCGGTGGGGAGTGGGCTCGGCAGGGCGGCGGTCGTCGTCGGAGGGGTGGTCGTCGCGATCGTCGCGATCGTCGCGCTGAGCGGATGCATCGCGCAGCCCGCCGCGACCCCGCCACCGGTCACCGTCTTCGCGACCGTCACGGCGACCCCCACGCCACCGCCCGTCACCACGCCACCGCCCGCTGCCGCGCCCGAGCCCGTCGCGCCCGAGCCCGTGCCCAACGCGCCCGCTCCCGTCGTCGAATGGGGCCCTGCGTACGACACCGGCCCCCGACCGGGCGCGAACGGCACCCCGGTGCTCGACGGCAACGGCGTGCCCTCCAGCTACGCCGTCGTCGAGGGCGACAGCTTCTTCGACATCGCGCAGCGCTTCGAGCTGCCGCAGCAGCAGCTCCTGCGCATGAACCCCCAGATCCACAACTACGGGGAGACGGTCTACATCGGCGACGTCATCAACCTCGACTGGACGAAGACGGGGTGATCCCGTGGTCGTGAGCGAGGTGGTCACCATCGCACCGTGGAATCCGTGGCCGCTGGTGTTCCCGGGCATCGTGCTCGTCGTGGCGGTCATGGCGTCATTCGTCGGCGGCCACTACCGCTCGAAGACCATGCGGGAGTCGGGCTACGCGCTCTTCGTGGTCGGCGGACTCGCGGCCGCGTGGATGACCTGGTCGATGTCCGGCCTCTGGGACGCGAGCGCCCGCGAGGAGGCGCTCGTCGCCGCGGGCTACGAGTCGCCGACCTTCTCGGGCACCACCGACGTGGTGGGCGGCGAGCTGCCGCCCATGGCGTGGCAGGCGATCCGCGACGGCGAGCGTGTGCGCGGCGTGCTGCAGCCCCTCGACGGCGACCGGTGGGAGATCCGCGAGCTGCCCGAGTGAGGTCGGACGCGGCCCGGGCGCCGTCGAGGTGAGCCGCACCGCCGTCATCGCAGCGCCAGCCTCGGCGAGCGACGTGCTCGCCGACGGCGGGCGACGGATGCCGCGACGGGCGGCTCCGGGTCGAGCGCGCGACGCTCGGCGATGCGTCGACGGAGCTCGATCTCGCGCTCCGCGCGTGCGACGTCGGCGAGGTGTCCGTGGAACGACGTGAAGTCGGCCGAGTGCTGCATGGGGTCCCTCCCAGGGGGTGCGTGATGACCTCAGCGTGCGCGCTGAGGCATACCTCGCCCATCGGGAGATCGCCGTATCTTCGGGTGAGGCGGCCGGGCTCGGGCCCTGAGGTACCCGGGGCCGGGCCTGGGCGCTGCGCCCGTTGCGCCACGTCTGCGGTGTCCGCGCCACTTGGACTGGCGCACGAGATGTCGAGGTGGCGCAGAGGCGGCGGGTCACGGGACGCCCTCGAACCGGGTCGGCGCATGGGCGTAGCGTGGACTCGTGCTCACTCCTCCGAAGACCGAGAAGCGACCGATCGAACGCGAGCACCACGGCGACGTGGTGGTCGACGAGTACGAGTGGCTGCGGGCCAAGGACGATCCGGCCGTGCTCGCCCACCTGCACGAGGAGAACGCCTACACGAAGGCCCGCACCGAGCACCTCTCGCTGCTGCAGGAGCAGCTCTTCGAGGAGATCCGGGCGCGCACCAAGGAGACCGACCTCAGCGTGCCCACGCGAGAGGGCGACTGGTGGTACTTCACACGCACGGTCGAGGGCGCGCAGTACGGCATCCACTGCCGCGTGCCCGCGACGGGCGACGACTGGGAGCCGCCGGTGCTGCCCGAGACCACGGGCGACGAGCTGGCGGATGCCTCGTTCGAGCGGCTCCCCGGCGAGCAGGTGCTCCTCGACGACAACGTCGAGGCCGAGGGCCACGAGTACTACGCGCTCGGGAGCTTCGACGTCACCGCCGACGGGTCGACGCTCCTCTACGCGATCGACGTCGAGGGCGACGAGCGGTACACGATCCGCCTTCGCTCGCTCGACGGCGCCGGCCGCGAGTACGACGACGTGATCGAGGGCACGGCCGCCGGCGCGGTGTTCGATCCGAGCGGGCGATACCTGTTCTACGCGACGGTCGACGAGTCGTGGCGGCCCGACACGATCTGGCGGCACGAGGTCGGCACCGCGGCATCCGACGACGTCTCGGTCTTCTCCGAGCCCGACGAGCGGTTCTGGCTGGGGGTGGGCATCACGCGCAGCCGCAAGTTCCTCATGATCGAGGCAGGGTCGAACGTCACGAGCGAGACCTGGCTGCTCGACGCCGACGACCCCGCAGGTGAGTTCCGCGTGGTGTGGCCGCGCAAGGACGGCGTCGAGTACGACGTCGAGCACGTCGTCGCGGGCGGCAAGGACCGCTTGCTCGTCGTGCACAACGACGGCGCGGTGAACTTCGAGCTCGTGAGCGTCGCGGCATCCGACCCGCAGGGACCGCGACGGATGCTGCTGCCGCACAACCCCGCCGTGCGCCTCGAGGGCGTCGACGCGTTCCGCGACTTCGTGGCCGTCGAGTACCGGCGCGAAGGGCTGCCCCGGGTCGCGATCGCGAAGGTGCCGCCGGCCGGCATCCCAGCGGATGCCACGCCCGACGACACGCTGCACGAGCTGCCGTTCGACGAGGCGCTGTTCTCGGTGGGCGTCGGCAGCAACCCCGACTGGGAGCAGCCGAGCCTGCGCATCGGGTTCTCGAGCTTCGTGACGCCGACCACGGTGTACGACGTGGTCATCGCGACCGGCGAGCGACGCCTGCGCAAGCAGCAGCCCGTGCTCGGCGGGTACGATCCGACGCGCTACTCGCAGCGCCGCGAGTGGGCGGTCGCCGACGACGGCACGCGCATCCCCATCTCGCTCGTGTACCGCGACGACCTCGTCGACCTGGGCGTGCCGGCGCCGACCCTGCTCTACGGCTACGGCTCCTACGAGCACTCCATCGACCCGGCGTTCGGCATCCCGCGCCTGTCGCTGCTCGACCGCGGCATGATCTTCGCGGTCGCGCACGTACGCGGCGGCGGCGAGATGGGCCGGCTCTGGTACGAGCACGGCAAGAAGTTCGACAAGCGCAACACGTTCACCGACTTCGTCACGGTGGCCCGGCACCTCATCGACGAGGACGTCACCGCGCCCGACCGGCTCGTCGCGCAGGGCGGCAGCGCGGGCGGCCTGCTCATGGGCGCCGTCGCGAACATGGGACCGCGGTTCTTCTCGGGCATCCTCGCCGAGGTGCCGTTCGTCGACCCGCTGACGTCGATCCTCGACCCGTCGCTGCCGCTCACCGTGATCGAGTGGGACGAGTGGGGAAACCCGCTCGACGACGCCGAAGTGTACGCGTACATGAAGTCGTACTCGCCGTACGAGAACGTGCACGGCAGCACCAACGGAGGTGGGCACTACCCGCCGATCCTCGCGGTCACGTCGCTCAACGACACGCGCGTGCTCTACGTCGAGCCGGCGAAGTGGGTGGCGCGCCTTCGCGACGCGGGCGCCGACCCACTGCTGAAGACCGAGATGGCGGCCGGGCACGGCGGCGTGTCGGGGCGGTACTCCGCCTGGCGCGAGCGCGCGTTCGCCTACGCGTGGGTCATCGATCGGGCGAAGGCGCACCCGACGGGCGAGTAGGGCCGGTTCGCGTGCGCGGGCTCGGCGCCGATGGCAGGAATCCGCCGTTCGCGGGCAGCGAGCACGGGTGACGGATGTCGGGGGCCGCTGCCAGACTGCCCCTCATGTCGATCCTCTCCGAGTTGAGCGAACGCGTTCCCGGCCGGGCATTCGGACCCGGCTCCACCGAGTACGACGACGGTCGCACCGTCTTCTACGGCCCCGGCGACCCCGAGGCCGTCTTCCGCCCGACGACCGCCGAGGAGGTCGCGGCCGCCGTGCGGGCGGCCGTCGACGCCAACCTCCCGATCGCCGTGCGCAGCGGCGGCCACGGCAGCATGCCCGCCACCGGCGGCGTGGTCATCGACATGGCCGAGTTCGACGAGGTCGAGCTGCTCGACGGCGACCTGGTGCGGGTCGGCACCGGGGCCCGCTGGGGCGACGTCGCGGCCGCCATCGCGCCGCACGGCCTCGCCATCACGTCGGGCGACACGCTCGACGTCGGCGTCGGCGGCCTGGCGCTCGGCGGCGGCATCGGATGGCTCGTCCGCACGCACGGCCTCACGATCGACCTCGTGCGCGAGATCGAGTTCGTCACGGCCGCCGGTGCGGTGCTCACGGTCACTGCGGAGTCGCACCCCGACCTCTTCTGGGCGCTCCGCGGCGGCGGCGGCAACTTCGGCATCGCCACCCGCTTCGTGCTGCAGGCCTCGCCCGTCGGCGACCTCGTCGGCGGCCACCTGCACTTCGACCAGTCCCAGGTCGGCGACGTGCTGCGCGCGTGGCGCGACGTCACGCTCGCGTCTCCCGACGGGCTCAACTCCACGCTGATCGTGATGCCCGCGATCATGCCCGAGCTGCCCGCAGGCGCTCAGCTCGCCGTGGCGCTCCGTGGCACCGAGGAGGAGCTCCGCGACCTGCTCGAGCCGCTGCTGTCGCTTCCGTCGATCACCGACGTGTCGCTCGGCCCCGTCGCGTACGCCGAGCTGCTCGAGGCGGCGCCGCCCGGTCGGCCGCCGTTCCAGTTCGTCGGCGGCAACGGCTTCGTCGCCGACGTCTCCGACGAGCTGCTCGCCGCGGCCGAGCGCGCCTACGCCGGCCCCGCGCCGACCATGGTCATGCTGCGTGCCCTCGGCGGGGCGTTCACGCGCGTCGCGGCCGATGCGACGGCGGTCCCCTACCGCGACGCCCAGGCGTTCTTCATGGTCAACAGCCTGCTGCCGCTCGACGCTCCAGCGTCCGACGTCGCCGCGGTGCGGCTGGTCGTCGACGAGCCGCTCTCGTACACGACCGGGCACTACTCGAACTTCACGCAGGAGTTCGGCGACGACGTCACCGCCGTCATCTACCCGCCCGAGACGCTCGCTCGGCTCAAGCGGATCAAGGCCGACGTCGACCCGGGCGACGTGTTCCGGCCGGCGCACCACATCGCGCCGGCCTAGGAGCGCGTCGCCCGACGCTCACCCCAGCGGCGGGTCCTCGTGCAGGTCCTCATCGGCCGGTGCGAGGACCCAGCTCGTGAATCGCACCTCGAGGTCGCCGCGCAGCGGCGCGCATACCATGGGCCCGGCGGATGCCGCGGCGGCCGGGAACGGCGCCACGCGCAGCGTCCGCCAGCCGCTCGACGCCGTGCGGGCGCGCAACGTGATGTCGTCCCCGAGCTCGCCGCTCCGGCTCGCGCGGATCGTGACGAGCTGCCCGGCCCACTCCGGCACGGGAGCCATCGACCAGTCCGACACCCCGTTCGTGACGACCGCACCCAGGTGCAGCACCCCGTCGGAGACCTCGAGTCCGGCCTTCACCCACTGCTCGTCGCCGACCCACAGCAGGATGCCCGCCTGGTCGTAGAGCGCGGTCAGCGCCGACGCGTCGAAGGTCACCTCGACCGCGGCATCCGCCGGCCACTCGGCCAGCAGGCCGTGCCCGTCGTCGTGCACGAATCCGTAGTGGGTCGTGCGCCAGTAGTCGCTGCCCTCGGCGGCGCCGACCACGAGCCCCTCGCCCTGCTGCCGGGTCGACACGGGCTCCCGCGTCCACCGCCCGGCCGTCCACTCCACCCGCCGTCGCTCCATGGGTTCAACGCTAATGCGGCGAGCGCCTAGACTGCCCTCGATGAGCACCACCGCGAGCAACCCGACGCGCGCAGTTCAGCAGGCGGATGCCGCCGATCACGCATCGAGCGAGGTGCTCGCGCGCGTGGCATCCGATCTCGCCGATCGCTACGCGGGCGTGTTCTCGCCCGAGACCGTCGGCCGCTACGTGCGCGAGAGCCACGACCTGCTCATCGACCACTCGCCGCTCACCCGCTTCGTGCCGTCGCGCACGGCGACGTTCGCGGCGATCCGCCTCGAGGCGCTCGCGACCGAAGTCGTGCCGTCGCGGTGCTCTTCGTCTGCGTCCAGAACTCCGGCCGGTCGCAGCTGGCGGCCGCGATGCTCAAGCAACTGGCCGGCGATCGCGTCCGTGTGCGCAGCGCGGGGTCGCGGCCCGCGAGCACGGTGAAGTCGACGATCATCACGGCGCTCGACGAGATCGGGCTGTCGCTCGGCGGCGAGTTCCCGAAGCCCCTCACCGACGAGGTGGTGCGCGCGTCCGACGTGGTCGTCACGATGGGCTGCGGCGACGCCTGCCCCGTGTATCCGGGAACCCGCTACCTGGACTGGGAGCTCGAGGACCCCGCAGGACTGCCGATCGAGCGCGTGCGCGAGATCCGCTCGGAGATCGAGCGGCGCGTGCGGGGGCTCGTCCACCAGCTCGAGCTGTAGGCGCAGTTCGGGGCGGCATCACGTCCTCGTCGACCGTGCCTCCGTCTGCCGGGCGCCGCCGACCCGGTCAGCCCCAGGCGCCGAAGGAATCGTCGAGCTCGTCGCGCTCCTCGCGCTTGCGGCGGGCCGCCTCGAGGTCGCGCGCGAGATCGAGCGAGAGCCCCTCGAGGCGGTCGTCGCGCTCCAGCTCGTAGTCCTCGTCGACCTCGTAGCCCGTCCACTCGCGCGCGAGTCGCTGGTCGATGACGCCGGCGATCTCGTCCCACGCCTCGAGTCGGGCGCGCTCGGCGAATTCGGCGAGGTACGCGTCGTCGTTGCGGAGCTCGGTGAGCCGCGCCGCCACGGCGACGTTGATGCGCTCCCGCAGGCGGAGGTTCCAGGAATCCGCGCGGTGGTAGTCGTGCTGGTGCTCGGAGCGACCCTCGCGCTGCGCCGCTGACTCCCGCTCGGCCGCCGACCACTCCGCGACCTCGTCGAGCTCCACGACGAGCTCGTGCAGCACCTCGCGCGCGGCTGCAGCCGCCCGGTCGGCATCCCATGGCTCGGCACCGCGCAGTGCCTCGACGATGATGCGGTTCTTCAGGGCCATGCGACCCGCGGCCTCCGCGACGAGGAGACCCTCGGTGAAGGACTCCTCGAAGGTGAGCGGCTCGACCTCGGGCAGGGCCTTGCGGTCGAACGGCGTGAACCGCTTCCGCTCCCGCCGCCGCCGCCAGAACCGCATCGCGCTGCCCTTCGCCTCCGAACCCCCGCGTCCGAACCGCCGGTCGGCGGTCGGAGAACGAGCCTATCGCGGGCGGGTGGATGCCCGTCGGGTGTCGGCGGTCCTGCGTAGCCTGCTCCCATGACGTGCGGGATCGTCCTCGCCGACGGGCGCGCGTGCGGCGAGCCCGTCGAGATCGGCGCGCCCCTGAACCTGTGCACCGGGCACCTGCTCGAGGCGCACGACTGGGTGGCGCGCACCGCGGGCACGACCGACCTGTTGCCGTCGCCGTGCCTCGCCTGCGGCTCGCGCATCGGGGTGCGATACCCGTCGGGGTGGGTGTGCGCCGAGTGCGAGTGGCGCGTCGGCGAGGTGCCCGACGACGAGCTCGATCGGCCGCGCGTCGAGGTCGTCTACTACATCCGCTACCGCGACCAGATCAAGATCGGCACGTCGGTCAACCCCCGCCTGCGGCTCGCGAGCCTGCCCCACGACGAGGTGCTCGCGTTCGAGCGCGGCGGTCGAGCGGTCGAGCAGCGGCGACACGTGCAGTTCGCGTCGCACCGCTTCGCGGGCACCGAGTGGTTCGCGGTGCACGACGCGCTGCTCGAGCACATCGCCGAGCTGTCGGCGGGGGTCGACGACCCCTGGCGAGAGTACGAGCGCTGGGTGCTGCGGCGGGTGGCGCTGCGCACGTCGTAGCGGCGGCACGGCGACGGATGCCGCGGATACCGGTCGAGGCCGCGGGTCCGAGCCGTGCGACTTGGGTGTGCACGTCGCAACCGCAGGAACTTCCGGGCGAAACGCCGGTCGGGCGGCCGCTCACGGCGGCGCGTCGGCGAGTTCTTCCTGCATCGGGTCAGGTGGGTCGACGGCGACGGATGCCGCGGACAGCCCGCCCGGCGAGCACCGGGTTCCCGGGGTCGACGCGTTCGGCCCGGGCTCACGGGCAGTAGAGCTGCGTGCGCTCCCCCGAGCGGTCGATGTCGTGCTCCGACATGGGCGCGCCGCAGAGCGGGCACGCCGCCGCTCGCACCGCGACGGGCTCCTCGTCGTAGGGGCCGAGCGGCGGCGGCCCGATATAGGGCAGCAGGCGGGCGTTGAGGCGTTCGATGAAGCCCGCGTAGCCGCGCGAGCCCGTGCGGTCGCCACGGGTGGATCGTGTCATAATCATTAGTGTACTAACTATTCGCACGCAATGCATACTGGAGCCATGGACGACCGACGAACGACGACCGCCACCACCGACCCGGTGACGCCCGAGACGGCGGCGGCGAGCCAGGTGACGACTACCCTGGAGTCCGCGACCACCCCGGGGTCGGCGACCACCTCGGAGTCCGCGACCACCTCGGAGTCCGCGACTACCCCGGGGTCGGCGACCACCCCGGGGTCGGCGACCGCTGTCGGCACTGCGGGCGTCGCGGCATCCGACGACCTGCTCGCCCTCGAGAACCAGGTCTGCTTCGCGCTGGCGGTGGCCGCGCGCGGCGTGATCGGGGTGTACCGGCCGATCCTCGAGCCGCTCGGGCTCACCCACCCGCAGTACCTCGTGATGCTCGCGCTCTGGGGCCGCAGCCCGCGCACGGTGCGCGACCTCGGCCAGGTCCTGCAGCTCGAGCCGGCGACGCTCTCGCCGCTGCTCAAGCGGCTCGAGGCGCAGGGCTACGTGACCCGAGAGCGCAACGCCCGCGACGAGCGCGCGCTCGACGTCGCGCTGACGGACGCCGGGCGCGCCCTCCGCGAGCGGGCGCTCGCGATCCCGCCGCAGGTCGTCGACCGGCTCGGGATGAGCCTCGACGAGCTCGGCGCGCTGCGCGACCGCCTCACCGAGGTGATCGCGGCGGTGCAGCGCGGCTGACCCGCGGCGAGGGGGCGGTGGATCTCAGTTCGGCACGAGCGCCGCGGCGCCGAACGACACGCTGAACTGCACGCACCACAGGTCGACCGTCGGGTAGGCGCCGAGATCGACGTCGTCGGGGATGTCGTAGAGCTGGTTCCCCTGGTTGCCCTTGATCATGCCGAGGTCGACGTACGGGTGTCCTCCCGCGGTGAACCAGCCGTCGAAGCCCTCCACCAGTGGGCCGGCGCTGAGCCAGACGTGAACATCGGGTCCGTTGGTCGTGTCGAGGTTCTCGATCGCGAGCTGCCGCGATCCGTCGGGCAGCTGGATGACCCGTACGGTCCCCGTGGTCTCGTGCTCGTGGCTGATCAGGGTCCCGCGCGACACCTCCACGGGTCCGGCCGGCACCGGCGGAGCCGAGGGCTGCGGGGTGTCGCGGGCCGACGGCGGCGATGAGGATCCCGCGCTCGGCGCGGGCGAGGGCGACGCCACCGCCGACGCGGCCGGGATCTCCTCGTCGACGCGCACGTCGATGAACAGCAGCCACGGCTGGAAGACGAGCGCTGCGACCACCGCGCCGGCCGCGAGCACGCCCCCGATGACCCACCACCACACCCGGCGCCGGCCCGATCGCGGTGCTGCGGCATCCGTCGCGCGGTCGACCGGGTCGGGTGCGTCAGGCATCGGAATCGAACCCCTCGATGCGCCCGTCGGCCGAGGCGTACTTCACGATGAGGCTGCAGTCCTTGCCGCCGTAGCCTTCGTCGATGAGCCGGTCGAACTGGTCGAGCGCGATGCGCGACGCGGGCAGGTGCAGTCCGGCGACGTCGCCCGCGGCGACCGCGAACGAGAGGTCCTTCTGCGCGAGCACGGTCGTGAACGTGGCGTCGAAGTTGCGGTTGGCGGGGCTCGTCGGCACGACGCCGGGCACCGGATACCAGGTGCGCAGCGGCCACGAGTCGCCCGACGACACCGACGCCACCTGGAAGAAGGTCTCGGCGTCGAGCCCGAGCTCCGCCGCGAGCTGCGACCCCTCGGAGACGCCGAGCAGCGACACGAACAGCATGAGGTTGTTCGCGAGCTTCGCCGCGATGCCCATGGTCGGCCCGCCGACGCGGAACACGTGCCCGGCCATCGGCTCCACGAGCCCGGCGGCCTCGGCGACGGCGGCCTCCTCGCCCCCGAGCATGAACGTGAGCGTGCCGGCGTGCGCACCCGCGATGCCGCCCGAGACGGGCGAGTCGACGAAGCGGAAGCCGCGCGCGGCGGACTGGTCGTGCGACCACCGCGACGTCTCGACGTCGACGGTCGATGTGTCGAGCAGCAGCGCGGTCGTCGTTGCGGTCTCCCACACGCCGCCCGCGCCGCCCAGCACCTCGCGCACGTGCTCCCCGCGCGGCAGCGACGTGAACACGGCGTCGGCGCCCTGCACCGCTTCGGCGATCGAGTCGACGACCTGCACGCCGTGCTCGGCCGCCGCCGCCCGGCACGCCGGGTCGGGATCGACCCCGCGCACCTCGTGCCCCGCGGCGACGAGGTTGCCCGACATCGGGCCGCCCATGTGCCCCAGACCGATCCAGGCGATCGTCGCCATGGCCCCTCCCGACTTCATCGACGCGGAGTGCGGCAGGTGTCGCACCCCGGGGTGCCCGCGTTTCCCACGATACGTTCGCGGCATCCGGCGGGCAACGGATGCCGCGGGGCGCCCCCGATCCTCAGAACCGGATCACCTGGCGGATCGCCCGGCCCTCGGCGAGCGTGTCCATCGCCGCGTCGATCTCGTCGAGCGCGATGTGCGACGAGATGAGCGCCTCGACCGGCAGCCGGCCCTCGCGCCACAGGTCCGCGTAGCGCGGGATGTCCCGCGACGGCACGGCCGACCCGAGGTAACTCCCGACGATCGTGCGCGCCTCGGCGGTGATCGTGAGCGGCGACACCTGCGCGAACGCAGTCGGCGACGGCAGCCCGACGGTCACGGTGCGCCCGCCCGGCGCGGTCAGCGCGAACGCCGTCTCGAAGGCGCGCGGATGCCCCGCCGCCTCGACCACGAGCGGTGCGCGCAAGCCCGTCGCGACCGCCTCGTCGGGCGTCATCGCCGCCGTGGCGCCCAGCTCGCGGGCGCGATCGAGCTTCGTCGGGACGGCGTCCACGCCGATCACGCGCCCGTGCCGCAGCGACACCGCGGTGATCAGCGCAGCCATGCCGACGCCGCCGAGCCCGACGACCACGACATCCTGTCCGGGCTGCACCGCGCCCGCGTTCACGACCGCCCCGCCGCCGGTGAGCACCGCGCAGCCGAGCACCGCCGCGACATCCGCCGGCACGTCGGATGCGACGACCACCGCCGAGCGGCGATCGACGACGGCATGGGTCGCGAACCCCGAGACGCCGAGGTGGTGGTGCACCGGCTCGCCATCGCGGTGCAGGCGGATGCCGCCGTCGAAGAGCGTGCCCGCCGAGTTCGCCGCGGTGCCGGGCACGCAGGGCATGACGCCGCCGGTGCGGCATCCGTCGCAGTCGCCGCAGCGCGGCAGGAACGCGGTGACCACCCGGTCGCCGACCGCGAACCCCGCAGCGGATGCCGCGGCGCCCACCTCCTCGACGATGCCCGCAGCCTCGTGGCCGAGCAGCATCGGCACCGGACGCGGCCGGTTGCCGTCGACCACCGAGAGGTCGGAGTGGCAGACGCCGGCCGCCTCGATGCGCACGAACAGCTCGTCGGGACCGGGTGCGTCGAGTTGCAGCTCCGAGACGGTGATCGGCTTCGATTCGGCGTAGGGCCGGTCGCGCCCGAGCTCCTCGAGCACGGCGCCCGTGATCGTGCGGCTGCGGGCGGTCGCGGCGCCGGTCGCGGGGGCGCCGGTGAGTTCGGTCGCGCCGGCCGCGGCGGCGATGGCGGGTTCGGTCATGGTGACTCCTGGATCGAAGGACACGACGAGTGGGCGATCCTGGCGAACCCCGGCGCTGATGCCGCGCCAAGATCGCCCACTCGCGGAAGGGACACGGGGTGAAGCCGCATCGGGGCGGACGCATGCGGATGCCGCGGCACGACCGGCTCGAGTGAGCCCGCCGCCCGCGGCATCCGCTGGGCCGTTACGCCTCGACCCGCTCGGCGAGCTTCTCGCGGTCGGCGTCGTCGATCGAGCGGAGTGAGATGCCCACCGTCTCGCGGAGCGCGATGACCGCGACGAGCGTGACCGCCGCGGCGAGCGCGAGGTAGATCGCCACGGGAACCCACGAGCCGTACGTCGAGAGGAGCAGGGTCGCGATGATCGGCGCGAGCGAGCCGGCGACGATCGAGGTGACCTGGTAGCCGAGCGAGACGCCCGAGTAGCGCATGCGCGTCGGGAACATCTCGGCCATGATGGCGGGCTGGCCGGCGTACATGAGCGCGTGGATCATGAGGCCGAGGATGAGCACGCCGACGATGAGCCAGTCGTTCTCGGTGTCGAACAGCGGGAAGGCGATGAAGCCCCAGACGGCCGCGAGCACGGCACCGGTCGCGTAGACCGGCTTGCGGCCGAGCTTGTCGCTGAAGCGGCCGACGACCGGGATCACCGCGAAGTGCACGACGTGCGCGAACAGGATGAGCGTGAGGATCGTCGACGTGTCCATGCCGAGGTGCGCGGACATGTAGGTGATCGAGAACGTCACGACGAGGTAGTACATGATGTTCTCGCCGAAGCGCAGGCCCATGGCGGTGAAGACGCCGCGCGGGTAGCGCTTGAGCACCTCGAGCACGCCGTAGCGGGTGCGCTTGTCCTGCTCGGCCTCGGCCTGCGCCTCGATGAAGATCGGCGCATCGGTGACCTTCGTGCGGATGTAGTAGCCGACCGCGACGATCACGACCGAGAGCCAGAACGCGACGCGCCAGCCCCAGCTGAGGAACGCCTCGTCCGAGAGCGTCCACGAGAGCGTGAGGAGCACGAGGGTGGCGATGAGGTTTCCGGCGGGCACGGCGGCCTGCGGCCAGCTGGCCCAGAAGCCGCGCTCCTTGTCGGGCGAGTGCTCGGCGACGAGGAGCACCGCACCGCCCCACTCGCCGCCGACCGCGAAGCCCTGGAAGAAGCGGAGCACCACGAGCAGGATCGGTGCGGCGTAGCCGATCGCGTCGAACGTCGGCAGGCAGCCCATGAGGAACGTGCTGACGCCCACGAGGATGATCGCGAGCTGCAGCAGGCGCTTGCGGCCGTACTTGTCGCCGAAGTGGCCGAACACGATGCCGCCGAGCGGGCGGGCGATGAAGCCGACCGCGTAGGTGAGGAACGCCTTGATGATGTTGTCGAGCGGGTTCTCGCTCGGCGGGAAGAAGATCACGTTGAAGACGAGCGTGGCGGCGGTGGCGTAGAGGAAGAACTCGTACCACTCCACGATGGTGCCGGCCATCGAGGCCGCGACGACCTTGCGCAGTCCGCTGCGCGCGGTCGAGCCGGATGCCCCGGACGATGGTGATTGCTGGGACGTGCCCTGGGTCGAATTGCCGACGGCCATGGTCGACTACCTCCTTGTAGTTGGCGACGCGGGTTAGGGGGACGCGCTGCAGGCGATTCTCACCATGTGCACTGGTGAGCGGCAATCGCGTATCCCGCACAGCGGGTGTGCATTCCTGCACACTTGCCCTGGGTCACCCGTCGACCATACGCCGACCACGGCCGGGTCCCGTGCGCATGTCCCAAAGGTTGGGCGGGGTCCACCCGGCGCGGCTCAGCCCGCGAGCTGCTCGCGGAACGCCGGCGGGCCGCCGGGCACGGCGCGAGCGGATGCCGCGGCGGCGACGAACCCGTCGGGACGCACGAGGTAGACGAGCGACGGGTCGAGCCGTCGGTACGGGTCGGGTGGGAACGCGTGCGCCTCGAGCCCGAGCGATGCCGCGATCGCCCGCACCTCGGGCACGTAGGCGCCGTAGCCGTGCACCTGCCACGAGAACGACCGCAGCACGTCGAAGTTGCCGCCCGTCCACGGCAGCCGCCGGCCCACGACCGCGTCCCGGGTGGGATGCTCGCGCGACATCCTGTAGTGGATGCGCGTCTGCGAGAGGTAGCCGAACATGCGGCGGCCGCCCGCGATGCGCGGCACCAGCCGAACGACGACCGGGCCCACGATCGGGGCGAGCCGCCCGCGCACGAACCGCGCGACGCGCCCGTCGGACGTGACCACGCCGAACGCCCGGTCGGTGGTGGCGACGAGGACCTTGCCCACCGGCCGCCGCTCGGCCTCGTACCGATCGAGCCGGACGTCGGGCAGGCCGCGCACGAGCACGTCGGCGAGCGCGCACGCGAGGTTGTGCGCCTCCTGCAGCCCAGTGTTCATACCCTGGGCACCGACCGGCGAGTGGATGTGCGCCGCGTCGCCGACGAGGAAGCACGGCCCCTGCCGGAATCGTGCGGCGAGCCGGTGGTGCACGCGATAGGTCGTGAACCAGGACGCCTCGCCGTACTCGACGCCGAACTCCCGGTCGACGAGGGCTCGGACGTTCGGCTCGGGCATGTTCCCGTCCGCGTCGAGATCGCGGTCGCGGACGACGCCCAGGAGGCGCATCCGGCCGGCGCCCATCGGGAAGGCGAGCAGGATGTGCTCGGCCGTCACGCGGATGTTGACCGCGTCGTCGATGAGGCCGGTCACCTCGGTCGCGTCGACGATGTAGTACGTGTGCGCGTTGGTCACCCCGACGAACGGGATGCCGATCGCCTCGCGGACCGGCGAGTGGGACCCGTCGGCGCCGACGCAGTAGCGGGCGCGCACGATGACCGGGCCGTCGGGCCCGTCCAGGGTCGCGGTCACGGATGCCGCGTCGCCGCCGACCGGGTCGTGGACCTCCAGGCCGGACAGCGCGTGGCCCCACCACACGCCGCGTCCGAGGTCGTCCAGCGCGTCCGCGAGGAGCCGCTCGTTGCGGCTCTGCTCGAAGACGGTGATCTCGGTGTACGGCGACACCCCCTCGCCCAGCCCGCGGAACTCGAGGCGGCTGAACGGGCGGCGCCCGGTTCCGGGCACGACCGCGACCGCCGGGGCGCGCTCGGCGAGCACTCGCTCGACGAGCCCGAGCTGGTCGTAGAGCTCCATCGACCGGGCCTGCACGGCGAGGGCGCGCGACTCGCGCGTGGGGCCGGGCTTGCCGTCGACGATGATCGCGTCGACGCCCTGCCTCGCGAGGCACACTGCCAGCATGAGCCCGCTCGGACCCGCTCCGACGACGAGCACGTCGGTGCGCAGCTCCTCGCCCCCGGCCATGCTTCCACTGTGGCATCCGTCGGCGACGGCGACCAGAGTGCGCCGCGCTCGGCCGGCACGTGCGCCGGGACCGCACCGGCACCGACGGCCGACGCCGACCCGCGCCCTACAACAGGATCTCGTCGAGCGCCTGGACCTGCCGCCAGCCGGCCGCCGCCACGGTCACGGGCATGCGGTCGGCCGCCACGAGCTCGGGCATGGAGAGGCGGGTCAGCGCGGCGATGTCGGCGATCGGCACCTGGAACGTGCGGAACGGTCCGAGCGGCGGCGCCTCGCCGGGTGCCGGCTCGCGCACGCCGGTGTCGACGAGCGGAGCCTGGTCGACGACGAACCCGACCGCCGCGAGGGTGTCGTCGACGCCGGTGTTCCAGGCCGCGATCTTCCAGAACCGAAGGGGCACTCGGATGCCGCGGTACGGCGGGTCGCCCGCCGCGAGCACCGGCCCCGTGAACACGCTCAACCGCAGCCGGTGCACCCGGGCGTGCTCGAGCACGTGGTCCTCGAGGCCGAGCCACAGCTCCTTGGACTGGTTGAAGCCCGACGCCTGCGGTGCAGCGTTCGTGTAGCGGAACGTGTCGGCGTTGGCGCGCGCTGCGACGTCGAGCTGGCCCCACACCGGATCGCGCCGCCGCACGAGGTGCCCGCGGTCGAGGTCGTTGTCGGCGTAGATCGCGGGCCCTGCCTGCCAGTCGACGGGGATGCGATCGTCGAACCGCCACCGGTCGCCGCGCTCGATCTCGACGAGCTCGGCGCCGGCGACGTTGACGCCCGTCACTCGCGCGAGGCGTCGCACGGTGTCGAGCACCACGGTGAAGTGCACGTAGTCGAGCTCGACCGAGCTCGCGGCATCCGCCTCGTCGACCCGCGGCATCGCCGCGACCACCCCCAGGAAGCGCGCGTCGAAGCCCATGCGCCCACTCGACCACGAACCGCCGACACCTCGCACGCGAACCGCCGAGGCGCTGAGCCCCGCCCGCGCGGAACCGCCGGCATCCGACCGGTCCCCCCGGTCCGGTCGGATGCCGACGGTCGGTCCGTGTCCTCAGACGAGGATGTCCGCGGGCGTCCCGATGGCGCGCCAGCCCTCGACGCCGCGTGGCAGGTGCTCGGCGGCGACGAGGTCGGGCATGCTGAGCCCGGTCAGCGCGACGATGTCGGCGATGCGCACCTGGAACGTCCGGAACGGCCCGAGCGGCGGCACCGCGCCGAGCTCGCGCGGCAGCTTGTCGACGTCGACGAGCGGCGACTGGTCGACCACGAACCCCGTGGTGGCGAGGCCCGTGCCGTCGTGCCAGGCCGCGACCTTCCAGAACCGAAGCGGGATCCGGATGCCCCGGTACGGCGGGTCGTCGTCGGCGAGCACGGGACCCGTGAACACGCTGAGCTTCAGGTCGTGGACCCGGGCGTGCTCGAGCACGTGGTCCTCGAGGCCGAGCCAGAGCTCCCGCGACTGGTTGAATCCCGACGCCTGCGGCGCCGCGTTCGTGAACATGAACGTGTCGGTGTTCGCCCGTGCCGCCTCGGCGGGCTCGCCCCACACCGGGTCGTTCCGGCGCACGAGGTGCCCGCGGTCGAGGTCGTTGTCGGCGTAGACCTCGGGTCCGGCCTGCAACTCCTCGGGGATCCGGTCGTCGAAGACCCAGCGGTCGTCGCGCGGCACCTGCACGAGCCGGGTGCCGTCGATGTTCACGCCGGTCACGCCCGCGAAGCGGCGCGTGGTGTCGAGCATCACCGTGAAGTGCTCGTAGGCGAGCTCGACGGATGCCGCGGCCTGCGGGTCGGGCATCGTCGGCATCGTCGCCGGCACGCCCAGGAATCCGGGGTCGAAGCCTGCGGCCTCGCCCGTCGCGGCGTCGGGCGGGACGTCCGGTGCGCCGGTCACGTCCGCGCCGGTCACGTCCGCGCGGGTCTTCGTCGATCGCTCGTCGATGTCCATGATGTGCCTCCGTGCTCCGGGCCGCGCCGGGCCCACGACTCTGAGGGTTCCTCAGGACAGGTCTACCCCCTCGGGGTGGAACCGGCATCAGGGGCTGCACGGAGTCGGTGCGGGAACGCACGTCGGACCACGCCTGGGGCGCTCGCGCGGAATCTCCACGAGTACCGCAGTCCATTGCGTCGATCGCGCCTTCTGCGGCTGTTGCGTGCGCATTGCGCAGCGATCGCTCGCGAATTTTGCGGACGGGCCGACGTATGACACGCTGCTGGCTGCCCCCACGAACCCCCACCCGCGCCGAGCGAGAGGATGCCGCGTGCACGCCGAGCCCCTGACGTCGAACCCGACCCGCATGCACGAGGTCTCGAGCGAGACCACCCGCCTCGTCGACCTCGTGCTCGACTACTCCCGTCGCCGGATGCTCTCGAACGACACCCCTCTCGACAAGCCGAGCAGCGAAGCGGAGCTCGCGCGGCTCGCCGGCCGCACGATCGACGAGCGCGGCATCGGCGCCGGCCGCGCCCTGTCGCTGTTCGAGCACGTGCTCGCGCCCGCGTGCATCACGACCGACCACCCGCAGTACCTCTCGTTCATCCCGACCGCGCCCACCAAGGCCGCGATCGCGTTCGACCTCGTCGTGTCGGCAAGCGCCCTCTACGGCGGCTCGTGGCTCGAGGGCGCCGGCGCCGTCTACGCCGAGAACGAGGTGCTCGCCTGGCTCGCGAACGAGTTCGGCCTGCCCGCCACCGCCGGCGGCGTGTTCGTGCAGGGCGGCACGCTCGGCAACCTCTCGGCGCTCGTCGCCGCCCGCGAGCACGCCCGCGCGACGCTGCACGAGGCCGGCACGGATGCCCCGGGCCGCTGGAAGGTCGTGTGCAGCGCCGAGGCGCACTCGTCGATCGCATCCGCGGCGCGCGTCATGGACGTGGACGTCGTGCCCGTGGCCCCCGGGGAGGACGGGATGCTGCGCGGCGACGCCGTGCGCGCCGCACTCGAGGAGCACGGGGCATCCGTGTTCGCCGTGGTGGCCACCTCGGGCTCGACGAACTTCGGCATCGTCGACGACATCGCCTCGATCGCCGCGCTGAAGGACCAGCACGACTTCTGGCTGCACGTCGACGGCGCCTACGGCCTCGCGGCGATGCTCTCGCCGCTCGCGCGCGACCGGTTCGCGGGCGTCGAGCGCGCCGACTCCGTCATCGTCGACCCGCACAAGTGGCTGTTCGCACCCTTCGACGCGTGCGCGCTCATCTACCGCGACCCCGAGACCGGACGCCGCGCGCACACGCAGCACGCCGAGTACCTCGACACGCTCACCGAGACGAGCGAGTGGAGCCCGTCGGACTATGCCGCGCACCTGACGCGCCGGCCTCGCGGACTGCCGCTCTGGTTCTCCCTCGCGACGCACGGCGCGGCGGCCTACCGCGAGGCCATCTCGCATTCGCTCCAGCTCGCCCAGGACATCGCCCGCGAGATCTCGTCGCGCGACGGCTTCCGCCTCGTGCGCGAGCCGCAGCTCTCGGTGGTCGTCTTCGAGCGCGAGGGCTGGACGAAGGCCGACTACGACCGCTGGTCGGCGCGCCTGCTCGACGAGCAGCGCGCGTTCGTCACGCCCAGCTCGCACGCGGGCCGCACGAACACGCGCTTCGCGATCGTGAACCCGACGACGACGTTCGAGCAGCTGGTGGCGATCCTCGACACGATGAGCTGAGCCCGAGCGGATGCCGCGGGCTACTCGAGTTCGCGCAACCGAGCCGCCACCCCGAGCCCCTGCGCGCTCCGGCGCTCGTAGCCGACCGCGATCGTGAGCAGCACCGCACCGGCGGTGGCGAGCGTGATCCACCACGGCATCGCTCCCACCGTGCGGTCGAGCTGCGCCGCGAACACGACCACGTTCTCGACCGGGAGCACTGCGATCCCGAGGATGAAGGGCGCGGCGAGCTTCCTCGACGAGCCGATGAGGATGGCGGCGAGCGCCAATGCGATCACCATGATGGGCCGGTACAGCTGCGGGTCGGTCCCGGTCGCGAGCACCGACGGCAGGAGTGTCAGCACGATCCCGGGGGCGAGCAGCCGCCAGGACCCGCGGAAGCCGATCGGCCACGACGCGAGCGTCGGGCGCACGTCGATCGCGGCGGGTCGCATCGCCATGATCCCCGCCGCCAGCACCGTGACGCCGAGTGGCAGCGAGAAGAACTCCACGCGCAGGTCGCGCATGCTCCACGCGGTCACGCCGGTGATCCACGCCAGGGCGTAGAGGAACGCGAAGGGCGGGAGCACGGGACGACGCCGCAGTGCGGTCCCGACCGCCACGAGCGCGGTGACGAGCAGCCCCGCCATGAGCGCCCAGAGCGTCCAGATCGCGACCCAGTCCGGTCGGATCGCCGTGATCGGTCCGGCGACGAGGTACACGGCGGCCGGGGCGAGCAGCCAGCGCGTCGCTCGGAGGCGGACCTCGAGGCGGGTCGGCGGCTCGACACGACGTGCACCGACGCCCACCAGCCACGCCGCCGCCGCGGCGAGCCCGGCACCGGCGACCGAGAGGCCGAGCGCCGGGAGCATGACGAGATCGGGGTCCGCCGTCGGCGACGGATCGACGCCGAGGCCGAGGCGGACCGCCTGGACGGGGCCCGCGGCGGCGGCGGCGATCGACCCGAGCAGGAGCGGAAGTCGGAGGCCGTCGAGGCGTCGTCGGTCGCCGTCTCGGCCCGGCGTGAGCGCGCCGCCGACGACGAGCAGCGCAACGGATGCCGCGAGCAGGCCGATCAGGCGCCATGGCACGTCGGCACCACCGTTGCCGACCCAGGCCAGCGCGACGAGTGAGGGCAGCAGACCGCACGCGATCGCGGCGGCGAAGAGCCCGACGCCGGTGCGCCCGCTCGCGACGAGGGCCGCCGCGACGACCCCGGCGGCGATGGCGGGTGGGAGCGTGTAGGGCTCGACCACGACCATGCCGAGCATCGCCCAGACGCACCACAGCGCTCCGGTCCAGCTCGCCCCGGCGAGCCACCAGCCGTAACGTCGCCCGGCGAGCGCCCGCGCGCCGGCACCGCCCAAGCCGATCAGGACGAACACCGCCGTGGCGGTCCCGAGCCCGGCCGCCTCGCGCACGAGTGCCAGCAGCACCGCGATGGCGCCGGTCACGAGCGCCGACGACTCGATCGCGACCGTGACCGCGGCGGCCTGGGCGAGGCCGAGGCCGCGACGCCGAAGCTCGCTCGCGAGCCGGGCGATCGCCGACAGGGTGATGGCGACGATCCCGGCGATGATCGGAAGCGTCACGGGAGCGCCGCTGATCTCGAGGAACTCCGCGCCGAGGCACACGACGACCACGGCGAGCGAGGGCACGAGCAGCGCTGCCGCTCCGCTCCGCACGACCGCGTTGAGCCCCGGCCGACGGGTGATGACGAGCGTGAGGGCCAGGAGGAACGTGACGCCGGTCGAGAGCGCGGTCCATCCGCTGCGCTCCCAGACGACCGTGGCCACGCCGATCAGGAAGGGGATCGCCGTGACGATGAGGATGGCGTACCACTCGGGTGGTTCGACCCGCCGGACGAGCGTGGCGACGAGTGCGCCGAGCGACGCCACCGTCGTCGTGAGGCACAGCACCGGAATCGTCTCGAGCCCGGCGAGGTCGAGCGCGGTGCCCACGAGGACGAGCCCGTAGCCGAACGCCACGCCGACGTACACGGGCAGGAGGACCCGCGGGGCGCACCGGGCGACGAGCAGGGCCGCCGCGATCGCGACCACGCCGACGGGAACCGTGATCCACGCCTCGGTCCACGTGACGAGTGCGGCCTCGACCAGTCCGACGTGCGCGAGCACGACGAAGGGCGCCCGCACCGCGGACCCCGCCGACGCGAACCGCGATCGTGGCGTCACGACGACGAGCGTCGCCAGCACCGCGATGCCGATCCCGATCATGGACCGCGAAAGTGGGGTGAGCCCGTGCCACGCGACCACGGTGAGTGCAGCCGCCACCCCGAGCCACGAGGCGAGGCAGAGCATGTGGACCGGGAACCTGCTCTCCGACGCGAGCGCCGCTCGCCGAGTGAACCAGGCGAGCGCGGCGATGCCGACGGCGGCGACGAGGAGGCCGAGGGCGGCGGCGATCTCGGACGTCGTTCCGGCGACGAAGCGGGCGGCCGTGCCGGTGTCGAGGATCTCCGCGGCTGCATCGAGCGGGACGCGGACGATCGTCGTGGTCGCGATGAGGGACGCGGGCACGAGGAGGAGGAGCAGGACGGACAGCGCGCCGGCCTGGGCCGCCCGTGCCCGGATCGGACCTCGTACGCCGTTGCCCAGCACCCCCGTCCCGGCCACCACCGCGGCCGCTCCGGCGGGAACGAGCGTGGTCGACCACGACGGATCGAGCGTCACGAGTGCGAGCGGAAGCACGGCGACTCCGCCCGCGGCGAGTCCGCCGGCGACGAAGCTCCATCCGCGCCTGGCGACGTGGGCCGCACCGAGGGCGGCGCCGAGCGCGAGGGTGAGCATCACCGCCGCCCGGAAGAACGTGTCGCCGACCTCGGTCGCGCCGAGGAACGGGAGCTGGCCGACGGCCAGGAGCGTCGCGATGAGCTGCAGCACGCCCA
Organism: Agromyces sp. NPDC004153; assembly: GCF_053603635.1. Lineage (NCBI taxonomy): Bacteria > Bacillati > Actinomycetota > Actinomycetes > Micrococcales > Microbacteriaceae > Agromyces > Agromyces sp. NPDC004153. The sequence continues at coordinate 1,711,731 of NZ_JBSGFY010000001.1, forward strand.
GCGTCGTGTGCTCGGCTCGGAGCGGGCTCGCGAACCGCGGCGCCAGCCGGTCGACGAGCACGTGCACCGCGAGCACGACCGCGACGACGCCCACATGGCCCATCACCACGCCCTGACCGCCCGCGGAGTAGCCGAGGAACGCCGGCACGAGGGTCAGCCCGACCCCGGCGGCCCAGAGCCACACCCGGATGCGGGCGAACCACGCGAGGGCGAGCAGCACCAACGAGCCCGCCAGGGTCCCGAGCGCCGCGTACGACCATGCGTCCGCGTACGGGACGAGCTCCGAGGCCGCCTGGGCGTCGAGGGCGAGGAAGACGAGGCCGAGCGAGCCGATGGCTTCGGCCGAGAACGTCACCCCGCGACGCCGCAGCAGCCAGGCGCCCGCGACGAACACGACGGTCACGGCCGCGATCACCGAGGTCCGCATCGCGAATCCGACATCGGGATTCAGCAAAGCGAAGACCACAGCGGCGACCGCGATCAGCCCCGCGCCGGCCACGGCGAGGACCGACGGCACGCTGACCTGCGACGCGGGAGCGCCCGCGACCGACGCGGGATGGTCGACGACCGCCGACGGCTGCTCCGACGTCCCCGCGTCGGGCGTGCGCGCAGCCGATGGCGAGGCGGCAGCTCCCGCGGTCGCCACGAAAGCGGCGACGGCCGAGATCGTCGGCAGCGCCGCGATGTACCGGTCGCGCTCCTCCAATGCGTCGGCGGCACGCTGCGAGGCCGCCCGGAATTCGGCGCCGGCCGCGCCGCCCAGATCGGCCCGGCACTCCGGGCAGGTCGAGGCTCCGAGGAGCTCGGCGTCGCACCGGGGGCACTGTGCGGTATCGCGCAGGTAGCGGACGGTGAGCTCGCTCCATCGGGTGGCCATTCGCGCAGTCTATTCATGCGCGGGAGACGGGCGCGTGAGCTCGCGGCATCCGAATATTGAACTCATCGGTTCAGTGTTGTATACTGAACCACATGGTTCAGCAACAGGCACTCGATCGGGCGTTCGCCGCCCTCGCCGACGAGACGCGGCGCAACATCCTGACGCGCCTCGGCGACGGCCCGGCGACGATCACCGAGCTGGCCGAGCCGGCGGGCATGACGCTCACCGGCATCCGCAAGCACGTCGACGTGCTCGAGGCCGCCGGCCTCGTCACCACCGAGAAGGTCGGCCGCGTGCGGCAGGTCCAGCTCGGCACCGAGCGTTTGGACGACGCGATGGCATGGATCAGCTTCTACCAGCGACTCTGGGAGCGCCGGCTCGACGGCCTCCAGGTCTATTTCACCCTCAGGAAGGGAACGGAATCATGAGCGACATCGACACGAGCGAGACCATCGGGCTGCGGATGACGCGGGAGCTCCCGGCGACGCCGGAGGAGGTCTTCGACGCCTACACCGACGCCGAGAAGCAGAAGATCTGGTACTCGATCCTCGACGAGGAGCCGGGCGTCGTCGAGATCGAGGTCGACCTCCGGGTCGGCGGCAGGCAGGTCGCGGTGTGGGGTCCGAACCGCGACACGCTGTTCCGCGAGGAGCAAGTGTTCCTCGAGATCGACCGCCCGCACCGGCTCGTCACCGAGTCGTCGGGCAGCGACCCGAGCGGGCAGACCATGACCACGCACGTCGTCGTCACCTTCGAGGCGATCGAGGCGGGCACCCTCGTCACCGTCGAGCAGACCGGCTTCCCGACGCCCGAGATCCGCGACTTCTTCTCGACCATGGTGTGGGTCGGCGCGTTCGACCGCATCGAGGCGTTCCTCACGCGGGCGTAGTCGGGCGAAGCGGGCTTCGAGACGCGTCGGCTTCGCCGGCGGTCCTCAACCCGCGGTCGGCGTAGACGCCGTCGCGATGTGCGCCGACAGCGCGCTCGTCGGGGCCACCCCGGCGAGCGCGGCGGCGCCGTCGAGCGGGTGCGCCTCCCCGATGCGGACGTCGGCGTCCGGCACGAGCTCGAAGACGGACGCCGTGAACGCACAGGCGAGCGCGGTGCCGCCGAAGACGCCGCCGATCCCGCGCACGCGGGCCGCGGCGGCATCCGCTTCGCCCACCCGGCGAAGGCCGGCGACGACGGATGCCGCGAGCTCGCGCCCCGCGGCCACGACGATCGCCCCGGCGACGGCATCGGTCTCAGCGAGGTCCGCGACGGGCCGCGCGTATGCAGCGATGCGTCCGACCCGCTCGGGATCGGACTGCAGGTCGATGTACGCCCGCTCGAGGTCGGGGAAGTCCGCCGTGACGACCGGGGTGAGCGCCGTCGGCTGACCTCTCCCGTCGTGTGCGCGCATGACGGCGTCGAGTGCGGCGCGACCGAGCCAGTACCCGCTGCCGGCGTCGCCGATGAGGTAGCCCCAGCCGTCGACCCGCGCGATTTCGGTGCGACCGACGGCGAGCGTCACCACCCCGGTGCCGGACGCGACGACGGCACCGCGCTCGTCACCCAATGCGCCGAGGTAGGCGGTGATCGAGTCGTGCGCGAGGTGGATCTCCCGGACGCCGAACGGCGCCGCGGCCGCGAGCAGGTAGCCCGCGTCGGCCACGTCGTCGGTGAGTCCCGAGACGCCGAGGCCGACCGTCTGCGCGGTGCGGTCCTGCTCGAGCGCCTGCTCGATCACACGGGCGAGCTGCGGGAGCAGCGGGAGGTCGGTGCGGATGCCGGGGCCCGCCCACTCGCTCGCGCCCGCGGCATCCGCGTGGCGTACCTTAATGCCCGACTGGCCCGCGTCGATCGCGAGCGACGACGTCGCCATCAGGCCATCCTCGCACCGAGCCACGCCGCCTGCCTCGGCCAGTGGGCGCCGGCCCCGCCCTCGTGGCCGTTGAACGCGTAGTCCACGATGTCGGCGGTGCCGCCGGCCCAGTGGTTGCGGGCGGCGTACACCGTGGACGGCGGGCAGACCTGGTCCATGATTCCGGCCGAGAACAGCGCCGGCGCGGTCGCGCGCTTCGCGAAGTTCACGCCGTCGAAGTACGACAGCGTCGCGAACACGCGCGCCGACGCGTCGCGGTGCACGGCGAGGTACCGCACGATCTCCTGGTACGGATCCCGGTCGGTCATGCCGACGGCGCGCTCGAAGTGGCAGAGGAAGGGCACCTCGGGCATTGCGCCGACGAGGCCGGCGGTGAGCCCGGCCGCCGCGATCGCGATCCCACCGCCCTGACTGCCGCCGCACACCGAGACCCGGGCGGCGTCCACGGCGTCGAGCGAACGGACGGCATCGATCGCGAGCAGCGCGTCGGTGAACACGCGGCGGTAATAATAGGCCGCCGGGTCCTCGATGCCGCGGGTCATGAAGCCCGGCACGGCCGGTCCGGCGCCGTGCGGGTCGGGTGTTGCGCCGCCGGTCCCCCACATGCTGCCCTGGCCGCGAGTGTCCATGAAGAAGTACGCACGGCCGGATGCCGCCCATGCGAGCCGCTCGTGCGGCAGGCCGCGCCCGCCGCCGTAGCCGTTGTACTCGACCACCGTCGGGAGCGGGCCGGAGACGCCGGCCGGCACGATGAACCAGCCGCCCACGGCGTCGCCGCCGAACCCGCTGAACGACACGTCGTACACCTCGAACGCGCTGAGCGGGGAGTCGACTCGCGTCAGGCGCGGCGCGGCCGCGAGCGCGCGGGAATCGGCGATCGTCGACGACCAGAACTCGTCGAAGTCCGCGGGCTCCGCGACCTCGGGGCGATACGCGCGGAGCTCGTCAGGGGGCAGGTCGAAACGGGGCACGGTGATCCTTCGTCGGACGCGCGGGGCGGCGAGGGTCAGCGTAGCGGACGGCTCCCCGTCGCCTCGCGTGAAGCCCGCGTGACCCCCGCACCGGGGCCTTGCGCTGGTCGAGCGACGTGGCGTACTCATGAATCGAGGATTCATCACGACAATGCGCTCGCGCATATGCCGTGGTGCGGCATCAGCGGATGACGGCTCGGGGGAACCGTTCTTCCGCCGCTCGACGAGATTGTCGGGCGATCCAGGAAGCCCGCGCGAGTACGGGCACGACCCCCGGCTTCGCACAGGTGAGGGGTCGGCGATGGCGAATGAGGATGAACTCGTCGAGGCCGTTCGTGCTGCCCCCGCTGCCGCCGACGAGGCGCTGAAGGCGATCCAGCAGAACCGCGCCGACGCCCCGGCCGACCTCCGGGCGCTCGCGGCCGTGGCCGAATTGCGGGGTGCGGACCCCGCGGAGTTCACCGTCGAGCTCCTGCGCGATGCAGGGCTGCTCGAGGCATTCGAAGGGGCCATGCACGCGCGCGGCGTAGAGATCGGTGCGGCCACCCCGCGAGCGGCTGTACCCGAGGCCGAAGCCGGGTTTGCCGGGCGGCTCGACATCGACGAAATGATCAAGTTCCTCGAACGGGCCAAGACCTTCCGTTGTCGGATCGAGGTGGACAACACGTTCAAGGGGTCGGGCTGCCTGGTCGGTCCCGGGCTCGTGCTCACGGCGTGGCATGTCGTGCGTCTCAAGGGTCCGGGCATCGACCAGGTTCCTGAGCCGATCGTCACCGTGAGGCTGGCAGACGGAAGCCGGCATGAGGCGGCCATCCCTCCCTCGTACGCGTCGCCGTGCGGCGACGACGAGTGGAACGACCGGGCGCCCAGGAACGACGCGGAGGTCGTCAGTCGGCACGACGTCGCCCTCCTGTCGCTGAAGACGCCTGCGGCACGCCATCTGGGATTCGCGCGACTGCCCGACCATGCGCCGGAGGTCGTCTCGAGATCCAAGGTGTTCCTCCTCGACTTCCCCAACGGTGAGGACCTCGAACTGGCAGACGGTACGACGTGGAAGATCCGCAATGTCTCCTCGCGGCTGTACCACGACGTCAAGACCGCCGCCGGATCATCGGGCGGCGCGTGCTTCGATCATCGATTCCAGCTGCTGGGCCTGCATCAGGGCGGTGTGCGGATGTCCCACCAGGGGAAGAACGTCAAGCAGGGTCGTCTCGTCCCGCTGACCCGGTTCCGCGACGACCTCGCCGAACTCATCGCGGCGGACATCGCCCCTCGGGCGGTCTGGCATCTCGACGGCCAGACCACGCAGCTCGTGATCGGCCGCGACCTCTTCGCCGATGCGGTCGCGGAGGCCGGGAAGGAGAACGCCAGGGTGCGCGGGGTTCGCGTGATGCGGCGGCGGCCGGCCGATGCGGACGAGACCGGCCTCGGGTTCTCGTACCGGATCCTCAGCGAGCTGTTGATGCGGCGTGGCGGCGAACACGTCGTGGTGCGGATTCCCCTCGACCAACCGATCGCCGACCTGGTGTCCGATATCTCGGAGCGGGTCCAGCGCATGGGATTCACCCTCGCCGCCGTCGACTCGCCCGGCGGAGTCGATGCCGAGCAGGCCGCGCCGGAGGCTGCCGCGCGAGAGCTGGCGACGCGGCTCGTGGTTGCGGTGAACGAGGCTGCAGCCGAGGCGGGTCGCACCGTCTGGTTCTTCATCGACAACCCCTCCCTCGTGCTCGTGGAATCGGCCCGGCTCCAGCTCGAGGGCCTGATCGCGGCATGCCTCGCACAACCACGGATCCGCCTGGTCGTGACCGGGCTGGAGACCGTTCCGCTCGCAGGACTCGAGTTCTCGAGCCCCGCCGCGGCGGACGGCGATGGACCGGCAGGCCTCGTCGTCGACTACATCGGCACGTTCACCCGGGACGACCTCCTCGACTGCCTTACGCGCGCCGGCGAAGAACTCGCGGGCGGGGTCGCCCCCGGGGAGGTCCAGCTCCAGGCCGATCTGGCGCTCCAAGGCCTCGCATCGTTCAACGGTGCCTACGACGATGTCGACTTCCCGACTGTGGTCGCCGCGTTGCAGGACTACCTGCAGTTCCTCCGCTCTCGCGGTGGTGCAGGATGACCGATCGCGACCTCCCGTCGGGGCCGGACGGGACTCGAGCCGAGGAACGACACCTCGCCGTCGTCGCCCATGGTGTCGACCAGGCGCGCAGGTATGCCGCGCTCTCCGGTCCGTTCGATCCCGTGGAGGCACTCAGGAGCATCGATGGGATCGCTGCGGTCGATCCACCTCAGCTCGCGGCAATCGCGGCCGAGCTCTCGCAGGCGTGCGAACCGCCGACGGCCGCCTCATCCGGTCGGTGGCTCATGCGGGGTGCCGAGCGCCGTCGAACGCTCGACGCCCTGGCGGACTCCGGCCAGCTCGAGCAGGCCGTGACCCGGAGGTCGACGACCCCGGTCGACGGACCCACCAAGGACCTGCTGGACGCCATCGCCGGCGCGGGGATCTTCGATGCCGCGAGCGTGTCCACGGCGATCGACGCACGCGAGGACCGGGAAACGCTGGAGCGCCTCATGGTCGGCCTGGGCCGGGCGGGGGCGATCGCGCCCGAGCACGAGCGGCTGCCGGAGGTCAGGGCGGCGCTCACACGCCTCGATCTCCTCGCCTCGGCACGAGCCCTTCGCCGTCGGGGATTCTTCGGACGCGAAGCCGAGCTGGCTCGGATCTCCCGTTGGCTCGACGCCGCGGAGCGCGGCGACCGGGTTCGCGCCATGTACATCGAAGGTCTGCCGGGCGTCGGCAAGTCGACCCTCCTCGAGGAGGTCGCGGCGCGGTTGCTCGACCACCCGGAATGGGTCGTCGTCCGGTTCGACTTCGACCGGGCGGGTCTCGACGTGCAGGATGCGGCCGGACTGACGCTGGAGTTCGCCAGGCAGGTCTCTGCGCAGGTGCCGGGCGCGGAGGCGGGGATACAGCAGGCACGACAGCATGCTGCGGCGGCGGAGCCGAACACGCGGTCGCTCAAGGGAGACCGCGCCGAACTGGTGCCCGAGGACCTGGGGTTCGCCCTTGCCAATGCGCTCACCCGCCCTCCGCGCCGCGTCTTCCTCGTGCTCGACACGCTGGAGGTCCTGCGCGGACGAGGTGAGACCCATCCAGGACGTCTCTTCGCCTGGCTCGACCAACTGGTCGCCTTCTCGCAGGTCCCATTCGCGGTCGTCGGTGCGGGGCGGGGCCGGGCGCTCGAGACGGTGCCCGATCGGATCGGCGACGAGCTTCCGCTCACCGGACTCGACGACGTCAGTGCCGAACGGCTGCTCGCGAGCCTGGGCGTCGATCCGTCTGCCTACGACGTGATCCGCACGGTCGCAAAGGGGAACCCGCTGGCGCTTCGACTCGCCGCGAAGATCGCGAACGAGCACGGCGCACGCGCGGTGGAGAACGTCGCGCTTCGAGGCGACATGACCCTCGCGTACCTGTACCGGTTCGTGCTCTCTCGGATCGACGACCCCGACCTGCGGAAGCTCGCGAACCCGGGGCTCGTCGTCCGTCGCATCAACGCCGACGTGATCCGTGAGGTCATCGCGCCCCAGGTCGGGCTGGCGAAGCTCTCGGCCACACGCGCCGAGGCGTTGTTCCAGGGCCTCGCAGGCCAGCACTGGCTCGTCGAGCCCGATCCGCTCGCCACGGGTTTCGTCCGGCACCGATCGGACATGCGCGCCGTCCTCCTCCCGCTCCTGTACGACTCGGCTCCCGCCAGGTCGGCGCGCATCGACCGATCCGCGGCACGCTGGTTCGACGCACGCTCCGAGCCATGGTCGGAGATCGAGGCGGCCTACCACCGGCTCCAGCTCATGCGCCGTGACCCCGAGGTACCGCTCGTCGATCCGTTGGTACTGGCCCAGTTCGATGCGATCACCACGGCCGAGCTGCCGGAAGCGGCCCAGGACGTGGTGCACCGGAGCCAGGGGGATCGATCGAGGGTCTTCCGGGGCGAGCATCGCGTCGAGCGCGGCGCCGCCCTCGACGTGAATGCCGCGCGGGAGCTGCGATCGATGAACGACCGCTCCGACTGGCTCGAGGGCAACTACGTCTACGACCGGGCCTTCGTCGATGCGGTCTTCGACCCCAAGAGCTCCGATGCAGACGTGGCGCTCACGTTCCTCTGGCGGTCTGGGCGCTGGTCGGAGGCACGAAGGCTGCTCGATCGTCAGGGCGGCTGGCATCGCACGGCGGCGCCGCTCGGCGAGCAGTTCGAACGCGCGCGGCTCGACACCCTCTGCCGACTGGAGATGGGGGCTGAGTTCGACTTCGACGCGGCCAGCAGGGTGCTTCGGGACGAGGAGGCACTGGGGGTTCGCGTCGCCGACCTGGCGTCGGAGCCGTCGATGGCGGGCCTGACGGGGGCCGCGCTGCGGTTCGCGCTCCAGCGCGCGGGGATCTCGTCGGAGACCCGCACTCCACGCCTCGACGCCGTCGCCGCGGCTGCCGACCAGTGGGGCAGCACCGAGCAATCGGTCGTACAGGGTGTCCCGAGCGATCGCGGACCTGCCGCGGCGGCGGGCTGGTCGCGGATCACCGCACGGACCGGACCCTTGGACGTCGGTGACGCCGACCCGCCGGTCGTCCTCGCTCGATCGCTCGCGGTGCTCTCACCGTTCTCCGACCTGGTCGGAACGATGAGCCTGCTGCCAGGGCACGAGCACCTGCGCGAGTACGCCACAGCGGTGCAGGCCCGCCTCGACGAGCTCGGCAACCTCCCGCCGCACCGGTCGTCTCCGTGGCGCGATTACGTCGACAGCACGGCGTCGCACGCCCTGCAGAGCCTCACGGACCTCGGGCTGTTCGCCGAGCTGATCGGCGCAGCCGGCTACCTGCGGCGCGACCGCGACCTCAATCTCGTCGCGCGCTCCGCCGAGCGCTGGCGTCGCTCCATCGCGGGCGCCTGGTCGTACGGGACGACGGCGGCGCCTCGGGGGTGGGACCGGACGGTCGACGTCACGATGGCCGATCGCATCGCGGCACTGGAGGCCGCGGCCGACGCATCCGACCGCGCCACCGCACAGCTCGCGGCCTGGCATCTGACTTCACCCGACGTCGACGTGCTGGACCTGTTCCGGAAGCGCTCCCCGGACGCGATCGACACCGCGGCGCAGGCGGCGGAGGCCGGCGACGCCGTGGCTGCTGCCGCAGTGCTGCTGCGGCGGAACATCCCATCGGCCTTCGTGCCGGAACTCGCGGTGCTGCTCGCAACGCCACGGACCCGCCGCGGTCGGCCGCCGGGACGGAGCCCACGCGCACCACGCGTCGGGCCCGGAATGCAGAGTACGCAAACAAGGGGGACGACCATGACCGACGAGGAACGCCGATTCGAGAGCATCCGTACGCGGCTCTCCCGTTCGCCGGAGTTGAGGGCGGCGATCCAGGACGCCGTCGCCGGTGGCCGCATCCCGTCCGGCGTCATTCCAGAGCCGGCGGCCGAGCGAGTGGGCGGCGGTGACGACCTCGAGGCCGTCGTCGGGCTCGATGCCCTGGAGGCGATCGTCAGGAGGGTCGGCCGGCCGCCCCTCGTCGTCCGGAACGGCGCGGTCGAGCTCGAGCCCCTCCCCGAGTTCGCGGCCGATACGGGCGCCCGCATCAAGGGCGTCGAGCCGAGCGTGAAGTCGGTCGGTCGCGTCGAGTTCGTCAACCATTCGATGGCCTGGGGCGGCACGGGCTGGATCATCGGCGCGGACGACGCGGCGAGCCGCATCATCGCGACCAATCGGCACGTCGCCAAGATCGTCGCGGCCCGCGGGGCGGACGGGAGTGGCGTCTTCCTGCGCTCACCCACCACGGGCCTGCGATACGGGGCGGAGATCGACTTCGAGGAGGAGGTCGGGTCGAATCCCGGTGACGCGCAGCCGGTCGAGGTCACCGGGATCCTCTACCTCGCCGACGACATGGCTCCAGATGTCGCACTCCTGCGCATCATAGGAGACGACCTGCCCTCCGCGCTCCAGCTCGCGGAGGCCGAGGCGGAAGCCGGCCAGCGAGTGGCCCTCATCGGCTACCCCGCCTACGACCCGCGCAACGACCCCGATGACCAGGCCCGGTACTTCAAGGACCTGTACGAAGTGAAGCGATTCGCACCCGGCTTCGTCATGCAGGGGTTGGGCGGCCGGAAGGCCCTGACGCACGACTGCACGAGCCTCGGTGGCAACTCGGGTTCTCCCCTGATCAGCCTCGAGGACGGGAAGGTCGTCGGGCTCCACTTCGCCGGACTGTACGGCGTCGAGAACAGCGCGGTCGGCGTGGGGACCCTGCGAAGGCTGGCAGCCGGGGAGCGCCCGGTGTTCGTGCCCGGTGCGTCGCTGATGGCGCCTGCGGACGCCGAGGCCGCCCGGGACGGCTCGCACGACGCCGACTACTTCGCCGACCGAGCCGGGTACGACGCGTCCTTCCTCGGCCAGGATCTCGCCGCGCCCTGGCCGGGCATCCCCGAAGCGCTCGAGCGGTCGCTCGCGGTGCCGAGCGACGAGGTGCCGGCCCAGCCATTCGAGCTCCGGTATACGCACTTCGGCGTCAAGTACCACCGGGCTCGTCGGCAGCCGCTGGTGACCGCGGTCAACCTCGACGGCGGGAATCCCGTGAAGATCAAGCGGACGGGCGACAAGTGGTTCCTCGACGAGCGGATCCCGATCGCCGACCAGCTCACGCAGCGGGACTATGCCGATCCCGAACTCGACCGCGGCCACATGGTGCGACGTGAAGACCCGAACTGGGACCCGGCGGCGACCGCGATCGACGACGTGACCGAGCTCGCGAAGCGCGCGAACGACGACACCTTCCACTACACGAATGCCGCGCTCCAGCATTCGCGGCTCAATCAGGGCAAGCAGCTCTGGCAGGGCCTTGAGAACTACATCCTCGACAGCGCGCGGACCGAGGGCTTCAAGGCGTGCGTGTTCACCGGCCCGATCCTCCGCGACGACGACCCCGAACTGGTCGAGGGGCTGGCTGTTCCCCGGGAATTCTGGAAGCTGGTGGTGATGCCGGCGGCTGGCGGCGAGAAGCTGCACGCGACGGCGTACCTCCTCAGCCAGGGCGACCTCATCCGGGAACTCCTCGAGAAGCGTTCACGGGTCGAGGCGGTCGAGGGCTTCGTGCTCGGCCCGTATCGCACGTTCCAGCTCGCGGTCGCCGACCTGGCCGAGGCGACGGGCTTCGATCTCGATGCCTACGTCACGGCGGACCCCCTCGGAGCTAGCGAGCGCGGCACGGAGGCCGTGGCATCCGGGGAACCCGTCTTCGTGCCGCTCGAATCACTCGAGCAGGTGATCGCGTAGCGACCTGGACGGATCAATGCGACGCGCGCCCGCTCGCTCGTATGCTGGTCCCGAACCGCAGGCGGCGCCGGGAGGGGCGACATGCGCGACGAGGACGGCATCGACCGGCCGCGCCCGCCGGCGCGCGTCATCGTCGTCGTGGTGCTCACCTACATCGCGGGCATCCTCGACATCATCGCCGGGATCCTGCTGATCCTGCTGCGCTACGACGACGTCGTGCAGGCCGACGGCGAGTCCTACTGGGTCACGCTGTGGGGGGCCGCGATGATCCTGCTCGGGCTGCTCACGATCGCGATGGCGTCGGGCCTCACGCGCGGCCGCAACTCGGCGCGCATCTTCGTCACCGTGCTGATGTCGATCTCGCTGGTGCTCTCGATCGTCGACGTCGTGATCAGCCCCACGGATGTCTCGAGCTGGTGGTCGCTCGGCATCGGCGGCCTGATCTCGGCGCTCGTCATCCTGGCGCTGTGGGCGGGGCGGTCGGCGGAGTTCTTCCGCCGTTCGCGCGCGCTTCCTGCTGCTTGATCGCCGCGACGAGGGCGGGCGCCGGCACGTAGTCCATGCGCGCGACCGCCCTGCGGTGCACGAACCGCACGACCTCGATGCCGAGGATCGCGATGCCGGACGACGCGAGCACGAGCAGCGCGGTCGTGAGCGACGGGTCGTCGAACTGCAGGAAGTCGTTGACGAACGGGATCGCGTAGACGAGCACGAGGCCGACCATCATCGCGCCGATGATGAGGATCTTCCAGCCGTCGATCGGCCGCGACAGCACGATGAGCACCCAGAGGCCGACGATCGCGAGGATCAGCGTCGAGCCGGTGCGGAGCTCAGTGACGGGGATACCCGCATCGGTGGCCATCTGGCTGTAGAGGGCGAGGGTGAGCGCGATGACCGCGCCCGCCGGCAGCGCGAAACTCAGGGATCGGCGGAGGAATCCGGGGATGTAGCGACGTGTGTTCGGCATGAGGGCGAGGAAGAAGGCCGGGATGCCGATCGTGAGCCCGTCGACGACCGAGAGCTGGCGCGGCAGGAACGGGAACGGCAGCAGCATGACGCCGAACAGCAGTGCGAGCCCCGTGGCGTATGCGGTCTTCGTGAGGAACAGCATCGACACGCGCTCGATGTTCGCGATGACCTGGCGGCCCTCGGCCACGACGCCCGGCAGCCGCGAGAACCGCCCGTCGAGCAGCACGAGCCGGGCGACCGCCTTCGTCGCCGCCGACCCCGACTCCATCGCGATGCCGATGTCGGCCTCCTTGATGGCGAGCGCGTCGTTCACGCCGTCGCCCGTCATCGCCACGGTGTGCCCGCGCTGCTGCAGCGCCAGCACGATGTCCTTCTTCTGCGACGGGGTGACCCGGCCGAACACGTTGTGCAGCTCGAGCACCTCGCCGAGCTCGTCGAGGTCGGCCGGCAGGTCGCGCGCGTCGAAGCCCTGCGGCGCGTCGACGCCCACCTCGCGGGCGATCGCTGCGACCGTCTGGGGGTTGTCGCCCGAGATGATCCGCACGGCGACACCCTGCTCGGCGAAGAACTCGAGCGTCTCCTTCGCGTCGGGTCGGACCGACTCGCGGAACGTGAGCAGGGACACGGGCGTCAGTGCTCCCGGGAGGCGCTCGGCGTCGGCGCGCTCCTCGGTGAGCTCCTCGGGGCTGTACGCGAGCACGAGGGTTCGCCGACCGGTGGCGGCGAGCTCGGCGGCCCGATGGCGGAGCTCCGCGCGCCCCGCGGCATCCGTGCTCGTGTCGTCACCGGATGCCGCGAACACCATCTCGGGGCCGCCGAGCACCCACGTGCCCCGGCCCGGGAACCCGACGGCACTCCACTTCCGGGCCGACGAGAAGGCGATGCGAGCCCCCGGATCGAGCACGCGCTGCACCGGATAGGGCTCGACGAGGCACCGCGCGGTGGCGTTCGCCTCGGGCTCGGCGCCGTACCAGGCGAGCACGTCGGTCCAGCCGTCGGGCGGCGCGGCGGCGAGCGCATGGGACGCGTCGAACACGATGTCGCCCTCGGTGAGCGTGCCGGTCTTGTCGAGGCAGATCAGGTCGACGCGAGCGAGCCCCTCGACGGCGGGCAGCTCCTGCACGAGCACCTTGCGGTTCGCGAGCTTCACGGCGCCGACCGCGAACGCGATGCTCGTCATGAGCACGAGACCGAGCGGCACCATCGCGACGATCGCGGCGATCGTGCCGACCGCGGCATCCTGCCAGTCGTCCTGCTCGATCGCCTCGACCCAGCCTCCCGCCACGATCATCTGCGCGTTGAGCACGAGCAGGAAGACCGGCCCGATGATCCATGCGACCCAGCGCAGCACCTTGTTGATGGAGTTGCGCAGCTCGGATGCCACGAGCGAGAACTGCTTGGCCTCGCTCGAGAGCCGGTTCGCGAACGAGTCGGCGCCGACCTTGTCGACGACCGCGGTGCCGCCTCCGTCGATCACGATCGACCCCGACAGCACGGCGTCGCCGGGTTGCTTGTCGACGGCGTCGGACTCGCCCGTGAGCATGGACTCGTCGAGCTGCAGGCGCTCGGAGGTCGCGACCGCGGCATCCGCGGGCACCTGGTCGCCCGCGCGCAGCACGATGAGGTCGCCGAGCACGACGTCGGCGATCGCGACCTCGGCCTCGCCCCCGTCGCGCACCACCCGCGCGCTCGGTGCATGCAGCAGCGCGAGCTTGTCGAGCGAGCGCTTGGCGCGGAACTCCTGCACCGACCCGATGATCGTGTTCGCGATGGCGCTGAACCCGAAGAGCGCGTCCTGCCAGCGGCCGATGAGCAGCAGCACCATGAAGCACGCCAGCACGATGCCGTTGAACAGCGTGAACACGTTGGCGCGGATGATGCTCCACGCGCTGCGGCTCGTGGGGCTCTCGAAGGCGTTGGTCTCGCCGCGCGCGACGCGCTCCGCGACCTCCGCGGAAGTCAGGCCCGTTGCACTCGCGACGATCGCCCCCACGCAGTCATCCCACCACACCGGGCGGCCCGAGCGACAGGTTCGGCGCGCGCGGACTGGGTCGCGCACGCTTCGTGAGCGGCTGCCGCGCGACCGGAATACCCTGTGGCTCAGTTCCCCCTGACGACGGAGACGGGAGGGGATGATGGCCGAAGGCGTCCGGGCTCGGCGGCTGACGCCGTGGCCGCCGGCGCGCACCAGAATGAAAGGGTGACCGACCACGTCCTCATCGCCGGGCCCGCCTCCTGGAACCGCATCGTCGAGCTCGACCGCTTGCCCGAGCCGGTGCCGCACATGCAGTTCGCGCTCGGCGACTGGGAGACGATCGGCGGCACCTCGGCCGGCAAGGCGCTGAGCCTCGCGGCGCTCGGGCGGCCCGTCACGCTGCATGCCCTGCTCGGCGGCGACGGCGAGGGCGACCGCGTACGCGATGCGCTGACGACCGCCGGCGTCGACCTGCTGATCGGCGACGGCGTCACGACCGAGCGCCACCTCAACCTCATGACGCGCGACGGCGGCCGGGTCTCGCTCTACCTCGCGACGCCGCAGCCGAACGACGTCGTCCCCTCGCCCGAGGCGATCGCCGCGATGTCGGATGCCGCGGCCATCGTGCTCGACCTCGCGCCCGTGTCGATCGGACTCATCCCGGCCGCGCGCGCCTCGGGCCGGCCGGTCTGGACCGACATCCACGACTACGACGGCACCGCGGACTTCCACCGCCCCTTCATCGAGGCGGCCGACGCCATCTTCATGAACGCCGACGGCATCGGCGGCGACCCGCTCCCATTCATGGAGCGGTGCATCGCCGGTGGCGCGGAACTCGTGGTCTGCACGCTCGGAGCCGAGGGAGCGGTCGCGGTCGACGCGCGGATGCAGCAGCACCGCGTTCTGGCGGAACCGGTCGAGGTGCTCGACACCAACGGCGCGGGCGACGCGTTCATGGCGGGCGTGCTCGACGCGACGCTCGCCGGCGCCGACGTGCGCGACGCGTTGCGCGCGGGCGCCCGGCACGCGGCATCCGTGCTCACGACCCGGCACCTGCACCCGAGCCTCGACGCCCTACTCGGCTGAGCCGTTTACTCCGGAACTCCGGAAACCTCGGAACTTCGGAACTCGGAACTCCGGAACTCCGGAACTCCGGAACTTCGGAACTTCGGAACTTCGGAACCACGTTCCGGAGGACGATCCGTGACCGGGAGGTACTCGACACCGAAGCCGTTCGAGGGCCGTCGTCGTCGCCTATCCGGCGAGCTCGCGCGCGACCGCCGCGCGCAAAGCGGGCGCGACCTCGGCCGCGAAGCGCTCGATCGTCGACGCGTCGTCGCTCGCGAGGATGAACGTCGCGATGCCGTCGTCGATCGCGTACGGCAGGAGGTCCTCGACCCACTGCGCGGGCGGTCCGTCGAGGAATCCGGCGCCCTCGGCGGCGAAGCGTCCGCCGACGTTGAGCAGGCGCCGGATCTCGCGCGGGTCCCGTCCGGCGTCGGATGCGGCGTCATCGATGCGGGCGTTCCCGTCGGCGAGCGCGCCGGGCTCGAGGCGGGCGAGCGACGGCACCCAGCCGTCGCCCGTGCGGCCGGTCAGGCGCAGCATCCGCGGCTTCACGGCGCCGATCCAGATCGGGATGTCGTGCGCCGGAGCGGGTCCCCGCTTGGCTCCGCTGACGTGGTGGTAGGCGCCATCGACCTCGAAGCGGGTCCGATCGGCGGGATCCCAGATGCCGCGGATGATGTCGATCGCCTCCGAGAGCGCGTCGACGGCCTGCCCGGGCGAGAGCCGGCGTCCGCCCATCGCCTCGATCGCGTCCCAGAAGGCGCCGGCGCCGAGGGCCAGCTCGAAGCGACCGCCCGAGAGCAGGTCGAGGCTCGCGGTCGCCCGGGCGAGCACGGCGGGCTGGCGCAGGGGCAGGTTGGCGACGTTCGCCCCGAGGTGCACACGCTCGGTCCGCGCCGCGACCCACGCGAGCAGGGTCGACGTGTCGTGGAACCGCGGCTGGTACGGATGGTCCTGGAACGTCACGAGGTCGAAGCCCGCGGCCTCGGCGAGCAGCGCGAGCCGCACCGCGAAGTCGGGCGGGTCGTTCCGCGGCGTGACGAACGTGCCGAACTGCAACTCGTGGCCGTAGTGCATCGTGCTCCGATCGACGAACGCATTGGACATCATCCATCGTGCTGCAGCAGCTGCCGTGAGCGCACCCGCCGACACCGATCCGGGCGAGCGCGGCGACCCCCCGCTCGCGGTCTGGCGTCCCGCTTCACGCCCCGATAGCGTCGGCCTCGTGTCGACGATCGACCGCCGCACCTTCCTGCTCGCCGGGGCACTCGCCGCGGCGGGCGTCGGTCTCGCCGGATGCACGTTCCCCGCCGACTGGGTGCGGCTCGAGGCATCCGCCGTCGAATCACTCCGGCGACGGATCCGCGGCACGGTGCTCGTGTCGGGGGACACCGGCTTCACCGCCGCCTGGATGCCGCGGAACGGTCGGTACGCCGACACCGTGCCGCAGCTCGCCGTCCGCGTCGCCGACGACCGGGACGTCGCGACGTGTCTGTCGTGGTCCGCCGAACAGGGGCTGCCGATCGCCGTGCGCGGCGGCGGCCACAGCTACGCCGGCCTCTCGACCACGAGGGGCCTCGTGGTCGACCTGTCGAAGCTCTCCGACGTCGCCGTGGGGTCCGACGGCCTCATGACGGTGGGCGGCGCGGCGACCAACGCCGGCGTGCTCGAAGCCACCCTCGGTGGCGACTGGCTGCTGCCCGCCGGCACGTGCCTCAGCGTATGCGTCGGAGGGCTCGCGCTCGGGGGCGGCATCGGCTACCACTCCCGCTGGGCGGGACTCACGAGCGATCGCCTGCGATCGGCGCGCGTCGTCACGGCCGACGGCGAGGTCGTCGACGCGAGCGCCGACGAGCATCCCGACCTGTTCTGGGCGCTGCGCGGGGGCACGGGCGGCAGCTTCGGCGTGGTCACCGAGTTCCGGTTCGACGCCGCCCGGGTGCCGCGCGACGACATCGTCTACTACCGCTTCGCGTGGACGGGCGCGGATGCCGCAATCGCCGTCCTCGTGGAACTCGATCGCATCCAGCAGTCGGCGCCGGCCGAGTTCGTCGCGTCGGCGGGCGTGCAGGCGACGCCGATCGGCGACGACGGGGCCCGGGCGGCGATGGACGTCTTCGTGCGCGGCCAGTTCCTCGGATCCGAGGAGGACTTCCGGGCCATCGTGGCACCCCTCCTCGCGGCGGCGGAACCCTCGAGCACCGATGTCCGGGTGGAGCCGTTCTGGGAGGTCGCACCCCGCTTCACCAACCCCGCGTCGGAGAACCACTCGTGGGGCGACATCTCGCGGTATGCCGACGCACCCCTGCCGGAAGCGGCGCTCGCACGCGTCGTCGACCTGCTGGCGGATGCGCCGAGCCGCTCGACGACCACCAACGTGCAGTTCTGGATGATCGGCTGGGTCGGCGGCCCCGTGATCGACTCGCTCGGCCGCACCGACACCGCCTACGTCCATCGCGGGATGACATCCCTGCTGCGGCCCACGCCGGTCTGGGCGAACCTCACGGATGCCGCGCTCGTGGCCGATCTCGAGGAGTGGACGGCCGCGGCCATCGACGTGCTCGACCCGCACACGCCGCGGGAGAGCTACCAGAACTTCCCGAATCGTGCGATCGAGGACTGGGAGGCGCAGTACTTCGCCGAGAACCTCGAGCGACTCCGCGAGGTGAAGTCGACGTGGGACCCGCGAGGCGTGTTCGCCTCCGTGCAGGGCATCACGCCTCGCGCCTGAACACGTCGGGCGTTCAGCCGACGGATGCCGCGTCAGATCGCCCGGTGGTCGACGAACGACATGCGGGGCCCGCGCCGCGGACGACCGCGCACGCCCGCCGCCTCGAGCAGGCGCACGACGCGGTAGCGGTGACCGGCCCATGGCGTCATCGCCTCGAGCATCTCGTCGTCGGTCATGTCGCGGCCCCAGAGCGCGTGGCCGACGTAGTTCGAGAGGTGGTAGTCGCCCACCGACAGCGCGTCGGCGTCGCCGAACGCGCGCTGCGCGACCTCGGCCGCGGTCCACGCGCCGACCCCGGGCATGAGGGTGAGGCGAGCCGCGGCATCCGTCGCGCTCATGCCCGCTGCCTCCTCGAGGCGGGACGCGTAGCGGGCGGCGTTCGCGATCGTGCGCGCCCGTCGCGGGTCCACGCCGGCCTTGTGCCACTCCCACGTCGGGATCGAGGCCCAGCGGGACGGCGACGGGGCCACGCGCATGCGGCGCGGCGTCGGACCGGGCGCCTCCTCGCCGAACCGCCACACGAGCGTGCGCCACGAGTCGTGCGCCTGCACCGAGATGACCTTCTGCTCGAGGATCGCGGGCACGAGCGATTCGAACACGCGGCCGGTGCGCGGGATGCGCAGGCCGGGATTGCGTCGGTGCGCGTCGTCGAGGAGGCCGATGCGGGGCGCGAACGACGACGGATCGTCGCGCTCCCCGAGCACGTCGGGCGCCGTCGCGACCGCCGCACGCGCCCCGGGACCCCACCCCTCGCATCGGAGCTCGTCGGCCGCGGGCTGCGTGAAGCGCAGCGTCGCGACGCCCTCGTCGGTGCGCGTCGTGCGCCACACCGCGCCCGAGGCTGCGTCGCGGAGGTACGTGGGGTCGGCCGGGCCGCGTCGCAGCGAGCCGACGGTCTGCACCAGGTCGGTCGGATGCCGCGGGCTCCAGGTCAGCTCGTGCTCGGCGATCACGCGTCCAGTGTGCACCACCGGGCTGACAGCCGGATGCGGCATCCGCTCACCGCCCGTGCACGACGAGCACCGGGCAGTGCGCGTGCTCGGCGCACGCAGCGCTCACCGATCCGAGCAGGAGCCCGGCGAAACCGCCGTGCCCGCGGCTGCCGAGCACGAGCATCTCGGCGTGCGCCGACTCGTCGATGAGCACCTCGGCCGGCCGACCGCGGCGCGTCCTGGTCGCGAACCACTCGGGGCGCACCTCGCCGAAGACCTCGTCGGCGGCCCGGCCCACGATGCGCTCGGCGTCGTCCTCGGGGGTCCAGTCGAGCTGCGGGTAGTAGCCGCCGTAGATGAACGACGGGTAGTTCCACACGGCGAGCGCACGTACGCGCAGGTCGAGTCGCGGGGCGAGTCCGGCCGCGTAGCGGAGCGCTGCGATCGAGGACTCCGAGCCGTCGACCCCGACGATCATCGCCGGCGGTCCGGGCTCGGGCTCGGGGTGCGGGTCGGGCGGATGCGGGTCCCGAAGGCTCTCGGGCATGTCCGCATCCTCCTCGCGGCGCGGGCCCGCCGCAAGGGGCGCTCGCGGGCCCTCCGCAAGGGTCGCGCGGCATCCGCGTAGGCTCGCTGCATGCGCTTCGGAACGCTCGAATTCGTGCCCGCACTCGCACGCCCCGACCTGCTCGCCGCACCGACGGCCGAGGCCCTCGCCGCGACCGACGCCGAGTCGACGACGGATGCCGGGGGCGCCCTCGTCGCCGAGATCGACCCGGGCCTCGCCGACACGGCCGCCTTCTGCGAGCACTACGAGATCTCGATGGCCGACGGCGCCAACTGCGTCGTCGTGCAGGCCCGCCGTGGCGAGCGCACCTGGTACGCCGCGTGCCTGGTGCGGGGCTCCGATCGAGCCGACGTGAACGGCATCGTGCGCCGCCACCTCGACGCGCGCAAGCTCTCGTTCGCGTCGATGGACGACGCGGTCGCCCTGACCGGCATGGAGTACGGCGGGATCACGCCCATCGGACTGCCTGCCGACTGGCCGATCCTCATCGACGAGTCGGTGGCGACCCACGAGCGGCTGATCATCGGCAGCGGCATCCGCGGCTCGAAGCTGCTCGTGCCGGGGTCGTTCCTCGCGGCGCTGCCGAACGCCGAGGTGCTCGCGCTGGCGCAGGGAGCCTGACTCCGCGTTCGACGAGTACCCCCGTGTCGGCGGCGGGGTGCAGACTGGCAGCATGTGCGGACGCTTCGCGAACGACGCCAAGGTCGACGAGATGATCCAGGAGTACGTCGCCGAGGGCGGCGACTACCGCGACTGGAGGCCCTCGTACTCGATCGCACCCACGCAGGTCGTGCCGATCGTGCGCGAGCGCAAGAACTCCGACACGGGCGAGGTCACGCGCTCGGTCGACGCCGCGGTGTGGAACTTCCACCCCTCGTTCATGAAGGACTCGAAGCGGCCGCAGTTCAACACGCGCATCGAGACGGTCGCCACCAACGGGCTGTGGAAGGGCGCCTTCGCCTCCTCGCGATGCCTCGTGCCGATGCGGGGCTACTACGAGTGGACGGGCGAGCCGGGGAGCAAGCAGGCCTGGTTCCTGCACGGCGAGGCGCCGCTGCTCGCCGCCGCCGGCATCTACACCGCGCGCAAGGTCGACGACGAGTGGGAGGTCTCGATGTCGATCATCACCCGCGAGGCGAAGGATGCCTCGGGCGAGATCCACGACCGGATGCCCGTGTTCCTCGAGCGCGACGTGTGGGACGAGTACCTGGCGCCCGTCAAGCTCGACGACTCCGGCAAGCAGCAGATGGTCGCCCTGCTCACGGGCGAGTCCGACAAAGTCGCCTCGTCGATCACGAGCTACGAGGTCGACCGCAAGGTCAACAACTCGCGCACCGCGAACCCCGACGACGCGACGCTCATCGAGCCGCTCGACTGAGGCGCGGCGCCGTCGCAGCGGCGCCGCGTCGTGCGCCGAGTCCCGCCCTCAGTCCTCGCGCGCGGCGAGCCGCAGGGTGAGCGGATGCACCTGCTCGCCGACCACCGTCGCGACGATGCGGGGGCTGCTGATCGGGTCGTACTTGGCGTGGTACGACGCATCGATCGCCTCGGGATCGGCGCCCGAGGCATCCGCGAAGTCGACCTCGCGTTCGACGCCGCCCGCGGTGATGCGCCCGCGACCGCGACGCCGCGCGTTGACGAACCAGGGGTTGCTCGGCCCGTACGCGCTGCGCACGAAGAGGTCGTCGCCGACGCGCACGACCCAGATGATGATCGGCCTGCTGAAGCTGCCGTCCCGGCGGCGTGAGGAGACGCGCAGCTCCTCCGCTCCCCCGATGCGGTCGAGCTCGTCGCTCGTCCAGGTGCTCATGGTTCGATCCTGACACCCGGGCCCGACATCGGCGACCCCTTGCGCCGATGTCCCCATGGAGCGACCGCCGGCGTCAGCGAGGCGGAGATGGGTCGAGCCTGTCACGCGAGCGGATGCACCGGCCGGCGTGTGCCTCAGTCGCGGCCGGTGAGGAACTCGAGCGCGGCCGTCCGGAACACGCGCGACCCCGGCGCGTTGAAGTGGTGCCGGTCGGGCAGTTCGACGAACGTGCCGTTCGGCGTGGCCGCGGCGAGCGCACGCGACCGCTCGAGGATCGCGTCCTCGGAGCCCGTCGCGAACAGGATGCGCTGAGCGGGCGGATTCGACGGGTCGGGGTCGGCGTCGCCGAACCGCATGCCCTCGGCCAGTGCGATGAGCGCGCGCAGGTCGTTGCCCGCGACCCGCTCGGCCAGCGTCACGTAGTTGCGGGTGACCGCGTCCTCGACGGGCGTGCCGTGCTCGGCGTAGGCGCGGGCCTGGTCGATCTGCATGCGCGCGAGCGGGCGTCCGTCGGGGATGCCGCCGAGCACCGCGCGCTCGACGTGGTGCGGCACCTGCACGGCGACCTGCCAGCCGACGCGCGCGCCGAGCGAGTAGCCGACGTAGAGCACGGTGTCGAGCAGATAGGTGTCGAGCACCGTGACGAGGTCGCCCACCAGGGCGTCCATCGTGTACTCCCCCGGGTCGTGCGGCTTGTCGCTCGCCCCGTGTCCGCGCTGGTCGACGCCGAGCACGCGGTAGCCCGCGCGCGTGAGGTCGCGCACCCAGCCCGTGTTCACCCAGTTGTCGCGGCAGCTCGACGCGAACCCGTGCACCGCGAGCACGGTGGGCGCATCCTCCTCGCCCCAGAGGTAGGTGGCGATGCGGCGGCCGTCGCCCGACATCACGTACTGCGGCGACGGCATCTCGGTGAGGGCGGGGATCGCGTCGATCATGTCGGCCATTCTCCTCCCCGGCCGTCGACGGACGTCTCCCGACCGTCGCACGGCGACCCGGCGTGGACGTCATCGTCACTGGTCGCCGAGCGGGACGCGGCATCCGGCCGACTGGGCCGCCTACGACTCGACCGTGATCTCGGCGGGAGGCGGCGGCACCCGATGCCCGATCGCCGTCTCGAGGAGTCGACGGAGCTCGGGACGCGCCACGTCGTCGAGCGACGCGAGCCGCACGTTGCGGATCCTCGCGCCGGTGCCCTGCAGCAGCCCGGTCGGGTCGTCGAGCTCGACACCGTACGGGAACGCCATGGCGACGTGCCGGTCGTGGGGCAGGATCCACGCGAACTGGTCGCTCATCTTGCGGGGGCCCGTGCCGTAGCCCGCGCTGCGCTGGGTCGGCCAGACGACCTCGACCGTCTGCGGCAGCACGACGAAGACCAGGCGACGCGCGGCGATCGCGATCTCCGCGACCGCGTCGGGGCGACCCTCGAGGATGCCGCGGAACTCCGCGTCCGTCGTCGTGACGATGCCCTCGGCCATGCCCCCAGTGTGGCAGGCTCGCCCGTCGTTCCCGCAGCTTCCAAAGAAACACTTGCAAATGCTTCTTTGCAGAGGTATCTTTGCATCATGAGCGACAACGACGAGACCCCGAAGCTGCACGAGGCGATGCTCGATGCGGCGGCCCTGCGGGCGCTCGCGCACCCGCTCCGCATCCGCATCCTCGACGAGCTCTCGGCCTACGGGCCGCTCACGGCGACCGGCCTCGCCGACCGACTCGGAGAGTCGAGCGGTGCCACGAGCTACCACCTGCGCCAGCTCGAGAAGCACGACCTCGTGCGCGAGGTGAAGGGCCGGGGCACCGCGCGCGAGCGCTGGTGGGAACGTCGCCCCGGCGGCATCGCCACCCCAGACGCCCGCGTCTTCGCACCCGGAAGCGCAGAACGCCTTGCGACCCAGCTCATCACGAACGAGTGGGAGCGCGGGCGACAGCAGAACTACCACGAGTTCCTCGTGGAGGGCGAGGAGGCCTTCGGTCCCGAGTGGATCGACGCCGCGACGAGCGACACGGTCAACCTCCGGCTCACGCCCGACGAGCTCCGCGCCGTCGCGCGCGACGTCGAGGTCGTCGTGCAGGGCTACATCGACCGCTTCCGCGGCAACCCCTCGCCGGGCGCCCGCCCGGTGCAGCTGCACCTCAACGCGTTCCCGCTCGTGCGGGGCGCGGCCACCGAAGGCGACGCCCGCGCCGAGAACCACACGCACGCCGAGAACGACACCCACACCGAAGACGACGCACGAACGGAGGACCCGTCATGAGCGCCACCCTGACCCGACCCGTCTCCCCCGCCACGGGGATCGCCGCCGCCGCCATCCGCGCCGGTCGAGCCCTCGAGGCCTGGGGCCGAGCCCGCGCCCTGCGCCGTCGCGAGCAGCACCTCGAGGCGGTCCGCCTCGCCACCGAGGCCACCGAGGCGCGGCGCCGCCGCGATGCGCTGATCGCGTCGACCACGCACGCGCCGCTCATCTGATGCGCATCGCGGTCGCGGGCACGCACGCGAGCGGCAAGAGCACGCTCATCGCCGACTTCCTGGCGGCGCACCGAGAGTACGAGCACGAGCCCGAGCCCTACGAGTGGCTCCACGACGACCTCGAGGCGCCCGATGCGGACAGCTTCTTCCGCCAACTGCAGCTCGCAGTGCGGAGTTCCGGCGAACACGGTCCGGGCGAGCGAGTGATCGCCGAGCGATCGCCGCTCGACTTCCTCGCCTATCTCATGGCGCTCGACGAGCTCGACCGTGGTGGCCGATCGGCCGACCTCACCACGCGCGCCGAGCCGCTGGCGGCCGCGGGCATGCGCTGCATCGACCTGCTCGTCGTGCTCCCCCTCGGCTCCGGCTCCGATCGCATCGACGTCGACGGGTCCGAGGACCCGGCGCTCCGCGAGGCGATGAACGACGTCCTGCTCGAGCTCGTCGACGGCACCGGACTCGTCGGCGCGCACACCGTCGTCGTGGAGGTCTCGGGCTCGCCGGCGCAGCGACTCGCGGCGCTCGAGGCGGCCCTCGAGGCGGCCCTCGCGGCATCCGTCGCGCCCGACGACGTCAGGCGCGGATGAGCTGCACGCCGGCCGCGGCGAGTGCCGACATCGCCGGTCCATCAGCCGCGTCGGTCACGACGGCGCTCACGGCCGCCAGCGGCAGCACCTCGAACGCGGATGCCGCGCCGATCTTCTCCGAGCTCGCGAGCACGTAGGTGTCGCCGGCCCGCGCCGCGATCGCACGCTTGAGCGCGGCCTCGTCGCGATCGCCGGTCGTGAGTCCCGCCTCGGCGTGCACCCCGGTGACGCCGAGCAGGAACACGTCGACCCGCAGGAGGGAGACGGCTTCGAGCGCCGTCGCGCCCGAGGCGACCATCGAGTGCCGGAACAGCCGGCCGCCGATGATCTCCACGTCGACGTCGGGGTGATCGGCGAGCGCCACCGCGATCGTGGGGCTGTGCGTCACGATCGTCGCCCGCAGGTCGCGCGGCAGCGCATCGACCACGGCGAGTGCGGTCGTTCCGCCGTCGAGAGCGACCACCGATCCCGGCGTGACCAGGGCGGCAGCGGATGCCGCGACGCGCCGCTTGCCCTCAGCGGCGACCGAGGTGCGCGCGGCGTAGTCGGCCACGGCGGGCGACACGGGGAGTGCACCGCCGTAGACGCGCTGCACGAGCCCCCCGGAGGCGAGCTCGCGCAGGTCGCGGCGGATCATGTCCTCGGTGACACCCAGCTCGCCCGCGATCTCGCGCGCGACGAGCCGGCCGTCGCGACGGAGTCGTTCGAGCAGCAGGTCCCGGCGTTGTGCAGTCAGCACACGTTTCTCCTTGTTTTTGCGTGTTTATCCATACTATGGTGTCGAACCGTGGAATCCAAGCTCATCCTCATCGCCGGCCCCTACCGCTCGGGCACGGGCGACGACCCCGTCCTCCTCGACCGGAATCTCCGCCGGCTCGAGGAGGCCGCGTGGCCGATCTTCCGCAAGGGCCACGTGCCGATGATCGGCGAGTGGGTCGCGCTGCCCGTGCTCTCGAGCGCCGGCGCGGGCGGCATCGCCGATCCCCTGGCCGACGAGGTGCTCTACCCCACCGCGCACCGGCTCCTCCAGCACTGCGACGCCGTGCTGCGCCTGCCGGGCGACTCACGCGGGGCCGACCTCGACGTCGCCATCGCACGGGAGCGCGGTATCCCGGTCTACACCTCGATCGACGAGATCCCCGACGCGGCGGCCGCCGCGTGATCCATCCCCGGCCGGGGTGCGGCCGACCCCCCGCATACCCCTAGAATCTCGACGACGGTCCAGTGAAGGGACGCATGTGAGGTCGATCTGGGCCGCGGCGCGGACGCGCCCCATCCTGCTTGTCACGGTTGTCGCGATCATCGTGCTGGCGGGCGCGACGACGCTCATCGTCACCCTCGGCGGGGGCGCCTCGTCGGCGCTCGAGCCGACGTCGATCCCGACCCCGGCAGAGGCATCCCGTCCAGCGAAGCCGCGTGCAACGACGACCCCGACACCGACACCATCGAGCACTCCCGCTCCCGCCCCCGTCGAGGCTGCGCCGGCACCGGCCCCAGGCCCGGCACCGGACCAGGCTTCGGCGCCCGAGCCTGCGCCGGCCCCCGCCCCTGAGCCGGCGGGATGGCCGCCGCCCGCGGGTGCCTCCGAGTTCGGCTGGGTCGGTGGAGGCTACTACGTCCAATGCCCCGACATGTCGGGCAGCCAGGTCGTGAAGGACTTCTACTGGACGGCGCCGCACGCGACGACCGTGGAACTGTACGTCGCGATCACGAATCGTGACGCGCAGGCGACGGACGGCTACGCACTGGTCGCCTCGGTGCAAGGCCCGTCAGGCGTCGCGGGAGTGCCGATCACGTGCGGAGCGGGCACCTCGTACACGATCAAGATCCTGACGATGAATGCCGCCGGCTCTGCCGCGACTCACATGTGGGGCGGCATCGGCCTCTGACCGCATCACTGGCCGGTCTTCAGGATCGGCTCTGCGCCACTTCGACGCCCGACGCGCCCATTCGACTGGCGCAACCCACGCCGAAGTGGCGCAGCGGGCGCGCGCCTCGCCGCGACGCCCTGGCCTAGGACGAAAGCAGCTCCCGCCGGACCACGGCGGCACTCCAACGCCCGAGCACGACGCCCGCGACCGTGTCCGAGATGTGGTGCTGGCCGCGGTAGATGCGCGAGAGCGCGATGCCACCGGGAATCCCGTACCGCAGCAGGGGCCTGAGGACGCGGGTGCCGCGGCCTCCGTGCCGATCGAGCAGGTCGGCGAGGGTGGTGTGGATCGCGACCGCCGCCGCCGTGTGCCCCGACGGGAACGACGACGTCGCGTGCGGCTGCTCCGGCCGCCACACGCCCCGGGGGCGCGGCCGTGCCACCAGTGCGGCGGATCCGACGAAGCATGCCGTCTCGAGCGCGAGGACCGCACCGGGGGCGACCGCGGAGCGCCGGTCGCGCGTGAGCAACCACGTCACGCTGCACCAGAACACCCCGTTCGCGATCGTCTGCGGCACCCCCGAGTACCAGGAGAGCGGAGCGGTGACGCGATCGAGCAGCTCGCGCGTCTCGGGCGGATCGACCGGCGCGCCGTCGTGGTCGGGGCGGTGGCCGAACGCCGCCTGCATCGCGCGTACCGGCCGGTCCTCGAGGGGGTCGTCGCCGCCGACGAGCCGTACGACCCGACCGGTTGCGGCGAGCACCGCGATCGCCCCGAGGCTCGGCAGGATGAACGTGCGGAGGAACGCGTGCATGCCCGCAGCCTAGCCACCGGGGCGTCCGCCCCCGCCCTCGCCGGAAGAATCATGCGACGACGTGCATCCGAACCCGCCCCGGGAGGAGAAGTACTGGTATCGGGCGCAATCGCGCCCGCCGATTGAAGGGGATTCCAATGAAGCGCATTCTCGCCACCGGATTCATCGCCGCGCTCGCCACGTTCGGCGCCGCCGGCGCCGCCCACGCTGCACCCTCCGACGCTGCCTGCTTCGGCCAGGTGCACAAGACCATCAACACCGAAGGCGCCCTCGGATTCACCAACGTCGGAGACGTCGTCGATGCGGTCGGCGGCCAGGGCAAGAAGGAGATCGCCAGGGGTCTCTGCGACTGAGCGGTCCTGACGCTTCTCAGCGCCGTCTTCGACGGAAACGGCCCGGGTCGATGACCCGGGCCGTTCTGTCTGACCTTGGTGCGCAAGGGGGGAGTTGAACCCCCACGCCCTCACGGGCACACGGACCTGAACCGTGCGCGTCTGCCTATTCCGCCACTTGCGCATGCTGCGACGCACACAGGTGCGAACCAGCCAACCGAGACTAACATCTCGTCGCGGCGATCGCCATTCGGCGGCCACGACCCCCGACCTCGGCGCCGATGCAGGAGGAATCACCCGACTCGCCGGCCGTCGAACCCCGACACGCCGTGAACGACCCGGGACTTCCTGCATCGCCGCCGCCGACCCCGGAACGACCCCCGTCGAGGGGCGCCCATGCTCCCAGACCCGACCCACGACCCGCAACCACCCCGGCAACGTGACATCCGGCCCTCGCGCTGACCCTCGATGCAGCCCTAGCATCGACAGAGGTTCTGGCGCCCGCACCGACCGAAGCGACGAGACGTTCCCCCACCGACGCGACGAGACGAAAGGATCGCCCCGTGACCCATTCCCCCATCGCCCCCGAGGCGGCCGACCTCAGCGGCATCCGCGGCTACCTGTTCGACCTCGACGGCGTGCTCACGCCCACCGCGGTCGTGCACATGCACGCGTGGTCGCGGCTGTTCACGCCCTTCCTCGAGGCGCATGGCGCGAAGCCGTACTCCGACGACGACTACTTCGCCTACATCGACGGCAAGCCCCGGTACGACGGGGTCCGGTCGCTGCTCGCCAGCCGCGGCATCGTCGTCGACGAGGGCGAGGTGACGGATGCCGCGACCGCCGACACGGTGCACGGCCTCGGCAACCGCAAGAACGACGCCTTCAACGCCACGCTCGCCGAGGAGGGCGTGGAGGCCTACCCGGCGAGCGTCGCGTTCCTCGACGCGGTCACGCGCGGGGGCGCGAGGATCGCCGTGGTCTCGAGCTCCAAGAACGCGCCGTCGGTGCTCGCCGCCGCGGGCCTCGCCGACCGCTTCGAGGTCGTCGTCGACGGCGCCGTCGCCGCCCGCGACGGCCTGCCCGGCAAGCCCGAGCCCGACACGTTCGAGCGCGCAGCCGAGCTGCTCGGCCTCGACACCGCGGAGTGCGCCGTGGTCGAGGACGCGGAGTCCGGCGTGAAGGCCGGTGCGGCCGGAGAGTTCGGTATCGTCATCGGGGTCGATCGCGGCGTCGGCCGCGAGGCCCTCCGGGAGCTCGGCGCCGACGTGATCGTCGACGAGCTCGACGAGCTCATCCCCGCCGTCGAGCGCGCCGCCGCGGCATCTGGCACCGCGTCGCCCGGTGCCGCGGCCGCCGATGTCCCCCCGAACCCCACCGACTCCCCTGCCCCCAGCACCCGAGAGGAACCTGCATGAGGTTCGCCGACCACGACCCGCTGAATCGCAGCCGGTTCCCCATCGACGAGTGGGCGCTCATCGAGACGGAGTTCGGCGTGGCCGACATGGGCCGCACCGAGACCCTCTTCGCGGTGGGCAACGGCTACCTCGGCCTGCGCGGCAACGTCGAGGAGGGCCGCGACGGCCACATGCACGGCACGTTCGTGAACGGGTTCCACGAGACGTGGCCGATCCGCCACGCCGAGGAGGCGTTCGGATTCGCCCGCGTCGGCCAGACGATCGTGAACGCACCCGACGCCAAGGTCATCCGCCTCTACGTCGACGACGAGCCGCTCGTCATCACGGTCGCCGAGATCCTCGCCTACGAGCGCCGACTCGACTTCCGCCTCGGCTCGCTCTCCCGCTCGATCGAGTGGCGCACGCCGTCGGGCAAGCGCGTGCTCATCACGAGCCGGCGCATGGTGTCGTTCACCGACCGGCACCTCGCCCTCATCGACTACGAGGTCGAGCTCCTCGACGCGGATGCCGCGGTCACCATCTCGAGCCAGATCCTGAACCGCCAGGACGGGCGCGACGAGTACCGGTCGGGCGTGCAGGAGCCGCAGGGCGCCTTCGACCCGCGCAAGGCGGAGCAGTTCACCGAGCGCGTGCTGCAGCCGCGCGTGAAGCGCGCCGAGGGATCGCGCTACATGCTCGGCTACCAGTCCACGAACTCGGGCATGACGATGGCGATCGGCGCCGAGCACTCGATCGAGACCGAGAACGAGTTCACCGAGTCGGGCACGATCGGCGACGACCTCGCGAAGCACATCTACCGGGTGCACGCGAAGCAGGGCCAGCCGATCCGGATCACGAAGGCGATCAGCTACCACACGGCCCGCACGGTGCCGGCGCGCGAGCTCGTGGACCGCGCCGACCGCACGCTCGACCGGGCGGCCGAGCTCGGCGTGGCCGAGATCTTCGACCAGCAGCACTCGTGGCTCGACGACTACTGGGCGCGCTCCGACGTCGAGATCGAGGGCCACCCGGCGCTGCAGCAGGCCATCCGCTGGAACCTGTACCAGCTCGCGCAGGCCACCGCGCGCACCGACGGCGACGGGGTCGCCGCGAAGGGCGTCTCGGGCTCAGGCTACGGCGGCCACTACTTCTGGGACAGCGAGATCTACGTCATGCCGTTCCTCAGCTACACGGCCCCCGTGGTGGCGCGGAACGTACTGCGATTCCGGCAGCGGATGCTCGACGCCGCCCGCGGCCGTGCGCTCGAGCTCAACCAGCGCGGGGCCCTCTTCCCCTGGCGCACCATCAACGGCCTCGAGTCGAGCGCGTACTACGCGGCCGGCACCGCGCAGTACCACATCGACGCGGACATCGCCTTCGCGCTCTGCCAGTACGTCGCCGCGACGGGCGACGTCGACTTCCTCGCCCGGGGCGCGATCGACATCCTCGTCGAGACCGCGCGCATGTGGGAGGACCTCGGGTTCTGGCGCACCGGCGCCGACGACGTGTTCCACATCCACGGCGTCACCGGGCCCGACGAGTACACGACGGTCGTGAACGACAACCTCTACACGAACGTCATGGCGCGGGCGAACCTCGCTGCCGCGGCATCCGCGGTCGACAACCTGCAGGTCAACGACCCGATCGCGTACCACAAGCTGGTCGCGCGCCTCGAGGTCACCCCGGCCGAGGTGGCGAGCTGGCGTCGCGCGGCCGCGCACATGCACATCCCCTACGACGAGCAGCTCGGCATCCACCCGCAGGATTCCGCGTTCCTGCAGAAGGAGCTGTGGGACCTGGAGAACACGCCGGAGGACCGACGGCCGCTGCTGCTGCACTACCACCCGCTCGTCATCTACCGGTTCCAGGTGCTGAAGCAGGCCGACGTGGTGCTCGCGCTGTACCTGCAGGGCGACCGGTTCTCGACCGAGGCGAAGCGCGCGAACTTCGAGTACTACGACCCGCTGACCACGGGCGACTCGACGCTGTCGGCGGTCGTCCAGTCGATCATCGCCGCCGAGGTCGGCTACCACGAGCTGGCCATGCGGTATTTCCGCTCGGCGCTCTTCGTCGACCTCGCCGACCTGCACCACAACGCGGCCGACGGCGTGCACGTGGCCTCGACGGGCGGCGTGTGGGCCGCGCTCGTGTCGGGCTTCGGCGGGTTCCGCGACCACAACGGCGTCTTCTCGTTCGACCCGCGCCTGCCCGACGACTGGCGGAAGCTGGTGTACCGCCTGACGCTGCGCGGAAGCCGTGTGCGCGTGGAGCTGGAGCCCGAGTCGATCACGTTCGTCGTGGAGGCGGGCGACGAGGTGCCGCTGAAGGTGCGCGGCACCGACGTGGTCGTCACGGCGGATGCCCCGGTCAGCGTCCCGCTCGACGGCCAGGGGCCCCGGCTGTACGGCGCGCCGACCATGCGCGACGTCGCCGGATCGCGCCGCGCGGACGGCACGCTGCTCACCGCCTCGATCCCCACGCTGTCGCTCGACGTCGACGAGGAGGAAACAGCCATTCCGATCGACTGACAGCGGGCGTTCACAGCCGCTGCGGCTACCATGACACCATCACGAACGGGATCGGGAGACCTGTGGGCCTACTGGACAACTTCGAGAAGGGTCTCGAACGCGCCGTGAACGGCGCATTCGCGAAGACCTTCCGCTCGGGGCTGCAGCCCGTGGAGATCACGGCGGCGCTGAAGCGCGAGATCGACACGAAGGCAGCGGTCGTCTCGCGCGACCGCGTGCTCGTGCCGAACACGTTCGCCGTGCGCATGTCGCCGACCGACCACGACCGAATGGCGGGCCTGGGTCCCGCCCTCATCGACGAGCTCACCGACCTCGTGCAGAAGCACGCCGCCAGCCAGCGGTTCCAGTTCGCCGGCGGCATCTCCATCGAGCTCCAGCCCGATCCGGCCCTCTCCGAGGGCATGGTGCAGGTCGACTCCCGCAACGTGAAGGGCCAGGTCGCCTGGACGCCCGTGCTCGACGTGGGCGGCAAGCGCTACCCGATCCTGAAGGGCCGCACGGTCATCGGCCGTGGCAGCGACGCCGACGTGACCCTCGACGACTCCGGCGCCTCGCGTCGTCATGCCGAGGTGCAGTGGGACGGCACGCGCGCCCGCGTGCGCGACCTCGGCTCGACGAACGGCACCCAGCTCAACGGCGCGCCCGTGCGCGACGCCGTGCTCGAGCCCGACTCCGTCATCACCATCGGCCGCTCGCGGATCGTGTTCCGCGTGCTGGCCCAGGCCTCCGCGCCCGCCGGCCGTGGCGCCGACCCCGCCACGCAGCGCCACGACATGGGCGGGTTCTGGGGGCCCGGCGAATGAGCGAACTCACCCTCCTGGTCCTCCAGCTCGGTTTCCTCGTCCTGCTCTGGGTCTTCGTCTTCGCGATCGTGTACTCGCTGCGCAGCGACCTGTTCGGGCAGCGCGTGCGCAAGCTGCAGCCCGAAGCCGCGGCGGCCGCGGCGCCGGCGCCGGCGGCCGCATTCCCCGCCGCCGCACCCGCCCCATCGGCTCACCCGGCCGCGCCCGCCTCGGGCCCCGGAGGCGAGACCGCCTCCACCGAGAACGCCACCCGCCTCGTCATCACGAGCGGGCAGAAGGCCGGGGCGGAGTTCCCGCTCGGCCGCGACGAGATCACGATCGGCCGGTCGAGCGACTCGGCGATCATCATCCGCGACGACTACACGTCCACCCACCACGCCCGACTCATGCTGTGGAACGGCCGCTGGATGATCCAGGACCTCGACTCCACGAACGGCACGTTCCTCAACGGCTCCCGAGTGACCGTGCCGACGCCGATCCCGCTCGGAGCCACGGTCAAGGTCGGAGCGACGACGTTCGAGCTGCGACGGTAGCCGATGGCGAACGTCAAGGCGAGCGCGGCGGTCTCGCACGTCGGCCGGATCCGCTCGAACAACCAGGACTCCGGCTACGCCGGGCGGCGGCTCTTCCTCGTCGCCGACGGCATGGGCGGACACGCCGGCGGCGACATCGCGAGCGCGATCGCGACCCGCCGCATCGCCGAGGCCGACGCCGACTACGGCACGGCGCCCGAGGCCGCGGCCGCCCTCGAGGGTGCCCTGGTCGCCGCCAACCGCCAGCTCGCCGAGACGGTCGCCGACCACTCGGAGCTCACCGGCATGGGCACGACCGTCAGCTCGCTGCTCCTCGAGGAAGACCGCGTCGTCATCGCCCACATCGGCGACTCCCGCATCTACCTGCTGCGCTCCGGCGAGCTCAGCCAGATCACGACCGACCACACGTTCGTGCAGCGTCTCGTCGACGCCGGTCGCATCACGGCCGAGGAGGCCATGGTGCATCCGCGTCGCTCGGTGCTCATGCGCGTGCTCGGCGACGTGGAGAGCTCGCCCGAGATCGACTCCATGGTGCTCGACACCGCTCCGGGCGACCGGTGGATGCTCTGCTCCGACGGCCTGTCCGGCGTCGTCTCGTTCGACGAGATCCAGGAGTTCATGTCGGCGGACGCCGGCGCGAAGCAGGTCGCCGACCGGCTCGTGAAGGCCTCCCTCGACGGCGGAGCGCCCGACAACGTGACCGTGGTCGTCATCGACGTGGGCGATCCGCCCGCACCCGAGACGCCGCCGCTCGTCGTCGGCTCGGCGGCGGCCCCGCTCGCGTTCGGCGCTGCGGCGGAGCCGGTGCGCGCCCGCGGCATCCGCCTGCCCACCCTGCGCCCGCACCCGGTGCAGGAGACGCACTTCGAGCCCGACTCCCAGGACTACTTCGACGAGCTCATCGAGGAGGACGCGCGTCGCCGTCGCCGTCGCCGCTGGATGTGGGGCTTCTGGATCGTGCTGCTCGTCGCCGCGATCGTCACGACGTTCGTGCTCGGCTACCAGTGGACGCAGACGCGCTACTACGTGGGGGAGTACAACGGCCGGGTGGCCATCTACCAGGGCATCCAGCAGGACCTCGGGCCGATCTCGCTGCACGAGCTCCACACCGAGACCACCATCGACGTGGCCGACCTGCGCACCTACGACCAGCAGCGCGTGGAGCAGACGATCAGCGCGAGCTCCTTCTCCGAGGCCTACCGCATCGTGCAGCGACTGGAGGACTCCGTTGACTGACGCCGCAGGACGCACGGCGGAGGCACCCCGCTCGGGCGGGCCGCCCACCGCATCGGTGCGTCGCATCCGGTTGCCGCAGAAGCTGCGCAACATGGAGCTCTGGCTCCTCATCGTGGCGTGCATCATCAACTCCGCCGCGATCGTGCTCGTGCAGCTCGGCGCCATGGGCCGCATCGACACGCAGCTCGTGCTGCTCGGCGCCGGCCTCTCGGCCCTCGTGTTCGGCCTGCACATCGCGATGCGCTTCGTCGCCCGCGACGCCGACCCGTTCCTGCTGCCGATCGCCACCGTGCTCAACGGACTCGGCATCGCGATGATCTACCGCATCGACATCGCCAACGGCGAGGGCGGCTGGGAGAGCGCGTCGGTGCGCCAGATCGTCTGGAGCGCGATCGCGATCGTGGCCGCCATCGCCACGATGCTGCTGATCCGCAACCACCGCGTGCTGTTCCGCTACACCTACCTCTCGGGTCTCATCGCGATCGTGCTGCTCCTGCTGCCGCTCGTGCCCGGCATCGGTCGCGAGGTGAGCGGCGCTCGCGTGTGGATCGGCGTGGGCGACTTCGCCACCTTCCAGCCCGGCGAGATCGCGAAGATCGCGCTGGCGGTGTTCTTCGCCGGCTACCTCGTCCGCAACCGGGACTCGCTCTCGATGGTGGGCACGAAGTTCCTCGGCATGCAGTTCCCGCGCGCCCGCGACCTCGGCCCGCTGCTCGTCGTCTGGGCCCTGTCGATGGCCGTCATCGTGTTCCAGCGCGACCTCGGCACCGCCCTCCTCTACTTCGGGCTGTTCCTCGTGATGCTCTACGTCGCCACCAGCCGCCTGTCGTGGGTCGTGCTCGGTCTCACCCTGTTCATCGGCGGCGCGCTGGTGGCGAGCCAGACGCTCGACTACGTGAGCAACCGCTTCGCGAACTGGCTCGATCCGTTCAGCCCCGACCGCTTCGACCAGGAGTTCGGCGGCAGCTACCAGCTCGTGCAGGGGTTGTTCGGCCTCGCGAACGGCGGCCTCATCGGCACCGGCTGGGGACAGGGCCGGCCCGACATCACGCCGGTCCCACAGAGCGACTACATCATCGCGAGCCTCGGCGAGGAGCTCGGGCTCGCGGGCATCTTCGCGATCCTCGCGCTCTACGTGCTGCTCGTCGCGCGCGGGTTCCGCATCGGCTTCGCCGGCCAGGACGACTTCGGCAAGCTCCTCGGCGTCGGACTCGCGTTCGTCATCGCGCTGCAGGTCTTCATCGTGGTGGGCGGCGTCACCCGCGTCATCCCGCTGACGGGCCTGACCACGCCGTTCCTGGCTGCGGGCGGTTCGTCGCTCGTCGCGAACTGGATCATCGTCGCGCTGCTGCTGAGGCTGTCCGATACCGTGCGCAACCATCCGAGGCTGGTGATCGACGGATGAACCGCGAACTCAAGCGCGTCACGATCGTGGTGCTGCTCATGTTCCTCACGCTCTTCGTGTCGACGACGGTCATCCAGTACGCGCAGGCCGAGGCCCTCGCCGCCGACCCGCGCAACTCGCGCACGCTCTACGAGAGCTACTCGGTCGAGCGCGGCCCGATCCTGGTCGGCGGCGAGCCGATCGCGTTCTCGCAGCCGTCCGACGACGTCTACAAGTTCCAGCGCGTGTACCCGAACGGCCCGCTCTACGCCCCCGTGACCGGGTACATCCCCGTCAACGGCGAGGCGACCGGCCTCGAGCGCTCCCTCAACGACTACCTCAGCGGACAGAGCTCGAGCCAGTTCTTCGACTCGCTCAACCGCATCATCTCCGGGCAGGACCCGATGGGGGCGTCCGTGGAGGTCGCCATCGACCCGGTCGCGCAGCAGGCCGCGTGGGACGCGCTCGGCGACTACACGGGCGCGGTCATCCTCACCGAGCCGGCGACCGGGCGCATCCTCGCCATGGTGACGAAGCCGACCTACGACCCCAACGCGCTCGCGGTGCACGACAGCGAGCAGGTGCAGGCGACGTTCGACGGCCTGCTCGCCGACCCGAGCGACCCGCTGTTCAACCGCGCGACCGGCGGCGACATGAACCCCCCGGGATCGACGTTCAAGCTCGTCGTCACCGCCGCTGCCCTCGAGTCGGGGCGCTACACGCCCGAATCGACGTTCCCGAACCCGGCGTCGCTCACGCTGCCCGGCACCGACGCGGTCGTGCGGAACTCGGGCGGCGGCACCTGCGGCCCCGGCGCCGAGGTCACGCTGGCCGACGCGCTGCGACTCTCGTGCAACATCCCGATGGCCGAGCTGGGCATGGAGCTCGGCGACGCCGCCATCCGCGACCAGGCCGAGAAGTTCGGCTTCAACTCCGAGTTCGTCATTCCGAACCTCACCGAGGTGAGCACCTACCCTCGCGTGCTCGACGAGCCGCAGACCGCGCTGACCGCGTTCGGACAGGGCGACGTGCGCGCGACGCCGATGCAGATGGCGATGGTCTCCGCGGCGATCGCCAACGGCGGCATCGTGATGAACCCCAACCTCGTCGACGGCGTCACGGCCCCCGATTTCACGCCGCTGCAGGAGTTCGAGCCCGCGGAATTCGGTCGTGCGATCAGCGAGGAGACGGCGAACACCATGGTGCAGATGATGGTGAACGGCGTCGAGAACGGGGCCGCGAGTAATGCAAGAATAGACGGCGTCAGCGTGGCCGGTAAGACGGGTACAGCAGAGAACGGAGAGAGTGACCCCTACACTCTCTGGTTCACGGGTTTTGCCCCCGCCGACAACCCTCAGTATGCGATCACGGTACTCGTGGAGGATGGCGGGGGACTTGGTCAGGAGGGGTACGGCAATCTCATCGCCGCACCCATCGCAAAGCAGGTACTAGAGGCGGTGCTGAACACATGAGACCGAGCGCAGGGCTCACCTTCGGAGGGCGCTACGAACTGCAGTCCCGGATCGCCATCGGCGGCATGGGCGAGGTGTGGCAGGCCACCGACCTCGTCATCGGGCGGCAGGTCGCGATCAAGATCCTGAAGGACGAGTACCTCGGCGACCCCGGCTTCCTCGAGCGGTTCCGCGCCGAGGCCCGCCACGCCGCGCTCGTGAACCACGAGGGCATCGCCAATGTCTTCGACTACGGCGAGGAGGAGGGCAGCGCCTACCTCGTGATGGAGCTCGTCCCCGGCGAGGCGCTCTCGACGATCCTCGAGCGCGAGCACGTGCTCTCCACCGACAAGGTGCTCGACATCGTCGCCCAGACCGCCGCGGCGCTCCAGGCCGCCCACGCGGCCGGCCTCGTGCACCGCGACATCAAGCCGGGCAACCTGCTCATCACGCCCGACGGGCGTGTGAAGATCACCGACTTCGGCATCGCGCGCATCGCCGACCAGGTGCCGCTCACCGCGACCGGCCAGGTCATGGGCACGGTGCAGTACCTCTCGCCCGAGCAGGCGTCGGGGCACCCCGCGTCGCCCACGACTGACATCTACTCGCTCGGCATCGTCGCCTACGAGGCCCTCGCCGGACGCCGCCCGTTCACGGGCGAGTCGCAGGTCGCCATCGCGATGGCGCAGATCAACGAGACGCCGCCCGACCTGCCCGTCACGGTGTCGGAGCCGGTGCGCAACCTCGTCTACGCGTGCATCGCGAAGAACCCCGCCGACCGCCCGCAGTCCGCCGCACATCTCGCGCGCGCCGCGCAGGCGCTGCGGCGCGGCGATGTGCAGGGCGCGGCCGCGGCGGTGCCCGCGGTGCTCGGCGCCGCCGGCGCCACCGCGGCGACCATGCTCATGCCCGCTGCCGCGGGTGCCACCGCGGCCACCACCGTGCTGCCGTCCGCAGGCGGCGTCGGCGCGGCCGGAATCACCGACAGCGAGGCGATCGAGGAGGAGCCGGCTCCGAAGAAGCGCAGCCCGTGGACGTGGCCGCTCATCGTGCTCATCGCGATCCTCGCGATCGTGCTCATCGGCACGCTCATCGCACTCGCGCTCAACCAGGGCAACGACGATCCGGCGGCGTCGACCACCGGCCGGCCCACGTCCACGAGCGCCCCGCCCACCACGCCGAGCGCCCCGCCCACCACCGAGGCCCCGCAGACGATCCAGGTCGACCGCAACGCCTACATCGGCATGAACGTCGACGAGGCGGCGGCGCAGATCGAGGCGCTCGGCCTTCCGGTGAGCCGGCAGGAGGGCGGTCGCGCGACCGAGCCCGGCCAGGCCAACACGGTGACCGACGTGAACCCGAGCGGCCCGGTGCCGCCCGGCACGACGATCACGCTGACCTACCTGGGCGACCCCGAGCAGCCGGGCGCGCCCAGCGAGGGTCCGACCGTGAACGGCAGCACGACGGGCGAGGTCGACGCCGGATCCACCGTGCAGGTCTCGTGGACGCAGCAGAGCTGCCCCTCGGGTCAGACGCTCAGCGGATACACGATCACCGTCAGCGGCGGCTCCATCCAGGGCAGCTCGAACCCCGCGCAGACGTCGGTCGGCCCCGGCCAGACGAGCGTCTCCGTCCAGGTGGCGAACACGCCGGGCAGCAACCTCGCAGCGGACTTCCTGTACTTCTGCGGACAGCTGAGCTCGCCGAGCTCCCCGACGTCCACCTTCCAGATCCAGCAGTGAGCCCGAGCGCGGACAGGACATCACAGTGAGCGATGAAGGACGCGTCCTCGCGGGGCGTTACCGCGTCGGCGCGCTCATCGGTCGCGGCGGCATGTCCGACGTCCACGTCGGCTCCGACACCCGGCTGGGCCGGAAGGTCGCGATCAAGCTCCTGAAGCCGCAGCTCGCCACAGACCCGGCGTTCCGCATGCGGTTCCGGCAGGAGGCGCAGTCGGCGGCGCGCATGGCGCACCCCACGATCGTCCGCGTGTTCGACGCCGGCGAGGAGACGGTCGTCGACCCGTCCGGGCACGAGGTGCAGCTGCCGTTCATCGTGATGGAGTTCGTCGAGGGACGGCTGCTCAAGGACATCATCCACGACGGTCCGCTCGAGCCGGTCGCGGCCGTGCGCGTGATCGACGGCGTGCTCACCGCACTCGAGTACTCGCACCGAGCGGGCGTCGTGCACCGCGACATCAAGCCCGGCAACATCATGATCACCACCACCGGCCAGGTGAAGGTGATGGACTTCGGCATCGCGCGCGCGGTGTCCGACTCGTCGACGACGGTCGCGCAGACCACCGCCATCCTCGGCACGGCCTCCTACTTCTCGCCCGAGCAGGCGAAGGGCGAGACCGTGGACGCGCGCACCGACCTCTACTCGACGGGTGTCGTGCTGTTCGAGATGCTCACGGGCCGGCCGCCGTTCCGCGGCGACACCCCGGTCGCGGTCGCGTACCAGCACGTGAGCGAGCGCCCGGTGAAGCCGAGCGCCATCAATCCCAAGGTCTCCCCTGCGCTCGACGCCGTCGTGCTGCATGCGCTCACCAAGAACCGTGAGGAGCGGTACCAGACGGCCGCGGAGTTCCGGGCCGACGTCGATATCGCGGCATCCGGTCGCGTGCCCGTGCACCGCCGGCCCGACGAGGCGACGCTGCTGTTCGGCGCCCCCACGAGCTCGCTGACCAGCTCCGAGCTCGCGCTGCGCCAGCTCACCGAGGACGAGACGATGTCGCGCACCCAGCGGCGGCCGCCGGCCATCTGGATCTGGTCTGGCATCATCGGCGTCGTCGTCATCGTCATCGCGGTCATGTACTGGGCGTTCAACCTGCAGCCGACCGACGACCTCCCGTCGAACGCGCGCGAGATCCCGGCCCTGGCCGGCGTCACCTACGAGGAGGCGGTCTCGCAGCTGCAGGAGCTCGGGCTGCCGGCGACGCGCATCGACGAGACCAGCGACACGGTGGCCGCCGGCCAGGTGATCCGCACCGACCCGCCCGAGGGTGAGATCGTCGACACCAACACCGCGGTGACGGTGTACGTCTCGTCGGGTCGAGAACCCGTGACGGTCCCCGACGTGCGCAACAAGACCCTCGAACAGGCGAAGGCCGACGTGCAGGCGGCCGGGCTCGTGCCCGGCACCGAGACGCGCGAGAATTCGCCGACGGTACCCGCCGACACGGTCATGGGCAGCACGCCCGAGGCCGGCACCTCGGCCGAGGCCGGCTCGTCGGTCGACTTCCGCATCTCGAGCGGCCTCGTCACGCTGACCGACCTGACGGGACAGACGCTGGCCGCTGCCTCGTCGTACCTGTCGGCCGAGAACCTGCAGCTGACCCCGGTGCCGAAGCCCGATCCGTCGTGCGATTCGCAGCCCGGTTCACCGGTCACGCAGCAGTCGCTGCCACCGGGCGACGTCCCGCAGCGCTCCGAGGTCGAGCTCACCTACTGCGCCGGCTGAGCCCCCTCAGTCCGCTCGAACGAGCGGATTCAGGCCCACCGCCCTCTGGCGCGCCTCGGGAAGCCCGGCGACGGCGAGCCAGTTGCCGAGCATCCGGTAGCCGCCCTCGGTGAGCACCGACTCGGGGTGGAACTGCACCCCGTAGATGGGTGCGGACTCGTGGCGGAGCCCCATGATGACGCCGCCCTGGGTGCGACTCGTCACCACGAGCTCGGACGGCACGGTGCCGTCGACCACTGCGAGCGAGTGGTACCGCGTCGCGGTGAACGGCTGCGGCACGCCGTCGTAGAAGTCGCTGTCGTCGTGCGTGATCCGCGACGTCTTGCCGTGCATGAGTTCCTCGGCGTTGGTCACCGTGGCGCCGAAGGCCTCGGCGATCGCCTGGTGGCCGAGGCACACGCCGAGCAGCGGCTGCCCCGACGCGAGTGCCGCCTCGACGACCGGGATCGAGACGCCGGCGTCGCCCGGCTTGCCGGGCCCGGGCGAGATGAGCACGGCGTCGTACTCCGCGATGCGCGCAGGCACGTCGGAGACGTCGATGTCGTCGTTGCGCACGACCTCGGTCTCCGCACCGAGCTCCTGCAGGTAGCCGTTGAGCGTGTAGACGAAGCTGTCGTAGTTGTCGATGACGAGAACGCGGGTCATGAGTCCACCGTGACTTCGATCGGATTGACGATGCCGTCCACCCAGGGGAACACCCAGGTGAAGAGGGCGAAGACCACTGCTGCGAGGAGCAGCAGGAGCAGGATGACCCGAACCCAGGCCGGGCCGGGCAGGATCCGCCACAGAGCAGCGTACATCTCAGGCCTCCCAGCTTGCGACGGCGTCGGCGATCTCCGCGGGCGGGCCGGCCGCGGCCGGCCGCCACGACTCGAGCACGCCGTACGCGATGATGCGCTCCGCCGTCGAATAGAGCGGGTTGCAGCTCGTCAGCGTGATGATGCGGTCGACGGGCTGCAGGTCGGGATGGTGCGGCACGGGCGCCAGCACCTCGACCTTCTCGGGCGTGACGTACTCGAGGTCGCGGAAGCGGTAGGTGTACCAGCCGTCGCGCGTCTGGATGTAGATGGCGTCGCCGAGCTGCAGCTGGTCGATCTCGTGCATCCCGCCGCCGTAGGCGCTCCGGTGCGCGGCGATGGCGAAGTTGCCGACCTCCCCGGGCATCTGCGTGTCGGGATAGTGGCCCACCCCGAGCTCGGTGCTGTTCAGCACGTCGAAGCCGACGCCCTCGGCGACGTTCCGCTGCGAATCCGCCCCGAACCGCGGCACGTACATGACCGCGAACGCCTCCCCGTTCGCGTGGTCGGCCGTGTCGACGACGGGGTCGCCGTAGTCGGCGGGGGCGGGCGGCTCGGCGTCGCCGTGGGCGGCCCGTCCCTGCTCCAGCCATCGGCTGCTGAGGTCGGATGCCGCGTTCGACTGCTGGCCCGCCATGATCGCGTCGTTCCACCACAGCTGCCACCCGAGGAACAGCAGCACCAGCACGCCAGCGGTGACGAGGAGCTCCCCGATCACCCCGACGACGCCGGCGCGGCGACGCCCGCGGGCGTGCCCCGGAGGGCCCGGCGCAGCACCGGATTCGGGCTGCGGAACGGACATGGGAGTGATTCTATTCCCGGAGCGGAGCCCCTCGACTGGGAGTACGCATCCGGCTCGGATAGAATCGCCCGCATGGCACGTACGAAATCATCGAAGCCCGCGCGCGCGGAGCAGGCGAGCGGCGAAGAGGCGCCGAACCCGGTCTGGTTCAAGCCCGTGATGTTCGGCTTCATGCTGCTCGGACTCGCCTGGATCATCGTCTTCTACGTGAGCCAGGGCCGGCTGCCCATCGCCGACCTCGGCTCCTGGAACATCCTCATCGGCTTCGGCATCGCCTTCGTCGGCTTCCTGATGACCACCCGCTGGCGCTAGCCGGCTCCACGCGACCCGAGCGGGCGGATGCTGCGGCATCCGCCCGTTTCGTGTGCCCGCGGATGCCGCGGAGCCTGAGTTCTCCACACGTTGTCCACAGGGGGATACCCCTGTGGATACGCCCGTGTCCCCCGGAATGGCCACAACTACACGCGTGTAACTCTCCCCACCTGTGGACGGAGATGTGGATAACCCTCAGGTGATGGGGAAGAAGAAGTACCGCAGGCTCAGTACGAGCAACAACACGACGAACGCGACCAGCAACCCCACTTGGAGCGCCTGCTGCGACCGCTTGCGGGTCTCGACGAAGATGAGTCCAACGATCGCGCCGCCAACGAGGCCGCCGAGGTGCGCCTGCCAGGCGATGTTGAAACCCGGCACGAATCCGATGACGAGGTTGATGCCCAGCAGCACGAACAGTTGCGTCGCATCGCCGCCGAGTCGGCGCTGGATCACCAGGAACGCGCCCATCAGGCCGAAGATCGCACCGGATGCCCCGACCACCCCCGTGCGCGGATCACCCAGCCAGAGCACCCCGACCGAGCCGGCGAGGCCCGAGACGAGGTAGAGCGTGAGGAAGCGCCATCGCCCGAGCAGTCCCTCGAGCAGCTGCCCGAAGATCCACAGCGTGTACATGTTCAGCAGGACGTGGAAGATCAGGCCGGTCGAGTGCACGAACACCGAGGTGAGCATGCGCCACGGCTCGAAGTTGCCGGGGATCGAGTAGACGCCGGCGTAGAGCAGCCGATCGGTGACTGCGAGCCCGGGGATCAGTTGCAGCACGAACACCGCGAGCGTGATGCCGATGAGCGTATACGTCACCACCGGCGCCCCGCGCCCGGCCGCCGAGCGGGCACGCGTGAGCACCGCCGACTTCGTGCGCGGGGCCGACGCGCGCTGCTCGCGCATGCACTCGGGGCAGATGACGCCGACGGGCGCCTGCGTCTGGCACTCGGGGCAGATCGTGCGGCCGCACCGCTGGCAGAGGATGTAGCTCGGCCGATCGGGGTGCCGGTAGCAGACGTCGGGCCGCTCGGCGTCGCGGTCTTCCCCGGCAGGCTCGGTGCTCACCTGCGGATCAGGCCTCTTCGATCGTGATGCTCTCGATGACGACGTCCTCGAGGGGCTTGTCGCGACCGTCGGTCGGCACGGAGGCGAGCTTCTCGACCACGGCCTGGCTCGCGGCATCCGTCACCTTGCCGAAGATGGTGTGCTTGCCCTGCAGCCACGTGGTCGGGCCGACCGTGATGAAGAACTGCGAGCCGTTGGTGCCGCCGCCCGTGACCCGGTCGCGGCCGGCGTTGGCCATCGCGAGCACGTAGGGCTCGGTGAAGTCGAGCTCGGGGCTGATCTCGTCGTCGAACTGGTAGCCCGGGCCGCCGACGCCCTGGCCGAGCGGGTCGCCGCCCTGGATCATGAAGCCCGGGATGATGCGGTGGAAGATGACGCCGTCGTAGAGCGGGTCGTTCGACGTCGCGCCGGTGCCGGGGTGGGTCCACTCGATCTCGCCCGTCGCGAGGCCGACGAAGTTCTTGACGGTCTTCGGGGCCTGGTGGCCGTAGAGGTCGACCTTGATGGGGCCGTGGTTCGTGTTGATCGT
This sequence comes from Agromyces sp. NPDC004153, assembly GCF_053603635.1. Classification (NCBI taxonomy): domain Bacteria; kingdom Bacillati; phylum Actinomycetota; class Actinomycetes; order Micrococcales; family Microbacteriaceae; genus Agromyces; species Agromyces sp. NPDC004153. The sequence continues at coordinate 1,755,195 of NZ_JBSGFY010000001.1, forward strand.
CGCGACTGCGGTGGGATTCGCCATGGCCATTATTCTGTCACGCGCGGATTCGTCAACCGGCATGCAGGATTGCGACTCCCACCCCGTTTCCAGCGGTTTCGGTGGCAAGATGGAGGGGTTCGCTGCACATCGATGGAGGTCGAGATGAGCCTGTCACGCAAGCGCCGCAAGGAACTCAAGCGACTGCGCAGCAGTGCGGAAGAACTCTGGGGGAACCAGCAGCAGGTGCTCGCGCACGCCAACTCGGTCGCACGGGAGGCGAGCCGCCAGCTCGGCCACGTCACCCGTGAAGAGGTCGTTCCGCGCATGCGATCGGGCTACGAGAGCTACGTCCGGCCCGGCATGGACACCGCGCGCGGCTACGCCCGCTCCGCGGGGGACGCCGCCCAGCTCGGCCTGGGCAACGCGCTCGGGTCGCTGCTCGCGATCGGCGACATCGCCAACGACGCACGCGTGCGGCGCGCCGTCGAGCGCGTCTCGCCGCGGGCGGCCGCGGTGGTCGAGCAGAAGAAGGGCCCCGGCGTCGGCACGTACCTCGCGATCGGTGCCGGCATCGTCGCCGCCGTCGGCGTGGCCTACGCCGTCTGGCAGACGTTCCGCGCCGACGACGAGCTCTGGGTCGCCGACGACGAGCCGAGCACGGCGAGCAGCACGCCCGCCGCCTGACCCAGGTCTTCCGCGAAGGGCCCTGTCCTGATCCGATCAGGCGGGGCCCTTCGTCGTCTCCGGCGAGCGCTCGAGCTCAGTGCTGGCACTGAATTCCGAACCGAATCCGACGAATCTGGGAAATCGCCTTGCGTTCCACCTGAGAATCCCGCTAGTCTCAACTCTCGGTCCTGGCAACACGAAACCGGAGAGGAGTTGATACCGATGATGCACATCATTTCGTTCACTGAGCCGCACACGGGAGTCCTCCTCGCGTACCCGGCCTGCTAGCCCGCACCGACACTCGGCGCCTCTGCGCCTGACCGTCACAGCGTTCACTCGAGCGCAGCCCACTCGGGCGTGACACGCGGCATCCGCCGCAGCATCCGTCGACTCGATCGAATCGATCACCCCGACCATCGGATGCCGCGTCGGACAGCAGCCCGGAACCGCTGAGGTTCCCGCCTCGCCGGCGCGCCCTCGCGCGCCCGGAACGTCCTACTGGCGCGCCCTCGCGCCGATCCGTCCGAGGGCTCGCCTCCTGCAGTTCGCACCACCACGGATCGCACCACCCCCGGCCGGCGCCCGTCCGGCCGGGAACCCACCACCTGAAGGAATGATCGTGAATACCACCTCACTCACCGTCGGTTCGGCTCAGCAGAGCCGAGCCACCACCATCAGTGCCCAGGCACGCCGGTTGCGCGAGCGACTGGCCCGCCGCGCCGGCCTCGCGCTGCTCGCGTGGAGCCGTCGCCAAGAGGAGCGTCGGAGCACCGACGCCGTGACCCTGCGCCGCCAGACCGAGCAGGACGCCACCCGCGCCCACGACGAGCAGTACCGTCGCCTCGCGCTGGGCGGCGCCGGCCTCCTCTGATCATGGGCACCGTACACACCGAGCCCCCGCGGAACCATCCCGCATCTCGGGACGCCATCCCGCTCGGCGGGGATGTGCTCCGCGGGGGTCTCGGCAACGCACGACGGCGACGTCGAGAGGGCATCGGCCGCACGGGCCGGTGTGCTGTCGTCGTCGCCGTCGTCGCGGCTGCCGGGCCGATGCTCAGGGGGCGGCGGGCGGGAAGCCGTCCGCCGGCTCCTGGGCATGCAGCCGCAGCGCGATGTCGAGCAGGCTCACCCGCTTCAGCCGGGCGACCTCGGCCAGCGGGAACCACCGGGCATCGTCGCTCGAACCGCCGACCTCGCTGCGCAGCTCGCCGCCGGTCACCGTCGCGCGGTACACGACCCGCATCGCGTAGAGCGGCACGTCGCCCGAGTGCCGCCGCTCGGCGGGCACGACCATCGTGTCGATGCCGAGCAGCCGGTCGACGGATGCCTCGTACCCCGTCTCCTCGAAGATCTCGCGCCGGACCGCCTCGACCGGGTGCTCCGAGCCCTCGATCCCGCCGCCCGGCAGCGTCCACCCGGACCGGCCGTGCTCGTTCCAGTGCGCGAGCAGGATCTCGCCGTCGCGGATGATCACGCCATACGCGGCGATGCGGATGTCCATCCGGCCACTGTACGTCAGGGGCCATCGGGATCACCCCACCCAGACCACCCAGCCGCCGTGCGGCAGGATCGGGATCGCAGCGACGAGGTACTCCTCCACCCCGTCGATATCGGTCAGGACGCCGAACGTCGCGTCGCTGAACCGCAGAACGCCGCGGTCGTCGGGTCCGCTGAGCGGCAGCCGGGTCTGCGCCCACAGCCTGAGCATGCCCGCCTTGTCGAGGAGGACGCACTCGACGCCCGGACCCGGCGCGCTGTGGAACCCTGCCAGGCCGGCGAAGTTCCCGTCCTCGTCGAGGAAGTCGTCGGTGAAGCTGCGGACGATGCCGTCCCTGAGCACCTCATGAGCTGCGCCCGAGACGCGGTCGATGATGTCGGGGACGTCGAGGAGCAGTTGGTCGGGGCTCGGATTCGGCGCTGTGTTGACCAGGCAGAGTGCGTACGAGGTCGGTCGGTAGAGCGCCGCCGCGGTCGGCGACCAGAAGCTGGATTCGATGTTGTCGGGTTCGCCCAGGACGGCCGCGAAGTTGACGGCCCCCGACTGCACGAGGCGCAGGCCGAACGGGCTGAGGTGCCGCTGGATGATCCCGTACGAGACGCTGCCCTCGGACGTGAGGAGCCGCCCGTTGTCGTGCCGGAGCACGACGCGCCCGTCCCCGTACACGTAGATCCACCCGATACGCAACCGGCTCCACGCCGCGATGATGTTCGCGTCGTCCTCGTCATGCCCGCTCACGTCGGCCCGCTCGGCCGCCGCGGCAGGTGCCTGGCCGGCCGTGTCAGATGCCCCGACGAGGGCCAGCGCCCCCACGCTCGCGTAGGCGACCACCGCCGCGACGGCCGCGACGACATACCCCGTGCGCCACCGGCGGCGTGCGGGACTCGAGTGCGTGCGGTCGATCCGCGTCGGTCCCCCTCTTCCGACGCCATCCTCGCATTGTTGCCTTCGATCGGCGAGGGTCGGTCAGCCCCGCCGGATCAGGGACCGGGCGGGGTCGTGTCGAACTCGAACGACCCGATGACCTCGGTCGAGGCCGCCAGGTGGTCGTCCCACCCTTCGGCCGCTGCGGAGTAGACGACGATCATGACCGTGGCGTACATTCCGCTCGGGAGGCCGGCCACGTCGAGGACGATGATCCGCCACTGCTCTCCGGGCTCGGCGCCCCAGGAGATGAAGCCCTGGGAGTACAGGATCGGCACGTAGGGCCCGCCGCCTCCACAGTTCGCCGTCCAATCGGGGTCGATGACGAGGTCGATCTGCTGCCCCGAGAGTCCGCCGACGGTGATCGGAACGGGTTCCTCCGTGCTCAGCCCCCGCCGGGTCGCGAGGGTGCCCACGATGTCGTCCGCCGTCCACCCCACTTCCGGTGCGGCCGCATCACTGCAGTCCTCGGCCGCCGCCTCGATGTTGGGGAAGACGTTGAGGAAGATGGGGGGGTACCCACCGCTTCGGATCAGCTCGCGGTTCTCGGACGTGTCGGGCACGAGCGTGAGCTGTCCGTCGGCCGCAGGCTCGGTGAGCCACCCGTCGGGGGCCGTGAAGGTGAGCGGAGGCCAGAAGCTCGGGGCTGAATGCGTTCCCGACGGGAGGACGGTCAACGGGGAATCCGACGGGAGGGGCGGCGCGGGGGATGTCGACTCGTCCTCGGTCGTCGCGGCGATCGGATCCGGTGCAGCTCCGCCGGCAGCGGCACACCCCGACAGGGCGACGAGGAGGATCCCCGCTGCGGCGACGAGTGACGCGTTCATCGTGACCTCCTGACGGTACTCATTCCCGCTCATGGTCGGCGTTCAGCCGCCCCACAGGACCCAGCCGCCGTGGGGCATGATCGGGATCGAGATCAGGATCATCTCGCTGCCGTCGATCCCGTCCATGGTCGCGAACGCCGAATCGTCGGCGCGGAATCGGACGTCCTGCTCGGTCTGGCCGAGATCCGGACGGGTGTGCCCCCAGACGGCACGGATCAGGTCCGCGCTCATCACGTAACAGTCCACCCCGGGTCCGGGATCGCCATGATGGCCGTCGATCCCGACGAAGCGCCCGTCCTCGTCCAAGACGGGTTGGGTGAAGCTCCGCACGTCGGCGTGCTCGAGGAGCGCGCGGACCGGAAGCGGGAGATTCATGGCTATCGTGCCGACGTCAGTCAGGAAGTCCGGTTCGGGAGCGGGTACCGTCGCGAGGTGGCACAACGCGTACTCCGTCGCTCGGTAAGCGCTGGAGCGCTCGTCGGACCACGCCTCAGCGGGGACGGTCCAGGCCGGCCCGACGAGCTCCTCAGCATCGAAGACCCCATTGCTGAAGAGCGTCCGGCCGAGTGGGCTCAGGTGGCGTGCGTGGATCGGCGGTCGATCCGGGTAGGAGAGCACTAAACCGTCGTCGTACACGTATGCCCAGCCGACGTGGATCCTGGCCCATCGATCCATCACGGTCGCTGTGGTCGCCCGAGCATCCGCTGCCAGTGGCCCGTTGGGTTCGGGCGCCGCGACCCGACTTCCAGCCGTGCCGGAGAAGAACGCTGCGATGCCTCCAGCGACGAAAACGGTGGATGCCACGACGATGAGCGTGATCCGACTCCGGCGCTGGCGTGCACGATGACGTGCGTCGGAGATCGCACCGTCCTCGACGACGGGCGGAGCATCGACGAAGGAGTCAACGGCGCTCTCGGCTATGGCCGAGTGCGTGCTGGAGACCGGACCGTCATCGTCGACGGAAGGGGGCACGTGTTCGGAGGTGGTGGTGCTCATGTTGCCTGCTCCTACCAATGACGATATTATCATTAGCACCATGATCGATGTCAAGCTCGATCGGAACGATCGGACCGACCTCTACGAGCAGGTGGCCGCCGAGATCCGTCGGTCGATCGCAGATGGCGAGGCTCTGCCGGGTGATCGCCTGCCTCCCGCGAAGGACCTCGCAGCAGTGCTCGACGTCAACACGAACACGGTGCTGCGGGCCCTCCGACTCCTACGAGACGAGGGGCTGCTCGAGTTCCGCCGAGGACGAGGCATCTCCGTGGCGGCCGCTCCCGAGCGCGGCGCGGTGCTCCAGCGCACGCGCGAGCTCGTGGCGTTCGCGCGCCGGCAGGGCTACAGCACGGAGGAACTCATCGACATGATCGTCGCGATTCCCTGAGACGAATGCGGCTCGCCTGGCGGTGGCTGGCGAGCCGATGAGTACGGGGTGGAGCCTAGGAGATTCGAACTCCTGACATCCTGCTTGCAAAGCAGGCGCTCTACCAACTGAGCTAAGGCCCCCGAGCGGATGTCGCGGCATCCGCGGGTGTGGAGTTGTGGAGTGGGGATACGAGGACTTGAACCTCGGACCTCTTCGTTATCAGCGAAGCGCTCTAACCGCCTGAGCTATATCCCCGAATTTCGGCCGAAGGAAAGACTACCCGACGGTGCGGGAATCTCCGAATCGAGCCGAGGTCGGCGTCAGTTGTTGGTGAAGCCGACCAGCAGGCCGCCCGTGATCTTGACGCTGAGGTTGTAGAGCACGGCCACGATCGCGCCGAGCGCGGTGGTCACGACCAGGTTGAGCAGCGCCGCGACGACCGCGAAGCCCATGACGTTGCCGAGCGAGAGCACGGCGGTCAGGTCGCCGCTCGAGCCGGCCACGTCCTGCACGAGCGAGTTGACCTGCTCGAAGATGCCGGTCGAGCTCAGCACCGTGTGGATCAGGAAGGTCACGACGATGCTGATGACCGCGAAGCACACGGCCACGAGGAAGGACAGCTTCACCGCCGACCAGAAGTCGATGTAGACGAGGCGCAGGCGCACCTGCTTGGCCGGGGGCCGGCGGTTCGACTTGCGGGCCAGCTTCTCGGCGACGCTACTCATTGACGGTTACTCCTCTCGCGCGGGCTCGGCCGCTTCGGACTCTGCGGCCTCCTCCACGAGATTCCGTTCGGAATTCCTCGCGATGGCGATGATCCGGTCGTCGTCCGCGAACTTCGCGAACACGACGCCCATCGTGTCCCTGCCCTTGGCGGGAACCTCGGCGACGTCAGAGCGTACCACCTTGCCGCTGGCAAGAACCACAAGGACCTCGTCGCCTCGGGAGGCGATGAGGGCGCCGGCCAGGTCGCCGCGGTCCTCGCTGAGCTTGGCCACCTTGATGCCGAGTCCGCCGCGCTGCTGCTTGCGGTAGTCCTCGACCCGGGTGCGCTTCGCGTAGCCGCCCTCGGTGACGACGAACACGTAGGTGTCGCTCGGGCTGAGCTTCTGGCCGTTGTCCTCGGCGGATGCGTCGACGGCCTCGATCTCGGCCTCGTTGCCGTTCGATCCGGGCACGACGGATGCCTCGAGCAGGCTGTCGCCCGAGCGGAACGACATGCCCTTCACGCCCGACGTCGACCGGCCCATGGGGCGGAGCGCGTCATCCGTCGCCTCGAACCGGAGGGACATGCCCTTGCGCGACACGAGCAGGATCTCGTCGTGCTCGTCGACCAGCATCGCCGAGACGAGCTCGTCGCCCTCGCGGAGGTTGATCGCGATGATGCCGCGCGAGCGGTTGGTGTCGTAGGCGGTGAGATCGGTCTTCTTCACGAGCCCGTCGCGCGTGGCGAGCACGAGGTACGTCGCCACCTCGTAGTCGCGGATGTCGAGGATCTCGGCGATCTGCTCGTCGGGCTGCATCTCGAGCAGGTTGGCGACGTGCTGGCCCTTGGCGTCGCGGCCGCCCTCCTGGATCTCGTACGCCTTGGCGCGGTAGACGCGGCCCATGTTCGTGAAGAAGAGGAGCCAGTGGTGCGTCGTCGTGACGAAGAAATGCTCCACCACGTCGTCGGCGCGCAGCTGCGCCCCCTTCACCCCCTTGCCGCCGCGGTGCTGCGAGCGGTAGTTGTCGCTGCGGGTGCGCTTGACGTAGCCGCCGCGCGTGACGGTGACGACCATCTCCTCCTCGGGAATCAGGTCTTCGACCGACATGTCGCCGTCGAAGCCCGGGAGGATGTGCGTGCGCCGGTCGTCGCCGTACTTCGCGGCGATCTCGGCGAGCTCGTCGGAGATGATGCTGCGCTGACGGGTCGGGCTCGCGAGGATCGCGTTGTAGTCTGCGATCTTCGTCTCGAGCTCGGATGCCTCGTCCATGATCTTCTGGCGCTCGAGGGCCGCGAGGCGACGGAGCTGCAGGTCGAGGATGGCGCGCGCCTGCACCTCGTCGACGCCGAGCAGGTCGATGAGGCCGTCGCGCGCGTCCTCGACCGTCGGCGAGCGGCGGATGAGGGCGATGACCTCGTCGAGCGCGTCGAGCGCCTTGAGGTAGCCGCGCAGGATGTGCATCCGCTCCTCGGCCTGACGCAGGCGGAACTGGGTGCGGCGAACGATGACGTCGATCTGGTGGTCGACCCAGTGCGCGATGAAGCCGTCGATCGAGAGGGTTCGCGGCACGCCGTCGACGATCGCGAGCATGTTGGCACCGAAGTTGTCCTGCAACTGCGTGTGCTTGTACAGGTTGTTGAGCACGACCTTCGCCACCGCGTCGCGCTTCAGCACGATCACGAGGCGCTGGCCGGTGCGGCCCGAGGTCTCGTCGCGGATGTCGGCGATGCCCGCGATCTTGCCGTCCTTCACGAGGTCGGCGATCTTGATCGCGAGGTTGTCGGGGTTCACCTGGTAGGGCAGCTCGGTGACGACGAGGCAGGTGCGGCCCTGGATCTCCTCGACGTTGACGACGGCGCGCATGGTGATCGACCCGCGACCGGTGCGGTAGGCGTCGTTGATGCCCTTCACGCCGAGGATCTGCGCGCCGGTCGGGAAGTCGGGCCCCTTGATGCGCTGGATGAGCGCCTCCTGGAGCTCCTCGCGCGAGGCGTCGGGGTGCTCGAGGAACCACTGCGCGCCGGACGCGACCTCGCGGAGGTTGTGCGGCGGGATGTTCGTCGCCATGCCGACGGCGATGCCGACGGACCCGTTGACGAGCAGGTTCGGGAACCGGCTCGGCAGGACGGTCGGCTCCTGGGTGCGGCCGTCGTAGTTGTCCTGGAAGTCGACGGTCTCCTCGTCGATGTCCCGCACCATCTCCATGGCGAGCGGGGCCATCTTCGTTTCGGTGTACCGGTGCGCCGCGGCGCCGTCGTTGCCGGGTGAGCCGAAGTTGCCCTGGCCGAGCGCGAGCGGGTACCGCAGGCTCCACGGCTGCACGAGGCGCACGAGCGAGTCGTACACCGCGGTGTCGCCGTGCGGGTGGAACTGGCCCATGACGTCGCCGATGATGCGGGTGCACTTCGAGAACGCGCGGTCGGGTCGGTAGCCGCCGTCGTACATCGTGTAGATGACGCGGCGGTGCACGGGCTTCAGTCCGTCGCGCACGTCGGGCAGCGCACGACCGATGATCACGCTCATCGCGTAGTCGAGGTACGACCGCTGCATCTCGAGCTGCAGGTCGACCTGGTCGATCCGACCGTGGATGCCGAAGCCCTCGCCGTCGCCGCCGGGGTTGATCACGTCAGATGTCAAGGAAACGCACGTCCTTCGCGTTCTTCTGGATGAAGCTGCGGCGGCTCTCGACGTCGTCGCCCATCAGCGTGGAGAAGATCTCGTCTGCCGCGGCCGCATCGTCGACCGTGACCTGCAGCAGCGTGCGGGTCTCGGGGTTCATCGTCGTGTCCCACAGCTCCTGGTGGTTCATCTCGCCGAGGCCCTTGTAGCGCTGCACGCCGTTCTCCTTGGCGATGCGCTTGCCCTCGGCCAGGCCGGCCGTGAGCAACGCGTCGCGCTCGCGGTCGGAGTAGACGTACTCGTGTTCGGCGTTCGTCCACTTCAGCCGGTAGAGCGGGGGCTGCGCGAGGTACACGTAGCCCATCTCGATGAGCGGCCGCATGTAGCGGAACAGCAGGGTGAGCAGCAGGGTCGTGATGTGCTGGCCGTCGACGTCGGCGTCGGCCATGAGCACGATCTTGTGGTACCTGGCCTTCTCGGCGTTGAAGTCCTCGCCGATGCCGGTTCCGAATGCGGTGATCATCGCCTGGATCTCGGCGTTGCCGAGCGCCCGATCGAGTCGTGCCTTCTCCACATTGAGGATCTTGCCGCGCAGCGGCAGGATCGCCTGGGTCTCGGGGTTGCGACCCGTCTTGGCGGAGCCGCCGGCCGAGTCGCCCTCGACGAGGAAGATCTCGGAGATCGTCGGGTCCTTGCTCGTGCAGTCGGAGAGCTTGCCGGGCATGCCGCTCGACTCGAGGAAGCCCTTGCGTCGGGTGGCCTCGCGCGCCTTGCGGGCGGCGATGCGGGCCGTAGCCGCCTGGATCGCCTTGCGGATGATGTCACGCGCCTGGTTGGGGTTGCGCTCGAACCAGTCGCCGAGCTGGTCGCCCGTGACCTTCTGCACGAACGACTTGGCCTCGGTGTTGCCGAGCTTCGTCTTGGTCTGGCCCTCGAACTGCGGCTCGGACAGCTTCACCGAGATGACCGCCGTGAGGCCCTCGCGCACATCGTCGCCCGAGAGGTTGTCGTCCTTCTCCTTGAGGATGCCCTTCTCGCGGGCGTAGCGGTTGATGAGCGTGGTGAGCGCCGCACGGAACCCCTCCTCGTGCGTGCCGCCCTCGTGCGTGTTGATCGTGTTCGCATAGGTGTGCACTGACTCGGTGTACGCGGTGGTCCACTGCATCGCCACCTCGAGCGCGATCTTGCGCTCGGTGTCCTCGGATTCGAACGAGATGATCTCGTCGTTCACGAGGTCGGCCTTCTTCGAGCGATTGAGGTACTCGACGTAGTCGACGAGGCCGCGCTCGTAGAGGAAGGTGTCGGAACGCGGCTCGGGGGCATCCGCCTCGGTCTCGGCCGTATCTGCGGGGTCGATCTCGACGTGCCCGACGCGCAGGTCGGTGAGGGTGATCCGCAGGCCCTTGTTGAGGAACGCGTACTGCTGGAAGCGGGTGCGCAGCGTCTCGTAGTCGAACTCGACGGTCTCGAAGATGTCGGGACTCGGCCAGAAGGTGATCGTCGTGCCGGTGGCCTCGGATGCCTCGTCCTGCGAGAGCGGGGCATCGGGAACGCCGACCGTGTAGGACTGGCGCCACACGTGGCCCTGCCGCTTCACCTCGACCTCGAGGCGCGACGAGAGGGCGTTGACGACGGATGACCCGACGCCGTGCAGTCCGCCGGACACCGCGTACCCGCCGCCGCCGAACTTGCCGCCGGCGTGCAGCACCGTGAGCACGACCTCGACCGTCGAACGGCCCTCGGTCTTGTGGATGTCGACGGGGATGCCGCGGCCGTTGTCGATCACGCGGATGGCGCCGTCGGGCAGGATCGTCACGTCGATGTCGTCGGCGAAGCCCGCGAGCGCCTCGTCGACCGAGTTGTCGACGATCTCGTAGACGAGGTGGTGGAGACCCCGTGGCCCGGTCGAACCGATGTACATACCGGGGCGCTTGCGAACCGCTTCGAGGCCCTCGAGAACCTGGATCGCGTCTGCACCGTATTCAGGCGTCTGCTGGGCCTTCGTCGGTTCCGCTGTCATGGGTGAATCGGGCTCCTGACCGTCGTTCTGGCGACTCTCAATCCTATCAAACGGAGGGTCGCCACCGGCCCGGAAGCGCCGATCTGAGGCGATGACGCAGGCGAAGTGACCGAATTTGCCACCTCAACCGTAGGTATCGCGTGGACCACGCCCTGGAACCGATCTGGGACCCCTTTTCCAGGTGGGGGCATCGGGTCCTTGGAAGCGGATCGTCTCGACCCCCGCTCCCGGGTACCGGTCGAGGATGCGCGTGACGAGCTCGGAGCGCATCAGCCGGAGCTGCGTCGCCCATGCCGTCGACTCGCAGCGCACCTGCAGCACGCCGTTTTCGATGGCGATCGCCTCGGAGTGCCGCGCGATCTCCTCGCCGGCGACGTCGGCCCAGGAAGCGAGCACCTCGTGCTGCGAGAGCGGTGCGGTCCAGCCGAGCTGGCTGGTGAGCCCGTCGATGGCGTCGGCGAGCGGCTTCGGGTCGCGTCCGGGGGTGAACGGCTCGCTGCCGGTCGTGTCGCGGGTGCGGCCTCGCGCGCGACCGGGCCGCGGCCGGGTGTCGCCGAAGATCTCACGGAAGTGCTGGTAGACGCGCGCGGCCTCGGAGCGCTCGGGGGCCTCAGGCATCCGTCGTCGCCTCCTCCTCGAGGATGCGGCCGGCGTCGATGTGCACGATGCGGGCGGTGAGCGGCTCGGGAACGTCCTCGAGCACGGCCGCGGTCACGAGCACCTGCTCGAATCCGCCGATCGCCGCGGCCAGGCGCTCCCGGCGCAGCCGGTCGAGTTCGGCGAAGACGTCGTCGAGCACGAGCACCGGGTCGCCGGTGGTCGAGTCCCGGCGGAGCAGCTCGGCGGATGCCAGGCGCAGCGCGAGCGCGAACGACCACGACTCGCCGTGGCTGGCGTACCCCTTCGCGGGCAGGCCGTTGAGGAGCAGCACCACGTCGTCGCGGTGCGGACCGGCGAGTGTGATCCCCCGCTCGAGCTCCTTCGGCCGCAGGTTGCGGATCGCCTCGGCGAAGCGGACGGCCGTGGCGGATGCCCCGTCGCCGGCGATCGCGGTGCTGGCTTCGGATGCCGCGGCAGACCTCGGCGCGGCATCCGCCGGGGTCTCGGCTTCGGGGTCGGCCCCGTCGATCGAGAGAAGGGGACGCAGTTCGGGGGCGTGATCGGCATCGACGATGGAGTGGTAGGCAGCGGCCAGCGGCGCGGCCAGCTCCCGGACGAGCGCCACCCGCTGGTCGATGAGCTCGGAGCCGAGCTGCACGAGCCGCTCGTCCCAGATGTCGAGTGTCGGGAGCTGCGCCGCGGCGAGGCCTCGGGCACGGGCGCTCTTCAGGAGCGAGTTGCGCTGCTTCAGCACCCGCTCGTAGTCGGCCATGACGCCCGCGAGGCGCGGAGTGCGTTGCACGAGCAGCTCGTCGAGCAGGCGGCGGCGCACGGAGGGCTCGCCGCGGACGATCGCGAGGTCTTCGGGGGCGAAGAGCACGCTGTGCGCGTAGCGTGGCAGCTCGCGGGTCTTCACCGGTGATCGGTTGAGTTGCGCCCGATTGGCGCCCTGGCGGTTCAGCTGCAGCTCGATGAGGAGCTCGCGGTCGCCGTGGGCGAGCAGGGCGCGGACGATCGCGGCATCCGCTCCGGCCCGGATGAGCGCCTGGTCACCCGAGACGCGATGGGACCCGAGCGTCGCGAGGTAGCCAATCGACTCGACGAGGTTGGTCTTGCCCTGCCCGTTGCGGCCGACGAACACGGTGGCGCCGGGACCGAGCATGAGCTCGGCGCGCTCGTAGTTGCGGTAGTCGGTGAGGGAGAGGCGGGCGACGTGCACGCTGGACTCCCTTCCTCGGCCGGACGCCTCAACGCTACCCGCGCCGACCGACTCAGGTGGTCGGGCGCAGCGTCACCGCAGCAGCAGGTTCGGCTGCAGCAGGTAGCGGTACGTGTCGGCGCCGGCCTGGTCGCGCGACGTCTGGCTCGTGATGAGCACGGGGCCCGGCTTGTTGGGGTTCTCGGTCTTGGTGAAGGAGATGCGCACGAACTCCGAGTGCACCGCGCCGAGGCCGTCGAGCAGGAACTGCGGCTTGAGCGACACGACCGTGTCGTCGCCCGTGAGGATGGCGTCGATCGTCTCGGAGGCCTGGGCCTGCTCGCTGCCGATCGCCTCGAGCGTGAGTCCGTCGGCGGTGAAGCTGTAGCGGAGCGCGGCCTCGCGCTCGAGCACGAGCGCCACGCGACGGGTGGCCTCGATGAGCTCGGCCGTGTTCATGACCGCGTAGTTGTCGACGGTCTCGGGGAAGAGCCGACGCACGGGCGGGAAGTTGCCCTTGATGAGGAGGGACGTCACGGTCTTGCGGTCGGCGCTGAACGCGATGAGCTCGCGATCGTCACGGCTGGTGATCGCGACCGAGATGGTGCCCGAGTGCCCGAAGGTCTTGCCGACCTCCTGCAGGGTGCGGGCAGGCACGAGCGCCGCGAGCGTCTCCTCGGAGGCGACACCGCCGCCGTCCCAGTCGATCTCGCGGATCGCGACGCGATAGCGGTCGGTCGCGACGAGGCTGAGGTTGTTCTCGCGCACCTCGAGCTGCACGCCGGTGATCACGGGGGTCACGTCGTCTCGGGATGCCGCGACGGCGACCTGCGCGACGGCCGTTGCGAACTCCTCGGCCGGGACCACGCCCGACTCGGTGCCCACCTCGGGAATCGACGGGTATTCCTCGACCGGCATCGAGAGCAGGGTGAAGCTCGCGGAGCCGCAGGTCACGGAGATGCGGGACTCCTCGGTCGCGACGTGCACGGGCGCGTTCGGCAGGCGGCCGGCGATCTCCGCGAGGAGTCGGCCCGAGACCAGGACGGTGCCCCCCTCCTCGACGTCGGCCTGGATCTCGGTCTGCGACGAGACCTCGTAGTCGAAGGAGGAGAGCACGAGGCCGTCGTCGTTCGCCTGGATCAGCACGCCGGAGAGGATGGGCAGCGTCGTGCGCTGCGGCAGGAGCTTGACGGCGAAGGACACGGCCTCACTGAAGACGTCGCGATTGACCTGGAACTTCACGGTTCTCCCGTCGTCGTGCTGCTGGCTGGCTCACCCATGCTATCCGGACTGTTCCGCACGGTGTCGGGACATTCCGTGTGCGCTCGGGCGTCGACACTGCGGTCGCGAGCGACAGGTCGACGTGGTGGGGCGCGGCGCACGCCCTGGGTCCGCGTGCATCGAGGTGAGCGCCCAGGGTCGCGCGCCCCCGGGCGCGCGACCGAACCACCGCGACGGACGTTCCACACCCCTCGACCGACGACATCGGGTTGCGAGTTGCACGATGTGAGACCTCGTCGCCGACCCCGACACCTCGATGTTGTCGGGCCCTCGCTTAATCCATCTTTCTCTTAACGGTGTTAACCGCTGTGGAAACTGTGGATGGTGTGCTGCGATGCGCGGAACCACGCCGATGTCGGCCGATCGGAGCTGTGCACAGCGTGTGCGATTCGACCGGGAAGCGTCGAGCCGGCCGCGTCGGCCAAGTGAGGTTTTGCACAGGCTCCCCCGCCGTCTCAACAGGCGTTGCGGGCCGTCCCCTTAACAATCCACAACTTTTCCACAGTTGTGGGAATCGCCCGTTCAGGGGTCACGGAGGGCCCGTGGAGGGCGCGGAAGCGGGCTCGATGACGTGTCGTGCGCGGTTGCTGCGCGGGGCGCGGCATCCGTTCGACGCCGGCTCGCGGCATCCGTTCGACGCCGGCTCGCGGCATCCGTTCGACGCCGGCTCGCGGCATCCGTTCGACGCCCGTTCGCGGCATCCGTCAGCGGTAGCGGGCGTTCTGCTTGATGCGTGCGGTCAGCTCGGTGACCTGGTTGTAGATCGACCGACGCTCCTTCATGAGCTCCGAGATCTTCTTGTTCGCGTACATCACGGTGGTGTGGTCGCGGTTGCCGAAGAGCTGCCCGATCTTCGGCAGCGACAGGTTCGTGAGCTCACGGCAGAGGTACATGGCGATCTGGCGCGCGGTGGCGACGGCCTGCGACCGGCTCGAGCCGTAGAGGTCGTCGACCGTGAGCTTGAAGTAGTCGGCCGTCGCGGTGATGATGTCGACCGGCGCGACGACGTTGTCGGTGTCGTCGGTGATGAGGTCCTTGAGCACGGTCTGCACGAGCGGCATGTCGACGGGCGTGCGGTTGAGGCTCGCGAAGGCGGTGACGCGGATGAGCGTGCCCTCGAGCTCGCGGATGTTCGAGGAGACCTTCGACGCCATGTACTCGAGGATCTCGTCGGGCACCTGGAGCCGCTCGGACTGCGCCTTCTTGCGGAGGATCGCGATGCGGGTCTCGAGGTCGGGCGCCTGCACGTCGGTGATGAGGCCCCACTCGAAGCGGCTGCGCATCCGGTCCTCGAAGCCCGTGAGGTGCTTCGGCGGCACGTCGCTCGTGATCACGACCTGCTTGTTGTGGTCGTGCAGGGTGTTGAAGGTGTGGAAGAACGCCTCCTGCGTCTCCGCCTTGCCCTGCAGGAACTGGATGTCGTCGATGAGCAGGATGTCGATGTTGCGGTAGCGCTGCTGGAAGAGCGAGCCGCGGTTGTTCGCGATCGAGTTGATGAAGTCGTTCGTGAACTCCTCCGACGAGACGTACCGCACGCGGATGCCGGGATAGAGGCTCTGCGCGTAGTGGCCGATCGCGTGCAGGAGGTGCGTCTTGCCGAGCCCGGAGTCACCGTAGATGAAGAGGGGGTTGTAGGCCTTCGCCGGCGCCTCGGCCACGGCGACCGCGGCCGCGTGGGCGAAGCGGTTGGACTGGCCGATGACGAAGCTGTCGAACGAGTACTTCGGGTTGAGTCGTGCGTCACGCGGTCGGTCGGGGCTGGTGTTCTCGAACACCGACTGCGGGGATGCCGGCAGCTCGACCGGGTTGGGGTAGTCGTCGAACGCGGCGGGCTTCGGCTCTGGCGCCCGCGTCTCCTCGAGCTCGGGGTTCACGACCACGTAGAAGGAGGTCACCGACGAGGGCGACTCGATCGCGCTCATCGCCGAGAGGAGCGAGACGCGCATCCGCTGGTTGAGCATGCTCGCGGTGAAGTCGTTCGGGACCTCGAGGTAGAAGGTGCCGGCGGCGATGCCCTTGGGCTCGACGAGGTTGAGGAATCCCTGCAGCATCGGGGTGATCGCGTCGTCGTCGTTGAGTCGGTCGAGGACGGTGGCCCATGTATCGGAGATGGGCTGCTCTGTCATCGTTCCCCGCAATCCCTCAGTGCCGTCGTGTGCCGCTCATCGATCCCCCGATCGATGGAACGAGCGGCGCGAGGCGAAGTGTTCAGCGTTATCCACCGGCTGTGTGCAGAAACGGTGCGAGGCCCGGGATTCCGCGTGCGAAGCTGGGGATAACTGGTCTCACACGCTAGCGAAACTCGTCCCCTGGGACAAATGCCGGAGGAGGGATTCGACGCGCCCCGCGTGTCGATCCACAGGGTATCCCGAGGTATGCGGGATACTCTTCCGTTCGCACCATGCCGGCTTCGGACTTCGCCTGGTTTGACCACAGGTCCGGGAGGCCGTAGTTTTAATAGGTTGACCCCAGCCCTATCGGGCACCCAGTTTCCCTCCGGAGCATCGCACTCGCTGCGCGGCGCGGAGATTCCGACAGCCGGAGAAGAAGAATGAGCAAGCGTACCTTCCAGCCGAACAACCGTCGTCGCGCCAAGAAGCACGGCTTCCGCCTTCGCATGCGCACCCGCGCGGGCCGCGCCATCCTCTCGGCTCGCCGCGCCAAGGGTCGCACCGAACTCTCCGCGTAAGTCCCTCGGTGCTCGCCAAAGCCAATCGCATCACGAGCGCCGACGACTACCGAGCCGTCGTGCGCCGGGGTGCGAAGGTCGCCGGTGCCCACACCGTGAGCTATCTGCGCTCACGGGAGTCGGGCACCGACGCACGCTTCGGCTTCATCGTCTCCAAGAAGGTCGGCACGGCGGTGCGACGCAACCTCCTGCGCCGACGGCTCAAGGCCGTCTGCCACGAAGCCCTGGGCGACGGCGTCCGCGGCGTCGATGTGGTGGTCCGGGCATTG
The DNA here is from genome assembly GCF_053603635.1 of Agromyces sp. NPDC004153. NCBI lineage: Bacteria > Bacillati > Actinomycetota > Actinomycetes > Micrococcales > Microbacteriaceae > Agromyces > Agromyces sp. NPDC004153. The sequence goes on from NZ_JBSGFY010000001.1 coordinate 1,771,841, forward strand.
CCCGGCGCCGCCGAGGTGGAATGGCACGAGTTGCGCGGCGAGGTGCTCACCGCGCTCACCCGCAGGCCGGCACGTGCCGCCGCCCGCCCGGCTGAGGCCGTCGCGGCGGCCGCCGCCCTGAAGGACGGCTGACGATGCGCAACCTGGCCCTCTTCATCCTGCTCATCCCGCGCAACCTCGGCGTCCTGCTGCTCCGCGGGTATCGCGCCGTGATCTCGCCCCTCTACGGCGACGTGTGCCGGTACTACCCGTCATGCTCCGCCTACGGCCTCGGCTCCGTGCAGCAGCGCGGACTGGTGGTCGGCTCCGCCCTGACTGCCTGGCGCATCGTCCGGTGCAACCCATGGACGGCCGGCGGCATCGACGAGGTCCGCGCCGCGCGTCACGATCGGTACCGCATCACGAAGTTCGGATGGGTCGTGCCGGCCGGCATGTTCCCCAAGGCCGAAGCGGATGCCGCGGCCGCCCGCCTCGCCCACGAGCTCGAGCACCGAGCCGCCGCCGAGCCCCGCGCCGATGAGCCGGTCCTCGCGAACTCCTCCCCCAACCTGTCCCGGAAGGACTGACTCGTTCCATGCCTGATTTTCTCGGCTTGATCCTCTGGCCCATCAAGTGGGCCATCGAGTTGATCCTCGTCGCCTTCCATTCGATGTGGACGTTCTTCGGGCTCGACCCCGACGCGGGTGTCACCTGGGTGCTCTCGATCGTCGGGCTGGTCATCGTCGTTCGCGCGGCGCTCATCCCGATCTTCGTGCGCCAGATCAAGAGCCAGCGGCGCATGCTCGAGGTCGCCCCGCAGCTCAAGAAGATCCAGGACAAGTACAAGGGCAAGAAGGACCAGTTCTCACGCGAGGCCATGTCGCGCGAGACGATGGAGCTCTACAAGAAGACCGGGACCAACCCGCTCTCCTCGTGCCTCCCGCTCCTGCTCCAGATGCCGATCTTCTTCGGCCTCTTCTCGGTGCTCAACGACGCGTCCGTGCACGACCGTGCCGGCGTCGGTGCCCTCTCGCAGGAGCTCGCCGACTCGTTCGCGAATGCCGTGTTCCTCGGAGCTCCGCTGAACTCCACGTTCATCGAGGCGTGGAACAACGGCGGTCAGCCGTGGCAGACCATGGTGGTCGCGTCGGTGATGATCGTCCTGATGACCGCATCGCAGTTCATCACGCAGCTGCAGATCGTTTCGAAGAACATGTCGCCCGAGACCAAGGCGAGCCCCATGTTCCGCCAGCAGCGCATCCTGCTGTACCTGCTCCCGCTGGTGTTCGCGGTCTCGGGTGTCGCCTTCCCGCTCGGCGTCATGTTCTACTGGCTCGTCTCGAACTTCTGGACCATGGGCCAGCAGTTCCTGGTCATCCGCAACATGCCGACCCCCGGGTCCGAAGCGGCCCGTGCTCGTGAGGCGCGCCTCGCCAAGAAGGGCAAGCTCGTCGTCGAGGAGAAGCACGAGAACGACGTCGCCGAGCCGAAGAAGCCGACGACCACGCAGCGGCAGCAGCCGATGGGCAAGGCCCGCGCGAAGAAGCAGGGCGGAAAGTAGACGATGACGAACGTGCAGCACGAAGCCGACGACCGCTCGATCGCCCAGCTCGAGGAGGAAGGCGACATCGCCGCGGACTACATCGAGGAGCTCCTCGACATCTGCGACCTCGACGGTGACATCGACATCGACGCCCGGAACGGCCGCGCGTATGTCTCGGTGAACGCCGGCGAGGGTGCGAACCTCCGCACGCTTTCGAAGCCCGAGACGGTGAGCGCTCTGCAGGAACTCACGCGCCTTGCCGTGCAGACCAAGACCGGTGCGTTCTCGCGGCTGATCCTCGATATCGGCGGCTCGCGCGACGCGCGCCGCGACGAGCTCGCAGGTCTCGTCTCCCGTGCGGTGGAGCGCATCGAAGGCGGGGCCGCTGAGGCAGCTCTCCCCCCGATGTCGTCGTATGAGCGCAAGCTCGTGCACGATCTCGTGAGCGAGCGCGGCTTCTACTCGGAGTCGCGGGGCGAGGGCGCCGACCGGCACACGGTCATCACCCGCAGTGCCTGATCCCGACGACGTTTCACGTGAAACGATGACCGACGGTCTCGAGCCCGAGCCTGAGGCGGCCGCCGACCTGTTCGGCGAGCACCTCGCGAAGGGACGGCAGTACACCGAGGCGCTGGCACGCCACGGCGAGGAGCTCGGACTCGTCGGACCGCTGGAACTCCCCCGCCTCTGGACCCGCCACGTGCTCAACAGCGCACTCGTGGCTCCGTTGCTCCGTCCGGGCCGCGTCGGTGACGTCGGATCGGGTGCGGGCCTTCCCGGCCTGGTGCTCGCCATCATGCGTCCCGACGTGTCATTCGTCCTCATCGAGCCGATGGAGCGTCGCGTCGCGTGGCTCGAGCGCCAGGTCGACGAGCTGGAGCTCGCCAACGTCGATGTCGTCCGGGCGCGCGCTGAGGAGGCGAAGCTGAAGGGCGCACTCGACCAGGTGACCGCCCGCGCCGTCAGCGCACTCCGCACCCTCATCCCCATCACCGCTCCCCTGCTCCGCGCGGGTGGTGAGCTCGTGCTCATGAAGGGCGCCGGCGTCGACGGCGAGATCGGCGCCGCCGAGAAGGCGATCCGCAAGTACAAGGTGCACAACGCAGAGGTGCTCGTGCTCGGCGAGGGCGTCGTCAGCGAAGTCACGCGAGTGTTCCGCGCCACGGTGGGCTGAGCGCTTCGTCGACGACGGCCACCGGCTCGTTCGTTCGTTCGGGAACGTAGCTGGCGACGACGACGCCGGGTCGTCCGGTGCCCACATGCTGCCGACGGTGGTGCGGGGGCGCATGCGTGGTGACGCAGCGACCGGGAAAGGCTGTCTTCACTCAATCCACGGCGCTGGATCTGCAGCGATGCTTCGCGGGGACGTTTCACGTGAAACATCCCGCCCAAGGCTGAACGTGCGAGGGCCCACGGGGCCTTACGTCCGACGGGTCCGCGACATCAGTGACATCCGGCGATTGGCAGAGCGTAGTATCCCCATCGACTCTCAAGGCCCGATCCGCCAGGTCCGTGCTCGCCACGAATCCCTTCGAATACACGAGCGCGTGTGGACCGGTCCGTTCCCTCGCTCAGGCTGACGGTTCCGAGTGCGGACGCACGACGATGACTCGGTCCACCGATGTCGACGACGACGGTGAGCGGTCTGAGCATGCCCACGAAAGGTGAGACGGCACGGTCCTCACCTTCCGCGGCGTTGGCCCAGTGGGCCGCCACATTTCCGAATCGCGCGCGGGCAAGGCGTCAGGCTGGCTGACGTACCGTGCCCGGGAGTTGTACGCCGCCTCCTCGACACGCTCTGGTCGGATCGGTTTATCACGGCGGAGCAGCCCCACTGCCCGAAGCTCTGTCCGCGCCAGCAACGAGTCCAATCGCGATCCGGATCTCTGTCGCGATCGTCCGAATGAGTGGCGCCCCACTCCCCTCGTCCGTCCTGACTGAGGACCGGAGTCCGGCACCATGGGGTTCGGTGCAACGCCGGAATCCACGTCATTCAGCGACGTCGCGCACGTCGCTCATCGTTGCAGTGCAAACCCCCGCATGACAGCCGGCGCGCCCGGACCGGGAGCGGGCGATCGACTCCAGACTCCGCGATGTGGCCGACGTATCCCTGAATGATCTCGCCTCCAGGGTGTGCCTCAGGTCGCCTCGACGGTCGCGCAATCGATCGAACACGTCTGACTCAACCGAATCTGTCGCTCAATGACTGCACTCCCAGGCCCATGCACCACGCGAAGGGATCCGGCGCGAAGTCTCGACGGAGCGGCCTCGGGGAGCTCCGGCGCCGTCTCAACGGTGGTGAGCGGGCGTGGCTCAGACACAGTCCTCGTGCAATGTGATCGTGCCCGTCTGAATTCCTCGACGCAGTTGGTCGCTGGCTGCACTCCCCCGCGTCCATCCATCGCGCGTCGGCAGTCGACGTGAAGTCTCCATGGAGCGGCCCGGGGGACTTCGGCTCTGTCGTGAGCGGTGAGAGAGGGGGTGTGGCTCAGACCGCGACATACCCTCGCGCAGTGTGCTCGGCCGAATCTGAATTCAGGGAATCCACTCGACGACGGCAGAATTCCCCCGCACCCACCGCACCCTCGCGCTCGGCTGCCAACTGTCCACGGCGGAGACCCTCGAAGGTCAGTTCACGAACAGGGCCGAGAGTCTGGTTCTGCCACAAGGTCGAAGCGTCCCGCAGGATGCACCAGCCTCACCGCCCATCGCAAGATATCGCGGGCACGTGTCGGGCAGTCGGCGCCGGTCGCGCGCTATCGATACGGCACGCCCGCACAACGTGTCGCCGCAACTCATGGACGTTCTCAGAGGGACAGCCGTCGTTCAGGGTCACCGACTCGCGTGAACGAGAGTGCACACAAGGCTCACCTTGCCTGGCGCAGACTTCACCGTCCGAACCGTTTGACGCGTCAGCGCAGCGACGAACCGCGACCTGGCCGGCCGCAGGCAACCCGAACACCATCGCGCCATGCGTTCGACGAAGCGATGAACAGGCGTGCAGATCCCTGTTGACGGCAAGCTGGGCGGCCTGGCACGAAGAATGATGCGGATGGGAATGCCGGAACGAAGGGCCGAGCCACACGAAGACGAACCTGCAGGCCGGACGATGCCGCGGCGTCTGGGCGAGGAGCCGACCGCACCGGCGGCTGCAGAGAGACGGCACCGTCACCCCGAAATCCCGCGATTGATGCAAACGGGAACGGTGGGCGAGGCGGGAATGGTGACGGTGGGGCGAGGCGGGAACGGTGGAAGTGGGGAAAGGTGGGCGAGGCGGGAACGGTAGGCGAGGCTGGAACGGTAGGCGAGGCGGGAACAACCAACGTGTCGGCAACGACGGGCGGAGCGGGAAGGGCCGGGCGGAGCGGGAACGGGGGCAGCGCGGGAACGACGGGGTGGCGGGAACGGGGGCAGCGCGGGAACGACGGGGTGGCCGCAGCCATAAACCGTGACGGGACGGCGGGCGGAGCGGAAACGGCGGACGACGCAGAAACGGCTGACGTTACGGAATCGAGGGAAACGGGGAGCGTGACGAGTTGGGGCAGCCACCGCGGCAGCAGTGGGGTGACGTGAACGGCGGGGTGGGGCGCGCCGGGGGTGGGGGCTTGCACCGAGCAGTACGGTTGTGGGCCGATAGAGGCGAGCTCGAACGAAGGCCTCGAGTATTCGATTGGGAACTGAGGTGGTGCAGGGGCCGGGGATCAGGCTTCGTTTCACGTGAAACATCAACGAGGGTCTCGGACGACGAGTGGATCCCGACGCGGCACGTCAAAGCCAGCGGGTGGAACGGCGTTTCACGTGAAACGAGACGAGAGACAAGATCTTCCCCGGTGGAAGGACTCACGACCCAGCCGTTGATAGCGCTCGTTCAACCAAGGACCGTTTCACGTGAAACACCTGTCCCCTCCCGGACGCCATCAGCTCACGACCCAGGTCCACCCCCGACCACCGCGAAGTCCGACCGAGCGCACACCGAACTCACAACATCGGTTCGCCAGACGTGGTTTATCCGAACCAGCGGCGATACGTCAGCACCACTCTGGTCAGACCGACCACCGAGCCACACGCGTCCTCCACAGCAACGAACTCCTGGCCATCCGGCGGACACGGGAATCCGACTGCGGCGTCGACGGGTGTGGCGGTTAGGCTGGATTCTCGAACCGAACGCACGACGATCGGTGCAGCGGAGTGACGGGGAGCAGTTGGTATGGCACAGGGTGGAGGTCGCGGATGGTTCCACCGGAAGCGACAACAGCCCGACCCTGAACCAGACAACGGCACGACGCACGCGAGCACGCTTCGACCGCCCGCATCGGATCCCCGATCGGCTGCCGGCCCTTCGTCGAGCGAGACTCCGACGGCCGGCATCACTTGGAGTGCCGGCATGCCTGTGACCCAGTCGTCGGTCGCGGTCTCCGATGACAACGCGCAATGGAGCCCCGAGGCGCGAAACACTGAGCCGGCTTCTCCGAGCGTCCCCGAGCAGGTTGCGCCCGCCAAAGTTCCGGCGTGGCACCCGACAACTTCGCCAGGGCCTCCCGTATCGAACCCCACTCCCGATTCGCGGACGGCATCGCAGGAGTGGGCACCCCCATCGCCCCAAGCACCGTTCGGAGCACCGACCGATTCAGTGACCGGTGAGCCGACGCCGACTGCACCATGGGGCGAGTCATCGATCGCGCCTGCGAACTCCGACACTGCGGGTGAGGACGACTTCCCCAACCCAGCCACGTCGTCGCCGGAGTCTGCATCGAATCCGACGCCGCCGACAGTTGAGGCAGCACCTGCACCGTCACCTTCACCCGTCACGGCCAGCATCGATTGGGATGTCGCGACTGCTGCCGCACTCGCGGATGAAACCGGCGCGGATGACACCGCACTGCCGCACTCGCTTCCGAAGACCTCACCCGACCGCCTGCTCGAGGATCTCATCCGGGAGATCGTCGGTGATGCGGCCGCGGACACGGTCTCATCGCTGCAGACCCCGCGAACGGACGTGAGCGAATCACCCGCCCGGCCGGCCGAGGAGGGCCAGCCGCACGAAGCCCTCCAAGTCACACGCGGCTCGGACGAGCACGTGGATGAAGCCCAACAGGACGAGCCGCTGCACTCAGAGACCCCCTGGGAGACGTCAGCGCCCAGCGACGCCGATGTGCACGAGCACCCCGTTGCCGCCGAGCCGTGGACAGCGCCGACGCCGGCAGCATCCACGATCGCCGACGAAGCAACCTGGGCGACGACGGGCGACGCCAGCCAGCGCGATGCCCCGATCGATCAGCTGGCCCCGAGTGCCCCGCCTCCCCCCAGCGGACCACCCAACACCTACGTCGACGAGGCTCAGGTCGAGAATCCTGTGATCGAAGCCGAACCGGACCCCCAGCCCGCGTCGTCGGCGACGGCCGTGCCCGGTACGCTTGACCCTCGGGAATCGCCCGACGAGCCTGTGCTGGATCGCATCCAGACGGACCCGCCGAGCTTGCCCACCATCGACATTCCGGCGTCCGTTTCACGTGAAACCACCGCGCAGGAGCCCGCGACCGCCGTTTCACGTGAAACGTCCACTCAGTACGGAGGAACTCCCCTGGCCGATCAACTCGCCGACGAGACGCGACGTCGCCAGGCACTCGAGGATGCGGTCCTTCCCCTGCCGGCGCGCACGCGCATCATGACGATCTCGAACCAGAAGGGCGGCGTCGGCAAGACGACGACGGCCGTCAACCTCGCCGCGGCGCTGGCTCGCACCGGTGCGCATGTGCTGGTCATCGACCTCGATCCGCAGGGCAACGCGTCGACGGCACTCGGGGTCGATCACCGGTCAGAGCAGCAGAGTGTCTACGAGGTCCTGGTCGCGGACCTCCCGCTCTCCGAGGTGGTCCAACCGTCGACCGAGCACGAGCGCTTGGATTGCGTTCCCGCGACCATCCACCTCGCCGGCGCGGAGATCGAACTCGTGTCCCTCGTCGCTCGCGAGCAACGCCTCCGCCGCGCGCTCGACGCACACCTCGCGGCGATGGACCGACCGTACGACTACGTGTTCATCGACTGCCCGCCATCGCTTGGCCTGCTCACGATCAACGCGTTCGTTGCTGCGCGCGAGGTGCTCATCCCCATCCAGTGCGAGTACTACGCGCTGGAAGGCCTGTCCCAGCTCCTGAGCAACATCGAGCTCATCGAGAAGCACCTCAATCCCGACCTCCGGCTCTCGACGATCCTCCTCACCATGTACGACTCACGCACGAACCTCGCGCAGCAGGTCGCCCAGGAGGTGCGGGATCACTTCCCGACGCAGACGCTCGGCACGATCATCCCCCGCTCGGTCCGGGTGTCCGAGGCGCCCAGCTACGGCCAGAGCGTGATCAGCTACGACTTCGCCTCGACCGGGTCGCTCTCCTATCGCGAAGCAGCGGCGGAGATCGCACGGCGTGGGCTCGCGAACCAGAACACCCAGAAGGACACGCACTGATGGCTACCAAGCGCACCGGCCTCGGCCGCGGAATCGGCGCCCTCATTCCGACGACCGATGATGCGACCAAGGCGACTCGTCCGGTCGATGTCTTCTTCCCCGACGCCGATTCGACGCCCGCCACGGCCATCGCCGCCGTCGAGCAGGCCGCCGCGACGGAGGGCCTGCTGACCGTTCCCGGAGCCCGACTGGCGCGCCTGAGTCCCGACGACATCGTCCCCAACGCGCAGCAGCCGCGGACGGTATTCGATCCCGAGGACCTCGAGGAACTCGTCCACAGCGTCCGCGAGTTCGGCGTGCTGCAGCCGATCGTCGTGCGCCCGCACCCGGGTGAGCCCGGCAAGTACGAGCTCGTCATGGGCGAGCGCCGACTGCGTGCGACGAAGGCCGCGGGCCTCGAATCCATCCCGGCGGTCGTGAAGGACACGGCCAACGAGGACATGCTGCGCGATGCGCTGCTCGAGAACCTCCATCGGTCGCAGCTCAATCCGCTCGAGGAGGCGTCGGCCTACCAGCAGCTCCTCGCCGACTTCGGGATCACCCAGGAGGAGCTCGCCTCCCGCATCGGACGCTCCCGTCCGCAGATCTCCAACACGCTCCGGCTGCTCAAGCTTCCCGAGGCGGTGCAGCTCCGGGTCGCCGCCGGCGTGCTGAGCGCCGGGCACGCCCGGGCGATCCTCGCCGTGAGCGATGACCCCGAGGAGATGCAGCGATTCGCCGACAAGATCGTGAACGAGGAACTGTCGGTGCGCGCCGCCGAGGCGCTCGCGGCGAGCAGCCCGAAGCCGTCCCGTGCGAAGCCGGCCGCCGGCAAGCGGCAGGACTTCCTCGACGATCTCGCCACCCGCCTCGGCGACCGCCTGAACACACGTGTGAAGATCGCGATCGGTGCACGGAAAGGCCAGATCAGCATCGATTTCGCGACGGTTCAGGATCTCCGTCGCATCCTCAGCGACCTCGGCGAGGAACTCGAGGGCGTCTGACCCCGGATCGCCCGGAGAATGGCTCCTGGTGAACTGAGAACGCCCTGTTTTCGCGCCACGGGAGCCACGCGAGCCAGTTCGAACCGCCGGGGCCGATGGCAGCACTTCAACGAGCCCGCGGGCGGAGTCGACGACCGGCGTCACCCGCCGGTCGGGACCTCGGCTCAGATCGCGGCGCGTGCCGCCGCGGCGCGCACCAGACCGCTGTAGACCGTCGCGGCATCCGTGCCCGAAGCCTCGATCGCGAGCGGTACGAGCGACGTCTCGGTGAGGCCGGGAATCACGTTCGCCTCGAGGAACCACGGGGTGCCCTCGGCGTCGACGATGAAGTCGATGCGCGAGAGGTCGCGCAGCCCAAGCGTGCGATGCGCGTGCACCGCGGCATCCGCCACGGATGTGCTGACCGCATCCCCGAGGCGCGACGGGGCGTAGAAGGTGGTCTCCCCCGCGTTGTAGCGGGCCTGGAATCCGTAGACGCCGGTCCGCGGCTCGATCTCGACGGGCGTGAGCGCGCGCGGGCCGTCACCGGTGTCGATCACGGCGACCGCGATCTCGGTGCCGTGCACGCGGTGCTCGACGACGGCCACGTCGTCGTAGGTGAACGCCTCGACCATCGCGCGCGGCAGCTCGTTCGGCTCGTCGACGATGGTGACGCCCTGGGCGGACCCGCCCGATCCGGGCTTCACGACGAGGTCGCCCTCGAGCGCCTCGCGCACCACGCGGAGCACGCTGGCGGCCCCGAGCTCACGGAACGCCTCGTTCGACAGCACGATCGACCGTGGCACGGCGAGGCCGGCGTGCGTGGCGAGCGAGCTGGCCACGGGCTTCGACCACGCGCGTCGCGCAGCGGCGCCGGTCGAGCCGACCGTCGGCACGCCGAGCGCATTGAGGAGGTCGAGCAGGGAGCCGTCCTCGCCGCTCGAGCCGTGCAGCGCCGGGAACACCACATCGGGACGCTCGTTCGCGAGGTACGGGAGGAGTCCTGCATCGGGATCGCGCAGCACGACGCGGTGGCCGGCCTCGGCGAGGGCATCGGCGACGCGACGACCCGAACGCAGGGAGACGTCGCGCTCGTGCGAGATGCCGCCAGCCAGGACGACCACGTACAGACCGCTGGAATCGCTCATGATCTGGGATTTCTCCAAACTGTGATGCGCGTGCTCACTTGAGGTCGGATGGCGGGGCGGAGTCGAAGTCGGCGCTCGGCGGCAGCTGCAGCGGGCCGGTGCCGGCGAACGTGTCGAGCAGGTCGAGCTCGCCGTTCACGACCGTGGCGAGGCGACGGATGCCGACCCGGATGGCGTCGGGCGTGGGATAGCAGAACGACAGCCGCATCGCGTGGCGACCACGGCCGTCGGCGAAGAACGCGGTGCCGGGCGTGTACGCGACGAGCTCCTTCACGGCGCGCGGCAGCATCTGCTTGGAGTCGAGCACGTCGGGCATGGTGACCCAGACGTAGAAGCCGCCGTTGGGGTTCGTCCATCGCAGCTGCGGGAGGTACTCCCCCAACGCCTCGATCATCGCGTCCTTGCGTTCGCGGTAGACCCCCCGGAAGGTGTCGATCTGTGCGCGCCAATCGGTCGTCGACAGGTATTCGGAGACGACCAGTTGGCTGAACGAACTCGGCGAGAGGATCGCCGACTCGGCCGCGAGGATGAGCTTCTCGCGGATGGCGTGCGGCGCGAGCGCCCATCCGACGCGGAAGCCAGGGGCCAGCGTCTTCGAGAACGAGCCGAGGTAGATGACGTGGTCCTCGTCGAGCGAGCGCAGGGCGTTCGGCGCCGGCTCGTCGAAATGCAGCAGGCCGTAGGGATTGTCCTCGAGCACGAGGATCTCGTTCTCGCGGCAGATCTCGAGGATCTCGGGGCGACGCGAGGCCGAGAGGGTCACGCCGGCTGGGTTGTGGAAGTTCGGGATCGTGTAGAGGAACTTGATGCGCCGACCCTGTCCGCGCAGGTGGGCGATCGTCTGGCGGAGTGCCTCGGGGATGAGGCCGTCGTCGTCCATGGCGACGTGCACGACGCTCGCCTGGTACGACCGGAACACCCCGAGGGCGCCCACGTAGCTCGGCGACTCGGCGAGGATCACGTCGCCCGGGTCGACGAAGAGCTTCGCCACGAGGTCGAGCGCCTGCTGCGAGCCGGTGGCCGTCACGACGTTGTCGACCGAGCCGCGGATGCCTTCGAGCGCCATGACGTCAAGGATGTGCTCGCGCAGCTGCGGGATGCCCTGCCCCGAACCGTACTGGAGGGCGACGGGCCCCTGCGTGCGCATGACCCGCTCCATCGACGAGACGATGAGTTCCTGCGGAAGCGCCGAGACGAAGGGCATGCCGCCGGCGAGCGACACCACCTCGGGGCGCGACGCGACGGCGAACAGGGCTCGGACCTCGGAGGCGGCGAGGCCGGAGGCTCGCTCGGCGTAGTTCGCGTACCAGGGGTCGAGGTTGTTGCCGGTCCGCTGGGGGACGTCAGAGGTCACGTCGCTTCCGTTTCTGCTCAGGATTTCCATGCTAGTCACTGGGTTCGGGCGGCCCGTCCGCATGACGTCTCGCCCGGGGCATCCGCTCGATCGACCGCGTCAGCGCCGGAACGCCGAGTGCAAGCGGGGTCGATCCGGATACGCGAAAGACCCGCCCGGCGGGTGCCGGACGGGTCTCTGCGTGTGCGAGGCGGCCGACTACGAGATGTAGGCGGCGAGGTCGGCCTCGAGAGCGGGCTTCGGCTTGGCGCCGACGACGGTCTTGACGACCTCGCCCTTCTGGAAGACCTTGAACGCGGGGATCGCGGTGATCTGGTACTTCATCGCGAGGTTGGGGTTCTCGTCGACGTTGAGCTTGACGATGTCGAGCTTCTCGGCGTGCTCGGTCGCGATCTGGTCGAGGATCGGGCTGACCATGCGACACGGCCCGCACCATTCGGCCCAGAAGTCGACGAGGACGGCCTTCTCGTTGTTCAGGACCTCCTGCTCCCAGGTGGCCTCGTTCACGGCACGTGCAGTCATGTGTTTCTCCTTTGGTGAAGCGGATGCCGCGCTCGTCGTGCGGGACGACTCAGCGCGTGCGGGCGAAGTTCTCGACGGCTGCGGCCTCTTCGATCGCCTCGGCCTCGATCTCGGCGATCTCGGGCGACGGCGCCTCCGCGAGGGCGGCCAGGTAGTGCTCGGCGTCGAGCGCCGCGACGGTGCCCGTGCCGGCGGCCGTGACGGCCTGGCGATAGAAGGGATCGATCACGTCGCCGGCGGCGAAGACGCCGGGAACCGACGTGCGCGACGAGCGGCCCTCGACGTGGATCGTGCCCTCGCGCGTGAGCTCGAGCTTGCCGTGCACGAGGTGGGTGCGCGGGTCGTTGCCGATCGCGACGAACAGGCCGTCGAGGTCGAGCGCGCGGAGCTCGCCCGTCACGGTGTCGCGAAGCGTCACGCCCGACACCTGCTCGGTGCCGTGGATCTGCGTGACCTCCGCGTTCCAGATGAACTCGATCTTCTCGTTGTCGAACGCACGCTGCTGCATGATCTTCGACGCCTTGAGCGAGTCGCGACGGTGGATGACGTAGACCTTGTCGGCGAATCGCGTGAGGAAGGTAGCCTCCTCCATCGCGGAGTCGCCGCCGCCGACGACCGCGATGGTCTTCTGGCGGAAGAAGAAGCCGTCGCAGGTGGCGCACCACGAGAGGCCGTGACCCGAGAGGATCTCCTCCTCGGGCAGGCCGAGCTTGCGGTAGGCCGAGCCCGTCGCGTAGATGATGGCGGATGCCTCGTGCACCTCGCCGTTGCCGAGCTTCACGCGCTTGACGGGGCCGTCGAGCTCGAGCTCCACGACGTCGTCGTAGACGACCTCGGTGCCGAACCGCTCGGCCTGCGCCTGGAACTTCGCCATCAGGTCGGGGCCCATGATGCCCTCGGGGAAGCCCGGGTAGTTCTCGACCTCGGTCGTGTTCATCAGCTCGCCGCCGATCTCGACCGAGCTGGCGATGAGCAGGGGCTTGAGCTCTGCGCGTGCGGCGTAGATCGCGGCCGTGAATCCGGCCGGGCCCGAGCCGATGATGATGATGTCGCGCAACTTCACTCCTGTGGTCACTGGTGTTTCGGCAACCTCGACGTTCTGGAAAGGCACGTCATGGTGAACACAGTCTAGGCGGCGGGTATTCCGCCGCCGACCGGGCGCTCGCGCGTCGGATGCCTCAGCGTCGCCGCACTCGCGCGACCAGCGGTTCGGCGAATCCGCGCAGCTCGGGCGAGCGCAGCGCCCACAGCACCCCGAAGTAGAGTGCCGCCATCACGGCGCCGATGATCGCCATGGAGACGATCGCGCCGATCCGGTTGCTGACGGCGAATCCGTCCTCGGTCGTGCCCCCGAGCAGTACGAGGAGCACCACGCCGGCGATGACGGGCAGGACGGCCGCCGCGAGGTCGCGGCCGAGGCTCACCGCGATGCGCCGCCCGTCGAGCCGGTGGAGCTGTCGGCGCAGCAGCACGAGCGCGAGCACGAGCTGGGCCGTTCCGGCGAGCGTCGTCGAGAGGGCGATGCCGACCGCCGTCCACTCGAGCGGCAGCATGATGCAGGAGAGCGCGGCGAGCGTGAAGACGATCACCTGGAAGAGCGTGAAGTAGAACGGGGTGCGGGTGTCGCCCAGCGCGTAGAACGTGCGCTGCACGACGAAGAGGATGCTGAACCCGACGAGGCCGATGGCGAATGCGATGATGACGTTGCCGAGCGCCGACGCGAGGGCGAGTCCGGGCTGGAAGACCGCTCCGAACGGGTAGGCGACGACCATGAGCACGGCGGCGGCGAGCACGAGGATGACGCTGACGCCGCGGACGGCGCTCGAGAGGTCGTCGCGGACCCGGTCGAGGTCGCCGGCGTGCGCGTGCTCGCTCATGCGGGTGAAGTACGCGGTCGCGATCGAGACCGTGATGACCGAGTGCGGCAGCATGAACACGAGCCACGCGTTGTCGATCGCCGCGACGGATGCCCCCTCGCCCGAGGCGAGGAGCACGACCTGGGTCTGCACGATGCCGGCGAACGTCGTGAGCAGCAGCATCCCGAACGTCCAGCCGGCCATGCGGCCGGCCGCGCCCAGCCCGACGCCGCGCCACCGGAAATCGGGGCGGTAGCGCAGGCCGATGCGGCGCCAGAACCAGAAGAGCACGACCGCCTGCACGACGATGCCGAGCGTCGCGGAGCCGGCGAGCAACGCGACCATGCCGGGCGTCCAGTCGTCGATCGCTCGGGTTCCGTCGGGGTCGAACCCGAAGAGGAAGCCGAAGATCACGAGGCCGATGAGCGCGACCACGTTGTTGAGCACGGGCACCCAGGTGAACGGCCCGAAGCTCCGTCGGGCGTTCAGCACCTCGCCGAGCAGCGTGTAGAGCCCATAGAAGAAGATCTGCGGGAGGCACCACCAGGCGAAGGCGACCGCGAGCGGGAGGATCTCGGAGTTCGAGCCCGCGTAGATCCAGGTGAGCACCGGGGCCAGGGCCGTTGCGAGCACCGTCGCGGCGCCGATCACGGTGAGCGCGAGCGTGAGGAGCTTGTTGATGTAGGCGCTGCCGCCGTCGGTGTGCGTGCTCGCGCGCACGATCTGCGGCACGAGCACGGCCGACAGCACGCCGCCCGCCACGATCACGTAGACGGTGTTGGGCAGGCCGTTGGCGACGGCGAACGCGTCGGCGGAGGTCGACCCGACGACGCCGATGGCCGCCGCGAGCACGATGGCCTTCACGAACCCGAGGACGCGGGAGACGATCGTGCCGGAGGCGAGGAAGGCGCTCGCGCGGCCGATCCGGTCGGGGTCAGCCACGCTCGGGTCCCGTCGGTTCGTCGGCGCCCGTCGGGGTGGTGCCGGTCGGGGTGGCGTCGGTGGAAGCGACGCCGGTCGGGGTGGCGCCGGTCGGGCTGCCACCGGTGGCAGTGGCGTCGGTGGCAGTGGCGTCGGTGTCGGCAGCGACGGGCGCTGCGGATGCCGCGTCACCGGCGTCGCCGGCGCTGTCCGCGTCAGTCGCGGCATCCGCTGCACTAGACCCACCCTCGGCGGCCGCGAGCCGCGCCCGGCGGCGACGACGGATGTTGCGCCAGAGGCCGATTCCGAACACGAGCACGACGATCACGGCGAGGATCGCGGCGCCGAGGCCCTCCCAGTCGGCCTGCACGTTGGCCGGGATCGTCACGGTGTCGCCGATGGGCACACCCGTGGTGGAGGTGAGCGAAACGGCGAGCGACACCTCGCCGTTGCCGACGCCGGCGGCGACGGGCACGCGCACGGTGGAGCGGGATTGCGGCTCGACGGTGGCCTCGACCTGATCCTCGACGATGAGCCGGCCGTTCGATGGCGCGACGTCGACCACGACCGTGACCGGGTACGGGAGCGTGTTCTCGATGGTGGTCGGGACGCCGGTCTCGGTCGACACGACGTTGATCGTGCTGCTCGGCACGACGGAGACGGCCCCGAGCGTGGCGCGCTGCGCGACGAGCCACTCCCCGACCTCGGCCTCCCACACGTCGGGGTCCTCGAGCCAGGCGACGTCGAGGAGTGACAGCAACTGGCGTCGCGTCGGGCCCGTGATGAGGCTCTCGTCGGCGAGCACGGTGGCGAACTCGGCCAGGCGGGCCTCGGTCTCGACCATGCGGGCGATCGCGGAGAGCCGGCCCTCGGCCTCGGGTTCGTCGACGAGGGTGCGTGCCTCGGGCGGCGCGCCGATCGCGTCGGAGAGGCCGGCGAGCGACGACCACCCCGATCCCGAGATCTCGTCGATGACCGCCGAGACGCGCGCGGACTGCGCCGCGTCGCCGCGGTCGAACGTCGCGAGCACGGTCGTGCGCGCCGTGCCCGCGTCGAGTGCGAGCTCGGCGAGCAGCCGGCCGGTCGCCTCGCGCCATTCGGTGTCGGTCGAGGCGTCGGATGCCGCCCGCAGGGGCTCGGTGAGCTCGGCGTCGGCGACGAGCGCCGTCGAGCCGTCGACGTTCGCGGACGACGAGGCGGGGCCCTCGACGGCCTCGACGTTGCCCGGCGCGAGCAGCGTGGTGGTGAGCCCCGCGGCGTCGAGGTAGCCCAGGTTGCCGACCGCCACCGTGTCGTCGGCGGGCCACGCGAGATCGGCGCGCGTGTACGGCCAGGCGAGCAGCTCCTCGGTGGTCGGCACGCCGCCGGGGGTCGGCTCGGGCTCGACGGGCTGGTCGGTCGCGGGCGCGCCGCCCGCCGCGGCGCCGTCGGTGTCGCCCGCCTCGGGCGAGGTGGCGAAGTTCGCGGGGTCGAGCACGTCGCCGAACGAGGTCGGCGCCAGGAGGCCGGGCAGTCCCAGCTGCGCCTGCGCCGCGACGTCAGCGTCTGCATACGCGAGCGGGAATACTTCGTTCGGCACGTTCGAGAGGCGCTGGAGCCAGGCCGTCGCAGACGCCGGAGCGCTGGTGCCGAGCACGCGGATGGACGCCACGATGCGGGGGTCGAGCCCGATCGCGACGCGGCGTCCGGCGAGGGCGTCGAGCTGGCGCGTGAGCAGGCCCGTCGGCGAGGTCCAGTTCTCGAGCTGGTCGGCGGGGATGAGCCCGGCGGGGACCGTGCCGGTAGGAGTCGTGAGGGGCGCTGCCAGTGCCACGGCGACCGAGCCCGACGCCGGGACGTCGGCGTTGGCGTACGCCGCGGTGCCGGCGGCCACGACGGTGTCGCCGACGCGCAGCTCGGCACCGAGGCCGAGCACGGGCGAGCTCGCGAGGTCGGCGAACACCTCGCCGGGGACGGTGAACGACACGAGCGTGGCGCCGCCGGCGGCGAGGCCCCGGGACTCGGCTTCGCCCAGCGTGACCGCGTCGCCCGCGACGCCCGTGGTGTCCTGCGCGTCGGCGGCGAGCCATTCGTCGAGCTCCGACTGGTCGTGGATGGCGCCCTCGGCGCGCACGAGGCGCACCGTTCCGGGGGCCAGCGCCTCCCCGGTCGCGTTCTCGATCTCGACCGAGAGGGCGACGGGCTCGCCGAGCGAGATGGTCGTCGAGATGGTGGGGGAGACGCGCACGTTCAGCCCGGTCGACTCCACGCCGACGGCCTGCGCGGGAGCGGAGGCGGTCAGGCCGGCCTCGGCGGCGGGCCGGGGGTCGCCGAGGCCCAGCATCGCCTGCAGGCCCGATGCGGGATCGACGCCCGCGTTGGCCGCGAGCGGGGTCGCCACCGCCCCCGTGAGCGCCGCGAGGGCGAGGCCCGCGAAGACCAGGCGGGAGCGTCGGGAGGGGCGGCGGGGCGTGGAGTCGGTCCAGTCGGCACGCTGAAGCGCGGGGTTCGACTCGGGCACCATGCAGGCGATTCTACGGGCTGGGGTCCGGGCGCCCGCTCGACGTCCACAGTGTCGGGAAGCCCCCAGAAGGAGGCCGGCTGCCGACGGCCGAGCGCGGCGTCCCGCTTAACATAGGGGGCATGCAGAGTGTCGCGGCGGCCCTCGACCGGCTGGGCGAGCTGGCCGCTTCGCCGACCGTCGCGAAGCTCGCCCAGGCCTTCGCGTCCGCGGGCCACGAGCTCGCCCTCGTCGGCGGACCGGTCCGCGACGCCTTCCTCGGTCGCGGCACGAACGACCTCGACTTCACGACGGATGCCACGCCCGACGAGATCCTCGCGATCGTGAAGCCCATCGCAGAGGCGCACTGGGACATCGGCCGGGCGTTCGGCACCATCGGCGCGAAGGTTGCCAGCGAGACGGTCGAGATCACGACCTACCGCGCCGACGCCTACGACGGGGCATCCCGCAAGCCCGAGGTGGTCTTCGGCACGAGCCTCGAGGACGACCTCACGCGACGCGACTTCACGGTGAACGCACTGGCGTTGCGACTCCCCCAGCTCGCGCTCGTCGATCCGTCGGGGGGCGTCGAGGACCTCCTCTCCCGCACGCTGCGCACGCCGGCCGCGCCCGAGCAGTCGTTCGGCGACGATCCGCTCCGGATGCTGCGCGCGGCACGATTCTCGGCCCAGCTCGGCTTCGAGGTCGAGGCGGGCACGCGCGCGGCGATGTCCGCCCTGGCACCCGAGATCGAGCGGATCTCGGCCGAGCGGGTGCGCGACGAGCTGTCGAAGCTGCTGCTGACCACGGCGCCGCGCGGCGGC
This sequence comes from Agromyces sp. NPDC004153, assembly GCF_053603635.1. Lineage (NCBI taxonomy): Bacteria > Bacillati > Actinomycetota > Actinomycetes > Micrococcales > Microbacteriaceae > Agromyces > Agromyces sp. NPDC004153. Next base: position 1,789,892 of record NZ_JBSGFY010000001.1, read on the forward strand.
ATCCGACTGCTCGTGGACTCGGGCCTCGCCGACCGTGTGCTGCCCGAGATCCCGGCCCTGCGCCTCGAGGTCGACGAGCACCACCACCACAAGGACGTGTACGAGCACTCGCTCACGGTGCTCGACCAGGCGATCGACTACGAGGTCTCGCGCGGCGTCCTCGACTCCCCCGACCTCGTCGTGCGCCTCGCGGCGCTGCTGCACGACATCGGCAAGCCGGCCACCCGGCGACTCGAGCCCGGCGGGGCCGTGTCGTTCCACCACCACGACGTGGTCGGTGCGAAGCTCGCCCGCAAGCGCCTGCGCGAGCTGCGCTTCGACAACGACACCATCGCGGCGGTCTCCCGGCTCATCGAGCTGCACCTGCGGTTCTTCGGCTACGCGGATGCCGCGTGGACCGACTCGGCGGTGCGCCGCTACGTGCGCGACGCGGGCGACCAGCTCGAGCGCCTGCACATCCTGACCCGGGCAGACGTCACGACCCGCAACCGCCGCAAGGCCGACCGGCTCGGCTTCGCCTACGACGACCTCGAGGAGCGCATCGCCGTGCTCGCCGAGGAGGAGGAGCTCGCGGCCGTGCGCCCCGAGCTCGACGGGCAGCAGATCATGCAGCTCCTCGACGTGAAGCCCGGACCGGTGGTCGGCGAGGCGTACCGCTACCTCCTCGAGGTGCGCCTCGACGAGGGCCCGATCGGCCCGGATGCCGCGAAGGAACGCCTGCTCGACTGGTGGGCGGCGCGCGAGCGGGCGTGATCCTGCAGGCGGCGCGCGCCGACGGACGTCGGCGACCACGAGGCATCCTCAGCGTCGAATGGCGCGGCGACGCGGCATCCGTTACCATTGACAGGTTGCCCGAGCGCCGCATTCGCGGCCTCCTCGGCGCGACGCATGTACACCCTCCTGTCACAGACCGTCTGTGACCGCTTGAGTCCGAAGGAGGTGGGTCTGTCATGCACCAGTACGAGCTGATGGTCATCCTCGATCCCGAGATCGACGAGCGCACCGTTGCTCCCAGCCTCGACAAGTTCCTCAACGTCATCCGCAACGATGGCGGCACCGTCGACAAGGTCGACATCTGGGGACGCCGTCGCCTGGCGTACGAGATCAAGAAGAAGAGCGAGGGCATCTACGCCGTCGTCGACTTCACCGCAGAGCCCGCGACCACCAAGGAGCTCGACCGCCAGCTGAACCTCAGCGAGGCCGTCATGCGCACCAAGGTGCTCCGCGCCGAGGAGGCCATCGCCCAGGTGGCCGCCGTCGCCAAGGCCCAGGAGGAGCGCGCCGCGAAGAAGGCCGCTGCCGCCGCGAAGGCCCCCGCCAAGAAGGACGCCTAGTCCCCATGGCCGGCGAGACCATCATCACCGTGGTGGGCAACCTCACTGCAGACCCCGAGCTGCGCTACACGCAGAACGGGCTGGCGGTTGCCAACTTCACCATCGCGTCCACGCCCCGAACGTTCGACCGTCAGGCGAACGAGTGGAAGGACGGTGAAGCGCTGTTCCTGCGCGCGAGCTGCTGGCGCGAGTTCGCCGAGCACGTCGCGGGTTCACTCACCAAGGGTTCCCGGGTCATCGCTTCCGGGCGTCTCAAGCAGCGTTCCTACGAGACCAAGGAAGGCGAGAAGCGCACCACGATCGAGCTGGAGGTCGACGAGATCGGCCCCTCGCTCCGGTACGCGACCGCCCAGGTCACTCGCGCGCAGTCCAACCGCGGCGTGGGCGGCGGCTCCTTCGGGGGCGGCCAGTCCGACGACGCATGGGCTCCGAGCACGCCGGCCGCCCAGTCGGGCGGTGCATCCGGCGGCGACGTCTGGAACACGCCGGGCACGAACTACGGCGACGAGACCCCCTTCTAACATCCACGCCGGTCCCTCGACCGGCGAGCACTCATCAAAGGATCAACAATGGCTGGAAAGAGCAGCGGCGACCGCCGCAAGCCGAGCCGCGGGAAGGGCGCGAAGAACGCCGCCCCGGCGAAGTCCATCAAGGTCGGCGTCATCGACTACAAGGATGTCGCCACCCTGCGCAAGTTCATCTCGGAGCGCGGCAAGATCCGCGCCCGTCGTATCACCGGTGTCTCCGTGCAGGAGCAGCGCCTGATCGCCCGTGCCGTGAAGAACGCGCGCGAGATGGCCCTCCTGCCCTACTCGGGCTCCGGCCGCTAAGGAGCACGACAATGGCAAAGGTTATTCTCACGCACGAGGTCACCGGCCTCGGTGCCGCCGGCGACGTGGTCGAGGTCAAGAACGGCTACGCGCGCAACTACCTGGTCCCGCAGGGCTTCGCGACGCCGTGGACCCGCGGTGGCGAGAAGCAGGTCGAGCAGATCAAGGCCGCCCGTGCGGCCCGCGAGCTCCACTCGCTCGAGGACGCGCAGGCCCTCAAGGCCAAGCTCGAGTCGACCAAGGTCAAGCTGGCCGTCAAGGCCGGCCTCGGCGGTCGGCTCTTCGGCTCGGTCAAGACGGCGGATGTCGCGTCGGCCGTCGAGGCCGCCGGCCTCGGCGAGCTCGACAAGCGCAAGATCGAGATCCCGACCCCCATCAAGGCGGTCGGCGAGCACGAGGCGACCGTTCGCCTCCGCGACGAGGTCTCGGCCACGATCACCCTCCAGGTGGTCGCCGCGAAGTAGTTCGCACGCACTCGAGAATGGCGGTTCGGGCTTCGGCCCGGGCCGCCGTTTCCGTGTTCGCGGGCGTGCATCGGAGGCGTGGTTCGGAGGCGTGCTCCGGTGGGCGCGATCGACCCGCCCAGCCGTCCCCCTCGCCGGCCGGGATGCCCCCGTTTCGATTGCACAGGTCTACACCGTCGCGGCCCCGCCCGCAAGACGAGGTTGTGGACATCCTGTGATGGTTGTGCACAGGTGAGCATGGGGCATCCGTGGATTCTCGAAGAAGTTTCCCCCCACAGGTGTGGAAACACGAAACACCTGATCGTTCTGAAATTCAACCGGTGTAATTCCCCAGATTTCCACAGTTTTCCACAGGGGATGTGCACACGTTCCGCGGCGTTTCGCCCAGTTTGTCCCCAGAGTTATCCACAGGCTGGCTTGTGCTGTGGACGACGCTTCCTTATCGTGAAGCAGCGTCCTTCGATCAGCGGGTGTACCCCGGTCGGAAAGCCCATGTCAGAGGCTCCGGCCACACTGAAGTGCGGGCGCCAGCACGCTGCCGGCGAAGGCCGAATCGGAGGTCATGGAGTTGTCGATCGCGCACATCGGACTCGCCGAATCGGTCGACGACGACGCCCGCCGCGGTGAGCGCACTCCGCCGCACGACCTCCTCGCCGAGCAGAGCGCGCTCGGCGGCATGATGCTCTCGAAAGACGCCGTCGCCGACGTGATCGAGACCGTCCGCGGCATCGACTTCTACGTGCCGAAGCACGAGGTCGTCTTCAACGCGATCCTGTCGCTCTACTCGCACGGCGAGCCCACCGACGTGATCGCCGTCACCGACGAGCTCACGAAGACCGGCGAGCTGCAGCGTGCCGGCGGCGTCGAGTACCTCCACACGCTCACGAGCCTCGTGCCCACCGCGGCGAACGCCGGGTTCTACGCGTCGATCGTCGCGGAGCGCGCGTTGCTGCGCCGCCTGGTCGAGGCCGGCACGCGCATCGTGCAGATGGGCTACGCCGGCGAGGGCGAGGTCACCGAGCTCGTCAACAACGCCCAGGCCGAGATCTACTCGGTCACGGGTTCGACCGAGAGCGAGGACTACGTCCCGCTCACCGAGGCCGTCACCGCCGCGATCGACGAGATCGAGGCGGCCAAGCACACTGACGGCAAGTTCACGGGCGTGCCCACCGGATTCGCCGACCTCGACGAGCTGACGAACGGCTTCCACCCCGGGCAGATGATCATCGTCGCCGCGCGTCCCGCGATGGGCAAGTCGACGCTCGCGCTCGACTTCGCGCGGGCGGCGGCGATCGGCAACGACCTCCCCTCGATCTTCTTCTCGCTCGAGATGGGCAAGAGCGAGATCGCCATGCGCCTGCTCTCGGCCGAGGCATCCGTGCCGCTGCAGATGATGCGCAAGGGCACGGTCGACTCGCGGGACTGGACCACGATCGCTGCGACCCGCGGGCGCATCAATGACGCGCCGCTCTACATCGACGACTCGCCGAACATGACGCTCGTCGAGATCCGCGCGAAGTGCCGGCGCCTCAAGCAGCGCGTCGGGCTCAAGATGGTCGTGATCGACTACCTGCAGCTCATGACGAGCGGCAAGCGCGTCGAGAGCCGCCAGCAGGAGGTCTCGGAGTTCTCGCGTGCGCTCAAGCTGCTCGCGAAGGAGCTGCAGGTGCCGGTCATCGCGCTCTCGCAGCTCAACCGTGGCCCCGAGCAGCGTGCCGACAAGATGCCCGCCCTCTCCGACCTGCGCGAGTCGGGCTCGATCGAGCAGGACGCCGACATGGTGATCCTGCTGCACCGCGAGTCCGCCTACGAGCGCGACAGTCCCCGGGCGGGCGAGGCCGACCTCATCGTCGCCAAGCACCGCAACGGCCCCACCCGCACCATCACGGTCGCGTTCCACGGGCACTTCTCCCGGTTCGCCGACATGGTGCAGGTGTAGCGACGCGCATGCAGGTTCCGCGGGTATTTGTTGTAGGTTCCGCGGGTATTTGTCATTTCCGGACCCACTTGTCATCGAAATGTCACTTTTGACATTTGCCATGTGCAGGGCTCGCGGTGCTGCTCGAGAGTGGGGAGCCTGTCGAGTGGATGGCCCGGATTTCCTCTGGTAGCTGGCACACACATGGCGTCTCTGCCATTTTCATTCGTCGGGGAATGCGCGGTTCACCATGAAGCGGATCTGCCCGCCACCCTTCACGTTCTGCGCCCGTGAGCTGGGATGGCGACGCTCTGGCGACGGATTTGGCTGTAGCGCTTCGCCTCCCATCACGGGGCATTGTCTCGGGCGGGTCTTACGGGAATCGAGCGCCCAGGAGCCACGAGGATCGTCGTCGGCGCGACTCGGCGATTGCGCGCGTCCCGGTGATCGACCGGCTATCGGGCGCGTCACTTCGATCAATCGAGGGCACACGTTCGGAGCACCGCGCTCATCGAACGGGTTGGTGCGAGGTTGCACTAGGTTGGCTGGATGGTCGAGGACAGTCTCGAGAGCGAGGAATCGGCCGATCGTCGCGCCATCGAAGCAATCTTGGGCCGGCCCCTCGACGGCGAGTGGCCGGTCGAGGCGATGAAACCCGGCACGCGCGTACGAATCGTCAAGGATGAGTCTTGGGACGGCCCATGGCGCGACGTGTTCACAGGCAGCGTCGACACCATCATTCCGCCCCAGCCTGTTCGGCACCGGCTGGCGCGATCGGGCGAACTCGAGTACTCCGTGAGATTCGATGAGCCCCAGTTCGATGCGGCGGGCGACGGGCCCTTTCGAAAGGCCGTGATCTGGGCGCGATACCTCGAGACATTCTGACGGCCAGCCCGAACCGTGTGCACGCACGGTAATCGTTCGCGATTTGGGATCGCCAATCGCACAATCCCTGAGGTCGTGCCTCCGAAGGAAGAGAACGAAAGGCATATAGCGTGCGACCATGCAGTCGCTCTCCTCCGCCGAGTTCGTGGAGATGCTTCGCGCCGCTGTGCCGACCGTCGGGCCGCTTCTCGACGAGCACGTGGACGAACACGGCGGATTGCTGATCCATCTCCTTCTCCCGGATTTACTCCGTTTCGCCGCCGGTCGCTTCGCTGACGGCGACGTCTACACGTCAAGCCGCGTGCTCGAAGTTGTGGATCGAGCGCTGACGGAGGGCGACGACCAACTCCTCAACGCAGTCGCCGTCTTCTTCGTTGAAAATGTCGGGGCTTTCCCAGACGAGACGCCCGAGTTCGTGGCCACGTGGCCGCCTGCGCTGCTTGCTGAGCACCGAGAGCAACAGACACATGGCTCATGATGGCCGTTGCCCTTCTATGGTTGGTCGCGCGACCTCGGCGCCTGTCCTGAGGAGGAACCCGGTGATGGACTTCCGCGTCTTTCGTCCAGCAGTCCCCGAGGGTTTTGAGTGGGTCCTCCCGGTCGATCCTGCCGACTTCGAGGTGTTCCGGACACTGTCTGAACGGCAGCCCGGGACTGCATGGCATCCGATCCAGGTGCGTTTGCTGAAGGAGGACGAGCACGGGCGGCCCTGGCTCCGTTCGGATATGCCGTGGCTGGGTGGGCATGTGCTCATCCTTCGTGAGGAAGCGATTGAAGCTGTCGGGCAACTCCTCGCCCCGTACGGCGAGCTACTTCCGCTGGAGTGTGATGACGCCCGGCTGGTGGTGTTCAGCGCTCCGATAGTGGCGAATGTGCTTGAGGAAAGCCGATCCGAAATCGCTCGGTTTGCATCCGGACGGATCATGGACATCCGCCGCCCTGCATTCAATCTGGGTGCACTCGCGGGTAGGGGCGCGTTCAAGCTTGCCGAGCTTCCTCGCGGCGATCTCTTCCTCAGGGGTGACCTGGTCGAGGCGATTCGAGCGACTGGCCTCACCGCCGGCACCGAGTTTCGGCTGATCTACGAGGCACGCACCACGAAGTGAGGCGCGGCGGTTGTCCGCGGACCAGTCGATTCGGTCACATGGTTAGAACCAACCGGGGTTGAACAGCGGCGGCTCAATAGGGGGTACGTGAGCGCACTGCAGACCTCACCCTCGCGATCGGAATTGTGCGAGCGCGCGACGGGTCCATTTCGACGCCCCTGCTTTGGGATCAGAGGTGAGGTGAAAACAGGAGCATCGCGCACAAGGATGGATGCCGACGACTACTCGTTCGCGCGACTGTGCATTCATCCGATCGCGTACCGTGACGAGGGCTCGACCAGCTGCGTAAAGAGTCGGCAAGGGGGTTTTTGGGCAGGCTGCCACCGCGGCTCCATGTCGTGAAACAGGAACGACCGCGGGTAACGACGCATACTTTGCCTTGGCATCAGCGCGCCCCATAGTCGTAACTCGCTACCCTGGCCGGTTTCCCGCGGGTCTCGTGCGAGCGATCTATTAGCAGGATGCTAGCGAGAGCAGTCAGCAGTAGCTAGCTCTCGCGACACATTGACCGGACCGCCTACGTGCGGCCTTGCTCACGCGCTGTCTCGAGCTGTCCGGAGCGTCGGGGTCACGCCCGAGGGGGTCTTCAAGGCCCTCACAGGTCAATGCGCAAACGGACGCGCACAAGAGGATCCGCCTGCGACGTCCGTTGATGGACCGCTGAGGGGTTCGATCTGGCAAACGACGCATGAACGCAGTCAAACGCTCGCTCGGGGGCCGGGGAGCCGATCTTGTCGAGTAACGCGGAACGATGGAGTGCTCCCAGGCGGCCACGGTCGCCTAGGGCGTGGGTCACGCGGTTGGCTATCGCGATGTCGATGATCGCTGCGCGGCCTGGTGGCATTACCGTGGCCCGTGGGGTTACTCAGGAGCTCGTGGTGCGATTTCCGGTTCGTCAATGCTGGTCCTGCCGATGATCGATCCGCAGTCCGGCCCGTACTCGAAAGTCGAATGCCAAGTGTCGATTAAGGAGCCATATCGGAGGACGATTGAAGGACGTCCACCGTAAGGAGGCTCGTGATGTGCTACGCGTGGTACGAGGATGTCGAGAAGAGTGTGCAGAAGGATGTCGCTCAAGAAGATCTCCGGAGGAGAGTGCCTGAACGGCGCCCGGAGAACCGGGTCCGGTCAGAACCGCTGAGATTCTGGACTGTCCGAATTGGTCGGCGCGACCGCACGTCCGAAGAGGCGACATCGGACCGCATGCTCGAAAAGGTTTAGCGGCAGGAGACACAGGTAGGCCTCGCCGTCGGGCGAGGCCCCCCGCCTGAACAATTCTTCATTTATGAATTGGAGCACGGACCTGTAGGGACCCGCTGAGAGACCGCCGGTCAGCGCAGCGACACCGGTTCAACGGGAGCGGAATTGGTGCCCGTTCATGGATCCCTCAGCGGGAGCGTTAGTGGGGACGCAGGTCGTCGCGCAGCCAGGCCGTCCAGAAGGACGTGAGATCCGGCGAGAGGAACGTGTGCTCGGCGTCGATCTCTGACCAGTAGCTGACGGTCCCATCTCGGTGGACACAGAATGGATTTCCTGTGCCGTCGTCACCGAACGCGATCGCGGCGCGCTCTTCAGCCGTACCGCTGTTTCGCTCCACCAGGTCGACCAGGGGCCAGATTACGAACCACCGTCCGGATCGATCCCACACGCCATCGGTCTGCATAAACAGCTGCCGCAATTGGATAGGGAAGCGAGTGGCGAGCTCCACTTCAGCAGCGTTCACTTCAGCGTCGGTCGCGGCCGGCCGCGTCGACACCTCGGGACGGTCGAGCAGAACTGCCCACCCGACTCCGTCGGATCGGCTCTGCTCGTCGTTCATGCGAATCAATCTCCGCCCACAGCATGGCGCCCGATAATCGGTCGGCCCGTGGATCGAGAGCGTCACTGCTGGTGCTGCGTGAGCTGTGACTTCGCCAACCATGCTTCGCATCGGCGAACCATCTCATCTCGATCAAGGATGTACTCATGATCGTCCTCGAGCGAGGGCGCATGCCAAACGCGACTTCCCGCGTCGCCCACGAGGTCGAATCCGTGCACATACTGGGCACCTGAGTGCGCCCTGCCGCTCGATGGTAGATCTCCCTCAACCCAGGGGGCTACGAATCGACATGCGATGGGACGCGTTATTTCTCCGGAGATCAGTAGGTGCATGACAAGGGCGACAGTCTCCTCGGTGAGGCACATTGCAGGTCGCGATTCGATCACAGTCCCATTGTGAGCCCGCTCCGGTTATTCCGTTCACGGAGCCGAGAATCAGGCGAGTGCCGTCCGCAACCCGGTCGCCGAACGCGCACTACTCACTCGCGGGTCGAAGTTGGCCCCCGATCGTTCTTCAGCCTGGTAGGCGCGGGAGTGCGACTACTGAGTAGTGCATCGAGCCGCCCCCACTGGCAAATGACTCGGACATGACGCGTGCTTCTCCTTCCGACGTGAACCGTTGGGCCTGACTAATCCGCGGGCTCCACTCCGACTGTCCGTGTCTGGCGGATCTAGAGAAGAACCGAATGCTGCCATCAGCCAGCTGAACAGTAATGCCCCACTGCGTAGTTGACTGCCTAGTCATGTCTTCCTCTTGATTTCGCCGGCTCTGGTCGCCCGTAGCTCGTCTACCAGGAGCGGACCTTTCGCGAGAATCCGGAAAGGTGGACAGCAATGGTAGGACGGTCAGCCCGACTGCGGCTCGTGCGACCCGCCGACGCGCTGGCACTCCCGATAGCCCGTCGACTAACCGGCGGCGTTGTCTGGTAGTGGTCGGTCAGTGGACATGCGCAAGCGGATCCGCCTGCGGACGGCCGGTGAGGGACCGGCTACCGGGCGACGAGCAAGTGTGCTCGCCCACTCTCAGCCGCGTGGCGTGGTAGCGAGCCAACGAGGTCCCACCGGTCAAGTGTTCAAGCTTTCGAGGTGAGCACGTAGTTCCGCCACCTCGTCAGCAAGCTGCTCGGCTGGATAAGCCTTCGACCTCGTCGGGAGGTATTGCCTCACCAAGGTCTCGGTCTGCGGGAGGGCCTCTATGAACCAGCGACGCACGTCAGCCTCATCGGCGAGCCCTTCCGGCAGTCGATGCCAGACGATGAATCGACGTTGGACGCGCCCGACCATCCCTGCCGACACACCAAGCGGCGGCGGCTCAGGACCGACATCGCGATCGCGACCAGTCACCATCGCGACGTCGACAGCGTAATCGTCGTCGTGATTACGTGGCGCGAAAGCTCGAATCTCACGTGCGACAGCCATGTGAGCACTCTTGGGTGGACCGAACTCCGCGAGAATGCCGCCTGTGATGATGGTCATCTCCTGCCGTCCTCTCCGCGGGTCGCTCACCGCACATGATCCGCACGCTACTGGATGTGCTTGGTGTGAGGTGAGCGGCAATCCGGCTCGCGTTGAGGAACCGGCTTCCGGGCCGAGGTTTCGGCTTGAGCGCGGTGTGTCCGAACTCTCGGATAGTGTGCCGGACTGGGGCAGATACGAATGTAAGTCCTGAGGCCTAAAGAGAGGTGCGTCAATGACGACAGGGAGCGAGCGATATCGGGCGCACGCCGTCTGGGACACCATGAAGCTCAAGCTGGAATCACTCGAAGCCGCGCGATTCGGCGAGGCAAACAGTGAGCAGTGGCGCATGGACATCGTCGAATGGCTGAGTGAGGCGACAAAGACGAAGCTCACCAGACAACCCGCGCTGTACCTTGGCGTTCTCGACTCGCTAAGCCAGGCGTTGAACGCTTTACCGACTAACACAGCGGAGTTCGCTCAGTACGTTGCACCCGGCTATGGTCGCCAACAGGGCGTGGACAACCTCGAGTCCGCGCTGCGCAGGCTTCCTCCGCCTCCCCCGAGGGACCTCAAGGACTCATACGTCGCCCTACTTGACGCCGAGATCGCCGCCCGCACATCGAGGCTCGATGATCTGGAAACGCGGATCAACGTGACCGAGCGCGCACTCGAGGAGAGACAGCAGGAACTTACGAAGCTCTCCGTTGGCGTCGAGACCCTGGAATCGGCGATCGACGCGGAACGCGAGGTCATCGCCGAAGTAAGCAAATCGGCGCGCGAGTCGATAGACAAGGATTGGGGTGAAGTGCTCTCCGTTTGGTACGTCGACCGCAAGGAGTTCGACGCCAAGACGAACGCAGAGGCCCTGGCGCACGTATCCGCACTTGCGGCTACGGCGATCGCTGGCGAGGCGCTGGCTGAGCACGCCGCTGGGAGTCTGAGCGCGACGGACTGGACCGGTCGCGCCAAGCGCGAACGGCGGGCGGCACAGTGGATGCGTGCCGGGGCGGCCGCGGCGTTCGTCGTTGCGGGTGCGATCGGTTGGTTTATCGTCGCCGAAGCCATCCGCAACAACTTCGATCTGACCGTAGGCGATGGCATCCTCAGAGCCTCGGTCGCGCTCGTGATCGGAGCGTTCGGCGCGCTACTACTCAGAGAGTCTGGCCGACACTTCCGAGAGGCGGACACTGCGGAAGACGTCGCGCTCTCCTTGAAGGCGCTCGCGCCCTTCTACGCAGGTTCTGACGATGACGTGAGAATCGCAGCACGTATGCAGGTCGGGGACGCGGTGCTCGTCAAGAACGTGCTTTCCCGATTCGCCCACAGAGACGCGGCCAAGCACGCAGCGGAAATCAACACCGCCGAACTGCCGAGTCTCGTCAAGGATGCAGCGAAGGCTCTTAGCGTTTCGACGGACGCGAGCAAGGCCCCTTGAGGGTACGCTCGGCGGGATGACTCCTGCCCCCTTGGCCGACGTGCTCACGGCGTCGGACTGGTTCGCCTTTCTCGGTGTGCTCGTCGCCGCGGTGCTCGGTGTGCTCGTTGCGATCTGGGGCCAATGGGTGGCGCGGCGCGCGGCGAATGTCGAGAGGTTCGACGCCGCGCTCGCATCTGTCATCGGGGCGTTGGGTAGGCGCACGACGGAGCTTGACGGGTGGGCCTCGCCAGCCGATGTTCCGGTGGTCGGCAGTCTTGGGATGCGCGCTACACGAGGCGCGCGCTATGGGGACGCTGGCGGCCCGGTCGACGTCGAGCTGCAGACCACCGTTGAGGCGGCGTGGCTCGTCGCCCCGACGCGAAGCGATCGCGAGTGTATGGAGGCGCTGTCTGCAGCGGTGTTCAACTTCAAGGAAGGGACCGTGCAGTGGCAGATCCACTCGCTGGCGAGGCTGGCCGCTGACGTACGGGCGTGGCGAACGGGGACGATGCCGCCGAAGCACTTCCTCTACGGGATGGAAACGTGGTCAGGTGCTGCCTTCGATGTAGCTGCGCGCACCGAGGAAGCGGGTGCAGAAGGTCGAGAGTCGTCCGCCTCGGAGTAGAGGAGCGTCGCCCCCGCGGGGGTGTTGCTCACGGGCAATACCGAGTGGCCCCGAGACTGAATCTTGAATGGCGCTCGACCGCATGAATCAGCGGCGCTGAAGGGCCTGAGTTCTCACGCCCCCTCGACGGGAATCGCCCTCTCGGACGCGGCCCTGCTCGGGGATCCTTGCAAATCGCCTACGAAGGAAGGGCAGGCGTCACAGGGCTGTGAGCCTACAAATGACGCGATGGAGGGAGCCTGATGGAGCAGGTGCTGGTCACGAGTGCATCCAGTTTCATCGCGAAGCACATCGTGCGCGAGCTGTTGGAGCAGGGATTCGCCGTGCGCGCGAGTTGGGGCTGGTAATCGCACAGGAAACCCCGCACGCGACGTACCCCCCTCAGCCCATCCGCCCGGATAAGGATCACGTCCGGACGTCCGTCAACGGGTGTTCGGCCCGGGTGAATGTGGCTAAGCGCACTCCTTCCGCGCCTTGCTGATGACGGCATCGGAGACCGCGAGCCTTGGGTATTGGGTTCTCAGCTCAGAGCCTTCGTCAGGTTCCGTCGGCAGTCTCGCGGCGCGCTCCCCGTGTGGCTGCCCGATACTTGGCCGCACCAATGACAACGACAACAAGGCCGACCCCCATGAAGGCGCCAGACAGGATGAAGTTCCACGCCCCGCCTGACTCCAGCGGATAAGTGCCCCGAGAGGCTAATGACACGACGACAAGGATTAGACCCGCAAGAATCGCGCCGGCACCAGCCAACGTCACGTAGCGCGCCCGGAATACCTGCACACTCTCATGTTCCCTCCGCGCGCCAGACAACACGCCTTTGAACTTCATGCGCCGGACTCTAGCCTCAAGGTTGGCCGTGCCCAGCATCCGCGACACCATCCGCCTGCCGACGTCCGATGACGGACCACAATCGGGCGCCTGTCCAGCACCAGGACTGCGGTCGACCGCCGATTATCCTTTCGTCATGCAACCAACCCACGCACACGACCAAGAGCCGTCTGTGCTGGGGTCAGTTTGCGCGGAGGCAAGCGAGGAGACTATTGCCGGGCGTTGGCCGAGGCGGGTCGAGACTCGCACAGTGATCTACTTCCGCGACTGGCTCGTTGATGGGAGGCCTCTTCGAGACTGGATCTCATACGGTGACCCGCGGGACGACAAGCGCCCACTCATGGACAAGGCGATTCCTGACGACGCTGTCGTGGTCGCGAGCCTCAGGGCGCTGCTCGGCGAGGACGTCGGGCCGCAAGAGGAATGGGTGTCGTTCCCCGACGGACGAACTGGCATCTTGTTCTGTGCGCTCTGCGGCGACATCTGGTGCGGAGCCATCAGCGCCCATGTGGACGTCGGCGAAACGATCGTCGCGTGGAATGACATCGCCTTCCAAGACCGAGTGACTAATGAGGTCAGCGCGGACGGCCCTACGCTTACACTTCATTTCGAACGAGAGCCCTACGAGCGCACTATCCGGGATCTCCTCACCAATTGGCGCTGAGGGATCGGCGCCGTACGACCGATCTGCCAGGCATGCCGCGGGCGCGATATCCGGCTCCCGCGCATGTGCTGCTTTGCCGTTGAGGGATTGTCGATGCTACGACTCGAAACGATCGCGCCCGATCTGGTCGCATTGATCGACCGGCGGGACGACATTGGTCGGCGCGAGGCCGCCCTCATAGCGTGTCGCGTTGCCATCTCGCGCACGGGATTGAGCAACCTCAGTGTTGAGGCACTGCTAGGTGCGATCGAACGGGGCGACGTCGGTGAAACGTCCAGCCGACGAGCCGTGAACGTTGTTGTCGACGCACTTGATGGGATCCAGTGGGAACTTCATGACCGACTCGATGAGGGAACGGCGACCACGGCAGAACACCTCGCTGCATTTGCGCGGGCAAGGGCCGCTTCTGCGGTCTACTTTGCGGCCGACTCTGACGCCCGAGTTGCTGCGATGGAGGCCCTGTACGAGGCCAACGCCGCGATCGATGACCTGGATAGCCTGCGATCCGCGCTCGCAATTGGTTGATCCCCGCGGGAACTTTCAAGCCCCAGATAAGCGGCTCCGCTCCCGCCAGTGGCAATTCGATGGCGTCGAACTTTCGCAGCTTTGAAGTCGGGACAATTCACCCCGCTTGGGGGCTGGCCGATGACAGGTTGGAGACCGTCCCCACTCCGGCGCGTCAGTTGTCCGCTAGGGCCGGCTCGTTCGGCAACCGCGAGGGCTTCGCGTACATCCCGAAGGTCAAGCTAACCTTCACTACGCCCGACGAGGACGTCGTTTCAGTTGAGATCTCAGCCTATGAGGTGAGCAAACGCGTCGACGAGATGATCATCAGCCTCAAGACCGCGTTGCCCAAGATCCCACGTCGACGCTAACCCGGTCACAGCGTCGCGCTTACGGATCCCTCAGCGCCACCCGTTGATGAGATCCCGGATAGTGCGCTCGTAGCGCTCTCGTTCGAATCGGAGTGTACGCATTACGGTGAGCGACGGCCTCGTTCGCCGAAGTGCTGCCTACAGCGTGCCTGGTACGACTCGATGCCGCCCACGTGCTCGGCAGTCGCGACGCGAGCGTCCGCGACGTCGTCGGCGAGGACGCGCTGATGGAACGCGGCGTCCCGCCCGCAGACGGCGCATACGGCTGTGAGCTTCGTCACGTCCTCGGCGAGCGCCATGAGCGACGGGAGGGGCTCGAAGGGGCGGCCGTCGAACGTCACGCAGAGACCGGCGACGACCACCGACATCCCGGTGAGCGCCAGCCTGCTCACCGTCGAGACGAGCTCCGGCCCGAAGAACTGGGCTTCGTCGATCGCCAGCATGTCTAGCTCGCGATCGCCGACCAACTCCACCAGCGAGCCGACGTCGGGCACTGATCGGGACTCGATGCTGAGCCCCGAGTGCGAGGCCACCCGGCCCGCGGCGTGCCGATCGTCAAGCGCGTGGTTGACGACCTCGACGGCGAGTCCGGCAAGTTGCGCGCGGCGCACCCGCCGCAGCAGCTCCTCGGATTTGCCGGCGAACATCGGCCCGCAGACCACCTGGAGCCGGCCGTTGGGGTTCCTGGGCATGGGTCAGAGCTTAAGTGAGGCCGTCGTCAGTTGGAACAGAAGGATGCCGGCCCGCATCTCGCAATCGAATCGGCTGCCCATCGCACCGCCGTAGCCCTGACGAATACACGCGTCATGCCGGGATTGGTTCACCGACCCAGCGGAGGGTACGCCTGCGGCCGCGGAACTGCGCGGGTCGCGATCGATCGCCTGACGTGGGTGACCGGTTCGGCTTCAGCCACCACTGTCACCTGGCTGCCACGTTGAGTTCCACGGCCTCGGTCACGAGTGCCTTGACCGCCGCTTCGTCGACGCGGTCTCCATCGACGTAGTCGATGGCTCGGACGGCTTTGCTGTCCAGCCGGGTATTGAAGAGGTCGCTGCTCCCCATGCGGGCACCCCTAGCGAAGGTCAGCCTTACGGCGCTCTTCAGCACGTCGACGAAGCAGACGTCTCCGTCATGCGTCCAAAACGGAACTCCCTCCGGTTTGGAGGGCTTCTTGTACTTCACCACCTCTACGGCGCCCGGGTCGGCGGCCATGATCGCAGCTCGAAGCGCGACGAGGACGTCCTGCTTCCATCCGCTCTGCTGCGCGATGATGTCGTCGATCTGTTCGGAATCGGACTTGTCACTCATGCGCGAATACTTGCGAAGAGAGCTGACGAAATCAACACCCGAGGTCAGTCGCAAACCCGCGTGGCGAACCTAGCGAGGCCAGCCGAGCTCGGAGCGCCGACGCGCGACGAGCCTCGCCTCGAAGCAGCCGTCCTCGAGTTCCTCGGTTTCAACGACCGATCCGTCCGGTGCCAGAACACGATGGAAGATACGAACCCCATACTCGTAGGTCGATTCTTCGGCCAACACGCCGTCAGGACGATACTCCCTGGCCATCCCATGCAGCGTCCCCTCCACGAACTGTGCCTCAGCTTTGAGAACGCCTGACGGGTACCAATCTCGCGCAGGACCCTCCTCGAGGCCGTCTCGGTAGGTGATCTCAGATCGTCCAAGCAGCGGCGACTCCTCGAATACCGTGCCGGAGAAGGGCACGCCGCCTAGAGTGACACAAGATCGGAGTCGTAGTTCAGCTCAGAATCCCGAACCAAGTGCCGGTCGTTCATCGGGATAGAACCTCCGTATCTCTCTATTCGAACGGTAGTCGCACGATCGAGCAGAGCCTCCCGCTGTAGCGTGTCTGTTCGCAGTCCGTAGGCACGGCTGAGCCCCTTTATGGGAGAAGGACGACGGTCCATTAAGGATCCTCGACCGTCCGTCCGGGACCTCAGTCGATCCTGCGTTGGATATGGAGCGCGCCAATGCCACTCACGGCTGGCCCGACGTTGTGGGTGCGGTAAACCTCGGAGACCTCGAAGTCGTATCCGAGTTCGTCTTCGACTTGGGTTAGCGCAGCACGAGCACACATTGTCGGTAGGTCATCCGAGCAGGAGCAGAGCACGATCGCCTCGCGGAGGCCATCGCCAGTTCTCGCGAGGCCGTGGACCGAGTACCATTCGCGGTTCTCGAGTTGGGCCCGAGTCCAGTACTCGTCGAAGAAGGTGCCAGGGGGTGGCTCCGCCTTCAGTCGCGCGAGCGCTTCCTCCAACTCGGGCGGGTTCATCCGGGGTCGGCGGTACCAGGACTGGTCATGAAGCTCTTCACTCCTCCGTGACCCTAGCCGCACCAACCATGGGCTGCTGTTCCGCTTGAACTGCGTTACTGAAGTGGTAAACGCGGACTCGATCGGACAGTCGTAGAGCACGGCCGGTCCGAGCTTGGGCTGGTCGCTGAAGTCGACAACGCCGACAAAGCCATCGAGCAACGGATTCGTTTCCCGGCCGGGCAGCCACGAGAACGACAAGCTCTCGGACCTGCGCCGTACCCAGCGGAAGACCTGGAGCTCGCCGCTCACAAGCGGCGAACTAGGCGACGCAGTTCTCACCCGAGACGGCCTTCCATCTGGTGCCACCCGGCACACGTTGAGAGCAGTCTGGCATGCAGCCTAATAGTGAATTCACCTTGGCATCGCCGTCGAGCGAAGAGGTCCGCGCGCTCGCAATGGTCGCGGTCGCGGAAGGCGGCCGATAGCCGGTCGACTATCGGCACTGAGTTGCGCGCTGTGCTTGAGCGCGGCGGATTGCCGTCTTCCAGCCCCAAACCTGATGGACTGCGCCGACGTCGTAGTTGCGATTGTCGGAGTCGACCGTCGTGGCGACGGATCCCACGTTCCCGACCACGACTAGGCCGCCTTCGGTGAACAGCTCAATGCGCGTGAGCCCCTGTGCGATTACAGGTTGACCCGCGATATCAGCTTCTAGGGGCGCTTGCTCGCCAGACCAGTTCACGACGCCTGCCACGAACGTCGTCCGCGCACCCGGGCCCCGACGCCGTACTTCCACCGCGACGAGGCACACCCATCCAGTTGGCTCGCAAGGCACCGCGATGATGTCACCGACCGCGAGCTGCAGCGTGCTGTGAGGATGGAGAGGAAACGAGCGGTCCGCAGTCATTCTGATACCTCCACCAGCCTCGCCCGCAACCTTATCGATCCACGCTTGCCGTGTTGAGGGATCCCTAGGTGGGACGCGGCAGACGCCAGCTTCGACTGGCCTCACCAGCGGCGACAGTCGAGACGCCGCGTGTAGGAATCCGCCATTTCGTGTGGAATCCGCAAGCCCGAAACGATCACAAGTACCGTGGAATCCCGGGGCCCTCCGCCATCTTTGGTCGGAACCTACAGCCACCGCCTTGTAGGTTCCGACGGACCATGTCCAATTCCGCGGCCACGACCCGACCACTGCTCAGTCGCTCAGCGCCGTTGTGGTGCAGCTGCGTCGGGGGTAGGAATGGCCTGAGATGAGCGGATCGTTGTCCTCTTCATGGCGACCGGGGGAGCGTGATGCAGATGCATGCGGGCGTCGGCGAATTCCTGCTCGGCTTGGCCGGTATTTCGGCCACATTGATCGGTACGTTCATCGTGGGCGTGTTCTTCTACATCGACTCGGACCTGCACCGGCGACGGTCCGCCTCGGAAGGCGAAGACTTGTATTTTCGCTCGGGCATGCGATGGATCTTCACCGCCTACTCCCTGCCCCTGCTCGCGCCATTGGCCCTCGTGGCGCTTGAACCGGTCTGGGGCGCAGTTGTGTTCGTCGCCCTTGCCGCCATGCTGGTCATGGCCTCTATCGACACCGGTCGACGCATCGCGAAGTCGGGTGCGTCGAGGGCGCTCGCGGCCAATGAATGGCTCACTTCCGCCGCGGTCGCGGTCGCGATCGTATTGCCTTGGGTGTTCGGCGGGTGGGTGCCCCCGGCATCCGCGTTCATCCCGTCGCTTCTCCTCGTGCTCGCATCTGGCTTTGCCAGCACCGCCGCACTCGTGGTGGCGGAGTTCGACGCGACCGCGGTCGTCAGGCACGATCTCGGCAGCACGGAGTCGGGCGCCACCGAGCACCGAGCCCGACCCACCGAGGAGGGCTGACCAGCGCGTTAGCAATGACGTGTCGGAGCTCCTTCGCGAGCCCTGAAGCTGCTCGCGAAGGAGTTCCACGGACCAAGAGCACCTACTGCGTTCGGGTGGAGGGGGTACGACCGCTGGCTGAGTGAGGCTCAGGTCTGTAGGAATATGTCACTTACCGCGGAATCCGACGCCCTGAATCGACGAGAATAGCCGTGGATTTCGCGGCACGGATGCCTACTGTCGAAGGTCCTGTCGAACATCGATCGTCGAGGGATCAGCCGTGCCGGCGGGGGTTCGAGGCCATGTCCAGGCGGAGCGCAGGATGAAGGCCAGGAGCAGCACTTCGAGTCCGATCGAGAGCCCGTAGAAGGCGGCCCACTCCCAGGTCGCCCCTGCCGCGTTGAAGATCGAGTAGGGGATGAGGAGCGATGCAACGACGAGGTTCGTAGCGCGGTTCACCCGGGCGGGCAGCGTCATGGAGAGCACCACCATCAGGGCCGGGATTGACACGGACGCGAGGAAAATGGTCAACAACGTCGAGCTGATCTCGAACCTCCAGACGAGACCATTCAGGATGCCGTCGACGACGCCGGGTTTGTAGAAGTTGAAGAGGTCGACGTAGATGTAGAGGAACATGAAGCTGGTCCATGCGGCGGCGAGCTTGGCCGGTACGGGGATCGGCGGGTTGTCGAGCGGGCTCGGGGTTGTCGTTCGGATGGTCATCGGTTCTTCTTTCTCGAGGAGGGGTCCCTCCGCCGGAGTGGCGGCGGGTCTGGCGTGCAGACGCACGGATTGGCCGTTCTCGTCGGCCCGATCGTCAGATGGTGACGACGACCTTCCCTCGGGTGTGGCCGGCCGCGACGTAGCGGAGGGCGTCGGCTGCTTCGTCGAGGGGATAGGTCCGGTCGATGACGGGCGTGACCTGCCTGGTCGTGAGCAGGTCGGCCAGGATGAGCACGTCCTGGCGCTTCCCTAATGACGTGAAGGGCTTCAACTGCTGGCGGGTGAACCCGGACAGCACGCGCGCTGCGACGATCCGACCGATGGGGCCGAGCCAGCGGCCGCCGCGTCCGCTGTTGGGGATGAGGGTGCCGGTGGGCGTCAGCGCTCGGCGGACGGCCGCCAGGGGTTGGGCTTCCACGTTGTCGAGGATGACGTCGTAGTGCTTCTGGGTGCCGGTGAAGTCGGTCTTCGTATAGTCGACGACATGGTCGGCACCGAGCGACCGGACCAAGTCGACGTTGCGGGTGCTGCACACACCCGTCACCTCGGCGCCGAACGCCTTGGCGATCTGTACGGCGAAGGAGCCCACGCCGCCCGACGCGCCCGTGACCAGGACCGTCTGGCCCGGTTGGACCTTCGCGATATCACGGAGTGCCTGCAACGCCGTCATGGCCGACGTGGGCACCGCTGCCGCGTCCACGACCGACAGGTTGGCGGGCATGGACACGAGGTTGTCCGCCGGGACGCAGGCGTACTCCGCGAGCGTGCCAGCGGTGCTCCAGCCGAACACCCTGTCGCCGGGGCGGAGCGCGGTGACATCCTTCCCGACCGCCACCACCACGCCTGCGAGGTCCCTGCCGGGGATGCCGTGGCGCGGGCGGCGGAGCCCGAACACCAGCCGCACTATGTACGGCTCACCGGTCATGACGAAGTAGTCGCCAGGATGCACCGAGGCCGCGCCCACCCGGACGAGCACATCGCCTCGACCGAGCACCGGCAGCCCGATCTCGGACGACTCGAGCACGGAGGGCGGGCCGTAACTGCGCTGGACGGCTGCCCGCATCGTCGCCGCCCCGGTCGGGCTCGCCGCCGGCACCAGGCGTGCTCATCCGATCGCTCTTCGATTCCCACAGAAGCCTCCTCATCCGAGCCGCGACTCTCGCTGGCTCGTACACTGTACGCGTACACTGTACTATGGCCGTACGCTGTACGATTGTCAAGTCATTCGAGACGAGTGAGGAGACCCGTGTCTGCGAGGGAACAACGCCAGGTCGCGTCAGATGCGGGGCTGAGCAAGCAGCGGGTGGTGGTTGAGGCGATCCGGCTCGCCGACCGCGAGGGGGTCGACGGGCTGAGCATGCGCCGGTTGGCTGGAGCCCTCGGCGCGGGCGCGATGTCGCTGTACCACTACGTCGCGAGCAAGGAGGAGTTGCTGGACGCGATGATCGACGTCGTGTTCGAGGAGATCGAGCTCCCGCCCGAAGGGACCGACTGGCAATCGGCGCTTCGACGTCGGGCGGTGTCCGCCCGACAGGTTCTCGCGCGCCACCCGTGGGCGAACGGCCTGATGGAATCGCGGACATCGCCAGGGCCCGCGAACCTCCGCCACCACGAAGCGGTCACCGCCTGCCTGCGGAGGGCCGGCTTCTCGGTCTTGATGGCGACGCACGCCAACTGGTTGCTCGACAGCTATGTCTACGGCTTCGCCCTGCAGGAAGCCGGCCTGCCGTTCGACACCGCCGATGAGCTCGCGGACATGGCCGAGGACGTCTACCTGCCCCAGCTTCCTCCTGACGAGTTTCCCTACCTCAACGAGTCCGCCGCGGCGCTCCTCGCTGCCGGCTACGACCCGGCGGAGGAGTTCATCTTCGGTCTCGACCTCATCCTTGCGGCCCTCGAGCCCTTGAGAACCTCCGGGTAGCGACGTTCACGGGCCGTCGCGCACGGTCGAGCCGATGACCTCTTCCGTGTGAAGGAGGGCACGAGCAGGAAGCGTCTGCCCAAGGACTGGGCTGGTCAGTGCCGGTCCAGGTACTCCTGGCACTCCCGGAAGCGCACGAGCTCAGCCTCACCTTCGGGCAGGCTGAGCATGCCCTCCCTGTTGTAGAGGGAGAGGTACGAGTCACTCCTATCCAGCATCACGAAGAGGTTGTCGACTGGAATCTCCTGGCAGGGCACCGGCTCCTCCCTCTCGGCCATGATCTCAACGAGCGGGAGCTGGGGCGTTTGCGTGGCCGCCAGGCTGACCGCCGCGGCGATGCCTCAACAGGAGAGTCCACCTCCGCGGCCCGGCCTTTCCCACGTCGGAGACCTCAGCGGGGGTTCGGCCGCGAAGCAGCAGAACCCGTACCACCAATACGGAGACCCCGATGGCGAAGGCGGTGGACATCAGGGCGAAGAACAGGAGGGTGATGCCCGTCCCGATCACCACCTTCTCCGGCACGAGCGTCACGGCGGTCCACACCGTGTCCAGACGGGTGTACGGGAACAGGGGATCCCTCCACAGCTGGATGCCCACACCCAACACACCCAATGGGTACACCAGCGCCGCCGGGATGCCAACGTAGAAGAGCGCGGACTCCGCCGTGCTCCTGACCTTGTCCCGTTCGTGTTCCATATGGGCGCTCGTCCCTGAGCCTGGTGCCCTCCCGGTCGAACCAGAATGGCGTCAGGCTACACGAGACGGCGTGCGTCCGCCGACCGATCACCCTAGGGGCGGCGCGTGATGGTCGGCGGGCGTCGCCCTTCAAGAACCGCAGACACGCCACGTCGGGCGGCTACAGGATGTCGTGCACGTCGGGCGGCTACACGATGTCGTGCACGAAGGCGGTGAGTGACTCCTCGTCCTGGACACCGTTCGATGACGCGTACGGGTGGATTCGTGGCCGGTGAGGATGACGATGCTCGGTAGGCTTCCCAGCATGGTCGAGGCAGTCGTGTTCGACATGGACGGCGTGATCGTCGACAGCGAGCAGCGCTGGGAGGCCGTTCGCCGCCGGCTCGTCATCGCCTCGGGCATGGCCTACCCCGATGAGGCGACGAGAAGGATGCAGGGCATGAGCGCTCCCGAGTGGGAGGCCTACCTGCACGACGAGCTCGGCGTCCCCGGCACGCCGGCCGAGATCGGACGCCGCGTGGTGGCCGAGATCGAGGCATCGTATCGCGCCGACCTGCCGCTCATCCCGGGCGTCGAAGAGGCGGTTCGCGCGCTCGCCGAGCGATACCCCCTTGCGGTCGCTTCCTCATCGAACCGGCAGCTCATCGAGTTGGCGCTCGACCTCGCAGGGCTGGCCGACGCGTTCCAGGCCATCGTTTCGAGCGAGGAGGTCGAGCGCGGCAAGCCCGCGCCCGACGTGTACCTCGAGGCTGCGTCACGCCTCGGCATCGCCCCAGAGCACTGCGCGGCGGTCGAGGACTCGTCGAACGGGATCCGCTCGGCGCACGCCGCCGGCATGCGGGTGGTGGCCGTGCCCAATCGCGCGTATCCGCCGGCTGCCGACGCTGTCGAGCTCGCCGACGTCGTCCTCGACTCGATCCGAGCGCTGACGCCCGAGGTGGTGGCGGGGGCGTGAGCCACTCGAGCCACCTCGATCACTGGTCGTCATGAACGACCTGCAGCAGGAGTTGGCGGAGCTCCCGCTCGCCGACGTGCTCGCGCCGACCCTGGTCATCGGCAGCAGGTGCGACGGAGACACCGGCTACGAGAACGCGGTCCACGCGCACCAGGCGATACCCGGATCGACGCTCCTCTCCGTCGAGCAGTTCGGGCACCTCATCTGGTGGGGTGATGATCCCGCCGTCACCCGGGACATCCAGCGTCGCATCGAGGCGTTCCTCTCGGATCCCGGCAAGCCGTCCGGCCCCGACGCGGCGAAGGACCGGCTGTCATCGACCCGGCTCGACCGGCTTCTGGTCGTGGGATTCCGTCACGCCCATCGTGGCGTCGAATTCGGCCATGACCAGCGCGACGGTGCTGGCGAATCCGGCGGCCAGTATCAGGAGGAGCGAGGGGATGAACGCGGATGCCGGGGGCACCCAACCGCCGAGGATCCATGGCACGACGACGGCAACCAGGACTGCGGCGTTGGTGAGCCATTCGTTGACCAGTGGGGCCTTGGACAGACCTGATGCGCCCTTCATCAGTATCCGCCGGCCGGTGTCGATGCTCGCCAACACCACGATGATCCCGAGGACGATGAAGGTCAGCGCTCCCCAGATGGGATCGAGGGCGGCGAGGACGAGCGCCACGAGCAACGGGAGCGAGTACGCCGCGAAGACCCATCGCATTCCGGAGCGAAGATACTGATCCGGGGCTACCGAACCAGCCAATCGCCGGTGCAGGCCGGATTCGATGTAGAAGAACACTCCGACGATGAACGTGCCCAACAGCGTGGCGGCGACGCCGGCCAAGCCGAGCAGGAACTCGCCCTCACCGACTCGCATCCGCACCGCCTCCCGATCACCCGCTCTTGCTGGAGCTCCTGACCAAACTAACGCGTGGGCGAGGCGAGGTGACCGGGCGTCGACGCGAACGAGTTGCACCGAGCCCGCGCCACTCAAGCGGTTTCCGCTTCGGTGAGGGGCTGGAACGGGATCGGGCAGTGACTTCCAACCGGTGCTCAGGACGCGCGGTCGACGAGGGCGGCCATCTTGTCGAGGCACTGCTCGAGGCCGCCCTGCGACAGGTCCCGCGCCTCCGTGGTCGTGTACCCGTGCTCGGTCATCTCCAGGCGCGTCGGCCCGTCGGCGGCACCGGCCAACCGCACCTCGTGCTCCCCGCGGTCGGGTACGCCCGCGGCGGGTATCCCGGCCTCCGCGGGGGTGATGGCGTTCCCCTCCGCATCGGCGAAGCGGAAGACGTAGCGCAGGAGGCGAGGGGCATCCAGCTCGACGATGACCCAGGTGCTGTGCTGCTCGAAGCCGCCCCACTCGTCGGGCGCCCGCATGGTCACGAGGATCCGCCCGCCGACTCGCACGTCGGCCTCGGCCCGCGGGCAGGTGAATCCCGTCGGACCCCACCACTCGCGCAGGTCCTCGGGTCGCGTCCACGCATCCCAGACTCGATCGATGGGGGCCTGGAACTCGCGCACGACGTGCACGTCATACGTCGACTCGGCCATGTTCCGTCCCGTCCTCCTTCCGATTCGCCGGCTCGGCCGACGCCCGAGCCTCCTCCTCCTGAGGCGGCTCCGCGACCTCGCCGATCACGTCCTCGAGCGCGTCGGCGAGGTCGGGCGCGTCGGCGTCGGCGTCGGCCTCTGCGTCGGCCAGCGCCTCCTCGATCGACTCCGCGGCCGCGGCCACGTCCTCCGCCTCGACCACCCGATCGGTGCCCACCGCCTGGGCGTGCACGACGAACTCGCTGAGCAGGAACAGGCTCACGTCGTCATCCGTTCGCTCGGTGCCGGCCTTGAAGGGCTTGTCGATGACCGTGAGCAGCCGCAGCAGGTACACGAAGAAGAACCCGAGGAATCCGACGGTGACGAGGGATTCGACCAGACCGCCCATGTCGGTGAACAGCAGCAGGACGAGGATGATCGTCACGAGGCTCGTGACCATCGCCTTGGCCGAGGGGAGGAACTCCTCGCGCTGGATGGTGTACACCCTCAGCACCGCCTTGCGCATCGCGGCCTGCTCGGCACGGAGCCGCACGATATAGTTCGCGGGCACGTCGGACTCCTCCAGCTCCAGCAGGGTCGCCGACAATTCCTCGACCGCTTCCTGGCATTGACGCGTCGTGCCGCTGCTGATGTCGGCCCGCAGTGTGGTCACCACGCTGATGAGGCGGGTGCGCAAGCGCTCGAGGTCGGGCTTGCCCCATACCGTGTGCATCGACTCGCCCTCGCGGAGGAACGCATACAGTGCGGCCGCCACCTCGCCCGGAGCCCGCTCGGCGTCGCGGTAGTCCGACAGCGTACCCGCGACCACGAGGCCCATCACGAACACGCCGCCGGCGACGATGCTGGAGGCGAGCGGGCTCGCCCCGATGCCCTGCACGCCGAGCGCCCAGAGCACAGCTCTCACCGCGACGAGCACCGCGACCACGACGACGGTCTCGATTGCGAGCCGGTAGTTCTTCAGCGCAACCTTCATGGCGCCCCCCACCGCGTCAACCGCGCAGAGGCTGCTTCCCCGCCGAACGGTATCCGATCGCGAAGCAGGCCGCCACTCCCGCGCGGTTCAGGAGCGCCGCTCGGTGAGCTGCACGTGCACGGTGTCGCCGGCCTCCTTGCCGATGACCCGGCGCACCGCGGCCGTGACGGCGAGCTTGTGGCGGCCGTCGCCGAGTGCCATGAACGAGCCGTCGAACGGCACGCCGTCGACCTCGCCGGACACCTTCACGAGTCCGTGGGTGCCGAAGTACTCGGGCGAATCGGGCCAGATCAGGTAGGTCCATCCGCCGGCGGCCGGGCTCTTCTCGAGCACGGCGTCGAACGATGCGTCGATCGGGCCGGCGGCGACGCCCTGCTCGCGCGATGTCGTCATGGTGATCATGATGCCTCCTTCATCGGGCTTCCACCACTGGGTCGGATCCGGGAGCCGGATCTCGACATCGACGGGGGCACGTCGTCTCGGCGGTTGCCCGCCATGCCGAACCGGGGCCTGCCCCGATGGCGGCTCGGCGCACCGCTCCTATGCTGGCCGCACGCGGGCGGCAGCCCGAGGACATGGAGGTGCGTCGACATGGTCGTCGAGCAGGTCGAGCCGACCCGGGGGAACGCGAAGGCGAGGACGCGGCGGTCGGCGGTGGCGTTCGTGCTGGTCGGCGCCGTGTGCGGCATCGCGTGGGGAGCCGCGTTCCGCGCCTACATGTCGGAGATCGTCGGCGGCGCCTCGCGGGTCGACTGGTACGGCACGGTCGTGGCGATCATCGGTGCGGGCGCGATCACGGGAGCGCTCCTCGGGCTCGCCGAGTACTTCCGGCGCACCGGCGGGCACCGCCACTGGCGATGGCTCGCCCTCGCACCGCTCGCGTTCGCGGTGCTGCCGCTCACGATGCCGGGTGCGCTGATCGCGCTCGTGACCCAGGGCCTCGGCGGTGGCGCGGTCGCGGTCGCCCTCACGGCCATCGCCGGCGGGTTCGCGGTGTCGGGCAGGGGCCCGCTCTGGGGACGCATCACGTGCGGCGTCCTCGCACTCGCGGTGATCGGCGGGATCGTCGCGAGCGTCCCGGCCATCGGCGGCATCCGGCTCGCGCTCGACCAGCCCCGCGGCGCGTGGGTCGCGATCCTCGCCGCGTCGTGCCTGGTCGTGCTGTGCCTCGCGAGCTCGATCCCGTTCCGTCGGGTGGAGGACATCGACGCGGCATCCGTCGGGGCCGGCAGTTCCGAAGCGTGAAAGAACCTGCGAACTTTCACCCCTGAAACGGGCGAACCATGGCTCGGATGCCGCGGCGGCACGTACTGTTGTCGACACGTGCAGCAGCGCCGCGGCATGGGACTCCCCGCGCCCGGTTCCGCTGCACTCACGTGTGAGAGGAGGGCCCGTGAGGGTCGGCATCGCGAGAGAGCGACGAGAGGGCGAACGCAGGGTCGCCGCCACGCCCGAGACCGTTCGCCAACTGGTCGGCCTGGGGCTGGAGGTGCTCGTCGAGCACGGCGCCGGCGAGGCGTCCGGACACGCCGACGCGGCGTACGAGGGGGCCGGTGCGGTGATCGAGGAGGTGCTCGAGCTCGGCGACCTCGACGTGCTGCTGCACGTGCGGCCGCTCGACCCCGCGACACCCCCGCGGCTGCGTCGCGGCGCCATCACGATCGGCCTCGCCTCGCCGTCGACCGAGCTGCCGACGGTGCGCGCGCTCGCCGACGCCGGCGTCACCGCGTTCGCGCTCGAGCTCGTGCCGCGCATCTCGCGCGCACAGTCGATGGACGCCCTCACGAGCCAGGCGCTCGTCGCCGGCTACCGCTGCGTGCTCGAGGCCGCGATGCGGCTCCCGCGGTTCTTCCCCCTGTACATGACGGCCGCCGGCACGATCCCGCCCGCGCGGGTGCTCGTCCTCGGCGCGGGCGTCGCCGGGCTGCAGGCGATCGGCACGGCGAAGCGGCTCGGCGCGCGGGTGTCGGCGAACGACGTGCGCGCGGCATCCGCCGACGAGGTGCAGTCGCTCGGCGGCACGTTCATCAACCTCGACCTCGACGCCGCCGATGCGAGCGGCGGCTACGCGAAGGAGCTCGGCGCCGACCGCGCGGCGCGCCAGCGTCAACTGCTCGCGCCGCACGTCGCCGACGCCGACGTGCTCATCACGACGGCCGCGATCCCCGGTCGACCCGCGCCGCTGCTCGTCACGGCCGACATGGTGCGGGCGATGCGTCCCGGCTCCGTGGTCGTCGACCTCGCCGCCGAGTCGGGCGGCAACGTCGAAGGGTCGGTCGCCGGGTCGGACGTCGCGGTGCCGACCGCCGACGGCGGCGGCACGGTCACGGTCGTGGGCATGAAGGATGCCGCGTCGACCATGCCCGCCGACGCCTCGCGTCTCTACGCCAAGAACGTCGCCAACCTCCTCGCGCTCATGACGCACGACGGATCGGTCGAGCCCGACTTCGGCGACGTGGTGGTGATGGACGCGTGCCTCACCCACGACGGCGGGGTGCGGCATCCGGCGACCGCGGAGGCCCTCGCCACCGACGCACAGGAAGGGGCGCGCTGATGGACGGCGTCGCACTGCTCACCATCACCGTGCTCGCGGTGTTCGTGGGCTTCGAGGTGGTCTCGAAGGTCTCGAGCACCCTGCACACCCCGCTCATGTCGGGCGCGAACGCCATCCATGGCATCATCCTCGTCGGTGCGATCATCGTCGCCGGCCAGGCCGCCGACGGGTGGACGCTCGCCATCGCCCTCGTCGCTGTCGTGCTCGCGACCGCCAACCTCGTCGGCGGCTTCGTCGTCACCGACCGCATGCTCGAGATGTTCCGCGGCCGCAAGCCGAAGCCCGCCGAGGCCGCCGCCACCACCGACCCGAAGGAGTCCGGTCGATGACGATCCTCTCCCCCACCTGGACCGCCATCCTCTACCTGATCGCCGCCGTCTGCTTCATCCTCGCCCTGAAGGGACTGAGCTCGCCGAAGACCGCGCGGCGCGGCAACCTCATCGGCGCGGCGGGTGCGCTCGTTGCCGTCGTCACGGTGTTCCTCTCGACGAAGCTCGACAACATCCCGTGGATCCTCGCCGCCATCGCGATCGGCTCGGCCATCGCGGCGCCGGTCGCGCGTCGTGTGCAGATGACGCAGATGCCCCAGCTCGTCGCGCTCTTCAACGGCGTCGGCGGCGGTGCGGCGGCACTCGTGGCACTGCTCGAACTCGGCCACACGGTCGTTCCCGAGGGCACCACCACGGGGCTGTACGAGCTGACGACCGTGAACGCCTGGATCCGCGTCGCGATCGTGTTCACCCTCTTCGTCGGCGCCGTCTCCTTCTCGGGGTCGCTCGTCACCTTCGCGAAGCTGCAGGAACTCATGACGACCCGGCCGGTGGTGTTCCCCGGTCTTCCGGTCCTCATGGGACTCTCCCTCGTGGCGGCGATCGTGGCCTCCGTCTTCGTCGTGATGACGGGCGAGGCCTGGCTCGCGGTCGTGCTGCTGCTGCTCGGCCTCGTCGCGGGCGTCCTGCTCGTGCTGCCGGTGGGCGGTGCCGACGTGCCGATCGTGATCTCGCTGCTCAACGCGTTCACCGGACTCGCGGTCGCGGCGTCGGGCCTCGTGCTCGGCAACGTGCTGCTCGTCGTGGCGGGCACGCTCGTCGGCGCCTCCGGTACGATCCTGACCCGCGCGATGGCGTCCGCCATGGGCCGCAGCGTCTCGGGCATCCTGTTCGGCGCGTTCCGCGGCGGCTCCACGGCGGGGTCCGCCGAGGCATCCGACCGACCGGTGCGCTCGTCGAGCGCCGAGGACGTCGCGGTGCTGCTCGGCTACGCCCAGCGCGTGATCATCGTGCCGGGCTACGGCCTCGCGGTGGCCCAGGGCCAGCACACGGTCGCCGAGCTGCAGGCCGCGCTCGAGGCGCGCGGCACCGAGGTGGTGTTCGCCATCCACCCGGTGGCCGGCCGCATGCCCGGCCACATGAACGTGCTGCTCGCCGAGGCGAACGTGCCGTATGAATCGCTGAAGGAGATGAGCGAGGTCAACGGCGAGTTCAAGCAGGCGGATGTCGCGCTCGTCGTCGGCGCGAACGACGTCGTGAACCCCGCGGCGAAGTCGACACCGGGCTCGCCGATCTACGGCATGCCGATCCTCGAGGTCGAGGATGCGCGCCAAGTGGTGTTCCTGAAGCGCTCGATGCGGCCGGGCTTCGCGGGCATCGAGAACGAGTTGCTCTACGAGCCGCAGACCACGCTGCTCTTCGGCGATGCGAAGGACTCGCTCACCAAGGTGCTCACGGCGGTGAAGGCGCTGTAACCAGGCGAGGGTGTCGGTCGTCGAGTAGCGCCCGGCGAAGCCGGACGCGTATCGAGACGCCTGTTCGGCTGCGTCTCGATACGCGTCGCCTGCGGCGGCGCTACGCGACGGCCGGGCGGGCGGCGAGCACGTCGAGGTAGTGCTGGTTGTACATGACGCCGAGCAGGTTGCCGAACGGGTCGACGACCACCGCGGTCACGAAGCCGGGTCCGCGCTCGATCGGCGGCTGGTACGGCGTCGCGCCGAGCGCGAGGAGACGCTCGTACGATCCGGCCAGGTCGTCGACGTGCCAGAAGACCACCTCGCCGCCGGGCTCGGTCGGGCCTGCCGGCCGGTACTGCGCGTCGATGAGCCCGAGCTCGTCGCCGGTGTCGCCGACGCGGAACTCGGTGTAGCCCGGGCGACGGTAGTACGGCTCGATGCCGAGCACTTCGGCGTACCACCCGGCGGCGGCCTCGAGGTCGGCGGCGTAGTAGCTGACGGTGGCGAATCCCCTGAGCATGGGCGGTTCCTCTCGTGTGACCGGATCATCCGGTTTCGTGTCCTTCGTGCTGCTGATCCCAGTCTCGAACGCAGAAGTGCTCACCTTCTGACCACTTTTGCGAGGAGAATCGGAACATGCGCGCCGACCGCCTCGTGGCCACCCTGCTGACCCTGCAGGCGCGCGGCCGCGTGACCGCGGCGCAGCTCGCCGAGGAGCTCGAGGTCTCGGTCGCGACCGCGCGCCGAGATCTCGAGGCGCTGTCGGCGGCCGGCATCCCCGTCTACCCGCAGGCGGGTCGCGGCGGCGGCTGGCAGCTCCTCGGCGGCGCGCGCACCGACCTGTCGGGGCTCACGGCACCCGAGGCGCGGGCCCTCTTCCTACTCGTGGGGCCTGCGGCATCCGTCGACCCCGACGCCAAGGCCGCGCTGCGCAAGCTGGTGCGTGCGCTGCCCGAGAGCTTCCGCACGGATGCCGCGGCCGCCGCCGCGGCGGTCGTGATCGATCCCGGCGAGTGGGGTCGCGACGCGACAGATCGCCCCGAGCTGCTGTCCGTGCTCGAGGCGGCGGTGGTCGCGCGGCGTCGCGTACGGGTGCGCTACGCCGCGTGGAGCCGCGATCCCGTCGATCGGCTCGTCGACCCGTGGGGCCTGGTGCGCAAGCGCGACCACTGGTATCTCCTCGGGGCGGTCGACGGCGCCGAGCGCACCTACCGCGTCGACCGGATGCTCGAGGCATCCGTGACCGACGAGCCGGCCGAGCGCCCCGACGACCTCGACCTGGCCGAGCTGTGGGAGCGCGTGACGGCGGAGGTGGAGGAGCAGCGGGCGGCCGCCTCGGCGACGGTGATCGTCGACAGCGGGATCGTGCCGCTGCTGCACACGCAGTTCGGCCAGCGCGAGGTGCACGAGGCATCCGTGGATGCGATGCACTCGCGGGTGCGCGTCACGGCGCCGACCGAGCAGCTGCTCGCGCGCGGCCTCGCCGGTTGGGCGGAGTACCTCGAGGTGGAGGAGCCCGCGTCGCTCCGCGCCGAGCTGATGCGGCTCGGTCGCGTGCTGGTGGAGCGCAACGGCGGCTGACACGATCGCGGGAAGCGGCCGTTGGGAGCGGGAATCCGGCCGATTCGGGACGACCCGGCGGCCCACGTAGGATGGATCGGTACCCCCCTCCGATGTGAAAGAGGTCGCCGTGGCCACCGCCCGCGATGCCGCTCCGGAGCGCACCCAGTACTGGGTCGTCCCGGTCGTGCGCGGACTCCTCGCACTCGTGCCGGCGGCCGTGATCACGTTCTCGCAGAACCACGCGCCCGAGCTCGGCCTCGTCGTGTTCGGCGCCTGGGCGATCGTGTCCGGACTCGTCGTCGGTGCGCTGTCGATGCGCCTCGTCGAGGAGCGCGGCATCCGCTCGCTGTTCCTCGTGAACGCCGTCGCGACCACCGCCGCGGGCCTGCTCGCGGTCACGATCCCCGGCGGACTCCCCTACCTGCTCTACCTCGTGAGCGTGTGGGCCGCCGTCACGGGGTTCGTCGAGCTCTACGCGGGACTGCGCGCACGCGGTCGCACCCCGGCGGCGCGCGACTGGATCGCCGCAGGCGCGTTCACGGCCGTGGCCGCGATCGTGTTCCTGCTGCTGCCGCCCGACTCCGTCACGGCGGTCGGCCTGCTCGGCGCGTACTTCGTGATCCTCGGCGTCTACCTCGTCATCGGCGGGTTCTCGTTGAAGTGGGCTGCGGCGCCGGGCGCCGCGGCATCCGGATCGGAGCAGCACTCGTGACCCAGGGTCCCGGCGACTACAAGCCCAGCCGGCGTGACATGCTGCGCCCGGTCGAGTACGTGGGCGGCTCCGCCATCGCCGCGATCTTCACGGGCGTCATCACGCTCGTGGTCACGCGCGACGTCACGCTCGCACTCATCGCGACGGGCGGCGTCTTCATCATCGTGCTCGTCGCGCTCGCCCTGTTCGCGCTCGCCGTCAAGCCCGACGCGTTGGAGTCGGCCGAGCTGCGCGACGACGAGGCGCACCGGCACGAGGGCCACGTCGAGCCGGGCGAGCCGGGTGACCCGCGCGAAGCCGGTGCCGACGGCCCGGGTCCCGACGGACCGCAGGCTCCGCCGCCCGCGCACTGACCGGCCGCTGTCGCGCCGCTTCACCCCGCACGGATGCCGCGGCGCCGCTCCGGCCCCGCACGGATGCCGCGGCTGCGCCACTTCGGCGCCGTCCGCGCCACCCGAAGTGGCGCACACGGCGCGCAAGTGGCGCGTTGAGTCCCCGGTGCGCGTCGCCGCGCAGCGCCTCAAGCGCCGCACCAGCGGGTTACGGACGGACGGGCGGCCTAGAGCCGGTCGACGAGCCCCGCCGCGAGGCCCGTGTAGGTCGCGGGCGTCAGCTCGAGCAGGCGCCGCTTGGCGTCCTCGCCGATCTCGAGGCCCTCGACGAACGCCGCGAGCTCGGCCGCGCCCACGCGCTTGCCGCGGGTGAGCTCCTTGAGCAGCGCATACGGGTCGGCGATGGTTGACCGGCCGGCGACGACCTCGGCGCGGATGACCGTCTGGATCGCCTCGCCGAGCACCTCCCAGTTCACGTCGAGGTCGGCGAGCAGCAGGTCGCGGTCGAGGTCGATCTCGCCGAGGCCGCGCTCGATGTTGTCGAGGGCGAGGAGCGAGTGGCCGAAGCCCACGCCGATGTTGCGCTGGGCGCTCGAGTCGGTGAGGTCGCGCTGCAGGCGGCTCGTGACGAGCGTGGCCGCGAGCGAGTCGAGCACGGCGCTGGAGAGCTCGAGGTTCGCCTCGGCGTTCTCGAAGCGGATCGGGTTCACCTTGTGCGGCATGGTCGACGAGCCCGTCGCGCCCGCCGCGGGGATCTGCCGGAAGTAGCCGAGCGAGATGTACGTCCAGATGTCGGTCGCGAGGTTGTGCAGCACGCGGTTCGCGTGCGAGACCTTCGCGTAGAGCTCGGCCTGCCAGTCGTGCGACTCGATCTGGGTCGTGAGCGGATTCCACGTGAGGCCGAGCGACTCGACGAACTCGTGCGACACGTCGGTCCACGCCACATCGGGTGCCGCGACCACGTGCGCCGAGAACGTGCCGGTCGCGCCCGAGAACTTGCCGAGGTACTCGGTGGCCTCGACCTGCCGGGCGATGCGCTCGAGGCGGTAGGCGAAGACGGCGAGCTCCTTGCCCATGGTGGTGGGCGTCGCGGGCTGCCCGTGCGTGCGCGAGAGCATCGCGGCATCCCGCAGCTCGACCGAGAGCGCGCTCAACGCGTCGATGACGCCGCGGTACTTCGGGAGCCAGACGCGCTCGACGGCGTCGCGCACGGTGATCGCATAGGAGAGGTTGTTGATGTCCTCGCTCGTGCAGGCGAAGTGGGTGAGCTCGGCGATGTCGTCGAGGCCGAGCAGCTCGAGGCGGCGGCGCACGTAGTACTCCACGGCCTTCACGTCGTGGCGCGTGGTCGCCTCGAGCGACGCGAGCTCGTCGATGTCGACCTGGCCGAACTCGGTGACGACCGAGCGCAGCTGCGCCTTCTGCTCGGCCGACAGCGGCGACGAGCCGAAGAACCCGCGGTCGGTCTGCGCGATGAGCCACTCGACCTCGACGTGCACGCGGGCGCGGTTGAGGCCGGCCTCCGACAGGTACTCGCCGAGCGCTTCGACTGCGGCGCGGTACCGTCCGTCGAGCGGGCTGAGCGGCTGGGGAGGCAGCGATGTCATCGGTTTCCTTGTCTGAGTGCGGGGGCGAGTTGCCGGAAGAGCGCCGACGTCGACCGCTCTATCATCCCAAGAACCCGATCGAAGGTCGCATCGTCGGAGTAATAGGGGTCGGGCACGTCCTGCAGCGGCGCGAGATCGGGGTCGAACTCGAGCAGGAGCCGCACCTTGTCGAGGTCGACCGACGACGGGGCCTGGTTGCGCAGGATACGGGCCTGGCCGCGGTCGAACGCGACCACGAGGTCGAGCGCGGGGAAGTCCGCCGCGTCGAACTGCCGCGCACGGTGGTGGGTGCCGTCGTAGCCGCGGCGCTCGAGGGCATCGATGGTGCGCTGGTCGGCCTGCTCGCCGACATGCCAGTCCCCCGTCGCGGCCGACTCGATGGCGATGCGATCGCCGAGCCCCGCGCGTTCGGCGAGGGAGCGCAGCACGACCTCCGCCATCGGCGAGCGGCAGATGTTGCCGGTGCACACGAAGGACACTCGGAAGGGCTGCGCGGCGTCCCCCGCGGGCTCCGCTCGCGTCATGCCTCCCATTCTGGACGAGATCGGGAACGCCGCACAGAGGCAGATGGCGCCTGCGCTACGCTGGGCGATCCGCACCGGGAAAGGGGTCGACATGACGGACGCCCCTGCGCCCGACTTCCACGTCGACGAGGCGCTCGCGGCACGGCTCGTGGCCGACCAGCACCCCGACCTCGCGGGCGAGGTGCGCCTCGTGGCGAACGGCTGGGACAACGCGATGTTCCGGCTCGGCGACCGACTGGCGGTGCGGATGCCGCGGCGTCGCGAGGCGGTCGGGCTCATGTGGAACGAGCAGCGCTGGCTCCCCCGGCTGGCCCCCCGCCTGCCGGTCGCGGTGCCCGCGCCCGTGCGGAACGGACGCCCCGCCCCCGACCTCGGCTACGGCGTGCCGTGGAGCATCGTCCCGTGGTTCGACGGCGCGAGCGGGCTCGCGTTCGACGCCGAGACGCGCGGTGCCGCGGTGGACGGCCTCGCCGCGTTCGTCGCGGAGCTCGGCGCGATCCCGGCGCCGGTGGATGCCCCGGCCAACGCGTACCGCGGCGTCCCGCTCGCGCACCGCGACGGCGACGTGCGGGCTCGGCTGGCCCGGGGACGGATCACGGATGCCGCACGGCTCGCCCGCGTGTGGGATCGGGCGCTCGCGGCATCCGCCTGGTCGGGCCCACCGGTGTGGCTGCACGGCGACCTGCACCCGCACAACCTGCTGCTCGCTCCGTCGGGCGGGCTCGTCGCGGTGGTGGACTTCGGCGACATCACCGCGGGCGACCCGGCGACCGACCTCGCGACGGCGTGGCTCACGTTCGACGTCCGCGCCCGCCGCGTGTTCCGCGCCGAGCTCGAGGCGCGCCGTGGCGTCGACGAGGCGACGTGGGACCGCGCCCGCGGCTGGGCGCTCGTGATCGCGAGCGCGGTCGTCGACCGCACCGGCCCGGCGGGCTCGTTCGGGCGCGTGGCGTCGTACGTGCTCGAGCAGGTGCAGCTCGACTGAGCGCCGTTCGGCGGGCGAGCCTGCGCCGGGTCACCCGGGTCGGTCCGGGCCTGTCCTCCACATCCGGTGGCGGGCGCGCGGTGCGTACGGATGCCGCGCCCGCTGCTCGCGGCGACCAGCAGCGCTGCGAGGCTCACGCCATGGACGACGACCCGCTCATCGCCGCACTCACCGGCCGCGCCGTGAGCGCGGACCAGGTCGAGGGTGCACGACGGCACCTCCTCATGCTGCGCTCACTGCTCGACGAGGTGCGCAGCACGTGGCCGGCGCTGCTCCCCGAGCCGCCGCGAACCTGGCGTTCCGCCGCGGCCGATGCCTACGCCGTGCGGCTCGACGACCTGCGGGTCCGGCTCGCGGGGGCCGCCGGTGCGCTCGCCGAGGCCGAGGCCACGCTCGAGGTGCGCATCCGGCGCCTGGAGCAGCAGCTCGACGCGCAGGCGGAGGCGACGGCGGGGTTGCGGTGAGTGCGGCGCCGACCGGCCCCGACGACGATGCGAGCGGGCTGGTCGTGTCGGGCGGCGGCACGGTCGCCGTCGCGGTCGACGAGCTGTTCGTCGCGGCCGCGACGCTCGGCGCGGTGGCACCCGTCGTCGAGGACTGGCTCGCCCGAGCGGGCGTGCTGCGACGCGGGCTCGACCTCCTCGAGGTCGACGAACCGATCGCGGCCGTCGACGCGGCGACGCCGGCCTGGCACGCCGGCGTCGGGTGCGTCCGACTCGAGCAGTCCCGCGACCTGGCGCTCACGTTGCGGTCGTCGCTGCTCGACGCGGCGGAGCGGTACGGCGTCACCGAGCGGCTCGTCGACGGGCTCTGGCAGCTCGGTGCGGCGGTGGCGGCGCCCTGGCTCGGCCTGCACGCGCCGGTGCTCGTCGTCGGCGCGCTCCTCGCCGCTGGCGGGCAGTGGGCAGGATCCGCGATCTGGCGCGGGGCCGGATGGGGACCGACGCCGCTCGCGGCCTGGCTCGACGAGCACCGCGACCTCCTCTCCGACCCGGCGTTCGTCCGGCTGGTGCGCCTGGCCGCCGACCACGCCGACGAGGCGTTCTCCGCCGCGCTGCACCTCCCCGTGCCGGGCGGACTCGGGGCGGTGATCGGCGCACCCGAGAGCGGGTCGATGGTGCTGGCCGCAACCGGGCTGCTCGGTATCGTCGGCAACCGGGTGCTGGTCGACGGCCCGGTGCGGGTGACGCGCGTCGAGGCGGGGGCCCGCGGATCCCCTGCCGATCGAGCCGGCGTGGATGCTGCACCCGCCGGGCACCCCGCTGAGGCGGCCGCTCGCCAGGGCGACGTCGTCGCGCCGCCCGTCGGCATCGGCGACCTCGCCGACCGAGTACCGTCGGGCGACGATGCGCCGCAGATCCGGATCGAACGGTACGGCACGGCGGCGGATCCACGGTGGATCGTGTACGTCGGTGGCACCGCCGACTTCGGGCTGGTGACCGGCGCCGAGCCCGCCGACATGACGAGCAATACGCACGGTGTCGCCGACGACGCGAAGCTCGATCGGCTGCGATTCACGGGTGCCGACACGGCGGCGGGCGAGCGGGCGGTGCGGGCGGCGCTCGACGAGGCGGGTGCGCAGCACGGCGAACCGCTGCTCGCGGTCGGCTACTCGGGAGGGGGCATCATTGCGGCGAAGCTCGCCGCCGATCCCGAACTCGGCGCCGTCGGCGCGGTGAACCTCGGCGGACCGGTGGCGAGCGCCCCGACGCGCGAGGGCGTCGGGCTGCTCTCCCTCGAGCACGAGGAGGACCTCGTTCCCGCCACCGGCGGCGCGGGGCATCCGTCACCCGATCGCGTCACCGTCACGCGCAGCGTGCTCGACCCCGATCGCGAGTATGCGTCGGCGGTCCCGGCGCACGAACTCGGCCGCTACCGTCAGACGGCGGCCCTCGTCGACGAATCCGGCGAGGAGCGGCTGGTCGAGTTCCGGGCGCTGGTCGACGAGGTCACCGGCGGAACCGCCGGCCTGCGCAGCGACTGGGTCGCGACCCGCGAGGTCAGTCCTTCGACGGGCGCACGATGAGCCCGATCAGCCAACTGATGAGGCCGAGCACCAGGGCGCCGAGCACGCCCCACCAGAAGCCGTCGATCACGAGCCCGAATCCCATCAGGCTGCTGATCCACGCCACCAGCAGCAGCAGAAGTCCGTTGACGATGAACGAGATGAGGCCCAGCGTGAGCACGTACAGCGGGAACGCGACGATCCTCACGAACGTGCCGACGATGGCGTTCACGAGGCCGAAGATGAGCGCGATGAGCAGGTACGTGAGCACCGTTGCGAGGGTCGTGTCCTCGTACGGCACCACCCGGATTCCCGTGACGATGAAGGTGGTCAGCCAGAGCGCGAAGGCGACGACAATGACCTTGACGATGAACCGCATGGGTCCCACTCTGGCAGACGGTGCCCCGCGATCGAAGGGGTACGGTGGAACGCGTGACCGCAACGGAGCCAATCCCGACACGCGTGCGCCTCCGCCCCGAGATCGCCGCCCTCCCCGCATACCGACAGGGGCGCCCGGCGCCGGCCGACGGCTACAAGCTGTCGAGCAACGAGAACCCCTTCCCGCCGCTTCCCGGTGTCGCCGCGGCGGTGGCGGCCACCGCGAACGAGATCAACCGCTATCCCGACGCGACCGCACTCGCCCTGCGCGAGAAGCTCGCCGAGCGGTTCGGCGTCTCGGTCGACGAGGTCATCGTGGGGGCAGGCTCGGTGTCGCTGCTCTCCCAGTTCATCGCGGCGGCCGCAGGGCCCGGCGACGAGGTCGTCTACGCCTGGCGTTCGTTCGAGGCGTATCCGGGGCTCGTCACCGTCTCGGGTGCGACGAGCGTGCAGGTGTCGAACCGCGACGACCACGGTCACGACCTCGATGCGATGGCCGACGCCGTCACCGAGCGCACCCGCGTCGCGATCGTCTGCTCCCCCAACAACCCGACGGGCATGATCGTCACCGCCGACGAGTTCGAGGCGTTCATGGCCCGGGTTCCCGACGACGTGCTCGTGCTGCTCGACGAGGCCTACATCGAGTTCGTGCGCACGGAGCCGACCGGGCCGGGGGCATCCGTCGACGGCCGCCGCATGCTCGACCGGTACTCCAACCTCGTCATCCTCCGCACCTTCTCGAAGGCCTACGGCCTCGCCGGCCTGCGGGTCGGCTATGCGATCGGCCCCGTGCCGATCCTCGACGCCGCGCGGTCGACGGCGATCCCGCTCAGCGTGACCGCGGCCGCCGCCGCCGCGGCGCTGGCCTCGCTGGAGCCCGAGGCCGAGCGCGAGCTGCTGGCCCGCGTCGAGACGATCGCCGGGCGCCGCGAGGCCCTGCGCGCGGCGCTGCTCGAGCAGGGATGGCCGGTTCCCGAGGCGCACGGCAACTTCGTGTGGCTGCCCACGGGCGACCGCACGGTGGAGGTCGCGGAGCGGCTCTTCGACGCCGGACTCGTCACGCGGGCCTTCCCGCCCGAGGGTATCCGCATCTCGGTCGGTGAGCCCGAGTCTGTCGAAACCCTCCTCCGGATCCTCGGCGAGCTTGTACCGGCCTCACAAGAAGGGCACCCGGCCTAGCGGGTAGCGTGGAACGGTGGCAGCCCGCGAGAGAGCCTTCACCGCGCCGACGGTCCAGCTCCTGACCCCCACCGGAGAACTCCGTCCCACCCCCGAGGCGGAGGCCTACCTGCCCCTCGTCGAGGCGCTTCCCGACGACCTGCTCGAGCGGTTCTACCGCGACATGCTCGTCTCGCGCCGCATCGACGTCGCGGGTGCGAACCTGCAGCGGCAGGGCCAGCTCGCGCTCTGGGTGCCGAGCCACGGCCAGGAGGCCGCGCAGGTCGGCTCGGCGCACGCGGCCCGCCCGCAGGACCACATCTTCCCCTCGTACCGCGAGCACATCGTCGGCATGATCCGGGGGCTCGACCCCGTGAACATCCTGTCGCTGCTGCGCGGAGCGACCCTCGGCGGGTGGAACCCCGCCGAGAACGGCAACTTCCACCTCTACACGCTCGTGCTCGCGTCGCAGACGCTGCACGCCACGGGCTACGCGATGGGCGTGCAGTTCGACGGACTCTCGGGCACGGGCGACCCCGAGACCGACACCGCCGTGCTCGTCTACTACGGCGACGGGTCGACCTCGCAGGGCGACGCCAGCGAAGCGCTCGTGTTCGCCTCGAGCTACCAGACGCCGCAGGTGTTCTTCATCCAGAACAACCAGTGGGCGATCTCGGTCCCCGTCTCGCGCCAGTCCCGCAGCCCGCTCTCGCTGCGCGGCGGCGGCTTCGGCATGCCGGGCGTGCGCATCGACGGCAACGACGTGCTCATCAGCTACGCGGTCACCCGCCAGTCGCTCGAGGAGGCGCGCGCCGGCGAGGGACCGAGCCTCATCGAGGCCGAGACCTACCGCATGGGCGCGCACACCACGGCCGACGACCCGACGAAGTACCGCACCGACGCCGAGGTGGCCTACTGGGCCGAACGCGATCCGATCACGCGGTACCGCGCGTGGCTCGAGGGCCGCGGGGCATCCGCCGCGTTCTTCGACGACGCCGACACCGAGGCAGCGGATGCCGCGGCCGACGTCCGTCGACGCGCGCTCGACCTGCCCGCGCCCACGCGCGAGAAGATCTTCGCCCACGTCTACAGCGAGC
This sequence comes from Agromyces sp. NPDC004153, assembly GCF_053603635.1. Classification (NCBI taxonomy): domain Bacteria; kingdom Bacillati; phylum Actinomycetota; class Actinomycetes; order Micrococcales; family Microbacteriaceae; genus Agromyces; species Agromyces sp. NPDC004153. The sequence continues at coordinate 1,829,697 of NZ_JBSGFY010000001.1, forward strand.
CGCATCCGCTCATGGACGAGGAACTGGCCTGGCTCGAGTCCTACGAGTCGGGCTTCGAGGGAGGCGCGGCATGAGCGCGCGTACCGAGGAGGAGCGCGCCGTGGCCGACGCGATCGACGAGCAGACCGACGTGGCATCCGCCGAGGCGCAGGCGGCGACCGACGGCGCCTCGGTCTCGACGACCGAGGCAGCCGAGACGACCGAACATGCCGAGAGCGGCATGCGCGGCATCCAGACCCTCTCGATGGCCAAGGCCATCACCGCGGGCCTGCGCGAGGCCCTGCGCGGCGACGACAGGGTGCTGCTCATGGGCGAGGACATCGGTCCGCTCGGCGGCGTGTTCCGTGTGACCGAGGGCCTGCAGGCGGAGTTCGGCGACAAGCGCGTGCTCGACACGCCGCTCGCGGAGTCGGGCATCGTCGGCACCGCGATCGGCCTCGCGATGCGCGGCTACCGCCCGGTGTGCGAGATCCAGTTCGACGGGTTCATCTTCCCCGCCTTCGACCAGATCACGACCCAGCTCGCACGCCAGACCGTGCGCCACGACGGCTCGATCTCCATGCCCGTCGTGATCCGGGTGCCCTACGGCGGCCACATCGGCTCGATCGAGCACCACCAGGAGAGCCCCGAGGCGTACTTCGCCCACACGCCCGGCCTGCGCGTGGTCAGCCCGTCGAGCCCGCACGACGCGTACTGGATGATCCAGGAGGCCGTCGCCTCGAACGACCCCGTGCTGTTCTTCGAGCCCAAGAGCCGCTACTGGCCCAAGGGACCGGTCGACCTCGACCACTCGGGCATGCCGCTGCACGCGAGCCGGGTCATCCGCCAGGGCACCGACATCACCGTGGTGGGCCACGGCGCGATGATCTCGACGCTCCTGCAGGCCGCCGACATCGCCGCGGGAGAGGGCACGAGCATCGAGGTCGTCGACCTCCGCTCCCTCTCCCCCATCGACTACGGGCCGCTGCTCGATTCGGTGCAGCGCACCGGCCGGCTGGTCGTGGCGCAGGAGGCGTACGGCTTCGTGAGCGTCGGCTCCGAGATCGCCGCGACCGTCGCCGAGCGGGCGTTCTACTCGCTCGAGGCCCCGGTGCTGCGCGTCTCGGCCTTCGACACCCCGTTCCCGCCCGCTGCGCTCGAGTCCGAGTACCTGCCGAGCCCCGACCGGGTGCTCGAGGCCGTCGACCGCGCCCTGGCGTACTGACCCGCGGCTCCGGCTGCGACCCGAGAGAGGCGTGAGATGAGCGAGATCCGATTCCCGTTGCCCGATGTCGGCGAGGGACTCACCGAGGCCGAGATCGTGCAGTGGCGCGTCGCGCCCGGCGACCGCATCGTCCTCGACCAGGTCTTCGTCGAGATCGAGACGGCGAAGTCGCTCGTGGAGCTGCCGAGCGCGTTCGAGGGCGTCGTCTCCGAGCTGCTCGTCGACGAGGGCCACACGGTCGACGTCGGCACGCCGATCCTCGTGATCCAGACGGATGCCCCCGACGCGGATGCCGCGGCGCCTGCACCGGCGACCGCGGCGCCGACGACGCCCGCCGTGCCCGCTCCCCGGTCGGGCACCGTCGCCTCGCACGCGCCCGCGGCGTCGGAGGGCGGCGGCGCGGTGCTCGTGGGCCACGGCTCGTCGGGCCCTGCGGCGACGCGCCGCAAGCGGCATCCGATCCCCGGCGGCGCGCACGAACGCCTCGCGACGCGGGCCGAGCCCGAGGTCCCGGCACCCGCCCCCGCTGCCGGCGGCGACACGGACGCGGCTGCGACCGCGACGACGGCCGTGCGGCCCGAGTCGCGCGTGCCCGTGATCGCGAAGCCGCCGATCCGCAAGCTCGCGAAGGACCTCGGCGTCGACCTCTCGCGCGTCGCGGCGACCGGCGCGATGGGCGAGATCACGCGCGACGACGTGATCCGCGAGGCGAGCCAGGCGAGCGTGTTCCGCAACATCCAGACGCCCGAGCTGCCCACCGACCGCGAGACGCGAGTGCCCGTGAAGGGCGTGCGCAAGGCCATCGCCAACGCGATGGTACAGAGCGCATACTCCGCGCCGCATGTGAGCGTCTTCGTCGACGTCGACGCCTCGCGCACCATGGAGTACGTCAAGCGCCTGAAGGCGTCGCCCGACTACGCCGGCGTGCGGGTGTCGCCGCTGCTCATCATGGCGAAGGCCATGATCTGGGCGGTGCGCCGCAACCCGACGGTCAACGCGCAGTGGACGGACGACGAGATCATCGTCAAGCACTTCGTCAATCTCGGCGTCGCCGCCGCGACCCCGCGTGGCCTCCTGGTGCCCAACGTCAAGGAGGCGCAGGGCATGACCATGGTCGAGCTCGCGACGGCGCTCGAGCAGCTCACGCTGACGGCGCGCGAGGGCAAGACCCAACCGGCCGAGATGCAGGGCGGCACGATCACCGTCACGAACATCGGCGTCTTCGGCATGGACACGGGCACGCCGATCCTCAACCCCGGCGAAGTCGCCATCGTGGCCCTGGGCACCATCAAGCAGAAGCCGTGGGTCGTCGACGGCGAGGTGCGCCCGCGCTACGTCACCACGATCGGCGCATCGTTCGACCACCGCGTCGTCGACGGCGATGTGGCGAGCCGGTTCCTCGCCGATGTCGCGTCGATCATCGAGGAGCCTGCGCTCCTGCTCGAGTGACCGGCGCGCGGCCGACCCTCTGACCGACAGACGGTCAGAGCCGCGCCTCGTACGTGATCACGTCGCCGAGGCGGCCGGACTCGACGAGGCCGGCCCGCTCGAGGGCACGGCGCGCGGGCAGGTTGCCGATCTCGGCCTCGGCCCGCACTGCGGCGGCGCCCGCGGAGCGGGCGAGACCGAGCACCTCGAGCACGGTGTCGACCGCGAGCCCCTGGCCGCGCACGGCGGGGACGAGCCCGAAGGCGAACTCCACCACGCCGTCGGCGTCGGGCGGCCCGAAGAGGTTCACTCCCCCGATGGCCAGGCCGTCGAGCTGGCGACGTACGAGATAGGGACCGAAGGGGGCGGGGTCGCCTGTCTCGCGCACCGCACGCACGTATTCGCTCAGGAGTTCGGGCTCATCGGTGAAGGCATAGCCGCCCTCCCAGCCATCGTGCGGGTCGACCTCGCCGGACAGCACACGCTGGGCATCGGCGACGGTGAACGGGTGCAACGTGAGGGGCGTCGTCGTCAGGTCCACGTGCTTCATGCTCGCACGTCGGTGCGACACTCGCCGAAACGCTCCACAACCACGGCATGAACGATGACGCGGAATGACGTCGACGACGAGGGCGTTCCCTGCATGCATGACCGAGGGCCTCACCGGCACGCCCACCCACGCGCCAGATGGTTTTGACAATCATTATCAATAAGCGATACCGTCGATCCATGACCTCGAGCAATCCCTCCGTGCGCCGCCGTATCGTCACCGCGACGGGGGTCGGCGGCGCGCTGGCGGCGGGCGTGCTGGCGCTCGCCTCGTGCGCGAGCCCCGGGGCATCCGGCACGGCGGGGGAGCGGGGCCCGTCGATCGTGGCGACGACCACCCAGGTCGGCGACTTCACCCGCGAGCTCGTCGGCGACACGGCCGACGTCACCCAACTGCTCGCGCCCGCCCAGAGCGCCCACGGCTTCGACCCGTCGGCCGCCCAGCTGCTCGCGCTCGCCGACGCCGACGCGCTCGTGGTCAACGGTGCGGGCCTCGAGAGCTGGCTCGATGACGCCGTGAGCGCCTCGGGCTTCGACGGCGTGCTCATCGACGCGAGCACCGGCATCGAGCTCTACGGCACCGACGACCACGACCACGACGACGACGCGGATGCCGCGGCCGACGACGACTCCGCGGCATCCGACGACGGGGCCGACGACACCGGCACCGACGACGCCGACGCCGACGTCGACGCCGACGCGCACGACGACGACCACGCGGCGTCCGACGACCACGACGGACACGAGCACGGCGACGGCAACCCGCACATCTGGACCGACCCCGAGCTCGCCGAGCACATGGTGCACAACATCGCGCACGGGCTCGAGACCGTGCCGGGCATCGACGCGGGCGTCGTCACCGCGAACGAGGACGCCTACCTTGCCCAGCTCGACGCGCTCGACGCCTGGATCGAGGAGAACGTCGACACGGTCCCCGAGGCGCAGCGCCTGCTCGTGACGAACCACGACGCCTTCACGTACTTCATCGATGCGTACGACCTCACCTTCGTGGGCAGCGTCATCCCGAGCTTCGACGACAACGCCGAGCCGAGCGCGGCCGAGATCGACGACCTCGTCGCGAAGATCCGCGCGACCGGCGTGCAGGCGGTCTTCTCCGAGGCGTCGATCTCGCCGAAGGCGGCCGCGACGATCGCGTCCGAGGCGGGCGTGACCGTCTACTCGGGCGACGACGCCCTCTACGGCGACTCGCTCGGCGTCGAGGGGTCGCCCGGCGAGACCTACGTCGGCAGCCAGGTGCACAACGCGACCCTCATCCTCGAGTCGTGGGGCGTGACGCCTTCCCCGCTCCCCGCCGTGCTGCAAGGATGACCGCATGACCGACTCCTCCGTGCTGCGGCTCGAGCATGCCGCCTTCACGCATCCGGGTGGAGGCGGCGTCGCCGACCTCGAGCTCGAGATCGCGCCGGGTGAGGCGGTGGCGCTCATCGGGCCGAACGGCGCGGGCAAGTCGACGCTGCTGAAGGGCATCCTCGGCCTGGTGCCACTCACGGCCGGCCGCATGGCCGTGGGCCAGGGCTCGTCGGATGCCGCGACGTCGGGTCGTGACGGAGTGCATGCCCGCAACGGCATGATCGGCTTCCTCCCCCAGTCGGCCGACCTCGACCCCGACTTCCCGATCAGCCTCGAGCAGGTCGTGATGCAGGGTCGGTACCGCCGCATGGGCCTGCTGCGCTGGCCCGGGCGCGCCGATCGCGCCGCGGTGCGCCGAGCGCTCGAGACCGTCGGACTGGCCGAGCTGGCGAAGCGCCGGTTCGGCGAGCTGTCCGGCGGGCAGCGCCAGCGCGGCCTCCTGGCCCGCGCGCTCGCCTCCGAGCCCGCGCTCCTGCTGCTCGACGAGCCGTTCAACGGCCTCGACCAGCAGAACCGCGACGCGCTCATCGCCACGCTGCACGCGCTGAAGGCGCAGGGCGTGGCCGTGCTCGTCTCGACGCACGACCTCGAGCTCGCGAAGCTCGTCTGCGACTCGGTGGTGCTCGTGAACGGCACGCAGCTCGCCTTCGGCCCTGTCGACGACGTGCTGACCCTGGGCAACGTGCAGGAATGCTTCGAGGGCGTCGAGGTCGAGATCGACGAGCACACGTTGGTCGTTCCCGGTCACGAGGGGCATTGATGCCGCACACGGCATGCACCGTGCCGGCGTGCACGCATCCAGGCCGGGGGAGTGGCCGATGAGCCTGCTCGACGCCCTGTTCGGCGCGTTCGCGGTGCCGTTCATGGCCCGCGCACTGCTCGTCATGCTCGTGCTCGCCGTCGTCGCGGGCGTCGTCGGCGTGCTCGTCAACCTGCGCGGCCTCGAGTTCATCAGCGACGGCCTCACGCACGCGGTCTTCCCCGGTCTCGCGATCGGGCTGGCCGTCGGCGGCACGGCAGGGCTGCTCCCCGGCGCCGCGATCGCCGCGCTGGCGGCCGCGGTCGCGCTCACCTGGCTCGACCGGGCCGGCGTCACGTCCGACGCGGCGATCGCGGTGGTGCTCACGGCGACCTTCAGCGTCGGCGTGATCGTGGTGTCACGCAGCGACGACTACGCGGGCGAGCTCGAGGCGCTGCTGTTCGGGCGCGTCCTCACGATCCCGCCGGCCGAGGTGCTGCCGCTCGTCGTCGTGTGTGCGGTCGCGCTCCTCGCCGTGGGCCTCACGCTGAAGCAGCAGCTGTTCCGCGCCTTCGACGCGGGCGGCAGCCGTGCTGCCGGCAACTCCGCCTTCGTGCTCGACCTCGTGCTGAACGGCGCCGTCGCGCTCGTGGTGGTGGCCGCGGCGAGCACGGTCGGCACGCTCCTCGTGCTCGCGCTGCTCATCGTGCCGGGCGCGGTCGCGCGGCTCGCGTCGCGGCGGCTGTGGCTGCTGTTCCCCGCCGCGGCGGTGTTCGCGGGTCTCTGCGCATGGTTCGGGCTCGCGGTCGGGTTCTGGGGATCCGTCGGCTGGGGCGTCGACCTGCCCGCCGGCAGCACCATCGTCGCGACCTTCGTCGCGGGGTACGCACTCGTGCTGCTGGTGGCCTGGGCGGCCGGCCGCACGCGCAGCATCGCGCCGCGGCCCGACGATGAGCGGCCGCTCGACGACGCCCGCGAGGCACGCGCGGCCGTGGCGGGGGAGGGGCGCTGATGGGCTACTTCGAGCGCGCCCTGGTCGCCGCGATCGTGATCGGCGCGGGCGCGGGCTTCGTCGGCGCCCTCGTGGTGCTCCGCCGCCGCACGTTCTTCGCGCAGGCCCTGACCCATGGCACGTACCCGGGCGCGGTCGCGGCGGCGGCGCTCGGCGTGAGCGTGCCGCTCGGGGCGGCCGCGGCATCCGTCGTGCTCGTGGCCGTGATGGCGGGCATCGCCCGCGTGCGACGGCAGGGCGCGCAGGTCGCCGCGGGCATCGTGCTCACGGGCGGCTTCGCGATCGGCGCGATCCTGCAGGCGGTGATCCCCGGGCTGCCCGTGCGGGCGGAGTCGCTGCTCGTGGGCTCGATCCTCACGGTGACCGACGCCGACATCGTGCTCGCGGCATCCGTGGCCCTCATCGCGGTCGTGCTCGTCGCGATGTTCGGCAAGGAGATCGCCTTCTCGACGTTCGACCCGGCGGGCTTCCGCGCTGCCGGATACCGCGAGTGGCCGATCGAGCTGCTCGTGCTCGCGCTCATCGCCGCGACGGTCGTGAGCGCGCTGCCGGCGGTCGGGGCGATCCTCGCGATCGCGCTCATCGCCGCGCCCGCCGCCGCCGCCCGCCTGGTCGTGCCGACGTATCGGGCGATCCTGTGGACCGCACCGCTCATCGGCGCGGCATCCGGCGTCATCGGGGTGCTCGCGTCGCGGGCGCTCGCCGTCGCGGCCGGTCCGAGCATCGTGCTCGCGGCCACCGCCTTCTTCGCGCTCGCGCTGGGTATCTCCAAGCTGCGCGGACTACCGTTGAACCGAGTCGCCATCCCCGTGGAGACCGCAGAGGACGCACGCATCGCATGAAACGCAACACCTGGCAGCGCGAAGCCGTTCGCGAGGCGCTCGACGAGACCGAGGGCTTCATCAGCGCGCAGGCGCTCCACTCGACGCTGCACGCCAGCGGATCTCCGATCGGGCTCGCAACGGTCTACCGGGCGCTCGGCGACCTCGCCGCCAATGGTGAAGCCGACTCGCTGCAGTCGCCGGAGGGCGAGGCGCTCTACCGCGCGTGCAGCACGACCGGCCACCACCATCACCTGATCTGCCGCAACTGCGGGCTCACGGTCGAGATCGCGGCCGACGAGGTGGAGTCGTGGGCCAAGCGCGTCGCGGCCGAGCACGGGTTCACGGGCGCCGCCCACGTCGTCGACGTGTTCGGGCTGTGCGCGAACTGCACGAAGGCGCTCGGCGCCGACGTGCGCTGAGGCCACCCCTCGCGGACGCAACCGTCGCGCCGCAGGCCACGCCTGCCGTCACCCGAAATGAGTGATGTCCTTCGGCAGCCATGCGGCGTAGTGTCGCCCTGTAGACGGTGACCGGCCCGGGGGGTTCCGGCACCTCCCTGGGGTCGAGCCTCCCGTGTTCCGCGTGCGCGTGGGACCGGGAGCCGAACGACCCTGGAGGGGACATGGTCATGCAGGACGAGGCGCTCGAGCCGACCTTCACGCGCGAGGGCGAAGCCACCACCGCGCGCTACACGCGGATCCCGGAGGGCGCGATGCTCCCCGACACCGCGTACCGCATCGTGCGCGACGAGACGATGCTCGACGGCAATGCGCGACTCAACCTCGCGACCTTCGTCGGCACGTGGATGGACGAGCACGCCGATCGCCTCTACAAGGACGCGTTCGACAAGAACATGATCGACAAGGACGAGTACCCCGCGACCGCCGCGATCGAGGAGTACTGCTGGCGCATCCTCGCCGACCTGTGGAACGCGCCCGATCGGACCGACGTCATCGGCACGTCGACCATCGGCTCCTCCGAGGCGTGCATGCTCGGCGGGCTCGCGCTGAAGCGCCGCTGGCAGCACGCCCGCCGGGCGGCGGGGAAGTCCACCGAGACGCCGAACCTCATCATGAGCTCCGCCGTGCAGGTCTGCTGGGAGAAGTTCTGCAACTACTTCGACGTCGAGATGCGGTTCATCGACACCTCCGACGAGCACCCGCTGATGGACGGCACCGGCCTCGAGGACGTCGTCGACGAGAACACGATCGGCGTCGTGGTGCTCATGGGCGTCACCTACACGGGTGCGTACGAGCCGGTGACGAAGATCGCCGCGAAGCTCGACGACATCCAGGCGAAGACCGGCCTCGACATCCCGATCCACATCGACGGCGCATCCGGGGCCATGGTCGCCCCCTTCCTGCAGCCCGACCTCGAGTGGGACTTCCGGGTGGAGCGCGTGCAGTCGATCAACACGTCGGGCCACAAGTACGGCCTCGTCTACCCCGGCGTGGGGTGGATCGTGTGGCGCAACGTTGCCGCGCTGCCCGACGACCTCGTCTTCAAGGTGAGCTATCTCGGCGGCTCGATGCCGACCTTCGCGCTGAATTTCTCCCGCCCCGGCGCGCAGGTGCTGCTGCAGTACTACCGCTTCCTGCGCCTCGGCCGCGACGGCTACACGGCGATCCAGCAGGCCTCGCAGGACGTCGCGCGGTACCTCTCGCACGGCGTCGGCGAGCTCGACGCCTTCGAGCTCATCACCGACGGCTCGGACATCCCCGTGTTCGCGTGGCGGCTGAAGCCGGGCCACACCGACAAGTGGAACCTCTACCACCTCTCGGAGCGCCTGCGAATCCGCGGATGGCTCGTGCCCGCGTACCCGCTGTCGGGCAAGCAGGCCGACCAGACGGTCATGCGCATCGTCTGCCGCAACGGCCTCAGCCGCGACCTCGCCGAGGACCTCATGCGGGACATCAGGACCGAGACGGCCTACCTCGACGCGCTCGAGCAGCCGATGCCGCATCCGGGCATCGGGCCCACGTTCCACCACTGATCGCGGAGGTTCGATGAGCGACCCGGGCTCGACGAGCGACGAAGGCGCGGTGGGCGAGCGCGATGCCGCGAACGCACCGGATGCCGCGAGCGGCGCCACGCGGCATCCGGTCACGACCGTGCGGCGGCTGCGCCGAGAGGCCTGGGGCTTCGCGGTCGGCTCGCTGTGCTTCTTCGTCGGCGCGCTGCCCTGGTACGCGGACTGGCTCGGCGTCGTCGGCGCGAACCTCACGTTCTTCATCGGGTCGATCTTCTTCACGCTCGCCGCGTTCATCCAGCTCAGCCTGAGCGGGCGGGTCGCGCCGCACGCGAAGATGAACCGGGCCGACCGGGCGGACTGGTGGGCGGCCGCCGTCCAGTTCGCGGGCACGCTCCTCTTCAACATCTCGACGGGGGCCGCGCTCGCCGCGGCCATCGCCCGGCCCGACGCGGTGGGCATCGGCTGGCGGCCCGATGCGTGGGGGTCCATCGCCTTCCTCGTGGCGTCGACGCTCGCGGTCGTCGCCACGAAGGACCGCGGGCAGCTCTGGGACACCGACGCCCGCACCTGGCACGGGACCGGGCTGAACCTGCTCGGATCGGTCTTCTTCGGCATCTCGGCGGTCGGCGCCTACGTGATCCCCGACACGGGCGACCTGCTCAACGAGATCTGGGCGAACGCCGGCACGGCGCTCGGCGCCGTCTGCTTCTTCGTCGCGGCGCTGCTCTCGCGGCGCACGATCCCGAAGGGCTGAGCAGCGGATGCCCCGTGCCGCGTGCGTGCGGTCCGGGGCATCCACGGGCGCAGCGCGTCACGCCTCGAGAATCCGCTTGAGGTTGGCGACGAACCGCGTGTTGCCCTTGCGCACCATCGGACGGATGATCGGGGACGCCAGGCGCATCGGCTGCGGGAAGCGCAGGTCGACCGTCCTGGAGAACCGCGTGCCGGAGCCATCGGGCGCGACCGCGTGCGTGATGACCGACGTGAGGTCGCCGAGTCGCCATTCGAAGACGGTCCGGTCCGAGCGATGCTCGAGCACCGACCCGGTGCCCTCGCTGACGCCCATGGCCGGCCTGACCCGCACGTGGTACGTGGTGCCTGCCGAGACACCGTCGCCGCCGGTGACCTCCATCTCCAGGATGTCGGTGTGCCACCGTCCCTCGTTGCGCGCGTCGAACGTGAAGGCCGCCACCTCGGACGGCGGACGCGCGATCGTCGTGCTCACCTGGACCTTCATGATGCCCTCCCGGTGTGGTGATGGGTCGACTTCGGACAGCACCAATCTCGCGGCACGAGCGGATCGAGGCATCCGCAGGGCGGGCCGACCTCCCGGGAGCCCGATGGGTATTCCGGGCCAACGCCGCTGCGTGCCATCATCAGGCTGATGCCGGAACGGGACGAGCGGATCCGCCACGCGCGGGCGCTTCATCGACAGGCACGTTGGGACGACGCCTGTCGCGAGTGGATCGCGGCCGACGCCGAGCATGGACTGGGCGTGGAGGACCTGGAGCGCCTGGGCGAGGCCGCCCAGTTGACCGGGCGTCACGATGCGGCCGTGTCGGCCCTCGAACGGGCCTTCGAGCTCCGGGCAGCAGCCGGCGACCTGACCGCGGCGGCGACCGGCGCCTTCTGGTTGTACTCGGAGTTCCTCTACGCGGGCGAGTTCGCCCGGGCCGGCGGCTGGATGGCGCGGCTGGGTGACCTCGCCGAGACGCTGGGCGCCGTGCAGCCCGGCTGGCTCTCCATCACCGAGGCACGCCGCTCCATCGTCGAGGGACGATACGACGAGGCACGAGCCGCGCTCACCGGCGCCCTGGCGCAGGGTCGAGAACGCGGCGAGAACGACCTGGAGACCTTCGCGATCCTGCTCACCGGACGATCGATGGTGATGGCCGGCCGGATCAGGGAGGGCCTGGCGCGCCTGGAGGACGCGATGCTGCACGTCGCCGGCGGGCAGACCTCCCCGCGCATGACGAGCATGCTGTACTGCGCCGCCATCGGCATCTGCGAGGAGGAGGCCTGCGAGCTCGCCCGTGCCCAGGAGTGGGCCCGGGCGCTGGAACGTTGGATGGCCTCACTCCCGGCGTCGTACGGCGGCGCCCTCCTCGACAACTGCCGGGTCTACCGAGCCGCCCTCATGCGGCGGCGAGGACAGCTGACCGAGGCCGAAGCAGAACTGGAGCTGGCCGCGCGCAGTCTCACCGATGGCAACGGCGTGCTGGTCGCCGGCCACGCGTGCTACGAGCTCGGCGAGGTGCACCGCCTGCTCGGCCAGGATGACGCGGCCGAGCTCGCCTACCGCCGGGCGACCGCGCTCGGCCGCACCGCCCAGCCCGGGCTGGCACTGCTGCGCCTGCGACAGGGAGACCTGGACACCGCACTTCATGGGCTCCGTCGCGCCGTGGCCGAGGCGACGGGCGTTCCGGCGCGAGCACGCCTCCTGCCCTCGGTGGTGACCGTCGCGCTCGCGGCGGGCGAGCTCACGGAGGCCGAGCAGGCGCTCACCGAGCTCGATGAGCTGGCGCTGGCCCTCCGCAGCTCCGCACTCGATGCGGAAGCTGCGAGAGCACACGGCGAGGTCGAACTCGCATCGGGCCGCCCCGAGGCAGCGCTTCCGCTCCTACGACGCAGTTCCGATACGTGGCGACGGCTCTTCGCTCCGTACGAGACGGCGCGGACCGGCGTGCTCATCGCCCGAGCCTGCCGAGCGCTCGGGGACGAGGAGGGCGCCCGGCTCGAACTGGATTCGGCGCGGGAGCTGTTGACCGAACTGGGCGCCGATCCCGACCTCCGACAGGTCGAATCCCTCGCCGACCCGGCGAGAGCGGCGCCCGGCGGGCTGAGCGAACGCGAGATCGAGGTGCTGCGGCTGGTCGCCGCGGGGATGACCAACCGCGCCATCGCCGCCCGGCTCTACATCAGCGAGCGCACCGTGCATCGTCACGTCAGCAACATCTTCGGCAGGATCGGCGTGAACTCACGGGCGGCCGCCGCCGCGTACGCCGTGCAGCACCACCTGCTGCCCTGACCGCTAGTCGGACTCGTGGTGGAAGTGCTCGCGCACGAGCCGCGCGGGGGCGACTGCCGCCCACGCCTCGGCGATGAGCTCGGAGAGCCGCCGCCGCGAGATGCGGTCGAGGTGCACGAGCACGGCGGCGTAGCCGTCGAAGTGCGGCGTCGTGAAGAACACGGTCGGATCCTCCGCGATGAGCGCGAGCTTCACCGCCTCGTCCTCGGTCTTCGCGCCGAGCACCGGCCCGCGCTGCTCGACGATCCCCAGCGAGTCGAGGTCGGCCCGGCGCAGCGGGCGCTCCCACACGAAGCCCTTCGCGCGCACTTTCCACTGGGCGCTGCCCCGCGAGACGTGCTCGCTCGCCTCGGGCAGGGCGAGCGCCAGCTCGCGCACGTCGTCCCACGTCGCCATGGCGGTCACAGTACGCCGACGGATGCCGCGCCGCAGCCCTCGGCGGCGCGCGCTTCGCGTGACCGCGCTCGTGTCACTCGTGACCGCCGGCACGCGACCGGCCCCGCGGCATCCGCTCGATTTCGGTCGCGATCAGCCCGTCTGTTAGACTCGACGTTTGGCTGGGTACTTCCACTGCCCAGACCGCGACAATCCACACCCGAGAACGCGAGCGATCGCGGGCTTCGGCATGGGGAGCGTCAGCAGACAAGAGACCTTGGGAGGGGCATCCGCCCCTCGGTATTGGAGGAAAGACCAATGGCAGCAGTGTGCCAGGTGACCGGAGCCGTTCCCGGCTTCGGACACAACATCTCGCACTCGCACCGCCGGACGAAGCGCCGCTTCGACCCGAACGTGCAGAAGAAGACCTACTACGTGCCGTCGCTTCGTCGTAACGTCACCCTGAACGTGTCCGCCAAGGGCATCAAGGTGATCGACGCCCGTGGCATCGAGGCCGTCGTCAAGGACATCCAGGCTCGTGGGGTGAAGCTCTAATGGCGAAGCAGCAGGACATCCGTCCCATCATCAAGCTCCGTTCGACGGCCGGCACCGGGTACACCTACGTGACCCGCAAGAACCGTCGCAACAACCCCGACCGTCTCGTGCTCAAGAAGTACGACCCCGTGGTGCGCAAGCACGTCGACTTCCGAGAGGAGCGCTAAGACATGGCGAAGAAGAGCAAGATCGCGCGCAACGAGCAGCGCAAGGCCGTCGTGGACCGCTACGCGGCCAAGCGCCTCGAGCTGAAGAAGGCCCTCGTCGACCCGAACGGCACCGACGAGACCCGCGAGGCCGCCCGCGTCGGCCTGCAGAAGCTGCCCCGCAACGCCTCGCCGGTGCGCGTCCGCTCGCGCGACGCGATCGACGGCCGCCCCCGTGGCGTGCTCACGAAGTTCGGCGTCTCGCGCGTCCGCTTCCGTGACATGGCCCACCGCGGCGAGATGCCCGGCATCACGAAGTCGTCGTGGTGACACGACGACAATAGGCTCAGCCGAGTATCCCTCGCGCGCTAGCGCGAGTTGGTAGGCATCGCTTGAGCGAAGGGGCGTCCCGAACGGGGCGCCCCTTTCGTCGTCCCCCGGAAGCGACCGAACGCGTTCCCACGCATCCACTCCGCCGCGTCGAGGTCTCCAGACCGCGACACGCCGGAGCCGGATGCCGCCGAATGCCCCGGAAATCCGCGTGTTTCCGCGGTTCTCTGCTACTTTGAAGGCGGCCTGATCGGCCACGGGGGCGGTTGTTCGATCGTTCCCGAGTACTCATCGATAGCTGTACCGAAACAGCGGAAAGTCCGAGGAGGACATTCAATGGCTGACAAGTCGCTGAACAAGACCGAGCTCGTCGCGAAGATCGCTGCGTCGACCGGCCAGAGCCAGGCCACCGTCGACTCCGTGCTCGGCGGTCTCTTCGACGCGCTCGCCGAGTCCGTCGGTTCGGGCACCAAGGTCTCCATCCCGGGTTGGCTCGCCGTCGAGCGCACGCACCGCGCCGCGCGCACCGGCCGCAACCCGCAGACGGGTGCGACCATCGACATCCCGGCCGGGTACTCGGTCAAGGTGTCGGCTGGTTCGAAGCTCAAGGCTGCCGCCAAGTAGCATCCGACCTCCGAAGGGGCGCACGGCGCGACCGTGCGCCCCTTCGTCGTCCCCGCGTGCCAGCTCACGCCGAACCGAACCGTCGCGGATGCACAGTCGGGATGCATCGGACCATGCATCTGCGACGGTTCGCGTTCCCTGCAGGCGAGGCCTCGGCACGCGCAGGCCTGAAGCGCGGGGGAGCGGGGAAGCGGGGGAGTGGGGCGGATGCCGCGGCGGCCCGCTCCGAGCGGGCGCACGGGTCGCGCCGTCTAGGCTGGTTCGGTGCCCCGCTCCGTCCGCGTGCTCGGCCCCGCCGTGCTCCTCGCCGTCGCGCTCCTCGCGACGTTCGGCGCCCTCGCGTACGGCGGCGGCGCGGCCCCCTTCCCCATCCAGGACCCGGGCCCGATCGCACGCTGGGGCCTCCCCGTCGCGAAGCTCCTCGTGAACCTCGGCGCGGCCGGCATGATCGGCGCGCTGGTGCTCGCCGTGTGGGCGCTCGCGCCGGCGAAGAAGGAGTTCGACCTCGCGCTCGACATCGCCGCGGCATCCGCCGCCGTGATGACCGTGGCGAGCGCCGCGACAGGAGTGCTCACCTTCCTCGTCGTGACCGGCGAGACGCTCGACCTGGGCGAAGCGTTCGGGCAGAAGCTCGGGCTGTTCGTCACGTCGATCGAGCTCGGCCAGGCGTGGTTGACGACCACGCTCGTTGCGGCCGCCGTCACCGTGCTGTGCTTCGCGGTGCGCAATCACACCGCCCTCGTGTTCGTCGCGGCCCTGGCCGTGTTCTCCCTCGTGCCCATGGCGCAGCAGGGCCACGCCGCGGGCGCTGCCGGGCACAACGCGGCCGTCGCCGACCTCGGCCTGCACCTCGTCTTCGCCGCCGCGTGGCTCGGCGGCCTGCTGACGATCGTGCTGCTGCGCCGACAGCTCGAGGCCGACCGCCTGCCGGTCGTGCTCGCCCGATATTCGACGGTGGCGCTCATCAGCTTCATCGTCGTCGCGATCTCCGGCTACGCGAGCGCCGCGCTGCGCATCGGCACATGGGACCAGCTCGCCACCCAGTACGGCGTCCTCGTGCTCGCGAAGGTGGCCGCCCTCGTCGCGCTCGGCCTCTTCGGCGCCCTGCAGCGCAGGTTCCTGATCAACCGGATCGCCCGCGGCGAGGCATCCGCGAGTCGTGACTTCTGGTTCCTCGTGGTCATCGAGCTGGCCTTCATGGGCCTCGCGTCGGGCGTGGCGGCGGCCCTCGCCCGCACGGCGACGCCCGTGACCGAGGAGGTCGGCTCGGTCGCACGTACCCCGGCCCAGATCCTCACGGGCGTGCCGCTGCCGCCGTGGCCCGAGTGGTACCGCTACTTCACCGAGTGGAACGTCGACCTCATCTGGCTGCTGCTCTGCGGGTTCGGCATCTTCTTCTACCTCGCGGGCGTGTGGCGCCTCCGCCGCCGCGGCGACCACTGGCCGGTGTACCGCACCGTGCTGTGGGTCGCGGGTCTGCTGCTGCTCGCCTACATCACGAACGGCGGCGTGAACGTCTACGAGGAATACCTCTTCTCGGCGCACATGGGCGCGCACATGGCGCTCACGATGGGCGTGCCGGTGCTGCTCGTGCCGGGTGCGCCCGTGACGCTCGCGGCCCGCGCCATCCATGCCCGAAAAGACGGTTCGCGCGGCGGCCGCGAGTGGATCCTGCTCGCCGTGCACTCCCGGTTCGCGTCGATCATCGCGAACCCGATCGTCGCCGCGGTGCTCTTCGTAGGCTCGCTCTGGGTGTTCTACTACTCGCCGCTGTTCCGCTGGACGATGACCGACCACATCGGCCACGAGTGGATGATCGCCCACTTCCTCATCACCGGCTACCTGTTCGTGCAGTCGCTCATCGGCATCGACCCGGTGCCGTACCGGCTCCCCTACCCGTTCCGCCTCGTGCTGCTGCTCGGCACGATGGCGTTCCACGCGTTCTTCGGCCTCGCGATCATGTCGGGCACCGGGCTGCTGCTCAGCGACTGGTACGGCGCGATGGGCTGGGGCACCGACGCGCTCGCCGACCAGCAGCTCGGCGGCGGCATCGCGTGGTCGGTCGGCGAGATCCCCACGGTCGCCCTCGCGATCACGGTGGCGGTGCAGTGGGCGCGGAGCGACGAGAAGGAGTCGAGGCGGCGCGACCGGCACGCCGACCGCACGGGCGACGCCGAGCTCGAGGAGTACAACGCCCGGCTCGCGGCGATCGCGAAGCACGACGCGCAGGGCTGAGTGCGGGCGGATGCCGCGGGGCGCCGTCGCGGGTGCTACCTGAGCTGGATCGCGATGCTCCCGTCGGGCCGGATCGTGGCCGTGAGCGACAGCATGAAGGACCGGTCCTCCTCGAGCTGCGAGAACTCGCCGTCGAAGAGCGACTGCACCTCGACCGAGATGTGCGCGACGCCCTCGGTCGGCGGCATCTCGAACGCGCTCTCGCCTGGAGCGAGGGTCACGGCCGGGTAGGTGACCATGGTCCACACGGGGTCGCTCACGACCTTGTCGTCGATCTCGATCCCGAAGGGACATCCGGCGGGCTGGAGCACCGGCTGGGCCGTGCACTGGTCGAGGTAGCCGTTGACCTGCACCTGCACGCGCTCGACGAACGTCGCGGTGGGCACCGAGTCGACCGTGACCGCCGGTCGCGACGACGGTTCGACCGGCAGGGCGGTCGGCACCGCCTCGAGCAGCGTCGACGTGTAGCCGAACTCGTAGACGGCGGGGGCGATCGCGAGGTAGGGGGCGGTCTGCGTGAACGCGGTGAGCTCGTCGCCCGACTTCGCCGCGCGCGTGTCGAGGGTGAGCGAGCCGACCGTGAACAGCGGATTGTGCGCGGCCGTCACGTCGATGACGGCGATCGGGCTGACCGAGAACTCCCAGCGATTCAGGACGCCGTAGAGCGGGGCGATGGGCCGCACGTCGAACGTGGTCTCGACGATCGAGACGTCGAGCCGGTAGCTCGCCGTGACCGAGTGCGATCCGTCCGGCAGGGCCACGTCGCTCACGATGCGGATGTCCTCAGGGCCGCTCTCGACGACGCCCGAGCGGAACATCGCCGTCGAGACGTTCTCGGGCAGGCCCAGCTCCGCGAGCTCCGCCGCGTCGAGGGCGACCCCCGGCGTGGTGGAAGCAGCGGCGATGTCGTCGTCGGCGATCGCCTCGAGGTAGCGCTCGACGAAGCTCGACGCGCCGTAGATGGTCTGGTTCAGCGAGCCCAGGGCGGCGAGGAACGCCCCGACGAGCAGCACCGCCATCATCGCCCAGCCGGCGATCGCGGCGGGCGACACCGGTCCCCGTCGCGCGCCCGAGCTCCCCACCCGCACAGTCTAAGCGGGCACCGGATCCACGCCCGGATATCCCCAGGCGTGCGCGCGCACCCACAGGCGTCCGCCGTCCGGGCCGATCCGGCCCGCGCCGAGGTTACAGTGGGAGCGCGCCCGCAGGGGCGCCGCCGCGGGAGGGGCCCGCGGCATCCGCTCGCCGAAGGCCACCAGTGCAGAACGTCACCCTCACCCGCGAACAGGCCGCGGTGTTCCAGGCCATCGAGGGCACCCGCGAACACGTCTTCGTCACGGGGCGCGCGGGCACCGGCAAGTCGACGCTGCTCAACCACCTGAACTGGCACACGCAGAAGCAGATCGTGATCTGCGCGCCCACGGGCGTCGCGGCGCTCAACGTCGGCGGGCAGACGATCCACTCGCTCTTCCGGCTGCCCATCGGCGTGATCGCCGACCGCGACATCGACCAGAACGATGCGGTGCGCAAGCTCCTGAACGCCATGGACACCCTCGTGGTCGACGAGGTGTCGATGGTGAACGCCGACCTGATGGACGCGATGGACCGGTCGCTGCGCCAGGCTCGGCAGCGGCCCCACGAGCCGTTCGGCGGCGCGCAGGTCGTGCTGTTCGGCGACCCCTACCAGCTCGCGCCCGTGCCGGGCGACGGCGACGAGCGCCGGTACTTCGCCGACACCTACGAGTCGATGTGGTTCTTCGACGCGAAGGTGTGGCGCGAGGCCGACCTGCGCATCTTCGAGCTCGGCGAGGTGCATCGCCAGCACGACGACGAGTTCAAGTTCATGCTCAACGCCGTGCGGCACGGCCGCGTCACGGCAGAGATCGCGGGCGTGCTCAACGACGTGGGCGCGCGCCGGCCGCTGCCCGAGCACGGGGCGATCACGCTCGCCACCCGCAACGACACGGTGAACCGCATCAACGCCCAGCAGCTGCATCGCCTGCCCGGGCACTCGCAGGCCAACGAGGCCGAGGTGAACGGCGACTTCGGCGGCCGCGCGTTCCCCGCCGACGAGCGGCTCGAGCTCAAGGTCGGTGCGCAGGTCATGTTCCTGCGCAACGACGTGGCCCTGCGCGGCGAGGGCCCGCGCTGGGTCAACGGCACCATCGGCACCGTGACGTCGCTCACGCGCGAGCTGCGCGTCGAGGTCGACGGCGAGGAGCACGAGGTCGAGCCCGCCACCTGGGAGAAGTACCGCTACTCGTGGGATCCCGTGCGCAAGAAGCTCGAGCGCGAGATCGTCGCCGAGTTCACGCAGTTCCCGCTGCGGCTCGCGTGGGCGGTCACGATCCACAAGTCGCAGGGCGCGAGCTACGACGCGGCCGTCGTCGACCTGGGGTCGCGCGCGTTCAGCCCCGGGCAGACCTACGTGGCGCTCAGTCGCCTCACGGCGCTCGACGGCCTGTACCTGGCCCGGCCGCTGCGCCCGAGCGACATCATGGTCGACCGCGACGTCGAGCGGTTCATGGCCGGCGCCATGCGCGAGATCGACGCGGACGCGGTCGGGCCGACGTCGGAGCCGTAACCGGCCGAACCGGTTGCGGCTGCCCGCCCGTGCGCAGTACGGGCGGAGTGGGGCGGCGCGCCCCCGTCGCACGCCGCCCCGGGATGCGGCCGGAGGCGTCGTCGCCACGCGCCCCCGACCCCCGTCAGTGGTGCTGCTGGTGGTCGTGCTCGCCGTGCGGCACCGCCACGCGACCGGCCTCGGTGGCCGCGAGTGCGGGCGTGGCGAGGCCCGCGACGAGCAGTGCGCCGACGACGAGGCCGACGAGCGGGAGCCGCCCGTCGACGGCAGCCGCACGAGGTGCCGGGGCATCCGAGCGACCATCCCGAGCCCCGTGAGCGGCGCTCCGCCCGCGCACCACCACGGCGCAGTGCCCCGTGACGACGGCGATGAACACGGATGCCGCGAGCAGCGACCCGACCGGAACGCCGGCCGCCTCGGCGAGGCCGCTTCCGACGAGCAGCCCCGCCCCGACGAGCAGGGCCGCGCCCGTGCCGAGCACGACGCCCGGCACGAGCGCGCGACCCGCCCGCAGCGAGAGGACGCCCCAGCCGAGGCCGGCCGCACCGGCCGCGGCCATGAGGCCCCCCGCCATCCCCCCGGCACCGGCGGCGAGGGCGAGCAGCACGAGCCCGGCGCCGAGGGCGCAGAGCATCGGCCACGTTCGCGCGAGCGCCGACAGTGCGTGCACGGCCCGGCTCCCTAGGCCGTGGCCACGCGTGGCGAGCGCTCGGCCGCGAGCCCCACGCCGAGCAGCACGATGGCGCTCGCGAGGTGCAGGAAGTGGTCGGCGGTGTTCAGGGCGAGGATGTTCGCCGCGGTGCCGGCCAGGAAGAAGCCGACGATGCCGAGCAGCAGGTAGGCGCCGCCCACGACGATGTTCACCGTCTTGGCGGCGGTTGCCGACGTGATCCCGGCGATGAGCAGCGCGGCTCCGATCAGGAGATGCGCCACGTTGTGCAGCGGGTTCACCTGGAAGATGCCGAGCAGCAGTCCGCCCTCGGTGGCGATGAACCCGACGCCGCCCGTGACGGCGAAGCCGAGCAACCCGACGAGCACGTAGACCGCGCCGAACACGGTTGCGACGATGCGGTTCGGGGAGTTGCGCATGAGGTGCCTCCTTCGATGGTCCCGGCGATCGCCGGGTATGCGGGTGGTTCGGCGTACCGCGCGGAACGGATTGGTCGCCGGGGGACATGCGGCGGGCGGCATCTGATCGGGGCATCCGCAGCGATCCGCGGCAACACCGTTGAAGCTCCTGCGTCATGGGACATCGGCCGTCCCGCCATTGCGGGTTACAATCGCAGCGGAACGCACAGCGAGGGGGGCTCGGTGGCTGACCGTCTGGGGAGGTCCCGGCGGCGGGGAGGACCTGTCGCCGCGATGGCGGCGGCCCTCGCGATCGCCCTGACCGGATGCTTCGGCACGGCCGTCGACCCGTCGGCGCAGTTCTCGCCCGTCGATTCGCCGCTCGGCGGCGATCTCGCCGATGGACTCCAGGGCGTCCTCGACCAGGCGGTGGCGCTGAGCGGGTCGAGCGGCGGCGTCGCGGGCGTGTGGGCACCGTGGGCGGGCGAGTGGACCGCGGCATCCGGCACCGTGGACTTCGGCGAGAAGCCACCGCCCATGACGACGGACACCGGGTTCCGCCTCGCCACCGTGACGACCGAGATCACCTGCACGGTGCTGCTGCGGCTCGCGGACCAGGGCGAGGTGCAGCTCGACGACCCCGTGGCGACGTATGTCGACTGGATCCCGAAGCTCGACGGCATCACCCTCGAGCAGCTGTGCCTGCACACTTCCGGCCTGGCCGACTACTACCCCGTGCTGCGCCCGACCTTCGGCGCGAATCCCGGCCGCGTCTGGCCGGCGAACGAGCTGCTCGCGAACGGCATGGCGTTGAACCGCATCGGCCCGCCCGGCGAGCAGGTGCGCGAGTCGCGCACGGGCGTCCTGCTGCTCGCGCTCGCGCTCGAGCGGCGCACGGGCAAGACGTGGAACGAGCTCGCCCAGCAGTACGTCCTGGGGCCGCTGGGCCTCGAGGAGACCTCGCTGCCGCCCGGGACCGTGACCGAGCACGCCGGGGTCATGGGCGGCTACTCGTCGATCACCGTGACGGGGGCGGTCGACTGCGCCCTCCTGCTCGACGACACCGAGGCGTCGAGCTCGATGGGCGGTGCCGCCGCGGGCGCGATCTCGACGCTCGAGGACGCCCGCTCCCTCAGCGAGGCGTTCGCGACGGGCGCGCTGCTCAGCGAGCGCACGGCGCGCGCCCAGTGGAACACGGTCCCGCTCGGCGGCGACGCTCCCGCGTGGCAGGCCGCGGGCCTCGGTGGCGTGCAGTACGGACCGATGCGCGGCACCGCCGGCGAGACGGCCGGTGCGCTCACCGCCGCGTTCACCGACGCCGCGAGCGGCCTCACGGTCGTGGTCGCGCTCAACAACTCGACGCCCGGTCCCGCGTTCGTTCGCGAGGTCGCCTTCGCCCTCGCCTCGCTCGCGTCGAAGGCGCCGCCCGCGGCCGGCGGCGAGCAGCCCCTCATCGAGCTGCCCTGGTCGGCCGACCAGGCGACGGCGAAGATGCAGGAGCTCGGCGTCTGCCCGAAGGCGTAGTGGCTGCACGGCGCGCTGGCCGTCGCCATGATGCTGCTCGGGTTGCTCCTGGGCCGCCGGGGCCGCGCCTCGGCCTAGCGTCGGCGCAGGCCGAACCGTCCGAGCACGCGCTGCGCGGCTCGGCGCGGGACCGAGCGCGTGTCGGGATGCGCGGTGACGCGCCCGGCTTCCGCCAGGGTGCCGCCGTGCTCGACCTCGACGAGGCAGGTCAGCGGATGCCGCCCGCCCACGAGGCGCGACGCGCGCTCGCCGAGGCGCCACATCGTGCGGCCGTCCCGTGCCGGGCGTCGTTCCCGCACGAGCGCGCCGCGCCCGCGCCGCCGCAACGTGATCGTCACGGACGCGCCGGGCGGCACGCCTCGCAGCCGCACCGACACCCGCAGGCGCCCACGCCGGAACCGCATCCGCAGGCGGTCGAGTCCGACGTCGACCGGCGGCGCCGCGCGGTCGTGACGGGCGGCGGCGGAACGCTGCACGCGGCCCCACGCCTCGACCACGTGCGCGTCGTCGAGCCGCGCGGCGGTCGCCCGGGCGGCACGCCGCATCCGCTCGCGCTCGCGCTCGGGCAACGCGACCAGGCGGGCCACGGCGTCGGCCGCCGCGTCCAGGTCGCCGTCGACCACGAGCCGGCCGTCGACGCCGTCGGCGATGAGGTCGGCCGGCCCGTACGGGATGTCGTACGCGACGGGGAGGCATCCGCGGGCCATCGCCTCGGCCAGCGCGAGGGGCGAGCCCTCGAAGGTGCTCGTCACGAGGGTCCACGACGCGTCGGCGAACGCATCGGCGGCGCTGGTGCGATGCCCCGCGAAGGTCACGGCGTCGCCGAGGCCGGCGTCGTCGACCAGGCGGCGGAGGGCCGGGGCATCCGGACCGTCGCCGTAGATGGTGAGCGTCGCCGGCACGCCGCGCTCGCGGCACGAGCGCACCACCTCGATCGCATGGTCGATGCGTTTGCGGGTGGTGAGGCGGGCGACCACGACGCCGGCGGCCGGGTCGCGCTCGGCGTCGGGCGGAGGATCGCCGCCGAGCGGGTCGATGCCGTTGGGGACCACGGCGAGGTTGCCGGGGTCGCCGAGGAGGGTCGCGGCATCCGCGCGCTGCCGCTCGGTGAGGAAGACCACGCCGTCGAACCGCTCGAGGTGCGCGAACACGCGTCGGCGTGACGGCCGCAGCACGCCCCAGGGGCGGTCGGGACCCACGAGGTGCGAGTTGTGCACGAGGTGCAGCGAGACGACGTTCGGGCGGCGGTACCGCGCCATGAACTCGGCGGCGGTCTTGCTGTCGGTGACGGCGAAGGCGCGCTCGCCGCCGACGACGCCGTCGAGCCACTCCGCGTAGCAGTCCCACGCACGGGTCCACTGCCGGAGGACGGCGCCGTCGGCGTCGTACGTCGTGATACGGCGGGACGGCCCCGCCGCGCTCGCCGGGAACCGCTCGTCGCGCGCGGCCAGGCTGCCGTCGTCGCGGAGGTGCTCGACGAGCAATCCGCCGTCGTCGCCCGGCGCGACCACCGCGGTGCCGCCCGGGCCGCCCCGCAGGTCCTCCCAGAGGTTTCGCAGTCGGATGCCGGGGATGAGCTCACCCGCTCGGGCCAGGCGCTCGCGCGCCGCCGCGAGGTCGGGCCGCGGGTCGAAGGTCACGACGTCGACCTCGCGGCCCGCCAGCCGCACGAACGCGCGCGAGCGGTGCAGGAGCGCCGAGGTCATGCCGCCGAACGGCTCGGGGACGCCCCACGTCACCGCGAGCTGCCGCCCGTGGGGCAGCGACGGTGCAGCGACCGTCGCGACCTGCCGCCGCACGTCCGAGATGCCGCCCGCCATTCCCCCAACGCTAGCGACGCCCGACGCGATGCACCGCGAACCGGTCGCCCCCTTGCCGCCCGTGCCATCATGTGGCATGCCCTTCGGACTCCGTCGCGACGTGCTCCGCCCCACGGGGACGCCGCGCGCCGACCGGGTGACCTACGTCGAGCTGTTCTTCGACCTCGTCTACGTCTTCGCGCTCACCCAGCTGTCGGCGTACCTCTACGAGCACCAGGACCCGCTGGGCGCGGTCGAGGGCGCGATCATGGTCGTCGCGCTGTGGTGGTCGTGGGTGGCGACCACGTGGGTGACGAACTGGCTCGATCCCGTGAAGCTGCCGGTGCGCGGCGCCGTCATCGCCCTGGCGTTCGTCGCGATGGTCATGAGCATCTCCATCGCCGACGCGTTCGGCGAGCGGGCGTGGATGTTCGCGATCGCCTACGTCGTGCTGCAGCTCGGCCGCACCGGGTTCATCGTGTACGCCACGTGGCGTCACGACCGGCACGCGGCGCTCGACTTCGCGCGCGTGCTCGCATGGACGGCCGCGGGCAGCGTGCTGTGGATCGTCGGCGCGCTCCTGCCGCTGCCGGCGCAGCTGCCGCTCTGGGCGATGGCGCTCGGCCTCGAGGTGCTCGGCGCCCTGCTCGGCTTCCCGCTGCCCATGATGGGGCCGATGGACATGGGCCGCTGGGACCTCTCGGGCGCGCACATCGCCGAGCGGTCGGCCTTGTTCGTGCTCATCGCGCTCGGCGAGGGCCTGCTCGTCACCGGGTTCGCGTTCGTGGAGCTCGACGTCACGTTCGCCTCCGCGACCGCCATGCTGCTCGCGTTCGCCTCCGCCGCGGCGATGTGGTGGATCTACTTCGACCACGGCGAGCGCATCGGGGCCGAGGCCATGGAGGACTCCGACAGCCCGGGCCGCCTCGCCCGCACGGCGTACACCTTCGTGCACCTGCTCGTGATCGGCGGCGTCGTGCTGGTGAGCGTCGGCGACAAGGAGCTCCTCGGGCACCCCGACGAGCAGAGCGCGTCGGCGGTGGTGACGGTGCTGGGCGGCCCGCTGCTCTTCCTCGCCGGCACGCTCCTGTTCCGGCGGCTGCTCGAGCGTCGTTGGCCGACCGCGCAGGTCGCGGGGGTGCTGGGCATCATCGCGATCGCCGCGTTCTCGCCGTTCCTCACGCCGCTCGCCGTCGGCGCGGTGTCGACGGGCGTGCTCGTCGTGGTGGCCGCGATGGAGACCGTCGACCGGCTGCGACGCGGGCGGCGCGCAGGAGGCTGATCACGCGTCAACCCGTTGCCGCGCCGCGGTCCCATCGGCGCAGGATGGTGGCATGACCACGCGAAGGGGCGAGCACTCCGAGCCGTCGCGGGGCGTGCCGCCGCCCGAGCCCGCGCCGGCGCACGAGCCCGGCACGCGTCCCCCCGAGGCCGGCGCCCCGGCGCCCGTGCGCGTCTCCCGCCTCTGGTGGGTCGTGTCGGGAGGGGCCGCCCTCGCGCTCGTGGTGCTCCTCGCGCTCGTCATCGTCGCTCGCGAGAGCAACGAGCCGTTCGGGTTCGAGGTCGAGGTCATGGGCGTGCTCGTGGCGACCCGCAGCGACCTGCTCACCGTGCCGGCGCTCGTGTTCAACGCCCTCGGCGGCGGCGTGATCTCGACGCTCGTCGTGCCGGGTGCCATCGTCGCCGGCCTGCTCCTGTGGCGACGGCCGTGGGGTGCGGTCTACTCCGTGGTCGCCGCCTTCGCGAGCGCCACCGTCACGCGCGTCATCAAGGTCGTCGTCGCACGGCCGCGACCCGAGGACATCCTCGTGAACCCCGACTTCGGCTCGTTCCCCTCGGGCCACAGCGCGAACGCGGCCGTCGTGGCCACCGCGCTCGGCATCATCTTCCTGCGCACCTGGGTGTGGGTCGCCGGCGCGGCGTACACCGTGCTGATGATGCTGAGCCGCACCTACCTCGGCGCGCACTGGGTCTCCGACACGATCGGCGGCATGCTCGTGGGCGCCGGCGTGGCGGTCATCGTGTGGGCGCCGTTCGCCGAACGGCTCTACCGCGAGCAACGGATGCCGCACCCGCCGATCTGGGTCCGCACACGGCACGACGCGGCGCGGTGAGCCGGGGGCGCGGCATCCGTCACCCACTCTGGATCGCGTCGCCACCGGTCGTGCATGCTGGTGCGATGCAGGATGCATCGGGCACCACGGGCGGCCGCGTCGGTCGCCTCCGCACCGCAGGCGAGTCGAGCCGCGTCACGACGTTCGAGCTGTTCTTCGACCTCGTGTACGTCTTCGCGTTCACGCAGGTGAGCCGCCTGATGGCGGAGACGCACAGCGCGTTCGGCATCCTGCAGGCGCTCATCGTGCTCGCGCTCATGTGGTGGACGTGGGCCGCGTTCGGCTGGCTCGCGAACCAGGCGCCCGCCGACCAGGCGGGCATGCGGATCGGCATGACCGCCGCGATGATCGCGGTGTTCATCGCGGCCCTCACCATCCCCGAGGCCTACGAGGACCTGCCGGGCGGGTGGAACGGCCCGCTCGTGCTCGTGCTCGCGTACACGGCGGTGCGGATCATCCACGCGACCCTCTACCTCGCAGCCGCGGGCGAGGACGCCGGACTGCGGCGCCAGGTGCTCGTCACGCAGGCGGTCGCCATGGTGCCGGCCGTCGCCGCGCTGCTCGTCGGCGTCTGGCTCGGCTCGCCGTGGCAGACCTGGATCTGGCTCGCGGCCTGGCTCTACGACGCCGGCCTCACCTACGTGAGCTCGCGCCGCGTCGGCGGATGGCGCATCCACTCGACGGCGCACTGGGCCGAGCGGTACGGGCTCGTGGTCATCCTCGCGCTCGGCGAGTCGATCGTCGCCATCGGCGTGGGCGTCGCCCGCGAGCCGATCGGGCCGGCGATCGCGATCGGGTCGGCGCTGGCCGTGGCGCTCTCGGTGCTGCTCTGGTGGGCGTACTTCGGACGCCTCGCCGAGGCGGGCGAGCACGCCCTCGAGCGACGATCGGATGCCGCGCGCGTCCAGCTCGCGATCGACGCCTACACCTACGTGCACCTCGTCGTCGTCGCCGGGGTGATCCTCGCGGCGCTCGGCGTCGAGGACGCGATGGCGCACATCGGCGACGCCGAGGCCTACGGCTGGTTCGGCGCGTCAGCGCTCGCCGCCGGGCTCGCCGCCTACGTCGCGGCCACGGCCGTGTTCGCGCGGCTCGTCGAAGGGCGATGGCCGGTCGTGCGGGCCGTCGGGGCGCTGCTGCTCGCGGCATCCGTCGCCCTGCTGGCCGTGGTGCCCGCGATGGCGGCGCTCGCGATCGCCGTGGTGCTCGTCGCCGTGGTGCTCGCGGTGGAGGGGGTGATTCGCAGGAGATGACCCGCGGGCGCAGGCTCAGCTGGCTGCCGGGGATCGACACGGCTCGCCAGTACCGGCGCGCCTGGCTCCTGCGCGACCTGCGCGCCGGAGTGGTGGTGACGGCGCTGCTGATCCCTGCGGGAATGGGCTACGCCCAGGTCGCGGGGCTGCCGCCCGCGGCCGGCCTGTACGCGACGATCGTGCCCCTGCTGGTCTACGCGGTGCTCGGGCCGTCGCGGATCCTCGTGCTCGGACCCGACTCGGCGCTCGCCCCGATCATCGCGGCTGCGATCCTCCCGCTCGCGCTCGGCGACGACACTCGCGCGATCGCGCTCGCGGGCCTGCTCGCGATCATGGTGGGCGCCATCCTGTTGCTCGGCGGCCTCCTGCGCCTGGGATTCGTGACCGACCTGCTGTCGAAGCCCATCCGCGTCGGCTACCTCAATGCGGTGGCCCTGCTGGTGATCATCTCCCAGGTGCCGAAGCTGCTCGGCTTCTCGATCGAGGCCGGATCGCCGTTCACGCAGGTCGTGCACATCGTCGAGGGCGTGTCGGGCGGCGAGATCGAGCCGATCGCGTCGGCGTTCGGGCTCGCCTCGCTCGCCGTGATCGTCGTGCTGACATGGCTGCGATGGCCCGTGCCCGGGGTCCTGGTGGCGGTCGTGGTGGCGACCCTCGTCACGTGGATCTTCGGGCTCGCCGACCTGATGCCCATGGTGGGCGCCCTCCCGCAGGGGCTTCCCGCGCCGGCGCTCGGCGGCCTGCAGTGGTCGGATGTCGCGGCGCTCGCACTCCCGGCGGCCGGCATCGCCCTCGTGGCGTTCACCGACAGTGCGGTCCTCTCGCGCACGCTCGCGGCCCGCCGCGGCGAGTCGGTGGACGGGAGCCGGGAGATGGCGGCGATCGGCGCCGCGAACGTGGCGGGCGGGCTGTTCGGCGGCTTCCCGGTCTCCGCCTCCTCGTCACGCACGCCGGTGGCCGAGCAGGCCGGCGCGAAGACGCAGCTCACCGGGGTGGTGGGCGCGCTCCTCATCGTGGCGTTCATGCTGCTGGTGCCCGGGCTCACGGCGTTCCTGCCCGAGGCGACGCTCGCCGCCGTCGTGATCGCGGCGGCGTCGCGGCTCATCGACGTCCGGGGATTCGTGCGGCTGGTCCGCATGGACCGGGTGGACGCGTTCCTCTCGCTGGCGGCCTTCGTCGGGGTGCTCGCCGTCGGCGTGCTCGAGGGCATCGCGGTCACGATCGCGCTGAGCCTGCTCGCGTTCGTGAACCAGTCGTGGCGGCCCTACCGGGCGGAGCTCGGCCGGGTGAGCGGCCTGCGCGGCTACCACGACCTGTCGCGCTATCCCGAGGGCGAGCGGATCCCCGGCGTCGTCATCGTGCGCTTCGACGCGCCGCTGTTCTTCGCCAACGGCGGGATCTTCGACGACTTCGTGCGGTCCCGCGTGCAGGCGGCCGGACCGGGCGTCCAGACGGTCATCCTCGCGGCCGAGCCGATCACGGGCATCGACACGACCGCCATCGACGAGCTGGTCGAGCTCGACGAGTACCTCGCCTCGCGCGGCATCCGGCTGATCCTCGCCGAGATGAAGGACCCCGTCGTCGACGTGCTGCGCGCCTACGGCGTGACCGACCGGTTCACGCCCGACCGATTCGCCCCGACGGTCGGCGCGGCCGTCGACGAGATCACCGGGACGCTGCGCGGCGACCTCGACGGCACGAAGTGGGCGGACGAGCCCGGCGCGTCCGGCTCCGACGATGACGGCGGCGACGACTCCGATGGGCCCGACCGGCCCGACGAATCGGGCGCGTCGGGCCGATAGCGCTCGCCGGAGCAGGCGGGGAGCGGAGCCGCCCTGTGGATGCATCGGCGCACGTGCAGGTCGCATCGCCTACACTCGTCCGCGCCATGGCTGAGAACGAGGGCGCGATCTCACGCGCGACGTCCAGAAGCGCGGCATCCGCGCGCCCATCCGCCGCCGGAGGCTCCGCCGACGCCTTCCCTGCCGTGCTGCTCGCGGCGCAGGCCGGCGCGCAATGGGCGTGCACGAACCTGTGGGTCGACTACGCCCCGGCCGTCGCCGCGTTCCTGCGGGCACGGGGGTCGCTCGAGCCCGACGACCTGACGAGCGAGGTGTTCCTCGCCGTGTTCGACCAGCTCGATCGCTTCCGCGGCGACGAGCCCGCCTTCCGTGCCTTCGTCTTCACCATCGCCTACCGGCGGCTCACCGACGAGCTTCGCCGACGATCGCGGCACGGGGTCCACGAGGAGTGGGACGACGAGCGCGACCCGCGGCGCAGTCCGAGCGCCGAAGACGTGGCGACGTCGAGCCTCGGGGATGCCGCGACGCGAGCGCTCCTCGACGGCCTCGCACCCGACCAGCGCAACGTGATGCTGCTGCGCATCGTCGCCGACCTCACGATCGAGCAGGTCGCGGAGGTGCTCGGCAAGCGTCCCGGCGCCGTCAAGGCGCTGCAGCGCAGGGCGCTCGAATCGCTGCGAAAGAAGTTGGCG
This sequence comes from Agromyces sp. NPDC004153, assembly GCF_053603635.1. Classification (NCBI taxonomy): domain Bacteria; kingdom Bacillati; phylum Actinomycetota; class Actinomycetes; order Micrococcales; family Microbacteriaceae; genus Agromyces; species Agromyces sp. NPDC004153. The sequence continues at coordinate 1,858,925 of NZ_JBSGFY010000001.1, forward strand.
CGAACCCGTACCCCTTTCGGGGCATCCGTCGATGGCAGGGAGTGAGATGAACACGCACCGGATCACCGACGACGAGGCCCCCGCCCTGTTGCGCGGTCGGGTCCCCGCAGACCGCGAGGACTTGACCGCGCTGGCGGAGGCCGTCGCCGAGATGCGGCAGGCGGCGTTCCAGGCGCCCCCTCGGCCCTCGGCCGAGCTGGCCCTGCGCCTCGACCTCGAACGAGCCGAGCGGATCTCGCCGTCCCTACCGGCAACCACCCCGGCCACGGCGCTCACCCCCGCGTCGTCGCCGAGAACACGGAGAAGAAGAGTGGCATTCACCGGACTTGCGAGCCTCGGGCTCGCGACGAAGATCGCGATCGGAGCGGGCGCGGCGCTCGCCGTCGGTGTCGGAGGAGCAGGTGCGGCGGGTGCCGTCGGCGCCCTCCCCGGCCCCGCGCAGCAGGTCTTCGAGCAGGTCACCGGGCACCCCGGCGGGGAGCACGTGAGCGACACCGGCGTCGAGAACAGCGAGTTCGGCATCGAGACCGCCGAGAACGCGGGCAAGCCGGCCGACGACGAGCGCCAGACCGGACTCGAGAACGCCGAGGACGCCAACCAGAACGGCATGGAGACCGCCGGCGAGAACGCCAGCGAGCAGGGCCAGGAGGGCCTCGACACCGCGGTCGAGCAGCGCGAGGCCGGCCTCGAGAACGCCGAGCAGGCGACCCAGGGCGCCGGAGACACGGCCGACGACAAGGGCGCCACCGGCCAGCAGAGTTCCGGGGACGCCCCCGGTTCCGGGAAGCACTGACCCCCCTCAGCGACCCGAAGCGACGGACCCCCGCCCTCCCCCCGGGCGGGGGTCCGTCGTGTCCGCGGTGTGCGACCTTCCTCCGGCCGGGCCGGCGTCGTTCGCGGGCATCCCGGCACCGCGGATGGGACGAATGGCCCGTGCGGCGTCACGCGCGGGCGTATCGTGGCCCGCGGAGGTCGACATGAGCGACAGGAGTTCGAACGCCGGCTGCTTCGCCGGCGGCGGCGCGATCTACGGGCTCGGGATCATCGGTGCCTGGGTGTTCTTCTTCCAGCGGGCCGATCAGTTCTGGGAGTTCATCTGGGCGTTCTTCCAGGGCATCTTCTGGCCGGCGTTCATGGTCTACGAGCTGTTCCACACGCTCGTGACGTGACTCAATCCTCGAAGTACAGGTGCGCGTGCAGGCGGCACCCAGGATTGAACGCGGCGCCGCAGGACGGGCACACGTCGGTGGCCCGATAGGCGTCGATCGTCAACTCGGTGCGGCACACGCCGCACAGGATCGCGTGCTCGCCGCCCGCGTCGCGCGGCCACTGCCGCGCGGGGTGCGTCTCGGACTCGGCGTGGCACGCGTGGCACGGGTAGTACCGGCCGCAGCACGCGAATCGGATCGCGACGACGTCGAGCTCGGTGCGATAGTGGATGCACCGGGTCTGGTCGTCGACGGTGGCGCCGTGCACGACGGGTGAGGCGTTCGTCATGACCCGCGGAGGATCGACGTCATCTTCTTGCCGCGGGCGATCTCGTCGACGAGCTTGTCCATGTAGCGGATCTGCTGCATGAGCGGATCCTCGATCTCCTCGACGCGCATGCCGCAGATCACGCCTGTGATGAGGGACGCGTTCGGATTCATCCCGGGGGCATCCGCGAAGAAGGTGCGCAGGTCGACCCCGTCGTCGATCGCGCGCTCGAGGCCCGCGTCGTCGTACCCGGTGAGCCAGCAGATGACCTCGTCGACCTCGTCCCGGCTGTGGTTCTTCCGCTCGACCTTCTGCACGTAGAGCGGGTAGATGCTCGCGAAGCTCAGGCCGAAGATCCGGTGCTCCATGCTCGTCGGTCTCCTTCGTGTCGTGGCGATGCGGGTCGGTCCTCCCAGCGTACGAGACCGCGATCGGAGGGTGGCTCCCGCCGCGAGGGGCGACATGGCACGATGCGAGGGCGACGTCCGCGTCGGACCGTACGGCATCGAGGAGGCCGTCGACACCATCCACGCGAAGGCGGGGCAGCTGGTCTCGGACGGCACGAGGATCCTCGCACTCGGAGGGGACCACACCATCGCGCTGCCGCTGCTCCGGGCGGCCGCCGCGGAGCACGGACCCTTGGCGGTCCTGCACTTCGATGCCCACCTAGACACCTGGGATGTGCTGCACGGCGCCTCGATCTGGCACGGATCGCCGTTCCGGCGGGCCGCCGAGGAGGGGCTGCTCGATCTGGACCACTGCCAGCATGTCGGCATCCGCGGCGGCGTCTACGGCCCGGAGGAGCTCGATGACGACCGACGTGCCGGGTTCGAGCTGATCCGGAGCGAGGAGTTCCAGAACCGGTCGATGGAGGACATCGCGGGTCGGATCCGGCGACGGCTCGGGTCCGGCCCGGTCTACGTCTCGATCGACATCGACGTCCTCGATCCGTCGCAGGCGCCCGGGACGGGCACGCCCGAGGTCGCCGGCACGGGCCTCGCCGCCGCGCACACGGCGTGGGAGCTGCTCACGCTGATGGGGCTGGGCGTGCCCGCGGCTCGTCGATGAATGCATCGGCATCGCGCTCGCGGTCCTCGCGCGCTGCGGTGCCAAGCCCTCCCAGCTCGTCCCCCGCATTGGGGACACGGGCGGCCGATCGCGGGCGGATACTCTTGCGACGCTGACGCCGGTGCAGCCCCTTCATCCGTGCCGGCGGACCCGACGAAGAAAGCCCGATGATCATGACCGATTCCGCTCGCCCCCAGTTCGGCGAATACGCTCCAGCCGCGCACCCGACCACCGCGTATCCCACCGCCGTTCACCCTGCAGAAGGGCACCCTCCGACCGGCCAGTATCCCCCCGCCACGTCGGGGGTCCTGCCCTACGGCATCCCGTCGCCGGATGCCCCGAAGCCCCGCATCCTGGGCATCGTCGCATGCATCGGCGCGATCGTGCTGCTGGTGCTCTCGGTCGCGACGTCGGTGGCCATCGGCGTCTTCGCCGGCTCGGTGACCGACCCGTCGACGACGTTCGAGCAGGACTTGACGGCGCCGACGACTGCGGTGGACGTCCAGCTCGGACTCATCGTCCTGCTGCACCTCGGGCTCGGGACCCTGGTGGGGGTCTGGGCGCTGGTCCAGGGGATCTTCGCCGTGGTGCTGAAGCGCGGACGCGGGTACGGAATCGCGGCGATCGTCGTGGCGACCGTCGCCCCGATCCTCTCGATGGTGGTGTACCTCGTGACGTCGGGCGCGATCATCGCCACCAGGATGTGAGCGCGCGAGAGGCGCATCCGGACTCGCGCTTCGTGATGACACGCCGTGGTGGCGAGACGGGCAGGGGCGTAGGCTCCTGCCACACGCCGTCGGGAGACCTTGGTGGGGACCTACTCCGGAGCAGAGCTGCGACAGCCGGCAACGCCGAGCGACCTGCTGCGTGCCGGTCTCGAGCGCGATCCGAACGGGCTCGCGCTCGTCTCCGCTCGGGCGCGCCTGTCGTGGGAAGCGCTCGAGGACGTGACCGAACGGCTCGCAGCCGGCTACCTCGAGCTCGGCCTGGAGCCGGGTGACCGGATCGCGTCGCTCATGCCCAACCGGTACGAACTCATCGTTCACTACCTCGCATGCTTCAAGGCGGGCATGGTCGCGACACTGCTCAACTACCGCTACACGGCGACCGAGATCGACCACGCGCTCGGCATCAGCGGCGCACGGATGCTGCTCGCCCACGTCGAGCGCGACGAGGACCTGGCGGCGAGCGAGCGGGTGGCGCAACTCCCGCTGGGCACGATCGGCTACCGGGAGGCCGAGCATGGCGGAGCCGCGTTCCAGGAGTTGCTGGAGCGCGGTGGGCCGGCCGAGCCGCTGGAGCCCGCGGAGCCTACCGCGCCCGCGGTCATCTTCTTCACGTCGGGGAGCACGGGCCCCCCGAAAGGCGTCACGCACACTCACCGGTCGCTCGGCTGGATGTTCGCGACCGCGGCGGCCGCGCTCGAGTTCGGCCCCGGTGACCTCGTGCTGGCCGGATCGTCGCTCTCGCACGTCGGCGCATTCTACGTGTCGTTCGGGGCGCTGAGTGCCGGTGCGGGCATCGCCGTCGCCCGCACGTTCGACGGAGACGAGCTGCTTGCGCTCCTGCGCGACGATCGTCCCACCGTGCTCTCGATGCTGCCGTCGGCCCTCTTCGCACTGACCCGTGACCACGGCGCCACGCAGGACGACTTCTCGTCCCTCCGCCTCTGCCGGGCGGCTGGTGACAAGGTGTCCGCCGAACTCGAACGCGAGTTCATCGCGCTCAGCGGAACCACGATCGACGAGGCCTACGGGCTGTCGGAGACCGGGCTCGTGAGCGTGAGTCCACCTGCCGAGATCAGGATCGGATCCGTCGGCCTGGCCGCACCCGGCGTCTCGCTCTCGATCCGTGACGACCTCGGCGCCGAGGTCGAGGTCGGGGGCGAGGGTCGCGCGTGGATCAAGACCAAGGGCGCCTGCGTCGGCTACTGGGGTGACGCCGCCGCGACGGATGCCGCCTTCGCCGACGGATGGCTCGACACGGGCGACGTCCTCCGCGCGGATCACGACGGCTTCCTCTACTTCACGGGTCGGCGGAAGCAGATCATCGTGCACGACGGATCGAACATCAGCCCGCAGGAGATCGAGGACGTCCTGCTGGAGCACCCCAGCGTCGACAGCGTGGGCGTCGTCGGAATCCATGACGCCGTCCACGGCGAGAACGTGCGCGCGTACATCACGCTGCGTGAGGGCTGCGAGCGGCCCCCCGACGTCGAGCTGATCCGCTTCGCGCGAGCGAAGATCGGCTACAAGGCACCCGAGGAGATCGTCGTGCTCGACGAGATGCCGTCGACCGCCACCGGAAAGGTCGACCGCATGGGCCTGAAGCGGATGGCGGAGCGCTCGGTGCACGGGCTCTCGCGTCGGTGACCCCGATCGGAGCCCATGACGGGGTGGGATCCGCGGACACGAGATACTGGGCGCATGTCATCTTCCGTCGAGTCCCGCTCCAACCCGACCGCCTGGGCCGCGTTCTGGTTCGCACTGGCCGGTCTCGTGCTCATGCCGATTCCATTGTTCATCGGGTTGATCGTGGGCGGCGGCCTTTCCATCGTCGCCGCGGTGCTCGCCGTGATCGCCCTCTTGAAGGGGCTCGCGCGCAACGGGAAGGGCATCGCGCCCGTCGTGTTCGCCGCGATCTTCATCGCGCTCACGTGGGGCGGCATCTCGGTCGGCGGCGGCACCGTCTGGTAGGTCTACCGATCGGTGTCCCGCCGGTCGAGTATCACATAGGACGGCCCGCGGCCGGCTGCGTCTCGAGCACTCGCTTGAGCGCCTGCGCGGTCTTGGTGTTCGGGTCGTTGGGATTCCGCTTGAGCAGCGGCGCCGCGATGCGGAAGAACCCGGTCGGTTCGAACTGGATGCGCCGGGCGAACAGGGTCCCGTCGCCATCGGGCTGGAACGTCATGGTCACCACGGGCTTCATCTTCCCCTTGCCCTCCACGGTGGTCAGCTGGATGAGCCGCTCGGGCTCGAGACCGGTCACCTCGATGCCGTAGGTGCTCGTGCCCAGCATCTTGATCACCCACTGGAATCGTTCGCCGACCCGGTACGGGCCGTTGCCGTCGCGGATCACCTCGACGAGCTCGCGGTGGTAGCGCTGTTCGTTGCGCGGCTCGGCCACGTAGGCGAACACCTCGTCGACCGGGCGGTCGATCCTGACGGTGTGGGTCTTGTCGATCATCGGGATCACCCCTCTCGCTCGCTGCGTCGGGTTCGGTGCTCACGTTAGGGCCCGACCGCAGTCGGGGGCGTCGGTGTCCACACGCAGGTTCGGCCGACGTTCCGCATCGCGTTGGCGTCCGACACGTACGCGCTCAGCGTCTCAGGATGTGCGCGACCGCGGCGGCGCGGGCAGTCGGGCCACTCACACCCAGCTTGCGGTAGACGTTCGACATGTGGCGCTCGACCGTCCGCGCGCTGAGTATGAGCCGATCGGCGATCTGATCGTTGGAGAGTCCCTCGGCCACGAGCAGGAGGAGTTCCTCCTCCCGGCTCGTGAGTTGTTCGTGCGGAGGTGGGACCGACATCGCGTCCCGCTCCGGTTCCAGGAAACGGCGGACCGCCTCCTGCCAGATCGGCCACGCCGGCTCGTCGGCCAACGGCAGGAAGTTGTCGGTGTCGAGCGTAACCAGGCGCGCGTCGGGGATGTTCGACGCCATCACGCGGCCTTGCTCGAAGGGCGTCATCCGGTTGCCGCGGCTGTGCACGACCAGTGTTGGGACGGCCACGTCCGACAACTCGGCCTGGACGTCGATATCGAATCGCGTACGGGCCGCAGCGACCGCTGTCGCCTTGCTGGTCACGAGTGGGGCGAGGTCGTCGATCCAGCGCTTCTGGTCCTCGGTCGCTCCCGGCACCATGCTTTCGGAGAAGACCCGTCGGAAACGTGAGTCGGGCAACGTCCACCCGTACTGCGCGGCTGCCGTCAACGCCTCGAAGAACTCCTCGAACTGCTCGCGGTACTCGTCGGTCACGCCGGCGTATGCGCCGTTGAGGACCAGGCGGGTCACGCGCCCTGGATGTCGCGCCGCATGACGGATCGCCACCTGCCCTGTCTGGCCCATCGCCAGCACTGCGTAGCGGTTGAACCCCGCGGCAGTTGCGACGGCCTCGAGGTCGGCGACCCTGGAATCCAGGGTGAAGCCGGGGGGATCCCAATCCGAGAGCCCGTACCCACGTTCGTCATATCGGACCACGGTCGTGATTCGGCTCAACGTCTCCAGGACGTGGCTGAGTGTCGGATCCTGCCAGTCGTATTGGAGGTGGCTGATCCACATCTTTCCCATGAGCAGCGGTGGGCCGCTGCCGCACACGGCGTATGCGATTCGGACGCCGTCGGGCGCACGGCAGAACATGACGCGCTCGGCTGCCGGTCCGAATCGGCGTGATGGCGTCATCACAGCCAATTCTGCCCCAGCGGGCCGCACCGGAGCCAGCCACCGCCTGCAATCGACGGCGGTCGGTGGGACGGGAAAACCCCTGATAAGAGCCGATGACGGGAATCGAACCCGCGCTGTCTGCTTGGGAAGCAGAAGTTCTACCATTGAACTACATCGGCGAGCGGCATCCGTGGATGCAGCGGTGACCATCGTAGCAACAGCGGGCCCCATTCCCATGCGCTCGCCGCCGGGCGGAACGAGCCCGCCGCGATCGGTAGGCTGACCAGCATGCTGCTCTCGGATCGTGACATCAGGGCGGAGCTCGATCGCGAGCGCATCCGGCTCGAGCCGTACGAGCCCGGGATGATCCAGCCGTCGTCGATCGACGTGCGACTCGACCGGTACTTCCGGCTGTTCGACAACCACAAGTACCCGTTCATCGACCCCGCCGAGGACCAGCCCGAGCTGACCCACCTCATCGAGGTGCGGCCCGAGGAGCCGTTCATCCTCCACCCTGGGGAGTTCGTGCTCGCGTCGACCTTCGAGGCCGTCACCCTGCCCGACGACGTCGCGGCGCGCCTGGAGGGCAAGAGCTCGCTCGGCCGGCTCGGCCTGCTGACGCACTCGACGGCCGGCTTCATCGACCCGGGGTTCACCGGCCACGTCACCTTGGAACTGAGCAACGTCGCGACGCTGCCGATCAAGCTCTGGCCGGGCATGAAGATCGGCCAGATGTGCTTCTTCCGGCTCTCGTCGCCGGCCGAGAAGCCCTACGGCTCGGCCGACTACTCGAGCCGCTACCAGGGCCAGCGCGGGCCGACCGCGTCGCGGTCGTTCCAGAACTTCCACCGAACCGACGTCGGCGTGACCGAGGCCGGGTCGGCAGGCCGGTAGCCGTGCCCGACATCGTCCTCGCCCACGACTACCTCGTGCAGGTGGGCGGCGCGGAGCGCGTCGTCGCCGAGTGGGCGGCCGGGTTCGACGTCCGCACGGTCGTGACACTCGCGTACCGGCCCGAGTCGACGTTCGAGGCGTTCGACCACCTCGACGTTCGGGCCACCATGCCGCCGGCACTCGCGCCGCAGGTCGAGCGGATGCTTCCGATCCTGCCGTCGATCGCGGCACGCACCACGGTGTCGGGCGGCGATGTCGCGCTCGCCTCGTCGAGCGGCTGGGCGCATCGGTTCCGCTTCGAGATCCCGCATGTCGTCTACGTGCACAGCCCGGCCCGCTGGCTGTATGCCGCTTCCGACTACCGGATGAGGCTCAGCGCCGTGCGGCGGGCCGGGCTCACGCTGAGCACCCCGCTGCTGCGACGCGGCGACCGGGAGGCGATGGGGCGGGCGCAGGCGATCGTGGCGAACTCCGAGATGACCCGGGCGCGCCTGCGCGACGCCTACGGCTTGGACTCCGTCGTCGTGCATCCGCCGGTGCAGCCGGTCGCCCGCGACGCCGTCCGGCCGGCACGTGAGCTGCCCGACGAGTTCGTCGCGGTGGTCGCCCGCGACCGGGGATACAAGAACGTCGCGCTCGCCGTGGCGGCGGCTCGTACGGCGGGGCTGCCGATCGTGATCGTCGGGACGGGATCCGAATCGCTCGACGAGCCCGAGTCCGGCGTGCACGGGATCGGTCGGGTCGCCGACGCCGAACTGTGCTGGGTGTACCGGCACGCGGCGGTCGTCGTGGGCGCGGGGCGCGAGGACTTCGGACTCACGGTCGTCGAGGCGACGCTCGAGGGCACGCCGGCGGCGACGGTGGCGGCGGGCGGATACCTCGAGACCGTGAAGCCCGGCGTGAACGGCTTCCACGCGGCATCCGAGACCCCCGCCGCGCTCGCCGAGGCCATCCGTCGGTCGCGCGAGCTCGACGCGGAGGCGTGCCGATCCTGGGGACGCGCATTCAGCCGCGACGCGCACGTCGCTCGCCTCGCTAGAGTGATCGAAGAGGTGGTGCAGCGGGCGTGAACGAGTCACAGGTCGAGGTGCCGCTGTCGGTGCGCCTGCGGTTCGGGCACGCAGCCGTGCAGCAACTCGCCGACGAGGTCGGCGTCGACCTGCTGCACATCAAGGGGGCGGCGATCGACCCGTCGCTGCGGCCGGCCGAGCTCCGCGGCACCGACGTCGACGTGCTCGTGCGGCCCCAACACGTCGCCCGACTCGACGACGCGATCCGGTCGCACGGATGGCGGCTCTACACGACCTTCGCCTCGGGCTCGCCCTTCGGTCACGCCCAGACCTACACGCACCACGTGTGGGGCTTCCTGGACCTGCACCGCTTCTTCCCCGGCATCCGGATCGCTCCCGGTGCGGCGTTCGACCGCCTGTGGGCCGACGCCTCCATGGTGCAGATCGCCGGGGTCGGATGCCGCGTGCCGAGCGTGCACGCGCAGTCGGTGCTGCTCATCCTGAACGCCGCTCGCGCGGGGAAGACCCGCGGCGACGATCTCGCCGTCGTGTGGGAGGCGGCGCCCGATGATCGCCGAGCGCAGATCAGGTCACTAGTCGACGAGCTCGACGCCGACGTCGCCTTTGCCGCCGCGATCGGCGGACTCGAGCACTACCGGCATGAGCGCGACTACCGGCTGTGGAAGGTCGTCTCCGAGGGTGGCCCGAGGTCGGCTGAGTGGTGGGCGCGCGTGCGTGCGGCGCCGAACCTGTCGCAGGCACTGCGCATCGCCGCCAGGGCGGGGCTCGTGAACGTCGATCACCTCACCCATCGGCTCGGGAGGCGGCCCACCGGCGTCGAGATCGCGTTCGAGTTCCTGGACCGACCCGCCCGCGCCATCGGCGAAGCCTGGCGCGGCCTGCTCGGGCGAGGAACCGCGAGGTGAACCGCCTGGGGCTGGGTCGCGATGTGGCGGTCATCGACGATGGCACCGTGATCTACGCGGCGGCGCTCCCCGACGGACCCATCGTCGTGCTCGAAGAGGGTGCTGCGGCCATCTGGGTCGAGGCGTGCCGCGGCGATCGGGCGACCATCGCGGACCGGCTGGTCGAGGGCACGGATGTGCCGGCCGACGAGATCCGCGACAATGTCGAGGTGTTCGTCGAGCGGATGATTCGCGCCGGGCTCCTCCGTGAGGATCCCGCCTGACCGTGCGGGGGTGCACCTGCGATACTGGGAAGAGCTGCGGCAAGGGAGGCGGTCATGACGTCGACAGGCCTCCGCGCGCCGTGGCGCAGCCGGATCGCCGACTGGTGGGCGAACGCGTGGCGCTGGGTGCTCATGGCCGCCGCCGCCGCCGCGGTCGTCTACATCCTGCTCGACCAGCACGTGGTCAACCCGCCCGCGATGGCGTTCGCCCTGTCGGCGTTGATCATCGCGGCCGTGCTGAGTGGTTCACGGCCCTTGGCCATCGCGTTGGTGGCCATGCCGGGGCTGTTCATCGTCCAGCGAGTGGGTGCGGGCGGTGTCGCATTGTCGGTCTCGGATGTCGCCCTGGCGGCCGCGCTCGGATGCGCCGTGCTGCTCGGTGAGCGGCCGTACAGCAAGCCCCTCCGGCAGTTGCTGTGGCTGAACCTGCTGTACCAGTTCACGACGCTGTTCACCGTGATCGTGAACCCCTACCTCGCCAACGCCGTCGAGTGGGTGCACGCGTGGCTGCTGGTTTCAGGCGCGCTCATCGTCGGATGGGCGGTCGGCGTCGCCGGCTACGCGAGAACCGTCTTCGGGTTGATGGTCGGCACCGGCTGCCTGCTCGCCGTGATCACCATCGTCCATGGCGCGCTGCAGTACTCGCGTGGGAACTTCGACGCCGTCTACCTGACCTGGCCGTTCGAGATGCACAAGAACTTCACCGGAACGGTACTGGCGATCACCGCCGTCATCCCGTACATCAACCCCGACTGGCTGGGCTGGTCGAAGCGCGCCGCGGGGACCGCGTTCTGGCTGCTGGTGGTCGGGGTGCTCCTCACGCAGTCGAGGCAGGCCATCATCGGCCTGATGATCGCGATCATCATCGCGGTCATCCGCCGCAAGGTGACCGGCCGCTCGCGGCTGATGCTGGTGCTCATCGTTCCGGCGATCATCCTGATCGTCACGATGGTCGCCGACCAGATCGCGTCGCAGAACAAGTTCAACTCCGTGTTCCAGCGCCTGGACTGGTTCCGCGAGGTGTACGGCCTCTGGCGCGAGGCTCCGGTCTTCGGGCACGGGCTCCGCTACTGGTACCTCGACCCGACCGGCTCGTTCCAGCCGCCGCAGGCCGAGATGGAAGTGCTGGTATCTGCAGGCGTCGTGGGCCTGCTGGGCTTCGGCGTGATGTGGATCGGGATCGTCGTCGTGCTCTGGCGGGTGGATCCCCGCTACGGAACGCTCGCGCTCGCCGCGGTGCTCTCCCGGTTCGTCCAGTCGCAGTTCGACCTCTTCTGGACCGCCGTCCAGGTCTCGATCCCCTTCGTGATCGCCGGCGTCTGCCTCGGTGCGTTGGCGCGAGAGGAACGCGGGAGCACGGGGTCATCCCCACAGGATGCCCGCGAGTCGACCGAGCGCCTGGGAGCGGCGTCGGCTAACGCCGCGTGAGCAACCGGGCGTCGACCAACTGATCCAGTGCCGTGCGAACGACCTCTGCCGCATCGACGCCCTCGGGCGGCTCGGGGAGCTGACGGAGCGCGGCATCGACGAGCTCGGGTTCCGTCGTGGCGTCGGCTGCGAGCCAGATCACCGGTCCGACGCCCTCGAGCATCGTGGCCTGCGCCGGCCTGAGCACGAGGAGACCGTCGTCGATCAGCAGCGCGTCGGTGTGGTCGGTGCGGCGGTATCGGCTGGGGGCCGCAGTTCCGATGGTCGCGTCCGCGACCGGGTCGGCGTCGGTCGCGCTGCCCTTGGCGCAGTCGCAGTCCCGTTGGGACTGATCCGCCACGGAGGTGAACGACGGCCTGCTCTCATCGACGGTTGCGAGGATCTCGTCGACCAGGGCCGGAAGCGTCTCGGCCTCGGTGTAGACGACGCGGCGCACGCCGCCGGTCGCGATGATCGTCTCCGCGAGCGTGGTGAGCGGATGCTCGAGGTCGGCCAGGAAGCTGGACTCGGGGATGAGCAGCGGTAGGGCCTCCGCGAGCGGAACCGACTCGACGTACGGCCGGTCGATGCCGGGTCGCCGGTCGAGCAGTGCCAGGGCGCCGAGCCGAAGACCATCGCGCGCGGCGGTGCGGAGTCCGAGCTCGGATGCCGCGCGGTGCAGCTTCCGCTCGGGACGCTCGCCGAACCCGAGCGGCTTCGGGTAGGCGAGGACGCCGCCGTCGGGAAGGATCGCCAGCGTCTCGTCGGTGACGTAGGCGAACTCCGAGCCCAGCGCCTGTGCGGCAGTCGTCTTGCCTCGACCGGACGGCCCGACCAGGGCGACGACCCGGCCGTCGTCGAGGGCCGCAGCGGCAGCGTGCAGCATGAGCGCCTCGCCTCGGAGCGCACCGATGGCCCCGAGTGTGACCTCGGAGCTCAGCGTGTCGGCGAGCTCAGTCGGGGAGGCGGCCCGAATCGTCTTCCGGTCCCGGATGAACATCTCGTCGGGCGTTCGAGCGGCTGCGTCGGAGGTGTCGATGCTCCCCCGAACGGTCAACGACGGCGCGTCGCCGTTCTCGGCGATGAGATCGGACCACTGCGACTGGATGCGATCGCGCTCGTCGGCGGACAACGAGTCATCGAGCTCGACACGGATCGTGGAGGTGAGCGCCCGCACATGGAAGGTCGTTGGCATAGCATGGAGCCTACTCGTTGAAGGTCTGCCGCGCCGCGGCGGGGGCCCAAACGCGACGGAGGTGTCATGGAGCTCCGCGATTACATGCGTGGCCTGCGCCGGCACTGGCTGGCGATCGTCCTGATGACGGCAATCGGGGTGGCGGCAGGCTACGGCTGGACCCTGCTCCAGACGCCGGTCTACACCGCGAGCGCGAGCGGATACGTCGCATCGCAGCAGAGCGAGGATGTCGGCATCTCCACCATCGGAGACAACCTGGCGCGATCCCGAGTGCAGTCGTACCTCGACATCGCCGGTTGGCGGGCCGTCGCCGAGAACGCGATCGACGAGCTCGGCCTCGACACCACGCCCGAGGAACTCGTTACCCGGGTCACGGCGGAGAACCCCGAGGACACCGTCGTGATGAAGATCACCGCCGAGGCATCGACGCCCACCGACGCTCGTGATCTCGCCGAGGCCTGGATCCAGGGGATGATCATCGAGATCGACGCCATCGAGGGCGACGGCACCAAGGGGTCGGCTCCGGTCCAGGTCGTCGCCGGTGACTCGGCCTCCCTTCCGTCGAGCCCGTCGTTCCCCGATGTGCAGACCGCCCTGCTGGTGGGCGGCATCCTCGGGCTCGGATTCGGCATCGCCTTCGCGATGATCCGAACCGTGTCCGACCGACGCATCCGCACCGCCGAAGACGTGGAGCAGAAGACCGGGGTGGCGGTCGTCGGCACCATCCCCATCGTCTCGGGACTCGACGCCGACAATCGGCTCATCGACTCCATCGAGAAGTCCGGCAAGATGTCGCTCTTCGCCGTGTCCGAGGCGCTGCGATCGCTCCGGACGAATCTCCAGTTCATGGACGTCGATCACCCGCCGAAGACCATCGTCGTCACGAGTCCCCTCCCCGGCGACGGCAAGTCGACCATCGCCTGCAACCTGGCACTGACGCTCGCCGCGGCCGGAACCACCGTCGTGCTGGTCGACGGCGACCTCCGCCGGTCGATGGTCGCCAAGACCATGGGGCTTCCCGATGGAGCCGGGCTGAGCGATGTCCTGGCGGGCCGCGCGAGCCTCGCCGAGGTGCTGCAGCGCACCCCCCGTTCGGGCAACCTCCTGGTGCTCGCCGCGGGCAGCGTGCCGCCGAACCCGAGCGAGGTGCTCGGGTCGGAGCGCATGCACACGCTGCTCGCCGACCTGACCAAGCACGCAACCGTGATCATCGATGCGCCACCGCTGCTCCCGGTGACCGACGGCGCGGTGCTCACGCACCAGGCCGATGGCGCGCTGGTCGTCGTCACCCTCGGCAAGACGACGCACGACCTGCTCGACAAGGCACTCGACACGCTTCACAAGGCGCGCGGTCGCGCGCTCGGCGTGGTGCTCAACAAGACCCCGCTCCGCGGCGCCGACGCCTCGCCCTACTCCTACGACTACCGTCGCGAGTACACCGCGAGCGCACCCAAGGCGGCACCCGCGCCCCGCGCCGACCTCGACGCGAGTCTCTCCGCAGACCTCGCAGACGTCGTCGGCGAGCCTGAGACCGTGCCGGCGCCCCCGCGACGCGGACGGCGAAGCTGAGCTCCGCGCGGCTGCGCAGGATGGCGGCGGAGTCGATCGGCGGGTCGGCCGATGCTGACGTGCAGCCCGTCGTGTCGGTGGTGATCCCGCTCTACAACGGCGCCTCCTACATCTTCCAGACGCTCACCTCGATCGCCCGCCAGACGCTCGAGGGAATCGAGGTCATCGTCGTCGACGACGGCTCCACCGACGACGGACCCGAACTCGTTCGCTCGCATCCCGTCGGCGCCTCGCTCCACGAGCAGTCGCATCTCGGCGTGGCCGTCGCGCGGAATCGCGGGCTCATGCTCGCACGCGGGCGCTGGGTCGCCTTCCTCGACCAGGATGACCTCTGGCATCCGACGCACCTCGAGCGGACCCTCCGCTGGTTTCGCGCCCACCCGGGCGAGCGCATCGTCTTCGTCCGGGAGATCACATTCGGCATCGCAGACGAGACCGACCGGCTTCGCTCGATGGATTCGGGTGTCTCGGACTGGGCGACGCATCTCGTCGGCCGCGAGCGGACGTTGGAGGAGCTCGTCGATGCGGCCGACGTGAGTGGGTCTGATGAGGTCGAGGTCCATGACCTCCGTACGATGCTGCGCGGACCGATCTCCGTGACCACGAGCTTCGTCGCGCAGCCGGAGCTCCTCCGGCTCGTCGGCGGTTTCGCACCGCACGCGCTCGCCATGGACGACTACTGGATGCTCGTGAACGTGGCACGGCTGCAACCCATTCCGCAGATCGATCAGCGCACCGTGTTCTACCGCGTGCACGTCGGCGCAACCTCCCGCACCACCCGACTCGGCCTTCCCTTCCTCTCCTCGGCGGTCGCGCTGCGCCTGGGCGGCGGCCTGATCGACACCGACGAGGGACTCCGCGGCGGGCAGGTTGGGAAGCTCCATTCGCATCTGCTCCGTGAGCTGCTCACCTCGTCCGGGTACGCCCGGGAAGCACGGGTGCGCCGCGCGGTCGGTCATCTCGCTTCGCTGCTCTGGCCACCGCACGGTCGGCGGGGAGAACGTCGCCGCGCGCTGATCGCGGCTCGCCTGCCGTGGTTGCGGCGGGCGGTGCGCACACTGCGCGACGGACGGAGGCCCGCCGCCCGACGGCAGGACTGACAGTAGGATCAACGTGCTCGCGTGACGGTTGGAAGAATGGTGGTTCCGGTGGTCGAGAATCCCGCATCCCACTCGGCCGCCGATGTGCGCCGCGAGAGCGCGCCGCCGGCGCTCAGGGCACGGGCACTCGCGTTCTACCTTCCGCAGTTCTTCCCGATACCCGAGAACGACGAGTGGTGGGGTCCCGGCTTCACCGAATGGACCAACACCGCACGGGCACGGCGCCTCTATCCTGGGCACCTCCAGCCCACCCTCCCCGCCGACCTCGGCTTCTACGACCTGCGCGTTCCCGAGACGCGGCAGGCGCAGAGCGATCTCGCCCGAGAGTACGGGGTCGAGGCGTTCGTCTACTGGCACTACTGGTTCGGCGGTGGCGAGCGCATCCTCGAACGGCCGTTCCGCGAAGTGCTCGAGCTCGGAGCACCCGAGATCGGCTTCTGCCTCGCATGGGCCAACCAGTCGTGGACCGGAATCTGGCACGCCGCCGCCGACAAGGTGCTCAGGCAGCAGACCTATCCGGGCGACGACGATGACCGGCGCCACTTCGAGGCGATCCTCCCGGCGTTCCGCGACGAACGGTACTTCCGGGTCCACGGGCGCCCGTTGTTCTACGTCTTCCGGCCCGAGGAGCTGCCCGATGCGGCTGCATTCGTCGATCGTTGGCAGGCCATGGCACGGAAGGCCGGACTGGAGGGCCTGTACCTCGTCGCGGAGTCGAGCGACCTGCTCGGCGCGGGTGCGCGATACACGGATGCCGCGGCGGACGGGTTCGACGCGAGCGTGTACATGCGGCTGCCCGCGCAGGTGACACCGGCCTCCCGTTTCCGCATGCGCGCGATCCGCAAGGTCATGGGCGGACCCGAGATCTGGCCTTATTCCGACTCCGTGGTCTCCACCTATCCCCGCGACCCCCACGTGCAACCGTGCGTCTACCCCAACTGGGACAACACGCCCCGCGCCGGCCGGCGCGGCCTCGTGGTGCAGGGGGCCACCCCGGCACGGTTCCAGCGCGCCGTCGAGCAGGCGGTCGACCTGCTGGCCGACCGACCCGCCGAGGAACGCCTGCTCTGGATCAAGTCGTGGAACGAGTGGGCCGAGGGCAATCACCTCGAGCCCGACCTCCGCGACGGGCATGCGTGGCTCCGCGCGCTCCGGACCGGCCTGTCGTGACCGCCGCCCCGCAGCATCCGCCCGCGGCATCCGATCGACCATTGCGGATCGCGATGATCTCGTACTACCTCCCGAGCGAGAGCAAGATCGGCGTCGGGTACCAGGTGCATGCGCTCGCCAACGAGCTCGTCCGCCGCGGACACGCCGTCGACGTGTTCAGTCCCTGCGCGCCGGTCGACGGCGCGCAGTACGGTCACGTCCACCTCCCGATGTCGGGCGGGCTCAAGACGTTCCGCTTCGCGTTCGTCATGCGCAGACAGGACCTGTCGTCGTACGACGTGCTCCATGCGCACGGTGAGGACTACTGGATGTGGCGCAGGCGGGTTCCGATGCACGTTCGCACGCTGCACGGGTCCTGCTTCGAAGAGGCGCGGTACGTGAAGGGCGTCAAGGAGAAGGCACGGATGCTGCTGCTGGGCCTCACCGAGGTGCTCGCGAGCCTCGTGGCCGACCGGACCGTGCTCATCTCGCCCGGGACCCGTCGGTGGACGCCATGGGTCCGCACCGTCATCCCGAACGGCGTGGATCCGGCGCTCTTCGGGCGGACTGCACCGAAGGCCGAACGGCCCACCGTGCTGTTCGTCGGCACGTGGGGCGGTCGGAAGCGGGGTGCCGCGCTCGCCGAGGCGTTCGCCCGCGACGTCACTCCGCGTGTGCCCGATGCCGAGCTCCGCATGGTCACGCAGGACGCGCCGGCGAACCTCCCGTCCGGCGTCACGGCCCTCGGGCGGCTCAGCGACGAGGAGCTCGCCCACGAGTACGGCCGTTCCTGGGTGTTCTGCCTCCCCTCGACGTACGAGGGGTTCGGCATCCCGTACGCCGAGGCCATGACCGCCGGACTTCCGGTCGTTGCGACACCGAACCTCGGCGCCAGGTACGTGACGGAGGAGGGCCGTGCGGGGGTCCTGACGGACCTGCAGGATCTCGGAAACGTGGTCGCGGACCTCCTCTCAGAACCGGAACGTCGGGAGCGAGTCGCGCGCAGCAGTCGCGAGCGTGCGAGGTCGTTCGACCTCGGGGTCGTCGCATCGGCCTACGAGCGGGTCTACCGCAGCAGGAGGCGTCGTGACCGCTGACCAACGACGTCGCCGCGTCCTCTGGCTCAGCAACGAGACGCCCGACGTCGCAGGACAGGGAGGCCAGCGGCGCCAGTACTTCCAGATCAGGGAACTGAGCCGCGCCGGAGTCGCGGTGGACGCGATCACCCTCGCGGGTCCCCAGGACGACGCGTCGCTCCGGGCGATCGCCGACGTGCGTCGCGTCCGCCGCCACCGGAGGTTCGGCATCCCGGATCCCGTCGGGCGATCGATCATCGCCCGCGCAGTGCGCGACACAGGGTACGACGGGATCGTGATCGCCCACCTCGATTCGTGGGCCATGGTCGAGCGACCGATGGCATCCGCCGGTGCTCGAGTCCTGGTCGACCTGCACAACGTGCTCAGTGCGTGGTCCGAGCGAGAGGGCGATCACGCCGGGGCCGTCGCGTTCGAGAGGATCGAGCGGACCGTGCTCGGTCGCGTCGACGCGGTCGCCGTCTGTTCCGCGGCCGAGGGACGCCGGCTCGGTGCCGGCGGCGCCGCACGCCGGATCGTGCTGCCGCACGGGATCGATACCGCGGAATGGCCCGAGCCCGGTACCCCGATGGGGACGCCCGCCGTGGGCGCCATCGGCAACTGGGACTGGGAGCCGAACCGGCACGGCATCGAGTGGTTCGTCCGTACGGTGTGGCCGATCGTCGTCGCTCGAGTTCCGCACGCCGAATTCGTCGTCGCGGGCGCCGGCCTGCGGGCGGCCCTGGCCGACGCACCCGGCGTGCGATACCTGGGCCGGATCGAGCACCGCGAGGATCTCATCGCTCGGGTCGACGCGATCGCCGTCCCGGTGCTCGACGGCGTCGGCGCTCCGGTCAAGTACGGAGAGGCGCTGGCCAGCGGGCGCGCTGTCCTCGCCACGCCCGATGGGGCGAGCGCCCATCCCGACGCGCCCGCGTTCGTCTCATCCGATCCCGCCGCATGGGCGGAGGCCATCGTGGCCTGGTTCTCGGATCGTGCCGCCGCAGCGACGATCGGGGCGGAATCGAGGCGTTATGCGCTGGCCGAGCTGACCTGGGGCCGAACCACCCGGCCGCTCGTCGCGTGGGTGCGCGACGCCTCGGGAGAATCGCGAGCCTAGAGAACCCGGGGCTCGGAGTCGCCGGGCGCGTCGACACGGTACGTGAAGTCCGTGAGGACGGTGCCGTTGGAGTACGCGTCCTCGGGGACGGCGCCGGGATAGGGCAGCTCGGGCAGCACGTCGAACGCCTGCGCACCCTGCCATGCGTCGAGGATGCCGGCGCGGCAGACGAACACGTCGACCGTGTAGCGACCCGGCCGCAGCCAGAGGCCGCTCACGGTGAGGGTCATGCGCTGCGGTTCGGTCGGGTCGAACCAGACGCCGTGCACGCGGGAGTCGCACTGGGCGATGACGGCGCCGTTCGCATCGTTGATGTGCGCGGAGACGTAGTACGGCAGGGTCGAATCGGCACTCGTCGACCCGACGTCGATCTCGATCACCTTGTCGTCAGCTGCGTGATACGCGCGCTCCATCCGCACATCGGTCGCGCGCAGCTCACCCGATCCGGGCCTGCGGGCGGCCACTCGCTGGGCGGAGGCGAACTCCTCGAAGGTCGCGCGGTACCGCATCAGGGCGCCATCGACGGACCCGTGGTAATCGAGCCGGCCCGCGTCGAGGAAGAGCGCGCTCGTGCACAGCGACGTGACCGTCTGCATCTGGTGGCTCACGTAGAGCACGGTGCGGCCGCTGCGCGCGGCATCCCGCATCTTCGCGAGCGACTTCCGCTGGAACTCCGCGTCGCCGACGGAGAGCACCTCGTCGATCGCGAGCATCTCGGTGTCGAGGTGCGCAGCCACCGCGAACGCGAGTCGGACGTACATCCCCGAGGAGTACCGCTTGACCGGGGTGTCGAGGAAGCGTTCGACGCCCGCGAAGTCCACGATCTCGTCGAAGCGCTGCCTGATGCCGCGCTTGCGCATGCCGAGGAGCGTGCCGTTCAGGTAGATGTTCTCGCGGCCGGTGAGCTCGGGATGGAATCCGGTGCCGACCTCGAGCAGGCTGCCGATGCGCCCGTTCAGCTCGATGCGGCCGGACGTGGGAGCGGTGATTCGCGTGAGGAGCTTGAGCAGCGTCGACTTCCCGGCGCCGTTGCGGCCGATGATGCCGACCGCTTCGCCACGAGGGATCTCGAAGTCCAGCTGGTCGAGCGCCTCGAAGTATTCGTATTCGGCGCGCCGGAACGGATGCCGGAGCCGCTGCGCGATCGCCTCCGTGGCCCGGTTGCTGCGGTGCTGGTGACTGATGCGATAGGTCTTGGAGAGACCGGAGACCGAGATCGCCATGGCGTTCGACATGAGCCCCCGTCCCTCCGGCGTCATTCCGGCCTGCGACCGGGCGTGAAGCCTACGCTAACATCCCGAATTCCTACCCCCCGAAAGCGGGGGTCGTCGGTGCTGGAAGAGATTTGCACGGAACTAGAGTTGGCCCGGGAAACCCGATAATGTGCCGTGAGAGAGTTTCACTCTCTCCCAAGAAACCCGAAAACGTGTCCAGCAGCCTCAGCCCAGGAGGAATCACTATGACCGACCTCGAAGAGCAGAAGCCGGGCGTCAGCCGACGCACGGTCGCCAAGGCGATGGCGTGGTCGGTTCCCGCTGTCGCCCTCGCCGTCCCGGCGCCGGCCTATGCCGCCAGTCCGAGGTGCGTGCCCACGATCTCATTCGAGGGCTGTCGTTGCCCCGGGCAGTCGACCGAGTTCGAGTTCACGTACTTCGTTCGGTTCTGCGCCGTGCTGCCCGATGGCTGCGGCTCAGGGTCCGTCACGGTCGAGAACGTCTTCGCGAACACCGGTGGCAACCCGGCGCTCGTGCCGGTCGGCTTCAACTTCCCGGTCGTCGTGCCCGCCGGTGGGTGCACCGACACCGTCTACGAGCTCGGCTCCACGAACAGCAGCGTGAATGTGCTGGTGCAGGTCCAGGGCTTCGCGGACCTCGTGGATGCCAAGATGCCGGTGCAGCAGTGCCCCGAATGCGAGGGCGAGGCGACCCCGTAAGAAGCGGCTCCCGCACTCGACGTATCGACGAGAACCCCGGTCCGATGACCGGGGTTCTCGTCGTTTCTGCAGGTGGTCCGATCAGATCAGGTCGGCGAACGACCGCTCGTGGCGCTGGAACACCGTGGCGCCCAGCAGGAACACGCCGAGGCTCACCACCACCGCGCCGACGATCTGCCATGTGGGCGGCAGCGCCTCGCCGAGGAGCGAGTACCGGAAGAGCTCCATGAGCCACGAGAGCGGATTCGCGGCGAACAGGGGAAGCAGGTCGGCGGGCACCGCGTCGAGGGAGTAGGCGACCGGCGTCGCGAACAGCGCGAACTGCAGCACCCACGGCAGGACGTACGCGATGTCCCGGTACCGCACCATCCATGCCGATGCGGCGAGCCCGAGCCCGAGTGCCAGCAGCACGAACAGCAGCACCCAGACCGGGAGCAGCAGCACGCCCCATCCCGGGTTCACGCCGTAGACCACGAGCAGCACGATGCCCAGCGCCAAGCCCACGGCGAAGTCGAGCAGCGCCGACATGGCGGTCGAGATCGGCACCAGCATGCGCGGGAAGAAGACCTTCGCCACCAGTGCCTGGTTGGCGACGAGCGAGGGCGCGGCGCGCCCCACCACACTGCTGAAGAGCGTCCACGCGAGCATGCTGATGAAGGAGAACAGGAAGTACGGCACGCCGCCCGTGGGCAGGTTCGCAACGCTGCCGAACACGAGCGAGAAGATGCCGGCTGCCGCGAGCGGCTGGATGAGCACCCACGCGACACCGATGGCGGTCTGGCGGTACCGCAGCACGATGTCGCGCTGGCCGAACCGCAGCGCGACCTCGCGAGCCTCCCACAGCTCGCTCCAGCGCGGCAGGGGCAGCCGGCCCGGTGGGGTGATGACGGTCGTTCGCATGTGTGTCCGTTCGAGATGGCGAACGACGCAGCCCGCCTGAGATGGAATGCTACCCGTCGGCGAGGGAATCGAGCACGTCGTGCATGCGCGCCACGCGCTCGCTCCAGTCGGGCACGGTGAGATCGGCGCCGTGCGGGAATCGTGTCGGGGCGGGCACCGCGGCAGCGACCGCGTGGGTGAAGGCCCCACCGTCGGCGACCGTGATCCGAGGATCGGCCGCATCGCGGAATCCTGCGACGGACGTCGAGACGACCGGGCGGCCGACCGCTTGGTACTCGTAGAGCTTGAGCGGATCGAGGCTCTCGGTGAAGGCGGTGACGACGTGGGGAACGACGAGCACGTCGGCATGCTGCAGGTACGCGATCACGGCGTCTCGTGGCCGTGCGCCGAGGAATCGGACGCCGGCCTGCTCCAATCGTGCGGTCTCGTCGTCGGCGAGCAGGTTCGGGCCCACGAAGGTCAACGTGCTCGTCGACCCGAGCGCCCGCGCCGTGGCCTCGACGAGGGGGACGTCGAGCCGGTCGGCATGCACGGTGCCCAGGTAGAGCGCGACGGCGCCGATGGGCAGGTCGGCGGGCCGTGGCATGGGGCGGCGGTAGGCGGCGACATCCACCGCATTCGGGATCAGCGTGATCGGACGCGTGGCGCCCTTGCGCCTCGCCAGCTCATCGGAGCAGACCACCACCTCACGGGCCGTACGCAGCAGGTACGCCTCGTTGTCGGCGATGCGCGCGAGCTCGGCCGGGGCGCGGTCGGCGGCGAGCCAGTCGTCGGTGATGTCGTAGAGCGTCGGCCACGCCGAGCGCCGCGCGAGCGTCGCGGCGCCCGGGTCGTTGATCCACAGCAGCGGGGTGTCCATCCCGAGCTTCGTGACGGCCCGCATCACCGTGCGCGCGAGACGTTCGTCGGCGCGCGCGTCGAGCCGACGCGGGAGCCACTTCACCGCTCGCATCGTCCACAGCCGCCCACCGGCGGAGTCCGCGACCTTCGCGGGACCATGCCCGAAGCCCGGGGCCCGCCGCCGGCTGAGGTCGTGCAGCGGGTCGGCCGGCGGCTCGACGAACAGCACCCGCAGGTCGGGGTCGGCCACGAGCAGGCCGGCGACGAGGTGCTGGTTGCGGCGCCACACATCATCCCAGGCCTCGAGCGACATCACCACGAGATCGGTCACAGCACGCTCCGGTACACCGCGTCGGTGCCCTGGACCTGGGCGCGGAGCGAGAACTCGCGCCGCTGGCGTGCCTGTTCCGCCGCACCGAGGGCATCGCGCCCGACGGCGTCGTCGGCAAGCGAGCGCAGGGCGGCTGCGGCATCCGTCACGTCATCGGGCCGGAACATCGCTCGCGGGTCGAGTTCCTCGAGCATCTCGAGATGCCCTCCGCCCGCCGCCGCCACGACGGGGAGTCCGCCGGCCATCGCCTCGAGCACGCTCAACCCGAAGTGCTCGAACGGACACGACGCGAGCAGGATGCCGGCTCGGGCCGCGACGTCGGGGAGGTCGGCGCGGAAGCCGAGGAATCGCACCGCGCGCTCGAGGCCGAGCTCCGCGACGAGCGCGCGCAGCGTGGCGAGTTCCGAGCCGGTGCCGGCGATCTCGAGGGTCCAGTCATCCGATGCCAGACCGGATGCCGCGAACGCGCGGATGCCGACGTGCGTGTGCTTCTCGGGCTCCAGTCGCTGCGCCATGAGCACCGTGCGTGCTCGGGGCCGACCGTCTCCGAGGGGCCGTTCCTCGACACCCGGATGCACGATCGTACTGGGTCCGTCGATGGATGACGCGACGAGCTCGCTGATCGCCAGTTGCGCGTCGATGCGACGACGGACGAGGGCGCCGACCGGCACCGGTCCCACGCGGCCGCGCGGCTTGGCGAAGTGCCGCGTGGCGACGACGGCGGGCTGACGCCGACCACGACCGGCCAGGCCCGCCACCGTGCCCACCTCGGCCGCGGTCATGTGCGTGTTCACCACGTCGACGTCGCCGGCCCGTCGCCGGACCGCTCGTGCCACCTCGAGCGTGCGCGCCGCCGGCGTGTGCTCGATTCCGGCCGCATCGAGGCTCGGGCGCATCCGCACCGTCGCCCCACCGATGACGGCGACCCGATGGCCGTCCGCGGCCTGCGCGCGCGCCAGCCTGAGCACGAACTGCTCGACGCCGGCGAACCCGTCGGACCTGATGGCGTGCAGGATGCGGAGGGGCTCGGTCACCGCTCCTCCTTCTTCGCCTGCAGCTCATGGACCAGTGCCAGGTACCGGTCGGCGGTTGCTCGCCACGAATGACCGGCGGCGCGCTCGCGTGCCCGCTGCCGCCACGCGGTGAGGTCCTGTCCACTGAGCTCCCGAAGCCGCTGTCCGACCACCCCCGCGTCCTGGGGAACGATGAACCCGTTCATCCCGTCGTCGATCACGTCGGGCGCGACACCGACGGACGTCGAGACGACCGGTACCCCGCTGGCGAGGGCCTCCATGATGACCAGGCCGTAGGACTCGTACGCGCTGGGGAGCACGAACACGTCAGCCGCCTGGAGGAAGGGCACCGGGTCGGGCTGCGGGCCCAGGAAGTGGACCCTGTCGGCGACCCCGAGCCGCTCCGATTGGCCGCTCGAATGCCGGATCTGGTCGGGCGTTCCGCCGACCACGAGGAGCGAGGCGCCCGGTGCCTGCCGCAGCGCGTCGATCACGATCGGCAGGCCCTTCCGCTCGAACTCGTGTCCGATGAACACGGCCACCAGGGAGTCGTCCGAGAGCCCGATGCTCGCACGGGCCCGCGCGCGTTCGGCCTCGCTCGCCGGGCGGAATCGTTCGAGATCGACGCCGTTCGCGATCACCCGGATGGGCAGGTCCACTCGCCCGTAGGTGTCGACGAGCAGTTGCGCCTCCTGGTCGGTGAGCGCGACGATCGCGCGGTGCGTGCGCCCGCGGTAGCGGATGCGATCACGCGCGGCGGTGAAGAGATGCAGCGGGTTCCGCAGCATCCTCAGCACGTAGTGGCCGCGTGTGCGCATGGCCGCCACCAGCAGGCCATGGTTCACGTAGACGTCGCCGGCCATGACGTCGTTGTGGCAGATCGACACCGCGTCGGGTCGCTGGGCGAGGAATCGCCTGGCTCGTGCCGTGCCGACCGTGCTGAACCAGGCCACGTCGGCCGCGTGCCGGAGGCGCATCCCGATCGCCGATCGCGGGGCTCGCCGGCGCCGCCGGCCGGCTTCGACCGCGGTGAACCGCTCCACGGTGGCCCCACTCGCGATGAACTCGCGCTCCAGGGCGTAGGCGACCCCGGCGACTCCGGTCCCGGGCCCGATCACGGGCGCGATCTGGACGATCCGGGTCATCCGCTCGTTCCCCGGGCGATGCTCGGTGCGGAGCTCGCATCGCGATGGGCCTGCAACTCGACGACGAGGTCGAGGTAGCGCTGCGCGATGGCGCGCCACGAGTACGGCTCGACGCTGGCACGCGCCCGTCGCCCCCACTCGGCGAGCTCGTCGTCGGGGAGCAGTGCCAGCTGTTCGAGCCGCTCGCCCACGGCACGGGCGTCGCGGTCGACGAGGAAGCCGTTGTCGCCGTCGGCGACGACCTCCGGCGCGAAGCCCACGCGGGTCGTCACGACCGGCAGCCCGCTGGCGAGCGCCTCGAGCACGACCAGGGCGTTGGCCTCGTACGCACTCGGCAGCACGAACATGTCCGCTGCCGCGAGGAACGGGCCGAGGTCATAGCGGGGTCCGACGAAGAGGACCCTCGTGCCCACGCCGAGCGCCTGGGCGGTCGCGTTCGCCTCGGCGATGATCTCGTCGGAGCCGCCGACGATCAGGAGCAGCACCGACGGTGCATGGCGAAGCCCCTCGATGGCGAAATCCAGTCCCTTCCGGTGGAACTCGTGACCGACGAACACCGCGACCCGCTCCTCGTCGCCCAGGTGCAGCTCCGAACGGGCCTCCCGCCGCTCCTGCGGCGTGGGCGGGTGGAAGCGGTCGAGGTCCACGCCGTTGGGGATGACGACGACGGGCGGCCGCACGCGGCCGTACGAGCGCTCCAGCTCCGCGACATCCTGCCGCGACAGCGCCACCACCACCCGGTGCGAGCGCCCGCGGTACCGGAAACGGTCGCGCATGTGGATGAAGACGTGGAACGGGTTGCGGAGCATCAACCAGGCCGGATTGCCCCTCGCGCGCATCGACGCGAGGATGACGCCGTGGTCGACGTAGACGTCGCCGACGAGCAGGTCGTTGTGGCAGATCGAGATCGCCTCGGGGCGCTCCGCGAGGAAGCGGCGGGCCCGCGCCGTGCCGACCGTGCTGAGCCACACGACGCGCCAGCCGCGCGCGAACCTCCGCATGAGCCGCGACTTCGGCCACGTGCTCGTCTTGCCTCGCCGTGCGTCATCGAACGTGTACCGCTCGACGGTCGCACCCAGCGCCCGCAGCTGCCGCTCCAGGTTCCACGCGACACCGGCGACGCCGGATCCGGGCCCGATGAACGGCACGACCTGCACGATGTGCGTCATCCCCGGACCCTCGCGGGAGACGGCGCCGAGCGCGATTCACGCGTGAGCCGGGACGCCACGCGCACCGGTCCCAGCCGGTACAGCGCCGCGCGGCGGCGCGCCTCACCGCCCCGCTCGCCGCGGAGCACCAGCGAGCGGGTCATCGCGCCGAGCCACTGCCCGATGCGCGCGGTCTGCCAGCCGAGGCTTCCATAGTGCTTTCGCAGGTAGCGCTCGACCGACGCGTGGAACTGCGCCTCGCGACGCTTCGCGTCGTCGCTCGTCGCTGCTCCGACGTGGAGTGCCGTCGCCGCGGGCACCGAAGCGTGGCGCCAGCCGAGCCGGCTCGCACGGTAGGCCCAGTCGGTCTCCTCGGAGTAGAGGAAGAACCGCTCGTCGAACTCGCCCACCTGATCGATCGCCTCGGCGCGCAGCAGCAGCACCGAGCCGATGACGAAGTGCGGTGCCCGGTGGAGGCGTGCGAGCCCGGCCGCGTCGAGCCACGTCGAGAGGGGCGAGGGGAACGGCCATTCGGTCCTCGACCGGGTGCCGGTTGCGTCGACCTGGGTCGGGCCCACGCTCGCGAGGTCTCGCTCGGCGCGCAGCGCCTGCTGGAGCATCATGATGTCGCGGGTCGCGATGACCGCGTCGGGGTTGAGGAGCAGCACGTCGGCCCCGGGCACGAGGCGTTCGCGCAGGGCGACGTTCACTCCGGCGGCGAAGCCATCGTTGCGGCCGGGGTCGAGGTAGCGCACGGCGAGCTCGCCGCAGAGCTCCTCGATCTCGGGAAGCGACGAGTTGTCGACGACGGTGACGGGAAGTTCTGCGACGGGCTCGAGCGCGCGGCGGAGCAGCTCGGGTGTGCCGTACGCGACGACGACGACCTCGATCGGGGGCAGGCCTGATGAGGTGACGGATGCGGCGTGCACGACGGAGCGATACAGCTCGAGGTAGTCGTCGCCGACCGCCTCCCAGCTGCAGTCGGCGGCTCTCGCGAGCCCGCTCGAGCGAAGTTCGTCCCGGCGGGGGCCCGCAGCCTCCACGAGCCCGAGCGCGAGCGCCCCGGCATCCCCGGCGGGGACGACGATGCCCGCTCCGCCGACGACGGCGGGCAGCGCTCCGGCGTCGCTCGAGACCACGGGAACCCCCGATGCCATCGCCTCGACCGCCACCCGGCCGAACTGCTCCGTCCACGTCGGCGTCGGCAGCGAGGGCACCGCGAGCACGTCGAGCGAATGGTAGAAGTCCTCGATGTCGTCGGGGTCGATCGGTCCCATGAAGTCGACGCGATCGGCGATCTCCAGCTCGTCGGTCCGTGCGCGCAGTGCGGGCTCGGCCGGGCCGGCGCCGACGATGCGGGCGCGCAGGCGTGGGTCGCGCACGAGCGCGTCGAGGAGGATGCCGGCGCCCTTCTCCGGCACGAGCCGGCCGACGAAGCCGACGGTCACCCGTCGGGCCTCGGCGGCCGGGCGGGGCTCGGCGATCACGGGCGCCGCTGCGGCATCCGATCGGAAACGCTGCAGGTCGATGCCCAGCGGGATCACTCGAGCCCGGCCGGCGAACCCCTTCTCCTCGACGATCCGAGCGGCCTCGGCGTTGCACGCCGAGACGCCCGAAGCGGTGCGCAGCGCCAGGCGCTCGAACCAGCGGAACGGAACCGGATACCGCTTGCGCAGGTTCTGCGCGGTGTACAGCACGATCGGGGGGCGTCGGCGCCGCATCGCGCGGAGCAGGAGGATCTCGGCGGTTGCGAGCGCGAACGGCTCCTCGTGGATGTCGATGACGTCCCATCGCTCGCCGAGTGCTCGCCAGATCGGCCGGGGGTCGTACAGGAACAGGGCGGGATGGCGACCGATCGTGGCGACGCCCGTGACGGTCTCGCCAGGACGCGGCTCGACCGCGACGACCGAGCCGCCCTCGGGCCACCGGCGCGCGGACACCAACGAGACGTCGACGCCGAGTGCGGTGAGCGCTCGTTCGCGACCTCGCCACTCGTCGACCACGGCGCTGTGCGAGACCCGCAGCACGCGCACGGATGCCCCCGCTCGTAGACTTCACTGGACAACTACAAGATATCGGGTCGGGGGCGCGCCATTCCGCGCGGTTCGCAACTCCGAGTTGGGGGATGCCAGTGGTGGAAGGTCCGTTCACCGTGCTCACGATCTGCACCGGGAACGTGAACCGTTCCGCGCTCGCGGCCGCATTGCTCGACCGATGGGCGAGCTGGTACCTGCCGTCGGACCTCGCGGATCATGTGCGGATCGCCAGCGCCGGGCTCGGCGCGCCGGCAGGGGCGCGCATGGGACGCCGAACGAGCGCCATCTCCGAGGCGCTCGGGGCCGACGGATCCGCGCACCGCGCGCAGCAGGTCACGGAGGAGCTGCTGCGCGGCGCCGACCTCGTGCTCGTGGCATCGTCTCAGCAGCGGGTGCAGGTGCTGCAGCTGGTTCCCGGCGCGCTGCGCACCACCTTCTCGATCCGCGAGGCCGGCCGCATCGCCGCGGAGCTCGCCCCATGGTCGACACCCGATGGTGTCGACGACCTGCGGCAGGCCGTGGCCGCGATGGCTGACAACCGCACGGCCGCCGCCGGTGCCGAGGCTGACGACATCATCGACCCGCAGGGCAAGGACGACGAGGCGTTCCTCACGATGGCCCGGCAGGAGGTGCCGGCGCTCGCAACGCTCGCCACCGCGCTCTTCGCGATGCCACCGGCCGAGGCGGCCGCCTATGCCGAGGCGGTCGAGGACCCGTCGCTGCTCGAGGGTCGCTCGCGCTCCCACGGCGCCGCGGGCCGGCACGGGGCATGAGCTCGCGAGGCGAGGGCGCGGGCACGGATGCCGCGTCGCCGCGTCACCCTCGGGTACTGCACCTCGAACACACCGGCGTTCGCGGTGGCGCCGAATACGCCCTCCTCCGGATGCTGCACGCCGGCGTTCCGTGGGCGCCGCTCGTCATGCTCGCACCGACCGGCGAGGCCGATCTCGGCGTCTGGGAGGCGCTGCCCTCCGACGTTCCCCAGCGGATCGTCGGCGTGCGCCAACCCGCCGGCGTGAGCACCGGCAGCGGGCGGCTGCAGCTCGCGGCGACAGCTCGGCTCGTGCTCCAGGCGATCGCCACGCGAGTCCACCCGGCGTTCCGCACCGCCGACATCGTCGACGCCAACACCGCCCGGGCTGCGGCGTACGGCGCGCTCGCCGCGCGCACCTCGCGTCAGCCGTTCGTCGTGCACATCAGGGACATGATCGACGCGGAGGCGCTCGGCCGCGCCGGGCACCTCCTCATGACGCGCCTGATCCTCCCGCGTGCCGACGGGGTGATCGCCGATACGGATCCCCCGCTCGATTCCGCCAGACCGTACCTCGCGCCCGACGCGATCGCGAGGGTCATCCCCAGCGCGTCCGGGCTCAGCAGGCGTCGGACGGCACGGCCGGCGGGTACCGACCGGACCCTCCGTATCGGCATGCTCGCCCGCATCGACCCGTGGAAGGGCCAGCGGCTGCTGCTCGACGCGTTCGCCGCCGCGTTGGGACGCACCGACGCGCGGCTCGAGTTCGCCGGTGATGCGCCATTCGGGCACGAGGGCTTCCTCGCCGAGCTGCGTGCGCGCGCCGATGAGCTCGGCATCGCCGACCGGGTGGCCTTCCTCGGGCATGTCGACGATGTCGACGCGCGGCTCGCGCAATGGGACATCGCCGTCCAGGCGTCGACGCGCGCTGAGCCGCTGGGCCAGAACGTGCTGCAGTACCTCGCTGCGGGTTGCGCGACCGTCGTGGCCGACGAGGGAGGGCCGGCGGAGTGGGTGGCCGACGGCGTGAACGGACTGCGAGTGCCGCCACGCGACATCCGTTCACTCGCCGACGCGCTCGAGCGCCTGGGATCGGATGCCGCGCTCCGAGAACGGCTCGGTGCCGCAGCCGCGGCGACCCCCGGCCTGCTCGACGACGCCGAGGTGGTCGCAGAGCATGCGACGTTCTACGCGGACGTGCTGGACGCGGTCGCACGCCGACGAGGCGCCGCCGGCCGTGACTCAGGCGCCGTCGTCCAGTAGCCCTCCGGGATCCCAGCTGCGCCACCGCATCGGATCGGGGACCACGACGCGCTCGGCAGGAGCGGACGTCGTCGCCAGGTCACCGATCTCACCACGGACGTAGGCCGACCATCGTGCTGCCCGCTCACCGTCGGTGAGCGTCGTCCACTCATGCCAGTGGGTCCCGATCGAGTCATCCATGCCCGCTCTCCGAAGGGCGGCGACGCCGTCGCGTGCCTTGCTGGAGTACTGCTCGAGCGAGCGGCATGAGAAGTGCAGCAGGTCCACTGCCCGTTGCGGTCGCGGGCCACGATTCCGGAGATCGTGGTTGCCTTCGCCCACCCAGACCCAGCGTCGGGCGCGGAATGCGATCTTCATCCACGCCGTCGGTCGGCGGTCGACTTGGACGGGCCGGCCTGACGCCAGGTCGAGTCGGCCGTCCTCGGGGAGCGGGTAGGCGTTCCAGAGGTGCGCCCACACCCGGTCGACACCATGCAGGCGTGCGAGCCGACCGGCGAGCGTCGCGTCGGGGGCGTACCAGAACTCGTCCGCGTCGAACGGCACCACCCAGTCGGCTCCGGCCCGCCAGGCGAGGTGCGCGAGGTACGAGGTCTTCATGCCCTGGAAGAAGCCCGGCTCGGCGTCGACGCCGACGTGCACGCGCGCGTCTTCGGCGGCGAGGCCCGCGAGCAGGGCGCCGGTGCGGTCGGTCGACCCGTTGTCGACCACGATGACGCCGTCGACCCCCTGATCGAGCATGTGCCGCGTGGACTGGACGATGATGTCCTCCTCGTTCTTCGCGAGGCAGACGGCCCACACCGACCCGGCGCGCCGCCGTCGCCGGGGCAGGCCGTCGACCACGATGCGGCGGTTGATGCGACGCTGCAGGCGACCATGCCGTTCCGCCTGGAGGAGCACACTGCGCTTCACCTCGCGGAGGGCCTGGCCGGCGGGGGCCGGCAATGCGCCCATGATCGCGCGCTTCAGGCGCCCGCTCACCAACTGACGATCCGATCGCCGTCGAACGAGGGGTCGGCCAGGAGTCGGTCGCGCGTCTCGGGCGAGACCACGATCACGGCTTCCGGCTGTGCCGCCTGTACCCGATGGAGGGCTGCTTCGGGATTCCGCGGGCGTTCGGCACGAGGCAGGTCGTCGCCCCACAGGTCGTTGATGACCCGGTCGGACGAGTCGGACCATCGGCCGGTGAATGCGAAGAGCCACTGGTTCGACAACCGCGGTGCGGTGGAGCCGTCGAGCCGAGCGGGCACCCAGAAATACGGCCCGTCTCGGGTCACCGCGTCTGCAGCCCGGAGGATCTGATCGGCGCCGGCGTCGGTCCGGGCATCGGCCTCGGTGGTCCGGTCCGGTGATCCGAGAATGCGGAGCCAGGCTGCGCGGGCATCCAGCCCAGGGGGTCGTCGAAGGCTGAGCGCCTCGGATGTCGCATTGACCACGCCGGATGAGGTGGCGAGCAGTGCGGCGAAGGCGACGCCCGCAGCGCCGAGCACCACCCGTCGTCGAGAACCCGCGCGCACCGAGGGAATGAGCACGCCGATCAGCGTCGCCACGAGCACCACGGACGTCAGCTGGACGCCGGCGCCGAGCTTGTAGAAGTAGTACCCCAGGCCATCGGTCTGGGTGAGCTGGAGCACCGCCACCCAGACGAGCAGCAGCAGGCCCGTCATCGGGGCGAGCCCCTCGGCCGAAGCCCTCACGAGGAGCCCCCGCTGGTTTCCGGCGCCCCGGGCGAACGCCGCCATGGCCACGCTCGCGATGATCGCGACGAGCGGCGGGAGCAGGATCTCGCTGAGCGAGCCCCCGATGAAGCCACCGTCGATCAGGAGCTTCGCATCGACCGCCGCGGCGTCGTCGCTTCCCGTCAGGGTCGACCATGCGGCGGCCCCGCCGACCACTGTCCCCCCGACGACGAGACCGAGGCCGGTCCAGCCCGCGGTCGAGGCGGGCCACCGGTGTCGGCGAAGCGGGAGGAGCGCCGGCACCAGGCCCGCGAACGCAACGACGAGCAGCAGGGCCCAGTTGTGGGCGACGCCGACGAGGATCCCGGAGAGCGCGAGCAGCGGCGCCACCGGCCCGATCCGGCTCATCGGGATGACGACCAGGGGAACGCATGCCAGCAACGCAGTCGCGAGCAGGAAGTTGGGGAATCCGAAGTGGATGAGGCTCCCGCCTCCGGGGCCCCAGGTCAGTGCCAGCGTCACGAGGGCGACGAGCGGTGCGGCCAGGAGCGGGCGCCGGCGGAGCTGCGGAAGGGACACGAGTCCCGCGGCGACCACCGTCACCGAAGCGATGGCTACGAGCGCCGTGGCGTGGACGAACCCGACGATCTCTGCGTCAGGAGCGGCGATCGCCGGACCCACTGTCGCCTCCATGACGGATGCCGCGGCCGCATGGAACCCCTTCGGGTATTCCGAGTACGCCCACGTGCCATAGGGTCCGGGCGACGCCAGTTCCACCAACGACCCGGTGCGCCGGATCATCTCGGTCATGTTGAAGTGCGCGGCGTAGTCCCAACCCAATCGGAGCACACGCAACGCCTGCTCGCCGTTCACGACGGTCAGCAGCGGCGCGATCGTCCAGGCAGTGAATGCGGCGGCCGCGGTGACCAGTGCGTCGGTGAGCCGGAACCGCGGAACGAGGGTGCGGAGACCGCCAGGTCGCGCGACCGACACGGCCACGAGCACCGCGAGGGTCGCGGCCACCACGAGACCGAGCCGCGTCACTCCCGAGACCGGGAGTGGCAGCCACCACAGGAGCGTCACCCAACCGAGCGCGATGCAGCCGACGTAGAAGACGCGGCGGCCGAACTCTCGTGATGAGGGGACCGCGAGCGAGGCGAGGACGCCCAGCGTGATCAGCGGCCACCCCGACAGCACACCCGCGACCTGCGCGGCGACGGCGATCGAGAACACGAGGA
This sequence comes from Agromyces sp. NPDC004153, assembly GCF_053603635.1. Classification (NCBI taxonomy): domain Bacteria; kingdom Bacillati; phylum Actinomycetota; class Actinomycetes; order Micrococcales; family Microbacteriaceae; genus Agromyces; species Agromyces sp. NPDC004153. The sequence continues at coordinate 1,891,833 of NZ_JBSGFY010000001.1, forward strand.
CGCCCAGTACGACACCGAGTGCCGGCGCACCCGGGTGACGGCGGGGTTCGGCGTCTGGTGACTCACCTCCGCCGGTCATGTCCACAGCCTACGGGGAAGCGTCGTCCGTGGGTTCCGGCTGCGTTGCACTCCGAACGGCGCTTCGGGTGGCCGCTCACACCCGCTACGCGTCGCCCTGCGGCGGCAGCGCCGCGACCAGCGGGTGGTCGAAGTCGAGCGCCCCGACCTTCGCGGCGCCACCGGGCGAGCCGAGCGCCTGGCCCGAGGACGTCACGACGTCGAAGAACTCGACGTTCGCCGTGTAGTAGTCCGACCACTCGTCGGGGAGGTCGTCCTCGTAGTAGATCGCCTCGACGGGGCACACGGGCTCGCAGGCGCCGCAGTCGACGCACTCGTCGGGGTGGATGTAGAGCGAGCGTTCACCCTCGTAGATGCAGTCGACGGGGCATTCGTCGATGCAGGCCCGGTCCTTGACGTCGACGCAGGGCAGCGCGATGACGTACGTCACGAGGCGACCAGCGCGCCGGCGCGGGAGATCTCCACCTGCTCGTCACGGGGCACGACCTTCACGCGCTCGCGCTCGACGCCCTCGAAGGCCTCTCCGAGGCCGCGCTCGTGCGCGTCCAGCTCGAGCCAGCCGGCCCAGGTCGTGTAGCGGATGCCGCGGGCCTCGAGCAGCTCGAGCACCTCGTCGCCCCCGGCGGCCTCGACGAGCGTCGCGGGGAGCGCGCCCGCCGCGGCATCCGCGAGCAGGTTCGTGATCGTCTCGAGCGCGTCGCCCTTCGTGTGCCCGATGAGGCCGACGGGGCCGCGCTTGATCCAGCCCGTGGCGTAGACGCCCGGGACGTGCGACCCCTCGGCATCCGTCACCCGGCCGCCGTCGTTCGGGATCACGGCGCTGCGCTCGTCGAACGGGACGCCCGGGAGCGGCGAGCTCGCGTAGCCGACCGCGCGGTAGACGGCCTGCACGGGCACGTCGACGAACTCGCCCGTGCCCTCGACGCTGCCGTCGCCGACGGGGCGCGTGCGCTCGAACCGGACGCCCTCGACGCGCCCGTCGCCGAGCACCTCGACCGGGTTGTAGAGGAAGTGCAGGTGCAGGCGACGCGACGCGGTGCGCACGGTCTCGGCCGAGGGACGCCACCCGTTCAGCGTGCGCGTCATGACCTTCACCTGGTTGTTCGACGCGTGCAGCTGCTCGGCGTGCGGGTCGCCGGCGGCGCGCTCGAAGTCGTCGTCGTAGACGATCACGTCGACGTCGGGCACCTCGCCGAGCTCGCGCAGCTCGATCGGCGTGAACTTCACGTGGCCGGGGCCACGGCGGCCGAACACGTGCACGTCGGTCACCGGCGACGCCTCGAGGCCGGCCACGACGTTCGCGGGCACGTCGGTCGTGAGCAGGTCCTTCGGGTGCTTCGCGAGCACGCGGGCGACGTCGAGCGCGACGTTGCCGTTGCCGATCACCGCGATCTGCTCCGCCTCGAGCGGCCACTCGCGCGGCACGTCGGGGTGCCCGTCGTACCAGGCCACGAGGTCGGCCGCGCCGTAGGAGCCGGGCAGGTCGATGCCGGGAATGTCGAGGGGGGCGTCCTTCAGCGCGCCGGTCGCGAAGACGACGGCGTCGTAGCGCTCGCGCAGCTCTTCGACCGACACGTCGCGGCCGACCTCGACGTTGCCGATCAGCCGGATCGTGCCCGCGTCGAGCATCTCGTGCAGCGAGTTCACGATGCCCTTGATGCGCGGGTGGTCGGGCGCGACACCGTAGCGGATCAGGCCGTAGGGCGCGGGCAGCGACTCGAACAGGTCGATGGCGACCTCGCCGCCCGCCTCCGTGGCCTGCCGGTGGAGGATGTTGCCGGCGTAGATGCCGGCGGGGCCGGCTCCGACGATCGCGACGCGAAGGGAGAGGGTCATCGGTTGGTGGCCTTTCGGTACGTTTCGCCGGCTGAGCCGGTCGAAGCCGGGTTCGGTCGGCTGGTTTCGACGAGCTCGACCAGCGGTTGGGGAGCATAGGGGCTGAGGGTCACGACGTCGCCGACCACGACGACGGCGGGCGAGCGGATGCCGCGACGCGCGGCCTGCAGCGCGATCGTGTCGAGCGTGCCGATCGTGACCCGCTGGCGCGGTCCGTAGCCGTCCTCGATGATCGCGACGGGGCAGTCGCCGCCGCGCTCGCCGCGGGCGAGCGTGATCGCGGAGTTCGCGAGCGTGCCGATGCCCATGAGCAGCACGACGGTGTGGTCGCGGCCGCCGCCGAGGGCCCGGATCTGGTCGTGGCCGGTGACGACGGTGAACGTCGTCGCGAGGCCGCGGTGGGTGAGCGGGATGCCGGCGATCGCCGGGACCGAGATCGCGCTCGTGATGCCGGGCACGACCTCGACGTCGATCCCGCGGTCGCGGCAGTGGGCGAGCTCCTCGCCGCCGCGTCCGAAGATGAACGGGTCGCCGCCCTTGAGCCGTACGACCTGCTTCCCGTCGCGTGCGAGCGTCACGAGCAGCTCGTTGATGACGTCCTGCGGCACGGCGTGGTGGCCGGGGAGCTTGCCGACGTCGACGACCTCGGCGTGCAACTCCACGCCCTCGTCGGCGAGTCCGTCGAGCACCCCGCGGGCGCCGAGCCGGTCGGCCACGATCACGTCGGCGGCCTCGAGCGCACGCAGTCCGCGGATGGTCAGGAGGCCCGCGTCGCCAGGACCGGCGCCGACGAGGACGACGCGGCCGACCCCGCTCATCGGTCCCGCTCCACGAGCAGGCCGCGGCGGCGCAGCATCCGTCGCTCGAGCGGGGCGAAGGCAACGAGCTCGATCAGGATGCCGATCGCGAGGATCACGAGGATCGTGGCGAGCACGCCCGCGAGGTCGGCGAGCTCGCGCGTCTGCTGGAGCATCGAGCCGAGGCCGAAGCCGATCGTGCCGCCCATCGCGATGATCTCCGCGGCCATGAGCGAGCGCCACGAGAACGCCCAGCCCTGCTTGAGGCCTGCGACGTAGCCGGGCAGCGCGGCGGGCAGCACGACGAGCGTCGCGAGCTCCCAACGGCGGGCGCCGAGCACCGTGCCGACCCGGCGCAGCTGCGGCGGCACCTGGTCGACGCCGGCGATGAGGCCGTTCACGATCGACGGGATCGCGCCCATGAGGATGACGAAGTACACCGTGGCATCCGACAGCCCGAACCAGATGATGGCGGCCGGCACCCAGGCGACCGACGGGAGCACCTGCAGGCCCGAGATGATCGGTCCGACGGCCCGCCGCAGCGGGCGGATCTCGGCGAGCAGCAGGCCCAGCGGCGTGCCCACCGCGATCGCGATGAGGAACCCGAGGATGCCGCGCTCGAGGCTGGTGGTGATCGCGAGCTGGAGGCGACCCGCCTCCCAGGCCGCCGAGATGGCGTTCACGACGTCGGCCGGTGCGGGCACGATGTCGGGCCGCGGCTGCGCGATCACGATGTAGAGCTGCCAGACGGCGATGAGCACGACCACGAACAGGATGGGCGGCAGCACGCTGGTCGTGAACCGGCGCCATGCGCTCGCGCGACGCTCAGGGGTGGTCTGCAGTCGGTCGAGGCCGGCCTCGAGGCTGCGGAGGTCGTCGTGCCCCGACGGTGGTCGAGTCGGCAGCGAAGCAGCCGCATCGAAACCGGACGCCTGGGTCTCGATACGCGTCGACTCCGTCGTCGCTCCTCGACGACCGGTGTCCTCGGTGAGCAGGTCTTCACGCGGCATTTCGGCGGATCTCCTTCCGCAGCTGGTCGGTGATCTCGATGGAGAGGGCCGCGACCTCGGGCGACTCGATGCGCCGCCCGGCGGTCTCGGCGATGCGCCACTCGCCCGCGACCCGGCCGGGGCGGCTCGACAGGAGCACGACCCGCTGCCCGAGCCGGGCCGCTTCGCGGACGTTGTGGGTGACGAAGACGATGGTGCGGCCGGTCTGGCGCCACACCCGCTCGAGCTCCTCGTGCAGGAGGTCGCGCGTGATGGCGTCGAGGGCGGCGAAGGGCTCGTCCATGAGCAGGACGGGCCGGTCCTGCGCGAGGGCTCGCGCGAGGGCGACGCGCTGGCGCATGCCGCCCGAGAGCTCGTGCGGGCGCTTCTCCGCGGCATCCGCGAGGTTGACGACGTCGAGCAGCTCGAGCGCCTCGCCCCGACGAGCGGATCGCGGGACGCCCCGCAGGCGCAGCGCCAGCTCGACGTTCGCGCGCGCGGTGAGCCACGGCATGAGCGCGGACTCCTGGAACATGACCGCGGAACCCTCGGCGGGCGTGTCGATCGAGCCCGTGGTGGGCTGGTCGAGTCCCGCGATGAGGTTCAGCAGCGTCGACTTGCCGCAGCCGGATGCCCCGAGCAGGCAGACGAACTCACCCGCCGTGATCGAGAGGTTCACGTCGTCGAGCACGAGCGGCCCGGCGCCGAAGCGCTTGCCGAGGTGCTCGATGCGGATGGCCGTCTGCCCGCTCATGGGTCGACTCCCTACTCCTCGCCGAGGTCGCCCGCGGAGACCGGCTCCTCGCCGGCCGCCTCGAGCTGTCCGTTCAGCAGTCGCAGGTCGAACAGGCCCTCGATCGAGCCGGCCTTCTGCGTGCCGGCCTCGAGGCCGTTCTCGACGAGCGTCGTGAACGTCTCGGCGTGCGGGTCGGCCGAGAACGTGACGTGCTCGAGCGACCGCGTGATGACCTCGTCGGCGAGCGGCTTGCCCGTCTCGGCCTCGAGGGCGGCGTTGATGACCGTCGGCGCCTCGTCGGCGTGCTCGTCGAGCCACGCCAGCGACGCGAGGTGGCCCTCGAGCAGCGCCTCGACCGTCTGCGGGTGCTCCGCGAGGAAGGTCGCGTTCACGAGCAGCACGGTCGTCGGGAAGTTCCCGTCCTCCCAGAGGTCGGCCTCGTCGACGAGCACCTTCGCGCCGGCGTCGACGATGAGCCGCGAGACCCACGGCTCGGGGAGCCACGCGCCGTCGAGCTGGCCCTGCTGGAACAGGGTCAGCGTTTGGGCGTTCTCGGTCGGCGTGATGTGCACGTCGCCGCCGCCCGAGGTGTCGGTCGTGAAGCCCTCGTCGGCGAGCCAGCTGCGCAGCGCCACGTCCTGCGTGTTGCCGAGCTGCGGGGTCGCGAGCGTGGTGCCCTCGAGGTCCTCGGGCGAGTCGATGTCGTCGCGCACGACGAGCGCGGCCCCTCCGGTCGCAGCACCGGCGACGATGCGCGCCGACTCGCCGGCCGACTGGATGAACGTGTTGATCGACGGGTTCGGGCCGATGTAGGTCGCGTCGATGGCGCCCGCGGTGAGCGCCTCGATCGCCGCCGGGCCGGCGTTGAACACCTGCGTCGACAGCGTCGTGTCGCCGAGCGCCTCCTCGAAGAGGCCCTCCTGCAAGCCGACGAGCGCGGGGGCGTGCGTGACATTGGCGAAGTAGCCGAGGCGCAGCTCCTCGGCCGGCGTGCCGCCGTCGGATGCCGCGGCGGTCTCGCCGGCGGCCGACTGCGCGCTGCAGCCGGTCAGCACGGCCGAGGCGACGATCGCGCCGGCCATCATCATGCCGCCCACCAGGCCGAGGCGGGTGCGGACGCGGGACGTGGCGTTCATGCTGCTGCTCCTTCTGGATCGGTGGTGCGGATGGGGGTGTCCGTCGCGGGTGGGACGGGCGGGGTGACGATCGCGGCCGCGAGGGTCGCGCCGTCTTGCGGGTGGATCACGAGGAACGCACCCGCACGTCGGTGGTCGGCGTACGGTTCGACCGGGAGCTCGGCGGCGAGCTTCAGGGCGACCTGTCCGATGTCGTTGGCCTCGAGCCGGTCCGCGGGCTCGAGGGCGAGCGTGCCGAGGTCGCGGCGGCCCTGCACGGCCGTCACGAGCGCTTGCACGGTCGAGGTGCCGGTCTTCACGAGCACGCGCGAGCCCGGCACGAGCGGCCGGGGGTCGAGCTGGAACACCGAGGCGTCGAGCTCGCGGCGCGGCTCGGGCAGCGATCCGGATGCCGCGATGACGGCGCCGCGCGCCGCGTCGATCTCGTCGGCGAGCCGCAGCGACACCGACTGCGGCGCCGACGCGGACTCGAGCTCGACCGGACCGGCGTCGATGCCGACGACCGTCGTCGTGGCGCCGCCGGGGAACACCTGCACGGCGTCGCCGACGCGCACGGTGCCCGACGCGATGCGTCCGGCGAACGCGCGGTAGTCGCGGAACGCCTCGGGGTCGGCGACGTCGGGCGCCAACGCGCCCTGCGGCCGCACGACGAGCTGCACCGGCATCCGCAGCGCCTCAAGCTCGGTCTCGAGCTCGTCGAGCGACGGCAGCGCCTCGAGGAGCTCGAGCAGCGCAGGCCCCGAGTACCAGGGCGTGTTCGCCGACCGGTCGACGATGTTGTCGCCGGCGAGCGCCGAGACCGGGATGACGTGCGCGTCGGGCAGTCCGAGCTCGCGAGCGAGCGCCGTGACCTCGTCGGCGACGCGCGTGAACGCGGCCTCGGAGTAGTCGAGCAGGTCGATCTTGTTCACTGCGACGATGACGTGCGGCACGCGCAGCAGCTGCACGACGGCGAGGTGGCGGCGGGTCTGCTCGAGCACGCCCTTGCGCGCGTCGACGAGCACGACGACGGCATCTGCGGTGGTGGCTCCGGTGACCATGTTGCGCGTGTACTGCACGTGGCCAGGGCAGTCGGCGAGGATGAACGACCGGCGGCCGGTGGCGAAGTAGCGGTAGGCGACGTCGATCGTGATGCCCTGCTCACGCTCGGCGCGAAGGCCGTCGGTGAGCAGCGCGAAGTCGATCGCGCCGGGCTCGCCGCCGAAGCCGCGCTCGGCGGACGTGCGGGCGACCGACTCGAGCTGGTCGGCGAGGATCGCCTTGGAGTCGTGCAGCAGCCGCCCGACGAGGGTCGACTTGCCGTCGTCGACCGAGCCGGCCGTCGCGAAGCGGAAGAGCGCGTCGCCCATCAGAAGTACCCGTCCTTCTTGCGGTCCTCCATGGCGGCCTCCGAGATCCGGTCGTCGGCGCGGGTCGCCCCGCGTTCGGTGAGGGTCGAGGTGGCCACCTCGCGCACCACGTCGGCGACGGATGCCGCGTCGGACTCGACCGCGCCGGTGCAGCTCATGTCGCCCACCGTGCGGTAGCGCACGATGCGACGCTCGATCGCCTCGCCCTCGCGAGCCGGCGACACGTCGGACACCGCGCGCCACATGCCGTCGCGGCGGTACACCTCGCGCTCGTGCGCGTAGTACAGCGGCGGGAGCTCGATGCCCTCGCGCTCGATGTAGCGCCACACGTCCAGCTCGGTCCAGTTCGAGATCGGGAACGCGCGCACGTGCTGGCCGACGGTGTGGCGGCCGTTGTAGAGGTCCCAGAGCTCTGGACGCTGGTTGCGCGGGTCCCACTGGCCGAACTCGTCCCGCAGGCTCAGGATGCGCTCCTTGGCGCGGGCCTTGTCCTCGTCGCGGCGTGCGCCGCCGAAGACGGCGTCGTGGCGGCCGGCGGCGATCGCGTCGAGCAACGGCTGGGTCTGCAGCGGGTTGCGCGTGCCGTCGGCGCGCTCCTGGAGGCGGCCGTCGTCGAGGTAGTCCTGCACGGCGGCGACCTCGAGCCGGAGCCCGAGCCGCGCGACGGTGCGATCGCGGAAGTCGATGACCTCGGGGAAGTTGTGGCCCGTGTCGACGTGCAGCACCGGGAACGGCACCTTCGCCGGCCAGAACGCCTTCGCCGCGAGGTGCAGCACGACCACGGAGTCCTTGCCGCCCGAGAACAGCAGCACGGGGCGCTCGAACTCGGCGACGACCTCGCGGATGATGTGGATCGACTCGGACTCGAGCGCGTCGAGGGTGGAGAGGGAGCGCTCCGCTCGTCGAGTAGCGCCCGGCGCAGCCGGACGCGTATCGAGACGCGGCGAGTCGGTCTCGATACGCGTCCGCTCCGCGGTCGCTACTCGACCACCGGGGTTCAGGATCTCGCTCATAGGTGCAACCCGCATTCGGTCTTGGCGAGGCCGGCCCAGCGGCCCGACCTCGGATCCTCGCCCGCGGCGACGGGCTTCGTGCACGGCTCGCAGCCGATCGAGGGGTAGCCGTGCGACATGAGCAGGTTCACGGGCACCTGGTGCGCACCGGCGTAGTCGAGCAGCTCGTCGAAGGTCCACGCGGCGAGCGGGTTGACCTTCACGAGCCCGTTCCGCTCGTCCCACGTGACGAGTGGGGTGTTCGTGCGCGTCGGGGCCTCCTCGCGGCGCACGCCCGTGAACCACACCTCGTAGCCGCCGAGCGCCTGCTGCAGGGGCGCGACCTTGCGGCGCGCGCAGCAGAGGCCCGGGTCGCGGGCGAAGAGCTCGGCGCCGAACTCGGCGTCCTGCTGCGCGACGGTCTGCTCGGGCAGCACGTCGACGATCCGAACGTCGAGCGCCCGGGCGACCTCGTCGCGCGTCACGTACGTCTCGGTGAAGTGGTACCCCGTGTCGAGGAACAGCACATCGACGCCGGGCAGCTGCTCGGCGATCACGTGCGGCAGCACGGCGTCGGCCATCGAGCAGGCGACCGCCGCGGCATCCGTGGCGAAGTGCTCAGCGACCCACGTGACGACCTCGGCGGCGGATGCCTCGTGGTCGGTGAGGCTGCCGAGCTCGACGTTGCCCGCCTCGGCGAGCGCGCGCAGCTCGTCGCGCGAGCGCAGCGTCGCGGCGCGAGGGGCGAGGGAAACGCTCATCGCAGGGCCTCCTCGTCGGCGCGGTGCGCCCACTGGGCGAACGTCTCGTCGGCTGCGGCGTCGCGCTCCTCGAGGAAGCGGGTGACCACGCGCGAGACGTAGTCGGCGATCCCGTCGGCCGTGACCTTCAGGCCGCGCACGGTGCGGCCGAGGCCGGCCTCGTCGCGGTCGAGCGAGGCGAGCCCGCCGCCGAGGTGCACCTGGTAGCCGGGGACCTGCTCGCCCGAGTCGTCCATGATGAGCTGGCCCTTGAGGCCGATGTCGGCGGTCTGGATGCGGGCGCACGAGTTGGGGCAGCCGTTGACGTGCAGGCTGATCGGGTGCGGCAGGTCGAAGCCCGCGAGGCGCTCCTCGAGCTCGAGCACGGCGGCGGTCGCGTACGCCTTGGTCTCGACGATGGCGAGCTTGCAGAACTCGATGCCCGTGCACGCGATCGTGCCGCGGCGGATGAGGCTGGGGCGCGCCGAGAGGCCGAGCTCGTCGAGGCCTGCGATGAGCGACTCGACCCGGTCCTCGGGGATGTCGAGGATGACGACCTTCTGGTGCGGCGTGGTGCGCAGCCGGGTCGACCCGTGCGCCTCGACGAGGTCGGCGAGCCTGGTCAGGATCGGGCCGGAGACGCGTCCGACGATCGGGGTCGCACCGACGTAGAACCGGCCGTCCTTCTGGCGGTGCACGCCGACGTGGTCGCCGGGCGTGGTGGGCGTCGGCGCCGCAGGGCCGTCGGGCAGCGGCGCGTCGAGGTACTCGGTCTCGAGCACCTCGCGGAACTTCTCGACGCCCCAGTCGGCCAGTAGGAACTTCAGGCGCGCCTTGTTCCGCAGCCGGCGGTAGCCGTAGTCGCGGAAGATCTGCGCGACGCCGTGCCAGGCGTCCGCGACGCGGTCGGGGGCGACGAAGACGCCGAGGCGCTCGGCCAGGCGCGGCGCCGTGGAGAGGCCGCCGCCGACCCACAGGTCGTAGCCGATGCCGAGCTCCGGGTGCTCGACCGCGACGAACGCCACGTCGTTGATCTCGTGGACGACGTCCTGGCTCGGGTGGCCGGTCAGGGCGGACTTGAACTTGCGCGGAAGGTTCGCGAGCGACTCGTCGCCGATGAAGCGGCTCGTGATCTCGTCGATCTGCGGGGTCGGGTCGATGAGCTCGTCGGCGGCGATGCCGGCGACCGGCGAGCCGAGGACCACACGGGGCACGTCGCCGCACGCCTCGGTCGTGCCGAGGCCGACCGCCTCGAGGCGGCGCCAGATCTCGGGCACGTCCTCGACGCGGATCCAGTGCAGCTGGACGTTCTGGCGGTCGGTGAGGTCGGCGGTGTCGCGCCCGAACTCGGTCGAGATGCCGCCGATGACGCGCAGCTGCTCGGTCGTGAGCTGACCGCCGTCGATGCGGACGCGCAGCATGAAGTACTCGTCCTCGAGCTCGTGCGGCTCGAGCGTTGCGGTGCGGCCGCCGTCGATGCCGGGCTTGCGCTGCGTGTAGAGGCCCCACCAGCGGAAGCGGCCGTGCAGGTCGGTCGGGTCGATCGAGGCGAAGCCGCCGTCGGCGTAGATGCGCTCGATGCGCTCGCGCACGGCGAGACCGCCGTCCTCCTGCTTCCACTGCTCGTTGGCGTTGAGCGGCTCGGTGCCGTCGACCTTCCACTGCCCGTGGGGGCGCGACGCCGGGCGGGCGGGGCGATCGCCTCGGACCGGGCGATCGCCTGCCGGACGCTCGGGCCGGGCCGGGCGCTCGGTACGGGCCGGGCGCGCGGGCGCGGCATCCGTCGTGGGCGGTGTCGTCACGGGCGTCCTCCTCTCGGCCGGCGCGTTCTGCGCGGTGGTGTCCGGTCGAACGTAGGCGAGTCGGCCACCCGCGAACAGGTGCCGTGTCACGCCCGGTCACGGCCCGTCGCATTGCGTCACATGGCGTCGTTGTTCGACACGAGGGGTTGCGCTCGACGCCGAGGCGGTAATGGGACGATCGCCTCCGTTTCGGGCGGGATCGGATGATGCCCTTGACCTGACAGAAAGTACTTGCCAGACTGGAAAGTGACAAGGAGGTCGCCATGAACGAACCGAGCGAGTCCGCTGCCGCGCGGTCGCTCGCCGACGCCGAGCGCATCGAGGCCCTCGTGCAGGCGCGCACGTCGCAGAACGTCGTCGGCTGGCTCGCCGCCGTCGCGGGGGCGAGTGCCTTCTACCTCACCGGAGTCGGCGCGGCCGGCACCGACTGGGTCTGGGTCGCCATGCTCTCGGGCCTCCTCGGCACGGTGATCACGAGCGTGTCCGCGTTGTTCTTCGCGACGGACATCTCGGGCGCTCGGCCGCAGCTGCGGCGATGGTGGCGCGTCGTCCTCGTCTGGCTGGTCGTCCTCGGGGCGGCGCTGGGCATCGGCCTTCCGCTGTTCCCCGGGCAGCTGGGGTACTGGCTGCCCATCGCGGTGGTGAGCGCCGTGCCGCTCATGGTCGGCATCGCGCTCGAGATCCGCGAATGACGACCACCGTGCCTGGCGCGAGCGCCGGCGGCGGCGAGCACCCGCGCCACCGTCTCGAGCAGTCGCTGCTGCACGCCGTTCGCTTCTCGATCATGGCGACGCTCTCGGCGACCGACTCGGCCGAGTTCGCGTTCGTCCGCGACACCGTCGAGGTGAGCGATTCGGTCCTGAGCAAGCAGGTCGCCGTGCTGGAGGTCGCCGGATTCGTGTCCGTGCAGAAGGGGTACGTCGGCAAGCGCCCGCGCACCTGGCTGCGAGTGACGCCGAGCGGGCGCGACGCGTTCGCACGCCATCTCGAGGCCCTGCGGGACATCACCCGCGAAGGTGCCTGACGGGCGTCACCCCGGCTGGGCCTCGCCGAAGGAGGCGGCTGCGGCGAGGTACCGGTCGAGCACGACCTCGACGACCTCCTGCGGCGCCGGCTCGTCGGGCAACAGGAGCGGCTGCGCCGTGACGTCGGCGCCCGCCGCACGGGCGAGGTCGTCGAAGTAGCCGGGGGCGAGCAGGTAGTTCGCGACCACGACGCGACCACCATTACCGGCCGCCGCCCGGGCCGCCGTGACCGCCTCGGGCAGCCGCGGCTCGGCCGCCGAGAGGAACCCGAGGGCGATCTCCCGGCCGGATGCCGCGGCGAGACGGGCGGCCTGGTCGCGGCAGTCCTCGACGGCGCGCCGGTCGCTCGAGCCGGCGACGGCGAGCACGATCCGGTCGTCGTCACGCAGGCCCGCCTCCTCGAGCCGGCGCAGGAGCAGGGTCGCGAGCCGGTCGTCGGGACCCAGCGCTCCGGCGAGCACGACCGCGCGGGTCGTCTCGTCGGCGACGGCCTCGGTGAGGTCCACGTACACGTGGTATCCCGCCGAGAGCAGCAGCGGCACGACCACCGCGGGCTCGCCGGCGTCGAGCGAGGCGAGGGTCGCGGGCACGTCGGGCTGCTCGACGTCGACGTGTCCGAGTCGCACGCTGGGCGGGGCATCCGGATGCCGCTGCGCCACCGCCTGGGCGACGGCGTCGCGCAGGCCGCGCACCGCGCGCTGCCCCTCGGGCGACGAGGTGCCGTGCGAGATGCCCACGAGGGCCGGGGTGCGCTGCGCCATGGAACCATGCTCGCACCTGCTCGCCCGCCGGCTCGACGGGTCGCCTCGAGGTGGGTCGCTCCGACGCCGGCCGGCTCGGCGCGGCATCCCTCGGCTCGGCTAGCGTTGCCGCCATGGCGAACCCTCCCCGCATCCGCGTCGGCATCATCGGCACCGGCTGGATGTCCGACATGATCGTGCCCGACTTCCGAGCCCTCGACGCGTTCGAGCTCGTGGCCGTCGCCGGGCGCGACGGCGAGCGCACGCGCGCCTTCGCGGAGGCCCGCGGCATCCCGCACCCCGGATCGGTCGACGACCTGCTCGGCCGCGACGACCTCGACCTCGTCTACATCGCGACCACGCACGACAGCCACTTCGAGCTCGCCCGTCGCGCGCTGGAGCGCGACCTGCCGGTGCTCCTCGAGAAGGCGTTCACGATGGATGCCGCGGAGGCCGAGCAGCTCGTCGCGCTCTCGCACGAGCGCGGCGTCTTCCTCATGGAGGCGATGTGGATGCGGTTCAACCCCGCCATCCGCCGCGTCGCCGCGCTGCTCGCCGAGGGCGCGATCGGCGAGCCGCGCAACCTCGCCGCGACGTTCGGGTTCGTCATCCCCGATCCGACGCACCGGCTCTGGGACGCGGAGCACGGCGGCGGCTCGGCACTCGACCAGGGCGTCTACCCGCTCGCGCTCGCCGACCTCCTCTTCGGTCCGCACACGTCGCTCGCGGCCACGGGCTCGCGGCTCGGCCCCGACGGCGCGCCGACCGTCGTGGACGGCGAGCTGGCCGTGCTCCTGGGCTACGCCGACGGTCGGCAGGCGACGCTCGCGACGTCGCTGCGCTCACTGCTGCCGTGCGACGCATGGATCGGCGGCACCGCCGGCCGCATCCGGATCCTGCCCGCGTTCTGGGCGACCGAGGGCTTCGTGCTCGAGCACCCCGTCGGCGGCGTCGAGCTCGACCGCGAGGAAGTGCTGATCCCGAAGATCGGCAACGGATACGTGCCGATGCTCGAGGCGGTCGCCGAGGCGCTGCGCGACGGACGGATCGAGCACGACCTCAGCAGCCATGCCGCGACGCTGCGCGTCATGCGCGCGGTCGACGCGGTGCTCGCGGCGGTCTGACGCACGCGGCGGGAAGCTCCTCCCGATCAGGCGGATGCCGCGGGCACGACCGCCGCGCCGAGGCCGGCCGCGTCGACGCCGGCGAGCCCGCCGAGCGCGAACGCCGTGACGGCGTCGAGCGTCGGATCGGCGCCGAGCACGCGCGCGTGACCCGCGCCGTCGGTGAGGACGAGCCGCGAGCGCTCGCCGTGGGCGTCGTGCAGGCGTAGCGACTCGCCGACCGAGACCTCGCGGTCGGCGCGGTCGTGCACGAGCAGCAGCGGCACGCCGTCGGGCAGCGGATTCGACACCGCGTCGACGCGTGCGAACGGCTCGGCCACGTCGGGAACGACCCGACGCGCGAACTCGCGGGCGAGCACGTCGGCGCTCGCGGGTCCGATGCCGACCCGTTCGGCGAACGAGTCGACGAGGTAGCGGGCATCGCCCATGCCGGCGATCGCGACGACGCCGCCCGCTGCGGTGCCCTCGCGCGCGGCCGTGAGTGCCGCGAGGGCGCCGAACGAGTGCCCGATCACGAGACGGAACATGCCGTAGCGGCGTTGCATCGCCTCGATGCCGGCGAGGTAGTCGCGGATGTCGGTGCGTCGCCCGGCGGAGGCGCCGTTGGCCGGCGCGTCGAATGCGACGACGCGGAACCCCTCGGCGCGCAGCTCGCGGACGATCGGCCCGAACTGCGAGGCCCGGCCGCGCCAGCCGTGCACCACGAGCACGGTCTCGGGCCCGTGGCCCCACGAGTACGTCACGACCTCGCGCTCGCGCACGGTGATCGTGCCGCGTGACGCCTGCTGGTGCACCGCCCGATCGCTCGAGCGGACGGGCAGCACCGGCCGCACCTGGCGGAACAGCGGCAGCGCCAGGCGTCCGGCGAGCGACGGGGAGACGCGGTCGGCGGCGCGGAGCGCCGAGACGGCGAGGGTGGTGGCGGGGTTCATGACGGCCTCCGATGGTCGTGGCTCGCGGCATCCGCGGGACGATGTCCAATCAATACGAACGATCGTACGTATACTATACGAACGATCGTGCGTAAAATACAAGACATGGACCAGGTCGACGGGCGACGGCTTCGCGGCGACGCGTCGCGGCGCGCCGTGCTCGAGCGCGCGGCCGACCTCGCGTCGGTCGAAGGACTCGACGGGCTCTCGATCGGGCGGCTCGCGGCGGCGGCCGACGTGAGCAAGAGCGGTGTCGCCACGCTGTTCGGCTCGAAGGAGCGGCTGCAGCTCGCGACGGTCGAGGCCGCGGCGCAGCGGTTCCGCGAGCACGTGCTCGAGCCCGCGCGCGTCGAACCGCGGGGCGTGCGCCGCATCGCGGCCCTGCTCGACGCCTGGATCGCCTACTCGCGCGACCGCGTCTTCCCCGGCGGCTGCTTCTTCGCCGCCGCCCTCGTCGACTTCGACGCCAAGCCCGGGCCCGTGCGCGACGCGATCGCCGCCGCCTACCGGAGCTGGAACGACTACCTGCGCATCTCGGTCGGGTACGCGATCGAGCAGGGCGAGCTCGATGCGGGCACGGATGCCGCGCTGCTCGCGTTCGAGTTCGTCGCCCTCCTCGACGCGGCCAACGCGCAGTCGGTCATGTCGGGGTCGCCCGAGCCGTACGCGCTCGCCCGCCGCGCGATCGCGCCGCGACTGCTCGCCGCCGGTGCGGCCGACGACGTCGTGCGCCGATTCCTCGACGTCGACGACCTCGCCGCCTGACGCGGCGCATGCCCGATCGGCGCCCTCCAGCAACCGGGCACGATCGACGAGGCGCCGGCCGACGCCGGTCCGCGACTAGAAGCTCGTGACGAGGTCGCCCAGCACGTCGCTGACCTTGGTCGGGTCGGTGGCGTCGTAGTAGTGCGCACCTGTGGCGCTCGAGATCGACTGCAGCGTCGCGACATCCGCATCGGCGCCGTACGCCAGCGTGAAGATGAGCACCGGGGTGTCGTGGTGCAGCGCCTTCAGGTTCGCGATCATCTGGTTGGCGTCGATCGTCGGCGTCATCGTCTCGTTCTTGCCGTCGCTCAGCAGCACGATCGCGTTGATGCGGTCGGGCTGGAAGTTGGCCGCCTGCTCCTTGGCGAACGTGTCGACCGCCGCGTAGAGCGGGGTGAACTCGATCGGCTGCAGGCCGCCGAGTGCGCGCAGGAAGTCGGGGCGGGATTCGCCGATGTCCTGCACGGGGCTCACGTTGCCGGGCGTGATCGGGCCGTCGTCGATCGACGAGAACGCGGCGAGGCCGAGGTTGTCGCCGCCCGAGAAGTGCCCGAGCGCCTCGGTGATGGCGTCCTTCGCGGCGGCGAGCTTCGTCTCGCCGGTCGCGATGGGCTCCTCCATCGAGCCCGACACGTCGACGAGGAACAGCAGCTGGGCGCGCTTGCGCACGTCGGGGAACGCCTCGTGCGCCGCGACGACCACGCGCTGGGACGGGAAGGGGAGGCCGCCGTCTTCGGTCGGGTCGCCGAGCAGGCCGACCGACTGGACGATCGGGCTCAGTCCGCCGTTGAGGTCGCGGTAGCCCGTGTCGCGAACGATCTGCTGTCCCTGGCTGGTGCGGGCGTACCGGATGAAGTCCGCGCCGGCGGCCGTCTCGGTCTCGTCGACCCAGGGACCGGAGAGCACGGCGCCCGGGTTGTCGGCGATGTAGTAGCCGTCGCTCGGGTAGATCGGCACGAGCGGCTCGGCGGGCGGCGTGCTCTCGATGCGGTTGACGCCGTCGCGGCTCGTGATGCCGCGGTTGTAGTCCCACACGGACTTCTCGTCGACGATCACCGCGGAGAGGAAGTCGGCGACGGAGCCGGTGTCGGCCGCCTGGCGCGCGTGCCAGAGGAAGTGCTCGGGCGTCGCCATGTAGTGACTGGTGCTCAGCTCGTGCTGGCGCACCTCGTCGGTGACCTCTTCGTCTTCGATCTGGTCGGACGTGAGGTCGGCGAGGGACCCGGCGGCCGCGCCGTACGAGGCCAGCAGCGCGGCCTCGCCCGAGCTCGCGATCAGCGGACTCGTCTTGCCGAGCTTGAAGGCGCCCCATTCGGGGTGGCCGAGGTCGGTCCAGAGGTTCGCGTCGTCGGCCGCCCCGAAGATCTCGTCCCACGTGGGGCGCTCCTGGTCCCATCCGATCGCGGTCGCGAGCGACTGCGGCATGGCCAGCACGATGTCGGAGTACCCGATGCTGTCGGCCGCCTTCGGCACGCTCGCACCGCCGCCGCCGTAGCGCGCGACGGAGAGCCACGAGCTCGCGTCGGGGATCCAGACGATGGGCCGCTCGTCTTCGGGCAGGTCCTTGAAGTTGGCGGCAGCGTCCTCGGCGGCGATGCCCGACTTGTCCTTGACGACCGCCACGCTGACGCAGTTGCCCTCGACGTCGCGGGGCTGCGCGTTGTAGCCCTCGGCGAGCTTGGTGACCATCTCGGCGTTCTCGAGGGAGGCCATGACCTTCACCGGCGTGCACGGCTCGGCGCCCTGGGCGGCGGCGGGCTCGTCGTCCTCGAAGACGACGGGCTCGGCGGGCTTGGGCGTCGACGCGGTGGTCTCGGGTTGGCCGTCGCCCTGGTTCATGAGCACGGCCGCGGTCACGCCGCCGGCCGCGAGCAGCACGATGGCGGCCACGGCGGCCGTGGAGCCCCAGACGACCCGCCGGCGGCGCCGGCGGCGCTCCTCGCGAAGCTGTCGCCGGTCGCTGCTGCGCGACGGCAGGCCCGCGCTCATGGCGTCGCCTCGAACCGCCACGGGCCGGTGTAGGGCGGGCGGTCAGTGCGAGCGGAACGGGCGTCCAATGCGTGGCGCATCGAAGAATCCTTCAGTCCGGGGGTACTGGGATCGTCGTGAGCCTATCTCAGAAGCCTGTGGAGAAGCCGAGCGTGCACACAGGAAGCATTCGGGCGGCGTTCAGGTCGTCGCGTCGCGCAGGCTCAGGTCGTGGCATTCAGCATGCCGATGAACACCGCGGTCCACCACGCGACCTGCGAGACGATCGCGCTCGTCATGAACCCGACGCGCGCCGCCTTGGGCAGTTGGGCGTACCGAGCCGTCGGTGGAACGCGCGCGAGATCGGCCGTCCAGCGGGTGAGTGCGACCCCGTTGAGCGACAGCACGAGCACCGCGACCATCTTGATGATCGTGAGCGGACTGTCGAGGTGCGGCTCGAGCAGCGCGCCGGTCGCGAGCAGCCCGAACAGGCCCACCCAGATCGGAATGATGAGCGTGCGGTCGGCCTGCCGGAGCTCGCGCACCGAGCTCCAGCCGGTGGCCCAGAGCAGTGCATGCCAGTCGATCGCGAGCACCGCCCCGAGCCCGACGACGAGCGCGGCGAGGTGCCCGAACAGGGCGATGACGTGCAGCCAGTCGGGCGGGGAGAGCAGCTGGCTCACCCAGATCGAGAGCACCCATGCGGCGGTCACCCCGATGTAGGCGAGCGCACGCTGCCGTTGCCGGCGGCGCCGCTTCTCGCGGATCGTGATCGTCACGGCCGAGCCCACCCCTCGTCCGTTGCGGCCGAGCGCCGTCACGCTTCGAGCACGAGTGCGAGCGAGGTGTCCCCGCACGGGACGACGGCTTCGCCGCCCGGGAGGCTCGCGGCATCCGTTGCCGTGGCGTCGTCGCGCAGCGGCATGAGCGCATCGGCGAGGCCGTCGAGGCGCAGGAGCGCGCCGGTGGCCCGGCGCGCGTCGGTCGACGCCACGATGCGTCCCGACGAGTTCACGAGGGTGCACGGATGCCCCGACTCCCGGATCACCGGCAGCAGCACGCGCTCGAGTCGCGCGACGTAGAGGTCGGTGCCCACGAGGCCCGCCATCTCGCCGCCCACGCGCACCGGCGTGGTGATCGTGACCGTGTAGTCGTCGGTGCAGAGGTAGTCCACGTAGGGACCGGTGAGGTGCCGCGTCCCGGTGCGCGCGGGAACGCGCCACCACTCGAGGGTCGTGTAGTCGCGGAACTGCTCGGAATCGGGATCGCTCACGACCTCCAATCGTCGCAGCTTCGCGTCGGGTCCGGCGCCGAAGGTGTTCGTGCCGCTGAGCCACCAGGCCAGGTGCCAGGGGGCGTCGGCGAGGAATCCGGGTGCTGCGACGAAGCCCGCACCCGTGATGAGCGTGCCGTCGCGCTCGAGCTCGGCGCTGACGAGGGCGGCGACGATGGGGTCGAGGGTCGCCGCACTGGGGTCGGATGCCCCGGTCAGCGCACCCGCGAACGGGCCCTCGAGCTCGCGCTCGAGCACGTCCCGCCAGCCGTCGATCATGGCGAAGACGGGGTCGATCGTGGAGGCGATGCGCCGCGCGATGTGCTCCGCGGCGACGTCGACGGTGACGGTCATGGCCTCCCTCCTTCCGGTGTCGCACCCCCGGATGCCTCGGCGGCATCCGGCGTCGGCGCCTGCTCGAGGCGCACCTTCTCGTCGATGAGCCACTCCACGGCCGACGCGATGTGGTCGGTGGTCGCGCGCCGTGCACGTTCTGGCTGCACGTCGCGGATCGCCTGGATGACCTCGAGCCGGGCGGTGCGACTGCGATCACGTGAATCCTGCTCCCTCATGCACAGCCAGAGCAAGGCCCCGGCCTCCGCCTGCAGGCGCAGCTCCTCGTGCACGAGCCGCGGCGACTGGCTCACCGCGGCCACCTCGAGCTGGAATCGGCCGACCGCGCGGCGGGCTCCGCCGGGGGTCGTGAGGTCGGCGCGGGCGTCGATCTCGACGAGGCTCGTGAGGTCGTCCTCGCTCGCGCGGTCGGCGGCGATCTCGGCCGCCATGCCGGCGATCGCCGCGTAGTGCAGGGAGAGGTCGCGCAGCTCGATGCGGCTGAGGGCGCGAACGCGGTCGTCGACCATGCGGCTGGCGGCGTCGCGGTCGTGGGTGACGAAACTGCCGCCGTCGCGGCCGCGCCGGGTCTGCACGAGGCCCTTATCGCGTAGGGCGACGAGCGCCTCGCGCGCGGTGACGACGGCGACGCCGAGGCTGCGCGCGAGGTCGGACTCGCTCGGCAGGCGCTCGCCGTCGCGCAGCACGCCGGCGACGATCGCGTCGGTCAACCGCTGCTCCACGAGTTCGGCCCGGCCGGCCCCGTCGAGCGGCGAGAACACGACCGCGCGCGTGGCATCTGCGCGGCCCGTCGCCTGCGGCATCCGTTCCTCCCGTACCCGGCGTCTGGAAATCCGTGACAAGACCGTAACACGCAGGACTGGACGTAGACATCTGGATCCATATGATTTAGACGAACGCACATCGAAGGGGAGAGCGTCATGACCGACCAGCAGCCGGCCATCCGGCTCACCGGACTCACCAAGGAGTTCGGCGCCGTCACCGCCGTCGACCACGTCGACCTCGAGATCGCGGCGGGCGAGTTCTTCTCCATGCTCGGGCCCTCGGGCTCGGGCAAGACCACCGTGCTGCGGCTCATCGCCGGGTTCGAGCAGCCCACCTCGGGCACGATCGAGCTCTTCGGCACCGACGTGACCAAGCGCGCGCCGTTCGACCGCGACGTGAACACGGTGTTCCAGGACTACGCGCTGTTCCCGCACATGAACGTGCTCGACAACGTGGCCTACGGCCTGCGCGTGCGCGGCATCGGCCGCAAGGAGCGCAACGAGCGCGCCCGTCGGGCCCTCGCCTCCGTGCGCCTCGAGCAGATGGCCGACCGCAAGCCCTCGCAGCTCTCAGGCGGCCAGCGCCAGCGCGTCGCGCTCGCCCGGGCCACCGTCGTCGAGCCGAAGGTGCTGCTGCTCGACGAGCCGCTCGGCGCCCTCGACCTCAAGCTCCGCGAGCAGATGCAGGTCGAGCTCAAGCAGATCCAGCGCGACCTCGGCATCACGTTCATCTTCGTGACCCACGACCAGGAGGAGGCGCTCACGCTCTCCGACCGGATCGCGGTGTTCAACGCGGGCCGCATCGAACAGCTCGGCACCCCCGCCGAGCTCTACGAGCAGCCCACCTCCCGCTTCGTGGCCGACTTCGTCGGCACCTCCAACCTCTTCGACGACGAGCGCTCGCGCACGATCCTCGGACGCGACGGCCACCACTCGGTCCGCCCCGAGAAGATGACCGTCACGCGCGACGGCCTGCAGGGCGCGGGCGTCGTGAACGTCGCGGGCACCGTCGTGGAGGCCATCTACCTCGGCAGCGGCGTGCGCCTCGTCGTCGACCTCGACGACGGCACGCGCGTCAGCGTGCTCGAACAGAACGACCGCGATCGCGTCCACGACGACGAGCGCGGCGACCGGGTGGTCGTCTCATGGCACGACGACGACGTCGTGCCGCTGGGACCGGGCGTGCTCCCCGGGATCTCCGGCTGAGGCATCCGCCGGCCGGACCAAGCCCAACGCACCTGCAACTGCACATCACCGCACCACCTGCACTGCACAGAACAAGGAGAGAACCATGATGCGAATGCGCACCGCCGCTCGCGGCGCGACCGTGGGGCTCGCGATCGCCTCGGTCGCACTGCTCACGGCCTGTGGAACGTCCGGCGGGTCCGGATCCGGAGGCGGCGAGGCCGCCGAGGAGCTCGGCGAGATGGAGGGCCAGGTCTCGATCCTCGCGTGGCCCGGCTACGTCGAGGACGGCTCGAACGACCCCGAGGTCGACTGGGTGACGCCGTTCGAGGAGGACACGGGCTGCGAGGTGACGGTCAAGACCTTCGGCACCTCCGACGAGGCCGTGAACCTCATGAAGACCGGCGAGTACGACGTGGTGTCGGCCTCGGGCGACGCGACCCTGCGGCTCATCGCCGCGGGCGACGTGGCTCCCGTGAACACCGACCTCATCCCGAACTACGCCAACATCTACGACTTCCTCAAGGAGAAGGAGTGGAACTCGGTCGACGGCGTGCCCTACGGCGTGCCGCACGGCTACGGCGCGAACCTGCTCATGTACAACACGACGGTCTTCCCCGAGGCCCCGACCTCGTGGGACGTCGTGTTCGACAAGGCCGGCGACTACTCCGGCAAGGTCACCGCGTACGACTCGCCCATCTACATCGCGGATGCCGCGGTGTACCTGATGGCGCACCAGCCCGAGCTCGGCATCGAGAACCCCTACGCCCTCGACGAGGAGCAGTTCCAGGCCTCCGTCGACCTGCTGAAGGCCCAGCGCGAGCACGTTGGCGAATACTGGTCGGACTACCTCAAGGAGATCCAGGCCTTCACGACCGGCGACTCGGTGGTCGGCACGACCTGGCAGGTCATCCAGAACGTGCTCGCGTCCGAGGGCGCGACGACCGACGTCGTCCTGCCCGAGGAGGGCGCGACCGGCTGGTCGGACACGTGGATGATCTCGTCGCAGGCGAAGAACCCGAACTGCGCGTACGCGTGGCTCGACTACATCGCCAGCCCCGAGGCGAACGCCACGGCCACCGCGTACTTCGGCGAGGCGCCCTCGAGCGACGAGGCCTGCGAGTACCGCGACGACTGCGAGGCGTACCACGCCGGTGACGCCGACTACGCGTCGCAGATCTGGTACTGGACCACCCCGATCGAGGACTGCGTCGACGGTCGCACCGATGTGACGTGCGTCGACTACGCGGCCTGGACCGAGGCCTGGCAGGAGATCAAGGGCTGACGCCCGCATGACCGGGGCGGCCCGGACCCGAACGGGCCGCCCCTTCCTCCCCATCCACGACGGAAGACCGTCCGACAGGAACGCCGCATGACGACGAACGCCCCGACGAGGCAACCGCTCCGATCCCCCCGCGACACGTTCGCGCGGAAGGGGTCGGCCTTCCTCGCGACCCATCCCAGGGCGCGACTGGCCTTCCTGCTGACCGCGCCGCTGTTCTGGCTCGTCGTCGTCTACATCGTGGCGCTCGCCCTGCTGCTCGTCACCGCGTTCTGGTCGGTCGACAGCTTCACAGGCGAGATCACGACCGAGTTCACGCTCGACAACATCATCGAGGTCGTCACCGGCTCGCTGTACCAGGTCGTGACGCTGCGCACCCTCGGCGTCGCGCTGCTCGTCACGCTCATCGACGTGCTGCTCGCGCTGCCCATCGCGTTCTTCATGGCGAAGGTCGCCTCGCCGCGCATGCAGCGCGTGCTCGTCATCATGGTGCTGACCCCGCTCTGGGCGTCGTACCTCGTCAAGGCGTATGCGTGGCGCTCCGTCCTCTCGCAGGACGGCATCCTCGAGTGGCTCCTCTCGCCGTTCGGCGGGCACACCCCCGGCTACGGGCTCTCGGCGACGATCATCACGCTGTCGTACCTCTGGCTGCCCTACGTGATCCTGCCGATCTACGCAGGACTCGAGCGGGTGCCCGACTCGCTGCTCGAGGCATCCGGCGACCTCGGCGGCAAGACCTGGCCGACGTTGCGGCTCATCGTGCTGCCGCTCATCTTCCCGGCCATCATCGCGGGCACGATCTTCAGCTTCGCGCTCTCGCTCGGCGACTACATCACGGTGAACATCGTGGGCGGCGCCAGCCAGATGCTCGGAAACCTCGTCTACACGAACGTGGGCGCGGCGAACAACCTGCCGCTCGCGTCGGCGATCGCGCTCATCCCGATCGTGATCATCTTCGGCTACCTCTTCCTCGTGCGCCGCACCGGCGCCCTCGACAACCTCTAGGGGCGACGGATGCGACTCTCACGGCTCTCCCGCACGATCCTCGCCGTCGTCACGGCGTTGATCCTCCTCGTGGTCTACGTGCCCCTCTTCGTCGTGCTCGTGAACTCCTTCTCGACCTCGACGTCGCTGACCTGGCCGCCGCCCGGCTTCACGCTGGAGTGGTGGGGCCGCGCCTTCCAGAGCGCGGGCGCGGTCGAGGCGGTCTGGACGAGCGTGCAGATCGCGGCGATCGCCACGGTCATCTCGCTGATCCTGGGCACGCTCATCTCGCTTGCGCTGCAGCGGTTCTCGTTCTTCGGCCGCGACGCGATCAGCCTGCTCGTGATCCTGCCGATCGCGCTGCCCGGCATCATCACCGGTATCGCGCTGAACAACTTCTTCCGCACGATCATGGGCGTCCCGCTGTCGATCTGGACGGTCGTCATCGCGCACGCGACGTTCTGCATCGTGACGGTGTTCAACAACGTCATCGCGCGCCTGCGCCGGCAGGGCACCAACCTCGAGGAGGCGTCGAGCGACCTCGGCGCCGGCGTCTGGACCACCTTCCGGCTCGTGACGTTCCCGCAGCTGCGGTCGGCGCTCCTCGCAGGTGGCCTCCTCGCCTTCGCGCTCTCGTTCGACGAGATCATCGTGACGACGTTCACCGCCGGCTCGGGCGTGACGACGCTGCCGATCTTCATCCTGAACAACATGTTCCGGCCGAACCAGGCACCGATCGTGTCGGTGATCGCGGTCGTCCTCGTCGTCGTCTCGATCGTGCCGATCTACATCGCGCAGCGGCTGTCGGGTTCGGAGCAGCAGCGTCGGTAAGCCTGCTCAGATGTGCACGGATGCCGCGCCGCAACGCACATCGGCGCGATTCACCGACGCTTCACCCTCGGGACCCTTCCACCGCTCGCCGTCGGTCGCCTAGTCTGGCGACGTCTCGGGGGCAGTGGGCACCCCGCGCGATGAAGCTGGGGAGCTCCGATGATCCGGTCCGTCCGCTCTGTCACCGTCATGATCGCCGCAGCTTCGCTGCTCGCCGTCGGCCTGGCCGCCGCTCCGGCGGCGGCGGCCGAGGCCGCCGCTCCTTCCGAGGTGTTCATCAGCGAGTACGTCGAAGGTTCGTCGAACAACAAGGCGATCGAGATCTACAACCCCACCGGGGCATCCGTGGACCTCGGCCAGTACACCCTCCGCCAGTACTCCAACGGCAGCTCGTCCGCCAGCCTCAGCGTGGCCCTCACGGGGACCCTCGCAGCGGGGGACGCCTTCGTCTTCGCGCACGCGTCGTCGGCGGCGGGGATCCTCGCGGTGGCCGACCAGACGAGCGGTGCCGGCCTGTGGAACGGCAATGACGCGCTCGTCCTCTCGAAGGGCACGACCGTGGTCGACTCGATCGGGCAGGTCGGCGTCGATCCTGGCGCCGAATGGGGCACCGGACTGACCTCGACCCAGGACAACACGCTCCGCCGCGCAGAGACCGTGTGCACCGGCGACACCGACCCGACCGACGCGTTCGACCCCGCCGCGGAATGGGTGGGCTTCGCCTCGAACACGTTCGACGGGCTCGGAACGCACACTTGCGGCGAGGCGGGGCCGCAGCCGACGGTGATCAACGAGTTCTCCGCGTCGACCGCCGGCACCGACGTCGAGTACGTGGAGCTGCTCGCCGAGCCCGGCACCGACCTGGGCGGCGTCCGCGTCCTCGAGATCGAGGGCGACGCCGGCACCTCCCTCGGCGTGGTCGACGAGGTCGTCTCGTTCGGCGCCCCTGACGACGAGGGCCGCGCCCTCGCCTGGCTGCCCGCCAACGCCCTCGAGAACGGCACGATGTCGCTGCTGCTCGTCACCGGTTTCGCGGGGGCGCTCGGGAACGACCTCGACGCCGACGACGACGGCGTGATCGATGCGGTCGACGGGCTCGCGATCGTCGACTCGGTCGCGGTCCACGACGGCGGCGCGAGCGACCGGGCCTACGGGAACACGGTGCTCACCGCCGCGTACGACGGGGGCGCGTTCCCGGTCGGCGCGGCGTCGCGGATCCCCGACGGCGCCGACACCGACTCGACGGCCGACTGGGTGCGCAACGACTTCGACAAGGCCGGCATCCCCGGCAACACCGGCACGCTCGTCAGCGGCGAGGCGGCGAACACTCCCGGCGTCCGCAACTCCCTCACGGTCGTGATCGTGCCGCTGCCTCCGGCCGACTGCGCGGCCCCGGTCGTGACGATCGGATCCGTGCAGGGCACCGGCGCCGCGTCGCCGGTGGCCGGTGCATCCGTCGAGATCGAGGGCGTCGTGACCGGCGACTTCCAGGTCGGCGGCTTCGACGGCTACTACCTGCAGGATGCCGGTGACGGGAACGCCGCGACGTCCGACGGCATCTTCGTGTACGCTCCGACCGGCCTCGACGTCGCCGCAGGCGACGTGGTGCACATCGCCGGCACCGTGAGCGAGTTCTTCGGCATGACGGAAGTCACGGCGACCGCGAACTCGGCCTGCGACCACGGTGCTCAGCTTCCCGCTCCCGCCGCGATCACCCTGCCGGCGGCGTCGCCCGATGTCTACGAGCCGCTCGAGGGCATGCGCGTCACGCTGCCGCAGTCGTTGTCGATCCTCGAGTTCTTCGAGTACGGGCGCTTCGGCACGGTCACGCTCGGCAGCGAGCGCCACCTGACGCCCACCGCGGTCGTCGAGCCCGGACAGCCCGCGATCGACCTGGCTGCGGCGAACGCACTCGACTCCATCACGCTCGACGACGGCCGCAGCGAGGAGAACCCCGACCCGGCAATCCACCCGAACGGCGAGACGTTCACGCTCGAGAACTCCTTCCGCGGTGGCGACCTCGTCGCGAACGCGACCGGCGTGCTCGACTACCGCTTCGACACTTGGGCCGTTCAGCCCACCCAGGGCGCCGACTACCAGGCCGTGAACACGCGCACGGCCAACCCGGTGCCCGAGGTCGGCGGCACGACGAAGGTCGCGAGCTTCAACGTGCTCAACTACTTCACGACGCTGGGCTCGCGCGGCGCGAACGACGCCGCCGAGTTCGACCGCCAGGAGGCGAAGATCGTCGCGGCGATCGCAGCGATCGACGCCGACATCGTCGGCCTCATCGAGATCGAGAACAACGGCGATGTCGCCGTCGGCACCCTGGTCGACGCGCTCAACGTCGAAATGGGCGAGGGCACGTACGACTTCATCTCGACGGGTGAGCTGGGAACCGACGTCATCACGACGGCGCTCATCTACAAGCCGTCACAGGTGGCGCCCGTGGGCGACCACGCCGTGCTCGACTCGTCGGTCGACCCCGACTTCGACACCGACTTCAATCGTCCGGCGCTCGCGCAGACCTTCACGGACCTCCAGGCCGGAGGCGAGGTCACGGTCGTCGTGAACCACCTGAAGTCGAAGGGGTCCGACTGCGACGACGTCGGCGACCCCGACACCGGCGACGGTTCCGGCAACTGCAACCTCACCCGCACGAAGGCCGCGGTGGCGCTCTCGGAGTGGCTGGCCGGCGACCCCACGGGCCAGGGAGCCGGCAACGAGCTCGTCATGGGCGACCTGAACTCCTACGACAAGGAGGACCCGATCGATGCGTTCCGCGCGGCCGGGTACACCGACCTCGTGCACGAGTTCCAGGGCGAGGACGCGTACTCGTACGTGTTCGACGGCCAGCTCGGGTACCTCGACTACGCGCTCGGCGGCACCGGCATCGTCGACCGCGTCACGGGCGCCGAGCCGTGGCACATCAACTCCGACGAGCCGAGCCTGATCGACTACGACATGACGTTCAAGAAGCCGGCGCAGGACGCGCTCTTCGCCCCTGACGAGTGGCGGTCGAGTGACCACGATCCCGTGGTCGTGGGGCTCGATCTCGACGTCATCGCGCCCGAGCTCGACGTGACCGCCTCCGACGACGTGGTCTTCCCGCCCGACGCCAGGTGGCGCTCGATCACGTTCGACGTCGTGGCGATCGACAACGTCGACGCCGACGTCACGGTGGAGATCGTGGGCGTCGAGGCCACCGGCCACAAGGCCGAGATCCGCAAGGTCTCGGACACCGAGGTCGAGGTGCTCGCTCGCCAGGGGGCGACCTACGCGGTAACGTTCGAAGCGACCGACGACTCGGGCAACGCCACGACCCAGACGGTCACCATCCGCGTGGCACCGTGAGGTGACGGGACATGGACAGCGTCGCGAGTGAGTTCCGGGCGTCGCTGCCCTCGTGGCTGGTCGAGGAACTCCCGACCCTCGCCGCGAACGCCCCGCTCGAGACCGAAGCGGAGCGGATGGCGCTCGCCAACCGCCTCGCCGACCAGAACTGGCGGGCGGGCAACGGCGGCCCGTTCGCCGCGATCGTCGTCGACGCGGCATCCGGTGCCCTCGTCTCGGTCGGGGTCAACGTCGTGCTCGCCTCAGGCCTCAGCTCGCTCCACGCCGAGGTCATGGCGCTGAGCCTCGCGCAGCGGCGGCTCGGACGCTGGGATCTCGGGGCCGACGACGCCGACCTCGAGCTCGTCGTCAACTGGCGGCCGTGCGTCATGTGCTACGGCGCGACGATGTGGTCGGGCGTGCGGTCGCTGCTCATCGCCGGCGAGGGTTCGGAGGTCGACGAGCTCACGGGGTTCGACGAGGGGCCGATGCCCGACGACTGGATCGGGGAGTTCGAGCGGCGCGGCATCCGCGTCTCGGTCGGCGTCGGGCACGACGACGCGATCGAGGTGTTCCGCGCGTTCGGCGCCTCGGACGCCGTCGTCTACAACGCGCGCGGGGCCGGCGGCGTGTAGCCCTGCGGCCGCGCCTCGCGCTGCAGCCGGACGGAGCTCGGATGCCGATCGACAACGAGGTCTACGACCGGCTCGGGGCGGGCTGGTGGGACGAGGGCAACCCGCTCAACATGCTGCACGGGAGCTGCACGCCGGGGCGCATGGCGTACTTCCGCGACGTGCTCGGGCGGCGCGGGACGCCCAGTGGCCGAGCGCTCGACATCGGATGCGGCGCCGGCTTCATCACCGAGGAGCTGGCCGGTCTGGGCTTCACGGCGACGGGCATCGATCCGTCGTCGGTCGCCATCGAGGCGGCCCGCGTGCACGCGATGCAGGGCGGGCTGGCGATCGACTACGTCGTCGGCGCCGGCGAGGAGCTGCCGTTCCCGGATGCCGCATTCGACCTCGTCACCTGCTGCGACGTGCTCGAGCACGTGCGCGACCTCGATCGCGTGATCGCCGAGACCGCGCGCGTGCTCCGGCCCGGCGGGCTGTACCTGTTCGACACGATCAACCGCACGCGACGCAGCCGGCTGCTCGCGATCAAGGCGATGCAGGAGTGGCGCCTCACGCGCATCGTGGACACGTCCATCCACGAGTGGTCGATGTTCATCACGCCCGCCGAGCTCGAGGCGACGCTCGACCGGCACGGGCTGGAGCTCGGGGAGCTGGCGGGCCTGGCGCCCCGCGCGCCGTGGCCGACCATCGTCGGGGTGCTGCGCGCGGGGCGCCGGGGGCGGATCGGCTACGGGGAGCTCAGTCGGCGGCTCGACTTCGGTCGCGTCGAGTCGCTCGCCCTGTCGTATATGGGCTTCGCGGTCCGTCGCGGGTAGACGACGGAGCCGGGAGCCACTCGTCGAGTGCTCCCGGCTCCGGATCAGGGGTCCGCCCTCGGGCGGCGTCAGGCCTCGGGGTGCGGCCGGCCGTGGTGACCGCGGCCGTGGCCCTTGCCCGTGCCCTTCCGGTCATCGTGCACGTGCACGTGGACGTGCACGTCCTGGTGACCAGCGTGGCCGGAGTGACCGGCGTGGCCGGCGTGGCCCGGGTGGCCTCCGAACCCTGCGCGGGGGCCGAAGCCCGGGTGACCGAAGCCGCGCGCTTCGGGGTCGAAGCCGTGCGGAGCGCCGAAGCGACGGCCGAAGCCGTGGCGGTGGCCCCAGCCGTGCCGGCGTCCGCCGCGCGCCCCGCGGGGCATCGGCTGCGACTCGTCCCAGCCGAGCTCGCGGGCCACGGCCTCGAGTGTCCGCAGCGTGGTCGCGAAGTCCTCGGCGGGCACCGCTCCGGCGATGCGCTCGCGCAGGGTGCGCACCTGCTCCTCGAGGCGCGCGAGCGCTTCACGTCCGGCGTCGGTGAGCAGGGGCGGGGCGCCCTCGACCCAGCCGCGCTCCGCCAGGTGGTGCAGCGCGTGGGGCTTGGCACGGAGCCGCTCGGCGAGCCGCTCGTCCGTCGCCGTGCCGGCGAGCAGGTTGAGCAGCCGCCAGTCGCGGCGCGTGATGCCGTCGGCGGCGAAGAGCGTCTCCATCTCCTCGGCCAGGCGGCGGTCGACGAGCTTCAGCCAGAAGCCGAAGGGGCGGTCGCTGCCTGCGGATGCCGCGGTGGGCTCCTCCTCGGAGCGGTCGGGCTGATCGGGGTTGATCTGATCGGTGGTCATGGTGTTCCTTCCTCGGTGCGCCGCATGGGCGCCCGGCGCGCGATGCGCGTCCATTGCGATATTGCATGTCATGTGACATGTATATGTAGGATGACATGTATGAGCGCAGGTCGTCAAGGCGGACTCGGCGGATCCTCAGGTTCGGGCGGTTCGGGCGGTTCGGGCGGTTCGAGCGGCGCGAGTGGTCGCGGCGGCTCGAGCGGCGCGGGCCACGACGGACCTGGAGGCCGTGGCGCCGACGATCCGTCGACCGACCCGGTCGCCGCGATCGAGGCGGCGCTCGGCGCATTCCGTGGCCGCGGACCCGGCGGTCCGTGGGGGCCCGGCCCGTTCGGGCCCGGCGGCCCCGGATTCGGTCCCGGTCCGTTCGGACGCGGACCCGGCGGCTGGGGCGGCAGGCCCGGCGGCCACGAGGGCCACGACGGCCCGTTCGGATCGCACGCGCACCACGACCACGGCGGTCCGGTGCGGCACGGGGGACCCGGAGGCCGCGGCGGTCACGCGGCGATGCGACTGCTCATGGTGCTGTCGCACCGCGGGCCCAGCTCGGTGAGCGACCTCGCCGCCGCCGTCGGCGTCGACCAGCCCCGCGCGAGCCGGCTCGTGCAGGCCGCGGTCGACGCGGGGTACGTGCGGCGCGAGGTCGACCCGAACGACGCGCGTCGCAGCATCCTCGTGATCACCGATGCCGGACGCACCGCGCTCTCGACGGTGCTCGACCACCGCCGAGCGTCCATCGAGCGCGCCCTCGCCGACTTCTCCGACGAGGACCGTGCCGAGTTCGCCCGACTTCTCGCGCGCTTCGCGGAGGCCTGGGGTCGCACGCACGGCTGACGCCGCGGCATCCGTCGCCCTCGGTCAGCGCAGCGACAGCTCCACGGGCACGGGCTGCGCCTCGAACCCGGCCGCGCGCACGGCCGCCGCGTCGTGCCGCAGGCAGGCGACGGCGCGGCGCGGGTCGTCGCCGGCGACGTCGGGGATCGTGAGCCCGGGATCGACGGTCGCGCAGGCGTCGAACGCGAATGCGCACCGGTCGCGGAAGGGGCATCCGGCGCCGAGGCGCGCGAGGTCGGGCGGCGAGCCCGGGATGCCCGAGAGCTCGCGCCGCGGCCCGCGCAGCGGCGGGAACGAGTGCAGCAGCGCCGACGAGTACGGATGCCGCGGGCGGTGGTAGATGTCGAGCGCGGGCGCGTCCTCGACGATCTCGCCGGCGTACATGATCGCGATGCGGTCGGCGATCTCGATGAGCAGCGACACGTCGTGCGTGATGAAGACGACCGAGAAGCCGAGGCGCTCGCGCAGCTCCGCGATCTGCTCCACGATCTGCCGCTGCATGACCACGTCGAGGGCCGTGGTGGGCTCGTCCATGATGAGCACCTGCGGATCGAGCGCGAGCGCCATCGCGATCATGACGCGCTGGCGCATCCCGCCCGAGAGCTGGTGCGGGTACGACCGCAGCCGGTCGGGCGAGATGCCGACGAGCTCGAGCAGTTCAGCCGAGCGCTCCAGCGCCTCCTGCTGCGACACCTCGGGCCGGTGGGCGCGGATGCCGTCGGCGATCTGCCGCCCGATGCGGAAGACCGGGTTGAGCGAGTTCATCGCGCCCTGGAACACGATCGCGAGGTCCTGCCAGCGCGATGCCCGCAGTTGCGTGTCGTTGAGCCGCAGGATGTCGGTGGTCGTGCCGTCGCGGTCGGTGAAGAGCACCTCGCCGCCGGTGATGAGCCCGGGCGGCGGCAGCAGCCGCGTCGCCGCGTACGCGAGCGTCGACTTGCCGCAGCCCGATTCGCCCGCGAGTCCGAGCACCTCGCCGCGCCCGAGCGTGAGCGACACGTCGCGCAGCACGTGCACCGGGTCGGCGTCGTAGCCGTAGTCGACCGACAGGTTGCGGATCTCGAGCACCGGGTCCTTCACGGGCGCGAGGGCGCCGCCGTGTCCGGCGGGGGTGGTGAGCGTCATGCGCGGTCCTCCTTCGCGGATGCAGCGGCCGGCGCACGGTGCACGACCGGCGTGAACCCGATGCGGGGCCGGATGCCGCGCTTGCGCAGCGTGCGGGCATGCAGGCCCGTGGAGCGCAGGCGCGGGTTGACGAACTCGTCGATGCCGAAGTTGATGAGCGTGAGCGCCATGCCGAGCAGCGCGATGCAGAGCCCGGCGGGGATGAACCACCACCAGGCGCCGCGCTGCAGCGCAAGCTGGCTCTGCGCCCAGAACAGGATCGTGCCCCAGTTCCACTCGCCGCCCGAGCCGATGCCGATGAAGGCGAGCGTGATGAGCGACAGCACGGCGAACGTGACCGTGCCGACGAAGCCCGAGGCGATGATCGCCGTGAGGTTCGGCAGGATCTCGGCCATGACGATGCGCCACGTGCGCTCGCCGTTGGCCCTCGCCGCCTCGACGAAGTCGCGTTTGCGCAGCGAGAGCGTCTGCGCGCGCAGCACGCGGGCGCCCCACGCCCAGCCGGTCACGGCGATGACGACCGCCACCGTAAGCCCGCCGGCGCTCGGCAGCTGTCCGGCGATGATGATGATGAGCGGCAGCTGCGGGATCACGAGGAAGATGTTCGACAGCGCCGAGAGCGACTCGTCGCCGAGGCCGCCGATGAAGCCCGCGGTCACGCCGACCACGACGCCGATGAACGTCGCGAGGATGCCGGCGACGAAGCCCACGACCATGACGCCGCGCGTGCCCACGATGAGCTGCGAGAACACGTCCTGCCCGAGGTGGGTGGTGCCCACCCAGTGCTCCCACGACGGGGGCTGCAGGATGTCGTCGCTCTGCGCGCTCGGGTCGTAGGGCGCGATCCACGGGCCGATGATCGCGATGAGGGTGAAGAACCCGAGGATGACGAGCCCCGTGACGGCCTTCGAGTTGCGCAGGAACACGAACCGGCCGGGGCGTCGCCGACGGCGGGGCACCGACGGCATGACGCCGGTCACGGGTGCGCCCGACGGACCGGTGACCTGGTCCTCCTCGATGAGCGTGATGTCGACGGTCATGTCAGCCCTCCTGCCGGGTGCGGGGGTCGAGCGCGGCGTAGACGAAATCGGCGAGGATGTTCGCCACGAGCACGGCCAGCGTGATGACGAGGAAGCAGCCCTGCATGAGCGGGTAGTCCTTGGCGTTCACGGCGTTGAAGAGCATGAAGCCGATGCCCTGGTAGCTGAAGACCATCTCCATGATGAGCGTGCCGCCCACGATGAAGCCGAGCGACAGCGCGAAGCTCGACACCTGCGGCAGCACGGCGTTGCGCGCGGCGTAGCCGGTGCGGACGGCCCGCTCGGAGAGGCCCTTCGCCTGCGCGACCGTCACGTAGTCCTCGGACGACACCGTAACGACCATGTTGCGCATGCCCAGGATCCAGCCGGCGATCGACGAGATCACGATGGTGAGCGCCGGCAGCGTGCCGTAGTAGACGACCGAGCCGACGAACTCCCACGACCATCCCGGCACGAGCGACCGGTCGTAGCTGCCGCTCGCGGGGAACCAGCCGAGCGTGACCGAGAAGACGAAGATCGCGATGAGCGCGAGCCAGAAGTACGGCACCGCCGAGAAGAACGTGGAGATCGGCAGCAGCGAGTCGGCCCACGTGCCGCGGCGCCAGCCGATGCCGGTGCCGATGAGCGTGCCGATGAGGAAGCTGATGATCGTCGCGACGCCCACGAGGCCGACGGTCCACGGCAGCGCCTGGTTGATGAGGTCGCTCACCGGGGTCGGGAAGTAGGCGAACGAGGTGCCGAGATCGCCGCTCAGGAGGGTCTTCCAGTAGTCGAGGTACTGCTGCCAGAGCGGCACCTGCTCGTCGAGCCCGAACAGCGCGTAGAGCGAGTCCATCGCGTCGGTCGAGATGCGGCCCTGGTTCTTCGCGATGAGCGCCTTGACCGGGTCGCCGGGCATGAGCCGCGG
Source organism: Agromyces sp. NPDC004153 (assembly GCF_053603635.1). Lineage (NCBI taxonomy): Bacteria > Bacillati > Actinomycetota > Actinomycetes > Micrococcales > Microbacteriaceae > Agromyces > Agromyces sp. NPDC004153. Next base: position 1,925,019 of record NZ_JBSGFY010000001.1, read on the forward strand.
GATGAAGAAGTTGATCGTGACGGCGGCCCAGAGGGTGATCACGTAGAAGACGAGACGACGGCCGATGAACCTCATGCGACGGGCTCCTCGACGGTCGGGCGCTCGCCGAAGGCCTCGAGCACCGAGCCGAGCTCGGGGCGGCCCTCGCGATCGGAGTACCCCCAGCAGGCGGCCTGCCGGCCCTCGCCGACCGACTCGAGCGGCGGCACCTCGGCGCGGCAGAGGTCGGTTGCGAACGGGCAGCGGGGGTTGAAGCGGCATCCGCTCGGTGGACGCACGAGGCTCGGCGCCTCGCCGCGGGCACCGTGGGCGCGCGCCTCGAGGTCGTCGGGATCGGGCGCCGAGCGAATGAGCAGCTGGGTGTACGGATGCTTCGGGTCCTGCGTGACCGACTCGCTGTCGCCGGTCTCGACGACGCGTCCGGCGTACATCACCATCGTGCGGTCCGCGAAGTACCGCGCCGACGCGATGTCGTGCGTGATGTAGAGGATCGCGATCCGCAGCCGGTCGCGGAGGTCCCTGAGGAGGTTGAGGATGCCGAGGCGGATCGACACGTCGAGCATCGAGATCGGCTCGTCGGCGAGCAGCACCTCGGGGTTCGCGGCGAGGGCGCGGGCGATCGCGACGCGCTGCCGCTGGCCGCCCGAGAGCTCGTGCGGGTACTTGTCGACGTAGCGCTCGGTCGGGCGCAGCTGCACGCGGTCGAGCAGCTCGTCGAGCGCGGCCTCGAGCTCGTGGCCGCGGAGCCGCCCGCGGTGGATGCGGAGGCTGCGCGTGAGCGTGTAGCGCACGGTGTGCACGGGGTTCAGCGACCCGAACGGGTCCTGGAAGATCATCTGCACGCGTCCGACGTAGCGGCGGAACGCGCGGCGCCCCTTCGCACGGGCGTCCTCGCCGTGCAGCAGGATCGTGCCCGACGTCGGGGGCATGAGCTGGGCGAGCAGGCGGGCGATGGTCGACTTGCCCGAGCCCGACTCGCCGACGAGGGCGACGACGCGGCCGCGGTGCAGCTCGAGGTCGACGTCGTCGACGGCGTGCACGACGTCCTTCGAGCGGATGCCGCGGACGGGGAAGTGCTTGCTGAGGCGCACGGCCTGCAGCACCGGGGATTCGGGTTCGTGGGCTTCGTTGCTCATCTCACTCACCAGGTTCGGGTCGGTTCGGATGCGGTGCGGCGGATCGGGGAGGGTCCGCCGCACCGCACATCCGCTACTCGGTGGGCTCGAGCTTCGAGAGGATGAGCGCCGCCTGCGGACCCGTGGGCTGCGGGTTCGCGTAGGGGTCGTCCTCCGAGGGGAAGCCCGTGTAGTTCACCGTGGAGTACTGCGCCACGGCGGGGCGGGACCAGATGACCAGGCCGGGCGCGTCGTTCACGAACGCGTCCTGGATCACCTGCATCGCCTCGGCGCGGGTCGCGTCATCCGATGCGCCCTTGAAGGCCGCGAGCGCCTGGGTGACCGCGTCGTTCTGGTAGCGGCCGAAGTTCCAGTTCGCGGTCTCGCCGAGCGGCACGTAGGACGCGCCGTCCATGATGTTCGAGTAGAGGTTCCACGGCGTCGAGCCGCCGTCCGTCCAGTGCAGGGTCGCCTGGAAGTTGCCGAACGGGATGATGTCGTTGAACCAGGTGTCCTGCACGGCCGGCTCGACGGTCGCGGTGGCGCCGAGCTCCTCGGCGCCGGCCTTGATGATGTCGAGCGCCGACAGGTAGTCGCTCCATCCCGCGGGGTTGGTGAGCGTGAACGTCACCGCCGTGCCGTCGGGGTCCACGAGCTTGTCCGACGAGTCCCACGTGTAGCCGGCGTCGGTGAGGAGCTGCTTCGCCCCGTCGACGTCGACCTCGAGCTCGGTGCCGTCGAACTCGGGCGCGATGTACGCGTCGCCCGAGGGCTGCGGCAGGCCCGTGACGTTCGAGATCTGCGGCCACACGCCGTAGCCCGCCTTCTCGGAGATCTCGGCCCGGTCCACGACGAGGTTCAGCGCCTGGCGGAACGCGGGGTCGTCGAACGGCTTCGTCTCGTTGTTGAGGTAGAGCACGTCGACGCCGAAGCCGCCGCCCGCCACCTGGTGGAAGTGCTCGGGGTCCTTGGCGATGAACGTGTTCTCGTAGTCGGGGATGAACGTCCAGCCCCACTGCGCCTCGCCGGTGGTGAGCGCCGTGGTGAGGCCGTTGTTGTCGTTGAACGTGTCGTAGCGCAGCGTGCCGACCTTCGGCTGGCCGCCCCAGTAGCCGGGGTTCGGCTTCATCGTGACCGACTGCGGCGTGAACTGGTCGAGCAGGTACGGCCCGGTGCCGATCATCTCGTCGTCGGTGAACTGCACCGGGTCGACGTCGGCCCAGATGTGCTCGGGCACGATGAGCAGCTTGTAGAGCTTGTCGCGGTTCACGTACTGCGAGGTCGTGAAGTCGACCGTGACCTGGTTGCCGTCGACCGAGATGTCGCCGTACTGGTCGGGGAAGTCGATGTTCAGCTCGGGCGTGTCCTTGCGCAGCTGGATCGAGAACGCGATGTCATCGGCGGTGAAGTCCTCGCCGTCCGACCACTTCACGCCGTCGCGCGCCGTGATGATCGCCTGCGTCGAGTCGTCGTTCCACTCGACCGACTCCGCGAGCCACGGGGTCGGCTCGTCGGTCGGGTGCAGCTCGTTGATCTGCATGAGCGACTCGTACACGACGTACGCGTAGCCCAGCGAGAGCGAGGCCGAGCCGGTGGCGAGCGGGTTCTGGTTCGGCGCCTGGGGGCCGTTCGGCATACCGATCGTCAGCACCTTGTTGCTCGAGTCACCGCCCCCGCCGCCGCCGGCACTGCACCCGGTGAACGCCAGGCCGGCGGCGACCACGATGGCGCCGGCGGCGAGGATGCTCTTTCGCATTTCCATGCCTCCTTGCATTTCTGTTGTTCGTGCGTATCGGTGATGCGTGTTGCATGGTGCTCAGCCGCGGATCGGGACGTCGATCTCGAGGCGGAGGTCTCGTGAGGACCGGCCGATGTGGGCGCGGTAGGGGCCCGGCCGGAGGGTGAAGCGCGCGGCATCCATCGACCAGGTCTCGAACGCGCGGCGGTCGATCGGCAGGTCGACGGTGGCGGTGCCGCCCGCGGCGACGTCGACGACCGCGAAGCCGGCGAGCCAGCGCAGCGGGCGGCCGGGGTCGGATGCCGCGTCGGCCGGGTCGGCGGCGAGGTAGAGCTGCACGACCTCGCGTCCGTCGCGGGCGCCGGTGTTCGCGATGGTGACGCGCACGACGGCGGCGGGGCGTGCGGCGGCGGCTGCGCCGACGTGCGCGTCGGTCGCGCCTGCCGCGACGGATGCCGCGTCGACGAGCTCGACCGACCGGTACTCCCACTCGGAGTACCCGAGCCCGTATCCGAACTCCCGGGCGGGCGTGCGGCCGAGCCGGTCCCAGCCGCGGTGGCCGACGTCGAGCCGCTCGGTGTACTCGATCACGCCGTCGACGGGGATCCCGTGCGGCACGGGCACGTCCTGCTCGCGGGCGGGGAGGGTCCACGGCAGGCGGCCGCTCGGCTCGATCGCGCCCGTGAGCACGGCGGCGAGCGACGTGCCGGCCTCCTGCCCGGGCAGCCACCACCACAGCACCGCGGGCACATCGTCGAGCCACGGCAGGATCACGGGTGCGCCCGCGTTCACGACCACGACGGTGCGCGGGTTGGCGGCGGCGACGCGGCGGACGAGCTCGTTCTGCCGGGCGGGCAGCGCGAGGTCGGGGCGGTCCCAGCCCTCGGACTCGGTCTCGGGGTTCGTACCCACGACGACGACCGCGAGATCGGATGCCGCGGCGGCCGCCACGGCCGCGTCGAGCTCCTCGTCGATCGTGAGGCCGGGCGCGCGGTAGCGGAAGTGCACGCGCACGAAGCGCCCGTACGACTCGCCGTCGACCACCTGCGCATCGACCTCGACGCGCGCGAGGCGCGGAGCGTCGGCCTCGACCACGGCCTCGACGCTCGGCGGGTTGGCGTAGCTGGAGTTCAGCACGACCTCGACGCCGACGGGCTCGTCCGACGAGCCCCGCAGGACGCCGTCGACCGTCACGCGGTGGGCGCCGACCGGCGCGAGCTCGATCACGTGCCGGCCGGCCGCGCGAAGCTCGACGTCGGTCGTGAGCCGAGCGGATGCCACGGCGTCGTCGTGGACGGGGAACCAGAGGCTCGCGGCATCCGGCACCTGCAGCGACTCGCGCACGGCGCCGTCGGCGTCGAGGAGGTCGATGCGGATGCCGTGCTCGCCGTCGGGCGTCGTGAGGAGCTCGCCCGGAGTGAGCGGAGCGCCGACGGTCGCGGCCCCGCCGCGGTGCAGGGCGACCTCGGCGTGGGGGAACGCGTCGCGCAGCGCATCGATCGGCGCGCTCACGTGCGGCGGGGTGACGAATGCGCTGCCGCCGCCCTGGGTGAACGGCTCGACCGCGTTGTGGCCGATGAGCGCGATGCGGCGCGGGCCGTCGGTGCCCGTCGCGACCGGCAGCAGGCCGCCCTCGTTGCGCAGCACGACGGTCGAGCGGGCCGCGGCCTCGATGAGGAGCGCCGTGACCTCGTCGGACGCCGGGTCCTCGGTGGCGCCGCTCGCGTCGTAGGGCATGATTTCGCCGGCGAGGCCGCTGAGCGCGCCGACCCGTTCGGCGAGGCGCAGGATGCGGGCGACCTTGTCGTCGATCGCCGACTCGGGCACGCGTCCGTCGCGCACTGCGTCGAGGAGTCCCTCGGCCCACGGGCCGCCGGGCCCGGGCATCACGAGGTCGAGCCCGCCGAGCGCCGGCTCGACGGCGGTCTTCGTGGCGAGCCAGTCGCTCACCACGATGCCGTCGAAGCCCCACTCGCCCTTGAGGATGCCGATGAGCAGCGGCCCGTGCGCGGTCGCGGTGGCGTCGACGCCGTTGCGGGCGAGGCCGTTGTAGGCGGCCATGATCGTCCAGACGCCGGCGTCGACCACGGCCTCGAACGGCGCGAGGTAGACCTCGCGCAGCGTGCGCTCGTCGATGCGGGAGAGGTACTCGGTGCGGTCGGTCTCGGTCTCGTTGCCGACGAAGTGCTTCACGCAGGCGGCGACGCCCTGTTCCTGGATCGCGCCCACGAACGCGACTGCGAGGCGCGCGGTGAGCAGCGGGTCCTCGGCCAGGCACTCGAAGTGCCGGCCGCCGACGGGGCTGCGCTGCAGGTTGACGACCGGCGCGAGGATCACGTCGACCGCCTTGCGCCGCGCCTCGGCCGCCATGAGCGCGCCGAGGCGGGCCTGCAGGTCGACGTCCCACGTGGCGGCGGTGGCGGACGGCGCCGGCAGCTGCGCCGAGGGCAGCCCGTCGTCGCCGGTGCCGCGCACGCCGATCGGGCCGTCGGAGACCGTCATGGTGCGCAGGCCGATCGCGGGGATCTCGCGGAGCGTCCAGGTCGCGGCGCCCGTGAGCAGGGCGACCTTCTCGTCGAGGCGGAGCGAGGCGGCGACCGCCGCGGCGTCGAAGCCCTGGCCCGGCGCGATCGTCTCGGTGCCGGAGACGGATCCGCTCTCGTCGAGGGCGCCGGTGGCGGTCGTTGGGGTCACGCCTATACTCCATTCACAGCTCGTCGTTGAGTGACGAAGGACATGCTGGCACACTTACTGACTTGTAAGTAAGTTTGGAAGTGTCACAGTTCGGTAACGGCGTGCCCGGGCCCGTTCCGGGGCCGCGTCACGAGTGCTGCACTCGACTCGCGAGCCTCGTCGGCGCCTCCGGCAGTGCAGCGGATGCCGCGGCGGCGAGCCGCACAGGAAGGGAAACACCGTGGTGGAGACAGCGCGAGACGAGACGCGCAGCCGGCCCGCCGCCGAGCGCGTGCAGCGCCCGCAGGCCCGCACGACCGAGCGTCGCGAGGCGGTGCTGAAGGCGGCGATGAACGTCTTCGGCGCGCGGGGGTACAACAAGGGCGCGCTCGTCGAGGTGGCCGAGCAGGCGGGCATGACCCACGCCGGCGTCCTGCATCACTTCGGCAGCAAGGAGGGCCTGCTCGTCGCGATGCTGAAGTACCGCGACGGCGAGGAGGTCGCGGGTGTCCCCGCACGGGCGCAGACCGAGGGGCCCGCGTTCCTGCAGCACCTCGTCGACACCGTCGAGGAGAACACGCACCGCCGCGGCGTCGTGCAGGCGTACTCCGTGCTCTCGGGCGAGTCGGTCACCGATGGGCATCCGGCCCACGACTACTTCCAGGGGCGGTTCCACGTGCTCCGGGCGAAGATCGCGGGCGTGCTCGGCGAGGTGTCGGGCAACACCGACCAGCAGGAGCTCGACGACGCGGCATCCGCCCTCATCGCGATCATGGACGGCCTGCAGGTGCAGTGGCTGCTCGAGCCCGAGGCGATCGACATGCCGCGCATCCTGAGCCGCACCATCGACGAGCTCGTCGATCGGCTCGAGCGCGGCTGAGGCACTCGACCCGCGGATGCCGCGCGCCTTCGCTGCGGCATCCGTGCCGCGCGCCTACGGCCCCGTCGGCGCTTCCGCCCGCTCGGGCACGCGCACGAACAGCATCATCACGAATCCGGCCGCGAGCACGATGATGATGCCGAGGATGCCCCAGTACGTCGCGCCCGCGACCCCGATGAACAGCGACCAGAGCAGCGGCGAGAGGAAGCTCGCCGCGCGGCCGGTCGTGGCGTAGAGGCCGAAGATCTCGCTCTCGCGACCGGCCGGCGTGACGCGGGCGAGGAACGACCGCGACGCCGCCTGCGCAGGTCCCACGAAGAGCGTGAGCACGAGCCCGAAGACCCAGAAGACGAGCTTGCCCGCGTCGTGCAGGAAGAACACGAGCAAGCCGGAGACCACGAGTCCACCGAGGGCGACGAGGATGACCGCCCGCGCGCCGAAGCGATCGTCGAACCGTCCGGCCAGGATCGTCGAGAGGCCGGCCAGGAGGTTCGCGGCGACGCCGAAGAGCAGGACTTCGTCCCTCGTGAAGTGGAAGGCGACCGCGGCGATGACCGCGCCGAAGGCGAACACGCCCGCGAGGCCGTCGCGGAACACGGCGCTCGCGAGCAGGAACCAGAACGTCGGCCGGGACTCGCGCCACAGCGCCCGGATGTCCCGCACGAGCACGACGTAGCCGCGGAAGAACCCGACCTTCTCCCGGTGCGCGGCGGGCGGCGCCTCGGGCACGTACGCGAAGATCGGCCACGCGAACAGGATCGCCCAGATCGCGCAGCCGACCGCGATGACGCGGTATGCGAGGCCGTTGTCGGTGGGCATGCCCCACCAGTCGAACGTCGTCGCGACGACGACGAGCACGAGCGCGATGATGCCGCCGATGTAGCCGAGGCCCCAGCCGAGGCCCGACACCTTGCCGACCGTCTTCGGCGTCGACACCTGCACGAGCATCGCGTTGTAGTTCACGCCCGCGATCTCGCTGAACACGGTGCCCGCCGCGATGAGCGCGATGCCGAGCACGAAGTACCCGGGCGACGCCTGCACGAAGAACAGCGCGAACATCGTGAGGATGAGCGCGATGGTGGCACCGCCGAGCCAGACCTTGCGGCGGCCCGAGACATCCGCCCGCTGGCCGAGCACGGGCGCGAGTACGGCGATCAGGATGCCGGCGATCGTGATGGCCCAGCCGAGGCCACTCGCGAGGTCGGCGAGGGCCTGCTCGCGCACCGGGTCGTTCTCGTCGAGCGCGGCGACCGACGGGTCGAGGAACGCACCGCTCGTGAGGTAGAGCGCCGTGAACACGAACGTGAGGATCACCGAGTTGAACGGCTGCGTCGCCCAGTCCCACAGCGCCCACGACCAGACCTGCTTGGCGGGGATCCGGTGGTCGCCCTGGAGCTCGAGTCCGGTCACTGGTTCGAGGTGATCGGTCGCGCCGGAGGACTCGGAGTACTGGGTCATGTGGGAGAGCCTCGCTCGTTCGGGTGAACGGCGGATGTCGCGGCGCTGAGCGCCGCCGCATCGGCCGGGGATCGTCGCTGATCCTGCTGCACTGTAACGCCGCCGATCCCCTGCGCGCGAGAGGGCGAAGCGACCCCCATGCCGAGGGACTCCTGAAAACAAGGACGGCGATCGGGCCTCGACGCACGTCCTTGTTTTCAGGAGTCGGGGGCGACCTCGCATCTGGCGCCCAGTCCAGCCGTCGGCGCCGTGCGCTAGAACCCGACCTCGCCCACGAGCTCGCCGAACAGCTCCTCGGCGTCGCACTCGAGCCGCTGCCGCGTGAACCAGTCGCACACGTTCACGCAGTCGCGGTGCAGCAGGTCGAAGCCCTGCGGGTTCGACACGAGGTCGACCACCTGGGGCAGGTCGATCGCCACGATCCGGCCGTGGTGCACGAGCAGGTTGTACGGCGAGAGGTCGCCGTGCGCGAGGCCGGCACGGGCGAGCAGCCGCATGAAGTCCGCCACCTGCTGGAACAGGTCGCGGAGGGTCGCGGCATCCGCCCGCTGCTGGGCGAGCCGGGGTGCGGCCACCTGGCCGTCGCCGATGAACTCCATGAGCACCTCGGTCTCGTGCACCTGCACCGGGTACGGCACGGATGCCCCGAGCTCGGTGAGCCGGGTCAGGGCGTCGAACTCGGCGTAGGCCCACTGCACGCGCGCCACGGCGCGACCGAACGAGGTGCCCTTCGCCACGGCGCGGACGTCGCGCGTGCGGCGGAGGCCGCGTCCCTCGGTGTAGATCGCCGAGCGGTGGAAGTCCGAGTGCTCGCTCGTGCGGTACCGTTTGGCGGCGAGCAGCACCCGGTTGCCCGGCACGTCGGTCGGGGCATCCGGGATGGCCCGCTCGATGAGGTGGAGGTTCGCCTCCTTGCCGGTCTTCACGACGCCGAGCTCGGTGTCGATCGCCGCCGCGGAGGTGACGAGCCAGTCGGGGCGCGGCTCGGGGCCGCGCTCGGATGGGATGGTCGCCGGCCACGTGGACCAGCGCTGGCCCTCGCCGGGCTCTGCGGCCTGGAATGCGAGGGCGGTCGGCGCGCCGGACGGCGCGGCGGAATCTTCCAAGGACGAGAGGAAGTTCACGGTGGTGTCTCCGAGATCATGGAGGCCACCGGACGCGGCGCGGAGCGCTACGGGCGGGCGGCCTCGCAGGGAAGGGTGTCTGCGATGAGGCGCGCGACAAAGACGGTGTTCATCGTTCTCTCCTTCCGATCTCGGGCACGGATGCCGCGTGGCGCGGTCCGCAGGCGAGCATACGCGCTGCCCGCCGCCCTGTCCATGGTCGATTCCGGCGCACTCACCCCGCGACGGCGGCCTCGATGATGCGGGCGCTCGCCGCGGCGCCGTCCTCGCCGTCGAACTCGCCCTGCACCCGCGCGGCGGCCGCCCGCATCGCCGGATCCGACAGCACGCGCTCGACCGCCGCCCGGAACTCGGGCCGGCGCACGTGCTTCGGCGGCACGCGGAGCGCGTTCCCCCGCCGCACGCAAACCTCGACGTTCCAGACCTGCTCGGGCTGCAGGCCCATGCCGACGAAGGGGATGCCGGTGGCGCACGCGGTCTGCACGGTGCCCTGTCCGCCGTGCAGCACGGCCGCGTCGACGAGTCCGCCGAGCCGGTGCGCCGGCAGGAGTCCGGTGACGTGCACGTTCGCCGGCACCGTGTCGCCGGGCTCGAGGTAGTGCCGGATCGGTGCGACGACGTTGACGGGCAGGTCGCCGAGCACCTCCGCGGCCGCGAGAGCCAGCTTCCGGTCGGCCGACGAGCCGAGGCCGAGGTACACGAGCGGCTCGGGCGCGGTGGCGAGCTCCTCCATGATCGGCGGCAGCGGTGCGTCGATGCGGGCGAAGATCGGCCCGACCCGGCGGTAGTCGTCGGGGAGGTCGTAGCCCTCGAGTTCCCACGGCATGACCGTGAGCAGGTTGACGTCGGCCTCGAGCATCGAGGCGACCGTGCGCAGCGGCGCGACCCCGTTCGCCTTGGCCACCGAGGTGAACGCCCGTGGCGCGACGGGTGCGCGCGTGTAGAGCCACCGGAACGCCGCCGTCGCGACGCGATCGGCCGCACGGGCGAGTGCGCCGGTGCCGTGCACGAAGTTCATGCGTCGGGTCTGCGTCACCTGCGGTCCCGTGAGCGCGAACGGCACGGGGTAGAACAGCGGCACGCGTTCGGCACGCGCCGAGAGGAGCGACGTGATGTTCGAGCCGATCACCACGGCGGATGCCCCGAGCTCGCGGATGAGGCCTCGCTCGGCGTCGACGCGTGCCGCGACGAGCTCCGACGTGAACGGGCTCCGGAGCGCCCGGCCCTGGTCGAAGTCGAGGGCCTGCTTGCGTTCCGCGGCGCTCCACGCGGGCTCCAGCGGGTGGTACGTGAAGCCGGCGTCGCGTACGAGGTGCACGAAGTCGTCTTCGTAGCCCATGAACTCGGCCCGGTGGCCGGGACCGAGCGCGCGGGCCACCTCGATCATGCGCGTGGTCTCGGCGAGGTTGAACGTCACCGGGGCGAACAGGATCACCGCCACGTCAGCTCCCTTCGGCGATTCCGACTCTGGCATAGGGTGCTGCCATGCGCAGGGAGGCAACGGTGGTGCTCGTCGAGGGCGAGAGCGACCGGCGCGCGCTCGCGGCGCTCGCGCGCCGCCTCGACCACGACCTCGCGGCATCCGGTGCCGAGGTCGTGCCGATGGACGGCGTCACGAACCTGCGCCACCACCTCGCCGAGCTCGATGCGCTGGATACGCCGCCGCGCGTGCTCGGCCTGTTCGACGTCGGCGAGCAGGCGCACGTCGCCCGCATGCTGACGGCGGCCGGGCGGGGTCCGGTGGACACGACACAGGACCTCGAGGCGCTCGGCTTCTTCGCCTGCACGCTCGACCTCGAGGACGAGCTGATCCGCGCCGCCGGCCCCGAGGCGATCGAGGGCGTGCTCGCCGAGCACCGCGACCTCGCGCGGTTCCGCACGTTCCAGCAGCAGCCCTACCAGCGGGACCGGCCGATCGAGGCGCAGCTGCGCCGCTTCGCGGGCACGGCGGCCGGCCGCAAGACCTGGTTCGCTGCCGACGTCGTCGAGGTGCTGCCGCTCGAGCGGATGCCGCAGCCGATGCTGCGCCTGCTCGACGCCGTCGTGCGCTGACGCCGGTCGGCGGCGCGCAGCCGGCGGGCTCAGCGGGCGTGGTCGGCGAGGATCTGGTCGATGTCGATCTGCGAGAGCAGGTGCTGCCAGTCGAGCTCGCGGGCGACGTCGGCGACATCGGGCTCCGCGAACGCCTGGCCGTTGCGGTGCACCACCACGCCCGTCGGCACCAGCTCGTTCAACCGCGCGAGGATGGCGTCGTCGACCGCCTCGGTGTCGAAGTCGGCTCCGACGCCCGCGTAGTAGTCGGCCGAGAGGGTGTACGAGACGAGTCCGACCTCGATCGGTTCAGCCATGTCGTGGCTCCTTCGCGAGTGCTCCGTGATCCGGTTCCCCATTCTGCCAGCGCCCGGTGACGGCGGCGCGCGGTTTGGGTCTGTCCCAGCCGGTCCGACTGTGGTTGTGTTCTGTCATGAGTGGGCAGGGCGCGCCTGGGGCGCCGTTCAACTTCCGTCTCGCGATCCTCCTCGCGATGGCGATGTTCGTGCTCGTCGTCGACACGTCGCTCATGAACGTGTCGATCTCCGCGGTCGTGCACGACCTCGACACCACGGTGAGCGGCGTGCAGGGCGCGATCGCGCTCGAGGCGCTCGTCTCGGCGGCGTTCATCCTCATCGGCGGCAAGACCGGCGACCTCATCGGCCGCAAGTTCGCCTACATCCTCGGCCTGCTCGGCTACGCCGTCGGCGCCATCGCCATGACCCTCGCGCAGAACCTCAGCGCGATCATCCTGTTCTGGGCGGTCATCGGCGGCATCGGCGCCTCGCTCCTGCTGCCCGCGATGCAGTCGCTCATCCACGGCAACTTCGAGGGCGAGCACCAGAAGCGCGTCTACGCCCTCGTCGGGGCGTCGGCCGCCATCGCCGCCGCCGTCGGCCCGCTCCTCGGCGGCCTCATCACGACGCTCTGGTCGTGGCGCTGGGGCTTCGCGGGTGAAGCCGTGATCATCGCCGTCGTGCTCGCCGGCATCGGCCTCGTGAAGGACGTTCCGTACCACGGCGACCGGTCGGTCGATCTCGTGGGCGCCGCGCTCTCGATCATCGGCATGGGCGGCGTCGTCACCGGCATCCTCGTGTGGCAGGAGGGCGGCGGCTACGTCGGCGTGATCATCGGCCTGGGTGTCGTGGCGCTCGGCGGGCTGGTGTGGTGGCTCCGTCGGCGCAAGGCGAGCGGCAAGGCCACGCTGCTCGACCCGACCCTCTTCGAGTCGAAGATGTTCCGCACCGGGGCATCCGGTCAGCTGCTGCAGCAGGTCGCGCTGGGCGGCACCATGATCGTGCTGCCGATCTACCTGCAGATGGTGTTCGAGTACAACGCGCTGCAGGCGGGCCTCTCGATCGCGCCGCTGTCGCTCAGCATGTTCGTCATCGCGCTGCTCGCAGGCCGCGGGCTGAAGCGCCGCCCTGCGGTCGTCATCCTGTGGGGATTCGTGCTCGTGGTGGCCGGCCTTGCGATCCTCGTGCCGATCGTTCCGATCGCCGACTCGGGCTGGTGGCTCACGATCCCGCTCATCATCTCGGGCTGCGGCCTCGGCCTGCTCGTGTCCCAGCTGAACAACTACACCCTCTCGCCGATCTCCGACGAGCGGGTGAGCGAGGCGGCGGGCGTGAACTCGGCCGCGGGCTCGTTCGGCCTCTCGTTCGGCCTGGCGTTCGCCGGCGCGATCATGCTCGCGACGCTCGCCTTCACGTTCACCGCGCGCGCCGACGCGAGCACGGTGCTCTCGCCCGAGCAGCAGCAGCAGGTCTCGACGGTCCTCGAGGAGGACGCCGAGATCATGTCGAACTCGGGGCTCGAGGAACTGCTCGCCGACGAGACGCCCGAGGTGCAGGCCGAGGTGATCGCGATCAACACCGAGTCGCGCAACATCGCGCTGCAGGTGGCGCTCTTCGTGCCGATCCTCGCCGGCGTGCTCGGCATCCTGAACGGGTTCCGGATGCGCCGACTGCCCGATCCCAAGGCGTCGGGTGCGAGCGAGGGGATGATGCTCGGCTGAGGCTACTGGAGCGCCGCGACCGAGCTCAGGAACCGGCCGTAGCTCACGAAGTAGGTGACGCCGTCGGAATGGAGCATCGAGGGCTGGTAGTTGCCGTCGTAGTCGGGGCTCGCCAGCAGCGTGCCGGGGATCGGATCGTCGGAGAGGGTCCAACCGGATGCCTCGAGCCCGGCTCGGCGTGACGCCCACGCCGCTTCGTCCTCGGGGAGCTGGGCGAACCACACGCTGATGTCGCCACCGGATCGATGCCACTCGCAGGTCAGCGCGCCGTCGGCGGCGAGCGCCTCCATCGCCGGGCCGAGAAGCCACCCGTTCGCGTGCTCGAGCGAGAGCCCGTCTTCGGCGAGCGAGGCGTACTCGGCATCGGTGAGGACCGTGTCGCACGTGGGCACGGGCGCAGCGGCATCCGGCGCCGGGGTGGACGTCGGTGACGGTGCGGGCGTGGGATTCGCCGTCGCGGTGGGTGACGGCGTCGGCACGGGCGTGGGGTCGGGTTCGGGGGCGCTGCAGCCGGCGAGCAGGGCGAGGGCTCCGGCAGCGAGCAGGGTGCTGCCGAGCACGAGGCGTCGTGTCATGGTGCGGAGCCTAGGCCCGGGAGCGATTGGAGCCATCGGGGCGGGCCCTGAGGTGGCGGAGGCGCAGCGCGGCTGAAGCGGGGCCTCGCCTTGCCGCGGCATCCGTCGTCTGCGAATATCTGCGTATGAATGCAGATACGCGGGAATACGGACTCACGCCCGACAGCCAGTACGTCGAGCTCGCCGTCGAGGTGTTCGCGATGCTCGCCGACGCCACCCGGGTCCGCATCATCCTCGCGCTCCGCGACGAGGAGCTGTCGGTCAACCATCTCGCCGACATCGTCGACAAGTCGCCCGCCGCCGTGTCGCAGCACCTCGCGAAGCTGCGGCTTGCCCGCATGGTGACCACCCGGCAGGACGGAACGCGGGTGTTCTACCGGCTCGCCGACGAGCACGCACGACGACTCGTGGCCGACGCGATCTTCCAGGCGGAGCACGCCATCGACGAGCACCCGCGGCACCACCGGGCCGCCGACACCGGGAGGACCGCATGATGGCGAACGCGCACCCGCATGGGCGCGGCCACGAGCACGCCGATCACGACCACGAGCACCGGGGACACGACCACGAGCACGAGGGCCACGACGGCCGCGACCACCCGCACGAGCACGAGGGCCACGACCACGAGCACGGACGCGGCATCCGCGGCATCCTGCGCGAGTTCTTCGTGCCGCACACGCACGATGCGGCCGACTCGGTCGACGACGCGCTGGAGGCGAGCGCCCAGGGCGTGCGGGCCCTCAAGATCAGCCTGTTCGTGTTGCTCGCGACGACACTCCTCCAACTCGCCGTGGTGTTCCTCAGCGACTCGGTGGCCCTGCTCGCCGACACCGTGCACAACTTCGCCGACGCGCTGACCGCCGTTCCGCTCTGGATCGCGTTCGCCCTGGCCCGCAGGCTGCCGTCGCGTCGGTATCCGTACGGCTACGGTCGCGCCGAGGATCTCGCGGGGCTCTTCATCGTGGCGGTCGTCGCGCTCTCGGCGGTCGTCGCGGCGTGGCAGGCGATCGACCGGCTGATCGATCCGCGGCCCGTCGAGCACCTCGGGCTGCTGGCGCTCGCCGGCCTGATCGGCTTCGCCGGCAACGAGGCGGTCGCGATCTACCGCATCCGGGTGGGGCGTCGCATCGGATCCGCCGCGCTCGTCGCCGACGGCGTGCACGCCCGCACCGACGGGTTCACCTCGCTCGCCGTCGTGCTCGGCGCGGCGGGCGTCGCGCTCGGCTTCCCGATCGCCGACCCGATCATCGGGCTCGCGATCTCGGCCGTCATCATGGTGCTGCTCTGGGGGACCGTGCGGAGTGTCGGGCGACGCCTCATGGACGGGATCGAGCCCGACCTGCTCGATCGCGCCGAGCACGCGCTCCATCACGTCGACGGCGTGGTCGGCGTGGCATCCGTGCGCCTGCGCTGGAGCGGGCACCGGCTCTCGGGCGACGCGGACGTCGTGCTGGCCGGCGATCCGACCTTGCGAGCGGCCGAGGCCGTCGCGGCGGAGGCCGAGGCGCGGGTGCGCCGGGCCGTCCCGAATCTCGACCGCTTCGCGGTGCACGCGTCGGTCGCAGAGGCGCTCGACCGGGAATGACGATCGGCCCTCGCGCGCCGGGCTGATGCTCCGACGCGCGAGGGCCGATCGACGTGCGGCTGCCTAGGGCAGCGTCCAGGTGGTCGGCGGCTTCTCCTGGTCGTACAGCCAGGTCTGGAAGAAGTCGTCGAGGTCCTGGCCCGAGACCTCCTCGTAGACGGCCTGGAAGTCCTCGGCCGAGCCCGTCGAGTCGTCGTAGCGGTCGAGCCAGAGCTGCGCGCCCTCAAAGAACGCGTCGTCGCCGACCTCGAGGCGCAGGGCATGGAGCGTACCGGCGCCGCGGTCGTAGACCGGGCCCTGGAAGAGCCCGAGCGGCTGCGGATCGCCGATCTGGAGCTCCCAGTAGTCGGAGTCGGCCGGCTCCTCGGCGTACCACTCGTTGTACGACTCCTGCGCGGTCGCGTCGCCCTCCTCCTCGTTCCAGAGCCACGTGGCGTAGGTCGCCCAGCCTTCGTTGAGCCAGATGTCCTTCCAGCCCTCGGGGCTCACGGCGTTGCCGAACCACTGGTGCGCGATCTCGTGCGCGACGGTGCCCTCGGAGGCCTGACGCGAGTAGACGGGCCGGGTCTGGGTCTCCAGGGCGTAGAAGACCGTGTCGTCGTCGACGATCGCCCCGGCCGAGCCGAACGGATACGGGCCGAACCGGCTCTCGAAGAAGTCGATCATCTCGACCTGGCGGGCCAGGCTCGCATTCGTCGTGGCAAGTCGGGGGGGAGTCAGGTTCGCGTCCACCGCGTCGATGATCGGCACGCCGCTCGTCGAGTAGTACGTCGGCCGCAGGACGAAATCACCCACGGACGCCGTTGTCAGGTAGCTGGCCTGCGCGTCGGGGGCATCCCAGAACCAGGTCGTCCAGCCGTCGGCCGTCTCCGCGGGCTTCGACTGCGTGCCGTTCGCGACGGCGACCTTGCCCTGGGGGACCGTGATGGCGAAGCTGTAGGTCGCCTTGTCGGTCTGGTGGTCGCTCACCGGGTACCACGTCATCGAGCCCTCGGGCTCGCTCACGACCATGGCGCCGTCGCGCATGGTGACCCAGCCGTAGAGCGCGCCCTCGATGTCCTCGGGCTGCGTGGTCGTGCCCTCGTACTCGACCACGACCTGCACGTGCTGGCCGGCCTTGATCTTCGGGCGGGGCTGCACCGTGAGCTCCCAGATGCGGGCGTCGTCGTCCTGCACCTGCCAGTACGCGGCGCCGTCGACCTCGACGCCGGCCGCGGGCACGGCCACCTCGGCGGCGGCCTTGCCGTCGACGCTGAGCGCCGTCACGTCCATGTCGCGCAGGTCGAGGTTGAACCGGTCGAGGTCCTGGGTGGCGACGAGGTCGATCGTGGCGGTTCCCTCGAGGTGTCCCTCGAGCGGTCCCGTCGCCTCGGGCAGCGTGTACCTGACGTCGAGGTCGTAGTGCTGCGCGTCGTAGCCGCCGTTGCCCGAGTACGGGAAGTACGGGTCGCCCGCGCCGTCGGCTCCCGCCGTGTACCGCGGTCCGGGCCCCTTCGGCGCGGCGGCTGCGCCGATCGTGCCGAGCCCCGCGATCACCACCAGCGCGGCGGTCGCCCCGCCGAGCATCCGTGTCCTCATCCTGTTCACGAGTCCTCCCAACGTTCCGTATGACGCACAGTTGCGCCAAACTCTAGGGCGCGCGCACCTCCGCCCGAAAGACCCGAAGCGAGGGCCGGATGCCGCGAGCGGGGACGCGGCATCCGATCACCGACCCGTCCCTCAATAGTCGACGGGGTCGCGTGAGATCGGGCAGGTCATGCAGTGGCCGCCGCCTCGACCGCGGCCGAGCTCGGCGCCGACGATGGTGATCACCTCGACGCCGGCCTTGCGCAGCAGCGTGTTCGTGTGAGTGTTCCGGTCGTACGTGAAGACGACGCCGGGCTCGACGGCCACGGCGTTGTTGCCGCTGTCCCACTGCTGGCGCTCGCCGGCGTACCACCCGCCGCCGGGCTCGACCGTGCGGAGGCGGGGCACTCCGAGCGCGTCGGCGACCACCTCGACGAACGGCCGGCGCTCCTCGGTGACCTCGATGCCGTCGTCGTCGGCCGGCCGCAGCGAGAACGCGTGGATGCCGTCCACGATGTCGGGGTAGTACGTCACCAGGTCGCGATCGGCGAACGTGAACACCGTGTCGAGGTGCATGGCGGCGCGGAGCTTCGGCATCCCGGCGACCACGACCCGGGTCGCCGCACCCGCCGCGAACAGCCTCGCGGCGACCTGCGTGATCGCCTGCCGCGACGTGCGCTCGCTCATGCCGATGAGCACCGCGCCGTTGCCGACCGGCATGACGTCGCCACCCTCGAGCGTCGCCTGGCCCCAGTCCTCCTCGGGGTCGCCCCACCAGACGGTGCTGCCCGTGTACTCGGGGTGGAACTCGTAGATCGCCTTCATGAGCAGTGTCTCGCCGTGGCGTGCCGGCCAGTAGAGCGGGTTCAGGGTGAGGCCGCCGTAGATCCAGCAGGTGGTGTCGCGCGTGTAGATCGTGTTCGGCAGCGGAGCCATGAGGTACTCGTCGATGCCCGACGACTCCCTGGCGAGCGCGAGGGCGTCCGAGCGGAACTCGTCGGGCAGCTCGCGAGTGGAGAGGCCGCCGATGAGCAGCTCGGCCAGCAGCGCCTCGTCGAGGGAGTCGAGGTAGGCGCGGGTGTCGCCGACGAGGCCGTACCCGACCTCGTTTGAGGTGATCTTGCGATCGAGGAGCCACTCGCGCGCACCGGGCACGCCCAGCGTCTCGGCGAGCAGGTCGTGGAGCTCGACGACCTCGACCCCGCGTTCCTGCAGCTTCAGCACGAAGTCGTGGTGGTCGCGCTTGGCGTTGTGCACCCAGAGCACGTCGTCGAACAGCAGCGCGTCGTTGTTGCTCGGCGTGAGGCGCTCGTGTCCGAGTCCGGGCCGGCACACGAGCACCCGGTTGAGCCGGCCGACCTCGGAGTGGACCCCGAACGTGGTTGGCATGAAGCGCTCCCTTCCGTCGTGCGCGCGGCATCCGCTCGCACCTGATCAGATCTGCACGACCCCCGTGGCGAGCAGCACGACGCCGACCACGGCGAAGGCCAGGACGACGATGAAGACGACCAGGCCCGGCCGCGTGAAGACCCGCGCGCCCTGCTGGCGACGGGCCAGGATGTAGAGCACCGTCGCCGGCGCGAGCAGGATGCAGGCGAGGAACAGGAACACGTAGCCGGCCGCCCACATCAGGAAGAGCGTGTAGATCGTCGAGACGGCCGCGATCACGAGCTCGCGCGTGCGTCGTGCCGGCGCCACGTCGCCGTACCCGTCGCGCCGCAGGGCGATCTTGACGGCGTAGGCGCTGGCGAGCGCGTACGGCGCGAGGGCGAGCGCCGCGGTCAGGTCGAGGGTGAAGTCGAGCGCATTCCCCACGAACTGCACCGCGAAGAGGATGGCCGTCACGAAGATCGAGGTCCAGAGCACGGCGTGCTCGGGCACCTCCCGCCGGTTGAGCACGGCGAAGTGGCGGGGCAGGTCGTTGTCGCGCGCGGCGGCGTACACGACGTCGGCGGCGAGCAGCTGCCATGCCAGGTACGCCCCGAGCACCGAGATGATCAGCCCGACTCGGATGAACGCGCCGCCCCACGGGCCCACCGCGGCCTCGAGCACGCCGCCGACGGACGGCTGCGGCAGGGCGCCGAGCTCCGCCTTGGGGAGGATGCCGTACGACAGGATCGAGACCGACGCGAACAGCGCGAGCACAGAGAGGAACCCGAGCACGGTGGCCCGGCCGACGTCCTCGCGGCGCTTCGCGTAGCGCGAGTACACGCTCGCGCCCTCGATGCCGAGGAAGACGAAGACCGTGATGAGCATGGTCCCCTGCACCTGCTCGAACAGCGACTCGCCGCCGGGCGCGTCGGCGCCGCCGCCGAGGTTCGCGACGAACACGTCCCAGTCGAGGAAGAAGACGACGAGCACGAGGAACAGCGCCAGCGGCACGAGCTTCGCGAGCGTCACGATGAGGTTGATCCCCGCCGCCTCCTTCACCCCGCGCCGGATGAGGAGGAAGAAGCTCCAGACGGCGGCCGCCGAGATGAAGAACGCCGGCCAGGTGTCGCCCTGCCCGAGCAGCGGCTCGAGGTCGGGGAACAGCTGGCTCAGCGTCGTCATGATGAGGACCCAGTAGAACGCGTTGCCGGCGCATGCGGACGCCCAGAAGCCGATGGCGGACAGGAAGCCGGGGTAGAGGCCGAACCCCTCGCGCGCGTAGACGTACACGCCGTTGTCGAGCTTCGGCTTGCGCACGGCGAGGGTCTGGAAGACGAGGGCGAGCGTCAGCATGCCGAGCCCCGCGATCGCCCACGCGATCAGTGCGCCGTAGACCCCGGTCTGGCTCGCGAAGCGCGCCGGGAGCTGGAACACCCCGGCACCGACCATCGAGCCGACGACCATGGCGGTGAGGGCCGGCAGGCTGAGCTTCGAGGTCGTCGTCGACGTCTCGGCGGCGGTCGTCATCGGTCGTCCCTCCCCAGTGCTCGATCCCCCAGGTGCGAACGGTGCAGGGCGGGCGCGCGGCCCGATCCCGTGTCTAGCGCAGCCCGGATGCCGCCGCAAGAGCCGTGGCGCAGGAGGCGACGCGCGACGCCACCGGGCCCCGTGCCGCCCGAATACTGGGAACCAGCCGTGAGTTGAGTCGAGTCGGCTCAACTTCGGCGGATCCGACTTGACACGTTCCTCGGGCCGCTGACACACTTGAGCCGTTGGGACTCAAGTTCCGACGCCATTGACTTCGGTCGCGGGCCAGGACGGCCGGGCCGACCGCCGATGGAGTGTGCGCGGCATCCGCTCGTGCGGGCTCCCGGCAGAAGGAGATACACACATGTCACGAGCAGTAGGAATCGACCTCGGCACCACGAACTCCGTCGTGAGCGTGCTCGAGGGCGGCGAGCCCACGGTCATCGCGAACGCCGAGGGCTTCCGCACGACCCCGTCGGTCGTCGCGTTCACGAAGGACGGCGAGGTGCTCGTCGGCGAGACCGCCAAGCGCCAGGCCGTCACCAACGTCGACCGCACCATCGCGTCGGTGAAGCGCCACATGGGCACCGACTGGTCGAAGGAGATCGACGGCAAGACGTACACGCCGCAGGAGATCTCGGCGCGCATCCTGCAGAAGCTGAAGCGCGACGCCGAGCAGTACCTCGGCGACACGGTGACCGACGCCGTCGTCACCGTCCCCGCGTACTTCAACGACGCCGAGCGCCAGGCCACCAAGGAGGCGGGCGAGATCGCCGGCCTCAACGTGCTCCGCATCATCAACGAGCCCACGGCCGCGGCCCTCGCGTACGGCCTCGACAAGGGCAAGGAGGACGAGCTCATCCTCGTCTTCGACCTCGGCGGCGGCACCTTCGACGTCTCGCTCCTCGAGGTGGGCAAGGACGACGACTTCTCGACCATCCAGGTGCGTGCGACCGCGGGCGACAATCGCCTCGGCGGCGACGACTGGGACCAGCGCATCGTCGAGTGGCTGATCAAGCGCTTCAAGGACACCACCGGCGTCGACGTGTCGAAGGACCGCATCGCGCTGCAGCGCCTCAAGGAGGCCGCGGAGCAGGCGAAGAAGGAGCTCTCGAGCTCCATGTCCACGAACATCCAGCTGCCCTACCTCTCGCTCACCGAGAACGGGCCCGCCAACCTCGACGAGACGCTCACCCGCGCGCAGTTCGAGAACATGACGAGCGACCTGCTCGACCGCACCAAGAAGCCCTTCGAGGACGTCATCCGCGAGGCCGGCATCAAGGTCTCCGACATCGCGCACGTCGTGCTCGTCGGCGGCTCGACCCGCATGCCCTCCGTCTCCGAGCTCGTGAAGCAGGAGACCGGCAAGGAGCCCAACAAGGGCGTGAACCCCGACGAGGTCGTCGCCGTGGGCGCCGCCCTCCAGGCGGGCGTCCTCAAGGGCGAGCGCAAGGACGTGCTGCTCATCGACGTCACCCCCCTCAGCCTCGGCATCGAGACCAAGGGCGGCATCATGACGCGGCTGATCGAGCGCAACACGGCCATCCCCACCAAGCGCAGCGAGACCTTCACGACCGCCGACGACAACCAGCCGTCGGTCGCGATCCAGGTCTTCCAGGGCGAGCGCGAGTTCACGCGCGACAACAAGCCGCTCGGCACGTTCGAGCTGACCGGCATCGCCCCTGCCCCCCGCGGCATCCCGCAGATCGAGGTCACCTTCGACATCGACGCGAACGGCATCGTGCACGTGTCCGCCAAGGACAAGGGCACCGGCAAGGAGCAGTCGATGACCATCACGGGCGGCTCGAGCCTCCCCAAGGAGGACATCGAGCGCATGGTGCGCGACGCCGAGGAGCACGCGGCCGACGACAAGAAGCGCCGCGAGTCCGCCGAGACGCGCAACCAGGCCGAGCAGCT
Source organism: Agromyces sp. NPDC004153 (assembly GCF_053603635.1). NCBI lineage: Bacteria > Bacillati > Actinomycetota > Actinomycetes > Micrococcales > Microbacteriaceae > Agromyces > Agromyces sp. NPDC004153. Next base: position 1,946,596 of record NZ_JBSGFY010000001.1, read on the forward strand.
CGTCTACCAGATCGAGAAGCTCATCAAGGACAACGACGACAAGCTCCCCGAGGACGTGAAGTCCGAGGTGCAGGGCGACGTCGACGCGCTGAAGTCGGCGCTCGCCGGCGACGACGACGCGGCCGTGAAGTCGGCGTTCGACAAGCTCTCGCAGTCGCAGGGCAAGCTCGGCGAGGCGATCTACGCGTCCTCGCAGCAGCAGCCCGCGGGCGCCAACCCGGGCAACCCCGGTGAGGACGCCTCCGCCAGCGGCACCGACGGCGGCAGCTCCTCCGACGAGGACGTGGTCGACGCCGAGGTCATCGACGACGAGGACGAGAAGAAGTAATCATGTCGGACGAGAACCAGAACCACGACGAGCCGATCATCCGCGACAAGCGGCGGATCGACCCCGAGACGGGTCAGGTTCGGCAGCCCGAGGGCGCGCACGAAGGCGAGGTCGAGGCGACGGATGCCGCGGCCGACACCGACGAGGAGGTGCTCACGGTCGACGACATCCTGAACGCGGCGCAGGCCGAGGTGCAGGAGCCGAGCGACGAGCACCTCGCCGACCTCAAGCGCGTCACCGCCGAGTACGCGAACTACCGCAAGCGCACCGAGGCGAACCGCGAGGTCGAGCGGGAGCGCGCGGTCGGTGCGGCGGTGTCCGTGCTGCTGCCCGTGCTCGACGACCTCGACCGTGCCGAGAAGCACGGCGACCTCGAGGGCGACGCCCCCTTCGCGACCATCGCGGCGAAGCTCCGCGCGGCGGTCGAGAAGCTCGGGCTGACCCCGTTCGGCGAGGTCGGCGAGCCGTTCGACCCGACGCGGCACGAGGCGATCTTCCAGCAGCCGTCCGACGAGGTCGACACCGACACGGTCGCCGACGTCGTCGAGACGGGCTACCTGCTCGGCGGGACGCTGCTGCGCGCGGCGAAGGTCGTCGTCAAGACGCCGCAGTAGTGATCACGGTCGTCGAGTAGCGCCGCCGGAGGCGACGCGTATCGAGACGCTCCAGGGGGTCTCGATACGCGTCCGGCTCCGCCGGGCGCTACTCGACCACCGGTTCATCAGACAGACTTCAGGAAGGAGGTGCCGATGGCCAGTCAGGATTGGTTCGACAAGGACTTCTACCAGGTGCTCGGCGTCTCCAAGGACGCGAGCGACGCCGACATCAAGAAGGCGTACCGCAAGCTCGCGCGCAAGTACCACCCCGACCAGAACCCGGGGGATGCCGCGGCCGAGGCGCGCTTCAAGGAGATCAGCGAGGCGCACTCGGTGCTGGCCGATGCTGAGGAGCGCAAGGAGTACGACGCGATCCGTGCGATGGGCACCGGCGCGCGATTCACCGCGCCCGGCGCGGGCGGCGCGGGCGGCTTCGAGGACGTCTTCGGCGGCATGTTCGGCGGCCAGGGCGGCGGGGGCACGCGCTACACGTTCCAGCAGGGCGGCGACTACGACGACCTGCTCGGCGGCCTGTTCGGTGGTGGCCGCTTCGGCACGCCGAGCGGCGGCTACCGCGGCTTCGGCGGACCCACCAAGGGCCGCGACGTCACCGCGTCCACGACGCTCGACTTCATCACCGCCACCAAGGGCGACCAGATCACGCTGCAGACCGCAGAGGGCAAGCCCATCACGGTGCGCATCCCCGCGGGCGTGGCCGACGGCCAGAAGATCAAGCTGCCCGGCAAGGGCCACCCCTCACCCGACGGCGGCGAGGCCGGCGACCTCATCCTCACGGTGAACGTGCGCAAGCACCCGGTGTTCGAGCGCGACGGCCTGAACCTCCGCGTGACGGTGCCGGTCACGTTCGCCGAGGCGACGCTCGGCGCCACCATCCAGGTGCCCACCCTCGGCGGCGAGCCCGTGAAGCTGCGGGTCGCGCCCGGTACCCCGAGCGGCCGCGTGCTGCGCGTGAAGGGCCGCGGCGTCGAGACGAAGAAGGGCACGGGCGACCTCCTCGCCGTGGTGCAGGTGGCCGTGCCGTCGCACCTCTCGAAGGACGCGAGCGAGAAGCTCGAGGAGTTCGCGGCGCTGCTGCCCGACGAGGATCCGCGTGAGGAGCTGCTCGCCAAGGCGAGGAGCCAGCGATGAACGAGTCGAGCCCGCTGTTCGTCATCTCGGTGGCAGCCGACCTTGCCGGGATGCATCCCCAGACGCTGCGGCAGTACGACCGCATGGGACTCGTCTCGCCGACCCGCACGGCCGGCAAGTCGCGGCGGTACTCGATGCGCGACGTCATGCAGCTGCGCGAGATCGCGCAGCTCTCGAGCGAGGGCGTGAGCCTCGAGGGCATCCGCCGCGTGCTCGGCCTCGAGGACGAGGTGCAGGGCCTCCGTGCTCGGGTGCGCGAGCTCGAGGCCGCACTCGCCGACGAGATGCTCAACCGGCCCGGACGCCGGGTCTTCGCCGCCGGCTCCGCCGGCGACATCGTGTCGGTCCGCACCGGCACGCGCGTGCGCCGCGAGAACGCCGTCGTCGTGTGGCGGCCCCTCGACCGCGAGTAGCGCGGGTCGCGTCCCCCCTTCCTTGCGCCATGCGTTCCCGATGCGGGAGGCTCGCTCAGGGGGAAGCTCCCCCGGGGGAAGGAGCACACGCATGCAGCAACGGGAACCGTCCGAGGCCGTCATCGCCGCGAACGAGGCCCTGTCGGCCACGTTGCCGTTCGACGACGACGCCGACTTCGCGGCCGCCGACCGCGGATTCATCGGCACGCTCGACGATCCGGTCATCCGAGACGACCGCGGTGCGGTGGTGTGGGATGCCTCGTCGTACGACTTCGTCGACGGCGACGCGCCCGACTCGGTGAACCCGAGCCTGTGGCGGCAGTCGAAGCTCGTCGCGAAGCACGGACTCTACGAGGTGGTTCCCGGCATCCACCAGGTGCGCGGGTTGGACCTCTCGGTGATGTCGTTCATCGAGGGCGAGACCGGCGTCATCGTCGTCGACCCGCTCATCTCGAAGGAGACCGCCGTCGCGGCCCTCGAGCTGTACCGCGCCCACCGGGGCGATCGTCCGATCGTCGCGGTGATCCACACCCACAGCCACATCGACCACTTCGGCGGCGTGCTCGGCATCGTGTCGCAGGACGAGGTGGACGCGGGTGACGTGCAGATCATCGCCCCCGAGGGCTTCGTCGAGCATGCCGTGGCCGAGAACGTCTACGCCGGCACCGCGATGGGACGCCGCGCCGGCTACATGTACGGCGCGGCGCTCGCACGCGGGCCGAAGGGCCAGGTCGGCGCCGGCCTCGGCCAGACGACCTCGACCGGCGAGGCGACGATGATCGTCCCGACGCTCGACATCCGCGAGACCGGCGAGACGCACGTGATCGACGGGGTCGAGATCGAGTTCCAGATGGCGCCCGGCACCGAGGCACCGTCGGAGATGCACTTCCACCTCCCGCGCTTCCGGGCGCTGTGCATGGCCGAGAACGCGACGCACAACCTGCACAACCTGCTCACGCTCCGCGGCGCGCTGGTGCGCGACCCGCACGTGTGGTCGCAGTACCTCACCGAGGCGATCGAACGCTACGGCGACCGCACCGATGTGGTCTTCGCGTCGCACCACTGGCCGACGTGGGGCGCCGACGAGGTGCGTCGCTTCCTCTCGATCCAGCGTGACCTCTACGCCTACCTGCACGACCAGACGCTGCGGATGCTCAACCAGGGCCTCACGGGCGCCGAGATCGCCGAGGTCATCCAGCTCCCGCCGGCCCTCGAGCGCAACTGGAGCACGCATGGTTACTACGGGTCCGTGAGCCACAACGTCAAGGCGATCTACCAGCGGTACATGGGCTGGTTCGACGGCAATCCGGCTCGTCTCTGGCCGCATCCGCCGCAGGCGCTCGCCGAGCGGTACGTCGACGCGATCGGCGGCATCGACCGGGTCGTCGAGCTCGCGCAGGCGGCGTTCGATGCGGGCGACCTCCGGTGGGCGGCGACCCTCCTCGATCACGCGGTGTTCGCGGATGCCGCGCACGCGGCCGCTCGGGCCCTGTACGCGGACACGCTCGAACAGCTCGCGTACGGCTCCGAGAACGGCACCTGGCGGAACTTCTTCCTCTCGGGAGCGACGGAGCTGCGGGAGGGCAACTTCGGCACGCCCACGTCGACGGCCGCCCCCGCGATCTTGGCCCAGCTCACTCCCGAGCAGTTGTTCGACGCGGTCGCGATCCGCGTCGACGGCCCGAGGGCGTGGGACCTCGACCTGGCGCTCGATCTCACGCTCTCCGACCTCGGCCGCAGCTTCCACCTCACGTTGCGCAACGGCGTGCTGGTGTACGTCGAGCGCGAGCCGGCGCCGGATGCCGCGCTGCACCTGTCGCTCGACAAGCCGCGTCTGCTCCGGCTCGCCGGCGGCGACGTCTCATCCGACGGCGTCGAGGTGACGGGCGACATGGAGGTCCTGAAGCAGCTCATCGGCGTGCTCGACCAGGGCGATCCGGCGTTCGACATCGTCGTGCCCTGACGACGTCGACGCCGCGGCACGTCACGACGTCACGGCGTCCGGATTCGCCGGGGCGCTCAGCCCCAGGCCGACTCGGGCGCCGTGATCACCTTCACGGGCGCCGTCGACCAGTGCGAGCCGTACCCGTAGTGGCTGGTGGCCCATGGCGACGCCCAGATCGCCTGCGCCGTGGCGTTCGCGTCGGTGCCGGCCTCGAGCGAGGCCTCGATCGCGTCGTAGAACGCGTATCGGCGCAGGCTGTCGGCGGCGTACTCGGCCGCGATCGACAGGGTCGCGTAGCTGCCGAGACCCGATCCGCCGCCCGAGCCGTTGCCGTTGTTCAGCGGGTTGTTGCGGTTCCACCAATTGTCGGGACCGTTCTCCTGCCGCATCCAACGCAGCATCACGTCGATGTTCGCCTGCGTCAGCGGGAAGTCGCCGGAGATGAGCACGAGCTTCGCCCAGTCGTGGTTGGTGCCCGACTCGACGAGCGTCTCGGGGCCGGTCGTGGAGACGTACGACTCGTGCGACACGTCGGGTGCGGCGACGTCGGCGGCCACGCTCACGGTCTGGGTGTCGCCCGAGAAGGCCTCGCCGACGCCCGGCGGCTGCGCCGGGGCGGGTGGCTGCGGCGTGAGCGCGAAGGTCAGCCCGAGCGAGAGCACGGCGACCGCCGCCGCGAGCGGCGCGAGCCGTCGACCGATCCGGGCGCGATGCTCGAGGCTCGCGGCGTGGATCCTCGCCGCGCGCCGTTCCCCCCGGAACTGCAGTCCTGCGTCACGCATGCGGGCACGAGGGTAGCAAACCGAACCGGGAGCCGCACCGGGTTGCACGGCCGCGCGTAGCCTTGGGCCATGCCCCTCGACTTCGCCCTGCTGCGTCGCCACCCCGACGTCGAGGGGCATGGGCTCGAGGCCTCGGATGCCGCGGACCGCCTCATCCTCGACGAGTCCGCACCGTTCGTTGCGGGTGCCGGCGACGGCGATCTCGTCGTGCTCGACGACGCCTACGGCGCCCTCGCGCTGGGCGCCGCCGCAGCGGGCGCCCGCGGCATCCGCGTGCACCAGGACCTCGTCACGGGCGAGCGGGCACTCACCGGGAACGCCGCGCGCGCGGGCCTCGCCGACCGCGTCCGGTCGCTGCCGCTCGGCGCGGAGCTGCTGCACGGCGCGCGGATCGTGCTGCTGCGCCTGCCACGGTCCCTCGACCGGCTCGACGAGCTCGCAGGGCTCGTGGCCCGGCACGCGGCATCCGACGTGGTCGTCGTCGCGGGCGGGCGCATCAAGCACATGTCGCTCGCGATGAACGACGTGCTCGGTGCCTGGTTCGACCGGGTGGACGTGTCGCGCGCCCGGCAGAAGTCGCGCGTGCTCACGGCGCGGGGCCCGCGCGCGCAGCGGCAGCCGTCGTCGCCGGGCTGGCCGCGCGGCGAGCGGCACGACGACCTCGGCGTCACGGTCGTCGCGCACGGCGGCGTGTTCGCCGGCACCGGCGTCGACATCGGCACCCGCTTCCTCCTCGAGCACCTCGACGGCGCGATGCCCGATGCCGCGTCCGCCGTCGACCTCGCGTGCGGGTCGGGCGTGGTGGCGGCGTGGCTCGCTCGCAGCCGGCCCGGGCTGCGGGTCACGGCGACCGACCGCTCGGCGGCGGCCGCGGCATCCGCTCGCGAGACCGCGGAGGTGAACCGCGTCGCCGATCGCGTGACCGTGACGCAGGCCGACGCGCTCGAGCTCCTGCCCGACGCGAGCGAGCCGCTCGTGGTGCTCAACCCGCCGTTCCACTCGGATGCCGCGCTGCACACCGGCATCGCGGCGCACCTGTTCGACGACGCGGCGCGCGTGCTGGCGCCCGGCGGCGAGCTGTGGTGCGTCTGGAACTCGCACCTCCGGTACCGGCCGCTGCTCGAGCGCGCGGTCGGACCGACCCGCCAGGTCGCGCGCAACCCGAAGTTCACCGTCACCGCGTCGCGGCGGGCGTGATGTCCGCCGTCGCCGCATCCGGGTTCCGTCGGGACGGCCGTCGTGGAAGGCTGGACGGGTGACGTCCACGCTCGAACAGCTCGACGCCGACACGACCACCCGCGACGTGTCGGAGCAGCCGTGGCGCACGATCGTGTGGGACGACCCGGTCAACCTCATGACCTACGTGACGTACGTGTTCCGCACGTACTTCGGGTACCCGCGCGAGGTCGCCGAGCGGCTGATGCTGCAGGTGCACCACGAGGGGCGCGCCGTCGTGGCATCCGGCAATCGCGAGGCGATGGAGCGGCACGTGCAGGCGATGCACGGCTACGGCCTGCAGGCCACGGTGTCGAGGGGCGAGCCGTGATCGTCGCCGGGCGCAGCGGAGGCGAGGGCGTGCGCATCGTGCTCGAGGTCGAGGAGGCGATGCTCCTCTCGGAGCTCGCCGACCAGGTCGACTCGGTGCTCCTGCTCGGCGAGGCCGACGATCCGGCGCTCGGGCGGCTGCTGCCGAACGCGTACCCCGACGACGCGCCGGCGTCGCAGGAGTTCGGCCGGTACACGCGCGAGAGCCTCGTCGACGGCAAGCGCCAGGCCGCGCAGCGCGTGCGCGACGCGACCGCCGTGGCCGACGGCGACGAGGGGGTCGTGCAGATCGAGCTCGACCAGTCCGAGGCGTGGGGCTGGCTCACGTTCCTCACCGACCTGCGGCTCATCCTCGCCGAGCGCGTCGGCATCGTCGAGGAGGACGACGACGAGGCCGACGAGACGCGCGACGACTACCTGCGCGCGGCCTACGAGTGGGCGGGGTTCGTGCAGGGGTCGATGCTCGAGGTGCTCGACCCCATCGACTCCTGACCCGAGCGGATGCCGCGGGCCGGCCTGCGCGGAGCGGTGGCCACGTGATGCGTGACAAGCGAGGGCTCCGGCTGGCAGTCTGATCCCCACAGCGGCCGCCCGGGGTCGCGGGAGGGATGCCCCGATGACCGCACCGACCCGCGCCCCGGCGGCGCGCAGCACGCAGCCGTCCACCTCGATCCGCCGCGTGCTCCGGCACCCGGCCGAGAATGCGGAGACGCTCGAGTCCGTCGCGTTGGTGGTGGGCGCGGTGGCGTTCGTCATCGGGCTCGCCGTGGGGTGGATCGTCTTCTGGGGCGACGACGTGCCCATCTCGGGCGCGGGGTCGCTCGGCCAGTTCGCCGGCGTCGGCGGCGCTGCGGTGGCGTTCATCGCCTTCCTGCTCGGTCGGGTCGTCCTGCGAACGCCCGCGCCGGCGCTGCGGTCCCACGTCGACGACGGCCTCGAGGTCTCGGGTGCGCGACTGCACTGGTTCGACGTCGTCGCGCTCGCCGTGGCCCATGCCGTCATCGTCCTGCTCGGCTGGATCGGCCTCGCCGACGTGCTGGAGCGCAGCTTCATCGGCGCGGTCGTGTTCACGTTCCCGGCGGCCGTGCTCGCGGGCACCGCGTTCGCCGTCACCGCGTACGCGGTGTTCCTCTCGGCGGCCCGGCTCACGCCCATGCTCCTGTCGCTCGTGGTCGCGGTGTTCCTCGTGGTGGGGGCGCTGGCCGCCATGTTGAGCTCGAGCGATCCGCTCTGGTGGCAGAAGAACCTCTCGGCGCTCGGCATGACGGACGACATCTCGTCGCTCGCGTTCAACCTGACGCTCATCATCGCCGGGGCGATCGTCACGATCATCGCGCGCTACGGCACGGCGAACCTGCCGACGTCGACACCCGTGGAGGTCCGTCGACGGAGCATCGTGCGCGCGATGCTCGCGCTCATCGGCGTCCTGCTGGCGTGCGTCGGCATCTTCCCGGTGGACGAGTTCTTCGCGCTGCACAACACGGTGGCGACGGGCATGGCCGTGACCTACGCCGTGATCGTGTTCGCCCTGCCGCGTCTGGTTCCGTCGATGCCGAAGGTGTTCGTGATCCTCGGGTACGTCTACGTCGCGGTCGTCGTCCTGCTCGGCGTCTTCTTCGCGATCGGCTACTACAACCTCACCGCCGTCGAGCTCGTGGCGGGCGTGCTGATCTTCAGCTGGATCATCCTGTTCCTGCGCAACGCGGGCGTGATCCGCCCGGAGGCGCCAGCGGACTCGGCTCGCCCGGCCGCGGACCGCGACGCCGACCCCGATGCCGTCGGAGACCCCGCCGGAGCGCCTGCGCTCACCTGAGCACGAACCTGTTGACGTGCGCGCTCAGCCGGGTGGATGATGCGCGTACCGGCACGCGTCCACCTGGGGACGCGGCCGAGGGAGAGGGGAACACATGTCAGACACTGCAAGCTCCGGATGGGTCGGCTGGGGCTGGTTCGCCGCGATCGTCATCATCATCGCGGGGGTCTTCGACGCCCTGTACGGGCTCGTGGCGATCCTCATGCCGCAGAGCTCGTACTTCCTGGTGACCGAGGGCGGGCTGTTGCTGTTCGACGTGTCCGGATGGGGCTGGTGGCACCTCATCCTGGGTGTCGCGCTGGTGCTCGTCGGCCTCGCGCTGATCGCCGGGGCGACCTGGGCGCGCGTGGTGGCGATCATCCTCGTCGCGTTCAACGGCCTCTCGCAGCTCGCCCTGCTGCCCGTGCAGCCGTGGTGGTCGCTCATCGTGCTCGCGCTCGACATCCTCGTGCTCTATGCGCTCACGGTGCACGGCAGGGAGCTCAAGTCCGCGAGCTAGCGGCGCAGACACGGCGAAGGGGCGGATGCCGCAGCATCCGCCCCTTCGTTCGCGTCGGGCTCAGGCGCCGTGCGCGAGCGCCTTGGCCTTCAGCGCGTCGTACTCCTGCTGGTTGATCGTGCCTGCGTCGAGCAGCGCCTTCGCCTTGGCGATCTCGTCCGACGGGCTCGCCGCGGTGCCCGCGGTCTGGCGGATGTACTCGTCGGTCGCGGCCTGGTACTGCCGGGCCTCCTTCTGCGCGCGCTCCGCCATGCCGCTGCCGCGGGCGATGAGGTAGACGAGCGCGGTCAGGAACGGCACGAAGACCAGGAAGATGATCCAGACCGCCTTCCACCAGCCGTTGAGCTTGTGGTCGCGGAAGAGGTCGGTGATGATCGCGATGACCGCCCAGAGGTAGGCGAAGAAGGCGAAGAACCAGAGGGTCCACCAGAGGATGTCGCCCAGGCTGTTCCAGAAACTCATCGAAGCCCTTTCAGAATGTCGGATGCCGCCGCTGGGGGCGGCGACGGGTCGCGCCCGTCTCCGGGGTGCGCCGGTCCGACTGGAGCCTGCGATCCCCCTGATCTCGGTGTCTCCCGTGGGCACCATATCGCGCAGGCTGGCGCGGTGGTAGCCGAAATCGTGTCGTGTCAGCCGGATCCGCGAGGCCGGCAGGTCGTATGGTGGGGCGCGTGAGCGGCGAGTTCCTCGATTGGTCCACCCTCAGCGCCTGGGACGTGACGTTCGCCCTGCTCTCGGTCGTCGCCGGCTGGATCGCGTCGCGACTGGTGCGCCGAGGCATCCTCGCGCTGCTCCGGCCCCTCGAGGGCATCCCGCCCGAGACGAAGCGCCGCATCGCGAGCATCTCGGGCATCGTCGTGCTGCTGCTCGGCGTCGGCGTCGCGCTGAGCTTCCTCGGGGCACCGCTGCAGCCCATCCTCGCGATCGTCATCATCGTGGCGATCGTCGCCCTGCTCGTGCTGCGGGGCATCGCCGACAACTTCTCGGCCGGCATCGTGCTGCAGACCCGCAAGCCCGTGCAGCCCGGCGACCAGGTCGAGACGGCCGACTACGACGGCACCGTCGAGGAGCTCACGAGCCGGTCGGTCATCGTGCGGTCGTTCGACGGACGGGCGGTGCACGTCCCGAACGCGGCGTTCCTCAACAACCCGTTCGTGAACGGATCCGCCTTCGGTGCGAACCGCACCGAGCTCGAGGTGCGCACGCCGCTGGGCGAGCACGGCGTCGAGGCGGCGCTGGCCGAGCTCGAGCGGGTCGCGGCATCCGTCGACGGCGTGCTGGCCGAGCCGGCCGCACCCGCGCCGTGGGCCAGGGCCATCACGATCGGCGGGAATCGCGTGACCGCGCGCGTGCAGGTGTGGCACGAGCCCGGGCGGAGCCAGTCGATCGGCGGCGCGGTCGTGCTCGCGCTCGCCGCGGCGCTCGCCGATCGCGGGCCCGACGTGCTCGTCACGAGCGAGCTGCCGTCGACGATGGCGCGCACCGAGGAGCGCTGACCGGGCGCTGACCTGCCGCTGACCCCCCGCGCGGGCTCTGTCGCCGTCGCGCCCCGGTGCAATAGCGTGTCCCGTGGGGGCACCGCTCCCACCCGCTCACGGCGAAGGGGATGCACGCCATGGCTGAGCACGGAACGCCGACGGTCGCAACGACGCCGGGTCGCACGGGGGACAGTCCGCCGCGCGCCTTCCTCGTCCTCATCGCGCTCGTGCTGGGCGCGGCCATCGCGAATCTCAACCTCGCCGTCGCCAACGTGGCGCTGCCCACGATCGGCGCGGCGTTCGACGCCTCGCAGACGCAGCTGAACCTGACCGCGGTCGGCTACAGCCTCGGGCTCGCGGCATCCGTGCTCTACCTCGGCGCCCTCGGCGACCGCTACGGCCGCAAGATGATGCTGCTGCTCGGCTCGCTGGCCTCGATCCCGTTCAGCCTGCTCGCCGCGTTCGCCCCGACGATCGAGGTGCTCGTCGTGGCGCGGATGCTCGGCGGCATCGCCGGCGGCATGTGCTTCCCGACCACGCTCGCGCTCATCGCGGCGCTCTGGGGCGGCGCGAAGCGCACCCGCGCGATCGCGCTCTGGTCGGCGATCGGGGCCGCGATCGCCGCGCTCGGGCCGCTCCTGTCGGGTTGGCTCCTGGGGCAGTTCGACTGGGGCTCGGTCTTCCTCGTCACCGTGCCGCTCGCACTGGTCGCGTTCATCATGGCGCTGATCTTCGTGCCCGCGCACGTGAACGAGTCGACCGAGAAGGTCGACAACCTCGGCGGCATCATCTCGATCGTCTTCGTCGGCTCGCTGATCCTGGCCATCAACTTCGCGGCGGTCCCCGACTCCACCACGCTCGTGCTCGTGCTGTCGGGCATCACTCTCGTGGGCGTCATCGCGTTCGTCCTGCGCCAACGCCGGGCGCCCAACCCGCTGTACGACCTGCACGTCGCGGCCAGGCCGCCGTTCTGGGTCGCGGCCGTGGCCGGCATCATCGTGTTCGGCTCGCTCATGGGCGCGATGTTCGTGGGGCAGCAGTTCCTGCAGAACGTCCTCGGGTACACCACCATCGAGGCGGGCGCGGCGATCCTCCCGACGGCGATCCTGATGGTGCTGATCGCGCCCATCTCGGCCCGGTTGGTCGACCGCATCGGGTCGCGCATGACCCTGCTGTCGGGCTACGTGTTCGTCTTCCTCGGCTTCCTCACGATGCTCGTGCTCTGGCGGGAGGGATCGGGCTACTTCGAGGTCGGCCTGGCCTACGCGTTCGTCGGCGCGGGCGTCGGCTTCGCCCAGACGCCCGCCGCGCACTCGCTGACCGGGTCGGTGCCGCCGACGCGCGTCGGAATGGCGTCGGCCACCGCCGACCTGCAGCGCGACCTGGGCGGCGCGCTCATGCAGTCGATCTTCGGCGCACTGCTGACGGCGGGCTACGCCGCCGCGTTCTCGAAGCAGATCGCAGCGTCGTCCGAGGCGTCCTCGATCTCGACCGCGACCGAGGCGCAGCTGACGAAGTCGTTCGACAGCGCCGCGGCGATGGCGAAGCAGTACCCGCAGTACGCCGACCAGATCACCGCGGCGGCGAAGGAGTCGTTCCTCGCCGGTGACCACTGGGCGTACACCGCCGGACTCGTGGCCGTCGTGATCGGCGCGATCCTCGTGTTCTTCTTCTTCCCGCGCAAGCAGCGCGAGGTCGAGCTGGTCGCTGAGTACCACGCGCAGGATGCCGCCGCCCTGGCAGCTTCGGCCAAGGAGACGGAGGGCCGCTGACACGATGCAGAAGCCGCTGGCGGGACTGGGCCGCCGCAACCTGGTTCGCGAACTCACCGCCGGCGTCACCCTCCTCGCCATCGCGATCCCCCTGAACATCGGCTACGCGCAGATCGCCGGCCTGCCCGCCACGGCGGGTCTCTACGCCCTGATCGTGCCGACGATCGTCTACGCGCTGGTCGTGTCGAGCCGCCAGCTGGTGGCGTCACCGGATGCCGCGGCGGCCGCGCTCGTCGCCTCGTCGATCGGCGGGCTGGCCACCGCCGGCAGTGCCGACTACGCGACGCTCGCGATGGCCCAGGCGATCATCTGCGGCATCCTGTTCGTGCTACTCGCGGTGCTGAAGCTCGGCTTCCTCGCGAACTTCCTCTCGAAGCCGATCCTCGTGGGGTTCGTCGGGGGTCTCGCGCTCGACATCCTCGTGAGCCAGGTCGCGAAGATGCTCGGCGTGTCGATCGACTCCGGCGGCGAGTTCGTCGACAAGGTGGTCGGGCTCGTGACCGGGCTCGGCACCACCAACCTCGTCTCGCTCGCGATCTCGGTCGTCTCGGTCGCGATCCTGCTCCTCGGCCGCCGCTTCCTGCCGGTCGTGCCGTGGGCGCTCGTGGTGCTCGTGCTCGCGACGATCGTCGTCGTGATCGCCGACCTCGACGACAAGGCGGGCGTCGACGTGCTCGGCGAGGTGCCCGCCGGACCGCCCGCGCTCACGTGGCCGGTCATCGACTGGTCGACGTGGCTCGTGCTCATCCCGTCGGCGATCGCGCTGACGCTCGTGACGACCGCCGAGGGACTCCTCGTCTCCCGGTCGTACGGCGAGAAGCGCGGGTACGCCACGAACCCGAACCGCGACCTCTTCGCGTTCGGCGTCGGCAACATCGCCGCCGGGGCGAGCGCCAGCTTCGCCGTCGGGTCGTCCACCTCGCGAACCGCCGCCATGGACCAGGCCGGCTCCCGGACCCAGCTGCCCTCGCTCGTGCTCGCGGTCGGCACGCTGCTGCTCCTGCTGTTCGGCACGGCACTGCTCGCCGACATCCCGTCGCCCGCGATCGGCGCGATCGTCGGCGTGGCGATCCTGCCGCTGCTCGGCATCCGCGACTTCATCCAGCTCTGGCGGCAGGACCGCTTCGAGTTCGTGGTCGGCGCCGCTTGCTTCCTCGTGACGCTGTTCATCGGCGCCATTCCCGGCATCCTCGTCTCGTTCGTGCTCGCGCTCATCAACCTCGCGAAGCGCGCCGCGAACCCGGCGATCGACGTGCTCGAGGCCGGTGGCGAGCCCACCGACTCGCTACTCGACGAGGCGCCGAGCGGCGCGGTCACGGCGCCCGGCGTGATCGTGATCCGGCTCGCCGCGCCGCTGTTCTTCGCCAACGGCACGGTCTTCGACGACGCCGTGAAGCGCGCAGTCACCGCCGCCGAGGCCGCGGGCAACGGTCCGGTACGCCATCTGGTCGTCGACATGGAAGCCGTGACCGACGTCGACGTCACGGGCGCCGAGAGCTTCGACGCCCTGCTTGCGTGGCTCGACCGGCGGAACGTCGCGCTCGCCTTCAGCCGGGTCCGCCCCGACGCGCATCGTCGCCTCGCCGACCTGGGCCTGCTGGGCGAGCGGCCGGTCTACGAGACGAACCGCGCGGCCATCGCGGCGCTCGCCGCGCCGACGCCGTGAACGGGATTCCCGCCCGCCCGGGGCATCCGACGCTAGTGTGCAATCAGCACCGCTGAGCAGGGTCGACGAGGGGAACGTCTTGGGAGCCGTCTTCGGGGACATCCTGCCGCTGGCGGTCGGGATCGCGATCAGTCCCATCCCGATCATCGCGGCGATCCTCATGCTGCTCTCGCCGAAGGCGAAGGGCACGAGCGTCGGCTTCCTTCTGGGCTGGGTGGTCGGCATCGTCGTGGCGGTCGTCGTGTTCACGCTGCTCGCGTCGGTGCTCCCCGAGCAGGACCCCGATGCATCGAAGCCCGTCTCGGGCACGATCAAGATCGTCCTCGGCGTGCTGCTCCTGCTGCTCGCGATCCGGCAGTGGCGGAGCCGGCCGAAGCCGGGCGAGGAGCCGCCGCTGCCGAAGTGGATGGCGGCCATCGACGACATGAACGCGGGCCGCGGGTTCGGGCTCGGCTTCATCCTCTCCGCCGTCAACCCGAAGAACCTCATCATGGCGGTCGGAGCCGGCATCACGATCGGCACCGGCGGCCTCACGATCGGCGAGGACGTCGTCGTGATCCTCCTGTTCACGCTCATCGCCGCCAGCTCGGTCGCGGTGCCCGTGATCGCCTACCTCGTGGCATCCGCCCGCATGGCCGGGCCGCTCGAGTCGCTGCGGGGGTGGCTCGTGCACAACAACGCGACGGTGATGGCCGTACTGCTGCTGGTGATCGGCGTGGTCGTCATCGGCAAGGGGATCGGGAGCTTCTGATCATGACCGGGCCGGCGACGACGGATGCCCCGACGGGGGCGGCTGCCGGCCGGGACGGGCTCGCGCACGGCACCCGCGTGCTCCTCACGGTCGCCGCCGCGGTCGTCGCCTTCGGCGGCATCTGGCTCGGACGCGAGATCCTCGCCCCCGTCGCCGTCGCGTCCGTCGTCGTGATCATCGCCCACCCGGTGCGGTATCCCCTCGAGCGCCGCGGCTGGCCGCGCTGGCTGGCCACTACCGTGGTCATCGTGGTCGCGTACCTCATCCTCGCGATCCTCGCGGGACTGCTGATCTTCGCCTCCGCCCAGTTCGTCGCGATGCTGCCCGACTACGCCGACGAGCTGGAGGCGACCGCCGCGTCGATCGCCGACACGCTCTCGGCGCTCGGGCTCTCCGACGAGGCCTCCGACGCGACGTCGTCGATCCTCGACCCCGGCACGCTCGTCGGCGTCGCGGCATCCGTCGCCGACGCCGTGCTCGGCTTCGCGACCGCCTTCTTCTTCGTGCTCGCCTACGTCATCTTCATGGCCGCGGATGCCGCGCGATTCGGCCGGCTCGCCACGGTGTTCGGCGGCGCCCGCGCCGACGGGATCGGCTCGCGGTACTTCAGCGGCGTGCGCCGCTACTACGTCGTGAACGCGACGTTCGGCGCGATCGTCGCCGTGCTCGACGGCCTGCTGCTCTGGGCACTCGGGATCCCGATCCCGATCGTGTGGGCGATCCTGGCGTTCGTCACGAACTTCGTGCCGAACATCGGCTTCGTGCTCGGGCTCATCCCGCCCGCTGTGCTCGCCCTCGTGATCGGCGGCTGGCCGCTCGCGCTCGTCGTGGTGCTCGCCTACAGCGCCATCAACGTCACGCTGCAGGTGCTCATCCAGCCGAAGTTCGTGAGCGACGCCGTCGACCTCAGCCTCACGCTCTCGTTCTTC
This sequence comes from Agromyces sp. NPDC004153, assembly GCF_053603635.1. Taxonomy (NCBI): domain Bacteria; kingdom Bacillati; phylum Actinomycetota; class Actinomycetes; order Micrococcales; family Microbacteriaceae; genus Agromyces; species Agromyces sp. NPDC004153. The sequence continues at coordinate 1,962,262 of NZ_JBSGFY010000001.1, forward strand.
TCGGTCGTCTTCTGGGCCTTCGTGATCGGGCCCATCGGGGCGATCCTGTCCATCCCGCTCACCCTGCTCGTGCGAGCGCTGCTCGTGGAGCCCGACGATCGTGCCGACACGCTCCGACGCCTGTCGGGGAACCCGACCCAGGAGGGGAGTCACCATGTGGTGGAACCGTCGCAAGCAGGCCGCGACTGAAGCGCCCGAGCCGGCCGCGCCCGACGCGCCGCCGGCCGACACCACGCCGGTGTCGGCGCACCGCACTGCCTTCATCATGCTCGGGCTCGCCGGGGCGGTCGTCGTGTCCTTCGGGATCGCCGCGATCGCCGAGATCTTCGTGTGGTCGTTCTTCGCCCTCGTGCTCACGATCTGCGTCTACCCGCTCCGGTCGTGGCTCGAACGGCACGGCGTGAAACGGGGCGTCGCGACCGTCGCGGTGATCCTCGCCGTCGTGGTGCTCCTGGGCGCATTCGCCTTCGCCTTCTTCTTCTCGTTCGCCCAGTTCCTCGCGCTGCTCCCCCAGTACACCGACGAGCTGGCGTCCTGGGCCTCCAACTTCGGGACGTGGCTGTCGAGCCTCGGAGTCGGCCAGCAGCAGATCGACGAGATCTCCAACTGGTTCGATCCGGGCAAGGTCCTCGACGCGATCGGCACCGTGCTGGGGAGCGCCGCAGGGTTCGTGACCGCGGCGGTGATCCTGCTGACGATGCTCATGCTCATGGCGATGGACTCGTCCCCCGTGCGCACGCTCGTGCGCGAGCTCTACCCGCGCCGGCCCCTGCTCGCCACGGCGGCCTTCGCCTACACGATCGGCGTGCGCCGCTACATGGTGGTCACGACGTTCCTCGGCATCGCCCAGGGCGTGATCAACTGGATCGCCCTGGTGCTGCTCGGCGTGCCGGGCGCCGCACTGTGGGGCGTGCTCGCGTTCCTCTGCAGCTTCATCCCGAACGTCGGCTACTTCATCGCGATCATCCCGCCGATCGTGTTCGGCGCGCTCGTGGGCGGCTGGCCGCTCGTGCTCGCCGTCATCGTCGTCTACGGCATCATCAACGCGGTGGTGCAGTCGCTGGTGCAGCCGCGCGTCGTCGGCAACGCCGTGGCGCTGAGCCAGTCGATCACGTTCTTCTCGGTGCTGTTCTGGGCGGTCGTGCTCGGGCCGATGGGCGCCATCCTCGCCATCCCGCTGACGCTGCTGGTGCGGATGCTCCTGGTCGACTCGAACCCGAACATGACGTGGACCCGCGCCGCACTCGGCGACTTCGACGAGGCGAAGAAGGTCATGGAGGCCGAGGACGCCGCGGCGAAGGCCGAGCGCAAGCTCCGGCGGCACCCCGCGGCATCCGGTGGCAGCGCCGCAGCCGACCCCGGGACGGCTGCGGCCGCGACGGACGCGGCCCCGAGCTGATCTCGAGGATGCGAGTTCGACTCCCCGTGGACTCCTGAATCCGAGGACGCAGCCAGTTGCCCGCTGCACGTCCTCGGATTCAGGAGTCGTCCGCCGGGGACACGTCCGTCGGAGTTACGACCGGCTCGAGGCGGCGAGCGGACCAGCCTCTGCCGCCGGCGCTCAGTCGGCGGGGATCGTTCCCTTGCGGTCGGGTAGTCGCCGGGTGAACGGCAGCGCGATCAGGGCGGCCGCAGCGCAGGCGAGCATGCCGAGCTTGACGCCCATGAGCTGGGCTGCCGAATAGTTCGCCACGAGGTCGTCGACCTGGTCGGCGGGGATCCCCGCCTCGAGGAGCGCCTGCTCCGCCTCCGAGGGCGGGATGTACTCGATACCCGACGAGACCTGCACGGTGACCTGGTCGGCGACGGCCGACTCGATGTCGGGGTCGTCGGCGATGAGGCCCAGCACGGATGCCGCGAGCGCGCCCACCATGAGCGAGCCGATGAGCGCCGTGCCGAGCGACGAGCCGAGGTTCTGCGCGGTGTACTGCAGGCCGCCGGCCTCGCTGCGCGCGTCGGCGGGCACCGAGGACTGCACGACGTTGCCGAGCTGCGACGCGAGCAGGCCCGTGCCGAGGCCGACGAGGGCCATACCGATGGCGAACGGGGTCGTGGCGAGCTGCGGCTCGATCGTGGCGATGATGACGAGGCAGGCGACGGCGATGGTGAGCAGGCCCACCCGCACGAGCGCGCGCGCGCCGAAGCGGCCGCCGAGTCGAGCGCCGATCGCCGCGGCGGCGAGCATGGCGATGGACGTGGGCAGCAGGCGGAGGCCGGTCTGGAACGCGTCCATGCCCTGCGTGATCTGCAGGTAGAGCGGCACGGCGAAGAAGATGCCGAGTAGCACGAGGTTCTGGGCGAGGAGGCTGGCGAGTCCCGACCGGAGCGCGGGGATCCGGAGGTTGGCCACGTCGAGCAGTGGAACGCGTCCTCGGTTCGCGACCCGGCGCTCCCAGGCGAGGAACGCCCAGAGCACCAGTAGCCCCGCGCCGATGACGAACGGCGTCAGCGCGAAGCCGAAGGGCGTGATCGGCGACTGCACGGGCTGGATCCAGCCCCACGTGCCGCTCTGCAGCACGCCGACCACGACGAGCGCGAGCCCGAGCGCAGACAGGATCGCCCCGATGACGTCGAGACGGAACTTCTCGCGCACGTGGTCGTCGGTGATCCACGAGCTCACGGCGAGCACGAAGACGACGAAGACGACCTCGCCGGCGAACACCCAGCGCCAGGAGTACTCGGTCGTGAGCCAGCCGCCGAGCAGTGGCCCGATCGCGATGCCGGCGCCCGCCACGCCGCCGATGATGCCGTAGGCACGGGCTCGCGCGGCGCCCTGGTAGCTGCCCGCCACGAGCGCGGCGAGCGCGGGGAGCACGAGGGCGGCGCCGGCGCCCTCGATGAACGACCAGCCGAGGATGAGGACGCCGACGGTCGGCGCCAGTGCGGTCATCAGCGACCCGACCGCGTAGATGACGAGCCCGATGCGGAAGATGCGCAGGCGCCCGAACAGGTCGCCGATCTTGCCGCCCGTGAGCATGAGCGCCGCCATCACGAGCGCGTAGAGCGTGATCGCGAGCTGGATCATCGACACCGTGGTGTCGAACTCCTCGACGAGTTGGCTGATCGACACGCTCATCACTGAGCTGTCGAGGACCATGATGAACTGCGCGATCGCGAGCGGGATGACCGCGCGGGAGGCCGACTTCGCGGTGGTCGAGGGTGCGCCCGCGGGCGGCGTCGCCTGCGTCACGAGGCCGACGCCTCGACTCGGCCCTCCGCGATGGCGGCGAGCAGCGCGGTGTGGTCTGCTTCGGTGCGATCGGCGTAGGCCACCGAGAAGTCGAGGATCGCGCGGGCGAAGTCCTTGGCGTCGCCGACGTAGCCGCTGATGAACGCTGGGTCGCCGCCACGGGCGTGCGCCCGCGCGAGGATGATGCCGCAGTACTCGGCGTAGATGCGCATGGTCGACGGTTCCATCACCTCGGGCTCGGCGGAGCCCTTCCAGTCGCGGAACTGGCGCACGTAGAAGTCGCGATCGTTGCCGTCGATGCCCGTGCCGGTGGTCCAGCCGACGAGCACGTCGCCGAGCGCCTGCATGATGCGCTGGCCGTGCACGACGCGCTGGCCCTGGTGCGTGTACGCGCTGGGCTCGCCGGGTGGCTCGAGCACCGACTGCTGCGCCTCCTTCGCCTGCAGCATGAGCACGTCGTCCTTGCCGTTGCCCTGGAACAGGACGACCCACGCCCGCGTGCCGACGCTGCCGACGCCGACGACCTTCATCGCGGCATCCACCATGCGGAACCGGTCGAGCACGCGGCGACGCTCGGGTGAGAGGGTCTCGCGGTAGGTCTCGAAGATGTCGCGGATGCGCTGCTCCGCCTCGTCGTTCGAGAGCCCGCTCTCCTCGGCGATGTGCCGGAACGGCACGAGGATCGGGGGGTCGGACTTGAACCGCCAGACGCCGTCGACCCGCTCGGCCAGGCTGTTCGCGGCCTGTCGGCTGTCGCGTCGGCGGGACTTGGCGATGATGCGGTGCGCACGCTCGGACGCCTCGGTCGCGAGCTCGCTGCTCAGCCCCGTGAGCACGTCCTCCATGTCGAGCCGCGCGGTGAAGAGCTCGACGAGGGGCGTGCGGGCGGCCTGCCGCATCGCGGCGCCGTACGCCCGCACCACCCGCATCACGATCCTCGCGCGGGTGTCGTCGTCGAAGCCGCGCGCGCGAGCCGCGATCTCGAAGCTCGCGGCCATCCGCTTGACGTCCCACTCGAACGGGCCGGGCGCCGTCTCGTCGAAGTCGTTCAGGTCGATGACGAGCGACCGCTCGGGCGAGGCGAACACCCCGACGTTGGAGAGATGCGCGTCCCCGCAGAGATGGGTGATGATGCCGGAGTCCGGGACCTCGCGGAGGTCGTCGGCCATGATCGCGGCGGCACCGCGGTAGAACGCGAACGGCGACGAGGCCATCCGGCTGTGACGCAGCGCGATGAGGCTCGGGACGCGCGACTCGGCCTGGCGCTCGAGCACGGAGATCGGGTCGCGGTCCGACGGCGCGAGGGCGCCGTGCGCGTCGACGGGTATCCGGGTGCGCGCCTCACGTCCGAGGTCGCGGCGTGCCTTGCGTGGCAGGAGGGCCTGGTCGGTCCGAGTGTCCAGTGCGATGCTCATTGCGGCTCCTCCCGCTCAGCTGACGGCTTCGGGTACGACCTCGGTCGTCGGCGGTGCCGGCGGCGACGCGGCATCCGTCGTCGAAGCGACGATGGCGTCGACGAAGCGGATGAACACGGTGATCCAGCTGAAGATCACGGTGAACGCCACCAGCTCGAAGGCCGTGAGGTTGTAGTACGCGATGGGCGTGAACAGCAGGAAGCTCACGATCAGTACCGCGAACGTCACGTAGCAGATCACGAAGAAGCGCCGGGGCAGGCCCTTGAGGATCCACGGGGACCCGAGCACCATCACCGCGAAGGCCGCGGCCATGCCCGACGCACACCCATTGTGCACGGCCATGTTCACGTCGACGGGGAAGAGCCCGACCCCGGCGAGCATGAGGCCGAGGATGACGAACGTCACCGACATGACGCGGGGCGCCCACGCGTGCGCGAGGATGCCGCGGTCGACGAGCGACGTGAGGTCGCGGTGCAGGTAGAGCGTGAAGGTCGTGACGAAGAAGCCCGCCACGATGAGGGTCGCGTTGAACATCCACGCCGAGAAGTCGCCGGCCGTGCCGAGCTGGCTGAAGTGGTACTCCCACCAGTACTCGTCCTCGACCGCGGCGATCGACGCGAGGGTCGACAGGGCCATGAACGCCACGAGCAGTGTCGCCATCTTGCGGGTCGTGATGTCGGAGACCGACAGGGAGATCAGGTACCCGCTCGCGCCCGCCGACGCGACGACGCCGATCGTGCCGATGATGACGTCGACCTCGAGGCCGTCGAAGCTCCGCTGGAGCACGACGAAGACCGACGCGGTGAAGATGCCGGCGAGTGCGGCGTGCACCAGTGCGACGGTGGTCGCGTCGAGCACGAACTTCCACGGCCGGATGCGCAGCCGCCACTCCTGGCCCCGGCGGTGGCGCGAGCGCCAGTAGCCCACGTAGCCGACGACGACGCCCGCGAGCAGCGCGGCGATCGCGGCCACCGCGCCCACCGACAGGCCCCCGCCCCACAGCGGCACCATCCGCCCGATGAAGAGCGTGAACGCGACGATGCCGCAGACCACCGCCGCCGCCGTACCCGCGTAGACCGCCTCCGACTCGACCCTGAGCCGCGTCGAGCGGATGTCGCCGCCGCCGCTCGTTCCCGCATCCACCTGAACGCTCACCGGAACCCCCGTTCCACTGCGCCGACGCGATCGACCACTGACCGTGACTGCATGATACGGCGGCGGACGTCCCCGGCATAGACCCGGGAATCGGGGGTCGATCCGCTCTTCCCCAACCGTCGCGCCGGGCGTACGCTGCCCTCAGGTGAGAGGGGGAACATGCCTGAATTCGAGTACGGACCCGTCGAGATCCTGGTTGTCGGGTTCCCTGGTGAGCGGCCCGATGCCGCGACCTTCGAGGCGATCGGAGACCTCGTCGAGGCCGGTGACATCCGGCTCCTCGATGCGGTGGTCGTCTCGCGCTCCGAGAACGGGGATCTCGACATCGTCGAGATCGAGGACCTGGGCGACGAGATCGACGTGACCGAGATCGAGCTGGAGGCCAACGGCCTCGTCGGCGAGGAGGACGTGAACGACCTCGGTGGGGCGATCCCGCCGGGCACCTCGGGCGCGATGCTCGCCATCGAGCTCGTCTGGGCGAAGCGACTCGCGTCGCGGTTCGCCGAGTCGGGCGGGGTGCTCCTGCAGTCGGAGCGCATCCCGGCGCCGGTCGTCAACGCCATCATGGCCGAGGCCGAAGAGGCCGAGGCCGCCGGTACGGAGTGAGGGGAAGCACATGCTGAGGAGGATGGGACGTCCTGGTCTCGTCGGGATGGCCGCCCGCACGGCCGTCGTCGCGGGCACTGCGACCGCGGTGTCGGGCAGCGTTGCGCGGCATCAGGCGAACAAGGACCAGGAGCGATACGAGCAGCAGCAGTACGAGGCGCAGCAGCAGCAGGCGGCCATGAACGCCGCCGCGCAGCAGGCCGTCGCGCAGCAGCAGGCCGCAGCCGCGCAGGCAGCGCCCGCCGCGCCGGCAGCCGCGGCCGGCGGCACCGACGTCGTCGCCGAACTGCAGAAGCTGGCTGCGTTGAAGGAGCAGGGCATCCTCTCCGACGACGAGTTCGCCGCGGCGAAGGCGAAACTGCTCGGCTGACCACGACTCGGCGGTCGGGCCCTCACTCGTGAGACGTGGGGCCCGGCCGCCGCTTCGCGCGCCCCGAGGGCGGAGTCGGCGCCGCCGCCCGCGCCTGCCGCGAGCGCGGGCGCCGCGGCATCCGGCCTGTGCCTTGCCTGCGAAGGGCCGCCCAGCCCTTGCCGGGGCATCCGCCTGCCCCTCTACGATGAGGCATGGCCGTCGCGCTGAGGGGACTCTCGACCGTCGTTCCGCCCACCGTGCTGATCCAGGAGGAGGTGCGGGACGTCTTCGGAGCGCAGCCGGGCCTGAACCGCCTCGCGCAGCGCATCGTCTCGACGAGCTTCAACGTGTCGGGCATCGCGAAGCGGCACACCGTGCTCACCGAGCTGAGTCGCGATGCCCACCCCGACGAACCGGTGTTCTTCGACATCGACAGTGGCGAGCTGCTGTTCCCGGGCACGAAGGCGCGCAACGAGCTGTACGCCGAGTTCGCGACGAGCCTGTACGTCGAGGCGGGCCGCGCGGCCATCGCCGCGACGCCGGGCCTCGAGGCATCCGATGTCACGCACATCATCACGGTGTCGTGCACGGGCTTCTACGCCCCCGGCCCCGACTTCGTGATCGCGCGCGAGCTGGGGCTCGACGCCGGTGTCGAGCGATACCACCTCGGATTCATGGGCTGCTATGCGTCGGTGCCTGCGCTGCGCATCGCGAAGCAGCTGTGCGAAGCGGATGCCGCGGCCGTCGTGCTCGTCGTCTCGGTCGAGCTCTGCACGCTGCACCTGCGCAGCTCGAACGACCCCGACACGATCGTGGCGTCGTCGCTGTTCGCCGACGGCGCTGGTGCCGGGATCGTCACCGCGCGTCCGCTCGAGGACGGCGAGCGCGCGTTCGACCTCGACCGCTTCGCCACGCGCATCACGCCCGTCGGCGAAGGCGACATGGCGTGGAAGATCGGCGACCACGGCTTCGAGATGGTGCTGTCCAACGCGATCCCGGCGATCATCGACGACCACATCACGGGCGCGCTCGAGCCGCTGTTCGACCACGACGCCGCGCTCGCCGAGGCGCTGGCGACGGATGCCTCGAGCGACGCGATCGAGCACTGGGCCATCCATCCGGGTGGTCGCAGCATCCTCGACAAGGTGGAGTCCCGACTGGTGCTCACCGAGGCGCAGCTCGTTCCCGCCCGCGAGACGTTGCGCGACTACGGCAACATGTCGAGCGCGACGGTGCTGTTCGTGCTGCGCAACATCCTCGACTCGGATGCCGCCGCCGACGGCGATCGGGTCGCGGCCATGGCCTTCGGCCCGGGGCTGACGGTCGAGTCGGCCCTGCTCACGGTGCGCGCCTGATCGGCCGCCGATGCGCCCGATGAGGTGGCTGGCCGAACGCGACGAGGACGCGGTCGAGCTCATGGACGACCCCGACGCCGACCTCGAGGCGCTCGAGCGCACGTACGTCCGGTTCGCGCAGGTGAACGCCGTGGTGTCGAACGTGGGCGCGGTGTACCGCCGCTGGGTGCGTCCGGTCCTCTCGCCCACCGTCACCCGGCGCGTGCTCGACGTCGGCACGGGCGGGGCCGACCTGCCGCGCGCGCTGCTGCACCGGGCGCACGCCGACGGGCTGCGGCTCGAGGTGACCGCCATCGATCCCGACCCGCGGGCGCTGGACTGGGCGCTGCGGCAGCCGCCGCAGCCGGGCCTGGTGCTGCGTCGGGTCACGAGCACGGAGCTCGCCCTGGCCGGCGAGCGCTTCGACGTGGTGCTCTCGAACCACGTGCTGCACCACCTCGACGGCGCCGCGCTCGGGTCGCTGCTCGCCGACTCCGAGCGGCTCGCCCGCGACGGCGGCGTCGCGGTGCACGCCGACATCGAGCGGTCGCGGCTCGGCTACGCGGGCTTCGCGCTCGGCACGCTGCCGTTCGAGCCGAACCTGCTCAAGGGGTCGTACATCCGGCCCGACGGGCTCACCTCGATCCGGCGCAGCCACACCGCACGCGAGCTCGCGGGCGTGCTGCCCGAGGGCTGGACCGTGCGGCGGGGGTTCCCCTCGCGGCTCGAGGTGGTGTGGGGCGCGGATGCCTGAGCGCGAGCGCCTGCCGCACGAGCCGCGCCACGACGTGGTGATCGTCGGCGGCGGGCCGGTCGGCCTCCTGCTCGCGTGCCTGCTCGCCGTGCGCGACCTCGACGTGGTCGTGCTGGAGCGGCGGACGGGCCGCACGGGCCGGTCGCGGGCGATCGGCATCCACCCGCCGGGGCTCCGAGCGCTCGCGCGCGCGGGCGTGGGCGACGAGGCGCGCGCGCGGGCCGTGCAGATCCACTCCGGACGGGTGACCTGCGAGGGCCGCACGCTCGGCTCGATGTCGTTCGTACGCGCCGGCACCGTGCTGTCGCTGCCCCAGCTCGAGACCGAGGAGCTGCTCGAGGCGCGGCTCGGGCAGCTGCGCCCGGGGAGCCTGCACCGCGGCGTCGAGGTGCGCAGCGTGCACGACCGCGGCACGCACGTCGTGGTGGAGGGCGTCGAGCGTGCCGGCGACAGCGAGGGTGACGCGGGAGGCGGAGACGCCGGGGGTGGTGGCGGCGGCGCGCCCGTGAGCGTGACGGCGTGGTACGCGGTCGCGGCCGACGGCGTGCGCAGCGGCATCCGCGACGCGCTCGGGATCGGCTGGCAGGAACGGCGGGGTCGCGCCCACTACGTGATGGGCGACACGCGCGACGACACCGGCGAGCCCGAGACGGCGCTGCTGCACTTCGAGCCGGCCGGCGTCGTGGAGTCGTTCCCGATGCCCGGCGGCCTGCGGCGCTGGGTCGCGTGGGTGCGGCGTCCGCCGGCCGAGCCGACCGCCGGGCAGCTCGCCACGATCGTGCAGTCGCGGGCCGGGGGCACCTTCGACACCTCGGCGGCCGGAGTGCCGAGCGCGTTCGAGGCGCGGCAGCACCTGGCCTCGCGGATGTCGCAGGGCCGCGTCGCGCTCGTCGGCGACGCCGCGCACGAGGTGAGTCCCATCGGCGGGCAGGGCATGAACCTCGGCTGGCTGGACGCGATGCGGCTGGACCACGACCTCGCCGCGGCCCTGGCGGTGGGTGCACCGTTCGAGGCGTTCGACGCCTACGACCAGGTGCGGCGGTCGGCCGCGTCGCGCGCCCTGCGTCAGGCGGCGTTCAACATGCGCATGGGTGCGCCGGCGGCGGGTATGCGGCTGCGGACGCGCAACGCGGCCGTGCGCGTGCTCGGCTTCCCGCCGTTCAGGGCCCTCCTGGCCCGCACCTTCACGATGCGCTGGCTGTAGGCTCCGACCTCACAGCACGATGCGCGTCAGCAGGAACACCGGGATCAGCCGGTCGGTCTTCTCCTGGTACGCGTCGTACGCCGGCCACGTCTCGTTCGCGCGGCGCCACCACAGCTCGCGCTCATCGCCCTCGAGCTCGCGAGCGGCGTAGTCGTGCTTCTCGGCGCCGTCCTGCAGCTCGACGTGGGGGTGCCGGCGCACGTTCGACACCCACTTGGGGTGGTGGTGCGACCCGCCCTTCGACCCGACCACGGCGTATTCGCCGTCACGCTCGACGCGCATGAGCGCGGTCTTGCGGAGCTTCCCGGACGTCACGCCGACCGTCGTCAGCACGATGATCGGACGTCCGCGCAGCGTGTTCGCCTTCGCGCCGTCGGTCGCCTCGAACTCCTCGGCCTGCTTCCTCGCCCAGCCCGACGTGCTGGGAGCGTACTCGCCCTCGAGCGGCATCCGTCCTCCTCGTGTCCTCCGTACGACGCTACTCCCGCGCGCGTGCGCCGGGTGCGTCGCGCGTGGGTCAGGCCGGAGCGATGACGAGCGAGAACTCCACGAAGCCCTCGGGCTCGACCGAGACGAAGCCGAGGTTCGGTGCCTCGACGCCGAAGTCGGCGAACGTGATCGGGATGCTGCCCGCGATCTGCCCACTGCCCTCGTTCAGCACCGCCTCGAGGTCCACGGTCACCTCGCGTGTCACGCCGGCGATGGTCAGGTCGCCGGTCGCGGTCACGGCCTGCACCTCCCCGATGGCGGGCGCCGAAGCCGCGGTCACCGGTCCGGTCAACGTGAACGTCGCCGTCGGGTGCTCGGCGGTGCGCAGCGCCATGTCGCGGAAGTACGCGTCGCGCGAGGAGGAGTCGGTCTCGATCGAAGCGACGTCGACCGTGATCTCGGCCGCGGTGAGCGTCAGGCCGTCGACGGTGAACGTCCCGGTCACGTCGTCGGTGCGCCCGACCACCGTGACATCCGTGTCGTTGAGCACCTCATCGACCCGGTAGCCGGCGAACGAGCCGTCGGCGGCCGTCCACTCGCCCGACAAGTCCGACGCGTCGATCGCGGCGCCCGCGTCGTCGGTCGCGGGCGGCGCGGCGGTCACGGTCGGCGCCGCCTCCTGCTCGCCGACGATGAGGTCCCGGTACACGATCGGCCCCGCCACGGCCGCGGTGCCGCCGAGGAGCAGGACTCCGGCGATGATCGAGATGGTCACGATGGTGCGCTTCTGCATGCGGGGGTCCTGTCGTACGGCGGGGGTCCCTCCAGCATGACGCTCGAGGCAATGAGCGGGCTGTGGGTCGGCCGGACGAGCGGTGTGCGGCGGGGCGGCCGAGGGCACCCGCTCGCCGCGCGCGGGCCGTCCGCGACGGTGGCGCCGGTTCGGCCATCGGTCTAGCGTGAACGGCGGGGGAATTCCGGCACAGCTGATCGGAACAACGCTCCACCTCGCAAAGTTGAGTTCGGTAGACTCAAGTTTGAAGAAGGGATGCCCGTGGCCAACATGCAGGGTGCGCCGAACTCCCAGGAGGAGCAGCAGTCGGCGCTCGAACAGTACGGCGTGAACCTCACCGACCTTGCCAAGCAGGGCAAGCTCGATCCGGTGATCGGTCGCGACAGCGAGATCCGCCGGGTCAGCCAGGTGCTCACGCGGCGCACGAAGAACAACCCCGTGCTCATCGGCGAGCCCGGCGTCGGCAAGACCGCCGTCGTCGAGGGGCTGGCGCAGCGCATCGTCGAGGGCGACGTCGCCGAGTCGCTGAAGGACAAGCAGCTCGTTGCGCTCGACATCTCGGCGCTCGTCGCGGGCGCCATGTACCGCGGCCAGTTCGAGGAGCGGCTGAAGGCCGTGCTGAAGGAGATCGACGAGTCCGAGGGTCGCGTCATCACGTTCGTCGACGAGCTGCACCTGCTCATGGGCGCGGGCGGCGGCGAGGGGTCGGTCGCGGCCTCCAACATGCTGAAGCCCATGCTCGCGCGCGGTGAGCTGCACCTCATCGGCGCGACCACGCTCGACGAGTACCGCGAGTACATCGAGAAGGATGCCGCGCTCGAGCGCCGCTTCCAGCAGGTCTACGTCGGCGAGCCGAGCGTCGAGGACACCGTCGCGATCCTCCGCGGGCTCAAGGGCCGGTACGAGGCGCACCACGGCGTCACGATCACGGATGCCGCGCTCGTCGCTGCGGCATCCCTCTCGAACCGCTACATCACGGCCCGCCAGCTGCCCGACAAGGCCATCGACCTCATCGACGAGGCGATGTCGCGCCTGAAGATGGAGATCGACTCGTCGCCGGTCGAGATCGACCAGCTGAAGCGCGAGGTCGACCGCATGAAGCTCGAGGAGCTCGCCCTCAAGAAGGAGAAGGACGACGCCTCGAAGGAGCGCCTCGCCAAGCTGCGCGAGACCCTCGTCGACAAGGAGCGGCACCTCGCCGAGCTCGAGGCCCGCTGGGCGCGCGAGCGGCAGGGCCTCAATCGGGTGGGTGAGCTGAAGAAGAAGCTCGACGAGGCGATCACGCAGCGCGACCTGGCGCTGCGCGAGGGTGACTACCCCAAGGCGTCGAAGCTCGAGTACGAGACGATCGCGAACCTGCAGCGCGACCTCGACGCGGCCGAGCAGGCGGATGCCTCCGGCGATGCCGGCGGCGAGCCCCGCATGGTGAACGAGCAGGTGACCGAGGAGGACATCGCCGCGGTCATCTCGGCCTGGACGGGCATCCCCGTCGGCAAGCTCATGCAGGGCGAGACCGAGAAGCTGCTGCACCTCGAGTCCGAGCTCGGCAAGCGGCTCATCGGCCAGAAGCCCGCCGTGGCGGCGGTCGCCGACGCGGTGCGCCGGTCGCGCGCGGGCCTCAGCGACCCCAACCGGCCGACCGGCTCGTTCCTGTTCCTCGGCCCGACCGGCGTCGGCAAGACCGAGCTGGCGAAGGCGCTCGCCGAATTCCTGTTCGACGACGAGCACGCCATGGTGCGCATCGACATGTCGGAGTACGGCGAGAAGTTCTCGGTCTCGCGGCTCGTCGGCGCGCCCCCCGGGTACGTCGGCTACGAGCAGGGCGGCCAGCTCACCGAGGCCGTGCGGCGTCGGCCGTACTCGGTGATCCTGCTCGACGAGGTCGAGAAGGCGCACCCCGAGGTGTTCGACGTGCTCCTGCAGGTGCTCGACGACGGACGCCTCACCGACGGGCAGGGCCGCACGGTCGACTTCCGCAACGTGATCCTCATCCTCACGTCGAACCTCGGCTCGCAGTACCTCATCGACCCCGGCCTCTCGTGGCCCGAGAAGGAGGAGGCGGTGCTGCAGACCGTCCGTCAGGCCTTCAAGCCCGAGTTCGTGAACCGCCTCGACGACATCGTCGTGTTCTCGGCGCTCAGCGAGCAGGAGCTCGGCGAGATCGTGAACCTCTACATCGACCGGCTGTCGGCCCGCCTGCACGAGCGGCGGCTCGAGCTCGGCGTGACGCCCGACGCCCGGGCATGGCTCGCCGAGCGCGGCTACGACCCGCTCTACGGCGCGCGTCCGCTGCGCCGGCTCATGCAGAAGGAGATCGACGATCGGCTCGCACGGGCGCTGCTCGCGGGCGAGATCCGCGATGGCGACTCGGTGCTCGTCGCGCTGGCGCCCGACGGCGAGACGCTCACGGTGTCGCGTGCCGAGGTGCCCGTCGCGGCGGGCGGCGGCGAGCCCGACGACGACATCGTCGACGCGGAGATCATCGAGTAGCGGCGCGCGGCCGCGCCGCGGCATCCGATTTCACGTGAACGGATGCCGCGGCCCGGTCAGCTCGGCGGCACCGGCGGCGCTTGCGGCGCCTGCGGCACCTCGACCGGCTCGGTCACGCCGTTCGCGCTCGCCGGGATGCGGCGTTCGAGCGCGATCGCGAGCACGCCGATGACGAGGCAGCCGATCACCATGACGGCGATGTACGCGATGTCGAGGCCCTGGTCGAGGAGGATCCCGGCGGCGATCGGACCGGTGATCGCGCCGGCCTGGAATGCCGCCGAGTTGATGGCGTTGTAGCGACCGCGGTTGTGGTCGGAGGCGAGGTCGTTGTAGACGGCCGGCACGGTGGGTTGCAGCAGCGTCTCGCCGAACGCGAAGACGCCCATGAACGCGAGCACGCCGATCGCCGCGGCCAGGGTGTCGGGCAACAGGCCGGCCCCGCCCAGGATGAGCCAGGACACCGCCCAGACGGCGGCCATCACGAGCATCACCCGCGTGCGGCGGCGGCCGCTGATGCGCTTCAGCACCGTGAACTGGAGCAGCACGATGACGGCCGTGTTGACCGCGAACGCGAGTCCGACCGTGCGCGTCGACACCTCGGCGACCTGGCGCGCATAGGCCGGGAAGCCCGCCTCCATCTGTCCGTAGCCGATGAACATCGCGATGAAGGTGAGCAGGCTGAGCCACAGGACCGCGGGCTGCCGGATGATCTCGCGATAGCCGCCCGACGTCGGGGCGTCGTCGGCGGGCTCGTGCTGCGTGCGGACGTGGCGGAGCGGCCCGAGCAGCAGCGCCATCGGGATGAGGCTCGTGGCCGCGTCGACGAGGAAGATCACGGTGAATGTCTCGGGCGAGCTCACGTCGACGTAGAACCCGCCGATGATGCCGCCCACGCCGATGCCCAGGTTCACGAGCGCGAAGTTGACGCCGAAGTACTGCTGGCGCAGGTCGCCGTCGACGACCGATGCGATGAGCGCGTTGAACCCGGGCCAGGAGACGCCGAAGTTCACGCCGATGAGCACGAGCGCGACGGCGGCGACCCCGGGGTGGGTCGCGAAGGCGAGCAGCGTGCACCCGGCGATCATCGCGGTCAGCCCCACGAGCAGCACCGCCTTGGCGCCGTAACGGTCGATGAGGGAGCCGCCGGGGCCGGTCACGATGAGCCCGGTGATCGCGATGAGGCTCATCAGTGCGCCGGCGAGGTCGAGCTCGAAGCCGCGCACCTCGTGCAGGTAGATGATCGTGAACGGCAGCGTGAGCCCGCGACCGAGCGTCTGGATCGCGACCGTCGACAGCAGCCAGCGGCCCTCGGTGGGGAGTGCGTTCCAGAACGTCCTGATGCCGATCACTGCAACATCTTGGCGGACGCCGCCGACATCGCGCACATCGGCCATGGCCTCGCGCGGATCCGCCCATTCCCGAGCGCGCTGCCACGACCTAGGCTCGGAGCATGCCGGAGTTGCTCGGGCGCGCGACGGGGGCGGAGCCGCGACTGGTCGAGACCGATGCGGGCGCGGTGCGCGGGGTCCGCCGCGGCGGGGTGCGCAGCTGGCGTGGCATCCCGTACGGCGCCTCGACGGCCGGTGAGCATCGCTTCCGCGCGCCGCGATCCGCACCGGGTTGGGACGGCGTACGCGACGCGATCGAGTTCGGACCCGTGGCGCCGCAGAACCGTCGCGGGCAGTTCATCGGCGCGCACCCGGGCCTGCCGCGCAGCGAGGACTGCCTCAGCCTCAACGTGATCGCGCCCGACGATCCCGTGGAGGGCCGCCCGGTCATGGTGTTCATCCACGGCGGCGCGTACAGCGTGGGGTCGTCGGGCGAGTATCCGCGGCAGGGCGAGCTGCTCGTGCGACGGCACGGCGTCGTCTACGTGAGCCTCAACTACCGGCTCGGCGCACTCGGGTGGCTCGATTTCCGCCGGTACGGGTCGGCGCGGCATCCGCTCGAGTGCAACCTCGGCCTGCGCGACCAGGTGCTCGCGCTCGAATGGGTGCGCCGCAACATCGCGGCGTTCGGCGGCGACCCCGGGAAGGTCACCCTGTTCGGCGAGTCGTCGGGCGGGAACTCGGTGACGACGCTGATGACCGTTCCGGCGGCGGAGGGGCTCTTCGCCCGGGCGATCGCGCAGAGCGCGCCGGCCGCCGCCGTGTACGCGGCCGCCGTCGCCGCCCGCGTCTCCGACGAGTACGTGCGGATGCTCGGCGGCATGGCGGGTCGCGGCGACCTCGCCGACTCGACCGAGGACGCGGCGCTCCTGCTCCGCACGGCCGACGCGACGCTGCTCGCAGAGGCGACGACGGCGCTCTCCCTGCGGACGCCCGACGAG
The DNA here is from genome assembly GCF_053603635.1 of Agromyces sp. NPDC004153. NCBI lineage: Bacteria > Bacillati > Actinomycetota > Actinomycetes > Micrococcales > Microbacteriaceae > Agromyces > Agromyces sp. NPDC004153. The sequence goes on from NZ_JBSGFY010000001.1 coordinate 1,978,313, forward strand.
CGGCCCGGCACGCTCAGCCTCGCGCCCGTCATCGACGGGGAGTTCCTCCCCGAGCGCCCGCTCGACGCGTTCCGCGACGGCCGCGCCCACCGGATCCCGCTCATCATCGGCACGAACGACCGGGAGGGTTCGCTGTTCCAGGGCCGCATCGGCATCCTGCCCACGACGAAGCCGCGCATCCGCGCGATCTTCGCCAACACGCGCAAGAAGGCGCGCAAGGCGATCAAGCGGCAGTACCCCGGGCTGCCCGATCCGCGGCCGGCGGCCGACTTCGGCGGTGACATCACGTTCTGGTTCCCGACCGTGAAGGTGGGCGAGCGGCACTCGCGCCACGCCCCGGTGTACTTCTACCGCTTCGACGCCGCACCGCGCATCGCGCGGCTCATCGGCCTCGACGCGACGCATGGCCTCGACCTCTTCGCGCTGTTCGAGAAGTTCGACACCTGGACCGGAGCCGGGCTCACGCTGCTCGGCGGTCGCCGCATGTTCCGCGAGGTCGGGCGGCGGATGCAGCGGCACTGGACGGCGTTCGCGGCATCCGGTGCACCCGACCCCACGTGGCCCCGCTACGACGAGGCCGCCCGGCGCACGCTCGTGTTCGACCGCGTCGACCGGGTCGAGTCGGATCCGCGCCGCTCGAAGCGGCTCGCGTGGCAGGCGTTCGTGCCGCACGTGTGAGCCGCGGCGCCCGGCGCAGTGACGCGGCATCCGCCCATCTCACGAGGCGGATGCCGCGCAGCCGGGCTCAGCCGATGAACTCGAGGATGTCGGCGCAGAAGTCGCGGTTCATCGTGTCCGTGCGGCCGTGCTGGTCGCCCGGGATGAAGTCCACGAACACGTCGTCGTCGGGGTTCTCGGGCGTGCCGTTGATGTCGAGGGTGAGCTGCCCCGACCCGCGCCCGGAGTCCACGAACAGCAGGTCGCCGGAGTCGTCGTAGTACTTCGTGACGCCCATGCCCGCGACGTCGATCGTGATCGTGCCGTCGCCGTTGTCGGTCACGTGCACGTCCTTGTCGCTGCCGTGTCGGACGAAGCTGAACGACATCCCGTTCTCGACGTTGGTCCACGATCCGGTGGACCTGATCGAGCTCGCACCGTAGTAGTTGCCGTCGCCGTGCTGGCCGAAGCGGAACGTGCCGCTCGCGTCCTCGACGTAGAGCACGTCGAAGGGCACATCGGGGCACCAGGGTGGATCCGTGTGCTCGACCTGCTCGATGTGCTCGCTGTGCTCGCTCCAGTGATCGATCACCGGTCGTGCTGCGGACGCCGGCGTCGCCGTCAGGACGAGGAACAGGGCGGATGCCGCGGCGACTCCCGCGGCGATGGACGAGCGATTCATGGGGGCTCCCGCTCGATCGGACGTCCGCCCGGGTGGCGGGCGTACACCTCGGACGCTACTCCGGCGCGGTAATACATGAGAATCCCTCATTCAGGGGGAGGCTGCCCCTCACGGCGGGGCTGCGTTCCGGCGTGCTTCCGCGAGTGCCGCCCGCGTAGGCTCGGATCATGCTCGCCACCCTCATCCATGCACCCCGCGACATCCGCGTCGAGACCGTGCCCGACCCGGTGCTCTCGACCGGCGGCGACGCGATCGTGAAGGTCGTCGCCTCGTGCGTGTGCGGCTCCGACCTCTGGCCGTACCGGGGCGTCACGCCCACCCGCGAGCCGCACCGCATCGGGCACGAGTTCGTCGGCGTCGTCGAGGCTGTCGGCGACCGCGTCGACCGCATCCGGGTCGGCGACTTCGTGATCGCGCCGTTCTACGTGTGCGACAACACCTGCATCAACTGCCGCAACGGGTTCTCGACGTCGTGCCTGCACGGTGGATGGTGGGGGAGCGACGACCGCCTCGGCGGCTTCGCCGACGGCGGCCAGGGCGAGCGGATCCGCGTGCCGCTCGCCGACGGCACGCTCGTGCCCGTGCGCGAGGAGATCACCGACGACCAGGTGCCGGGCCTGCTCACGCTCTCGGACGTCATGGGCACCGGCCACCACGCGGCGGTCTCCGCCGGGGTCGGTCCGGGCGACTCCGTCGCGGTGGTCGGCGACGGGGCCGTGGGGCTCTGCGCGATCATCGCCGCACGACGGCTCGGGGCGACGACGATCATCGCGATGTCGCGGCATCCCGATCGCCAGGCGCTCGCCCGCGAGTTCGGGGCGACGCACATCGTGGCCGAGCGGGGCGACGTCGGCATCACCGCGGTCCGGGAGCTCACGCACGGCATCGGCGCCGACCGCGTGCTCGAGTGCGTGGGCACCAAGGAGTCGATGGACCAGGCGCTGCGCTCGGCGCGACCCGGCGGCATGGTCGGGTTCGTCGGGGTGCCGAACGGCGGCCCCGAGCTGCCGCTGCGGCGGATGTTCGACACGAACGTGGGCGTGCGCGGGGGCGTGGCGCCCGTGCGCGGCTACATCGACGAGCTGCTGCCCGACGTGCTGTCGGGCGCGATCCAGCCGGGCAAGGTGTTCGACCTCGAGCTCCCGCTCCGCGATGCCGCCGAGGCGTACGCCGCCATGGACGAGCGCCGCGCGGTGAAGGTGCTGCTGCGGCCATGAGCGAGCTCCAGGACCGACTCGTGGCCGAGGACGCCGAGCTGCGCTTCGCGACCTTCACGCTCGATGACGCGTGGGAGCTCGGCGTGCGACTCCGCACGACCGCCGCCGAGCGCGGACTCCCGGTCGCCATCGCGATCTGGCTCGGGCCGCAGCGCGTGTTCCACGCGGCGCTGCCCGGCGCCAGCGCCGACAACGACGGCTGGCTCGACCGCAAGCACCGCGTCGTCGAGCGGTTCGGGCAGGCGTCGCTGCTCGTCGGCGAGGCGTTCCTTGCGAACGGCGAGGACTTCGACACGCACGCGCGACTCGACCCGCGGGAGTACGCCGCACATGGCGGCGTCGTGCCGATCCGCCTCGAGGGCGGCATCGTCATCGGCGCGGTCGGCGTCTCGGGCCTGCCGCAGCAGGACGACCACGACCTCGTCGTCGAGCACCTGCGCGCGTTCCTCTTGCAGCGGCGCGCGAGCTGAGCGACGTCGGCTCGGTCGAACGGGCCGTCCGTGCGCGACCCCGCTTGCAGGTGCAGGAAGAACTCGCCGACACGCCGGTGGCGGCCCATCCGGACCCGGCGTGTCGGCGAGTCCTTCCTGCATCCCGTGACAGGCGCGGCATGGGGCGCGCCGGTGATCGTGACTGCAGCAACGAAACGAGCGGATGCCGCACCGGGTGGGGTGCGGCATCCGCTCCTGTTCGCTCGACGCCGTCGGGCGCCGCGGGGTGGGCTACTCGCCCGCGACGACGAGCTCGTCGAGCGGCTTGCGCATGCGCGGAGCGACCTCGCGCTCGCGCAGGGGCTCGGGGAGCGCGTCGACGTCGCCGAGCACGCCGATCGCGGTGATCGAGACGACCTCGAGGTGGTCGGCCAGGCCGAAGGCCTGCCCGATGCGGGCGCCGTCGAAGCCGCCCATCTGGTGGGTGTGCAGGCCCTCGTGCTGCGCCTGCACGGTGAGGTGGGCGACGGCCTGGCCGAGGTCGTAACGTGCCCAGGGGCGGGGCTTGCCCTCGGCGTCGGCGGTCTCGGCGATGTTCACGATGAGCACCGCGGCGGAGTCGGCCCAGGCCTGGTTGAAGCCCATGAGCGCGTCGTGCACGGTGGTGAAGGCGTCGCTGCCGCGGCGGGCGACGATGAAGCGCCACGGCTGCGTGTTGTTCGCCGACGGCGCCCAGCGGGCGGCCTCGAGGATGGTGCGGAGGACGTCGGTCGAGACCTCGGCCGTGGGGTCGTAGGCGCGCGGGCTCCAACGCTCGACGAGCGGGTGGATGAGCGGCGCGGTGGTGTCGGCCTTCCGGGAGGTGAGGTCGGTGACGAGGGCCATGAGCGATCAGCTTTCGTGCGATGGAGCGGTTGCCGGGGCGCCGTCGACCCAATCCATTCCAACGCATGGAAGCTGGAGATATTCCGGATGCCGCCATGCGGCGTGGTCGGCCGGAACCTCGGAACTTCGGAACTCCGGAACTTCGGAACTTCGGAACCGCACCGCGCGCGGGACCTTCGACCCGGCCCGCCGGCTCGGACGGCGCGTAGCGTTCGACTACGGACGCAGGGTCGGCCGGGAACGGGGTCGGAGCGATGAGGGTGCTGGTCGCCTACGCGAGCAAGTACGGCGCGACGAAGGGGATCGCCGAACGGATCGCCCAGGTGCTCGCGGGCCGCGGGCTCGAGGTGGACCTGAAGCGCTGCGAGGACCTGCACGATGCATCGGGGTATGACGCCTACGTGATCGGGTCTGCGGTGTACGAGTTCAACTGGCGCAAGGACGCGAGGAAGCTCGTCGAGCGGAATGCGGACGAGCTCGCCGCCCACGCGACATGGCTGTTCAGCAGTGGTCCGGGGACGGAGACGGTCGACAAGGACGGCCATGACGTGCTGAAGGGTGCGGAGCCCAAGCAGTTCGCGCAGTACGAAGATCTCATCCACCCGCGTGGCACGCAGGTGTTCCGGGGTGCATTCGACCGCGACAAGGTGCGCGGCGGCGACCGGATCATCGCATGGATGCCCGCCATCCGCGACATCCTTCCCGAGGGCGACTATCGCGAGTGGGATGCGATCGAGGTCTGGGCGAACGGTATCGCCGACGAGCTGGGCGCGCGGGCTGCCACGGTCTGACGGCCGGGCGGCCCGCCCCGCGACGGTCCGACGGGCAGGCTGGCTGCCCCGCCCGCTGACCGTGTCGGCTCAGGCCGTGTCGACTCAGCCCGCGGCGTGCAGCTCGTCGCGGATGCCCGCCACGAAGTCGTCGATGTCGGCCTCGCTCGTGTCGAACGAGCACATCCATCGCACCTCGTTGCGCGACGCGTCCCAGTCGTAGAACTTGAAGCCGCGGTCGCGCAGCCGGCCGGCGACACCCGCCGGAAGGGTGGCGAACACGCCGTTCGACTGGGTCTCCTGCGTGAAGCCGAGACCCGGCAGGTCGCCCGAGGCGATGCCGGCGTCGAGCGCGTCGCGCAGGCGCCGGGCCATCGCGTTCGCGTGCGACGCGCTGCGGATCCACAGGTCGCCCTCGAGCAGCGCGACGAGCTGCGCCGAGACGAAGCGCATCTTCGAGGCCAGCTGCATGTTGAGCTTGCGCAGGTACTTCAGGCCCTCGGATGCCTCGGGGTTCAGCACCACGATGGCCTCGGCGCCGAGCGCGCCGTTCTTGGTGCCGCCGAAGCTCAGCAGGTCGACACCGGCGTCGCGCGTGAAGGCGCGGAGCGGCAGGCCGAGCGATGCGGCGGCGTTCGAGAGCCGGGCACCGTCGAGGTGCAGGCGCATGCCGCGCTCGTGCACGTGATCGGCGATCGCCCGGATCTCCTCGGCGGTATAGGCCGTGCCGAGCTCGGTGGTCTGCGTGATCGACGCGACGAGCGGCTGCGCGCGGTGCTCGTCGCCCCAGCCCCACGCCTCGCGGTCGATGAGCTCGGGCGTGAGCTTGCCGTCGGGCGTGGGCACGGTGAGGAGCTTCATGCCGCCGACCCGCTCGGGGGCGCCGCCCTCGTCGGAGTTGATGTGCGCCGTCGACGCGGAGACGACCGCGCCCCAGCGCGGCAGCATCGACTGCAGGCCCGTCACGTTGGCGCCCGTGCCGTTGAACACGGGGAACACCTCGACGCCCTCGCCGAAGTGGCCCGCGAACACCGCCTGCAGGCGCTCGGTGTACTGATCCTCGCCGTAGGCGATCTGGTGGCCGCCGTTCGCGGCGGCGATCGCGTCGAGCACCTCGGGGTGCACGCCGGAGTAGTTGTCGGAGGCGAAGCCGCGGAAGCCGGGGTCGTGGAGCTGGTCGGTCACCGGACCATCCTGCCATCCGGCCCCTCGACCGCCGAACCGAGCGGATGCCGCGACCGCGCGCAGGGCGGCCGGGAAGCCGTGATGGGACGGGGGAGGGACCCGGCGCCGGCAGGGCGGCGCCGGGCCCCTCATCCGATCACCGGTGGAGCGGGAACCGCCTCGTGAGGAGCAGGCCCGCGCCGGCGATGAGCACCAGCACGGCCAGACCCGCGAGGTCGGCGTTCGCGCCCGTGGAGGCGAGCGTCGCGGCGGCCGGGATCACCCTCGTCCCGTGCGCCGACGCCACCGCCGACCCGTCCGAGCCGTCTGATCCGCCCGGGCCCGTCTGGTTCGACGGGTACGAGGGATCGGTCGGGTCGGTCGGATCCGTCGGGTCAACGGGGTCGACCGGGTCGACGGGGTGAACGGGCGGGCCGACGACGGTCGTCGCCCCGTCCGTCTCGCTGTCCCCGATGACCGAGATCGCGTTGCCGCCGATCGTGATGGGCAGGGACAGGTCCGGGATGAGCTGTGTTCCCCCGAGCAGCCCATCGGATCCGTCCGTCGTCGCGGAACCGCCCCCGGTTCCCGTCGTGACCACCGTCGTCGCGTCGCGCGACGTCGAGTCGCCGATCACAGAGACGGCGTTGCCGGCGACCGTGACCGGGAGGTCGAGGTCCGCGAGCAGCTGCGTGCCGCCGAGGATCGAGTGCTCGCCCGAGGTCCACGCGTCGCCGCCGTGGCCGGTGCCGTCGCCGGAGCCGCCGGTAGCGACCCAGGTCTCGGCGTCCTTCGACATCGAGTCTCCGATCACCGAGATCGCGTTGCCGCTGACGGTGATCGGCGCCGACAGGTCGATGAGCGCCTGCGTGCCGCCGAGGATCGAGTCCTCGCCGCTCGTCGTCGCCGACCCGCTCTCGGATGCCGCATCCGCAGCGGATGCCGCATCCGCAGCACCCGGCTCCGACGTCACGACCGCCGTGGAGGCGTCGCTCGACGAGCTGTCGCCGATCACCGAGATCGCGTTGCCCGCGATCGTCACCGGCGCCGAGACGTCGACCAGGGCCTGCGAGCCCGAGCCGATGCCGTCGTCACCCGAGGTGACGGCGACGGGCTCGGATCCGCCACCCGTGGCGACCAGGGTCGTGGCATCCGACGAGTGCGAGTCCCCGATGACGGAGATCGCGTTGCCGCTCACCGTGACCGGGGCCTCGATCGAGATCCCGAGCTGGGTTCCGGAGAGGATGCCGTCGTCGCCGCCCGTTTCGGACGCATGCGCCACGCCGGCTCCGAGGAGCGTGAGCCCCCCGGCGAAGAGGGTCGCGTACAGCGCCCTCAAGGCCAATCGCTTCATGGTTCAGTCCTCCTGACTGGATTCGGTATGTCGCTCCCGGGCAGGGAGCGATGATCGTCTCCACCCGCCGGGCGGCAGGTGGAGCAGACCCCGATCAGTCAGGGGTGGTGTCGGTGTCGTACACCGGCGACGACGGGAGTTCGTCGTCGACCGAGTTCAGCACCAGCGACGCGAGCGCGTCGAGGCCGAACGCGGCGAATGCCGCGTCGGAAGCTCCGGATGCCCCGCCGGCACCGCCGGCACCTGCCGCGCCCGAGCCGCCGCCGTTGCCGGCGGGCGAGGCGGGGAGGTCGCCGCCACCGGGCGGCAGTCCGTCGCCGGAGGGCGTGATCGTGCCAGGCGCAGCCGTGGCAGTGACGGATGCCGGGGACGAGCGTGTCGTGCCCGCCGGAAGCCCGGATCCCGACGGTGCGGTCGCAACCGCGCTCGAGCCGTCACCCTGGAGCCCTGGAAGGCCGGGCCCTCCTGTGCCCGGCGATCCGCCGACGCCCGGGAACAGCGGGATCGCGGGAAGCTGCGGGAGGATGCCGCTGCCGTCGGTGGGAAGCTCGCCCGCCGAGCCGACGACGGCCTCGAGCGTGCCGTCGACGAGGCCGGCGACCGGGGCGACCACGCCGCCGATCGCGTCGTCGCCGAGCAGATCCCCCACGACCGGCACGGAGCCGACCGTGCCGTCGAGCAGTCCGGTCACGGGTTCCGTGACGGCGCCGACGGCGCCGCCACCCGCCACGTCGGAGACGGTTCCCGTGAGCCCGTTCACGACGGTGCCGATGACCGTGTTCGCGCCCGAGGCCGTGCCGTTCGCGGCATCCGTCGCCGTCTCGACGACCGCGGGGACCGCCTCGGCGACCGGCTCGGGAGCCGCCGCGACGACCGGCTGCAGCACTTCGCCGACCGGCGCCGCGACGGTGTCGACCATTTCGCCGAGCGTGTCGCCGGCCGTGCCGGTGACCTCGGTGGCGCCGCCTACGACGGAGCCCACCGCCCCGAGGAGTCCGCTCGGCTCCTGCTCGTCGGCCGAGGCGCTCGTCGACGTCGTGAAGAGGCTGATCGCGAGCCACAGCGTGGCGAAGGCCGCGGCGAGGAGGGCGTATCGGACCCACGGCACCTGCCGTGCGGCATCCGCTGTCGCCATTGGCCCTCCCCTTGCCTGTTCCCGACCGTACTTGCCGCGGCATGTGCAGGTCCACCCATTCTCGCGGAAGGATTCCTCGTGTTTCGTGTCCGGCATGCACCGGGGCCTGTGGCGACGACGGTCCGCGACGCTACCCCCGCAGCGCCTCCGAGAACGGCACCCGGGCGCCCGTGCGCAGCAGCGAGTAGCGGTAGATCCGCTCGCCCACGAGCACCGCGAGCACGGTCGTGGCGATGAGGATCACGAGCGACAGCAGCGGCTCCCACCACTCCGCCTGGCCGAGGAAGATCCGTACGGGCATGCCCACCGGCGCCGAGAACGGCACGTAGCTCATGATCGCGAGCACGGTCGGGTTGTCATTGAAGAACACGACGAGGAAGTACGGGATCATCACGAGCATCGTCACGGGCGTGGTCACCGATCCGATGTCCTCGGCACGCGAGACGGTCGCGGCGGTCGCGGCGAACAGCGCCGCGAGCATCACGAAGCCGACCACGAAGAACACCACGAACCAGACGACGGATGCCCCGAGCCCCCCGAGCAGCACCCGCTGGCCGGTCACGGCGAGCCCCACGATCGCGAGCGCCCCGATCGCGATGATCTGCCCGAACGCCATCACGCTGTTGCCGAGCACCTTGCCCGTGAGCAGAGCGCGCGCCGACACCGTCGACAGCAGGATCTCGATGATGCGGGTCTGCTTCTCCTCGACGACCGACTGCGCGATCGTCTGCCCGAACGTGAGCGCCGAGAAGAAGAACACGATGCCGAAGCCGAAGGCCACGAGGTAGGCGAGGAGCGGGTCCGCCTGGGCAGGGTCGAGCACCACCATCGGCGGGACCACCGCGAGCGCCTCGGCGACGTCGTCGGGGACCTGGTCGAGGCCGATGACCGTGACGTCGAGGCCGGCGGCCGAGGCATCCGTCGACCTCGAGTCCGAGATCGCCTCGAGGCCGGATGCCGCGACGACGTCGGTCGGCGCCACGATCGCGGACACCTGGTCGTCGCGGAGCATGGCCTCGGCGGCGTCGAGGTCGTCGGCCGGCACCGGCTCGAGCGTGGACGCACCGGCCACGACATCGGATGCCGCGCCGACCACGGCGACCTTCGTGGGCTCGCTGTTCGCGGCGAACACGGAGCCCAGGATCACCGAGGCGAGCACGGCGACCATGAGCACGATCGTCGAGATGACGAACGCCTTGCTCCGCAGGCGAGAGGTGACCTCGCGCGAGGCGATCAGCCAGGCGGCCTCCGTGAAGCGCGGCTCGCGGCGCTCGGCCGCGGCATCCGCAGGACGGGGGGCGCGACGCCCGCGCGTGTCGAGCTCCGAGCTCATCGGACGACCTCCCGGAAGATCTGGGCGAGCGTGGTCTGCTCGCGGCCGAAGCTCACGACGTCGCCGCGCGAGACGGCCTCAGCGAGAACCGCATGGCGCGCCGACTCGGTCGACGCCTCGAAGAGGGCCCAGCCGCCGTCGAAGCTCACGACGTCGACGCCGGGGACGCCCCGCACCCAGCCCGCGTCGCCGGTCGTGAGCAGTTCCCAGCGCTCGGAGCCGTGCTCCGCGCGGAGCTTCTCGCGGGAGCCGGCGGCGCGGATCCGGCCGTCGGCGATGATCACGAGGTCGTCGCAGAGTCGCTCGACCACGTCGAGCTGGTGCGACGAGAAGAGCACGGGCGCGCCCTGCGCGGCGGCATCCGACAGCACCGACTGCACGGTCTCGACCGCCATCGGGTCGAGGCCCGAGAACGGCTCGTCGAGCACGAGCACCTCGGGCCGGTGCACGAGGGCCGCGGCGATCTGCGCGCGCTGCTGGTTGCCGAGCGAGAGGGACTCCACGGTGTCGTCGAGCCGCTCGGCGAGTCCGAGCCGATCGAGCAGCTCGGTCGCGTTGCGGCGCGCGGCGGCGGGCGTCCAGCCGTGCAGCCGAGCGAGGTACACGGTCTGCTCGAGCACGCGCATCTTCGGGTAGAGGCCGCGCTCCTCGGGCATGTAGCCGAAGCGGCGGCGGTCGGTCGCGGTGACCGGGGCGCCGTCGATCGTCACGGTGCCCGAGTCGGCGGCGAGCACGCCGAGCACGATCCGCATGGCGGTGGTCTTGCCGGCGCCGTTGCCGCCGACGAATCCCGTGAGCCGGCCGTCGCCGACCGTGAAGCTCACGGAGTCGAGCGCGAGGCGGTCGCCGTAGCGCTTCGTGAGGTCGTGGAGTTCGAGCATGGCCACACGCTACGGATGCCGCGACGGCGCGGCATCCGTCGGCCGGATGGTTCGGGGCTCCGCCGCGCGGGGGAGGCGGAGGTGGCGGGCCGTCTCGCGACGCCGCCCGCGCCGGCCGCCCGGCTCCTCGTCCGCCCGGGGGTTCCCGATGTCGGCGGGTCTGGTTACCCTCGCATGGTGACCGAGGGAACGGACGTCCCCGAGGCGGGGGCGACAGCAGCGACCGAAGCGACGGCTGAACGCGAGGCCGAAGCAGCGACCGGGCGAACGGCGAGCCCGCAGCCGCCGCACGGCATGCGCACGTTCCTGCAGGTGCTCGCCAACACCGCGATCGCGAACGTCACCACGAGCTTCCTGTGGTTCGCGCTGACCTTCTGGGTCTACCTCGAGACGCGATCGGTGCTCGCCACGGGCATCATCGGGGGCGCGTACATGCTGCTCATCGCGTTCTTCGCGATGCTGTTCGGCACCATCGTCGACCGGCATCGCAAGCTCCAGGTGATGATCTTCTCGAGCCTCGTGACGCTCGGGTCGTTCGTGGTCGCGGGCGTGCTCTTCCTCCTGCAGCCCGAATCGGCGCTCCTCGACCTGGGCGGGCCGTGGTTCTGGGCGTTCACGGGCGTCATCCTGTTCGGATCGGTCGTCGAGCACATGCGCAACATCGCGCTGTCCACGACGGTCACCCTGCTCGTGCCCGAGGAGCGCCACGCGAACGCCAACGGCATGGTCGGCACGGTCCAGGGCGTCGCGTTCATCGTGACGAGCGTGTTCAGCGGCCTCGCGATCGGGCTGCTCGGCATGGGGTGGACCCTGGTGATCGCGATCGCCCTCACGCTCGTGGCGCTCGTGCACCTGCTCTTCCTGAAGGTGCCCGAGCCGCGTCCCGAGCCGCCCGAGGGCGAGCGCGCGCCGACGATCGACTTCCGCGGGAGCGTCGCGGCGGTGCGGAATGCGCCGGGGCTGTTCGCGCTCATCCTCTTCTCGACGCTGAACAACCTCATCGGCGGCGTCTACATGGCGCTCATGGACCCCTACGGCCTCACGATCTTCTCGGTGGAGGTCTGGGGCATCGTGCTCGGCGTCACCGCGACGGGCTTCATCATCGGCGGCCTCGCCATCGCGAAGTTCGGCCTCGGCAAGAACCCGATCCGCACGATGCTGCTCGTCGTGATCGCGATGGGCGTGCTCGGCGCGTTCTTCACGATCCGCGAGTGGTGGCTCCTCTACGCGCTCGGTATCTGGGCCTACATGTCGATCATCCCCGTGGTGGAGGCGTCCGAGCAGACCGTGATCCAGAAGGTCGTGCCGTTCCAGCGCCAGGGTCGCGTGTTCGGATTCGCCGCAGCCGTCGAGTCGGCGGCGGCGCCCGTCACCGCGTTCCTCATCGCGCCGATCGCGCAGTTCTGGATCATCCCGTACATGGAGTCCGAGCAGGGGCAGGCGACGTGGGGCTGGCTGCTCGGCGACGGCGACGCCCGCGGCATCGCCCTCGTGTTCCTCTTCGCGGGCCTGATCATGGTGGTGCTGGCGCTGCTCGCCTTCACGACGAAGTCCTACCGGCTGCTCTCCGCGGAGTACGCGGGCACCACCGAGTCGGTGCCCGCACCCGAGCCCGGGGCGGAGGAGCAGGCGGCCGCCGACCCGCGCCGCTGACCCCGCGGCGTCCCCGGCTCGAGCGGTCCGCGGCTACGCGCCGGGCTGGACGACGCCGTGCTCGTAGGCGTAGACCACGGCATGCACGCGATCGCGCAGGCCCAGCTTCTGCAGCACCTTCGAGACGTGCGTCTTCACCGTCGCCTCGCCGACCCAGAGGCGCGACGCGATCTCGGCGTTCGAGCGGCCCTCGGCGAGGAGCTCGAGCACCTCGCGCTCGCGCTCGGTGAGCGACGCCAGCTCGGGCGGCACGGGCCGGGCGTCGGATGCCGCGGGGCCGGCGCCGGATGCGGCGGGGCGGGTCGGCGCGGTCGGTGCGGACGATGCGGTGCTCGCGGCATCCGTCGGCTGCGCCGCCGTCGCGCCGCGCGCCGCGGCCGCCTGGATCACCTTGCGCGTGACGTCGGGCGAGAGCAGCGCGTCGCCGCGTGCGACGACCTGCACCGCGTCGATGAGCTGCTCGGGGCTGGAGTTCTTGAGCAGGAACCCGCTCGCGCCCGCTTCGAGCGCCTGGAAGAGGTAGTCCTCGCGGTTGAACGTCGTGAGCACGAGCACCGCTGGGCGGTCGCCGTGCTCGGCGACGATGCTCCGGGTGGCGGTGAGGCCGTCGACGCCGGGCATCTGCACGTCCATGCAGACCACGTCGGGGTCGAGCGCGGTCACCGCGGCGATCGCGGCAGCGCCGTCGGCCGCCTCGCCGACGACCTCGATGCCGGGCTCAGAGTCGAGGATCGTGCGGAAGCCGCCGCGCACGAGCGCCTGGTCGTCGACCACGAGCACCCGGATCGTCACGACACGGCCCCGGCGCGACGCAGCGGAAGCGTCGCGCGCACGAGGTAGCCGCCGCGGTGCCGCGCGCCGAGCTCGAGCTCGCCGCCGACCGCGGAGACCCGTTCGCGCATGCCGGCCTGGCCGAGTCCGCCGGGATGGGCCGCGGCCGTCGCGCCCGCCCCCGTGTCGCTGACCTCGAGCTCGATCTCGTCGTCGGCCCAGCGCACGCGCACGTCGGCGGTGGCGCCGACGCCGGCGTGCTTGCGCACGTTCGTCAGGGCCTCCTGCACGAGCCGGTACGCCGTGATGCCGACGACTCCGCTCGTCTCGCGCGGCGTGCCGATCACGCCGAGCGTCGTCGGGACGCCGCTGGCTGACGACTCGGCGACGAGCCCCGGAAGGTCGGCGAGCGAGTGGGGGGCCGCTTCGGCGAGGGCATCCGCTGCGCCGTGATCGCTGTCGCCGTCGCCCTGCCGCAGGGTGCCGAGCAGGCCGTGGAGCTCGGCCACCGCTTCGCGCGCGCTGTGCTCGATGGCAGTGAGGGAGGCCGCGGCCTCGTCGGGGTCGCGGGCGAGCACCCGGCGGGCGGCGCCCGCCTGCACGCCGATGACCGACACGTGGTGCGCGACGACATCGTGCAGCTCGCGGGCGATGCGCAGCCGCTCGATCGCGACCGCCTGCTCGCGCGTGCGCTCGCGCTCAGCGGCGAGTTCCTCGGTGCGCTGCTCGAGCGCGACACGCTCGCGCGCCGACCGGTAGGCGTTGTCGCCGAAGTACCACGCGCCGCCGAAGTACAGCAGGTTGGTGAGCACGTTGATGAGCGCGTACGCGACGTACGGCGACACGAGGCCGCCCTCGCGGGACATCTCGGGCAGGTGGTCGGGTGCGTTCGCCGCGACGACGAGCCCCCAGATGAGCCACACGAACATGCCGAGCACGATGCCGGCGCGCACCAGCAGCGCGATCCGGCGGCTGCGCCCCCACGCACCGAGCGTGTAGATCGCGATGAACAGCGTGATGTTCGAGAACAGCAGCTCGCCGATCTCGGCCATCGCGCCCACGAAGAACGCGACCGAGGCCGTGATCGCGACGACCTCGGGGGCGACGCGGCGCCAGGCGAGCGGAAGCGACATCGTCGCGGCCCAGATCGCCGAGTGCCAGTACGGCGCCCCGTCGGCGACGCCGGCCGCGCGGTACAGCGCGGTGCTTCCGAGCGTGCCGCCGAGGAGCACCAGCGCGAGCAGCAGGTCGTTGCGCCGCTGCGCCGGCGTCGGCCGAGGCCGCACCCACTCGACGCCGTCGACGACGGGCGAGGCGGCGGATGCTGCGGCGGTCACCCGTTCACGCTAGCCGCGGCGGGCGGGGCGCGGCATCCGTCACGCGACGGATGTCTCGCGCCCGGTCAGCCCGCCGTCACCGCACCGCGTACTGCATGGTCACGAGCCCGCCCGGATACGTGACGACGTCGTCGAGCCGGAGCCGGCGCTCGCCGAGGCCGCCCGGCGTGAACGAGCGGCCGGCCCCGATGACTGCGGGCACCACGCGGAGCCGCAGCTCGTCGACGAGGCCGGCCGCGAACAGCGCGTCGGTCAGCGTGAGGCTGCCCCAGACGATGATCGACCCGGCGCGGTCCTTGAGCGCCGACACCGACTCGGCCGCGTCCCCGCGCAGCACCTCGATGGCGCCGTCGCCCCATGGCGCGGCGTCGAGCGTGTTCGATACCACGTACTTCGGCAGGCGGGCGATCGGCTCGGCCACGGGCTCGACGGTCGGGTCGGCCTTCGGCCAGTAGTCGGCGAACATCGAGTACGTGCGGCGGCCGAGCAGGATCGCGTCGACCCGCCCGAGCAGCTCGAGCTGTCCGGGCTCGTTCGGCGTCAGGTCGTCGTCCATCGCGCCGAAGAACGAGATCCCGCCGTCGGCGTCCTCGGCGTAGCCGTCGACGGTCACGACCTGCTCGACGATGAGGTGGCCCATCAGCGCGCCCTGGCGGTGAGCTGCTCGGCCAGGAGGTCGAACGCGGAGTCCCACCCGTCGTAGACGTCCTCGTCGCCGGGCTCGGCGTGGATCCCCCTGAGGTGGAAGAGCATCTCGGTGCGGTCGCCCTCGAGCTCGCGCAGGTCGACCGTGATGAGCGGCGCGGTGTCGTCGGGATCGCCGGGCGACGCCCACGTGAAGACGAGCCGCTTCGGGGGGTCGACCTCGCGGTACACGCCGACGGTCGGGTACTCCTCCCCGTCGGCCGGGTTCACCATCGTGTAGGCGTACCGTCCGCCGGGGCGGACGTCGATCGCGACGCTGCCCTCCTTGATCTCGATGCCGCGCGGATGCCACCACTCCGCGGCATCCGCCGACTCGGTCCACGCTCGCCAGACCAGCTCGCGGGGTGCGTCGAAGACGCGGGTGATGGTGAACTGCGCCTCCTGCGTGCGCTCGGTCATGAGGTCTCCCCTTTCATGCGGCGGAGCTGCCGGTCGAGCAGGTCGAACCGCTCGTTCCACTCGCCGCGGTGCCGTTCGACCCACTCGGATGCCTCGTCGAGCGGCTCGGTGCGCAGGGTGCAGGTGCGCCACTGCGCGTGCGCGGTGCGCTCGATGAGCCCGGCCCGCTCGAGCACGTTGAGGTGCTGCGAGATCGCGGGACGGCTCATCGCGAACGGCTCGGCCAGTTCCCCGACGGTCGTCGGCCCGACGCGCAGGCGCGAGAGGATCGCGCGTCGCGTCGGATCGGCGAGCGCCTGGAAGACGAGGCTGAGCTCGTCGTCCGCGGCTGCCATGTAAGCAACTCCTTATGTAATGATCTCCTTAACCATAGGTCGGGTCGGATGCCGCGTCAATCCCTCCGCCTCGGTCGGTGTCTCTCCTCGCTCGCAAGCCGAGTCCCCGTCCGTCACGAATGCAGGAACATCCAGCCGACACACCGTTGAGGTTGGGGCGACACGCCGTTCGGTCGGTGCTACTTCCTGCATTCGGATGCCACCGACCCGCGGCATCCGCGATGATCGGGTCATGACCGGAACCGTGCGGAACCTGCAGGCCGCCCTCGATTCATTCGCGGAGCCGTGGTCGCCGAGACGCCTCGCGAGCGTGAACGACTACGACGTCAAGGTGTTCAAGGCGCAGGGCGAGTTCACCTGGCATGCCCATCCCGACACCGACGAGCTGTTCCTCGTGATCTCGGGGCGGCTCGTGATCCAGCAGCGCGAGGCCGACGGCGGCGACGTCGAGCTCGGACCGGGCGACGTCTACGTCGTGCCGCGCGGTGTCGAGCACTGCCCGCGCGCCGACGGCGAGGTCTCGGCGCTGCTCATCGAGCCGCAGGGCACCGTGAACACGGGCGACTCCCCGAGCGCCCGCACCGCGACGCTGCGCGAGCTCGACGACTGACGCGCTTCGCGCCCTGCCGCCCAGGCGGACGAGCCGCTACGCTCCTTGCGCATGAGCGCGCCGACGACCGAGGACCCCTACCGAGCGAGCACGAGCGACGCGCCGGGAGCCGACCCGTGCCGGCCGCCGAACCTGCCGCTGCGGCAGCGGCCGTTCGACTGGTTCTTCGTCGTCGTGTTCTCGCTGTTCACCGTGACGAGCATGATCAGCGACATGCTGCCGACGCTCGGCGTGGACTTCTCAGCGCCCTCGCCGAACTTCCTGGTGAACGCGAACTGGTGGTACGCGCACGACACCGATCCGCTGTTCATGGATCCGCCCGCGTGGATGCGCATCGTCACCGGGCTGTCGGCGTTCGTGTACCCGGTGTTCCACGTGCTGCTTGTGATCTCGCTCATCCGTGGCTGGAACTGGATCCAGCTGCCGAGCGTGATCTACGCGACCATGATCGCGACGATCACGGGCGTCATCGTGTTCGGCGTCGAGTTCTTCGGCGAGCCCGAGTGGATCACGCCGAACCCGGTGAAGTTCCTCGCCTTCAACCTGCCGTACGTGCTCATCCCGATCCTGCTGCTCGTGCGCATGCGGAAGCCGCTTCCGTTCGCCCGGAGGTTCTGACCGCACGCGCGAGGCCCGCGGCCCCGACATGGGGACGCGGGCCTCGACGCGAGAAGGCCGGGCCGGAGCCTCAGCCCATCGCCTTCGCCTTCAGGGCCTGGAACTCGGTCTCGTCGATCGTTCCGGCGTCGAGCAGCGCCTTCGCCTTCGCGATCTCGTCGGTCGGGCTCGCGCTCGCGCCCGCGACCGAGCGGATGTAGTCGTCCTGCGCCGTCCGGATCTGCGCCGCTTCGCGCCCGGAGCGCTCGGCCATGCCGCGACCGCGCGCGATCATGTAGACCAGCGCGGTGATGAACGGGAAGAAGATCAGGAAGATGATCCACACGGCCTTCCACCAGCCGTTCAACGTGTGGTCGCGGAACAGGTCGGCCACGATGTAGAAGAGCACCATGAGGTAGGCGACGAACACCCACACCCACAGGAACCACCAGAACAGATCCCAGAAGTTGTCCACGCTGCAGACCTCCGTCTCGTCGGTCCTGGCTCCGTCGGGCGGCGCGCTGGCGGAGGCGGGACCTCGACCGGGCGACCCCCTCCTTCCCAGGGTGAGCGGCAGGCTAGCACCGGCGCGAGCCGCTGCGGAAGAGCGATCGACCCGAGTTCATCGCGGCGCCACCGAGCTGGCCTCGCGCGGGGCTAGCCTGCTGCCATGACCGACGAGACGCCGGCGATCGACCCCGACGTGCCGCCCACCGGCGACGGGTGCGTCGAGTGCCTCGCCGGCGCCACGTGGTGGCTGCACCTGCGGCGGTGCACGCAGTGCGGGCACGTCGGATGCTGCGACAGCTCGCCGGAGCAGCACGCCTCGCGCCACGCGCGCGAGCAGGGGCATCCGATCGCGCAGTCGTTCGAACCGGGCGAGGACTGGTTCTGGGACTACGCGTCGTCGCAGGAGGTGCCCGGCCCGGTGCTCGCGCCGCCGAGCAGCCGCCCGGTCCAGCAGGGCTCGCCCGCGCCGCGCGACCGCGTGCCGTCGGACTGGAAGAAGCACCTGCACGCCGTGCGGCAGCCGCCTCCGCACCTCCGACGGCGCGCGCGACCGTAGTCGGCGGGCGGCCCGTTCCCCCAGAATGGGCTCACGGCCGTCGCCGGCCGACGACGCGAGGAGCATTCGATGAGCATCGACACCGCCGTCGACGCGGGCGCGATCGATCCCGAGGCCGTACGCGACGACCTGCGGCGGATGCTGCGCGCCGACCAGGTGCTGACGGATGCCGCGTCGCTCGACGCCTACGCGCACGACGACGCCGAGTGGGCGCCGTTCGAGCCGCCCCTCGCCGTGGTGCTCGCCGAGCGCGAGGAGGACGTCTCGGCCGTCGTGCGGCTCGCAGCGGCATCCGGCCTGCGCGTCGTGCCCCGCGGTGCTGGCACCGGGCTCTCGGGCGGGGCCAACGCGATGGCGCGATCGATCGTGCTGTCGCTCGAGCGGATGACGCGCATCATCGAGGTGAACGCCGCAGAACGGTACGCCGTGGTCGAGGCCGGCGTCATCAACGACACGCTCCGGGAGGCCGTCGCCGAGCAGGGGCTCTGGTACCCGCCCGACCCCGCGAGCTACCGCATCTCGACGATCGGCGGCAACGTCGCGACGAACGCGGGCGGCATCTGCTGCGTGAAGTACGGCGTGACCCGCGATTAC
Organism: Agromyces sp. NPDC004153; assembly: GCF_053603635.1. Lineage (NCBI taxonomy): Bacteria > Bacillati > Actinomycetota > Actinomycetes > Micrococcales > Microbacteriaceae > Agromyces > Agromyces sp. NPDC004153. The sequence continues at coordinate 1,996,889 of NZ_JBSGFY010000001.1, forward strand.
GTGCTCGGCCTGCGCGTCGTGCTCGCCGACGGCGACGTCGTGTCGCTCGGCCGGCGCACGGCGAAGGGCGTGACCGGGTACGACCTGACCGCGCTCATGGTCGGGTCGGAGGGCACGCTCGGCATCGTGACCGAGGTGACGCTGCGGCTGCTCCCGCTCGGCGGGCGCGAGGACCGGGCGATCGTCGGATCCTTCGGCTCGCTCACGGCAGCCGGCGTCGCGGTGGCCGAGATCACCTCGGCGGGCATCGTCCCCTCGGCCCTCGAGATCATCGACCGCACGTGCATCGAGGCGGTCGACGCGTGGCAGGGCCTCGGCCTCCCGCACGGCGTCGACACCATGCTGCTCGCCAGGGTCGACGAGGTCGGCGCGGCCGGCGACGAGCTCGCAGCATCCGTCGTCCGCATCATGACCGAGGCGGGGGCGATGTCGGTCGAGCAGGCAGCGGATGCCGCGGACGCCGACCGGCTCTTCCTCGCACGACGCCTCGCGTACCCGGCGCTCGAGCGCCTCGGGCCCGTGCTCACCGAGGACATCTGCGTGCCACGCGGGCGCGTGCCCGAGATGCTCGCGCGCATCCAGGCGACGGCCGCCGCGAACGACGTCGTGATCGCGAACATCGCGCACGCGGGCGACGGCAACCTGCATCCGCTGATCATCGCGCCCGAGGGCGACGACGACGCCAAGGCGCGGGCGAAGCTCGCGTTCGACCGCATCGTCGACGACTGCCGCGAGCTTGGCGGCACGGTCACGGGCGAGCACGGCGTCGGCCTCTTGAAGCTGCCCGGCGCGAGAGCGGAGCTCGGCGATCGCGTCATCGAGCTGCATCGGTCGATCAAGCATGCGCTGGATCCGCTCGGGATCCTCAACCCGGGCAAGGCCTACCCGGCGTAGCCTCGGGGTCGGAGGGGAGCGCGATGGTCGGGGCGCCGGACGAACCGGAGGGGACGGCTGCCGAGCCCTCGACGCCGTCGACGCCGTCTGCGCCGTCGCGCGAGTCGTGGGTCACCGCCCGCTGGCGGGCGATCCGCGGGGTGTTCCGCCGTGAGACGCTCGGCAAGGACGCCGTGGCCGGCACCATCCTCGGCGTCGAGAGCGTGCCCGACGGGCTCGCGATCGGGTTGCTCGCGGGCGTCAACCCCGTGGCCGGCCTGTACGCGTTCCTGTTCGGCATGGCCGGGGCGGCGCTGTTCACGAGCAGCACCTTCATGGCCGTGAACGCGACCAGCGCGATGGCGCTCATCGTCGCCGACAGCGACGTCGGCGCCGCACCCGACCCCGATCGGGCGCTGTACACGCTCGCGATGCTCACCGGGTTCATCATGGTCGTCGCGGGCCTGGTCGGCGGCGGCCGCCTGCTGCGCTTCGTCCCCACGGCGGTGATGGTCGGCTTCGTGACGGCGGTCGGCATCAACATCGTCTTCGGCCAGCTCGCGAACCTCACCGGTTACACCGGGCGCGGGGCGAACCGGCTCGTGCGGGCGATGGACACATTCCTGCACCTCGGGCAGTTCCACGTGCCCACCCTCGTCGTCGGCCTCGTCACGATCGCCCTGATCGTCGTGCTCACGCGCACCCCGCTCGGCGCGCTCGGACTCGTCGTCGCGATCGTCCTCGGATCGGGGCTGGCCGCGCTCTTCACGTACGCGTTCGACTGGGAGGTGCTCACCGTCGGGGACATCGCCGACGTGCCGAGCGCCCTCCCCGCGCCCGTGCTCCCGAGCCTGGCCGACGTGCCCGACCTGCTGCTCCCCGCGTTCGCGCTCGCCTTCGTCGGCCTCGTGCAGGGTGCGGGCGTCGCGGGCAGCGTGCCGAACCCCGACGGCAGGCCGGCCGACGCATCGCGCAACTTCGTCGGCCAGGGCGTGGGCAGCATCGTGGCGGGGGTGTTCCGGGGCATGCCCGTCGGCGGGTCGACGTCCGCCTCCGGGATCCTCGTCGCCGCCGGCGCGCGGACCCGCCTCGCCCTGTTCATCGCGTCGACGGTCATGGCGATCGTCATCCTGGTGGCCTCGGGCGTCGTCTCCCTCGTTGCGATGCCCGCGCTCGCCGGCCTGCTCATCGTGGTCGGGATCCAGGCGATCAAGCCGCTGCGCATCCAGTCGGTCGTGAAGACGGGCGCGCTGCAGACGACCATCATGGCGGTCACATTCGGCCTGACGCTGGTGGTGCCCCTGCAGTTCGCGGTGCTCATCGGCGTGGGCCTCGCGATCATCCTGTTCGTCGCGCAGCAGTCGAACCGGCTGCGGGTGCGACAGCTCGAGTTCCACGGCGAGGGACGCATGCGCGAGACCGACCCGGTGCCCGTCGTCCCGCCGCACGACGTCGTGGTGCTGCAGCCCTACGGCAACCTCGCCTACGCGACGGCGCCGGTGTTCGACGAGCAGCTGCCGAAGGTCGACGACGCGTCGCGCGGTTCCGTCGTCATCTTCCGGCTCCGCGGGATCGACGAGCTCGGGCTGTCGCTCGTCGCGGTGCTCGGGCGGTACCTCGACGAGCTCGAGCAGCGCGGCTCGACGCTGTGGCTCGTGGTCGCGGGCGACCGGATCCGCAACCAGCTCGCCGCGGGCGGCCTGCTCGACCGCCTCGGTCCCGATCGCGTCTACGCGAGCTCGGAGTGGATCGGCGAGGCGGTGCACCGCGCGCATGCCGACGCCGAGACGTGGGTCGGCGAGCATCGCTGACGGCGCGGCATCCGTGGGCCCGGCATCGGGACGCGACGCGGGACGTCAGGGTTGCAGGAACCCGAGCAGCTCGGCGTTGAACCGCCCAGGCTGCTCGATGTTCGCGGCATGCCCGTCGCGCTCGATCACGGTCGACGTCCCGCGCGGGTTCAGGGCAGCGGATGCCGCGGCGTGCTCGGCCGGCCAGAACTCGCTCTCGGCGCCGGCGATGAAGAGCACGGGCACGTCCGCCGCCGCGACCGTGCTGCGCCAGTCGCGCTTGGCGTGGTCGTGGAGTAGCTCGAGCTCCGCCGCCGTGAAGGTGGGCTTGCCGCCCTTCGGCAGGTCCATCGCCTTCAGGACCCGGGCGATGCGCACGAGTCCCTTCGACTTCGCCGGGTGGCGCCCGGGGTCGGGGATGCCGGTCGCGAACATGGCATCGACGTTCGAGGCGTCGCAGTCGTAGAACCCGAACGGCCAGTCGGCCGTGTTCAGCATCTTCGGCGTCTGGTCGACGATGACGATGTCGCGGATGCCGCCGGTGCCGAACTGCCGCACGCAGGACCAGATCGCGTTGCCGCCCATCGACTGGCCCACGAGCGTGACGTCGTCGAGCTCGAGCTCGCTCAGGAGGTCGTGGATGTCGGCGCCGTGCCGGTCCATCGTGTGGTCGTCGGGGCCGACCTCCGAGGCGCCGTGCCCGCGCCGGTCGAACGCGATGACGCGGAGGCCCGCCCGGGCGAGCGGCTTGACCTGGTACGACCAGCTCGTCGCGGGGGCCTTGAACCCGGCGACGAGCACCACCGGGCGGGCCGCCGGGTCGCCCGTCTCGACGTAGTGCAGCCGGGTGCCGTCGGAGCTCGTGATCGTGGGCATCGTCGCCTCGTTCCTCGGGTGGGGCGGCCGGGGTGATCCGCGGTGCCCCCAGTCTGGAACCGAGCGAAAGTGCGGGCAAGCCCCTCAGCGGATCGGGTCGGCCTCGAGGTCGCGCACCGTGTAGAACTCCTGGTCCCAGAGCGCGTAGACGAGCCACGTGGGCAGCAGGTACGACTCCTGCAGGAAGTTCGCCTGCGACGCGTGGATGCTCCAGCCCTCATGCTTCTTCTGCACCTCGGCGGGCATCGCGACCTCGGGCTTCGGCTGGTTCGCCACGACGAACGCGCCCGTCTCGCCGCCGAAGATCGACAGCGCCGTCGACGGGCTGATCGTGTACACCAGGTGCTTCGGGCCGCGGTAGTCGCCGTCGGATGCCGCGAGCTCCGCGATCGCCCGCTCGGTGACCTCGCCCATCCGCATGTGGTCCGCGTGGCCGGTGGCGCCCGACTCGGGCCAGAACCCGACGACGACGTCGGGCCGGACTCGCTTCATCTCGGCGACCACCTTCTCGACGAGCTCGTCCTCGTCGACCTCGGGCACGCCGCCGTCGGGGTAGTCCCACACGACGTGCCGGTCGACGCCGAGGTTCCAGCTGTTCTTCAGCGCCTCGGCCCTGCGGATCTCGCCGAGGTCGGACTGGCGGCCGACGGGCGGCGACTGCTCGCCCGCCTCGCCCCGCGTCGCGGTGATCATCGCGGTGTACGCGCCGTCGTCGCGCTTCGCGCGCCAGAACAGTCCGTTCACGGTCTGCTCGTCGTCGGGGTGGGCGAACACGCCGAGCACGCGCGTGCCGCCGAGCTCGCCGACCACGGAGTCGACGCCTCGGGCGGTCGGCTCGTAGAAGAGGTGGCGTCCCGCCCAGTACACCCCGCCGACGAGGACGGCGAGGACGGCGGCAATGACGAGGAGCGCGACGGTGCGCTTGCGCATGGGCAGGGCTTTCGGGTTCGGGTCGGGGTCGCGGCGCGCCGATGAAGGGAGGCCCGCCGCGGGGAGGGGCGACGAGCATGCTAACCCGGAGCGCGGCGAACGCCGAATCATGCTCGGCTTCGCGGGATCCCGGCGGGATCCGGGCTCCGCGAGCAGCGCTCGGGTCAGGCCTTCCGTTCGCTCCGGCGACGGTCGATGAGGAACTTCGCAGCGAGCCAGCCGAGCAGCGCCGTCGTGAGCCACACCACCACGGCGGCGAGGATCCACACCGCGACGCCGTCGAAGCTGAGCCCGTCGGAGAGGAGGGTCGCGAGCCACAGGGCGAGGAACGTCGACGCCAGGCCGGCGATGCCGGCGACGGTCGGCGCCGACCGGTGGAAGATGCGCTCGATCAGCCACTCGATCACGGCCTGCGCGGCGGCGAACACGAGGATCGCGACGATGAACCCGGTCGCATGCACATGGAAACCGGGGATGAGCAGCGCCGCGAGGAGCAGGCCGAGCGCGGCCGCGCCGAGGAAGACGGCGATGCGGATGAGGAAGCGCACCATGAGCGGAGGGTATCGAACGCGGCATCCGACCCCTTGGCGTGGCGCGCCGCCGCGGTGGAAGATGAACGGGTGACGCCACGACGGGGAGCGGCATGACCCAAGCCGGACCGAACCGGGCCGCCCGCCGTGTCCAGGGCGTGTACTACACGCTCATGCTCGGGAACACGCTGGCGGCCTCGTTCATCTGGGGCATCAACACGCTGTTCCTGCTCGACGCCGGGCTCTCGAACCTCGAGGCGTTCGCCGCCAATGCGTTCTTCAGCGCGGGCATGTTCATCTTCGAGATCCCGACGGGTGTGGTCGCCGACACGGTCGGGCGCCGGGCGTCGTACCTGCTGGGCACGCTGACGCTCGCCGTGACCACCGTGCTGTACTGGCTGCTCTGGGTCTGGCAGTCGCCGTTCTGGGCCTGGGCGATCGTGTCGGTGCTGCTCGGACTCGGCTTCACGTTCTTCTCGGGCGCGGTCGACGCGTGGCTGGTCGACGCGCTGCACGCGACCGAGTACCGGGGCAGCCTCGAGACCGTCTTCGGCCGCGCGATCATCGTCGGCAACGTGGCCATGCTCGGCGGCTCGGTGCTCGGCGGCATCGTGGCGCAGCTGACGAACCTCGGCGTCCCGTTCCTGCTGCGGGCCGGCATCCTCGTCGTGATGCTCGTCGTGGCCGCGCTGCTCATGCGCGACCTCGGGTTCACGCCCGAGCGCGGCGCCGGGCCGATCAAGGCCACTGGCAACGTCCTGCGCGCCTCGGTGAAGTACGGCCTCGGCAACCCGCCCGTGCGCTGGCTCATGCTCGCGACGCCGTTCACGGCCGGCGTCGGGATCTACGCGTTCTACGCGCTGCAGCCGTACCTGCTCGAGCTGTGGGGCGACGAGGAGGCCTACACGATCGCGGGCCTCGCCGCCGCCCTGCTGTCGGGCGCCGGGATCGTCGGCGGCATCCTGGCACCCCGGGTGCGCCGGCTGTTCCGCAAGCGCACGTCGACCATCCTGCTCGCCACGCTCTCGAGCACGGCCGTGCTCATCGCGCTCGCCTTCACCACGAACTTCTGGGTCGCCGTCGTGCTCATCGCCGCATGGGGCGTCGCGTCGTCGATCGACGACCCGGTGCACCGCGCCTACCTCAACGACATGATCCCGTCGAAGCAGCGTGCGACGGTGCTCTCGTTCGACTCGCTGCTCGGCAGCGCGGGCGGCGTGGTCTTCCAGCCGATCCTCGGCCGGTCGGCGGACCTCGGCGGTTACGGCGCCTCGATGCTCTGGAGCGGCGTCATCACGGCGTTCGCCGCGCCGTTCGTGCTGCTCAGCCGTCGGCAGCAGTCGCCGGCCGACACCGCGCGCACGGTCACGCAGGCGGCCGAGACGGGCGACGAACCCACGGCGGATGCCGCGGCGCCGCCAACGGCGTGACGATCCGGTCACGAAGCCCCGTGCCCCTTTCGGGGGCCACCGATCGTCGCTAGCATGTCCGGACACGGGCGCCGCCGCCGGCGCCCCGACGGCGGACGACGGGTGGGGGTGCGGGGATGCGCAAGGCGTGGCTCGCGAGCCTCGGAGTCGCGGTCGCGGTCGGCGCCGCCGCCTTCGTCGGAGCCGCCGCGGCCACCACGGGCGCGCCGGTCTTCTACGACGCGCGCCACCTGGCGCCCGCCCCGACCGACGCCGGCGGGTACGACGTGTCCGCAGGCGCGGATCCGGGCTCGACGACCGACGGCGCCGTCGACGAGGCGGATGCCGGCGGCGCGCCGGTCGCGTCGAACGGACCGACGGCGCCCGATCGCGCATCGGGAGCGACCCCGGCCACGCCGACGCCCGCCCCCATGCCGACCCCGGCGCCCACGCCCGGCGCCGACGACCCCGGTCGCGCCCACGGGGTGCCCGACGTCACCGTGCCGCCGACGCAGGCCGAGCGCGACTCCTGGCTCGCGTTCCAGCAGGTGCTCCGCGACTGCATGGCCGACGCGGGGCACGAGTACCTCTACTGGGAGTGGTGGAACCCGGGGCCCGACACGTCGAACCGGTTCCCGGCGATGCCGCCCGACCTGTCGCTCGGCGAGGTCGGCCGGTGGCAGGCCGCGCTCGAGTGGTGCAGCGACCAGGCGGGTTCGATGCGCTCGGGTGTCGCACCGCCGCCCGCCGACGGCATCGGGATCGAGACCGAGGACTGACCCGGCAGGCGAGAGGCCGCGGCCGCCCGGTCAGTCAGTGCATGTTGTCGTTGCCGAGGACATGGACGGCGTAACCGTGGCATCCGGCGTCCTCCCAGCGGTAGGCGGCACCGGTGCCCGCGTCGCCGTACATGGCGACCCACCAGGCGTCCGTGCCGTCGTCGAACTCGCCGAAGCCCTGCTCGGCCAGGCACGAGCGGATCTCGTCCTGGAACGCCGCCATCTCCTCCTCCTCGGTCATCGCGTCGGGGTCGGGCGCGGGCACCGGCGCCGAGAGCGGGGTCCCTGCTGCCCGGGCGACCGCCACGGCGTGCTCCCCCACGCCGAGGCAGCCGCGCTGCTTCCAGTCCGAGGCGGGCACCGACCAGTCGTCGCGAGCCTCGCCGTAGAACGCGTTGAGCCAGATGATCGACTGCTCGAAGCTCAGCCCTCGCGGCTGTGAATCCTGATTGAGCCACGGGGCCGCGGGCACGTACGTCACGCCCTTGCCGGCCATGCACTCGGCGATGACCTGCTCCCGGCCCATGTACTCCTCCTGGCCCTCCACCGTCGAGAGGTCGGAGATGGGCACCTCCATGGCCAGGGCATCGACGGTCGAGGCATCCGACTCTCCAGCGTCGAGGTCGACGGTCTCGCCGTCTGCTGCGACGTCGTCGCCGGCGAGCTCGAACCAGGACGTCCCGAACGCGCCGAAGGCCGTGAGCGCGACCGCCGCCGCGCAGACCAGGATGCCGCCCATCGCGATCGGAGCGGCCAGTCGCCTGACGTTCATTCGCCGTCCGCGGGCCGAGCGGCTGCCTCGGGCTCGGCCACGGCCTTCGGTGCGGTCCACCACGCGGCCATCGAGAGGAAGAAGAGCACGGCAGCGCCAGTCGCGACCCGGTTCAGCAGCACCATCTGCGCCGTAGAGGTCGAGAAGTACGCCGTGAAGCTCACGCTCGTCTCCATGAGCGCGTAGGTGCCGAACCGGATGAGCAGGTAGGCCGCGATCGCGAGCACGAGCCCGGCGAACGCGCGTCGTCGGGCGACCATGAGCAGCCACGACCCGACGAGCGCGAGGACCAGGCCGACGACCGAGAGCTCGGCGACGTCGGCCGCGCCGCGCCAGTCGCCGATGAGCATGCTGCGTGCGACGCGCCAGACGATGAACCCGCCCCAGGCGACGAGTGCGATCGCAGCGAGGTGCGCGAGGGCCGGCATCGCGAGCGGGAACGTGCCCCTCGGGGCGCCCATCGCGGCGCGGCGCAACCGTGCGCCACGCCAGGCGAGGTCGGCCGGGATGCCGCGGATCGCCCGTCCGAGGATCGAGGCCGTCGCACGGGCACCCGAGTGCTCGCGTTCCTCGTAGAGGTCGGAGGCGACTTCGGCCCGGCGTTCGGCCGCGACGCCGTCGGCCAGGTCGGCGGTGTACCACCGGCACCAGGCGAGCACCGTCGCGTCGACGCGGCCCGCGGCCCGGTGTCGAATGCGAGCGGATGCCTCGAGCCCGAGCCCGCCGTCGGGTTCGAGCGTGACGGTGGTCATGCGAACGCCGTCCTCGGGTTCGGTGCGAGCGCGGTGCGCTGCTCGGTCTCGGCGCGACAGGCGGCGACGCCGGCGCCGGTCACCCGGTAGAGCCGCCGTCGAGGCCGGCCCTCGTCGGCGGCGATACCCGGGTCCTCCCATTCGGATTCGACCAGGCCGCGTTCGGCGAGGCGGCTGAGCGCCTTGTAGAGGGTGCCGTGCGCGGTGAGCGCGGTGGCTCCCGCCCGGTCGGCGATGCGCTTGGCGAGTGCGAAGCCGTAGAAGTCGCCGTCTTCCGCCTGGAGCTCGATCCCGGCGCCGAGGATGTCGACCTCGAGGTCGACCAGCCGCCCTTCCCGTCTGCGTGGCATGGGTTCAGTGTAGGAAGATATCGTCCAGATGTATAGGAAGATATCTGCCGAAACTATAGGAAGATACCTGCCCATATGCTAGCGTCCCCCCGAGTCGCCTGATCGGCGGCCCAGACGGAGCCGTCCCATGGGGCGGCTCGGAAGGGGAACGACATGCACACCAAGAGGGTGGTGTTTCGAGCGATCGCCGGGGTGGCCTTGACGGCGACGCTCACCGGGGGAACGGCGTGGATGGCGGGCGCGGCCGACGCGGGCGGGCCGGACCCCGTCGCCGCGACGTCAGGACCCGCGGTGATGAGCGAGGTCCTGGCCGCCGAGGCGAGCAAGGTCTCGAACGCGGCGACGGCGGCGGACGCGGGGGCGACGTCGCACGATGCGGGCCCCGACCACTGCGAGGACTGGAACCTCGCCGTGGACTACCGCGAGCGCCCCGACCGGTCGACCGCGGAGGCCACCGCGTTCGACCTGGTCTTCACGAATGTCGGGTCGCGACCGTGCTCGTTCGACGGATGGCCGGGCCTGGTCGCGGAGGACGCCGAAGGCGCGACGCTCACGTGGGCGCTCGCCTCGGGAGCGACGAGCACGCTGGCGGTCCTCCCGCCCGACGGCGGCCAGGCCGTCGCCGAGGGGACGGCGGCCGTCCCGTCCGCGGTGGGCTGTGCTGCGGCGACCTCCGATCACCTGCGCGCCTACATCTCCTCGGACGGAGCCGGCGGCGGAATCGTCGATGACGCCCAGGTCGCCGTCTGCACGGACGGAACGTGGTCGCTCCGGCTCGGACCGCTGGACGCCCTGCACGGCGCACCGGGTGAGGTCACCACGCCCGAGGAGCCGACGCCGCTCCCGGCCAAGTGCCAGGACGAGCAGCTGACCCTCGAGTTCGTCTCCCGGCCCGACCTGTCGGTCGTCGGGGCATCCGGATTCGAGCTGGTCTTCACGAACGCGACGGACACGCCGTGCTCGATCTGGGGATGGCCCGGTCTCGTCGTGGAGGCGGCCGACGACGCCCGGATCGGGCGGTCGTGGGCGGTCGGCGACGACCTGGGCGAACCGTTCGTGCTCGCGAACGGCGACGCCGCCGTCGTGCTCGGCACGGCGCCCGACCCCGCCGCGTGGGGCTGCGAGGCCGTGACCGCCGACCACCTGCGGGCCTACGTCACGTCGGACGGTGCAGGGCCCGGCGTCGTCGGCGCCGCGCCGATCCCGGTCTGCGCCGACGGGTCGACGGTGCTCGAGATCGGGGCGTTCATCCCGGCCTGAGTTCAGTCGCCGAGCGTGATGACGGCGCCGTTGAGTTCGCTCGCGGCGCCGTTCCACATGTCCACGACGGATGCCGCGAGCTGCTCCTCGAGCCCGGCGAGCGACCGCACGCGGAAGATCACGGCGGCCCCGCCGCCGGGCTCCACGGGCTGCCGTGCTCCGGCGGCGTCGACCGGTCGCGGCGCGAAGCCCTTCGCGAGCGAGCGCATCCACGACTCGCTCGCGGCCTTGACGGCCGCGTAGTTCGCGTTGCCGGTGGTCGGGTTCTCGACCGTCGTCGAGGAGACGATCGCGATCCGTCCGGCGGTCGACGTGATCATGTCCTGCCAGAACGCGCGGCTCACGTAGCGGAGGGCCGTGAACGACCGCTCGAGCACGCGGTAGTCCTCCTCGGTCTGGCCCATGATGCCGCCGCCGCCGCGCCAGCCGCCGACGAGGTGGATCACGCCGTCGATGTCGCCGGTGCGTGCGCGCACGCGCATCGACAGCTCGAGGACGTCGTCGCCGTCGGTCAGGTCGGCGTGCTCGCCGAGGACGCCGGGGAGCTCCTGCTCGAGCGCCCGGATGCGACCCTCGTCGCTGCCGACGGCGACCACGTTCGCGCCCGCGTCGAGCAGCGCCCGAGCGACGGCCCGGCCGGCCGCGCTCGTCGCCCCCGCGATGAGCACGGTCCGGCCGGCGACCGCCACGTCAGGCCTCCGAGGCGCCGGTGATGCCGACCGTCGACTCGATGACCGGCTTCATCTTCTTCTCGAGCGCCTCGTAGAACATCGAGAGCGGGAACTCGTCGTCCATCACGAGGTCGGTGTAGCCCTTCGGCGGGCCGGCGAGCACCTCGCGCGGCAGGCCCTCGGCCCACACCGACGCCGGGTTGGGCGTCAGCACGCCGCGGACGAGCTCGTAGGCCGCGAGCCAGTGCGCCGTCTTCGGGCGGTCGATCGACTTCCAGTAGAGCTCGTCGATCGCGTCGCCGAGCTCGACGACCGCGTCGGGTACGGCCGACCAGTCGAAGCTCAGCGAGACGTCGGTCCACTCGAGCACGTGCTTCTGGTGCAGCCACGCGAAGAGCAGCTGGCCGCCGAGGCCGTCGTAGTTCCGCACGCGCGACCCCGTGATCGCGAACCGGAAGATCCGGTCGAAGATCACGGCGTACTGCACGAGCTTCGCGTGCTCGAGCAGCTGCTGCTCGACCTCGGAGAGCGGGGCCGCCGCGGCATCCGTCGTGCGGGCCCGCAGCTGGCGCTCGATCTTGACCGACTCGCGGAACGCGGTGAGGTCGCAGCGCAGCTCCTCGAGCGAGTAGAGGAAGAACGGCATGCGCTGCTTGATCATGAACGGGTCGAACGGCAGGTCGCCGCGCATGTGCGTGCGGTCGTGGATGATGTCCCACATCACGAACGTGCGCTCGGCGAGCTCCTGGTCGTCGAGCAGCGCCGCGGCGTCCTCGGGCAGCTCGAGCTTCGTGATCTCGGCGGCGGCGCGCACCACCCGGCGGTAGCGCGCCGCCTCGCGGTCCTGGAAGATCGCGCCCCAGGTGAAGGGCGGGATCTCGCGCATGGCCACGGTCTCGGGGAACAGCACCGCCGAGTTCGTGTCGTAGCCGGGCGTGAAGTCCACCAGGCGGAGCGAGACGAACAGCTTGTTCGAGTAGTCGCCCGCCTCGAGCGCGGCGATGAACTCGGGCCAGATGGTCTCGACCACGAGCGCCTCGACGTGCCGGTCGGCCGAGCCGTTCTGCGTGTACATGGGGAACACGACGAGGTGGCGGATGCCGTCGACGCGGTGCCGCTGCGGCTGGAACTCGACGAGCGAGTCGAGGAAGTCGGGCACGCCGAAGCCCTCGGCCTGCCAGCGGCGGAAGTCCGCGACGGACGCCGCGAGGTACGCGCGCTCGTGCGGGAACCGCGGCGCGAGCGCCTCGATCGACTCGACGACGGCGTCGACGAGGGCGGATGCCTCGGGCCGGTCGGCCTCCTCGGGGACCGAGCCGTCCTTCACCTGCAGCGCCTGCAGCTTCGTGGCCGACTCCTTCAGGCGGAGCCATGCCGGGTCCGACTCGACGCCCTGCGCGAGCGCGATGTCGGCTGCGGTCACGTCGTCCTCGAGGACCTCGGGTTCGCCGATGATGGCGTCGATCGTGATGTTCGACATGTGAACCTCCGTTCCCCGTGGGTGCGTGGGCGCGGTCGCGAGTGCGACCTCGATGCGGCCGGATCGGCCGCTGTTCCAAGGCTAGACGCAGGCTTCCCGCGATGTGTTGCGGTCGACTGCGGCTTTCTTGCGTGCACGCGTGATCTCGCGACGGACTCCGCCACCTCGCGCACGCCTCCGCCGCGCCGACGGTCAGGGTGCCCGCCCCCTCCGCTCGGAGCATACGCCTGCGGTCACCACTGAGAAAAGCTCAGGAAAGCCGGTAGCGGTTCGGGGTGGCACCCCGGATCCGGCGTCCCCGGGGCATCCGTAGCTTCACGAGTACCCCACACCCCCGTGGACCCCCAACCAGGAAGGACAGGAACCATGAATGCAAGGACGGCGGCACCGGTCATCGCGATCGCGTCGCTGGTGGTTCTGATGAGCGGCTGCGCCGGCGTGGCCGCACAGGGCGGACAGGTCCGCGACGACCTGCGCCCCGCGGCGAATGCCGCAGCAGTGATCGGCCTCGGCCGTGGCGAGGTCATCGTGCGCGACGACCTCTCGCCGACGCGAGTCGAGAACCGCATCACGGCCCGCATGGCCGAGCAGGCCGCGCAGGCGCCGCGCGAGTTCAGCGCGGACGCCCTCCGCGAGCTGCACTCCCAGCCCGTGGTGCAGGGTCCGGTCGAGTTCAGCGCCGATGCCCGCCGTGAGCTGCACTCCCAGCCGGTGCTGCAGCAGAGCGCGCGCGAGTTCAGCGCCGATGCCCGCCGTGAGCTGCACTCGCAGGCCGTGACGGTCGAGCAGAAGCCGTTCAGCGCGGACGCCCGTCGTGAGCTGCACTCGCAGGCCGTGACGGTCGAGCAGAAGCCGTTCAGCGCCGATGTCGTCCGCGAGCTCAAGGGCAGCACGCAGTCCGGCGTGAGCGCCGCGGACATGCAGGGCACGCGGCTCAGCGAGTACGCCGAGGCGCACGCCGCCGCCGACGTGACCGCTGCCGAGATGCAGGGCCAGCGCCTCAGCGCGTACGGCCAGGCGCGATCGGATGCCGCGATCCGCGAGCTGAAGGGCAGCGCCCCCGTCGTGGTGCAGGACGACGTCTCGCCCACCCAGGGCAGCGACCTCGCACCCACACCCACGCCTCAGGGCGACACGGTCGACGACGACCTGTCTCCCATCGGGGGCCGGTTCTGAACGGGCGGCACCCCCGCGGTCCGTTCACGGGCGCGGCGAGATCGGAGACGACTCGCCGCGCTCGTTCGCGTGCCGGGCGGTGCCGGTAGGGTGCCGCACATGGGTCACGCCACGGATGCCGCGAGTGACACGGATGCCGCGTCGCTCACCGCCGAGGCGGTGCAGGACGCCCTCGCCCGACTCGCCTCCCCCGAGCGGGCCGCCGGTTCGGCGCGGTTCTTCAAGACGGGGCCGGGCCAGTACGGCGAGGGTGACGTCTTCATCGGCGTGACGGTGCCCGACACGCGCACCGTGGTCGCCCGATTCGCCGACCTGCCGCCGCACGAGGTCACCCGCCTCCTGGCGAGCGACGTCCACGAGCACCGCCTCGCCGCGCTCCTCATCATGGTGCGGCGGTTCCAGGTCGCCGGCCGGCCCCGCACGCGCGACGACGCGGAGCGCGCCGCACTCCACACCGGCTACCTCGACGCGGTGCACGCAGGGCGCGTGAACAACTGGGACCTCGTGGACAGCTCGGCCGAATGGCTGGTCGGGGAGGTGCTCGTGGACGCCCGACGGGGCGACGACCCGCTGCTCGACCGGCTCGCGGCATCCGCTTCGCTGTGGGAGCGCCGGGTCGCCGTGCTCGCGAGCTTCGCCTTCATCAAGGCCGGGGACGCGGCGCCGACGCTGCGGCTCGCGGCCCGGCTCCTCGACGATCGCGAAGACCTCATGCACAAGGCGGTCGGCTGGATGCTGCGCGAGGTCGGCAAGCGCGTCGACCGCGGCGCGCTCACGGCGTTCCTCGACGAGTACGCCCCGCAGATGCCGCGCACCATGCTGTCGTACGCGACCGAGCACCTGTCCCCCGAGGACCGGCTCGCCTATCGCGCGATGCGCCGCGCCGTATGACGTCGGATCACGGTTGCGTCACCCGATGACGACTCGCCCGTCGTCGGTCGTTGACAGCCGTTCGGCGCGCTGCCAGTATGCGGAACGGCCATTCGTCCACCAAGATCGCGAGGAACGCTCACATGACTGATTCAGTACCTCCCCCGGCATCGCAGCCCGAGCCCACTCCGGCCGCGACGCCGGCTCCGGCTCCGGCCCCTCCCGCTCCCGCTCCCGCTGCCGCCGCGGCTCCCGCGCCGGCGACCGGGGAGAAGTGGAACGTCCTGTCGATCGTCGCGTTCGTGATCGTCTTCCTCGGCTTCAGCCTGATCTCGATCATCCTGGGCTTCATCGGCCTCAACCAGATCAAGAAGACCGGCGAGCGCGGCCGGGGCCTCGCCCTCTGGGCGATCGTCCTGGGCTTCGTGACGATCATCATCGGCATCATCGTCTGGATCGTCGTCTTCACGGCGCTCATGGCGAACCCGAACATCACGGTCCAGTAGCGGACGACCACGAGTCCCCGGTTCCGCACGCGGTGCGGACCGGGGACTTCGTCGTGTCGGGGCCCGCGATTCGCTCGCCGCGCCGGCACTGCCACGGCGGCGAACGCCGTCGCCCCGATCGGGGCCGTTGACACCCCGACGACGCGGCTGCCACGATGCAGATCAGCGACCGTCAGCCATCACGCAGTGGAGGGCCAATGTCCGATTACGCTTCGCCCGACTACGACCAGCCGCCGGCATCCGCCGCGACCGGCAAGTGGAACGTGCTCTCGATCGTCGCGTTCGTGATCTCGCTCCTCGGGTTCAACATCATCGCGGTCATCCTCGGCTTCATCGCCCTCAACCAGGTGGGCAAGAGCGGCGACCGCGGCAAGGGCTTCGCCAACGCGGCGATCATCATCGGCCTGGTGACGATCATCCTCGGCATCATCTGGGGCTTCTTCGGGCTCGCCTCGTTCATGGCGAGCGCCTAGCCCGGCCATCCCGAGACGACGAGACCCCGCCCGGCGCGTTCGCGCGGACGGGGCTCGAGGCGGTGACGCGGCTCAGCCGACGCGAGCGCCCGCGCCGACGGGATCGGCGTCGGCCGACGGCGCGGCCGGCTCTGCCGTCGCGGTCGTCTCGGTCGCGTGCTGCTCCGCCGTCGCGGCCTTCGCTGCCCGACCTGCGGGCAGCAGCATGGCGACGAGCGCGGATGCCACGAGCACGGCCGCTCCCACGAGCACCGCGGGCTGGGCGCCCACCGCGTAGTCCACCGGCGTGAGCTGGCCGCCCGCCCCCGTGAACACGGCCGTGGACACCGCGATGCCCAGCGCCACGCCGACCTCGCGCAGCATCGAGTTGGTGCCGCTCGCCTTCGCGTGGTCGTCGGGCACCATGGTGGCCAGCACCGCGGTCGACGAGGGGGCGAACACGAGCCCCATGCCGACGCCGGCGATCACGAACGGGGCGATGTAGGTCGAGTACTCGACCGAGGCGTCGAGCAGACCCGACAGCCAGAAGAGGGCGCCGCCGAGCAGCAGCAGGCCCGACACGATGAGCGCGCGCGTGCCGACGCGAGGCGCGATGAGGCCCGCGAGCGGGGCGACCACCATCGGGGCGAGCGTCCACGGCGAGGTCTGCAGCGCCGCCTCGAGCGGCGTCGCGCCCTGCACCACCTGCAGGAACTGGATCAGGATGAAGATCGACCCGAACGCGCCGAAGCTGAAGCCGAATCCGGCGAGGTTCGCCACCGAGAAGCTGCGGTCGCGGAACAGCCGCAGCGGCAGGAGCGGTGCCGTGGCGCGCCACTCCCAGGCGACGAACGCGGCGAGCAGCACGCCGCCCGCGATCAGGCTCCCGAGCACCTCGAGGCTCTCCCAACCGGCCTCGTTGCCCCGGACGATCCCGTAGACGAGGGCGAGCAGGCCGACACCCGAGAGCACGAGCCCGATCACATCGGCGCGCAGGCGGGCGCCGAAGCTGTTCGGCAGCGCGAGCAGCGCGAGCGCGACCGAGACGACGCCGACGGGGACGTTGATCCAGAAGATCGCCTGCCAGGCCCAGCCCTCGAGCACGGCGCCGCCGATGAGCGGACCGGTCGCGACGCCGAGGCCCGCCACGCCGCCCCAGATGCCGATGGCGAGCGGACGCCTGGCGACCGGCACGTTGCCGGCGAGGAGCGTGAGGGAGAGCGGCATGATCGCGGCCGCGCCGAAGCCCTGCAGCGCGCGGGCGGCGATGAGCTGGCCGGGGTCGGCGGCGAGGGCGGCGAACGCCGAGCTCAGCGTGAAGACGACGATGCCGATGAGGAACAGGGTGCGGCGCCCGTAGCGGTCGCCGAGCGCGACGGCCATGAGGATCGAGCTCGCGAACGCGAGGGTGTAGGCATTCATGAACCACTGCAGCTCCTCGACGGATGCCCCGAACTCCGCGTGCAGCACGGGCAGCGCGTTCGTCATCACGAGGTTGTCGAGGGTGGCCATGAACATCGGCAGCGCGGTCGCCACGAGGACGAGCCAGAGCGGGCTCGGCCGGCGGCCGGCGGCGGACCGCGTGCGCGGCCCGGGTGCGGCATCGAGGACGGTGGACACGTCGGCTCCTTGAAGTTGTTATCGGATGATTACTTGGACTGTAGTAATCGACTGATAACATGTCAAGCATGACGATCCAAGATGTCGCGCCGGCCGCTCGCATGAAGGCCGCCGACCGTCGGGAGCTGATCCTCGCGGCGGCCACGGCCGTGTTCGGCGCCAAGACCTACGTGGGCACCACGACCGACGAGGTCGCCCGCGCCGCCGGCGTGAGCCAGCCCTACGTCGTGCGGCTGTTCGGCACCAAGGAGAAGCTGTTCATCGCGGTCATCGAGCGCGCCTACGCGCGCCTCATCGACGAGTTCCGCCGTGCGCTCCCGGGCGACGTCGAGGGTCGGGCGGGGCGGATGGGCAGCGCGTACACGGGCCTCCTCGCCGAGCGCGGCATGCTCCCGGTCATCGCCAACTCGACGGCGCTCGGGGGCGAGCCCGAGATCGGGCGAGTGGCCCGCGCCGGGTTCAGCGACATCTGGCGCTTCATCCGCGAGGAGGCGGGCTTCTCGGCCGAGGAGACCCGCGAGTTCATGGCGACCGGCATGCTCATCAACGCGATCGTCGGTCTGCGGCTCACCGGCGACTACGGCAACGAGGTCTCGGCCACCGAGGTGCTCGAGGCATGCTTCCCCGACGCCGTCGAGAAGGTTCGCGCGTTCCTCCCCGAGGTCGGCGAGCCCTGGTGAGCGGCGGCGACTAGCGCGTCGACCGCAGCAGCGAGATCCCGTACGCGGTGATCCACGCGAACCCGAGGGCGACGCCCACGAACAGCCGCACGCTCATCCCGGGCCCGAACGGCAGGCAGAGCAGCAGGCACGCCACGCCGATCACGCGCGACCAGATCGCCGCCGCGCGGTGCCCCTCCCACGCCAGCCGTCGCGCGACGACCCACGTCACCGCCACGAGCGCGAGGAACGCGAGCGGTGCGGCGAACGCGTGCACCGTCCCGTGGAAGGTCCACTCGGTCGGGTAGCCGTCGGGCGTGCCGACCGGGAACCCGAGCGCCGGGTCGGCGGTGAAGGCGCCGCCGAGCACGAGGCCCACGCCGTAGAGCGCGAACAGCACGGGCGCCCAGGTCCGGCCGGGCCCGTCGCCGAGGCTCCGGCGAGTGCCGACCGCGAACGCGAGCATGAGCACTCCCGCGACGATGAAGTTCGCGATCTGGATCCAGCCGAGATCGCCGAGCGAGAGCAGGCTGAGCGGATGCCGCGTCAGGTCGAAGCCCTCCCGCGTGAGCACCTGCACGAGGCCCACGGCGACGAAGAGCGGGCCCGAGACGACGCCTGCCGTCACGAGTGCCCGGGTCGTGCGATCGCCGGCGTGCGCCGGTCGGCGGTCCACGGTGCTCGGGGCGACCCGGGTGGTCGCGGTGTCGGTGCGGATGTCCATGGCGTCGTTCCTTCCGATCGTGACCCGGTCGATCGATCGGGTCGTTCACCATGGCGTCGCGGCGCGGCATCCGTTCTCGACATCGATCTCGGAATTCTTCGGACGCATGTCGAGAACGGCGTCGAGCCGCCGACGCTATCGTGAGGGCGAGCCGACCGAGCACGCCGCACCGAGGAGGGATCCCATGCGCTACATGTGCCTGATGAAGTCCAGCGAGTCGAACGGCGAGACGCCCCCGGCCGTGTACGAGGCGATGGCGGAGTACGACCGCTGGGGACGGGCGAACGGCGTGCTGATCGACAGCCAGGGGCTGCTGCCGAGCGACGCCGGCGCGATCGTCTCGCTCGTCGACGGGAACATCAAGGCCGTCGACGGTCCGTTCACCGAGGCGAAGGAGCTCGTCGGCGGCTACGCCGTCATCGAGGTCCGCTCGTACGACGAGGCGCTCGAGCTCGGTCGCCGGCTGATGCAGATCCACAAGGACAACTGGCCCGGCTTCGAGGGCAGTGTCGAGATCCGGCAGATCGCCGAGTTCTGACGCTTGCACCCGCGCGGCGCGCGTGGTCTCATGCTCGCGTGGGCGACGAGACGACGCGCGCCGCGATCGAGGCCGTCTGGCGGCTGGAGTCGACGCGGCTCATCGCCGCGCTCGTGCGCATCGTGCGCGACGTCGGCCTCGCCGAGGACTTCGCGCAGGACGCGATCGTCGCCGCCCTCGCGCAGTGGCCGGCCTCCGGCATCCCCGACAACCCGGGAGCATGGCTCATGACCACGGCGAAGCGTCGCGCCGTCGACGCGTTCCGCGCCCGCGCCAAGCACGACGCGGCCGCGGCGGCGCTCGCGCGCGAGCTCTCCGCGGCGGTCGTCGAGGACCCCGGCGCGGGCATCGACCACGTCGAGGACGACGTGCTGCGCCTCATGTTCATCTGCTGCCACCCGGCACTCACGCCGGAGGCGCAGACCACCCTCACGCTCAAGCTCGTCGCCGGCCTCTCGACGCGCGAGATCGCGCGGGCGTACCTCGCGCCCGAGGCCACCATCGCGCAGCGCGTCTCGCGGGCCAAGCGCACGCTCGCCGAGGCACGCGCCGCGATCGAGGAGCCGAGCGGGCCCGAGCGGGCCGAGCGACTCGAGACCGTGCTCGGCGTCGTCTACCTGCTCTTCAACGAGGGCTACTCCGCCACCGAGGGCGACGACTGGATGCGCCCGGCGCTCTGCGACGAGGCCGTCCGGCTCGGCCGCATCCTGACGGCGCTCGTGCCCGACGACCCCGAGGTCCACGGACTGGCTGCGCTCATGGAGCTGCAGTCGTCGCGGCTCGCCGCGCGAGCGGGTCCCGACGGCGAGCCGATCCTGCTCGACGCGCAGGACCGCGGGCGGTGGGATGCCGCGCGCATCCGCCGCGGGCTCGACGCCCTCGCCCGGGCCGACGCGCTCCTGGCGGCAGTGGGTCCCGACGCCGAGGCCGGCCCGTACGCCCTGCAGGCGGCGATCGCCGTGGAGCATGCGCGCGCGGCATCCGTCGACGACACCGATTGGGACCGCGTCGCCGAGCTCTACGAGCAGCTCGGGCGCCGCACCGGCTCGCCGGTCGCCGAGCTCAACCGGGCGGTGGCGCTCGGGCGGGCGCGCGGACCGGCCGCCGGCCTCGCGCTGCTCGACCAGCTCGACGACGTGCCCGCGTTGCGCGGCTACCACCTCGTGCCGAGCGTGCGCGGCGACCTCTACGAGCGGCAGGGCCGCGGCGCCGAGGCGGCGGCGGAGTTCGAGCGTGCTGCGTCGATGACCGCGAACGAGCGCGAGCGGCAGCTGCTGCTGCGCCGGGCGGATGCCGCACGGGGATCGGGCTAGAGCAGCTTCTGCTTGTGCATCGACGCGGTCTCGTAGCCGAGCTCGTCGTAGAGGCGGATCGCCGGCGTGTTGTAGGCGAACACGTTGAGCCGGATCGACGCCGCGCCCTGCGACCGGGCCACGTCCTCGGCCAGGAGCATCGTGGCGCGACCGATCCCGCGACCGCGGAACCGCTCGTGCACGGCGACGTCCCACACCCACCAGCTCGACGCGTCGCTCGACGGCCCGATCCAGAGCCATCCGGCATCCTCGCCGTCGACCTCGACCGTGAACAGGAAGTGGCCGGCGACCAGGCGCCCGCCGGGGAAGAACTGCCCCTCCGAGAGCTTCCGCGCCTCCGCCGCCTGCTCGGGCGTGTCCCCCGCGCGCATCCGCGCCGCCTCGTAGGCGGCCATCGCGATCGGCAGCCACGCTGCGGTCGCCTCGTCGGACTTCGGGACGAGTCGGATGTCGGGAGTCGTCATCCGCCCATGCTCGCACGCACCACCTCCGCATCGTTGAACCAATCGGTTCAGTGTTGTACGCTGCAGGCATGGCAGCCGGACCGCAGACGGTGGACGAGTACCTCGCCACCTTCCCCGACGACGTGCGCGACGTCCTCGAACAGGTGCGCGCCGCGATCCACGCGGGCGTGCCCGACGGCGAGGAGAAGGTGCGGTACGGCATCGCCGCGGTCATGCTCGGCGGGCGCTACGCCATCCACTTCGCGGGCTGGAAGCACCACGTCGGCCTCTACCCGGTGCCGCGGTTCGACGGCGCGCTCGAGGACGAGATCGCGCCGTTCCGCGCCAAGACCGACTCGGTGAACTTCTCCTACGCGAAGCCCGTGCCCTACGAACTGATCACGCGCGTGTCGGCCGAGATCGTCCGGCAGCGACGCGAGGCCGAGGCGTCCGGCGACTGACGTCCGGCCCACGGCGACCGCGTGCGACCGCGTGCGGCGCGTGCATCCGCGTGCGCGAAGATGGAGCGATGACGAGAACGGTGCAGGGCGCGAAGGTGCTCATCACGGGCGCAGCCGGCGGCATGGGACGCATGTACGCCGAGCGCGCGGTGGTCGAGTACGCGGCATCCGTCACCCTGTGGGATCGCGACGCGGCGGCCCTCGCGCGAGCCGCGGACGAGCTCGGCGCGCTCTCGCGCGGACGCACCGCCGTGCGGTCGTACGTCGTCGACGTCGGCGACCTGGGCGCGATCGCGAAGACCGCCCAGCGCGTGCGGCGCGAGGTCGGCAATCCCGACGTGCTCATCAACAACGCCGGCATCGTGCGCGGCAACCGCTACTTCTGGGAGACCGACAACGGCGAGGACACGCGTCCGACCATGCAGGTCAACGCGCTCGCCCCGATGTACATCACGCGCGAGTTCATCCCCGGCATGATCGCGAACGCCTACCGGCCGTCGCGCATCGTGAACGTCGCGTCGGCGGCCGGCACGCTCGCCAATCCGCGCATGGCCGTGTACGCCGCGTCGAAGGCTGCGCTCATCGGCTGGAGCGACTCGCTGCGGCTCGAGCTCGAGCAGGCCGACCACGGCAACGTGAAGGTCACGACCGTGACGCCGAGCTACATCTCCACGGGCATGTTCGCGGGCGCGAAGGGGCCGCTGCTCGCGCCGGTCCTCGAGCCCGAGGTCGTGGTCGACCGGGTGTGGCGGGCGATGCTCGCCGGGGCGCCGCTCGTCGAGCTGCCCTTGAGCGTCGGACTCTCCCGCGCGTTGCGCGGCATCCTGCCGACCCGGGTCTTCGACCGGATCATCGGCGACGGGTTCGGCGTCTACCGCTCGATGGAGCGGTTCACCGGGCGGCGCTGACCCTCCGAGGAGCGCACGCGCACCGGCACCGGGCGCGAACGGAGCCGCTGCGCGACGACGCCGAACAGCATCGGCACGGCGAGGCCGGCGGCGCAGATCGCGATCAGGAGTTCCGTGGTCATGCCGAGACCGTACGCGCGCAAGCTGGGCGTCGGCCGCGAATCGGCGGGGTGCCGGCCGAGCGCGGCGTGCCGGCCGAGCGGCGACGGTTCCACGACTCGCGTCAGTCGTCGCCGCCGTCGTTGCCGCTGTTCCCGTTGCCGTTGTTGCCGCTGTTCCCGTTGCCGTTGTTGCCGCTGTTATTGCCCGGTCCCTTGTTGGGGTTGTCCTCGTCGGGGTCGGGGTCGTCGTCGCCCTCCTGCGTGGGCTCCGTCGTGGGCTCGGGCGCCGGCGTGCCGGCCACGTCGGCCGCCTCGAGGTCGGCGCGCACGACGTCCATGGCCGTGAGGATCTCGGCCTCGCGCGCGGCGTCGATGCTGCCGTTCTCCGCGGCCGTGGCGACGTCGCGCTCGAGCAGGGCGAGCTCGGCGAGGGCGCCGGCGTAGTCGCCGGCCGCGGCGCGCTCGGAGATCTGCACGACCGAGGCGTGCATCGCGGCCGCCGTGTTCTCGCTCGAGGCGGCGCACGCCGACAGGCCGAGCGCGAGCCCGGCCGCCAGCACCACCGCGGGCAGAGCCGTTCGCCGGTGGAGCTTCCCGAGGCGCATCATCCGCCACCCGTCACGGCCTGGTCGAGTTGCTCGAGGTGCACGCCGAGGTCGCCGGGCACGGCGGGCAGCGGCTCGAGCTCGGGGGCCGTCGTGGGCGCGCTGAGCGCGCCGATGATGATCCAGGCGGCCACGCCCAGCACTGCGAGGAGCAGCCCGATCGCGATCAGCGGGCGCAGCGAACGGCGTTCGCCGTCGCGGGTGGCGCGGGCCTGCGCGCGCAGCTCGGACCTCGATGGCGCGGCCTCGACACCGGGCCTGGCCGCGGCGGGCGTGGCGAAGAACGAGCGGTCGGGCGCGGGCAGCACTCGCGTGGCGGCGGTGGCGTCCGCCGCGTCGACGGGGGTCGCGGCGACGGGCGTGACCAGCACCGTGTCGTCGGAGGTCGCGGCGGCGGGCGTCACCCCCACGGTATCGGGCCGTGCGGCATCCGTGAACGCGATCGTCGGTGCCGTGACACCGTGGTCGTCGGATGCCGTGGTGTCGAGCTGCGTGGCGGCCACGGCGACCTCGAGGGCCGTCGGCCGGTCGGCGGGCTCGCGCGCGGTCATCGTGCGCAGCAGCGCGACCCAGTCGGGGCCGAGCGATTCGGGGATCTCGGGATCGCGTGCCAGCCGCGCGCTCGCGGACTCGACGGCCGGGCCTGGGAACGCGGTCACGCCCGTGCGCGCCTCGAGCACGAGCAGGCCGAGCGAGTAGACGTCGGCGGCGGGCGTCGGCGGGCGACCGTTCACCTGCTCGGGGCTGAGGTAGCCGGGCGTGCCGACGAGGAGTCCGGTGCGGGTGAGGCGCGCGTCGTCGATGAGCCGGGCGATGCCGAAGTCGGCCAGCTTGGCGTTCCACGTGCGGGTGGGCAGGTGAGCCGGCTCGAGGAGGACGTTCGCGGGCTTCACGTCGCGGTGCACGATGCCGCGGTCGTGGATCACGTGCAGCCCCTCGGCGAGGTCGGCGAGCACGCCCGCGGCATCCGCCTTGCCGAGCGGGCCGAGCTTCAGGGCCTCGCGCAGGTCGCGCCCGTCGACGAGCTCCATGACGAGGAACTCGCGACCGGTGTCGTCGTCGCGCGCCGCGTCGTACAACCGCACGAGCGCGCGATGCGAGAGGCTCGCGAGCAGTGCGGTCTCGCTGCGGCGCCGCTCGGCGTCGTCGATGCCCTCGGCCGCCTCGGCGAACACCTTCACCGCCACGGGTCGCCCCAGCGACAGGTCGACGCCGCGGTAGACGGTCGCCATGCCGCCGCGGCCGATGAGGTCGTCGATGCGGTAGCGGCCGCCGAGCGTGGCGCCCGCGAAGGGGTCGCCCTTCACGCTGCTGGGGGTGGTCGTCACGCTTCCGAGGGTAATCGCCCCGCCTGAGAGCCGCCCAGCTCCCGGCGGGGATTGGCACGCGCCATCCGCTCTGCTACGGCGAGCGCGGGCAGCCGGCGCCGGATGCCGCGTCGGTGCGGCGACTCAGCCGAAGATCATCGGCTGGTCGTCGTCGGCCCGCGACAGGGCGAGGTCGACGAGCACGGGCACGTGATCGCTGGGCGCGGTGCCCTTGCGCTCGTTGCGGTGGATGGAGGCATCCGTCACGGCCTCGGCGAACGTCGCCGAGCCGAGGATGAAGTCGATGCGCATGCCCTCGTTGCGGGGGAATCGCAGCTGCTTGTAGTCCCAGTACGTGAACAGGCCCTCGGGCACCCGCGACCGCACGACGTCGCTCACTCCGGCGTTCTCGAGCGTGAAGAACGCCTCGCGCTCGGGCGGGGAGACGTGGGTCGTCTGGCCGACGATGACCGTGGGGTCGCCGTTGTCCACGTCGAACGGCGCGATGTTGAAGTCGCCCACCAGCGCGAACGGGACCTCGGGGAACGAGGTGGTCTGCTCGCGGGTGTACTCGGTGAGGGCGGCGAGCCAGTCGAGCTTGTAGGCGTAGTGCGGGTCGCCGAGCGCCCGGCCGTTGGGGACGTAGAGGCTCCAGAGCCGCACGCCGCCGACCGTGGCGCCGATCGCCCGTGCCTCCTGCGGCTGGTCGGGGCCCTCGACGCCCTTGGCGAAGCCCGGCATGCCGGGGAACGCGGTCTCGACCGACTCGATCGGCATCCGGCTCGCGATGGCGACGCCGTTCCACTGGTCGAAGCCGTGCAGGACGAGCTCGTAGCCCGCCTCCTCGAAGCGCGCCGCCGGGAACTGCTCGGGCTTGCACTTGATCTCCTGCATGGCCAGCACGTCGACGTCTTCACGCACCATCCAGTCGACGACGCGGTCGACGCGGGTGCGGATCGAGTTGACGTTCCAGGTGGCGAGGCGCATGCAGCCAGCCTATGCGGCGGCACCGACGCCAAACCGCGGCCCGAGGATCATGCCTCGACGTCGGCCTCCGCGTCATCGGCGAGGCTGCGTCTCGCCACGTCGTCGTCGCCGCGCATCCCCCGGAGCCGCGGCAGCACCACCCAGAAGCCGATGAGGATGAGCGCTCCCAGCGAGAACGCGATGATGCCGGCCGCGCGTGAGAGGGCGAAGTCGAACACGAGCGACGTGACGCCGAGCACGAGCAGCGCGACGACCACGAGGTGCGCGACGAGCAGCCGGTTGCCGATCCGGACGATGCGGCCCTTGACCCGCTGTCCGAACAGCGTGCGATGCAGGGTCACCGGTGCGAGGCCGATCACGGTCGCGAGGCCGGCCAGCGCGACGAGCGTCAGGTACAGCGCGAGCTGGTACGCGTCGAGCTCGGTGAACCGCTGCTGGAAGGCCACCGCGAGCAGGAAGCCGCCGATGAGCTGCGTGCCCGTCAGCGCGACGCGCAGCTCCTGCAGGATGTCGTTCCAGTGCCGGTCGCTCCGTTCGTTCGGCGTCTCGTCGCGCCCGTCGGAGGGGACGGCGTCGTCGTCGAGGGAGCCGGCGTGCCGTGCGTTCATGCCCGATCGTAGGCATGGCAGGGGCCCAGCGCTCAACCCCTTGCGCGGCCAGGCCCCCTCGGTCAGGCGGCGGCCGGCGTCACGCCCGCGGCCGTGAGCGCGAAGCCGCCGATGAACACCCCGACGATCAGCAGGATGCCGACGAGCGGGATCCAGAACGCGATGCGCTTCAGCACGAGCACGATGACGGCGGCGATGAGCGCGAACAGGCCCACGACGAGCGGGCCGATCATCGCGACCATCATGCCGGTGGCCATCAGGTCGTAGTTGCAGACCGAGCTCGCGCCGCAGGAGTCGCCGGCGAACGCGAGGAAGAGCGAGAAGAACGACGCGAGGAGCGCCGCGCCGATCATCAGCACGAGCAGCACGATCGTGGTCACGAGGTCCCACATGATGATCGGGCGCTTCGCGGGTGCCGCGGTCGCGTACTGGTCGTACGGCTGGGCCTGCGCCTGCTCCGGCTCGGGCTGAGCCGGCGGCGGTCGGACCGGGTCCGGCTGGACCGCATCGCTCATGACGGCCTCCCCTCTCGCCCCAGGACGGGCGCCCCACCAGCCGAATTCTGGCAGCGGCGCGCCCGATGCTGCAAGGATCGGAAGCAGGAGCGAGGGAGGCGATGCCCGTGGCATACCGCATCGAAGGCGTCGAGGGACTGCCCGAGGTCCGACCGGGCGACGACCTCGCCCAGCTCATCGCCGACGCGGTCGAGCTCGAGGACGGCGACATCCTGGTGGTGACGTCGAAGGTCGTGTCGAAGGCCGAGGGCCGCATCATGCAGGCCGACGACCGCGAGGCCGCCATCACCGCCGAGACCGTGCGCGTCGTGGCGACGCGCGAGTACGAGGGCGGCATCACCCGCATCGTCGAGAACCGGCAGGGCATCATCGGCGCCGCGGCGGGCGTCGACGCGTCGAACGCCCCGCACGGCACCGTGCTGCTGCTGCCGGTCGATCCCGACGCATCGGCGCGCGCCCTCGCCACCGGCATCCGCGCGCTCACCGGCCGGCACGTGGGCGTCATCCTCTCCGACACGCTCGGCCGGCCCTGGCGCGAGGGGCAGACCGACATCGCGATCGGCGCCGCCGGCGTGCACGTCTTCGACGACCTGCGCGGGTCGGCGGATGCCTCGGGCAAGCCGCTCGCGGTCACGATGCCGTGCGTGGCCGACCAGCTCGCCGGCGCGGCCGAGCTCGTGAAGGGCAAGTCGTCGGGCGTTCCCGTCGCCGTGGTGCGGGGACTCGGACGCTACGTCGGCGACCTCGACCTCCCCGGCGCGCGCAGCATCCTCCGCCCGGCGGAGCGCGACCTCTTCCGCGTGGGCGCCGACGAGGCGTACAACGAGGGCTACCGCGACGGGTTCGACGAGTCGCAGGCCGAAGGGGTCGCCGACTCCGCGGGGTGAGCCTCTCGTACGCGAGGATGGAGGGGTGTCAGCGCACATCGGCTACGCCGCCATGCTCGAGCGATTCCCGCCAGCCCAGGCGGTGGTGCTTGCCGCGCTCGCCGAGTCCCACGGGTTCCGGGGGGTCATGGCGACCGACCACTTCCAGCCGTGGGTGCCCGCGCAGGGCGAGTCGTCGTTCGTGTGGAGCGTGCTCGCGGCCATCGGCGAGCGCACGACGGGCGACCTCGGCCCGGGCGTGACGACGCCGACGTTCCGGATGCACCCGGCCGTCGTCGCGCAGGCGAGCGCGACCCTCGGCGCGCTCTACCCCGGCCGGCACTGGCTCGGGATCGGCTCGGGAGAGGCGCTCAACGAGCACGTCGTCGGGCAGTACTGGCCAGAGGCGCCCCAGCGCATCAACCGCATGTTCGAGGCGGTCGACGTGATCCGCAAGCTCTTCGCGGGGTCGCTCGCCGGTCGCGACGTGCGCCACTCGGGGCCGCACTTCCGGCTCGAGTCGACGCGGCTCTGGACGATGCCGCCGGTCGCCCCCGAGATCCTCGTCGCGGCATCCGGGCCCGTGACCGCGCGGCGCGCGGGTCGCAGCGTCGACGGGTTCATCACGCTCGGCGGACCCACCGACCGGCTCGCGCCGCTGCTGCAGCGATTCGCCGAGGGCGCCCGCGAGGTCGGGCGCGACGCGCGCGCGATGCCGAAGGTCGTGCAGCTGCACCTGTCGTGGGCGGCCACCGACGAGGAGGCGATGCGGAACGCGATCGTCGAGTGGCCGAACGGGGGCATGCGGTTCCCGCGCAGCGACATCCGATCCCCCTACGAGTTCGACCAGCTCGCACGCACGGTGCGCCCCGAGGACTTCGCCGGCCGCATGGTCGTCTCGGCCGACCCCGAGGTGCACCGCGCCGACATCCAGCGCCACCTCGACCTCGGCTTCACGCGCATCTACCTGCACAACGTCGGCCGCAACCAGGCCGAGTTCCTCGAGGTCTTCGGCCGCGACGTGCTGCCGGGGCTGCGGGCATGAGCGCTGCACCGGATGCCGCGGGGCCGACCACCTGGACCGTCGTGATCCCCGTCAAGGCGCCCGCCGCGGGCAAGACCCGGCTGTCCCCGGCGGTGGCGGATGCCGCGCGCGCCGAGCTGGCGCGGGCGTTCGCGCTGGACACCATCGCGGCCGCCCGCGCGGCGGCCTCCGTGGACCGGGTCATCGTCGTCGGCGACGACCCCGACCTCGCGGACGGCGCGGAATACCTCGCCGAGCCCGGCGCCGACGGCGACGCGACCGTCGAGCGGGGGCTCCTGCCCGCGATCCGCCACGGCATCGCCCACGCGCGATCGGCGTCGCCCGTCGCCATCGCGGTGCTGCTCGGCGACCTGCCCGGACTGCGGCCCGGCGAGCTCGACCGGGTGCTCGACGCGGCGTCGCGGCATCCGCTCGCCTTCGTGCGCGACGCCGACGGCACGGGCACGACGCTCGCGACCGCCGGTGCCGGCGTCGCCTTCGAGCCGCGCTTCGGGCCCGGGTCGGCCGAGCGGCACGCCGCAGCCGGCTTCGTCGAGCTCGCGGCATCCGATGCCCCAGGACTCACGCGCGACGTCGACACCGTCGACGGCCTCGAAACCGTGCTGCACCATGGAGTCGGCGACCACACCGCCGAAGCCGTGGCGCGCCTCGCCGATCGGAAGGAATCCCCATGACGCTTACACTCGGATACAAGGCCTCCGCGGAGCAGTTCGACCCCCGCGAGCTCGTGGAGATCGCGGTCGCCGCCGAGGGACACGGCATGGAGTCGGTGTGGACGAGCGACCACTTCCAGCCATGGCGGCACACGGGCGGGCACGCGCCGTTCTCGCTGACCTGGATGGCCGCGGTCGGCGAGCGCACGTCGAACGTGCGGATCGGCACCAGCGTGATGACGCCGACGTTCCGCTACAACCCGGCGGTGCTCGCACAGGCGTTCGCCTCGCTCGGCGTGCTGTACCCGGGCCGCATCATCGCGGGCTTCGGCACGGGCGAGGCGCT
Source organism: Agromyces sp. NPDC004153 (assembly GCF_053603635.1). Taxonomy (NCBI): domain Bacteria; kingdom Bacillati; phylum Actinomycetota; class Actinomycetes; order Micrococcales; family Microbacteriaceae; genus Agromyces; species Agromyces sp. NPDC004153. The sequence goes on from NZ_JBSGFY010000001.1 coordinate 2,026,064, forward strand.
CAACGAGATCGCGACGGGCTTCCGCGGCGCGGGCGAGCAGGACTGGCCCGAGTTCCGGGAGCGGTTCGCCCGGCTGCGGGAGGCCGTGCGCCTGATGCGCGCCCTCTGGAAGGACGAGCGCGTGAACTTCGAGGGCGAGTACTACTCCACCCACGACGCGTCGATCTACGACCGGCCGGATGTCCCGGTGCCCGTCTACATCGCCGCCGGCGGGCCGACCGTGGCGAAGTACGCGGGCCGCGCCGGCGACGGCTTCATCTGCACGTCGGGCAAGGGAGCGGAGCTCTACGTCGACCAGCTCATCCCAGCGGTCGAGGAGGGCGCCGAGGCCGGGAACCGTTCCTTCGACGCCATCGACCGCATGATCGAGATCAAGCTGTCGTACGAGGAGACCGAGGACGCCGCCCTCGAGAACACCCGGTTCTGGTCGCCGCTGTCGCTGTCCAAGGAGCAGAAGCACGACATCACCGACCCGGTCGAGATGGAGCGCGCCGCCGACGCCCTGCCGATCGAGGAGATCGCCGGGCGATGGATCGTCGGGTCCGACCCCGACTGGGTCGTCGAGCAGATCGGGCAGTACATCGACTGGGGCTTCGACCACCTCGTGTTCCATGCGCCCGGCCACGACCAGCGGCGGTTCCTCGACCTGTTCGAGCGCGACCTGGCGCCGCGGCTGCGCGCACGATAGTCGCCGACGGGCGCCGCTGTCCCCGCGGCGCCCGTCGACCGTCCATCACCCCGGTCGCGGACCTCAGTCCGCCGGCTCGACCACGAGCCCCGTCCCGCCGCCGCGCCGCACCGGCTCGGCCACCGCGGTGAGCAGCCCGTCGTCACCGACCTCGATCGCAGCCACGGCGCCGATCTCCGCAGAGGTCGTGAACTGGTGCCCGAACGGCGTGAGCTGGGCCTCGTAGGCCGCGCGGAATGCCGGATCGGCGAAGACCGCCGCCGTGTTCCGCTGCGACGCGCGGGGCGCCGCAACGGCCTCAGCCAGCGTCATGCCGAGGTCGATGCGGTTGATGAGGACCTGCGTCACGGTCGTGATGATCATCGACCCGCCGGGCGAGCCGACGACGTAGCGCACGTCGCCGCCGTCGAGCACGATCGTGGGCGACATCGACGAGCGCGGGCGCTTCCCGGGCTCGACGATGTTCGGGTCGGCCGGGTTCGGCAGGAAGCTGAAGTCCGTGAGCTCGTTGTTCAGCAGGAAGCCGCGGTCCGGCACCGTCATTCCCGAACCGCCGGTCGACTCGATCGTGAGCGTGTATGCGACGGCGTTGCCCCACTGGTCGACGACCGAGAGGTGCGTGGTCGAGACGCCTTCGGTGTCCATCTCCTCGCCGAGCGCGGCTGCCTCGCAGCCGGCGGCGCTGAGCGGCGCGGGGGGAACGGGCTTCACCGACGCGGTGTCCGGGTCGATCACGCACGCACGGGCGTCCGCGAAGTCCTGGCTCAGCAGCGTCTCGGTCGGCACGTCGAAGAACGCCGGGTCGCCGACGTACGCCCCTCGGTCGGCGAAGGCGTGCGCCGTGGCCTCGAGGTAGAGGTGCAGCGCCTGAGCGGTCCCGGCGGCCGACAGGTCGAAGTTCTCGAGGATGTTCAGCGACTCGCCGACCGTGGTGCCGCCCGACGAGGACGGGGCCATGCCGTAGACGTCGAGGCCTCGGTACTGGATGCGCGTGGGGTCGCGGTCGATGACCTCGTAGCCGGCGACGTCCTCGGCGGTCAGGTAGCCGGGGTGCGCCGGAAGGGTCGCGTCGGGGGTCGTGATGGGGTCCTGCACGACCGCGGCCATCTCCTCTGCGATCGGGCCCTCGTAGAACACGTCGGTGCCCTTCAGGGCGATCTGCCGCATCGTCCGGGCCAGGTCGAGGTTCTTGAAGATCGATCCGACCTGCGGCGGCTCGCCGCCGGGCAGGAACAACTCGGCCGTGTCGGGGAACTGCTCGAAGCGCGCCGCGTTGGCCGCGGTCTGGTCGTGGAAGGTCTGGTCGACTGTGAAGCCCTTCGTCGCCAGCAGGATGGCGGGCTGCAGCATGTCGCGCAGCGACTCGGTGCCGTACTGCTCGAGCGCGGCCTCCCACGTCGCGAGCGTTCCCGGAACGCCGACGGAGAGGCCGGAGGAGACGGCTTCGCCGAACGGCATGGCGACGCCGAATGGCGCCGTATCCGAGACGCTCCCCTCGACGACGAAGGCATCACCGGGCATCGCGGCGGGCGCGGTCTCGCGGCCATCGATGGTGGTCACCTCGCCGCTCGCGGCGTCGAAGTACACGAAGTACCCGCCGCCCCCGATGCCGGCGCTGTACGGCTCGGTCACGCCGAGCGACGCGGCGGTCGCGACCGCTGCGTCGACGGCGTTGCCGCCCTCGCGAAGCACCTCAAGCCCGACGGCGCTCGCCGACGCATCGACGGATGACACGGCACCACCGAACCCGGTCGAGGTCGACGGTGCCGGTGGGGTCGGCCGTCCGCTCAGGACTGCCGCGGGACTCGACCCCGCCGGCGGAGCGGCTGCGGCCGGTGCGGCGATGCCGACGGCTCCGAGCGAGAGTGCGGCGACGACGGCGACGCCGGCGCGGCGGACGGCGGTGCGGCGATCCTCGGTGACCATGGAAATCCCCCCAAAGTGGTGACATCGGCCGGATGCCCTCACCGTAGACCCGAGTCGTCGTAGGAGGCAACGGGTTTGACAGCCACGCCCTCGGAAACCACGCTGGGAACAGGTGCCGACGATGGCGTCGAGCGTCGAGCATCCCTGCAACCCTCCAGAGAGGGGGATGCGATGAAGATCGGACTCAAGCAGGCGGCTGCGGCCATGATGATCGCGGGATCGGCCCTGTTCATCATCGGGTCGAACCTCCCCATCTCCGGCCGGGTGTTCCCCGAACCCGACTCGGCCGCGAAGCTGGCGAGCATCACGGACGCTCCCGGGGAGTGGACAGCGGCACAGGTGCTGTTCGCGCTCGGCCCGATCCTCACGACGACCGGCGTCGCGTTGCTCTCGTCCCACGCCCGCCGCCAGTCGTTCGCCCCGATCCTCTGGACCAGCACCGGACTCCTCGCGGCCGGCACCCTGCTCTGGATCTGGGTCGTCGCCGCGCGCACCGCCGACCCGGGGGCCTTCGCCGAGGGCTCACTCCCCACCTGGCCGGAGTTCCTCTTCCTCGTGCTCACCGAGGCCGGCCTGGTCATCCTCGGCGTGGCGCTCCTGCTCAGCTCGCTGGCAGCCTGGGTCGGATGGGTCGTGATCGTCGTCACGGTGCTCATGCTCGTCGCGACGCTCGTGTTCGGGGACATCGTCCCGTTCGCTCCGTTCCTCGTCCCCCTGCTGGTGGGGGTCGCCCTGCTCCTCCAGCGCGCGCCGCTGACGCGACGTCGTTCCTGAGCGTTCGCCGCCGACCTGGTCCCGGATGCCGCGGGGAGGCGTAGCCTGAGGGCATGCGCCCCCGCGACACCGGGGCGTCCCGCAGGTTCGCCCGCTGGATCCCAGCCATCGCCGCGCCCATCGTGGTCGGCGTCGCCGTTGTGCTCGTGCCGCTCCAGGCGAACGCCGCGGTCGACCTCCCCGACCTGACACCCGAGGAGCTCCTCGAGCTCGCGGCGTCGAGCGACGTCGAGGCGCTGTCGGGCACGGTCGAGCAGACGTCCGAGCTCGGGCTCCCCGACCTGTCGGGCCTGACCGGCGGCATGAGCGGTTCCGCCTCGGCCACGCCTGGATCGGGCGACGGCTCGGACACGGAGGGCGGCGACGCGGCATCCGGTGACGGCATCGACGAGATCCTCTCGCTCATCACCGGGAACCACACCGCGAAGGTCTACGTCGACGGCTCGAACGCGCGCCTGCAGGTGCTCGACCGCCTCGGCGAGCGCGACGTCTATGTCACGGCGGGCGAGGGCGCCTGGATCTGGGATTCGCGCGAGCAGTCGGCCACCCACGTCACGGTCGACCAGGCGGCGCTCGAGGCGCTCGAGGCCGAGGCCGAGTCGCACGCCGACGAGGCTCGCGCGAAGGTCGAGGCCGAGTACGGCACGTTGCCGACGCCCGAGCAGGTGCTCGACGACGCGCTCGCGAAGCTCGACGAGACGACCGACGTCTCCGTGGGCACCGACGCCCGCGTGGCCGGACGGGAGGCGTACGAGCTCGTGCTCGTGCCGCGCGACGACGCCACGCTCGTCGGCGAGGTGTCGGTCGCGATCGACGCCGACACGGGCGTCGCGCTCGCGGCATCGGTCACCGCTGCCGGCGCCGAGGAGCCGGCGTTCAGAGTGGCGTTCACCGACGTGTCGTTCGAGGCACCCGATGCCTCGGTGTTCGCGTTCACGCCGCCCGACGGCGCGACGGTGACCGAGCACGAAGTGCCGGTGCCGACCGTCGCCGAACTCGAGCAGTGGAAGGCCGAGGCGGAGTCGGGTGCCGCCGCCGAGGCCGAGGGGATGCCGCGGCCGATCGTGCACGGGTCGGGCTGGTCGACCGTCGTCGAGCTGCCCGCGGGCGCGGGCGGGGCAGCCGAGGGCGCCGCCGGAGCAGCCGAGGGCGCTGAGGGCGCCGAGGACTTCGCCGACGCGTCGACCCTGCTCGACTCGATCGCGCAGCGCGTCGACGGCGGACGCATCGTCTCGACGTCGCTCGTGACGGTGCTGTTCACCGACGACGGCCGCGTCTTCGCCGGAGCCGTGACCCCCGAGCACCTGCTCGCCGTCGCCTCGAGCGCGCGCTGACGGGCCGCAGCGTGGCCGCGCCGACGTCCGAGCTCGCCATCGAGACGCACGGCCTCACCAAGCGCTTCCGCTCGCAGGTGGCCGTCGACGGCGTCGACCTCGCGGTGCCGCGGGGCTCGGTGTTCGGGTTCCTGGGGCCGAACGGCTCGGGCAAGACGACCACGATCCGGATGCTGCTCGGCCTCGTCGCGGCCAACGCGGGCGACGCGCGCGTGCTGGGCGCCGACATGCCCCGCCACGTCGACGCGGTGCTGCCGCGGGTGGGCGCCCTCGTCGAGGGGCCGGCCTTCTCGCCGTACCTGTCGGGCGCGGCGAACCTGCGCCGCTTCGACGCGGCCGACCGGCACGCGCCGCGACGCAGCCGCGACCACCGGGTGGCGGAGGCGCTCGACCGCGTCGGTCTCTCGCACGCCGCCCGCAAGCGCGTGCACGCGTACTCGCTCGGCATGAAGCAGCGCCTCGGCATCGCGAACGCGCTGCTGATGCGACGCGAGCTGCTCGTGCTCGACGAGCCGACGAACGGCCTCGACCCGCAGGGCACGCGCGAGGTGCGCGCGCTCATCCGCTCGTTCGCCGACGACGGCACGACGGTGTTCGTGTCGAGCCACCTGCTCGCCGAGGTCGAGCAGGTGTGCACGCACGTCGGCGTGATGAGCGCCGGACGGCTCGTCGCGCAGGGCACGCTCGACGACTTCCGCGACGAGGGCGAGGCGCGCGTGCGGGTGCGCACGCCCGATGTCGCCTCGGCCAGGGAGGCGCTCGCCGGGCTCCTGGGCGACGGTGCGATCGAGCCCGATGCCCCCGCCGATCCCGACGGCGCGGTGACCGCGCGGCTCGGCGGCACGGCGCCCGAGGCGGTCGTGGCCGCGCTCGTCGGCGCGGGCGTGCGGGTGCGCGGCTTCGAGACCGTGCACGCGAGCCTCGAGCAGCGGTTCGTGGAGCTCACGGGGGAGGGATTCGACGTTGTCCAGTGAGGCCGCCGAGGAGCGCGTCGCCGCGGCATCCGTCGTCGACGTCGCCCACGCCGAGCCGGCCCGACGATCGGGCGGCAGCCTCTGGCTGCTCGGCTCCGAGCTGCTGACCCTCTTCCGACGGCTGCGCACGTGGGCCATGCTCGCCGCGCTCGCCGCCATCCCCGTGCTCATCGGCGTCGCGCTCATCATCGCCGGGCCGGCCCCGAGCGGCCGCGGTCCCACGTTCCTCAGCGAGATCACGAACAACGGGCTGTTCGTCGGCATGACGGCGCTCATCGTGGCGATCCCCCTGTTCCTCCCGCTCACGATCGGCGTCGTGGCGGGCGACACCATCGCGGGCGAGGCGAGCCACGGCACCCTGCGCTACCTCCTCATCGCGCCGGCCGGGCGCGTGCGGCTCCTCCTCGTGAAGTACCTCGCCGCCGCGGCGTTCTGCATGGCCGCGACGCTGACCGTGGTCGTCGTCGGGACGCTCGTGGGCTGGGCGCTGTTCCCGATCGGGCCGGTCACGCTGCTCTCGGGGGCGACGATCGACGTCGGCGAGGCGCTGCTGCGCTTCCTCGCGATCGCCGCCTACGTCACGGTGTCGCTGCTCGGCATGTCGGCGATCGGGCTCTTCCTCTCCACGCTCACGACGGTGCCGGTCGGGGCGATGGCGGCCACGGCGATCCTCGCGGTGGTGTCGCAGATCCTCGACGTGCTGCCGCAGCTCGAGTGGCTGCATCCGTGGCTGTTCACGCACTACTGGCTGGGCTTCGTCGACCTGCTGCGCGAACCCGTGGTCTGGGACGCGTTCGCCGACAACGCGCTCCTGCAGGCGGGCTACATCCTGGTGTTCGGCGCGCTCGCGGTCGGGCGGTTCCTCACGAAGGACGTGCTGTCGTAGGCCGAGCGGATGCCGCGTGGCCGGCTCACTCCGCGGCGGCGGGTGCCGCCTCCCGCCGCTCGCCGAAGCTCGGCGGCAGCCTGCAGTAGTCGTAGAAGTACCGCATCGGCTTGAACTCGTCGGTGTCGTCGACGATGACGTTCGCGCCCGAGTGGGGGAGTTCGTCGCCCACGAGCGTCCAGATCGAGAAGTGCCAGATGCCGCGCACGGAGTCGTTGAGCAGGCGCATGCCGTCGACGACGAGCACCGTGTCGGCGCTCTCGGCGCCCTCGAGCGCGCCTGCTCGGAACGGCTCGATCGTCTCACGGCGGAGGGTCGGCTCGTCGACCTCGCCCAGCGACCGTCGCACCACGACCTGCCCGCGCCCCGACAGCACGCCGGCCAGGTCGTCCGCGAAGCGCGCCGCCGGTCCCGTCGTCGCGCCCTCGACCGCAACGAGCCGTCGACCCGCCCACGAGTTGTGCAGGAACTCGTCGGCGATCCAGTCGAGCAGCACCCGCCGGTCGGTCACCTCGTTCATGGCCTCGGTGTCCATGCGGTCAAGGCTACGCCCGCGGTCAAGGGCGAGTCCGCGGTCGCGCTACGCCCGGGCGGATGCCCCGTCGCGGTCGGGCGTGACGGCCGCACGCTCCGCGACCTCCGAGTACGCGATGAGCGGGCGCCCCGTCGCCGGGTGCACGAGCACGGCCGCCTCGACGCCCCACACCGCGCGGATGAGGGCGGGCGTGAGCACGTCGCCTGGCGCGCCCGCCGCGCGCACCCGGCCCTCGGCGAGCACGACGACATGGTCGGCGTACGCCGCCGCGAGCGAGAGGTCGTGCAGCGCCGCGAGCACCGTGAGCCCGCCGCGCGCGAGCGCGCGCAGCAGCCCGAGCGCCGTGAGCTGCGCGTGCACGTCGAGGTGGTTCGTGGGCTCGTCGAGCAGCAGCAGCTCGGGCTCCTGCGCGATGGCGCGCGCCAGGTTCACGCGCTGCCGCTCACCGCCCGAGAGCGTCGCGTACTCGCGGTCGGCCAGGTCGACGAGCCCGAGGTCGTCGAGGGTCCGCCGCACGACGGCGCGGTCGTGCTCGTCGGGACCGGCGAACGCGCCGAGGTACGGCGTGCGGCCGAGGGCGACGACCTCCGCGACTCTGAGGCCCGGGGCATCCTGCACCTCCTGCTCGGCGAGCGCGACGAGCCGCGCACGGTCTCGACGACGCAGCGCGGCGAGGTCGCGATCGCCGAGGCGCGCTGCGCCGGCATCCGCGTGCTCGACACCGGCGATGAGGTGCAGCAGCGTGCTCTTGCCCGCGCCGTTGGGACCGAGGAGCGCGCCGACGGACCCGCCCGGAACGGTGCAGTCGACGTCGTCGATGATGAGCCGGCGCCCCCGCGTGAAGCGCACGCGGTCGGCGTGCAGGTCGGGGCGGTCGCTCGCGGCGGTCACGACAGCCTCCGGTTGCGGAGCATGAGCACGGCGAAGACCGGGCCGCCGACGAGGGCGGTGAGGATGCCGACGGGCAGCTCGCGCGGGTCGAACAGCGTGCGGGCGCCGGTGTCGGCCCAGACGAGGAAGATCGCGCCCGCGAGCGCCGACAGGGGGAGCAGCGCGCGATGCCGGGAACCGACGAGGAACCGCACGGCGTGCGGGAGGATCAGCCCGACGAACCCGATCGCGCCGCTCACCGCGACGAGCGCGCCCGTGAGCAGCGCGGTGCCGCCGAGCAGCAGCGCGCGGCTGCGGCCGACGTGCACGCCGAGGGCGGCCGCGGCCGTGTCGCCGAACGCGAACGCGTCGAGCGTGCGCGCGCTCGCGATGAGGGGGAGGCCGACGACGAGCATCGCGCCGCCCGCGATCGCGACCGAGGTCCAGTCGGTGCCGGCGAGCGAGCCGAGCAGCCAGTTGAGGATCTCGCGGTAGCTGTCGCCCGTGGCGCTCCAGAAGATGACGAGGCTCGTGATCGCGCCGAACACCGACGACACCGCGAGGCCGGCGAGCACGGTGCGGGTCGGCGTCAGGGCGCCGCCCGCGCCCGCGAGGGCGAGCGTCGCGACGAGCGCGACGAGGGCGCCGCCGAACGCCGCGAGCGGCAGCACGAGTCCGATCCCGAGCACGATCACGACCACCGCGCCCACCGACGCGCCCGACGAGAGTCCGAGCAGGTACGGATCGGCGAGCGGGTTGCGGGTCAGCGCCTGCATGACCGCGCCGCAGACGGCGAGGCCCGCGCCGACCGCGACGGCGGTGAGGACCCGCGGCATCCGCAGCTGCCACACGATGCCGTCGCGCAGGGGCGACAGCGTCGGCTCGCCGATGCCGAGGTGGGCGAGCACGCTCGCCCACACGTCGGCGGGGCTGAGCCCGGCCGGCCCGATGGTGACGGCCACCACGACGGATGCCGCGAGCAGCACGCCGAGCGTCGCCGCCCAGGCTCCGGTGCGGAGCCCGGAGGTGCGGCGTCCGGAGGAGCGGAGCCCGCTGCCGGCGCGGTCGAGCGAGGCCGAGGGCCGGGCGGGCCATGCGGCCGACCCGGATTCCGTGGGGGGAGCGGTCTCCGGGACGCGGAAAGCGTCCGCGGCCCGACCCTCGGCGGTCCGTGACATCAGGAGCCCAGCTCTCCGAGCTGGTCGACGAGCGATTCGACCGCGCCGACGTTGCGCACGCCGGCCTCGGTCGACGGGAAGTCCACGACGAGGTACCGCTGCTGCTGCACGGCGGGCAGCGCGGCCGTGGCGGGGTTCGCCTCGAGCTTGGCGATCTTCGACGCGGCGGTGTTCCACGGAGCGTCCACGAGCACGATCACGTCGGGGTTCGCGGCGACGATCGCCTCCCACCCCATCGACGTCCAGGAGTCGTGCACGTCGGCGGCCACGTTCTCGAGGCCCGCGGCCTCCATGATCATCTGCGGCGCGCCGATGCCGGCGCCGACGAAGGGGGTGTCGTCACCCGAGCTGTACCAGAGCGCGGTGAGGTCGTCGCCGTTCGGCTCGATCGCCTCGAGCGCCGCGCGCTGGTCGGCCACGAGGTCGGCCGCGGCATCCGGCACGCCGAAGACGGCGCCGGCCTCCTCGAATTCGGCGAAGACCTCGTCGAAGGTGAGCGGGTCGGGCATGTAGCCCGGCTCCTTGCACGCCGCAGGCGCGACGTACGTGGCGACGCCGAGCTGCTGCAGGGTGGCCCGGTCGCCGGCGCCCTCGGCCGACAGGTTCGACTCCCAGCCGGCGAACACGAGGTCGGGCTCGGCCGCGAGCGTGACCTCCTGCGACGGCACCTTGTCGGAGAGCACCTCGAGCCCGGATGCCGCTGCGGCGTACTCGTCGGGCACGGGACCATCGCTGAACGCGGTGCCGACGATGCGGTCCTCGAGGCCCAGCGCGAGCAGCAGCTCGGCCGTCGACGACTTGATCGCGACGATGCGCTCGGGGGCCGATTGGAGCGTGACCTCGGTGCCGCAGTTGTCGATCGTCAGCGGATAGCCGGTTGCCGCGGCATCCGCTGCGCCGTCGGCGGGGTCGGAACCCGTGCCGGAAGCACCGTCAGCGCAGCCTGCGAGCAGGAGCGCGGCGACCGGCACGAGGGCGAGGGCGGCGCGACGGGCGGGCCGATGGGTCGGGGAAGGGGATTCGGGCATGGCATCTCCGGGAAGGCAGGCAAGCGTGATTCCGACGAGGTCGGCGACTCGCGGCCCAATCCCGGGCTGCACGCATCGGTCAGATCCAGACCGAGGGGTCATCGTCATCCTACTGCCGCGGCGGTCGCGTGGCACCGCCGGTGCGATCAGGACGCGCGGAGGCGCTCGGCGAGGTCCAGCGCGGCGCCGGCGAGAGCGGCCGACGTGTCGAGGTCGCGCATCCAGAGGGGCACGGATGCCGCGACGAGCCCGGTTCCGGCGAGGGCGTCGACCGCGGCGGCATCCGACTCGTCGACGAGCCACCCGTCGAGCAGGCCGCCCGCGCTGCGCGCCCCGTAGTGGCGGCCGACCGCCTCGGCCGTGGTGTCGACGCCGATCGCGGGGAGGCACGCGTCGGCCATGCCGCGCACGACCTTGCCGCCGATGATCGGGGAGACGCCGACGACGGGTGCATGCGTCTGAGCGATGGCCTCGCGGATCCCGGGGATCGACACGATCGTGCCGATCGACACGACCGGGTTCGACGGAGCGAGGAGCACGACGTCGGCGCCGAGGATCGCCTCGACCAAGCCCGGCGCCGGCCGCGCGACGTCGAGGTTCCGCTGTCGGAACGCGAGGGCGGGCAGGCTCGCGCGGTACCGCGTCCACCACTCCTGGAAGTGCAGCTCGCGCTCGCCGTCGACCTCCTCGGGGTCGGCCACGAGCACGTGCGTGTCGACCTCGGTGTCGGTCGCCGGCAGCAGGTGCACGCCGAGCGGCCAGCGCCGCTGCAGGCGCTCGGTCACCTCGGACACGGTGCGTCCCTCACGCAGCCACGCGGTGCGCGCGAGGTGCGTGCCGAGGTCGAGGTCGCCGAGCGTGAACCACGGCCAGCCGACGCCCCATTCCCGCAGCTCGGCGGCGACGCGCTCGGTCTCCCCTGCGCGGCCCCATCCGCGCTCGGTGTCGTTGACGCCGGCGAGCGCGTAGAGCAGCGAGTCGAAGTCGGGCATGAGCCGCACGCCCGCGAGCCACAGGTCGTCGCCGGTGTTCACGACGACGTCGACGGATGCCGCGCTCCCGATCCTTCCGTCGGTCCCGGTGGTCTCGTCGCTGATGGCGCTCCCCGCGCTCCCGCCGTTCCCGTCGGGCCACCGCCGTCGGACCTCCTCGCGCACGCCGCGCACGTAGCGCGCGCCTCCGACCCCGCCCGCGAGCACCGTGATCCGCACCCCTCAACGCTAGTGCGGTCGTGCGGGTCGCCGTGGTCGCGTGTCGTCCGCCTCGGCCGTCCCCGCTGCATCGACTCACGAGTTCCTGCCGGATCGCCGCCGCGGAGGCGGCAAGAACACGTGACTCGATGCGGCGCGTCGCGAGGATCGGCGCGGACCCCCTCTGGTAATCCCGGGCCGACGGGTACACGATGGACGGACAGATCCGCACCGGCGCGGGAGGCCACATGAACTCGGCATCGACCCCGACCCATCGGACCATCGCCCTCGTGGGCGGGGCAGGCTCGGGCAAGACGACACTGGCGGAAGCCCTGCTGTTCCGGGCGGGCGCCATCGGCAGAGCAGGTTCGGTGGAGCAGGGGAACACCGTCTGCGACCACGAGCCCGAGGAGATCGCGCGAGGCACGACCCTCGGGCTCTCCCTTGCCCACTTCGACTGGACCGGCCCCGACGGCACGGCTCACGCGGTCACGCTCGCCGACACCCCCGGCCATCCCGATTTCGTCGGCGGCGTCGACACGGCACTGGCGGTGGCGGATGTCGCGCTCATCGTCGTGAGCGCGGTCGACGGCGTCACGGCGGGCACCCGGTTCGCCTGGGCGGCGGCCGAGGCCGCGGGCGTGCCGCGCATCGTGGTCGTGACGCAGGAGGACAAGGCGCGCGCGGACTTCCGCCGCGTGCTCGGCGAGCTGCACGCGGCGTTCGGCGACCGGCTCTGGGCGCTCGAGCTGCCGCTCGGCGAGGAGCAGGCGTTCCGCGCCATCGCCGACGTGCTGAGCGAGCACGCCCTCGTGTACGACGACTCGGGTCGCCACCATGACGAGCCGCTGCCGCCCGAGGCGGAGGCCGAGGAGCATCGGATGCACCTCGAGGTGACCGAGGAGATCGTCTCGCACGACGACGAGCAGCTCGAGGCCTACCTCGAGGGCAGGGAGCCGCCGGCCGAGGACCTCGAGCGCACCTTGGCCACGGAGGTCGCGACCGGCGAGGCGGTGCCCGTGGTCGTGGCATCCGGTGTCACCGGGACGGGCATCGACCGCGTCGCCGACCTGCTCTGCGCGCTGTCGCCGTCGGCGCTCGACCACGACGGCAGGATCGTGATCGGCGGCTCGGCGCCCGGCGACGACGATGCCGATGCCGCGGCGGGCACCGAGCACCGCGTCGCGCCGAGCCCGGGCGGGGAGACGCTCGTGCACGTGTTCCGCACGGTCGCCGACCCGTTCGTCGGGCAGGTCTCGATGCTGAAGGTGCTGTCGGGTGTGCTGCGCACGGGCGACAAGCTGCGCAACGCGACGACCGGCGCCGACGAGCGCATCCACGGGCTGTTCCGGCTGCGCGGTGCCGAGCACCTGCCCGTCGGCGAGCTCCGTGCCGGCGAGGTCGGCGCGGTCGCCAAGCTCACCGGATCGCCGTCGGGATCGCTGCTCTGGTCGCGTTCGAGCGGCACCGCGCGTCCGGCGCAGCTGCCGCGGCGCGCGCCCGTGTTCGCGGTGAGCCTCACGCCCAACTCCCAGTCCGACGACGAGAAGCTGTCGACCGCGCTCGGTCGCCTCCTCGCCGAGGACCCGACCCTCGTGGTCGAGCGCGCCGGCGGCCAGACGATCCTGCGCGGGCTCGGCGACACGCACGTCGCGGTGGCGGTCGAGCGCCTCGCCCGCATCTTCGGCGTCAACGTCACGACCGGTCCCGCGCCGGTGGCGTACCGCGAGACGATCGCCGGACCGGCCCAGGCCGAGGGCAAGCTCAAGAAGCAGTCGGGCGGGCACGGCCAGTTCGCGGTCGTGCAGCTGCGGGTGTCCCCGCTGCCTCCGGGCGACGGCTTCGAGTTCGTCGACAAGGTCGTCGGCGGTTCGGTTCCCCGCGCGTACATCCCGGCGGTGGAGAAGGGCGCACGCGACGCGCTCGCGCAGGGCGGGCCGCAGGGGCATCCGGTCGTCGACGTCAGGGTCGAGCTCTACGACGGCAAGTCGCACTCGGTCGACTCGTCGGAGATGGCGTTCCGCACGGCCGCCGCGATGGGGGTGAAGGCGGCGCTCGCCGAGGCCGGCACGGTCGTGCTCGAGCCGGTGTCGCTCGTGACGGTCACGGTGCCGTCCGACCTGCAGGGGACGGTGCTCACGGACCTCTCGGGCCGGCGCGGCCGCGTCAGCGCGACGGAGTCCGCCGAGGACGGACGCGCCCGCGTCGTGGCGACCGTGCCCGAGGCCGAGCTCGCCCGCTACGTGCTCGACCTGCGCTCGATGACGGGCGGCCAGGCCGAGCTCACGATCACCCCCGACCGCTACGCGAAGGCGCCCAGCACGGCGAAGGCCTGAGTCCCGCCGAGCGGATGCCGCCCCGCGACCGAGCCGATCGGATGCCGCGTCAGTAGCCCCCCGCGACGAGGTGCTGCGCGGCCGTCGCGAGTGCGTCCGCGACCTCTTCGGCGCCGTCGCGCAGCACGCCGACGGTGACGCGGACGAAGTCGCCGTCGCGGCGCGAGCGTGCGCCGTTGCCCGACGTCGCGGCATCCGATGCGGCGAGGAACGGCGTGCCCGCCGCCACCCGGATGCCGGCCGCGGCGAGCTGGACGAGCGCCGACCGCTCGCTCAGCACCGGCACCCACATGTTGATGCCGTCGGCCGGCGCGACGGCGACGCCGCGCTCGCGGAGTGCGTCGCCGAGCGCGCGCTGCCGCGTGTAGTACTGGCGCCGCGCCTCGGCCACGGCGTCGATCGAGGCGCCGTCGGTGAGCAGGTCGAGCAGGATCGTCTGGAGCATGCGCGACGTCCAGCCGGGTCCGAGCATGCGGCGCGCCATGATGCGCTCGATGAGCTGCCGCGGGCCGCCGAGCGCCGCGATGCGCAGGTCGGGCCCGTGCGACTTCGAGAAGCTGCGCACGTGCACGACGCGGTCGGGCAGCCACGCGCCGAGCGTCACGTCGCCCTCGGTCGAGATGAGGCCCGAGTGGTCGTCCTCGATCACGACGAGGTGGTCGGCGTCGTCGCTCGATCGGATGACGCGGGCGAGCTCCCCGGCCCGCTCGACCGTCATCGAGGCGCCGGTCGGGTTCTGCGCGCGCGGCTGCAGCAGCAGCGCGACCGGCCGTCGCGCGAGCGCCGACGCGAGCTCCCCGGGCAGCATCCCGTGCTCGTCGAGCGGCACGGGCACGGCCTCGGCGCCGAGCGCGTCGAGCAGGTCGAGGAACGGCGGGAACCCCGGATGCTCGACCACCACGAGATCGCCGAACCGCACGACCTGGTCGAGCGTACGGGAGATCGCGTCGAGCGCGCCGTCGACCACCACGATCGCCTCGGCGCGCGACGGCCATGACGTGGCGAGCACGCTCGCGAGGCCCGGGATGACGGGCTCGTCCTGATAGCTCCCGGTCTCCGCGCGCGCCGAGACGCGCGACAGCGCGGGGCCGAGCGCGGGCAGCAGCAGCGGGTCGGGCGTGCCGCGCGAGAGGTCGAGGCGCACCGGGTCGTGCGGCGCCGCCATGCCGCGCATCCGCGGGGCGAGCCGAGCGGATGCCGCGCCGCGAACGAAGCTGCCGGCCCTGCCGCGCGACTCGATGAGCCCGGCGCGCGACAGCGCCTGCCATGCCTGGCTCACGGTCGCGGGGCTCACGCCGAGCGCGCCCGCCAGCTCCCGGACAGTGGGCAGGCGGTCTCCGGCGCCGAGGTCGCCGGCGTTCACGAGCCGGGCGATGACCCCGGCGATGCCGCGGGGAGTCGTGTCGGGGAAGTCGGCGAGCGCGGTGAGCGCAGGGGCATCCACTCGGACCTCGGTCATGTGCGCACCACACGAATACCTGACACGAACCATTGCCTCCTCACGGAGCACGCGACATCATGATTAATCACAACGTCACAATGTGAAACATAAGAGAAATGTTCACGCCGAACAATAACAGAACGGGTCGCACGGTCCGTTCGGCAGTCCCTCGCACCACCACCCTCGGCGTCGACGCATCGCCCGGTGACCCCTGCGCACGAGTCCCATGCCAGGAGCACCGAGCGGACGGCAACGGCGCCGACCGACTCAGGAGGCAACATGACGATCGTCCGAGCGGCCATCACGCAGACGACCTGGACGGGCGACAAGGAGTCCATGCTCGACAAGCACGAGCAGTTCGCCCGCCAGGCGAAGGAGCAGGGAGCCCAGGTGATCTGCTTCCAGGAGCTGTTCTACGGGCCCTACTTCGGCATCACCGAGGACGTGAAGTACTACGACTACGCCGAGCCCGCCGACGGGCCCGTCGTGCAGCGCTTCGCGGCGCTCGCGAAGGAGCTCGGCATGGTCATGGTGCTGCCCATCTACGAGGAGGAGCAGCACGGTGTCTACTACAACACCGCGGTCGTCGTCGACGCCGATGGCACGATCCTCGGCTCGTACCGCAAGCACCACATCCCCAACCTCGACAAGTTCTGGGAGAAGTTCTACTTCCGTCCCGGCAATCTCGGCTATCCCGTGTTCAACACGGCCGTCGGCCCGATCGGCGTCTACATCTGCTACGACCGGCACTTCCCCGAGGGCTGGCGCGAGCTCGGCCTCAACGGCGCGCACATCGTGTTCAACCCGAACGCGACGAAGCCCGGCCTCTCGAACCGCCTGTGGGAGATCGAGCAGCCGGCGGCCGCCGCGGCGAACGGCTACTTCATCGGCGCCGCCAACCGCGTCGGGCTCGAGGACAACGAGTACGGCGACCTCGCCGTGAACTTCTACGGCAAGAGCCAGTTCGTGGACCCGCAGGGCAACATCGTGGGCGACTACGGCTCCGAGACCGACGAGGAGGTCGTGGTGCGCGACCTCGACATGGACATGATCCGCGACGTGCGCAACGCGTGGCAGTTCTACCGCGATCGCCGTCCCGACTCCTACAAGTCCATCCCGAAGCCGTAACCCGACGAGCCACGCGAAGGAGCGAACCAATGGCGACGACCCTCATCACCGGTGGCACCGTCGTGAGCGCCACCGGGCGCGCCGCAGCCGACGTCCTCGTCGACGGCGAGACGATCCGGGCGGTGCTCGAGCCCGGCAGCACGCTGCTGGGCACGGATGTCGCGGCATCCGTCGATCGCGTGATCGACGCGACCGGCAAGTACGTCATCCCGGGCGGCATCGACGCGCACACGCACATGCAGCTGCCGTTCGGCGGCACCGAGGCATCCGACACCTTCGAGACCGGCACGCGGGCCGCCGCCCACGGCGGCACGACGTCGATCATCGACTTCGCCGTGCAGACGTACGGCCAGCGCGTCGAGGACGGCCTGGCGGCGTGGCACGAGAAGGCCGCCGGCAACTGCGCGATCGACTACGGGTTCCACCAGATCGTCGGCGACGTGAACGAGGCCTCGCTCGAGGCCATGCGACGCCTCCCCGACGAGGGCGTGTCGAGCTTCAAGCTCTTCATGGCCTACCCGGGCGTCTTCTACTCGGACGACGCGCAGATCCTGAAGGCCATGCAGGTCTCGCGCGACACGGGCATGCTCACGATGATGCACGCCGAGAACGGACCGGCCATCGACGTGCTCGCGCAGCAGCTCGTCGACCAGGGCAAGACCGACCCGTACTACCACGGCATCGCCCGCGCCTGGGAGATGGAGGAGGAGGCCACCCACCGCGCGATCATGCTCGCCAAGCTCACGGGCGCCCCGCTCTACGTGGTGCACGTGTCGGCGAAGCAGGCCGTCGAGCAGCTCGCCTGGGCGCGCGACAAGGGGCAGAACGTCTACGGCGAGACCTGCCCGCAGTACCTCTACCTCTCGCTCGAGGAGCAGCTCGGCGCTGAGAGCGCGCAGTGGGGGCACTTCGAGGGCGCGAAGTGGGTGTGCTCCACGCCGCTGCGCTCGCGCGAGGAGCGGCACCAGGACGCGATGTGGCAGGCGCTGCGCACGAACGACCTGCAGATGGTCTCGACCGATCACTGCCCGTTCTGCATGAAGGACCAGAAGGAGCTCGGCCTCGGCGACTTCCGCAAGATCCCGAACGGCATCGGCTCGATCGAGCACCGCATGGACCTCATGTACCAGGGCGTCGTGACCGGCGAGATCACGCTCGAGCGCTGGGTGGAGCTCACGAGCACCACGCCCGCGCGAATGTTCGGGCTCGCCGGGCGCAAGGGCGTCATCCAGCCCGGTGCCGACGCCGACATCGTCGTCTACGACCCGAACGGGCACACCTCGATCGGCCTCGAGAAGACCCACCACATGAACATGGACTACTCGGCATGGGAGGGCTACGAGATCGACGGGCACGTCGACACCGTGCTCTCGCGCGGCAAGGTCGTGGTCGACGGCGACGAGTACCTCGGCGCGAAGGGCGACGGGAAGTACCTGAAGCGCGGGCTCAGCCAGTACCTCATCTAGTCCGGTGGTCGAGTAGCGAGCGCAGCACGCGTATCGAGACCTGGGAAGGGAACACCATGGAATTCGGAGCGGTCCTCCAGACCAACCCGCCGGCGTCGCGCACGATCCAGCTCGCGAAGCTCGCGGAGGTCCACGGCTTCTCGCACGTGTGGACGTTCGACTCGCACCTGCTCTGGCAGGAGCCGTACGTCATCTACAGCCAGATCCTCGCGCAGACCCAGCGCGTGAAGGTCGGGCCGTTCGTGACCAACCCCGCGACGCGCGACTGGACCGTGACGGCGTCGGTGTTCGCGACGCTCAACGAGATGTTCGGCAACCGCACCGTGTGCGGCATCGGGCGGGGCGACTCGGCCGTGCGGGTCACGAACGGGCGGCCCACGACGATGGCGGAGCTGCGCGAGTCGATCCACGTGATCCGCGAGCTCGGCAACTCGCGGTCGGTGGAGTACAAGGGCTCGACGATCCAGTTCCCGTGGAGCCGGGGCTCCGAGCTCGAGGTGTGGGTCGCCGCCTACGGCCCGATGGCGCTCAAGGTCGCCGGCGAGGTGGGCGACGGGTTCATCCTGCAACTCGCCGACGTCGACATCGCCGCCTGGATGATCAAGCACGTGCGGGATGCCGCGGAGGCCGCGGGCCGCGACCCGATGTCGGTGAAGTTCTGCGTGGCCGCGCCGTTCTACATCGGCGACGACTGGGAGCACATGCGCGACCAGTGCCGCTGGTTCGGCGGCATGGTCGGCAACCACGTCGCCGACATCGTCGCGAAGTACGGCATGCACGGCACGGTGCCCGACGCGCTCACCGAATACATCAAGGGCCGCGAGGGCTACGACTACAACGAGCACGGGCGGGCCGGCAACGTGCACACCGAGTTCGTGCCCGACGAGATCATCGACCGGTTCTGCCTGCTCGGCACGGCCGACCAGCACCTCGACAAGCTCAAGCAGCTCGCGGAGCTCGGCGTCGACCAGTTCGCCGGGTACCTCCAGCACGACAACAAGGAGGAGACGCTGCGCGTGTACGGCGAGACGGTGATCCCCGCCATGACCGAGCACATCACGGCGAAGGCATGACGACGGCGACCCCGGCGACCAGGCGCGCACGTCGATGGCGCGCGGTGCTCTGGGGCGCGCTCGGCATTCTCGCGCTCGCCGCGCTCTGGGAGCTGTACAAGCTCGTCGGGCCGGCCGACGGCTGGCTCGTCGGCGCGCAGGAGGGCGTGACCGGCAGCGGCATCCGCCTGCTGCCGCGCACGAGCGACCAGGCCATGCCGCACACCTGGGACATGCTGGCGCGGGCCGTCGAGCCGGTGACGCGGGCGCAGGGCGCACTTCCGCTCGGGGTCGTCGTGCTCCTCGCGGCACTCGTCAGCCTCGGCGTCGCGGCGCTCGGCTGGCTGGTCGGGGTCGTCGTCGGCTTCGCCCTGGCGCTGCTCATGCTCGGGTTCCGCATCGCCGAGCGGGCGGTGCTGCCGTTCGTCATCCTCAGCCAGACCGTTCCGCTCATCGCGCTCGCGCCGCTCATCCGCAACTGGGGATCGCGGCTGTCGTTCGGCGACTTCTCGTGGCAGAGCTGGATGTCGGTCGTGATCATCGCGAGCTACCTCGCGTTCTTCCCGGTCGCCGTCGGCGCGCTGCGCGGCCTGCAGAGCCCTGAGGCGGCGCACCTCGACCTCATGCGCAGCTACGCGGCGGGCTGGTGGACCACGCTGTTCCGGCTCCGCCTGCCGGCGAGCGTGCCATTCCTCATCCCCGCCCTCCGGCTCGCGGCGGCGAACGCCGTGGTCGGCACGGTCGTGGCCGAGATCTCGGTCGGGTTCTCGGGCGGCATCGGCCGGCTCATCCTGGAGACCGCCGTCGCCGCCTCGAGCGACCCCGCGAAGCCGTGGGCGCCCATCCTCGGCGCGGTGCTGCTCGGCCTCGTGGCCGCCGGCTTCGTCGCCCTCCTCGCCGCCTTCCTCAGCCCGTTCCGCCGACAGGAGACCGTCGCATGAGCACCCCCGCGCCCCAGCCGACCGCCGGCCCGACGCCCGCCGGCTCCGCAGCCTCCGCTGCCGACGCTGCCGCCGAGGCGACGACGACCGCCGACGCGGCCGAGGCCGTCGTCGTCCGCGGGGTCGAGCGCATCTTCGCCGGCGCGAAGGGCGCGACGGTCACGGCGCTCACGGGCATCGACCTCACGGTGCACGCCGGCGAGTTCGTCTCGCTCATCGGGCCGTCGGGCTGCGGCAAGTCGACGCTGCTCCGGCTCATCGCCGACCTCGACGAGCCGACCGAGGGCGACATCCGCGTCTTCGGCAAGACGGCGCGGCAGGCCCGCGTCGACCAGGCGTACGGCATCGCGTTCCAGCAGGCGGGCCTGCTGCCGTGGCGCTCGGTCGCGGCGAACATCGAGCTGCCGCTGCAGCTGCACGGGGTCGGCGCCGCCGACCGGAAGGCGCGCGTCGCCGAGCTCGTCGAGCTCGTCGGCCTCGCCGACTTCGCCAGGCACTACCCCGACCAGCTCTCGGGCGGCATGCAGCAGCGCGTGGCGATCGCGCGGTCGCTCGCCGAGCGGCCCCGCCTGCTCCTCATGGACGAGCCGTTCGGCGCGCTCGACGAGATGACCCGCGAGCGCATGCAGACCGAGCTCCTCCGCATCCGCGCCGAGACCGGCGCGGCCGTGGTGTTCGTGACCCACTCGATCCCCGAGGCGGTGTACCTCTCCGACCGCGTGGTCGTCATGTCGCCGCGGCCCGGTCGCATCACCGACGAGATCGACGTGCGGCTCGGCGAGGCGGCGGAGCGCGGCGAGGACCTGCGCGAGGACGCCGCGTTCTTCGAGGGCGTCACCGCCGTGCGCGAGGCGCTGCACGGACCCGAGGCCGCGGCCGCGGCCGGAGCCGCCCGAGGGGTGGACGTGCGATGACCGGACTGCCCGACGCCGCCATCGCGACCCAGCTCTCGCCGCCGTCGTCGGCCGCCGCGAAGCGCCGTCGCGGCCAGGACGGCCCGTGGCGGCGGTTCGCCCGGCTCGTGCTGCCGCCGATCGCGCTGTTCATCGTGCTCGTGCTGCTCGTCGAGCTCGTCGTGGTCGCGCTCGGGATCCCGCCGTTCGTGCTCGCCAGCCCGTCGGCGATCTGGGCGCAGCTCGTGCAGTACGCGCCGCAGGTGCTCCAGGCGACCCTCGCCACCGGGCTCAACGCGCTCATCGGGCTCGTGATCGGCGCGGTCATCGGCGTCGTGCTCGCGATCGTGGCGTCGTTCATCCGCGCGATCGACGGCATGCTCGCCCCCATCGTCGCGGCCGTCGCGGTCGTGCCGATCGTTGCCGTCGCGCCGGTGCTGTACACGATGTTCGGGTCGACCTCCGAGGTCTCGCGCATCATCATCGCGTCGATCGCCGCGTTCGTGCCGGTGTTCCTCAACACGCTCCGCGGGCTTCGGCAGGTGCGCCCCGTGCACCGCGACCTCATGCGCTCGTACTCCGCGACCCCGTGGCAGGAGACCCGGTCGGTGACCATCCCCTCCGCTCTCCCGCACTTCTTCACGGGCCTGCGCATCGCCTCGTCGCTCGCGGTCATCTCGGCCCTCGTCGCCGAGTACTTCGGCGGGCCGCGCCAGGGCCTCGGCTCGGCGATCACGACCGCCGCGGCATCCAGCGCCTACGCCCGCGCCTGGGCGTTCGTCATCGGCGCGATCCTGCTCGGCCTCGTCTTCTTCGCCCTCACCAGCCTGATCGAGAGGCTCGCCTCCCGACACCGTTGACCCAGCCACGCCGGGTGACGGAGCCCGGCCCACGCCACCGGCACCCCTGCCGGTCGGATCCGCACCACAGAGCACCATCACCAAGAGAGGGAACGCAGATGAAGCGCAACAGGATCACAGCGCTCGCGGCTGCAGCCGCGGCGACCGCGCTGGCGCTCGCCGGCTGCTCCGGCGGGGGCACCGACGGCGGCGACGCCACCGACGGCGGAGGCGGCGACCTCACGCCGGTGACCCTCCAGCTGCAGTGGCTCACGCAGGCCCAGTTCGGCGGGTACTACCTGGCGAAGGCGAACGGCTACTGGGAGGACCTCGGCCTCGACGTCGAGATCATCCCGGGCGCGGTCGACATCGTGCCGCAGGACGTGCTGGCCGCCGGCGACGTCGACTTCGCCATCGCGTGGGTGCCGAAGGCGCTCGCGTCGATCGAGGCGGGCGCGAAGATCACGAACATCGCGCAGATCTTCGAGCGCAGCGGCACCCTGCAGGTCGCCTGGGCCGACAGCGGGATCACGACGCCGGCCGACCTCTCGGGCAAGCAGGTCGGCAGTTGGGGCTTCGGCAACGAGTGGGAGCTCTTCGCGGGCCTCACCGAGGCGGACGCATCGGGCTACACGATCGTGCAGCAGAACTTCGACATGAACGCGCTGCTGAACAAGGAGATCGACGCCGCCCAGGCGATGACCTACAACGAGTACGCGCAGCTGCTCGAGGCCGTGAATCCCGAGACCGGCGAGCTCTACCAGCCCGACGACTTCTCGGTCATCGACTGGAACGAGGTCGGCACCTCGATGCTCCAGGACGCGATCTGGGCGAACACCGAGCGCCTGGAGAGCGACGAGGAGTACCAGGACACCGCGGTGAAGCTCATCCAGGGCGCCATCCTCGGCTGGATCGACCAGCGCGACGACCCGCAGGCCGCCGCCGACGCGGTGACCGCCGCCGGATCGACGCTCGGCACGAGCCACCAGCTCTGGATGGCCAACGAGATCAACAAGCTGATCTGGCCCTCGAGCGGCGGCATCGGGCACATCGACGAGATCGCATGGGATGCCACGGTCGAGATGGCGCTCGGCACCAAGAACCAGGACGGCGCGCAGGTCATCACGACCGACCCGCCCGACACGGCGTACACGAACGAGTACGTCGACCAGGCGCTGGACAACCTCGAAGGCGACGGCGTCGACGTGCTCGGCGAGTCGTACGAGCCGATCGAGGTCACCCTCGAGGAGGGCGGCAACTAGATACCACCGGTGATCGAGTAGCGCCGCCGTCAGGCGACGCGTATCGAGATCCACCACGGGTCTCGATACGCGTCGGGCTCCGCCCGGCGCTACTCGACCACCGGCCGACAAGAAAGGCACCGAAGCCATGACCGAGAACCTCGCCGAGGACCTCGACGAGCTCGCCCGCACCCTCGACCGCGACCACGTGTTCCACTCGTGGTCCGCGCAGTCCCAGCTCTCGTCGCTCGTGGTCGCGAGCGGGCGCGGATGCCGCGTCTGGGACCACGCCGGACGCGAGTACCTCGACTTCTCCAGCCAGCTCGTGAACGTCAACATCGGCCACCAGCATCCGGCCGTCGTGCAGGCGATCCGCGAGCAGGCGGAGCTCATCACCACCATCGCGCCGTCGACGGTGAACCTCGCCCGCGGCGAGGCCGCCAAGCGCATCATCGGCCACGCGCCCTCCGGCTTCCACAAGGTGTTCTTCACGAACGGCGGCGCCGACGCGAACGAGAACGCCATCCGGATGGCGCGACTGCACACCGGCCGCGACAAGATCCTCTCGACGTACCGCTCGTACCACGGCAACACCGGCGCGGCGATCGTCTCGACGGGCGACTGGCGCCGCATCCCCAACGAGTTCGCGCGCGGCCACGTGCACTTCTTCGGCCCGTACCTCTACCGTTCCGAGTTCTGGGCGACGACGCCCGAGGAGGAGTCGGAGCGCGCGCTGCACCACCTGCGCCGAGTGATCGAGGCGGAGGGCCCGTCATCGATCGCGGCGGTGCTGCTCGAGACCGTGCCCGGCACGGCCGGCATCATGCTCCCGCCACCGGGGTACCTCGCGGGCGTCCGCGAGCTCTGCGACCGCCACGGCATCCTGCTCATCCTCGACGAGGTGATGGCGGGCTTCGGCCGCACCGGCCGCTGGTTCGCGTTCGACGGCTACGACGTGCGGCCCGACCTCATCACCTTCGCGAAGGGCGTGAATTCGGGCTACGTCCCGGTCGGCGGGGTCATCATCTCCGACCCGATCGCCGCGACATTCGACGACCGCGTCTTCCCGGGCGGGCTCACGTACTCGGGGCATCCGCTCGCGATGGCCTCGATCGTCGCCGCGCTCGACGCGATGGAGTCCGAGGGCGTCGTCGAGAACGCGCGTGCCATCGGCGAGACCGAGATCGGCCCGGCGCTGGTCGAGCTCGCCGAACGTCACGAGGTCATCGGGGAGGTGCGCGGCGAGGGCGTGTTCTGGGCCGTCGAGCTCGTGGCCGACCGCGAGACCCGCGAGCCGCTGCCCGCGGCCGCCATGGGCCGCATCAAGTCCGGACTGGTGGCGCGCGGGCTGCTGCCGTTCATCCAGGACAACCGCATCCACGTGGTGCCCCCGTGCGTCGTCACGGTCGAGGACGTCGCCCAGGCGATGCCGATCTACGATGAAGTACTGAGCACCGCACTCGAAGGAGAGGGCTGACTCATGAGCCAGACACTGACCGAGAACCAGACGTCGGCCGCCACGACGACGACCGTCGAGCACTGGATCGACGGGGCATCCGCGCCGGGTGCCTCCGACCGCACGGGGCCCGTCTACAACCCCGCACGCGGCGTCGAGACGAAGCGCGTGCGCTTCGCCTCCACCGAGGACGTCGACCTCGCCGTGCAGGCCGCCGCCCGCGCGTTCCCTGCGTGGCGCGACACCTCGATCGCCAAGCGCCAGCAGGTGATGTTCAAGTTCCGCGAGCTGCTGAACGCGCGCTCCGGCGAGCTCGCCGACATCCTGACGAGCGAGCACGGCAAGGTGACGTCGGATGCCGCGGGCGAGATCGCGCGCGGACTCGAGGTCGTCGAGCTCGCCTGCGCGATGCCCGGCTACACCAAGGGCGAGTACTCCGAGAACGTCTCGACGGGGATCGACGTCTACACGACGCGCCAGCCCGTCGGCGTGGTCGGCATCATCAGCCCGTTCAACTTCCCGGCCATGGTGCCGCTGTGGTTCTTCCCGCTCGCGATCGCGACGGGCAACACCGTGGTGCTGAAGCCGTCGGAGAAGGACCCGAGCGCGTCGGTGTGGCTGGCGAAACTGATGCAGGAGGCCGGGTTGCCCGACGGCGTGCTCAACGTCGTGCACGGCGAAAAGGTCGCCGTCGACGCGCTGCTGCACCACCCCACCGTTCGCTCGATCTCGTTCGTCGGCTCGACGCCCATCGCGCAGTACATCTATTCGACGGCCACGGCCAACGGCAAGCGCGTGCAGGCGCTCGGCGGCGCGAAGAACCACATGCTCGTGCTGCCCGACGCCGACCTCGACCTCGCGGCCGACGCCGCCGTGAACGCGGGCTTCGGCTCGGCGGGCGAGCGCTGCATGGCGATCTCGGCCGTCGTCGCCGTCGACTCCGTCGCCGATGAGCTGGTCGACAAGATCGCCGAGCGGATGTCGCGGCTCACCACCGGCGACGGCACCCGCGGCTGCGACATGGGCCCGCTCATCACGCGCGAGCACCGCGACAAGGTCGCCGGGTACCTCGACGTCGCGGCATCCGACGGCGCCACCGTGGTGGTCGACGGACGCGACCCCGAGGTCGACGGCGAGCCCGACGGCTTCTGGCTCGGGCCGACCCTCGTCGACAAGGTGCCCACGTCGTCGGCGGTGTACCGCGACGAGATCTTCGGGCCGGTGCTGTCGATCGTGCGCGTCGACGGCTACGAGGACGGCCTCGACCTCATCAACTCGAGCCGGTACGGCAACGGCACCGCGATCTTCACGAACGACGGCGGCGCCGCGCGGCGCTTCCAGCGCGAGGTGACGGTCGGCATGGTCGGCATCAACGTGCCGATCCCGGTGCCCGTGGCGTACCACTCGTTCGGCGGCTGGAAGGACTCGCTGTTCGGCGACGCCAAGGCCTACGGCCCGCGCGGGTTCGACTTCTTCACGCAGGAGAAGGCGATCACCTCGCGCTGGCTCGACCCGAGCCACGGCGGCCTGAACCTGGGGTTCCCGCAGCACGACTGATCGACCGCGACTGCGGCCGGCTCCCGCGCGGGGCCGGCCGCATGCGATGATCTCGGCAAGGAAAGGACGTCCGTGAACGTGACCCTGCCGACGACGAGGGGCCTGGTCGGCTCAGCGGCGATCGCCCTGCTGACCGTCGTGCTCGTGGGTTGCGCCCCGGCAGGCTCCGGCGGCAGCCCCACGCCATCGAGCACCACGCCGGCCGAGTCCACCGAACCGTCGCAGAGCACGCCGTCGTCCGACGGTTCGGGCATCCGCATCACCTGCTTCTACCCCGACGGCACGGAGGTCGGCACGTTCTCACGACTCGAGGAGGCTTGGGCGTCCACGAACTACGTGCGCATCGACTCGTGCGAAGCGACCGCGTCCGGCGACGGAGAGCTGTCGGAGGAGCAGCAGGCCGTCGCCGACGTCGCCGCTGCGGACCTTCCCGGCGTCGATCCGACGGATGCCTACCTGGCGACGGTGGCCGCCTGCGTGCGCCTGAACGCCGATGACCTGGCCGGTGCCCCGAGTTCGGTCCTCGAGGCCACCACGCTGCTGTGTCCCGAGGCACCCCAGGCCGGCCTCATCCAGGACGAGCTGGCCGCCCGCGGATCCGGCTGACCGTTCGCGTCGGCACTCGACCGAGGCGCTCAGCCGAGCTGCTCTGTCAGCGCGTCGATGATCGCGGCCTCCACGCCCGCCGCGCCGGCCCGGAAGTGCGCGATCTGCGGGTAGATCGTCATGCTGCCGCCCGCGATGCCGGGTGAGTCGGGATCCCAGCCTCCTTCATAGCTGCCCCACGATGGCGCGAGCGGGAGCAGGAACTCGTTCGAGGGGATGTAGGAGTTCGTCTCGTTGGCGTACCCGCCGATCAGGAGTTCCTCGGCCCCGCCGTACCGCAGGCGGAAGTACGCGCCGTAGCCGCTCACGAGCTCTCCGCCCAGGAAGGCGAGCTGCAGGGCCGGGTCCCCCTCGATGCGCCAGACCTGCGACGGGTTCTGCACGCTCGTCGCGTAGGTCCCGGCGTCGATGCGTTCGATCATCGCGTCGGCGTGGCGCTGGTACCACGCGGGCAGGCCGAGGGGGTTCTGGGTCCGGACCACGAACGCATCCCGGACGGCGGCGAGGTTGGCCGGCGTCTCGTCGATGTCGAGCGGCAGGGTCGCCTCGCGGAGGTCGGTGCTGATGGGACCCGTCAGCTCCCGGCCGGGCGACTCGGCGGCGTCGAGCACCGTGTAGCCGAGCGTGTTGCCGTGGTCGTCGCGCAGGGGCCAGCTCGGCACATTCGCCACGCCCACCGGGTTCTGGTCGCCCGCGGGACCGGGGATGAAGAGCGCGAAGGCGCTCGACTCGTCCTCGACGACGTCGCAGGCCTCGGCCGGCCAGTCGCCGTCCCAGAGCTCCTGGTACCCGGCGCTGACCGGATGGCATCCGTAGCTGAAGAGCACGGCCCGGAGCGTGCCGTCGGGGCGGCGCGCCGTGAGCACCGGCACGTCGGTCTCCACGGTCGGGAGGCCCACCCGGTTCATCGCGAAGCCTGCCGACGACACCCGGTACTCGAGCGTCACATCCGTGCGCGGCGCCGCCAGCGCCTCGGCCACGACGGCGACGATGCGGTCCTGCAGCCAGGCCGTGTAGGCGTCGACGAACGCCAGCTCGGCCGGACCCATGTCGTACGTGATGACCGGATCGAGCGTGCGCCCGATGACCGGGCCGTTGTGCGTATGGCTCGCGAGCAGCACGACGTCCGACGAGTCCCAGGCGGCGAGCTGCAGGAGCCGCGAGCGCACGGCGAGATGGACGGCGCGCGGGATCCCCAGGATGTCGAGCGAGACGATGCCGAACGGCCGGCCATCGTCCCAGATGACCGCGCATCGGGCGAGGAGCGGCTGCGAATACGGATCGTCGCTCGACACCTCCCGTGGTCCGCTCTGCACACCGTACCCGCCCATGTACGGATTGACGCCGGGCAACGGAGTGATGTCCACCTTCGCCGTCGAGATCTTGAAGCCCATCGCGATCGCCCCCCAAGCTGAGCGCAAACTGGTCCCTCAGGGGGAAAGATAGTCCTCTCGGGGCGCGGCGGCACCCGTCAATTGCGTCGCGGCATCCGTCGATCCCGTCGCGGCATCCGTCAATCGGACGGAGCGTGATCGGCTCGTCGGCTGCTGCGGGCGGCGAATGCGGCGATCGCGGCCTGCGCGTCGGGCATCGCGAACGCCGCCCCGATCGTGGCCGCCTCGTCGTCGAGCGCCTCCTGGAAGCTGCGAGCGAGCCCCGATCGCACGAGGCGCTTCGCCTGGCCGAAGGCGCCGGTCGCACCGCGGAGCCAGGCCTCGGCGATGCCGCGGGCGCGCTCAGCGACCGCGTTGGGGGCGACGACCTCGGTCACGAGCCCCCAGTCCAGCGCCTCCGCGGCGCTGAGCGTGCGCGACGTCAGCGTGAGCTCGAGCGCGCGCCGTACGCCAACGGCCTCGGGCAGCAGCGTGCTCACGCCGCAGTCGGGCGTGAGGCCGACGTCCGAGTACCGGCTGGCGAAGGTCGCGCGATCGGATGCCACGACGAGGTCGGCCACGAGCATGAACCCGAGTCCGCCGCCCGCGACGGGGCCCTGCACGGCGGCGACGATCGGCTTCGCGCTCTCGCGCAGCGTGCGGTGGCCGTCGTGGATGCGGTCCGCCAGCGCCCGGATGGTGGCGCTGGCATCCCCCTGCTCCCCCGCGAGCTGCGACATCGCGAGCACATCGCCGCCGGCGCAGAACGCGCGCCCGACGGCGTCGAACAGCACCGCGCCGATGTCGTCGCGGTCGGCGACCTCGTGCGCGAGGCGCTGCCACCGCTCGATCGCGGCCGGGTCGACGGCGTTGAGGCGTTCGGGCCGGTTGAGCGTGATGCGGGCGAGCCCGTCGGACACGCGGAACAGGATCGGCTCGGACTCGGCTGCGCTGCTCATGTCCGTGGAGTCTAGTCACGACGGCGGGTCGGGGCGCACCGCCCTGACCCGCCTCACAACCGTCTCGGCTCAGACTCCCCAGTTGGCGGAGGGTGCGACGAGGTACGTCACCTCGTCGTCGTCTGTTGCTCCCACGACCGTGATCCCGAAACTGGGCGCGTCGCCGTATTCGCCAACCGGTGGAAGCGGGACGAGGCCGACCCGCGCGTTGGCCTTCGGGCGGCCGTCCGCGTCGGTCCACTCCACCACCGGCTCGTCGAGGATCGTGACACTCGTGAAGGGGTCGCCCACCCGGACGCCCGAGGGTGATCCGATGCCGGCCGGAGTGCTGACGGGGAAACCATTGGCGTCGGGCGTGGTCACGTGGACCCAGTACCCGGCGGAGTACGGTGCCGCCGCGTCCGGTTCGTCGGGATCCATGATACTGAGGCCGCCCCACTCGTGGACGGTGCCCGGGGCCGACTCCAGCCCGCCGGGGTACTGGCTGTCCACGGGAGCGCCGAGGTAGGTGCTCAGGCCCGCGATGACGTCGGTCGGTGGCGTGAAGTAGTCGAAGCTCACGAGCGTCCCGCCGCCTTCGTCCAGCACCGCGATCGCCTCGGCCGACACGGTGATCGAGGCGGCGACCGGCTCGGGCGACGGAGTCGGCGTCGGCTCGGGTACCGACGTCGCCGACGCGGTCGGGGTGGGCGAGCCACCGTCCGCCGCTCCGGGAACGCACGCCGACATGGTTATCGTCGCCGCGACGGCGGCCAGCGCGAACAGCGCTCTGCGTAGGGTCATGGCGAGAGCGTAGCGGCCAAGCACGGGGCGGGCGATCGGGGTGCGCCCTGATGTGCGGCGGGTCAGGAGTCGGCCGTGCCGCTGCCACCGCGCGAAGGATGCCCGTAGGCCTGCTCGAGCCGGGCGGCGCGCGCCACGAGCACGTCGAGCACGGTGCGCACGGCGAGGCGCTCCGCGACATCCGGCCGCACCAGCGCGACGATCTGGCGCGCCGACGCGACACCGCGGATCGGCTTCAGGACCATGCCGGGGGCGACCGGTCCGGAGGTGAAGCGCGGCACGAATGCGATGCCGAGGCCGGCCACGATGAACGCCTCCATGATGCGCATGTCGCTGAAGCGCTGGCTCACCTCCACCCGCTTGCCGCCCTCCTGCTCGATGGCGTGCAGGATGCGCTCGAACGGGAAGCCGGGCGGCACGCCGAGCCAGGTCTCGTCGACGAGGTCGGCGGGCGTCACGTGCGAGCGGCCGGCGAGGCGGTGGTCGGCGGGCAGCCCGATGTCGAGCGGCTCGGTGAGCAGCGGCACCGCCCGGAGCCCGCGACCGCCCCATGGGAGCACGCCCGGCATCGTGTGGGCGAGCACGATGTCGTAGTCGGCGGTGAGGTCGGGGAACTCCGCGAGCTCGGGGTCGAGGTCGGTGCAGCGCACGACGAGCCCGGCGACCGGCGCCAGGTCCTTGAGGACGCTGGGCAGCAGCGTTGCGCCGACGGTGGGGAAGGTGAGCAGCGTCACCTCGCCGCTCGGGTGGTTGCGGAACTCGTCCCAGAGGGCCGAGGCGCGCTCGAGCGCGATCGCGACGTCGGTCGCGCTGCGCGCCAGCGCATGGCCGGCGCTGGTCAGCACGAGCCCGCGTCCGCTGCGCTCGGTGAGCGGCATTCCCGCCTCGCGCTCGAGCACCTTCAGCTGCTGCGACACGGCCGACGGCGTGCGGCCGGTGGCCTCGGCGACGGCGGTGACGCTGCCCCGTTCGGCGAGTTCCCTGAGCAGGTCGAGGCGTCGTACATCCATGTAGCCAGACTACATCGTCATTGAAGTATTGTGCGCTTGTGCTGCAAGGTTTGGAACGTCACAATGGAGGAGTCGAACACGTGCAACGGCGCATCCGTCGCTCGACGAGCCACCTTCTCCTTGAAAGGAACCACCGTGTTCACGCTCCTCGCCATCCTCGGAACCGTCTCCGTCGCCGGCATCGTCGGCTCCATCGTCACCTCCGCTCGCGACGGCTACCGTCGCCAGCCGAAGGCGACCATCGCGCGCACCGCTTAGGTCGCGCGACACCCCGGGCATGCGCCCGGGTGCAGGGCCGCTGCGCGGGGGAGGGACACCCCGCGGGGCGGCCCTTCGTCGTTTCCGGGTGCCACCGGGGCATCCGAACCTTCCTCTCAGGCGGCGGAGTCGTAGAGTATTCGGGTGACACTCGCCTCCCAGGACGCAACGACCGACGCCCGCCGACAGCTCATCGAGTACATCTCGGCCGACGCGGTGTTCCACGGCGACTTCACCCTGACCAGCGGCAAGAAGGCGTCGTACTACGTCGACCTCCGCAAGGTGAGCCTCGACCACCGGGTCGCCCCGCTCATCGGGCAGGTCATGCTCGACCTCATCGCCGACGTGCCTGACGTCGCCGCGGTCGGCGGCATGACGATGGGCGCCGACCCGATCGCCACGGCCGTCCTGCACCAGGGCGCGGCCCGCGGCCTGGCCTACGACGCCTTCGTCGTGCGCAAGGAGCCGAAGGACCACGGCCGCGGCAAGCAGGTCGAGGGCCCCGACGTCGCGGGCAAGCGCGTCATCGTGCTCGAGGACACGTC
Organism: Agromyces sp. NPDC004153; assembly: GCF_053603635.1. Classification (NCBI taxonomy): domain Bacteria; kingdom Bacillati; phylum Actinomycetota; class Actinomycetes; order Micrococcales; family Microbacteriaceae; genus Agromyces; species Agromyces sp. NPDC004153. Next base: position 2,057,331 of record NZ_JBSGFY010000001.1, read on the forward strand.
CACCACGGGCGGCTCGCCGCTCAAGGCGATCGAGGCGCTGCGTGCAGCGGGCGCCGAGGTCGTGGCGGTCGCCGTGGTCGTCGACCGCGCCACCGGTGCCCGCGAGGTGATCGAGGGCGCGGGCGTGCCCTACCTGGCCGCGATCGGCCTCGAAGACCTGGGATTGGCCTGATGGAACGCGACGGACGCAACTCCGACGACGCCGCCGACTGGCTGCTCGCGCAACTCGCGGCGGGCCCGGCGGCGCGCGATGAGCCGCCCGTCGCTCCGCCACCTGCCACTCCGACCGCGGATGCCGCGCCGGCATCGCTCGCGCCCGTCGTCCCGCCGCGCTCCATCGAGCCGGGCCCGCGCCGCGAGGAGGTGCTCGACTGGTTCTCGGTCGCCGAGCCGCCCTCGGCGACGGATGCCGCGACGCGGGCGCTGCCCGTCATCGGCACCCCGCCCCCGGCTCCGTCGGCGCCCGACGTCGTCGAGCCGCCCACGGCGGCGTTCCCGCCTGCGGCTCCGCTGCCGCCCGCCGCGGCGTTCCCGCCTGCGGCTCCGCCTGCGCCGGCCGGGCCCGCCCCCGTCGCCGAGCCGACGTCGGGGCTCCCCGCCTGGAGCCCGCCGTTCACGGTCGGTCGACCGAGTGCGACGCTTCCCGTCGCTCCGCCGCCGTCGGATGCTCCGCCGTCGGACGTGTCGTCGTCGCCCGTCGCCGAACCCACGGATCCGCCGCCCGGCCCCGTGACCCCGACCGGCCCGTTCGCCCTCACCTGGGGCGGTGGCGACCTCGACTCGGAGGACGCCATCCGCGCCGCCTTCCGCAGCCTCTCGGGGCCGTCGAGCGACCTGGGCCCGGAGGCGTCCGAGCCCGAGTCGCCCGTGTTCGAGGCGCCTGCGCCCGAGGCGTCTGCGCCTGAGGCGTCCGCGCCCGAGGCGTCCGCTCTCGGACCGGCTGCGTTCGAGTCGGCGCCGGCGTCCGCTGCTCCCGAGTCCGCTCCGCTCGACTCCGCCGATTCCGGATCCGACGATTCCGAGTCGCCGTTCGCCGGGTTCCCGTCGCCGCCCGTGGCGCGGCAGTCGTTCACGCCCGCGCCGGGCATGGTGTCCGCCGAGGAGCCTCCCGTGCCGCCGGTCGTGCCGCCGCGGCATCCGATCGCGCCGTCGACCGCACCCGCCGGCTGGGACGAACTCGCCGCCCGCCCCGCGTCGACACCCGAGCCGCAGGCATCCGGGCCGATCGAGCCCGCTGCGCCGTTCGCCGCGCCGGAGCCGTTCGCCGCGCCGGAGCCGTTCGTCGCGCCGGAGCCGTTCGCCCCGCCGGTCCAGTCGGCGCAGCCCGAGCCGCCGTTCGCCGCGCCGGAGCCGTTCGCCCCGCCGGTCCAGTCGGCGCAGCCCGAGCCGCCGTTCGCCGCGCAGCCCGTTCCCGAGCCGGTCGCACCCGCGGCGCCCGCCGGCGGACGCTTCGGCGCGTTCGCCTCGGACACGTTCGGCGACGACGCCGCCGACCCCTTCCGAGCGCTCATCGAGGCGTCGACTCCGCATGACGCCGAGCCGGTGCCGCCCTCGCCGAGCGTCGGCGCGCCCGAGCCGGCACCGGGCGCGGTCACGCCGTCGATCCCGAGCGAGAACACGACCCCGCGCGGCTTCCCCTTCCTCGAGGTGCGCGGCGAGGCCGTCGAGCCCGCGTCCGAGCCGGTCGCCCATCAGGTGGAATCGGCCGCCAACCGTCGCGCGCCGTTCCCCGCCTTCGTGGCCGCGACGGGCGATGGCTCCGGCCGCGAGCCCGAGCCGGAGCCCGTCGACGACCTGCTCGCGGCGCTCGGCTCCGGCACGGCGCGTCCGTCGCGCGACGACGGGTCGGGCTCGGCCGACGGCTCGACTGACGCCGGATCCGGAGCCCCTCCCGAGCGCGGTGGCCCGCCAACGGGCGGCGGGTTCGATGCGCTCGGCTTCTCGTTCGGCGACGACGAGGAGGACGACGAGCCCGACGAGGCTGCCGACGACGAGCGCCCGGCCCGCCCGAGCATCCGCGAGCGGCTCTTCGGTCGCGGTCGAGACGTGGACGCCGACGAGGATGCCGGCCCCGAGCCAGGGCCGGAGCCCGAAGGGGACGATGCCGCTTTCGGCGCGCCCTTCGTGCCGCCGGCCGCGGCTGCGGCGCCGTTCGCACCCCCTGCCGCCCCGCCGCCCGCGCCTATGCCTGCCGCGGCGGAGCCGCAGCCCGAGTCGCCGATCGCGCGCGAGATCGCCGAGACCGGCTACTTCTGGAACCTCACCCCCGACCCCTCGGCCGCCGACCCGAACGCCGAAGGACCGGCGGTGGCCGACCGACCAGGCTCCTTCGATGAGGAGTGGGCCGAGCCCGAGCCGCCGTTCGCCTCCGAGCCGGCCCAGCCCGAGCCGGCTCAGCCCGCGCCCTTCCTGCGCGCTCCCCAGCTCTCCGCCGAGGAGCCCGAGCCGATCGAGCCCGAGCCGATCGAGCCCGAGCCGATCGAGCCCGAGCCGATCGAGCCCGAGTCGATCGCGCCCGAACCGATCGCGCCGGAGTCGATCGCGCCCGAGCCTGTCGCGCCCGAGCCCGTGACCCCCGAGCCGATCGCGCCCGAGCCTCCGGCCGAGCGTCCGACCTTCACGGCATCGCTGTTCGCGATCCCGCCGGCGACGCAGGCCGAGCCCTGGCCCGAGCCCGAGGCGGGCTCCGACGTCGATGCCGAGCCGAGCTGGTCGTTCGGCGACGATGCGCCCGACGAGACGGCCGGCGACCGCGAGGACGCGCCGACCGCGATGTTCCCGGCGCCGTCCGCCGGGCCGAATGCGACGGATGCCCCCGACGACGACCCGCTCGCCGCCCTCTTCGGTGCGCGCCCGGTGCCGCAGGATCCGCAGCCCATCGAGGACCCGTGGAACACGGGATCCCCGTTCGGCGCCTCGGCCGGAACGTCGGCGCCCGCCGATCGCTTCGCCGCCGATGCGGGCCCGTTCGCCGCCTACGCGGCGTCCGCAGCGGCACCCTCGCCGGCGCCCGCTCCCGCCGTGGCGCCCCGTCCGACCTCCGCACTGCGCACCGGCGGCGGCTCGGGCGGCGGCTCCGGCTCCGGCACGGACACGGGCGGATCGGGCTCGGGCGGCGGCAACCGCACCGTCCGCGTCCTCGCCTGGGTCGCCGGAGGCCTCGTGGCGGCGGTCGTGCTCGCGGGCCTGTTCTTCCTCGGCACCCAGCTGTCGGGCGGCGGCGGCGAGGCATCCGCCCCGTCGGCGACGCCGACCCCGACGGAGACCCCGGTCGCGGCGCCCACGGCCCCGCAGCCGGCCGGGGTGCATCCGTGGAACACGCTGTTCGGCGGCGAGTGCATCGACCCGTTCGAGTCGGCCTGGGCCGAGGAGTTCACCGTCGTCGACTGTGCGGCGCCGCACGCGGCCCAGCTCGTGTACCGGGGCCTGCTTCCCGGCGACGAGGCGGCGCCCTTCCCGGGTGAAGCCGAGATCGCGTCGCAGATGAACCTGCTCTGCACGGCGCCCGGCGTCATCGACGTGGCCGCGGTCTCGGGCGTCGAGGACCTGCAGGTGCAGGCCGCGTTCCCGGTGACCGAGGAGCAGTGGACCGAGGGCGAGCGCTCGTACTACTGCTTCGCGAACCGAGCGGGCGGCGAGCCGCTCACCGCGAGCATCGCCGGACCCGGGCCTGCGGTCTAGCGTGGGCTCGCCCGGTCGGGTCGTCGTCGTCGGCTCGCTCAACGTCGACTCCACGAGCTACGTCGAGGCGTTCCCCGAGCCCGGCGAGACCATCCGCTCGCACGGATTCCAGGTCGCGCTCGGCGGCAAGGGATCGAACCAGGCGGTCGCCGCGCACGTGGTCGGGGCATCCGTCGACCTCGTGGCCTGCATCGGCGCCGATGCCGCGGGCGACTTCGCCGTCGCGACGCTCGAGCGGTTCGGCCTGCCCACCGCTGCCGTCGGTCGAGCGGCGGACACCCCGACCGGCGTCGCCCAGATCACGGTCGCCGATTCCGGCGAGAACACCATCATCGTCACGAGCGGCGCCAACCTCGCCGTGACCCCCGCCGTCGTCGACGCCGAGCTCGAGCGGATCGCTGCGGCCGCGCTCGTGCTGACCCAGGGCGAGCTCCCCGTGACGACGATCGACCGGGTCGCCGACCTCGCGGCCGGGGCCGGCGTGCGGTTCGTGCTCAACCTCGCGCCGCCCGCGCCGGTCGCCGTCGCGACGCTCGCGTCGTCCGACCCGCTCGTCCTGAACGAGCACGAGGCGCGGGCGGTCGGCATCGGCACGGATGCCGCGGATGCCTCGCTCGACGCCTGGCGCGACGCCGCGGCATCCGCCGTGGGGCGCATCGCGCGCTCGATCGTCGTGACCCTCGGAGGGGCCGGAGCCGTCGCGGCATCCGAGCGCGGATCGTGGACCGCGCCCGCCCCGGCCGTCGACGCCGTCGACACGACGGGCGCGGGCGACGGGTTCACGGGCGCCCTCGCGGCGTTCCTCGCCGAGGGGCGGCCGCTCGAGGAGGCACTGCGGATCGCGGTCGCGGCCGGCGCGCTCGCCGTGCAGGCCCGCGGCACCGTCGACTCGTACGCGTCGCGGGCGGACGTGCTGCGCGCCGCGGGAGTGTCTGACCGCCCCGACCCCGATCACCCCGGAGCCACCGAATGACCATTCCCGTCATCCTCGACTGCGACCCCGGGCACGACGACGTGTTCGGCCTCTGGCTGGCCGCGGGGCATCCGTCGCTCGAGCTGCTTGCGGTCACGACGGTCGGCGGCAACGTGCCGCTCGAGCACACGAGCCGCAACGCGCGCATCGCGCTCACGGTCGCGGGCGTGACCGACGTGCCCGTCGCCGCCGGGGCGGCAGGGCCGCTCGCGCGGCGGCTCGAGACGGCGGAGTGGATCCACGGCGAGAACGGCCTCGGCGGACCCGAGCTCCCCGAGCCCGCGATCGACCTCGACCCGCGCAGCGCGCTCGAGCTCATGGTCGACACGCTGCTCGGCGCCGACGAGCCCGTCGCGATCGTCGCGACCGGGCCGATCACGAACGTCGCGATCCTGCTGCGCGATCGCCCCGAGCTCAGGGAACGGGTCCGCGAGGTCGTCTGGATGGGCGGGTCCACCGGGCGCGGCAACGCCACGCCCTACGCGGAGTTCAATGCGTTGGTCGATCCCGAGGCGCTCGCGATCGTGGTGGCGAGCGGCGTGCGGTTCACCATGGTCGGCCTGAACGTCACGCACACGGCGCTCGTCACCGCGGCGGTGCGCGAGCGGCTCGCGGCGGTCGGCACGGCGACGGCGGCGTTCGGCGACGAGCTGCTCGAGTTCTTCTGCCGCACGAACGCCGAGGTGTTCGGCATGCCCGACGGCCCGCTGCACGACCCGGTCGCCGTGGCGGTGCTCGTCGATCCCCACGCGGTGACGAGCGTGCACACCCGTCTCGACGTCGAGCTCGCGGGCACCGAGACCGCAGGCGCCACGAGCGTCGACCTCGATGGGATGCTGCGACGCGAGCCGAACGCCTGGGTCGCGATGGCGCTCGACGTCGACCGGTTCTGGGACCTGCTCGACGACGCGATCGGCCGCCTCGCCTAGGTCGCCCTACAGCTCGGACTCGGCCGGCTCATTGACGAGCTCGTGCACGCCGTCGAGGATCTCCTCGGGCCGGAACGGGTAGCGCTCGATCTCGGCCTGGTCGCTGATGCCCGTGAGCACGAGCACGGTGTGCAGGCCGGCCTCGATGCCCGCGACGATGTCGGTGTCCATGCGGTCGCCGATCATGGCGGTGTTCTCGGAGTGCGCGCCGATCTTGTTGAGCGCCGACCGGAACATCATGGGGTTCGGCTTGCCGACGACGTAGGGCTCCTTGCCCGTCGCCTTCGTGATGAGGGCGGCGATCGCCCCGGTGGCGGGCAGCGGCCCCTCCGCCGACGGGCCCGTGGCATCGGGGTTCGTGACGATGAATCGCGATCCGTTGCCGATGAGCCGGATCGCCTTCGTGATCGCCTCGAACGAGTAGTTGCGGGTCTCGCCGACGACGACGAAGTCGGGGTTCGTCTCGGTCATCACGAAGCCCGCCTCGTGCAGCGCCGTGAGGATGCCGGCCTCGCCGATGACGAACGCCGTGCCGCCGGGCAGCTGCTGCTTCAGGAAGTCCGCCGTCGCGAGCGCCGAGGTCCAGATGCGCTCCTCGGGCACGTTGAGCCCGCTCGCGCGGAGCCGCGCCGAGAGGTCGCGAGCGGTGAAGATCGAGTTGTTCGTGAGCACCAGGTAGGGCGTGCCGGCGTCCTCCCACTGCTGCAGGAGCTCAGCGGCACCGGGCAGGGCGTGGTTCTCGTGCACGAGCACGCCGTCCATGTCGGTGAGCCAGCACTCGACCTCTTCACGTCGTCCCATGCGTCAAGCCTAGGGCGCGCACATCACAGGCCGATGAACGGCGGATGCCGCGGGCGCTTCGTCGCGCGCAGGTCCACGGCCGTCCGGAGCGCGGCGCCGGCTCAGTGCAGCAGCGACTGCCAGTCCTCGGGAACCCGTCCCGCGGGTCCGGGTGCGGGCTGCTCCTCGGGCCGGGACAACGGCGGGCTGAGCGGCACGCGCCGCGCCGACGACTCCGTGACGTAGTTCCAGAACCAGTGCTCGCCGGGTTCGAACGAGGTGGCGACCGGATGCCCCGTCTGCTCCGAGTGGCGACGGGCGTGCTGCGCGGGGGAGGCGTCGCAGCATCCGACGTGGCCGCATTCGACGCAACGGCGCAGGTGGAACCACCAGCCGCCGCCCTCGTCGCAGTCGCCGCAGCCGGTGCCCGACGGCGGCGGCGCGAGGTCGCTCACGCGAAGACCTCGGCGGCGGCGAGCGCCCGGTGCACGGAGGCGACGGCGCTCGACCCCTCGCCGACCGCGGCGGCGACCCGCTTCATCGAGCCGCGCCGCACGTCGCCCGCCGCGAACACGCGCGGGACCGACGTCTCGAACGGCAGCGGCATGCGCCCGAGGTCGCGCCAGGCGTCATCGAGGGCGATGACATCGGCCCCGGTGTGCACGAACCCGTGCTCGTCGCGCTCCACGTCGGCGAGCCAGTCGGTCGCGGGCTCGGCGCCGATGAAGCAGAACAGTCCGTGGCAGTCCACCGTGTCGTCGATCGCGCCGCTCAGGGTCACGCGCTCGAGGTTCTCGTCGCCGTGCAGGCCCACGACCTGGGTGCCCGTGTGCACGTCGATGCGAGCGTCGTCGACGATGCGGTCGACGAGGTAGCTCGACATCTGGCGGCCGAGGTCGTCCGCACGCACGACGAGGCGCACGTGGCATCCGTTCGCGGCGAGCGCGAGGGCCGCCTGGCCCGCGGAGTTGGCCCCGCCGACCACGACGACCTCGGACCCCGCCACCTGGCGGAGCTCCATCGTGGAGGCCGCGTAGTGGATGCCGGCGCCCTCGAACTCCTTCCAGCGGTCGAGTCCGAGCGACCGGTAGGCGACCCCGGTGGTCACGATGACCGCGCGAGCGTTCACGACCGCGCCGTCGGTAAGCGTGAGGCGCAGCGCGCCGGGGTCGGACTCGAGCCGCACCGCCTCGCATGGCGCGACGACGCGAACTCCGAACTTGATCGCCTGCAGTGAGGCCTGCGCCGTGAGGTCGTCGCCGGACACGCCGAACGGGAACCCCAGGTAGTTCTCGATGCGTGAGGTGGCCGACGATTGCCCGCCGGGCGCGACGGCGTCGAGCAGCACGGTGTCGAGGCCCTCGGAGGCGCCGTAGATCGCTGCGGCAAGGCCGGCGGGCCCCGCACCCACGACCGCGAGGTCGACGGTGGCGTCGTCCTCGCCGGCGTATGCGAGGCCGAGCAGCTCGGCGAGCTGGCCGGGGGTCGCGCGTGGGATGTTCTCGCCCTGCACGATCGCGACCGGCAGGTCGTCGCGGGTGAAGCCGTGGCCGGCGAACGCCGCCGCCCGCTCGGGATCGTCGGCGTCGACCCAGGTGTGCACGAGGTCGAGGCGCTCGGCGTACCGTCGCAGCGCGACCGCCTCGCGCGAGCGCTCCGACCCGATGATCTTCAGCGTCCACGCGGCGGGGCCGCTGCGCAGCTCCTCGCGGCGCGCCCAGAGCGTGCGGAGCATGAGGTCGCAGAGCTCGTCGTCCTCGGCCATCATCCGCTGGAGCGCGTCGTGGTCGACGCGGAGCATCCGGCCGGGCTCCGCGACCCGGGCGGTGAGGAAGGCGTGCTGTCCGTTGAGCAGGCCGAGCTCGCCCACGAAGGTGCGCGGTCCGAGGGTCGCGATCAGCGTCTCGTCGATCCACTTCAGCGGCTCGCGCACGACGTCGACCGTGCCGGACTCGACGAGGATGAGGTCGTACCAGCGGTCGCCGGCCTTGAAGAGGACGTCGCCCTTCTCGGCGGGGATGGACACGCCGTAGCGCAGCATCCGCTCCCACTGGGAGTCGGTGAGTTCAGGGGTGATCTTGGGTGCCTTGTGTCCCATCACACCATCGTGCACGACGGAGGCGCGGAAGGGGAGGGCGTTCGTCAGGGGCGGACAGGCGAGCGCGATCGGCGAGGCGCGATCGTGCTCATCAGGCGGTGACCCAGATGGCCGCGGCGGCGTCGCGGGCGATGGCGCGCGTGTACCCGGCGACGGCCACGGCGACGGATGCCGCGTCGGCCGCGTCGACGGCGAGCTCGCTGCCCGGGCCGACGCCGGCCTCCTCGAGCTCGCGCAGCATGGCGGGGTCGCGGTCGCTGATGCGGATGACCCGGCCCGTGTGGCCCACGGGCGCCTCGTCGAGCCGGACGGCGGGCTCGGAGACGAGCGTGCCGTCGGCGGCCGGGATCGCGTCGCCGTGCGGATCGCGCACCGGGCGCCCGAGGCGGACGTCGATCGCCTCGAGCAGCCGGTCGGAGATCGCGTGCTCGAGCACCTCGGCCTCGTCGTGCACCTCGTCCCAGCCGTAGCCCATCTCCCGCACGAGCCAGGTCTCGATGAGCCGGTGCCGTCGCACGACCGCGAGGGCGCGCGCCAGTCCGGCATCCGTCAGCCGCACCGCGCCGTAGGGCACGTGCGAGACGAGCCCGGCGGCGGCCATCTTCTTCACCATCTCGGTGACCGACGACGGTGCGACGCCGAGCCGGTCGGCGAGCACCTTCGGCGTGATGGGGTCGGGCTGCCACTCGGTGTGGGCGTACACCGTCTTGAGGTAGTCCTCGATCGCGGGGCTGGTCGCTGGCATCGGCCTCAGGATAGCGGGGTCTTGACCGGACCCCCGCTCGGGGGATACGTTCGATTCCGCACGGAAAGCGCTATCCCAACCCCGGGCCATCCGCCCAGAGAAGGATTCGACGATGAATCTCGGACACCATCCGTTCCGCGCAGCGCTGGCGGTCGCCGCCGCCGGCTGCCTGATCGCCGGCGTCGCGCAGCCCGCGACGGCGGCGCCGCCCGACGCCGTGCCGTCGGGCGTCCCGCAGCTCGAGGCCCTCGACCGCGGCCTCGTCGCCGTGTCGACCGCCCAGGGCGTGTTCCTCAGCTGGCGCCTGCTCGCCTCCGAGGCGACCGGCGCCACCGACACCGGCCTGGCCGGTCCCGACTTCGCCGTCTACCGCGACGGCGAGAAGGTGGCGACCGTCACCGACAGCACGAACTACGCGGATGCCGCGGGCACCGCGACCGCGCAGTACGCCGTCGCCCCCGTGGTGAACGGCATCGAGCTCGAGGCATCCGCCCCCGTGACGGCCTGGGCGCAGGGCTACCACGACCTGCCGCTCCAGAAGCCCGCCGACGGCGTCACGCCGAAGGGCGAGGCCTACACGTACTCGGCCAACGACGTGTCGGTCGGCGACGTCGACGGCGACGGGCAGTACGAGTTCGTCGTGAAGTGGGACCCCTCGAACTCGAAGGACGTCTCGCAGCGCGGCTACACGGGCCCGGTGTACCTCGACACGTACGAGCTCGACGGCACGCTGCTGAACCGCCTCGACCTCGGCGTGAACATCCGCGCCGGCGCCCACTACACGCAGTTCCTCGTGTACGACTTCGACGGCGACGGCCGCTCGGAGACGATGCTGAAGACGGCGCCGGGCACGAAGTCGATCCGCTACGCCGCCGACGGCTCCGTCGCGAGCGAGGCGTACGTCACGATGCCCGAGGACGACGTCGAGGCGGGCTACGCGCACACCGACGACTACCGCCTGAGCGCCGCCGGCTACCAGGACCACCTCGTCGACGTGTTCCAGGGCTGGAGCGAGCGGCCGGAGGTCGTGTCGGGCCAGTGGCCGGCGACGCTCGAGGAGGCGTGGGGCGTCCCCGTGACCCACGAGTACCCGCTCACGCGCGAGAGCGCGGAGGAGCTCGCCGACTACTTCATCGACGTGTACGCGCCGAGCCGCAGCGCGAACAACCGCCTCCGCGAGTTCGAGGGCTTCATCGTCGACGGCCCCGAGTACCTCACGGTGTTCGACAGCGCCACCGGCGAGGAGCTGCAGACGATCCCGTACAAGCCCGGCCGCGGCGACGACGGCCTGCTCTGGGGCGACTACGCGATGGCCCGCATCGAGCCGGGCAACCGGGTGGACCGGTTCCTCTCGGGCGTCGGCTACTTCGACGGGCAGCATCCCACCGCCGTGTTCGCGCGCGGCTACTACACGCGCACGACGATCACCACGTACGACTGGGACGGCCGTCACCTGAAGGAGCACTGGTACGTCGACAGCGGCCACGTGCCCCTGACGAACCCGTTCAACGACTCGCCCCACGGCCGCGACGGCACGAACCCCGAGTACGCCACGATCACCACGCAGGGCGACCACTCGCTGAGCCTCGCCGACGTCGACGGCGACGGGAAGCACGAGCTCGTCTACGGATCGGCGACGATCGACGACGACGGCAGCCTGCTCTACAGCTCGTTCGGCGTGCTGCCCGCCGGCAGCGCGGCGCCCGGCCAGAACGTCCGCCTCGGCCACGGCGACGCCATGCACGTCACCGACATCGACCCGGCGCGTCCGGGCGTCGAGGTGTGGACCGTGCACGAGGGCGCGACGTTCGCGCCGTACGGCTCCGCGATGCGGGATGCCGCGACGGGCGAGGTGCTCTTCGGCGAGTACTCCGGTCGTGACACCGGCCGCGGCATGATCGGCGACATCCTGCCCGAGGTGCCCGGCATCGAGAACTGGGGCATGCGCCTGCGCGCCGCCGACGGCACGGTCATCCCGGGCGGCTCGCCGGGCACGAACATGTCGATCCGGTGGTCGCCCGACCTCACCACGCAGGTCGTGAACGGCAGCGGCAACCAGACGACGACGGTCGACGACTGGAAGCGCGGTCGTGTGCTCACCGCCACCGACACCCGAACGAACAACGGGACGAAGGGCAACCCGTCGCTCGTCGCCGACGTGTTCGGCGACTGGCGCGAGGAGCTCCTGGTGCGCACGGTTGACTCGAGTGCGCTGCGCATCTACACGCCGACCGAGCTCACGACGCACAAGCTGACGACGCTCATGCACGACGTGCAGTACCGCGCCGAGACCGCTCGCCAGCAGACCACGTACAACCAGCCGGCGTACACGTCGTTCTACCTCGCGAGCGACCTCGACTGGTCGGACGTGCCGGTGCTCACCACGCCGGCCACGCCGGGCGAGCCGACGTTCAAGGACCGACCCGGAACGGCCCACGACGAGGTGCAGGTGCCGACGAACGTCGCCGGCATCGCGTACTACGTCAACGGCGAGGAGGTGACGTCGGCGAACGGCAAGGTCCGCGTCACCGGCGAGGCGAGCGTGGTCGCCGTCCCCACCGCCTGGTACTCCCTCGCCGAGGGCGCCACCTCGCAGTGGAGCGCCGACTTCGACGACTGATCGTCGTCGGAGCATCCGGGTGACGGATGCGCGGCTCCCCTCAGTCGCATCCGTCGCCCGGCCCCAGACGACCGCCCCGGGTTCCGCAATTCCGTGCCGGCACCCGGGGCGGTCCCATGCCGTGCGGCGGCCGATCGAGGCGTCGCCGCGGCATCCGCTGGGCTACGCCCCCGTGAACACCAGCCAGAGCAGCACGGCGTTGAGCGTGATGAGGAACACGGATGCCGCGATGCCGGCCGCCGTCGTCGCCCAGTGGTTGCGCCACCGGCCGAGCACGCCCGCCTTCGCGGTGAGCGCCACGAGCGGCACGAGCGCGAACGGGATGCCGAACGAGAGCACGACCTGGCTGAGCACGAGCGAGAGCGTCGGATCGAAGCCGAGCCAGAGGATCGCGAGCGCCGGGATGAGCGTGACGAGTCGGCGGAGGATGAGCGGCACCCGCACGCGGAGCAGGCCGTACATGATCTCGGCGCCGGCGTAGGCGCCCACCGAGGTCGACGCGAGGCCCGAGGCGAGGAGCCCGACCGCGAACAGCGTGGCGATGGCCGGGCCGAGCGCGACTCCGAGCGCGTCGTAGGCGCCCTCGAGCGTGTCGGTGCCCTCGACGCCCGCGAGATTCACGGCGGCGAGCAGCAGGATGCAGAGGTTCACGGTGCCCGCGATCGCCATCGCGATGGAGACGTCCCAGCGCGTCGCCCGCAGGAGCCGGTTCGTCGGCACGGCCGTCGCGGTGCCGGGCAGCAGCTCGGGTGCGGCATCCGTTCCGCGGCGGATGCCGAAGCCGTGCCACGGACCGCCTGCGCGCGCGCCGACCTGCTCGCCGCGGTGGGTCGCGAAGCGGTCGCGACTGAGCGCCGAGTGGGCGTAGATGGCGTGCGGCATGATCGTCGCGCCGAGGATCGACGCCGCGAGCAGCACCGAGGTGGCGCCGTCGAATCGGGGGACGAGGCCCGAGAGGATGCCGGCGGGGCTCGGCGGCGCGATGAAGACGCCGACCGTGAACCCGATCGCGATGATCACGAGCAGCCCCATGATGACGAACTCGAACGTTCTCGGGCCGCGGCGCGACTGCAGCACGAGCAGCACGATCGAGACGGTGCCCGTGATGAGGCCGCCCCAGATGAGCGGGATGCCGAACAGCAGGTTCAGCGCGACCGCGCCGCCGATCACCTCGGCGAGGTCGGTGGCCATGGCGACGAGCTCGGCCTGCAGCCAGTAGGCACGTCGGCCCCAGCGGTTCCGGATGCGGCCGCCGAGCACCTCGGGGAGGCTCCGTCCGGTGACGATGCCGAGCTTCGCCGAGAGGTACTGGATGAGCCACGCCATCACGTTGCCGAGCACCACGACCCAGACGAGCAGGTAGCCGTACTGGGCGCCCGCGGTCATGTTGCTCGCGACGTTGCCGGGGTCGAGGTAGGCCACGCCTGCCACGAGTGCGGGTCCGATCAGCCACGCGAGGCGGGGCATCGTGAGGCGAGCGGGCGTGCGCGGCGCGTCGGTCGCCGGGCGCGGGGCCGTGGAGGCGGGGGACGGCGCCTCTGCGGGGCGCGCGGCGGGGGGCGCGTCGGTTCGGGTCGGGGTCCGCGTCGCTGCGGCATCCGGAGATTTCGGCATACCGAAAGATTACACATATTTCGGCGACCCGAAAACCCGCCGCGCCGTCCCGCGCGTGGCGCGAGGGTGTCACCCGGAAGCGGGTAACCGGCTCAGGCGGTTGAGGAGTAGGTTCCGAGGGGTCGGGCGATCTCCCGGGGGCCGCACGCCCTTGCCGAACGAGGGCGGGTCGATGGTCGTCCGTGACTCCACAGAGAGGTGAGATCCATGAAGCGAGCCGTGATCGGATGCATCGTCGCGCTCGGCCTCGTCGTCGGCGGTGGTGCCGGCGCCGCCTTCGCGGGCGAGACCAACGGCAAGGGCGACCCCATCCCGGGCGCCGACCGAGCGAACTCGGCCTGTGCCTTCTCGGGCCGGGACCTGCCCGACGAGATCGAGAACAACCCGGTACCCGAGGCGGACGACGACGCCGTCACGGGCGGACACGTGCAGAGCTATGGCCAGTACGTGCGTGCGGGGTTGAAGGGCGCCGTGCCGAGTCCCGGCGACGCCTGCGTCGGTGGCGTGGAGTTCGGGGGCTGATCGCAGCACCTCACGGCCTCGGCGGCTGCCGCCGGGGCCGTCGCCACGCCCGCGCGGGTAGCGTTGCAGCGTGACCCACGAGACCGACGCGCGCGGCATCGGCGCCGACGCGGCGCACGACATGCCGCACGAGGAGCCGACCGTGCCGCAGGGCGTCGGCCCGTGGCCCGGCGGACGCGACGCGTGGCCCGACGACCCGCGCCTCGATCCCGAGCTGCTCGAGCACGGCGATCGGCGCAACGTCGTCGACCGCTACCGGTACTGGCGCCTTGACGCGATCGTCGCCGACCTCGACACGCGGCGGCATCCGTTCCACGTCGCGATCGAGAACTGGCAGCACGACCTCAACATCGGCTCGATCGTGCGCACCGCCAACGCGTTCGCCGCCGAGACGGTGCACATCATCGGCCGCCGCCGCTGGAACAAGCGCGGCGCCATGGTCACCGATCGCTACCAGCACCTCGCGTACCACCCGGATGTCGCCGACTTCGTCGTCTGGGCCCGCGAGCAGGGGCTGCCGATCATCGCGGTCGACAACGTCGAGGGATCGATGCCGGTCGACGACGTCGAGCTCCCCGAGCGCTGCGTGCTGCTCTTCGGCCAGGAAGGTCCGGGACTGAGCGCCGAGGCGCTCGCCGCTGCCGATCTCGTCGTCGAGATCACGCAGTACGGCTCGACCCGGTCGATCAACGCGAGCGCGGCGGCCGCGATCGTCATGCACGAATGGGTGCGCCGGCACGCTCGGGGGTGATCCGCGGCATCCGACCCTGTCGCGGCCCCCGACCCCGGCCCTAGGATGAGCGCGGACTGGAGGAGGTCGCGTGGGTACTCGCAAGGTGACGGGGTTCCGTCGGTGGGCGCCGGCGGTGATCATCGGCGTCGTCGGCCTCGCCTTCCTGGGCATCCAGTTGATCCGCGTGATCGACAAGCTCGACGATTCGGCGTCCGCCGACCCGGGACCGATGATCGCGGGGATCGCGATCGCTGTCGTCATCACCGCAGCCGTCGTCTGGTGGTTCGTCCACCGTTCGCGAGCCCATCGCGTGCAGGTCGCCGAGGCCTTCCCCGACGCGTACCGCCTCGAGCTGGCCACGACCGCCGAGCTCGCGGCGGCGGCGAGTGCCCTCGGCGGGGAGCGGATCCCCGTGAACCGCACCGGAACGCTCGTGGTCGCCCACGGGACCCTCAGGGTCTACGTCGGTGGCGTCGACGTCCCTCGGATCGACGTTCCAGTGGAGCGCGTCCTCGAGGTCGGCACCGGGGAGGTCCGATCGGGGATGTACTGGCTCCCGTCGGTCGAGGTCATCGTCACGTCGGAGGCGGGTCCGGTCGAGCTGTCGCTCCTCCCGACGCAGAAGTCGCTGGTGCGCCCCGTCGGCCGAGCGGAGGTCGCGGCGATCGCCGAACGGCTCCGCGCGGAGCTGGACGCCGCGGCGCGGCCGGCCTGAATCCGCGACGGCACGACCGCCGGGTGATCGTTCGTCAGTCGGCGGTGGTCCCGCAGACCGCGACGGCGCTCGGCCTGCGGTCCTCAGCAGCCGCGACCTCGGCATCGACGGATGCCGCAACCCGCGGGACATCCGCGATCGCCGCGGCATCCGCCCGCGCCCGTCGCCGCGCCGCGCGGATCACCAGCAGGCCCGCCGCGACGATCACCACGACGACGATCGCCGTGCCGCCGAAGAGCGCGAGCGGGCCGCCGGATTCATAGGCGATGCCCGAAAGGGCGGCCGCGATCGTCGCCATGAGCAGGCCGAACGCGCGCATGAGCCCCTGCGAGGCGCCCGCACGGGCGGCCGGCACGGCCTGCGCCATCGCGGCCGCCGCGCCGATGAACGCGAGCGCCTGCCCGCTCGACTCGACGAAGCCGACGCCCGTGGCGACCCAGGGGTCGCCGATGACGCCGTAGAGGGCGACGATCGGCACGAGCACGACGGCCCCGCGCACGAACGCCGAGACGCCGCCGCGGCGGTCGGCCAGCCGGCCCGCCCAGCCGGCGACGAGCGCGAACGGCACGGCGAACAGCGTGTAGCTCAGCGCCGTGAGCCACTCGCTCGCGCCGATGTCGGCCATGAACCGCGGCCAGATGCCGTCGTACGCGCCCGTCGGCACCATGACTGCGCCGTAGAGCAGCAGCACGCCGACCACCGTCGGCGACCGCAGCAGGTCGAAGCTCACGCGCGGCGGTCGGGCCGCGGGGTCCACGGATGCCGCGGCGGAACCGCCCCCGGCTGCACGCGCCCCGGCGGCTCCCGCCGCCTGGCCCGCCGCCGCGGCATCCGGGTCGGTGCGCTCGCGGAAGGCGAGCAGGACCGGGGCGACGCCGATGACCACCACCGCGCCCGACCACGCGAGGATCGTCGAGGGCGACGCGAACGCGATCGCGATTCCCGAGGCGAGCGGGCCGAGCGCGATGCCGGCGAGCTCGGCGGCGCCGAGGCGTCCGAGGGCCTCGCCGGCGCGCGCGGGGTCGGCGCGCACGAGCAGCGCGCTCGCCGCGGCCATGAACACGCCCAGGCCGAGGCCGCCGAGCGCGCGGCCGGCCACGAGCTGCCAGGTCTCGGTCGCGAGCGCCGAGCCGACGAGGGCGGCGGTCATGAGCACGACGCCCGCGACGCCCATGGTGCGGGCGCGGCCGCGGTCGGCGAACGGCGCGACGAGGAGCTCGGCGGCGAGGGATGCCGCGAAGCCCGCCGCGGCGACGTAACCGATGTCGGCGGTGGAGATGCCGAGCTGCGACTGCAGCGTGGGCAGCAGGGGGAAGATGACCATGGCGCCCGAGGACATGAGCACGGTCGCGGCCACGACGCCGGCCGTGAGGCGGCGGCGGTGCCGATCGATCGCGTCGAGCGCTGGACCCCTTCTTGTCCACATGGATAACACGTTACCAGTCATTGTCCGCGTGGACAAGAGGGGTAGCATGGAGGCATGGCGAACCGGCTCGATCCCGCAGCGCGGCGGGAGCAGATCCTCGCCGCGACGCTCCGCCTCGTGGCGCGCGACGGCTTCGCACGCGTCACGCTGCGCGACGTGGCCGCCGAGGTGGGCGTCGTCCACGGCCTGATCCGGCACTACTTCGCCACCCGCGAGCAGCTCGTCGCCGCGGCCTTCGACGCCGCCGTGCTCGCCGAGCTCGAGGGCGACGAGGAGGTCGCCGAGCGCGTCGAGCCCGTCGAGGCGCTCGCCGACTGGCTCACCTCGACGCCACGCGAGCACTACTTCGTCTGGATCGACGCGTGGAGCGAGGCCCCGCGCAACCCCGAGTTGCACGCCTCGCTGATGCGCCACCACCGCGACTGCGAGCGACGGCTCGCGCGCATCATCGAGCGCCTCGACGAGGCCGGGCTCGGGCGCAGCGACGACCCCGCGGGCGATGCGCGCATGCTCACGGCGCTCGTCGACGGCATGGCCGTGCAGCACCACGCCATCGGCCTGGTCACGCGCGCCGAGGCCGACCACGTGGTCTACACCGCGGCCGAGGGGCGGCTCGGGCTCGCCCCGGGCACGCTCGAGCGGTCGCGGCCCACGGCGGTGCGCGGCCAGTGGGCCGTGAGCGACAGCGCCTGAGCCGCGCCGGTGCGGTCAGGGCACGCTGCCCACGACCCCGCCGCGTGTCGGATGCCGCGGCGCCTCCTCGCGCACGAGACTTGAGCCGATGCCCGTCGTCGACAACGCGATCTACCGGGGCGGCCGCCGGGTCGCCACGCCGGCGTCCCTCGCCGAGACCTTCGAGAGCCGCGAGGCCCACGGCGGCTTCGCCTGGATCGGCCTCTACCGCCCGACCGACGGCGAGATCGACGCGCTCGCGAACGAGTTCGGGCTGCATCCGCTCTCGGTCGAGGACGCGAAGAAGGGCCACCAGCGCGCGAAGCTCGAGCGCTACGGCGACACCCTCTTCGTGGTGCTCCGACCGGCGCGCTACCTCGACGACGTCGAGCAGGTCGAGTTCGGCGAGCTGCACGTGTTCATCGGCCCCGACTTCGCCATCACGATCCGCCACGCCGAGTCCCCCGACCTCGCCCGCGTGCGACGTCGCCTCGAGGGCAACGCCGAGCTGCTCGCGAAGGGCCCCGAGGCCGTGCTCTACGCCGTGCTCGACGAGGTCGTCGACGAGTACGTGCCGGTCGACCTGGGGCTCGAGAACGACATCGACGAGATCGAGGAGCAACTCTTCTCCGGCGACCCCGAGGTGACGCGGCGCATCTACGACCTCGCGAGCGAGGTGATGGAGTTCCAGCGCGCGACGCGCCCGCTCGTCGGCATGTTCGACGCCCTCGAGCGCGGCTTCGAGAAGTACGGCGTCGAGCTCGAGCTGCAGCGGTACCTGCGCGACGTGAAGGACCACGTCATCCGCATCGTCGAGCACGGCGACGGGTTCCGCCAGCTGCTGCAGAACGCCCTGCAGGTGCACTCCGCGCTCGTCGCGCAGCGCCAGAACGAGGAGATCCGCGTGCTCTCCGAGACGGCGCTCGCGCAGAGCGAGCAGACGAAGAAGATCTCGAGCTGGGCCGCCATCATCTTCGCGCCGAGCCTCATCGCGGCGGTCTACGGCATGAACTTCGTGTACATGCCCGAGCTCGACTGGCCGTGGGGGTACCCGTTCGCGGTCGCGCTCATGCTCGGCTTCGCCGCCGGCCTCTACGCCGTCTTCAAGCGCCGCGGCTGGCTCTGATCGAATTGCGTCGGTCCGGCGGGTAGCGTGGGGGCATGACCGAGATCACCGACGATCTGCCCGCCCGCCTCCTGCACGAGGAGCACGCCGGATGGAAGGCCATCCTCGAGGGGCATGGCGGCGAGCACTACCAGCGCGCGATGACGCGCGACGGCCTCATGGTGGTGGAGGGAGCGGTGCTCGGTCGCGACGAGGTGCGCGCGGCGTTCCGCAGCGCCCCTCCGTGGGAGTCGTACGAGCTGCACGAGCCCGCCGTCATCCGCCTCGGCGACCATGCCGGCGTGCTGGTGTACCGCGCGGTCGCGCGCCGCGGCGACGAGACGGCCGACCTGCGCATGTCGACGACGTACCTCTACGACGATGGCGCCTGGCGTGTCGCCGCGCACCAGCAGACGCCGGCCTGACTCCTACCCGATCAGGCTCGGCTGCAGGTCGCGCAGTGTGCGGTGGTGCGTCATCCGCGTCACGCCGAGCGCCGCGAACACCAGCCCGCCCGCGAGCCACGCGAGCAGCACCACTGCGTCGCTGCCCGCCCGCGACAGGTCGCCGCCGTACATGGACTGACGCATCGCGTCCACCACGTAGCCCATCGGCGGCCCCTGGTGCAGCGCCGCGAGCGGCGTGGGCAGCGTCTGCCACGGGAACGTGCCGCCCGCCGTGACGAGCTGCAGCACCATGAGCACGAGCCCGAGGAACTGCCCGACCGACCCGAGCCACACGTTGAGCGCGAGGATGATCGCCGCGTACGTCGCCGATGCGAGCACCATGACGCCGAGCGTCCCGACGGGGTTCGCCATGTGGAATCCGAGCGTCACCGCGAGCACGACGAACAGCCCGATCATCTGCACCGCGCCGAGGATGCCGGGCGTGAGCCATCCGGCGAGCGTCACGCGGATCGGCGAGTGCAGCGCCGTGACCGCGCGCCGTGAGATCGGCTTCACGATGAGGAAGAGCGCGTAGATGCCGATCCAGCCCGCGAGCGCGGCGAAGAACGGGGCGAGTCCGGCGCCGTAGCTGCCGGCCTGCGTCACCGTGCTCGTCTCGAGCGCGATCGGGTCGGCGATGGTCGACGCCTGGGCGTCGCGCGTGGCCTGGTCGGAGTCGGGGATCGCGTCGACGCCGTCCGCGAGCCCGTCGCGCAGGGTGCCCGCGCCGTCGCTGAGCTCGCCGAGCCCGTCGCCGAGCGTGCCGATCCCGCCGCGCAGCGCGGTCGACCCCGCCGCCACCTCGGCCGCGCCGGCGGCCGCGGTACGCGTGCCCGCCGCGAGGGACGCCGAGCCCTCGGCGACCTGCGCGCTGCCCGCAGCGAGTCGGTCGATCTGCCCCACGACCTCCTGCAGACGGTCGTTGCCGGCGGCGAGGTCGTCGCCGAGCGGGTCGAGGCGCGCGAGCGCGTCGTCGATCGTGGCCTGGTCGACGCCGGCCGCGGCGAGCCGGGCCGCGACGTCGTCGCGCACCTCGGGCAGTACGGCCGTCACCTCGTCGACGGCGGCGCCCACGCGATCGGCGGATGCCGCGAGCTGCGCGTTCCCGTCGGCGACCTGCTGCGCGCCAGCTGCCAGCTGTGCCGAGCCGTCGGCGAGCTGCGCGGTGCCGTCGGCGAGCTGCGTGCTGCCGTCGGCGAGGCGGGACGCCCCGTCGGAGAGCTGTCCCGCGCCCTCGACGGCCTGTCCGGCTCCGTCGGCCAGGCGCGCGGCGCCGTCGGCGGCGTCGGAGAGGTTCGTGCGGATGGTCGCGATCGAGTCGAGCAGCGTCGAGGCGGCCTCACGCCCGACCTGTTCGGCGATCACGGCGCGGATCCGCTCCACGGCCTGCTCGCCGATCGTGCCGGCCAGGTAGCTGTTGGCGTCGTTCGTCGACAGCACGATCTCGGCCTGCCGCGGGGCATCCGTGCCGACCGAGGCGAGCGCGTCGGAGAAGTCGGCCGGGATGGTGATGGCGAAGTCGTACGTGGACGCGTCGAGCCCGGTCGCCGCCTGCTCGGCCGGGACGCGGTGCCAGTCGAAGGCGCCGTCGGCGAGCAGCTCGTCGGCGACCTCGTCGCCCACGTTGCGCGCGGGCGCGTCGTCGGTGGCCGGCGTGCCGGCGTCCTCGACGACGAGCGCCACGGGCACCTCGCGGAACTTCGCGTACGGGTCCTGGTTCGCCCAGAGGTACAGGCCGCCGTAGAGCACGGGAACGGCGACGAGCGCGAGCAGCGCGACGACCGACATGCGCGTCGAGGTGAGCCGCCGGAACTCGGCGGCGATCATCCGGGGGACCTTCACGCCAGTCCCCCTTCGGCGATGGCCGCGTGCTCCGCGACCTCGTCGACGTCGGCGGCCTGCATTCGGTCGATCATCGCGGCGGCGCCGATCGCCGCGGCCGAGGCGTCGCCCGCGATGACGAGCACCGCGAAGCCGCGATCGGCGAGGCGCTTGGCGAGCTCCCACCACTCGAGCGGGTCGCCGCCGTGTCGGTCGGGGGAGACGAGCACGAGCCCCTCGACGTCGTCGCGGAGGATGGCGAGCTCGGTGAGCAGGCGCAGGCGCACGATCGGGTCGACGTTCGCGATCGGGATCCGTGCGACATCGCGCAGGCCGAGGTCGTCGAGCCATCGGGCGACCGAGACGGGGTTCGAGGGGACGCCGGCGAACATGAGCTCCTCGGCGGCGACGCCCGCGACGGTCACGTTCGGTGCGGGATCGGAGACGTCGGGCGCGTCGACGAGGGCGATCGCGCGGCGGATCGCGGCGGCATCCGCTCGCCCGTCGATGGTCACGGTGCCGGTGCCGGGACGCATGCGGCCCGAGGCGAGGAGGCCGAGGACCGTTGGGCGCTGCTCGGTCTCCGCGCGGGCGAGCGTGGCGCGGCCCGACTCGTAGCCGATGGTGGTCGCGGGCAGCGCCTCGGAGCGGCGCCCCTTTCCGACGCCGCGCAGCTCGATCCTCATGCTGGGGACTCCCCCGACGCGATTCGCGCAGCGAGCGCGGGTGCGGTGTCGATGAGCTCGGCGCTGTCCTGCCACGAGAGCCCGGCCGTGCCGAGCACGGCGAGCATCACGAGGCGGCGCCCATCGGCGTCGGCGATGCCGGTGACGGCCGCCTCGAGCAGCACGGCGATGGCGGCCGACTCGATGAGGCGGGCGAGCACGTCGGGCCGGATGTCGGGGCGGACGGTCCCCTCGGCGACGCCGCGCTCGACGAGGGCGCGCAGGCGGTCGCGCACCGGAGCGAGGGCTTCGGCGGCGTGCGTCGCGTAGGGCTCGCGCACGGCCATGCCGGCGAGGACGCGCACGTGCTCGACGGCGCCCCAGAGCCGCGCGCCGAGCAGCGCGATGGCCGTGGGGGCATGCGGGTCGTCGGTGTCGGCGGCGATCGCGTTCAGGCGGGCGGCGCCCACGTCGATGACGGCGACGACGAGCTCGTCGCGGTTGGCGAAGTGCCCGTAGAAGGCGCGCCGGGTGAGGCCGGCGGCACTCGTGATGCGCTCGAGCGGGGCGTCGGATGCCTCGCCGAGCGCGTCGGCCGCGGCGGCCAGGAGGGCTTCGCGGTTGGCCGTGGCGTCTCGACGAGGGCGACGGCCCGCGTCGATGTCGGACGGCATGGGACCATGCTATGAACTTGCACACCAGTGTGCAAGTTATCTCGGCGAGCTCACAGGCGGGCGAGTCCGGTGCCGATGATCACCACGCCGATCAGCAGCAGGATCAGCGCGCCGATCGTGCCGCTGTTCCGGCCGAGCCACTCGCGCGCCCGCACCAGCCGGGGCTCCATCCGGCGGTGATCGGCCAGCGTCGCGATGATCGGCACGGCGACCGTCGACGCCGAGATCACCGTGTAGATCCCGATGACGATCAGCGACTCCGTGGCCGAGACGCCGTCGCCGCGCAGGGCCAGTCCGGCGGCGATCGCGAGCAGGAAGGCCTTCGGGCGCACGTTGAGCAGCAGCGCCAAACCGAACGACGACCACGGACCGAGCCGGCTGACCCCGTCGAGCCACTTCGGCACGGCCGTCGACGGGTTCCGCCGCGCCCGCACCCAGGCGACCACGGCGATCACGACCAGCACCGCTCCGACCAGGATCTCGCTGTAGCCGACGGCGGTGTCGGGACGACGTTCCGATCGCGGCGTCGGGATCGCCTGCGCGAAGAGCGTGCAGAGCGTGACCACGAGCGCGAGCCCGAGCACGAATCCGATGAGGAAGGGCAGTGCCGAGCGCGTCCGGTTCGGCGAGAGCAGGATCAGGATGGTCGCCATGATCGGCACCGAGCTGATCGCCACGGCGATGGAGATCGGCAGGATGTGAGCGATCGCCTGCAGCATCCGTGTCTCCCGCGCGCGTCCGAGATCCGGCTACTGGAGCGCCGAGGTGAGGCGCGCGACGCCGTCGAGGAACGTCGCCGTCGCGGGTTCGCGCTCCCACTCCTCGAGCGTGAGCTCGCGACCCAATGCCCGGTACTCCGCTTCGACCTCGCGCATGTCGGCCACGAACGAGCGCCCGCGCACGAGCAGCGAGATCTCGAAGTTGAGGTTGAACGAGCGGATGTCCATGTTGCTCGAGCCGATCACCGCGACGTCGTCGTCGATCGAGAGGTGCTTGGCGTGCAGGATGAACGGCCCCGGGTAGAGGAAGATCCGCACGCCGGCTCGTAGCAGCGGGCCGTAGTAGGAGCGCTGCGCGTGCCACACCGAGCCCTGGTCGCCGATCTCCGACACGAACAGCTGGACCTCGAGGCCGCGCAGGCGCGCCGACGTGATGGCGTACATCATGGCCTCGTCGGGCACGAAGTACGGGCTCGTGATGATCACCTGCTCCTGCGCGGCGTTCACCAGGCCGAGGAAGAGGCGCAGGTTGTTCTCCTGCTCGTAGGCGGGACCGCTCGGCACGACCTGGCAGACGAGCGCATCGGGCGAGGGGTCGTCGGGCACGTCGGCCGCGGGCACGTGCTCCACGGCGAGGAGGTTCTCGTCGGTCTCGGCGTACCAGTCGGAGAGGAACACCGCGTTGATTGCGGTGACGGCCGATCCGGTGACCCGGGTCACGAGCTCCTGCCACTTGAGGCCCCGCTTGATGTTCTTCGGCGAGTCGTAATTGCGGTCGATCAGGTTCTGCGATCCCGTGTAGGCCACGAGTCCGTCGACGACGACGAGCTTGCGGTGGTTGCGCAGGTCGGGCCGCTGATAGTGGCCCTTGAACGGCTGCACGGGCAGCAGGTACCGCCAGATCACGCCGATGCGCTCGAGCTCGGCGACGGTCTCCTTGTGGATCGGCACCTTCGCCGAGGCGATGTGGTCCATCAGGAGCCGCACGGTCACGCCGCGCTGCACCGCCCGCTCCATCGCGGCGAAGAACCCGCGCGTGGTGTCGTCGAACGCGACGATGAAGAACTCGACGTGCACGAACCGCTCGGCGAGGTCGAGGTCGGCGGCCATCCGGTCGATCGACGCCTGGTAGTCGCCGATGAGCTCGGCGCGGTTGCCACCGGTCGCGGGCAGCGCGCCGAGACGGCGGTTCTGCTCCGAGATCGTGCGGAACCACGACGGCCAGGCCTCGGGATCGGTGTCGAGGTCGACGCCCTCGGCGCGCTGCTCGATGAGCGCGTTGATCTCCTTCTGCCGCTCCATCCGCTTCTTCGGCAGCTTCACGTTGCCGATGATGAGGAACAGGATGATGCCGACGAACGGGATGAGGAAGATCGCGAGCAGCCACGCCATCGCCGCGGTGGGCTTGCGGTCGCGCGGGATGATGATGAGCGCGGCGATCCGGATGGCGAGGTCGGCGAGGATCAGGATGCCGCCGATCAGGTTCGCCAGCTCGGCGCTCAACGCCCGGCTCCCGACACGAAGGGTCCACCAGCAGTCATCGCGTCCTCCCCAGTACGGTCGCGGAGCAGTTGACTGAGTATGGCACGGGGGTCTCGGGCTGGGGAGGCCCGAATCCGCGGGCCGTGCGCGCGCCTTGGGGAGGCCGTCTGGCCTCCCCAACCCGCGCCTCCCGCTACTCGTATCGGAGCGCGTCGATCGGGTTCAGCCGCGCCGCACGGGCGGCGGGCAGCGAGCCCGCGACGAACGCGATGCCCATCACCAGGAGCACGATCGTGAGGATCGACACGGGGTCGAACGCGATGAGCGTCAGCCCGGGCAGGTCGGCGAGCAGCGTCGACGACAGTGCACCGCCCACGACGGTGCCCGCGAGCATCCCGACGCCGATGCCGACGAGGCTGCCGAGCAGCCCGATGTACGTCGCCTCCGAGCTGAACAGGCCGAACACACGTCCGCTGCCCATGCCCATGGCCTTCATGAGCCCGATCTCGCGGGTGCGCTCCTGCACCGACATGAAGAGCGTGTTCACGATGCCGAAGCTCGCGGCGAGCAGCGCGATGATCGCGAACGCGTTCAGCACGAGCACGATGCCGTCGATGACGGTCTTGAACGCGCCGAGCGTGTCGTCGACCGTCGTCGCCTGGAATCCGGCGTCCGCGAGGTCCGTGCGCAGCGCCTCGACCTGCTCGGGCGTCGAGGCGGGGTCGAACCGCACCGTCGCCGAGCCGTAGGACTCGGCCTGCCCCGCCGGCGCGCCGACCCCCTGCGCGGCGTAGAGCGCGTCGGTCAGCGCGGTGTTGGGCGAGGCGCTGCCCCCGGCGCCGCCGAGGCCCGCCTCCGAGACGCCGACCACGGTCGCCGTGATCGTCTGCTCGACGCCGTTGCCGTCGGTCAGCCCGAGCACGACCTCCTCGCCGAGCGCGGCCGCGTCGTCGGCGAATCCGAGCGGCTCGACGTAGTCCACGGGCACGACGACCTGCAGGGCATCGGATGCCGCGTCGGGCTGCTCCCCGGCCGCGAGCTGCACCTGCATCCCCGGGATGAAGGAGCCCACGTCGATCCGGTACGCCGTGCCGTCGTCGTGCCGGATGTAGTCCACGTCGATCGCCTTCACCGGCTCCACGGAGACGACGCCGTCGATCGCGGCGAGCTCCTCGAGGTCGGACGCGGTGATCGGGTCGATCGACTGGCCCGTCGCTGGGCCGGGGGCGGTGCGCTGCTGCGCCACCTGGTCGGCGACGTACTCCTGCGGGCCGTCGCCGGCGTCCTCCTCGGGCGCGTGCGTCACGGTCATCACGTCGCCGGCGCCGATCTCGGCGACCGTCTGGTCGATGTACCGGTTGATGCCGGTGCCGAGCCCGGTCGTGATGGTGAGGGTGAACGCGCCGATGAAGATCGCGAGGATCGTCAGGATCGTGCGGGTCTTCGAGCGGAACGTGTTGGAGATCGCGCTCGCGATCACGTCGGTCGTCTTCACGCGGCGAACACCTCCTCGGCGGCGTCGGCGTGCTCCTCGACGAGGAGGCCGTCGCGCATGTGGATGCGCCGGTCGCAGCGGGCGGCGAGCTCCTCGTCGTGCGTGACGACGATGAGCGTGATGCCCTGCTCGCGGTTGAGGTCGAACAGGATGTCCTCGACGACGGCGCCGGTCGCCGAGTCGAGGTTGCCCGTCGGCTCGTCGGCGAAGATCACGCGGGGGCTGTTCACGAGCGCCCGGGCGATCACGACGCGCTGCTTCTGCCCGCCCGAGAGGTCGGACGCGCGGTTGCGCGCCTTGTCGTCGAGCTCGAGCTGCGCCAGCGCGGCCATGCCGCGTCGCCGGCGTTCCGCGCGACCGACGCCCGCGATCTTCAGCGGGAGGATGACGTTCTCGAGCACCGTCGCGTTCGGCGTGAGGAAGAACTGCTGGAACACGAATCCGAACGTGCGGTTGCGGGCGCGGTTGAGCTCCCGGCCCCGAAGGGTGCCCGCGTCGCGACCGGCGAGCCGCACGGTGCCCGACGTCGGCTGGTCGAGCAGGGCGAGCAGGTGCATGAGCGTCGACTTGCCGGAACCCGACTTGCCGACGATCGCGAGGGACTCGCCCTCGCGCACCTCGAAGCTCACCCCCTTGAGCGCGTCGAAGCGCGTCGCGCCTCGCCCGTAGGTCTTGTGCAGGTCGTCGACCTGCAGGATGGGGGTCGCCATGTCGAGTCCTCTCGGGGGTTCGGCGCGCACGTCGCGCACCGACCTCGAGTCTCGTCGGCGACGGTGCTCCGCGCGTCCGCCCCGGGAGGTAACCTCGCGTACCGCCGTCGCAGTACGCGGCGTCGCGTCAGTCGGTGCCGAGGTCGAACGCCGCGGCCTCGTTCGCGGCATCCGTGGCGGCCTCGAGCTCGGTCTCGGCCTCGCCCGCGGCGATCTGCGCCGCCTGGCCCGAGGCGATCTCGCCGACGAGCTGCGCCGTCGCGCCGCCGACGATGCCGAGGTGCGCGTACTGCTCGAGTCGTGCGCGCGAGTCGGCGATGTCGAGGTTGCGCATGGTGAGCTGGCCGATGCGGTCCTCGGGTCCGAACGCCTGGTCGCCGACGCGCTCCATCGAGAGCTTGTCGGGGTGGTAGCTCAGCGCCGGACCCGCGGTGTTCAGGATCGTGTAGTCGTCGCCGCGACGCAGGCGCAGCGTGACCTCGCCGGTCACGGCGGAGCCCACCCAGCGCTGGATCGACTCGCGCAGCATGAGCGACTGCGGGTCGAGCCACCGGCCCTCGTACATCAGGCGGCCGAGGCGGCGGCCCTCCTGGTGGTAGTTCGCGATCGTGTCCTCGTTGTGGATCGCGTTGAGGAGGCGCTCGTAGGTGATGTGCAGCAGCGCCATGCCGGGCGCCTCGTAGATGCCGCGCGACTTCGCCTCGATGATGCGGTTCTCGATCTGGTCGCTCATGCCGAGTCCGTGGCGGCCGCCGATGCGGTTCGCCTCGAGCACGAGCTCCACCGGGTCGTCGAACTCGACGCCGTTGAGCGCGACCGGACGGCCCTGCTCGTAGCGCACCGTGACGTCCTCGGCGTCGATCACGAGGGCGTCGTCCCAGAACCGCACGCCCATGATCGGCTCGACGATCGTGATGCCCGCGTCGAGGTCCTCGAGCTTCTTCGCCTCGTGCGTCGCGCCCCAGATGTTCGCGTCGGTGGAGTACGCCTTCTCGCCCGATGCCCGGTACGGCAGGTCGCGCTGCTGCATCCACTCGCTCATCTCGGCGCGGCCGCCGAGCTCGGTGACGAACGTCTGGTCGAGCCACGGCTTGTAGATGCGCAGGCGCGGGTTGGCCATGAGGCCGTAGCGGTAGAACCGCTCGATGTCGTTGCCCTTGTACGTCGAGCCGTCGCCCCAGATGTCGACGCCGTCCTCCATCATGGCGCGCACGAGCAGCGTGCCCGTGACCGCGCGGCCCAGCGGCGTGGTGTTGAAGTACGTCTTGCCGCCCGAGCGGATGTGGAACGCGCCGCACTGCAGCGCGACGAGGCCCTCCTCGACGAGCGCGGTCTTCACGTCGACCAGGCGGCTGATCTCGGCCCCGTACTCGAGCGCACGACCGGGCACGGCCTCGACGTCGGGCTCGTCGGGCTGGCCGAGGTCGGCGGTGTACGTGCAGGGGACCGCGCCCTTCTCGCGCATCCAGGCGACCGCCACGGAGGTGTCGAGGCCTCCCGAGAACGCGATGCCGACGCGCTCGCCGACGGGGAGGCTCGTGAGGACTTTGGACATGGCCTCCAGCCTACTTGCGCGAATCCTCGCGCGACGACGCGCACCGGTGTCAATGACCCCCGCTCGAGGGTCGGCATCCCATAGACTCGCGCCACCGGTCGCGCGGCTCCACCGATGCCGTCGCGCGTCGCATCCACTGGACGAGCCGGGTCGCCGCCTGACAGGGCGGCGACGCTTTTCGCACTGAACGGAGAAATGGATGAAGAACCGCAAGGTGATCGGCGTGGCATGTGCCGCCGCCCTCGCCGTCGGGCTCATCGGAACGGCCGCCGTCCCGGCGGCCGCAGCCGGACCCGACACCACCTACCTCGTGCTCGCGCCGCAGGGCAAGAGCACGGACAAGGCCGCAGCCCGCGTCGCCGCGGCCGGCGGCACCGTCGTCGCCGCCTACGACCAGATCGGCGTGCTCGTGGCGCGCTCGACGAACACGTCGTTCGAGACCGCCGTCGCGGGCGCGGGCGTCGAGTCCGTCGCCTCGACGAACGGGCTCGGCACGACCCTCATCGACGACGAGGTCGTCGAGGCCGCCGACGTGGCGTCGGTCGAGGCATCCGGCGACCCCACGGCGGAGCCGCGCTGGAACGAGCAGTGGGACATGCAGCAGATCGACGTCGCCGAGGCGCACACGATCACCACGGGTGACCCGTCGGTCGTCGTGGGCGTGCTCGACTCGGGCATCGACGCGAACCACCCCGACCTCGCGACCCAGGTCGCGAAGGACCAGAGCGCCTCGTGCCTCGGCGGCGTCGTCGACACGAGCCAGGCCGCGTGGAGCCCGACGAACTCGTCGCACGGCACCCACGTCGCGGGCACGATCGCCGCGGCGATCAACGGCGTCGGCATCGCGGGCGTCGCGCCCGGCGTGAAGGTCGCCTCGGTGAAGGTCGTCAACGACGACGGCTTCATCTACCCCGAGGCCGCGATCTGCGGCTACCTCTGGGCCGCCGACCACGGCATGCCGATCACGAACAACAGCTACTTCATCGACCCGTGGGAGTTCAACTGCGTGAACGACCCGCGCCAGCGGCCGGTGTGGCAGGCGGTGCAGCGTGCGCTGTCGTACTCGACCGCGAAGGGCACCCTCACGGTGGCCTCGGCGGGCAACAGCAACGTCGACCTGCAGCACAAGTTCACCGACTCGAGCAGCCCGAACGACGGCTCGTACCCCGTCGAGGACCGCACCATCACCGGTGCGTGCCGCGACCTGCCCGCCGAGGCGCCCGGCGTCGTGACGGTCTCGGCCGTCGGCCCGACCGAGCAGAAGAGCTACTACTCGTCGTACGGCCAGGGCGTCGTCGACGTGACGGCTCCCGGTGGTGACACCCGGTTCCGCACCGGAGGAGCGTCGTCCACCATCACCGACGCCGTGCTCTCCACGATTCCCGGCGGCGGCTACGGCTGGTCGCAGGGCACGTCGATGGCCGGACCGCACGCGGCCGGCGTCGCGGCGCTCGCGCTCTCGGCGCACCCGGGCATGAAGGCGGGCCAGCTCGCATCGTTCCTCGAGCGCACGGCGACCCCGATCGCCTGCCCCGACGGCGTCTACGAGCCGCGACCCGGCTGGCCGGCGACCTGCACGGGCGGCGAGCGCAACGGGTTCTACGGCGCGGGCAACGTGAACGCCCTCAACGCCGTGCAGTGATCCACTGAGGCGCAACGCGAGGGGTCGGACCGCACGGTCCGGCCCCTCGTCTCGTGTGTCGGGGCGTGTCCGCGCGTCCACGGGCCCCGAAATGGCCCCGCGATACACTCGAGTGTGACCCCAGACGATTCAGCACCCGAGGGCGAGGCGTCGCTCGCCGACGAACCCGAGGTGCGGCAGGCGCTCGCCGAGGCCGATCGTGCATCCGTCGCGTCCGTCGTGTCGGGGCATCCGTCGTCACCGCTCGCATGGGCCGAACTGGCCGACCTGGCCGACTCCGAGGGCCACTCCATCGAGGCGTTCGCCTACGCGGCCGTCGCCGTCGACCTCGCGCGCGAGCAGCTCGCGGCATCCGGATGGCAACTGGGACAGCCCGTGCCCTGGCGGGACGAGCCCAACCGCGCCTACCTGCGCGCGCTCGACGCCCAGCGCCGGGCCGCCCTCGCGCTCGGCCTCGACGACCGCGCCGCGCGTCTCGCCGACGAGCTGGCCTCGGCCGATGCCGAGGCGCCCGCCCGCATCGCGTCGGAGTTCACGCCCACCCAGCTCATGCCGATCGTGGCATCCGCCGCCGTCGTCACGCCCGCGACCGAGTTCGAAGCACGCACCGGCGAGCCGCTCGCCGAACCCACCGCCGCCGTCGACGCGGCAGGAGAGGACTGACATGCCCGCAGCCGTACTCATCGGAGCGCAATGGGGCGACGAGGGCAAGGGCAAGGCGACCGACCTACTGGGTTCCCGGCTCGACTACGTCGTGAAGTTCAACGGCGGCAACAACGCCGGGCACACCGTGGTCGTGGGCGAGGAGAAGTACGCCCTGCACCTGCTGCCGTCGGGCATCCTGACGCCGGGCGTCACGCCGGTCATCGCCAACGGCGTCGTCGTCGACATCGAGGTGCTCTTCGAGGAGCTCGAGGGGCTCGCGAGCCGGGGCGTGGATGTCTCGAAGCTGCGCATCTCGGCGAACGCGCACCTCATCACGCAGTACCACCGCACGCTCGACAAGGTCACCGAGCGCTTCCTCGGCAAGCGCCAGATCGGCACCACCGGGCGCGGCATCGGGCCGGCCTACGCCGACAAGATCAACCGGGTCGGCCTGCGCATGCAGGACCTCTTCGACGAGAACATCCTGCGGCAGAAGGTCGAGGGAGCGCTCGACCAGAAGAACCACCTGCTCGTGAAGGTCTACAACCGCCGCGCGATCGGCGTCGACGAGATCGTCGACGAACTGCTCGGCTACGTCGACCGCCTGCGGCCGATGGTCACCGACACGTCGCTGCTGCTGCACCAGGCGCTCGAGCGCGGCGAGACGGTGCTCTTCGAGGGCGGCCAGGCCACGATGCTCGACGTCGACCACGGCACCTACCCGTTCGTCACGTCGTCGAACGCGACGAGCGGCGGCGCCGTCACCGGCTCGGGCATCGCGCCGAACCGCATCGACCGAGTCATCGCCGTGGTGAAGGCGTACACGACGCGCGTCGGCGCGGGTCCGTTCCCCACCGAGCTCTTCGACGAGTGGGGCGAGTTCCTCAGCGAGCGCGGCTTCGAGTTCGGCACGACCACCGGCCGCCGTCGCCGCACGGGCTGGTACGACGCGCCCATCGCCCGCTACGCGTCGCGCGTCAACGGCGTCACCGACTTCGTGCTCACCAAGCTCGACGTGCTCACGGGCCTGGAGAAGATCCCCGTGGCCGTCGCCTACGAGGTCGACGGGCAGCGCGTCGAGGAGGTGCCGGTGTCGCAGTCGGACTTCCACCACGCCGTGCCCGTCTACGAGGAGTTCCCGGGCTGGCAGGAGGACATCTCGGGGGCCCGCGAGTTCTCGGAGCTCCCCGCGAACGCGCAGGCCTACGTGCGCGAGCTCGAGGCGATGAGCGGATCGCGCATCTCCGCGATCGGCGTCGGCCCCGGTCGCGACGAGATCGTCGAGCTCCACGACCTCCTGGACTAGCCCTCCACCCACTGCTTGAGCCGGGTGAGCTGGACGCCGTCCTCGCGCGCGATCGCGCCCCGGATAATCGGGGCGAAGAGCGACACGAGACCGCGGGTGGCCACGGCGGCGTCGAGGCGCACGCGGCTGCCCGCGGCATCCGTGGCGGGCTCGATCGCGTACGCGTAGTCGGCGGTCACGCCGCCCACCGCGCTGCGCATGGTGAGTCCGCGTCCGGGGTCGAGCGCCGTGATCGTCGACGTGCGCTCCTTGCCGCGGGCGACGAAGCGCAGCACGGTGCCGACCGCGAGCGGTCCGTCGGCGCGCATCGACTCGACGCCGGGCATCCAGTTCGGCGCGCCCGACCAGTCGGTGAGCCGGGTCCACACGGCGTCGGCCGGGGCCGCGATCGACTGCTCGTCGGTGAATGCGGTCTTCATGGGTGCTCCCGTCGTCGCCGTCATGCGGGCAGGCTAGACCGGCGCACGCGGCATCCGATTGGATGGATTTCACGGAGGTGGCGCGTGGAGGTCGCTGGTCGCCCGGCGCAGGGCCCGCTCGTCGAGGCGGTGCGCGAGCTCTGGTTCCTACGCGGCCCCGCGCCGACCCGCTACGAGCGCATCTTCCCGATGACCGACGTGCACCTCATCGTGAACCTCTCGCCCCGGCCCTACCGGGTGCTCGAGTCGGCGGATGCCCCGTGGCGCACGCTCGGGCCCGCGTTCTGCTCGGGCATGCGATCACGGTTCGTCGTGAGCGAGGCGCCCGACGTGATCGTGAACGCCGGAGCGGTGGTGCGCGCCGACGGACTCCGCGTGCTCGGACTCGACCCCGAGCGGCTCGCCGGCGCGGTGACGTCGCAGCCCTGGCTCGACGGGCCGGCGGCGCTCGGGCCGGATGCCGCGGCCGACGCCGTGCTCGACGCGCTCGAGGCGCTGCTGACGGGGCGCCTCGCCGCGGGCCGCGCGCCCGACCCGGTCGTGCGCGACGCGATCGAGCGGCTCGAGGCGGATCCCGCGCACCCGATCGGCGCGCTCGCCGCGGCGCACGGACTGCGGCATCCGGCGTTCGTCGCACGGTTCCGCCGGGCGACCGGCTCGACGCCCAAGCGCTACGCCGAACTGGTGCGGTTCCACCGGCTCATCGACGCGACGCCCGTGCCCGGCGCGGCGCCGTGGAGCGAGCTCGCCGCCGACGGCGGCTACTACGACCAGTCGCACGTCATCCGCGACTTCAAGCGGTTCACGGGCTACACGCCGGCCGACTACCACCGACGGGTCAGCGCCGCCGGCCCCGACGCCGTGCGGTTCGTTCCCGACCCCGAGGCTGCGTTCCGGTAGCCGCACATGACGAGGGCGGATGCCGCGACCACGCGGCATCCGCCCTCGAGGACCCGAAGGCCGGCGCGGCTCAGGGCTCGGTGCCGATCGCCTTGTCGATGTTCTCGCGGACGGCGTCGACCTTCTCGTCGTGCTCGTCGGGCGTGACCTTCTTCGCGGCGTCGGAGACCGCATCGAGGACCTTGTCGCTGATGTCCTCGGCCTGCTGGCTGTTCAGCGCCTCGTTGATGGTGTCCTTGTTCTCCTCGACGAAGTCCTGTGCCTTCTTCGTGAGATCGTCCAGCGCTCCCATGTCCCCCACCTTTCATCGTCGGACGGTGCTCCCGCCATCGTAGGGTCCGGGCCGGTGAACCGGAACCCTCGCCTCGTCCGCGCATGCCAGACTCGACGGGTGACCGCCACCCGCCCCGCCGATCGGCCGCTCGTCGGCCGGTTCATCAGCCTCACGCCCTACTCCGACGCCGATCTCCCCGAGCTCGAGCGCGCGGTGCGCCGGCCAGAGGTGTTCGCCGGCGGCTACGGCGGCGGCCCGGCCGGCCTGCCGGCCGACGCCGACGCGTTCGCGACGTTCGCGAGCGAGTACTACGCGGGCGGCCCGGCGGCGATGCCCTTCACCGTGCGCGTGGAGGGCGGACCCGACCACGGCACGGTCGTCGGCGCCACGAAGCTCGGCGACCTCGACCTCGGCAGCGAGTCGGCCCACATCGGCTGGACCGCGTACGATCCGCGCGTCTGGGGCACCGCGGTGAACCCCGAAGCGAAGCTCCTGCTGCTCGGACTCGCCTTCGACCACGGGTTCGGCCGCGTGAAGCTGCAGGCGGATGCGCGCAACGACCGCTCGCGGGCGGCGATCCTCAAGCTCGGTGCGCAGTTCGAGGGCATCGCGCGTCGGCACAAGCCGCGCGCCGACGGGTCGTGGCGCGATTCCGCGGTCTACGCCGTGACCATCGACGACTGGCCCGCCGTGCGGGCAGGGCTGCAGACGCGGCTCGCGGCGTGGGGCGAGGAGCCGGTGCGGCTCGGCGCCTGAGCGGCCCTGCGCTCAGCCGTCGCGGCCGTGGTGCCGTGCCGGCTCGGGCACGTGCAGGCGGGTGAGGAAGCGGTCGGTGCCGCGGGGGATGCCGCGGCGATCGCCGCGCGAGACGAGCACGGTCACGAGCACCGCGATCGGCACGGTCCAGGCCGCCGGCTGCTCGAGGAACGGGCGCAGTGCGGGCAGCCACGACGAGACGAGCGCGCCGCCCAGGATCGCGACCCCCGAGAGCACGGCGCCGGTGAGCATGCCGGCGATCGCGCCGCGGGCCGTGAGTCCGCGCCACCAGATCCCGAGCAGGAGCACGGGGCACAGCGTCGAGGCCGTGAACGCGAACACCAGCCCCACGCTGCCGGCGAGCCCCGTCGACTCGGTCGCGAGCGCGACGACGAGGGGCACGAACGACGACAGCACCGCCGCGATGCGGAAGCCGCGCACGCTGCCGCCGAGCAGGTCCTGGCTGATCACGCCCGCGAGCGACACCACGAGGCCCGACGACGTGGAGAGGAACGCCGCGAACGCGCCCGCGATGACGAGGGCCGTGAGCACGTCGCCGAGCGGCCCGGCGATGAGCCGGTCGGGCAGCAGCAGGATGAGCGCGTCCGCGTCGCCCGAGGCGGCGAGGTCGGGCGCGAACGCGCGGCCGAGCAGCCCGAAGGCGGTGGGGAACAGGTAGAACACCGAGAGCAGCACGAGCACGATGACCGTCGTGCGCCGGGCCGCGACGCCGTCGGGGTTCGTGTAGAAGCGCACGAGCACGTGGGGGAGCCCGAGCGTGCCGAGCAGCAGCGCCACCATGAGCGACACCGTGCGGTACACGTCGAGGTCGCCCGGGCCGGCGCTCGCGGGGAACGCCTCGACGGGCGGGAGGGCGGGCTGCACGTTGCCGACGAGGAGCAGCAGCGCGACCACCGGGATCGCGAGCGCCGTGAGCTTCAACCAGAACTGGAACGCCTGCACGAACGTGATCGAGCGCATGCCGCCCGCTGCGACGACGACGGCGACGATGACCGCGACCGCGAGCGAGCCGGCCCAGGCGGGCAGGCCCGTCGTGATCCGCACGGTGAGGGCCGCTCCCTGCAGCTGCGGCACGATGTAGAACCAGCCGATGACGATGACGAGGGTGCTCGTGACCCGACGCGCCCACACCGACTCGAGGCGCGCCTCGGTGAAGTCGGGGATCGTGTACGCGCCCGAGCGCCGCAGCGGCGCGGCCACGAACAGCAGCAGCATGAGGTACCCCGCCGTGTAGCCGATCGGGAACCAGAGCGCCGACGACCCGGTGAGCAGGATGAGTCCGGCGATGCCGAGGAACGACGCCGCCGAGAGGTACTCCCCGCCGATCGCCGACGCGTTCCACCACGGTCGCACCGTGCGGCTCGCCACGTAGAAGTCGCTCGTCGTGCGCGAGACGCGCAGGCCGTAGAACCCGATGAGCGCCGACGCGACCGCCACGGCCGCGATCGCGATGTAGCCGATCGCCGCGTTCACTCGTCCTCCGCGAGCGACCGGTAGCGCGCCTCGTTGCGCGACGCCGCGCGCACGTAGAGCCCGCCGACCGTGATCGCGAGCGGGTAGACCCCCGCGCCGAGCAGCAGCCACGACAGCGGCACCCCGAACACGAACGTCTCGTCGAACTGCGGCAGGAACGCGATCCCGAGCACGAACAGGGCGGTCGCGACGACGAAGCCCACCGCGAACACGATCCCTAGGCGCAGCTGCGACCGGATCAGCGAGCGCACGTAGACCCCCGCGATGTCGCTCGTCGGCGCCTCCGCGCCGTGGTGCGGCATGGGCCGGGCGGATGCCGCGGCCGACCCGGCGTGCGGCGCGGTCACGCGCACCCGGGGCGGCGGTTCCTCAGAGCTCATGGCCGCGGCCGGATCGTCGCCGACTCGAGCCGCTCGCGCAGCGCGGGCAGCAGGCGCCGGCTCACGGGCAGCTCCGCCGCGCCGACGGTCACGCTCGGGTGGTCGCCGCCGAGCCGGATGCGTGCGAGGTGCGGGATCGCCACGAGGTAGGAGCGGTGGATCCGCACGAACGCGTCCGACCACTGCCGTTCGAGGTCCGACATCGGCACGCGCACCAGGTAGCTCGCCTCCTCGGTGTGCAGCCGGGCGTAGTCGCCCTGGGCCTGCACGTACCGCACCTCGTCGCGGCGGATCATGCGGGTCGTGCCACCGAGCGTGACGGCGATCATCTCGGGCTGGGCGGATGCCGCGGCATCCGTCGCCGGCGTCGCCTGCGCCTTCAACGCCTCGACGATGCGGGTGATCGAGCGCTGCAGCCGCTCGGTCCGCACGGGCTTCAGCAGGTAGTCGACGGCGGCGAGGTCGAAGGCCTCGAGCGCACCCTCCTCGTCGGCGGTCACGAACACGAGCGCGGGCCGGCGTTCGAACCGCTGCATGGCCCGGGCGAGGTCGAAGCCGTTGAGTCCGGGCATGTGGATGTCGAGGAACGCGGCGTCGACCGGCTCGCGTGTGAGCAGCCGGATCGCCTCGGCGCCCGACGCGGCCTGGTGGATGACCCCGATGCGCGGGTCCTGCCCGAGCAAGAACGCCAGCTCGTCGATCGCGGGCTGCTCGTCGTCGGCGATGAGCACGGAGATCACGGTTCCAGTCTCCCATCGGCGTCGCGGAGGCGATCGGGGGTTGCCGCGAGGCGGTCGGGGCCGGCGGATGCCGCGACGCGACCGGGCTGCGACTTCGGCACGCGCATCCGCACGAGCGTGCCCGCGCCCACGTTGGTCTCGACGACGAGTCCGTGCTCGTCGCCGTAGACCTGCCGGAGGCGGGCGTCGACGTTGCGCAGGCCCACGTGCTCGCCCGGGGCGCCGCCCGCGAGCGCGCGTTCGAGCACCGCGGGGTCGATGCCGACGCCGTCGTCCTCGACGCTGATCTCGGCGAACGCGCCCTGGTCGGACGCCTCGATCGTGATGCGGCCGCCGCCCTCCTTGCCCTCGAGCCCGTGCCGCACCGCGTTCTCGACGAGCGGCTGGATCGACAGGAACGGCACCACCGTCGAGAGCACCTCCGGCGCGATCTGCAGCGTGACCGTCAGCCGGTCGCCGAACCGCGCGCGTTCGAGCTTCAGGTAGCTGTCGATCGAGCGGAGCTCCTCGGCGACCGTGGTGAAGTCGCCGTGCCGGCGGAACGAGTACCGCGTGAAGTCCGCGAACTCGAGCACGAGCTCGCGCGCCTTCGCGGGGTCGGTGTTGATGAACGACGCGATCGCGTTGAGCGAGTTGTAGATGAAGTGCGGGCTGATCTGCGCCCGGAGTGCACGCACCTCGGCCTCGGCGAGTGCGGCGCGCGAGGCGTCGAGCTCGCCGAGCTCGACCTGGGCCGCGACCCAGTCCGCCACCTCGCCCGTCGCGCGCACGAGCCCGGCACGGACGCGGGGCGCGAAGGCGACGATCGCCCCGGCCGGCACGCCGCTCGCGAGGATCGGGGCGGCGACGGCATCCGTCTCGCGCTCGCCGAGCTTGATGCGGCGCTGCACCTGCGGCCGACCCGACGCACGTGCTTCAGCGGCGAGCCGGCCCGCGACCGCCCGCACGACGTCGTCGCCCTCGACCGTCACGTCGCCCGCCGGACCGACGAGCGCGAGCGTCTCGCAGCCGAGCAGGGCGCGCAGGTGTCGCCCGGCCTTGACGGCGTCGCCCTCGGCGATGCCCCCGCGGAGGTGCTTCGCCGCCCGGCTCGCGAGGTGCAGCGTCTGGTAGGTCGCCTGCTCGACGTCGGTGCCCAGGTCCTTCGACGCGACCACGATGCGCCGGAGCAGGATGACCACGCCGACCGCGAGTGCCCCGGCGACGACGCCGGCGGCAGCGGCGAGCAGCATCGACTCGGGCATGCACGCCAGCGTAGCCGTCGTTCGTCGTCGCCGATCCGCCGTTCGTCGCACCGTGGGCGCCGTTCACCGACGACGAGCGGCGACCGCCCCAAGCGCTTCGAGCCGAGGGGAAGCATGGTCGCACTGCCGGGTCCCTCAAGGGACGAACTCGACGCAGCGGCGCGGCCGTCGGTCCCGCCGATCCCCCCTCGAAGGAGAGACGCCATGGGCAACGAGGCCCCGAGCGCCACCAGCACGACCCTCGCAGAGGTCGACTACGGCGCGGTCCAAGCATCACCCGAGTTCCAACGGCTCCGGCGCACGCATCGGAGCTTCGTCTTCCCGGTCCTGGGCGCCTGCCTCGCCTGGTACTTCGCCTACGTGCTGCTCGCGAGCTACGCGCACGACTTCATGTCGACCCGCGTGTTCGGCAGCGTGAACGTCGCGATGATCCTCGGCCTGGCCCAGGTCGTCACGACGTTCGCCGTGACCATGTGGTACGTCCACTACGCCAACAAGCGCCTCGACCCGCTCGCGGAGGAGATCCGCGACGAGATCGAGACGGGCGCGTTCGAGAACGAGGAGGCGCGCTGATGCTGCACTTCGAAGCGGCGAGCACCTCGCCCGGCGAGCCCTGGCTCAACATCGCCATCTTCGGCGCGTTCGTCGCCGTCACGATGGTCATCGTGTTCCGCGCCAGCCGGAACAACA
This sequence comes from Agromyces sp. NPDC004153, assembly GCF_053603635.1. NCBI lineage: Bacteria > Bacillati > Actinomycetota > Actinomycetes > Micrococcales > Microbacteriaceae > Agromyces > Agromyces sp. NPDC004153. The sequence goes on from NZ_JBSGFY010000001.1 coordinate 2,096,001, forward strand.
AGACCGCGGCCGACTACTACGCCGCCGGGCGCTCGTTCACCGGCGGCCAGAACGGCTCGGCGATCGCGGGCGACTACCTGTCGGCGGCCTCGTTCCTCGGCATCGTCGGCGCCATCGCCATGACGGGCTACGACGGGTTCCTCTACTCGATCGGCTTCCTCGTCGCGTGGCTCGTCGCGCTCCTGCTCGTCGCGGAGCTCCTGCGCAACACCGGCAAGTTCACGATGGCCGACGTGCTGTCGTTCCGGCTCAAGCAGCGCCCGGTGCGCATCGCGGCGGCCACCACGACGCTCGTCGTCTGCTTCTTCTACCTCCTCGCCCAGATGGCGGGCGCCGGCGGCCTCGTGTCGCTGCTGCTCGGCGTGGGCGACCAGGTCGGACAGGCCCTCGTCATCACCGTGGTCGGCGCGCTGATGATCCTCTACGTGCTGATCGGCGGCATGAAGGGCACCACGTGGGTGCAGATCATCAAGGCGGTGCTGCTCATCGCGGGCGCCGGCGTGATGACCGTGTGGGTGCTCGCGCTCAACGGGTTCGACTTCTCGGCGCTGCTCGACAAGGCCGTCGCCGTGGCCGAGAACCCCGCGATCCTCGACCCGGGCCTGAAGTACGGCGTGTCGGATGTCTCGAAGGTCGACTTCCTCTCGCTGGGCCTCGCCCTCGTGCTCGGCACCGCGGCCCTGCCACACGTGCTCATGCGGTTCTACACCGTGCCCACGGCCAAGGAGGCGCGCAAGTCGGTCGTTTGGGCGATCTGGCTCATCGGCATCTTCTACGTGTTCACGCTGGTGCTCGGCTACGGCGCGGCGGCCCTCGTCGGCCCGGCGGTCATCGCCGCGGCGCCAGGCGGCCCGAACTCGGCCGCTCCGCTGCTCGCGTTCTCGCTCGGCGGACCGCTGCTGCTCGGCCTGATCTCGGCGATCGCGTTCGCGACGATCCTCGCGGTCGTGGCCGGCCTCACGATCACCGCGGCCGCCTCGTTCGCGCACGACATCTACGCGTCGGTCGTGAAGAAGGGCAAGCCCGAGCCGGGCGCCGAGGTCAAGGTGGCCCGCCGCACGGTGGTCATCATCGGCATCGTCGCGATCATCGGCGGCATCGGCGCGAACGGCCAGAACGTCGCATTCCTCGTGGCCCTCGCGTTCGCCGTCGCGGCATCCGCCAACCTGCCGACCATCGTGTACTCGCTCTTCTGGAAGCGCTTCACCACGAAGGGCGCCCTGTGGAGCATGTACGGCGGCCTCATCTCGGCGATCGTGCTCATCGTCTTCTCGCCGGTGGTCTCGGGCTCCGAGACGTCGATGCTGAAGACCGAGGCGATCGACTTCGCCTGGTTCCCGCTGTCGAACCCGGGCATCGTCTCGATCCCGCTGGCCTTCCTCCTCGGCTGGATCGTGAGCGTGCTCGACAAGACGATCGAGGACCCGAAGAAGCAGTCCGAGATGGAGGTGCGCTCGCTCACGGGCATCGGCGCCGAGAAGGCGGTGAGCCACTAAGGGGTTCCGGCGGTGGTCGGGGACCGGCCGCCGGGCAGCCATCGACGCGGCGGGAACGCCTGCCCATGCCGCGTGGATAGCACCAACGGGGGCGGATGCCACGAGCATCCGCCCCCTTCACCCTGCGCGTCGGCGTGGGTAGGTTGAGCCCATGACTGGGACATCCTCGCCGCAGCTCGACCTCGTCCATCGATTCATCCGGGCCATCGAGTCCGGAACGCACGGCGAGGCGCTCCTCGAGTTCCTCCATCCCGACGTCGAGCAGGTGGACCACCCCAGCCTCATGAACCCGCGGGGCGGTCGCCGCGAACTGGCGGAGATCCTCGCGGCGAGCACGGCCGGCGCGGGCATCATCGACGAGCAGCGCTACGACGTCCGACGGGTGGTCGCGTCGGGCGACGACGTCGTCGTGCAGGTCGACTGGCGGGGGCGGGTGGCGCAGTCGCTGGGCACCGTGCCCGTCGGCACGCGGTTGCACTCGAACAGCGTGATCAGCTTCGGCATCGACGGCGATCGGATCCGGCGGGTGGAGGCGTACGACTGCTACGACCCGTTCCCGACGACCGGCTGAGCGCGCCGCGGATCCGCCGGGGGCGCTAGCCGCGGGCGCGGCGTCGCCGCCGCGCGATGCCCCACGCCAGCAGGGCCACGCCGACGAGCGCCACGATCGGCCCGAGGATCGCCCAGAGGGCCACGCCGCTCATGACCGAGCCGGGCAGCACGCCGACGCCCTGCAGCGTCCAGACCCCGCCGACCACGATCATCAGGGCGCCGAGGCCGATCAGCAAACCGTTCATCTCCGCCCGCTTCCTTCACTGGGTGTTCGCGTCTCGATACGCGTCGCGCTTCGCGCGGCGCTACTCGACGACCGGTCGTCGCTACATGTTGATCATGTGGCCCGTGAGGCCGTGGAACGCCTCCTGCAGCGCCTCCGACAGCGTCGGGTGAGTGTGCACGTTGCGCGCGAGCTCGAGCGCTCCGAGGTCCCACTTCTGGGCGAGCGTGAGCTCGGGGAGCAGCTCCGAGACGTCGGGGCCGATGAGGTGGCCGCCGACGAGCTCGAGGTGCTGCTTGTCGGCGACGAGCTTCACGAAGCCCACCGGGTCGCCGAGGCCGTTCGCCTTGCCGTTCGCGGTGAACGGGAACTTCGCGACGACCACGTCGTAGCCCTCGTCGCGCGCCTGCTGCTCGGTGAGGCCGAAGCTCGCGACCTGCGGCGAGCAGAAGGTCGCGCGCGGCATCATCCGGTAGTCGCCGAGCTCCATGGTCTCGGCGTCGCCGATGGTCTCGGCTGCGACGACGCCCTGCGCCTCGGCGACGTGGGCGAGCATGAGCTTGGCGGTGACGTCGCCGATCGCGTAGATGTGCGGCACGTTGGTGCGCATCCGCTCGTCGATGGCGATCGCGCCGCGCTCGGTGAGCTGCACGCCCGCGTTCTCGAGCCCGAAGCCCTCGACGTTCGGGGCGAAGCCGACCGAGATGAGCGCCTTGTCGACCTCGAGCGAGCCGGGCTGCCCGTCGGCGCCGGTGTACGAGACGGTGACGGATGCCCCGTTGTCGACGACCGTCTCCACCTTCGTCGAGGCGAGGATCGGGATGCCGAGGTTGCGGTACTGCCGCGTGATCTCCTTCGAGACCTCGACGTCCTCGTTGGGAAGGGCGCGGTCGAGGAACTCGATGACCGTGACCTCCACGCCGTAGTTGCGCAGCACGTACGCGAACTCCATGCCGATCGCGCCGGCTCCGACGATCGCGATCGATCGCGGGAGGTCGCGGGTGAGGATCTGCGTCTCGTAGGTGACGACGTTCTGCGAGAGCTGCACGCCGGGCAGGAGGCGCACCTGCGAGCCCGTCGCGATGATCGCGTTCCGGAACGGGATCGACTCGACCGTGCCGTCGGCCTTTGTCACGTCGAGCGTGTTCGCGTCGCGGAAGGAGCCCCTGCCGTCGAACTCGGTGATCCCGTTCTTCTTCATGAGGAAGTGCACGCCCTTGACGTGCTTCTCCGACACCTGGCGACTGCGGTCGAACGCGGCGCCGAAGTCGAAGTGCACGTCGCCCGAGATGCCGAACGTCGCGGCCTGGGCGTGGAAGATGTGGGCGAGCTCGGCGTTGCGCAGGAGCGCCTTCGAGGGGATGCAGCCCACGTTGAGGCAGACCCCGCCCCAGTACCGCTCCTCGACGACGGCCACCTTCAGGCCGAGTTGTGCGGCGCGGATCGCGGCCACGTAGCCGCCAGGACCCGCGCCGAGGACGACGACATCGAACTGTTCGGTCATGCGCAAGAGCCTAGGACCGTCGGGGCCGTCGCGTCATGTGCGCCTCAGGGGGTCCTCAGGTGCTCGTCAGGATGACGAGCCGCTGGGTCGCCCGGGTCATCGCGACGTAGCGATCGACCGCGCCCTCGATGCCCGTTCCGAACCGCTCGGGGTCGATGAGCACGACCAGGTCGAACTCGAGCCCCTTCGCGAGCTCGGGCGTCAGCGATCGCACACGCGTCGTCGCGGGGAGCCGGTCGGCCTCGATCGCGGGCGAGGCGATGACGCAGGCGATGCCCTCGGCGTGCTCGGCGAGCCACGTGTCGAGCGTCGCGCCGAGCTCCGAGACGGCGCCGTGCGCCACGGGCACGCCGGTGCTGCGGATCGACGTGGGCACGTTGGCGTCGGGGAGCACCGCCCGGATGACGGGTTCGGCCTCCGCCATGACCTCGGTCGGCGTGCGGTAGTTGATGTTCAGCGTCGCGACGTCGATGCGGTCGAGGCCGATCCGCTCGAGCCGCTCCCGCCACGACTCCGTGAAGCCGTGCCGGGCCTGTGCGCGGTCCCCCACGATCGTGAAGCTGCGCGAGGGTGACCGGGTGAGGAGCATCGACCACTCCGCATCCGTCAGCTCCTGAGCCTCGTCGACGATGACGTGCGCGAACGGACCGGCGAGCAGGTCGGGATCGGCCATCGGCAGCGCGGCCTCGTCGACGAGCGTGTTCCGAACGTCCTGGCCGCGCAGCATCGACATGACGGCCATCTCGGAGTCGTCGGCCGCGATGAGGTGCTCGAGCACCAGTTCGCGCTGCTCGCGCTCGTCGGCGAGCGCCGCCTCGCGCAGCCGACGGCGGCGGGATGCCTCGGGGTCGCCGATCCGGCGTCGGGCCGCGTCGAGGTAGGGCAGGTCGGCGATCGTCCAGGCCCGGGCGTCCTCGCGCTGCAGCGCCGCGACGTCGGCGGTGGCGAGCCACGGCGCGCACCGCCGCAGGTACGCCGGCACCGACCAGAGGTCGGCGACGACCCCCGCCGGGTCGAGCACCGGCCAGGCCCGGCGGAACGTGCCGGTCAGCTCGTCGCTCTGCGCCAGCGCCCGACGCAGGAGGTGCGGCGACACGTCGTCGCGCTTGTCGCACAGGATCCGCAGCAGGTCCTCCCAGACCTCGTCGCGCGCCTCGTTGTGCGGCGTGCCGGCCTCGGGGGCCTCGAACGCCTCCGCCCAGTCCTCGGGGTCCACGTCGACGTCTGCCCACGGCGTGTCGATCGTGAGTTCGCCGCTCGGCGGTCGTTCGTAGTACGTGACCGCCGCCTCGACGGCCTGCACGAGCCGGGCGGAGGCCTTGAGCGTGGCCGCGCGGGCGTCGGCCTCGGGCAGGGCCCCTGCCCCCTCGGGCACGAGGTCGTGCAGCGTGCACGTCTGCACGCCCTCCTCGCCGAGCCCCGGGAGCACGTCGGCCACGTAGTCGAGGTAGGGCTGGTGCGGGCCGACGACGAGCACGCCGCCGCGGCGGTGGCCGAGGCGCGGATCGGCGTAGAGCAGGTACGCCGCGCGGTGCAGCGCGACGACGGTCTTGCCCGTGCCCGGGCCGCCGTCGACGACGAGCGCACCTCGGGAGCCGGCGCGGATGATCGCGTCCTGGTCCGCCTGGATTGTGGCGAGCACGTCGCGCATCCGATCCGAGCGGCTGCTGCCGAGGCTCGCGATGAACGACGACTGGTCGTCGAGCGCGGCATGGTGCTCGAGCCCCTCGGCCGTGAACACCTCGTCCCAGTAGTCGCTGATCCGCCCGCGGGCCCAGCGGTACCTCCGACGGCTCGTGAGGCCCATCGGGTCGCCGTGCGTGGCCGCGAAGAACGGCTCGGCGGCGGGGGAGCGCCAGTCCACGAGCAGCCGACCGCCCGTCTCATCGGCGAGGCCGATGCGGCCGATGTAGACGGGCTCGGGATCGTCGGCGTGCACGATCCGCCCGAGGCAGAGGTCGAGGCCGAAGCGACGGAGGACGCGCAGGCGACCGGTGAGCCGGTGCACCTCGAGGTCGCGGTCGAGCGCCGCCTGACCCTCGCCATCGCCATCGCCTTCGCGGCGTACCGCATCGAGGCGATCGGACACCTCGGCGATCGACCGCTCGAGGCGCTCCGCGATGGCGGCGAAGTGCCTCTCGTCGGTGGCGACGAGCGCGGGGTCGGCCTTCTGCGCGAGGCGCTCGGGCAGGTCGAACACGCTGGTGGTCAGGGGATTCACGACGTCGGCTCCGATCCGGGGGTTCGGCAGACCGACCATCATCCCCCACGACCCGGGCCTTGCGGCAAGGCCCCATCCCGGCCGTAAACTGGAAGTGGAGAGGCTGGCAGGGCCTCTCCGTTCTCGTGTCGGCTGCCGTTCTTCGGCGGATTCCGGACAAGCACCCCCGGAACGGTGACGGCGGCACCGGGGTCGGACGTAGCCTCGACCGGTGAGCGAACGCACCACCACCGTCGACGCCCCGCCCGCGGCATCCGTCAGCCGACCGAGCGCGGTCTCCGCGTGGCTGCAGTTCCTCGCGATGGGCGTCATCTGGGGTGCGAGCTTCCTGTTCATGAAGGTCGCCCTCGAGGGCGTCTCGTTCGGCCAGGTGGCCTGGTCGCGCACCGTGCTCGGCGCGATCGCGCTCGGCCTCATCGTGCTCGTGACGCGGCCGCGCGTCACCGCACCCGACGGCCGGCAGGGCCCCGTGCTGCCAAGGGAGCCCGTCGTGTGGGGGCACTTCCTCGTCGTGTCGGTCACGACCTGCGTGATCCCGTACCTGTGCTTCGCGTGGGCCGAGCAGTACGTGTCGTCGAGCCTCGCCTCGATCTACAACGCGACCACCCCGATCATGACGGCGTTGATGGCGACGCTCGTGTTCCGCGTCGAGCGACTCTCGGGCAGCCGCTGGTTCGGCGTCGGGCTCGGCATCATCGGGGTGCTCGTCGTGATCGGGCCGTGGCAGATCGCCGGTTTCACGGGCAGCCTCGCGGGGCAGCTCGCCTGCCTGGTCGCGACGCTCTGCTACGGGTTCACCTTCGGGTACCAGCGGAAGTTCCTCAGCCAGCGGCCGATCGCCCCGGCGACCTTCGCCTTCCTCTCGATCGGCGTCTCGGCCGTCGTCATGCTCGTGCTCACGCCGTGGCTCGCGCTCGAGCCGGTCGAGCTCGACTGGGCGATCGTCGGGTCGCTGCTCGCCCTCGGCGTGCTCGGCACCGGCCTCGCCTACATCTGGAACATCAACGTGCTGCGCGCCTGGGGCCCGACCAACGTCTCGACGGTGACGTACGTCACGCCCGTCGTGGGCGTCGGCCTCGGCATCCTGCTGCTCGGCGAGCAGCTCTCGTGGCACGAGCCCGTCGGCGGCGCATTGGTGCTCGTCGGCATCCTGTTCGCGCAGGGGCGCCTGCGGCTCGGGCGGCGTCGCGCCGCGGCATCCGCTGCCTGACCTCGATCACCGGGGCGGGTCTTGACATCGGCACGCGAGGATGGTTGGTTAGTTACACAAGTAATGAACCAACGAGGTTCAGACCACACGCACCGCACCGGATGGGCCCGAATGGACGAATCGCGACCGATCTTCATCCAGATCGCAGAACAGGTCGAGAACGACATCATCGCGGGGTCGCTGCCCGAGGGCAGCCAGATCCCGTCGACGAACGAATTCGCCGCGTTCCTCCGGGTCAACCCGGCCACCGCACTGAAAGGGGTGAATCGCCTTGTCGACGACGGAATCGTGGAGAAGCGACGGGGGATCGGCATGTTCGTGACCACCGGCGCACGCGAGCGTCTGATCGAGCGCCGCAGGGCCGACTTCGCCACCGAGTACATCCGACCGCTCATCATCGAAGCCGAGAAGCTCGGCATCGACATCGACGAACTCGCGGGACTCCTCCGCGCCGAAAGGATCCGATCATGACCGGCACCGTGGTCCGCGCTCGCGGGCTCACCAAGCGATACGGCTCGTTCACCGCCGTCGACGCCGTCGACTTCACGCTCGAGGAGAACCGGATCTACGGGCTCCTCGGCCGCAACGGCGCCGGCAAGACGACCGTCATGCAGATGCTCACCGGCCAGATCTTCCCCGACGGCGGCGAGCTCGACGTGTTCGGTCGCGAGCCCGCCGAGCACGCCGACGTGCTGCGCCGCATCTGCTTCATCGCGGAGTCGCAGCGCTACCCCGACAGCTTCAAGCCCTCGCACGTGTTCAAGGCCGCCCCGTGGTTCTTCGAGAATTGGGACGCCGAGTTCGCCGAGCGACTCGTCCACGACTTCCGTCTTCCGCTCACGCGATACGTCAAGAAGCTCTCGCGCGGCCAGCTCTCCGCGGTCGGCGTCATCGTCGGGCTCGCCTCCCGAGCGCCGCTGACGTTCTTCGACGAGCCCTACCTCGGTCTCGACGCCGTCGCCCGGCAGATCTTCTACGACCGGCTCATCGAGGACTACGCCGAGCACCCGCGCACGATCGTGCTCTCGACGCACCTGATCGACGAGGTCGCGAACCTCCTCGAGCACCTGCTCATCATCGACCAGGGGCGCATCCTGCTCGACCGCGACGCCGAGGAGGTGCGCGGCTCGGCCACGACCGTGGCCGGGGCGCGCGCAGCCGTCGAGTCGTTCGTCGCCGATCGCGCCGTGATCGGTCGTGAGGGCATCGGCGGCCTCGCATCCGTCACCATCGACGAACGCCTGAACCAGGCCGACCGCATCCGCGCCGCCGAGCTCGGCCTCGAGCTCGCGCCGGTCTCGCTCCAGCAGCTGATCGTCCACATGACCGGCGCCGATCTCCGGGCCGACTCGACCGAACAGGAGGTCGCAGCATGACCGCCGTCATCGACCGATCGATGGTCCGCACCGAGCCACGCTCCCGGATCCAGGAGATCTGGCGCATCGTCCGCCTGCATGCCGTGACGCCGTCGGTGTTCTTCGGGATCCCGTGGCTCATCCTGGGCGGCGCATGGCTGGTGATGGTCGTGATCGGGATCATCGTCGGTGGCGCAGGTGTGGACACCGCGAAGATGGGCGAGGGCATGCGGTACAGCTGGGCGGTCCTCTCGCCCCAGTGGTACCTCGTCGTCGTGGGCGTGCAGTCCATCGCCATGACCCTGTCGTTCGCCCTCGGCTTCGGGACCACGCGACGCGACTTCTGGCTGGGCACGAGCGCGATGTTCGTGTTCGTGTCGCTCGAGATGGCCGCGGCCATCGCCACGCTCGTGCAGATCGAGCAGGCGACCGGTGGGTGGTGGCTCGACATCTCGATGTTCGATGCGCTCTGGTACGGGCAGAACGGCTGGCTCGTCGACTTCTACACGACGTTCGCGCTCCAGCTCCTCGTGCTCTTCATCGGGGCGAGCGTCACGACCGTGTACCTGCGGTGGCGCATGCGCGGCATGATGATCCTCGGATTCGGTGCCGTCGCCCTCGCGCTCGCCGTCGTCGCCATCGCGACGTTCACCCAGAGCTGGACGGCGATCATCGAGTGGTTCCTCGGCATCGGCCTCGTGGGCGTGTTCACGATCGTGCTCGGTCTCGCCGCATGCTTCGCGGTCGGCGGCTACATCGTGATCCGGCGGGCGACACCCCGCTGATCCTCGAGCGCACAGACCGCGGCGCGGCATCCGGTGGGGGCTCGGATGCCGCGCCGCCACGTCATTCCCGAGGATGACGGATGCCGCGCGAGATCAGCCTCCGGCCCGACGCGCCGTTCGGCACGCGCCGGCAGGCTCGATGGCATGAGTTCCTACGTGATCGAGGCAGCAGGCCTCAGCAGGTCGTTCGGGTTGACGCGCGCGCTCGCGGGCGTCGACCTGTCGGTGCGCACGGGCGAGTCGCTCGCCATCATGGGCGCATCGGGTTCGGGCAAGACGACGCTGCTGCACTGCCTCGCGGGGATCACCCGTCCGGATGCCGGGACCGTCGGCTTCCGCGCCGGCACCGGACGGGTGGAGGTCACGGGGCTCGGCGAGCGCGAACGTTCCCGACTGCGCCGGGAGGCGTTCGGGTTCGTCTTCCAGCAGGGGCTCCTCATCCCGGAGCTCACCGCGGTCGAGAACGTCGCGCTCGCACTCATGCTCAACGGGATGCCGCGCGCCCGCGCCGAGGAGTACGCACGCGGCTGGCTCGCCGCCCTCGGCCTCGCCGGCATGGAGGACCGTCGCATCGGCCAGCTCTCGGGCGGCCAGGCGCAGCGCGTGGCGATCGCGCGGGCGCAGGTGACGGGCGCCGCCGTGGTGTTCGCCGACGAGCCCACGGGCGCGCTCGATTCGGCCACCTCGGCCGACGTGATGACGGCGCTGCTCGACTCGACGACCGGCCAGGGACGCACGCTCGTGCTCGTGACGCACGACGCCGAGGTGGCGGCCCGCTGCTCGCGGATCGTCGACATGCGCGACGGCCGGATCGTGGGCGAGCGGGTGGCCGCGTGATCGCCCGCATCGCGCTGCTGCTGGCTCGTCCGGGCTCGGCGGGCGCCGCGGCATCCGTGCTGCCCGTCACCGCCTTCGGCATCGTGACCGCGCTGCTGCTCACGCTGCTCGGCGGCGCGCAGACGTTCTGGACCTGGCAGGACGACGACGGGGTGCTCTACCAGGCGCTCGCCGTGATCGCCCTTGCGCTCCTCGTGGTGCCGCTGGTGTCGCTCGGGGGAGCGGCCGCGCGACTCAGCGCCCGGCGTCGCGACGACCGGCTCGCCACGCTCCGGCTGCTCGGCGCGACGCCGGCGACGGTGTCCGCGCTCGCCGTGCTGGAGTCGGCCGTGCTCGCCCTCGTCGGCGCTGTGCTCGGCGTCGCCGTGTACCTCGCCGGCGTGCCGCTGCTCGGGCTCATCCACTTCCGCGGCGAGCCGCTCGGGGCATCCGGGGTGCTGCTGCCGTGGTGGGCGCTCGTGGCGGTGCCGTTCGCGATCGGCGCGCTCGCCGCGGCGAGCGCCGTGCTCGGGTTGCGCCAGGTCGTCATCTCGCCGCTCGGCGTGCGCACCCGCCAGGAGGCGCCGCGCATGCACTGGCTGCGCCTCGTGGTGGGACTCGGCGTGGTCGCGCTCGCGTTCGGCCTCATGTCGCTGCTGCAGGTGGCGCCGTCGGTGCTCGTCATCCTCGGCATGCTCGCGCTCGCGTTCGGCGGCTCGATCGCCGTGCTCGACCTCGTCGGCCCGTGGGTCATCCGGCTGGTGGCGAAGGGACAGGCTCGGCGTGCGAGGACGCCCGCCCGGCTCATCGCGGCACGTTCGGTGCTGGAGTCGCCGAAGGCCGCGTGGCGGCAGGTGGGCGGCGTCGCGATGACCAGCTTCATGGCCGTGTTCGCCGGCACGGGCGTCGCGGTGCTCGAGGTCATGGGCACGTCGGCCGACGCGGACGCGGCCCTGCTGCTCGCGGACATCCGCACCGGCATCCTCATCACCGTGGTGGGCTCGTTCCTCATGGTCGCGTGCTCGGTGGGCGTGAACCAGGCGGTCGGCATCCTCGACCGCGGCGACCTCTACCGCAGCCTCGGCATGCTCGGCATGGCGACGGCCACCATGGATGCCGCGCGCCGCCGTGCGGTGATGTCGCCGCTGCGCATCACCGCGATCGGCTCCGCGGTCACGGCCGCGATCGTGATGCTGCCGCTCACCGGGGTGTCGCTCATCGTCGCGCCCGCGTCGCTGCTGGTCATCGCGGCGGTGCTCGCGGCCGGCATCGGCATCGTCTGGCTCGGGCTCCTCGCGACGCGTCCGGTGCTCGATCGGGCCGCCATCGCCGCGTGAGGGACGCCGACCCGCGGGTAGGGTCGAAGCATGACTGACGGGTCCATCGACGAACGGGATGCGGCGATGAGCGAGCTGCTCGGCATCCGCTCGAGCATCGACAACATCGACGCGGCCCTCATCCACCTGCTCGCCGAGCGGTTCAAGTTCACCCAGCAGGTCGGCCGGCTGAAGGCCGAGCACGGGCTCCCGCCGAGCGACCCCGAGCGCGAGAAGCGGCAGATCGCACGCCTCCGGGCGCTCGCGGTCGACGCGCACCTCGACCCGGCGTTCGCCGAGAAGTGGTTCAACTTCGTGGTCGCCGAGGTCATCCAGCACCACGAGGAGCTCGCCGGCAACGGCGGCCCCGGCGACGGCCTGTGACCCGGTACCCGCTCCCCCTTCCGCCCCAGGCGGGCCGCCGCTACCTCGTCACGGGCGCGAACCGCGGGCTCGGATTCTTCACCGCGGCGCGACTCGCGGCGGCGGGCGCGCACGTCGTGCTCAGCGGGCGGAGCCGCGAGCGGTTGGATGCCGCGACAGCGGCGATCCTCGGCGCCCGGCCCGCGGCATCCGTCGAGGCGCTCGTCATCGACCAGTCGTCGCTCGCGTCGGTCGACGCCGGCGCCGAGCGGCTGCTCCAAGGGGCACCGCTCGACGGAATCGTCGCCAACGCGGGCATGGTGCACACGCCGGAGCAGCGGCGGGAGTCGGTCGACGGCAACGAGCTCGTGCTCGCGACGAACGTGCTCGGCCACTTCGCGCTGCTCGGACGCCTGCTGCCGCACCTCGTTCCCGGCGCCCGGATCGTGTGGCTCGGGTCGCTGTCGACGATGCTCTCGACGTTCCGCGTCGACGACCTGCAGCTCGAGCGCGGGTACGACAGCTGGCGCGCCTACGCGCAGTCGAAGATCGCGTCGCAGTCGCTGGGGTTCGAGCTCGACCGGCGGCTCCGGGCGGCGTCCGTGCCGGTCGCGAGCGTGGTGGCGCATCCGGGCTACTCGATCTCGGGCCGTTCGCCGACGGTTCCCGGGGTCAACGAGCCGACTCGGGGCAAGCGGTTCGCCGACGCGCTGCAGTCGCCGTGGTCGCAGGGCAAGCACCGCGGCGCCGAGGTGCCGCTGCACGCGTTGACCGCCGCGGACGTCGAGGGCGGCCAGTTCTGGGGTCCGCGCTACCTGACGCACGGGGTCCCGACCCTGCAGCGGCCGACCCGGGCGTCATCCGACCCGGTGATCGGCGCCCGGGTGTGGGCGTTCGCCGAGCAGGCGACAGGCCGCGCGTTCCCGGTGCCGACGGGTGAGGCGCCATGACGCTCGAGCCGCAGAAGCGCCGTCGCCGGCTCTCGCCGCGGACGCGGCTCGTGCTCGCGCGCATCGTCGTGGTGGTCGGCGCCGTGCTGGGGCTCATCGGGCTCCTCACCGCCCGGTGGGGCCTCCTCTTCGCGGGCATCGTCGTGATCGGCCTCGGCGCCGCGATGGGACCGGCTCGGGCACGCGGCTGACCTCCTCCTGACGGCCCGGGACCGCACGGCGCGACCGCGCGTCGGCGCTCCACCGACGCCACCGCCGCCGCGCGTCGTTCACCTGCGCGCAACCCCCGCTTCGAGTGCCGTTGGCGACCGCTCCCTAGCGTCGAGGCAAGGTATCGCGGGCGGTCGCACCGCGTGGCGGAGCGGCCCCGATGGCGGGTCGTCGTGAGGAGGGCCCTGCATGTCCAGGCACAGCACCATCGTGGACCTGTTCGACGTCATCGACGACGTCGACGAGCACGACGTCGACCTGCTCGTCGACGCGCTCGGCCTCGGGTCGCGCGCCGACGCGAGCACCGGCCGTCGCGCCGGCACCGCCCGATCCACTCCGCGTCGCTAGGGGCGCCGGGAGTGCACACCGTGCAGCGCGTCGGGGCCCTCGACGTCATCGTGAAGCCCTCGCCCGTCGCCATGGTCTGGAACGAGCCCGGCCGTCCGCACGACGCCATCGCGGCGCCGGGCGTGCGTCTCTCGCCGGGCGAGGCGCTCGTCGAGGTCGAGCTCGCCACGATCTGCGAGTCCGACGTGCGCATGGTGCGCGGCGAGCGGGCGGTCACCACGCCCCTCGTGCTCGGCCACGAGCAGGTCGGTCGCGTCGTCGCGATCGGCGAGGGGGCCGTGCGGTCCGACGGCGTGCCGCTCGAGCTCGGCGACCGCGTCGTGTGGTCGGTCACCGTCAGCTGCGGCGAGTGCGACCGGTGCCTGCGCGGCCTGCCGCAGCGGTGCCGGTCGCTCGCGAAGTACGGCCACGAGCGCGTGCATCGCGGCTGGGAGCTCTCGGGCGGATTCGCCACGCACGTGCAGCTCCGCGCCGGCACCGAGGTCGTGCGCGTGAGCGAGGAGGTGCCGAGCCGGGTGCTCGCGCCGGCCTCGTGCGCGACGGCGACGGCGGTCGCGGCACTCGACGCGGCATCCGCCCGGGTCGACCTCGCGAGCACCGGGGTGCTCGTGACCGGCGCCGGACTGGTGGGCCTCACCGCCGCGGCGATGGCGATCGAGGCGGGCGCCCAGGTGATCGTGTCCGATCCCGATGCCGCGCGGCGGGCGTTCGCACGGGGGTTCGGCGCCCTGACGGCGGACCCGGCCGCACGTCCGCCGTCGCCGGAACGGCTGGCGACCGCGCTCGCGGCCCTCGAGGCGCGTGACGTGCCCGAGGTGCTCGTCGCCGTCGAGACGACCGGCATCCCGCAGTCGGTGCACACCGCGGTCGGCGCGCTCGGCGTCGGTGGCGTCGCCGTGCTCGTCGGCAACGTGCCGGCCGGTTCCGAGGTCTGCCTCGATCCCGCGTCGCTCACGCGGCGGCTCGTGACCATCTCGGCCGTGCACGACTACACGGGCGCGCAGCTGCGCCGGGCGGTCGCGTTCCTCGAGCGGTCGTGGCGCAACGTGCCGTTCGACGAGCTCGTGGGCGCGACGCATCCGCTCGCCGAGGTCGACGACGCGATCGCCGAGGCGGCGACGGGCGAGTTCGTGCGCGTGGGCGTGGCGCCCGGTCGGCGGCCCGTCTGAGTCGGGCACCGCGTCGGAGGCGCCGGACGTGTCCGGCGTGACGCGGCGGCCGGATCACGGCAGCATGGGGGGATGATCTCGAGGGAGCTGGCGCGCGAGCTGCGCGACGCGGGGCTCGTGTGGCATCCCGAGTCGGGCGACCGGTTCCAGCTCGACCTGCCCGAGCATGTCGAGCCCGAGATCGAGGCCGACATCTTCACGGTGAGCGAGATGACCATCGAGGCGCGCCGCTACCCCACGGGGACCATCCTCGCCTTCAACGGCACCACCGAATGGGCGCTCGATTCGGTCGCGCTCGTCGACGCGGTGTGGCTGCCCCGCGAGGACCAGCTGCGCGAGCTGCTGCGCGCCACGTTCCGCTCGCTCACCCGGCTCGACGACACGTTCGCGGTCGACGTGGAGCTCGGCGGCGAACGGCGGCGCTTCGAGCACCCCGAGGTCGCCGAGGCCTACGGCATGGCGCTGCTCGAGCTCATCGGCCGGTCGCGATGACGGATGCCGCGCGCCCCCCTGGCGAGGCACCGGACGCCGCGGCCGCCGTCGCTCGCGCCCGCGAGCTGCTGATCGAGGCCGCCGCAGCCCTGCGCGACGGGGACGCCCGCCACGAGACGCTCGCGGAGCTCGTTCCCGCACGACGCGTGCTCGGGATGCCCCGCGCCGCCCGCATGACCCCGATCGGGCCGGTGTGGCGACTCGGCGTGCTGCTCCTCGACGAGAGCGGTCGCGTGTATGCGACCGGACACGTGGTGCGGGCGGAGCGCGCCGCTCGCAAGAGCATCACCGCCGAGGCGGTCGCGCAGCAGCGTGCGTGGCGGGCGGCCGCGGTCAAGGGCGGGATCCCCGAGGGCGAGACCGTCGACTTCGACGCGCCCGCCGTGGACCTGGACGAGCTCGGCTCGGCCGGGGCATCCGGCCCGCTCGTGCTGCGCGACGGCGAGGTGCGCGTGCGCTGGAGCCCGGCGCAGCCCGACGCACTGACCCCGCTCGACGCCTACCTGCGCGACCGGGTCGACCTGCTCGTGCACCCGCCCGAGGGGACATAGGGCATGTCTCGCAATCGATCTTGCTCGGGGCTCGCCCGGTCGATCATCCGACGCTGCGGATGATCTCGATGAGCTCGTCCAAGCGGTAGCCGTGTCGTCGTGCGTAGTCGACGAGTTCGCGGGATCGGCGCACGACTTCGCCTCGCTCGGGTGAGGCGGCCACCGAGATACCGCGGCCCCTGCGGAACTCCAGCAGGCCCTCATCGCGCAGGGTGCGCAGTGCACGCAGCACCGTGTTGGCGTTCACGCCGAGGACCGCAGCGAGGTCCTTCGCGGGCGGCAGGCGGTCGCCGGGGTTGGCCTCGCCGTCGGCGATCGCGCGGCGGATCTCGCCGGCCACCTGCTCGTGCAGGTCGACGGGGTCGTCCTTGTCGACTTCGAGGTGCACCATGGTGCTAATGATGCTAGCATTATCCGCGGAAGGGACGGATCATGGCGGTCATCGCACCGCCGCGTCAGCCCGACTCCCGCGATGCCGAGTCCACCGTCGAGCCGGACCGGGGCGGCGAAGCCCTCATCGAAGAAGCGAAGCAGCACGCGAAGCTGCGCCGACGACGTGTCGCGATCACCACGACCGTGGCCTCGGCCGTGGTAGCCGGCGCGGCCACGGCCGCACTCGTCGCCGGCGGGGCGGGGACCTCGTCGAGCGAAAGGTCCTCGTCGCCTGCAGGCGCCGAGATTCCGGCCGCCGCCGATACGGCAGAGACCGAATACGTCGGCCTCGAAGCTTCCTGGGCCGCGCCGTTGCCCGCGTACGGCAACTTGGTGATGATCTTCAGCGACGGGCGGGTGCTCCGGCCGGGCCGGGGTGACGTGCTCCGCGAATGGTGGCTCACACCGGCTGGGCTCGACCTCATCCGAACAGGTCGCGTGACCGCCCACGACATCTACTTCGACACCTCGTTCGACGTTCAACCCGACGCTTCAACATTCCCCGACGATTCCTCCTTCGATCGTCGCGTCGCGTGGGCCGATCAGAGCGGCCGCGAGTACATCCCGACCGAATTCGCCGTCTGCGCAGACGCTGGGTGGATACCGGCGACGAGCGTCGTCGATCGATTGCCGGACGCGGTCCGCGATGTCGTGGCGGGGACGCAGCGGAAGGTTCCGTTCGCGGTCTTCGAACAATTGGAGGTCTCCGCCGACTGGGGCACCGAGATCGAGTGCTTCGTCCTGAACGCTCAGGATCTGGCCACGATCGCGAAGTTCAGTACCCCGGAGACATCCCGCGAGAGCGTCTTCGTCTTCAAGCGGCTGACGTTCACCGTCGAGCCGGTGCTGCCGGACGGCAGCGTCGTGCGCTGGGGTGGATGACCTGGCAATCCTCAGACATGCCCTAGTCGCGCGCGACCGCCGCGTTCCCCGGCCGGCGGATCAGCCCCACCAGCGGCACCACCAGCACGGCCCCGACGAGGTACGCCAGGAGGTCCATCGGGTCGAACGCGTTGCCGAGCACCAGTCCGGCCATCGGAACCGCCTCGACGACCGTGGCGTGGATCGCGGTGAGCTGCAGGAGCTCGACCAGCGTCGCGAACGCGAGCGCGATCGCGGCGACGGGCACCGCACGGAGCGACGGACGCACCAGCAGCACCAGGAGGCCCGCGAGCAGCACGTAGAGCACGCTGCCGAGCAGGTCGATCGCGACGGAGCGATCGAGCAGCTGCAGCCCGATGCCGAGCCCGAGGCAGGCGACAGCGCCGACGAGGGCGCGCACCCGCACCGCGCGCGGCGATGCGACCGCGAGTGCCGTCGCTGTGGGACGGCTCACCGGTCGTCACCGTCGGTGCGCGACGGGCGCACCTCCGACTCCTGGATCGACTCGATGACCGAGTCCTGCAGGCCCTTCTGGCCCGTGTGCAGCTCCTGGTACGTCTCGCCGGCGCCCATGATCGGCCCGAACGCGGCGCGCAGGCGCTGGCCTCGCGGAGCGAGCACCGCGCGGATCGTCATGCCGATGATGAGCGCGAGCACGAACAGGACGACGAACACCGTTGTCACCCAGAAGACCGCGACCGTGACCAGCACCTCAGAACCCGTACGCCGTGATCGCAGGGAGCCGCCCGGCCATCATGCCGTCGAGCACGAAGCGCTCGTGGTGCACGACGGTCTCGGGCAGGTCGTCGAGGTCGAACCAGCGCACCTCGTCGGCCTTCGGCTCGAGCAGGCGCGGCTCGCCGGTCCACGCCCGGCAGGCGAAGAAGAAGTCGACGCGCTGGTCGATCGCGGCCGAGGATCCGGTGCGATGCATGGTGGTGAGCGGCGTGAGCGCGTCGGGCGCGATGGCGACGCCGATCTCCTCGGATGCCTCGCGGATGAGCCCGTCGAACACCGACTCACCCGCCTCGACGTGGCCGGCCGCCGAGGCGCCCCACCAGCCGTCGTAGTACCCGGTGCCCGCACGCAGCTGCAGCAGCACGCGGCCCCCGTCGAGCAGGAACACGTACGCCGCCGGGATGACGGTGAACCGGCCGTGCTCCGCCGCGTAGCCCGCCGTGTAGTGCTGCCGCTCGTCGCTCATCGCCGGATCCGCGCGTCCCGCCCGTGCCGCCGCGTCAGTACCCGACGACCGGGCCGAACGCGTCGGCGAGCGGGGCGCGGTTGACCCGGCGCAGCTCCTCGACCGGCACGGTGAACAGGCCCTGCACCTCGAGGGCGCCCGACGCGGCATCCGTCACGCCGATGCGGCGCACCGGGTAGCCCCGGCCCTCGCACAGCCCGCGGAAGCGCACGTCGTCTTCACGGGGGACCGAGACGATCACGCGACCGGTCGACTCCGAGAACAGCGCGGCGGCGGCGTCGATGCCCGCGTCCTGCAGCACTTCGTCGAGCACGACGCGGGCGCCGACGCCGAAGCGGCCGACCGCCTCGGCGAGCGCGACCGCGAGGCCGCCGTCGCTGAGGTCGTGCGCCGAGTCGATCAGGCCTTCGAGCGCGGCCGCGTTGAGCAGCTCGGCCAGGGCCTTCTCGCGGCCCAGGTCGACGGCCGGCGGGCGACCGCCGAGGTGGTCGTGCACGACGCCGGCCCAGGCGGAGCCGTCGAGCTCGGCCGACGTGTCGCCGAGCAGGTAGATGTTGTGGCCGTCGTCCTGCCAGCCCGACGGGATGCGACGCGCGACGTCGTCGATCACGCCGAGCACGGCGATCACGGGCGTCGGGTGGATCGGCACGTCGCCGGTCTGGTTGTAGAACGACACGTTGCCGCCGGTGACGGGGATGCCGAGCTCGAGGCATCCGTCGCTGAGGCCCTCGACGGTCTCGGAGAACTGCCACATGACCTCTGGGTTCTCGGGGGAGCCGAAGTTGAGGCAGTCGCTGACGCCCATGGGCTTCGCGCCGGTGACCGCGACGTTGCGGTACGCCTCGGCGAGCGCGAGCTTCGCACCCTGGCGCGGGTCGAGCTGCGAGTAGCGGCCGTTCGCATCGGTGGCGACCGAGACCCCGAGGCCCGACTCCTCGTCGACGCGCACCATTCCGGCGTCGTCGGGTGCGCCGAGCGCCGTGTTGCCGAGCACGTAGGAGTCGTACTGGTTCGTGACCCACGCGGCATCCGCCTGGTTGGCCGACCCGACGAGCGCCATGAACTGCTCGCGCAGGGCGTCGCCCGACTGGGGTCGCTCGAGGTCGGATGCCCCGTCGGCCTGCAGCGCGTCGAGGTACGACGGGTAGGCGACCGGGCGCTCGTACACCGGGCCGTCGACCGCGACGGTGCGCGGGTCGACGTTGACGATCTCCTCGCCGCGCCACGTGATCGAGAGGCGGCCGGTCTCGGTGACCTCGCCGAGCACGCTCGTCTCGACGTCCCACTTCTCGACGACCTTCAGGAAGCCCTCGAGCTTCTCGGGGCGCACGATGGCCATCATGCGCTCCTGGCTCTCGGACATGAGGATCTCCTCGGGCGTGAGCGTGGGATCGCGCAGCAGCACCTCGTCGAGCACGATCGACATGCCGCCGTCGCCGTTGCTCGCGAGTTCCGACGTGGCGCACGAGATGCCGGCGGCGCCGAGGTCCTGGATGCCCTCGACCAGGTCCTGCTGGAACAGTTCAAGGCAGCACTCGATGAGCACCTTCTCGGCGAACGGGTCGCCGACCTGCACCGCAGGGCGCTTGGTGGGGCCGCCCTCGGCGAACGTGTCGGACGCGAGGATCGACGCGCCGCCGATGCCGTCGCCGCCCGTGCGGGCTCCGAAGAGCACGACCTTGTTGCCGGCCCCCTTCGCGTTGGCGAGGTGCAGGTCTTCATGGCGGAGCACGCCGACCGCGAGCGCGTTCACGAGCGGGTTCGCCTGGTAGGTCGGGTCGAACCAGGTCTCGCCGCCGATGTTCGGCAGGCCGAGGCAGTTGCCGTAGAAGCTGATGCCCGCGACGACGCCGTGCACCACGCGTGCCGTGTCGGGGTGGTCGATGGCGCCGAAGCGCAGCGCGTCCATGACGGCGACGGGGCGCGCGCCCATCGAGATGATGTCGCGCACGATGCCGCCGACGCCGGTCGCGGCCCCCTGGAACGGCTCGATGTACGACGGGTGGTTGTGCGACTCGATCTTGAAGGTGACGGCCCAGCCCTCGCCGATGTCGAGCACGCCCGCGTTCTCGCCCATGCCCACCATGAGGTGCTGCTTCATCTCGGGCGTGACCTTCTTGCCGAACTGGCGCAGGTAGATCTTCGACGACTTGTAGGAGCAGTGCTCGCTCCACATGACCGAGTACATCGCGAGCTCGGCGCTCGTGGGGCGGCGGCCGAGGATGTTGCGGATGCGCTCGTACTCGTCGGGCTTCAGGCCGAGCGCCGCGTATGGCTGCTCCTTCTCGGGCGAGACGGCGGCGACCTCGACGGTGTCGAGTGCCGGAGTCGTCGGGGCAGCGGTCGTGGCGGCGGTTTCGGTGGTCACGAGTGGCGAGCTCCAGGGAACAGCGGCGAGCGGATGCCGCGGGCGGATGCCGGACCCTCCGAGTCTACCCGGGCTGCTCAGGTGAGCAGTCCGGCGGCTCCTCGCCGCTCCCGGACACGCCGCGCGCGCTCACTCCGCGCGGGAGAACGCGGACGCGCGCTCGACCTGCTCGCGCGTGAGCGGCACGCCCGTGTAGCGCTCGAACTGCCGCGCGGCCTGCAGCGCGATGACCTCGGCGCCCGTGATCACGGGCTTCCCGGCGGCTCGCGCGGCGAGGATGAGCGGGGTCTCGGCGGGGAACGCCACCACGTCGAAGACCGTGTTCGCGCGCTGGATGAACTCGGGCGCGAACGCGAGCGCCGCGGCATCCGCCCCGTGCATGCCGAGCGGGGTGACGTTCACGATGACGTCGAAGTCGGGCTGGGGGTCGTCCCCCACCCAGTGGTAGCGGTACTTCTCGGCCAGCGCGCCGCCCGCGTCGGCGTTGCGCGCCACGATGCTGAGGTCCGTGAAGCCCGCGCCGCGGAACGCCGCCACCACGGCCTTGGCCATGCCGCCCGAGCCGCGCACGAGCACGCGATGCGCGGGGTCGAGCCGGTGCTCGGCGATGAGCTGCGCGATCGCCTCGTAGTCGGTGTTCGACGCCGAGAGCACGCCGTCGTCGTTCACGATGGTGTTCACCGACTCGATCGCCGCGGCCGAGGGCTCGACGACGTCGACGAGCGGGATGACCGCCTCCTTGAACGGCATCGACACGGAGCATCCGCGGATGCCGAGCGCGCGGATGCCGCGGACGGCCCCCTCGATGTCGTCGGTCGTGAACGCCTTGTAGATGAAGTTCAGGCCGAGCTCGTCGTAGAGGAAGTTGTGGAACCGCGTGCCGAGGTTCGACGGACGGCCGGCGAGCGAGATGCACACCGACATGTCCTTGTTGAGGATGGGCATGCGGTCCATTCTCGCGCCCTCGCGCGCGGGCGGCGACGCCTACGCCTCGCGGCCTCCGGGCGGGCCGATGACCAGCAGCGCGGAGAACACGACGGCGATGCCGACGACCGCGACCACGGTGAGCAGCACCGGGCGGGCGAGGAACCAGCGCAGCATCCGGTTCACCCAGTGGCCGTCTGCGGGGTGGTCGCCCGCCTCGCGACGCCACCCGCCCTCGAGGCGGCCCCGGCGCACGAGCCACACCTCGAACGGGATCGTGGCGTAGGGCACGATCGCCGTCAGCACGGCGAAGGCGATGAGGCCGAGGTGCCAGCGCTGGTTGACGCCGACGAGCACGGCGGCGAACGCGTAGGCGAGGAAGGCGAACCCGTGGATCGAGCCGCCGACGAGCACCGCGGCGTCGACGCCGGCGGCGTACTTCAGGATCATGGCGACGATGAGGATCGTCCAGGTGACGGCCTCGGCGAGGGCGAGGGCGCGGAAGAGGCGCTTCGGTGACACACGTGCTCCAGGGGTCGGGGTCCTCCCATGCTGCCAAGGCCCGCTGGGCGTGGCATCCGTCGAAGGATGGAACCGGCCCGCCGGCAGTACGATGTGCTCGCGACAGCGGGAGGTGCGATGGCCGGGATCGACGACGAGTCCCAGGCGGACGGCCCGCGCGCGAAGGCTCGACGCGACCCGCGCGGCGTCGTGCGCGATGCCTCACTCGTGCTGCGGGCGTACCGCAGCGAGTCCTCGATCTACGGCGTCGTGCTCGTGGGCTCGCTGATCGCGATCGCCTGGCGCGAGCAGACCGACCTCGAGGTGCTCATGTTCACGTGGGGCGCCGTCGTCGTGTTCTGGCTCGCGCACGTCTACGCGGGCACGGTGTCGCGCGAGGACACGGGCGAGCCGCGGCTCCGGGCGGTCCTCGCGGCAGCGCGCTCCTCGGCCGCGCACTCGTCGGGCATGCTGCTCGCGATGGTGCTGCCGACGGTCTTCCTGCTCCTCGCGACGCTGAACTGGATGGACGAGTACGTCGCGTACTACCTCGCGCTGTGGGCGGGCACGCTCGTGCTCGCGGTCATCGGCTGGTTCACCGCGCGGCGCCGCGGCGGGCACTGGGGCTGGTGGGTGCTGAGCGCGCTCGTCACCGCGACCCTCGGCCTGCTCGTGATCTGGCTCGGCTCGCTGGTGCACTGAGCAGCGGATGCCGCGGCGAACCCCGACGAAAGGAGACCCTCATGGCGAAGCACGACCCCGACGTCGACGCCTGGTTCGACCGCTACGACAACCCGCAGCGCGAGCTCGTGCTCGCCGTGCGGGAGGCCATCCTCGACGCCGACGACCGCGTGACCGAGGTCGTCAAGTGGCAGGCGCCGACGTTCGCCTACAAGGGCAACATCGCGTCGTTCTACCCGAAGACGAAGACGCACGCGAGCCTGATGTTCCATCGCGGAGCCTCGCTCCCCGATCCCGACGGCCTCCTCGAGGGCGAGGGCGACGTGTCCCGCGTGGCGCGCTTCCTCGACGCCGATGATCTCGCGGCGAAGCGGGATGCGCTGCAGGAGCTGATCCGGGCCTGGATCGCCCAGCGGGACGGCGCCTGACCCGCGACGGTCAGCGCCCCCGCTGCTGGTCGCGCCCGATCAGGTACCCGGCGTTGCCGCGCAACGCCGCCTCGTAGCGGAGCACGTCGGGCGTGCGGATCTCCTCCGCGACGAGCGCCAGCAGCTCGCCGACGGCGCCGTCGCTGCGGCCGGCCGCGTGCAGCCCGAGCGCGTGGAACGCCCGCACCGACGGCGACTCCGGCCACCCTGCGAGCGCGCGGTCGAGCGCGGCCACCGAGTCCTCGTGGCGGCCGAGCAGCCGCAGGGTGCTGCCGTACTGCAGGAGGCACTTGCGCAGCGTGTCGCCCGACAGGCCCGCGGCCATCGCGGCCTCGTAGTAGCCGAGCGCGGTCTGCTCCTGGCCGTCGGTGTCGTACGAGCCGCCGACCTCGTAGAGCACCTCGGGCTGGTTCGGGTGCTCATCGAGCAGGGCCAGGAACGCGTCGATCGTCGGCTGCATGTGCTCGCGGTCGCGCCGGCCGAAGATGTCGGCGATCGTGTCGGCGAGCTCGGGCGTGAGCGGCTCGGGGGCGGATGCATCGGCGGGAGTCATCCCCTCATCCTGCCCCGCGCGCCACCTCGCGCGCCGAACTTCGCGGCAGGAATCCCGTTGGTGCGCCGGAATCCCGTTCGATCGGGATTCCACGACACGACCGGGATTCCGCCGAGCCGCGAGGCCGCGATCAGGACCCGGTGCCGTCCGTCGTGCCGTCGCCCGGGAACTGGGGGATCTGGCCGTCGCCGGGGCGGACGCCGTCGGGGAAGCCCGGACCGTCCACGCTCATGCCCGGTCCGCCGAGCCGGTTGAAGAACGCCGTGGCGTTCCCTGCGACGAACCCGCTTGCGAACGAGAGCGCGGCGATGAGCACGGCCGACACGGCCAGCACCCAGGCTCGTCGATACCACGGGGTCCGGGGGGTTTCGGTGGATCGGTCGGGTGTCCACGCGGTCGGGTACTGGGGTGCGGTGGCGGTCATGATGCTCCTCCGGCGAGGCGGGGCGGATCCCTGCGTCTCCCCGAAGCATCCGGCCCGTCGCTGTGCGTCGCCCATCAACCGGCAATGGAGGGGCCACGAATGCAGATCGCGGCGAGGCATCCGTCGTCGGACTTGCAACGTTCGGCATCTCATGGACGAACGGCGCAGGATCGTTCCACAATGCGGACACCTGTCCATTGAGAAGCGGAGAGGCCCCTCCGTAGGCTCCCTGCAAGCCCTCGGGAAAGGCCATTCCGGCCCGATGCGAGGGGCTCGTGTCGCGACCGCGGCATGCCGTACCGAAGGGGGAGTCACCGATGACCATCAGCACGAGATCACCGAACCGCCGCCGCCGTACCGCTGCCGCGCTCGCGGCCGGGGCTGCCTTCGCCATCGCGGCACCGCTCGCGGCGACCGCACCGGCGGTGGCCGACGCGAACTTCCCGTCGACCGAGGGCGAGACCAGCACCGCCGGCATCCTCGATTACGCCGACATGATCGCCGAGCTCGACAAGCTCGAGCGCACGTCCCGCTTCGGCCTCGACGTCTTCACGCTCGCCGAGGCGGGCACCGCGATGTCCACCTCGGAGCAGGGTCGCGACCTCTACGTCGCGACGGTCGGCGACGGCCCCGAGGCCGTGTGGCTGCAGGGCCGCATCCACGGCAACGAGCCCTACGGCGCCGAGTCGCTCCTCGCGGTGCTGAAGGAGCTCGGGACGAACGGGTCGCCCGACTGGACGCTCCTCCGGGAGACCTACACGTTCCACGTCATCCCGATGTACAACCCCGACGGCTCGGAGCTGAACATCCGGCACACGATCCTGCAGGACGGCTCGGAGAAGCGGATCGACCTGAACCGCGACTGGGGCGTCGGCAAGTTCGAGGCAGTCGAGTCCGAGGCCTTCTACGAGTACTGGACGATGGTCGACCCGTCCTTCGCGGTCGACATCCACCACCAGGGCCTCAAGCGCGAGTACGGCACGGGCGATGACGTGACCCTGTCGCTCGGCATCTCGCTGGCACCCGGCGGCCCGACCCTCCCGGGCGTCGAGGGCGGCGCCTACGACGTGCTCACCCGCCAGATGCACGTCCACGTCTACGACGAGCTCGCGAAGGCCGGGTACGTCAACATGGACCGCTACCAGGTCGGCGGCAGCCTCGAGATCGACATCAAGGGCGGGGTCGTCTCGGCCATGATGCTCGGACTCGACCACGACGGGCTCAACCCCGAAGGACACAGCAACCCGGCGATCTTCTTCGAGACGAGCGGCAACACGTCCGACGGAAGCCTCGGCCAGAAGGCGCGCGGCAAGTCGATCAAGCAGAACGTCCTGGCGCTGCAGGAACTGCTGACCGGCATGGCGACCGGCGAGGTGCAGCAGGAGGACCCGGCGCGCTGGGAGGAGATCCCGCACGCTCCGGTGACCGGCTACCAGACCGACGACGGCATCATCCCGGCCTCGTTCTGACGCGCTGAACGCGAACGGCGGCAGGACCCGCATGGGACCTGCCGCCGTTCGACGTGTTCGGGGAGGCTACGCCTCGACGAGCGCGCGCTGCACCACCGAGGTGAAGAACCCGAGCCCGTCGACGCCCGACCGCATCGCGGCGGGGGTGTCGGGGCCGAAGCCCGGCTCGACGGCGTGCTCGGGGTGCGGCATGAGGCCGACGACGTTGCCGCGGACGTTCGTGATGCCGGCGATGTCGCGCAGCGAGCCGTTGGGGTTCACGTCGACGTAGCGGAACACCACGCGACCCTCGCCCTCGAGGCGGTCGAGCGTCTCGTCGTCGGCGATGAAGCCGCCCTCGCCGTTCTTCAGCGGGATCGTGATCTCCTGGCCGGCCTCGAAGCCGCTCGTCCAGTCGGTCGCCGAGTTCTCGACGCGCAGCACCTGGTCGCGGCAGATGAACGAGCCGTGGTCGTTGCGGATCAGCCCACCCTCGAGCAGGTGCGCCTCGGTGAGCATCTGGAAGCCGTTGCAGATGCCGAGCACGGGCAGGCCCCGGTTCGCGGCATCCACGACCTCGGTCATGATCGGGCTGAGCGAGGCGATCGCGCCGCAGCGGAGGTAGTCGCCGTAGCTGAAGCCGCCTGGCAGGATGAGCGCGTCGACGCCCTCGAGGTCGTGCGAGCCGTGCCAGAGGGCGACGGGCTCGGCGCCGGCGAGCCGCACGGCCCGCTGGGCGTCGCGGTCGTCGAGCGAGCCGGGGAAGGTGATGACGCCGATGCGCATGACGGCCGACCTCAGTGGGTCTCGCCCGCGGGCGCCACGTAGCCGGTGTCGGCGTGCTCGGCTGCCGCGTGTGCGGCCTCCTCGGCGAGCTCGACGTTCGACTGCTCGTAGTGGATGCCGACGACGTCCTCGATGACCGAGTTCGAGAGGATCTCCTCGGCGATCTGCTGGACCTGCGCCTTGAGCGCATCGTCGACGGGTCCGTCGACGGTCAGCTCGAAGCGCTTGCCGATGCGCACTCCGGTGAACCCGGTGCGGCCCGTTCGGGCGAGGGCGCCGGCCACGGCCTTCCCCTGCGGATCGAGCAGCTCGGCCTTGGGCATCACGTCGACGACGATGGTGGGCACCGCGGTTCTCCGTCCGGTGTCGAGGGTGTGGATGCCTCGATTCTATCGGTGGCGACGCGTTCCCCGATCCCGGGGTCGTTCCTCAACGATCGGTCGCGCGTCGGACGATGCGGATCGCGTCGGGTCGGTCCTCCGCCCCCAGCTTGAGCAGCACGTTCGACACGTAGTTCGCGACCGTCTTCCGTGAAACGCCGAGCCGCTCGGCGATGGCCTCGTTCGGCAGCCCCTTGCCGATCAGCTCGGCGATCGAACGTTCCCTCGGCGTCAGCCCGGGCAGGCTCTCGACGGCGGCTCGTGTCGCGGTGCCGGAATCGAGGAGCGGCCGTGGCACGCCGCTGTCGAGCCACTGCGCTCCCATGAGCACCGCCTGCACGGCCGCCACGACGTGGTCGGGGGAGGCGTCCTTCGTGACGTAGGCCGTGGCGCCGGCTTCGAGTGCGCGCCGGACCGTGTCGGCGTCGTCGTACATCGTGATGACCACGAACCGCGTCTCGGGCAGCGCGGCGGAGAGCTGCTCGGTCGCCGCGAGCCCGCTCCGATCCGGCAGCCCGAGGTCGATGAGCACCGCGTCGGGACGACGGGACATCACGACCTCCACCGCCTCGGCGGCACTGGCCGCCTCGGCCACCACGTCGAAGCCGCTCGCCTCGAGCAGTGCGACGAGCCCCTTCCGGAACAGCGGATGGTCGTCGACGACCACGAGCGTGGTCACGTCGACCCCAACTCGAGCGGGAGGCGAACGTGCACACGGCTCCCGCCGTCGGGGTCACGTCCGATCTCGGCGGTCCCGCCGAGCTCGCGCGCACGCTCGCGGATCGACGAGATGCCCAGCCCGTCGAGCACGCGCTCGGGCATCCCGATCCCGTCGTCGCGCACGGTGACGTCGAGGTGATCCGCTTCGCGGTGGAGCGAGACCGTGCAGGTCGTGGCGGCCGCGTGCCGCCGGACGTTCGAGACCGCCTCCTGCACGATGCGCAGTGCCGCCACGTCGACGGCGGCGGGGAGCGGCATCCGTTCGTCGTCGGCCTCGAGGCGGATCTCGATGTCGTCGGGACGCGGGGCGGTCACGCGCGACCGGATGGCGGCCACGAGGCCCTGTTCATCGAGCACGGCCGGCCGCAGGTCGTGCGAGATCTCGCGGGCTCGCACGATCACCGAGCGGATGTCGCGGTGGAGCTCGTCGGCGATCGCGACCAGCTGCGGGTCGCCGCCGGTCGCTGCGAGGCGTCGCGCGAGGGCGGCGGCACTCAGCGCGAGCCCGGCCAGGCTGGGGGACAGGTCGTCGTGCAGGTCGCGGCGCAGCCGGCGACGCTCCTCCTCGCGAGCCGCGACGAGCATCGCGTGCGACTCGGTGAGCCGGGCGAGCGCTCGCACCCCGTGCAGGGCGGGTCCGGCGTGGAGGGCCAGCGCCCTCGCGACCTCCCGGTCGCGCGCGGTCAGCTCCGACTCGCCTGGTCGTGGGGGGATCAGCAGGCGTGCCAGTTCTTCGCCGAGGTGCACGACCGGGAACTCCTCCGTCCGGCCCTCGATCACGCCGACCTGCGCGTCGACCTCGGTGCCGCGGAGGGCCGCACCGTCGAGGAACAGGCTGTCGACCACGCTGCGGAGGATCGCCTCGGGCACCCGCACCGCTTCGGGCTCGTCGGCGACGGCCCGTCCGAGGGCGTCGACCGCGGCGGCGGGGTCGACGCGACCGCGGTACACCACCCGTTCGGCGACCCACGAGGCGGCCCGGATCACGGGCACGGCCACGACGGCGACCACGGCAGCCCCGATCCATCCGGCCGCCTCGCTTCCGGGTGCGCCGACCGACCTGCCGGCCCAGTACGCGGCCGCGAGCACCGGCGCGGTCAACGTGAACACGAGCAGGGCGCGCAGCAGCGGATCGACGTTCCAGAGCCTCGGCCGTACGAGGCCGATGACGAAGCCCAGGAGCGCCGGCACGATGGCCAGGTTCGCGGCGGCCTCGAACCCGGGACCCCGCTCGCCGATCGGGCCGCCTTCCAGGACGAAGACGAGGACGAAGAGCTCGGCGCTCGTGAGGATGCCCAGGAGCGCCCACCGGAGGCTCTCGCGCTGCCGCGTGTCGGACCGGTACCGATATCGGTAGACCTGCCCGAGGACGAGGAGCAGGCCGGACGATCCGACGAGGATCCACCACGGCTCGTCGGTGATCGCGCCGCCGGTCGCGAACACGGCGGCCATGCACGCGATGAGCACGACGACCGGCGCGATGAACCACCGCGGGACGAATCGCCCGTCGGGGTAGGTCGCCGCGAGGAGCGGGAAGGCGCCGAACCAGACGGCCGAGGCGATCGTGGCGGCCGGGATCGCGGCGGCCACGGCCGAACTCAGGAGGATCGCGACGACTGCGGTCGCGGGCACCCATGCTCGACCGAGCGAGGGCCCACCTCGCGACGGGACGACTGCCACGACCACGAGGGCGGCACCCAGCAGGCCGACCGTCGCGACGACGGCCTGTGAAGCGAGGAGCGCGGCCTGCCCGCCCGTCATGACCCGATCCTGCCACCGCGGCGATCGGCCTGCCAGAGGCAGGGTGATCCGCCGGCTCGGGTCACTCGACCGCCGGCCGCCGGCTCCGGAGGAGGAACGAGACGCCGGCGACGAGCACGAAGCACAGGACGCCGATGAATCCCCACGGCACCGAGAACGGAACGAGGAAGGGCACGGCGAGTGCGGCGGCCGCCGCGAATCCGATCAGGGCCACCGGCCAGCCGATGACCCCCGCGCGGCGCCCGGTGGTCGCCAGGAACACCGCGTAGCCGCCGAGGCCGATCGCTCCGGTCAGCCCGAAGGCGGTGATGAGGAACGCGTTGGCGTACAGGACCGCCATCTGCGGGGTCGCGTCGGGCAATGTCTCCGCGAGTCCGAGCCCGACGGACGTGTACGGAACGAGGCTTGCGCTCGCGACCGCGATCCATGCAGCGGCACCCACATGCCCGAACGCTTCGCCCACCCTCGCCCAGGTGGGCTCGTCGGGGCCGGTCCGACGTCGGACGAGCCGCGATGACGCACGGACGAACGCGAACAGGCCGACGGCCATGCCGAGGAAGATCACCGCCTCGATCGCTCCGGAGTACGGCCGCTCCTGGAGGAGTGCCATGGTCGCGAACTCGTCGCCCGCGGCGGCGGAGGCCACAGCGACCACCACGGGCTGGCCGAGCCAGGCGCCGACGGCGATGAGGCCGCCGAGGCCGGCGGTGCGGTAGAGGCGCCGCTCCGGCCGGCGGGCGGCACGGGCTGTGCTCTCGGGTCCGGAGCCGGACTCGAAGCCGGAGGCGGACGCGGAGGCGGATGAGGTGGACATGTCGGCTCCTGTGGTTCGAGCGCCGCTCCGGCGCCGTGCCGTCAGGTTCGCGCGCCGTGATCCCGGGACGCCAGTGATCGCGGGTCCCGGGTCGAGCGCCACGGCGATCACAGCCCCCGGGTCTGCTCGCCGTAATCCGCATGGCGCGCTGCATGCCGGCCCCGGATGCCGCTGAGGCTCATGCCGAGGATCGACGCGGTGAGCTCGTGCGTGTCGACCTTCGGCCCCGCCTTCCATCCGCCGGCGGCGAGCTGCTGGAAGCCGATGACCGCCGCGACGACGGCAGCACCGCGGCGGCGCGCCTCATCCTCGTCGACCCCGGCGTCGTGGAGCAGCGCGGCGACGTACCCGACGCGGCGCTCGGTCACCCGCGCGACGGCGGCGTCGACCGACTCGGGTACGGCGTCGAGGTAGAGCGTTCGCTCGCCGCCGCGCTCGCCCATGCGGTCGACGATGACGTCGTACAGTGCGGCGAGCCGCTCCTCGGGCGTGCCCGCGCGCTCGACGAGGTCGATGACGAAGTCGGTCTCGCTGCGCTCCCACCGCTCCATGACGGCGTTCACGAGAGCGGCCCGATCGGCGAAGTGCCAGTAGAACGAGCCCTTGGTCGCGCCGAGGTCGCGCGCGACGGCCTCGACCCGCACGGCCGATAGGCCGCCGTCGTTGAAGCGCCGGTATGCCGCGTCCACCCAGTCGTCGGCCGAGAAGCTTGCCATGACTGTACGGTACCGTATAGTCTCCCATACGCCCCCGTATGGAGGAACGATGTCCACACCCGTCTTCTGGTCGATGGCGTTCGACGAGATCGCCGATCCCGACTACGCCGACGTCGCGGTCGGCGTGCTGCCCGCGCACGCCACGGCCGATCCGGCGGCGTGGGCGCGCAGCCTGTTCTCGCTGCGCTCGCTGCCGATGTGGCTCGTACTGCTCGTGCGCCTCCGCCAAGTGCTCGGTCCGCTCGTGGGCGTGCCGAAGGCGCCGCACGACCGCTTCGCCGTGCGGTGCGTGTCGGGCGACGAGGTGCTGATCGCCGTCGACCAGCGGCTGCTCGACGTGCGGGTGGGCGTGGGCGTCGACGAGCGGCACGGCATCGTGCGCGTCGTCACGGCCGTGCGCCTCAAGGGCCGGCTCGGCCAGGCGTGGTTCCTGCCGGTGCGGGTCGTGCACCCGCACCTCGTGCAGGCGATGATCGCGCGCTCGCGGCGGCGACTCTCGGGCGTGACCGCGTGAGGAGGCCCGGTCGGCGACGCGCGCCCGACCGGGCCTCCCACGTCGGGTTCAGCGCTTGAAGATCCCCCGCAGCACGAGCACGACGCCCACGGCGATCGCAGCGCCTGCGGCGATCACGGCCACCGGGTTCTCGCGGTAGCGCGCCTGCACGTAGGTCACGCCGTCGTCGGCGGCGGTCTTCGCGTTCGCGTACGCCTCCTTGGCCTGCGCGGTGACGGCCTCGGCGGCATCGGATGCCGCGGCCTTCACGTCGTCGATCACGTCGCCGACGACCGCGGCGACGTGCTCCTTCGCGTCGGTCCCGCCGTCGAAGAGCTCGTCGGCGGCGCTGCGGGCGGCCGCGCTCGCGTCGCGGACGGCGTCGCCCGCCTCGTCGAGCAGTTCTTCTCCGGCATCGCCGGCGGCATCCGTCACCTTGTACGCGGCTTCGCGTGCGGCCTGGGTCGCGTCGGCGATCTTGCGGTCCGTGTCGGTCATGGTTCCACCCTCCTCGTCGTTGCGATCCGGTCATGCTACGCGCGCTCTTCGGGAGCCGCCTGCAGGGACCGGAGGGCTTGCCAACGCGCCGACCGGGCTGCTAGTCGGGGTCGGGGCATCCGCGGTCGGAAGGTGGGGAAGGCCCCGATGCGGAGGCTGCGGCACCCGACGAGGATGCGCCCATGAATCGCGTCGCACAGGTATTCGCCGCCCTCGAGGCGCTGACGCTCATCACGGTCGGCCTGCTCGAGTCGTTCTTCTTCCGCAGCCCCGAGCTCTACCCGATCTTCCTCATCGAACCAGACGAGTACGACGCCGTGGCCCTGTGGACGCGCAACGTCGGCGTCTACAACATGCTCATGGGCCTGGCGATCGTCGTCGGCCTCGTGCTCGTGCACCGGGCGCAGGTCGCCGCGGGCCGCGCGATCATCCTCACGATCAGCGGCATGCACGTGGTGCTCGGCGTCTCGCTCGTGGTCACCGCGCCCGAGCTCTGGCTCTCGGCGGTGTTCGAGTTCGGCCTCGCGCTCGCCGTGATCCTCGCGATCGTGCTCCCCGACCGTCGGAGCACCGCCGAAGCACCCGACGAGCCCGTGGCTACGCCAGCCCGGCCCGCTCGGTGAGCACGGCCCGCAGTTGGTCGCGCGTGGCCGCGAGGCCGCGGTGCACCTCCTCGAAGCTCGTCGAGAGCGGCGAGAGGCCGAGTCGCAGGCCGCCGGGGTCGCGGTAGTCGGGGATCACGTCCTGCTGCCACAGCCGCGCCGTGACCTCGCGCATGGCCGGATGCTCCAGCGTCACGTGCCCGCCGCGCTCCTCGGAGTCGACCGGGGACGCGAGCTGCACGCCGAGCGGCGCCAGCCACTCGTCGGCGACCGTCATCGCGTAGGAGGTGAGCGCGACGGACTTCGTGCGGATCGCCCCGATGCCCGCCTCCTCGATCATCGCGAGCGTCTCCTCCATCGCGAGCATGCCCACGATGGGCGGCGTGCCGCTGATGAAGCGACGGATGCCGCGCGCCGGCCGGTACTCGGGGCCCATCGCGAACACGTCGGCGGTGCCCATCCACCCCTGGATGGGCTGGGCGAGCACGTCCTGCAGGTCGTCGCGCACGTACGCGAACGCGGGGGATCCGGGTCCGCCGTTGAGGTACTTGTACGTGCAGCCGACCGCGAGGTCGAACCCCCAATGGTCGGCGCGCACGGGCACCGACCCGGCCGAGTGGCAGAGGTCCCACAGCACGAGGGCGCCGGCGTCGTGCGCGATGCGCGTGAGCTCATGGGCGTCGGCGAGGTAGGCCGACCGGTACGCGACGTGCGAGAGCACGACGAGCGCGGTGTCGGGGCCGACAGCCTCGGCGAGGTGCTCGGGCGTCACGCCCGATGAGGTGTCGACCTCGATCCAGCGCAAGCGCAGGCCGCGCTCGCGCGCGATGCCGTCGAGCACGTAGCGGTCGGTGGGGAAGTTGTCGCTGTCGACCACGATCTCGCGGCGGCCGGGATCGCGGGCGAGCTGCGCGTCGACGGCGGCGCGCGCGAGCTTGTAGAGCAGCACGGTCGTGGAGTCGCCGATCACGGTCTGCCCGGCCTTCGCCTCGATCACGGCGCGGCCGATGCGGTCGCCGATCTCGAACGGCAGCTGCATCCAGGCCTCGTCCCACCCGCGGATGAGCCGCCCGCCCCAGTCCTCCCGCAGGAACCGGTCCATGCGCTCGATCGCCGCGACCGGGGGCCGTCCGAGCGAGTTGCCGTCGAAGTAGACGAGGTCGCTCTCGGCGCCGACGAAGCGCTTGCGGTAGTGCGCCAGCCCGTCGGCGCGGTCCATGCGCCGGGCGTACGCGAGGTGCGGGTCGAGGGTCACAGGGCCTCCAGGTCTTCCGTGGGCACGACGCACGCGGTCGCGAGCCACGCGGGCACGTCGTCGAGGATGTCGGGCACAGGGCCGGGCACGAACGTCGCGATGCCCTCCGCTCGCGCCGGGCGCGGCCACGGATCGGCGATCGCGGCGAGCAGTGCCGGCGCGTCGAGGCCCGCGCCGACCAGCAGGCTGAGCTCGTCGGGGTTCACGCCGAGCGGCTGGTCGCCGTTCCCGAGGTCGGTGCCGTAGAGCACGCGTCCGCCGGCGTCGAGGAAGCGCCGCAGGTTGTCGGCGGCACGCTCGGACTCGGGGGTGACCGTGCCGTAGCCGGTGACGAAGAGCGTCGAGATCCAGCGTTGGCCGATCGCGACGGCCCGGGCGACGAGGGCGTCGTCGACGTGCTCGGTGAACGGGGTGTGGGCCAGCGCGTCGACGCCGGCCTCGACCGCGAGTCGCGTCATCCCGTCGCCCTCGACGTGGGCGACCACGGGCATGCCCCGCTCGTGCGCCGCCCGCACGATCGCGTCCAGCGTCGACGCGTCGAACACGGGCCCGACGTCGGCGTTGAGCGCGACCTTGATGACGGATGCCCCGAACGCCTGCTGCTCGCTCACCGCCGTCTCGGCGGCGCTCGGCAGGGCCGACCGGCCGTCGCCGCGCACGGGCTCCACCTCGCGTGCGCACCCGGGCGCCGCCCACGGACGACCGATCGGGTATCCGCCCGGTGCGGTGAGGAACGCGCCGGCGAAGTCCGCGCGCGGCAGGCCGTCGCGGTGGACGCGGGCCGCCACGAGGTCGAGCGGCGCCCCCAGGTCGAGGATGCCGGCGATGGCGGTGTCGGCGAGCGCGTCGGCGCCCACGAGCATGAGGTGCACGTGGTGGTCGACGAGGGGCGGCAGCATGGTGCCCGTCTCGCCGGGGTGGTCGCCGTTGAGCGAGCGGCGCACGGGCACCGCGAGCGGACCGAGGTCGAGTGCGATCACGGGGGCGACGAACGGGTCCGCGGGGGCGTCGGTCATCGGCTCATCCCGGGATCTCGGTGCGTACCGCGTAGAGCTCGGGGAAGAACGTGAGCTCGAGCGCGCGCCGCAGGAACGGTGCGCCGCTCGACCCGCCCGTGCCGGTCTTCGAGCCGATGATGCGCTCGACGGTCTTCAGGTGGCGGAAGCGCCAGAGCTGGAAGTTGTCCTCGAGGTCGACGAGCTCCTCGCACGTCTCGTACGCGGCCCAGTGCTGGTCGGGATTCGCGTAGATCTCGGCGAACACCGGCACGAGGTCGGCCCGGAACGTCCAGGCGAGGGTGACGTCGCGCTCGAGCACGTCGGCGGGGATCGGGTAGCCCGCCCGTGCGAGCAGCCGCAGGAACTCGTCGTAGAGGCTGGGCGATTCGAGGGCCCGGCGGAGGATCGCGGTCGCCGCGGCATCCGACTCGAAGACCTGCATCATCTTCGCGTTCTTGTTGCCGAGCACGAACTCGACGGCGCGGTACTGGTAGGACTGGAAGCCGCTCGCGTTGCCGAGCACGCCGCGGAACTGCGCGTACTCGGTGGGCGTGAGCGTCGCGAGCACCGACCACTGCTCGGTGAGCGTCTTCTGGATGTGCTTGACGCGCGCGATGCACTTGAGGGCCGGCGCGAGCTCGTCGGCGCGGAGCAGCTCGCATGCCGTCTCGAGCTCGTGCAGCACGAGCTTCAGCCACAGCTCCGTGGTCTGGTGCTGGATGATGAACAGCAGCTCGTCGTGGTGCTCGGGCCGCGAGATCGGGCGCTGCGCGGCGAGCAGCGTCGACAGGTCGAGATACCCGCCGTAGCTCATGCGATCGCTGAAGTCGGTGACGACGGATGCCTCGATGCGGCGCGTGTTGGCCGCGACGGGCTGCTCGGGTTCGGGGGCTTCGGGCACGTGATCAGCCTAGCCCGCGGCGCCTCGCGCGGATCGGGCGCGGCGGGCGCCCCCACCCGGTCAGACCGGCCTGCTACCCGCCGCGCCGCATCCCTCTCCCCCAAGAGGGCCGTCCGCCAACGCCCCGAGATGAAGCGGAGGCGACCCTCCGAATGATAGCCGACATCCGGGCGTACAGTGAAGTCGTGAACCCGACCGCGTCGCCGCGTCGCGATGCACGGCGCAACCATGAGCGGCTCCTCGCCGAGGCGAGGGTGCTCTTCGGGGAGCGCGGCATCGACGCCCCGCTCGACGAGCTCGCGACGCGGGCCAGCGTCGGTGCGGGCACCGTCTACCGGCACTTCCCCACGCGCGACGCGCTCATCCGCGAGCTCTACGACACGGCGGTCGGCGACCTGCACGGCTTCGCGCCCGAGATCGTCGGCGCCGAGACCGGATGGCGCGCGATCGAGCTCTGGCTCGAGCGACTGGGGGCCTGGGTCGCCGAGTCGCCGTACCTCCCCGCCGTGATGCGCCGGATGGCCGAGCTCGATCCCGACTACAAGCCGGGCGCCGAGTTCGCGGACACGATGGACGGCATCGTCGCTCGGGCGAAGTCCGAGGGCGCGCTGCGCGAGGACGTCACGGCCGTCGACCTCGGCGTGCTCGTCGACATGCTCGGCTCCATCGGGCAGTACGGCGGCGCCTACCTGCCGTACTGGCGGCGCCAGCTGACGGTCGTGCTCGATGGCCTCCGCGCCCGGCCCGACCTCACGCCGCTGCCGGGCGCCGGGCAGTCGTTCGACGCGTTCCACGACATGTCGCACGCGAAGGGGCCGAAAGTGGCGCCGACGGGCTGAGCGGCGTCAGCGCCGCACCCCGGCGCGCACCTCCACGAGGTTCGACCACGGGTCGTCGAACGCGAGCGTGCGACCGTCGTCGCGCGTGGCGACGTCGTAGTGCGACATCCGCTCGCCGAGCTCGCCGAGGTCGTCGGCCGTGGGTACGACGATCTCGACCTTGCCGAGGCCGAGCGCGAGGCCGCGACGGCCGGCGCCGGCGCTGTTCCACGTGTTCATCGCCATGTGGTGGTGGTAGCCGCCCGCCGAGACGAACAGCGCGCCGGGCCAGCCGTCGGCGGTCGTCTCGAAGCCCAGGCGGTGCACGTAGAACTCGCGGGCGCTGTCGATGTCGCCGACCGAGAGGTGCACGTGGCCCACCACCGCGTCGCCGAGCCCGAGACCGGATGCCGCGGCATCCGCCCCGGCCTGGCCGAGGTGCTCGCGCAGGTACGTGTTCGGGTCGAGGAAGATCGTGGCCATCTCGATCCGGCCGTGGGTCCAGCTCCAGGTGGAGCGGTCGCGGTCGAAGTAGAGCTCGACGCCGTTGCCCTCGGGGTCGGTGAAGTAGAACGCCTCGCTCACGAGGTGGTCGGCGCTGCCGGTGAAGGTGCCGGGGTACTTCGACGCGACCGAGAGGATGGCGGTCGCGAGCGCCTCGCGCGAGTCGAACAGGATCGCGGTGTGGAAGAGGCCGGCGCTGCGCGGCGACGCGTGCTTCAGCTCGGGGGCGTGCTCGAGGATGACGATCGGCGTGGTGCCGCGTCCGAGTACGGCGACGGGGCCGTCATGGCTGAGCAGCTGCAGGGTGACGCCGTCGCGGTAGTAGCGGATCATCGCGTCGAGGTCGGCGACCCGCAGCGTCACCGCGCCCATGCCGGTGTCGGCGGCGAGGAGCCCGCCCGACGGCAGGTCATTGGTTGTAGTCACAACTAATGATAACCCGGGATCCTGAGGATCTGTTCCCCGGGTTGCCGCTCAGAGCCCGAGCGTCAGCCGGTCGAGCAGCGCCCGGTAGCGCTCGGCCGTCTGCTCGACGATCTCGTGCGGCAGCGTCGGCGGCGCCTCGAAGGCCGCCTGGTCCCAGTTCGCGGCGAGCCAGTCGCGCACGATCTGCTTGTCGAAGCTCGCCATGCGCTGCTCGGGCGTCGCGCCCGTGCGGTACGCGTCGGCATCCCAGTAACGGCTCGAGTCGCTCGTCAGCACCTCGTCGGCGAGCGTCACGATGCCGATGTCCCGGTCGGCGCCGAACTCGAACTTCGTGTCGGCGAGGATGAGCCCGCGCCGCTCGGCGATGATCGACGCGTGCGCGAACGTCTCGAGCGAGATGGCCCGGAGCTGCTCGGCGACGGTCTCGCCGACGAGCTCGACGGTGCGCTCGTAGGTGATGTTCTCGTCGTGCTCGCCCAGCGGCGCCTTCCACGCGGGCGTGTAGATCGGCTCGGGGAACCGGTCGCCGTTCTGCAGGCCCTCGGGCAGCGTTACGCCGCCGATGGCGCCCGTCGCCTGGTACTCCTTCCACCCGCCGCCCGTGAGGTAGCCGCGCACGACGCACTCGATGGGGAACATGTCGAGCGTGCGGGCCAGCGTGGCGCGGTCGGCGACCTCGGCGGGGATCGCCGGCAGGTGGAGGCGGTCGTCCTCGGCGTATGCGAGGTGGTTGGGCACGTCGGGCAGTTGGTCGAACCACCAGCGCGTGAGCGCCGTGAGCATGGCGCCCTTGCCGGGGATCGCCGGCTCGAGCACCCGGTCGTACGCGCTCACGCGGTCGCTCGCGACCACGAGCACGATGCGGCTCAGTTGCAGCGGGTCGCCGGTCCACGTGTCGTCGTCGGTCAGCGCCGAACTCGACACGTACAGGTCGCGCACCTTGCCCGAGTAGACGTGGGTCCAGCCGGGCAGGTCAGCCGTTCCGCTCATGTGTCCGTGCTCCTCACTCCGCGTCGTGCGCGGCGATCACTCCGCGACGCGCGCGGCGATGTCGGTGCGGTACTGGCCGCCCTCGAGGCGCAGGCGGCCGAGCGCGTCGTACGCGCGGCTGCGGGCCTCGGCGAAGTCGGAGCCGACGGCGACGACGTTGAGCACGCGACCGCCGGTGGCGATGAGGGCTGCCGCGACGCCCTCGCCAGCGGCGGCGCCGATGGCCGTCGCGGCATGCGCGACGTGCACGCCGGGCACGGATGCCGCGTCGTCGAGTCCTTCGATCACGCGACCGGTCACGGGGGCCTCGGGATACCCCTCGCTCGCGAGCACGACCGTCACCGCGGCATCCGACCGGAACTCGGGTCGCGGCAGCTCGCCCAGCCCGCCGGTGGCGGCGGCGAACAGGAGGCCCGACAGCGGCGTGGCGAGGCGCGGCAGCACCGCCTGGGTCTCGGGGTCGCCGAACCGGGCGTTGAACTCGATGACCCGGATGCCCTTCGACGTGAGGATGAGGCCGGCGTAGAGCAGCCCGATGAACGGCGTCTGCTCCTCGGCGAGCCGGCGCACGGTCGGCAGCGCGATGGTCTCGATCACCTCGTCGACGAACGCCTGCTCGCTGCCGAAGTCGTCGGCGAGCCACGGCAGCGGCGAGTACGCGCCCATGCCGCCGGTGTTCGGGCCGGCGTCGGCGTCCTGCAGGCGCTTGTAGTCCTGCGCCGGCGAGAGCGGCAGCACGTTGGTGCCGTCGGAGAGGAGGAAGAGCGAGACCTCCTGGCCGTCGAGGAACTCCTCGACGAGCACGGGGCCCTGCTGCAGGTAGTGCGTGGCGTGCGCGAGCGCAGCATCGCGGTCGTGGGTCACGAGGACGCCCTTGCCGGCGGCGAGGCCGTCGGCCTTCACGACGTAGGGGTCGCCGAACTCGTCGAGCGTCGCCTCGACCTCGGCGAGCGTCTCGGCCAGCGTCGCACGACCGGTCGGCACGCCCGCGGCCTCCATGATGCGCTTCGCGAACGTCTTCGAGCCTTCGAGCGCCGCGGCCGCCTTGCCCGGGCCGAACACCGCGATGCCGCGGGTGCGCAGCGCGTCCGCGACGCCGGCGACGAGGGGTGCCTCGGGCCCGATCACGACGAGCTCGATGTCGTTGTCGATCGCGTAGTCGGCGACGATCACCGGGTCGGTCGGGTCGAGGGCGATCGTGGTCACGGTGCCGCGGGCCGCAGAGGTCGCGGATGCCGCGATTCCGGCGTTCCCGGGCGCTGCGATGATCTCATGGCCGGCCTCCTCGTCGAGGAGCGCGAGGATGATGGCGTGCTCGCGCGCGCCCGAGCCGAGGACGAGGATTCTCACCGGATCAGGCTACCGGATCGGGGTGTGCGCACCTGGGGGCGGGACCCCATGCGACGAGGCCGTCGTGGGGCCTGTGCGGGCCGTGCGTCGCAGGCGTGCGGGAGGATGGAGGCATGGCACGGGCACGCATCGACGACGAACTCGGACGCGCGGCGTTCGCCACCGTGCGGGCGATCGCGGCGGGGCACGCGGCATCCGGCGATGGACTGCGGCTCGCGGCATCCGTCGACCGCACGACCCTCGCGCTCGCCGTGCGCTACTCGCTGCAGCTGCTCGCCGAGCAGGCCCCGGGCGGCACCGTCGAGGTGCGGGTGCCGCCGTATGCCGCGGTGCAGTGCGTCGAGGGGCCGAGGCACACGCGCGGCACGCCCCCGAACGTCATCGAGACGGATGCCGAGACCTGGATCGCGCTCGCCGGCGGCGACCTGACGTGGGACGACGCGCGTGCCGCCGGCCGCGTGCACGCGTCGGGACAGCGGGCGGATCTCGCGGGGTACCTTCCGGTGATCGCGGGCTGACCCGTCCTCCACAGGTCGCGTCACTGGCTGGTTCTCCACAAGGAAAAGCGCCGGTCAGCGCGGTATTCCGATGTCGGAGGGTCGTGGTCGGATGGATCCATGGAGCCCACCGCACGACTCGAAGCGGCGCTCGAGCACATCACTCGGCTCGAGCGTGCGATCCGCGCCGCGCAGGCCGAGCAGCTGCACTGGGTGCACGAGCTGCGCGTCGCGATGGGCGAGGTCGAGCAGCACCCGGCGCGCACCGACCGCGAGAACCGGGAGTGGGCCGATCGCGCGTGCTCGTCCGAGCTCGCCACGGCCCTCCGTGTGCACGAGCGCACGGCCGTGCGCCAGATGCACGACGCCGTCGCCCTCGCGACACGACTGACGTCGGCGGCATCCGCGCTCGCCGAGGGCGACGTGTCGCTGCAGCAGGTGCGCGACCTCGTCGACTCGGTGGCCCTCATACCGCCGGAGCGCGTCGAGGAGTTCGAGCACGAGGCGCTCGAGAGGGCGCGCCGTATGACGCCGGTCGCGTTCCGCAAGGCGCTCCGCCGGCTCGAGCACCGGTACTCGACCACGGCCGCCGTCGAGCGCCGGCGACGTGCCCTCGATGACCGGCGGCTCGTCATCGAGGCCGCGCCCGACGGCATGGCCTGGGTGAACCTGTTCTGCGCCGCTGAGGAGGCGGTGGCGATCCGGGCGCGCGTCGCTGCGTGCGTCGCGACGCGCGCTGCAGACGACCGGCGCACGAAGCCGCAGCGAGAGGCCGACGCGGCCGTCGCCCTGCTCCTCGGTCGGGTCGATGCGAGCGCCGCGCCGCAGGTCGGCGACCTCGGCGCGGTCCGCGCGACGGTGCACCTCACGATCCCGGCGCTGTCGCTGCTCGGCCACGGTGAGCTGCCGGCGTCGCTCGACGGGCACGGTCCCATCGACGTCGAGACCGCTCGTCTCATCGCCTCGCACGTGCCCTCGATCCGACCCATCCTCACCGACCCCGTCACGGGGGTAGTGCTCCGGTTCGGCCGCACGCGTCGACGCGTCCCGGCAGAGCTCGCGGAATGGCTGCGACTGCGCGACGGCGGCTGCCGGTTCCCGGGCTGCGAGAAGCGGGCGATCGCCTGCGACCTCGACCACACCACCGCGTTCGAGCACCGCGGCTGCACCGATCACGACAACCTCGCTCACCTCTGCCGACATCACCACCGGCTCAAGCACCA
Source organism: Agromyces sp. NPDC004153 (assembly GCF_053603635.1). Classification (NCBI taxonomy): domain Bacteria; kingdom Bacillati; phylum Actinomycetota; class Actinomycetes; order Micrococcales; family Microbacteriaceae; genus Agromyces; species Agromyces sp. NPDC004153. The sequence continues at coordinate 2,137,139 of NZ_JBSGFY010000001.1, forward strand.
CACCGGTTGGCGCATGTGGCAGGGCGCCGACGGAGTGGTGCGCTGGCGGAGTCCCGCCGGCCGCTGGTTCGAGCTGCCGCCCGACGTGCGCGCCGTCCCAGACGGGCCGGGTTCCGAGAGTGGGTCGACCGCGCGAGCGGGGTGATCGCAGGCGGGCACCAGCACCCAGCAGCTGATGGGACAATGGAGCGGTGAGCAACACCGATGACTTCCCCCGCCCCGATGGCGACAGCGGCGAGCCGCTCGAGACCGACGTGACGGACGACGTCGTCACCGTGCGTCGCGCGCCCCGCTACGGCCGGTTCATCACGCTCGGCGCGCTCGTGGGCGCGGTCGTCGCGCTGATCCTCACGTTCGCGTTCTCGGGTGAGCCGGCCCAGCCCGAGCTCGAGCCCGGCTTCGACAAGGGCCAGGTCTTCGGGTTCCTGCTGCTGCTCTGCGGCGTGATCGGCGCCACGCTCGGCGCTGTTGTCGCGCTCCTCATCGACCGCGCCTCGGCCAAGCGCGCACGGGCAGTCGAGGTCGTCCACGAGTCGACGCACCGCGTCGACGAGTAGTGGCGCTGCTCAACTGAGCTGCGTCTTCTCCACCCACTCGAGGTACTCCTCGGTGACGGTGCCGGTGACGTAGTCCCCGGTGAAGCACGACAGGTCGAGCCGGTCGATCGACGTGCCCTGCGTGATCGCCGCCTGCAGGTCCTCGACCTCCTGGTAGATCATGTGGTCGGCGCCGAGCTCCCGCGCGATCTCGGGGATCTTGCGCCCGTGGGCGATGAGCTCCTGCCGGCTCGGCATGTTGATGCCGTAGACGTGGGGGAACCGCACCGGGGGAGCGGCCGACGTGAACGTGACCTTGTTGGCGCCGGCGGCGCGGGCCATCTCGACGATCTGCTGCGACGTGGTGCCGCGCACGATCGAGTCGTCGACGATGAGCACGTTCTTGCCCTTGAACTCGGTGCCCATGGCGTTGAGCTTCTGGCGCACCGAGCGCTTGCGCTGCGCCTGCCCGGGCATGATGAACGTGCGGCCGACGTAGCGGTTCTTGTAGAAGCCCTCGCGGTACTCGATGCCGAGCTTCTGCGCCACCTGCATGGCCGCGGGGCGAGACGAATCGGGGATGGGCATGACGACGTCGACGTCGCCCTTGTCCATGTGCGTGGCGATGGTGTCGGCGAGCCGGTCGCCCATACGCAGGCGCGCTTCGTACACCGAGATGCCGTTCATCACGGAGTCGGGACGGGCGAGGTACACGTACTCGAACGAGCACGGCACGAGCCGCGGATCGCGGGCGCACTGTCGCGAGATCATCTGCCCGTCGAGCGTGATGAAGATCGCCTCGCCGGGCTCCACGTCGCGAACGACCTCGTAGTCGCCGTTCTCGAGCACGAGCGACTCGGACGCCACGATCCACTCGGTCTCGCCGGCATCCGACACCCGCTTGCCGAGGATGAGCGGACGGATGCCGAACGGGTCGCGGAAGGCGAGCAGCCCGTGGCCGGCGATCAGCGCGATGACCGCGTAGGAGCCCTCGACGCGCTCGTGCACCTGCGACACGGCCTGGAACACCTGGTCGGGGTCGAGCTCGAGGCCCGTGATCTGCCCCTGCAGCTCGGTGGCGAGCACGTTGAGCAGCATCTCGGTGTCGCTCGTGGAGTTCACGTGCCGACGGTCGATGGAGAACAGGTCGTTCGAGAGCTCGCGCGTGTTCGTGAGGTTGCCGTTGTGCACGAGGATGATGCCGTACGGCGCGTTCACGTAGAACGGCTGGGCCTCCTCCTCGCGCTCGGCGGCGCCCTTGGTGGTGTAGCGCACGTGGCCGAGGCCGATGTTGCCGAGCAGCGAGCGCATGTCGCGGGTGCGGAACGCCTCGCGCACCTGCCCGCGCGCCTTCGTCATGTGGAAGACGGGGCCGTCGGCGGTCGCGATGCCGGTGGAGTCCTGGCCGCGGTGCTGCAGGAGGAGGAGGCTGTCGTAGATCTGCTGGTTGACGGGCTCGGTGGAGACGATGCCGACGATGCCGCACATGCGAGCGATGGCTCCTCGGGGGTGGAGGTGAAGCGTCCGAGCTGGACATTCCATCCTCCCACACCCGCGCGTGTGAGCCGGCTGAGCGGATGCCGCTGCTCACCTGAGCACGGGCGAGCGAATCGGATGCCGCGGCTCACCTGAGCGCGAGCTGGAGCCCTGCGCTCGCGGCGGCCGATCAACCTAGCCCGTCCGCGGCATCCGTGGGTCGGATTCTTCGGTTCCGCGCCGATCTTCGTGGATCTCCACGAACTCGCTCTGCACCTCTCCCCCCGAACGAGGCACGTGTGACACGCTCTCGGGCATTCCGTTCACCGCGGCCCCGGTGCACCGGAACATGGGGGATCGGGCCGCTCCGCATCAGAGAGGATGCATCGTTCATGAGACTCACCTCACTCCGCGCCGGCATCGCCGGCGCCGCGCTCGTCGCCTGCGGCCTGCTCGCGACGCCGACCGCGGCGCTCGCCGCGCCGCCCACCTCGTCGCCGGGCGTCGACCACGTCACCGTGCCGTCGAGCGAGGCGGCGGTGGCCGCCGAGTACTGGACGCCCGACCGCATGCGGTCCGCGACGCCGGCCGACGTGCTCGTGGCCGACAGGGTCGCGTCGACGCCGGCTGCGGACGTCGCGAAGGGCGCGCCGGTCACGTACGGCAAGCCCGTTGCCGGCGAAAGCGTGGAGCTGCAGGCGACGGCCGAGGCGCCCGTGTCGAACATCGGCAAGGTGTTCTTCACGTTGAGCGGACGCAACTACGTGTGCTCCGCGAACTCCGTGAGCGCGACCAATGGCAGCGTCGTCTCGACCGCGGGCCACTGCGTCCACAGCGGCAAGGGCAAGTACGCCAGCAAGTGGATCTTCGTGCCCGCCTACGAGAACGGCGCGGCGCCGTACGGCCAGTGGGCGGCCACCTCGTTCTCGGCGCCGACCCAGTGGACGAAGGGCGGCGACCTCACCTACGACACGGCCTTCGTGAAGGTCGGCACGCTGAACGGGCGCACGCTCGCCCAGACCGTCGGCGCCTCGCCGGTCGCGTTCAACCAGGCGCGCGGTCTCGCATACGACGCGTTCGGCTACCCCGCCGCCGCGCCGTTCGACGGGCAGACGTTGCAGTCGTGCTCCGGCACCGCGAGCGCCGACCCCTACGGCCAGACGCAGTCGCAGGGCATCCCCTGCGACATGACCGGCGGCTCGTCGGGCGGCCCCTGGTTCCTGTCGTCGGGCGCGCAGAACTCGCTCAACAGCTTCGGGTACAACAACATCCCGAACGTGATGTTCGGGCCGTACTACGGCTCGGTCGCGCAGTCCGCGTACGCCGCGGCAGCGGCTTCGTAGTCGCCGACCCGACCCGACCCGGCGCCCCCGTGACTCCTTCCGGCACGGGGGCGTCGTCGTGTGCAGCGGATGCCGCAGCTCACGTGAGCGCGAGCGGGGTCACTTCCGGAGCCGCGGTCGCCATCCGCGCGTCGACACCGCGAGCTCGTTCCACGCGTTCACCGACACGATCAGCGCCAGGATGGCCGCGAGCTCGTCGGGCGACCAGTGCTCGGCGGCCGCGGCCCAGACCGCTTCGGGCACGTGGGTCTCCGAGAGGCGCGTCACCGAGTCGACGAGCCCGAGCGCGGCGCGCTCGCGTGCGGTGAAGAAGTTCGACTCCGGCCAGACCGCGATGGCGTGGACGCGCTGCTCGGGCTCGCCGGCCGCGCGGGCGTCCCGGGAGTGCAGGTCGACGCAGTAGGAGCATCCGTTCAGCTGTGATGCGCGCAGTCGCACGAGCTCGCGGATGCCGGCGCCGAGCCCCGCGCGATCGGCCTCCGCCTCGGCGGCGTCGTCGAGCGCGCTCACGGCGCGGGCGAACGCGGGTGCGACCCCGTCGAAGTCGAGGCGGCGGACCGGGACGACGTAGGCGTCGGGCGCAGCGTCGGCGGTGGGCGTGGGGGTGGTGGCGGGCGTGGTGGCGGCATCGGTGATGGTCATGTCTCGACGCTACGGATCGGCCCTGCTGCTGGTACCGTCCAATCCCATGGCGATCGATTGGGCCGATTCCGGATTGGACCTGCACCTCGTCGTCGACCGCACCCGCAAGGTCGCGTCGCTCGAAGACGGCCTCCGTGACGCGATCGCCTCCGGACGGCTCGCGCCGGGGACGCGCCTGCCCCCGAGCCGCACGCTCGCCACCGACCTCGGCATCGCACGCAACAGCGTCGCCGAGGTCTACGGACGGCTCGTCGGCGAGGGACGTCTGGAGGCGCGCGTCGGCGCCGGCACCTGGGTCGCCGACCGACCGACGTCGAGGCCGGCGGCGACGATCGCTCCCGTCCACCGGTCGACGAGGTTCGACCTCGACCTGCGCGGTGGACTCCCCGACGGATCCGCCTTCCCGCGCACCGCATGGGCCGCGGCGACTCACCGCGCGCTGTCGGCGGCGTCGACGGCGGCGCTCGGCTACGCCCCGACGGAGGGCGTGGAGCCGCTCCGCACCGCCCTGGCGGGGTACCTCGCGCGCACGCGCGGGGTCGACGCCGCGCCCGACGCCGTGGTCGTCACCCACGGATTCGGAGAGCTCATCGGCCTCGTCGCGCGCGCCGTCGCGGGTCGAGGCGGCACGCGGATCGCGATCGAGGGATACGGGCACGCGTCCCACCGCGACGTGCTCGTCGCGGCCGGTCTCGAGCTCGTGCCCGTGCCCGTCGACGTCGACGGCCTCGTGATCGAAGGACTCGGCGCGGCATCCGTGGACGCCGTGCTGCTGACGCCGGCACACCAGTTCCCGACCGGGGTGCCGCTCTCGGCCTCACGGCGTGCCGACCTCGTGCGCTGGGCGGAGCGCAGCGGCGGGCTCGTGATCGAGGACGACTACGACGGCGAGTACCGATTCGACCGGCGGGCCATCGGCGCCCTCCAGGCCCTCGCCCCCGAGCACGTCGTCTACGGCGGCACCGCGAGCAAGTCCCTCTCGCCCGCCCTCGGCATCGGCTGGGGCGTCATCCCGCCGACGTGGCTCGACGACGTGCTCGCGGAACGGCGATGGTCGGGCACTGCGACCGACGCGATCACGCAGCTGACACTCGCGGCGTTCCTCGAGGCCGGCGAGTACGACCGCACCGTGCGCACGCTCCGGCTGTCGTACCGCGCGCGGCGCGAGCGGTTCGAGGAGGTCGTGGCGGCCGGGGTACCCGATGCACGCGTGCGCGGACTCGCCGCCGGCCTGCACTGCCTGCTCGAGCTCCCCGCCGGGATCGCGGAGGCGGACGTCTCCGCCGCGGCGGCGGCCCGCGGCCTGCGGGTCGACGGACTCGCGGCATACGCCGCGGATCCGACGCTGGCCGGAGGTCGGCCGCCGAGCATGGTGGTCGGGTTCGGCGCCCCGCCCCCGCACCGGTTCGAGGAGGCGCTGGCCGAGGTGGTGCGGGCGATCGAGGTGGCGCGCGTCGGCTGAGCCCTACCGCGCGTACCGCTCGACGAAGTTGCGCAGCATCCGCCGCGGATGCTCGACCGGCGCCCGGCTCGACGCGGCGATGGTCGCATCGACCTCGTCGTCGGCGAAGTAGCCGTAGCCGCCATAGGCGTGGATTCGCAGGATGATGCCCTCGAGGTCGAGCTCGGGGTGGAACTGCGTCGCGTACACGTTGCGGCCGACCCGGAACATCTGCACCGGGCACGTCGGCGACGAGGCGAGCAGCGCCGCCGTCGACGGCAGCTGCCGGATCGCCTCCTTGTGCCCGACGAAGGCGTTGAACAGGCGGGGCATGCCGGCCAGGATCGGGTCGGATGCCCCGGCATCCGTCAGCGTCACCGGGACGACGCCGATCGGCTCGGAGTACCTGCGATCGAGCGAGCCGCCCTGGTGCAGGCCGAGCGGGCCGACGCCGTAGCAGGCGCCGAGGAACGGGAAGTCCCGGGCCACGACCTCGTCGAGCAGGGCGGCGAACTCCGCCTCGACGCGGTGCTGCGCCGCCGACTTCCGTTCGGGCGGGTCGGACGCGTTGAACGGCCCACCGCCGACGAAGATGCCCGACAGCGCATCGAGGTCGAGGTGCGGCATCGGCTCCGCCTCGAGCCGCACCCGGATGAGGTCGCGCTCGTCGAGCCCGGAGTAGCGCAGGAACAGCGCGTACTCCGCGTCGGCGGGCAGGTCCTCCGCGCGCGTGGCGAGGAGGACGAATGGCTTCACGGGGACCACGATATTCTCGCGGCCCCGCCGCTGTCAGTACTCGGCTGTCAGTACTCGGCCGTCAGTACTCCGCTGTCAGTACTCCGACGGCCGCGGGAGCACCGCCATGGTGCAGCGCGAGACGCAGACGAGGCGTCCCCGCTCGTCGGTGATGCGGATGTCCCACACCTGCGTCGTCCGCCCGCGGGAGATCTGCCGCGCCTCCCCGAGGACCCACCCCTCGGCGACCGGACGCACGTGGTTCGCGTTGATCTCCATGCCCACGCAGTAGTACGAGTCGGGGTCGACCGTGAACGTCGAGCCCCAGCTGGCAAGGGTCTCGGCGAAGGCGACGGATGCCCCGCCGTGCAGCACCCCGCCCGGCTGGCGCGTCCGCCCGTCGACGGGCATCCTGCCCTTCAGCGCGTCCTCGGTCAGCTCCGTCAGCTCGATGCCGAGGGTGTCGAGGAGGGTGCCCTCGCGACGGGAGGTCGCCCAGTCGAGTGAGGGTTCGCCGAACCAGATGCTCATGCGGTCGAGTCTTGCAGACCAGCGCCTGCCAGGCTGCATGATGGTCTCCATGCCTGACCCGAAGGGTGCCGTCGGCGTCGACGGCAATGCCCGCGCCGCGCTCCTCGCCCGGCGCGACCTCGTCGTCGACCTCGCACGCGTGGCGTGCATCCTCCTCGTCGTCGTCATCCACCTGCTGATGATCGGCGTCGGCCTCGACGAGTCGGGCGCGATCGTGGTCTCCCGGCCGCTCGAGGCGCAGCCGTGGTTCGACGCCGCGACGTGGGTCGGGCAGGTCATGCCGCTGTTCTTCGCGCTCGGCGGGTTCACCGCGCTCACGTCGTGGCGCAGCATGCAGCGACGCGGCGGCTCGGCCGCCGACTTCGTGCGGGCCCGCACCATGCGGCTCGCCACGCCGGCGCTCGTGCTGTTCGCGTTCTTCGCCGTCGTGCTCGGCGCGGCGACCCTGGCCGGTGTCGACCCGGCCCTGCTCGAGACGGTCGCCGCGGGCGTCGGGACGCCGCTCTGGTTCCTCGCGGCGTTCCTGCTCGTACAGTGCCTCGTGCCGCTCCTGGCGGGGCTGCACGCCCGTGCTCCGAAGCGCACGCTCGCGCTCCTCGCGCTCACGGCGTTCGCCGTCGACGGCGCGCGCGTCGCGACCGGCATCGACGAGATCGGGCTGCTCAACCTCGTCTTCGCCTGGGGCTTCGTGCAGCAGCTGGGCTTCTGGTACGCCGACGGGTGGTTCCGCCGGAACACCGTCCCGCGCCTGGTCGCCCTCGCCGCGCTCGCGTACCTGCTCATCTGGGCCGGCGTCTCGGCCGGCTGGTACTCGCCCGACATGCTCACGAACCTGAACCCGCCGACCGTGCCGCTGATGCTGCTCGGCGTCGCGCAGGTCTCGCTCCTCACGGTGATGCATGCGCCGCTCGCGCGACTCATGGAGACGAGGGCCGCGCAGGCGGTCGTCTTCGCCGTCGGCGGCCGCGCCATGACGGTCTACCTCTGGCACCTCCCGGTGATCGTCGCGCTCGCTGGGCTGTCGCTCCTCGTCCCGGGCGCGGCGCCCGAGCCGGGCAGCGCGGCGTGGTGGGCCAGTCGTCCTGTCGTCCTCGTCGCCGTGCTGGCGGTCGTGTGGGCGGTCTCGCTCCCACTGGGCCGGTTCGAGCGGGTCTCGACGGCGATCCCCGACGGCTTCCGCCGTCCGGCGACCTGGGCGATCGCGGCCGCGGTCGTGCTCGCGTTCATCCCGCCGTTCACGGTGATGCAGTGGTTCCTCGACCTGCAGCTCGCCCTGGTCGGCACCGTGCTGCTCGCGGCATCCGTGGTGCTGGTGCGCCCGCGCCGCCGAGCCCCGTCGCCGACCTGAGCTACGCGAGCTCGGCGATGATCGGGTGGATCGCGTCGTCGAACGCCGAGGCATCCGATCGCAGCGTGTCGGTGACCGCGACGGTCATCGCACCGATCCACCACACGCCCTGCGTGGCGAGTGGCACGACCTCGACGTTGAGCTCGAACGAGTGCGCCCGGCGGCCCACCTCGCGCTCGTGCTCGGCGATGGTGCCGGCGTACGCGCGGTAGGAGTCGCCGCGCCGGGACGCCGACGCCGTGCGGTAGTTCTGGTGCGCCCAGTCGGCCCAGGCCCGCGCGGCCTCGGCGTGGGGCACGATCGCGGCGGCGAGGATCTCGGCGTCCGAGACCGGCAGCGCCACCTCGGTGCCGTAGGCGTCCACGAGCTCGAGCGGCACGGGCGACGGATGCACCTCGGGCTCGACCGTCATGGCCCACCACGCACGCCACTGGCGCTCGAGCAGGTCGTGGTCGTCCATCTCGAGTCTCGCTCCGACGGGGCCGACATCACGCAGTCGCGGAAGCTCGACGGGCGAGGCGATGCCGAGCACCTCGCGCAGGTAGAGGGCGAGCAGGACCGAGCGAGATGCGTTCTCGCGAATCACCCACGATGGCGTGCCCCCCGCGCTCATGGGGGCATTGTACGCCGGGCACCTCCGGCCGGCGGGTAGCCTTGACGGGTGACCGACGCGAATTCCTCCTATGCCGCCGCCGGTGTCGACACCCGGGCCGGCGACCTGGCCGTCGAACTCATGAAGGAGGCCGTCGCCGCGACCCACGGACCCGGCGTCCTCGGCGGGGTCGGCGGCTTCGCCGGCCTCTACGACCTCTCGTTCGCGAAGGACTACGCGCGGCCGCTGCTCGCGACCTCGACCGACGGCGTCGGCACGAAGATCGCGATCGCGCAGGCCCTCGACCGGCACGACACGATCGGCCAGGACCTCGTCGGCATGGTCGTCGACGACATCGTCGTGGTGGGTGCGAAGCCCCTCTTCATGACCGACTACATCGCCTGCGGCAAGGTCGTGCCCGAGCGGATCGCCGCGATCGTCACGGGCATCGCGCGCGCCTGCGCCGAGACTGGCACCGCGCTCGTCGGCGGCGAGACGGCCGAACATCCCGGCCTCATGGGCGTCGACGACTACGACGTGGCCGGCGCCGCGGTCGGCGTCGTCGAGGCCGACCGCCTGCTCGGTGCCGAGCGCGTGCGCGACGGCGACGTCGTCATCGCGATCGCCTCGAGCGGCCTGCACTCCAACGGCTTCTCGCTCGTGCGGCACATCCTCGCGAACGCCGGCCTGACCTACACGGATGCCGCGCCAGAACTGGGCACCACGTGGGGCGAGGCGCTGCTCGAGCCGACGCGGCTCTACACGGGCCCGCTCGTGCGCCTCCTCGAGGACGAGCGGCTCGGGGCATCCGTGCACTCGCTCTCGCACGTGACCGGCGGCGGCATCGCGGCGAACCTCGCGCGCGTGCTGCCGCGCGGCTCGTGGGTCGAGCTCGACCGGTCGACGTGGTCGCCCGCCCCGGTCTTCCGTGTGCTGAACGACCTCGCGGGCACCACGCTCGAGTCGACCGAGGGCACCTGGAACCTCGGCATCGGCTTCTTCGCGGTCGTGGCAGCGGATGCCGCGTCCGACGTCGTGGCCGCCCTCGATGCGCTCGGGCTGCCCGCGTGGCCGGCCGGCACCGTCACCATCGGCGACCGCGACCTCGACGGGTTCGAGCAGGGCGCCAAGGGCGTCGACGGCGGCGCCGTGCGACTCGTGGGCACCTACGCGGACTGACCGATGCGTGCGGCGGTCTCGATCGGCATCACCGGGCGCACGGATGCCGCGACGGTCCGCACGCTCGCGGCCCTGATCGAGCGGCTGGGGTTCCACGCCCTGTGGATCAACGACATCCCCGGCGGCGACTCGCTCGCCGGACTCCGCGTCGCGGCGGACGCGACCACGACGCTCGGCCTCGCGACCGGCGTGATCCCGCTCGATCGTCGCCCGGTCGACACGCTCGACCTCGGCGGACTTCCGGCCGACCGCACGGTGCTCGGCATCGGGTCGGGCGGGGCGCGGCATCCGCTCGCCCTCGTACGCGACGGCATCGCCGCGCTGCGGCAGGCGACGGATGCAGCGGTCGTCGTCGGCGCGCTCGGACCCCGCATGCGTCGGCTCGCCGCCGAGGAGGCCGACGGCGTGCTGCTCAATTGGCTCACGCCCGACGTAGCGGCGGAGGCGACCGCCGAGCTGCGGCGCGACGCGGGCGATCGGACGGCGCGCAGCATCCTGTACGTGCGCACCGTCGCCGAGGAGGCGGCGCGGCCAGCGCTCGAGTCGGAGGCCCGGCGCTACGAGACGGTGCCGTCGTACGCCGCGAACTTCGAGCGGGCCGGGATCCGCGCGATCGACGCGACGGTCGACGACGCGGCTCGCCTCGGCGCGTTCGACGTCGTCGACGAGGTCGTGCTGCGCGCGATCACGGCCACCGGGTCGGTCGCCGAACTCGAGCGGTTCGCCGAGACGACGGCGCGCTGGCGCGACAACGTGACGTGACGGGTCGACACGACCCGAGGGTGCACGAACAGCCCGCGGAAGACGCCTCAGGAGACGAGTCGCCGACTCAGCGGCGGGAGGTGATCCGCGGGGATGCTGCGACGTCGCTCGCGCTCAGGCGCGTTGCTCGTCGCCCGTGACGTAGGTGTCGTCGTCGTCGGCGTACTCCGACCATTTCGACATCTCGTCATCGTGCTCGTCATGGTGCGAGTTGGTGAGCTCGCGCTCAAGCGCCGAATAGTCGGTGTTCGGGCTGAAGTACTTCAGCTCCCGAGCGACCTTGGTGTGCTTGGCTTTCTGACGGCCGCGCCCCATGCGTGACCCCCTTACGACGTCTGGCCGGGTGGGATGGTCGTCACCCGGCGCTCTCTGATAGATGAAATTCGTCCGACTGCCAGTTTAGCACCGCGGATCGGGCTCGGTCGGCGGTGGTGCACAACGTCGTGACCGCCCGTCAGGACGGGGGATCGACGTGCACGAGCACACAGGATCACGTGCTGAGATGGTCTCCGTGATGTCGGACCCTGAACGCGTGAAGGTCGTGGTGATCGGCGCCGGGCAGGCCGGCCTCTCCGTCGCCTACTACCTGCGTCGGTTCCAGCTCGTCGCCGACGAGGACTTCGTCATGCTCGACCGTGCGCCGGGGCCCGGCGGGGCGTGGCAGCACCGCTGGTCCTCGCTGCGACTCGGCACCGCGCACCGCGTCAACGACCTGCCCGGCCTGGCCGAGCTCGGCCTGAGCTTCGACACGGCCGATCGCACGCTGCCCGCGAAGGAGGTCGTCGCCGACTACTACGGTCGGTTCGAGCAGCACTTCGACCTGCGCGTGCGGCGTCCGATGAACGTCCGCTCGGTCGTCAACGACGGCGCCGACCTGCTCGTGAGCTACGAGGATCTCTCTCCCCAGCCGATCGAGGAGCTGAAGGCGCGCGGCTTCTTCGGGCGCCGCCGACGCACGTACGAGGAGCCCGAGACGCCGCGCCATGGGATCGCCACGCAGTTCCTCGTGAACGCGACCGGCACCTGGGGCGCGCCGTTCGTGCCGTACTACCCCGGCATGTCCGACTTCGCCGGGCGGCACGTGCACACGTCCGACTACGTCGACGCCGAGGACTTCCGCGACCAGCACGTGGTCGTGGTGGGAGGCGGCACGTCGGCCATCGGCTTCATGCTCGAGCTCGAGGAGGTCGCGGCTGGGCTCACCTGGGTCTCACGACGGCCGATCGACTGGCTCGACCGCCAGGAGCTCGACCTCGAGGGGGCGTCCGCCGCGGTCGCCCGGCAGGACGAGGCCGCGCGATCGGGCCGCGCCCTGCCCTCGGTCGTGAGTGGCACGGGCGTGCCGAAGAGCCGCCGCATCGCCGCGGGCATCGACCGCGGGCTCCTCGTCGCCCGCCCGATGTTCCACCGCATCGAGCCCGACCGCGTCGTCTGGGACGGTGACGCGGGCGGCATGGCGCGCGCCGACGCGATCATCTGGGCGACGGGCTTCCGCCCCGAGCTGCGCCACCTCGCGGCGCTGCGACTGCGCGAGAAGGCCGGCGGCGTCACGGTCGGACAGGGCGCGTCGTGGAACGACCCGCGCATCTTCCTCGCGGGCTACGGGCCGCAGGCGTCGACGATCGGCGCGAACCGCGCGGGCCGCATGATCGCGCGCCAGATCATGGCGATGCTCTAGTCGCCCTCGCGGGCACGCCGGCCGAACGTGCCCGCCGTCAGCGTCTCGTACGACGAGCGCACGACCCGCTCGAGCACGTCGAGGTCGACCTGCTCGAGGTCCTTGATGTAGAGGCATCCGACGCCCGTGGTGTGCGGGCCGAGCTGCCCGAGCTCGTCGGCGTGCGCGGCGATGCCGTCGTTGAGGTAGATCGTGGTCGAGGGCTTGCGCGGTGCGAATCCGGCGCCGGGCGCGTCGCCCTGGCGGCCGCTGTCGTAGTGGTAGTGGTAGGTGCCGAACCCGATGATGCCCGAGTAGGCGATCCGCGCGGGCTGTCGGGTGGCGCGCGACATGAGCTCGACGAGCGTCTCGGCGTCGCGCCGCCGCACCGGGTTCTGGACGGACTCGATGAGCGCTCGGACCTCGGGGTCGACGTCGGCCATGCGCGGAGTCTACCGGCGCCCAGCCCCGGTCGGCTTCTCGTTCGCGGGCGCGCGGCGGGGGACCGGGCGCACGGGCTCGCCGCGGCGGTCCTGGCCGGGCAGCGGGCGCGAGCGGCGTCCGTAGATCAGGTCCGACGAGTCGAGCAGCCACGGCACCAGTGCGACCGTCACGCCGTGCACGAGCATGAGCTTCTGGCGGATGCGGCGGGCCTTGTGGTTGTGCAGCAGGTTCTCCCACCAGTGGCCCACGATGTACTGCGGCATGTAGACCGTGATCACCTCGGAGCCGTGCTCGGCGCGGTGCTGCTTGATGTACTGGATGAGCGGGTAGCTCAGGTCGCGGTACGGCGACGACAGGATGCGCAGCTTCACGTGGATGTTCTGCTTCACCCAGTCCTTCTTGAGCTGCTTGGTCTGCGCCTCGTCGAGCGACACGTGCACGGCCTCGAGCGTGTCGTGGCGGGCCGCGATGGCGTAGTCGAGCGCCTTCAGCGTGGGCTTCTGCATGCGGCCGACGAGCACGATCGCGTGGTCGCCCTCGGCGCCGAAGGTCGTGGTCGGGTCGGGCTCGATCTCCTTCTCGACGTCGCGGTAGTAGCGGTGCACGCCCAGCATGAGGAAGAACAGGATCGGCATCATCACGAACACGATCCACGCGCCGTGGGTGAACTTCGTGACCGTGACGACGATGAGCACGACCGCGGTCATGGCCGCGCCGATCGCGTTGATCACGAGCGCGCGCATGATCGCGCCCCGTGAGAGCGGCGGGGCACTGTCGGCCTGCGCGGCCGGGCGCTTCGGCGTGCCCTTCGCCGGATGGCGCCGCCGCGACAGCTCGCGCAGCCAATGGCGCACCATGCCCGTCTGCCCGATCGTGAACGACACGAACACGCCGATGATGTAGAGCTGGATGAGCACCGTGAGGTTCGCCTGGAAGATCACGAGGATCGCGATCGCCACGAGCGCGAGGATGATCACGCCGTTCGAGTAGATCAGGCGGTCGCCGCGCGTCGAGAGCGACTTCGGCGCGTAGCCGTCGCGCGCCAGCACCGACCCGAGCAGCGGGAACCCGTTGAACGCGGTGTTCGCCGCGAGCAGCAGCACGAGCGCGGTCGCGGCCTGGATCACGTAGAACGGGAACGAGTCGCCGCCGAAGGTCGCCGCGGCGACCTGCGCCATGAGGCTCGGCTGCGGCTCGGTGGCGCACTCCGCCCAGCCGATGAGGTGGCATGGATCCTCGGCGTAGTGCACGTTCGAGATGAGGGCCATCGCCGTGAGGCCCGAGAAGAGGATGATCGCGATGCCGCCCATCGCGACGAGGGTCGCCTGCGCGTTGCGGATCTTGGGGAGGCGGAATGCGGGCACGCCGTTCGAGATCGCCTCGACGCCGGTGAGTGCGGAGCATCCGCTCGCGAAGGAGCGCAGCAGCAGCAGGATGACCGCTGCCTGCGTGAGCGACTCGGCCTGCACGCCGTAGGCGGCCGACTCGGCCACGGGCGGGTCGCCGAGCGCGGTGCGCGTGAGGCCCACGACGATCATGATGAAGACGCTGCCGATGAACAGGTAGGTCGGGATCGCGAACGCCTTCGACGACTCGCTGACCCCGCGCAGGTTCACGGCCGCGAGGATGATGACGAACACGATCGCGAGCTCGACGCGGAACGGATTCAGTTCGGGGATCGCCGAGATGATGTTGTCGACGCCCGAGGCGACCGACACGACGACCGTCATGACGTAGTCGACGAGCAGGGCGGATGCCACGACGAGGCCGGCCTTCTCGCCGAGGTTTCGGTGCGCGACCTCGTAGTCGCCACCGCCCGACGGATAGGCGCGGATGAGCTGGCGGTAGCTCGCCACGACCGTGACGAGCAGCACGACGACCGCGAGCGCGACCCACGGCGTGAACGACAGGAACGCGAGCCCGCCGACGAGCAGGATCATCACGAGCTCCTGCGGCGCGTACGCCACGGAGGAGAGCGGGTCGCTCGCGAAGATCGGGAGCGCGAAGCGCTTCGGGAGCAGTTGGCCCTCGAGATGCTCGGTGGGGAGCGGTTCGCCGATGATCCAGTGCTTCGCCGACTTCAACTCGGCGGGTGCCGACTTGGATTCGTCCGACCTGGGTTCAGCCGACCTGGGTTCAGCGGGGGAGTCCGCCTCGTTCATCACGGCGGTCGACACTACACCCGCGGCGGCGCAAGTCAAGTCGGCGTTTCAGCGGGTGCGCGGTTCAACGATTCAGCGCGTGATCAGGTACATGGCCGCCGCCGCCGCGAGCCCCAGGGCGAGGGTCACGGCGACGTTGAGGATCGCCGCGCGCCAGCGGCCGCCGTCGAGCAGCTCGACGGTCTCGACGGTCCAGGTGCTGAAGGTCGTGAGGCCGCCGCAGAAGCCCGTCACGAGGATGAGCCGGAGGTCGCCGTCGAGCGCCGCGCGCTCGGCGAGGCCGATGAGCGCGCCCGCGACGCCCGAGCCGACGACGTTGACGATGAGGATGCCGCCGGGCAGGTGCCCGGGGCGAACCGGAAGGGCGCGCGACAGCGCGTACCGCAGCAGGGCGCCGCCCGCGCCCGCGAGGAGCACGGCGACCACGACGACCGGGGTCAGGCCGCCCGTCACAGGGTCTCTCCGGCATCCGTGATCTCGGTGGGCATCGGCCGGTGCGCGATGAGCGAGCCGATGCGCAGGCCCGCCGCCGCGAGGCCGAGCCCGCCGACGACGGACACGAGGAGGTAGAGCGCCGCCAGCCAGGCCTCGCCCGCACCCGTGAGCACGATGAGCGAGGCCATGACGGCCGAGAGGGTCGTGAACGATCCGATGACGCCCGACCCGAGGCCCGCCTTGAACCAGGTGGGCGTGGTCGGCCGCGTCCAGAGGCCGCCGACGAGCCAGCCCAGCACGAACGCGCCCACGAGGTTCACGATGAGCGTCTCGACGGGGAAGTCGCCGTCGCCGTGGGGGAACGCCAGGTCGCATGCGAGCCGAAGGCCGGTGCCGATGAGGCCGCCGACGGCGACCGCGAGGTAGGCGAGCACCCCTGAAGGCTACGCCCGCACGGGGGCCAGCTCGACGACCCAGTCGTTCAGCCGATGCACGTGGCCGGGCGTGAGCTCGACATCGGCCTCGCGCACGAGCGTGAAGCCCGCCTTGCGGCACACGGCGTTGGACGCGGGATTGTCGACCCGCGGATAGGCGTGCACCGGCAACGTGTCGCCGTAGGCGCGCGCCCACTCGAGCATGGCGATGACCGCCGCGGGCGCGATGCCCTGTCCGCGGTACTCCGCCTCGACCGACCAGCCCGCCTCGAGCACCCGCTCGCCGTCCTCCTCGCGGTCCCAGTATCCGACGATGCCGACGCCCTCGGGGTGGTCGGGCGTGGCGATGCGGAACTGGTGGGCCGTGCCCTCGCGCTGCAGCCGGAGGTACCGCTCGTGCCGCGCGAGCACCTGCTCGTCGTTCTCGGGGCCGCCGAGCTGGTCCATGAGCTCGTGGGTGTTGGCCCGGCGCAGCAGGTCGAGGTCGTCGGGCGACCAGGGGTGGAGCGTGACATCCGTCATGCCACCATCACAGCACCGGCCCCCGACACGGCGCGAGGCCGTGCGGGGGCGGCGTCAGCGCTCGACGAGCGACGCGAGCACGTCGGCGCGCACCTGCGCGAGCCGGGCCTTCAGCAGCCCCACCGAGTCGGCAGTAACGGCGCCGCGGTGGGCGTGCGTGCGCAGGTCGGTGCGCAGCTGCTGCCGGAACTCGTTGAGCACCAGGTCGGCCTCGTGCACGGCGCGGCTCGTGTCGGTGCCGTAGCCCGGCACGTTCGACGCGGCGCTCGCCGAGGTGCTCGTCGCGGCGCGCTTCGCCTCGCGGGCGGCGCTCGCGAGCTCGGCGCGCAGCGAGCGCATGGCGTCGTTCACCTCGGCGCGCACGCCGTCGGCGAGGCGTCGCACCGAGTCGGTGAGGTCGTCCTCGATGGCGTCGAGGTCGTTGCGGCGGGAGTCGACCTCGGCGCGCCCGGCGGCCGTGATCTCGTAGACGGTCTTGCGGCCGTCGGCGGTCTTCGTGACGAGCCCCTCCTCTTCGAGCTTCGCGAGGCGCGGGTAGATCGTGCCGGCGCTGGGGCTGTAGGTGCCGCCGAACCGGTCGGAGAGCGCCTGGATGAGCTCGTAGCCGTGACGGGGCTGCTCCTCGAGCAGCGCGAGCAGGTAGAGGCGCAGGTTGCCGTGGGCGAAGACCGGCGGGGTCATGCCGGGGCCTCGCCGTCGCCCGCGCCCGTGCCGGCCGCGGCGCTCGCCGCACCCGCCGTCGCCGGCGCCTCGCGACGCATGATCGAGATGCTGCCCGACACGCTGTTCGCGCCGAGGTCGAGCCACTTGCCGGCGAGCTCGCCGACGGTGCGCTCGAAGCCCTTGCCGAGCATGCCCTTCACCGTCATGTCGTCGAGGAGCACCGTGCCGCCGACGGTGTTGATGCGGTAGCGTGCGCCCGAGCCGGGCTCGAAGCGCACCGTGAGGTCGCCCGACACGGTGTTGCTGTCGATGCGGCTCGGCGTGCTGAACGCGTCGACGATCATGTTGCCCGCGACCGTGTCGGCGTTGAACGAGACGATGTCGCCGGTCGCGACCACGTCGCCCGACACGGTGTGCGCGGTGATGCGGCCCGTGTGGTTGCCGGCCGAGAGCTCGCCCGACACGCTCGAGAGCTCGATGTCGCCCTCGTGGCTGTCGACGACCACGTCGCCGGAGACGGTGCTGAACCGGGCGTCGCCCGCGAAGCCCGACACGAGCGCGTCGCCCGAGACCACGCCGAGCTTCAGCGCGACGCTGCGCGGGGCGAGGATCGACACCTCGGCCTTGGCGCTGCCCACGAAGCCCTTGAACGCCTCGAGGAAGTTGTCCCACCGCAGCTGCGGGTGGTCGATCTCGAGGGAGTCGCCGTCGATCGAGACCATGAGGTCCTTGCCGGTGACGCCCGAGACCTCGATGCGCGCGCCGGGCTCGTCGTGGGCGATCACGTCGACCTTGCCGCCGATCAGGCTCACCTTGAGCTTACGGACGAGTTCGAGGTCGATGACCCGGGAGTCGCCGGGTGAGATGACCCACTTCTCGATGGCCATGGTGTGTCTCCTTCTTTCGCGATATATCGCGTTTGTGATGAGATCACGATATATCGCGTTTGGCGCGAATGCAAGCGATCGGATGCCGCAGCGCTTGACATTGACGCGGCGTCAACCTTTACCGTGGTCGACATGGACACGGAAACGAGGGTCGCCGACTGGTCGATCCAGGAGATCGCGAAGGTCGCCGGGACGACGAGCCGCACGCTGCGGCACTACGACGACATCGGGTTGCTGCCGCCGACGCGCATCGGCGGCAACGGCTACCGCTACTACGACGACGACGCGCTCGTGCGGCTGCAGCGCATCATGCTGCTGCGCGACCTCGGGCTCGGGCTTCCCGCGATCGCGGAGGTGCTCGATCGCGAGGCCGACGCCGAGCGCGCCCTGCGACGCCACCTCGAGTGGCTGCGCGAGGAACAGGACCGGCTGGCGCGGCAGATCGCGTCGGTCGAACGCACCATCGGAGCACTGGAGGGAGGTGAACGACTCATGGCAGAGCAGATGTTCGACGGCTTCGACCACACGCAGTACCGGGACGAGGTCGAGGAGCGCTGGGGCAAGGACGCGTACGCGAAGGGCGACGCGTGGTGGCGCTCGATGAGCGCCGACGAGAAGGCCGCATGGCAGCAGCGCGCAGCGCAGCTCGGCAGCGATTGGATCGCGGCGCACGAGCGGGGCGTCGACCCCGCCGGCGACGAGGCGCAGGCCCTGGCCCAGCGCCAGTTCGACTGGCTCCGCGGCATCCCCGGCACGCCCGGCGGCGGCGCGGAGGGCCCCTCGAAGGAGTACTTCCTCGGCCTCGCCGAGATGTACGTCGCAGACCCGCGCTTCGGCGCGAACTACGGCGGCCAGGCGGGCGCCGAGTTCGTGCGCGACGCGATGACCGCGTACGCCGAGCGCAACCTGTAGCGCCCCCGGTCGTCGAGGAGCGCCGCGCGGAGCGCGACGCGTATCGAGACGCAGCATGTCGGTCTCGATACGCGTCGGCCTGCGGCCGGCGCTACTCGACCACCGGGTGGTGCGGCCGGCGTTACTCGACCACCGGAACGGCACCGGTTCGTGCAGGGCGCCGTGCCCGTCCTCGCCGCGCCGGAACGCGATCCGCCGGCATCCGGCCCGAGCCCCGGATCGCGAAGAGCGGGATCGTGTACCCGCACAGCGGGCCGATGAGCAGCGCGAAGGCGAGCGTGCCGATGCCGACGTTGCCGCCGAGCAGCCAGCCTGCGGCGAGCACGATGACCTCGATGCCCGTGCGCACGATCCAGATCTTCCAGCCGGTCACTCGGTGCAGGCCCGTCATGAGGCCGTCGCGCGGGCCGGGACCGAAGTGCGCCCCGATGTAGAGGCCGGTCGCGATGGCGAGCACCACGATGCCCGCGGGCAGCAGCAGCGCGCGCACCCACAGGTCGAGCCCCGGCGGGATGAGCCACAGGCCGAGGTCGGCGAACGGGCCGACGAGGAGCGCGTTCATGACCGTGCCGAAGCCGGGCTTCTGGCGGATCGGGATCCAGAGCAGCAGCACGACGCCGCTCGTGATGATCGTGATGAGGCCGAAGTTGAGGCCGGTCTGCTTCGCGATGCCCTGCGTCAGCACGTCCCACGGGGCGACGCCGAGCTCGCCGCGCACGATGAGCGCGATGCCGATGCCGTAGAGGAACAGCCCGACGAAGAGCTGCACGAATCGGCGGACGAGCACGGGCGCGGGATCGGTCGGTCGGCGAAGCATGTCCCAATCCAATTCCATGATTGGCCTTCTCGTATAGAGCCAATTCGGGTAAAGTGGCCTTATGGCCGACCTCGCGCTGACCGCGCGTTCCCTCGAGCTCCTCCTCGGCGACTGGCGTGGACCCGGCAGCGCCTACGAGGCGCTCGCCGAGCGCATCCGCCTGCTCATCGTCGACGGGCGCATCGCCGTCGACACCCGCCTGCCCGCCGAACGCGACCTCGCCGAGCGACTCGGGCTCAGCCGCACGACGGTGACCGCCGCCTATCGGCACCTGCGCGAGCAGGGCAACCTGCACAGCGTGCGCGGATCCGGCAGTGTCGCTCGCCTGACGGGTGCGCCCGCCATCCTGCCCGCGCCACCCGAGGCCGAGTACATCGACTTCTCCAAGGCCGCGCCGCCCGCGCTGCCGTGGCTGCCCGAGATCGCCCGGCAGGCCGTCGAAGACCTCCCCGCGCACCTCTTCGACGCCGGCTTCGATCCGATCGGCACCCCGGCGCTGCGGCAGGCGATCGCCGACCGCTACACCGCCCGCGGGCTGGCGACGACCCCCGACCAGATCATGGTGACGATCGGCGCGCAGCACGCGATCGCGCTGCTGTCCCGGGCGCTCATCGGCCGCGGCGACCGCGCGGTCACCGAGGTGCCGATCTACCCGCACGCCTACGAGGCGCTCCGGGCAGCGGGCGCCCGGCTCGTTCCCGTGCCCGTCTCGCCGCACGACCTGGGCGACGACATCGACGACCGTGAGGAGACCGCGGGCCTCGTGCAGGCCATCCGGCACTCCAACCCGGTCATGGCCTACGTCATCCCCGACTTCCAGAACCCGACGGGCCGCACCATGAGCCGGGTGTCGCGGGCGCGCGTGCTCGACGCGGCTGCACGCCAGGGCACGGTCGTCGTCGCCGACGAGACCACCGCCGAGCTCTCGATCGACCGGCCGGGACACTTCCCGCCCATGGCAGCAGATGGGCCGGCCGTGCTCATCGGCTCGGTCGGCAAGACCGTCTGGGGCGGGCTGCGCGTCGGCTGGATCCGCGCCGAGCGCCCGCTCATCCGCCGCCTGCTCGCGGTGCGCTCGCCCGGCGACCTCGGCACGCCGATCCTCGAGCAGCTCATCGTCACGCGGCTCATGCCGCGCATGGACGAGATCCTCGGGATGCGGCGCGAGCAGCTGCGCGCCGGCCGCGACCGCCTCGAGGAGCTCGTCGCCCTCCACCTGCCCGAGTGGGAGGTGCCGCACGTCGACGGCGGCATCGTCACGTGGATCGGCCTGGGCGCCCCGGTGAGCTCGCAGCTCGCGCTCGCCGCCCGCCGCGAGGGCCTCATCGTCGCGGCCGGGCCGCGGTTCGGCATCGACGGCGCGTTCGAGCGCTTCCTGCGCCTGCCCGTCTGCTACTCCCCCGAGACGACGGATGCCGCGGTGCAGGCGCTCGCCCGCGCCTGGCGCTCGCTCGGGCACGTGCCGGTCGGCGAACCCGAGCCCGAGCTGCTCGCGTCGGTCGTCTGACGACCGAGCCTCGGGCCATCGAGGGCCTGAGATGGTGCGGAGCGGCGGGCGGGTGTCTCCGCCGCCCCGCACCTGGCCGCGTTTCAGATCGCGGCCGGGGCCGCGCGCGTCGGGTCGCTGCGCGGCCTGGGAGGGGTGGGGTCCGGCGCTGGGGGCGGTGCACCGGACTCCACCCGGTCAACGTCGCATCGGGGACCTCCCGCTGCGGAGCTCGGGGGCGCCGTGCTCGACGGCGGCGTGGCGGAGGACGCGGGGGCGGCGCATCACGTGATGCGCATCGGCGGTCGATCGCGGCATGACCCGGTCCTCCTGACTGGCTGGTGGGGATTCGCTCCCGCGCAGGGAGCATGGCCGTCTGCGCCTGCATCAGGGCAGGCGGAGCGGACCCCGATCAGTCAGGGGTGGTGTCGGTGCCGAACACCGGCGACGACGGCAGTTCGTCGTCGACCGAGTTCAGCACCAGCGACGCGAGTGCGTCGAGGCCGAACGCGGCGAGCATCGCGTCCGAGGCTCCGGATGCCCCGGCCGAGCCGGCACCTGCGCCGGATCCACCGGTGCCCGCGCCGCCGCCCGCCGCGGGCGAACCCGACGCGGCCGGGCCGCTCGGCGTGCCGCCGGCGGGCAGGATCGCGCCCACAGCGTCGTCGGGAACGTTCGCGTCGGCGGGGACGCCGGGGTCGCCGACCGACCAGGCGATCGGCCCGCTGACGTCCTCGTCGGCTTTCGCTCCGAAGGCCGACGTCGCGGCCGCCGTCGGCGTCTCGGTCTTCGTCGGCGTCACGTCCGTCGTCGGCGTCACGACCGTCGTCGGCGTCACGTCCGTCTCGACGAGGCCGGGTGGCACGTCGCCCGTCGTCACGGGGTGGACCGGGAGGGCGTCGACCGCAGGCGCCGCGGGCGCCGCGGGCACGTGCGCGACCGTGGGAGGGTCGGTGGGCTTCGGGGCGCGTCCGGGCGGTTCGACCGGCTGCGGCGCCGTCGTGTCCTGGGGAGTCGCCGCGCTCGTCGGGGCGGGAGCGCCGTTCGAGGCGGGCGGGGTGCGGCCGGCGGGCTTGCCCGTCGATGCCGGCTGGGCATCGGGTGGGGGCGCCGTCGCGGCCGTGGGCACCGACGCGCTCGGCGATGGCGGCGCGGCGTGATCGGCCGGCGTGTCGGCGAGACCGGGCGGGGCGGTGGTGTCGGGTCGGGCCGGCGGAGTCGCCTTCCCCGCGGCCGGGGTGTCGACTGGTGCGGAGACGGCCCGCCCCTCCGAACTCCGCGACGTCGAGGACGTGTCGGCGGCGGGGGCGGCATGCTCCCCCGGTGCCTCGGGCGCGGGCGCGGGCGGTTCGGGCGCGGGCGAAGGCGGTCCGGGCGCGGGCGACGGCGGTTCGACCGCGAGCGTAGGCGGTTCGGGCGCGGGCGCGGGTGGTTCGGGCGCGGGCGCTTCGACCTCGGGCGCGGGCGCTTCGACCTCGGGCGCGGGCGCTTCGACCTCGGGCGCGGGCGTGGCCGCGGTCGCGGCATCCGTCGCCGCATCGGGCGGAGTCTCCTCGGCGGACGCCGCATGCGCGGAGGAGAACAGGCTGAACGCGAGCCAGATCGCGGCGGCGATGACCCCCAGCAGGGCGAGGCGGAGCCACGGCATCGGCCGCGCGGCATCCGCTGTGGTCATCGTGCTCACCCCCCGTTGCACTTCGACGGTACTCCCGGACGGCGAGTGCGGTCCAGCGTCGGACGGGCGGGATTCCCAGCATCCCGTGACATTCGCGCGATCATGCCCCTGCGAGAATCAGGGGCATGCACCTGCTTGCCGCGCTCAGCATGAAGAACCGCGCGCTCATCGCCCTCGTGACCGTGGTCGTCGCCATCTTCGGCGGCATCGCGCTGACGAACCTCAAGCAGGAGCTCGCCCCGTCGATCGAGTTCCCCCAGCTGTCGATCGTGACGGCGTACCCGGGCGCGTCGCCCGATGTCGTCAACACGGATGTCTCGACGCCGATCGAGACCGCGATCCAGGGCATCACGGGGCTCGAGTCCACCTCGACCACGAGCTCGACGGGCCTCTCCCGCGTCACCGCGAGCTTCACGTACGGCACCGACCTCGCGTTCGCCGAGCAGAAGCTGCTCTCGGCCGTGAACCGCATCGCGAACCAGCTGCCCGAGGACGTCGACCCGCGGGTCCTCGCGCTGAGCCTCGACGACTTCCCGGTCATCGTCGTGGCCGTGACCGGCGCCGACGACGTCAGCGCGCTCTCCGACGAGATCACGCGCACCACGCTCGGCGAGCTCAACGACCTCGACGGCGTGCGCGAGGCGACGCTCATCGGGGACGTCGGGCAGCGCGTCACGATCACGCCCGACCCCGCCGCGCTCGCTGCGCGCGGGCTGACCCAGCAGGCGATTCGCGACGCGCTGACGCAGAACGGCCTCCTCGTGCCCGCCGGCACCATCACCGAGGACGACTCGACGTTCGCCGTGCAGACCGGCCAGGTGCTCGCCGACGTCGACGACATCGCCGCGCTGCCGCTGCTCGGCACCCCGGCCGTCCCGGGGCCGGCGACGACCATCGACGACGTGGCATCCGTGGAGCTCACCGACAACCCGGTCACGAGCATCTCGCGCGTCAACGGCGAACCCGCGCTCTCGATCTCGGTCACCAAGCTGCCGGCGGCCAACACGGTCGACGTGTCGAACGAGGTGCGCGCGATCCTGCCCGACCTCGAATCGTCGCTCGACACGACGAACCCCGGTGCCACGTTCACCGTCGTGTTCGACCAGGCGCCGTACATCCAGCAGTCGATCGAGTCGCTCGCGACCGAGGGCATGCTCGGCCTGCTCTTCGCGGTGCTCGTGATCCTCGTGTTCCTGCTGTCGATCCGCGCGACGCTCGTGACCGCGATCTCGATCCCGACGTCGGTGCTCATCACGTTCATCGGGCTGCATGCCGCCGACTACACGCTGAACATCCTCACGCTCGGCGCGCTCACGATCGCCATCGGCCGCGTGGTCGACGACTCGATCGTCGTGATCGAGAACATCAAGCGCCACCTCGTCGAGGGCGTCGACAAGGCCACGACGATCGTGCACGCCGTGCGCGAGGTCGCCGGCGCGATCACGGCGTCGACGATCACGACGGTCGCGGTGTTCCTGCCGATCGCCCTCGTCGAGGGCGTCACAGGCGAGCTGTTCCGACCGTTCTCGCTGACGATCACGATCGCGCTCCTCGCGTCGCTGCTCGTGTCGCTCACGATCGTCCCGGTGCTCGCCTACTGGTTCCTGAAGCCCGCGAAGCTCCACAAGCACGACGACGTGGGGGAGGCCGCGGCGGCGGCATTCGTCGACGAGTCGGGCCCCGCGGCATCCGTCGACGAGCTCGAGCACCCGTCGCGCCTGCAGCGCGGCTACCTGCCGATCATCGAGTGGACGCTGCGGCACGGCGTCGTCACGCTCGTGATCGCCGGCCTCGTGCTCGTCGGCACGCTCGCGCTCACGCCGTTCATGAAGACCAACTTCCTCGGGTCGTCGGGTCAGAACACGTTCCAGGTCACGCAGGAGCTGCCCGTCGGCACGAGCCTGGAGGCGATGGACGAGGCCTCGAAGCCCGTCGAGCGCACGCTGCTCGACGTCGAGGGCGTCGAGACGGTGCAGACCTCGATCGGCTCGGGCGGGCGGGGCCTCGCCGCCGTGCTCGGCGGCGGGAGCGGCGCCACCATCACGTACTCCGTCACGACCGACGAGAACGCCGACCAGGAGGCGCTGCAGGCCGAGGTGCGCGCCGAGCTCGACGACCTCGGCGACGGCATCGGCGAGATCACCCTCGCGGCATCGAGCGGCTTCGGCGCCTCGAGCGACATCGAGGTCGACGTCACGGCGTCGAACGCCGAGGACCTGGCGGCCGCGACCGACGCGGTGCAGTCCGAGGTCGAGGACCTGGATTCGGTGTCGCAGGTGAGCTCCAACCTCTCGGAGTCGCGCGAGTACATCGCGGTCGAGGTCGATCGAGCGGATGCCGCGGCCGCCGGCTACTCGGAGGTCGCCCTCGGCGGCTTCGTGTCGGCCGCGATGCAGCCGCAGTCGGCCGGTTCGATCGTGATCGACGAGAAGACGCTCACGATCTACCTCGCGAGCGAGGACCCGCCCACCACGGTCGAGGAGCTGTCGGCCCTCCCGGTGCCGACCCGGGCCGGCGTCGTGCAGCTCGACACGCTCGCCACGGTCGAGGAGGTCGACGGCCCGTCGTCGGTCACGACGGTGCAGGGCCTGCGCAGCGCGACGGTGTCCGCGACCCCGAACAGCGACGACCTCGGCACCGCGAGCGCCGAGGTGTCGGCGGCCGTCGACCGCGCCGACCTGCCCGCGGGCGCCAGCGCCTCCATCGGCGGCGTCACGGCCGACCAGCAGGAGTCGTTCTCGCAGCTCGGCCTCGCCCTGCTCGCGGCGATCCTCATCGTCTACATCGTGATGGTGGCGACGTTCCGCTCGCTCCTGCAGCCGTTGCTGCTGCTCGTCTCGGTGCCGTTCGCGGCCACGGGCGCGATCGCCCTGCAGGTCATCACGGGCATCCCGCTCGGCGTCGCGTCGCTCGTCGGCGTGCTCATGCTCATCGGCATCGTGGTGACGAACGCGATCGTGCTCGTCGACCTCGTGAACCAGTACCGCGACCGCGGCCGCACCGTGCGCGACGCGCTGCTGCACGGCGCGTCCCGCCGACTCCGGCCGATCCTGATGACCGCGCTCGCGACGATCTTCGCGCTGCTGCCCATGGCGATCGGGCTCACCGGCCACAGCGGCTTCATCTCGCAGCCCCTCGCGCTCGTCGTGATCGGCGGCCTGGTGTCGTCGACCGCGCTCACGCTCATCGTGCTGCCGGTGCTCTACGACCTCGTCGAGGGCGGGCGCGAGCGGCGCCGGGCGCGGAAGGCGGCGAAGGCGGAGACGGCTGCGGCGGCGGCGGAGCCCGAGCCGATCGCGCCGGTGGCGGAGTAGCGCTACTCGACCACCCGGCCGAGCCCCGCCGCCTTCGCGAGCAGCGCGGAGCGCTCGCGCTCGTTGCCCGTGAGCCGCGCGGCGCTCTCGAGCTCGCCGCGGGCCTCCTCGTTGCGGCCGAGCCGGGCGAGCAGCTCGCCGCGCACGGCGGGCAGCCCGGCGTAGCCGGCGAGCCTCCCCGAGCGCTCGAGGTCGTCGACGATGCGCAGCGCGCTCGCCGGACCCGTGGACATCGCCACGGCGACCGCACGGTTGAGCTCCACCACGGGCGACGGTGCGATGCGTCCGAGCGCCTCGTAGAGCACCACGATGCGGGCCCAGTCGGTGTCCTCGGCGGTCGGCGCCACCGCGTGGCACTCGGCGATGGCGGCCTGCAGCCCGTACGACGCTCGGCCGCGCCCGATACGGTCGGCGCGCGCGAGCGCGGCGCGTCCACGCTCGATCTGGGCGCGGTCCCAGCGGCTGCGGTCCTGCTCGTCGAGGGGGATCGGCGTGCCGTCCCGCGCCACGCGCGTGGCGAACCGCGCCGCGTGGAACTCCATGAGCGCCACCAGCGACTGCGCCTCGGGCTCCCGCGGCATGAGGCCCGCGACCATGCGGGCGAGGCGGAGGGCCTCGGCCGAGACATCCGGTCGCACCCACTCGTCGCCGGCCGCGGGCAGGTAGCCCTCGTTGAAGATCAGGTAGAGCACGCTGAGCACCGACCCGAGGCGCTCCGCGTACTCCTGCGGCTCGGGCACCTCGAACGGCACGTTGGCGGCGGCGAGGGTCTTCTTCGCCCGCACGATGCGCTGCTGGATCGTCGCGACCGGCACGAGGAACGCCCGGGCGATCTCCTCGGAGCTGAGGCCGCCGACGATGCGCAGCGTGAGCGCGATCTGCGCCTCCCGCGAGAGCACGGGGTGGCACGCGACGAACACGAGGCGCAGCACGTCGTCGTCGATCGTGTCGGGGTCCCAGAAGGTGCCGGATGCCGTGCGCTCCTCCTCCTCGAGGTCGCGGGCCATCGCGGCGTACCGCTCGTCGAGCCGCTCGCGACGCCGCCAGCCGTCGATCGCGCGGCGCTTCGCGACCGCCGTGAGCCAGGCGCCGCCGTTGCGCGGCACGCCCTCGACCGGCCACTGCCGGAGCGCCTCGAGCATCGCCTCCTGGGCCAGGTCCTCGGCCTGGCCGACGTCGCCGACGAAGCGCGTCAGCGTCGCGATGATGCGCGCGGACTCGATGCGCCACACCGCGGCGAGGGCGCGCCGGGCGCGGTCGGCGTCGGCGTCATCCGCCGGGACGACCGCGCCCGTGGCATCCGTCACCTCGGACATTCAGCTCTGCGATCCGAGTCGGCCCTCGGCGTCGGCACGCCACTGGGCCTCCTTCTGGATCCACTCGTTGTCCTGCGGGAAGTCCTCGAGCTCGTTCACGCGCCGCACCTCGAGCTTCGTCCCGGGCCCGAGCGGGCATCGCCTGGCCCACTCGATGGCCTCCTCCTTGCTGGAGACGCCGATGATCCAGAACCCGTTGAACAGCTCCTTCGCCTCGGCGTACGGGCCGTCGGTGACGACCGGCGGCGTCGAGTCGAAGTCGACGACGAACCCCTCCTCGACCGGGGCGAGGCCCTCGCCGGCGAGCAGCACGCCGGCCTTGATGAGCGACTCGTTGTAGCGACCCATCGCCGCGATGATCTCCTCGAAGTCGAGGTCCTTCGAGGCCTCGATGGCCTCCTCGGAGTCCCGCATGATCAGCATGTACTTCATCGTGATTCGCTCCTTCGTCGACGGGCCGTGCGCCCGCCTCACTTGCACGTCGAACGGGCTCGTGGCCGGATCGACATCGTCGCGGACGTTCCTCGGGCCATGTTTCCATGTGCGTCCGAAACCGCACGAGCGCGCGAGGCGTACGCTGAGGATCGGTCGTTTCTCGCAGGGGGCTCCGTGAAGGCCGTCGGCCCGGCTCGGCCGTACGCTCCGGCACGAGCAAGGAGGCTCCATGTCCGCGTCGTCCGAAACCGTTCGCCCGGGAATCCGGCCGTTCACGGGAGAGGTGCACGTGATCGGCGCCGGCCCGGTGGGCCTCATGCTGACCGCGCTGCTCCAGCCGATCGAGGGGATGAAGCTGCACCTCTACGAGAAGCGCAGCGAGTACACCCGGAAGCGGATGGTGGAGCTCGCCCCGTACCTCGTGGCGGACTCGATCGAGGCCTACGAGACGGATGCGATCGACGGCGACAGCATCGGCGCGCTGTTCGACCCGGCGGAGCTCGTCGACGGACTCGCCTTCCGCCGGACGATCCCGCCCGACCTCGACGGGCTGCTCCACGAGTGGTCGCTCGGGTTCTGCGCGCTCAACGAGATCGAGCAGTCGCTCAGCGACCTGATCGACGCACGCACGGCCCATCCGGTGCAGCGCACGGCGGGTCTCGTCACCGCGGAGGACGCCATCGCCAGGCTCGAGCCGGGCGGCATCCTGATCGACTGCACCGGCAGCGGCTCGCTCCTGCGCGATCACCTGACGACCGGCGCCGAGGACGTCGAGGCGCACGCGAACACCCTCAAGGTGCGGCTCGAGTACGCGCTCGTCATCACCTTCCTCTACGGGCAGCCGTACGACTGCAACGAGTCCTGCAAGTACTACAAGAACGTCGACAACCTCCAGTACAAGTTCATCCCGATGGTGCGCCGCACGCACTACGACGGCAGCGTCACCCACGTGACCGGCATCGTGACCATCACGCCCGAGGAGTTCGCGGAGATGCCGCCGCGTTGCGACGGCGCGTGGCTGCGCGAGAACTTCCCCGTCGTGGCCGAGTCGATGGACCGCTTCATCGACAAGATCCGCGAGGAGACCCACGGCGACCTGATCGGGGACCTCGAGATCATCCGCATCCCGCTCAACGTCTACCGCGCCCGGAACGCGACGAACCGGCGATGGCTCCGCTCGGGTCGCACCGACCATCCCTTCGCCCACGCCCCGGTGTTCCTCGCCGGCGACTCCGCCATCGGGTCGCCGTACTTCCAGTCGATCTCGCTCGGGTTCGAATGCGCGATGCGACTTGCCGAGCTCATCGCCCGGCCGGGCCTGCCGCTCGACGACCTGCTCGACGAGTACGAGCTGTTCATGTACAAGCAGTGGTTGCGCGTCTACATGCGCAGCAAGATGATCAAGCACAACAAGGACCTGTTCGAGTCGATCGACGAACCGCTCCGGCTCCTCGAGAAGCTGCACATCTACTGAAGGGGATCCGATGGAACGCACGCGCACCGACGTCGACGCATTCCTCACCGGGACCCAGGGTCCGCGCGGCGACGACCTGCGCGAGCTCGACCGCTTCATCACGGAGGAGCTCTCGGGCCTCGAGCGGGTCCTCTGGGAGGGCGCGATGTGGGGCGGCACCGAGCAGCGCATCGTCGGCTACGGCGCCATCAGCCAGCCGCGGCCGCGCGGGGCATCCGTGGAGTGGTTCCTCGTCGGCCTCGCCCTGCAGCAACGGCACCTCAGCATCTACGTGAATGCCGCCGAGGACGGCGAGTACCTCGTGCGGCGTCGCGCGGCCGCGCTCGGCCGGGTGAAGGTCGGGTCGGCGGCGCTGACGTTCGGTGCGCTCGCCGACCTCGACGTCGACGCGTTCCGGGCGCTCCTGGCCCGTGCGCGCGAGCTCGTGCCCGACGTGCGCTGACGGCCTCGGCGAACGGGACAGGTCAGCCGGATGCCGCGTGCCGGGGCTCGAGGCGCACGATGACGGCCTTCGACACGGGGGTGTTGCTCTCCTCCGCCGCGCTCTCGAGCGGCACGAGCACGTTGGCCTCGGGGTAGTACGCCGCCGCGCAGCCCCGCGCCGTCGGATAGGCGACGAGCCGCTGGTTCGCGAGCACCCGGTCGGGCTGGCCGGGCCATTCACTCACCACGTCGACGCGCTGCCCGTCGGTCAGGCCGAGCTCGGCGAGGTCGTCGGGGTGCACGAACACCACGTCGCGGCCCTTGCGGATGCCGCGGTAGCGGTCGTTCAGGCTGTAGATCGTGGTGTTGAACTGATCGTGCGACCGCAGGGTCTGCAGGATGAGCCGGCCTGCGGGACGCTCCAGGTGCTCGAGCTCGTTGACGGTGATGATCGCCCGTCCCGCCGGGGTGTCGAACCGGCGCTCGTCACGGGGACCGTTCGGCAGCACGAAGCCGTCCCTGCGGCGGATGTCCTCGTTGAACGACTCGAAGCCGGGCACAACGCGCGAGATGCGATCGCGGATCAGGTCGTAGTCGTCCTCGAACGCGCGCCACGGGATGTCGTACCGGTCCCCGAGCGTCGCCGCCGCCAAACGGGCGACGATCGCGACCTCCGAGAGGAGCCCGGAGGCGACGGGCGGCAGTGGGCCGTGGCTCGCGTGCACGGCGCACACGCTGTCCTCGACCGAGACGAACTGCGGATGCCCCTGCTGGAGGTCGACCTCGGTGCGGCCGAGCGCGGGCAGGATCAGCGCCTCCTCGCCCGTGACGACGTGCGAGCGGTTGAGCTTCGTCGACACCTGCACCGTAAGCTTCGCGCCGCGCATGGCCGCCTCCGCGGCGGCCGTGTCGGAGATGGCCCCGACGAAGTTGCCGCCCATGGCGACGAACACCTCGAGCTCGCCGTCGCGCAGCCCGTGCACGGTGCGCAGGGCGTCGGCCCCGTGCCGGCGCGGCACCGGGAAGCCGAACTCGGCTTCGAGCGCCGCGAGGAAGCGCTCCGGCATCCGCTCGCTGATGCCCATCGTGCGGTCGCCCTGCACGTTGCTGTGTCCGCGGATGGGCGAGGCGCCCGCACCCGGCCGGCCGATGTTGCCGCGCAGGAGCAGGAGGTTCACGATCTCCTTGATCGTCGCGACGGCCTTGCGCTGCTGGGTGAGGCCCATGGCCCAGGTGATGATGACGCGGTCGGCCGCGAGGTACTCGGCCGCGAGGTCGTCGAGCTCCTGCGGAGCGAGTCCGGTAGCCGCGAGCACGGCCGCCTCGTCGAGGTCGGCCAGGTGGGTGCGGAAGGCGTCAAGGCCGATCGTGTGCCGGTCGAGGAAGTCGTGGTCGAGCACCGTGCCGGGCGCGGCATCCTCGGCCTGCAGCACGCGCTTCGACACCGCCTGCAGCAGCGCCATGTCGCCGCCCGAGCGGATCTGCAGGAACCGGTCGGCGATGGCCGTGCCGCGACCGAGGAGCCCGCGCACCTTCTGCGGGTTCTTGTAGCGGATGAGCCCGGCCTCGGGGAGCACGTTGACCGACACCACGCGGCCGCCGTTGCGCTTCGTCTCCTCGAGCGCGGTGAGCATGCGGGGATGGTTCGTGCCGGGGTTCTGTCCCATGACGATCACGAGGTCGGCCTTCGCGAAGTCGTCGTACGCCACCGTCGACTTGCCGACGCCGAGGGTCGCGTTGAGCGCCGTGCCGGTGGACTCGTGGCACATGTTCGAGCAGTCGGGCAGGTTGTTGGTGCCGAACGCGCGCACGAGGAGCTGGTAGAGGAAGGCCGCCTCGTTCGACGTGCGCCCGCTCGTGTAGAACGCCGCGCGGTCGGGCGAGTCGAGGGCGTTCAGGCGGTCGGCGACAAGCCGGAACGCGTCGTCCCACGAGATGGGCTCGTAGTGATCGGACGCCGCGCGCTTGACGACCGGTTCGGTGAGCCGGCCCTGCTGGCCGAGCCAGTACTCGTCGCGGCCGGCGAGCGAGGTGAGGGAGTGCTCCGCCCAGAACGACCGGGGCACCGTGATCGGCGTGGCCTCCCAGGTGGTGGCCTTCATGCCGTTCTCGCAGAACTCGAGCCGGTTGCGGTGGCCGGGATCGGGCCACGCGCAGCTCATGCAGTCGAAGCCGTCCTTCTGGTTGATGGCGAGGGCGAGCCGAGCGGTGCGCGCGACCCCCATCTTCGCGAGCGCCGGCTCGATCGAGTGCCGGATCCCGTGGACGCCGACGGCCCACTGCTGGTGCGGGTGGACCTCGAGGTCGGGGTAGGGGTCGGAGGTCGGTTCGGTCACGGCAGCGCGGCTCCAGGCTCGGGAACGGGTTCGAGGAGACGCTCCTCGCCGGCGTAGATCACCATCGACGCCCCGCGCACGAAGCCGACGAGCGTGAGGCCGGCGTCCCGGGCTTGCTCCACGGCCAGCGACGACGGCGCCGACACGGCGGCGAGCACCGGGATGCCGGCCATCGAGGCTTTCTGGGTGAGCTCGAAGCTCGCCCGACCCGACACCTGCAGGACGGTGCCGCGCAGCGGGAGGAGTCCCTCGCGGGCGGCCCAGCCGATGACCTTGTCGACGGCGTTGTGACGGCCGACGTCCTCGCGCAGCACGAGCAGCTCGCCCGTGCGGCCGTCGAAGAGGGCGGCGGCATGCAGGCCCCCGGTCTTCTCGAAGACCTCCTGGCCCGTGCGGAGTCGGCCGGGGAAGGCGATGAGCAGCGTCGGGTCGACGCGGAGGTCGTCGTCGATCGGGTGCGCCGTGCTCGTGCGCACCGCCTCGATGCTCGCCTTGCCGCACACCCCGCAGGAGCTGGTCGTGTAGATGCTGCGCTGGATGGAGGGGTCGGGCGCGGGCACGCCCCGAGCGAGCGTGATGTCGAGCACGTTGTACGTGTTCTCGCCGTCGGCTCCGGCGCAGTGGATGGCGCCCGTCACCTGATGGCCGTGCGCGATGACGCCCTCGGAGACGAGGAAGCCGACCGCGAGGTCGACGTCGTGCCCCGGCGTGCGCATGGTCACGGTGAGCGGCGTGCCGCCGACGCGGACCTCGAGCGGCTCCTCGACGGCGAGCAGGTCCTCGCGTCGGGAGACCCGGTCGCCGACCGTGACCCGTACGACCCGCGTCCTCGCGGTGATCCTGCCCATGCCTCCTGAATACCACGGCCGGCTGAATACCACGGCCGGCGCAGCAGCACCTGCGAGCGACCGCGATGACGGGGGGCGGCCTACCATGGTCCCGTGCTCATCCTCGATGCGGTGATCCTCATGGGCGGTCGCGCCGAACGCCTCGGCGGCGCCGCGAAGGGCGACCTCCGCGTCGACGGGCGCACGCTGCTGGAGCGGGTCGTGGACGCCGCCGACGTGGTGCGCGATCGGGTGGTGGTCGGCGAGATCGGCGCATCGGTGCTGCCGATCGACGTGCGCGTGGTGCGCGAGGAGCCGCCGTTCGGTGGTCCGGCTGCGGCGGTCGCGGCAGGCGTCCGCGCGCTCGGCGGTGACGCGGATGCGGTGCTGCTGCTCGCCGGCGACCAGCCGTTCGTGGCGGCGGCGATCCCGCCGCTGCTCGAGGCACTCGATCGCGGTGCTGCCGACGCCGACGGCGCTCGGGCGGTCGATGCCGACGGTCGCGCGCAGCACCTCACCTGCGTCGTGCGGCGCGCGGCCCTCGAGGCGGCCGTCGCCGCGGCATCCGATGGTCGATCGCTCGACGGCGTCTCGATGCGCCGACTGCTCGAGCCGCTGCGGCTCGTCGACGTCGCGGTGCCGCCCGAGGCGACGATGGACGTGGACACCTGGGCCGACGCCGACGCGGTCGGCGCGACGGGAGGAGAGGGACGATGACGATCTCCGACGAGGAGTTCGACCGCGTGCTGGCGCAGTGGGCCGACCGGGTCCGCGCGGAGCTCGGTATCACCGACGCGCCGCTCGACATCCAGCAGGTGCTTGGCGTCGCCGGCGTCGCCGCGCACTCCGTCATGCGTCCGGCGGCGCCCATCACGACGTACCTGGCCGGCTATGCGGCGGGCGTCGCCGCCGCCGGCGGTGCGGATGCCGCGACCGCCGCCCGCGACGTGCTCGATCGCGTGCGCAAGCTCGCGTCCCCGTGAGTCGCGGACTCGCCTGGCAGGTCGCGCGCGAGCGCGCGGCCGCGGCCGCCCCGGTGTCGGCGAGCGAGCACGTGCCACTGCACCGCGCCGTCGGACGCGTGCTGGCCGAGGACGTGCGGACGCCCATCCCGCTGCCGCACTACGCGTCGTCGGCCATGGACGGCTGGGCGGTGCGGGGCGGGTCGCCGTGGCGGCTCGTCGAGGGACCCGGGATCGAGGCGGGCGAGGCGGTCGTGATCGTCACGGGAGGGCTCGTCCCAGACGGCGCCGACGCCGTGCTCCGCTCCGAGGCGGGGCGCCTGGTCGACGGCCGGCTCGAGCCCGTCGGCGAGACCGGACACCGGGACGTCGCGGAGCGTCGGCACATCCGGCCGGCGGGCACCGAGGCGTCCGCGGGGGAACTGGTGCTCGAGGCCGGCACCACGCTGACGCCGCCGCGGGTCGCGCTCGCCGCGGCGACGGGCGCCGATCGGCTCACCGTGCGGCGTCGCCCGCGGGTCGCGCTCGTGCTCACCGGCGACGAGGTCGTCGAGACGGGCGTGCCCGAGCCGGGTCGGGTGCGCGACAGCTTCCGGCTCGCGCTGCCCGCCATCCTCGACGAGCTGGGCGCCGAAGCGATCGCGGTGCACCGGGTGGGCGACGATCCGGCGGCTACCGCCGACGCGATCACGGCCGACCGGGTCGACCTCATCGTGACGACGGGCGGCACGGGCGGCTCGCACGCCGACCAGGTGCGCGTGGCCGTCGAGCGGCTCGGCGCCGAGGGGCTCGTGCCGTCGGTGGCGATGCGCCCGGGTGGGCCGACGTTCCTCGCGCGACTGCCCGACCGGCTCGTGCTCGGCCTCCCGGGCAACCCGCTCGCCGCGGTGCTGGGGCTGCTCGCGATCGGCGGTCCGCTGCTCGGCGAGTGGACCGGCCGGACGGCCGCGACGACGACGGTCACGGCCGCCGAGGCCCTCGCGGGGACGCGCGGTGCGACTCGGCTGGTGCCCGTCGCGGTGCGCGACGGGGGCGCGACGCCCACTGCGCACCTCGGGTCGGGCATGCTGCGCGGGCTCGCCGTCGCGGACGCCGTGCTCGTCGTGCCCGAGGAGGGCGTCGAGCGCGGGGCGTCCGCCGCGGCGCTGCCGCTCCCGTGGCCGACGTGAGCGGAACGCGGGCAGTGCGCAGCAGGCCCCGGCCTAGGCGCTGACGTCCACCCGCTGGGGCTCCGCCGCGCCGGTCGGGCGCCCGGCCCGCGCCAGCACGGCCCGCGTCGACGCCTCGGGCCGCAGGTCGAGTCGGCGCAGCAGCTGCGCGTTGAGCGCGACGATCACGGTCGAGAGGCTCATCAGGATCGCGCCGACCGACATCGGCAGCACGAACCCGATCGGGGCGAGCACGCCCGCCGCGAGCGGCACCGAGATGAGGTTGTACCCGGCGGCCCACCAGAGGTTCTGCGCCATCTTGCGGTAGCTGGCGCGCGACAGCTCGATCACGGAGATCACCGAGCGCGGGTCGGACGAGGCGAGGATGACCCCGGCAGACGCGATCGCGACATCCGTGCCGGCGCCGATCGCGATGCCGACGTCGGCCTGCGCGAGCGCGGGCGCGTCGTTCACGCCGTCGCCGACCATCGCGACGCTGAGGCCCTCGCGCTGCAGCTCCTGCACCTTCGCGGCCTTGTCCTCGGGGCGCACGCCCGCGTACACGCGGTCGATGCCGAGGCCGGCGGCGACCGTGCGGGCGACGGGCTCGGCGTCGCCCGTGATCATCACGACCTGCACGCCGAGCGCGTGCAGCGCGTCGACCGCCTCCCTCGACTCGGGTCGCACCTCGTCGGCCAGCGCGATGGCACCGGCGACGTGGCCGTCGACGAGCACGTGCAGCACGGTCTCGCCGCGCTCGCTCCACCCGGCGGATGCCGCGAGCGGCTCGGCGCCCTCACGGGCGAGCAGTCCGGGGCCGCCGACCTGTACGGAGCGGCCGTCGACCGTGGCGTGCACGCCGATCGCGGCCGACGCCGTGAAGCCCGACGCCTGCGGGACGGCGAGGCCCCGTCGCGCGGCATCCGCGACGATCGCCTTCGCGAGCGGGTGCTCGGAGTCGCCTTCGTCCGCGGCGGCCAGTGCCATGAGCTCGTCGGGGTTCCAGCCCGGGGCCGCCGCGGCATCCGTCACGGCCGGCTCGCCCTTCGTGAGGGTGCCGGTCTTGTCGAACAGCACGGCCTGCACGGTGCGCATGGTCTCGAGCGCGAGGCGGTCGGTCACGAGCACGCCGCCACGGGCCGCGCGCTCGGTCGCGATCGACACCACGAGCGGGATGGCCAGGCCGAGCGCGTGGGGGCACGCGATCACGAGCACCGTGATGGTGCGCACGACGGCGTCGTCGGGGCTGCCGAGGAGGGTCCAGACGGTCGCCGTGATGACGGCGACGGCGAGGGCGAACCAGAACAGCCAGCCGGCGGCGCGGTCGGCGAGGCGCTGCGCGCGGGAGCTCGACGCCTGCGCCTGCGCGACGAGGCGCTGGATGCCCGCGAGCGCGGTGTCGTCGCCGACGGCGGAGACCCGCACGCGGATCGCGGTGTCGGTCGCGACGGTGCCCGCGACCACGTGGTCGCCGGGGCCGCGGCTCACCGTCGTGGACTCGCCGGTGATCATCGACTCGTCCATCGCGGCCGTGCCGTCGATGACGTCGCCGTCGGCCGGGACGCGTCCGCCGGGCCGCACGATCACGATGTCGCCGACGCGCAGGTCTGCGGGTGCGACGATCTCGACGGTCGGAGCGGTCCCCGAGCCCGTCGAAGGGTCCGTGGCATCCGTCACGCGCTCGGCCTCGTCGGGCAGCAGTGCGGCCAGCGCGTCGAGCGCCGACGAGGTCGCGGCGATCGAGCGCATCTCGATCCAGTGGCCGAGCAGCATGATGACGATCAGCAGCGCGAGCTCCCACCAGAAGTCGAGCCGGTGGTCGAGCAGGCCCAGGCTCGCGCCGAGCGACGCGAAGTACGCGACCGTGATCGCGAGGCCGATGAGGAGCATCATCCCGGGCTTGCGCGCCTTCAGCTCCGACCAGGCGCCCGTGAGGAACGGCCGCCCGCCCCAGAAGAACATGACGGTGCCGAGCGCGGGGGAGATCCACGGGATCAGGGCGTTGTCGGGCAGGGGATAGCCGATGATGTCGGCGAACATCGGGCTGAACAGGATCGTCGGCACCGCGAGCACGAGGTTGATCCAGAACAGGCGGCGGAACTGGCCGACGTGGTCGCCGTGGCCGGCGTGCATGTCGTGGCCGGCGTGGCCCATGTCGTGGCCGGCGTGCGCGTCGTGGCCCATGTCGTGGCCGGCGTGCGCGTCGTGGCCCATGTCGTGGCCGGCGTGGTTCATGTCGTGACCGGCGTGCGCATCATGGTCGGCGTGCATGTCGTGACCGGCGTGCGCGTCGTGCTCCGCGTGCATCTCGTGGCTCGCGTGCGCGTCGTGTTCCGGGTGCAGGCCATGCTGCTCGTGCCCGCGGTGGCCCTGCGTCTCGTCCCGCGTCATGTCCATCGATCTTCCTCCACATCGTTCCGCTTCGCAGCATACCCCCTAGGGGTATTCTCCACAACGACGACCGGTGCGATTCCATTCCCGATCCGCTCGATCGGCGGCGCCATCCGGATGCCGCGTCATCCGACATGCCGGATCGGGGCCGTGGCCGTCCAGCCCGGTTCGCGATCGGAGAACATGGGCGACTGTGGCATCCGTCGCGTGCTGTGATGTGCGGATGGACCTGCTCATCCTCGGTGGCACGCAATGGCTCGGACGCACGATCGCGCAGGAGGCGCTCGCCCGCGGCGATCGCGTGAGGTGCCTCGCGCGCGGCGAGGCCGGAGCGGTGGCCGACGGCGCCGAGCTCATCGTGGCCGACCGTTCGAAGCCGGGCGCGTACGACGCGGTGTCGGATCGGGACTGGGATGCGGTGATCGACGTGACGCGCCAGCCCGGATTCGCACGGCGAGCCGCCGCCGACCTCGGGCCTCGGGCCGCGCACTGGACCTTCATCTCGTCGGGCAACGTGTACGCCGCGCAGGACGAGCCGGGCGCCGACGAGTCCGCCGCGCTCATGGCGCCGCTCGCGTCCGACGAATCGACGCCCGACACGTACGGCGAGGCGAAGTCGGCGATCGAGCAGGCGTACCGCGAGGCGCTCGGCGACCGGCTGCTCGTCGTGCGTCCCGGGCTCATCGCGGGTCCGGGCGATGCCTCGGGTCGCAGCGGGTACTGGGTCGCCCGAGCCGCTCGCGACGACGAGCCGATGCTCGTTCCCGACATCCTCGACGCGTCGGTGCAGGCCATCCACGTCGACGACCTCGTGCGCTTCACGCTCGACGCCGTCGCGACCGGGCGCACCGGCGTGTTCAACGCCGTGGGCGACCGTATGTTGTTCGAGGACTGGCTCGAGGCGAGCCGTGCGGTCGGCGGCCACCGTGGCGAGGTCGTCGCGGTGTCGCCCGAGTGGCTCGCCGAACAGGGCGTGGCCGAGTGGTCGGGACCCGACTCGCTGCCGCTCTGGATCATCGACCCCGAGTGGAACGCCTTCCTCGACCGCTCGAACGCCGCCGCGAAGGCGGCCGGGCTGCGCCTGCGTCCGCTCGAGCAGCTCCTCGCCGAGACGCTCGAGTGGGAGCGCAACCAGGGGCTCGACCGCGAGCGCGGCGCCGGGCTGTCGAAGGCGAAGGAGCGGGAGCTGCTCGCGGCTCTGCGGGGATAGCGGGCGGGCTCGTTCCTCCCGGCGAGCGGGACCAACGGCCCGATTCGCGCTTCGTCCCGGGCGTAGCATGAGGCCACGACGGGACATCCCCCGTCAGCGCCGTCGGAGGTGGTGCGGCATGTTCTGGGGTCACGGCTACGGAATGGGCTGGGGCTGGCTGATCGCCCTGTTCCTGCTGCTCGCACTCGCGGCGCTCGTCATCCTGGTGGTGCGCTCGTTCACGTCCGCTCCACCGGGATCGCCGCCCCACCAAGGGCCGCCGGTGCCGCCGCGCAGCCCCGCCCGGGCGATCGCCGAGGAGCGCCTCGCGCGCGGCGAGATCAGCCGCGACGAGTATCGCGAGATCGTGCGCGCGCTCGACGAGGGGCCGCCGCGGCCGCTGCCCTGAGCGCCGCGGGCGGCGCGCGGTCGCCGGGCGTCCGGGATCGCAGACATCGCGGTCGGCGGATGCCTCGGCTCGCGGCATCCGCCGTTGCTAGCGTCGTGGCATGGCGACGCTCTCGTACGACCCGCTCTGGCCCCGCGCGGGCGACTGGCCCGCGCTCGCGGACTTCGGACCGGGGGCATCCGTCGACCTGGCACTGCTCGGCGTGCCGGCGTGGCGCACGTCGCTCTCGCCGACGAACGCGCACGCGACGCCGGCGGCGATCCGCGAGGCGCTGCGGCGATACAGTCCGGCGCTGATGCCCGACCGGTCGGCCGGGTCGGCGCCGTTCCACGATCCGGATGCCGCGGACGCGAGCCGTGGGCGCGACCTCTTCGAGCTGCGATTCGCCGACGCCGGCGACATCGTCGACCCCGACGGCCCCGAGGGTGAGGCGCGCACCATCGCCGCGACCGCTGCGGCGCTCGAGCGCGCCGCGGCGCTGGTCGCCCTCGGCGGCGACAACTCGGTGACGGTCGCCACGGCGCTCGGCGCCTGGGGCGACGACCTCACGACCGCCGGACTCGTGACGATCGACGCGCACTACGACCTGCGCGACGGCGTCTCGAACGGCTCGCCCGTGCGGCGCCTGATCGAGGCGGGGCTCGACCCGCGGCGGATCGTGCAGATCGGCATCGCCGACTTCGCCAACTCGGTCGCCTACGCGACGCGTGCGGCCGACCTCGGCATCACCGTGATCCATCGCGACGAGCTGCACGGGCGGCGACCGGCCGAGGTCATGGCCGAGGCACTGTCGATCGCTGGAGCCGCCGGAGGTCCGGTGCACCTCGACGTCGACGTGGACGCGTGCGACCGGTCGGTCGCGCCCGGGTGCCCGGCGTCGGTGCCGGGCGGGCTCGCCGCGTGGGAGCTGCGGGCGCTCGTGCGTGCCGCGGCCGTCGACCCGCGGGTGCGGTCGGCCGACCTCGTCGAGATCGATGCGACGGCGGATGCCGCGGACGGCCGCACCGTGCGACTGGCTGCGCTGTGCGTGCTGGAGTTCGCGGCGGGCCTGGCGGCGCGCGGGTAGGGCGCGGTCGGCGCCGGGCCTCGCGGCCCCGTGCGCGCGGTGGCAGACTCGGGCCCATGAAGACCCTTGCGCTCGTGCGCCACGCGAAGTCGAGCTGGGATCACCCCGGCGTGTCCGACCACGACCGGCCGCTGAACTCGCGCGGCCAGCGCGATGCCCCCGCGATGGGGCGCCGGCTCGCGGAGCGCGGGTTCCGGCCCGAGCGGATCCTCTCGAGCACCGCCCTGCGGGCGCGCATGACGGCGCAGCTCATGGCGGATGCGCTCGGCGTCGATGCCGACCGGATCATGCTCGACGAGCGTCTCTACGCGGCATCCGCCGACGAGGTGCTGCGGGTCATCGGGGAGCTCGACGGCGACGTGTCGACCGTGATGGTGGTGGGCCACAATCCCGAGACGGCGTCGCTCGCGCACGAGTTCTCGTCGGACATCCACGAGATGCCGACGTGCGCCGTGGCGGAGTTCACGTTCGAGGTCGACGCCTGGTACGAGCTCGAGGACGTCGAGCCGTCGTCGGTGCGGGTGGAGACGCCGCGGGACTAGGCGACTTGTCCTCACAGGCAGGGCGCGGGCGCGGTTATCCACAGGCGAAGTACCTGATCAGGGCATATTTCGATGAGATCAGGATGTCGGTGGGTGGTGATGGAATCGATGCATGACGACATCCGGGGCGACCACCGCCGAGGCCGCGCTGCGCTCCGACCTCGACCGCATCGCCGCCCTGGAGCGCGAGATCCGTGCGGCGCAGGCGGAGCAGTTGCGGCTGATCGACCGGGCGCATGGGTACGCGCATGCCGCCGCTGACGTGCATGACGGGTCGCCGCAGGTCGAGGGTGAGTTCGCCACCCGGTCATTCATCGCCGAGCTCGGCACCCTGCTGCGCATCCCCGAGGCCACGGCGTCCGGGTTGGTCGCCGACGCTTGCATCGCCCGACGCCATCACGACACGATCGCGGCGCTCGGTTCGGGCGCGATCAGCCTGGCCCACGTCCGGTCCCTGTTCGACGCCGTGGTCGGGTTGCGCGCCGAGGATGCCGCCAGACTCGAGGCGGCCGCGCTGGAGCGGGCGCCACGCGAGACCGCGTCGGCGTTCCGTCGTCGCGTCCGGCGGCTCCGCGACCGGCTGCATTCCGAACCGCTCACCGCCCGGCACGACCACGCGCGCGACCAGCGGCGGGTCTGCCTCGAATCCGCCGAGGACGGCATGGCCTGGCTCAGCCTGTACCTCGAGGCCGAACGCGGCGTCGCGATCATGGCCCGACTCGACGCCCTCGCAGACGCGCGATCCGCCGACTCCTCGGCAACCCGCGCACAGTCCAAGCTCGACGCGGCGGCCGACCTGCTGCTCGGCCGTCCGCTCGACGCGGATGCCGCTGCACCTGCGTCGCCGCTCGGCGTCGTGACCCCGCGGGTGTACGTGACCGTGCCCGTGCTCACCCTGCTCGGACACTCCGACGAGCCCGCCGAACTCGACGGGCACGGACCGATCGACGCCGAGACCGCCCGTCGCCTCGCGGCGCACGCGCCGTCGTTCCGGCGCATCCTCACCCACCCCCACTCCGGCGCCTCCCTCTCTTACGACCGCACCGTCTACCGAGTGCCCGCCGACCTCGCCGGGTACCTCCGGGTCCGCGACGGCACCTGCCGGTTACCGGGCTGCTCCCGCCGCGCGGTCGGCTGCGATATCGACCACACCCGGGACTGGGCGACGGGCGGCGACACTCGGCACGACAACCTCGCCCACCTCTGCCGCAAGCACCACCGCCTCAAGCACAACACGAGGTGGCGGATGTCGCAGATGCCGAGCGGCGACATCCGCTGGACATCACCGGCCGGCCACGAATACCTCACCAGCCCCGAACAGCCGTTCACGCGGCTCCCCCAAGAGCCCCCATGGGCGACCGCTGGAACCACGGAAGGTCTCGAATCCGACGCACCGACCTCCGATGCCGCATGATCACGGCGGCGCGGGACGTCTGCGCTTCGCCGTGTGCGGCCGAACGCAGCCTCGACCCTCACTCACCCGATGCCGAGAGCATCCGTTCCACGTAGGGCGTCGCGGGCGCCGCGCGCAGCTCCGCCAGCGTGCCCCGCTGCGTCACTCGGCCCGCCTCGAGCACGAGCACGGAGTCCGCGAGTGCCGCGGCATCCGCCGGGCTGTGCGTGACGAGCACGGTTGCCCCGCCGAATTCCCGCACGTGCGTGGCGAGTTCGACCCGCATGTCGGCGCGCACCTCCACGTCGAGCGCCGACATCGGCTCGTCGAGCAGCAGCACCTCGGGGTCGGCCGCGAGCGCGCGGGCGAGCGCCACGCGCTGCGCCTGACCGCCCGAGAGTTGGGCGGGGAGCCGGTCGGCGAGCGACATGAGTCCGTAGCGTTCGAGCCATGGTTCGGCCGCGGCGCGAGCGGCGGCGCGCGACCCGCGCATCCGGGCGGCGAACGCCACGTTGTCGCGCACGGTCAGGTGCGGGAAGAGCACGTAGTCCTGGAAGAGCACCCCGATGCGTCGGCGCTCCGGCGGGAGCCGGTCGACCGGGCGGGAGCCGATCGCGACGCGTCCCGACTCGAGCGGCACGAGCCCCGCGATCGCCGCGAGCACGCTCGACTTGCCGGCGCCGTTCGGTCCGATCACGGCGAGCGGATGCCCCGGCGCCACGTCGAGCGAGGCGGCGATCCGCGTCTCCCCGCGGGCGACTACGACGTCGGCATGCAACGCCGGACGCGCGACGGTCGACGCGGCCGAGGGCCGACCGGCGCGGTCGGCGCGGTCGCTGCGGTCGGCGCGGTCGTCGCGGTTGGCGCGGTTGCTGCGGTCGCTGCGGTCGCTGCGGTCGCTACTGCCGCCGCCGCTCGTGGCATCCGTCATGCGCGCACCTCCGGCATCCAGCGGTCCCGCAGCCCGAGCAGCACGATCACCGACACGGCGAGCAGGAGCAGGGCGAGCGCGATCGCCTCGTCGGGATCCGACTGCATCGCGAGGTAGCTCGCGATCGGCAGCGTTCGGGTGACGCCGGGCAGGGAGCCCGCGAACGTGATGGTCGCACCGAACTCGCCGAGCGCGCGCGTGAAGCACAGCACCGCGCCCGCGGCGACGCCCGGCGCCACGAGCGGCAGCGTCACGTGCCGGAACACCTGCCAGCGCGACGCGCCGAGGGTCGCGGCGGCGAGCTCCGTGCGCCGATCGGCCGACCGCAGCGCACCCTCGACCGCGAAGGTGAGGAACGGCAGCGACACGAACACCTGCGCGATCACCACGGCACCCGTCGTGAAGGGCACGGTCACGCCGAACCACTCCTCGAGCAGCTGCCCGATCGGGCCGCGACGCCCCAGCAGCATGAGCAGGGCGATGCCGCCGACCACGGGCGGCAGCACCAGCGGCACGGTGACCGCCGCGCGCAGCGCCCTCCGCGGGAGCGTCGGCCAGTCCGCGGCGCGAGCGAGCAGGGCCGCGAGCGGCACGCCGAGCACGAGGCAGCACGCCGTCGCGACCGTCGCCGTCGTGAACGACAGCACGAGTGCCTGCAGGACCGACTCGCGCGCGAGCAGCTCGGGCAGGTCCGACCACGGAGCCCGCACGACCAGGGCGGCGAGCGGGAGCACGAGCACCGCGAGCGCGATCCCCGCCACGACGGCGACGGGCCACGCCAGTCGTCCGGCGACGCCCGGCCCGCGCCGCCCGGCGCCGCCCGGCCGACGCCGCGCGCTGCGTCCGGTCCGGGGTCCTCGCCGGATCCCGGATCGGGCCGACACGGGTGATGCCACTACGGCTTCCCGAAGCCCGCCTCGGCGAGCACCGCGCGGCCCGGATCGCCGGTCACGAACGCGACGAACTCGGCCGCCGTGTCGGCATCGCCGGCCTCGGTGAGCGCCGCGATCGGGTACCGGTTCACGACGGATGCCGCGCCGGGCACCTCGATGCCCTCGACCTCGTCGCCCGCCGCGATGACGTCGGTGCGATAGACGAGCGCCGCGTCGACCTCGCCGAGCGAGACCTTGGTGAGCACGGCCTTCACGTCGGACTCGAGCGTGTCGGGCGCCGCCACCACGCCCTCCTGCTCGAGCAGCTTCACGGATGCCGCGCCGCACGGCACCGATGCATCGCACATGGCGATCCGGAGGCCGGCGTCGGCGAGGTCGTCGAGGCCGGTGACGCCCGCGGGGTTCCCAGCGGGCACGACGAGCTCGAGCGTGTTCGCGGCGAAGACCACGGGATCCTCCGCGAGCCCGGCATCGACGACGGTCTGCATCGGCGGCTCGGCGGCCGCTGCGAAGACGTCGACCGGCGCG
Source organism: Agromyces sp. NPDC004153 (assembly GCF_053603635.1). Classification (NCBI taxonomy): domain Bacteria; kingdom Bacillati; phylum Actinomycetota; class Actinomycetes; order Micrococcales; family Microbacteriaceae; genus Agromyces; species Agromyces sp. NPDC004153. The sequence continues at coordinate 2,181,395 of NZ_JBSGFY010000001.1, forward strand.
CCCTCGACGACCTGCTGTGCGAGGGCGGCGCTGCCGCCGTAGCTCAGCGTGACCTCCACCGACGGATGCTCCGCCTCGAACCGCTCGGCGAGCTCGTCGAACGCCTCGGTGAGCGATGCCGCCGCGAACACCGTCAGCGTCGTGGGCTCGGCGTCGGCTGGCGCGTCGGATGGAGCGGACGAGGCGGTACCCCCGTTCGCGCCGGTGGACGCGCACCCGGCGAGCACGAGCGCCGCGAGCGCCGCGAGCGCGGCGAGGGCGGCGAGGGCGGCGGCGGCACGCGGCATCCGCCCGCTGCGCTCTTCCCCGATGCGTCGCCCGTTCACGCCTCACTCCCCGGCGGCAGCTCGATCGTGACGTTCGTCGCCTTCACGCTCGCGGCGGCGAGCATACCCGGCTCGAGCCCGAGGTCGTCGGCGGCCTCGCGACTCATGAGCGACACGACCCGGAACGGACCCGCCTGCAGGTCGACCTGCGCCATGACGCCGTCGCGCTGCACGCGCGTGACGAGGCCGACGAACCGGTTGCGGGCCGAGGCGCGCGCCACCGGGAACGCCTCGGCCAGCGCCGCGCCCGACCCGACCTCGGCCATGAGCGCCACGAGGTCGGTGCCGTCGACCACCTGCATGCCGTTCGCCCCGCGCCGGAGCGTGAGACGCCCGTGCTCCCCCCAACGGCGCACGGTGTCGTCGCTCACTCCGAGCAGGGCGGCGGCCTCGCTGATGCGGTACTCGGGCATCATTCGATCCTCAGGTGCGTGGTCATAGCGCGATCCTATCCGTACCTGCGGATCCACGCGACAGCGGTCGGACGGGCCGCCCCGCCTGCGAGAATCGGAGCATGCCCGCGATCGATCCCGACTCGCCCCGTTACGCCCGCCAGCGCGTGCTGCCCGGCTGGGGCGCCGACGCGCAACGCCGGCTCGCCGACGCCCGTGTCGTGGTGCTCGGCGCCGGCGGCCTCGGCAGCTTCGTCGTGCCCGCGCTCGTCGCGGCCGGCGTCGGCACGGTCGTCGTGGTCGACGACGACGAGGTCGACGTCACGAACCTGCACCGCCAGCTCCTGCACGCGCCCGGCGACGTCGGGCGGCTCAAGGTCGAGTCCGCAGCGGATGCCGCGTTCGACCTGTCGCCCGACACCGCTCTCGTCCCGGCGGCGATCCGATTCGACGAGACCGTGGCCGACGAGCTGCTCGCCGGTGCCGACCTCGTCGTCGAGGGCACCGACGACATCCTGACCCGCTACGCGGCCGACGACGCCGCGGCGCGCGCCGGCATCCCGCTCGTGTGGGGCTCGGCCGCGAAGTTCTCGGGCCAGGTCGGTGTCTCGTGGGACGCGCGCGGCGTCTCCTACCGCGACCTCTTCCCCGAGCCGCCCGCCGACGCCGGGCTCAACTGCGAGATCGACGGCATCCTGCCGACGGTCTGCACCGTGACCGGCGGCATGATGGCCGGCGAGGCGCTGAAGCTCCTCACGGGGATCGGTGAACCGCTGCTCGGACGCGTCCTCGTGTACGACGGGCTCAGCGGGCGGTCGCGCGAGATCGCGTATCGCCGGGCGGATGCCGCGGCGGGCCCGGTCGAGCCGGAACCCGCGAAGCCGGCACCGCCCGCAGCGCCGGGCAACGTCGCACCTGCGGCCCTCGCCGACGAGCTCGCGTCCGACGCGCCGCCGCTGCTCCTCGACGTGCGCGAGCCGTGGGAGGCGCAGATCGCGACCATCGAGGGCGCCACGCTCATCCCGCTGCCCGAGCTCGCCGACCGGGCGGGGGAGCTGGATCGCGCGGCATCCGTCGTCGTGTACTGCCACCTCGGCGTGCGCTCGGAGTACGCCGCGCGCCTCCTGGCCGGATCGGGGTTCGCGAACGTGCGCAACCTGGTCGGGGGCATCGACGCCTGGTCGCGCACCGTCGACCCCGCGGTCGCGAGGTACTGAGATGGCCAGCTGCTGATGGCCGACCGCATCTCCGTCGACGAGCACGCCGCGTTCGTGCGGTCGCTGCTCGCCGGACTCGGCGCACGGCCGACCGAGCGGGTCGCGCTCGCCGACGCCCTGGGCCGCATCACGGCCTCGCCGGTGGAGTCGCCGATCGCGCTGCCGCCCTTCCGCAACTCGCAGATGGACGGCTTCGCGGTGCGCGCCGACGACGTGGCGGATGCCCCGGTGTCGCTGCCGATCGCCGGCGAGGTCGCCGCCACCGCCGGCGAGCCCGCACCGCTCGAGCCCGGCACGGCCGTGCGGATCATGACGGGTGCGCAGGTCCCGGCCGGGGCCGACGCGATCGTGCCCGTCGAGGACACCGAGCCCGACGGCGATGGCGGCGTCCGCATCGGGAGCGCTCGGCGCGTCGGGGAGTACGTGCGCGAAGCCGGCTCCGACCTCGCCGCCGGGGCCGACGTGCTGCCGCCCGGCCTGAAGCTCGCGTCGCGCCACCTCGCGGCCGCCGCGGCATCCGGCCTCACCGAGCTGCTCGTGCGCGAGCGCGTGCGCGTCGCCGTGATCAGCACGGGCAGCGAGCTCGTGGCGCCCGGTGCCGAGCTGGAGCCCGGCGAGATCCCCGACGCGAACGGCATCGCGCTCGCCGCGGCCGTACGGTCCGCGGGCGGGGTCGTCGTACACGAGGCGCGCGTTCGCGACGCGGCCGACCGGCTGCGCGCCGAGCTCGACGCGGCCCGCGAGGCCGACGCCGAGCTCATCCTCACGAGCGGCGGCATCTCGCAGGGCGCCTACGAGGTCGTGCGCGAGCTCATCGAGCCGCTCGGCGCGTGGGTCGGCTCCGTCGCGATGCAGCCGGGCGGCCCGCAGGCCACGGGCGCGTACCGCGGCATCCCGTTGATCGGCTTCCCGGGCAATCCCGTGAGCGCGCAGCTCTCGTTCGAGCTGTTCGTCGCGCCGACCCTCCGAGCCATCGCCGGACTCCCCCAGGCCCGCCGCGAGCGCCTCGAGCTCGCCGCGCCGCTCGCATCGGTCGCGGGAAAGCGCCAGTTCCTGCGCGGACGCCGCACCGACGACGGCCGCGCCGAGGTCGTCGGGGGACCCGGATCCCACCTCGTGGCGGCGCTCGCGGCGTCCGACCTGCTCATCGTCGTGCCCGAGGACGTCACGTCGCTCGACGACGGCGCCGTCGTGGATACCGTGGAGCTATGACCTCGCTCACCCACCTCGACGACGACGGCCGCGCGCGCATGGTCGACGTCGGCGGCAAGCCCGTCACCCGCCGCGTCGCGATCGCCGAGGGCCGCCTCGACACCACGGCGGAGGTCGTCGGACTCGTCCGGAGCGACGGCCTGAAGAAGGCCGACGTGCTGCCCACCGCGCGCATCGCGGGCATCTCGGGCGCGAAGCGCACGAGCGAACTGATCCCGCTCGCGCACATCGTGCCGCTCGACGCGGTGTCGATCGACTTCGGGTTCGAGGAGACGGCGGTCACCATCCGCGCGACCGTCTCCACGACCGCGCGCACCGGCATCGAGATGGAGGCGCTCACCGCGGTCGCGATCGCCGGCCTCACGTTGCACGACATGGTGAAGGCCGTCGACCCGGCGGCGCAGCTCGGCGGCATCCGGCTCGTCGAGAAGCGCGGCGGCAAGCGAGGTGTCTGGCGAGCGGATGCCGCGGGCGACACGGATGCCGCGGGCGAGGCGCTCGTCGAGGAGGCGCGCACGGCGCCGGCGCATCCCCGCGCCGCCGGCATCGCCGAGGTGCTCGTCGTCTCGACGCGCGCGGCCGACGGCGCCGCAGCGGACACGACCGGGCCGATCATCGTGGACTGGCTCCGCGAGCGCGGCTTCGACACCGACGCGCCCGTCATCGTGGCGGACGCCGACGTCTCGCAGGCGTTGCGCGGCGCCGTCTCGGGGTCGCCGGCCGTGCTCATCACGACCGGCGGCACCGGGGTGAACCCCGGCGACCGCACGCCCGAGGCGACCCTCGCGATCCTCGACCAGGAGCTGCCCGGCGTCGCCGAGGCGATCCGCTCGGCCGGTCGCGCCGCCACCCCGACCGCGGCGCTCAGCCGCGCGCTCGCGGGCATCGCCGGTCGCACGGTCGTCGTCAACCTGCCCGGCTCGCGCGGCGGCGTCGCCGACGGGCTGCGCGTGCTCGACGAGCTGCTGCCGCACCTGCTCGACCAGGTCGCCGGTGGCGACCACGCACCGCGAGAGGCGTCGGATGACTGACCCTGAGCCCACTCACCCCGCGCCCACTCACCCTGAGCCCGCTGACCCCGAGGTCCTCGCGCTCGTGCTCGACGAGCCCATCGACCGCGCCGCGATCGAGGCGTTCGTGCAGTCGCCGCAGGACGGCGCGCTCGTGACGTTCGAGGGCGTCATCCGCGACCACGACCACGGGGCATCCGTCACCCGGCTCGACTACCAGGCGCATCCCGAGGCGGAGCGGTTCCTGCGCGAGACGTGCGCCGAGGTCGCCCGCGAGACCGGCCTGCGCGTGGCGGCCGCCCACCGCGTCGGGTCGCTCGCCATCGGGGACGTCGCGCTCGTGGCATCCGTCGCCGCGCCGCACCGCGCCGAGGCCTTCGCGGCGTGCGCCCTGCTCGTCGACCGCATCAAGGAGCGCACGCCGATCTGGAAGCGCCAGCACCTCGAGGGCGGCGCGACGGAGTGGGTGAACCTGTAGGACGAACCGGGCGCCCACAAGCGTCTGCGCCGCCTACTCGGCCGGCCCGACGCGCTCGACCGGGAACCGCAGGTGCAGCACGCGCCGGCCCTCGATGACCGTCGTCGCGTCGCCGAGCCGCACTGGCGCCGTGTCGCCGAAGAATCGCTTGCCCGAGCCCATGACGACGGGCACGAGGTCGACGGCGACCTCGTCGACGAGGCCGGCCTCGAGCGCCTGCCCGGCGATCGTGCCGCCCGTGAGCCCGACGTCGTGGTCGGAACCGGCGATCAGCTTCGCGCGCTCGACCGCCGCCGCGATGCCCTCGGTGACGAAGGTGAAGTCCTCCGAGCCCGGGTACGACCAATCGTGGGGCGGCTCGTGCGTGAGCACCACGATCGGCACGCCGATCGGATGCCGTCCGTGCCAGCCGTCGGTGAGGTCGAACAGCTCGCGTCCGACCACGAGCACGCCGAGTCCGTCGACCCAGGATCGCCAGTAGTCGGCGCTCGGCCGCGTGACGTGGAACGGCGGCAGTTCGCCCTCGTTCACGATCTCCACCTCGCCGTTGTCGTACCACTCGAACAGCTCGCCGATGTCGTCGTCCTCGAAGGCGACGAACCCGTCGAGCGACATGGATGCGTTCGCGATGACCTTGCCCATGCGGCGCACGCTACGCCGCTCGGGGTGCGGCCGCGCGGGGTTGCGAGTCGGCGGGAGGCGTGACCTCAGCCGCCCGAGAACGGCGGCAGCACGTCGACGTTCGAGCCGATCGGGGCCGCAGCGTCACGCCGCACGATGCCGTCGACGAGGAACGAGCCGTTCGCGACGATCCGGGCCATCGCGGGCCCGTAGCGTCCGACGAGCAGCTCGCGCAGCTCGCCCACGGTCGACCCCGCCTCGGTCGCGGCGAGGGTCTCCTCCTCGACGCCGGCCGCCTCGGCCGCCGCCGCGAAGTAGCGCACGGTCACGGATGCCACGTCAGCCCCCGATCCCGCCCATGGAGCGCACCGGGCGGTGGAAGTCCGCCGCGTCGATGCCATGTCCGGCCTGCTTGCCCCACATCGCGGCGCGCCAGCGGTCCGCGAGCTCGGCATCGGATGCTCCGTCGCGGAGCATCCCGCGCAGGTCGGTCTCGTCGTCGCCGAACAGGCACGAGCGCACGGTGCCCTCGGCGGTCAGCCGCGTGCGGTCGCAGGCGGCGCAGAACGAGCGGGTCACCGACGCGATGATGCCGACGGTCGCCGGGCCCCCGTCGACCAGCCATTCCTCCGCGGGCGCCGACGGGTCGTCGCGGCCGACGGGCTCGAGTGCGAAGTGCTCGCCGAGCACGTCGAGGAGCTCCTGCGCGTCGACCATGTTCTCGCGGAGCCAGGTCTCGTCGGCGTCGAGCGGCATCTGCTCGATGAAGCGCAGGCGGCATCCGTGCTCGAGGGCCCAGGCGAGCAGGGTCGGCGCGTCGTGCAGGGTCTCGCGCATCGCGACCGCGTTGACCTTCAGCGGTCCGAGCCCGGCGCGATGCGCCGCGGCGATGCCGTCGAGCACGCGCGGCAGTCGATCGCGGCGCGTGAGCCGCGTGAAGTGCTCGCGGTCGAGCGTGTCGAGCGACACGTTGACCCGGCTGAGCCCGGCGTCCTTGAGGCCCTGGGCCTTGCGGTCGAGGCCGATGCCGTTCGTCGTCAGCGCGAGCGGCGTGCCGGGCGCGGCCGCGGCGCTGAGGGCGACGATCTCGACGAGGTCGGGGCGGGTGAGCGGCTCGCCGCCCGTGAAGCGCACCTCGGTCACGCCGAGGTCGCGCACCGCGATGCCCACGAGCCGGGCGATCTCGGTCGACGAGAGCAGCTCGTCGCGGGCGATCACGGGCAGGCCCTCGGCGGGCATGCAGTACGTGCAGCGCAGCGAGCAGGCCGACGTGATCGACACCCGGAGGTCGCGGGCGACGCGACCGAACCGGTCGACGAGCCCCGGGACATCCGGTCGCCCCTCGGTCGACGGCGCAGCCGACGGCGACCGGCGCACCGCCGGCATGCCGAGCGAGAGGGCCGCCATGCCTCCACACTAGGCGCTCGCGTGTTTCGCGCCGATGTCCGCCCGCAGACGGAGCCCGGTCGAGTGCGCCGGATACCGTGACAGCGCCCGCGCTCGTCACTACCCTGAGACGAGTCGGGAGGAGACGCCATGTCGTTCATCACTCGAGGGTTCAGCGGACGCGATCGCGAGCGCGACGATCGCCTCCCACCCGGGCAGACGCTGGTCAGCGACTTCCCGGTGCTCTCGGCCGGGCCGACGCCCGAGGTCGACACCGACGACTGGGAGTTCACGATCCGCACCGAGACCGGCGCGCACTCGTGGAACTGGGACCAGTTCATGGCGCTGAAGATCGAGGACGTCGACACCGACATCCACTGCGTGACGCACTGGTCGAAGCTCGGCACGCGGTGGCGCGGGGTCTCGCTCGACACGCTCTTCGAGGACGTCGAGACCCAGTACGACTACGTGATGGCGCACAGCTACGGCGGCTACACGACGAACGTGCCGCTCGACGAGCTGCTCGACGGCAAGGCGTGGGTCGCGTTCGAGTTCGACGGCGAGCCGCTCGACCCCGAGCACGGCGGACCGGCCAGGCTGCTCGTGCCGCACCTCTACTTCTGGAAGAGCGCGAAGTGGGTGCGCGGACTCGTGATGATGGACCAGGACGAGCCCGGCTTCTGGGAGCAGAACGGGTACCACATCCACGGGGATCCGTGGAAGGAGGAGCGGTACTGGTGAGCGACGCTTCCACCGCGCAGGCCGTCGCGCCGAGCGCGGCGCCGCTGGCCGTCCCGCGCTCGGGCTGGCACGTCGCCACGGTGGCCGCGACGCACCGCGAGACGCCCAACGCGACCCGCATCGAGCTCGACGTGCCCGGCTGGCCGGGCAATGCGGCGGGGCAGCACCTCGACGTGCGCCTCACCGCCCCCGACGGCTACCAGGCGACGCGGTCGTACTCGATCGCCTCATCGGGGTCGTCGACCCGAGTCGTGCTCGCGGTCGACAAGCTGCCCGACGGCGAGGTGTCGCCGTACCTCGTCGACGACGTGCGCGCCGGCGACATGCTCGAGGTGCACGGCCCGCTCGGCGCGTTCTTCGTCTGGGCTCCCGCGGCCGACACGGGCGATCATCGACCGGTGCAGCTCATCGCCGGCGGGTCGGGCATCGTGCCGCTCTACGCGATGGCGCATGCGCACGCGGATGCCTCCGACCCGACGCCGTTCCGCCTGCTGTACTCCGTGCGCACGCCCGACGACGTCTACTTCGACGACGAGTTCGCGACGCTCGTGGATGCCGCGGCCCCGCTGCAGCTCGATCTCGTCTACACCCGCCGCGCGCCCGAGGGCTGGACGGCGGCGCCCGGCCGGATCATGCGCGAGGCCCTGGAGGCCGCGGTGTTCCCCGCGTCGGAGCGCCCGCGGGTCTTCGTCTGCGGCTCGACGGGCTTCGTCGAGCGCGTCGCCGACTGGCTCGTCGAGCTCGGCCACGATCCGCGGTCGGTCCGCACCGAACGATACGGAGGCGCATGATGGAGCACGTCGACGGCAACGCCATCGCCGGCCCGCTCGCCGAGTTCTTCAGCTTCGACGTCACGATGGCGACCGGCCGCTGCGTCGGGTGCGGCTCCGTCGCCGAGCTCGCCCGGGCCATGGTCTACCGCAGCGGCGCCGGCACGGTCGTGCGCTGCAGCACGTGCGACACCGTGCTCGCCACGCTCGTCGAGGCCGACGACCGCGCCTGGATCGGCCTCAGGGGCGTGACCGCGATCGAGGTGCGACGGACGCCATCGGAGGGCTGATACTCCACGGGGGAGCACGCCATGTGGATCGGCTGGATCGAGTTCGACCTGCTCCTCGGCGACGTGCACTCGCTGAAGGACAAGCGCGCCGTCATCCGCCCGATCCTCGCCGACCTGCGCCGCGCCACCGAGGCGAGCGTGGCCGAGGTCGCCGAGCAGGACCTGCACCGGCGCGCCGTGCTCGGCGTCGGCGTCGTGGCATCCGGAGCCGAGCGCGTGACCGACACGCTCGACCGCGCCGAGCGGCTCGTCGCCTCGCGGCCCGACGTCATGCTGCTGTCGGCGCGTCGGCGGCTGCGCCGGAGCGACGACGACTGAGCGGATGCACTGCGTGCGCCGGGATCCGGCTCAATCCGGCGTGCCGTCGAGTGCTCTCACGAGGTCGTCGCGGGCGACGAGGAACTGCGGCGTCCCGAGGTAGTCGGTGTGCGTGGCGATCCGCCACAGGTAGCTCGTCGGGGCGGATTCCGTGGCCCCGCGGTCGATCGGATTGCCGGCCGGGGTGCCGTCGGGACTGCGGTCGATGCGGTACGCGTACACCGGGAAGCCCAGGTAGTCGGTGCGTCGCCAGAGGCTGCGCCAGCGCGGCACCTCCTGGTCATGGGCACCCAGCAGGGCCGTGAGCGTGACGTCGTTGCGCTGCGCAGGGCGAGGCAGGGGTTCCGCGAACTCCCGGAGCACCTGGCGGCGCCATGGATCGCTGCGCCAGAGCGATGGCCCGATGAGGCCGGGAACGCCGAGGATGGTCACCCCTCGTCCGGCCGGACCGGGCAGGATCGCGCCGCGCTGCGGCGTCACGTCCTTCACGGTCTCCACCGCCACGCCGAACACGGATGGGAAGAAGCGGCTGAAGTACGCCCGGAGCTGCGTTCCGTAGGAGAGCAGCGCCATGCGTTCGAGGACCAGCGTGCCCTCCAGCGGGCCGGTCTTGATCCGCTCGCCACGCAGCGCGAGGAGCGTCGCGGCGCAGATCGTCGAACCCATCGAGTGGGCGGTCAGGATCACCCCGCGCGGCCGCTTCGTGTCCGTGTCGTCCAGCCACGATTGCGTGCGCGCGGCGAGCTCGGGCACCACGCGCTCGCCGTAGCACGGGGGAGCGAACGGGTGCCCGGCGCGGGGGAAGAACGCGACCACGTCCCAGAACACGCCGAGCGGGCGTTCGCTGCTCGACGCCGCGTGGGTCGCGACGGCAGCGACGGCGGCCAGGGCGACGGCGACGAGCACCGCGGTGGAGCCCGCCGCCAGCTCGGGAGGCAGGGGCTCGAACCCGACCACGACGGCGAGGCTGAAGAATCCGACGGCGGCGAACACGGCGAGCCACGCGAACAGGGGCTCGCCCCGGTGCAGCAGGTGCGAACTCCGTCGTACGGTCACGCGTCGGCGCACCCGTGGCCTCGGGTAGGTCAGGCGAGGGGCGTACGTCTCCGGATCCGTGGAATCGGGCCGCTCGACGCCGCCGACGGCCGCCACATCGCCCTCCTCATCGTCGGGCTCGGAGAGCGGAGGCAGGGAGAACCTCACGAACCGCAGCAGGTTCGCCGCGAGCGCGACGACCACCAGGACCAGCAGCAACGCCGCGATGATGGTGAGCACCACTGCGAACCACTCGTACGCGTCGGGCACGTTCCACAGGTCGGTCGGCAGAGGGTCGCCCGGGGTCCGCCAGATGTCCTCGGTCGGAGCCTTCTCGGCGGGCGTGCCCAGCCAGGAAGCCACGCCCAGCACGAGCAGGCTCGAGAGCGCCATCGACGCGAAGAGCGACAGGATCATCACGACCCCCGCTCCCTGCCCACGCCAGGCCTCGTAGAGATGCTTGCGCGGCCCGAACCACGCGAGGAGGAGGTGGACGAGCACCAAGGCGACCGCGACGCCGACCAGTGCCCATCGCCACACGACGCCGTTGCCGTCGAATGCCCATGCGGGAACCTCAGCGTGACTGGCGAGCAGCGCCGCGCCTCCGAGGACGAGGAGGATCGAGCTGACGCGGCGTCGCCAGGGACTCCGGTTCCTCCATCCCAGTCCCGCGAGGGCGAGGAGCAGCGCCAGCACGATGAGTGCGATCGGCGTGCCGATGAGGCCGAGGAATCCCGGGTCATCGTCCGAGGTGGGTGTGACGAACAGGAACGCGAGGATCATCCACGCGGCATAGCCGGCGATCGACAGTACGAGGCAGGCCATGGCGGCTCCGCGCTTCCAAGCGGTGCGGGGGTCGGCCGCGGAGTCGGTATCGGCGGCGGCGGTGCGAGATGCGCGCTCCGCGAGCCGTCCCGGCATCGTGTCGGTCTTGTCCGACGTGTGCGACGCGAGCGCGACGAGGATGACGATCGCGAGCATGAGGATGACCGCGCCGATACCGAACCAGAACGGCACCGGGTGACTCCACGCGCTCTGGACGCAGCCCCACGTGATCGTCGCCGGGTACCCGCGCCAACAGCCTGCGACGTCGACGTACGCGGCATCCAACGCGAGCACGAACAGTACCAATGTGATCGACGCGGCGACGTGGAGCCATTCCGACGTCTGCCCGATGCGTGCGACGGACCAGAAACCGCGCGTCGCGAGGAGCGGGATGCCCTTCTCCTGCCCCTTCTCGTCGAGGCCTGCTCCGAACTTCTTGACTCGTTCCTCGAAATGCACGCGTCCTCTGCGTCCGATCGCATAGAGCACCAGGATCGTGGCGATCGGCGCGAGTCCGAGGAGTGCAGCGCGACTGTCGCGGTCGATCTCGCGGAGCCCGTCGAAGACCGCGGGCAATGCCGCGCAGACCTGCGTGGTGCCGCGGAAGCACTGGATGGCGACGAGGTCGATGGCGACCGAGCAGAACGCCATCACGGCGATCAGCGTGAGCAGCAGGCCGAAGACCCGGACGGTCGCCGCACCGGCGTCGCCGTTCCAGCTCTTCGACCCCGCGCTGTCCTGCGGCCCGATCCACCGGGTCCAGTAGGCGAGGTTCGCGAGGGCGTACGGAAGCAGGAGGAACCACCCGACGTGCACGAACGCCCGGCCGATGGCTGCGAGCGCGCCGCCGCCCGTCCGCGCCTGGGCGCCCCACGAGAACGCCTCGATCCTCGTGATGCCCCGTGCGGGGCGCGCGCCCCTCCGGTACCAGAACGATCCGAGCTCATCGCCGACTTCGCGCTCGACGTTCTCGGGCGTCGTCTCGAGCATCTCGGCGGGCGGAGTGTTCTGGACGCCGTGGACCCTGATCTCGAGGATCTCGGGCCCGCGAGCCTTCGCGAGCATTCCGAACATCGCCCCTCCCCCCAGAGGTCGGCCGCAATGGCGCGGGCCTGAGCAGATGGTATTCCTGAGGAATGCTGGCGGAGCACCCCCCGAATGGGGGCGCGGTCAGGCGAGGGTCGGCGCGAGGATGAGCCACCACGCCGGGAACGCGAGCCAGGAGAGTCCGACGAGCGACCCGCCCACGATGTAGAGCGTCGTCTGCAGGGCGGACCCCGCCGGCGAGACGTACCCGAGGCCCGCCACGATCCCGCCGGCGACGAAGGCGACGACGATCGCGACGGCGAGGATCGACACCCACGCCGGGACCGCGCCGGCGGCGTGGGCCGCACTCCCGGCGAACGCGATCCACGCGAACGCGACGAGCGCCGCGCCCACCGAGACGACGGCCTGCGCCTGCAGGCCGAGGCTTCCCGCGAGCATGAGCAGCGTCACGATCGCGATCGCCGCGGCTCCGGCGCAGGCGACGACCGTGAGCACCCACAGCCACGGCCCGGCCCTGACGTAGGTCGCGAGCAGGATCATCGCCACGACCCACGGCGCCGCGCCGATCACCGCGAGCCAGTCGTTCACGGGCCCGAGCCAGGCCCATCGCGACGGCTCGGATGCCGACGATCCCCCGAGCAGGAAGAACAGCGCGAGGGCGACGACCGCGGCGAGGCTGATGAAGCCCTGCACGCCCGCCCAGATGCGCACCTGGTCCGTCGAGATCGACGGTTCGATGGCGACGTCCACGATCCACCCCCTTCGGGAACCGATCGGGTCCATCGTCCACCCGATCCGGCGGTCGGCGCAGCCCTAGGCCACGACCTCCCCGTCCTTCCAGACGCGCGCGACGAGCGGCACACCCGGACGGTAGGCGAGGTGCACGTGGCTCGGCGCGTCGAGCAGCACGAGGTCGGCCGGACCGCCCGGGCGGATCGCCCCGACATCCGTGCGCCGCAGCGCCGCCGCACCGCCCGCAGTGGACGCCCAGAGCGCCTCGGCCGGCGTCATGCCCATGTCGCGCACGGCGACCGCGATGCAGAACGGCATCGAGCTCGTGAAGCTCGAGCCCGGATTGCAGTCGCTCGCGAGCGCCACCGTCACGCCCGCGTCGATGAGGCGCCGCGCGTCGGGGAACGGCTGGCGGGTCGAGAACTCGACGCCCGGCAGCAGGGTGGCGACCGTGTCGGATGCCGCGAGCGCTGCGACCTCCGCATCGTCGAGGTAGGTGCAGTGGTCGACGGATGCCGCGCCGAGCTCCACCGCGAGACGCACCCCGTCACCCGCGCCGAGCTGGTTGCCGTGCACCCGCACGCCGAGGCCCATGGCCGCGCCCGCCTCGAGCACCCGCCGGGACTGCTCGGCGGTGAAGGCGCCGCGCTCGCAGAATGCGTCGATCCACTTCGCATGCGGCGCGCAGGCGTCGAGCATCTCGCCGACGACGAGGTCGACGTAGGCGTCGGCGCCCGTGCCGGGGCCGCCCGCCGGGTCGGCGTAGTCGGCCGGCACGACGTGCGCGCCGAGGAACGTGACCTCGTCGGTGACCTCGCGCGCGAGGCGCACGATGCGCTCCTCGTCGCGCACCGAGAGGCCGTAGCCCGACTTCACCTCGAACGTCGTGGTGCCCTGGGCGTGCAGCTCGGCCACGAACCCGGCGAGGCGGGCGCGCAGCTCGTCGTCGGTCGCGGCGCGGGTCGCGGCCACGGTCGAGCGGATGCCGCCCGCCTCGTAGCGGCGCCCGGCCATGCGGGCGGCGAACTCCTCGGCCCGGTCGCCGCCGAACACGAGGTGGGTGTGACTGTCGACGAAGCCGGGGAACACGGCACGGCCGCCCGCGTCGACCACCTCGACGTCGGCGTCCCACAGCGATCGGTGCTCCTCGCCGTCGCGGCGATCGGCACGCTCGTGCCGAAGCTCGTCGTCGTGCGACGGCACGTGCGCAGCCGGTCCGATCCACGCGATGCGGCCGTCCTCCACGAGCACGGCCGCATCGTGCACGATGCCGAGCGGGCCGCCGTCGCGGTCGGGAGCCGGGTCGTTCGTCACCAGTTCGCCGACGTTCGTCAGCAGCATCCGCTTCACTGCACCGCCATCGGTCATGCGTGCCCTCCCGATCGTCGCGTCGATGCCGGGCGAACCGAGACCCGTCATGCGTCCATCATGGGCACGCGGAGGCCGCGCTCGCGAGCCACCTCGACGGCGCGGTCGTAGCCCGCGTCGACGTGCCGCATGACGCCCGTGCCCGGGTCGTTCACGAGCACGCGCGCGATCTTCTCAGCCGCGAGGTCGGTGCCGTCGGCGACGACCACCTGGCCGGCGTGGATCGACCGGCCGATGCCGACGCCGCCGCCGTGGTGGATCGACACCCAGGTCGCGCCCGAAGCCGTGTTGAGCAGCGCGTTGAGCAGCGGCCAGTCGGCGATCGCGTCGGAGCCGTCGGCCATGGCCTCGGTCTCGCGGTAGGGCGACGCCACCGAGCCCGAGTCGAGGTGGTCGCGGCCGATGACGACCGGCGCGCTGAGCTCGCCCGAGGCGACCATCTCGTTGAACTTCAGGCCCGCGAGGTGGCGCTCCTTGTAGCCGAGCCAGCAGATGCGGGCCGGCAGGCCCTCGAAGTGCACCTTCTCGCCGGCCTGCGTGATCCAGCGGCGCAGGTGCTCGTCGTCGGGGAACAGCTCGAGGATCGCGCGGTCGGTCGCGGCGATGTCGGCCGGGTCGCCCGAGAGCGCGGCCCAGCGGAACGGGCCCTTGCCCTCGGCGAAGAGCGGGCGGATGTACGCGGGCACGAAGCCCGGGAACGCGAAGGCGCGGTCGTGCGGGAGACCGCCGAGCTCCGCCTCGCGGCGGATCGAGTTGCCGTAGTCGAACACCTCGGCGCCCGCGTCCTGGAAGCCGACCATCGCGTCGACGTGCTTCGCCATGCTCTCGCGGGCGCGGGTCGTGAAGCCCTCGGGGTCGGATGCCGCGAGCTCGTGCCACTCGTCGACCGAGACGCCCTCGGGCAGGTACGACAGCGGGTCGTGCGCGCTGGTCTGGTCGGTCACGATGTCGATCGCCACGCCGCGCGCGAGCAGCTCGGGGAACACGGTGGCGGCGTTGCCGACGAGGCCGACGCTGAGCGGCGTGCGCGCGGCCTTCGCGGCGAGCACGCGCTCGATCGCGTCGTCGAGGTCGTCGGTCAGCTCGTCGAGGTAGCCGTGGTCGACGCGGCGCGCGAGGCGCGACTCGTCGACGTCGACGATGAGTACGACGCCCTCGTTCATGGTCACGGCGAGCGGCTGGGCGCCGCCCATGCCGCCGCAGCCGGCGGTGAGCGTGAGCGTGCCGGCGAGCGATCCGCCACCGTGCTCATCGAGCCCGCCCTTCCGGGCGGCGAGGTCGCGCGCGATGGCGCCGAAGGTCTCGTAGGTGCCCTGCAGGATGCCCTGCGTGCCGATGTAGATCCAGGAGCCGGCCGTCATCTGGCCGTACATGGTGAGGCCGAGCTGCTCGAGGCGGCGGAACTCGGGCCACGTCGCCCAGTCGCCGACGAGGTTGGAGTTGGCGATGAGCACGCGCGGCGCCCACTCGTGCGTGCGGAAGACGCCCACGGGCTTGCCCGACTGCACGAGCAGGGTCTCGTCGGGCTCGAGGTCCTCGAGCGTGCGGACGATCGCGTCGAACGACTCCCAGTTGCGGGCGGCCTTGCCCGTGCCGCCGTAGACGATCAGGTCGCCGGGGCGCTCGGCCACCTCGGGGTCGAGGGTGTTCATGAGCATGCGCAGCGGCGCCTCGGTCTGCCAGCTCTTCGCGGTCAGCTCCGAGCCGCGGGCGGCGCGGACGGTGCGAGCGGGGGCGGGGGGTGCATCGGTCATGCCTCGATCCCACCGCACGCCGAGCGCTGCGACAACGGATGCCGCGGGGTGCCCGTCCGGGATCCCAGACGAGCCGAATCGCTCGGGCTGAGCTCGGTGAGCCGATCGCGCCGAGCGCCTGGTCGGCGCTGCCGGGTCAGCCGAGCGAGATGCCGCGCGCGGCCATGAACGGGACCGCGTCGATCGCGGCGCCGTCGAGGTGCACCTCGTAGTGCAGGTGGCACCCGGTGGAGGCGCCCGTGCTGCCGACCGCGCCGATGAGCTGGCCCGCGGTCACGGTCTCGCCGGCCGCGACGAAGACGCCGCCGTCGGTCAGGTGCCCGTAACCGGTCTCGACGCCCGAGCCGTGGTCGATCTGGATCCAGTTGCCGAGGCTCCCGTTCGGCCCGGCGAAGTTGACGACGCCCGAGGTGGCGGCGTAGACCGCCGTGCCGCACGCGGCGGCGAGGTCGGTGCCGCGGTGGAAGTCGTTCACGCCCGGCAGCGGCTTGACCGGCCGAGGGCCGAAGTCGGAGGTGATGCGACCGACGACGGGGAGCGCCCAGCCCTGGTCGCTGAGCTGGCCCGCATCGGCGGGCAGGTTGAGCAGGAGCGAGACGCCGCTCGACGCCAGGCGGCTGTCGGATGCGGCGTCGGCCTGCAGGTCGGCGAGCTCCTGGCGCGCGTCGGCCAGCGCCTGCTCGGCGGCCTCGACCTCGGCCTCTGCGGCTTCGACCGGCACCTCGTCGACCGCGGCCCATGCGGCGTCGGCGCGCTCCTGCGCCGCCGCGGCCTCCTCGGTGCGCTTGTCGGCGATCGCGAGGAGCTTCTCGACGTCACCGGCGATCTGCTCGACCCGCGCCACGCCGCCGAGCCCGGCGAGCAGGTCCTTGCCGGCGCCGAACGCGGCTGGGATCGACGAGAGCGTCGCGCCGTCGCCCTGCGCGGCGGCGAAGTACACGCGGCCCGCGGCGTCGGCCTTGGCCTTGGCGTCGTCGGCGAGGCCCTGCATGCGCTCGGCGACGGCCTGCGCCTCGGCCCGCATCGATCGGGCGTCGGCGAGCGCCGCCTCAGCGGCGCGGAGCTGCGACGTGGCGAGCTGGATGCGCGCCTGCGCCCCGGCGAGCGCGGCCGACTGCAGGCTGTTCGTGCCGGCGGTCGACGCGGCGGCCCGAAGCGTCGACCTCGTCGTGGTCGTCGTGGTCGTCGTGGTCGGCGAGGTGGTCGGCGTCGCCGTCGAGCTCGGCGTCGGCTCGGGAGTCGGCGTCGGGATCGGCTCGGGAGTCGGCGTCGGGGTCGGCTCGGGCGTGGGCGTCGGGGTCGGCTCGGGCGTGGGCGTCGGCTCGGGCGTCGGAGTCGGGGTCGGCTCGGGCGCGGGGGTCGGCGCCGGTTCCTCGGTCGCCGGCTCCTCGGTCGTGGGAGCCGCCGGTTCCTCGGTCGCCGTCGAGTCGGTCGGCGCCGTCGGCTCGGTCGTGCTCGTCGTCGTGTCGGTCGTGGTCGTCGTGTCGGTGGTCCCGGTCGCCGGGAGCTCCTCCGCGTAGGAAGGCGCAGCACCCAGGACGCTCAGCAGCACGACGGCCGTGGCCGCGGCGAGCGTGACGCCACCCCGGCGAGCGCTCCGTGCATACCACGGGCGCTGTCGGCCGGGTTCTGAACAGGTCGGCGTCGGCGTCATCAGGTTCCGTTTCGGGTGTCGGCCCGGGGAGCCGATCCCGTCCAGTCTGTCATCGCCGCCCGAGGGAGACAACCGTTCTCCAGCGTCCGTACAGCCCACGTTCGGGGTACATGAGCAAGCCTCACGTCGCCGGGGATGGTGCCCGGCAGGCATCACACCAGTTCGCCGGCCTCCCGCGACGCCCGCGCGACGACCTCGCCCGAGGCCACGAGCCCCGTGATCGCCTCGATCTCGGGGGACAGGAACCGGTCGGGACCGGGCACGGCGCCGACGCCGGCCACGAGCTCCACGACCGCCCCGGTGGCGGCGCCCGGCCGCAGTGGAGCGCGCAGCGAGAGGCCGCGCGAGGCGGTCATGACCTCGATCGCGAGCACGCGCGCGAGGCCGTCGATCGCGCGGCGGAGCTTGCGGGCGGCGGCCCACCCCATCGACACGTGGTCCTCCTGCATCGCCGACGACGGGATCGAGTCGACCGACGCCGGCACCGCGAGGCGCTTGAGCTCCGACACGATCCCGGCGGCCGTGTATTGGGCGATCATCAGTCCCGAGTCCACGCCGACCTCGTCGGCGAGGAACGGCGGCAGCCCCTGGTTGCGAGCGCGGTCGAGGAACCGGTCGGTGCGCCGCTCGCTCATCGACGCGACATCCGCCACCGCGATCGCGAGGAAGTCGAGCACGTACGCGACCGGCGCGCCGTGGAAGTTGCCGTTCGACTCGACGCGGCCGTCGGGCGTGAGCACCGGGTTGTCGATCGCGCTGGCGAGCTCGGCGTCGGCAACGGATGCCGCGTGGGCGAGCGTGTCGCGCGCAGCGCCGTGCACCTGCGGGGCGCAGCGCAGCGAGTAGGCGTCCTGCACGCGCGTGCACTCGGGTCCCTTGTGGCTCGCCACGATGGGCGACCCGGCGAGCATGGCGCGGAGGTTCGACGCGGCGAGCGCCTGGCCGCGCTGCGGGCGCAGGGCGTGCAGGTCCTCGGCGAACACCGCGTCGGTGCCCATGAGGCCCTCGACGCTCATGGCCGCCGCGACGTCGGCGGTCGTGAGCAGGCGACGCAGGTCGTCGATCGCGAGCGCGAGCATGCCGAGCATGCCGTCGGTGCCGTTGATGAGGGCGAGGCCCTCCTTCTCGCCGAGGCGGAGGGGGGTGATGCCGGCGGCGGCGAGTGCCGTCGCGGCATCCGTCGGCTCGCCATCGGCCGTGCGCACGTCGCCCTCGCCCATGGCGACCAGCGCGCAGTGCGCGAGCGGCGCGAGGTCGCCCGAGCAGCCGAGCGAGCCGTACTCGCGCACGACGGGCGCGATGCCGGCGTTCAGGATCGCCGCGTAGGTCTCGGCGGTCTCGCGGCGCACGCCCGTGCGGCCGGTCATGAGCGTCGAGAGGCGCAGCAGCATGAGCGCGCGCACGACCTCGCGCTCCACCTCGGCGCCCGATCCCGCGGCGTGGGAGCGGACGAGGCTCGCCTGCAGCTGCGCGCGGCGGTCCTCGGCGATGAAGGTGGTCGCGAGCGCGCCGAAGCCGGTCGAGATGCCGTAGTGCGGCTCGGGGTCGGCGGCGAGGCTCTCGACGATCGCGCGGCTCGCGGCCACGCCCTCGAGGGCGGCCGGGTCGAGCTCGACGGATGCCCCGTGCCGGGCCACGGCGACGACGTCGTCGATCGTGAGGGGTCCGGTGCCGACGGTGACGGATGCCGCGATGCGGGCGGGTGCGGGCGCGATGGTGCTCATGCCTCCGATTCCACACCGCACCCGCGCGCGCGGGAACGCCGAGGAGTACGCTGGCGTCCGGGATCCCGGACGAGGAGGTCGCATGGAGCCCGGCTCGAAGGTGCCCGCCGCCGACCAGACGCTCGCGATCCTCGCCCACCTGGCCGCGCAGCGCGGGCCCGTGCCCGCCGCGACCATCGCGCAGGCGCTCGAGATCCCGCGCTCGACCGTCTACCACCTGCTCGCGGTCATGCAGGAGCGCGGCTTCGTCGTGCACCTGCCCGAGGAGCGCCGGTACGGGCTCGGCATCGCCGCGTTCGAGCTGTCGAGCGGGTTCAGCCGGCAGCAGCCGCTCTCCCGGCTCGGACGGCCGCTCGTCGCGACCCTCGTCGACCGCCTCGGCGAGTCGGGGCACCTCGCGGTGCTGCACGGACGCGACGTGCTCTACCTCGTCGAGGAGCGCGCGCCACGGCGTCCCTCGCTCGTCACCGACGTGGGCGTGCGCCTGCCCGCGCACCTCACGGCCACCGGGCGGGCCATGCTCGCCGAGCTGCCGCCGGCGCAGCTGCGCGCGCTGTATCCCGACCGGGCGGCGTTCGCCGAGCGGCATCCCGAGGGCGAGGCGGATGCCGCGGAGTGGAGCTACGGGCGCCTGAAGCGCGTGCTCGCCGACGTGCGCGCCCGCGGCTGGGCCGCCGAGGACGGCGAGGTCACGAGCGGACTCGCCTCGGCGGGAGCGGCGGTCGTCGACCACCTCGGCTGGCCTGCCGCGGCGATCGCGGTGACGTTCCCCGACGACGCCGCGACCGGGCTGCGCGAGCGCGCCGTGGAGGGCGTGCGCGAGGCGGCGGCGACGCTCTCACGGCGGATCGGCGGCATCCGCTGATCGGAACCGGTCAGGCCTTCGGTGCGAGCCAGCGCCGCAGCATCCGCGTGACGAGGGGCAGCACCCAGTACGTCATGATCGGCGTCAGCACGAGCGTCGTGCCGAGCGCCCTGAACCAGATCGGCAGCTCGCCCCATCCGGGCACGGGCGCCACGAGGTAGGCGAACAGCAGGTTCACCGGGAAGAACCCGAGCCAGATCGTGACCGCCTGCTTCCAGCGCGGCGGCGCAGGCGGCAGGTCGGATGCGTCGGCGCCGTGCCCCGCGGCATCCGCCACCGGCACCGAGCCCGTGGCCGGCTCGTCGAACCAGCCCTCGATGCCGGTGCGCCGCCGGCTGCGCTCGGAGTGGACGAAGCCCTCGCCCATCGACAGCCACCAGCTGCGCTCGGGCGACCGCTCCCACGCGTCGAGCGTCTCCTCGTTCGCGAAGCGGTAGAGCATGTGCCACACGGTCGACGTCTCGCCCGCGCGCACCCAGCCCGAGCCGAGGAAGCCCGGATATCCGTTCGCGAGGTTGACGCCGGTCTGCACCCAGGCGGTGGCCTCGGAGATCCGGGCCGGGTCCACCTCGCGCCGGATCGACACGGTGATCGGTTCGCTGGCCATGCATCCATCCCACCCCATCGCGGTTTCGGAGTGGTAACGGGCGGCCCTACCCGACCAGTCGGCGCGCTCCGACGAGCACGCGTCGGGAGCCGACGAGCGCGAGGGCGAGCAGCGCGAGCGCGACGACCGCGGGCAGCGGGGCGAAGCCCGCGACGAGCAGGGTCGCGACGGCGCCGACGGCGGCCACGGTGTCGACGACGGTCGCGACGACGGATGCCGCACCGCCGGCCCCGCCGCGACGGCGACCGCGCTCGAACCGTGCGAACACGAGCACGACAGGCACGACGGCGGCGGCCCCTGCGGCGAGCCAGAGCGGACGCGTCGCCCACCACTCCACGCTCAGCGGATCGGGCAGCGGCGTGCCGAACGTCGCGTGCGCCGCGAGGGAGAGGCCTGCGAGGGCGACGAGCACGGGCATGTGCCAGAGGTACACCGTCATGGCCCGCTCGCCGACCGCGGAGATCGGGCCCGAGGCATCCGCGCGGTCGACCCACGCACGGATGCGCGGCCGTGCGAGCTGGAACAGCGCGAGCTGCGCGACGCCGAGCACCACGAGGGTCACGTTCGGCGGGTTGAGGTTCTCGTACATGTCGACCGGGTACGGGCCGGCCACGGTCAGCACGGCGAGGACGCCGAGCGCGGCGCCGGCGGTGCCCCACAGCGCGCGGGGGCGGAACCGGTCGAGCCCGCCGTCGGCGAGGTGGAAGCCGAGCTGCTGCACGAGCAGCCACACGAGCACCAGGTTGAGCAGGCCGATGGCGTCGACGCCCGTCGAGAGGCGCACGACGTCGACGGCGACGACCGCGGCGAGCAGCACGACGGGGGTGAGCAGCCGCGCCCGCTCGTGCGCGCGCACCATGACGGGCACGAGCGCCGAGGTCACGAGGTAGACGCCGAGGAACCACAGCGGCTGGCCGATGCGGAACCCCGCCGTGGCGACGAGGTCCTCGGTCAGGCCGGCGAGCCGGAGCACGACCAGGCCGCTCGCGACGACGGCCACCACGGCGATCGCCGGGCGCACGAGCCGCCCGATGCGCGAGCGGACGTACTCCGACGCCGACGCCCCCTTCGCGCGCATCGACCGCCAGTGGTGGAAGCTCGAGAAGCCGCCGGCGATGAAGAAGAGCGGCATGATCTGCACGACCCAGCTGACGGGGCCGAACCAGGCCTGCCCCTCGAGGGCGTTCTGCAGCACCGGTCCGTCGGGACCCATGCTGACGCCGAACATCATGGCGTGCAGGCCGAAGACGACGACGAGCAGGGCGATGCGGATCGCGTCGACGCTCGTGTCGCGGGCGACTCCGGTGCGCCCGGCGGCGGGCGCGCCGCCGTGGTGGGATGCCGCTGCGGGCGTGCCCGCCGGGCGGCTGAGCGTGTCGGTCATCACCGTGCTCCATCCGGGCGGACCATCCGCCCACGATCAGAGACGGTAGGGATGCGGCACCCCCGGCCACATCACACGGGGGTGCCGTTCCGACCCCTACCCCGGTACCGCCCGGGGGCCCGGCGGATGGGCCGACGGTACGAGGAGGGGAGGGGCGGCCGCCGTTACGCGCCGGGCTGCACGAGCCCGGTGTCGTACGCGAGCACGACGGCGTGCACGCGGTCGCGCAGGCCGAGCTTCTGCAGGATCTTCGACACGTGCGTCTTGACGGTCTGCTCGGCGATGAAGAGCGTCGACGCGATCTCGGCGTTCGACATGCCCCGGCCCACGAGCGTGAGCACCTCGCGCTCGCGCTCGGTGAGACCCGCCAGCCGGGTCTCCGACGTGCGCGGCGGCGGTGCCGACCGGGCGAAGTCCTCGATGAGGCGCCGGGTCACGCTCGGCGCGAGCAGCGCATCGCCGGCGGCGACGACGCGAACGGCGGCCACGAGCTCCTCGGGCGTCGCGTCCTTCAGGAGGAACCCGCTCGCGCCCGCCCGCAGCGCCTCGTAGACGTACTCGTCGATGTCGAACGTCGTGAGCATGAGCACGCGCGGCACGTGGTCGGAGCCGCGCGCGGGCGCCTGCAGGTCGCGGGTCGCCTCGATGCCGTTGCGATGCGGCATCCGCACGTCCATCACCACGACGTCGGGCCGCAGCTCGCGCGCGAGCGCGACCGCTTCGACGCCGTCGGCGGCCTGCCCCACCACGTCGATGCCGGGCTGCGCGGCGAGCACCGCCGCGAACCCGGCACGCACCATCGCCTGGTCGTCGGCGACGAGCACCGTGATCGTCACGTGGTTCCTCCGTCCGACCCGAGCGGGAGGGTCGCAAGCACACGGTATCCCCCGCCCGGCCGCTCGCCGTACTCCGCTCGGCCGCCGAGCAGCGCCGCGCGCTCGCCGATGCCCACGAGGCCGTGTCCGCCGCCGCGCGCGTCGGGACCCGGGGCATCCGTGGCCGGCTCGTTCTCGACCCCGACCACGAGGTCGCCCGCGAGCACCTCGACGGTGACGTGCGTGACGGCGCCCGGGGCGTGGCGCACCACGTTCGAGAGCGCCTCCTGCACGATGCGGTACGCCGTGGTCGCGGTGAGCCCCGAGGCGGGCAGCGCGTCGCCGAGTTCGAGGGTGACGGGCACGCCCGCGCGTTCGACGGAGCCCACGAGGGCGGGCAGGTCGTCGAGGCCGGGCTGCGGCGCCGTGTCGGCGGCGGCGTCCTCGTTGCGCAGCACGCCGAGCAGCTGGCGCATCTCGGTCATGGCGGTGCGAGCGGATGCCGCGATCTCACCGAACTCGGCCGTCGCCTCGTCGCTCAGCCCCGCCAGGCGGTAGGGCGCGCTCGTGGCCTGCACGTGGATGATCGACAGCCCGTGTGCGACGACGTCGTGCAGCTCGCGCGCGATGCGATTGCGCTCCTCGACGAGCACGCGGCGTTCCTGCTCGGAGGCGGTGGCCGCCCGCTCGCGGAACAGCTCCACGCCGATGGTGCGGCGCTGTGCCACGAGCACGGCCACCGCCAGCGCCGACAGCGTGATGGCCGCGGCCGTCACGACGTTGGCCGCGGCGCCCGCGTCGACGAACGCGAACGGCGCGGTCACGACGACCCCGGCGACCCACGCGGCGAAGCCGAGCCACCACGGCAGCATGAGGCCGAGCACGATGAGCAGGGCGGCCTGCGACAGGATCGACGTGACGGGCCAGGGCCAGGGCGCGGCATCCGACGACGCGGAGAGGAGCGCGAACGCGAGCAGGCCGACGGTCGAGAGCGCGGCGCCGAGCCACGGCAGGCGCACGGCGAGCGGGACGGCGCCCGCGAGCGCGAGGCTCGTGGCGAACGCGGCGAGGAGGTGCACGCCGTATGCGGTTGCGGCGATCGGCACCGAGACCGTCACGAGCACGACCGCGAGCAGCGAGGTCGCGAGCCAGGTCCACGCGCGGAAGCGGCGGTCGCCGGAGGGTGGTGCCTGCATTCGGAGGTCCATGGTGGCAGCAGCCTGTCACGCGGGCGGCGGCGCGGCATCCCTCCGCGGAGCGATCCTGCGGCCGTACGCCGGTAGGGTCCGCGTGCCGATCCGGGTGCGCGGTCGTCAGCGCTCGGTCGAGGGCGTGACGATGCCGTCGACGGCGGTGTCGGGCTTCATCGCGGCTGAGGCGAGCCGGTCGGCGTTCCGTCGCTCGCGATTCTTCCGGATCATGCGGTCGTCGCGGAGCGGGAGCTGCAGCCGCTCCTCGGCGTCGATGCCGTTGCGCAGCTGCCGGGCGCGCTCGACCTCGGTGTCGAGCACGGCGCCGAAGAGCAGGGCGAGGTTCGAGAGCCACACCCAGAGCAGGAACGCGACGGCGAACCCGAGCACGCCGTAGGTGCGCTCGTAGGTGCGCACGCCCAGCACGTACGCCGTGAAGAGCGCCGTCGTCGCGAGCCACGTGAGCAGCGCTCCGCCGGCCCCGACGCTCATCCAGCGGATGTTGCGCCGCTTCACGTTCGGCGTCGACCAGTACAGCAGGGCGATGATGACGGCGACGAGGAATGCCACGACGGGGAGCTTCAGGAAGTCCCACCAGATCACGAGGCCCTCGTCGACGCCGAGCGAGCGCGCCAGCGCATCGGCGACCGGACCGCTCACGACCATGAGCACCGCCACGATCGAGCCGAGCAGGACGATCCCGACGGCGACGCCGATGAACATGGGCCGCGACTTCCAGAACGGGCGTCCCTCGTCGATGCCGAGGATGCGGTTCATGCCGCGCCCGAACGTGCCCAGGTAGCCCGACACCGTCCACAGGGTGAGCACGAGCCCGGTCGCGAACGCGAGCGCGGCGTGCGACGCGTCGAGCAACTGCTCGATCGGATCGTCGACCGCCGTCGCGACCTCGTCGCCGGCGAGGTCGCCGATCACGTCGAGTGCGGTGCGCGCCACCGACTCCGCGCTGCCGAAGATGCCGATGAGCGCGAAGGCGCCGAGCAGGGCGGGGAAGACCGAGAGCACCGCGTGGTAGGTCAGGGCCGCCGCGAGGTCCCAGCTCTGGCTGATGCGGAACTCGTGCAGCGTGCGACGGAAGATCGTCTGCCAGTCGTCGCGCGTCAGCTCGACGGGGGAGTCGGCACGGGAACTCATCTCGCCTCCTCGGGCTGGACGGATGACGCTCGTGCCGAGCCTATGTCCGCGGATGCCGCGGTCGGCAGGGGTTGCGCGACCGCGCTCGCCCGGTCAGCCGAGGTGGGCGTGCAGGAAGGCGGCGACGCGCGGCCGGAGTGCGTCGTCGAGGATGCCGATCGAGTGCGCATCGCCCGGCACGACGACCAGCTGCGCTGGCACGCCCGCGGCGCCGAGCGTTGCGATGAAGCGCTGCGACTGCCCGAGCGGCACGACCTCCTGCTCGGCGTGCCCGATGAAGAACGGCGGGTCGCTCGGGTCGACCCGACTCGTCGGCGAGGCATCCGCCGACTGCGGGCATGCGTCGAGGCCGGCGCCCGGGTCGCAGCCGAGGTACTCGCCGACGATGCCCTCGAGCCACGGCGAGGCGCCGTCGGCGGCGAGCTCGGCCGCGCTCAGGCCGACGGGACCCGACAGCTCGGCGACGGCGGCCACGCGCGACCCCTCGTCGAGCGGGCCTTCGCCCGTGGTGCCGAGGAGCGCGGCGAGGTTGCCGCCGGCCGACCCGCCGAACGCGCCGATGCGCGCGGGGTCGATGCCGAAGCGCTCGACCTGCTCGGGCGAGCGCAGCCACTCCACCGCGAGCGCCACGTCGTCGATCGCGGCCGGGAACCGCGCGTCGGGCACGAGCCGGAAGTTGACGGATGCCGCGACGAAGCCCTCGCTCGCGAGCCACAGGCACACGTTGCGCCAGTCGGCGTTCGCCTTGTCGCCGCGCGCCCAGCTGCCGCCGTGGATCGACACGACCGCCGGACGCTGCTGCTCGAGCGCGTCGGCGGCGGGCAGGCAGACGTCGAGTGTGAGGAGCGTGCCGTCCTCGCGCGTGCCGTACTCGAGGTCGGCCTCGACGTCGAGGCCTGCGGGCGGGGTGAACCTGCGGATGCCGATGATCTCCGCGCTCGCGACCTCGCTGGCCGCGTCGGGACCCGTGGGGTCGATCTCGCGCAGCTGCGTGTGGAAGCCGGAGAGCGCGACCACGCCGGTGATCGCCGCGATGGCGGCGAGCGCGGCTGCGACGATCCGCCTGGCGCGGATGCCGGAGCCGCCTGTGATTCGGGTCGAGGTCACACCGGGCTCCGGGTTCAGGGGTGGAGTGATGCTAACCCACGATCCGGCGATCGCAAACGCGTGATCCCCGCCCGGATCCGCGGCCTGCTCGGGGCTTTCCCAGCCGCGATCCGGTATCGTTGCCGAGTCGGTTCTGGACACCGCGCCACGGTGCGGATGGGTTTGTGAGTCCTGAGGGCCGGATTCGAGGGCGGCTTGTCCTCGGAAGTCACCGTATGTGAACGGCCCCGGTCGACGATGTTCCGGGTTCTCAGCCATGCCGAGCGCACTCCTGCGCCCGGCCGGCTGCCATGTACTCAGTACAACCCAGGAAGCAAGATCGTGCCCAAGAACAAGAAGCCCGCCGGCGGACGACCCGCCAAGAACTTCGATCCCTCGTACGCGAAGGGCGGCCGCAAGGGCGGCCCTGCCGCGCGCAACGGCTCGTCGACGCAGAAGCCCGGATCGCGCAGCGCCGGCCACCGCGGCTACCGCCCCGAGGAGGAGGCCCCCCGCAAGGAGCGCTGGTCCCGCGAGGAGCGCGTCGCCACCGGCCGCACGCCGCACCGCGCCGTGCGCGATGGTCGCCCCGTTCGCGACGAGCGGCCCGCGCGGGACGAGCGCGCGCCGCGCACGCACTACCGGGAGGACCGCCCGACTCGTTCGCACGACCGCGATGACCGCGCGCCGCGTCGGTTCGAGCGCGACGAGCGTCCTGCACGTTCGTACGACCGGGACGAGCGTGCGCCGCGCCGGTTCGACCGGGATGAGCGTGCGCCGCGTCGGTTCGACCGTGACGACCGTGCGCCCCGTCGCAACGACCGCGACGAGCGGGCCCCGCGTCGCTTCGACCGTGACGACCGCCCCACGCGTTCGTACGACCGCGACGACCGCCCCACGCGTCGCTTCGACCGTGACGACCGACCCGCTCGCTCCTACGACCGCGACGACCGTGCGCCGCGCCGCTTCGACCGCGACGACCGCGCCCCGCGTCGCTTCGACCGTGACGAGCGCCCGGCTCGCCGCGAGTTCGACCGGCCCGGCTTCCGCGACTCCGAGCGTCGCGCATCGAGCTTCTACCCCTCCCGCGAGGCGGAGGCCCGCTTCACGCCGCAGGACGACGTCGTGCTCGAGCGCCTCGAGGCCGAGGCGATCCAGGCCGACGCCGTCGAGGGTGTGACCTTCGCCGACCTCGGGCTCGGCGGCAATGTCGTGCGCGCGCTCGCCGAGCTCGGCGCCGAGTCGCCGTTCCCGATCCAGGCGGCGACGATCCCGGTCGTGCTCGAGGGCCGTGACGTGCTCGGCCGCGGCCGCACGGGCTCGGGCAAGACCATCGCCTTCGGCGCGCCCACGGTGGAGCGCCTCATGCAGCTGTGGGCGGCCTCCGGCAAGTCGGGTGGCAAGCGGCAGATGGGCCGCAGCCCGCGCGCCCTCATCCTCGCCCCGACGCGCGAGCTCGCCCTGCAGATCGACCGCACGGTGCAGCCGATCGCGCAGAGCGTCGGCCTGTTCACCACGCAGGTCTACGGCGGCGTCCCGCAGGGCCGCCAGGTCGGCGCGCTCCAGCGCGGCGTCGACATCGTGATCGGCACGCCCGGTCGCATCGAGGACCTCGTGGAGCAGGGCCGCCTCGACCTCAGCCAGGTCGTCGTCACCGTGCTCGACGAGGCCGACCACATGTGCGACCTCGGCTTCCTCGAGCCGGTGCAGCGCATCATCCGGCGCACCTCCGAAGGCGGCCAGAAGCTGTTGTTCTCCGCGACGCTCGACACCGGCGTCGCCGCCCTCGTCGAGGAGTTCCTCGTCGACCCGGCGGTGCATGAAGTGGCCGGCGAGGACCAGGCGTCCTCGACGATCGACCACCGCGTGTTCGTCATCGACAACCGCGACAAGCGGGACATCGTGGCCCAGCTCGCCCAGCGCGACGGCAAGACCCTCGTCTTCTCGCGCACCCGCGCGTTCGCCGAGGACCTCACCGACCACCTGGAGGACTACGGCATCCGCGCGGTGGCACTGCACGGCGACCTCAACCAGTCGCGCCGCACGCGCAACCTGCAGCAGCTCACGAGCGGCCGGGTCGACGTCCTGGTGGCCACGGATGTCGCGGCACGCGGCATCCACGTCGACGACATCGACCTCGTGATCCAGGCCGACGCGCCCGACGAGTACAAGACCTACCTGCACCGCGCCGGCCGCACCGGCCGCGCCGGCAAGGAAGGACGCGTCGTCACGCTCATCCCGCGCAACCGCCAGCGTCGCATGGCCGACCTCCTCGGCCGCGCCGAGATCGACGTCGATTTCGAGGACGTGCAGCTCGGCGACGAACTGCTCACCGACCTCGACGCCGTCGAGGTCGCGCCGGTGGAGACCGAGCTCGAGCCCCAGGAGGTCGTCTCCTAGGAGACCCGCGCCGACCGGCTCGAACAGGCCCGCGACCCGCCAGGTCGCGGGCCTTCTCGCGTGTCGCACGCGGGGCTACCATGAGCGCACGCGCGATGCCGTGCACGACTGGGCGTGGGCGAGGGCGCGAGGTGTGGAGGGCATCGACATGAGCGACGACCAGAACGCGCAAGCCGGATCGCCGGACTCGCCGACGCCGGGCGCGTCGCCGGGCGCACCGACGGCGGGGGCGTCGCCATCGCCCGGCGGTTCACCGACGGTGAGCCGCGCGATGCTGCTCTGGGTCGGCGCCGCGGTGGTCGTCCTCTCGTTCGTCGCGGCATTCCTCGGGTCGTGGCTCGCGCGATCGGCCGATGCGGACCAGGCCGCCGCCACCCCGACGCCCACCGCCGAGGAGGTCGACGAGGCCGCGTACGAGGAGGCGATCGAGGAGATCCTGCCCGCCGGCTCGGCCGTTCGCGCCGGCACCGGAGTACCCGAAGCAGGCAAGGGCTACGAGGGGGACGTCTACATCGACATCTCGAACTCCGACGTCTACCTGTTCCAGGACGGCGAGTGGACGCTCGTCGGGAACATCCGCCAGAACGCCGCCGAGAACCTGACCGGCGCGCAGGGCCCGCAGGGCGAACAGGGAGCCCAGGGCGAGCAGGGCGCCCAGGGAGAACAGGGCGAGTCCGGTACGCCCGGTACGCAGGTGAGCCTTGGCCTCGGCGTGCCCGATCCCGAGACGTGCACGACCGACGGCGACATCTACATCGACACCGAGACCGTGCAGTTCTACTCCTGCATCTCGGGCGACTGGATCCTGTTCGGGCCGCCCACTACGCCGACGCCGGCGCCCGAACCCACGGTGGAGCCGACGGAGCCGCCCGCCGAGGGCTGATCCGACCCCCGGCTCGCCGGTCGGCGCCCGCCGAGTGGCGCCCTGCCCGAGCCTGGGGCATAATTACTGACTGAACGGTCGGTTGCCAATTCCGAGCTCGAGCTGCCGCTCGGCCGGGAGGACCCGTCGGCGAATACGCTGGGCGGGCGAGCGTTCCCGGACGATGCAGTCAGGAGTGAGCATGGCGGAGGCCTTCCTCGTCGGCGGGGTGCGCACCCCCGTCGGACGCTACGGCGGTGCGCTCGCGAGCGTACGGCCCGACGACCTCGCCGCACTCGTCGTCGGCGAGCTCGTGCGTCGCACCGACCTCGACCGCGCCGGCGAGCTCGGCGCGATCGACGAGGTCATCCTCGGCGCGGCCAACCAGGCCGGCGAGGACAACCGCAACGTCGGGCGCATGTCGGTGCTGCTCGCCGGACTGCCCGACGAGGTGCCCGGTATCACGGTCAACCGGCTCTGCGCGTCGGGCATGTCGGCCATCACCATGGCTTCCCAGGCGATCCGCGCGGGCGACGCCGACCTCATCATCGCGGGCGGCGTCGAGTCGATGACCCGCGCGCCGTGGGTGCAGGCCAAGCCCGACCGACCGTGGGCGAAGCCGGGCGCCGCGTATGACACCTCGATCGGCTGGCGCTTCCCGAACCCGCAGCTGCTCGCCCGCGAGAAGGCGACGTACGCGATGCCCGAGACCGCCGAGGAGGTCGCCCGCGTCGACGGCATCACGCGCGAGGACGCCGACGCGTTCGCCCTGCGTTCCCAGCAGCGCGCCGCCGCGGCGATCGCCGCCGGCCGCTTCGAGCCCGAGATCGTCGGCGTGCAGACCCACAGGGGCGAGGTGCTCGTCGACGAGGGCCCGCGCCCCGAGACGACCCTCGAGGTCCTCGCCGGGCTGCGTCCCGTGGTGCACGGCGGCTCGGTCGTGACGGCGGGCAACTCGAGCGCGCTCAACGACGGTGCGTCCGCGATCCTCGTCGCGAGCGGCGAGGCGGTCGAGCGCTACGGCCTCACGCCGCGCGCCCGCGTCGTCGTCGGCACGAGCGCCGGGCTCGCGCCCGAGATCATGGGCCTCGGGCCCGTGCCCGCGACCGAGAAGGCGCTCGAGCGATCGGGCATCGACCTCGACGACATCGGCTCGGTGGAGCTCAACGAGGCGTTCGCGACGCAGTCCATCGCGTGCATGCGCCGGCTCGGCCTCGACGAGGCGCGCGTGAACGCCGACGGCGGCGCGATCGCCCTGGGGCATCCGCTCGGCTCGTCGGGCTCTCGGCTCGTCGTGACGCTGCTCGGTCGCATGGAGCGCGAGGGCTCGCGCTACGGCCTCGCGACGATGTGCGTGGGCGTCGGCCAGGGCACCGCGCTCATCGTGGAGCGCGTGTGATGGCCGAGGTTCCCCCGCTGTCGGATGCCGCGGGCGGGCCGCTGCGCGTCGAGCGGTTCGACGACCGCGTGGTCGCCACGCTCAACCGGCCCGAGAAGCGGAACGCGATCGACCAGGCCACGATCGACGCGCTGCACCTGCTGTGCGCCGAGCTCGAGGCGATCCCGCGGATCCTTATCCTCACGGGCGCCGGCGGCGTGTTCGCGTCGGGCGCCGACATCGGCGAGCTGCGGGAGCGCCGGGCCGACGACGCGCGGCGGGGCATCAACGCGAACGCGTTCGTGCGCGTGCACGAGCTGCCCATGCCCGTCATCGCCGCCCTCGACGGCTATGCGCTCGGCGGCGGCGCCGAGCTCGCGTACGCGGCCGACATCCGCATCGCGACGCCGCGCCTGCGGATCGGCAACCCCGAGACGGGGCTCGGCATCATCGCCGCGGCCGGCGCGAGCTGGCGCCTGAAGGAGATCGTCGGCGAGGCGCGGGCGATCGAGCTGCTGCTCACGGGGCGGGCGATCGGCGCCGACGAGGCGCGCGACCTCGGCCTCGTGACCGAGCTGCACCCGGTCGACGAGCTCCTGCCCGCGGCGCACGCGATCGCCGACCGGATCGCCGCGAACGACCGGGCCGCGACGATCGCCACGAAGCGCGTGTTCCGTGCGCCGCGCGCGGACCACCCCGCCGTCGACCTCGAGGCGCAGGCCGAGCTGTTCGAGAGCCCGGAGAAGTTCCGGCGCATGACCGAGTTCCTCGAGCGCCGGTCGAAGGACCGCAGGCACTCCGAATCCAAGCCGACCGAGAGGACCCAGCGATGAGCGAGACCTCGACCGGAGCCCCGTCCGACGTCGGCGTGCTCGGCGGCGGGCGCATGGGCGCGGGCATCGCGCACGCGTTCCTGCTGGCGGGTTCGCGCGTGACGGTCGTCGAGCGCGACGCGGCTGCCGCGGGCGCGGCGTCGGCGCGCGTGCTCGAGTCCGTCGCGGCATCCGTGGCCCGCGGCACCGCCGACGACGACGAGGCGGCGATCGCCGCGCGATTCGCCACGAGCACCGACGTCGCGGACTTCGCCCGCGCGGGCCTCGTGATCGAGGCGGTGCCCGAGGACCTCGAGCTGAAGATCGACGCGCTGACCCGTGTCGAGGGGGTGCTGCCGCCCGAGGCCGCACTCGCGTCGAACACCTCGTCGATCTCGATCGACCAGCTCGCCGCGCTGCTCGACCGGCCCGACCGGTTCCTCGGCATGCACTTCTTCAACCCCGTGCCCGCGTCGTCGCTCGTCGAGATCGTGCGCGGCGATGCCACCGAGGGCACGCTCGTGGCCGAGGCGCGCGAGTGGGTGCACGCCATCGGCAAGACACCCATCGTCGTCGCGGACGCCCCGGGCTTCGCGTCGTCGCGGCTGGGGGTCGCGCTCGGACTCGAGGCGATCCGCATGCTCGAGGACGGCGTGGCCAGCGCCGAGGACATCGACGCGGCCATGACGCTCGGGTACAAGCATCCGGTGGGTCCGCTGCGGCTCACCGACATCGTCGGCCTCGACGTGCGGCTCGGCATCGCCGAGTACCTCTCGTCGACGCTCGGCGAGCGATTCGCGCCGCCCGCGCTGCTGCGCCGCATGGTGGCCGAGGGCAAGCTCGGCCGCAAGACGGGCGAGGGCTTCTACCTGTGGGATGCGCCGTGACGCGCGTCGCCGCCATGCTCACCGCGCCGCTGCGCCAGTTCGCGCGGCTCCGCACCAGTCGTAATGGCGCAGCGCGCGCCGAAGTGGCGCACCGCGCGCCGGGAGGAATGCAATGACCGAGACGATGACCGAGATCCTGCCGAGCTACGTCCAGGGCCAGTGGTGGACTCCGGATGCCGCGGCCGCCGCATCGGCGACCGAGGTGCGCGACGCGTCGACGGGCGACGTGATCGCCCGCGTGTCGACCGAGGGGCTCGACCTCGCGGGCGCGCTCGAGTACGCCCGCACCGTCGGCCAGGCGAGCCTCGGCGAGCTGACCTTCCACCAGCGGGCGGTGCTGCTCAAGCAGTTCGCGCTCGCGCTCACCGAGCGCAAGGCCGAGCTGTACGAGCTGTCGAGCCGAACCGGTGCGACGAAGCAGGACTCCTGGGTCGACATCGACGGCGGCATCGGGGTGCTCTTCACGTACTCGGGCAAGGGCCGCCGCGAGATGCCGAACAGCAAGGTCTACATCGACGGGAACGTCGAGAACCTGTCGAAGGACGGCTCATTCCTCGGACGGCATATCTACACCCGGCTCCCCGGCGTGGCCGTGCAGATCAACGCGTTCAACTTCCCGGTGTGGGGCTCGCTCGAGAAGTTCGCCCCGGCATTCCTCGCCGGCGTCCCGACGATCGTGAAGCCCGCGACCCCGACGGGCTACCTCGCCGAGGCGATGGTCCGGATCCTCGTCGAATCGGGCCTGCTGCCCGAGGGCTCGCTCCAGCTCGTGTCGGGCAGCGTGCCCGACCTCTTCGACCACCTCCGCCTCGGCGACCTCGTCGCGTTCACGGGGTCGGCGTCGACCGCAGAGCGGCTGCGCGCCCACGACTCCGTGCAGACGGGCGGCGTGCGGTTCACGAGCGAGACCGACTCGATCAACGCCTCGATCCTCGGCACCGACGCGGTGTCGGGCACGCCCGAGTTCGACGCGTACGTGAAGCAGCTCGTCGTCGAGATGACCACGAAGGCGGGCCAGAAGTGCACCGCCATCCGCCGCGCGATCGTGCCCGAGGCATCCGTCGACGCGGTCATCGACGCCGTGCGCGCCCGCATCGCCGAGCGCGTGGTCGTCGGCGACCCACGCGCCGAGGGCGTCACGATGGGCCCGCTCGCGTCGATCGCGCAGCGCGACGAGGTGCTCCGCCAGGTCGGCAGGCTCGAAGAGGCGGGCGGCGAGCTCGTCATCGGGTCGACGGATGCCCCGAGCGTCATGCACGCCGACGGCAGCACCGGCGCGGCATCCGACGGCGCCTTCGTCGCGCCCATGCTGCTGCGGTTCGCGGATGCCGCGAGCCCCGCGCTGCACGAGGTCGAGGCGTTCGGACCGGTCGCGTCGATCGTCGGCTACGGCTCGCTCGACGAGGCATCCGGGCTCGTGGCCCGCGGCGGCGGATCGCTCGTGACGAGCGTCGCGACGCACGACCCGTCGGTCGCCGTCGCGCTCGCGTCGGGCATCGCCGCGTACAACGGTCGCGTGCTCTTCCTCGACCGCGACGACGCGCGCAGCTCGACGGGCCACGGCTCGCCGCTGCCGAACCTCGTGCACGGCGGACCGGGTCGCGCCGGCGGCGGCGAGGAGCTCGGCGGCATCCGCGCCGTGCTGCACCACATGCAGCGCACGGCCGTGCAGGGCTCGCCCGAGATGCTCACCGCGCTCACCGGCGTGTGGCACCAGGGCGCGGCGTCGCAGCCGGGCGGCGTGCACCCGTTCCGCAAGTCGCTCGCGGAGTTGCGCATCGGCGACCAGGTCGTCTCGGCGTCGCGAACGGTGACGCTCGAGGACATCGAGACGTTCGCGGAGTTCACGGGCGACACGTTCTACGCGCACATGGACGAGGAGGCCGCCGCGGCGAACCCGTTCTTCCCCGGCCGCGTCGCGCACGGGTACCTGCTCGTGTCGTGGGCCGCCGGACTGTTCGTCGACGCCGCGCCCGGCCCGGTGCTCGCGAACTACGGGCTCGAGAACCTGCGGTTCATCACGCCGGTGTCGCCCGGCGACTCGATCCGCGTCGAGCTCACGGCGAAGCAGATCTCGCCGCGGGAGACCGACGAGTACGGCGAGGTGCGCTGGGACGCGGTGCTGAAGAACCAGGACGACGAGATCGTCGCGACCTACGACGTGCTCACGCTCGTCGCGAAGGAGCAGGCGCCGCAGCCGGCGTAGCGAACGCAGGCCAAGGGACGCGCGTCAGCCGCGCAATGCGAGCACGAACGGGAGCACCGCAGTCGCGCCCCGCTGCCGAAGCGTGCGCGCGGCGACGGTCAGCGTCCAGCGGCTGTCGGCCTGGTCGTCGACGAGCAGGATGCCACCGTCGGGCACGTCGATCGCGTCGGCGGTGAACCGGTCCCAGACTCCGGCGAGCCGGAACGCGCTGTTGCCGCCGGGCCGACCAGCGGGGCCGCCGTTCGCGGGCGCGAGCGCACCGAGGTACGGCATGCGCCCGACCTCGGCGATGCCGCGGGCGAGCGAGTCGACGAACTGCGGCCGGGACCGCGAGGGGATCGAGGCGACGGCGACGGGCCGCTCGGCCCAGCCCCAGTCGGCGAGCACCCGAACGCACGCTGCCAGCACTTGCGGCGGAACCGGTGCGTCGGGCGTGCCGGGCGCGAGCAGCTCGCGCATGGCCCCGCCCCATCCGAGGTCGGTCAGCCGGGTGAGCGCACGGCCCTCGTCGGCCTGCTCGCCGGCCGGGATGCGCCCCTTCACCGGGACGCCCAGCCGGTCGGCGCCCGTCGGCCAGGCGCGACGCGGGTCGACGGGCACGCCCACCCGGTCGAGCGCGCCGGCGGCCGCCTCGGCGGCCCCGTCGGCCAGGCCGCCCGGGTACCAGGCGCCGGCGCAGGTGTCGCACCGGCCGCAGGGCATCGCCGTCTCGTCGTCGAGCGAGCGCTGCAGGAACGCCATGCGGCATCCGTCGGTCTGCTCGTACTCGATCATGTGCCGCTGCTCCGCCTCGCGCTCCTGGGCGATGCGCGCGTAGCGCTCGGCGTCGTAGCTCCATGGCTGGCCGGTCGCGACCCAGCCGCCCTGCACGCGTCGCACGGCGCCGTCGACGTCGAGCACCTTGAGCAGCAGCTCGAGCGGCGTGCGGCGGATGTCGACCCGCGCCTCGAGCGCCGGCGTCGACAGCGGGACGTCGGACAGCTCGTCGATCACGCGGCGGGCGCGCTCCTCGTCGGGCATCGACGCGGTCGCGAAGTAGTGCCAGATCGCCGGATCCTCGTTGCCGGGGAGCAGGAGCACGTCGGCGCGTTCGGTGGCTCGGCCGGCTCGCCCGACCTGCTGGTAGTACGCGACGGGCGACGACGGCGCCCCGAGGTGCACAACAAAGCCGAGGTCGGGCTTGTCGAATCCCATGCCGAGCGCGCTCGTGGCGATGAGGGCCTTCACCTCGTTGCGCTTGAGCAGGGCCTCGGACTCCTCGCGCTCGTCGGGATCGGTCTGGCCCGTGTACGTCCGCACGTCGTGCCCGCGCTCGCGCAGGAGGCGCGCCGTGTCGTTCGCCGCCGACACGGTCAGCGTGTAGATGATGCCCGAGCCGGGGAGGTCGTCGAGGTGGCTCAGCAGCCAGGCGAGGCGGGTCGTGGAGTCGGGCAGTCGCAGGACGCCGAGGCGCAGCGACGAGCGGGCCAGCGGGCCGCGGATCGTGAGCACCTCGCTCCCGCCGAGCTGCTCCGCGACGTCCGCCACCACCCGGCTGTTCGCCGTCGCCGTCGTCGCGAGGACCGGCACGTCGGCCGGGATGCGGGCGATGAGGTCGCGGAGCCGCCGGTAGTCGGGCCGGAAGTCGTGACCCCAGTCGCTGATGCAGTGCGCCTCGTCGACGACGAGGAGGCCGATGCGTCGCACGAGCGCGGGCAGCTGCTCCTCTCGGAACGAGGGGTTGTTGAGCCGCTCGGGCGAGACCAGCAGCACGTCGACCTCGTCGGCGTCGAGCCGGCGCAGCACGTCGTCCCACTCGTGGGGGTTCGTCGAGTTGATCGCCACGGCCCGCACGCCCGCTCGCTCGGCCGCGGCGATCTGGTCGCGCATGAGGGCGAGCAGCGGCGAGACGAGCACGGTCGGGCCGCCGCCCCTGCGGCGCAGCAGCGCGGTGGCCACGAAGTAGACCGCCGACTTGCCCCACCCGGTGCGCTGCACCACGAGGGCGCGCCGTCGCCCGTCGACGAGCGCCTCGATCGCCTCGAACTGCCCGTCGTGGAACTCCGCGTCGGGCCGGCCCACGAGCTCGCGGAGCGCGGCGAGGGCGTCGGCGCGCGTGGCATCGGTCGCGACGAGGGGGCTCATGCGTCCACTCTCGCCGATGCGGCCGACATCCGCGGGTGCGTTCAGTCGCCGCGACGGATGAACCGGGCCACGAGCTCCCCGATGAGCACGGCCGTGGCCGCCGGCCCGCGCGACGGCGCATCCGGCAGCATCGAGGTGTCGGCGACCCGCAGCCCGGCGACGCCGCGGACGCGGCCGGCCCCGTCGAGCACCGCGTTCGCGTCGTCGGCCCCACCCATCGGCACGCTGCCGCAGAGGTGGATCGCGGTGCCCAGGTGCGCGAGCATCCAGGCGTCGAGGGCCGCGTCGTCGTCGAGGTTGGCGTCGTCGAGCTCGGTGAGGCGCTCGAAGAGGTGGGCGAATGCCCGCGAGCGCAGCAGCGCCACGGCCGTGCGGATGCCGAGCCGCAGGCGCTCGCGGTCGTGCGGGGTCGAGAGGTACCGGTAGTCGATCCGCGGGTGGATGTCGGGGTCCGCGGATTCGAGCGTGATCGAGCCGCGCGCCGCCTCGCGCTGCAGGCCCACGAGCAGCACGAGATCGCGGCCGTGGGCGACCTGCTCGCGTACGCGGCGCAGCGAGGTCCCGCGCAGCGCGCGGGCGGTCGCGAGCGGATGCCGCAGCGCCGACCGCGCTCCACCGGCGACGGCGCTCGACGAGCCGGTGAGCAGGTGGCCCATGGTCGTCACGCACGCCATGATCTCGAGGTCGCCCGCGGCATCCGCGTCGGAGGAGGCGAAGTTCAGCGCGGTCGTGAACGTCTCGGGGGCGGTCGGGTCGACCACGTCGCGTCGAGCGCGCCAGCCGACGGAGAGGTCGGGGTGGTCGGTGAACGCGCGCCCCACGCCAGGTGCGTGAAGGACGACGGGCACGCCGACGCCCTCGAGCTGCGCGGCCGGGCCGATGCCCGACACGAGCAGCAGGTGCGGCGTGCCGATGCCGCCCGCGCTGAGCACGACCTCGTCCGCCTCGACGACGTGCGGCGCGTCCACGGCGCCACCGTGCCGAGCGCCCGACTCGACGACCTCGACCCCGATCGCTCGCGCTCCGTCGAACACGACGCGACGCACGCGGCATCCGCCCCGCACCTCGAGGTTCTCGCGGTCGCGCACGGGCGACAGGTACGCGAGCGCGGTGTTCACGCGCACCCCGTCGACGACGTTCTGCGGCACCGGGCCGACGCCCGCCGCGCCCGGTGCGTTCTTGTCGGCCTCCTCGGCGAACCCGAGCTCGACCGCCGCGGCGGTGAACGCGCGGGCCACCGGATTCCGCTGGGGGGCGCGGCGCACCGGCATGGGCCCGGCGTCGCCGTGGAACGGCCCGGCGCCGAGGTCGAGGTCGCGTTCGAGCTCGCGCAGCACGGGGAGGACGCGCTCGAACGACCAGTCGGGACCCGCGACCTCCGCCCAGCGCGCGAAGTCCTCGGGGCGCGCCCGCACGAAGTAGCCGCCGTTGATCGTCGACGAGCCGCCGACGATGCGGCCGCGCGCGATCGTGTACGGCAGGTCGGGCGTGAGGTGGCCGAGGTACGACCAGTTCGCCGGATGCCCCGGCATCGCGCCCTGCACGGTCGACGCGTCGAGCAGGTCGGCCGGGAACTCCTCGACGGTTCGCGGTGCCGGGCCCGCCTCGAGCAGCACGACGTGGTGCGACGGATCCTCGCTCAGCCGGGCGGCGAGCGCCGCGCCCGCGGCCCCGGCGCCCACGACGACCGTCGTGCGGGCGGGCCGTCGGCCGTCCGTCACGCGTGCGAGTCCCGGTGCGCGCGCACCACGTCGGTGTCGATCCGCTCGTCGATGAGCCGGAACGCCTCGTCGAGCAGGTCGAGCAGCTGCGCGTCGGCGTCGACGAGCCACTGCTCGTAGGCCGCGAGGCAGACCCCGAGGCAGGTCCACGCCATGGTCTGCGGGATGAGGTCGTCCTCGGGGAGTCCCAGCCGGCGGGCGACGTGCTCGGCGACGACCTGGCGCCACGACGCGTACCGCAGCGTCGAGTGCGCGAGCAGCGTGGGCACGTGCAGCAGCAGGTCCATGCGGCGGCGGTGGTACTCCCACTCCGACTCGGGGAAGCGGTTGAACTCGAGGATCGAGCGGCGCAGCTGCTCCATGAGCGGCAGGTCGTCGGGCAGCGACGCGAGGTGGCTGCGCATGCGGGCAAGGAGCACGTCGAAGTCGCCCCACGGCACGTCGTTCTTCGAGGGGAAGTAGCGGAAGAAGGTGCGGCGTCCGATGCCGGCCTCCCGGGCGATGTCGTCGACGGTCGTCGCGTCGAAGCCGCGCTCCATGAACATCCGCAGCGCCACGTGGCTGAGGTCGGCGTGCGTGGTGGACGGGGCGCGGCCGAGTCGTGGTCGCGTCGCGGCATCGTCGCCGGCGAACACCATCGCGGGAACCCCCTTCCCTAACGGCACTGAGTGTCATTAGTATCGCAATATCACGAGAGATCGCCAACGACGGCGATCGCACATGAGGAGCATCCCATGAGTCGAAGTGAAGAGCTCGTCGCACCGCAGGGTGAGGTCGAGGACGTGATCGAGACGGATTCCCTCGTCGAGGAGGTCTCGATCGACGGCATGTGCGGCGTGTACTGATCCCGCCATGACCGCCGTCGCACCCGACACCGCCTGGCAGCTCCACCCGCAGGTCTCGGTCCGGCCCGAGCCGTTCGGCGCGCTGCTCTACCACTTCGGCACCCGCAAGCTGTCGTTCCTGAAGGACCGCACGCTGCTCACCGTCGTCGAGGGGCTGGCGGATGCCGCAACCGCGCGCGAGGCGTGCGAGGCCGCCGGCGTGGCGCCCGAGCACCTCCCCACCTACCTGCGCGCGCTCGGCACGCTCGCCGAGTCGCGGATGCTCGTGGAGCGGGCCGCATGAGCATCGTCGAGGCGCCCGCCACCGGCATCCGCCCTGCAGCACCGCCGCCCGCGGCGATGCGACTGGTCGACCACTTCGAGCTCGGGCTCGACGCCCCCATCTGCCTCACCTGGGAGCTCACCTACGCGTGCAACCTGTCGTGCGTGCACTGCCTGTCGAGCTCGGGCCGCCGCGACCCGGGCGAGCTGAGCACCGAGGAGTGCAAGGCGGTCATCGACGAGCTCGAGCGCATGCAGGTGTTCTACGTGAACATCGGCGGCGGCGAGCCCACGGTGCGCAGCGACTTCTGGGAGCTCGTCGACTACGCGACGGCCCACCACGTCGGCGTGAAGTTCTCGACGAACGGCGTGAAGATCACGCCCGAGGTGGCCGCCCGGCTCGCCGCGAACGACTACGTCGACGTGCAGGTCTCCCTCGACGGCGCGACCGCCGAGGTGAACGACTTCGTGCGCGGACCGCGGTCGTACGAGACGGCGCTGCGCGCCATGCAGCACCTGTCCGATGCGGGGATGCGCAACTTCAAGCTCTCGGTCGTCTGCACCCGGCAGAACATCCCGCAGCTCGACGAGTTCAAGGCGATCGCCGACCGCTACGGCGCGCAGTTGCGACTCACGCGCTTGCGTCCCTCGGGGCGCGGCGCCGATGTCTGGGACGAGCTGCACCCGACGCGCGAGCAGCAGCGCGAGCTCTACGACTGGCTGGTCGCCCACGGCGACGACGTGCTGACGGGCGACTCGTTCTTCCACCTCTCGGCGTACGGGCAGGCGCTCCCCGGGCTCAACCTGTGCGGCGCCGGGCGCGTGGTGTGCCTCATCGACCCGATCGGCGACGTCTACGCCTGCCCCTTCGCGATCCACGAGGAGTTCCTCGCCGGCAACGTGCGCGGCGAGGGCGGCTTCCAGTCGGTGTGGCGCGACTCGTCGCTCTTCGCCGAGCTGCGCTCGCCGCAGTCGGGCGGTGCGTGCAGCTCGTGCCAGTTCTTCGACACGTGCAAGGGCGGATGCATGGCCGCGAAGTTCTTCACCGGCCTCCCGCTCGACGGGCCCGATCCCGAGTGCGTGCAGGGGTACGGCGAGCAGCTGCTCGCCGAGCGGTCGGAGACCCGCAGCATCCCCAGGCACGCCGGCGACCACTCGCACCGCACGACGCCGCCGCGTCCGCGAACCGGCATGGGTCCCGTACGGCTCACGCTCTCGCGACGCGAGGACCTGCAGGCGCCGCCCGTGAGCGCGTGCGCGGAGGACCCGCTCGCGGGCTTCGTGCCCGACGCGGCATCCGATCTCGAGACCGAACGAACGGGCGCCGACCGGCGCCACCAGGGAGGCATCCGCTCCGAACTCGCGTGAGGCCCTGCGCTCCGAGACGACCGCGATGACGCGGCCGCAGTGAGGCGTGCGCCCGCGGTGAGGCGGTTCGGCGTGCCCGGAACAGGAAGGGAGAGCACCGATGGGGATGCTCGACGGAAAGGTCGCCCTCGTCACGGGCGGATCTCGCGGCCAGGGACGCGCGCACGCCGTGACCTGTGCGAGGGAGGGCGCCGACGTCGTCATCGTCGACACGCTCGACCAGATCAGCTCGGTCGTCTACCCGATGGCCAGGCAGGAGGAC
The DNA here is from genome assembly GCF_053603635.1 of Agromyces sp. NPDC004153. NCBI lineage: Bacteria > Bacillati > Actinomycetota > Actinomycetes > Micrococcales > Microbacteriaceae > Agromyces > Agromyces sp. NPDC004153. Next base: position 2,222,520 of record NZ_JBSGFY010000001.1, read on the forward strand.
ATCGACGAGACCGTCCGCCAGGTCGAGGCGCTCGACCGTCGGATCGTGCCGGTCGTCGGCGACGTGCGCAAGCAGGGCGACCTGGACGCCGCAGTCGAGCGGGGCGTCGCCGAGCTCGGCCGGATCGACATCCTGATCGCGAACGCCGGCATCTTCTCGCTCGCGCCCGCGCACGAGCTCACCGACGAGCAGTGGGACGACATGATCGCCGTCAACCTCACCGGCGTCTGGAAGTCGGCCAAGGCGGTGCTCCCGCAGATGATGGAGCAGGGCGGCGGCTCGATCGTGATGACCTCGTCGATCAACGGGCTCGAGCCCGGTGCCAACTACGTGCACTACTGCGCCGCGAAGTTCGGCGTCGTCGGCGTCATGAAGACGCTCGCCCTCGAGTACGCGCCGCACGGCATCCGGGTGAACAGCGTCCACCCCGGCGCCGTGCTCACGCCCATGACGAGCTGGCAGGGCGCCTGGGACATGATGTCGGGCAAGCCGGCCGGTGAGGGCACCGAGGAGGACATGCTCGAGGCCGGCTACCACTTCCACGCGCTGAAGGGCGTCGGGTTCATGGACCCGCAGCGGATCGCGGATGCCGCGCTCTACCTCAACTCCGACCTCGCGTCGGCGGTCACCGGGGTCGCGCTTCCCGTCGACGCGGGCCACCTGCTCATCCCCGGCGTGAACGCGAACCCCGTCAAGTAGCGGGCGGAACGCCGAACACCACCCCCAACGAAGAACCCGAACAGGAAGGACATCGAGGACCATGGCTGGACGTGTGGAGGGCAAGGTCGCCTTCGTCACCGGAGCCGCTCGCGGACAGGGACGGTCGCACGCGCTGCGGCTCGCCGAGGAGGGCGCCGACATCATCGCGGTCGACCTCTGCGGACCCGTGCCCGGGCTGCAGTACTCGCATGCGACCGAGGAGGACCTGCAGGAGACGGTCCGGCAGGTCGAGGCGCTCGACCGCCGCATCGTGGCCCGCAAGGCCGACGTGCGCGATCGCGACGCCATGAAGGCGGCGATCGACGAGGGCGTGGCCGAGCTCGGCCGGCTCGACATCGTCGTCGGCAACGCGGGCATCTGCATCCTCGCCCCGTGGGACGAGGTCACGCCCGAGATCTGGAACGAGACGATCTCGATCAACCTCACCGGGGTGTTCAACACCGTGCAGCTCACGGCGCCGCACCTCATCGAGGCAGGCGGCGGATCGATCATCCTGACGAGCTCGGCGGCCGGCCTCAAGGGGCTGCCGTTCCTCACGCCGTACGTCGCGTCGAAGTTCGGCGTGACCGGGCTGACGAAGGCGTTCGCGCACGAGCTGGCGAAGCACAGCATCCGCGTGAACTCGCTGCACCCGACGGGCGTCGACACCGCGATGGGCGAGATGGGCGGCGAGTACCCGAGGCTGCTCGAGGGGAACGAGCGCCTGGCGGGCATGCTCACCAATTCGCTGCCCATCGACGTGACGGAGCCCCGCGACCAGTCGAACGCGGTGCTCTTCCTCGCGTCCGACGAGTCGCGCTACATCACCGCGATGGCCATGACGGTCGACGCGGGCAACACGCAGTACTGACGAACCGGAGCGGGAGATCCCCGCAGAGGGAAGGAGGCACGCGATGGGGCGTGTGGAAGGCAAGGTCGCGTTCATCACGGGCGCGGCGCGCGGACAGGGTCGCAGCCATGCGGTGCGACTGGCCCAGGAGGGCGCCGACATCATCGCGATCGACGTGTGCGAGGCGGTGCCGACGAACAACATCCCACCGGCCACCGAGGAGGACCTCGCCGACACGGTGCGCCAGGTCGAGGCGCTCGACCGGCGGATCGTCGCCTCGAAGGCCGACGTGCGCGACTACGACGCGCTGAAGGCCGCGGTCGACGCGGGCGTGGCGGAGCTCGGACGGCTCGACATCGTCGCGGCCAACGCGGGGATCGCCGGGACGCCGGCACAGGCGGCGGACATCCCCGACGACCACTGGACGACGATGATCGACATCAACCTGTCGGGCGTCTGGCACACCGCCAAGGCGACGATCCCGCACCTGCGGGCCTCGGGCGGCGGATCGATCATCATCACGAGCTCGGATGCGGGACTGTTCGCCTACCCGAACATGTCGCACTACGTCTCGGCCAAGCACGGGCTCGTCGGGCTCATGCGCACGCTGGCGCTCGAGCTCGCGCCCGACATGATCCGGGTGAACAGCGTGCACCCGACGACGGTCGCCACCGACATGGTGCTGAACGACTCGATCTACCGCCTGTTCCGGCCCGACCTCGAGAACCCGACGCAGGAGGACTTCGCGAACGCGGCGGTGGCGATGAACGCGCTGCCGATCCCGTGGGTCGAGGCGGTGGACATCTCGAACGCCGTGCTGTTCCTCGCGAGCGACGAATCGCGATACGTCACGGGAGTCCCCCTGCCGGTGGATGCCGGCGCACTGGTCAAGTAGCGACACGACGGAAGACGAGAACGGAGAACGAACATGGGACGACTCGACGGCAAGGTCGCGTTCATCACCGGCGCGGCCCGCGGGCAGGGCCGCAGCCACGCGCTGCGCATGGCGCAGGAGGGCGCGGACATCATCGCGGTCGACGTGGTGAAGCAGCTGCCCTCGGTGGAATACCCGATGTCCACGCCCGACGACCTCGCGGAGACCGTCCGCCAGGTCGAGGCGCTCGACCGGCGCATCGTGGCCCGCGAGGCCGACGTGCGCGACTACGGCGCCCTCAAGGCCGCGCTCGACGAGGGCGTCGCGGAGCTCGGGCGACTCGACATCGTCTCGGCGAACGCCGGCATCTTCTCGCAGGGCCGGGCCGACGAGCTCAGCGACGAGTCGTGGGACGAGATGATCGGCGTCAACCTCACGGGAGTGTGGCACACCGCCAAGGCGGCGATCCCGCACCTCCGGGCGGCGGGCGGTGGCGCCATCGTCATCACGAGCTCGACGGCGGGCATCCAGGGCTTCGAGAACTTCGCGCACTACGTGTCCGCGAAGCACGGCGTCGTGGGCCTCATGCGCACGCTCGCCCTCGAGCTCGCGCCCGACATGATCCGCGTCAACACCGTGCACCCCACGAGCGTCGACACCGACATGATCCAGAACGACATGCTCTACGCCCTCTTCGCGCCCGACCTCGAGCCGGCCGACCGCACGCGCGAGACGCTCGGCGACCGGTTCCAGGCGATGAACGCGCTGCCCGTGCCGTGGGTCGAGCCGGTCGACATCTCGAATGCGGTGCTCTGGCTCGCGTCCGACGAGGCGCGGTACGTGACGGGCGTCATGCTGCCGGTCGACGCCGGGTCGACGACGAAGTGAGGTGGGAGTGGTGACCGACACGACCCGAGCGGATGCCGCGCCGGGCGAGCTCGCGGCGAATCGCGAACGCATCGCGGCGCACATCGTCGGCCGAGAGCGCGAGCTCGAGCTGACGCTCGCCGCCGTCGCGGCCGGGCGCGACATCCTGCTCGAGGGACCGCCGGGCACCAGCAAGACGACGATGCTCACCGCCATCACGCAGGAGTGGGGCATCCCGCTGCTGTTCGTCGAGGGCAACGCCGACCTGACGCCGGCGAAGCTCGTCGGTCACCACAACCCCGCCCGCGTGCTGAAGGAGGACTACAGCCCCGACAACTTCGTGGCCGGCCCGCTCGTCGAGGCCATGCGCGAGGGCGGGTTCCTCTACATCGAGGAGTTCAACCGCGCACCCGAGGACACGCTCAACACGCTGCTCACGGCGATGGCCGACCGGTCGATCGCGGTGCCGCGTGTGGGCCGCATCGCGGCCAGGCCGACGTTCCGCGTCATCGCCTCGATGAACCCGTACGACAACGTCGGCACGACCCGGCTGTCGACGAGCGTGCACGACCGCCTCAACCGGCTCGCCGTCGACTACCAGGACGCGCCGAGCGAGGAGGCGATCGTGCGGCTGCGCACGGGCGCTCACGGCGCGGTCGGCGACCGGCTCGTCGTCGACGCGGTCGCGGTCACGCGGGCCACCCGGACGCACCCCGATGTGCGGCAGGGATCGAGCGTGCGCGGCGCGATCGACCTCGTGCTCGTCGCGATGAAGCTCGCCGAGCTGCGCGACCTCCGCTCGCCCGAGCAGGAGGGGTACGCCCAGCTCGTGTTCGACGCGATGATCGTGTCGCTGTCGGGCCGCATCCACCTCGACGAGGCGATCGAGACGACGCCCGAACGCGTGCTGCGCGAGATCTGGGAGGACCGCTTCATCCTGGAGCCGGCCACGGCCGCGCCGGGATGAAGGGAGGTCCCGGCCGACTCGCCGATCCGGCGCGAGCGCCCCGACCGGCGCACCGCGAACGGGGCGCCGCTCCGGCGACGACCCAAGCAGCTCGAGGAGGACCCCACCGTGTACGACGCCACCGCCGGATCCGGGGGTGCGCCGCTGCGCGCGTCGGGCGCGCGTGACGGCCGTCCGTCGGCGAAGCCGCTGCCCGGGAGCAGCGCGACGGGGTTCACCGACGAGGCGGCATCCGTCGTGGTCGCCGACGCGGATGCCGCGATCGACCCGCTCGCCCGTGCGCGGGCGCGGCAGATCGCCGCGCGACTCGCGGTGCGGCGGCCGCGTCGTGACGCCACGAGCCGGCGCGGCATCGGGGAGCTCGGCAGCATGCCGTATCGCGGCGGCTCCGACGAGATCGACCTCGATCGCACGATCGAGGTGCTCACCGAGCGGCCCGTTCCCGAGGACGAGGACATCGTCGTGCGCGACCGCATCCGCACGAAGCGCTCGGTCGTGCTCGCGGTCGACGTCTCGGGCTCGATGCGGGGCGAGCGGGTCGCGACCGCCGCGGCGACGGTCGGCGCGCTGGCCGGCGAGCTCGAGCACGACGACCTCGCGGTCATCGCGTTCTGGTCGGATGCCGCGATCCTGCTCAACCTCGGCGAGCCCGTGAAGCCCATGGACCTCCTCGACGCGATCATGCGGATGCCGGCGCAGGGCCTCACGAACGTGGCCTTCCCGCTGGAGCTCGCCGCGAAGCAGCTGTCCCGCGCGCCCGTGAAGGACGCACGCGTGGTGCTGCTGTCCGATTGCGTCCACAACGCGGGTCCCGACCCGCGCACGGTCGCCGCCCGACTCCCCAGGCTCGACGTGCTGCTCGACGCGAGCGGCGAGCGCGACGTCGAGCTGGGCCGCGACCTCGCGCGCCTCGGCCGGGGCACGCTCCACGTCGTGCAGGACTACCGGGGCGTCGCGCCGGCGGTGAGCGGGATGTTCGCCGCATGAGCCCGCCACCGGCATCCGCCGCACGCACGACCACCGCAGACGCACCCGCGAAGGGAGACGAACGATGAGCAACGACTGGTTCGAGACGGTCGCCGAGGCCCAACGGCGCGCGAAGCGCCGGCTGCCGAAGTCCGTATACGGGGCCCTCGTCGCCGGATCGGAGCGCGGCCTCACGATCGAGGACAACCTGGCGGCGTTCGCGGAGATCCAGTTCGCGCCGCACGTCGCCGGCCACCAGCCCGACCGCAGGCTGGACACCACCGTCATGGGCATCCCGATCTCGCTGCCCGTGATCATCTCGCCGACGGGCGTGCAGGCGGTGCATCCCGACGGCGAGGTCGCGGTCGCGCGCGCGGCGGCGAACCGCGGCACGATCATGGGCCTCAGCTCGTTCGCGTCGAAGCCGGTCGAGGAGGTCGTGGCCGCCAACGCGAACACGTTCTTCCAGGTGTACTGGAGCGGCAGCCGCGAGACGATGGTGCAGCGCCTCGACCGCGCCCGAGCAGCCGGGGCGAAGGGGCTCATCGCGACCCTCGACTGGTCGTTCTCGAACGGCCGGGACTGGGGGAGCCCATGGATCCCCGAGCGGCTCACGCTCAAGGCCGCGATGCGGTTCGCCCCGCAGGCCGTGACCCGGCCGGCATGGCTCACCGACTACCTGAAGACGGGCCACGTGCCCGATCTCACCACGCCGAACCTCGCACCGCCCGACGGCGGCCCCGCGCCGACGTTCTTCGGGGCGTACGGCGAGTGGATGTCGACGCCGCCGCCCACCTGGGAGGACGTCGCGTGGCTGCGGGAGGAGTGGGGCGGTCCGTTCCTGCTGAAGGGCGTCTCGCGCATCGACGACGCGAAACGCGCGGTCGACGCGGGCGTCACGGCGATCTCGGTGTCGAACCACGGCGGCAATAACCTTGATTCGACGCCCGCAACGATCCGCATGCTCCCGGGCATCGCGGAGGCGGTCGGCGGCCAGGTCGAGGTGCTCCTCGACGGCGGCATCCGGCGCGGCGGGGACGTCGCGAAGGCGCTCGCGTTCGGTGCGCGCGCCGTGATGATCGGTCGGGCGTACCTCTGGGGGTTGGCGGCGAATGGACAGGCGGGCGTCGAGAACGTGCTCGACATCCTGCGCGGGGGGCTCGACTCGGCGGTGCTCGGCCTCGGGCATCGCTCGATCGAGGAGCTCTCGCCTGCGGACTTCTACGTGCCGCCGGGGTTCCGCCGCGAGCTCGGCGCGGAGTCCGAGGCGGGGTCGGCCGCTGCCGCGACGAGGCCGGCCCGCAAGCCGGCCGCCCGCAAGCCCCGGCCGGCGACCCGGCGGACGCCCGAACCCGCCGAGCCACGCCCCGACGACGCGGTCGCGCTCGGCAACCTCTGAGGCGGCCGCGTGACCGGCACGGGCGCCGGCGCGCCACGACTCGTCGACCGACCGTGGCCCGAGGTGGGTCGCCCGGTCGTGCTGGTGCCCGTCGGCTCGACCGAGCAGCACGGTCCGCACCTGCCGCTCGACACCGACACCGTCGTGGCGTCGGTCGTCGCCGACGCGCTCGCCGATCGCCTCCGCACCGACGGCGTCGACGCGGTCGTGACGCCGGCCGTCGCCTTCGGCGCGAGCGGCGAGCACCAGGCGTTCCCCGGCACCACCTCGATCGGCACGCCGGCACTCACGTTCCTGCTGCTCGAGCTCGGCCGGTCGGCGTGCGAGTGGGCCGACCGCGTGGTGTTCGTGAACGGCCACGGCGGCAACGTCGAGGCCCTCGAGGCCGCCGTCCCGGTGCTCATCGACGAGGAGCGCGCGGTCGCGTGGCTGCCGTGCGTGCCGGATCCCGACGCCCTCGGTCCCGACGTGCCGATCGACGCGCATGCCGGGCGATCCGAGACGTCGATCGTGCTCGCGCTCGACCACGACCGCGTTCGGGCCGACCGCATCGAGCAGGGCAACGTCGCCCCGATCGGCGAGCTCATGCCCGCGCTGCGCGAGCACGGGATGCGACCCGTCGCGCCGAACGGCGTGCTCGGCGATCCGCGCGCGGCGTCGTCGGACGAGGGCGCCGCGCTCGTCGCGGCCATCGTCGACGAGGCGTGGGCGCGCCTCCAGGGCGGACGCGTCGACGCCCGCGGTCGGCTCGCACGGCCCGACAGCGAGCCGGGGCCCGACGTCGATCCGACCGCCGGGGCGGTGTCGTGACGGTACGCCTGCCCGACGGCTTCACCGTGCGACTCAACCGGCACACGCGGGTCGTCGACGACGGCGCGGTGCTCGTCGGGGGCTCACCGACCCGCATCTCGCGGCTGAAGCCGCTGGCCCGCGACCGCCTCCGCGACGGCGAGCTGAGGGTGACGGATGCCGCATCGCGCGCGCTCGCCGACCACCTCCTCGCGACGGGCATGGCCGACCCCGTCGTGCACGCGCTGCCGCCGGTGGACCTCGCCCTCGCGACGGTCGTGGTCCCCGTGCGCGATCGCGCACGCCAGCTCGACCGCCTCCTCGCCGGACTCGGCGGCGCGCTGCGGGTGATCGTGGTCGACGACGCGTCGGACGACGCGGCATCCGTTCGCGCCGTCGCCGAGCTGCACGGGGCCGAGGCCGTCGTGCTCGTTCGCAACCTCGGACCCGCGGCGGCGCGGAACGCCGGACTCGCCCGGGTGTCGACCCCGTACGTCGTGTTCGTCGACTCGGACGTCGTCGTGGAGCCCGACGCCATCGCGCTCATGCTGCGGCACTTCGCCGACCCGGGGCTCGCGATGGTCGCGCCGCGCGTGCTCGGCCTCGAGGGCCCCGATGCCAACTGGATCACCCGCTACGAGGACGCCCGATCGTCGCTCGACCTCGGCAGCGACTCCTCGAGCGTGCGGCCCCGGTCGCCGGTGACGTGGGTGTCGAGCACGTGCCTCGTCGCGCGCGTCGACGCGCTCGGCGACGGGTTCGACGCGGACATGCGGGTCGGCGAGGACGTCGACCTGGTCTGGCGCCTCGTGGACCGCGGGCTCCGCGTGCGGTTCGAGCCCGCCGCGACCGTCCGGCACGAGCACCGGTCGACCCTGCGCGCGTGGCTCGGCCGCAAGTTCTTCTACGGCACGGGAGCGAATCCGCTGGCCCAGCGGCACCCCGACGACATCGCGCCGGTCGTGCTGCCGCCGTGGGGTGCGGCCGTCCTCGTCGCGCTCGCGGCCCAGCGCCGGTGGTCCCTGCCCGTCGCCGCGATGGTGCTGATCGCCACGGTGCTGCGCATCGGGCGCCGGGCGACCGCGGTGCGGCATCCGTACCGCCTCGCGTCGCGACTCACGGCCTACGGGTTCATCGGGGCGATCGCGCAGGGCTTCGCGCTGCTGCTCCGGCACTGGTGGCCGCTGACCGCGATCGGATGCCTCATCTCACGGCGCGTGCGGCGGGCCGTGGTCATGGCGGCGCTCGCCGACACCGCGTGGGAGTTCGCCCGCACCAGGCCCCGCCTCGACCCGGTGCGCTTCGGCGTCGCGCGCCGCCTCGACGACGCGGCGTACGGGGCGGGCGTGTGGTGGAGCGCGATCCGGGGTCGCTCGGCGCGGGCGCTGCTGCCCGACGTGCGCCGTCGCGGTTGAGCCGTCTCGGGGCGGGGACTCAGCGGTTGGGCGTCCACCCGATCGCCGGGCCGACGTGCTCGGCGATCGCGGCGAGAAGTCGCGTGTTGTAGTCGACACCGAGCTGGTTCGGCACCGTGACGAGCAGCGTGTCGGCGGCCGCCACGGCCTTGTCGTTCGCGAGGTCCTCGGCGATCTCGTCGGGCTCGCCGATGTAGCTCTTGCCGAAGCGCGCGAGCCCGCCGTCGAGGAAGCCGACCTGGTCCTTGGTGTCGCTGCCGACCCGGGGGCCGAAGTACTCGCGGTCCTCGTCGCTCACGAGCGGGATCACGCTGCGCGACACCGAGACGCGCGGCGTTCGCTCCCAGCCGGCGGCCTCCCACGCGTCGCGGTAGAGCTGGATCTGCTCGTACTGCAGCTCGTCGAACGGCACGCCCGTGTCCTCGGTGAGCAGGGTCGAGCTCATGAGGTTCATGCCCTGCTCGGCGGTCCACTCGGCCGTGGCGCGGGTGCCGCTGCCCCACCAGATGCGGTCGGCGAGGCCGGGCGACTGCGGCTGGATCGGCAGCGCGGCCGTGGAGCCCGTCATCTGCGGGTTGCCGGCCACGACGCCCGCACCCGCGATCGCTGCGCGGAACACCTCGGTCTTCTGGCGCGCGAGGTCGGCGTCGGTCTCGCCCTCGGGCGGCACGAACCCGAACGCGTGCGATCCGTTCTGCGCGGGCTCGGGTGAACCGCGGCTCACGCCCAGCTGCAGCCGGCCCTCGCCGCCGGCGTGGGCGCTGATGAGGTCGGCGGCCGCGGCATCCTCGGCCATGTACAGCGGGTTCTCGTAGCGCATGTCGATGACGCCCGTGCCGATCTCGATGCGGCTCGTGCGGGCGCCGATCGCGGCGAGCAGCGGGAACGGGCTCGCGAGCTGCCGCGCGAAGTGGTGCACGCGGAAGAACGCGCCGTCGATGCCGAGCTCCTCGGCCGCGACCGCGAGCTCGATGGACTGCACGAGCGCATCGCGCCCCGAGCGAGTCGACGACTGCGGGGAGGGATGCCAGTGGCCGAACGAGAGGAATCCGATGCGCTGCTTCACGACGGGTACAGCATCCTGCGGCATCCGCTCATTCCCCTCTGCTGCGCGGCCGTGAGGAATAGGGCATCTGCCGGATGCCGGGCGGCCACCTCAGACAGGAGTCTAGGGTCAACCACGCACGGAACCGGAGTCGACATGTTGATCTCGGAACTCACCTTCCCGCACCTCGCCGAGGCCCGTGAGGCACAGCTCGCGCTGGAGCTCGAGCGCCGCAGGGTCGTGGCCGAACGACTCGCCGAGGCCTCGGCCGGCGCCGCTGCACCCGCGCGCCGTCGTCGTCGCGAGCGGATGCCGCGCTCCCGCGTCGCGGCGAACTCGCCCTGCCCGGCGTAGGCCTCAGCCCGCCGGCGTCGCGACGCCCTCGGCGACCCAGGCGACCGCCTCGTCCTGCCGGTCGATCGGGAACACGCGGAAGTCGCCCGGCACGAGGCCGCCGAGTGCGGTCGCGATGCCGGCGAGCACGTCGTGGTTCGTGACGAACGCGGCCCGGTTCCACGCCGACAGCGGGCGCCCGATGAGCTTCGCGTCCTCGAACATCGCGCCGACCGAGTAGTGGTCGAACTCCGGGCCGAGCACCACCACGCAGTTGATCTTCCCGCCGGAGGCGATCGCGGCGTCGAACGCCGGGTCGAGCACGTCGCGGTAGTCGGATGCCTCGATGGTGCCCACGGCCCGGAAGCCGATGACGCCGGCCGGCAGGCCCTCGAGCGGTTCGATCATGGTGTTCCCCTCCACCCCGGCGGGACCTCCGCCGGAAGGCCTCGCCCCGGACTCAGCCGAGCAGCTCCTCCACCCGGTTCGACGTCGGCATGCGCAGCCCGTCGAGCGCGATCGCGATGACGTCGTCGGCGAGGCGGTCGGCGTCCTCGGCGCCGCCCGGCCGGTACCACTCGACGATCGAGTTGATCATGCCGAAGAGCAGCCGCTCCACGACGCGCACGTCGATGTCGCTGCGCAGCGAGCCCTCGGCCTGCGCCTCGGACACGAGCGCCGTGACCCGCTTGTCGAACGCGCGCCGGCGGGCGAGCGCGCGTCGCTCCACCTCGGTGTTGCCGCGGACGCGCAGCAGCAGCGTCACGTAGGGCAGCTTCTCGACGAGCACGTGCACGGCGCCGCGCAGCACGTGGTCGAGCCGGTCGGCGGCGCGGCCGTGCGCGGCATCCGATTGCTCGAGGACCCCCTCGAGCGCGCCGAGCGCCGTGTCGAGGGCGCGGTCGAGGATCTCGTCCTTCGACGCGAAGTGGTGGTAGATCGCGGACTTCGACAGGCCGAGCCGGTCGGCGAGCACGCCCATCGACGTCGCGTCGTAGCCGTACTGGTTGAACGCGGCGACGGCGACGTCGAGGATGCCCTGCTGGTCGTAGCCGGGGCGTCCCCGTCGGAGGCTTCCGTTCTCTGACATCGCCCCCAGTCTCCCATCGGATGCGTCGCGATCAGCGCAGGTCGTAGACCCGCTTGTACTTGCCCTCGCTGCGCGGCAGTGCGCCGGGCTCCTCGAGCTGCACGGCGACGGTCGAGCCGACGTGCACCTTGATGCGCTGCGCGAGCACGACCGCGGCGGCCTCGCACGTCTCGACCGAGAGGTCGGGATGCCGCTCGATCCGCACCTTCAGCGCGTCCATGCGGCCCTCCTTCGAGAGCTCGAGCACGAAGTGCGGCGTGAGCTGCTCGATGCCGAGCACGAGCTCCTCGATCTGCGTGGGGAACAGGTTCACGCCGCGCAGGATGATCATGTCGTCGTTGCGACCCGTGATCTTCTCCATGCGGCGCATGCCGGGGCGGGCGGTGCCGGGCAGCAGGCGCGTGAGGTCGCGCGTGCGGTACCGGATGACCGGGAACGCCTCCTTGGTGAGCGAGGTGAACACGAGCTCGCCGAGCTCGCCGTCGGCCAGCACCGCGCCGGTGTCGCCGTCGATGATCTCGGGCAGGAAGTGGTCCTCCCAGAGGTGGGGGCCGTCCTTCGTCTCGAGGCACTCGTTGCCGACGCCCGGTCCCATGACCTCGCTGAGTCCGTAGATGTCGAGCGCGTCGAGGCCGAGCCGCTGCTCGAGCTCGTGGCGCATCTCGTTCGTCCACGGCTCGGCGCCGAGCACGGCGACCTTCAGCGAGGTCGAGCGCGGGTCGATGCCCTGCTCGACCATCGCGTCGGCGATCGTGAGCAGGTAGCTCGGCGTGCAGAGGATCGCGTCGGGCTCGAAGTCCTGGATGAGCTGCACCTGGCGCGCGGTCTGGCCGCCCGACATCGGGATGACGGTCGCGCCGAGCTTCTCGATGCCCGCGTGGGCGCCGAGGCCGCCGGTGAAGAGGCCGTAGCCGTAGGCGTTGTGCACCTTCATGCCGGGTCGGATGCCGCTGGCCCGCAGCGAGCGCGCCACGAGCGTCGCCCAGCGGTCGAGGTCGCCGGCGGTGTAGCCGACCACGGTCGGCCGACCGGTGGTGCCGCTCGACGCGTGGATGCGCGCGACCCGCTCCATGGGCACGGCGAACATGCCGAAGGGGTAGGTCTCGCGCAGGTCGGCCTTCGTCGTGAACGGCAGCTTCGCGACATCCGCCAGCGAACGGATGTCGTCGGGGTGCACGCCGGCCTCGTCGAACTTGCGCGTGTAGAGCGGCACGTGCTCGTAGGCGTGCCGCACGGTCTGCTGCAGCCGCTCGAGCTGGAGCGCCTCGATCTCGGCGCGGGACATCCGCTCCTCGGGGTCGAGGTCGGCGGCGGGCACGGGCTCGAGGCCCGAGATGCTGGGGGAGATGGTCGTCGTCGACACGGGTGGCTCCGAGGGTTCAGATCGTTCGGTTCGTGGAGATGGATCGGCCGCGGAACTCGGCGACCGCGTCGCCGTGCTCGTCGACGACCGTGACGTCGTAGAGTCCGGTGCGGCCCGACCGGGTGCGGCGGACGGCGGTCGCGGTGAGGGTCTGCCCCGCGCGAGTGGACTTCAGGAACGTGATGTCGGCGCCCGCCGCGACGGTGACGGTGTCGTCCTCGTTGCAGGCGATGGCGAAGGCCGTGTCGGCCAGGGTGAAGACGAGGCCCCCGTGGGTGATGTGGAAGCCGTTCGTCATGTCCTCGCGCACGCGCATGGACACGACCGCGTGACCGGGGTCGTCGCGCTCGACGACCATGCCGAGGGCGGCGGACGCGAGGTCGCGGTCCATCATGGCGCGATTCGCCCGGCTCGCGGCATCCGTCATGGCGTCGGTCGTGGCATCCGTCATGCGCTGCTCCTCGTCGAGTTGCGCGCCGTTGCTGCGGCGCTGAAGATGACTATATACTAACTGAACGATCGGTTAGTAATACCGGATGCCTCGGCGTACCTGCCCGGCCCGGATTCCGCCAGAACACAGGAGTCGACGATGACCGCACCCGCAGACCTCAGCGTCGCCAGTCGTGAGGAGCACGACGAGGCCGCCCAGGCGCTGTTCGACGACCTCATCGCCAAGGACTCGCGCATCGAGCCGCGCGACTGGATGCCCGAGGCGTACCGCAAGACGCTCATCCGCCAGATCAGCCAGCACGCGCACTCCGAGATCATCGGCATGCAGCCCGAGTCGAACTGGATCACGCGCGCGCCGAGCCTGAAGCGGAAGGCGATCCTCATGGCCAAGGTGCAGGACGAGGCGGGCCACGGGCTCTACCTCTACTCGGCGGCGCAGACGCTCGGCATTTCGCGCGAGGAGATGATGCTCCAGCTCATCGAGGGCCGGGCGCGCTACTCGTCGATCTTCAACTACACGACGCCGACCTGGGCCGACATGGGCGCCATCGGGTGGCTCGTCGACGGCGCGGCGATCTGCAACCAGGTGCCGCTGTGCCGTGCGTCCTACGGTCCGTACGGCCGCGCGATGGTGCGCATCTGCAAGGAGGAGTCGTTCCACCAGCGGCAGGGCTTCGAGATCCTCCTCGAGCTCATGCAGGGCACCGAGGCGCAGCGCGAGATGGCGCAGGACGCCGTGAACCGCTGGTACTGGCCGAGCCTCATGATGTTCGGCCCGCCCGACGACGAGTCGCCGAACTCGGCGCAGTCGATGGCGTGGAACATCAAGCGCTTCTCGAACGACGACCTGCGGCAGCGCTTCGTCGGCATGCTCGTGCCGCAGGCCGAGGTGCTCGGCGTGACGCTGCCCGATCCGAACCTGGCGTGGAACGAGGAGGCCGGGCGGTACGACATGAGCGAGATCGACTGGGACGAGTTCCACGAGGTGCTCGCCGGCCGCGGCCCGGCCAACGCCGAGCGCCTGCGCCGCCGGCGCGAGGCCCACGAAGACGGTGCCTGGGTGCGCGAGGCGGCCGCCGAGTACGCCCGCAAGCAGGCCGAGCGCGAGAAGGCGGTGGCGTGATGTCGACTCCCGGTGAGACGGGCACCGAGGCCTGGCCCCTCTGGGAGGTCTTCGTGCGGGCCAACCGCGGCCTCAGCCACGTGCACGTCGGGTCGCTGCACGCGCCCGACGCCGACATGGCCGTGCGCAACGCGCGCGACCTCTACACGCGCCGCAACGAGGGCATCTCGATCTGGGTCGTGCCCGCCGATGCGATCACCACGAGCGACCCCGACGCGAAGGGCGCGTTCTTCGAGAGCCCGGCCGGCAAGAACTACCGCCACGCGGTGTACTACACGAAGTCCGAGGGGGTGAAGCACCTGTGAGCGACCACCAGGACGCGCACGGCGACGTCTCCGTCGACCAGGTCGAGCTCGTCGAGGAGCTCGCGGGCGCCGGCGCCGAGGGCCACGGCGCGGTCGCGTCGGCGGATGCCGCGGAGTACGCGATGCGGCTCGGCGACGACGCCCTCGTGCTCGCCCAGCAGCTCGGCATGTGGATCACCCGCGCGCCCGAGCTCGAGGAGGACGTGGCGCTCGGCAACATCGGCCTCGACCTCATCGGCCACGCCCGGTCGCTGCTGCACTACGCGGGCAGCGCAACCGGCCGCAGCGAAGACGACCTCGCCTACTGGCGCGACGAGCCGGAGTGGCGCAACGCGTGGATCTTCGAGCAGCCGAACGGCGACTTCGCGCACACGATCGCACGGCAGCTCGTGGTGTCGACCTACCTGCTCGAGCTCTACGGCGAGCTCTCGGCGTCGACCGACCCGACCCTCGCGGCGATCGCGGCGAAGGCGGCCAAGGAGGTCGACTACCACCGCGACCACGCCGTGCAGTGGACGCTCCGCCTCGCGCACGGCACCGACGAGTCGCGTCGCCGCATGATCGTGGCGATCGCCGACACCTGGCCCTACCTCGACGAGCTCTTCGAGGACGACGAGCTCACCGAGCGCCTCGCCGCCGCCGGGGTGGCTGTGCTGCCGTCGACGCTGCGCGACCGGTTCGACGAGGTCATCGCCGCGGTGCTCGCCGAGGCCGAGCTCGAGCCGCCGACCGGGCGCACGGCGTTCATCGCCGCCGGCCGCGGGCGCTCCGGCAGCCACACCGAGCACCTCGGTCCGCTGCTCGCGGAGATGCAGGTGCTCGCCCGCCAGCACCCGGGGGCGTCGTGGTGAGCGCGGTCGTTCGTCGAGTAGCGACGCCGCAGGCGACGCGTATCGAGACGCAGTCCGTCGCCCGGCCGATGCCGAGCGACCCGATGGCCCGACGCGCCTGGGAGGTCGCCGCCACCGTGACCGACCCCGAGATCCCCGTGCTCACGATCGAGGACCTCGGCGTGCTGCGCTCGGTCGAGGTCGGCGACGACGGCGCCGTGCGCGTGCAGCTGACCCCCACGTACAGCGGATGCCCCGCGCTCGACGCGATGCGCGACGACGTGCTCGTGGCGCTCACCCACGCCGGCTACGACGAGGTGCAGGTCGACCTCGTGCTCGCGCCCGCGTGGACGACCGACTGGATGAGCGACGCCGGCAAGGAGAAGCTGCGCCGCTACGGCATCCAGGCGCCGACCGGGCAAGCCGCCGCGAAGCAGGGCCCCGTGCGCCTGCAGCTCGCGGTGAAGTGCCCGCGATGCGACTCGCTGAACACCCGCGAGCTCGCCCGCTTCGGCTCGACGTCGTGCAAGGCGCTCTACGAGTGCCGCGACTGCCTCGAGCCCTTCGACTACTTCAAGGTGCTCTGATGGCCGCGCGCAACCTGGGGTCGACGGGACTCGGATTCGGCACGTCGACCGCCCCCGCCCCGAGCACCGCGCAGCCCGCGGACGCCTCCGTCGCCGAGGCGTTCCTCGCCTCCACGGTCGGCGGCGAACACCTCGCGAAGCGCCATCGCGCGCGGTTCCACGAGCTCGCGGTCGCCGAGGTGCGGCCGCTCACGGCCGACGCCGTCGAGGTGACCTTCACGGTGCCCGAGGAGCTCGCCGACGACTACACCTACCTGCCCGGCCAGTACGTCGCGCTCCGCAAGGAGCTCGACGGGCACGAACGCCGCCGGAGCTACTCGATCTGCCGGCCGCCCGAGCGCGGCAGCATCTCGGTCGCCATCAAGCGCGACCTCGGCGGCATCTTCTCGTCGTGGGCGAACTCCGAGCTGCAGGCGGGCGACACGCTCGACGTGATGAGCCCGCAGGGCACGTTCACCTCGACGCTCGACGCCCTCGACGGCAAGCACATCGTCGGCATCGCCGCCGGCAGCGGCATCACGCCGCTCATGGCGCTCGCGCACACCGTGCTCTCGCGCTCGGCGACGGCGGAGTTCGAGCTCGTCTACACGAACCGCTCGACGCTCGACGTGATGTTCCTCGAGGAGCTCGCCGAGCTGAAGGACCGCTACCCGTCGCGACTTGCCGTGCACCACGTGCTCTCGCGCGAGCAGCGCACGGCGCCGCTCCTGTCGGGCCGCATCGACGCGGAGAAGCTCGGCACGATGCTCGACGTGCTCATCCGGCCCGAGACGGTCGATGAGTGGTTCCTCTGCGGGCCGTTCGAGCTCGTGCAGCTCGCCCGCGACACCCTCGCGGCGAAGGGCGTGCCGGTCGACCACGTGCGCTACGAATTGTTCACGACCGACGCCGACCGCGTCGAGCCGCGGCACGGGCGCCCCGTCGAGGTGAAGCAGGGCGAGGAGACCGTCGCGATCGAGTTCACGCTCGACGGGCAGTCCTCGACGGTCGAGAGCCCCGTGTCGGCGAACGAGTCGATCCTCAACGCTGCGCTGCGCGTGCGTCCCGACGTGCCGTTCGCGTGCGCGGGCGGCGTGTGCGGCACGTGCCGGGCTCGCCTCGTCGAGGGCAGCGTGAACATGACCGAGAACTACGCCCTGGAGCCCGACGAGCTGGAGCGCGGCTACGTGCTCACCTGCCAGTCGCACCCGAAGTCCGACCGCGTGGTCGTCGACTACGACGTCTGACCCCGGTACCCTGCGAGCGGGCCCGACACCGACGTCGGGCCGCGCCCCCACGAAGGAGCATCATGATCGAACTCAGCGTTGCCGACGGCGTGGCGGAGGTCGTGCTGAACGCCCCCGAGAAGCTCAACGCGCTCGACGTCGCGGCGCTCGCCGAGCTGACCGAGGCGTACGCGTCGGCCGAGCGCGCGGCCGAGGCGGGCGACGTGCGGGCGCTCGTGCTGCGCGGCGAGGGTCGCGCGTTCTGCGCCGGCCGCGACATCTCGGGCGTCGACCCGCGCGATGACGACGTGATCGGGTACCTCGGCGGGCGCGTGCAGCCGCTGCTCGAGCGCATGGCATCCTTCCCGGCTCCCACGTTCGCCGTCGCGCACGGCGCGTGCCTCGGTGTCGGGCTCGGACTGCTCATCGCGAGCGACATCGTGTACGTCGCCGACACCGCGAAGATCGGCTCGCCGTTCGCCAACCTCGGGGCGACCCTCGACTCGGGCGGCCACGCGCTGTTCTTCGAACGGCTCGGCGCGCACAGGACCATGGACCTCATCGTCACGGGCCGGCTCATGTCGGGCACCGAGGCGGTCGCCGCGGGCCTGTTCTCGCAGGTGTTCCCCGCCGACGACGTGACGGATGCCACCCGCGCAGCGGCCCGCGCCGCGGCATCCGGGGCCACCCAGGCGTTCGTGGCGTCGAAGTCGCTCATCGCGTCGCTGCGCGACGACCGCCTCGGGCTCTGGCAGTCGATGGACCAGGAGAACCGGGCGCAGGCGGCCCTGTGCGACACCGACGACTATCGCGAGGGCTTCGCGGCGTTCCAGCAGAAGCGCAGGCCGGAGTTCACCGGCCGCGGCTGAGCCCCGTTCGCGGCGATCACTCGAGGAGCGGTCGCTCCTGCCCGGCGAGCCGGGCCTCCTCGAACAGCACGCGGCCCGCTCGCTCGTAGAGCTCCATCGCCTGGTCGGGGGTGTCGCCGACGGCGGTCATGCCCACGCGGCCGTGCTCGGTGATCGAGCTGATCATGTGGAACACGATCCCGGTCTGTCGCGACTGGTCGAAGTGCAGGCCGTGCCGCGCGACCACGTCGAACAGGTCGCCGATCGAGAGCGCGCGCAGCTCCTCGCCCTCGAGGTGGTCGGTGGCCACGAGGTGCTTCTCGGCGCCCTCGGGCGTGAGGAACCGGCCCGTCTCCGCGTCGTACCGTCCGTCGGTCAGGAACTGCAGGGTGAGGAACGGGTGCGTCGTGCCGCCCTTGCGGAGGTTGAGCTCGATCGCGTACGCCGACCATCCGCCCGCGGCATCCCGCATCGTGACGAAGTCGACCGCGAACCGCCCGAGCACGCCCGCGGCGGCCAGCCGCTCGCCGATCGCGGTCGCCGGCTCGCTGATGAGGCGCGAGTAGGCCGGATCGGCCGGGAAGACGCAGCCCAGGTAGCTCTGCCCGCTCGCCCCGCCGAGCAGCTGGTCGTGCGTCGACAGGAGCTCGACCGTGCCGTCGGGCAGCGAGCGCAGCTGCACGCTCGGGCTCAGCAGCTCCTCGCCCACGATGCGCTCCTCGACGATGCCGCCGTCGGACTCGAGCTTCGCCACGTAGGCCGGGAACGGCACGTCCTGCGCCTCGAGCTGCATGCCGTCGACGCGCTCGGCGATCGCCGAGCGCCGCTCCGACGCCGGCAGCCCGCCGACGCCGCCGAGGTCGACGAGCGCGTTGCCGGCTCCCGAGACGCCGTCGTTGAGCTTCACGATGACCTGGCCGATGGTCGGCCGCGCGTCGAGCAGCCCGCCGATCGCGTCGACCACCTCGTCGAGGCCGTGCAGGTCCTCGGCACCGAGCGGATACGGCACGCCGACCTCGCCGAAGAGCCGACGGCATCCGGTCTTGGTGCCGAGGTCGGCCAGCCGGGGGTCGGAGCCGTACATCGGGATGCCGAGCGTGAGCGCGAGGTCGCGCTCGAGCTCGGTCGTGTTGTACGGGATGAGGTGGCTGCGGCCGCGGTTCGGGATGAGACCCGCGATCTTCTCGAGCAGCCTCGGGCGCTCGAGCAGCTTCACGCTGAGCGGTCGCGGCGACGCGTCGCCCACCGAAACCATCGTGAGCCGGGCGTGCGCATGGCTCGGGATGACGCCCGGCAGGAGCGCGAGGTAGTACTCGATGATCCGCGGGTCGATGGGCATCGACGAGACGTAGATCATGCGGAGCCGCGGCTGGCGGAGCAGGAGCAGCAGGAAGAGGAACCGCTCCTCGAACGCCTGCCCCATGCTGCCGCTGCCGCTCCCCGGGACCGCCCGGCTCAACGTCACCGACGGGATGACGACGACGGACTCGTCCTCGAGCCCCAGTCGCATCGCGTCCCACACCGACGGCATCCGGCCCTGCAGCCGATCGAAGCGCAGGTTCCGGGCGTCCTCGTCCAGCTCGGAGAGCGTCGTCGTCGTCGGGTCGGCCCTCGTCGCGTCATCCACCGTGGTCATGTCCCCACCTCCGCCTTCGGCTCGTCGATGCCCGTGATGGCGAACGCCCGCACCGGCCGGCTGAAGCCGCGCAGGTCGAGCTCGCCGACCGGCTCGCCCGTGGCCAGTCCCTCGGCCGCCGAGTACACGCGCTGGGCGACGAGGATCTGCCCGGCCTCCGCCACGGCGCACAGCCGGGCGGCCAGGTTCGTGACGCTGCCGATCGCGGCGTAGTCGAAGCGCCCCTCGAAGCCGATGCGGCCGAGGGTCGCGTAGCCCTGGGCGATCCCGATGCCGAAGCCGAGGTCGTTGCCCCGACGGCTCCATCCGTGGGCGAGCTCGGCGACGCGCTCGCGCATGGCGACCGCCATCGCCACCGCCCGCTCTGCCGGATCGTCGACCGGGAGCGGGTCGTTGAAGAACACCATGAGCCCGTCGCCCGTGAACCGCTCGAGCGTGCCCTCGAACCGGTAGATCAGCTCGCCGAGCGCGTGGTGGTACTCGGCGAGCACGCCCATGACCTCCTCGGGCTCGCTCGCCTCGGCGAACGAGGTGAAGCCCCTGAGGTCGCAGAACACCACGACGATCTCGCGCCGGTGGCTGGCGAGCACGCCCTCCTCGCCCGAATCGAGCACGACGTCGACGAGTTGCGGCGACAGGAAGCGGCGGAGTCGGTTGACGCGCTCGAGCTCGGCGACCTGCGCGTCCACGCGGGCCTCGAGCTCGACGTTCCACGCCGCGAGCTCCTCGGCCTGCCGCTCGATGGTGTCGTGGTAGCGCTTGATGCGGGCGAGCGACGCGACGCGGGCGAGGAGCTCGCCCTGGTCGAACGGCTTGCTCACGAAGTCGTCGGCGCCGGCTTCGATGGCACGGACCTTCTCCTGCTCGCCGCTCGCCGTGATCATCACGACCGGCAGGTAGGCGAACGCCTCGCTGGCCCGGATGCGGCGGCACACCTCGTAGCCGTCGAGGCCGGGCATCACGATGTCGAGCAGCACGAGGTCGGCGCCGGCCGTCGGCAGCATCGCGAGCGCCTCCTCTCCCGAGGACGCCGTGAGCACCCGGTAGCCGCGCGGGCTCAGGACCGCGTCGAGCAGCCGGAGGTTCTGGGGCAGGTCGTCCACCGCGAGGATGGTGACCTCGTCACTGGCCATCGGTCCGTCCGTTGTGCAGGAAGGCGTCCACCTGAGCGGGCAGCGCCCGCACGCTGATGGGCTTGCCGAGGTACCCGTCGAAGCCCTCGCGGGCGGTGCGCTCCCGGTCCTCCTGCATGGCGAACGCGGTGACCGCAACCACGGGCACCGAGCCGAGCCGGGGATCCTGCCGCAGGAGGCGCAGCGCCTCGTACCCGTCGATGCCGGGCAGCTGCAGGTCCATGAGCACGAGGTCGGGCGAGCAGGTGCCCGCGAGCTCCACGCCCTCCTCGCCGCTGTGCGCCTCGACCACGTCGTACTCGAAGGCCGTTAGCACGTCGCGCACGAGCTTGAGGTTCAGCGGGTTGTCC
This sequence comes from Agromyces sp. NPDC004153, assembly GCF_053603635.1. Taxonomy (NCBI): domain Bacteria; kingdom Bacillati; phylum Actinomycetota; class Actinomycetes; order Micrococcales; family Microbacteriaceae; genus Agromyces; species Agromyces sp. NPDC004153. The sequence goes on from NZ_JBSGFY010000001.1 coordinate 2,243,644, forward strand.
TCGACGACGAGGATGCGTCGTCCGGGCATCATCCCGTCTCCTCCGGCGCCTGCGCAGGTCGCCCGTCGCGCCCCGAGAGCGAACCCGAGTGCACCGCGCCGACCCGCCGGAGCGCACCGACGAGCTCCTCGCGGCCGACGGGCTTCACGAGGTAGTCCGACGCGCCGAGGGTGATGCCGCGCGAGCGCTCGTCGAGGATCGACACGATGATCACGGGGACCGCGCTCATCGCCTCGTCCTCGCGCACGCGCGTGAGCACCTGCCAGCCGTCGAGTCCCGGCATCCGGATGTCGAGCACCACCGCGGCCGGCCCATGGACCCGGATCAGCTCGAGGCCCTCCTCGCCATCGCGCGCGTGCACCACCTGCACCCCGAGCCCGTCGAGGTACGCGGTCATGAGGTCGAGCGACGCGCGGTCGTCGTCGATCACGACCACGACCGGGAGGTTCGCGTGGTCGGCGGACGGGGGTGCGGTCTCGACGACGGGTCCGTCGAGGGGGAGGGTGAAGCCGAACGTGCTGCCGCGCCCGACCTCCGACTCGAGCCACATCCGACCGCCGAGCAGCGAGACGATGCGCCGGCACAGCGTGAGGCCGAGGCCGGTCCCCTCCTCGCGCTGCGTGCCGCGTCCGCCCTGCTGGAACGACTCGAAGATGCGCTCGCGGTCCTCGGCGGGGATGCCGTCGCCGTCGTCGGTCACGGTCACGGCGAGCTCGTCGCCGTCGCGACGGGCGACCACCGCGATGCGGCCGCCGTCGGGGGTGAACTTCACCGCGTTGCTCAGCAGGTTGAGGAGCACCTGCTTGACGCGCAGCTCGTCGGAGTCGATCACGTCGACGGTCGGGTCGACCTCGAGGGTCAGCGTCAGCCCGTGCATCGCCGCGCGCTCGCGCACCATCGAGATGCCGTACTCCATGGCCGACGACACCGAGAACGTCGACGGCGCGAGCTCCATCCGCCCCGCCTCGACCTTCGAGAGGTCGAGGATGTCGTTGAGCAGGTTGAGCAAGTGCCGGCCCGAGCTCAGGATGTCTCGGAGGTACTCGTCCTGGCGGTCGTTGAGCTCGCCGAACATCCGCTCCAGCAGCACCTCCGAGAAGCCGATCACCGCGTTGAGCGGCGTGCGGAGCTCGTGCGACATGCTCGCGAGGAACTCGGACTTGTGCTGGCTCACGACCTCGAGCTCGGCGGTCTTCGTCTCGAGCTCGCGGAAGAGCCGCGCGTTCCAGACCGCGAGCGCCGACTGGCTCGCGAACGTCTCGAGGAACTCGATCGTCTCGTTCGAGAACCCGCCCGTGCGCTTGCGGCGCACGACGAGCGCGCCGATGATCTGCGCGCCGCGGAGCACCGGCACGGTGAGCACCGACCGCCAGCCGTCGTCGTGCAGGAGCTGCAGGTGCGGGTCGAGCTCGACGGTGTCGAGGTCCGCGACCGACATCGGGTGGCCCTCGAGCGCCGCGCGGCCGACGAGCGTGGTCTCGACGTCGATGCGGATGCCGCGGAGCTTGCGCAGGAGCTCGGCGCTCGACGCGTAGGCGCTCCGCACCGAGAAGCTCCGGTCCTCGGGGATGTACTCCATGATGGAGCCGCCGTCGCAGCCGGCGAACCGCACGGCGTTCATGATGATGTTCGAGAGCACCTCGTCGAGCACGAGGCTCGAGCTCACGGCCGCGCCGACCTCGCTGAGCGCCTCGAGCTGCTCGATCCGCCGGGCGAGCTCGGCGCCGCGAGCCTCGAGGGCGCGCACCAGGTGCACGTTGCGCACGACGACGGCGGCCTGCGCCGCGAACGCCTCGAGCAGGGCGATGGCTCGCTTGTCGAACGGGGCGACCTCGGTGCGCCACAGCGAGAGCGCGCCGACGACCTCGCCGTCGAGGAGCATCGGCGCCGAGATGAGCGTCCGGAAGCCGCCGATCTGCTGCACGTCCTGGCGGCCGTACTGCGGGTCGCTCAGCACATCGGCGATCTGCTGCACCTCGCGATCGAGCGTCACCCGGCCGATCAGGGTGCGGCGGTCGCGCTGCAGCGGGTGCGTCTCCACGTAGTCGACGAACTCGTCGGAGAGTCCCACCGACGACGAGAGGACGAAGTAGTCGCCCTCGATCAGGTAGACCTGCGCCGCTTCGCACCGGCACAGGCGTCGCGCGCTCTCCACGACCGTGTCGAGCACCGCATCGGGGTCGGAGGAGGATCTGCCGAGCGCGGTGAGCACCTCGTTCGTCGCCGCGAACTGCTCGGTGGCGTCGGTGTAGTCGCGCTGGAGGCGTTCGAAGTCCTCCTCGCTGATGCTGCTGCGACCCCGCTCGCTCATGATGTCCTCTCCTTCTCTGGAGAGAGTTCGCACGAACGCGACTTCAGCCGTATTCTCCACCCGCCGGAACGGGGGCTGCAATCACCTCGTTCGCGTGACAGCGAGGAATCGGTCGAGGTCGGCGACGCGTCAGCGGCTCGCGTCCTCCTGGTCGTGCTCCTCGATGTCGCGGCCGAGGTCGTCCTCGATGAGCAGGTCGCGGCGCACGTGGTCGGTGCGGTACGCCGACCGTCCGAGCATGTGCGCGGTCATCGGCTGCGTGAGCAGCTGGAACGTCATGACGAGCACGATGGTCGTGAGCACGCCCCACGTCGGCACCTGCAGGAGGATCGCGACCAGCACGGCGGCGAGTCCCAGCACCTGCGGCTTCGTCGCGGCGTGCAGGCGGGTGAGCACGTCGGGGAACCGCACGATGCCGATGCCGGCCGCCATGGAGAGGAAGGCGCTCACCAGGATGAGCACGCCGACCACGATCTCGGCGGCGCTCACGAGGCATCCTGCTTCGCCATGAACCGGGCGATGGAGATCGACCCGACGACCGCGAACATCGCGAGGATGAGCATCACCACGAGGGTGTCGGTGTGCTTGTTGATCGCCATCTCCGCGCCGAGCGCGCAGATCGCGATCGCCAGCAGCACGTCGGTCGCGAGCGCCCGGTCGAGGATCGACGGCCCGCGGATGATGCGGTACACGGCCGCGAGCGCGCCGATGCCGAACATGACGCCCGCGACGATGCTGACGAACGTGAGGAAGGTCATCGTGGGTCCTCCTTCGTGTGGTCCGCGGTCTCGTGGGGGTCGACCTCGCGCAGCTCCTCGGGCGTCGGCTCGGACGCCTGCAGTCCAGTCCGCCGCGCGCGCTGCGCCTCGCGCACCGCGACCGCCTGCGCGTGCGTGCCGATCGCGAGCACGATGCGCTCCTCGGTGCCGAGCACGCCGCGCTTGGTGCGCTCGATGTCGGCCTCGGTGCGCGTGCCCAGCGCGTGCAGGTAGAGCAGGCCTCGCTCGCGGTCGATGTCGACGACGACGGTGCCCGGCACGACCGAGATCGCCTCGGCGGTGAGCGTGGTGACCAGGTCGGAGCGGGTGAGCAGCTGCACGGCGATGATCGAGTTCATCGGCTTCCAGCGCGGGTTCAGGGCGAGGAAGGCGACCTGCAGCGACGCGACGACGACGTCGAAGATCATGCGCAGGCCCAGCAGGAGGCCGCGCCACGGGTTGAATCGGCCGCTCAGCAGCACGGGCGGCAGGTAGAGCACGCGCGTGACGGCGATCGCCAGGACGACGCCCGTGACGACCGTGAGCGTGTCGACGTGGTCCCAGAGGAAGAGCCAGAGCGCGACGAGCCCGATGAGCAGCGGCAGCTGCCGCCACACCGAGCGCCAGCGCGACACCTCGAGCTCGGGCCGGGTCATCGGATGCCTCCCGGGAACACGAGCGAGACGTACGCCTCGGGGTTCACGAGGTCGAGCGACGCGCGGTCGGTGAGCTCGAAGAGCGGACCGGCGAACACCGTGAGCAGGACCGTGACCACGGCGAGCGTCGTCGTCGCCGCGACCATGAGCTTGGGCGTGGTGCGCGTCGCGGTGACGGTCGCGCCCTCTGGCGCCTCCTGCACCGATCCGAGCAGCGCCGACTCGTAGCCCTCGAGCTCGTCGCGTCCGCGCCAGAACGCCATGTTCCAGAACCGCGTCAGGGCGTAGAGCGTGATGAGCGAGGTGGCGGCGCCCGCGCCGATCACGGCCCAGGTGAGCCACGCCGTGCCCGCGGCATCCGGTGCGCCCGCCTGCTCGGCCCCGGCCAGGAACAGGCCCGCCTTGCCGAGGAAGCCCGAGAACGGCGGGATGCCGCCGAGGTTCAGCGCCGGGATGAAGAACAGGACCGCGAGCAGCGGCGACGCCTTCAGCAGCCCGGCGAGCCGGTTGATGGAGGTCGCGCCGCCGAAGCGCTCGATGAGTCCGGTGGTGAGGAACAGCGTCGTCTGCACGGTGATGTGGTGCACGACGTAGTAGATCGTCGACGCGAGGCCGAGCTGCGTGCCCACGGCGATGCCGAAGATCATGTAGCCGATGTGGCTCACGAGCGTGAACGACAGGAGTCGCTTGATGTCGGCCTGCGTGAGCGCGCCGAGGATGCCGATGAGCATCGTCAGCCCGCCGACCACCATGAGCAGCAGCGTGAGGTCGCTCTCGGTGAAGATCACGGTCTCGGTGCGGATGATCGCGTAGACGCCGACCTTCGTGAGCAGGCCGGCGAACACGGCGGTGACCGGAGCGGGCGCGGTCGGGTATGAGTCGGGGAGCCAGAACGACAGCGGGAAGACCGCGGCCTTGATGCCGAACGCGATGAGCAGCAGCAGGTGCAGGATGAGCTGCACGCCGTCGGGGAGCTCCGCGAGCCGCACCGAGAGCTGCGCGATGTTCACCGTGCCGGTCGCGCCGTAGATGAGCGCGATCGCCGAGAGGAAGAACAGCGACGAGACGAGGCTCACGATGATGTACGTGACGCCCGCGCGGATGCGCTCGCCCGTGCCGCCGAGCGTGAGCAGCACGTAGCTCGCCGAGAGCAGGATCTCGAACCCGACGTAGAGGTTGAACAGGTCGCCGGCGATGAACGCGTTGAACACGCCCGCCGACAGGATGAGGTAGCTCGGGTGGAAGATCGACACCGGCGTCTCGCGGTGGCGGTCGGCCACGCCCTGCCCGACGGCGTACACGAGCACGACGAGCAGCACGATCGCCGAGATGAGCAGCATGATAGCCGACAGGCGGTCGACGACCAGCACGATGCCGTAGGGCGCCGGCCATGCCCCGACCGAGACGACGGTCGGCTCGCCCGCGTCGACGGCGCCGAGCAGCACCGCGGCGATCACCACGACGCCGCCGAGCACGGTCGCGCTCACGGCCATCTGCGCTCGGCGGTGGCGGCCGAGGATGAGCGCGGTCGCGGCTCCGAGCAGGGGCAGCAGCACGACGAGCGGCACGAGCACGGCGGTCATCGGTCACCACCTCCGTCGTTGCGGTCGCGAGCGGATGCCTCGAGCTCGAGTTCCTCCTCGAGGGCCTCGTCGGGCTCCTCGTCGCTCGCGTCGATGATCTCCTGGATGGCCGCGTCGTCGGCCGCGGAGCTGCGGATGAGGTCGGCGGCCTCCTCGGCGTCCTGCACGTCCTCCTCCTCGTCGTCGATGAGGTCGCCCTTCGTGCCGAGCTGGGCGAGCCACCACGACCGGTAGATGAGCGCGAGCATGAACGCGGTGATGCCGAGGTTGATGACGATCGCCGTCAGCACGAAGGCCTGCGGCAGCGGGTCGGAGATCTCGTCGGGGTCGACGCCCTCGCCGAGGATGGGCGCGAGGCCCGGCGCGCCGCTCATGAGGTAGATGAGGATGTTCACCGAGTTGCCGACGAGCAGGAAGCCGATGAGCACTCGCGTGAGGCTGCGCTCGAGCATGATCGAGATGCCCGCGCCGAACAGCACGGCCATGAGCACCACGAGCGTGAGCGAGGCGGTCATCGGCGGGCCTCCTCGGGCGCCGTGGTGAGCGGGGTCTCGAGTTCGGCATCGACGTGCTCGGGGCGCTCGGCGAGCTCGGGGCCCTCGCCCTGCTCGAGGTCGGCGCCGGCCGCCGCGCCGCCGCGATCGAGGTCGCCGCCCTCCTCGCTCTCGTCGCCGGCCAGCTCCTCCTGCCGGTCGACCTCGCCGCCGAGCGAGCGGAGGATGTCGAGCACGAGCCCGACGACCACGAGGTAGACGCCGATGTCGAACAGCGTGGAGGTGCCGATCGAGATGGTGCCGATGATGGGCAGGTCGGCCTCGAACCAGGCCGACTCGAGCGGGGCGGTGCCGAAGGTGAGCGAGCCGGCCGCCGTGCCCGCCGCGAGCAGCAGGCCCGTGCCGAGCAGGCGCCCGGCGTCGACCGGGGCCGCCTCGCCGAGCTCGTACCGCCCGCCGGCGAGGTAGCGCGCGACGAGGGCGAGGCCGGCGAGCAGTCCGCCCGCGAAGCCGCCGCCCGGCGCGTTGTGGCCGACGAACAGCAGGTAGACCGACACGATGATCGCGGGGTGGAACAGCAGCCGCACGAGCACCTCGATGAGGATCGAGCGGTTGCGCGGCGACAGCGTGCGGCCGGCGAGGAGCCAGGTCTGCCGGGTCGATGCGGCCTCGGCCGCGGCATCCGTCTCGCCCTCGGTGTCGGCGAGGCTCGTGCGCGGGGCGCGGATGCTCGACGCGGGCTCTGGCACCGGCCGCAGGCGCTGCCGCCGGTCGACGGGCACGTCGAGCTCGGCCAAGTCGAGCCGCGGTGCGCCGCCCGTTCGGCCCGAGACGAAGATGAGGCTCGCGACGCCCGTGGCGACCGCGACCAGCACCGAGATCTCGCCGAGCGTGTCCCAGGCGCGGATGTCGACGAGCATGACGTTCACGATGTTCTCGCCGTGCGCCTCGATCGCGAGCGCCGGCAGCCCCTCGGCGATGGTCGGCTCGATGCGGGCGCCCAGCGCGACCAGGCCGATGACGCCCATCACGATCCCGGCGAGCGCCCCGATGATGCCGCGCGCGACCTTGTGCACGGGCGGGTTGCGCTGCGCGATCTGCCGGGGAAGGCGGCGCAGTACGAGCACGAACACCACGAGCACGATCGTCTCGACGAGCGCCTGCGTGAGCGCGAGGTCGGGCGCGCCTGACATGCCGAACAGCAGCACGAGCCCGTAGCCCGTGACGCTCACGAGCAGCACCGCCGTCATCCGCTGCCTCACCGTGGCGGCCGCCAGGCCCGCGATGGCCATGACGAACGCGAGGAACGGCTGCGCCGGGTAGTCCCAGAGCCGGATGCCGTCGGGCCAGGTCGTGTTCATGACGGATGCCGCGCCGAGCCCGCCGATGAACACCGTCACGATGATCGCGAGGTAGCCGGGCAGCCCGCGGTGCTGGATCGCGGTCGTCACGGCCGCGGCGACGCGGTCGACGACGGAGACGATGCCGAGGTAGCCGCGCGCCGAGTCGACCATCGGGGTGACGGCCGCCTGCAGTCTGGCGACGCGCACGCGACCCCAGACGAGCAGCGCGCCGAGCGCGAACACGGCGAGCGAGATCCAGAGCGCGGGCTCGAGTCCGTGCCACAGCGCGAGGTGGTAGTCGTCCGGGCCGGGCAGCTCATCCGCGTAGGCGGCGAGGAGCGGCTCGATCGCCGGGATCGCGAAGGCCGCGACGAGGCTCGCCGCCGACAGGATGCCGGGGGCCAGGCCGATGAGCGGCGACTCCGCGTGCAGGGGCGTCGGCTCGAGGTCGGGGCGCGTCCAGAACGCGCCCCACACGAAGCGCACCGAGTACGCGACGGTGAGCACCGAGCCGAGGAACGCGCCGACGAGGGCGACCCACGCCCACGACTCGCCGGCGGCCGCGGCCTCGAGGAACGCCGTGAACACGGCCTCCTTCGCGACGAATCCGAGCAGCGGCGGCAGGCCCGCCATCGACGCCGCGGCGACGATCGCGATGGTCGCGATCACGGGCATCCGTCGACCGAGACCGGAGAGCTTGCGCCAGTCGCGCGTGCCGGCGGCGTGGTCGACGATGCCGACCACGAGGAACAGGGCTGCCTTGAAGAGCGCGTGCGCGAGCAGCAGCGCGACGCCCGCGAGGGCCGCGTCGCGCGTGCCGTACCCGGTGACGAGCACGAGGAAGCCGAGCTGGCTCACCGTGCCGTACGCGAGCAGGAGCTTGAGGTCGTACTGGCGCAGCGCGCGCCAGCCGCCGACGAGCATCGTGAGCACGCCGAGCCCGATGACGATCGGATGCCACACGTCGAGGTCGGCGTACCCGGGGGCCATGCGCGCGACCAGGTACACGCCCGCCTTCACCATCGCCGCGGCGTGCAGGTACGCCGACACCGGCGTGGGAGCGGCCATGGCCGCGGGGAGCCAGAAGTGGAACGGCACGAGCGCGCTCTTGGAGATCGCGCCGACGAGCACGAGGGCGATGCCCCACTCGCCGGCCGCGCCGGTCACCGGGTTCGCGATGAGCTCGGAGAGCGAGGTCGTGCCGCCCGCGACCACGAGCAGCACGAGGCCGACGAGCATGGCGAGGCCGCCGAAGGTCGTCACGGTGAGCGCCTGCAGGGCGGCACCGCGGCTCTCCTTGCGGCCGGTGTAGTGGCCGATGAGGAGGTACGAGAGCACGCTCGTCGCCTCCCAGAAGACGAAGAGCAGGAACACGTCGTCGGCGGTGACGAGGCCGAGCATCACGCCCGCGAAGGCGAGGAGGAGCGCCGCGAACCGGCCGAGGGCGGGCTCGTCGTCGCGGAAGTAGTGCGTGCAGTAGAGCAGGACGAGCGCGCCCACGCCCGTGACGATGAGGGCGAGCAGGAGCGCGAGCGCGTCGAGTCGGAAGGACAGCGCGATGCCGAGCTGCGGGATCCAGGGCACGACCTCGACGACCGGACGGCCCGCGACGACGCCGGGCAGCCAGGCGAGCAGCAGGACGAAGACGGCGGCGGGGACGAGGGCGATGATCGGGAAGATGCGCCGGCCCAGGAGCCTCGTGGCGAGCGGCGTTAGGAGGGCGACGACGCCGAAGGCGACGAGGCTGGTGATCATCCGACCTCCCAGCACTCGCGCAACATCCCGTCCGAGCAGTCTATCGGAGTTCGACGATTGTTTAGGTCGCTTTATCGGTGCTTCATAAAGCGTGCAAAACCTCCTAAGCTACGGGTCGTGGACGCCGTCAGCAATCCGTACACGCCCAACGCCGGGGCCGCTCCAGAGATCGTGGTCGGCCGCGACGACCTCCTCGAGGCCTTCACCGTGCTGCTCCAGCGCCTCGAGCGGAGTCGCACCGAGCAGTCGATGATCATCACGGGGCTCCGGGGCGTCGGCAAGACCGTCCTCCTCGGCAAGTTCGGCGAGATCGCGCGTCGTGCGGGCTGGGAGGTGGTCGAGCTCGAGGCGAGCAAGCACGACGACACGCGCTTCCGCCAGGCGATGTTCTCGCAGCTCAAGGCCGCCCTGCTCCGGCTCTCGCCGCGGGCGCGATGGACGGATCGCGCCAGACGCGCAGCGGAGGTGCTGAGCGCCTTCGCGGTCTCCGTCGACCAGAAGGGCACGTTCAGCGTCTCCTGGGACGTGCCCGCTGCGGAGGGCGCCGGCGACCACGGCGATCTCTCGATGGACCTGACCGACGTGTTCGTCGCCCTGGGAGAGGCGGCCGAGGAGCAGGAACGCGGCGTCGCCCTCCTCATCGACGAGGTCCAGTTCCTCGGGCGGAGCCAGCTCGAGGCGCTCATCCAGGCCGTGCACAAGACCGTGCAGCGCCGGCTGCCCATCACCTTCGTCGGCGCGGGCCTGCCCCAGATCGCGGAGCTGGCCGGCGACGCGAAGAGCTACGCGGAACGGCTGTTCACGTTCCCGACGGTCGGGTCGCTCGACGACGAGGACGCGGCGAAGGCCCTGGTCGAGCCCGCCCTCGTCGAGGGCGTGACCTTCGACGACGACGCGGTGCAGCTCGCGATCCGCATCACCCAGGGGTACCCGTACTTCATCCAGGAGCTCGGCTACCAGGTCTGGGGCGTCGCGACCGAGCACCGCGTCCGTCGCGCCGACGTGGCGACCGCCCGCGAGGCGTACGAGGCCAAGCTCGACGGCTCGTTCTTCCGGGTGCGACTCGATCGGGCCACGCCGCTGCAGACCTCCTACCTGCGTGCGATGGCCGAGCTCGGCTCCAAGCCGCAGAAGGCATCGGATGTCGCGAGGGTCATGGGTCGCGAATCGACCCAGGTCGGGCCGACCCGGGCCGAGCTGATCGACATGGGCCTCCTGTACACGCCCGAGCACGGATACGCCGCGTTCACCGTTCCCGACTTCGACGCCTTCATGCTGCGGGCCGTCCCCGAGCTCCACGTGCCCGAGATCCAGAAGCGCAAGCGGAGGGACGACTGATGACCCTGCCGATCCTCATCACCGTCGACGACCTCGCCCGGCGCCTCGACGACGAGCGGGCCGGGAAAGCCGACACCCGCACGGTCGTACTCGACGTGCGGTGGTCGCTCACCGTGCCCGACGGTCGTCCTGCATTCCTCGACGGGCATGTCCCCGGGGCCGTCTACGTCGACCTCGACCACGAGCTCGCCGACCATTCGGTCGAGGGGCGCGGGCGGCATCCGCTGCCGTCGGAGGCGGCGTTCACCGAGGCCATGCGTGCCTGGGGATTGCGCGACGGCGACACCGCCGTGGTGATGGACGACCTCGGCAACCAGTCCGCGGCGCGGGCGTGGTGGCTGCTGCGCCACGCCGGGTTCGGCGACGTGCGGATGCTCGACGGCGGGCTCGGCGCCTGGATCGCGGCGGGGCATCCGCTCGAACAGGGACCGACGGCCGTGGAACGGGGCGACGCCACCGCGCACTTCGGTGCGATGCGCGTGATCGACGCCGACGGCGTGGCCGTGCTGCCCGCGACCGGGGTCGTGCTCGACTCGCGAGCGGGCGCACGCTACCGCGGTGAGGTCGAGCCCATCGACCCGCGGGCCGGCCACGTGCCCGGTGCGCTCTCCCTGCCGACCGCGGAGAACCTGGACGCCGACGGGCGCTTCCTCGCGCCCGAGGAGCTGCGAGCGAAGTATGCCGCGCTCGGCATCCAGCCGGACACATCGACGGCGACCTACTGCGGCTCGGGCATCACCGCGGCGCACCAGGTCGCGGCGCTCGCGCTCGCGGGTGTCGACGCCGCGCTCTTCCCCGGGTCGTGGAGCCAGTGGTCGAACGAGCCCGGGCGCCCCGTCGCGACGGGTGCCGAGCCCGGCGGTGCCACGGACTGATGCTCGCTCGTGGACCGTTCAGGGACCGCTGGGCAGTTCGAGGAACTCGAAGACGTAGATCGAGGCACCGTCCAGCATGAGGTGCGGGTGGTCCTCGAGGCTCGAACGCAGCGCGTCGGAGGAGTCCGCCTCCATGATCGAGTACCCGCCGACGAACTTGCCGGCCGACTCCGGACCGGCGTTCGCGTGGCCGACCTGGCCGGCCGACGCGACCGGCGACCCGAAATCGACGAGTGCGGCTCCGGCCCGGCCGGCCCAAGCGTTCCAGGCCTCCATGCCCGCCGCGCCCTCCTCGGGCGTGGCGTTCGCCATCTGGTCCTGCGGCGAGACCGGGGACATGTAGAGCAGTAGGTACTTGGACATGGTGCTCACCTCATTGAGCGATTTCACTGATATTTTGATGGAGATCAAAATACTCCCTCGTCCACCGCGCGACAAGGACGAACCGTGACCGACTCCCCCCGACCGGCCCAGCGGGTCGCAGAGACCTCGCTGCAGGCGATCGTCGATGCGCTGTCGTCGCCCGTTCGCCGGGAGATCCTCTGGCTGGTCTGGGACGCGGAGCGGACCGCCGGCGAGATCGCCGCGTCCTTCGACCTCACCGCCGGCACGATCTCCAGCCACCTCGCCGCATTGCGGGCCGCCGGGCTCCTCGCGCAACGCCGCGACGGCACGTTCCGGTGGTACCGCGCCGACCGCGCGGCGATGAGAGCGGTGCTGCCGCTGCTGGGCTCCGCAGATGACAAGTGGAACGTGGCGGACGACATCCCCGAGGGTGCGCTCGCGCGAGCCGGCGTCGAGCAGTGGGTGACGGTCGCGGTGGATGTGCCGTTGGCGAGGGAACACGCGTTCGCGTCGTTCGTCGACGGGGCGAGGTTCTCGGACTTCCTCGGCGTGCCCGTGTCGATCGAGGACGGCCGCTTCTCGACCCGCCTCGAATGGGGCACGGTGGTGCGTGGTCGGTACGAGGTCGTCGCGCCGCCCGACCTCATCGCCATGCGCTGGGACTTCGACGACGAGGCGGTTCCGGTTCCCGGCCGCCAGCTCGTCGGGTACCTGCGCTTCAGACCCGAGCGCAATGGATGCCGCATCGAGGTGCACCAGGAGGCGCTCGACGCGGGACAGGCGCAGTTCCTCTCGGTCGCATGGTCGCTGGTGCTGGGGCGGCTGGTCGAGCACGTCGGCCGTGGCGGCGGTGTCCACCGGCGGCGATCCTCCCGCCCGAAGCACACCGGCTCGGATCCTGCGCCCGGCCGCTGAGCTCTCGGGCGATGACCCGCCCAGGAGTCACTCGGGGCGTCGGCCCACCGCGATGAGCGTCGTGGCGTCGACGGCTCGGACGTCCGCCTCGGCGATCGCCGCGAGGTACCGCTCACGCACCGCGTCGAGCTCGGCTCCGTCGAGCCCCTCGATCACCCCATGCAGACCGGTGCCCTGCACGAGGAGCCAGGCGAGCTCGGGGGTGAGGTCGACGTGCCGTTGCACCGCCTCGGCCCTCACGTCGACGAGGCCGACCTCGGTCAGCCAGTGCGCGAGGCTCCCGGCCGTGTTCGCCGCGCTGACGGTGTGCGGAGGCTCGGCGACCCCGTCCGGTTCCGAGTCCGGACGCTCGTCGGCATCCCCGTCGGGCTCGGCCGCGGCTGATCCGCCGATCGCAGCGGCGAGGAACTCGGGCAGCGGATCCAGCGAGTCCCGTGCCCAGACCGCGACGGCGACGCGGCCGCCGGGTCGTGCACGCTCGACGAGGTGGCGGGTCCCCGCCTCGACGTCGTCGAACGCGGCGACGCCCAGGACGCACTGCACGAGGTCGTACCCGGCCGGCTCCCACCCGGCCGGATCGGCGACGTGCAGCTGCAGTTGCGGCATCCGCTCGCCCGCCCGTTCGCGGGCCAGCGACACCAGCGACTCGGACGGCTCGACGGCGTCGACCAGCCCGCCGATGCCGACGAGCTCGGCGGTCGGCAGGGCGGATGCCCCGTCGCGGGCGTACGCGTCGAGCACGCGTTCGTCGAACTGCGGATGCGACCGCAGCAGCACGGCCGTCGAGATCGTGTTCCAGAGCACCTCGTCGAGTCCGGCGACGGAGTCGGCCGTCCCGGCGAACTCCCCCGCGGAATCGGGTACGGTCGTCGTGTCCCCCATCTGCCCATTCTCGTCCTGATCCGGCGGAAATCCGAAGTCTCAGGCAATCGAGAGCCGCACCGGGCAGACTGGCAGTTCGCGTTCCCGATCGAAACGAGAATCCCCGTCATGAACCGTGCCCTGCGCCGCGCTGCGCCCGTCGCACTCTTCTCCGCCGCCGCGCTCGTCCTCGCGGGCTGCGCCGCCGGCTCCGGACCCGAGACCACGACCCCGGCCGGCGCCGACTGCATGGACGTGTCGTCCGGCTCGCTCAGCGACAGCGTGCAGGTCGAAGGCGACTTCGGCACCGCGCCGACGGCGACGTTCACGACGCCCCTCGAGGCCGACGAGCTCGAGCGCACGGTCGTCATCGAGGGCGACGGCGAGGTCACGCAGGCGGGCGACGACGTCAACGCCATCGTGAGCGCGTTCTCGGGCACGACCGGCCAGCAGGCCTTCTCGCAGCCGGCCACGATCAAGGCGGGCGACGACAGCGTGTTCGAGGCGTTCCTCGCGGGCATCGACTGCGTGCCCACCGGCTCGCGCACCGTCACGGTCGCGCCGGCGTCGACGCTCTACGGCGACCAGGGCAACGAGACCATCGGCATCGCCCCGAACGAGACGGTCGTCATCGTGGTCGACGTGCAGGAGCCGCTGAAGCCGGCCGAGTGGACCGAGGACGTGCCCGAGGTGGAGTTCGGCGCCGAGGGCGACGTGCCCACGGTGACCCTGCCCGACACGGCCCCGCCCGCCGAGTACCAGCTCAAGGTGCTCGAGGAGGGCGACGGCGCCGAGGTGCAGTCGGGCGACAACGTCACCCTGCACTACCAGGGCACCAGCTGGGACACGGGCGAGGTCTTCGACCAGTCCTACGGCGGCGACCCGGCGCAGTTCACGACCGACGCGGTCATCCAGGGCTTCGGCGCTGCGCTCGTCGGCCAGAAGGTCGGCACGAAGCTGATCGTCTCGATCCCGCCGCAGTACGGCTACGGCACCGACCCGAACGCCGCCGAGCTCGGCGGTCAGACGCTCGTGTTCCTCGTGGAGATCATCGACACCGCGCCCGCCACGGAGCAGGGCCAGTAGGCACCCGGGCGGCCGTCGCGCGAGCGCGTCACGGCCGCCCGCCCAGTCCGCCGAACCCGGTGGAGAGCCCCCACCAGTACACCGCCGCGATCGCGCACCACGCGAGCGCGACGAAGACGGTGTCGCGGGCGCGCCAGCGACTGATGGTGCGCTCGGTGCGCGTGGCGTGGGCGCCGAACGCCCGTGCGTCCATCGCGAGCGCGACGCGCTCGGCGTGGCGGATCGCGCTCGCGAGCAGCGGGATCGCGACCGCGAGCGTTCGGCGCACGGCGGCGACCGGGCCGCGCCCGTGGTCGAGCCCGCGCACGCGCTGCGCCGCCCGGATCACCTCGAGCTCATGCCCGAACCGCGGCACGAAGCGCAGCGCCGCGAGGGCGGTGTAGCCGATCCGGTAGGGCACTCGAAGGTTCTGCACGAGGGCGCGCACGAGCTCGGGACCCGTCGTCGTGAGCCCGGCGATGAGGCTCAGCACGAGCAGCGCCGCGATGCGGAGCGCGGTGGCGAGCCCGATGAGGTACGCGGCGAGCGTGAACTGCCAGTCGCCGACCTCGACGAGCACCACGGATGCCCCGGGGCTCCCCGCCTCGATCCGGCTCGGGTCGACCCACACGCCGAAGGTCACGCCCAGCACCGCGACGAGCACGGGGACACCCACGAGGAGCAGGACGACGGCGCGCGCCCGCAACCGAGCGCCGACGAGGAGCACCGCGAGCGAGAGCAGGATGAGCACCGCCGGGATCGCGAGGCCACGCGTGACGATCAGCGCGAGCATGGCGGGCAGCGGCGCGGCGAGCTTGGCGAGCGGGTTCAGCCGGTGCAGGAACCGGCCGCTCGGCGCCGGGCGCGCGGTGAACGGGTCGAGCACGGCGTTCGCGGCGATCGCGCCCGCGGCGCGGTGGCCGTCGGCGCCCGCGACGTCGGATGCCGGTGCCGACGCCTGCGCCTCGCGGGCCCCGGCGGCGGTCACGAGGCGCCCTCCGGCGAGCCCGCGGGCGACGGCAGTTGCGACATCCGAGTGACCGCATGCCACTCGGGATGCCGCGCGAGCCCGCGGGTGGCCCGGGCGAGCGGCGGGTGGCGCAGGCCCGCCTCGTCGATGAGCGGACCGGCGAGCACTTCGGCCGTCGGGCCGGCGCCGAGCAGGCGTCCGTCGGCCATCACGGCGACGCGCGTCGCGTAGTCGGCGACCAGCTGCAGGTCGTGCGTCACGACGAACACCGTGGTGCCCTCCTCGTGCAGGGCGCGCAGCACGTCGAGGAGCTCCGCGGCCCGCTCGCGATCCTGCCCGAAGGTCGGCTCGTCGAGCGCGATGACGGGTGCGCCCGCGATCAGGGCGGTGCCCACCGAGAGTCGGCGCTTCTGCCCGCCCGAGAGGAGGAACGGATGCTGCGCCCGGAGCTCGTCGAGGCCGAATCGCTCGAGCATCCGCGTCACCTCCGCGGCGCGCTCGGCCGCGGGCACCCTCTGCACGCGCAGGCTCGTGTCGAGCTCCTCCTCGGCCGTGGTCGCGACGAACTGGTGCTCGGGGTTCTGGAAGACGAAGCCGATGCGGCGGCTGCGCTCACGGGAGTCGGCGCGCTGCGGGTCGAGGCCGAGCACGTCGACGGTGCCGGATGCCGCGGGGATGACGCCCGCGACGGCCTGCAGCAGGCTCGTCTTGCCGGCGCCGTTCGTGCCGACGACGGCGAGGAACTCGCCGGCCGCCACGTCGAGGTCGACGTCGTGCACCACGACCGGGCCGCGCCGTCCGCCGCGGCGCACGGAGAGCCCGCGGATGCGGATCGCCGGTCGGGCGGACGCCGGGGCCGAGTCGAGTGCGGGCGCAGCCGAAGCCGTCGTCGCCTCCACTCGGGGCGCCGGCAGCTCCTCGAGCCGGTCGAGCGCGGCGGCCAGCTCCGCCGGCGTGAGCGGCAGCGGCTCGAGCACGACGCCTGCTGCGCGAAGGCGCAGCGCCGCGAGCGTGGAGACCGGAAGCCACACGCCGAGCCGGAGCAGCTCGTCGACCTGGTCGCGGAGCACCTCGCGCACGGGTCCGTCGAAGGCCACGCGACCGTCGGCGTCGAGCACGACCGCCCGGTCGACGATGTCGACGGCGGCGTCGAGGTTGTGCTCGACGAGCACGATCGCGTGGTCGCGCGTCGACGCGAGCTCGCGCAGCACGGCGTAGACCTCGTCGATGCCGGCGGGGTCGAGGTTGGCCGTCGGCTCGTCGAGCACGAGCACGGGTGCGGCCATCGCGAGCGCACAGGCGATCGCCAGCCGCTGCCGGCCACCGCCCGAGAGGCGGTCGGGGTTGTCGGCCCGCCGCTCCCAGAGCCCGACGAGCTTGAGCGCCCGCTCGGCGCGCGCGAGCACCTCCTCGGCCGGCACGAGCTGGTTCTCGGGGCCGAAGCAGACCTCGTCGAGCAGCGTGCCCGTGACCACCTGCGCGTCGGGGTCCTGGAACACCATCGCGACGTGCGCGCTGAGCACGCCGACGGGATGCTCGCGGCTGTCGAGCCCGGCGATCGAGACCGTGCCGGCGAGCTCAGCGGGCACGGCGTGCGGCACCAGTCCGTCGAGGGCGAGCGCGAGCGTGGACTTGCCGCAGCCCGACGGCCCGAGCACGAGCACGACCTCGCCCGGCCGCACCGCGAGGCTCACGCCGTCGGGCGTCGCGCGGGTCGCGCCGTCGTGGCGGATGCGCACGGCATCGAGCTCGAGCAGGGGAGCGGTCATCGGGAGTCCCGGTCGTGCCGGCTGCCGCCGGCGGGCGAAGCATCGCCGACGGGGTCGGCTTAGGACAGCCTAACCTCTCCCGTTCGGACGGGGCGAGGCGCGGCATCCGCCGCCCTCACCCGGCCCGACGGATGCCTCAGCCGACCGGCGTCTCGAGCCTCAGCGAGGCGGCGATGACGGATGCCTCGAGCTCGGCCTCGATGAGGTCGAACGTGTCGACCTCGCGGATCCGGGCCGCCATCGCGCGGGCGCGGTCGCGGTACGTGCGGTCGGCGAGCACCTCGTCCACCGCCCTCGCGACGGCGGCCGCGGTGGGCGTGCCCGTGCGCAGGTTCACGCCGACGCCCGACCACTGCACGCGCATCGAGACCTCGGGCTTGTCCTCGGTGTCGCCCGCCGCGACGATCGGCACGCCGTGGCTGAGCGCGTACTGGGTGCCCCCGAAGCCGGCGTTCGTGACGAAGACGTCGGTCTTCGGGAGCAGCCGGTCGTAGGGGAGGAACTCCGCCGCGCGGGCGTTGCCCGGCAGCTCGCCGAGCTCCTCGACCGGACGACCACCGGTCGCCACGACCACGAGCACGTCGCGGTCGGCGAGCGCATCGAGCGTCGGGCGTACGAGCCGGTCGAAGTCCTTGTTGTCGATCGTGCCCTGGGTCACGTGCACGACCGGGCGGTCGCCGTCGAGCTCGTCCCACCACGACGGCAGGGCCGGGTCTGCGGGGGCGGGCGGCAGCACCGTGCCGACGAAGCGCACGTTCGGGCTGAGGTCGCTGCGGGGGTACTCGAACTCGGCGGGCGACAGCTGCAGGTAGCGGTCGCACTTGCGGGTCGAGTCGAAGACGAACGTGTCGAGGCCGGGGCGGCCGAGGTCGCGCATGACCTGCTGGGCGAGCGCCTGCGTCTTGCGGAAGATCACCTTCGTCACGAGCCCGTTCAGCACCCGGTTGCGCAGGCGGCCGAACGCGCCCGGCTTCGGCGCGAGGCCCAGCCCGGCCGGCGCGGTGTCGACGCTGAGCTGCACGAGCGGGATCACGCCGACGCCGAGGATCGGCGGCCGAGAGGCGGGGTCGTCGAGCAGCAGCGGCACGATGCCGGCGAACGCGCCCTCGGCGAGGATCGCGTCGGGGCCGAGCTCCGCGATGGCCTGCTCGACCGCGCGGAACTGGTCGGGCACGGGCCGCACGAACATGGTCTGCACGTCGTACTCGAGCTTCGCGATGCCGCGGTGGCGGTCGCGCTCGGGCAGGAGATCCTGCATGACGCGGTCGTCGTAGTCGGCGATGCCGACGAGCGGGCGGTGATCGGCGCCCGCGGCGAGCACGGCGTCGCGGAACCGCGAGCCGGTGAGGACGGTGACGTCGTGGCCGCGGCCGACGAGGTCGCGGGCGATGGCGATCATGGGCGCCACGTGGCCCTGGATGGGGCTGGCGCAGAGGAGGTAGGTGGACATAAGCAGTGAAGCTATCCACCGCTCGGAACCGTGGACAAGCGATCCGGACCGGTTTCCTGGCTGGCCCCATCGGGTTTCAGGGCTGGCACCGAGCTGTGGGTTCGCTGGGCGTCCTCGGGCTGCCTCGAAACCGGGAATGCCCCGGTCAGCCCCGATGTTGTACCAATGTCCGGACGTGGAGCCACCACGTCGGAGCGGCGTGGGAGGACCACGCCGGAAGGAGGAGAACGTGGGCATCAGCTACGTCGAGTTCGAGGACGAGAACGGGGTGCTGCGGCGTTACCGCAAGCACGTGAACGGTCGCGGCCTCGTCGCCACGACCGCGAAGGTCGACCCCACCGCGTTCGTGGACCCGACGGCCTACGTCGACCCGGGCGCCGAGGTGCAGCGCAACGCGAACATCGGCCCGGGCGGCTGGGTCGATCGCGACGCCATCGTCGCCGAGCGCGCCGTCATCGGCGAGCGCGCGCACGTCGGACGTCGCGCCGTCGTGGGCCGCAACGCGGTCATCGGTCCCTACGCCGAGATCGGCGCCGACGCACGCGTGCAGAACGGTGCGCGGGTGCCGCGCGAGGCGACGATCGCCGAGGGCGCGGAGTTCCGCGCATCGAGCGACGACCTGCGCCGGCTCGGCCTCGCGGCCTGAGCCGCAACCAGACGACACGGATGCCCCGGGGTGCACAGCCCCCGGGGCATCCGCATGTTCGGGCTACTCCACGACGGGCGTGCTGAGCTCGCCCGCCAGCAGCTCCAGCGTCTGCTCGCGGCCCGGCGCGGCATCCGCCGGCTCGGCCTCGTACGCACCCGCGATCGGCGAGACCATGACCTCGTCGACGCCGTGGCGCTCGGCGAAACGGCGCAGCTCGCCGGCGGCCGTCGCGGCATCCGCGATGACCCAGCGTCGGCGCATGCCCGCGATGAGCTCGTCGGCGATCGAGTCGGCGGGGGCCGACTGCGCCTCCTCGACGGTCTCGAGCGGCCGCATCGGCCGGTTCGCGCGCAGCCGCGCCATCGAGCGCAGCTGCGGCAGGGCGCGCGCCTCCGCCTCCTCGACGGTCGGCGCGACCGAGGCGTTCATCGTGAGGAACGTGACGGGCGACGGATGCCGCTCGCTGGGCCGGTACTCGGTGCGGTAGAGCTCGAGCGCCCGCTCGAGGCCATCGCCCGAGAAGTGGTTGGCGAAGACGTATGGCAGTCCGAGCTCCGCGGCGAGCTTCGCCGAGTAGTCGCTCGACCCCAGGAGCCAGAGCTCGGGCACCTCGGTCGCGGCCGGCGTCGCGGTGATCGGGTACTCGCGTCCGCTCGTGAGCCGCAGCGTCGCGCCGTCGGGCGAGAGCAGGCTCAGGATGTCGGCGACGTGGTCGGGGAACCGGTCGACGTCGGCGGTCGGCCCGCTCACGCGAAGCAGCTGCGTGATGACGGGGTCGCTGCCTGGGGCGCGGCCGATGCCGAGGTCGATGCGCCCTGGCGCGAGCGCCTCGAGCGCGGCGAACTGCTCGGCGACCACGAGCGGCGCGTGGTTCGGCAGCATCACGCCGCCCGATCCGACGCGGATCCGCGAGGTCTGCGCCGCAGTCGCCGCGATGAGCACGGGCGGCGTCGTCGACGCGACGGCCGGCATGTTGTGGTGCTCGGCGAACCAGTAGCGCGTGTACCCGAGGCGGTCGGCGAGCTGCGCGAGGCGCACGGATGCCGCGACCGCCCCCGCGCTGGTCTGGCCGCTGCGCACCGGGACGAGGTCGAGCACGGAGAGGCGGGGCGTGGGAGTCATCCCTCTCGGCAACCGCCGCGCCGGGGTCGGTATTCCGGGACAGGGTTGTCCCTGAGCCGATCGGAGGGATGCCCCTGTCGTCCGGCGGGGCGATTCGTCATGGGATGGAGATCGCGTTCGTGCGCGCCGCCGGGATCCCCCGCGGCCGTCCGCCTTCCACGGAGGCCCGGGCCCGCGAGACGCGAGATCCCGAGAGGAACCATCCGTGAACACCCCTGTGCCCGGCGCCGTCACGGCGCCCGCCGACGTGCGCGCCGACTCAGACGACGTCACCACGTTCTCGCTCCGCGAGGCGCTGGCCCTGCTCGACGACCGCATCGCGGGTCGAGTGCTCATCCCCGGCGACGCCGGCTGGGACGAAGCGCGCTCCGCCTGGAACCTCGCCGTCGACCAGCGTCCCGTCGCCGTGGTCGTCGCCGGCTCCGCCGAGGACCTCGCGCTGGCCGTGCGCACCGCGAAGGACCTCGGGCTCTCGGTCGCCCCGCAGGCCACCGGCCACAACGCCGGCCCGCTCGCCGCGGGCAACGGCCTCGCCGACGCGCTGCTGCTGCGCACGTCGGAGCTGCGCGGCGTCGCGGTCGACCCCGAGCTGCGGGTCGCCCGCGTGGAGGCGGGCGCGCTCTGGGGCGACGTGGTCGCCGCGGTCGCGCCGCACGGCCTCGCCGCGCTCGCCGGATCGTCGCACGACGTCGGCGTGGTGGGTTACACGCTCGGCGGCGGCATCAGCTGGCTCGGACGATCGCACGGCCTCGCCGCCAACCAGGTGCTCGCGGTCGAGCTCGTCACGGCCGACGGCGCGGTACGCCGCGTCGACGCCGACCACGACCCCGAGCTGTTCTGGGCGGTGCGCGGCGGCGGCGGCGACTTCGGCGTCGTGACCGCCCTCGAGTTCCGCCTGTTCCCGATCTCCGAGATCGTGGCCGGCACGCTCTTCTTCCCGCTCGAGCGCGCCGAGGAGGTGCTGCAGGTCTGGGGCGCGTGGACGACGACGGTGCCCGACAGCGTCACGTCGGTCGGCCGGGTGCTGCGTTTCCCGCCGATGCCCGACCTGCCGCCGTTCCTCTCCGGGCAGTCGTTCGTGGTCGTCGAGGCGGCCATCCAGGAGTCGCCCGAACGGGCCGACGAGCTGCTCGCGCCGCTGCGGGCTCTCGGCCCCGCCATGGACTCGGTGCACCCGCAGCCCATCCCCGAGCTGCTGCAGCTGCACATGGACCCGCCCGCGCCCGTGCCCGGGTACGGCGACAGCATGCTCCTCGCCGAGCTTCCCCCGGCCGCCGTGCGCGCGTTCGTGGCCGCCGTCGGTCCCGACTCGGGCAGCGCCCTGCTCTCCGCCGAGATCCGGCACCTCGGCGGCGGCCTCCGGCCCGAAGCGGCGCACGCCGCAGCGGCCGAGCGCGACACGCCGGCGCCGGGCGCCGTCGCCGGCCTCGACGCCGAGTACGCCGTGTTCGGCGTGGGCATCGCGGTGCCCGGGGCATCCGAGGCGCTCGCGATGTCGCTGGGTCGGCTGCTGTCGCGCGTGGAGCCGTGGCGCGCCCCGCTCGACTACCTCAACTTCGCCGAACGGGAGCGCGGCGCCGAGCGCATCTTCGGCGAGCGGGTGCACCGCCTGCGCGCGCTGAAGAACGCCGTCGACCCGACGGGCGTCATCCGCTCGAACCACCCCGTGCGTCGGTGACGGGGGGTGTCGCTCGCGCCGCGGCCTTCATAGGCTGGGAGCGAGCGACACCGCTGTCGCGATTCCCGGGGGAGGGAACGAATGACGCTCCACTACGAACTGCCCACCACCGCGGACTTCGCCGCACTGGCCGGCCCGCATCACCCGGCGATCACCATCTACGCGTCGACATCGCCGGTCGTCAGCGAACGAGAACGGTCCGAGGTGGCCGTGAAGAGCGCGTTCGACGACGCGATCGAACAGGTCAAGGGCTCGGGCGCCTCCGCCGCCGAGGTCGACGAGCTGCGTCGTGCCCGCGACGCGATCGTGCTCGACCAGCAGCTCTGGGGCAACCTCGCCCGGTCGATGGCGATCTTCGTCGCGCCCGGCTTCAGCGAGGTGTTCGTGCTGCCGAACCGCCTCGACGACGCCGTGCACGTCGGCTCGCACTTCACGCTCGGCCAGCTACTGCGCGCCCCCAGCCAGGACCAGGAGGCGTACGCCGTCGCGATCTCCGCGAACGAGTGGAGCCTCTGGCACGCGACGCCCACCGACCGGGCCGCCCAGATGCCCGTCGAGCCCACCCTGCCGAAGAACGCCGAGGAGGCCGCGAACCGCGAGCCCGGCGGCGCCGGCACGAAGCGCGTCGGCGGCCACGGCGACCGCGGCACGAGCGAGGAGGACAAGCGCGCCGCCATGCTCGACATCTACGCGAAGCGCGTCGCCGACGCGGTGCGCCAGGAGCTCCAGGTGCACGATCCCGACGAGCGGGTCCCGCTCTTCGTGTTCGCAACCGAGCCGACGCTCAGCGGCTTCATGGAGCGTGCGCACAACCACCGCCGCATCATCGCCGTGCCCGGCGGACCCGACCGGCTCGCCCCCTCCGAGATCGACGAGGCGCTGCGCCTGCAGCTCGGCACGCTGAACATCAACGAGGCGGATGCCGCACTGCACGGCCTGACCGAGGGCAGCGCCGGTCGCGTCGAGCGCGACCTCGCCGCGATCGGGCGACTCGCGGCCGACGGGGCGGTCGAGACCCTGTGGTTCGACTTCACGACGTCGGTCAACGGCACGCTCGACCAGGAGTCGGGGGCGATCGAGTTCGCCACCGGCAACGGCGAGGGCGAGAGCCTGCAGGACGGGACCCTCGCGGGCGACGTGCTGCCGCAGCTCGCGCTGCTCGTGATCGCGAAGGGCGGCAAGGTCGTCACCGTGCGCAGCGACGACCTCGACGACAACGTCTGGTCGGGCCCGGCGATGGCCGAGCTCCGCTACGCGCTTGCGTAGCCGGGTCTCAGGGTCCCTGGCGGGGTACGACAGGCCAGGCGGGTCAGACGGCGGATGCCGCGAGCCGGCCCTTCGCGGCATCCGATGCCCGGCGTGCCGCGCGCCGGCTCCTGGGCATCGACGCGGCGACGACCGGGATCGTGAACCCCTCGCGCCAGCCGAAGCGGAGCACGATCTCGCGCGCCCGCGAGTCCTCGACGATCGCCTCGACCGTCGTCTCGGTCACGACCCGCGGGGCCTTGCGCGGCTCGAACTCGCGCAGCTCGAGCCAGAGGGTCTCGGGGTGGGGGACCCCGCCGGGGTTGGCCGCGATGAGTCGCAGCTCCCAGCCGCTCGTCGGGCAGAGGCCCGATCCCGTCACTCGGATGAGGCGCCCGGCCGACGATTCGATCGCGGTCGCCCGGAAGTCGGCGGCGGAGAAGTCGCAATGGTTCGGCCCAGTCATGTCCTCGACGCTAGGGGCGCCCCCATGAGGCGTCCTCAGTGCTGGCGCTGAGATCCGCCGACGACGAGGAAGCGGTTTCCGGCGTCCTCGCGCCGACCTAGGCTTGCACCCATGCGATTCGGAATGTTCGTTCCCCAGGGTTGGCGTCACGATCTCGTCGGCATCCAGCCGGCCGAGCACTGGGACACGATGCGCGGGCTCGCGGAGTTCGCCGACGCCGGGCCCTGGGAGTCGATCTGGGTCTACGACCACTTCCACACCGTGCCGGTCGCGAGCGAGACCGAGGCGACGCACGAGGCGTGGACGCTGACGTCGGCGTACGCCGCGACGACCTCGCGCGTTCGGCTCGGCCAGATGTGCACATGCATGAGCTACCGCAATCCCGCGTACCTCGCGAAGGTCGCGGCGACGGTCGACGTGATCTCGGGCGGACGCGTCGAGATGGCGATCGGCGGCGGCTGGTACGAGCACGAGTGGCGGGCGTACGGCTACGGCTTTCCGCCGGTCGGGGAGCGGCTCGCGCGGCTCCGCGAGGGCGTCGACATCATGCGCCAGGCGTGGACGACCGGGTCGGCGACGCTCGAAGGCACGCACTACCGGGTCGACGGGGCGATCGTGCGTCCGCTCCCCCTGCAGCCCGGCGGGATCCCGATCTGGATCGCCGGTGCGGGCGAGAAGGTCACGCTGCGCATCGCCGCGCAGTACGCGTCGTACACGAACTTCGCCGGGTCGATCGAGGAGTTCGTGCACCGGAGCGAGGTGCTCCGCGCCCACTGCGAGGACCTCGGCACCGACTTCGAGGCGATCACGCGGTCGACGAACTTCAACACCGTCGTCGGCGTCGACGAGGCGGATGTCGCGCGGCGCCTGGATGCCATCGAGGCCCGCGTCGCGCCGTACCTCGGCCCCGCGAAGACGGCGGAGTACATGCACGCGTTCCGCGGACCCGAGGCGTTCGCCGTCGGGACGCCGTCGCAGGTCGCGGCGATGCTCGCCGAGCGCCGCGAGCGCGGCCTCGGGTACGCGATCCACTACTTCCCCGAGGCGGCGTTCGACCGCTCGGGGCTCGAGCTGTTCGCGCGCGAGGTGATCCCGGCGCTGCAGGAGGGATAGGGCCCGCAGACCGATGAGCGTCAGGCGCCGGGCTACGCCGCGAGCGCCTCGTCGAGCTTCGCGCCGAGCTCCGCGTCGGTCGGCTCGGTGAAGTGGGTCCCGTCGGGGAACACCACCACGGGGATCTGCGTGCGGCCGCTGATCGCCTTCGCGCGGTGGGCGCCGTCGACGACGACCTCGAGGTCGACGTACTCGTAGTCCACGCCGCGGCCGTCGAGGAGCGCCTTCGAGCGGCGGCAGTCGCCGCACCAGGCGGCGCCGTACATGGTGATGCGGGCAGGGTTCAGGTCTGACGTTGAAGGGGAAGTCACGTAGGGACCATACGCAGCGAGGCTGTGCGGTATTCCCAGCTTCGGGCTGTCGCGCTGTCGGCGCGGGTGGCAGACTCGCCGCATGCGATTCGAGACGGAGCTGCTGCTCGTGGACGGCCGGAACACCGGGATCGAGGTGCCGCCCGAGGTCGTCGAATCGTTCGGCGCCGGCAAGCGTCCGCCCGTGGTCGTGAACGTGAACGGCTTCGAGTACCGCAGCACGATCGCCCCGATGGGCGGCACGTTCCTCATCCCGTTCAGCTCGGACAAGCGCGCGACGACCGGGCTCGGCGGCGGGGACCACATCGTCGTGGAACTCGAGCTCGACACGGCGCCGCGCATCGTGGAGCCGCCTGCGGACTTCGCCGAGGCGCTCGACGCGACGCCCGGCGCGCGCGAGGCCTGGGAGAAGCTCGCCCCCAGCCACAAGAAGGCGCACGTCACGGCGATCGAGGGCGCGAAGGCCGCCGAGACCCGTCAGCGGCGGATCGCGAAGGCAGTCGAGCAGCTGACGAGCTGAGCCGGCCCGGGCCACTCGGTCGCGCTAGACCGCGACCGCCTCGGGCACGTCGGCCCCGACGAGCCGGATGAACGCGCTGAGCTGGGCGACGCCGTCGGGGCGGCGGGGCAATGCGTCGAGCAGGCCGGGCGAGTAGAGCAGGTAGGCCGCCCACTTCGCACGGGAGATCGCGACGTTGAGCCGGTTCTTCAGCAGGAGGAACTCGATGCCGCGGGGCGCCGCGCTCGCAGACGACGCGGCCAGCGAAACGATGGCGACGGCCGCCTCCTGGCCCTGGAACTTGTCGACCGTGCCCACCGGAACGTCGGGGTACCCGGCACGATCGAGCGCCTCGCGCACCGTCGTGAGCTGCGCGTTGTAGGGCGTCACGACGATGAGATCCGTCTGCTCGAGGGGCCGGGCGGGCGACCGGACCGGCCCGGATGCCGCGTCGCCGGCGTCGGACCAGTCGCGCCCCAGCAGTGAGGCGACGAGCTCGACCACGATGTTGGCCTCCTCGGGCGACCAGGTCGTGTTGCCCTCGTGGTCGACGGGGATCGGACGCACGCCGGGGTCGATGCCGTCGAGGTGCCGGGTCGAGGCGATCGGATGCGAGCGGAGCTCGCCCTGGTAGGCCAGCCGCGACACCGGCGCGGCGACAGCCGGGTGCATCCGTCGGCTCTCGGCGAGGAAGTAGCCGTATTCGGGCGGGAGGACCTCATGGCCGTCGGCGACCCAGCCGAGCGCGGAGGTGTCGACCGGCTCGGGGTGCAGCGCCTGGCTGACCTGCGGCAGCTGCTGCGGGTCGCCGAGCAGGAGCAGGTTGCGCGCGGCGACCGACACGGCGATCGTCGACGCGAGCGAGAACTGCCCGGCCTCGTCGATGACGAGCAGGTCGAGCGAGCCCCGCGGCACGCGCTTCACGTTGCAGAAGTCCCACGCGGTGCCGCCGACGACGTAGCCCGACGGGCGCTCGGCCGTGAACTTCGACAGGTCGTCCTTCTTCGCGAAGGCCGTGAACACCCGCGACTCGACCTCTGCCGGATCCTTCACGGCCTTGCCCACGAGCGCGGCGTCGAGGCCGGCTGCGACGACCGCCTCGAGCACGTGCTCGACGACGGCGTGCGACTGCGCGACGACGCCGATGCGCCAGCCGTGCTCGGCGACGAGGCGCGCGATGACGTGCGAGGCGACGTAGGTCTTGCCCGTGCCGGGCGGGCCCTGCACGGCGAGGTACGAGTGCTCGAGTCGCCGCACCGACTCGACGACCGCGTCGACGTAGTCGGCGCCGAGCACGGGCGCGAGTCCGCCTGCGGCTCGCGGGGCCAGGCGCCGTAGCACGTCCATGGCGGGGTTCGACGGCAGCGCCGGCACGGTGGCGGGGATGGGCGCCGCCCACTCGGCGATCGCCGCCTTGAGCGCCCGTGAGTCGGGCGGCCAGCCGGGCGTCATCGCCATGGGGAGGCCCGGCCACGTGGCATCGGCGACGCCGACCTCCTCGACGAGCACGCCGGTGTCGGTGACCTCGAGGATCGTGCCGCTCGACCAGGCCCGTTGTCCGGGGCGCATCGTGCTCGACGGGAACGGCGCCGGCCAGTCGTAGAGGAGGAACACGTTCGCGCCCACGCCGAACCGGGAGCCGGGGGCGATGCGCCCGCCGAGCAGCACCTCGCGCCGGGGGTACTGCCGCGTGCCCTCCTCGTACCAGCGCTGCGCGACGCGCGAGACCGCGGGGTCGACGACGAGCACGTCGCGGTGGTTCTCCCACGAGTCGACGGGCTGGTCGACGCGCAAGTAGTGCGACCACCAGAAGCTCTTCGCCTCGCGGTCGTGGTAGTCGATGGCCGCGGCCGACAGGGCCAGCGCGAGCTCGTCGGGCGTGCGTCCGTCGCCGGGCGCTGCGGGGCCGACGAGCTCGCGCAACTGGAGGGCCAGCGGCGTCGGTTCGTAGACCTTCGCCGCGCCCTCGGCGAGGTAGGCGGGCGGCACGGGCTCGACGCCCTCACGCCGTGCGATCGCGAGCAGCCAGTCGCGCAGGCGCCGCGTCGACACGCAGTCGTAGCGGTTGTAGTCGGCGAGGTCGTCGAGGATGCGCTCGGCCTCGACCGTCTCGGCTGCTCCACCCGACTCGACGAGCTGGCGCGCCCGAACGTACTCGGTGATCGAGTCGGCGCCGCTCTTCACGTCGGCCTCGCGCAGCTCGTCGCCCATGTAGAGCGGCTCGAGCTTCTTGATCGAGTACGAGCGGCTGCCCACGCGCACCGACCGCTTCACGATGGGATACAGGTCGACGAGCACCCCGTCGTGCAGGAGCTGGTCGACGTCGGCCTCGCCGACGCCGTGCCGTGCGGCGATGGTCGTCAGGTGCGTGCGCTCGTAGGACGCGTAGTGGTAGATGTGCAGGTCTGGGTGCGCCTGGCGGCGCAGCTTCACGAGCTCGAGGAACTGCAGCAGCGCCTCGCGCTCCTCGGCGAACGAGTGCGCCCACAGCGCCGTGTACTGCTCCTGCTCGTCGACCATGCCCCAGAGGTAGTCGAGGTTCCACGACGTGGCGTCGCCCTCGGTGTAGAGCGGGTCGCCCTCGAAGTCGAAGAACAGGTCGCCCGCGTTCGGCTCGGGGATCGCCGCGAGGGCGGCCGCCTCGCGAACCTCGACCGGCGGGGCGAGCGGCGGGTCGTCGGGGCCGCGCTCGCCGGAGGCCTCGGCGGCGAGCTCGGCCGCCTCGGCGACGAGCTGCAGGCGCGCCTGCGCGCGGAGGTTGTCGACCGTCGAGTCGATGAGGTGCGGGACGGACCCGGTCGACGTCGCGAGCTCGTCGATCGTGGTGATGCCGGCCTCGGCGAGCGGCTCGCGCTGGGTGACGCGCAGGCTGCCGACGAGCAGCACGTCGCGGTTGGCCTGCACCTCGAGCTCGCACGTGGGGCAGCGGCCGTCGTGCGTGTAGCGGGGGTCGCCCCACGCGACCGGACCGTCGGCGGCGACCCGCTCGTCGACGAGCTGTCGCAACCGCGCGACGCGCTGCACGTAGACGGGCGTGATGTCGTCGCGGCGGTGCTCGCTGTTCGTGCCGTCGCCGAGCAGCAGCTCGACCACGTCGTCGCTCGCGATGCCGATGCGATCGAGCTGCGAGGCGTAGGCGGCGAGCTGAAGGAGCGCGGTGACCCGCGCGTGCCGAGCGAGCTTCGAGTCCTGCACGCGATATCGGCCGTCGGGCCGGCGCACGATGAAGTCGGCGAACCCGATGAAGCCCGCGTCGGCGAACGTCGCCTGGTAGACGACGGGAACGCCCGCCTCGAGCGCGGCCCGAGTCGCCTCGACCGCCGCCGCGACCGCCTCGGCGTCGCGCACGTTGGGCTGCGGGATCTCGACGACGCCGTCGCCGAACTGCTCGCGGTAGCGCGCGAGCACGCGCCGCTCATGCTCGTCGCCGAGGCGCCCCGCGCGCTCGAGCATCGCGTCGGCGTTGGGCTCGAAGAGCGTCTCGCGGCCGAGCTTCACGTCGAGCTCGCGCAGGAACGCGAACTCGCACTCGGACGCCTTCTTCAGGTCGCTCGCGCTGGTGACCACGGAGCCGTCGACGACGAACATTCGGCTCCTTCCCTCGGCTTCGCCACCACGCTAGCGGGCGCGACCGACATCGGCCCGCGGCATCCTCAGGGCGAACGGCCGCGGCATCCGCTCATCGCGGGCGCGTGGCATCCGCAGGCCCGCGGACCGCTCAGCGCGTGACGACGACCTTGCCGATGCTGCGCCCCGAGGCGACGATCGCGTGCGCCTCCCGGAGGCCCGCGGCATCCAGCCCGCTGATCTCGCGGGTGAGCGTCGTGACCAGCGTGCCCGCCTCGACCTGTCCGGCGGCGGCGTCGAGGAGCTCGTGCTGGCCGACCATGTCGGGCGTCTCGAAGACCCCGCGCGTGAACATCGACTCCCAGAGCCAGGCGATGCTCTTCGACTTGAGCGCGCGCAGGTCCATGTCGGGGTCCTCGTCGATCGCGACGACCTGCCCGAACGGCCGCACGACCTCGGCGAAGAGCGGCACGCGTCCGGCGGTCGCGGGCGTGAAGACCCGGTCGAGGCCGCCGGGGGCGAGCTCGAGCACGGATGCCGCGAGGTCGCCCCGGTGGTCGAGCACGTGGTGCGCGCCCATCCGCCGCGACCACTCCTGCGACTCGGGGCGCGACGCGGTCGTGATCACCGTGACGTCGGTGAGCTGCCGCGCGAGCTGGGTCAGGATCGAACCGACGCCGCCAGCTCCGGCGAGCACGAGCAGCGTGCCCGTGCTGTCGGCGCGCAGCCCGAGGCGGTCGAACAGCGATTCCCACGCGGTGATCGTCGTGAGGGGCATCGCGGCCGCCTCGGCCATCGAGAGGTTGGCGGGCTTGCGTCCGACGAGCCGCTCGTCGACCGCGTGGAACTCGGCGTTCGTGCCCTGCCGGTTGATGACGCCGGCGTAGTACACCTCGTCGCCGGGGGAGAACAGCGTCACGTCGCGGCCGACGGCCACGACGGTGCCGGCGGCGTCGTAGCCGAGCACGATGGGCGGGGCGTCGGCGGCGCGGCGCATCCGGGTCTTGAGGTCGACCGGGTTCACCGACACCGCCGCGACCTCGACGAGCACGTCGCGCGGACGCAGCTCGGGCAGCGGCAGCTCGACGTCGGCGAGCGCGCGGTCGTCGTCGAGGGGGAGGGCGCCCGTGGCGGCGACGGCGCGCATGGTGGTCGGGAGGGTCGTCATGTGAAGGGGAACCGGCGGGCGCGGTGGGGGATTCCCGGGTGTGCGGTGGTGTGGTTTCGAGACGGCTGCTTCGCGGCCTCCTCAGCCACCGGAGGGCGCGAGCGCGCCGCGGCCGAGGCCGAGCATGCCCTCGACGGCGTGCCCGATGCGCGAGCCGCGGTCGGTCGCGTCCTCCCAGCGCACGAGCGCGTGCGCGTTGAGGCCGTCGATCATGCCGAGCAGCTGCCAGGCGACGGATGCCGCGTCGTCGGTCTCGAACTCCCCCGCCGCCACGCCCGCCTGCACGATGCCCTGCACGAACACGCGCCAGTCGTCCATCTCCTCGCGGACGCGCTGCGCGAGCGCCTCGTTGCGGCGGCCCAGCGCCCACGCCTCGACCCAGATGACCGTGACGTCGTCGCGGGTGCCGTCGAGCAGCGTGTCGAGGAGGCGCGCGAGCTGCGCGCTCGGCGTCGGCAGCGGGGCGACCAGGTCTTCGAGCTCGGCGAGCTCGTCGGCCACGATCGACCCGAACGTGCTCGCGACCAGGACGTCCATGTTCGGCTGATAGTGCGCGACGAGGGCGGGGGCGACGTCGATGCGCGCGGCGATGCTGCGGAGGGTCACCCCGTAGAGGCCGTGCTCGAGGGCGACGGCGCGCGCGGCATCCGTGATCTCTGCGGAGCGCTCGGCGGGCGACTTGCGAGCGGCCTTCTTGCGAGGGGGTCTTGACATCGTGACCTCAGTGTAGGTAGCGTCCTTGCAACTTATTGATCGTGTGATCAATAATAGGTCGAGTCCGCGGCCGAGTCCAGAGATCGCCCCGGGCGATCGAAACCGGAGAGTCCTCAACGATGAGCAACCAGACCCCGAGCCCAGCGGCAGCGTCGCCGCACGTCGGCGCGGCCGCGGCATCCGACCGCGCCGGCCGCATCGAGACCCACGGCGTCGACGTCATCCCCGACGCCGAGCGACACGGCCGCCCGCGCGAGCTGTTCTGGGTCTGGATGAGCGCGAACGTCGTCTACCTCTACTTCGTGCTCGGCGGTGTGCTGATGCTGCTCGGCCTCTCCATCTGGGAGGCGCTCGCGATCACCGTCGTCGGCAACCTCTGGTGGGCGGCCGTCGGCTGGCTGGCCGTGAGCGGCCCCGCGTCGGGCACGCCGAGCGTCACCGTGATGCGCGCCATGTTCGGCATCCGCGGCAACCGCGTCTTCGGCGGCGGACTCGGCGTCGCGATCGGCCTGTTCTACGAGATCATCAACATCGCCGTCGCGACGCTCGCCGCCAATGCGCTGCTCGGGCTCATCGGCATCGACGTCTCCGGCGGGCTCGGCTGGGTCGTGCTCGTGGTCGTCGCCGCGCTGAGCTTCGTGCTCAGCGTCTACGGCCACGCGACGATCACGAAGCTGTCGCCGTTCTTCTCGGCCGCGCTCGCCGTGGCGTTCATCGTGCTCGCGGTGTTCGTGTTCCAGGCCGCCGACTTCACGTACCGGCCCGCGCCGCTGCCCGACGGCGAGCACTGGGCCATGGTGCTGCTCGGCTACGCGATTGTCGCGTCGGGGCCGCTGTCGTGGGGCACCGGCGCCGACTACGCCCGCTACCTGCCGCGCGACACCCCGAAGCGCACGGTCGCCCTGTGGACCGCGCTCGGCGGGTTCATCCCGGCCGTGCTCATCGGCACCCTCGGCGTGGTCGCCGGCACCGCGATCGACATGACCGACCCGCAGCTCACCATCGGCGAGATCGTGCCCGGCTGGTTCACGCCGGTCTTCCTCGCGATCGTCGTACTGGGCAGCATCACGAACAACGTGCTCGTCGCCTACTCGACCGGCCTCTACGCGCAGGGCCTCGGCATCCGCGTCTCGCGCGCCGCGACCGTGATCATCACGGGCGTCCTCGCGACCGTGGCGGCCGGCTGGTTCGTCTACCTCGCGCCGAGCTTCCTCGACACGCTCAACGCGTCGCTCGAGCTCAGCGTCACCGTGCTCGGACCGCTCGTCGCGATCTACGCGGTCGACATCCTGCTGCGCCGCAACCGCTACGACGGCGTCGCCCTGAGCGACGAGCGCCGGGGCAGCCCGTTCTGGTACAACGGGGGCGTGTTCTGGCCCGGCGTCGTCACCATGGTGGTCGGCACCACGCTCGCCGTGCTCATGGCCAACACGACCCTCTACGTCGGCCCCATCGCGGCCGCACTCGGCGGCGCCGACCTCTCGGCCGTCGCCGGCCCGTTCCTCGCCGGGGCGCTCTACGCCGTGCTCTGGCTCACGACCTCGCCGTACCGCGATCGAGCGCTCCGCCCCGGTGCGCCGATCGTCGGTCGCGATGCGACAGCGGATGCCGCGGCATCCGGAACCCAGCAGGCGGATGCCGCGGCATCCGCCCCCGTCACCATGGAGGTACCCGCATGACCTGGCGCATGCCCGCCGAGACCGCCCCGCACGAGCGCACCTGGATGGCGTTCCCGCGCGAGGGGATCACCCTCGGGGAGTCGACGTCCGACCGCGAGGAGGGCTACGCCGCGTGGACGGCCGTGGCGCTCGCCGTCGCCGAGTTCGAGCCGGTGACGATGCTCGTCGACCCGACCGAGCGCGAGCGCGCGGCGTCGATGCTCGGCGACGGCATCGAGCAGGTCGAGGCGCCGGTCGACGAGTTCTGGATGCGGGACCACGGCCCCACGTTCGTCTTCGACGACGAGCGGCCCGGCGTCCTCGGCGCCGTGGACTGGGTGTTCAACGGCTGGGGCGCTCCCGCGTGGTCGGAGTGGCGCAAGTCCGCCGAGCACGCGCGCCTCATCGCCGACCTGGTCGGCGCCGAGACCGTGAGCAGCCTGCTCGTGAACGAGGGCGGCGGCATCCACGTCGACGGCGAGGGCACCGTGCTCGTCACCGAGACCGTGCAGCTCGACCCGCGCCGCAACCCGTACGCCGACCGGGCGCGCGTCGAGGCGGAGCTCGCCCGCACCATCGGCGCCACCCGCGTCGTGTGGCTCTCGCGCGGACTGACCCGCGACTACGACGAGTTCGGCACGAACGGCCACGTCGACATCGTCGCGACGATGCCGTCGGCCGGACGCCTGCTGCTGCACGACCAGCGCGACCCCGAGCACCCCGACTTCGAGGTGACCCGCGAGCTCCGCGCCCACCTCGCCGAGCAGACGGATGCCGCGGGCCGCCGCTTCGAGATCCTCGACCTGCCGGCGCCCGAGACCCTCCGCGACGACGAGGGCTTCGTCGACTGGAGCTACGTGAACCACCTCGTCGTCAACGGCGGCGTCATCGCATGCGGGTTCGGCGAGGAGCGAGCGGATGCCGCGGCGCGCGAGATCCTCGAGGCGGCGTACCCCGGGCGCCGTGCGGTCACCGTGGACGCGCGCCCGCTCTTCGCCCGCGGCGGCGGCATCCACTGCATCACGCAGCAGCAGCCGGCGGTGACGCGATGAGCGGGGCGGAGGGGGTCGACGTCGTCGAGGCGTCGATCGCGCAGCTGCGCGCCGCGCTCGAGGACGGGCGCGCGACGAGCGAGTCGCTCACGCGGGCGTACCTCGACCGCATCGAGGCGTACGACCGCCCGGGCACAGCGACCGGGCTCAACGCGCTCGTCGTGATGAACCCGTCGGCGCTCGACGACGCGCGGGCCTCCGACGAGCGCCGCGCCCGCGGCGAGACGCTCGGCCCGCTCGACGGGATCCCGTACACCGCCAAGGACAGTTACCTCGCCCGAGGGCTCACCGCGGCCGCCGGCAGCCCCGCGTTCGAGCACCTCGTGGCCCAGCGCGACGCGTTCACGATCGAGCGGCTGCGCGCGGCGGGCGCCGTGCTCATCGGCCTCACGAACATGCCGCCGATGGCGAACGGCGGCATGCAGCGGGGCGTCTACGGCCGCGCCGAGAGCCCGTACAACGCCGAGTACCTCACGGCGGCGTTCGGCTCGGGCTCGTCGAACGGCTCGGGCACGGCCACCGCAGCATCCTTCGCGGCCTTCGGCCTCGGCGAGGAGACCTGGTCGAGCGGCCGCGCGCCCGCGTCGAACAACGCGCTCTGCGCGTACACCCCCTCGAGGGGTGTCATCTCGGTGCGCGGCAACTGGCCGCTCGTGCCGACCATGGACGTGGTCGTGCCGCACACGCGCTCGATGGCCGACCTGCTCGAGGTGCTCGACGTGATCGTCGCCGACGACGCCGAGACGCGCGGCGACTTCTGGCGCGTGCAGCCGTGGGTCGAGATCCCGGCGTCGTCGTCGGTGCGGCCCGACTCGTACCCGGCGCTGCGACCGGCGGATGCCGCGGCGGCCCGCTCGGCGCTCGCCGGCAAGCGATTCGGCATCCCGCGCATGTACGTGAACGACGATCCCGAGGCGGGCACCGCCGAGCCAGGTCGTTCGCCCGGCATCGGCGGACCCACCGGGCAGCGCATCGAGACGCGCCCGTCGGTGATCGACCTCTGGGAGGCCGCGCGCCGCGACCTCGAGGCGACGGGCGCCGAGGTCGTGCTCGTCGACTTCCCGGTGGTGTCGAACTACGAGGGCGACCGCACGGGCGCGCCGACGATCGCGACCCGGGGACTCGTGAGCCCCGAGTACCTGCACCGCGAGATCGTCGACCTCTCGGCCTGGTCGTGGAACGACTTCCTCGAGGCGAACGGCGACCCCGCGCTGCACTCGCTGGCCGACGTCGACGGCGCGCGGATCTTCCCGCAGCCCGAGGGCGCCCTGCCCGACCGGTACACCGGGTTCGACGACGACGTCGCCGAGTATCCCGACTGGGCCCGCGCGAACCCGGGCGCGACGTTCGCCGACATGCCCGAGCTCGAGGGCGGACTCCGCGGCCTCGAGGAGACCCGCCGGCTCGACCTGGAGCAGTGGATGGACGACCTCGGCCTCGACGCGGTGGTGTTCCCGGCGGTCGCCGACGTCGGCCCCGCGGACATGGACGTCGTCGAGGCATCCGCCGACCTCGGCTGGCGCAACGGCGTGTGGGTCGCGAACGGCAACCTCGTGCCGCGGCACCTCGGCATCCCGACGGTCACCGTGCCCATGGGCACCATGGCCGACCTCGGGATGCCGGTCGGGCTGACGTTCGCCGGACGTGCGTACGACGACAACGCGCTGCTCGCGCTCGCCGCGGCGTTCGAGGCCACGGGATCGCGCCGCACCGAGCCGCCGCGCACGCCGAGGCTCTGACGCGGTGCGGGCCGGCGCGAGCGCTACCCTGACGGCATGGCGGTCAGCCGGTCCCGTACTGCGGTCTACGCGCGACGGCGCAAGCGGCGCATGGCGCGCGTCACGCACGACCTCAGCGACGCGCAGTGGTCGGCGCTGACCGCCGAGTGGCGGGGATGCGCCTACTGCGGCGCCACCGACCGGGCCCTCCAGCGTGACTGCGTGCTGCCGATCTCGCGCGGCGGACGCTACACGCTCGAGAACGTCGTGCCCGCATGCGGATCCTGCAACGCGAGCAAGTGCAACGACGAGGTCACCTCGTGGCTCCGCCGCAAGAAGCTCGACGAGCGCGCGTTCCTGCTGCGCCAGCGTGAGATCGCGCTCGTGCTGGTCGCGCGGTTCGCCGGCCCGGATGCCGCGACGACCTGACACCCCCACGGGACCTTCGACTGGTGGGGCTCCCAGCCGTGGTTCCTAGGCTGGCCGAGGACGGACCGCCCGAGAAGGGTTCCCGGCTCCGCGTCCGCCCGGGGAGGACCAACATGGCCACGTACGACGTGGGAGGACGCTCGGCGATCGTGACGGGCGCGGGCAGCGGCATCGGCCGCGCGATCGCGCTGCTGCTCGCCGCGAACGGCGCGTCCGTGATCGTGAACGACCTCGACGAGATGCACGCGAACGCGGTGGTCGACGAGATCCGGGCGGCGGGCGGCACCGCCGAGGCATCCGTCGGTGACGTCACGGATGCCGCGTGGATCGCCTCGTCCATCGAGCAGGCGAACGCAGTGGCACCGCTCCGGATCGCGGTGAACAACGCCGGCATCGGCGGGCCGTCCGCACTCATCGGCGACTACCCCGACGACGGCTGGGACACGGTCATCGGCGTGAACCTGAGCTCCATCTTCCACAACCTGAAGGCGCAGTTGCCGGCGATCGCGGCGAACGGCGGCGGGGCGGTCGTGAACATCGCCTCGATCCTCGGCAGCGTGGGCTTCGCGAATTCGTCGGCGTACGTCAGTGCGAAGCACGGGCTCGTCGGCCTCACCAAGAATGCCGCGGTCGAGTACGCCGACCAGGGCGTGCGCGTGAACTCGGTCGGCCCGGGCTTCATCAGGACGCCGCTCCTCGACGCGAACCTCGACGAGGCCGCCCTGGAGTACCTCGTCACGAAGCACCCGATCGGACGCCTCGGCGAGGCCGACGAGGTCGCCGCACTCGTCGCCTTCCTCGCGAGCGACGCGGCGAGCTTCATCACGGGCAGCTACCATCTCGTCGACGGCGGCTACACCGCCGTCTGAAACCCAGCCGCGAGCGGATGCTGCACGGCACGGTCCGCGGCATCCGACGTCTCGATCACAGCGGTCGCGAGCGCGCGATGAGGTCGTCGAGCTCAGACGGGCGGTACAGCCGAACCGCGGTCAGCGAGGTCACGTCGACCCACGACTTGAGGATCGATCGGGCGATTCCGCTGAGCACGACGACCGCTCCGCTGCCGTCCTCCAAGCGCGTGTCCACGAGGAGCTCCACTTCGTCCTCCTCGGCACCTCCGAACTCGAATTCATCGTCACGTTGCGACGGCCGCTCGATCACCACACGCACCCCAGTTCCTCCGCGGGCCGCGAACTCTCGGATCAACTGTGCCCGGCTCAAGGCCAGCCGATCCCGGATCGGCAGGTCCTCGAACGTCAGCGCCGCCGCCGTCGAGGACAACTCACCGCCCAGGCTCGCGTCCTCGCCGTCGCCTCCGTGACCCCGACCGACGGCGTCGCCTCGACCACCCTCGTCGCCACTTCCGCCCGTACTACCGCCAGCATCGGCCCCGGCCCCGCCTCCCGCTCGTGACAATCGCGCCTCCGCGTACTCCGCAACGGCCTCGCGGACGACCGCCTTCTTCGGAACGTCCATGAAGTAGGCCAACTGCGCGATGCGCCGATCAGTGTCCACGTCGACCTTCACCGCGCGTTCGACGGTGTTCCGTGATCCCGGCATGGCGTTCCGTCCTCTCTCGATGCATCCAGCGCATGAAGTGTTGTTCCCTCGTGGATCTCGGTTCCGAAGTTCCGAAGTTCCGAAGTTCCGAAGTTCCGAAGTTCCGAGACTTCTGGGAATAAACACTCCCATCCAGCGGGCCAGTCGAACTCGGGCGATCGGGGCCCGGTGATGCGGGGATCGGGTGGCTCGATTGTGGAGGACGAGAGGCGGGAGCGCGGGAAGAGGCGGGGCGGGGATGCGTGGAAGGGCGAGGGATGCGTGGAGGGGCGAGCATGCGTGGAGGGGCGAGGGATGCGTGGAGGGGCGAGCATGCGTGGAGGGGCGAGCATGCGTGGAGGGGCGAGGGATGCGTGGAGAGGCGAGGGATGCGTGGAGGGGCGACGGATGCGTGGAGGGTGATGGACGAGTGGGGGCGAGTGGCAGAAGTCGTCGACGAGGGGCGGGGCGGAGGACGGCGGGGTGCAGCGGGAGCGGCGGGTGGGTGACGGCGTCAGGCGACGGTGACGGTGCGCTCGTGGTGGCCCGTGGCGCCGTCGGGCACGACGCCCTGCACGTCGGAGGTCTGCACCTCGCCGTCGGCGCTGGTGGCGCGCACGCGCAGGGTGTGGGTGCCCGGCTCCGCGTCCCAGTCGAGGCGCCACTGCACCCAGGTGTCGATCGAGATCGCCTCGGCGAGGGTCGCCGGCTGCCACGGGCCGTCGTCGACCTGCACGTCGACCGCGGTGATGCCCGTGTGCTGGTGCCAGGCGACGCCGGCGACCGTGATGGTGCCTGCGCTCAACTGCTGGCCGGTGCGCGGCACGTCGATGCGGCTCTGCAACTTGATGGGTCCCTTCGCGCTCCAGCCGCGATCGGTCCAGTAGGCGGAAGCCGCGTCGAATCGGGTGACCTCGAGGTCCACGACCCACTTCGTGGCTGAAACATAGCCGTAGAGGCCCGGCACGACCATGCGCACGGGGAATCCGTGCTGCGCCGGCAGCGGCTCACCGTTCATGCCGACGGCGAGGATCGCGTTCCGATCGTCCTGCAGGACAGCGAGCGGCGTCGACGCCGTGAAGCCGTCGACGCTGCGCGAGAGCACCATGTCGGCGTCGGCACTCGGGTTCGCTCGCGCGAGCAGCTCGCGGATCGGGTAGCCCAGCCAGACCGCGTTGCCGATGAGGTCGCCGCCGACCTCGTTCGACACGCACGCGAGCGTCGTCACGCTCTCTTCAAGGGGGAGGGCGAGGAGCTCGTCCCACGTGAGGGTGACCTCCTGGTCGACCATGCCGTGGATGCGGAGGCTCCACGTCTCGGGGTCGACCGCGGGCACGGCGAGGGCCGTGTCGATGCGGTAGAACTGCGCGTTCGGGGTGACGACCGGGGTGAGCCCCTCGATGCCGAGCTCCGCACTGGCCGGGACGGTGGCGTTCGTCGAGGGCGTCGGCAGCGCGATCGTGTCGCGGATCGCCGTGACCGCACGCGTGCCCGCCTGCAACGCATAGCCGCCGATCGCCGCGAGCACGCCGACCGCCGCGGCCCCGCCGGCCCACCCGAGGAAGCGCCGCCGGTCGATGCCTTCGGGCTGCTGCATCGGCACCGGGGCATCCGTCGACGGAAGCCGGGTGACGAGGAACTGCAGCGCGATGACCGACGCGACCGCCGCGAGTGCGGCCGGCGCGAACGCCAGCAGGGGCGCGTTCGCCCGGGTCATCGCGGCGATGACCCCGACCAGCCCGAGCGCGCCGATGAGGACGCGTCCCCACGGGGGGCGACGCACCTCGAGCACGCCTGCCGCTCCGGCGACGGCCAGCAGCACGATCGCGATGCCGATGAGCAGCGCGACCTTGTCGGCCGTGCCGAACAGGGCGATCGCGGCATCCTTCGCCCACGACGGGGCGAGGTCGATGAGCAGCGAGCCGACGACGACGAAGGGGCTCGCCTCGGGGGCGAGGATCGCCGCCGCGAGCTCGCCGACGCCGGCGCCGAGGGCCACGGATGCCACGCCGGCCAGCGCCGGGAGCACCCACCCCCGCGCGCGACCGGTCGTCGTGGGCATGCGTCCAGCGTAAGTCGGCGAGGCTGCGCGTCGACTCGGAAATCGGCGCCTGTGGATGAATGGCGTCCGGCGGCGCTCAGCCCGCCCGGTGCGCCGCCATGAACGCGGCCGCGCGCGGGGCGAGCGACGCGCCGATCTCGCCGGCCGGGCGCTTGCGTCCCTTCACCTCGAACGAGTGGTTCGCCTCCTCGATCCATTCGAGCGTCGCCGTCGGGCCGATGCGGGCGACGACCTCGTCGAGCTGCTCGTTGGGGATGGCGAACGGGTCGTTGCGTCCCTGTAGGAACAGCATCGGCACGGTGATGCCCGGCAGGTGCTCGTCGCGCGCCTTCTCGGGGCGGCCGGGCGGGTGCAGCGGGTAACCCAGGTAGATGAGCCCCGCCGCCGGCATGCCGTCGGCGACCGCCATCGATGCCATGCGTCCGCCGAACGACTTGCCCGAGGCCCAGATCGGCTCGCCCGCGCCGCCGGCGCCAGCGCCCGAGCCGCCGGCGCCGCCGGCCCGCTCGGCCGCGGCGGCGAGCGCCGCACGCCAGGTCGCGATCGCGATGGGCGGCCGGTCGGGGAACCGGCGCTTCGCCTCGCGGTACGGGAAGTTGAAGCGCAGCGTCGCGTAGCCGAGGTCGTGCATCGCCCGGGTGAAGCCCGACATGAACGGATGCTCCATGCCGGCTCCGGCGCCGTGCGCCACGACGATCGTGGCCGCGGCATCCGTCGGGCGCGAGTACACGCCCGACACGGGCGTGCCGTCGACGTCGATCGTGATGGCGGTCTCGGACGAGGTCGAGGCGGTCATGCCTCAATCGTGCCGCATGGCGTCGTCGTCAGGCATGGGCCGGTCGGCCCGACGCGCCGCCCGCCGCCGCTCGATCGCGGCGTACCACCGGAACATCTGCGGCATCAGCCAGTACGCCGCGATCGGGACGACGATGAGCGTCACCACGAACGCCCGCAACACGGGATGCCAGTCCGCGATCATCGGCGCGAGCAGCACGCTCACGATGGCGACGAGCGGGAAGATCGTGAGCCAGACGATGAGCGCGCTGACGTGGATGTTCGGCGGCTTCGGGCGCGCAGGCGGCGCAGGTGCCGGTGCCGACATCGACGCAGGTGTCGGCGGCGTCGGATCCACCGGCGCCCGGGAGTTCGGCACGGGCGAGCCGTGCTCGGGGGGTGTCACGGTCATGTGTTCGGCTCCGCGATGCGGGCGAGGCCTCGGAATGCGGCCGAGCCGCCCGGAGACGACCGACCGCCTCCATTGTCCTCCCGGTCCAACCGCACCGCTAGGAGCTGAACACCTCGAAGATGCCGCCCACCCCGTCGAGCACCGCGCCGGTGCCGTCGACGAGGTCGCCGACCGCGGCGATGAGCTGCACCGCCCCGCCGGCGGCGTCGACGGCCGTCGCGACGTCGTGCAGCGCGTCGACCCCGTCGACCCCGTCGACGATGAGCCCTGGGTCCCGCGCGACGAGTCGGTCGTGTTCGAGCCTGAGCTGCCGGATCCACTCCCGTTCGATCCCGAACAGCACCGCGTAGGGGAGGAGGCGCTCGTGCAGGTGGTAGCGGGCGAGGGCCGGATCCTCGCCATCGCTCGGCACGAGATCGGCCCCGGTCGGCGACTGCAGCATGCGCAGGCGGTCGGCCTCGGCGAGCTCGAGGTACTGCCGCAGCCCGTCGAGGTGCTCGCGCCGCGGGCGCGCGGGCGGCAGGAATCGGCGCCACGACGCCGGCGTCACCACGATCGTGCCGATCGTCGCCACGAGCGCGACGAGGGTCAGGCCGAGTGAGGCCACGTCGCCGTCGATGAGCGCGAAGACGATCAGCAGTGCCTCGACGAGCATGCCCAGGTAGGCGAGGCTGCGCAGCGTGACGCCCGGCCAGGTGGTGCGGCGCGGGGCGATGAGCCCCTCGCGGGCGAGCGCGTGCTCGGCGTGCTGCACGAGGATGCGGAGCCGCCCGGTGAGCGCACGCCGCTCGGCGGAGAATCGCCGCACCCGTCCGGGCGTGTGGTCGGGACCGAACA
The DNA here is from genome assembly GCF_053603635.1 of Agromyces sp. NPDC004153. NCBI lineage: Bacteria > Bacillati > Actinomycetota > Actinomycetes > Micrococcales > Microbacteriaceae > Agromyces > Agromyces sp. NPDC004153. Next base: position 2,285,145 of record NZ_JBSGFY010000001.1, read on the forward strand.
GCGCCTCGAGCAGCGTGAGCTCATCGGCCGTGAACACGACGTTCGGCAGCACCTCGACGCCGATCGGCTCCCGCTTCGCGCCGGCGAGCAGCCGCACCTTGCGCTTCACCGCCAGGTCGATGAGCATCGCGGATGCCGCGCGCCGATCCGCGTCGACCAGCAGCGCGTCGTGCAGCACCGTCGAGCCGCGCTGCGGCGCGTACTGCACGATGAGTCCGGTCACGCGCTGCGCGGCGATCGCACGGGCGACGAAGCCGAGCCCGAGGATGAGGCACGCAGGTGCGATCGCGAGCGCGATGACGGCGGGGAGCACGGGCTCAGTCTAGGGATGCCGCCGCAACCGGTGTCATGGCGTTGACAACCGCGGCAACGGTGCGGTCGTCGGGCGCGAGCGATCCGCCTACGAGCCCTCGGCGAGCACCCGGTCGAGCGTGTCGACGAAGAATTCGGCCGAGGCGCGGTCGATGCACAGCGGCGGCTTCGTCTTCAGCACGTTCTGGTGGTCGCCCGTGGGCTGCATGACGATGCCGAGCTCGAGCAGCCGGTCGCAGATCGCGCGCGTCTCCTCGGTCGCGGGCTCGAGCGTCTCGCGGTCGCGCACGAACTCGACGCCGAGGTAGAGGCCGAGGCCGTGCACGGCGCCGATGAGCGGATGCCGCGTCGCGAGCTCGGCGAGCCGGCCCTTCAGGTGCGCGCCGACCTCGGTCGCGTTGCGCTGCAGTCCTTCGTCACGGAACGCGTCGAGCACCGCGAGGCCGGCCACGCTCGAGGCCGGGCTGCCGCCGGTCGACGAGAAGAAGTAGCCCTGCGTGCGGAAGCGCTCCGCGATCTCGCGCGTCGTGATGACCGCGCCGAGCGGGTAGCCGTTGCCGGCTGCCTTCGCCACGGCGACGATGTCGGGCACCACGCCCTGCTGCTCGAAGCCCCAGAACCATTCGCCGAGACGCCCATAACCGGCCTGCACCTCGTCGGCGATCGCGAGTCCGCCGGTCTCGCGCACGGCCGCGTACACCTCGGCGAGGTAGCGGTCGGGCAGGGGGATGCCGCCGGCGTTGCCGGAGAAGGTCTCGGCGATGAACGCGGCGGGCAGGCGATCGGATGCCGCGAGCTCGCGGATGCGGCGGGCGGCCTCGGGCGCGTAGCGCGCGGCATCCGCGCCCCGATGCAGCCCACGGAACGGGTTGGGCGCGTCGAGCACGTGCACCCAGTCGGGCCGGGTCGCGAGCGCGTTCGGGTTGTCGGCGATCGAGGTCGAGACGGCGTCGGAGCCGTAGGTCCAGCCGTGGTACGCCTCGAGGATCGACACGACGTCGCGGCGTCCGGTCGCGGCGAGCGCGACGCGGATCGCGAGATCGGTGGCCTCCGAGCCCGAGTTGACGAGGAAGACCGTGTCGAGCGGATCGGGCAGCAGGGCCGCGAGGCGCTCGGAGAACTCGACGACGGCGCCGTAGTTGAAGCGCGAGTTCGTGTTCAGCGTGCGCAGCTGCTTCGCGACGGCGGCGGCGAGCTTCGGGTGACCGTGGCCGAGCGGCGTCACATTGTTCACCATGTCGAGGTACACGCGTCCGTCGGTGCCGACGAGGTGCTCGCGCCAGCCCCGCTCGATGCGCGGAGGCGCGTCGTAGTAGTGCTCCTGCACCTCGGCGAACGCCCGGTCGCGTCGCTCGATGAGCGCCGCGGCATCCCGAACCGGTGGTCGAGGAGCGCCCGGCGAAGCCTCCCCCGGTGGTCGAGGAGCGCCCGGCGAAGCCGGACGCGTATCGAGACCCATGATGGGCGCCGGATCCCGAGTCACCCCGAGCCACCCGGCCGCATACTCCGGTCGCACCAGATGCGGCACTCTCGGACCGTCGGGCTCCTCGAGCCGGATCCGGTGACGGGTCCGTGCGAGCATGTGCCCGTCGAGGATCGTGACGCCGTCGGCGGCCTCTATCACGAGCCGGGTCCCCTCCGGCGCGGCGAGGTGCTGCGGGTCGGCGAACCACACGTCGACGCCGGTCGGGATGGTCGCCGAGGACGTCGTCGCGTGCGTCCGGCTCCCGGTGAGGCGGGGCGTGCCGCGCTCGAGCCAGGCGACGGATGCCCCGGCGTCGAGCGCCGCGAGCGCGAGTCGATCCTCGAGGTCGTGGTCGAGCCACGCGCCGGCGTCGACGTCGTCGGAGGTGATCGAGACGTCGAGGCGGACGGCCGACGTCGCGACCCGGTCGTCGAGTAGCGCCGCCGGAGGCGACGATGCGAACCGGTCGTCGAGTAGCGCCGCCGGAGGCGACGCGTATCGAGACGCATCGCCGTCGGGTCTCGATACGGGTCCGGCTTCGCCGGGCCCTACTCGACCACCGGGCGTGTCGAGCGCGTCGGCGATCACCGCCGTCATGACCGCGGTTGGCACCGAGACGGCCTGCTCGAACATACGCCATTCGCGTTCGATGCCGCTCGCGGCATATGCGTTCTCGCCGCCGTCGAGCTGCACCTGGTGCTCGCCGCTCACCACGAGCGCGGCGCCGCGCAGGACGACGATCGGCCAGAGCGCCGCGACCTCCTCAGGCGACAACGGGCGAAGCGCGTGGAACGCCCGGATCGCGGGCAGCACCGAGGCCGGCTCGGCTCCCGCGTGGTGCAGCAGCGACGTGATGGTGATCGCCAGCTCGGCGACCGCCCAGCTGCGCGTCACGTCGCCGAAGTCGATGATCCCGTCGGGCAGGCGGATGCCGCGCTCGGTCGTGCACACGACGTTGTCGTCGGTGAGGTCGAGGTGCACGGCCTGCAGCGGCAGGTCGGATGCCACGACGGAGAGCTCGGCCCAGGCGGCGGTCGCGGCATCCGTCACCTGTCGCCGTCGGGCCGGGTCGGGGTGGTGCGGCGCGAGGAGCTCGACGACGCGGTCGGCGTGCCGGGGGTCCCACTGCAGCACGCGGTCGAGCCCGTCGTGATCGAAGTCGGCGAGCGCGAGGTTCGTGCGGGCGGCGAGTTCGCCCATCCTCGCGATTGTGGCGGGCGAGAGGTACGCGCCGCCGGTCAGGGTGCCGCCGTCGAGGTGCTCGATGATGCGGATGCTGAGCGGGCCCTCGCTCGTCTCGGCGACGATCGAACGGGGTGTGCCCGCGGCATCCGTCGTGGTCGTCGCGATGCGCACGGCCGGCGCGTTCGCGGCGATGTGATCGGCGGCCTGCTCCTGGGCGGCCAGCTCGACCGCGGTGAACGCCGGGTTCGTGATCTTCACGACGCCGACCGGCTCGCCGTCGACCCGCGCGAGGAAGTTCTGGTCCTGCTGGCTGCCGAGCGGCGAGAGCTCCGCGACGATCCCCCAGCGCTCGCGCACGATCGACGCCACCTCGTCGGCCGGCAGGTTCGGAGCAGGCAGCTCGCCCGCCCCGAAGAAGTCGAACCCCCGCAAGCCCGCGCTTCCCTGCGACATCCGCGCCCCTTTCCGCTCTCGACGATAGCCAGCCGCGCCTGCCGCTGAGAATGTGCGCGGTGGCGAGGAGCGCCGTCTGCGTTCGCCATGGCGACCTGTGGGGCGCGTCGACGTCGGCGTTCCGGTCGGAGTGCTGGCCCGCAGAAGTCAGTGCCGAAGTTCCGAAGTGCCGAAGTGCCGAAGTGACGAAGTGCCGAAGGTCCGAAGTTCCGAAGGTCTCGACGACTGCTACGAGGAGATCGGGGCGCGGCGGCGGCGCACCTCGATCGCGACCCGCGCGGCGACCGTGGCCAGCACGACGGCGGCAGCCGCGATGATGGCGGCGATGCCGGTCGCGGTCGACTCCGGGGCGTCCGTGAGGCGGGCGATCCCGATCCAGGAGAGACCCCACGCGATCGACAGGGTGGGGGCGATGCGCCCGCGGTCCCAGGTGGCGAGGGCGACCCCGACGAGGCCCGCGACCCCGACCACGGCGACCGCCCAGGTCTCGGCCGGAATGCCCCAGCCGTCGAAGCCCGCGGCGACCAGCGCGGCCGTGACGTTCGCGGCGGTCGCGACGATCACCCAGCCGAGGTAGAGCCCGACCGTGCCGTCGGTGACCAGGGCGTCGAGCGCGCTTCGCGGCGGGACGGCGAGGCAGCGCCGGAAGGCGGCCACGAGCACCACGAGCAGCGCGACGATGATCGGCACGCTGAGCCAGAGCAGGTCGAACTGGATGCTGAGGATCCACGCCGCGTTGAGCAGGAGCGAGGCGGCGACGAGGTAGCCGATGCGGCGGTGCCGGTCCTCGGTGCGCTGCGCAGGCAGGAACTGCCACACCGCGTACGCGAGGAGTCCGAAGTAGATGAGCGACCAGATGGAGAAGGCGCCCGTTCCCGGTGCGATGAGCGTCGCATCGGCTGCGAGCGCTCCGCCCGCGGCATCCTGCACCGGCGTGCCGCCCGCCGCGCCCGACCCGATGAACGACCCGACCACCGCCAGCAGCGCGCTCACCGCGACCGAGAGCTGCCGGGCGAGATCGCCGCTCCGGGTCGTCGTCGCTGCCGTGTCGGTCGTCGCCATCGCTGCCGCTCCTGCCGTCGCCTCGTCGTTCCCGGTCGGTTGCAGGCCAGCCTAGGCAGCCGGTGGCGGCGCGGCGTCGAACTTCCGATTGACGGGCACGCCGGCCCGTCACTCCTCGGCGCCGAGCTCCTCGCGGATGCGACGCAGGTCCTCCATGAGCGAGCCGACGAGGACCCAGTGCGCGGTCTTCGGCGCCGCGATGACGAGCGCGGAGGTGAGGGCCGGCGTCTCGGAGGTGAGCGGCTCGGGTTCGGGCTCGGCCACACGGGCGGCGAGGCGCACGTCGTGCGCGACGCGGCGCAGCTGCTCCGCGATGGCGCGCACCGTGGGCTCGTCGTGCAGGCTGGCGTCGTAGTGGTCGGCGAACGCGCGGGTCATCCCGATGAGCTGCGTCACGATCGGGCTGAGCTGCTCCAGCAGCTCGCGGAGCTGGGCGAGCTCCTCACGGTGCGCGGAGCGCCGTGGGTTGAGGGTCAGCGACTCCTGGCCGTCATCGATCGCGGCATCCGCGGCATCCCGCATCGGCCGCAGCAGCCGTGCCTCGATCATGAGCGACTCGAGCTCGGCGGGCGTGCGATTCGTCTCGAGGGCGTGGGCGAGGCGGTCGACGGATGCCGCGAGCTCACCGCCGAGGCGGGCGAGCGCGTCGCGGGCCGGTGCGACGGCCACAGGCGGAACGATGAGCGCGTTGATGATGATGCCGATCGCCGCGCCGATGAGCGTCTCGAGCACGCGATCGAGCGCGTACTCGGGCGAGGACGCGCCGAGGGCGAGCACGAGCATCGCGCTGATCGCGACCTGGTTCGACGTGCCGGGCGTCATCTTCAGCGCCCACGCGACGAGCATCGCGACGACGATCGCGACGAGGATGACCCACGTCGTCTGTCCGAAGGCGAGCGAGATTCCCGTGGCGATGAGCACGCCGAGGATGACGCCGATCGAACGCTCGATCGCCTTGCCGAGCGACTGGTTCACGCTCGGCTGCACGACGAGGAGGGCCGCGATCGCCGCGAACACCGGCAGCGGGCCGGGGATGAGCCAGCCGGCGACGAGCCAGGCGGCGATCGTGGCCACCGCCGACTTCAGGACCTGCAGGATCGGGACGCGCTTGGTGGCCCGGAACGTCGCCGTGATGCCCATGCCCTCAGGCTACGCGGCAGCACCCGGCGGTCGAGTAGCGCCCGGCGGAGCCGGACGCGTATCGAGACCCTCTCGCCGCGTCTCGATACGCGTCGCGCTTCGCGCGGCGCTACTCGACGACCGTTCAGCGGAGCGAGGAGAGCGCGTCCGGGATCGGATCGTCGCCCGACACGACCTCGAACTGCGTGCGCGAAGCCGCGCCGGTCTCGAGGAGCGACGCGATGATCGCCGCGACGTCGGCGCGGGGGATCCGTCCGCCGCCGGGCACGACATCGGCCGCCCGCACGTGCCCGGTGCCGGCGTCGTTCGTGAGGGAGCCCGGCCGGACGATCGTCCAGTCGAGGTCGCGCGAGCGGACCGAGGCATCCGCTTCGCTCTTCGCACGCAGGTAGAGCTGGAAGATGTCCTGCGAGTCGGGGTCGAAGCGGTCGGTATCGATGGCCGAGATCACGATGAGTCGCGGCACGCCCGCGGCCTCGGCGGCGTCGGCGAGCAGGATCGCCGCGTCGCGGTCGACGGTGAACTTGCGCTCGGCGGTCGAGCCGGGCCCGGCGCCGGCGGCGAACACCGCGGCATCCGCGTTCTTCAGCACCTGGCCGACCTCGGTGACGGATGCCTCCTCGAGGTCGAGCACGACGGCGGCCGCGCCCGTGGCGTCGACGTCGGCCCGGTGCTCGGGGTTGCGGATGATGGCGATGGGCTCGTGCCCGGCTTCGACGAGCAGGCGTTCGAGGATGAGGGCGATCTTGCCGTGGCCTCCGGCGATGACGACGCGCATCCACCCAGTCAACGCGCGTGGGTCGGGTCGCGCAACCGGTGGTCGAGTGGCGCCCGACGAAGTCGGACGCGTATCGAGACTCATGTCCGATCTCGATACGCGTCGGCGCTCCGCGGCGGCGCTACTCGATCACCGGGGACGGCGTCGGAGGCCCCCGATAGCGTGGACCGCATGACGTCGCTCGCAACCGACCTCGCCCGCCTCGGCGTGGAGTTCTGGGAGTGGCGGGACGCCACGTCGTTCCGCACGTCCGACGACATCCCGCGCGTGGAGCGGCCCGACGGCTGGCTGCCGCGCTTCGACCCGGCGGCGATCGACGAGTTCCGCCTCGAGCTCGAGGGCTTCGCCGCGCGCTGGCGGGCGATCGACGACGAGGGCGTCGGCGCGCTGCCGATCCCCGACCAGGTCGACCACCGCCTCCTCGGCGCGGCGCTCGCGCGCGTGCACTGGGAGCTCGACGTGCTGCGCAACCAGGAGCGCGACGCCGTGTTCCTCACGTCGCAGGTGCTCGGACCGTGGTTCGACCTGCTGCTCCCGCCCCCGCCGTTCGACGCCCGACGGCAATCCGACCTCGTGCGCGTGCTCGAGGCGGTCCCGGCCGGCGTCGACCAGGCGATCGCGAACCTCGAACGCGCCGGAGTCGCCACGCTCGCCCGTGTCGCGGCGGCCGAGCTCGACGACATCGGCGCGCGGCTCGCCCGGTCGGTCCACGCGGTGCGCCCGCTGACGGATGCCGCGACCGCCGCCGCGCTCGCCGCAGCCCAGCCCGCCGCGAGCGACGCGCTCGAGCGCTACCGGGAGTGGCTCGCGGCATCCGCCGGTCGGCTCGGGCCCGACGTGATCGTCGGACGCGACGCCTTCGTCTGGTACCTGCGGCACGTGGCGCTCGTGACCGCCGAGCCCGAGGAGCTCGTCCGCGCGGCCATGCAGGACTACCGACGCAGCGTCGTCGGGGAGCTCGTGCTGCGCACCCGCTTCAGCGGTCTGCCCGAGCCCGAGCTCGCGGAATCCGCCGAGGCCGAGTCGGCCGACCAGGCCGAGCTCGAACGCGAGGTGCGCGCGTTCACCGAGGCGGCGGGTCTGCTCAGCCAGCCCGACTCGCTGCGGCGTTACCTGTACGCGCCGACGCCCGACTACCTCGAGCCGCTCGCGTTCCTGGGTGTGAACGACGACCTCACGAGCATCCGCCGGGTCGACGACGATGCGACGTCGTACGTGCCCGGGCCGTCGCCCGACCTGCCGTACTTCGCCGCGGCGAACGCGCGCGATCCGCGGCTCGGCATCATCCACGAGGGCGCGCACAGCCAGCAGCTCGCGCTGTCGTGGGCGCAGCCGAACCCGATGCGCCGGCACTTCATCGACTCGGTCGCCAATGAGGGCATCGCGCACTACAACGAGGAGCTCATGCTCACCGCGGGGCTCTTCGCCGACAAGCCGCACTCGCAGGCGATCGTGCACAACTTCATCCGGCTTCGGGCGCTGCGCGTCGTCGTCGACGTGAACCTCGCCACCGGCGTGTTCAGCCTGCCCGAGGCCGTCGAGTTCTTCGTGCGCGAGGTGCCCATGGACGTCGGAACCGCCACCGAGGAGACCGCGTACTACGTGGCGACGCCGGGGCTCTCGATGGCGTACCACGTCGGCAAGCAGGAGGTGCTGCGCCTCGTGACGGATGCCGCGGTCGCGGCCGCCGCTGACGGGCGCGAGTTCTCCGTGCGCGACGTGCACGACTTCGTGTGGCGCAACGGCAACGTGCCGCTCTCGCTGCAGCGCTGGGAGCTGCTCGGCGACCGCACCGACGTCGACCTCCTCGATGCCGCGGGCCGCTGGGACGCGGCGCTCTAGTCGCGTACCAGCCCCTGCCGCACCAGGCTCTCAGCCGAGGCGAGAATCGCCTCCTCGTTCGAGCGCGGGTGCCAGTCGAGCATCCGCTCGGCCTTCGCGTGCGACGCGTACGGCCGGCGACCGAGCTGCGGCAGGACCGCGCGCACGTCGGGGTCGAAGCGCGCGGCGAGGCGTACGACCCAGCTCGGGACCGCGCGCGTCGGCACGTGCCGTGCCGCGTCGCCGAGGTGGTCGCGGAGCAGGACGGCGAGCTCGCGGAACGGCACCGGATCGCCGGCGACCGCGAGGAATCGCTCGCCCGCGGCATCGGGATGCGTCATGGCGGCGAGGTGCAGCGCGGCGACGTCGCGCACGTCGATGGCGTTCGTCGCGGCATCCGGGATGCCGCGCACCTCGCCGTTGAGGAACGTCAGCAGGAGCTGCAGCGACGACGACAGGTCGCGGCCGAGCGTCGGGCCGAACACCGCCACCGGGTTGACGACGGCGAGCTCGAGGCCGGGCGCCTCGCGGTCGATGAAGTCCCACGCGGCGCGCTCGGCCGCGGCCTTCGACCGCACGTACGGCGTGAGGCGCTCGTCGGCCGGGTCGGTCCAGTCGTCCTCGGTGTACGGGCGACCGGGATGCGGCGCGCCGTAGCCGACCGCGGCGAACGACGAGGTGAGCACGACGCGTCGCACCCGCGCGTCGTGGGCGGCCCGCAACGCGCGCACGGTCCCGTCGCGGGCGGGCACGATGAGCTCGTCGGGATCCTGCGGCTGGGTCGCCGGGAACGGCGAGGCGACGTGGAGCACGTACGTCGCCCCGGATGCCGCGTCGAGCCAGCCGTCGTCGTGCAACAGGTCGAGCTCGGCGAACTCGACGCCCGCGGCATCCGCGCCGCCCTCGGCCACCATGGCGCGCACCTCGTCGGCCCGCGCGAGCGACCGCAGGCTGGTGCGGACTCGGTACCCGGCCTCGAGGAGCTGCACGATGCAGTGCACGCCGATGAAGCCGGAGCCGCCGGTCACCAGCACGAGTTCTCCGCTCATACGGCCCATCCTGCTCCGGCGCGGCATCCGTGTCACAGATCGGCGGGCCGCGCGGTCGGAGCTTCTGGAACGGGGTGGCGGATGCCCCGACGGAAGGGAACATCGTGAAGATCGTCATCATCGGCGGAACCGGGCTCATCGGGTCGAAGGTCGCCCAGCGGCTCACCGCGCAGGGGCACGAGGTCGTGGCGGCCGCACCGAACACCGGGGTGAACACGCTCACGGGCGAGGGCGTCGCCGAGGCGCTCACCGGCGCGCAGGTGGTGATCGACGTGTCGAACTCGCCGTCGTTCGCGCCCGACGACGTGCTCGCGTTCTTCGAGACCTCGACGAACACCCTGCTCGCGGCCGAGCAGGCGGCCGGCGTCGGGCACCACGTCGCGCTGTCGATCGTGGGCTCCGACGGGCTGCCCGACAGCGGCTACATGCGGGCGAAGGTCGCACAGGAGCGGCTCATCCGCGACGGCGGCGTGCCGTTCACGATCGTGCACGCCACCCAGTTCATGGAGTTCGGCAAGGCCATCGCCGACGGCGCGACCGACGGCGACACGGTGCGCATCGCGCCCGTGAAGTTCCGGCCGATCGCGTCCGATGACGTGGCCGACGCGGTGGCCGCGGTCGCGACGGGCGAGCCCCTGAACGCCGACGTCGAGATCGCCGGGCCCGAGGAGTTCCGCTTCGACGAGTTCATCGCCGACGCGCTCGCGGCTCGCGGCGACGAGCGCACGGTGGTCGCAGACCCCGACGCCGAGTACTTCGGCACGAAGCTCCACGACGGCTCGCTGGTGCCGGCGGATGCCGCGACCGCGCGTCTCGGCGCGACGACGTTCGCGCAGTGGAAGGCGGCGCAGGCCGCGGCGCCGGCGCGCTGACGGCCGGGGTCGCGTCGCGGCTAGACTCCGCGCATGCTGGACCAGGCCGATCCGACCCTCGTGACCGACGCCGACCTCGCGTGGCTGCGCCGGTGCACCGCCCTCGCGGGCGAGGCGCGGAACCGCACCGACCACCCGTTCGGGTCGATCGTGGTCGCCGCCGACGGCCGCGCGGTCGAGGCGATGAACACCGTCGTCACGACGGGCGACCCGACCGGCCACGCCGAGACGAACGCCGTGCGTGCGGCGTCGCAGGCGCTCACGCCAGAGGAGCTCGCGACCGCGACGCTCTACACGAGCACCGAGCCGTGCGCGATGTGCTCCGGCGCGATCTACTGGAGCGGCATCGCGCGCGTCGTCTACGCGCTCTCGGAGGCGGGGTTGCGCGAGCTCGTCGCGGCGCAGGAGGGCGTGCCGACCATGGAGCTGCCGTGCCGCGAGGTGTTCGCGCGCGGCGGTCGTCCGGTCGCCGTCGCGGGTCCGGCGGAGCTGCCCGAGGCGACCGAGGTGCACGAGGGCTTCTGGACGTGACCGAGCTGCAGACGACGGCGCCGGCCACTACGGGCCGCGTCGCACGCGCGATCTTCGTCATCGCCTACCTCGCGTCGTTCTTCGTCGGCGCCGCGGTGTTCGCGCTCACCGGCGGGATCGGCCCCGTCGTCGCGACGTGGGCCAACCTCGCGATCGTGGTCGTGTTCGCCGCCGTCGGAAGCTGGGTGTATCGCGACACGTGGGCGCGGAGCTTTCGGCTGACGAGGGAGCACCCGTGGGTGACCTTCGGACTGTTCGTGGCCGGCCTCGTGTCGATCTTCGTGCTGCCGACCATCGTCAGCATCGTGGTGTTCCTGCTCGGCGGCAGCCCGACCGGCGTGAACCAGGCCCAACTGGTGTCCGCCCTCGGCGGCCCCGAGACGTGGTGGGTGATCGCGCTCGCGGCGGTCGTGTTCGGGCCGATCGTGGAGGAGCTCGTGTTCCGCGAGGCCCTCGCGTGGCGCTGCCGCCACCGCCTTCCGGCGTGGCTCCTCATCGTCGGCTCCAGCCTGCTGTTCGGCCTCTGGCACCTGAAGGACGTCGCCGACCTCGCGTCGGTGCTCGTCTACGCGAGCATGGGGCTCGTGCTCGCCGGCACGATGTGGCTCACGCGCGGCAACCTCCTCGTCGCCCTGCTCGTGCACGCGGTGCGCAACCTCGTGAGCGTCGTGCTGCTGCTCGCGCTGCTCTGACCGGGCGCAGCCCAGCGAGAGGGCCAGCGCCCCTGCGCCACTTCGGCGGCCTCCGCACCAGTCGAACTGGCGCGAACGTGCGCAAAGTGGCGCAGAGACCGATGCTCGCGCGCGAACGCACCGCCGCGCATGCAGCGCCGCGTCCGCGCTGAGTCAGCGCCGCGGGATCGTCGACCCGCGGATGACGAGCCGCACGGGCAGGTGGTCGACGCCGGCGCCGGGCGCCTCGCCGTCGATCGCCTCGAAGATGCGCATGGCCGCGGCCCGTCCGAGCTGCTGCAGGTTCGCGTCGATGCTCGTCAGCTCGGGGCGTGAGTTGGTGGCGAGCACCTCCCAGTTGTCGTAGCCGATGACGGCGATGTCCTCGGGCACCCGCTTGCCGAGGTCCCGAAGCGTGTCGAGCGCGCCGCGCGCGATCTGGTCGGACGCGCAGAAGATCCCGTCGATGTCGGGATGCTGCGAGAGCAGGAGCGCCGACGCGTCGCGGCCCCAGTGCTCCGACCACTCGGAGAAGAGCACGTCGCCGACGAGCTCGAGCCCGGCGTCGGCGAGGGCCGCCCGCACGCCGACCGCGCGGTCCTGCGCCGCCGCGTAGGTCGGGTCGCCGCTGATGTGGGCGATGCGCCGCCGCCCGGTCGCGACGAGGTGCTCGATCGCGAGGCGCCCGCCGCCGACGTTGTCGGGCGTGACCGAGACATCCGTCGGGTCGTCGGAGGGAGCATACGCGTAGACGACCGGCACGGGGAGGTCGTGCCCGAGCGAGGGCCGTGGGTCGGTCTGCCGGCCCACCACGATGATGCCGTCGACGCGGCGGTTGAGCAGCGCCTTGAGGTGGTGCTGCTCGCGGATGGCGTCGCCGCGCGCGTCGCAGAGGAACACGTTCACCTGGCCGGCGCCGAACGCGTCCTCGGCGCCCATGAGGATCGGGATGACGAAGCGGCCCTCGAGGTCGCTCGTGAGGAGGCCGACGGTGCCGGTGCGGCCGGCGATGAGGCTGCGCGCGAGCTGGTTGGGCGTGAACGACAACTCCTCGGCGGCGGCGATCACGCGCTTGCGTGTGGCGGGCGCCACCTGGTCGCGCCCGTTGATGGCCTTCGATGCGGTGGCGAGCGAGACGCCGGCGAGGCGCGCGACATCGCTCAGCGTGGCCGCCCGGCCGCCGGGGGAGTCTGTTCGCGCCATCCGTGTCGCCCTTCCGAGTGAAACGCTACCGGAAGTCGTGCTTGACGCCGGTGACATCGCCAGAGTAGCGTGCCGAAAGGCATTTCGGTGATTTTCGGAACCGATGCCGTGCAATCACATTCCGGGCTTCCCCCGAGCCCGCTCGATGATGAGCTAGGAGATCTTCAGATGACACGCATCACTCGCCGGATGACGCGGGCCACGGCCCTGCTCGCCGCCGGCGCCCTCGCCGTCGGACTCGCCGCCTGCTCGCAGGGCTCCGAGCCCGCCAGCAACCTCTCGGACGCGGGCGCCGAAGGCGTCGACGACGGCTCGACCCTCACCCTCTGGACCCGCGCACCCCTCGAGAAGCAGGCCAACCTCCTCGTCGACGCCTACAACGCGTCGCACGAGAACCAGGTCGAGCTCACGGTCGTGCCGAACGACGACTATGTCGCCAAGGTGGGCGCCGCGGCCGGCTCGGGCGGCCTGCCCGACCTGTTCGCCGCCGACATCGTCTACGTGCCGAACTGGGTGGAGCAGGGGCTCTTCCAGGACATCACGGCCAACATCGACGGCTTCGACTTCAAGGACGAGATCAACACGGGCCACCTCTCGGCCGGCACGCTCGACGGGCAGGAGTACGTGCTCCCGTTCATGCTCGACCTCTCGATGATGTTCTGGAACAAGGACCTCGCGACCGAGGCCGGCCTCGACGCCGAGGCGGGTCCCGCGAACCTCGCGGAGTACGCGGAGTGGGCCAAGGCCATCCAGGCACTGAACAAGCCCGACACGTACGGCACGGCCACGGGCCTGAACTGCGGCGGATGCCTCGTCTTCACGTGGTTCCCGAGCGTCTGGGCCGACGGCGAGGAGGTGCTCTCCGACGACGGCACCGAGTCGCTGCTCGCGAGCGACACCGCGAAGGACGTCTACGCCACGTGGAAGGACCTGTGGGACTCGGGCGCGGTGCTCCCGTCGTCGCAGGACGAGGCGGGCCCGACCTGGACCGCGGGCTTCACCGAGGGCAAGGTCGGCATCCAGTTCTACCCGGCCACGCTGCTCTCGTCGACGCCGTTCGACGCGGGCGTCGCCGGCATCCCCGGCCCGAAGGGCGGCGGCTCGACGTTCGTCGGCGGTGACGGCATCGGCATCTCGAAGGACTCGAAGAAGGCCGCCCAGGCGTGGAACTTCCTCAACTGGCTGATGTCGGAGGATGCGCAGGTGCAGGTGCTCGCGAAGAACAACGACGTGGTCTCCCGCGCCGACCTCGCGAGCAACGAGTACTCCGAGAAGGACCCGCGCCTGATCACGATCAACGAGGTGGCCGGCAATGGCGACACCCCGGTCGCGATCAACTTCCAGCAGGCGTTCAACGCGCCGTCGAGCCCGTGGCTCACGCTCGTGCGGAACGCGGTGCTCGGCGACGGGGACTCCGTCGACGCCGACAACGACGAGATCACGGCGGTGCTCTCGCAGTAGTCGCTCCGACGGCCGATCGGCCGGCGCGCGGACGTCCATGCCGCGCGCCGGCCACCGGCCCCATCGAAAGGCTCCACCACCATGACCGCCACCCTCCCCGCCGACACGGCGGCCGCGGCATCCGGCCCGAAGCGTCGCCGTCCCGGCCGGCGCGGCGCGATCACCGGCTGGCTCTACGCCCTGCCGACCGCGCTCTTCGTGCTCTTCCTCTTCGCCCTGCCGCTGCTGCTCGTGCTGCAGATGTCGGGCTCCGACTGGCCGCTGCTCGGCGGCAACCAGGGCTGGAACTTCCCCGAGAACTACCAGGACGCGGTGTCGAACCGGTTCTTCTGGGACTCGGTCTTCTTCACCCTGAAGTACACGATCCTGACAACGATCATCCTGCTCGCGCTGAGCCTCGGGCTCGCGCTGCTGGTGCAGGAATCGACGCGCTGGAAGGGGCTGCTGCGCACGTCGTTCCTCGTGCCGAGCGCCCTCGGCCTGGCATCCGCGTCGCTGCTCTTCTACGTGCTCTACTCGCCGATCGCCGGGCCGTTCGCCGGGCTGATGAAGGCGTGGGGCTTCACGTTCCTCGGCACTCCCGACGGCGCGCTGTGGTCGACCATCTTCCTCATCGTCTGGCGCTACGCGGGCTTCTACATGCTGCTCATGCTCGTGGGCCTGCAGGGCATCCCCGACGACGTGTACGAGGCGGCGCGCATCGACGGCGCCTCGCGTTGGCAGACGTTCCGCAGCGTGACCATCCCGCTGCTCCGGCCGACGCTCGCGCTCACGACCGTGCTGTGCGTCACCGGCTCGCTGCTCGCGTTCGAGCAGTTCTACATCCTCACGAAGGGCGGACCCGACAACTCGACCATCACGATCGTGCAGCTCATCTACAGCGTCGCCTTCCAGGGCCAGAACGACCTCGGCGTCGCCGGCGCGCTCTCGGTGATCGTGCTGCTCGCGCTCATCGTGATCAACATCGCGCAGATCCGCGCGTTCAACCGGAAGGCCGAGGACTGATGAGCACGACCACCACGCGTCGGCCCTCCGACGAGTCGAATCCCCGCTCCGACAGCACGGTCGCCATCGTCGCGCCCGACTACCGCCGATCGCGCGGCGGTCGCGGCCGCTTCGGAGGCGCCGGCGGGCCCGGCAAGCGCCCCGCGCCGACGTCGTTCGCCGGCCTCGCCCTGCGCACGCCGTACTGGGTCGTCACGGGAGCGCTCGCGCTCCTTTTCCTCTACCCGCTCATCTGGACGGCGATCTCGTCGGTCTCGCCGCTGCCGGGCACGAACCAGGTCGACGGCTGGGGCTTCGGCAACTACGCGACGCTCGCGAACTACCAGGCGGGCATCTGGGTCTACCTGTTCAACTCGACGTTCGTGTCGCTGCTCACGGTGCTGCTGACGCTCGTCATCTCACTGCTCGGCGGCTACGCGTTCGCGCGGTTCCGGTTCCCGGGCAAGGACCTGCTGTTCCTGTCGACGCTCGCGATCCTCATGGTGCCGTACACGACGCTGCTCATCCCGCTCTACGTGCTGCTGAACGCGGTGGGCCTCTCGAACTCGCTCGTCGGCGTCGCGCTCGTGCTCACGATGTTCCAGCTGCCGTTCTCGATGTTCATGATGCGCATCTCGTTCGAGTCCGTTCCGCGCGAGCTCGACGAAGCAGCCATGGTCGACGGATGCTCCAGCTGGCGCGTCCTGTGGCAGGTGCTCGTGCCGGCGGTGAAGCCCGGCCTCATCACCGTGGGGCTGTTCGCCTTCCTCGCCGCCTGGAACGACTTCATGGCCCCGCTGATCCTCATCAGCGACACCAACCGGATGACCCTGCCCCTCGCG
Organism: Agromyces sp. NPDC004153; assembly: GCF_053603635.1. Classification (NCBI taxonomy): domain Bacteria; kingdom Bacillati; phylum Actinomycetota; class Actinomycetes; order Micrococcales; family Microbacteriaceae; genus Agromyces; species Agromyces sp. NPDC004153. The sequence goes on from NZ_JBSGFY010000001.1 coordinate 2,300,974, forward strand.
ATCTCGAACCTGCGCGGCCAGGTGCAGGGCGTCGTCGACTACGGAGCCACGGAGGCGGGCGTCGTCGTCCTCGCCCTGCCGTGCATCCTCCTCTTCCTGATCCTCCAACGTCACTACGTGCGCGGCTTCATGTCGGGCGCCTTCAAGGGATGAACATGACCCGCACCGCGACCACCACCACCGCCCACCTCGTGCCCGTCGCGCCGAGCTCGGGAGCCCTGCGCCCGCTCGGCCTCGACGAGGTGACCATCACGGGCGGGTTCTGGCACCACCGCCAGGAGGTGAACGGCACGAACACGCTCGCGCACATCGAGGGATGGCTCGAGCGCGAGGGCTGGCTGCCGAACTTCGACCTCGCGGCATCCGGTCGACTGCCCGAGGGCCGCCGCGGACGCGAGTTCTCGGACTCCGAGGTCTACAAGTACCTCGAGGCCGTGTCGTGGGAGATCGGCCGCCGCGGCGGCGACGAGGAGCTCGAGGCGCGCCTGCGCCGCATCGTCGCCCGCGTCGCGGCGGCGCAGGAGGACGACGGCTACCTCAACACGCAGTTCGGCCGGCCCGGGCAGGGGCCGCGTTGGTCCGACCTCGAGTGGGGGCACGAGCTGTACTGCCTCGGGCACCTGTTCCAAGCGGCGGTCGCCCGCGTGCGCACGCGTCCCGACGCCGACGACGGGCTCATCGACGTCGCGCGTCGCGCCGCCGACCTCGTGTGCGACGTGTTCGGCGAGGGCGGCGACGAGCGCATCTGCGGTCACGCCGAGATCGAGGTGGGGCTCGCCGAGCTCGGCCGGGCGCTGGGCGAGCCGCGGTACGTCGAGCAGGCGCGCCTGTTCGTGGAACGCCATGGCCGCGGCACGCTGCGCGACATCGAGTGGGGCCGCTCGTACTACCAGGACGACGTCGCCGTGCGCGACGCCGACGTGCTGCGCGGCCATGCCGTGCGGGCGAACTACCTGGCCTCGGGTGCCACGGATGTCGCGGTCGAGACCGGCGACGACGAGCTGCTGCGCGCGCTCGACCGCCAGTGGGATGCGACCGTCGCCCGCCGCACGTACGTCACGGGCGGGCAGGGCTCGCACCACCAGGACGAGGCGTTCGGCGACGACTGGGAGCTGCCCGCCGACCGGGCGTACTCCGAGACGTGCGCGGGCGTGGCATCCGTCATGTTCAGCTGGCGCCTGCTGCTCGCCCAGGGCGACCCGCGGCACGCCGACCAGATCGAGCGCACGCTCTTCAACGTGATCGAGACGTCGCCGTCGGCCCAGGGCACGGCGTTCTACTACGCGAACACGCTGCACCAGCGGCAGCCGGGCTCCGAGGCCGAGGCCGACGTGGTCTCGCCGCGGGCCCACTCGTCGCTGCGCGCGCCGTGGTTCGACGTGTCGTGCTGCCCGCCCAACACGGCGCGCACGTTCGCGAGCCTCGCCGCCTACGTCGCAACGGCGGATGCCTCGGGCCTCCAGCTGCACCAGTACGCGCCCGCGTCGATCCGCACCACGCTCGCCGACGGGCAGGAGGTCGCGCTCGAGGTGTCGACCGAGTACCCGGCGTCGGGTGTCGTGCGCGTGCGCGTGCTGACGGATGCCGCGACGCCGTGGACCCTCTCGCTCCGCGTCCCGGCGTGGGCGTCGGGTGCGTCGCTCGTGGTGCGCCCGGCCGGATCCGGGCTCGAGCAGCGCATGCCCGCCGCGCGCGGGGTCGTCTCCGTCGAGCGCCTGTTCGCGGCCGGCGACGAGGTCGTGCTCGAGCTGCCCGTCGCGCCGCGGTTCACGCGTCCCGACTCCCGGGTCGATGCGGTGCGCGGATGCCTCGTGGTGGAGCGCGGGCCCGAGGTGTTCGCGCTCGAGTCGGTCGACCTCGCGGGCACGGTGCTCGAGGCATCCGACTTCGCGGACCTGCGCGTGGACGCGGCCGTGGAGCCGCGGGAGGTCGCCGACGGCGGCGTGGTCGTGGCGGTCGTCGACGAGCGCACGGGCGCCCGCGCCGAGGTGCCGCTCGTGCGGTACCACGACTGGGCCGAGCGCGGCCCGTCGCGCATGCGCGTCTGGGTGCCGGTCGTCGGGAGCTGAGCGCCCCGCAGGCACGGAAGACGTCCGGGACGGTGGCCGCACCACCGCCCCGGACGTCGGTCCGATCGCGCCGCGGGGCGCGTCAGCGCATCAGCGCCTCCCGCATCAGCCGCGGCCGTTCGCCGATGCCGCCGGCATCGTGATGTTCAGCTGCAGCGTGTCGGTGAGCCGGATGTCCCGCGACGACGAGCCGACCGAGATCTCGTACGACCCCTTCGGCGAGACCCACCGGTCGGCGTCCACGTCCCAGATCGAGAACGGCTGGTTGCTCGCCGCCGAGTCCACCACGAGCTCGACGCGCGTGCTCTCGCCGGCGGCCAGCTCGACGCGGTCGAACGAGACCAGGCGCTTGCCCGGCTCGCCCGCGGCATCCGGCAGCGTGAGGTACACCTGCGGGATCTCGGCGCCGTCGCGGTCGCCCGTGTTGGTGACCGTGAAGGAGACCGTCGCGACCGCGCGCTCGTTCGTGCGGCGCTCGCGATCGACCTGCACCTTCAGGTCCGAGTACTCGAACGACGTGTACGAGAGGCCGTAGCCGAACTCGAACAGCGGGTCGATGTCCTGCTCGTCGTACCACTTGTAGCCGACCTCGAGGCCCTCGGCGTACGACACCTGGCGGATCTCGTTCGAGCCGGCCGGTCGCGTCGTCGAGCCGTCCGAGAAGATGCCGGGGTACTGCGCGGTCGAGGCGCCCGTGGGCGTGTCGGCCACCGACTTCGGGAATGTCATGGGCAGCTTCGCCGACGGGTTCACGTCGCCCCAGAGCAGCGCCGCGAGCGCCGGGCCGAACTGCTCGCCCGAGTGCCAGGCGTGCAGCACCGCGTCGACCTCGCCGAGCCACGGCATCTCCACCGCGCTGCCCGCGTTGAGCACCGCGACGGTCCGGTCGGATGCCGCGGCCACCGCCGAGATGAGGGCGTCGCCGTTGGCGTCGAGGTGCAGGTCGGCGAGGTCCGTCGTCTCGCCCATCGTGTAGTGGCCGAAGACGATCGCGACATCCGCCTGCGCCGCGACGGCCGCCGCCTGTGCGGTGTCGGCGCCGTTGGCGTAGAGCACCTGCCCGCCGGCCTGCTGCACCCGCTGGGTGATGCCGGTCAGCGGATCGACGATCGCATCGCAGTTGAGGGCCGTGCTGCGGGCGAACACGAGGTACCAGGCGCAGCCGGTCTTCGCGCTCACGCCGGCGGTCGGCGTCGCCGAGGCGGTCTGGCCGATGACGGCGACCGTCGGGGCATCCTCCGCGAGCGGCAGCACGCCGTCGTTCTTCAGCAGCACCGTGCTCTGCTCGGCGATCTCGCGGGCGAGCGCCTTGTGGGCGGGCGTCGACACGTTCGGGATCGCCGTCGCCGGGACCGGGTGGTCGAACAGGCCCTTCTCGATGTAGGTGTGCACCACGTCGAACGCGGCCTGCTCGATCTGCGCCTGCGTGATCTCGCCGGCCGCGAGCGCGGCGTCGAGGCGCACGGGCGTGTACCAGATCGGGCGGTTGAGCTCCTGGTCGAGTCCTGCGTCCAGGGACGCGGCCGTCGAGTGCACCGAGCCGAAGTCGCTCATGACGTAGCCGTCGAAGCCGGCCTGCTCGCCGAGGCTCGTCGTGAGGATCGGGTTCTCGCAGGCGTAGACGCCGTTGACCTGGTTGTACGAGCACATGACGCTGCCGGGGTCGCTCTCCGTGATCGCGATCTCGTAGGGCAGGTCGTAGACCTGGCGCAGCGTGCGCTCGTCCATGTTCGACGAGCTCGTCTGGCGGTCGACCTCCTGCTCGTTCGCGACGTAGTGCTTGAGGTTCGCGACGACGGGCTTGTCGGGGTTGCCGTGCTCGAGGCCCTTCACGTTGGCCGCGGCCATGAGCCCCGAGAGCAGCGGGTCCTCGCCGAAGTACTCGGAGCCGCGGCCCGAGAGCGGAGTGCGGCCGCTCGCGATGCCCGGGCCGAGCACGACGGCGCTGCGGCTGTCGAACGACTCGCTCGCGTGCGCGACGGCCTTCTCCTCGCCGAGGGCGAGGTTCCACGTCGAGGCGACGGCGATGGGGCCGGGCCACGCCGTCGTGCCGGCCTTCGTGTAGACGCCGTCGGGTCCGTTGGCGTAGATCACGGCCGGCGTGCACGGCACCTGCACCGGGTAGACGACGCCGCCCGTCCACGTCGTGCGCAGCGGGTCGTTCGCCGGCTGCTCGACCAGCCAGCGGTACATCTGGTGCTGCGTGCTCGCGTCCAGCAGCGCGTGCGCCCGCTGGTCGGCCGACTTCGACGTGTCCATCCACGGATACGCCGAACAGTCCTCGGCCGTCGCGGGTGCGGCGGCGGTGGCGACGACGCCGCCGGCGGCGATCGTCACCCCGATCGCCACGGCCGCGAGCCGCCGCCACCGGCTGCGCGCCGGTCGTGCGGTGATCGAATCCATCGATCTCTCCCTCTTCCTTGAAGGTGTCCCCTGACGGGCGTGCCCCGCCAAGCCCTGTGGTCGGCTCGCCGTGGAGATCGATCTATGTAGACCGATCTACACTCTGAACCGTTTCACAGCCTAGCCACGAGGCGGTCGTCGAGGGAAGGGGTGGTGCGGATTTCGTGACGGATGTCGCGTGCTCGCCGACGGATGTCGCGTGGCGAGGCCGGCTCAGCCCTCGGTCGGCCCCGGCGTCGAGCTCACGATGCCCTGCTCGGAGTCGAGGGCCACGCTGCCGCCGTACTGGCCGAAGAACACGAGGTCGTAGCGCGTGCCGTCGACGCTCGTCTCGTAGTCCACCTCGGTGCCGTCGGGCAGCCCCGCGACCACGAATCCGTCGAGCGTGAGCAGGAGGTCGCCGTTGGTGGCGACGGCGAGCGTGGTCGGGTAGGTGCCGGTCGTCTGCCGCGCGGCATCCAGCATCTGCTCGGCCACCCGGGCGGATGCCTCGAGCTGCCGCAGCTCGTCGTCGACGGGCCGCACGACCGACGGTGGCGCTGCCGGCGGCGCGTCGCCTCGCTCGGCGAGGACCGACATGAACAGGTAGGGGACGAACGAGATCGCGAGGAGCGCGAGCGCCACGACGGACAGGATGATGCCGATGAACGCGTTCGTCGCTCGTTGGTGAGCGCCCACCGCGCGCACCCGCACGACGAGTCCGAGCACCAGGGCGAGCACGGCGAGCGCCGCGAGGCCGCCCGTCGCGATCGGATCGCGGAACGGCGTGACCATGGTGAGCAGCGCGGCGGCGATGCCGACGACGAGCGACACCGTGCCGAGTGCATCGAGCCAGCCCGTGACGGCGGGCCGGCGCTGCGGCACGACGGTGATCGGCTGGTCGCCGTCGCTCGGCGCCGCCGCGGTCGCCGGAGGCACCGGGGGCGCAGGGGCCGCGGGCGGCGTGCTGCTCGGAGGCGCTGCCGACATCGTGGGGCCCTCCTCGTGTCCGATCGGTGTGCCTGCTGTGGCACCATCTTCCGACCGTGCAGGCGGCGCGAACCTCTCGATCCGGTCACGACGGTCTCGATCCGGTCACGACGGTCTCGATCCGATCACGACGGTCTCGAACAGGTCACGACGGTCTCGAACAGGTCACGCGCCGGTCTCGATCCGGTCACGAACGCTGCCGGGCCGAGGGAAATGCATGAGATTCCGGCGGATGCCCCGCTGCTGAGCCTCATCACGCGGAATCTCATGCATCTGCACGGTGGGGGCCGTGGTGCGCCCGAGTTGATGAGGCGGGAGTGGCGGCATCCTTGCGCACCATGGCAGTCTGGCCGGATGCAGCGCAGGAACCATCGGGTCGCTGTGCTCGTGCTCGACGGGGCGAAGCCGCTCGACGTCGGCATCCCGGCGCAGATCTTCTCGACGCGGCAGAGCATGCCGTACGAGGTACGGGTGTGCGGCGCGCATCCCGGCATGGTGACCGGCGGCGACGGGCTCTCGTACCACGTGGCCGACGGACTCGAGGCGTTCGAGTGGGCGGAGACGATCTTCATCCCGGGCTACCGGCACCCCGACCGGGAGGATCCGCCGCCCGAGGTGGTCGACGCCCTGCGCGCGGCGCACGCGCGCGGCGCCCGGCTCGCGGCGATCTCCACGGGCGCGTTCGCGCTCGCCGCGACGGGACTGCTCGACGGACGGCGCGCCACGACGCACTGGCACTACACGCACGCGCTGCAGGCGCGGCATCCGTCGATCAGGGTCGATGAGAACGTGCTGTTCGTCGACGAGGGGAGCGTGCTCACGTCCGCGGGCGCGGCATCCGGGATCGACCTGTGCCTGCACCTCGTGCGGCGCGACCACGGCGTCGGCCTGTCGAACCACGTCGCGCGCCGGCTCGTGGCCGCGCCCTATCGCAGCGGCGGCCAGGCGCAGTACGTGCCCCGCGCGCTGCCCGAGCCGCTCGGCGAGCTCTTCGCGGCGACGCGCCAGTGGGCGATGGAGCGCCTCGGGCAGCCGCTCACGCTCGGCGACCTCGCGCGCAACGCGAACGTGTCGGCGCGCACGTTCTCGCGGCGCTTCGTCGAGGACACGGGCTACACGCCCATGCAGTGGATCCTGCGCGCCCGCATCGACCACGCACGCGAACTGCTCGAGCGCACCGACCTCGGCGTCGAGCAGATCGCCGATCGCGTCGGCCTCGGCACGGGCGCGAACCTGCGGCTGCACTTCCACCGCATCCTCGGGACGTCGCCGAGCGAGTACCGGCACACGTTCGCGGCCCACCCGACGGTCGAGTAGGCGGCGAAGCACCACCCGGTGGTCGAGTACGCGGCGAAGCAGCACCCGTGGTCGAGTAGGCAGCGAAGCAGCCGTATCGAGACCCAGCGGATGCCGCAGCGCGGGCTCGCAGCCTCAGGCCAGTGCGGCCCGGCGCTCCGAGAGCACGGCCGCGTGCTCGGTGCGCGCGAGGAAGTCGCGGATCGTATCGCGGCTGCGGCTGAGGCAGGCGATGCGCTCCTCGATGCCGGTGAGCTCGTGCGCCAGCATGTCGGCGACCGTGCGCGGGCAGCTCGGGCGCTCGTCGGCCGCGGCGTCCTCGAGCTCGAGCACCTCCTTCACGAGGCGTGTCGTGAGGCCAGCCTGCACCAGGCCGGCGACGCGGATGACGCGGTCGACGTGCTCCTCGTCGTACTCGCGGTACCCGTTGGGCTGCCGGTTCGGGGCGAGCAGCCCCTGCTGCTCGTAGTACCTGACCAGCCGCGGGGAGACGCCCGCGCGGCTCGCGAGCTCGCCGATCTTCATGGGGCCGCCTCCTGGGAGCGGGCGATCCGCGACGCAGACCTTGACATTGACATCAATGTCAGAGTTTAGCGTCGAAGCATGGACCGCACCAGCACCCGGATCACCCCCTCCGAAGCCGCACTCCCGACCCGCCCGGCGCCGGCGCCGCGCGGCCTTCCGTGGTCGTCGCTGCTCGTGCTCGGCGGCACCGCGTTCGTGATGGTCACCGCCGAGATGCTCCCGACCGCGGTGCTCCCCGAGATGAGCGCGGGGCTCGGCGTGACCGAGGCGCAGACCGGCTTCCTCGTGTCGCTGTGGGCCGCGGTCGTGGTCGTGGGCAGCCTGCCGCTCGTGCGCCTCACGCGCCGGCTCGACCGGCGCAACGTCGTCGTCTGGAGCCTCGTGGGGCTCGCGGCATCCGTCGCGGTGACGGCACTGGCGCCGACGTACCCGATCGCGGTCGGCGGGCGGCTCGCCGGTGCGCTCGCCGTCGGCCTGCTCTGGGCGACGACGAACGCGTACACCGCCGACCTCGTCGCCGATCGCGACCTGGCCCGCGCGGTCGCCGTGGTGCTCGGCGGCGCGACGCTCGGCACGGTGCTGGGCACGCCGATCGGGAGCCTCGTCGCGCAAGGGGTCGGCTGGCGGGCCGCGTTCGTCGGGCTCGCGGTCGCCGCGGTCGTGGCGGCGGTGCTCGTGCGCACGGTGGTGCGGCGCCCGACCGCGGCGCACGCTGCGACGGATGCTGCGACGGTTGCCGCGCCCACCCCGACCACGCCGGCCGCCGCGCCCACCCCGATCACCGCGCCGGATGCCGCGCCCACCGCGACCACGACGACGGATGCCGCGCCGCCGGATGACCCGACCACCCCCGCCACCCCGGCGGCCACCGGAACCCTGCGCCCGATGCTCGCGATCGTCGGACTCGTCGCGCTGCTGCTCGTCGGGCACTACGGCGTCTACACGTTCGTCACGCGACTCGTCGAGGCGCCGGCGCAGGCGATGCCCGGGGGCGTCGGCGGCATGCTGCTCGCGTTCGGCGTCGCGTCGTGGCTCGGCATCGTGCTCGCCGGACGGTTCGGCGCGCGCACCGCCCGGGTGCTCGTCGCGGGCGCGTTCGTCACCGCGATCGCCGTCGCCGCGCTCGCCCTCGTCGGCGTGCACCCGGTAATCGGCATCGCGGTCGTCGTGGTCTGGGGCGTGGCATCCGGTGCGCTCCCGGCCCTCGCGCAGACGATGATCCTGCGCCTGGCCGGCACCGAGCGACGGTCGCTCGCGGGCGCGCTCATCCCGGTCGTGTTCAACCTCGGCATCGCGATCGGCGCGGGCCTGGCGGCACTCGTCGTCGATGCCTCGGGCGTCGCGGCGCTGCCGCCGCTGGGCGCCGCGGTCGTGGCCGTTGCCGCGCTGGGGCTGTTCGTCGTGCTGCGGCGCTCGCGCGAGGAAGCGGCCTGAGCTACACGTCCACGCCGGGCACGATCCCCACGCCTGGATTCGAGATGCCGGCGATCCAGTTCGGCGCCATCGGTAGCAGCACGCCGTAGTAGATCGCCATGATGAGCGCGAACATCGCGTACGCCATGATCACCATCGTGAGGATGCCGAGCACGGTCCCGAGCACCGCCGGCCACGACACCGGGTGCTCGATCGCGCGGAAGCGGCTCCGCGCCATGAGCCCGAACCAGATCGCGAAGCCGCCGAAGAACGCGACCACGGCGACGCGCCCGATCTCGCCCGCGAGCGGCACCAGGAACGCCACGGCGAGGGATGCGGCCCCGATGCCGAGCGAGGTCCACGCGAAGAAGCGCGCCCAGCCGGCGCCCGCGGTGTGCTCGTAGGGGATCATCCGAACGATTCTGCCCGGTTCGCGCCCCGCGGCGCGAGGATGGATCCATGCCGACCCGGCTCCTGCTCATCTCCGACACGCACGTGCCGGCGCGCGCGAAGCGCCTGCCCGACAGGGTCTGGCGCGCGGTCGACGAGGCCGACGTGGTCGTGCACGCGGGCGACTGGGTGGATGCCGCGACGCTCGACGCCCTCGAAGCCCGTGCGGCGCGGCTCGTCGGGGTCTTCGGCAACAACGACGGCGCGGCGCTGCGGGCCCGGCTGCCCGAGGTCGCACGGTTCGAGCTCGAGGGCCTGCGGTTCGGCGTCGTGCACGAGACGGGTCCTGCGACCGGGCGAGGGCTCCGAGCGGATGCCGCGTACGCCGGCAGCGGCGACGGGCGCCCCGAGCTCGACGTGCTCGTGTTCGGGCACAGCCACATCCCGTGGGACGCCGTGACGCCACGCGGCATCCGCCTGCTGAACCCCGGATCGCCGACCGACCGGCGACGCCAGCCGGTGTGCACGATGATGACCGCGATCGCGGATGCCGGGGAGCTGCGCGAGGTCGAGCTCGTGCCCGTCGAGCGCTGAGGCTCGGCATCCGTCGCCTGCCTCCGGGCGGTGCGTCGCGGCATCCGCTGCCTCGATCGAGGGCGCGAACATCGTGGCGTGATCCTTGCGCATGCTGTCGCTCCGGCCACTGCCGCGGACGCCGCGCATCGACGATCCTCGTGGGGTACCACCGGGAACGAAAGGAACCCCCGCATGACCCGCATCGCCGTGAACGGCTTCGGACGCATCGGCCGCAACACGCTGCGCGCCCTCCTCGAGCGCGACTCCGACCTCGAGATCGTGGCCGTGAACGACCTCACCGACCCGAAGGCGCTCGCCCAGCTGCTGCGCTTCGACAGCTCGCTCGGTCGCCTCGGCCGCCCCGTCGAGGTCGAGGGCGACGAGCTCGTCGTCGACGGCCGCCGCATCAAGGTCCTCGCCGAGCGCGACCCCGCGAACCTGCCGTGGAAGGAGCTCGAGGTCGACGTCGTGCTCGAATCGACCGGCCGCTTCACGTCCGCCGAGGCCGCCAAGGCGCACCTCGAGGCCGGCGCACGAAAGGTGCTCGTGAGCGCGCCCTCCGACGGCGCCGACGTGACGCTCGCCTACGGCGTGAACACCGACGCGTACGACGCGGCATCCCACACCATCGTGTCGAACGCCTCGTGCACCACGAACGCGCTCGCGCCGCTCGCCTCGGTGCTCGACGACCTCGCCGGCATCGAGCACGGCTTCATGACCACGGTGCACGCCTACACGCAGGAGCAGAACCTGCAGGACGGCCCGCACCGCGACCCGCGCCGCGCCCGCGCCGCCGGCGTGAACATCGTGCCGACCACGACGGGCGCCGCGAAGGCGATCGGCCTCGTGCTGCCGGGCCTCGACGGCAAGCTGTCGGGCGACTCGATCCGCGTGCCCGTGCCCGTCGGCTCGATCGTCGAGCTCAACACGACGGTGTCGCGCGAGGTCACCCGCGACGAGGTGCTCGCCGCGTACCGGGCCGCCGCGTCCGGACCCCTCGCCGGCGTCCTCGAGTACTCGGAGGACCCCCTCGTGTCGTCGGACATTACCGGCAACCCGGCGTCGTCCATCTTCGACGCGGCGCTCACCCGGGTCGACGGGAAGCACGTCAAGGTCGTCGCCTGGTACGACAACGAGTGGGGCTTCTCGAACCGCGTGATCGACACGCTGGAGCTGCTCGCTCAGGGCTGAGACGCTCGTCCGAGCTGCCGGGTTGGCGGGATATCGCGCCAACCCGGCAGCCGACCGGTCGCACGATGTCGGTGGCACGACGCAGAATTGGCTGGTGACTCGTCGTGGGCTGATCCTCTTCGCCGCGCTCGGCATCGCCTGGGGCATCCCCTACCTCTTCATCAAGATCGCGGTCAGCGAGCTGGAGCCCTCGATGGTGGTCCTCGGGCGATCCGCGCTGGCCGCGCTCCTGCTGCTGCCGCTCGCATTCTTCCGTCGCGAGGTCTGGCAGGTCGTGCGGCGCTGGAAGCCGATGCTCGCCTACACGATCGTCGAGATCGTGCTGCCGTGGTACTTCCTGAGCTCGGCCGAGCAGAAGCTCCCGAGCTCGACCGCGGGGCTGCTGCTCGCCACGGTGCCGCTCGCCGGCGTCGCCATCGCCTTCATCATGGGCCGCCCCGAGCGGCTCAGCCGGTTGAACTGGCTCGGCATCGCCTTCGGCATGCTCGGCGTCGCCGCGCTCGTCGGGCTCGACATCGCGGGGTCCGACCTCATCGCCGTCGCCGAGGTGGCCGTCGTCGTGGTCGGCTACGCGCTCGGGCCCGCGATCCTCGCCCGCTGGATGTCCGACCTCCCCGGCGTCGGCGTGGTCGCCGTGTCGCTGGCAGCGACCGCCGTCATCTATGTGCCCTTCGTGCTGTTCACCGGTGCGTGGCCGACGGCCTGGCCGTCGACGTCGGTCGTCGTGTCGATCGTCGTGCTCGCGGTGGTCTGCAGCGCCTTGGCGTTCCTGCTCATGGTCGCGCTCATCGGCGAGATCGGACCGGTCAAGGCGACGGCCATCACCTACGTGAACCCGGCGGTCGCCATCCTCGCGGGCGTGCTCATCCTCGGCGAGCGCATCACCGTGTGGACGGTCGTCGGCTTCGTGCTCGTGCTCCTCGGCTCCTACCTGGTGACACGGAAGCGGCAGGAGCCCGTGGCCGCCGAGGGTCCCGAGGAGGCCTGCGCGGAGCAGGAACAGCAACCGGGGCAACGGCAGGATCAGGAGGCGCGCCGACAGGCGTAGCCCGGCTGAGCCCGCTCGACGGGATTGCCAGCACGGCCCTGCGCGGCCAGCATGGGGCGCATGGATGTCGAGCCCATTACGCCGCAGCAGTTCCACGACGCTGACGGCGTCGACGACTGGCGGGTGCTCTACTGGGGTGCGCACGCGTTCTTCCGGGCTACCTCGTACGCGCAGGCGGCCAGGTTCGTGGCCGCGGTCGCCGAGCTCGCCGCGCCGACTCGGCACGACCCCGACGTCGACCTGCGTCGCGAGGGCGTCGCGGTGAAGCTCATCACCCGCGGCATCCGGAACCTCAGCACTCGAGACCTCGAGCTCGCGCGGCGGATCTCCGAGGTGGCGCGCGACCTCGGACTTGATGCCGACCCGTCGGCGCTGCTGGTCGTGCAGGCCGCGGTCGCGTCGCCGCCGTCGGCCGACGTCATCCCGTTCTGGGCGGCGGTGCTCGGTTACGTGCGGCCCAATGGGTCCCACCTCGTCGACCCGTTGCGGCGCAACCCGTCCTTCTTCCTCCAGCGCGAGGAGCGCGTCGCGCCGGGCCGCGGACGCATGCACATCGACGTGAGCGTGCCGCACGACCAGGTGCACGCCCGCATCGACGCGGCCGTCGCGGCGGGCGGCCGCATCGCGGACGACTCCTTCGCGCCCGAGTGGTGGACGCTCGCCGACGCCGAGAACCATGGCGTGGACATCACGACGTGGTGGGGTCGCGAGGCCGTGCGGCTCGAGGAGGCGCGCGACGAGTGACGCGCCCGGCGCGTTGATGCTGCGGAAGCTCCGGGCGCGGCGGGCTCTCCAGCCGCCCGGGCGGGCGGCTCGCTACCAGGTCCCGCCGACGGGATGCTCGTCGTCGGTGAACATGCCGCCGATCGGTCCCCGCGGTGCCGGGATGACGGGCGCCACGCCGTCGCGCTCGGTCGCGACACGCACGGCGTCGTCCTGCGGCTCGTACCCGATGGCGCGACCCGCCTCGAGCGAGAAGCGCGCGGGCGCGTTCGCGGAGACGCCCCAGACGAGGTGGTGACGTCCGTCGTCGACGCGCAGCGCCGCCTCGATGAGCCGCACGGCGTCGTCGACCGAGAACCACTGCGCCAGGCTGAGACCGAGGATGCCGCCGGTTCCGGGGTCGGGCGCGAAGTGGCCGATGCGCGCCGTCACGATGCTCATTCCGAACCGGTCGGCGTATAGGCTGCCGAGCGCCTCGAGGGCCGCCTTGCTGACCCCGTAGTACGTGTCGGGCCGCGGCAGCAGCGGCTCGTCCTGCGCGACATCCGCGACCTCGGCGAACCCGACGGCGTGCACGCTGCTCGCGAGGAAGACCCGGGGCACGCCCGCCGTGCGGGCCGCCTCGAGCACCTTCTGCGTGCCGTCGATGTTCACGCGCAGCAGCTCGGCCCACGGCCGCTCCGAGGCGAGGGCAGCGAGGTGCACGACGGCATCGGCGCCGTCGACGACCCGCCCGATCGCGTCGGGGTCCTCGATCGAGGCCCGATGCCACTCGATGACCCCGAGCTCGTGGTCATCGGATGCCGCGGCGGAATCCTCGGGCACGTCGACGTCGACCAGCCGCAGGGTCCGGCCGGGCCGCCGCAGCAGCGGCACCACGCGCCGGCCGATACGCCCCGACGCGCCCGTGACGACGACGACCTCGCTCGCGGCATCCGCTGCACCCATGGGCACGATCATGCCAAACGGCGCCCCGGCCGCCCGCACGGCACGGTGACGCGACGTTCAGGCTGCGCTGGACGACGGCATTCCGGCCGCGAGCTCCTCGAACACGGCGCGCACGTCGTCGCGCACCGCGAGCGGCGCCGACTGGCCCATCCAAAGCGACTGCAGGTCGCCGCGGCCCTGGCGCGCGGCCTCGGCGCGGAACCTCCCGGTGAGCCAGTTCTGTGCGGGGAACGGCGCGATGGCCCCGGATGCCTCGATCTCGCGGATCGCGCGGTTGAGCTTCCCGCGTGCCAAGCGTCCGCTCATGGCGCGGGTGAGCACGGTCTCGTGCGCGGCCGTCTCGCCGATGGCCGCGCGGTGGGCGTCGTTCGCGGCCGACTGCCGCGTGCGCAGGAACGCCGTGCCCACCTGCACACCCGACGCGCCGAGCGCGAGCGCCGCGGCGACGCCCCTCCGATCGGCGATGCCGCCTGCCGCGATGACGGGCACCGACACCGCGTCGACCACCTGCGGGACGAGCGCGATCGACCCGACGAGCGACTGCTCGGGTTCGCGCAGGAACGACACCCGGTGTCCGCCGGCCTCGAGCCCGGTCGCGACGATCGCGTCGACTCCGCCCGCGTCGAGCGCGACGGCCTCGTCGACCGAGGTGGCGGTGCCGATCAAGCGGATGCCGCGCGCTCGCGCGCGCTCGACGACGTCGGCGGGCGGCACGCCGAACACGAAGCTCGCGACGGCGGGCCGCGCCTCGAGCACGGCGTCCCACTGCTCCTCGAACGACGGAAGGTACGACGCGGGCGGTTCCGTCGGAACGGGGAGCCCGACCTCGTCGAAGAACGGGCGCAGCGCTTCGACGGTGCGATCGTAGCCGTCGCGGTCGAGCGGGGCGTCGGTCGCGGCAACCGTCAGCGGAAGCCACACGTTGAGGTTGAACGGCCGGTCGGTCGCCGCGCGCAGCGCCGCCGCGGTCTCGGCGATGCGCCCGGCGTCGTAGCCGTAGAGCCCGAACGACCCCAGCCCGCCGAGCTCGCTCACCGCCGAGGTGAGCTCGACCGACGAGAGCCCGCCGAACGGCCCGAGCACGATCGGATGCTCGATGCCCAGCAGCTCGGTCAGCCGTGTCGCGGCATCCGCCATGTCAGTCCTCCGTCGTCGCGGGCTGCACGCCCCACTCGTCGGCGCGCCGGGCGCCGCAGTTCCAGCATGTGCCACCCTCGATGAGCGCGCCGCACTCGGTGCACGTCGCCGCGAGCCAGCACACGGCGCCGTCGAGCATCCTGCCCTCGAGCTCGTTCGGCTGCTCCTCCGCTCGCACCGTTCCACGCTACGCCCGTGTGGCCCGAACGAGGGGGATGCGCGCAGTTCCGGCGCCAGCAGGTGGGGAGTACCCTCGGCCCTGAAACGAGCACGCAGGGGGTGTGCGATGCCGTACTACATCATCGAACGCAACTACGCGGAGCAGGTCCACAATTCGCCCGACGGGGCTCGCGAGCTGGGCCTGATCAACGACGAGGAAGACGTGCGCTGGCTGTACTCCTTCCTCTCGGTGGATCGTCGCAAGAGCTACTGCGTCTACGAGGCGCCGTCGCCCGACGCGATCATCGCGGCGGCGGCACGGGCAGGGCTGCCGGCTGACGTCATCATCGAGGTCGACAGCATGGCGCTGCCCAACGGGACGTACGCACCGGTCTCCTGAGGCTCAGGCGAGACCCTGCTCACGGGCGAAGCGGGCGGCGCGGGTCCGGTTCGGCACGCCCACCTTCGTGAGGATGCTGCGCACGTGGTTCGCGGCCGTGTGCTCGCTGATCACGAGCTCGGACGCGATCTCGCGATTGCTGAGTCCCTCGGCCAGCAGCCGCAGCACCTCGATCTCGCGCGGCGTGAGTCCGCCGATGCTCGGTGCCGCGGATGCCTCGGGCAGGCCCCTGAGCACGCGGACGAGCCCGAGCGGCTCAGCGAGTGCGCGCGCCCGTTCGGTGAACGCCCGCGCCTCGACGGTGTCCCCCTCGCGCCGGGCGAAGGCGCCCGCCGCCGCGCAGGCGTAGGCGACGTGCAACGGCGCGTGGAACTCCTCGGCGAGGCGGATGGCGCGATCGAAGTCGGCCGAGGGATCGCCGGCCCCGCACAACGCATTCAGTCGGCCGAGGTACATGTCCGCCGGGCCGAACTGCGCCACGAAGAAGCCCGAGACCAGGTTGCAGCCGGAGTATTCCTCGAGGTGATCGAGAAGAACGCTCGCCGCATCGGTGTCCCCGAGGGCGAGGGCGGCCTCGGCCATGAAGGCCAACCGCCCCGGCCAGTCGGCCGAGAGGCGGATCTTCTCGCCGTCGCGTTCGAGGAGCCAGTGCAGGGTCCGACTGCAGGGCTCCTCCATCCCGAGCTCCGTGTACAACGCGAGCAGCCCCGGCGCCCAGGTGGAGGTGGGCGACTCGTCCCCGGTGACCACGGACGCGGCGATGCCGAGGCGGCCCGTCTCCCGTCGCACCATGAACTCCTGCACGGCATACGAACCGGGGGTGAGGTCGCCGCGGAACCCCTGCTCGATCGTGCCGATCTCACCGAGGATGCGCTTGGCGTCCTCGAGTCGACCGTCGGCGAAGGCACGGCCGAAGCGAGCGGACTCGGCCCAGAACGTCCAGTAGGCGCCCCAGCGCTTCGAGTTCGCCGTCAGGCGGGACTGGCCGCGCTCCATGACGGCGGGATCGCCGACGACGTACCCGGCGAACGCGCGAACGATCCCGGTGAGACCCGCCCAGTCCTCGCTCATGCCCGTCGTCAGCGGCTCCATCTCGTCCGCCTCGGCGATCCGCTCCCAGAGCCCCTCGGGCCGCAGCGACTGCCAGATCCGGGTGCGCAGCGTGGCGGCGAGCGTTCGCTCGTCGCCGAGCTCACGCGCCAGGACGATGGCGCGGTCGCTGATCATGGCGCCCTTCGCCGGGTCTCCGGTGAAGGCGATCGCACGTCCCAGGCTCCCGAGTCCCTCGACGAAGAGGGGATCGTGCTCGTCGGCCGGAACGGCGTCGAGCGCGGCGGACAGCAGCTCCATCCCGCGTGTCCCATCGAGGCCTTCGCGCCACGACCCGTCCTCGTAGCCGATCGCGGCGCGGAGCCGGACTCGGGGATCGCGCGACTCCATCATCCGCTCGTGCAGCTCGCGTTCCCGGCTGAAGTCCGATGCCAACGCCCAGCTGCGTGCGGATCGTCGCCGCAGGTCGTCGCGCTGCCCGGGATCCGCCGCCAGGTCGGCCGCCCGCTCGAACAGCCCGCCCGCCTGCTCGTGCGCGAGTCGCAGGTCGGCGGATTCGGCGGACCGGACGAGGTACTCGACGGCTCGGTCGCCGAACCCGAGTGCCCGCGCCGCGACGTAGTGGTAGGCGAGGCGCTGTACGAGCCGGGGAGCCGTCGGGAACCGGGCCTCGAGCGTCTGGGCGATCCGGGCGTGCAGCCGCATGAGCTCGGACGCCGGCACCCCGTCGAGCACCGCCTGCCGCGCGATCGCGTGCGGGAACCGATACGGGTCGCCGATCCGCGCCGGAAGCTCGAGGAGGCCGGCCCGCACGCTGGCGTCGACCGCGACGAGCGTGTACTCCTGCGTCGCCTCGCTCACGGCGAGGAGCTCCCCGAGGTCGACCTCGTGACCCAGGACGGCGGCTACGCGGAGAACGCCGAGCGCGGCATCCGACAGCATCGCGATGCGTGGTCGAAGCGGCTCGAACACGGACTCGGGCATGTCGACGCGCCGGTCGCGGGCCCCCACTGCATCCAGGACCTGTCGCCAGGTCGTCCGCACGAGGAACGGGTTGCCGCCCGTCACCTCCACGAGGGCGAGGGCCGCCCCACGGGCCTCATCGGCGGGGAGGCCGGCGCCGAGCTCGAGGAACTCGGTGAGATCGGCTGGACTGAACGGCGGGAGCGTCATCCGCTCCACGCCGGGCAGGTGCGTGAGCTGGGAGATCAGGTCGGTGAGCGGCTCCGATCGGTCGGGCGGGTCGGGTCGCAGCGCCACGAGCACGAAGATCCGGGAGTCGGCGATGCCGACGACGAGTCGACGGAGCAGGCGCACCACGTCCTCCGCCGCCCAGTGCATGTCGTCGAGCGCGAGCACGATCGGCCGCATGACGGAAGCCGCGGTGAGCACATCGGCGATGGACGCGAAGAGCCGGTCCTGGCCGATCGCCGGGGCGGTCTCGCGTTCGCGCGCGGTGAATGTGTCGCGAACCACGGCGAGCGCTTCTGCGGGGATGCCGCCGTCCTCCCCCGACCCGAGGGCCGACAGCAGCGGCTCGAGCGCCTGGTCGACCGGCTCGAGCGGACGCCCCAGCTCCTGGATGCAGTCGCCGTACAGCACGGCAGCGCCGAGGTCGTGCAGCGCGCTGCCGATCGTCGCGAGCAGCCGCGACTTTCCGGCGCCCGGATCACCGCTCAGGAAGATGGCCCGCCCCGCACCGGCCTCGACCGCGGAGAAGGCCTCGTGCAGCGCACGGAGTTCCTCGCGTCGGGCCACGAAGGGCGGGGCGCCGGTGTTCGTCCAGCTCGAAGGCAGGGCGGGAGCTGGCCAGCTCCGCATGCTCCACACGATAGCGCCGTCACCGGGGGACGGTCGATGACCCGAATTGACTATGCGATCTGGCCGGCAAGATGACCGATCCACGTCATGTGGCGGGCTCGCGGCATCCGTAGCGTCGCCCTCGACCGGCCGCGGAGGCGAGCCGGCGGGGAAGGGAACGACCATGAACGCTCGAACACTGCGATGGGCGGTTCCGGCAGCTGCGGCCGTACTGCTGCTGGCCGGGTGCGGGCTGACGACGACGGCAGGCTCAGCGAAGCTGACCGTGCCGAAGACCTCGACCGAGGTCTGCAATGCGCCGAACTACGTGCGCCAGGCCGCGCCCGAGGGCGTGTGCGGCACCGACTTCGACCGGCTGATCGCGGAGCAGGTGGAGGACGACCTGAGCCTCGGGTACCTGCACCAGGAGCGGATGCAGCGCGTCCAGCGATGACACCGAGGGTGACGCAGGCCCTCCCAGGGGGCGGATGCCGCAAGGCTCCGCCCCCGCCTTCTGCCTTCACGTGCGTTGGGCGACGACTCCCGGGGCAGCAGATCTCGAGGAGATGTCGATCTGCCGCGGCATCCGTTCGACGTCCAGAATGAGACGGACAGTCCGCCTCGAACGGCCCAGGAGAAGGATCCGCCATGCGCACCCTCATCGTCACCGAGTTCATCACCCTCGACGGCGTCGTCGACTCCCCCGGAGGCGGCGACCACCCGCGCGCGGGCTGGACCTTCAAGGAGGTCCCGTTCGTCGAGGAGGCCTACGAGATCAAGGGCACTGAGCAGGAGGAGGCCGGCGCCCTGCTCATCGGCCGGCAGAGCTACGACGAGTTCGCGCCCGTCTGGCCGAAGATGGACGAGTTCGCCGACTACAACGCCATGCCCAAGTACGTCGTCTCGACGACCCTCACCGATCCCGAGTGGAACAACACCTCGGTGCTGCGCTCGCTCGACGAGGTCGCCGCGCTCAAGGAGGGCGACGGCGAGGGCACGATCCTCGTGCACGGCAGCGCGACGCTCGCGCAGGCGCTCGCCGAGGCCGGTCTCGTCGACCGCTACCACCTGCTGCAGTTCCCCGTCACGCTCGGCGAGGGCAAGCGCCTCTTCAACGGGCGCGAGCAGGGAAAGCTCAAGCTCGTCGAGTTCGAGGCCTACTCGAACGGCGTCGTCAAGTACGTCTACGACGTCGAGCGCTGACGTCGCCTGTCGTCGCAGCGCACGGTGAGCGAATGCCGCGGGGCGACCTCGCGGCATCCGCTCACGCGCGTCGCGGCTGCCAGGGTGCCGGCCGAAAACCGACCAACGTTGGCTCTTTCCAGTCGCGTGAGCTATCCTCGCCTGCACCGGGGGACGTCGTCATGATCGCCATGACGGAAATCGAGGAGAACATGATCTACGAAGACCGGGACCGGCTCCTGCGCGCCCTCCGGACCAACACCGAGGGCTTCACGCGACAGCTCGAGATCGACGAGGCCGCTCGCGGCTGCGCCGAGGCCCTGCTCGCCGGCGACTTCGACCTGGCACAGCTGCACGCCGGCCGCTACGGCGCCCTCACGCGCGAGCCCGCGATCGCGTAACGCGCGTAGCGACTGAGCGGACGCCGCGGGCCTGACCTCGCGGCATCCGCTCGCTCGAACTCGGTACCGAAGTGCCGAAGTTCCGTCGCCCGAAGGGGAGAACCTCGGACCTCGCGGTGCCCACGTGCCCGAGTGTCCAAGTGCACCGACCATTGCCGGGCGGACCCGTCCCGGGATAGGTTCGGCCCGCCGGGAGGATCGACATGGGGACTTCGAACGACAGCGGCGACGCGGCATCCGTCGACCTCGACGAGGTGCGCGCGCTGCTCGTGAGCTATCACGACAACGCGTCGATCTCGCGGGCGAAGGTGCTGCCGGCGCGGGCGCTCGCCGGGGCGGCGTCGCACGGCATCACGATCTCGAACAGCGTCGGGTTCCTGTTCTCGGTCGACGACCACCTCAACGAGACGGCGGCGCTCGACCCGATCGTCGGCGACCTGCGCGGCATCCCCGACGTGTCGGCCGTGGCGATGCTCGACCCCGCGGTCGGGCTCGCGTGGGCGCCCGCCGACCTGCACACGCTCGAGGGCACGGTGCATCCGACCTGCACGCGGTCGGCGCTGCGCCGAGTGGCTGCGGATGCCGCGACCGCCGGCCTCGACTTCCTCGTCGGGTTCGAGCTCGAGTTCACGCTCTTCCGCGGCAGCCCCGACGAACCCGAGCTCGTCGCGCAGGGACCGGGGTACTCGACGCGCGCGACCCTCGACGTCGAGGCGTGGATGCTCGACGTGCTCGACGCGCTCGACACCGCGGGCGTGCCCGTGGCGCAGTTCCACCCCGAGTTCGGGCCGGGCCAGTACGAGCTCGCGCTCGCGCCGCGCGAGCCGTTGCGCGCGGTCGACGACCTCGCGCTCGCACGCATCGTGATCCTGCGCACGGCCGCCGCGCACGGGCTGCTCGTCTCGTTCTCGCCCGTGCCGCTCGTCGGCGGTGCGACCAACGGATGCCACGTGCACCTCTCCGCGACCCGAGACGGGCAGCCGCTGCTCGTCGACCCGGCGACCCGGCTCGGCGTGACGTGGGAGGGCGGGCACCTCATCGCCGGCATCCTCGACCGGCTCGAGGAGGGCGTCGCGCTCCTCGGCGGCAGCGTGCTCTCGTTCGTGCGGCTCAGTCCGCGCACCTGGGCGGGCGCCGACATCTGCTGGGGGACGGCCAATCGCGAGGCGGCGATCCGGTACGTCACCGGGCAGACCGTCGACGTGCTCGCGCACGCGAGCCAGGCGAACCTCGAGGTGAAGCCGATGGACGCCGCGGCGAACCCGTACCTCGCCGTGGCGGCGGTCCTCGCGGCGGCCGTCGACGGCGTGCGTCGCAGCGCACGACTGCCCGAGCCCGTGGAGATCGACCCGGGGCGCCTCACCGACGCGCAGCGTGCGGCACGCGGCATCCGTCGACTGCCCGCCGACCTCGGCACGGCGCTCGACCTGCTCGACGGGAGCGCGTTCTTCCGCGAGGTGTTCGGCGACGTGCTGCTCGACGCGTACCTCGCGGTGCGCCGGCACGAGGCCGACGCCTACGGGGGACGCCCGCCGCAGAACGTGGCCGACGCCGTGCGGTGGCGGTACTGATGGCGCGCGCCGCCGCTCGCGGCTCCGCAGCCGGTGCGCTCGACAAGCGTCCCGTCGTGGTGGACTTCCCGCTGCGCGGCGAGAACTGGATGGCGGTCACGACGCCCGCGTACCGCGTGCCGAGTCACGGCACCGACATGCTCGGACAGCGGTACGCCTACGACTTCGTGAAGGTCGACGACCGCCCGGGCGTGCACGTGCATCCGGGCGGATCGTGGCGCACCGAGACGGTCGGCGGCCGCACGCGCGAGTGCTACGCGTGGGGGCAGCCGATCCACGCGCCGTTCGACGGCGAGGTCGTCGCGGCGGTCGACGGCATGGCCGAGCGCGAGTGGATCGTGCCGACGGGCGAGATCTTCCGCATGCTCAAGAACGCCGTGACGTTCACGCCCGAGAAGCTGCCGTCGATCATGGGGAACCACGTGCTGCTGCGGGCGAGCATGCCGGCGCAGGTCGGCCGGGCCGGCGGCACTGGACCCGTCTATGCGGGCTTCGCCCACATCGCACCCGGCACCGTCGCGGTCGGGCCCGGCCAGCGCGTCGCGGCGGGGGACCTGCTCGGACACGTCGGCCACACCGGCAATTCGACGTCGCCGCACCTGCACTTCCAGCTCATGGATTCGCCCGACCTCATGACGGCGAACGGCATCCCGTGCGCGTTCCGCGCCTACGAGGTGCGGCGCGACGGCGTGTGGGAGCCGGTCGCCGACGGCGTGCCGGGGCGCCGCGAGCGGATCCGGTCGGTCATTGCTCGTTCGTGAAGGTGACCTCGACGTGGTCGACGGTCGGCGAGTCGAGGAGCGTGATCGCGTTGGGGTCGGCGACCGACCAGGCTTCCCGCCACGTGACCGCCTGACCCGGCTCGAGGACGCCGCTCGGCTCGACGCCGACCTCCTCGCCGGTGTCGAGGATGTCGAAGATGATCGCGCCGGGCTGTCCGCCAGACGTGACCTGAGAGTACGTGAGCAGGCTGATGGCCTCGGGGGAGCCGTTCGTGATGGTGAGCGTGAAGACCACGTTGCTCGCGCCGCCGGTGGCGACCTCGGTCGGCACGTACGGCTCGGGCGGGGTGACCGTCATCGTCACGCCGTCCTCCCACGCGATGGTCTGGCCGAAGGGGACGCTCGGGCTCGTCGGCGCGATCATGCCGGGGAAGTCGCCCTTGACCGGATCCTCGATCTCGTCCGGCTCGGAGGTCGATTCGGGTTCGGGCTCGACCGTCGGCTGCTGGACATCCGCGGTGGGCACCCCGCCGCCCATCTCGTCGAGCGTCGCGGGGATCACCGACAGCGCGCCGATGGTGAAGGCGATGATGGAGGTCGCGAGGCCGATGATCGAGACGACGAGGGCGGTGACCGCGCGCCATTCCCTCCCGATGATCACGATCGCGATGATCGCGACCACGAGGCCGACCAGGAGCAGCACCACGCCGACGAGCGCGGGGATCTCGAACGGGAGGCGGGTGAGCACGAAGCCGACGAGCGCCGAGGTCAGTGCACCGATGCCGTACGCGTTGGATCTCCGGGCCTCCGACGGCGGTTCGTCGGCGGTTGCGGTCGCCGTCGCGACGGCCGAGGTGTGCTCCGTCCACGAGTCGCCGTCCCAGTAGCGGAGACTCCCGGCACCGTCGTCGTACCAGCCTGCAGGGGCCTTGCCCGGCTCGCCCACAGCTCGATCGTGGCACTGCGGGACGCCCGCCGACAGTGCTCGCGTGCCCCAGATCGGGGCACAGTCGCCGACGGTGACGGCGGACGCCGCGCCGAGGACGGCCGGCGCGACATCCGTCAGCGCTTCACGGCACGTTCGTGAACGTCGCGTTCGCGTAGGCGAAGCTCGGCGAGGCCTGCATCGTGAGCGAGGCCGGATCGGCGACCGACCATGCGACGCGCCACGACACCGAGCCGCCCGGCGGCACGATCGCGCTGGGCGGGATGCCGACGTCGTCGCCGTTGCCCTCGAGGTCCTCGCCGATGTCGAAGATCTGGCTCGCCTCCTGGTCGGCCGAGGTGAGCGTCGGGAACGGCACGGGCTGCAGGTTCTCGGTCGAGTTGTTCGTGATGGTCATGGTGAAGACGACGTTGTCCGCGAGCGTGGAGCCGACCGCGAACGGGCTCGGCGTGTACGGCTCGGGCGCCGAGACGGTGAGGGCGACGCCGTCGTCCCACGTCATGGTGTCGCCGAAGGCGAGGTTGCCGACCGGCACGGCCGGTTGCTCGGGCTCCCCGAAGGGCGCATCGTCGCCGGGCTGCGGCACGTCGGTCGCGTCGGGGATCGCCTCGTCGATCGTGTCCCACACGTCGCCGAACGAGCCGATGAGCGCGTTGACGAACACGACGATGCCGACGATCGTCGCAACGATCGAGATGATGAGGCCCGTGATCGCGGGCCACTTCGCACCGCGCGCGAACAGCCCGACGAGCGACAGCACGAAGGCGACGGGCAGCAGGATCCACGCGACCCCCATCACGTCGGGGATGACCGCGAACACGAACCCAGCGATCGCGACGACGAGCGCGATGATGCCGACGACGTTCGGCGGCGGGTTCGACGGCTCGGTGAACGGATGCTGCGCCGTCATCACCGCCGTCGGCTGCGGGGCGTACGGTGCCGCGTACTGCGCGCCGTAGTTCTCGGTCGGCGCGGTCGGGCTCGCCGTGAACGCGCTCAGGTCGGGGTCGTCGTACCGTGCGGTCGGGTCGTTCCAGCCGCTCGGCACGGTCGTCGAGTCGCCGTACCCGGATGCCGCGGGCACGCCCTCCCCGTATGCGGATCCGCCGCCCGTCGCAGCGCCCGACCCCCAGACGTACGGGATCGTCGGGCCGTCGATCGGCACGGTCGCGTCGTCGTTTCCGATCGGCGTCGTCGGCGTGGCATCCGCACCGGCCCCTCCGGCCCCGGCGGCCGACTCGCTCGCGCCGCCGAACCCGGGCGCGGTGTACTGGGTCCACGCCTCACCGTCCCAGTACCGCCGCCCGCCCGAGCCGTCTTCGTACCACCCGGCCGGCGCCTTCGTCGGGTCGCTCATGCCTTGATCGTGGCAGACGCGGCGGCCGCCGGTTCAGAACGTTGGCATATCGGTACCTGGGCACTTGGGCACCAGGTCGTGCAGTGCTTCGGTGCTTAGGTGCTTCCGTGCTTCCGTGCTTCGGTGCTTCGGTGCTTCGGTGCTTCGGTGCTTCGGTGCTTCGGTGCTTCGGTGCTTCGGAACTTCGGAACTTCGGAACTTCGGAACTTCGGCACTTCGGCACTTCGGAACTTCGGCACCGCCGTCGCCCGCGGCACCTCGCGGAAGTTCGGCCATGCCGGGCCTCGCGACTGCGGCGATGGGGGTTACGCCCTACCATCGAACGTGCGCGGGTGCCCCGCCCGCCGCATACGAACCTCCAAGCCTGCACTCTCCACCCGATCCGCCGACCCGACGGACCAGCCGCCCCCTGGAGCCCGGTTGACCGCCCCCGCTGAAGACGACCACGTGTCCGGATTCGGCGCGCCCTCGGCCGCACTCGACCGCCCGCGGGATCGATCGGCACGGCAGCAGGCCGGCGCGCACGCACGACGGCTCGAGGTGCCGCCGGTCGAGGTGCCGCGGCATCCGATGCCCGAGCGGCGCCGGTACTTCCTGAGCTCCTTCGAGCCGAGTGGCGACTACGACTCGGTCATCGTCGCCGTGACCGACGGCTCGCGGCGCCGGTATTTCACGACCCGCGACGGCGATGCCCTCACGGAGGTCGACGAGGTGTCGTTCGAGCGTCGCCGAGAGAGCGGCACGCGATCGCTGCTCGAGCTCGACGAACGCGAGCTCGGCGAGCTCGAGGCCGAGCTGCGGTTCGTGCGACCGGTGCGCGGGCGTGATCCGATCGCCGAGGCGGATGAGGCCGACGAGGCGTACGAGCCTGCCGAGCCGGAGCCCGAGACGGCGGCCACCGAGCAGGAGCCGGAGCTCGAATCGGAGCCGGAGCCGGAGCCCGAGCCGGTGCCTACGGAGCCCGAGCCGGAGCCGGTGCCTACGGAGACGACTGCCGAGGAGCAAGACACGGATGAAGCCTGGATCGACGATCCGGCCGACGAGCTTGCGCCCGAGTTCGCAGAGGACGCGGCGCACGACCCGACCGACCTGCCGACCGACGACGCCGACGAGAGGGAGACCGACGACGTGGATCCGATGACCGAGGAGTTCGAGGCGCTGATGATGGAGTCGACGACGTCGCCGTTCGCTCGGCCGGCTGCGGCGGCATCCGTCGTCACCGGCATCGCGGATGCCGCGCCTGCACCTGCACCCGCACCCGAGCCCGACTCCGCCCTCTCGCTGTCGGCCGCCGAGGCCATCGCGCAGGTGTCGCTCGCGAAGGGCATCGCGTTCGTCGCGCATCGCGGGCAGCTCGACCGCAGCGGCCTGCCGTACATCGACCACCCCGGACGCATCGCCGAGCGCTTCGACCCGGTGACCGAGCCTGTCGAGGCGGCGGCCTCGTGGCTGCACGACGTGCTCGAGGACACCGCCGTCACCGAGCAGGAGCTGCTCGAGGCGGGCGTGCTGCCCGAGATCGTCGTCGTCGTGCAGCTGCTGACGCGCCGGCCCGAGGTCTCGCCCGACGAGTACTACGCGCGCATCCGCCGCGACCCGATCGCCCTGCGCGTGAAGCTCAACGACATCGACGACAACACCGCGCCGTGGCGCCTGCGCCGCCTCGACTACGACATGCAGCAGCGCCTCGCCGAGAAGTACCGGTACGCGCGCCACGCGCTCGGCGCCGAATAGCGCCCGCGCTGCCGCGAACCTAAGCGCTCGACGCGCGCCCGTCGATGAGCTCCTGCGCGTAGTCGGGCACGATGTTCGACCAGTCGCGCGGCGGCCGCTCGTACCCGCCGGGCGCCGGACGCGGCGGGATCACGATCGGCTCGGGCTCGACCCGCTCGTAGGGGATCTTCGAGAGCAGGTGCGCCATCATGTTGATGCGCGAGCGCCGCTTGTCGTCGCTGCGCACCTCGTACCAGGGCGCCTCTGCGATGTCCGTCTGGATGAACATGTTGTCCTTCGCGCGGGAGTAGTCCTCCCACTTCGTGATCGACAGCACGTCGTTCGGACTGAGCTTCCACCGCCGCATCGGGTCGTCGAGGCGCGACCGGAACCGCTCCTCCTGCACGACGTCCGACACGCTGAACCAGTACTTCAGCAGGATGATGCCGTCCTCCACCAGCAGCCGCTCGAAGATCGGCGTCTGGTGCAGGAACCGGTGGTACTCCTCGTTCGTGCAGTAGCCCATCACGCGCTCCACGCCGGCCCGGTTGTACCAGGAGCGGTCCATGAGCACGATCTCGCCGCCCGCCGGCAGGTGCGGCACGTACCGCTGGAAGTACCAGCGCGTCTTGTCGCGGGCGCTCGGCGTCGGCAGCGCCACGATCCGCGTGACGCGCGGGTTCATGTACTCCGACACCCGCTTGATCGTGGAGCCCTTTCCCGCGGCATCCCGCCCCTCGAAGATCACCACGACGCGGGCGCCCGTCTGCTGCACCCACGCCTGCATGTCGACGAGCTTCGCCTGCAACGAGATGAGCTCGCGCTCGTACAGGGCCTTCGGCATCCGCTTGGTCATCGGTGACCTCCTCGCGATCGAAGCCTATTGTGTCGGCCCTTCCCCGCGGCAGGTCCGAACTGGTAGCCATGAGCAATGGCCACCAACCTCACGGGCCCGGTGCCCGAGCCGAGTGCCCCGCTCATCCGAGGCGAATCGGCGACGGATGCCGCGCGCCGCGTGCTCGCCGCGATCACCTACGTCACGCTCGCCACCGCCGACGCCGCCGGGCACCCGTGGGCGACGCCCGTGTGGTTCGCCGAGCGCGACCTGCGCGAGTTCATCTGGGTGTCGCGCTTCGAGACCCGGCACTCGCGCAACATCGCCGAGCGGCCGGAGGTGGGGCTCGCGATCTTCGACTCGACGGTTCCGGTCGGCAGCGCGATCGCCGTCTACGTCGAGGCGACGGTCGAGGAGGTCGCCGAGGGCGACCTGTCCGAGGCGCTTGACGTGTTCAACGAGCGCTCCGTCGCGCAGGGGTTGCGGGCCTGGCGCCCGTCCGACGTGAGCGGGTTCGCGCCGCACCGCATCTACCGCGCGACCGCGTCGCAGGCGTGGGTGCTCGACGAGGAGGAGCACCGGATCCCGCTGTTGTAGGGGCGTCGCGCCCGTGGCATCCGCTCGGTTCAGCTCGTGACGGATGCCGCGGCATCCGTCACGCGGCGCTTCTCGCGCACGTAGACCTCGCGCCGAACGCGCGCGACGACGTCGCCGTTGCGGTCCGTGATCGACGTCTCGAACCACTCGAGCACCTTCGCGCCGCCGCGGGCGCGCTCGCGCAGCTCGGCGACCTTCGCGCGCGGCACCTCGAAGTGCGCGGTGAGCACGCCGCGCCCGGGCTTGAGGAACTCGATCTCGCCGCGCGTGTCCCACACCACGTAGTCGCGCCCGATCTGGTGCCGCACGAGCATGAAGTAGTACGGGTCGGTCATCGCCGACATCGACCCGCCGAACGCCGTCTTCACGTAGTTGCGCGTGAACACGTTCACGTGCAGCTCGACGGTCCCGTGCGTCCAGTCGTCGGAGAATCCCTTCACCCGGATGCCGCTGAACAGGTTCGGGATCCACAGGCTCATGCCGATCGCCAGGCGTCGTGGTGTCATGCGCATGGGTTCGATCATGGCTCGATCGGCCGCGAGCGTCGATCTCGTTGTCGGATGCCGCAAGAGAGCGGGCGGGCGGATGCCGCGGGCTGGCCGACTCGCTAGCTGAGGTGGGCCAGCCGCGGCCACAGCTCGTCCCACGGGGTCGTGCGTCCGGTGCACAGCGTGACCGGGATGCCCTGCTCCTCGTTGTCGACGCCGACCCGGTTGTCGAGCGTCGCCTCGGTCGTGCAGCTCGCGAAGTCGGCGGCGAGGCGGTGCGACGGCACGCCCACGAAGACGACGTCGACTGCGGCATCCGGCGGCCGGGCCTGGAACCAGAGCGCGTTGTGCCCGCTGTACGCGGCGTCGGGGTCGAGTCCGGCCTCGGCGCCGAAACGCGAGATCGCGCCCGCCTCGCCGTAGTTCGAGGTGATCACCACCGGCGGCGGCGCCGCGGCATCCGCCTCGTCGCTCGCATCGTGGACGACCTCGGCGACCTGCGCGACGTAGGCGGGCCAGCCGATGGAGTCGCCGACCGTCTGGTTGATGGCCGCGAAGGGGCTCGCTCCGACCAGGCCGATGGGGAGCAGCGGGAGGGCGAGGAGCGCCGATACGATCGCGTTCAGCGCGATGCCGGCCCACACGATGGCCCGGCGGACGGTGGTGCGCATCCAGCCGGCGGTCGGCACGGCGCCGAGTGCGAGCAGCACCTCGACGATGCCGACCGGGTAGTACGGCTGGGCCCCGCCCGCGATCGTCGCGATGACGACGACCGCGAAGGCCACGGCGAACAGCCGGATGGGTCGCCAGGCGGGTCGGCGGAACAGCGCGACGAGTCCAGCGACCCAGATCGGTACGAGCGGCGGCCCGACGAGCAGGAACAGGAACGGCAGCGTGAGGATGCGGCCCTCGCCGCCGGTGTCGTCGGCCAGCGCCGCACCCATGCGCAGCTGCGGGAGGTCGTTCGCCACCTGGTAGGCGAGGTTCGGCAGCGCGAGGACGACGGCGATGCCGACGCCGGCCCAGAGCCATGGCGACCGCAGCACGCGCCATGGGCCGAGCGCGAGGAGCCCGACCCCGATGCCTGCCACGAGCAGCAGCACGAGGAGCTTGTTGTACGTCGCGAGTCCGGTGACGAGCCCGACCGCGAGCCACCATCGCCCGTCGCCGCGCAGCAGCGCTCGCATGGTGAACAGCGCGACGAGCGGCCACACCACGAGGTCGATCGACGCGGTGAGGAACAGGTGACCGAACACCATCGGGAACGACGCGGATGCCGCAGCCCACGCCGCGACCGCCTGCGCTCGCCGACCGCCCCCGGCTTCGCGAGCGATGAGGGCGAGCACGTACACCGCGCCGACCGCGGCCACGATCGCAGGAACGCGCAGCGCCCACGGCTCGTCGACGAGGGCGGTGATCGTGCGGGCGATGAGCGGCGTCAGCGGCGGCTGGTCGACGTAGCCCCAAGCGGGGTCCAGCATGCGGAAGTACAGCTCGTCGCGGTGGAAGCCGTACCACTGGCTCGTGGCGCCGAGCAGCACCGCGAGCGCCGCCATCGCGCCGAGCACAGGACCGCGCGCGAGCGGAGCGAGGTGGGCGAGTCGCTCGGGCGCGCTGGGCGTGCCGGGAGGGTCGGACGCGTCAGGTGCGCCGGATGCCGGCGAGCGGATGTCTCGCGCCGCCGCCGCGCGAGATGTCGACGCGGTCGACGCGCTCCCCGCTGCGGCATCCGACATGCGGCTCACCCTAACGGGACGCCTTCCGCGCCGTCATCCCCGACTCGTGCGTCGGACCTACCGGCGGCACTTCGGAACTTCGGAACTTCGGAACTTCGGAACTGCGGAACTTCGGTACCGCATTCACGACTGCCGGGTCGTGGCCGCCGGTCAGGTGTTCGGCCGTGCCCGGCGGGCAGCACGCCACAGCTCAGTCAGGCGTTCGAGGAGTGCCGGCGACTGCTCACTGCGTGAGGACACCAGTCGCTTCGAGCGAGGGACGAGCTCGAGCGCGCCGAGCACCGCGCCGGTGCTCGTGTCGAGCACGAGGCCCTGCACCTCCTTGTACTGGAGCTGGTAGGTCGCGGGCCGGATCCCCGAGACGGTCTGCCAGTCGATCCCCCAGAACCGGACGGGATTCGACGCCGGGCCGTTCCAGAAGGCGAGGCCCTCGGCGTCGGCGACGGCGGTGAAGAGGTGCGGGGTGCGCCCGACCACGGTGGGCGACGCGTACTGGTCGGGATCCGACCTGAGCCGCTGCTTGAGTGCGGCGGTCATCTCCGACCCGAAGACCACTGCGGCGGGATGGTCCCGAGCGAGGCGCCGGTCGCGGGCATCCGCCCACCAGTTGTAGACTGCGATGACGATGAAGGCCACCGCGGCGGCCCCGACGTAGACCGGTGCGGCCTCGAGGGTGCCGCGCCACGCGTCTCCACCCACTCCGAGAGCTCGGGCGAGCACGAGCGCGGCCGTGATGAGAAGCAGCACGATCGCCGGGATCAGACCCTTCGGTGCTCGATTTCCCACGCGCCGCCTCCTCTCCGACGAACCTAGCGTCCCCTCGGTGCGCCCGTTGTTCGTGCGCGTTGCGCGTGCGCTGGGGTTTCAGCCCCGCGGCATCCGAAGCGTACGCTCGACCCTGTGACGAATCCGAAGCCCAGCTCAGCTCCCGTCCCAGTCGACGACACCACCCGCGCCGCCATCCTCAACGCCGAGGTCGCCCGCTACGCGAACCAGGGCTGGACCGTCAGCTCGGTCTCGTCCGGCCAGGGCGTGCTGCAGCGCAAGAAGCGCATCGGATGGTTCTGGAACCTCCTGCTCGTGCTCATCACTGCGGGCCTCTGGCTCATCGTGATCATCATCCGCGTCGTCAACCGCAAGATCGAGACGACGATCGTGCGCGTCGACGCGTACGGGCGCGTGTCGGTGAGCTGAGCGCTCGCCTTCCTGCTCGCTGCGCTCAGGTCGCGGTGCGCAGCCAGCGCTCGACGACCTCGATGAACCGGTCGGATGCCGCTGCATGCACGTTGTGGCCGACCGGGATCGTGACGAGCGTGCACTCGGGGATGCGCTCGGCCACCTCGCCGAGGAGCTCCTGCGGTACGTGGCTTGCTGGCCCGCCGGCGATGATCAGCGTCGGCGCCGTGATCGTGGCGAGCGCCGGCCACGCCCGGCGATCCGGGTCGTCCAGCAGGGAGTGGACCGCCGGCACGACCGCCCAGTCGAACTCGAGCGGACCCTCCGGGCGCGAGGCCATCGGCCGCCCGTTCCTCGGGTACGGCGGGCAGGCCTCCTCGATGACCAGCCGCGAGATCCGCTCGGGCTCCGCCTCCGCGACGAGGTAGGCGACCATGCCGCCCAGCGAATGTCCGACGAGCACGACGCCTTGGGCGCCGAGCCCATCGAGCACCCCGACGACGTCGTCGCGCATCCGCTCGAACGCGTACTCACCCGGCCAGTCGCTTCGCCCGTGCCCCCGCAGGTCGATCGCCGCGACGCGATACGTCGACGCGAAGTGCTCGGCGATCGCACCCCAGTCGTCGGCCTGCTCGCCGAGCGCGTGCAGCAGCACCATCCACGGCGTTCCCGGTTCACCCGACAGCTGCACGGCGATCCGGATGCCGCCGCTCACCTCGATGACCCGGTGCTCCATGCGCCCACGCTAGCTGCCGGACGCTGCCGGTCATCGCCGGACGAGCGTTGTACCGAGCGGGAGCCTGGGTACAACGCCACAACGCCACAACGCCACACCGCCACAACGCCACAACGCCACACCGCCACCCCGAGTTCAGACCAACTCCACCGTTGACGCCGATCCCGCAGCGCCACTAGTGTTCGAAGGCTGCGCATCCCGCGCGGCATCCCCGGAACTGGACGGAAGGACTCGGCCGTGTATCTGCAGCACACGTTCGACACGCCTTCCTTCGAGCGCGCCCAAGCGGCGCCCGCTCCCACGACGAACCGTCGTCTGAGCGAACTCGACCAGCTCCTCGACCAGGCACCCTGACGCCGCGGCATCCGTCGCGATCTTCGTCACCCCGGTGCCCTCGAGGCCCGGGGTGTTCTCCTGTCTGCGCGCGACGACCGGAGCCCTCGGGCTCGGGACATCCGTTCACCAAGAAACCAGACAGGAAAGGAACATGGAGACCATCTCGAAGCGGCTCGTCTCGTGGGCGAGCCTGATCGACGGCAAGACCGTCGACCAGGCTCGCACCTCGTCGGCCATGCCGTTCATCTACCCGCACCTCGCGCTGATGCCCGACGCGCACCTGGGCCTCGGCGCCACGGTGGGGTCCGTCATCCCGACGCTCGGGGCGATCATGCCCGCGGCCGTCGGCGTCGACATCGGCTGCGGCATGATCGCGGTGCGGACGCAGTTCGCGGCATCCGACCTGCCCACCGACCGGCGTCCGGTCAGGGAGCAGATCGAGCGGGCCGTCCCGCTCTCAGCGGGCAAGCAGAACCGCAAGATCGTCGCGACCGCCGAGCCGCGGATCGCGGAGCTCGAGGCGCTCGCCGAGGCCAAGGGCTTCGACCCGGGCCGGTACGCGGGCAACTGGCGCGAGCAGCTCGGCTCGCTCGGCAGCGGCAACCACTTCATCGAGGTGTCCGTCGACGAGCTCGACCGGGTGTGGCTGTTCCTGCACTCGGGCAGCCGGGGCGTGGGCAACAAGATCGCGCAGCACCACATCACCGTCGCGAAACGGCTGGCGAAGCAGTGGTGGATCGACCTGCCCGACCCCGACCTCGCCTACCTCGTCGAGGGCACGCCCGAGTTCACGCGGTACATCGCCGAGCTCGGGTGGGCGCAGCACTTCGCGCTGCTCAACCGGGAGGAGATGATGGACCGCGTCGCGCGGCAGGTCGGCGAGTGGGTCGGCACGCCCGTGGAGGAGCAGGAGCGGATCAACTGCCACCACAACTTCACCGAGAGCGAGGAGCACTTCGGCAAGCGGGTATGGGTGTCGCGAAAGGGCGCGATCCAGGCCGACCCCGGTCGGCCCGGGCTCATCCCCGGCTCGATGGGCACCGCGTCCTACGTGGTCGAGGGCCTCGGCCACCCGATGTCGCTCAACTCGTCGCCGCACGGCGCCGGCCGGGAGTACTCGCGGACCAAGGCACGGCAGCTGTTCACCCACGAGCAGCTGCGGGAGGCCATGGTCGGCATCGAGTTCCGGGACACCGACGCGTTCCTCGACGAGATCCCGCAGGCCTACAAGCCGATCGACCGGGTCATGGCCGACGCGTCCGAGCTGGTGAAGGTGCGGCACGTGCTGCGGCAGCTCGTGAACGTGAAGGGCGACTGAGGCGAGCGTCCCACCGCGCTGAGCGCGAGCGGATGCCTCGGGCTGCGGCCCGCACGCAGGGGAGCGTGCGGGTCGCGGCCGCGCTCAGCCCGCGCGAAGCGCCTCACACCGGTCGATGAGGATCGGAATCGCCGTGCGAACCCAGAACTTCGGATCCACCACGCCGTCGCTCATGCCGCTGCCGATCGCGAACTCGGGCACGTGGAATGGCTCCGCGCTCTCGACGAGCCGATGCCCCGTGATGCGTTCGAACTCCTGCTCCACTGCGCTGCGAACGTCCCAGAATCGCTCCGGGAGCGGGCGACCCTTCACTGCGCTCGCCATCGCGCGCCAGAGCGGCGGGTCGCCTCGCATGCCCCACTGCGTCAGCGGCCGCTCGAAGACCGTCGAGAAGTCGGGTTCTGCCATCAGCTCGTCACTTCCCATGTCGGGTTCAGTCCGAGCATGGCAGTCGGGCGTGGTCTCGGTGCAGCCCCAATCGGAGGGCGCGCCGAGGTGTCGCGGTACTTCGGCACTTCGGCACTTCGGCACCAGATTCCCCGGGCATGACGCTTCGGCGGCCGAACCCAAGTATGGGGTCCGGCGACCGACCGGGCTCGGGTCACGTTCTCGTATCGACTCGGTGGCGACGATCTCGCACCGCTGTCGATCTGCGCCATCCCCGTTCGACGCATGAGTAGAAGCATCCGTTCGAGGCATCCGCTTCGAGCAGGACACAGAAGCTCGAGCGAACGACCAAGGAGACGACATCATGTCAACACCCCGGGCACTCCGGCCCCTCCGCAACCCGGCCTACCGCTGGCTCGCCGCGGCGCTCGTGGCGTCGATGGTCGGCGCCGGCATCTGGATGGTCGCGCTCGTCTGGCAGATCGTGGCGATCGGCGGCGGCGCGGCCGAGCTCTCGCTCGTGGCCGGGGCATCCGCCGTCGGCATGCTGTTGACCACGCTGCTCGGCGGCGCACTCGCCGATCGGATGTCGCAGCGCCGCATCCTGCTCGTCGTCGAGGTCGTGCGGGCCGCGAGCGTCGGCATCGTCGCGCTGCTGTCGCTCGCCGGCGCCCTCGAGGCGTGGCAGCTCGCAGCGGTCGCGTTCGTGGGCGGCGTGATGGCCGGGCTGTACTACCCGGCGTACTCGGCGCTGCTGCCGAGCGTGCTGCCCGAGGACCAGCTCATGGCGGCGAACGGCTTCGAGGGCATGGCGCGTCCGGTGCTCATGCAGGCCGGCGGCCCGGCGCTCGCGAGCGCGCTCATCGCGATCTCGTCGCCCGGTGCGGCGCTCGCCGTGGCCGCGCTCACCAGCGTCGCGGCGGTCGTGTTCATCCTGAAGGTGCCTGAAACGCCGCTGCGCGGCGAGCGCCCCGAGCTCGAGCAGGCGACCGCGGGCGAGAGCGGCGCGGCGGGCAACGCCGCAACGCGGCATCCGGCCGTCGCATTGCTCATCGATGTGGCCGCCGGCTTCCGCTACATGGTGCGCACGCCGTGGCTGCTCGGCACGCTGACCTTCGCGTCGCTGCTGATCTTCCTGATCATGGGGCCGTTCGAGGTGCTCGTACCGTTCGTGATCAAGGACCGGGCCGCCGGCGGCCCCGACGACCACGCGCTGATCCTCGCCGCGTTCGGCATCGGCGGCGCCGTGGGCTCCGCGATCGTCGCCTCGCTCCGGATGCCGCGCCGCTACCTCACCGTGATGAACCTGCTCTGGGCGTTCGGATGCCTCCCGCTGGCGGTGTTCGGGCTGACCGACCAGATCTGGGTGATGGCGATCGCGGCCTTCCTGGTCGGCGCGGCCTTCAACGGCGGCGTGGTGATCTGGGGCACGCTCCTGCAGCGCCGCGTTCCGCCGGAGATGCTCGGCCGGGTCTCGAGCCTCGACTTCTTCGTCTCGCTCGCGTTCATGCCCGTCTCGATGGCCGTCGCCGGGCCGGCGGGGGAGTCGCTGGGCCTGCCGGTCGTGTTCCTCATCGCGGGCGTCGCGCCGCTCGTGATCGGGGTCGTCGCAATCATCGCGGCACGGATGACGCGGGACGAGATCTCGAACCCGATCGATGCAGGCGAGCAGTCGGCGGAGGTCGCCGCGATCTCCGTGGCCGCCTCGGTCGACACGGATGCCGCGGAAGCGTCCACCTCGCCGGAACGCGAGCTCGCGGCGGCCGCCGCCTGAGTTCCGCGACGCCGACGCGTCGACGATGCGACGACGGATGCCGCGACCCGCGCCCAATGTGTGGTGCGCCGGTCGCGGCATCCGTCGGTCGTGCTCGTCGATCAGCCCTGCTCGTGGATGGTGACCTGGTAGCCGTCGGGGTCGGCGAAGGTGAATGTGCGCCCGAACGGGCCGTCGATGGGAGCGGACGTGATCGCGGCGCCGGCGGTGACGAGGTCGTCGTGCATCCGCTGCACATCGTCGGCGCGAACCCAGAGACCGATGCCGCCGCCCGGCTGGGCGAGCGTCTCGAGGTCGAGGCCCGGGAGCGCTTCCCGCACTGCGAAGGGGATGGGCTGGGTGGCGAAGACGACCGCGTGGAGCGGCGAGACCTCGGCGCGATGCAGACCGAGGTGCCGTTCGTAGAACGCGGCCGAGCGCTCGAGGTCGCGCACCTGCAGCGAGATGAAGTCGGGTCCGATCGCGGACATGTTGCCTCCTTGTATGTCAGAACATTGACATCAGCCAAGGTATGTCAGACTACTGACATGCACCAAATCCGCACGGGCGTCGATCTGGATGCCTCACTCGGCTATCTGCTCAAGCAGGCGGCCAGCACGCTGCGATCATCGATGGATGCCGCGTTGCGGCCGCTCGGCCTGACCGTGCCGCAGTACGCGTGCCTCGAGTTGCTCGCCCAACGACCGGGGCTCTCGAACTCCGAGCTCGCGCGCGGTGCGTTCGTGACCAGGCAGTCGATGAACGTGCTGTTGCATGGCCTCGAACGCGACGGGTTGGTCATCCGCCCCGCCGAGCCGCCGACCACCGGCCGTGCACTGCCCGCGCAGCTGACGAGGCTCGGACGTGAGCGACTCGCGGTGGCGAGCTCGGCGGCACAGGCAGTCGACGAGCGGATGAGCGCCCGGCTCGATGCCGATCAGCAGGAAGCACTGCGGGTGCTGCTCACCGCGACGATCACGGCGCTGGACGAGGCTCCCTAAGCCAACGCTGATCGCCGACGGCTTCGCCGCAGCACCGCGACCGTGGCCACCGCCGCGAGTCCCGCCAGGGCGGCGGAGACCGTCAGCGTCACGCCGTCGGGGCGAACGATGCTCTGCCCACGAAGCGCCTGCCAGGTGACGAGCAGCACGACCGCGGTATAGCTCGCCCCCGCTACGGTCAGCAGCCGCGCGCGGGTCGTCTCGTCCAGGTGCGTCCACCGCAGCAGCGCCCAGGCGAGCAGTGGCAGCACCTGCAGGGCGTGCAGGCCGATGAAGTGCCCCACGCGCAGGTCGCCGTGCTCGAGGCTCCAGCCGGTGATCGGCATCCCGGCGCCGCCGTCCGCCGCTCCGACGGTGTGTCCGCCGGAGTCGTTCCAGGCCTTGTTGAAGACCATCGTGACCGCCGCGAGCATGCCGAGCACGCAGATGCCGATGCCCCAGCGGAGCCCGGCAGCCAGTCCGCGGTCGAGCCCTCGCTGTCGCAGCGCGAGCACGCCGGCGGCGATGGTCGCGATCAGCACGAGCGACACGATGCCGCCCATGGCGTACCAGACCGCGGCATCCAGGTCGCTGGATTCGTTGTAGTGGCTGGTTGTGCCGCGGAAGACCTGCATCTCGACGAGCGCGATCTCGGCGACGAGGGCGACCGCGATCACCGTGCTGAGCACCGCCAGCAGCCGTGCGTGGCCCCGGACGTGCGACAGGATCCAGCGCAGCGTCAGCAGGTAGACCGCGATCGAGAACGAGAACTTGGCCGGCTTCATCCAGGCGGGAGCCCCCGTGATCACGGTCGGGTCGACGATGAGGCCGACGACGGCGATCGCGAACGCGACGGCGCTGAGTCCGGCGCCGATCGCGAGCACGGCGCCCGCTGCCGACGCGCGGGAGGCGGAACGGGGAGGCGTGGTGGTTGGGATCGTGGTGCTCATGCCTCGATGCTCCGCTCGCGGCATCCGGCCGTCATCGCACCGTGGAACGCCTCGTTCTCGTACCACGGGACGAGGCGCGGACCCGTCCGATACGGTTTCGTTGAGGCGAAAGCCGAGAGGAGCGACGCATGATGCGGGCTTCAGTCGGGGCGGGTTCACGGGTCACCGACCTCGTCTACGCCGGGATCGCCCTCGTCGCCGCGGTGCTGGCCGTGGTCGGTGCGCAGTTCGACCCCGTGGTCGTGGTGGCGATGCTGGTCGCCCTGGTGCCCTGGGCCCTGCTCGTGTTCGGCGACGAACTCCCCCAGCTCGCCTTCGTGACCCTCGCGATCGTCCCGGTGGTCCCGGTCATCGCGCTCTCCGAGATCGGCGCGGCGCTCTTCGTGAGCTTCGCGGCCGCCAGCCGGCTGGCCAGCAGGTCCGACGACCGCTGGCTGCTCGGCACGGTCACCGTGGTCGTCATGGCGATTCCGTTCGTGCCGTTCCTGTTCGGGGTCGAATGGGACATCGGCGCTGTCTACTTCGCGTTCGGCGGCGCGTTCAGCGTGCTCGTGGGCGTGCTCCTGCGACGCGCCACGCGGTTGACCGACGAACTGCGCGCGGCCGAGGGGGAGCTGGCGGATGCCGCTGCGCGCGAGGAGCGGCATCGGATCGCCCGCGACGTGCACGACCTCGTCGCGCATTCACTGACGGTCGTCGTGCTCCACGTCGGCGGGGCGCGTCGTCTGCTGCGGTCGGATCCGGATGCCGCCGAGGCGGCCCTCATGGAGGCCGAACGGGTGTCGCGCGAGAGTCTCGACGCCATTCGCGGGGCCGTCGGGATGCTCCGGGATGACGACGAGTCCGAGGCGGGATCCTTGGACCTCGAACGACTCGTCACGACCTATCGTTCGGCCGGGCTTCCCGTGGAGCTGAGGGTCGACGGCACCGCGGAACCCCTTTCACTGCCGGTGCGGCTCACGCTCTACCGGGTGGTGCAGGAGGCGCTCGCCAACGCCGCTCGGCACAGTGCTCCCGGGGCGTCGGCCACGGTGGAGGTCGGGATCGACCATCACGCCGTCGTCGCTCGCGTCTCGAACGAGTTCCTTCCGGGCTCGACGGATGCCGGCCCAGACGGCTCCGGACTCGTCGGCTACGGACTCGTCGGGCTGCGGGAGCAGGCCGCCTCGCTCGGCGGCGAGGTCAGCAGCGGGCCCGAAGGCGACTCGTGGGTCGTGGAGTGCCGGCTTCCCCTCGGGGGTGCCGCGTGACTGCGCCGCTTCGGCTCCTGCTCGTCGACGACCAGGCCATGGTGCGAGCCGGCCTCGCGCTCATCCTGGGTGCCGAACCCGACCTCTCGGTGGTCGCCGAATGCGCCGACGGCACGGGCGTGCTGCCGGCCGTTCGCGCGCACCACCCCGACCTCGTGCTGATGGATGTGCGGATGCCGCGTATGGACGGCCCCCAGGCGACGCGGCAGCTGCGAGCCGTCTCGGCGTCCCCGCCCGTGCTCGCCCTCACGACGTTCGACGACGATGCGGTGCTCTGGGGAGCGCTGACGGCCGGGGCCGCGGGCTTCGTGCTCAAGGACAGTCCGGCAGAGGACCTGATCGCGGCGGTGCGTGCGGTCGCCGCCGGGGGAGCCTGGCTGGACCCACGGGTGCTTCCCCGGGTGCTGGCGCGGGCGAAGGACCGCGCGCCGGCGTCTCCGGCGGCGAGCCGTGCCCTCGAGCAGCTGACGCCACGCGAGCTCGAGGTGCTGCGCCGCATCTGCCGCGGGGCGAACAACCGCGAGATCGCGGCGCAGCTGCACGTGGGAGAGCGCACGGTGAAGTCGCACGTCTCGGCGATCTTCATGAAGCTCGGCGCGCGCGACCGGGCTGCCGCGATCGTTACGGCTTACGACGCGGGGTTGCGTCCGTAGCGGCCATCAGATCGGATGCCGCGGAGCGCTCGGATTCGTCGGCAGCGCGCCCCCCATAGGTGGCACTGCGGCCTGAAACGGCTGGGAGTCCGGTCGGGGGCCTGCCTCATGACGGGCCCCGAACTTTATGATGGAGCATGGCCGGGTTCTGGGTCAGGCGCCGACGCGGTGCGCAGGAACTCGAGGTCCACGACGCCGACGTGGCGAAGCGGGCCGGATCGGCGCTGGTCGCGGCCGATGAGCGCATCCGCCTCGCCGCCGACGAGCTCGACTTCGCCGAGGCGGAGCTCGGATTCGACGCGACCGAGGGGTTGCGGCAGGCGATCGTGTCAGCGCGACAGCTGCTCGGTGACGCGTTCCGGTTGAACCGGACCAATCACGATCCGTTCCGCGGCACCGCTGAGGACGTGCTCGCCCGCAATGCCCGGATCGTCCTCCTGTGCCAGGAGGCCGAGCACGTGCTCGACGAGCACCTCTCCGGCCTCGCCGCTGGGATCACTCGGTCGCGGCATGCGCCCGAGGTCATCGCCGGCGTTCGAGCCGACGTCGAGCGCCAGTGCTCTCGTCTCCCGCAGGCCCGCGACACCATCGACCGATTGGCCGTGCGCTATGCGCGCGAGGCGCTCGCAGGTGTGGAGTCCAACCCTGCCGAGGCGGAGCAGCTGCTCGGATTCGCCGAGCACAGCGTCGGCGTGGCCGAGCGACGGCGGCACGCCGGGCATCGCGAGCAGTCGCTCGTCGCGCTCGAGGCATCCGTCGTCTCGGTGCGTCGGGCCGCGGCACTGCTCGACGCCGTGGAGGCCTTCGAGGTCGAGGCGTTGCGGGCGGAGTCCGAGCTAGCGGCGATCGTGGAGGAATCCCGCCGCGCGCTCGCGGCTGCGCTCGAGGAGCCCCACTCGCGCCCCGTTGCGAACGCGATTGCCGACCTGCAGGCGGCCCTCCGTGACATCCCGCCGGTCGGCGTCATCACAAATCCGTTCGCCCACCTGAGCCGACTGCGCGAAGCGCGTGCGACGCTGGATGCCGCGATCGGAGCGGCCCGCGAGCGCGCGGCCGGTCCGATCGTGCTCGTGGACCACGTCCGTCGTGCGATCACGCAGGCGGACCGCGAGCTCGATGTCGCCCGCGATGCCATCGCCGGCCACCCGGGCCGGATCGGCGCCGAGGCCCTCACGCGACTGGCCGAGGCCGAGCGCATCCGGACCGATCTCAGCCACTACCTCAGCGGCTTCGGCGCGACGATCACGACGATGGACCTGGATCGCCGAGCGCAGGTGATCGCGATGGCCCAGCGTGCCGCATTCCTCGCGAGCGAGTCGCTGCTCCTGGCGCGGAGTGATCTCGACGCGTTCCGACAGCAGGATCCGTGGCCCGTCCATTGGGGGAGGACTCCGCGAGTCCCGACCGGGTAGCATCCACGTGACCCGGCCCGACGAGTGGAGCGCGCGTGCGTGCAAGAACGTCAACCCGAGTCCGGATCGCCGCCGCCGCGATGCTCACCACTGCCCTTGTGGCCTTCGGGGCGGCATCGCCCGCATTCGCCGACGAAGTCGTCATCGAGCATCCGCCGACGATGCGGCAGGGCGGGTGCGGCAACACGGGAGTCCCGCTCGGACAGACGTTCACGGCGACGGCTACCGGCGCCCTCACCGAGGTCGGGTACTGGACCTGGCTCGTGTTCAATGACCACACCACCGAGCTGCGCGTGCGCGCCGACGGCCCCAGTGGTGCGATCCTCGCAGCTCAGGACGTGACCTTCCACGCCTCTTCCGCGACGCCCGGCCTGCAGAGCTTCACGCTCGACGTCCCGGTCCCGGTCGTCGAAGGCCAGGTGTACGCGTTCGAGATCGCCAACGG
This sequence comes from Agromyces sp. NPDC004153, assembly GCF_053603635.1. Taxonomy (NCBI): domain Bacteria; kingdom Bacillati; phylum Actinomycetota; class Actinomycetes; order Micrococcales; family Microbacteriaceae; genus Agromyces; species Agromyces sp. NPDC004153. The sequence goes on from NZ_JBSGFY010000001.1 coordinate 2,342,015, forward strand.
AACGTGCAATTCGGGGGTGAACCTCGCGGACAACTTCAGCGACTACTCAGGCGGAGCCCAGTACAACGAGAACGGCTTCGGGCTCGGCGACCAGACGTTCCGCCTGGTGATCGAGACCGATGGAGACGCCGATGGTGTCGCGGACTCCGCCGACCAGTGCGCCGGCACGACCTTCTCGCCAGGCCCGGCGAAGCTGAAGAAGAACCAGTTCTGGTCGCCGACGGTCGACGGATTCCTCGACGGCACCGGCACGGTGGCATACACGCTCGCGGACACCGGCGGATGCTCCGCCGAGCAGATCATCGCCGCGGCGAAGCTCGGCAAGGGTCACATAAAGACGGGCATCTCGATCGGTGAGCTGCAAGCCTGGGTGGCATCCGTCGCCGGATAGGTGAGCGGCCGCCGGTTCGGCCAGGTCGCATCGACGGGAACCCGTCAGACGAGTTCCACGCCGTACGCCGCGGACGCGCCCCGGCGCGGCATCCGGCGCGCTCCCGTCGGAAGGTCCCCGGGCGGGAGTACGCTCTCGCGCAGCGGACACCGCGACGTGTGTGCCGCCAGCGGATGCGGCTCGGCCCGCAGCGAGAAGGAGGCAGTCATGACGGTCCCCGAGATCAACTACTGGGCGGTGCTGCTGGCGACGGCGTCGAGCATGCTCATCGGCTCGATCTGGTACGCGCGAGGCGTCTTCGGAACGCGGTGGGCGAAGCTCGCGAACGTCGACATGGATCGGCCGGGCGCCAGCGCAGTGATGCCGATCATCGTGACGGTGCTCGTCAGCTTCATCACGGCCTGGGTGCTCGCCGGCGCCTCGACGATCGCGTGGCACTTCTACGGCGGCAGCTACCTCTTCTCGGCGGTCCTCACGGCGCTGATCCTCTGGGCGGGCTTCACGGCCGCCAGGTTCATCACCCACGACGCCTTCGAGGGTCGCCCGTGGGCGCTGACCGGGCTCAACATCGCGCACGAGCTCGTGACGGTCATCATCATGGGGCTGATCATCGGGGTGTGGCCGCCGGCCGGCACCGTCTGAGTCGCGGTCGACGCTCCGGTCACCTCGCATCCAAATTCAGTGTTCGGCCGGCCCCGCAGCGAGCGCCTGGGCAATGTTGCACGTGCGTGAAGGTGCGGTACTTCGGTACTTCGGTACTTCGGCACGTCTGGGTCAGACCAACTCGACGCGAGCACGGATACCCGGCGCTGACGCGAGCCTGGCGTCGCGCGTGAGGAGCGGGGCATCCGTCTGCTCGGCCAGGGCAACGTATGCGGCGTCGTAGCTCGAGAGGTTGGCGCCGAGTTCCCATGCGCGAGCGGCGATCGCCAGCCAGGGCCAGAGGTCGATCGGCAGGTCGATGAGCTCCGCGTGAGCGAGGTCGGCCTCCGCGCCCGAGAGGAGACCGGCGTCGCGCCGACGTCGAAGCAGGTTCGCGACTTCGAAGGGCATCAGCGCGGGAGCGAGAAGGGTTGCGTGGCGCATGCGCGCCGCCACGGCATCCCCTGCAGGGCCAGGATCGATGAGCAGCGTCACGACGGCGGACGCGTCGACGACGAGTGGTGCCGGGACATCCGCTCGACGCTGCCCGCGCTCAGCGGCGGTCGGCATCGAGGTCGGCCATGAGGTCGGCCGGGCCGACCGGCGGATAGGTGCGGGCGCGTGCCCGTGCCCGCATGATCGCCTCGAGCACGCTCGGCCTGGACGCAAGCGCCTCGAGCTCGGCGCTCAGGTACTCCTGCAATGACTTGCCGGCCAGGGCCGCTCGGGCCGCAAGCACGTCGCGCACCTCGTCGGGAACGGCGCGGACGGTGATCGTGACGGGCATGCCGTCAGTATAGCTGCGGCGCATGCAGATTGCATGCAGATCTGCATGCAGATTGCATGCAGATTGCTTGCAGATGGGCGAATCACCCGCGTCCGGCGCTCTCGTTCTGGCTCGCCGCCGCGGCCGCGGCCGCATCCCGCACCGACCGCTGGTAGGCGCCCGGCGTGAGGCCGACCACGGAGCGGAAGTCGTTGCCGAGGTGCGCCTGGTCGGCGTACCCGAGGCGCACGGCGAGATCGGCGAGTTCCACCGCGGCATCCGTCGAGAGCACACGCGCGACCTCTTGGAGGCGGACCCGGCGGGCGACCCACTTCGGGCCGTGGCCGATGGTGCGGGCGAGCGCGCGCTGCACGGCGCGGTCACTGACGCCGAATCGTGCGGCGAGTGTCGTGCCGGTGCGGCGGCGCACGCGGGCGACGAGTTCCACGAGCACCGCGTTCGCGAGCTCCTGCTCAGCATCGAGGGGTCGTCCTTGGAGGAGGGCCCCGATAGCGGCGTCGGCCGCCAACGCCCGCGCCGTGGCATCCGTTGCCGGTTCGATCGTCGTGAGCAGGCGGTGCACGCGAGCGTCGAGCGCCCGGGTGACCGGAGTCGTGGCATCCGCGAGCTCGCGTACCTCGAGGTCGCTGACGACGCCGAGCCCGGCCGGGCGGAGCCGGATCGCGAAGACCGATCCGGAACCGGTGATCCGTCGCCGCCAGGCGCCCCGCTGCACGCCGGTGATGACGAGGGGTGCGGGCACGTCACCCGACTCGAGCGTGAGGGTGACCGCGGGCTGGTCGATGATGCGCTGGTCGATGCGTTCGCCCGGCGGCAGCGCCCACGTCACGTGCCAGTAGGTGTCGACCACGTCGGCGACGGAGGGGTGCGGGTCGAGCCAGGTCGCGGCGAACCGCTCGGCGTTGCGCGGATGCAGCATACCGGACCGCTCATCGGGGCGGATCGGATGCCTCGCGGGAATGGCAGCGGGAATGGGTGCCGGCGTGGTCTGCGGCATACGCCCATTCTGGCGATCTGGCGGTCGCATTTCTTCAAGACGTGCAACACCGCCCTCGGTGATGATCGACACATCCGCTGCGGGAAGGCCGCCGAACCGTCGACGGCGAGGAGGATTCGATGATCGAGGCATTCGGTGCCGTGAACTGGTGGGCGGCGGCGCTCGGCGCCCTCGCCTACTTCGTGCTCGGTTCCCTGTGGTTCTCGCCGCTGTTCGGACGCGTCTGGGACCGAGCGGTCGGCCACGAACGTCGAGCGGGCGAGCGGTTCCCGACGTCGTACTACGTCGTGCCGCTCGTGAGCAGCATCGCCATCGCGGTGGCGACCGCGTGGCTGGAGGAGGCGGTCGACCTCGACGGCCTCTGGGACGGCGCCCTCTTCACCATCGCGCTGGGGGTCGGCATCGCGGCCGCGGTCTCGGTGACGAACGCCATGACGCCGAGCATGCGGCATCCGTTCGTCTATGGCGTGGTGACCGGCGGCTACCACGTCGTGGGCATCGGCATCGTGACCGCGATTGTGGTGGTCATGGGTTGACGACGGATGCCGCGGCGCGGTCATCGTCGATCCAGCTCCGCGACCCCACCCGCCGCGCGTTCACGTGCGAGGCGAATGGCGTTCAGTAGGCTGCGAGTTCGTGCCCGAAATGCGGGCGCCAGCCTGACGAGAAAGGCAATTCATGCCCGAGACTGCACCGATCCTCGCGTGGACGCTCCAGAATGAGATCCCCGTGCCCGCCGATGTGAACCCGTTGCTCGTCGAGGGTGAGCAGGCCGTCGCTTCGTTCAAGACGTTCCGGGACTCCGCGACGTTCACCACCAAGCGACTGATCGTGCGCGACGCGCAGGGCATCACGGGGAAGAAGGTGGAGATCCACTCGCTTCCGTACAGCGCGATCAACATGTGGTCGACCGAGAACGCCGGTGGAATGCTCGATCGCGACGCAGAAGTCGAGCTTTGGACGCGAGCCGGACACATCAAGGTGAAGCTCACGAAGGGCGCTGACATCCGTCGCATCGACAGCCTGCTGGCTTGGGCTGTGCTTCAGCGCTAACGGCAGCGCGGCCCGAGCCCTGCTCTCTCGCTGTTTGCGCAGCCTCCATCACGGGCAGAACGCCGATGGACCTCGCACGTCTTCGCGTCCGGGTTCGACATCGTGGGCGGCAAGCTTCCTAGTCGATTCCGTCGATGACATATCCGAGGTCGGCAAGTCTTTGAGCGGCCCCGTAGATGCCTCCGGAGAAGTCGGCAGGCTTTAGCGCCTCGCCGTGCTGGTTCTTCCATGCGGCCGCAAAGATGGCCTTGGAGTCGTATCGTCCGGTTTCGGTGACGAGAAAGTACTCGCGTGCTTCGCCGAATCCGTAGCAGGCGAGGAATGCCTCCCGACCTATTCGATCGAATTCGCCGATTGCAGCATCGACAGCGTCAAGGTCAGTGAGGTCCGCAAGGCGGAGGCCGCGGGGTCTTGCTTCCGCACCCGGTGCTGGCCTGAGTTCCTCTGCGGGTCCTGGCCAGATCTGACTAATGCTCTTGATGAGCGACAGGGAGCGATCTTGAATGTCGGTCTCCGTCCATGAATCATCGTGACCGTCGAGCAGGGATTTATTGAGGACCAGAAGGCTGAACTTGTCGAGCAAGGAGCGCTTGCCTCTGCCAGCTTCACCGCCCTCGGCGAGCCCAACTGCGGCGGAGTCCGTCCACGGCCGATTTGAAAGGGATCCGTTCAGCGACTTGGTCACGAGGGTCAGGTTCCCCAGGGTGTTGACGAGGAGATCGCGTCGCGCTGCCTCCTCTGGGAGAAGCTTTGGCTCGGAGTCCCAGTGTGTACGCCAGCCCTGCGGCATGATGTGTTCGATTTCCAGCCCCTTCGGCACCGAAAGGGTCTCATGCATTGTGCTCTGCGCCCTCAACTGGTCTTCTACCGCGCCCAAGATCACTCGAAGGCGCCACTGCCGGATGTTCCCGTAGATCCTGCTCCCGGGAAGGGTGGTCACCATGTCACTGTTGGTTGGCCAGTACCGCGTTTCCGCAGTCTGAGCGGACAGAAATGCAAAGAGAGCCTCTCCCGCCGCGGATGCGTCGGATTCGCTCAGCACTCTGAGTACAGCGACCATGAACTTGTTGACGTCCTTTGTGGTCAAGCGAAGAAGCGTCCGACGAATGGCCCAGCTCTCGAGCGCCTCGATGCCGCGTTGACGTTGGTCGGCCGGAACGTTGTGATTTCTGGAGAGGAACCAGAGGAAGACGGGTGTCGTCGCGGCAAGTTCCATGGTCTCGATGACGCGGCTGTAGAACAGGCCCTCGGGCGTCGTATCGTCGAGTTGAGCGAAGCTGCGATAGGTATCGGCATCGGATTTCAGTGTCCGCAGCAGGTCGTCCGCAGCTGCGGCATTCGTCATCCGCTTGTCGGCGAAGGTGGCGAACCCCCGGAACACGTCCTCTGCCTTCAGTTCGACCTGGAGGCGCATCGTCAGCCAGTACTGCAGGAAGATGTCGACGCGCGATCTTGTGAGCCTGCCCTGTCGGATCTCCTCACGCCACCAAACCGTGTCGAAGTCCTGCCAGTAGGTCTCAGCCCACCGCTCGACGTCAGCACCGAGCAGGGACCCTTTACGGAAGATCCAATTCTTGATGAGGTCCGCCTTTAGCAGGGGGGTCCCACGATCGTTGAGCGTTTCGAAGATGAGTTGCGAATCGTCGTGGCCCGTGAGATCGATCGCTATCAGAACGAGGCGATCTTGAAGCGTCGAACTGAGGGCCTCAACTCGCAGCGCTTCCGATCCGGGTGGGAGCACGCCGTCATCGTCGGGGCGTCCCTGCAGCCACGCCGCCGCTTCTCGCCGAAAGAAGGCATGCGCTTCTCTGATTCGGTGCTCACCCGACTGCCAGTCCTGACGTGGATCCATGGCGTGTTCGAACGCCTCACGATCGGCCTGGGAGGGCCAAAGCTTGAAGCGTTCACGCTTGCCCCTGAAGGCCGCAGACCGATTGAGAATCAGGTCTTCGAGCGCTTCGGCCATGATGTCGTGGCCGTGCGCGCTGACCTCCTCTTGGACTGCATCGATCAGGAGCTGCAGAGTGGTCATCCGTTGTTGGCCGTCGATAACATCGTGGCGCGTCACGTCCCCTGCGACCGGTGGTCGGGACTCATAGACCACTGCGCCCAGGAAGTGGTGCGGAATCGACGGTTCTGAGTCGGACTCTTTCGCCTTGATGTAACTCTCGGCAACGCGAACGACGTCGCCCCAGAGTGGAGCCCACTGGTCTTCCTCATTCCACACGTAAGGACGCTGGAAGGCCGGGATTTCGTAGTGTTCTTTGCCTTCGAACAGAGCACGAGGACTGCGCGGGTGTGCTTCCACGGTCACACACTAATGGCGGCGACCATGCCAGTGCCGCCAACAACGCCAGCATACGGTGTCAATGGCTGGCGACGTGTCTGGGCCGGAATGCGGAACTTCTCCGCGAAGGGTAAATCCGGGAACGCCAAAGCCGGAAGGAGGGGCGCGGTCATCGCGAGATGGCTCGAGTGACTCATATGCTTCCGATCATGGGGGCAAGAGCAGACAGCGACGAGCATTACGTGCTCGATCTTTGCGATCAACTCATTGGTGCAAAGTGCTCGCGTCAGCATCGGTTCGAGTGGTTGCTTGGTGACCCATCACCTGCGACTGGACGACGAGTCGCACTCCCGGTCGACGGATATTGGGAGGCTGAGGGCCTTGTCGTAGAGTTCGCCGAGTCTCAGCACACAGAGTCGACTCCGTACTTCGACAAGCCGGACGTTGTGACGGTGTCTGGCGTCCATCGCGGCATCCAGCGCGCGATCTACGATGATCGGCGCAAGCGTCTCATTCCAGAGCACGGTATGCGGTTGGTGGTCATTTCAGCATCGGAGTTTCCTCTAAAGGCGAGGCGGATCCATCGTGACCGAGATCGCGATCTCGAGATCGTCTCGAGCATCCTCGAGCGCGAGGGGGTGGGAACGGCCGCGCCGCGTGTGCGGGACCATGAACAGCGAACTCGCGAGATAGATCTGCCCCGCGTTGGCGACGCACTCCGCGAGTTTGTCACGGAGCGCGATTGGGACAGGTTCCACTCTCCTGAGAATCTGGCCAAGAGCATCAGCATCGAAGCTGGTGAGCTTCTCGAGTGTTTTCAATGGAATGGCTCGGCCGACCCTGCACGCATCGCCGAGGAACTCGCGGACGTGATGACCTATTGCCTTCTGCTCGCCGACAAGTTGGGAGTAGACGCCGACCAGATCATCCTCGAGAAGCTCGAAATCACGCGAAAGAAGTATCCTGCCGACCGATCGCGTGGGCGGAGCGCGAAGTATGACGAACTTTAGGATCGAACACTTCCCGTTCTCGAAGCAGGCGGTGAGGACGTGGACTGAGCCTGATGGCCGACACGCGAACTGGCCGGTCGTGTATGCGCTCAACAATGAGGGCGACATCTATGTCGGTGAGACGCTGAATGCAGTCGGACGACTTCGGCAGCACCTCGACGCCGCATCAAAACAGCACCTCAACGCAGTCCGCGTCGTTATCGATGAGACCTTCAATAAGTCCGTCTGCCTCGACCTTGAGTCGTACCTCATCCGCCTCTTCGCTGGCGACGGGCAATACAAGGTCGTGAACCGCAATGAGGGCATCACTGACGCCGACTATTACGACCGAGTCCGGTACCGAGCCACGTTCGACCAGATCTTCGAGCAGCTTCGTGCGGCAGGAATGTTCACCCGCGACATCCCGGACATCGAGAACAGTGACCTCTTCAAGCTCTCACCCTTCAAGGCGCTCAACCAGGAGCAGGCCGTCGCGATGGAGGGCATCCTCGAGGGACTCTTCGAGGACTTGGAGAATGGCGGTCGGAGCACGATCGTCGTCCAAGGGGATCCCGGGACGGGGAAGACGATCGTCGGCGTCTTTTTGATGAAGCTGCTTCGCGACATACAGCACTCGAACCCCGACGACCGCCCTGAGACAGACTCCCTCTTCTCCGACTTCTTCACCGAGGGATACGCGGAGTTGCTTCAGGACTTTCGGATCGGCATCGTCGTTCCCCAGCAGTCGCTTCGCAAATCCATCGAGAAGGTGTTCGCCAAGACTCCTGGCCTTGGCAAGCACCTCGTGATGACTCCATTTGATGTGGGCGCCGCTGGGGCGGAGTTCGACCTCCTCGTGGTTGACGAGACACATCGCCTCAATCAGCGCGCCAATCAGCCGACAGGTGTTCTGAACAAGAAGTTCAGGGAGAACAACATCCGGCTCTATGGCGGGGACGATCTCTCGAAGACACAACTGGATTGGATTCGCTCCAAGAGCCGGCACCAGGTCTTCCTGCTCGATGAGGCCCAGAGCGTTCGACCCGCGGACCTTCCTGCCCGTATTCTGACCCCGCTCGTGCAGGAGGCGCGGCGAGTAGGCCGCCACTACCCGCTCTCGTCTCAGATGCGAGTCGCGGGAGGAGCTGACTACATCGACTACATGCGGCGGCTCCTTCGGGCTGAAGCAAACGAGCCGAGGCGCTTCCCGGGCTACGACCTACGGATGTTCGACGACCTTCGAGAGATGCGTGACGCGATACGCGGGATGGATGGGGAGCACGGTCTTTCCCGTCTTGTCGCCGGTTACGCCTGGCCGTGGAAAAGCCGGAAAGACCCCTCCAAGTTCGACATTGAGCTGGATGGTGTCCAGCTCCGATGGAATGGGACCGCGGTGGATTGGATCAACTCACCTGGATCGATCGATGAGGTGGGCTCCATCCACACGGTGCAGGGTTACGACCTGAACTATGCCGGCGTCATCATCGGCGCTGACATTCGGCTCGACGCGAGTACCGGGCACGTTTACGTACACCGTGACTCGTACCAGGACACGAAGGGCAAAGAGAACAACCCCACTCTCGGCATCAAGTACGACGATGCCGATTTGCTGCAATTCGTGGTGAACATCTACGCCGTTCTGCTTACGCGTGGGATGCGAGGCACCTTCGTGTACGCATGCGACCCCGACCTTCGCGCATACCTGCAGCGGTTGCTTCCAGCCTCCGATGCTCCTGCCGTCTGAGGTGCCGGGATGCCGCCGGAGTGGCAGCCCGAGCTCACCCCACAGCGCACTCCCAGCGCCGACCCTAGGATCGAAGGCATGGCCGGATTCTGGGGCAAGCGCAAGCGCGAAGAAGAGCAACAACTCCAGGCGCAGGACGCCGACCTGGCGAAGCGCGCCGGAACCGCCCTGGTCGCCGCCGATGAGCGCATCCGCGTCACCACCGACGAGCTCGCATTCGCCGAGGCCGAGCTGGGCCCCGACGCCACCAAAGAGCTTCGCGAAGGGCTCACTGCAGTGCGCACGCACCTGGGCGAGGCCTTCCGGCTGAACCAGCTCAACTACGACGAGATCCCCGACACGCCCGAAGAGCTGCGCACCCGCAACGCCCGCATCGTCCAGCTGTGCGACTGGGCCGAAGACGTGCTCGACGAGCGCACCTCAGCCCTCGCGGAGAAGATCGCCCGCGCACGGCGCGCCCCCGAGATCATCGCCGGCGTGCGAGGGGATGTCGCACTCCTGCGCGCCCGCATCCCGCAGGCCCGCGATACCGTCGATCGCCTTGCCGCCCGCTACGCGCCCGATGCGCTCGCCCAGGTGCAGTCCAACCCCGCGGAGGCCGAGCAGCTGCTCGGATTCGCCGAGCACAGCGCCGGCGTCGCCGAGCGGCGGCGTGAGGCCGGGCAGCGCGAGCAGGCGAACCTCGCGCTCGAGGCATCCGCTGAGTCGGTTCGCCGAGCGGCGGCGCTGCTCGATGCGGTTGAGAACTTCGAAGTCGAGGCGCTGCGGGCCGAGTCCACGCTGGCGGCGATCGTCGAGGACTCCCGCGGCGACATCGTCGTCGCGCTCAAGGAGCCGCACTCGCCTGGCGTCGAGAAGGCGGTCGCCGAGCTGCAGTCGGCCCTCGCTTCTCTGCCGCCGGCCGGCGTGAACACCGACCCGTTCACGCACCTAGACCGGTTGCGCGAAGCGAACTCGGGGCTGGATGCCGCAATCGCGGCTGCCCGCGAGCGCGCGGCTCGTCCGATCCCGCCGCTCGAACACGTGCGCCACGCCATCGACGACGCCGACCGGCAGCTGGCCGTCGCCCGCGACGTCATCGCCGGCCACCGCGGTTGGATCGGTGCGGACGCCCGCACTCGGCTGGCCGAGTCAGAGCGCATCCGGATCGACCTCGACCACTTCCTCGGCCGGTCGGCGGCGACGGCCACCGTGATCGACGAGGACCACAGAGAGCAGGCGATGGCGATGGCCCGGCGCGTCGCGTATCTCGCCGCCGAGGCCCTGCACCTCGCACGGCGCGACATCGACTCGTCGCGCCCGCAGGATCCCTGGGGCGGCGGCCCTGGCTGGGGCGGCGGCCGTCGCGGCGGCGGAGGCGACATGATGGGCGGCATCCTCGGCGGCCTCGTCATCGGAAGTGTGCTCGACGGGATCTTCGACTAGCGGCGCACACGCACGGGCTGCACACGGAATAGAGTCAGATCGTCCGGTTGTCGGCGTGGACGGAAACGATAAAGAATCTGCGCCGTAGAGCCGGGCGCGCAGTCAGGACGCCTCCGACTGCGCCCAAGGACTTGCTAGTTTCGTTCAGAGATGTGTTCGACGCCCTGACCGACCACTCGATGTGTTCGAGTGGGCGATCAGTCGGAAATCGCAATCCGCGTAGAGCGTGTCGCCAGCCACTCGCGTTCGGTCCCCTCGCCGCGTCCGGCCACTTCGGTGACTCGAATGGTGCTCCCGGACCCCAGCGCTCGGACCGGCAGCGAGGTAATTCCAGTGACCCATTGCTCGCCAACGGCCGTACTAATCCGGACGGCTGTCATACCTGCGACCGAGGCCTCCACTTTGCTTATCTGACCTTCAACGCAGTCAGGATCGGTCCAGGTCATGGCGGCTGCCCAGTGGGGTTCGCACCTGAGGCGACGTCGGCAGTACTTGCATCCTCTTTCGTCTGGCACCTCCATGGCAGGCTGTGCGCGGGCCTCCTCGATACGAGCCAATAGTGCATCGATTTCTGCCTGCGAGAACTCGACATGAACAGCGCCGTGCCGAAGGCTGAAAGCGACGAGTACGTCGGGGAGATGCCCGCATTCCTTTCCGAACAAATGGGCGTAGATAAGAAGTTGCGTCCGGACACCGTCGCTAAAGCCGTGTGCACCCGTCTTAAGGTCCACGACGGCGCCACCGATCGGGTCGTCAACCACGATGTCGAGCTGCCCGTATAGCCCGTGAACGTCGTCTTGAAGGAATGCCTCCGATCGCGCACGAGTGCCAGAGGCCTTGAGGAGACCCGCGAGCTCGGCGCCGCGGGCACGCAGCCTCGAACGCGTCATGATCGAATCACGCAGCCGTTTCGCGTCAACATTCCATCGCGCGGCCTCGCGGTCCCAGGCCACCTGCAGCGCGCTGCCCGCATCCTCGTCCAGCCAAGCACCGCTTTCGAGCCATGCGCCCATCGCTAGGTGCGCAAGTGTCCCGGCATTGTCAGGTGCGGATGGTGGGATCGACTGAGGCGCCGCAACGAACGCTGCGGACGCCGGGCAACTCAGCAGACGCGTTGCAGACGTCGCCGACAGCCACTGGGTCGCGCTTGTCATTGCGCCGCCTGTGCGGCATCGGCGATGAGCTTCAACACGCGACGCGGGTCGCGGTCAATCGTGAACCAGTCGACAAACACTACTCCTTCGCAATCCTGTGCTGCCTCGATGTCCGCTGCTGCATCCGCGAGCCGCTCGGACATCACCTCCGCGTCGGACGCCTCGAAAGGATGCCGCAGGACCACTGCAAATCTTCCGTATTGCGGATTGTCCATCATCGCGGCCGACGCGCCCGTGGTTTCGAGGACCGTCGCCCCAAAGGACGCTGCCCATCGCCCGAGTGCAACCGACTCTTCTGCGCGATCGATGCGCAGCTCGCCGTTGCGTAGCAGACCGAAAAGGTCGCGTGCGAGCCGCCAGTCGAGCAGGGCGTGGTAAGCCATATTTCCGTAGTCACGAAGACAGCGATAGCACGACGAGTTGCACGTCTCGGGATGGTCGTCGTCCTCCAGCTCTCCGAGATACTTTTCGACTGCTTCGAGAAACTCGGGCAAGAATCCCGCGGACCCGAGATGAGTGCTAAACCCAGCGCCGTTCTCTAGCGTGTCTGCCAGGAACGCTTGAACCGTAGGCTCGCCTCCGGCGGTCATGCCCGAATAGATTCCTGCGTTGAGTTCGAGAGGAAGGATGTCTAGTTTGGTTGCCGCCACCGTGCGAAGCAGGAATGCGAGCGAGTACCAGCCGGCTCGACGTCCCTCCGTCACGTCGGGCGCGGTGCTGGGCTGATAGATGCCCGACACCAGGTTAAGCCGGATTCCTCGCTCGCGGTCTGTCGGCGCCATTGCGCCGATGAAGAGGAAGTCAGTGTGTTGGACAGCTCCGAGAGCGACATTCTCGACATCTCCTGACGCATACGACGAATTGAGTAGGTCCTGTTCGATTGCCTGCACCGAGACGTATCCGCCCCAATCGAGGCCGCCGGGAGTAGCTGGGCGAAGTGGGAACAGGCGCCCGCCGTTGTCATTGATGACGTACCTCTTGGCGGGACCCGCGAGCACCTGCGCTCGGCCCGCGACGGACTCGGCAAGATTCTTTGAGTCAGCCATGGCTCGCGCAGCCATCGCGCGTGGCGACCACGAGAAGTTGCCGTCGAAGTCGGTGGGTCGACCACTTCGGAATCCAAGGGGCTCCCGGAGCGGGACCTCATTGAAGGAGAGGGGTCCGGCCCCGCATCGCGGACATGTGTCGGACCCATCCCCGGCGCGTTCGTCACCCAGATAAGAGCAGGTGCGGCAGATATACAACGCAGTTGCATTCCCAAGCGGGTTGGGCACGGGCTGCGGTGTTCCTGCGCCGGACGGCTTGAACTCCGTGATGCCGACAACCGGGTAAACCTTGCCGTCTCGGACTACCTCGCTAAGCGGAGCGAATGCGCTGACGGCCATACTCAGGTCGCGGTCGATGACACCCTTCGGCGGCCACGGATTCGACCTCGACGGGCGACCCAAGTAGAGGTACCGAACCGATGTCGGAAATCCGAACATGGGCAGCAATCCGGCTTCCGCAAGTAGCTGGCTAAGGTCATCATGCCTGGTCGTTGCAACTGCCGCCGAAACCTCCTCAACCAGGTTCCCAAGCACGACTTTTGCACGCTCCACTGCATTGCTCTGGAAGGAAGTGCCCGAAGCCAAGGCGCTGGCTATGGAAACCACTGTCCCTTCATTCTCGGCAATCCACTGTTGGAGTCGCGGCCGGATGGTCACGTCCCAGTCGCCAGTCTTCCCGAACTCCCCGTGCACATTCCCCGAGATGTCGTCGCCATCGTCGGCAGACAGATACTCGGCGGATCCAAGTCGCAGAATCTCGCTGCGGAGCGAGCGGTCGAACAACTCGGAGCGGTTCAGCGTCAAGTATGGCTTGGGTGTGGGCTCATTCGTGATGCGGTCCGGTCGCTCGAAATAGTACTCGTCATGGCTGCGGCCACGGCAGATGGTCAGTGCGATGGCTACGGGCGAATCGCGACGACCGGCGCGTCCGACACGTTGCTGATAGTTGAACCTCGTTGGTGGCATGTTTCCGAGCACCACAGCCGACAAGGAGCCGATGTCGACGCCCGCCTCCATGGTGGTCGTGACCGATAGAAGGTCGACCGCGTCAGTCTTGGGGTTCTCGTCTCCTGCGAGGAACACACCCTGGAATCGAGCCTGCCGGTCCTGAGCGTCGACTCGGTCGGTCTGACCGGTCAGCTCGGCAGTGTTGAGCCTGAAGAGTCCATCATCGCTCATGGCCTTCCAGGCGTAGTAGTCGGTGTCGTTGACCACCGCGTTGGGCTCCGAAGGCAGTTTCCGCGCGCACTTGGTGCAATAGCCGTTGCCCGTCGTGAGGTGTTGACGACGGCACGTGCCGCATGTCCAAGCCCGCCCGTCGCTAAGCCGAATCGAGACTTTCGACGGGTCAATCAGGTAGTCGATGACCGCGGAGCCCGCACGGTTCATCGCCTCCTGCCGTATCGAATCCGGGTCACCCTGAGTATTGTCAGCGACCTTTTTCCAGAACTTCCGCAAGCGGGAGGTGGGGTCAGGGCGCGCAGTACGAATCTTCGTGAATCGTCGCTGGTCAGCCAGAATTCGCAGGGTCGCTCGCGCCTCCGCGGTGCGGTTGTCACCCGGCGCATGCGGCGGCGCGGCGTCGTCGGCCAGAGTCAGCCAGCCAAGACCCGTCGTCTCGAAATCACGGCCGCCGCCGGCATACAGACCTTCGAGGATTTCGCTCTCGAGGGAAGCGCTGATGTCCTCGATGAGCGACTGCGCACTGAGAGAAAGGCCTCCGCGAGGACTAACCGGGTTGGCGCTCCAGTTGTACAGCGACGACCATGTCTCATTGCCACGCTCGCGAAGGCTTGCGTGAGGACCGCCCGGATTCATACCGAGCTGAAGCAAGTCAAGCGACACAAGCGATGACAACTCGCTGAGCGTCAGCCCCTTCGACAAGTCGGCAACGAGCGTCGGCTCACTCGACGGGTCGATGCCGGGCGCGTTATCCCAGATGTCCCTTAGAGCGGTGAAGGTGACGGCATCCCGCGCACGAAGGCGAGCGATAGCCTCCCACCTGTCGTCAGTCTTCTTGCCGTCAACCAGATACTCTCGAGCAAGCGCCACATCAGTCGCAGGGTCACCTGCGTTCTTCAGGCGGAGGTACATGAGCTGACGAAGCAGGTCCTGGTAGTGACGCAGGCCGAGCCCCGCCGAGAGCTTTGCCGCGTCTTGCCGACTGTCCGTAAAGACGATGAGTTTTCGCTCTCGTTCGCTGAGATCATTCGCGAGTTCGGTCGTCAGGACCTGGTTAATCTTCTCGAAACCAGTGCGCATGGCCCGGATGGGCGAGCGCTGCGTGCGAGGGTCAGTCGGTTTGAGACGCTGGCTTCCCGCGTACTGCTGCTCCCAATCATCGCCGCAAGCAGGACACTGAGTCGGGAACGGACTGACCGTCGCCATTTCCCGCCTTAGCTCACCTGAGCCGTTCCGCGCGACCTTCGCGTGGAAGCTCCAGCCGGTATAGCCGTTCGCTGTGTTCTTGACCTCGCCCGACCCGGGATTCAGCTTGCTCGGGCGAAACGAATATTGAACAGCCTGGCCATCCCGCGTCCATTCCGTGGCGTCGAGCGCGTCCAGCGTCTGCACTGGCCGCGGCCAGTAAACGATGTAGTTGTCCGCGGTGCGCTGAAGGCTGACTTGGTCAGGAAGCTTCGCGAGCTCGGGAACGTCAGCTAGGAGCATGGTCCGGACGGATTGCTCCTGCGGTTCGCCCTCTGGCGCGAAACCGCCAAGGAACACGTCGCCGCAGTTCTGGCAGTACAAGAGTTCAAGCACTCTCGCCCCGCACTCACATCGCGTCGCAGGCTCTGCGTAAAGTTTCCCGATGGCGCGGTCGGGCGATGGGTCCGTGACCGCTGAGCACGCGGGATCCGAGCATGCCCACATTCCTGCCACATTGCGGAAGAAGAGGTGGGCACGGAGCTTCGGGTCGCTTTCGTCGGGCGCAGCGGCGAGGCCCTCCAGCACGCGGGCAACTGCGTCGCGAGCAACGGATGAATCCGCCGCAGGGAAGATGGCCGAGGCGAGGTCCCCCAGCTTCTTGGCCGCGCCCCTTCTGTCGTGTAGCGCGGTCCGCAGCGATTCGACCACTCCCGCATCACGTGCTGTGCTAGCCGCTTCGTCGGCGGGCATCGCGGCCAGGGCGGCGGGATCTTGGGTTGACACCGGGTCCGTCGACGCGGGCACCTTGTTCGTGCCTTCGACGAAGGCGAAGGTGTCTGGTTCGACATCGAAGAACTGGTGCAGGTAATGGTGGTCGCGTTTTGGGTCTAGCGAAGCGGATGCGGCCAAAACGCGGAATTGCTCGGGGTGCTCATCGAGCCCGAGGCGACGTTTGAGGTGCCTTAGCAAATACGCGACCTCGCTACCGGCCGTGCCGCGATACGTGTGAAGTTCATCGACGACAAGCGTGAAACGGTTCGCGGGATCCTTGAGCCATTCGCGAGTCGAGTCGAAGAAGTGTGTGTCGCGGTCCCGCAGGAGCATGACGTTGAGCATCGAGTAATTGGTGATGAGAATGTCGGGCGGCGCGTCGACCATGTCCCAGCGCGAGCGCATTTCCGCGCCGTCCAGGCGCGGCACGAAGTATCGAAGGTCCTCATCTGAGAACTGCTCCGCGAGTTCTCTGGCTCGTTCACCGCGGGCTTCGGTGGCGCGAAGATAGCTTGCGAGCTCTCGTACCCTCAGCCCGTTAGTACGCGACCCAGTTACAGGCGTGGCGCCCGTGTACCTGCCGAAGTAAAAGCGGTGCCCATCCCGATGCTCGTCGAGCCACTCACGTACCTCGTCGCCATCGAGCGCACGTCGTAGCCGGATGAGCTGGTCGTCCACCAGGGCGTTCATCGGGTACAGAACGATGGCCCGGACGGCGGAGCGGCCTGCATCAGACTGACGTTGGGAGACGAAACGAGGGCTGCCTGACTGCCACCAGTTTTGTCCGCGAGTCGAGGGACCTTTCCAGCCTCTCGACTCTTCGAGCAGCGACGAGAGCAAGGGGAGCATGAACGACTCAGTCTTTCCTGAGCCCGTACCCGCGGTGATGACCATATTCCGGCCCGGGGTTACTCCTGCGGCAAGCGCTGCTTCCTGGTGACCGTGAAGCGCTCCAACGCCTTTCAGGAGGCCACGTGAGGCGAACTCGGCCAGCTCCGGCGCCGCACCCACTGTCTGCACCGACTCGGCCAGAGACCGGCCGGTGCCCTCGTACTCAGGGCGCAGCTCAAGCAGGGGCTCTCGGAAGACGCCGCCATCTCGGTCCAGGAGCGCCTGTCGTTCCGCCTGCAGGCTCGCGTCGGATAGTCCGAATGGGGTGTTGTAGTAATTGAAGTACGCCTCTCGCAGGTGCTCAAAGGTCTTGACTGCGTCGAGGTGACGCGGAGCAGGAGCGTTCATTAGAGGACAGACCTTTCAGTCGATGACAAGGGATTGACCGAGGGACATACCTACGCGGGCCGCGACTGTGCGAGGCACGTTTTCGAAGATGGCGGTCGTCGCGGTGGACCCATATTTTGGCGGTAGACCCGTACACAGGACGAGTGCGCGAGAGTGGACAGCTGGCAGGGGCGCTCCCCAGTCGACGAACACAGTGCCCACGTCGGCCGCCCTGCGTGCTGGGTCTGGTCGCCACCGCACCGCTGACTCTTTACGGCGAGCAAGCTCGGCGAAGATGCCGGTAGAGAGGTCGCACGCGAACCACTCGCCGTCCGAGCGTGTGATGTGCCGCCATCTTCCATGCACCTGCTCGCGATAGAGGCCATCGGGAGGGTTCGCCTGCGTAGCGCTTGTAGGCCGCCAGTCTCGGGGATGCATCGCTTCCAGCCGGCTGACCGCCGACCCATACGCGGGTGGCCCAGTGCGGACGTGAGGCCTGCACACGGACATCGTGCGGGCCATCCGCTCCGCCGCCGTGCCGGCGAACACCAAACCGCCTGCAGCGGTGGCCTCGACCAGCTCAGCTTCGCTCCGGAACGTTAAATAGTAGGTAATGGGCAACGGCACCTCCCCCGCGGGCGGAACCCGTCGTGCCATTGCGAGCGAGCCCCAGAACTCCTCCAACGAACGCATCGTGCGAGGTCGCCTGGCCCCCGCGATGACCGCCAGTCCGTCAGCGGCTGGAAGGCGGACGAGAGTCGGCGGTGCTACCGACCATAATCCCGCGTCCCAATCCACTTCGCAGTGACCGAGAGATGAAACGTCCCGGAGCCATCGTCCGCTCGCATAAGAGGGCGGTTCGAGGTTAACCGTCCTGCAGATCCAATCGATTCGACTGCGAAGGTCGGCGACTGTTCCTGATCCGACCTCACTCATCCATCGAAATAGGAGGTCGCCGACCGTCTCATCCACGGCCAAGTCCAAGCTGAAGTGCCCACAAAGTTTGGCCGGAAGAATCGTACGTCCGCGCCCACGTTTCTAGGACGTCAAACGATGCCCTGATCTCACTCGGCATCTCGGGAGTCAACCGCCTGAGGATCCAGGTAGATCCGCTGAGCTGCGCGATCCATCGCGCGGACTGGCTAGCCGGAACCTCAAAATATGCAGGCTCGAATGAGAACCCGGCTCCGTGCATGAAGAGCGGCGGGCCTGGCTCAATACAACGCTGAACCTCTCCGCCTTCGAGCAGAAGCCAGGTCTCTTCTCTGCCACGTCGGCACATCACCGGCGGAGTGTCCTCCGGCCCATCGACGACGGCCCCGAGGATGTGCGTATTTTCGGTCACTAGGGCGATGGTGCCGTCAGCAGACCAGCCCAGAGCGGCTGTGCCCTTCGGTGCTGCTTCGGCGACAGACTCGGCGTGGAGGGTGAAACGCAACTTCTGGCCATCCGCGATAACCTCGGTCTCTCCTTCGGGACGAGGGAAGCGTCGTATGGGGAAGGGAAACCCGCCGGCCATGACGAGTTCCTCCTTGCCGTTGAGTGACAGAATTACGGGGCGGGGCTCCTCTTCGGTTGGCAGCAGGATGTCAGGCTCGCCGCCGAGTAGATAGTGATTTGGGGCGAGCTCGCGATCGACAGGGAGGCCCCGGACGAACCGAGCCCGCGGAATCAGGGTGGGAGCGACACCGAGTGCTCGCAACTGGGGTTCGGCCTTAAGCGCGCTCTGCAGCGCCGTGTCATTACTGAATCGGACATTCTCATAAATGGTGAAGCTAGGAAGCAGGGGATTTCGTCCCTGCCTCCGCGGCGCCCAGCCGACATCGGCGGCGTGGTCGAGGACGCGAGATACCGCGGGTGACTCGGCCGTCGTAGCGGCGATAATGTGCGTCTCATACGGGGTGATTCCAGCGGTCGACGACCACGCGCCGGTCTGCGGGTCGCGGGCGAAGATGAGAACCTCCGCCTTCGGAAACTCCGCGGCGAACTCGGGCCCCCGCAAGCGGAAGCCTTGGCGGATGAGCTCACCGCTGACGGTCGGCGCGTGCTCGGCCAGGTAATAGCGGGATGGCGGGCGGAGGGAGAGAGACACTCGTGCGTCCACGGACGTGAGTCCGTCGAGCACGATGGGCGCTGGTGCTCTGTCCTGGACGGGGAACAACCACTCCGTTGTCCATTCCTCGAGGTCGATTCCCAGTCGGATGGCGATTCGGCTGCGGCCGTCTCTTGTGATGATCTGACCGTCCCACGCCGCGGCGCACGCCAGCACCACGAGGGCGATCAGACCCTTCGTTTCGGCGTTCTTCAGCGCAGCCATGAAAGTTTCACCGAGCCGGTTCTGATTTGCCGTCGTCCAGACCTCCAGGGCACGGAGCATCACATGTTCGTCCGGGAGACCGGATTCGCCAATGTTAAGCGCTGCAAAGAACCGAGTTAGCACGGCTCGGTCGCTGCGGGTGAGCAGCGCCTGCGATTGCGGATACCCGATGCGCCTCAGTCGTTCGTGCGTGCGAATTGTCGAGACTCCGATTCGACCCTCCTGCTCGGCGACCCATTCGTCCAGCGCGCACCACATCGTGACCACATCGAGGAATGCCGACCCAGCAACCTCGTCGCGCAACTCTGCCAACTGGGGGCCGGCGGCTTCCGGCTCGATCGATTCGGCGAGGCGCCGATAGTAGTTCGTCGAAAGGGCCTGCCCGTCCGAGTGCATCCGAGTAGCCGCCAGCACCGTAAGGGCAAGCACCGGGAGCACAGGCGGCGGCAGAGCGCGGTCTCCGCGCTTCCATTCCTGGCACGCTCCCTCCACTCGGCTGAAGTAAGCGCCCCGGGCCGGCGAGCTCGCATCGCGCACGGCGCGTGCCAAGTCGGCGGCCGGGTCGTTGAGCCCGGGCGCGATCTTCCGGAGCTCATCATCGTCGACAAAGAGCACTAGCGGGCCGACCTGTGGGACCAAGAACGAGTCTGAGAGCGCCTTCTGCCACCACCAGTAGCGCTCATCCATCATTGGCTACCAATCCCCCTGTCAAATAGTCACCAAGATCCTCAATAGACCCCTCATTGGATTATCGACGTCCCAATTTGTGGAACGGAGCCTAGTGAGTCCTGCCGGTTCAGAGGAGCACGATTCGGCCCTCGTACTAAGGGCTCGCCTGAAGGGGGGCGCCAAACTCAGTCGAACTGTAGCGTCGAGCGCCCCGCCCCAACGTGATCCGAGTACGGCTTGTCGAACTGGGCAGCACGTCTCCATGCTTCCGGCCGCCAGGACTAACTCACGCGATTCTGGTGGTTTTCGAAGTACTCGTGTCTGCCATGGTCGGCCTGACCCGTAAAACCCTTGAATTGTCCGAGACGATATCGAGTGCCGCGTGAAGTAACGTCCACTTCGAGCTCAAAGTCCTGCGATAGCCGAGCGAGTCGCGTTTCGACGCTCGCCAGACTGTTCGCATTGAGGGCCGCTACGAGAGCGTCCGCGCTTACAAACTCATCGGTTGCAGCCAACGCTCGGTAGACCGGGTCGTGCACGTCCGCGGTGAGTTCGTGGCGCTCGTGAGGGTTGCCGACGTGGTTTAGGGCATCCATGATTGCGCGGCCAACAGCCTCTGCCACGGGGGGCGGGAATGCGTTGCCGATCTGACGGTACTGGGCGGTCTTTCTCCCCATAAAGATCCAGTCATCCTCGGCCGACCACCCTTGAAGGCGTGCCACCATCTCATTCGTCAGGCGGGGAAGTACAACGGCGGGAGACGGTGAATCGGGACCCGGAGCAGCGTCAGCGATGCCCTTTCCATCGACGCCCAGTGCTTCCCACGCTCGCTTAGCACGTGTGGGACCGAGATCTGCGCCGCCATGCTTCTTGCTTCCCCCGACGATAGTAGGGCCGATGCCCGATGCCAGCCGTGCCCACTCATCTGCATGGAGCCACCCGTTTGCGCCCATGAGGTCGCGAAGAAGTTCACCCACTGTAGTCCGCGTCTTCTGCGGCTCTGGCCACCTGAAGTACGCGGCATCTTCGGGGCGCATCGCGACAAGAACAAACCTCGGGCGCAGTTGCGCGACACCGAAGTCCGATGCGTGGAGCAAGCGCCATTCCGCTGAGTAGCCAAGCTGGGCCAACCGGTCAAGCACCCGTTGCCGGTAGCCCGAGAACCTGGCAGAGGCGAGGCCCCTGACATTCTCGAGGAGCACCGCGCGCGGCCGGATAACCGCGACTTGCTCGATCGCCCAGGCAAAGAGGTCACGTTCATCGGACGAGCCCAGTTGCTTTCCGGCTATTGAGAACGGCGGGCAGGGGACGCCGCCTGCAAAGAGGTCGACGTGCTCGAACTCGGCTGGGCGCCATACTCTTGCGTCTGCTACATCTCCCACCGCAACACGCGACCCAGTGTTATGCCTGAGAGTTGCAGCCGCGGTCTCGTCTAGTTCCACGGCCAGAACGGACCGGAACCCAGCCTTGTGCAGCCCGAGCGCCTGACCCCCAGCGCCAGCGCAGATTTCAACAACCGAACGCCCGGCACCGTCCATCAGTTCGCTCTCCTTGCTCGTGCGTAAGTCAAGTCTCTCGCTTGCCGAGCATGGTGCCCCCCACCGACACTCGCCGTGCGTTCACGATAGGCAAGAGCTAAGACGTCTGAGACGATGCCCAGTGCTGTCTGGGGGGCAACATGCTCCCAGACCCGGATCACTCGCCAGCCAGCTGTCTCAAGGGCAACGGTCTGAGCTCGATCCCTTGCGCGGTTTCGTTCGAGCTTTGGCCGCCAGTAATCCGTGTTCCGTCGTGGCTCAGTGAAGTGCTCTGGGCATCCGTGCCAGAAGCATCCATCTACAAAAATCGCCACCTTGGCCCTGGGGAAGGCGATGTCCGGACGCGCGCGTACTCCTTCGAGGTCTACCCGAAAGTCGCAGCGGTAGCGGAACCCTTCTGCGAACAGCAGCGAACGCAGCGCCCGCTCTGGGGCGGTGTCTCGGCGGCGATTTGCCTGCATGTTCCGACGCCGGTCGTTCGGTTCAGCAGCGCTCACAAGTCAATTGTCACTGTTCCTGTAGCTCGGATGTGTCGCGCCGAGGTTCTCACTTTTCGCGAACCCCGCGATCCGGCAGCGTAGGAGCAGACGTTGTCACGAGGTCGCCTGGACGCCATCGCCGCCATCGTCGCCCGGCGATCATCACACCATGGGTGGGATCCTCCGATGGCACCACGCGCACAGATAGGTATTGCAGCGCAGTCAGTTCCGGGAAGCCGAGAGCTGCGACCAAATGAGCGTGGTACTTCCCACTCAGCACAAGGAATCCCTCGGGCGCCAAGGACGTGCGTGAGCCTCCGTTGGCCCGGACTCGCTTCTGGTCATCGAGCTGCATTGCAACGGTCCGTACCGTCGATCGATGAACAGCGCGCCCCTCCGCGACACGGAACAACTGGTCAACGCGCGCCGCGCCAGAGCGCTGACCAAAGATCCGGTCTACCTCGACTGGGGGAATCTGCAGAAGGACGCTTGCGGGAAACGGCGCATTCCGCCAAACCCACTGGACCTGCGTTCGGCCGAACCTGCTGAGAGTCAACTTCTTGTCACGATTGCCTTCTCCACTCGACAGGTACTCGCGCTTTGCGCGCACGACCCCCAGCGAGAACCGTGCAGAAGCGTCACTACCAGTCGCGACCAACGCAAGGTGTCCGATCACCTCCGGTGGAAGCATCCACTTCCCATCGTCCTGGCTCCATTTGGCGTCAACTTCGATGCCAGCAATTTCGAAATCAAGCTTTTGGCCGTCCGCGAACCTGAATGCGCGCTGGGCGTTGATCTCGAAGATGGTCCCGAAATGGGTCTTCTCCGTCTTCGCCAGCTGGTCCCATCGATACCTACCGGTCTCGGCTCCGTTGTAGATGGTGTCGTAGGTATGACGAACCACGGCCCCCCATCGCTCGCCGGACGGGTCCATCTCCATGAGCGCGCGGACGACTTCGTCGCGTTCTGCATCGGCTTCGGTTTCGTCGCCGAACAATAGGGTCACAACCGTCGACTGTAGTGTTTCGCGGGGCTTGTTCTCGACGGCGCCGCCCATACCGGTCATTTTCCTGGCCTGCGGGAGTGCGCGTTCACATGCGCCAGCGTGGTCTTCTCGTCGAATTCGATCTGGGTTCCACCGGCGACTGCATGGATGCCAGCGGCATCCATGTTCAGCCGCGGTCGAGGGGAGGTTTCTCGATTCGCGCAACTGGCGCAACGATCGGACTAGTGGACCCCGGCATAGACTGCGGACAATATGGACGAGTCGGCCGCCCTCGACACGACCGCGGCGCGCGCCGTCGAGACGGCTGACCGCGAGCGCGTGCCGTGGTCGGATGCCGACCGGGAGTGGGCGAGCCGAGCCGCCGCGACGATCGTGGGGGAGCGCGCGAGCGCCGAGGAGTTCCTGGGGCGGCGGGCGCAGCTCGTGCTCGAGCGGATCGGGACACGCCAGCCGGCCGTGACGCGGACGGTGCGCGGCATCCGTTGGCGGCCGTGGGTGGGCGTCGTGACCGTGATCGGAGCCTTCGTGTTCGGCGTGGTCATCGACCGCATCGGCGGCGGGTCGAGCATCAACCTGCTCGCGCCGCCCGTGTTCGCGCTCGTCGCGTGGAACCTGGTCGTGTACGTCTGGCTGCTCGTGCGGCCGCTGGTGCTCGGGCGCGGCGCGGCCGGTCCGTTGCGGTCGCTGCTCATCCGGGTCGCGTCGGTGAGGGCGCCGCTGCGAAGCGAGCCGGCGGATGCCGCGACCGCCGCCCGGCGCACCGTGCTCGCCGCCCTTCCGCGCGAGTGGGCGCGCGTCGCCGCGCCGCTCTACGGAGGGCGCGCTGCTCGCGTGCTGCACCTCGCCGCCGCGGCGACCGCGCTCGGCGTGATCGCCGGCCTCTACCTGCGCGGGCTCGCGTTCGAGTACCGCGCGTCGTGGGAGAGCACGTTCCTCGGCGCCGAGCAGGTGCACGCGCTGCTGAGCGTGACGCTCGCGCCGGGCTCGTGGATCACCGGCATCCCGGTGCCCGACGTCGCCGCGATCGAGGCGATCCGCGCGCCCGCGAGCGAGAACGCCGCGATGTGGATGCACCTCATGGCCGGCACGGTCGCCGTCGTCGTCATCGTGCCGCGGCTCGTGCTCGCGCTCGTCGCCGGGCTGGTCGAGCGGCGCCGCGCGAAGCGGGTGCAGCTGCCGCTCGACGAGCCGTACTACCGCCGGCTCGTCGCCGGTTGGGTCGGCGAGGCGACGCGCGTGCGCGTCATCCCGTACAGCTACACCCTCACACCCGAGGCGCGGGCGGGGCTCGAGGCGATCCTCGCGCGGGCGTACGGCAATGCGGTCGCGACGATCGACGAGCCGGTCGGGTGGGGCGATGACGAGTGGCTGAGTCCGTCGACGGATGCCGCGGGCGGCGGTTCCGAGGTTCGGGTCGCGTTGTTCGGGCTCACGGCGACGCCGGAGGAGGATGCGCATGGGGCGTTCCTGACGGAGCTCGGGTCGGGGAGTGGGCGGGGCGGGGCATCCGGTGGCGGCGCTGTGCTCGTGGATGAGTCGGGGTTTCTCGCGCGGTGGGGTCGGGATGCGCAGCGTCGGGAGGAGCGGCGGGCGGCATGGCGGGAGTTGGTCGAGGCGCACGGGGGTGTTGCGGTGTTCGTGGATCTCGGTGAGCCCGACCTGGCGGCGGCGGAGGCGGAGCTGGGGGATGCGGCATCCGGTCATGAAGGCAGCGAAGCGCGCGACGCGAGGCGACGGGGATGAGCGGGGGCGGATCCTCCCGTTCGTCGAGTAGCGCCGCTGCAGGCGACGCGTATCGAGACGAGGGGAGGGGTCTCGATACGCGTCCGGCTTCGCCGGGCGCTACTCGACCGCCGGAGGTGCCCGGGCTCGACGCCGGGGCCGTGTCGCTGTCGCTCATCTCGCACACGAACGCGGGCAAGACGACGCTCGCGCGCACGCTGCTCGGACGCGACGTCGGCGAGGTGCGCGACGCCCCGCACGTCACCGCCGAGGCGACGCCGTACCCGCTCGTGCAGACGCGGGACGGCGACCTGCTCACGCTCTGGGACACCCCGGGCTTCGGCGACAGCGTGCGGCTCGCGCGGCGGCTGCGGCAGGACCGGAACCCCATCGGCTGGTTCCTGTCGCAGGTGTGGGACCGCTACCAGGACCGCGCGCTGTGGCTCAGCCAGCTCGCGGTGCGCAACGTCGCCGAGCAGGCCGACGTGGTGCTCTACCTCGTGAACGCGGCCGAGGCGCCCGCCGACGCAGGCTACCTCGCGCCCGAACTCGAGGTGCTCGAGTGGATCGGCAAGCCCGTGCTCGTGCTGCTGAACCAGACCGGTCCGCCGCGCGAGCGCTCTCTTGAAGCAGCGGATGCCGCGCGCTGGCGCGCCGCGCTCGCCTCCTCGGGGCATGTGCGCGAGGTGCTCGCGTTCGACGCGTTCGCCCGCTGCTGGGTGCAGGAGTTCACGCTGTTCCGGGCGATCGAACCGCTGGTGCCGGATGCCTCGCGGCCGGCGTTCGCTCGTTTGTCGGAGGCGTGGCGCGAGCTGCGCATGTCGGCGTTCGCCTCGGCCATGGCGGCGCTCGCCGGGCCGATCGCGCGGGCTGCGGTCGATCGGGAGACGTTGCCGACCGAGCCGACGCTCACGAAGAAAGTCGGCGGGTCGCTCGGCCTGCCGAGTCCGGCGCGCACGCAGGCCCGAGCGGATGCCGCGGAGCAGCTGTCCGCTCGACTCGAGGCGGACCTGCGGCGGAGCATGGAGCGGCTCATCGCGATCCACGGGCTCGAGGGACGCGCCGCCGACGAGGTGCTCGAACGGGTGGCGGGCGACATCCGCATGGATGCGCCGCTCGACGCGACTCGCACCGCCGCGGTGGGCGGGGTCGTCTCGGGGGCGTTGACGGGGCTCGGTGCCGACCTGCTCGCCGGCGGACTCACGTTCGGGGCGGGCATGGTCGCGGGCGCGATCCTCGGTGCGCTCGGCGGCGCCGGCGTTGCTCGTGGCGTCAACGTCGTGCGCGGACGCAGCGAGTCGAGCCTGCGCTGGGAAGAGGCGTTCCTCGACGGGCTCGTGACGTCGGCGCTCCTGCGGTACCTCGCCGTCGCGCACTACGGACGCGGCCGCGGCGCCTGGCGGCAGGGCGAGTACCCGCCGTACTGGCGTCCGATGGTCGTCGACGCGGTCGTCGCGGAGGGGGACCGGCTCGCGCTGATCTGGTCACGTCGCGGCGAGGGCGAGGAGGCGCTGCAGCGAGAGCTCGAGGAGGTGCTCGAGGACCTGGCGCTCGGGCTGCTCGACGAGCTGTATCCGGGGGCGCTCGAGCCGCCGCCTCTGGGTGGACAAACTTACTAATCTCGGCTTCGGGTAATTCTCCACAGTTCGAACAGTTCTCCCCATCGTCCCGCCTCCGATGGGAGAATGAAGCATGTCCGAATCGCCCGCCGCGCTCCAGTCGCTGGAGGCGCTGCAGGCCGATCTGGCGGGCGTGTGGTCGGGCGCGCTGCTCGGGGCATCCGCCGACACCGAGTCCGATGTGCGACTTATGGGCGATGCTGGATTGGTGCGTGTCACCGAGGCGCTCGCCCGCGTGCAGCGTCGCGTCCAGGTGCTGCAGGCGCGCTGCGCGGCCGAGCTCGCGGCGCGGTCGCGCACGGGCGACGAGACCGACGTGGCGAAGCAGCACGGGTTCGCGTCGGCCGAGCGTCTCATCGTCGAGGCCACGGGCGGTCGCTACACGGATGCCGCGCGGCTGGTGTCCATCGGCGAGGCCACGGCGCACCGGGCGACGTTCACGGGCGAGGTGCTGCCCGCGCGACATCCGCACCTCGCCGCCGCCTTCGAGGCGGGGTCGGTGAGCCTCGAGGTCGCCGACGTGATCCGTCGCTTCCTCGACCATGTGGCTCCTCGCGCAGACCGTGACGACCTGCGCGAGGCCGAGACCCTGCTCGTCGAACGCGCGCCGAGCATCGGCGTCGAGGGCACGCAGCGGCTCATCAGGCAGCTCGAGGCCTACCTCGACCCTGACGGAGTGAAACCGCGCGAAGACGAGTTGCGCTCGGCGCGGTCGCTGAAGATCTGGCAGGATGCCGCGGGCATGATCAACCTCCGCGGAGCGTTCGATCCCGCGACCGGCGCACCGATCAAGCTGGCGATCGAGACGCTCGTGGGTGCCGAGCTGCACGCTGCGCGCGATGCGCGTCATGGGTTCGGTGCCCGCCACGGTGAGTCCGGCGTTGCCGCGACCGCGGGCGCGAGTTCGGAGGTAGGCAGCTCGCCCACCTCCGACTCGACGACCGGCTCCGGAGCATCCAACCCGACGGCCGGCGCGGCGGCATCCGATCCGCTGTTCGCCGAAGATCGGTCGATCGCCCAGATGAACGCCGATGCGCTCGCCGACATCGCGCGGCTCTCGCTCTCGAGCCCTGAGGCGCCGCCCGCACTGCGGTCGGCCACCGTCATCGCGCGCGTCGACGCCGAAGCCATCGTGACCGGCCGGGGGCACGCGACGATCGACGGCGTCGACCAGCCGGTGTCCATCCAGACCGCCCGTGAACTGGCCATGTCGGCGGGCATCTCGCCGTTGCTCATGGCCGACGGATGCGAGAAGGTGCAGCTCGGGCGCTCGCTCCGGTTGTTCAACTCCGCGCAACGGGCGGTGCTCATCGCGCGCGATGGTGGCTGCGCGTGGCCCGGATGCCAGCGGCCCCCGTCGCATACCCAGGCCCACCACATCGAGTGGTGGACCCGAGATCACGGACCGACCGACCTCGAGAACGGCATCATGCTCTGCGCCCACCACCATCACCGGGTGCACGGCGACGGCTGGAAGATCCTCATCCGCGAGGGGCGTAGCTGGTTCATCCCTCCGCCACACCTCGATCCCGTCCGGCGCCCGCGGCCGGGTAACACGGCTCCCGATCACCTCGCCCGCGGGCATCTCGCGGTTCGGCGGCGAGCCCGCAACGCGGGTGGGTACGCTTCCGCGCCAGCGCTCGCGGGCTCTGCGACCGCGTGATCAGCGCGCCCTCGGCATTGGGCGCGAGCGGTTCGCACTGACCGCACGCACGCGCGACCGCCGTCGCGTGCATGCGCCGCGCCGCGCCGCCGCGACCGAGACGCCGGACCGCAGAGGCTGCTCGACGATCGCGCCGCCCTGCGCTACCGATGCAGGTGCGCCGACTCGCCGGTGACGCCGGCGATGTCCTTCTCCGTCGTGTGCAGCAGGCGCTCCGAGAGGTTGCGCAGCGCGCGCGACACCGCGAGCTCGTCGCCGATCTCGTGCACGCTCGGATCGAGCGGATTGCGCTGCGCCTGCCCCACGCCGGTCACCTCCTGACCTGCGGGCGTGCGGACGCTGACGTGCGCCAGCGTGGTGTCCTCGTCGAATTCGTCGATGTCGACGGTGATGTCCCAGTGCTTCGTCGCAGACATGGAACTCACCACCCTCCCCGGTCTGGTTCCACGCTCAGCGTACCCACGTGTCGCACGCGCGGCGAGGGTCAAGATTCGGCGTCGACGCCCTACACGACGACCGCGATCGCGAGCCCGTCCCACCCCTTCGCGCCCACGGTCTGCAGCGCCGTGGCATCCACCCGCGGGTCGCTGCCAAGCAACTCGAGCCCGCGCTGCGTGCCGACCACCATCGAGTCCTTGCTGCCCGGGTCGGCGACGTCGCCCGCGCGGCCGATGTTGTCGACGACGATGACGGTGCCCGGATGCCCCAGCCGGATCGCCCAGTCGAGGTAGATCGTGTTCGACTCCTTGTCGGCGTCGATGAACACCAGGTCGAACGGCTCGTCGCTGCGCTCGGCGAGGCGCGGCAACGTGTCGGACGCCCGCCCGACGACGATCTCGACACGCGCCGACACGTCCGCCCGCTCGAGATTGGCCCGCGCGACGTCGGCGTGCTTCTGTAGCAGCTCGAGCGTCACCACACGACCGTCGCTCGGGATGCCGCGAGCCAGCCAGATCGTCGAGTAGCCGCCGAGCGTCCCGATCTCGAGCACGCGGCGCGCTCCGGTCATGCGCGCGAGCAGGTTGAGCAGCTTCCCGGCGACCGGGGTCACCTCGATGGCGGGAAGGCCCGCCGCATCCGAGTCCGCGCGGGCTGCGGTCAGGGCCGGATCGTCGTCGAGCAGGGTCGCGGCGAGATAGTCGTCGACGCGACGCCAGTTCTGCGGAGTGGAGTCAGCCATGCGGCCAGCCTCCTCGTGGTGACGACGGTCCGTCAACCGACCTCCCGCAGGGCCGGCAAGGTGCAGATGTGACACCGGCTGCGACCTGGGACGGCGATGACCAGGTGCAGCCCACGGCGGGCCGCACCTGGTCCGATCACCTCGGCCTACGACCGGTCACCGCCGTCGCGCGCCGGCGTGAGCACCACCTTGCCGCGGAGCTCGCCGGCCTCGCCGAGTCGGTGCACCGTGGCGAGTTCCTCGAGCGGATAGCGCGCGCTCACATCGACGCGCAGGTCTCCGGCGTCGACCAGCTGCGCCAGGCGTGCCAGCTGAGCCGCATCGCTGCGGACGAAGAGGCTCACGGTGCGGACATCGGTGCCTGCCGGTGCCACGCCCGGCGTGGTCGTGGAGACGAAGACGCCGCCGGGCTTCACGAGCGCCACGAGCGACTCGGTCTCCTCGGGTGACGTGCGCACGAGGTTCACCACGACGTCGAACGGCTCGGTCACGACGTCGGCCACCGACGCGGTCGTGTAGTCGATGACCTCGGCTGCGCCGTGCGTCGCGACCGCATCTCGGCTTCGCGCGCTCGCCGTGGCGATCACGGTCGCGCCGGTCGCGGCGGCGAGCTGCACGGCGAATCCGCCGACCCCGCCGCCCGCACCGTTCACGAGCACACGCTGACCGGCGCGGACGTCAGCCCGCTCGACGATCGCCTGCCAGGCGGTGAGGCCGCTCGAGGAGAGCGCCGCGGCATCCGGAAGCGGGATGGACGTCGGCGCAGGGGCGAGCAGCTCGGCGGGCACGATCGCGTACTCGGCGGAGGCGCCGGGCCCAGTCATCGGCAGGAACGCGAAGACGTTGCGGCCGATCAGGTCTGCCGGGACCCCTTCACCGACGGCGACCACCGTGCCGCTGACATCGATACCCGGCACGTGCGGCAGGTCGACAGGGAACACCTCCGTCAGGTAGCCGGCGCGCATGGTTGCGTCGACCGGGTTGAACGTCGTGCCCGCGACTCTGACGAGCGCCTCGCCGGGCCCCGCCTCGGGTCGGGGGAGTTCGACGGTCTCGAGCACCTCCGGCCGGCCATAGCGGGTGAACTGGACCGCGCGCATGGTGGTGGACCCGGCCGTGGTCGCGTTCATGCCGCGAGTCGTGTCTGAGATGGTCATGGATAACTCCTTCGAATTCGAACTATCTGTCCCACTCGACAACGCGCGCCACTCGTCAGCTATTTCCAATTCGAACCAAATGAGTGGATAGGCTTCGGGCATGTCGGACCCCATCGTTCCGCCGAGCCTGCCCAGGGAGTTCGGCGTGTACTTCGCGCTGCTCGAGGTGAGCGCCCTCGTGCAGCACGGCGTGGAGGGCCAGCTGCGGCGCGACGGCGGGCTCAGCTTCGTGCAGTTCCAGATCCTCGCGATCCTCGGCGAGGACCCGTCATCACCACGCAGCATGACCGAGCTCGCCGACCGGCTGGTGCACAGCAGGAGCGGCCTGACGTACCAGGTCGATCGACTCGAACGGACGGGGCTCGTCGCTCGCGTGCCCTCGGAGCACGATGAGCGTGGTGTGAACGTGACGCTCACCCCGAAGGGTGCCGCGGTGCTCGCGCGCGTCCTCCCCGGCCACGCCGACGAGGTGCGCGAGGTCATCGTCGATGCGCTCGACGGCGCCGACCGCGACGAGCTCACGCGCCTGCTCCGACAGGTCGCCCGGCACCTGCGTTCGCGACCGCCTCGCTCGGCTCGCCGGGCTCCGACCCGAAGCGCCGAGGCGTAACCACGACGCGCGTCGCTTGACGCATGTCATGTCGTGAGTCAGGATTGAGACGATTCATCGAGAAAGCGCTTTCCCAACCTGTCTCGATCCGATCACCGCGGCGAGCACGGACGCTGCACCCACCGAGCACCACGCATCGATCGAAGGAGATCCAGTGGGTCCAGTCGTCCGACATGGCCGCGCGCGGCCGATCATCGCCGCGCTCGCCGGCGCCGCACTCGTTGCGGGCGCCGCCCTCACCGCATCCCCGGCTGCCGCCGAAGAGCCCGCAGGAGACGGGGCGACGACGGCCGAGGCATCCGTCGACTACAGCTTCGACTTCGGCGGTCCGAGCACGCCGGTCGCCGCCGGCTTCATCGGCGTGCACCCGGGCACCACCTACAACGCGACGCAGGGCTACGGGTTCACGACGGCGCCAGCAAGCAACGGCTTCCGCGACCGCGGCGGCGACGACCTGCTGCGCCGCGACTTCACCATCGCGAACAACCAGGCGTTCGCGGTCGACGTGCCGAACGGCACGTACGAGGTCACCACGTGGGCCGGCGACCTCATCGCGGGCAACGGCACGAACTTCGATGTCGAGGGCACGGCCTACGCGGGTCCGCGCACGAGCACGGGCGTCATCCACGAGGCGTACTTCCCGGCCGTCGCGGTCGCCGACGGGCAGCTCAACATCCGGGTCACGGGCGGCGACGGGCGCGTCAACGGCATCCGGGTGCAGACCCCGCTGCCCGCACCAGCGGGCCTGCAGGCCACCGACATCGACGCGGTGAACGAGACCATCACGCTCGGCTGGCAGCCGGTGGCGGAGGCCACGGGCTACGCGATCTTCCGCTCTGCGCCAGGCGGCGAGCTCGCCGAGATCGGCCGGGTGGCGGATGCCGCGACGACGAGCTTCACCGACACGGGCGTGGCCCTCGGCGAGACCTACGACTACGCCGTGGCGACCGTGAAGGACGCACGCGTCTCGAAGCCGGGCGAGCGCGTCGCGGCATCCGTCGTCGACCCCGACGTCGCGAAGCCCGTGACGCCGACGGGCATCGCGACCGCCTCGATCGACCGCAACAGCGTCACCCTGAGCTGGACCGACGCGGGCGACGCGCTGCAGTGGAAGGTGTTCCGCACGACGCGCGAGGACATCCCGTTCGAGCAGGTCGGCACCACGACCGAGCCGACGTTCACCGACACCGACGTGCTGACGACGCGGCCGTACCTGTACCAGCTCGTGGCGTTGAACGCGGGCGGGGCGTCCGCGGCATCCGAGACGTATGCGACCGCGGTCGCGACCACGCTCGTGCGGCAGGCCGAGTACCTCGACCGCGCGCCCGTCGCCGTGCAGACCGACGACGGGGTCTACCTCGGCTGGCGCCTGCTCGGCCTCGACGCGCGAGACCTCGGGTTCAACGTGTACCGTGACGGCGAGCTCGTCAACGACGAGCCGATCACGGGGGCCACGAACCTCGTCGACGCCGAGGGCACGACCGAGTCGACGTACCTGATCACCGCGCTGCAGGGCGAGGACGACGCGGCCCGCGAGATCACCGTCGCCGATGACGTGACCGTGTGGGACGAGCAGTACCTCGACATCCCGTTGGACAAGCCGGCCCCGTCGACCCTGCCCGACGGCCAGACCGTCACCTACTGGCCGGGCGACGGCACGGTCGGCGACGTCGACGGTGACGGCGAGTACGAGCTCGTGTTCCTCTGGAACCCGTCGATCTCGAAGGACAACTCGCAGTCGGGCTACACCGGCACGGTCTACGCCGAGGCGGTCGAGTTCGACGGCACGAGCCTGTGGCGCATCGACCTCGGCGTGAACATCCGCGCCGGCGCGCACTACACGCAGCTCGAGGTCTTCGACTTCGACGGCGACGGACGCTCGGAGGTCGCGTTCAAGACGGCCGACGGCACGGTCGACGGCGTCGGCACCGTGATCGGCAACCCGAGCGCCGACTACCGCAACTCGAGCGGCTACATCCTGAGCGGGCCCGAGTACCTCACGGTCTTCGACGGCACGACGGGCGCGGCGATCGACACGGTCGACTACAAGCCGGGTCGCGGCAACGTCGGCTCCTGGGGCGACTCCTACGGCAACCGCGTCGATCGCTTCCTCGCCGGCGTCGCGTACCTCGACGGCGAGCACCCGTCGCTCATCACGAGCCGCGGGTACTACACGCGCACCGTGATCGTGGCGTGGGACCTCGTCGACGGGCAGCTCGTCGAGCGCTGGACATTCGACTCGAACCAGGCCGGCTCGACCTACGAGGGCCAGGGCAACCACCAGTTCGTGCCCGCCGACGTCGACCGCGACGGCCTCGACGAGATCGTGTTCGGCTCGATGACGATCGACGACGACGGCACGCCGCTCTACAACACGCGTCTCCTGCACGGCGACGCGCTGCACGTGGGCGACTTCGTCACCGACCGCGCGGGCCTCGAGGTCTACGCGGTGCACGAGACGCCGAGCGGCAACGGCGGAAAGATCGCGTCGATGCGCGACGCCGAGACCGGCGAGATCCTCTGGTCGAACGCGGGCAACCGCGATACCGGACGCGGCACCGCGGCCGACATCGACCCGGCTCACCCGGGCGCGGAGGCGTGGAACATCGGCGGCGACTACGCGTGGAACTCGCGCGTCGGCACGCTCAACGCGGCATCCGGCGACGTGCTCTCGACCGACATCCCGGCGGCGAACTTCGTCACGTGGTGGGACGGCGACCTCACCCGCGAGATCACCGACCACGACTACTCCGAGGCGAACGCCTCGGGCGTGCCGACGATCTCGAAGTGGGACCCGGCGACGGCATCGCAGGAGCTGCTGCTGCGCCTCGACGGCACGCTGACGAACAACACCACCAAGGGCAACCCCGTGATCCAGGCCGACTTGTTCGGCGACTGGCGCGAGGAGCTCGCGGTGCGCACCGCCGGCGGCGACGCGATCCGCATCTACACGACGACGGATGCCACGGACGCGCGCATCCCGACCCTGATGCACGACTCGCAGTACCGTGTCGGCGTCGCCGGGCAGAACTCGGCGTACAACCAGCCGCCGAACCCGTCGTACTTCATCGGCGCCGACATGGCGGAGCCGCCCGCGGCCTCCATCGCCTACGTGGGCGCGCCGGGCCTCGACGAGACGGCACCGGTGATCTCGGGCCTGCCGTCGGGCACGGTGGTGTCGGATGCCCCGCTGCAGCTCGGCATCGCGATCGAAGATGCCGAGAGCGGCATCCGTTCGCAGTCGGTGACGATCGGTGGTGTCGCGGTCGACGCGGATGCCGCGGTGGACCTCGCCGGACTCGGCATCGCCGGTGACGTGACGGTCGAGGTGACGGCGACGAACCACACGGGGCTCACGTCGACAGCCTCGTCGCAGCTGCTGGTCGTGCCGTCGTCGGATGCCACGACCGCACCCGGTCGCGGCACGCTCTCGAACACGAGCGGCTGGGAGTACGGCCTGCACGACGGGAACTTCGACGTCGTGATGAACCTCTGGTGGGGCACGCCGGGCACGATCTTCCGGCTCTACGAGAACGGCGCGCTCGTGTCGACTCGAGTGCTGGGCGACACCGCCGGAATGGCGCAGACCTCGGGGGTGTCGTTCGAGGGGAAGCCCAACGGCACCTACGTCTACACGGGCGAGCTCATGAACGCGCACGGTGCGACGGCCACCACCTCGACGACGGTCACGGTGACGGATGCCGCTCCGGGCATGCCTTCCGTGAGCACCGACCAGAAGAAGGGCGCGTCCTCGTTCACCGCCACCGCGAACCTGTGGTGGGGCACGAACGCGACGTCGTACCGGTTCGAGCTCGACGGCGTCGTGGTCGGGTCGGGATCGCTGACGGCGGCCTCGCCGGGCGCGCAGTCGGCGTCGGTGCCGCTCAGCGGCGTGGCATCCGGTGAGCACACGCTCGTCGCGGTGTTCGCGAACGCGAACGGCGAGACCGCGTCGAAGCCGCTGAAGGTGACGGTGAAGTAGCGGCTCGCTGCATCGCGACTGCGGTCGCGGCGAGGGGCCGGGCGCTGGTGCGCTCGGCCCATCGTGCGTCTCCGTACCGGGCACGGTGCCCGAGTGCCCAAGTGCCTACAGCTCGGGCGGGTCCTGCAGCGCTCGCACCTCGATGGGCGTCTGCACCGCGCGCGACGCCTGGGTCGCCCAGTCGATCGCCGCGGCCTCGTCGGGCGCCTCGATCACCCAGAAACCGCCGACGTAGGCGGGCGCCTCGACGAACGGCTCGTCGAGCACGCGCGGCTCGCCCGACGACGTGTCGACGGTCTTCGCGGTCGACGGCGGGTGGAGGCCGCCCGCGAACAGCCAGGCGCCCGAGTCCTGGAGTGCGGTGTTGAAGGCCTCGACGGCGGCCATCACCGCGGCGAGCTCCTCGGGGTCGAACTCCTGCATGGACTCCATGGTCGGCTCCGTCGCCGTGTCGTGGGGCATGGTCAGGAAGTACTGGGTCATCGCTCATCCTCTCGTCTGGGGATGCCGTAGGGCCGCCCTCACTGTGACGTCGAACGGGCGAGGGCCCCGATCGACATCCGGTTCGGATGACCTGCGGATTCGTTCTCGGTAGGTGGAGCACCCAAACGTCGGTAGTGCGCGGCGCGAATATCCGTATGGCCCACGGATTCGCCCGCGCGGCATCGAGAGGAGTGTGGTGTGCAGCGGGAATCCGCCCGCACAGCACTCACTCGAAGGAGGTGCACGAATGCTCGCAACGATGCTCGTCCTCGGGACGCTCGCCGCCACGGCGATCGCCTCGGCCGTCGTCCAGTTCGGCCGCGACGGCTACCGCCGTACGCCCACCATCTCGCAGTAAGGCACCCCGTCCACCGACCGCTCGGAAGATACGGCGATCGCCCGATCCGAACCCACCACCTCAGCGAAGAACCTGAATGCAGACGGCGACCCCCGCCCTCGCAGATCGAATGGAATGATCATGAACCTCGCAGCCGGCTACATCGCCCAGACGCTGCAGACCCACGACGAGCTCGTCGCCGCGCGTGTCAACCAGCACCGCCGCGCCGCTGCCGACCGCCGCGCCGACCGCGACGAGCAGGCTGTGCGCGCTGCGCGGCCCGGCCTGCTGCACCGCCTCGCGGCGCTCTGGCACGACGGCCGCACCGCGTCGACCATCCGACCCGCCCACTGACCGACCGTCAGTGCGGCGCGGCCGTGCGGCGGCGCTGAGCGCCCTGCCGCATGCAGCGGCACTCGCATGACGCCGACCGTCGGAGATGACCGTGCCTCGAGCACTGCACCCCGTGCGGGAGACCGCCACACGGGTTACCGTGGGCGCATCGACCGACGGAGGGCGAAATGAGCGACACCACCGACCGTGACGACGCGGAGCGCGAGCAGGTGCTGCGCCGTGCCGCCGAGGCGAACCCACCCGACGAGCGGCCGTTCGCCGACAGCGCGCGCGAGCAGGCGCGGCTCAAGGCCGAGCACGATCGCGAGCTCGGCGTCGACCCGTTCTGGGAGGGCGCGAACATCACCGAGAGCGACGGTCCCGACCTCGAGGCCGGCGACGACCTCGACCTGGGCGGCGGTCACCGCACGCCGCGCGACTGAGCCTCCGGCCGTTCCAGGGCGGCCGCGGCATCCGCATCGTGAGGTTCGGCGCGGGATTCGAGCTCAGGCGACCCGACCTCGATGCGATCCGCGAAGTAGAACCGTGAGAGACGCACCCGCAACCGCTCGGCGAGCGTGAGTGCGCCGCGCGCGTTCGGTCGGAGCTGCAGCGGGCGCGGGGCATCCGTCACCTTGATGCGGGCGCGCTCGGACTCGCTCAGCTGCTGGTGCACCTCGACGTACTCGCCACCCGGGAGGCGGACGATGCGTCCGGTCTCGAAGCCGTGCAGCAGGATGTCGCGGTCCTTGCGCTGGAGGCCGAGGCAGACGCGACGGGCGACGGAGAACCCGATGACGGGGCCGAGCAGGAGCGCAGCCTGCAGCGTGGCGATCACGGTCTCGAGGCTCACCGAGAACTGCGTCGCGATGAGGTCGGCGCTCGCAGCGAGCCAGAGGACGCCGTAGAACACGATCCCGGCGACGCCGATGCCGGTGCGGGTGGCCGTGTTGCGCGGCCGATCGAGGAGCTGGTGGTCGCGGTGGTCGCCCGTGATCCATTCCTCGACGAACGGGTACGCAACGACGGCGAGCAGGTAGACGCCGACGACCGCGAGCGGCACGAGGATCGCGAGCGTCCAGGTGCGGCCGAGCCAGACGAACTCCCAGTCGGGCGGCACAAGCCGGAGGGCGCCGTCGAGGAAGCCCGTGTACCAGTCGGGCTGGCTGCCGGCGCCGGCGGCAGCGGGGTCGGCCGGGCCGTAGAGCCAGATCGGGCTCACGGTGACGGTCGCCGACACGAGCAGCAGGAGCGCCGTGACGAGGAGGAACAGGCCGCCGGCGCGGGCGGCCGCGGTCGGCAGG
The DNA here is from genome assembly GCF_053603635.1 of Agromyces sp. NPDC004153. Taxonomy (NCBI): domain Bacteria; kingdom Bacillati; phylum Actinomycetota; class Actinomycetes; order Micrococcales; family Microbacteriaceae; genus Agromyces; species Agromyces sp. NPDC004153. Next base: position 2,379,288 of record NZ_JBSGFY010000001.1, read on the forward strand.
AGCGGGACGCCGATGACGTTCGCCTCGGTGCGTCCGCGACCGGGGAACTGCGGGGGTCCGTGCCGCCAGGCGGCAAGGCCGCGCAGCACGACGAGCGCGATGAGCAGTGCCGGGAAGACAACGACGTGCAGCGGGTACAGGTGCTCGATGATCTGGCCCGGGAAGGAGCCGCCGAACAGCAGCGACGCGAGCCAGGTGCCGATGACCGGGATGCCGAGCGCGATGCCCTCGGTGATGCGCAGGCCGGTGCTCGAGAGCAGGTCGTCGGGGAGGGCATAGCCGCTCCAGCCTGCGGCGAGGGCGCTCACGAAGACCAGGAACAGCAGCACCCACATGCCGCGACGAGGACGGCGGAACGCGCCCGTGAAGAACGTCGTCAGCAGTTGCATGATGATCGCGGCGGGCAGCAGGAGCGCCGCCCAGTGGTGGGCCTGCCGGATGAGCAGGCCGCCCGGGACGTCGAACGTGATCGCCATGGTCGACGCGAACGCCTTCGACACCTCGGCGCCGTGCAGCGGCGCGTACCCGCCGGCGTACGTGGTCGTATCGCTCGACGGCGTGTAGAAGAACATCAGCCACAGGCCCGTGAGCGTCACGACCACGATGCACGCGAGGGTGACGATCCCGAAGAGGTTCGTCCAGTGGCTCGGCACGCGTCGGCGGCGGGCCTCGGCCCTGAGATCAGTGAGGCGGTGACCGAAGATGGTCGCCGCTCCGACGCGTGCGGTGATGCGGTCGGTGATGGAGTGGTTTCGCATTCGTGCTCCTCGAACGTCCTTCACTCCATACGACGCCGGACGGGGCCGATTTGTGACATCCCGGTTAGCCTGAGCGCGACCGAGCCACTCCGAATGATCGAGGGAGGCCGAGATGAGCGGCACCGAGGCACGCGTGGTCGTGAAGCTGCGCGAGGAGGTCCGAGGGCAGCGCGAGGTGCGGGATCCGTCGGCTGCGGGGTCGCGCGGCGGGGCGCCGCCCGACGACCTGGGACAGGCCATCGCCGACGCGTTGGCCTTTGTGGCCGACCTGATCGCGGAGTTCCAGGATCGCACCGCCGAGGAGGCGTACCTCGGTTCGGGCCGACCGAAGCGTGACCGCGACCGCCCCCGAGGCGCCGGGTTCGATGGGCACATCACGATCGGCATGCGCGACGCGGCATCCGCCGAGCGACTCTGGCACGAACTCGAAACGAACGACGGCGTCGAGCGCGTCGTCTTCGAAGTGGGCTCGACGCCGCGATGACATGACCCGGCCGAAACGCGCGACGCGTCCCGGCCGGGTGACCTGGAGTGGTGCCTACTCCTCGACGCCGGGGTCGCCGCCCTCGAGGCCGCCCTCGGTGGAGTCGGTCATCGGTTCGGCGCTCGTGGGCGCACCCGGCGTGTCGGCGCCGACCTTGCCGGGCTCGTCCGTCGGACCGCCAGCGGCCACGCGGTCGTCGTCGCTCTGGCTGCCTCCGGTGCCGGTCTTGCCGGTGTCGGCCTGCTCGGTGTCGTCGGGAACGGGCTGGATGTCGTCGGAGAGGTTCGAGTCGGTCATGGTCGCTCCTTCGTGATGTGGGGGGTGATGGTTTCATGCAGCGGTGCCCGTCAGGCCTCGGAGATCTCGGCGACGGTCTCTCCCGTCTCCTCGGCTGACAGCGCCAGCGCGACATCCGCCTGGCTGATGATGCCCACGAGGTCGTAGCCGTCGAGCACCGGGAGGCGGCGCACTTGGTACTTCTGCATCACCTCGAGCGCCTCGCTGATGTCGTCGTCGGCGCCGATCGTGGCGGGACGACCCTCGCCGAGGCTGCCGGCCGTGGTCGTGCGTGGGTCGCCGCCATCGGCGAGGCACTTCACCACGATGTCGCGGTCGGTCAGCATGCCGCGCAGGCGGTCGTCGTTGCCGCAGATGGGCAGCGCGCCCACGTCGAGGTCGCGCATCATGCGGGCGGCGTCGACCAGGGTCTGGTCCTCCCTCACGCACGTCGGGTCGGCGGTCATGAGGTCGCGTGCGACGGTCATCGGTTCGTCCTCTCTCCGGGTCCCGTCGGGTCTGGGATCCGGTTCCGGCAGGCTAACGAGCGTGGGCGCCGACGGCACGGGGGTTGACGCGGGCGGCGCCGGCCGTGCCCCGTTCTGGTGATGGTCTTTGCGCGGAGGCCGGTCGTACCGTGAGCACGTGGGCCGATCTCGGGCCCCGACCATGCTGCGCGACCTGGGTGACGCAGCCGCCGGAGCAGACGGTGCGGAGCAGCTGGCGACCGACGCCGGCACGCTCTTCGCGGTGTTCGCCGCGATCGCGCTCATTTCCTCGGTGATCGGCATCGGGACGGCGGTCGCCGCGGCGATGTTGCGGTCGAGCTCCGAGCCTGCGACCGACACCGCGCTGGCCACCCGCGATCCACTCAGATTCCTCGAAGCCGCCGGAGTGCTCGCAGTAGCGTACGTGGGAACGGGAGCGAAGCGATGGGTTCCGGCGACGATCCTTCAGCTCGCCTGCTCAGGGGTGCTCGCCGTGATCGATCGTCGGTCGGCGGTGACCGGGTCGTGGGAGACGGATGAGGACGACGACATCCAACTGGAGTTGGCCGCGCTGCCGCCCGGATTCGGGCCCGCAGATGCAGGTGCCGGAGCACTCGTCATCCGTGGACTGTTCGGCGAGCATCCCGCGGTGGGAATGCGGGTCGCAGCCGTTCGGGTGGGTGCGATCGCGGATCGATTGGGCGACGCGACGCGCGCGGGCTTCGCACGCGCGGATGAGCGGTACGTCGATCACCGCGCCGCGGCGCGGCTTCCGGCTGTTGCGATGGTCGCCAGCAGTATCGGTATCGTTTTCGCCTTCCTGGCGCTGGCGTTGGGCCGCTACGTGACCAGTCCCGTCCCTGGCATCGCGATCGTGCTCGGGATCGCCGGGGTCGTCATCAGCGCAATGCAATGGACTCGCGGCCCGTTGAACTCCTCGGGCCGCCTGCTCAGGGAGCGCGCCGGACGCGTCGCGACGCTGATCGATGCATCACCCGCGACGTCGGTCGCCGACGGCGAGCGGTTGCTGCCGTGGGCCGTGCTCTTCGACCGATGGGCGGTCATCGACCGGCTGGGCTCGGTCGTGCAACTCTCCGGTGTTGCACCCACGTGGTTCCGGTCGGACGCGCCGTTCCGGTGGAAGCGGTTCACATCCTGCATCGAAGCCATCGTGCTGCGGACCTCGAGCGTCGAGTACGTCGTGACGCTGCAGGGGTGATCGGCGTCCATCGCGACCGCCGGTTTCGAGAGTCGTCCGGGTGTGATCGAGGTGGCTCGGCATCCGTTCACCGCTCGAGGAACGAGCGCCCGTAGAGCGTGTCGGCGTTGCGCCATGCCATGAGCTCGGCGATGCGGATCATCTCGTCGACGGGCCAGCCGTGGTCGGCGACGTACGACCCGAGCACGCGGGTCGTCGCGTCGCGCCACACCGCGGCGCCGAGCAGCACGCGCTCGGGCACGCCCCACGCGTCGGTCGAGAAGAGCACCTTCGAGAACGGCGCGAGGTCGAGCGACTCGCGCACGAGCGTGTCGGCGTTCGCGCCGACGTGGGCGAGGGCGAGGCCCGCGTCGAGGAACACGTGCGGGTAGAGGTGCGCGAGCATGCTCGCCTCGCGGAGGTACGGGTGGCAGTGCAGCAGCGCGATCCGCCCGCCCGTCGCCTGCGTCGCCGCGATGAACGGCTGCAGCAGGAACGGGTCGGCCCGGTCGAGCCGCAGGTCGGGGTCGCCGAAGCCGACGTGCACCTGCAGCACGGCGGGTCCGCCGGCGTCGCCGTGCTCGAGCGCCCACCACGCGAGGTGCCTGATGATCACCGGGTCGACGAGGCGCACGGATGCCGCGCCGCCGCGCCGGCTCGCCGCGTGCCACGCCTCGGCGGCCTCCGCCAGCTCTGCGGGCGAGGGCTTCGCCGGATCGAGCGCGAGTCCGCCCCGGTACGCGGCGACGGTCTTGAACCCGACCGCGCTCGCGGCGGCGACCTCGAGCGCCACGACCAGCCGGTCGACGAAGTCGGCGCCCGACGCGGCATCCGTCATGACCGACTCGGCCAGCGTCTCGAGGCGCACGATGCGGTGGACGCGGACGTCGTCGGTGGCGCCACCATCGCCACCGCCGCCACCCGCGCCACCGGCGCCACCGGCGAGCTCGGCGAGCTCCGCGTCGGAGAGGAGCCGCTCGGGCGCGTGGCCGTCGTCGATCAGGTACGTGCGGATCCCGGAGGCGCCGAGCAACCGGCGGGTGGCCTCGTCGAAGCCGAGTCGCTCACGGGCGGCGAGGTAGTCCGCGCCATCCGCGAACGGCGGCAGCCCGAGCGCCGGGGCGCAGAAGCGGCGCAGGGCGAATCCGAGCTGGCTGTCGAGGATCGTGGCACGGTCGGTCGCGTGCTCGGCCTGGGTCAGCGCGTCGAGCAGGTCGCGCTCGGCGAGCGGCGGACGCAGCAGGCTGTGCGCGTGGTGGTCGACGAGCGGCATGGCCTCGATGGCATGCGCGAGCTCGGCGTTCGCGGTCATGGGGCGATTCTCTCGCGTGCGTGGCGTTCGCGGCGGCATCCGATCGCCCGATCCCACCCTCGAATTGGGGCGGAGGGCACACACGGAATGCGCGGTTCCACGCATGGCCCCGGATGCCGCGCGGGAGTAGCGTGCGGGTCATGGGATGCGTGCTCGTCCCGGCGCTGCACCAGGTGGCAGGGCACCTGGGCACCGCCGGCACAGGAGAGGGTTCGTACGCGTTGGAGGCACCGGCGCTCGCGCCGGCGCTGCTGCCGATCTTCGCGCTGATCGCCTCGGTCATCGCCGCGGTCGCGGTGGGATCGCTCGTCGTCATGTGGCTGCGCGTGCCCGAGCCGACGGGCCTCATCGAGGTGACCGATCCGAAGACGGCCGGGCTGATGTCGGTGGGGTTCGCTTCGGGCGGGGCGTCGCGACGGTGGCTGGCCGCGACGGTCGTGCAGCTCGCGTGCGACCGGGTCATCACCATCGACGACCGGCGAGCGGGGGCGGATGCCGCGGGTGTGCGTCCGAAGGACGTGCGGCTCGTCTTCGGCACCGCGAACGCCGAGGCGGAGCGGGCGGCGGCCGGCGTGCTGGCCGGCGGCGGGACGTACGAACGCGAGGGCGGAGTCGTCGCCGCGGTGTTCGAGCCCGGCATGACGGGTGGCCCCCGGGAGCCGGTGCCCGGCACGAGCGTCGACGTGGATCGCGTCGTGACCAGGAACGGGACGCTCGCCGCGCTCACCGGCGATCGGTTCAGGGAGGCGATCGGGTGGTACCGCGAGCCGAGGCCGAAAGCGCGCTTCCGAGTGGGGACGGTCGGCAGCCTGGTCGGCCTGGTGCTCGGGTTCCTCTCGGTCGGGCTCGATGCCACGTCCGCGTCGATCGCGTGGAGCGCGATCGTGATCGGGGCGATCTCGCTCGGGCTGCGCCTGCTGCTGCCGCGATGGATTCCGCTGAACGCCACGGGACTGCTGCTGCGCGAGCGGGCGAACCAGCTGCGCGAGATCATCGCCACGGCCGAGGTGCCGACGCTCGCCTCCGGTGAGCAGGTGCTGCCGTGGGCGGTGCTGTTCGACGAGCAGGGGACGATCCGGCGTATCGCTGAGGTGGCCGAGGGCTCGGGCGGTGCGCCGGCCTGGTACCGGTCGACGGAGCCGTTCACGGCAGATCGGCTCGTGTCGTGTCTCGCGATCGTGACGACCGAGCTGTCGCAGCCCATCCGCGTCGGGGCGAAGGCGCCGTGGATGCGTGACGACGGCCGCTTCGGCGTGCCGCTCGTCGGCGACTACCGCGGGTGGAGCAGTGCGTACTACTACGGCAACGCCGGCTTCGGCGGAACGGTCGGTCCGGGCGGAGGCGGGGTCGACGGAGGGACGGCCGGCGGGTTCGACGGCGGTGGCTTCGGCGGGTTCGACGGCGGCGGCGTCGGGGGCGGCGACGGCGGCGGGTTCTGAGGCGCCTCGGTCGGGGAGAGGATGAAGACGTGTCCCGACGTCACGCCACCCTGCCGACCGCGATCGGCGACCTCCTGGTCGTCGCCGACGGCGACGCGCTCGTGGGCATCTACTTCCCGGGGCACTGGCATCCGCCGGTTGCCGGCTCGCTCGGCGTCGAGGTCGACGGCGACTCCGACGCGCTCGTGCAGCGGCTGGGTTCGGAGCTCGCCGAGTACCTCGACGGTCGCCGCACCGAGTTCGACCTGCCGATGGCGCCGGTCGGCGACGAGTTCCAGCTGACGGTGTGGCGGATGCTGCGCGGCATCCGCTACGGCGAGACGACCACCTACGGCGAGCTCGCCGAGCGCCTCGGCGACCGCAACCTCGCGCGTCGCGTCGGCGGTGCGGTCGGGCGGAACCCGCTGAGCATCCTCGTGCCGTGCCACCGCGTGGTCGGCGCCGACGGCTCGCTCACCGGATACGCGGGCGGGCTCGACCGCAAGCGGTTGCTGCTCGAGCTCGAGGGCGCCGAGGTGGTGGCGCAGCGGCGGCTGTTCTGAGCCGGGACGTCGCTCGCGTCACCGCTCGTCGTCGCTGGTGACCCAGGGCGCGCCCCAACTGGATGCCGCCCGGCGGGCGGCGTTGCGGCCGTCCTCGTCGGCTCGCGAGGGACCGGGGAGCGTGTCCTCGCCTTCGACGCGCTGCATCTCCTCGTAGCCCGCTTCGACCTCGTCGTGGTCGCGTCGACCCATGGCGACCTCCTTCGCTCGCGCCGGTGCGAGGATTCCTCGCTCCAGCCAGTCTCCTCCGTCCGAACGGATGCCGCGACCACCGACCGCGCGAGTTCGGATGCTGTTCATCCGAGCCGGGGCCGCCGCGGCATCCGGGTCAGCCGAGCACCCCGTCGGGATCGAGCACGACGACTCGCGGCGACCCGTCGGGACGCGCTCCAACGGCCGCCGGCAGCGCGTGGAAGAGCTGGCGCACCGCACTGCCGACCCGGGTCACGCCCGAGAAGTCGAGCACGAGGCATCCGTCGTCGGTGACGAGTGGAGCGAGTCGGGTGAGCACCTCCTCGGCGGCCGCGAAGTAGATCTCGCCGCGGAGCGTCGCCACCGTCTCGCCGTCAGACGTGGTGAGCGAGGCGATCGGCGAGAGCGCATCGCCGCGGTGGGCCAGCATGTGCAGCCCGAACTGCGACGAGAGGCGCTCGAGCATCGTGACGCCGCGCACGCTGTTTCCGCGTGCATCCAGCCGCGGACTGAACGTGCCGATGCCGAACTGGCCCGGCTGCACCGCCACGATGCCGCCGCCGACGCCGCTCTTCGCGGGCAGGCCGACGTGCACCATCCAGTGGCCCGACTCGTCGTACATGCCGCAGCTCGTCATGACCGCGGTCGTCCAGCGCGCGGCATCCTCGCTGATCACGCGCTCGCCCGACACCGGGTTCACGCCGCCGGTCGCGAGCGTCGCTGCCATGATGGCGAGGTCGCGTGCGGTGACCGAGAGCGAGCACTGGCGGAAGTACGCGGTCGTCGCGACCTCCACGTCGGCGGCGAGCGTGCCCGCCGACTTCGTGAGGTAGGCGAGGGCGCGATTGCGGTCGCCGGTGCGCGCCTCCGATGAGAACACGTCCTCGTCGACGACCAGGTCGCGGCCCGCGAAGCGCTCGAGGCCCGAGCGGATGACGCCGAACTTGTCCTCCACGGTGTCGCCCGCGATGAGCGACGTGGTGACGATCGCGCCGGCATTGATCATCGGGTTGAGCGGGCGACCGGATGCCGCCTCGAGGCTGATCGCGTTGAACGGTTCGCCGCTCGGCTCCAGGCCGACGTGCTTCGTGACCTCGTCGACGCCGAGCGCGTCGAGCGCGAGCGCGAACACGAACGGCTTCGACACCGACTGGATCGTGAACGCCTCGTCGCTGTCGCCGGCGTCGTGCACGTCGCCGCGCGTGCTCACGAGCGCGATGCCGAGGCGCTCGGGCTCGACGTTCGCGAGCTCGGGGATGTACGACGCCACCTCGCCGCTCGTGTCGGGACGTGCGGCGTCGAGCACGGCGTCGAGCGTCGCGCGGACCGGATGATGCAGGTCGACCGGCATGCGGTCAGCCTATGGGGCACGGATGCCGCGCGTCACGAGTCGGGCTCGTGAAGCGTAGGTACGAGATCACGCCGGTCGAATCGCGGCATCCGGTCGATTCGCGGCATCCGCCTTCGTCGTACCAGCAGACGACCAGTACGCAACGGAGGGAACCGCCATGCTCACGAGCCTCGAACACGAGCGCCGCATCAACCAGGCCGAGGTCGCGTGGATCGTGTCGAAGCGTGCCGCGGCGATGCGCTCGCGCGACGCCGACTGGCTCGCCGCCCGCTACCTTCCGGGCGCGCCGGTCGTCGGTCCGACGCCGCCGGTGACGCGCATCGCCGACCCCGGCCGCGACGCCTCGCGGCTCTGGGAGTGGTTCGAGCTGCTGCAGGGACGCATTCGCTGGTCGACACGGGTCGAGAAAGTGCGAATGACGGGCGACCAGGCGATCTGCCACTGCGTCGAACAGGTCAGCGTGCGCGCCTGGATGCAGGCGCGGGTGCGGATGACGCTGACGACGACCGTCGCGCTGCGGCGCGTCGACGACGTGTGGCTCATCGAGTGGGAGCACGCCGTGGCGGCGTGAGCAGCCATAGCCCGCTCTCGGCTGCCATTCGGCCCGTGTAGAGCGCTCTCACAGCCGCGCGGGGTACATTTTCGATTGGGACATTCGACCCACTTCCCCCGGTGGGAGTCCCCCGGCCGGCGCCATGGGGCGGAGCCGCTCGACCCCCCGAGCCGAGCTCCTCGTGCCCCGGCGCCGGTCCGCGTGCGTCCGCGTGCCGGATCCGAACCCTATCCGGATCCGGCGCGCCGCACCGCGCTCCGTGACCACGCGCTCGACCGTCACCAGACGGATGCCGCGAACGCGCGCATACGCTCGGCGAGCTCGCCCGGCACTTCGGCCGCCGTGAAGTGCCCGCCCGCCTCGAGCCGACCGAACTCACGCAACCCGCGGTAGTGCTGCCGAGCGAGCGATTCGGGGTACTCGGCCTCGTGCCGCTGGATGTACACCGCGGCCGGCACGTCGGTCGGCGGGATCGGGTCGGGCTGGTCGGCGCCCTCGTGGTAGGGACGGAACGACGTGCCGATGGACTGGGTGACCCAGTAGATCATCGCCTCGGTGAGGATCCGCTCGCGCGAGATGCGGCGCTCGACGGCCGACGGATCGCCCGGCGGGGTGTCGCTCCACTCGACGAGCTTCTCGGCGAGCCACGCGAGCAGGCCCGCGGGGGAGTCGTTGAGCGCGGCGGCGAGCGTGTCGGGCCGCGTGGACTGCACGTGCCCGTAGGCGCCGTCGGTCTCGTGCTTCGCCGCGAGGGCCGCGAAGAACGCCTGCTCGTCGGGATCGGTGAGCTCCGCGCGTTCGTCGTACGTCGGGAAGTGCGAATGTGTGGCGAGGATGCCGGCCACCTCGGGGAAGCTCGCGGCGATGAGGTCGCTCACGTTCGCCGTGACGTCCTCGCCGTAGGTCACGTAGCGCTCGTAGCCGAGCACGTCGGTCATGAGGGCGTGCATCGTCGCGGCGAGGCGCTTCTCGGTCATCGGCCCGTCTGCGTACGGCGACGAGAAGGCGAATCCGGGCATGCTCGCCACGACGACGTGGAAATCGGGCAGTGCGTCGGCGAAGTCGAGCTGCAGCGCGAACGTGTGCGGCCAGCCGTGCATGACCAGCAGCACTGGGGCATCCGCTTGCTCGGCTCGACGGTGCATGAAGTGCACGACCGCGTCGTCGATGGGCACGGTGAACTGCGGATGCCCGTTGAGCCACGCCTCGCGTTCGCGCCAGTCCCACCCGAGCCACGTGTCGACGAGCTCGCGAAGGTAGGCGGCGCTCATGCCGGACGTCGGCTTGCGCGGCGAGTCGTCGAGGAAGCGGGTGCGCGCGAGGCGCTGGCGGAGGTCGACGAGGACCTCGTCGGGCACGTGGAGCTCGAAGGGCTGCGGCTCGCTCATGGGCTGACGCTACGCCTGCCCGCCGACATGCGAGCGGGCCCCGTGCGCCGATTGGAAACGACGGGCCCACCTCCGAGGAGACGGGCCCGCCGTGGTGTTGCGAGTGCGGATGCTGCCCTACTGCTGCGTCACCGCCGGGTTGGTCACCATGACGCTCATGGTGCCGCCCGTGTTCTGCTGGGTGACGGTCACCGAGACGCCGTGGCCGGCCACGTAGACGCCGCCGAGCGGGTTGCTCGCGTGGAAGTACGCGTCGGTCTTGGCGTCGGAGAACGTCGCCTGCCGATCCTCGGAACCGGTCGTGCCCACGGCCTCGACCGACTCCACGGTCTGGCTCTTGCCCTTGCCGACCAGGACCTCCTTGTGCAGCGACACCGCATCGAACTTCTTCAGCCCGAAGGTCGCGTCGAACGGCTGTCGGCGGTTGCTCGGCGCCGTGCCGTCGGGGTACGTGAACTTCGCCGGACGGGCGTCGATCGGCAGCGCCAGGCCGTGGCCCTGGTGGTCGATCGTGTTGTTGTCGGTGTAGGTCTCGTCGACCGCCCAGACGAGCATGCCGTCCTGGTAGGGGAAGCGCTCGACGTGGTCGGGCGCCGTGTACGCCTTGTCGAACTGGTACGGCCCGGTGCGGAGCGTGTCGTCGTAGCCGACGTAGGTGCGGTTCTCGACCAGGTAGTAGCGGTCGCCCGAGGAGGTCTCGGAACCGGTGCTGATCTTGAAGCCGCCCTCGGCCGTCCACTCGTTCTCGCCCGTCTCGGCGTCGTCGGTGAACAGCGTGGTGCCACCGTTCTTCACGACGATGTCGTCGAGGAACGCGCCCGCGAGGTGCACGCCGCCGTCGCTCTGGTAGCGGAAGCGGAACAGCGTCTCGGCGTTGCCGCCCGGGATCGAGTACTTCAGCGTGGTCCAGCGGCCGCTCGAGGTGTCGGAGAGCGTGCCGACCGTCGTCCAGTTCACGCCACCATCGGTCGAGTACTCGCCGTAGAGGTAGTCGTACCCGGCCTCGATGTCGTACCAGGCCTTCGCCTGCACCGTCGCCGAACGCACCGCGCTCAGGTCGAACGTGCGCGTGAGCGTGGTGTTCAGGTCGTCCGCGCTGGAGGTCCACCAGGCGTGGCCGCCATTCGGCGTCACGTACTCCTCGGTGATCTCCTGGTCCGGCACATCGACGACGAGCGCCTGGTCCTGGCCGTCCGTCTGGAGGGCGGCCGGGCTCAGCGTGTACGCGGCATCCGTCGTGCCCGGGTTCACGATCGAGTAGTCGAGCCAGCCGAGCTGGAGCTTCTCCCACGGGCCCATGTAGTTCGGCGTGGTGCCGATGTCGTCGCCGCCGCGGTTGAGCCACGAGCCGCTCGACATGAGCGTCCAGAACGCGGACGAGTTCTCGCCGCCATTCGTGTCGTAGAAGTCGGGCAGGCCGAGGTCGTGCGCGTACTCGTGCGCGAAGACGCCGAGGCCGCCGTTCTCCGCCTCCACGGTGTAGTCGCCGATCCAGAGTCCGGTGTCGCCGATCTGCGCGCCGCCGAACTTCGCGCCCTCGGGCCCGGTCACGCCGTAGTCGGTCGAGTTCACGTACCAGCGGTGCGACCAGATGGCGTCCTCGCCCTGTGCGCCGCCGCCGGCGTCCTCGCCCTCACCGGCGTGCACGGCCTGGAAGTGGTCGAGGTAGCCGTCGGGCTCGTCGAAGTCCCCGTCGTTGTCGTGGTCGTAGCGGTCCCACACGTCGAAGCTCGCGAGCTCGGCCTTGATCGCTTCGGGGCTCAGGCCGGCCGCGACCCGCGACTGATACCAGGCGTTGCCGGCGTCCTCGATGAACTGCCAGGCGCCGCCGTAGTCCTCGACGCTGTTGTCGCCGTAGGTCGAGGCGTTGCCGGGCACCTTCACCCACTTGCTCACCTCGCCGTCGACGGTGTACGCGCCGTTCGACTGCTTGGTGTAGAAGTCCGCGAACGACTCGCCGTCACCGAAGAAGAGCTCCTCGTACGACGCCGTGTTGAAGTCCGAGATCCAGTGCGTGCTGTTGTTGACATCGCGGTCGGGCTTCGGGATCTCGTTGTGCAGCGGGCCGGGCGTGGTGCCGAGCTTGCCGCTGCCCTCGTTGCCGAACTCGGCCAGGATCGTGAACAGCCGACCCGTGCCGGTGACGGCTGCCTCGTAGTACTTGTCGCCCGCGAGCTGGACGACGCCGTCCTCGCTCGGGGAGGCCTGACCCGAGAGGATCAGCTTCTGCGCCGCCTTGCGCCGCTCGTTCTGGCGTTCGGTCAGGGGACCGGGGCGGTTGTCGAGGCGCTGGGCCGCCGACGGGGCCGGGTCCTTGGCGGGGGCAGCGAACGCGGCCGGTGCGAACGCTGCACCGGCCACTACCGTCGCCCCCGCCGCAGCGACGGCCAGCAGGCCGCGCGTGCGTCGATTCACGGGTTTCTCCTTCGGATTGAATGCCCGGGATCGCCGGGCACAGTGCGGGAAATCTAGCACCGCGAATCCGCCTTGGGAAGATGTTGACTTCGGTCACCTTTTTCGCGTTAATGCAGCGAATTCGAAGATCCTGCAGTGCACGTCGAACGGATGCCGCGACGCCCCGTCGACGCCACTACACCCACCCGCGCCGCACGGCCTCCGCGCCGAGCTGGATGCGCGTCGTGACCTCAGCGAGCTCCATGAGTTCGGCCACGCGACGCTGCACCGTGCGCACCGACATGCCGAGCTGGGCGCCGGCCGCGGCATCCGTCAACCCGAGCAGGAGCAGCTTCAGCAGGTCGCGATCGACCGGCTCCTCGACGGGCTCCACTACTTCGGCGCGCTCGGCGAAGAGGCGCGGCGCGTTGCGCCAGGCCTCCTCGAACATCGCGACCACGAGGTCGAGCAGCCCGCTCGGGTGCACGAGCAGCGCGCCCGACACCTTGCGCTCGCCGTGCGAGTACATGGGCAGCAGCGCGAGCGAGCGATCGGCGAGGAAGAGGCGCGTGGGCAGGCTCGGGAGTACGCGCACCTCCTCTCCGAGCGGCTCGAGGTCACGCACGACGTCGACGAATCCCGGGCGGTCGAGTACGGCCGTCTCGACCACGACGCGATAGCGCACACCACGGGCGAGGGCACGGTCCTCCTCGGTGTTGTCGGCACCGCTGAGCAGCGCCACGTCCTCGAGCACGAACGCGCAGACCTCGTCCTTCGCGGCCGCCTGCAGCTGGCCGAGGCGCTGCACCACGGCCTCGGGGCCCAGCACCACGTCGACCACGTCGGGAGCCGCCCGCTGCGCCGCGCCCTCGCGGTACAGGTCGCTGAGGTGCACGAGCGCCTCGTGCGCCTCGGTCAGGCGGCGCTCTCGCTCGAGCAGGATCGGACGCAGCGCCACCGAGGGCGGCGACGCCACGACGCGGTCGGGCGCCGAGGCCTGCCGGGCGATGAGCCCGAGCTCCTCGAGGTCGTCGAGGATGCCGCGCGCCTCCCGCACCGACAGCGACGCCTCCTGGGCGACCTGTTCGAGGTCGGCCGAGGGCAGCGAGAGCAGCACGCGGTAGACGGCCGTGTGGGTCTCGTCCAGTCCGATCGCCTCGAGCACGAGCACCTCCTCACCGTGCCGGATCTGGGTGCGCCGCGACGACGAGAAGCATCCTCACGCGTGGCGGATGGCAGCCATGGCATGTCTCCGCCACCACCCTAACGGGGGACTCGTGGGAGCGTGCAAGGCAACCAGCCTCCTCCGAAAGGGGTTCCTCCATGCCACGACGACGCACCACGAGTGCCGCCCGTCGCCGGCGCGCGATCGCCGCCGCCATCGGCGGCCTCGCGATCGGCATCGCCGGTGTCGGCGCCGCGCTTCCCGCCGCCGCCGCGCCCGAACGCGGGAGCGGCGACGCGCCGCCCCCGGCGCCCGTGATCGCGGGCGCGCCGACCGGCGAGCACCGCGTGACGCTCATCACCGGCGACCGGGTGACGGTCACCGACCTCGCCGACGGCACCCATGCCGTCTCGGTCGAGACCGCCGTGCCGGGCGCCGGGTACCAGACGGTCACCGCCCACGGCGAGCTCAGCATCATCCCGGCCGCGGCCGAGCGCTTCCTCGCCGCGGGCGTCGTCGACCCCGACCTGTTCAACGTGACGCGCCTGATCGAGTACGGGTACGACGACGCCTCCGTCGACGCGACGCCCGTCATCGTCGAGCTCGACCAGGGGCCCGCTCCGTTCAGCGCCGAGCCGCCGGTGCCGGGTCTCGCCGTGGGCACGCCCCTCGAGAGCATCGGCGCCGCCGCAGCGACGGCGGGGCACGCGGATGCCGCGTCGACCTGGGCCGCGCTCACGGGCACGGATGCCGCGGCCGACGCCGGCCCGCGCAGCTTCGGCGCCGACTTCGACGACGCCTCCCTCGGCGGCGGCATCGCCGCCATCCACCTCGACGGCAAGGTGCGGGCCACGCTCGACTCGAGCGTGCCGTGGGTCGGCGCGCCCGAGGCGTGGGCCGAGGGCTACACCGGCACGGGCGTGACGGTCGCGGTGCTCGACACCGGCTACGACGACACGCATCCCGACCTCGCGGGCCGCGTGCTGCCCGACTCGACGAGCTTCGTGCCGGGCGAGGAGGTCGCTTGGGATCCGAACGGCCACGGCACGCACGTCGCGTCGACGATCGCGGGCACCGGTGCGGCGAGCGGCGGTGGCCACCGCGGTGTCGCCGACGGGGCGAGCCTGCTCGTCGGCAAGGTGCTCGACCAGAGCGGCTACGGCCAGGACTCGTGGATCATCGACGCCATGGAGTGGGCCGCCGAGCGCGCCCCGATCGTGTCGATGAGCCTCGGGTCGATGCAGGCGTCCGACGGCGACGACCTCATGGCCGACGCGCTCGATGGCATCGCCGAGCAGACCGGCGCGCTCTTCGTCGTCGCGGCCGGCAACAACGGCGCCCCCGAGACGATCGGATCGCCGGGCTCTGCCGAGCACGCCCTCACGGTCGGCTCGGTCGACGACCCGAGCGGCGCCCTCTCGTGGTTCTCGAGCCAGGGACCGCTCGTGCGGTCGGGTGCGATGAAGCCCGAGATCGCAGGGCCCGGCAACGAGGTGACGGCGGCGCGATCCGCCGACTACGCCGGTGGTGACGGGTCGTACCTCACGATGAGCGGCACGTCGATGGCGACGCCGCACGTCGCCGGCGGCGCGGCGATCGTGAAGCAGCAGCATCCGGAGTACACGGCCGACCAGTTGCGCGCCGCCCTGCTCAGCACCGCCACCGACGTCGGCCTCACGTCGTACCAGGCCGGTGCGGGCGTGCTCGACGTCGGCGAGGCCGTGGACGCGCCCGTCGTGGCCTCCGGTTCGGGCGACTTCGGCATGCTCGTGTGGGGCGAGGAGCCCGCCCCGGTCGTGCGCACCATCGAGTACGCGAATCGCGGCGACGCAGAGGTCGTGCTCGACCTGGCCGCGGCGCTCGCCGACACGACCCCGGGCGGCGGCGACGTCGATCCGATGTCGGCCGACGCGGCATCCGACGTGCTGGTGCTCGACATCGAGACGGTCACGATCCCGGCCGGCGAAACCCGGACGGTGATGCTCACCGCCGACCCCGCGAAGGTGCCCGCGGGCGCCCAGCTGTCGGGTGCGCTCGTGGCGTCGATCGACGGCGAGGCCGTCGCCCGCACCGCGCTCGGCATCATCGCCGAGCCCGAGCGCTACGACCTCACGATCACCGCCACGGGGTTCGACGGGGAGCCCGTGGAGGCCTACGCCGTGCTCTACGACCACGATGCGCAGCAGTACGGCCTCGTCGGCGTCGCCGGGGAGACCACGCTGCGGCTCCTCGCCGGCCGCTACTCGGTGATGTCGGTGCTGGAGCTCGACCGCGAGGCCGACACGGTGGCCCAGGTGCTCGTCGGCGACCCCGACCTCGTGCTCGACGGCGCGGCATCCGTCGCCCTCGACGCGCGGGCCGCGAAGCCCGTGACCGTCGACGTCGGCGAGGACGGCCTCGCGGCCACCGTGCGTCGCATGGACGTGAGCGCCGACGGCTACGGGAACGGCGTGTTCGCGCCGGTCTGGACCGACGAGCTCTGGGCGCAGCCGATGGACGCCCCGAACGTCGAGCACTTCGATTTCACCGCGCGCTGGCGCCTGCAGGAGGCGCCGCTCGCGCTCGAGGCGGGCAAGGAGCGCCTCGACCTCATCCCGCAGGCCGGATCCATCCGCCTCGACGGCTCGCTCAAGACCGGCGCGGTCGACGTCGGCACGGGCAGCGTCGACGAGTTCGCCGCGGTCGACGTGCGGGGTGCGGTCGCGATCGCGACCCGCTCCGACGCCGTGTCGCCGCGGGAGCGGGCCGCCAACGCGCTCGCCGCGGGGGCCGCGATGCTCCTCGTCGCGAACGACGCCGACGGCGAGCTCAGCGAGTGGGTCGGTGCCGACGACGGGACCGAGGTCGGGATCCCGGTCGCCGCGATGAGCGGCGTGCAGGGCAGGCAGGTGCTCGACGTGCTGGCATCGAAGGGCCGGCTCACGATCTCGGGCGAGGGCGTCGCCAACGCCGACGAGATCTGGGACCTCGCCCGCTACGACGAGGGCTCGATCCCCGAGGACCTCGACTACCGCCCGACCGACCTCGCCCGCATCGACACGACCTACCACGGCGACGAGGGCGACCTGGTCGGCGAGTTCCGCTGGGACTTCGCGCCCAACGCGAAGTACGGGTTCGGCCTGCCCATGGGCATGGGCCGCGGCATCGAGCGCACCGAGTGGGTGAACACCGACGTCGGCTGGTACCAGGACGCCACGGTCGTCGAGGTCGGCTGGCAGGTGCGCGACGTGCTGCGCACCTACGAGCCGGGCGAGCACGTCGAGACGAGCTACTTCGGCCCGATCGTGCGCCCGTTCGTCGGCCCCGGCTACTGGGCGCCGCACCGCACGGGCGACTTCCTCCAGGTGAACCTGCCCTCGTGGGCCGACGGCGGGGAGCCTGAGCACACGGGCACGTTCGACGTCTTCGCCGGGTACCCGGGCTTCTCGCAGACGACCGACCTCTACCTGAACGGCGAGTACGTGAAGTCGTCGCCGTTCCAGGGGGTCAACGTGTTCGGCCTGCCCGACGGCGACGCGGAGGTGCGCGTGGTGAACACCGCGGTGCACGACGGCACGTCACTCGCGTCGTCGACGAAGACGGTCTCGGAGTGGAACTTCACCACGTCGGGTTCGGTCGACGACTACTCGCTCCGGCTCGAACCGATGCTGCAGGCGGTCTACGACATCGAGCCGGATGCCGCGGGCACGGTCGGTGCCGGGCGCAGGAAGGGCGCTCCGGTGCAGCTCGGCCTCGAGATCGGGCACATCGCCGGCGCCGCTGACAGCGCGGCGGTGACCGGGACCACGCTCGAGATGCGGGTCGCCGGCGGCGACTGGGTGGCTGTTCCGCTCGAGGTCGTGTCGGGCGACTCCGGCCCGGGCGAGCCCCCGAGCTGGATCTTCCCCGAGGGTCGCGCCTTCGTGACCGCGTACCAGGCGGACCTCCCCGTCGCCGACGCGGGCGGTTGGATCGACTTCCGGGTGACGGCGGAGGATGCGGCGGGCAACACGTTCAGCCAGGAGATCGAGCGCGCCGTCGAGGTCGCGTCCGTGAAGCGCGGCGGGAACTGACCCCTCCGCTGGTCGAGTAGCGCCGGCGAAGCCGACGCGTATCGAGACCCGAGGCCCGGGCGTCCCCGTGACGTCCGGGCCTCGGCGTTGCGCCGAGTTCGCAGGATGAGCGCCACGATGCGGCCCACCGAGCCATCGATTGGTCCGGTCGTCCTGCGAACTCGGGTCGCGCGGCGTGCAGGCTACGCCGCGGCCGCTTCCCCGCCCACCGCGTCCCGCAGCGCGTCCACGAGCGGCGTCGTCGGCCGCCCGATCAGCCGCGACAGCGTTCCGTCGCTGTCGCCGAGGATGCCGCGACGGATCGCGTCGTCGATGCCGGCCACGAATGCCGCGGTGCCGGCGTCGAGCCCGACGGACTCGAGTGCGGCGACGTGCTCCTCGGTCGTGAGCCGCTGGTAGGCCACCTCGCGGCCGAGCACCTCGGATGCCGCGGCGGCGAGCTCGTCGTAGGTCCAGGGGGTGTCGCCGGCGAGCTCGTACACCTCGCCGAGGTGCCCGTCCTCGAGGAGCACGACCGCGGCGGCGTCGGCGTAGTCGGCGCGGGGAGCGCTGGCCACGCGACCGTCGGCCGCGGACGACGCGATCACGCCGGTGTCGGCAGCGCGCGCGACATCCGCCGTGTAGTTCTCGGTGTACCAGTCGTTGCGCAGGATCACGGCGGGCACGCCCGAGGCGGCGATCGCCTCCTCGGTGGCCTTGTGGTCGGCCGCGAGCGGGAAGTCCTCGGCGGTCGTGGCCTTCGGCGCGCTCGTGTAGACGAGCTTCGCGACGTCGGCGGCCTTCGCGGCGTCGATCACGTTGCGATGGCCCTGCACGCGGGCGCCGGGCACCGAGCCCGAGACGAGCAGCACCGCGTCGACACCCTCGAGCGCGGCGGCGATCGTGTCGGGGCGGTCGTAGTCGAGCTCGGCCGTGCGGATGCCGCGGGCCGCGAGGTCCTGCAACTTCGACGCGTCGCGCGCGGTCGCGACGACGTCGACGGGCGCGGCGCCGCGGGCGAGCAGCGCCTCGACGACGAGGCGGCCGAGGTGGCCCGACGTGGCGGTGACGAGGATGGTCATGGGAGCGGTTCCTTCCGGTCGGTGGCGCATCGCCCTCGAGGGGCGCGCTTCACCGATGGCAACCGGATGCCGCGGCTGTACCTTCCCTTTCGGAGGTACCCACTTTGAAGTAAGGTACCCACATGGTGGTAAGTCTTGCGGAAATCCGGGAGACGTCCGGCGAGGTCTTCATGGAAGGCTGTCCGACGCGCGTCGTGCTCGACCACATCATGAGCAAGTGGGGCGTGCTCGTGCTGCTCGCACTCACCGACGGCACGCACCGCTGGGGCGAACTGCGCCGCGAGGTGCAGGGCATCAGCGAGAAGATGCTCGCCTCGACGCTGCGCACGCTCGAGGCCGACGGCCTGGTCGTACGCGAGTCCTACCCCGAGGTGCCGCCGCGCGTCGAGTACGCGCTCTCGCCGCTCGGCCGGGAGCTGATGGATCGCATGCTCCCGCTCGTCGAGTGGGTGGCGCAGCACGCCGACGCCATCGTGGCCCGGCCTGCCTGAGCGGCCGACGCAGCCGACGGGCCCGGGCGGCGTCGCCCAGGCCCGTCGTCTCGGCCTGTCAGCTGACCGCCGACGCGACCAGCTCGGAGTAGCGCTGCTCGATCGCGGGTGTCCACGTGCGCACGGCGAAACCGATGGGCCAGAAGTCGCCGTCGTCGAGGTTCGCGCGGTCCTCGAACCCGATGGTCGCGTAGCGCGCCTTGAACTTGTCGGCAGGCTGCATGAACGTCACGACCTTGCCCTCGCCGTTGGCGAACGCCGGCATGCCGTAGTAGGTCTTCGGCATGAGCTGCGGAGCGACCTCCGAGACGACCTTGTAGAAGCCCTCGGCGATGGCGCGGTCCTCACCCGACATCGCCTCGATCGCCTCGCGGATCGCCTTCTCGCCTGCGGCACGGTTCTTGCCGGCCTTGGCCTCGGCCCGCAGCTCCTTCGCGCGGTCCTTGACGGCCTCGCGCTCGAACTCTGAGAGGCCCTCGGTCTTCTCGGCCATGATCATCTCCTCCAGGTCGGTGAGCCGCTTCGTTGGGCTCGTGCTCGTCACGTTACGCGGCCCCGCCGGCGCGTGCTTCTCGATTCCTGACCGACGCCGTGATCGTCGGCGGCCGGGAACATTCCGCACCCGACGGCGGTTCGCCTCAGCATGACGACGATCGGAATCATCGGAGCAGGCAACATCGGCAGCCAGGTCGCGCGCGCGGCCATCGCGAACGGCTACGACGTGGTGATCGCGAACTCGCGCGGGCCCGAGACGCTCGCCGACCTCGTGGCCGACCTCGGCCCGAAGGCGCGTGCGGCGACGGCGACCGAGGCGGCCGAGGCGGCGGATGTCGCCGTCGTGACCGTGCCGTTCAAGGCGTACGACGCGATCCCGGTCGAGCCGCTCGCCGGCAAGATCGTGATCGACACGAACAACTACTACTGGGAGCGCGACGGCCACGTGCCCGCGCTCGACCAGGGCCACGCGACCGTCAGCGGCCTGCTGCAGGAGCACCTGCCGACCAGCCACGTCGCCAAGGGCTTCAACCACATCATGGCGAGCGACATCACGACCGCCGGCCTGCCCGCGGGCACGCCCGGTCGCCGTGCGCTCGCGACGGCCAGCGACCACGCGGATGCCGCGCAGTTCGTGACCGACCTCTACGACGCGTTCGGCTTCGACACGGTGAACCTCGGCCCGCTCGCCGAGAGCTGGCGCGTCGAGCGCGACCAGCCCGCCTACGTGGTGCCGCAGGACCGCGACGAGCTCGTGGCGAACCTCGCGCGCGCGGAGCGGCTGGCGGCGTAGCCGACCTGCCGGCACGGGGGTCTCGATACGCGTCCGGCTTCGCCTGACGCTACTCGACCACCGGGGGTGGCAGGCTGGAGGGGTGTCCGCCAGCTCGCCGCACCCGCCCTCCGCGTTCCCGGCCGCCGCGATCGACGTGCTCGCCTCCCGCGTGCTGGCGCTCGCCGAGGCATCGGGCGGGCGCGTGCTCATCGGGGTGACCGGGTCGCCCGGCGCGGGCAAGACGACGCTCGCCCGCTCGGTGGTGGCGGCGCTCAACGAGCGGCACGCGGCATCCGCTGCGCACCTGCCGATGGACGGCTTCCACCTCGCGAACGCGACCCTCGACCGGCTCGGCCTGCGCGACCGCAAGGGCGCGATCGAGACGTTCGACGGCTGGGGGTTCGTCGGCCTGCTCGAGCGCGTGCGCCGCGAGGTCGACCACCCCGTGTACGCGCCGGCGTTCGAGCGTCACGTCGACGAACCGGTCGCGGGCGAGATCGCGATCGAGCCGAGCACCCGCGTGGTCGTGGCCGAGGGCAACTACCTGCTGAGCGACGAGGAGCCGTGGCGGCGCATCCGCGACCTCGTCGACGAGTCGTGGTTCTGCGCCGCCGACGACGACGAGCGGATGCCGCGACTCGTGCACCGGCACACCGAGTTCGGCCGCACGCCCGACGCCGCTCGCGCGTGGGCGGTCGAGGTCGACGGCGCGAACGCCCGGCGGATCGACCCGACGCGCGTGCACGCCGACCTCGTCGTGTCGGGCGTCACCGGCGAGATCCTCGGCGAGGTGGGCGAGGACGGCGGGGCGAGCGACGCTGGTGAGCGCCGTGAGCAGGGCTCGGCCTAGCCCGTCGCCGTGATCTCCATGATCGTGTTCAGCGCGAGCACGATGATGAACCCGTTGAAGAAGTAGCTGAGCACGGAGTGCCACGTCACGGTCCAACGGATGCGGGAGGTCGTGTTGATGTCGTTCGGCGTGAAGCTGGTGCCGATCATGAACGCGGCGTAGACGAAGTCGATCAGGCCCGGATCGTCGCGGTCGGGGAACATGAGCGGCCGGCCGCGCGGGTCGTCGGGCACGCGGTTGTCGAGCCGGTAGTAGATCTGCGCGAAGCCCCAGTGCAGGAAGCCCCAGGCGATCAGCATCGCCCACACGCCGACGAAGTTCATCGCCTCGCCGAGGTCGGGATCCTGGCGGAGGACCAGCAGCTGGCCGGCGGCCGTGACGCCGATGAGGCTCGACAGGATGGTCGTGACCAGGCTCGCGACGCGACCCGGCCGCCGGGTCGCGATGAGCGTCGGCGTCCCGCGCCACTCCCGTCTCGAGATCCGCCCGAGCACGATCATCCACGCGGCCATGTAGGCCGTCGACAGCAGGCACCACACCGCGAGCACGATGATCTCGAAGACCGGCTCCTCGCCGACGAGGAAGGTGATGCCGAGCACGACGATGACCGTGAGCGTCGTGATGTTCACCGCCCGCGCGACGCGGTGGTTGTGCGTCGTGACGGTCGCGCTCGTCGCCTCCGCCATGCGCGCCCCCCTTCGCCGTCGCGGTGGACACCACGATGGCCCCGAGTCCCGCGCCGCGTCAAGGTTCCTGCTCCGGCGGCCCGGTCACGGAGGAGGATGGGGTCGTGGACGCGAGGGTGCGATGGGACCGCGGGAACTGGCTGGTGTGGGCGCAGTTCGCGCTCTTCCTCCTGCTCCTGCTGCCCGGCGACCCGCTCTGGAGCGCCACCTGGATCACCGTGCTCGCGGCGCTGCTCGTGGCGGCGGGCCTGGGCGTGGCCATCGCGGGCTTCGCGGTGCTCGGGCGCGACCTCGTGGTGTGGGTCGCGCCGAAGCCCGACGCGCCGCTGCGCACCGACGGGATCTACCGCCTCACCCGCAACCCGATCTACCTCGGGCTCATGATCGCGGCCGCCGGATGGGTGCTCTGGCGGGCGCGCCTCGAGCTCGTCGTCGTGTGGCTGCTGCTCTGCGTCGTGCTCGTGATCAAGGCGCACGTGGAGCAGCACCGGCTCCTCGACGCGTTCGGCGACGACTACCGCGGGTATGCCGAGCGAACGCCGCTGCTGCTGTTCGGCCGCGGCATCCGCTGACGGGCGCTCAGGCCGGCCCTGACGAAGGCGCCGCAGGGGGCGCGGTCGACTCGCGGAGCATGCGGAACTCGTGCCGCCGCAGCATCCGGAGCAGCCACGACGCCGGTGGGCCGAACGCGCGCAGTCCGTCCTCGGTCGGGCACGGCCCGATGCGGTCGATGGAGTACTCGCGGCCGTGCCAGACCACCACGGCGTGGCTGGCCGCCACCACGTTCCGGTACCAGTTCACGCCCGCGCCGTAGGTGAGCTCGGCGACGAACCCGTCGGGCACGCGCGCGAGGATGAGCGGCGTCTCGAATGTCGCACCGCTCCTGCGCCCGACATGCCGAATGAGAGAGAACGGGCCGATCCCACGCCGCGCCATCCGCAGGGTGAGGGGATTGAACGTGTACTTGATGGTGGTCAGCCAGGCCTGCTTGAAGCGTCCCATCGCGTCGCCGTCCCGGTGGGTCAGGCCAGCGACGGAGTGGGCGCGTCGGGCTCGGACGCCGCGTCGCCCGCCCGGGTCGGCCCCGACTCGAGCAGGCTCATGATCGCGTGCAGCGGGATGGCCGCCCACGTCGGGCGGTTCCGGGTCTCGTAGATCGCCTCGTACACAGCCTTGTCGAGCTCGAACGCGGCGAGCAGGTCGCGGTAGCCGCTGAGGTCGAGGCCGGATGCCGCGACGTAGCCCTCGAGGAACGCCCGCCGCGCGGCATCCGCCCACGCGACGGCCGACCCGGCGCGCTCGGGCAGCGCGAGCCCCGTCGACCCGGCCACGTAGTCGAACGAGCGCAGCATGCCGGCGACGTCACGCGCAGGCACGTCGGGACGCTGCCGGTCGTGCATGGGGCGCATGGGCTCGCCCTCGAAGTCGAGGAGCACCCAGCCGCGGTCGGGCACGAGGAGCACCTGCCCGAGGTGCAGGTCGCCGTGGATGCGCTGCAGCTCGGGCCACGCGCCGTCCTTCGCCCGCGCGTAGAACGCCTCGATCGCCGCGCGGTGGGGTTCGAGCTCGGGCACCTCCGCCACCGCGATGGCGAGCCGTCGCGTCCAGGCCGACGTGATCGCGTGGATGTGCTCGGGCGTCGACGGCTCGCGGGGGAACAGCCGGCCGAGCGACAGGTGCACCTCGGCGACGGCGCCGCCGAGCGCGCGGGCCTCGTCGGTGAACGGCCTGCCCGACGCGGCCGACGAGAGCGCGACGCGCCACGCGTCCTCGACGCCGGGCAGGAACTCCTGCGCGAAGGCGAGGTGCCCGCGCGCGCGTCCGTCTGGACGCCCGACGTCGTCCCACTCGCCCACGACGTCGCCGACGCTCGCGGGCACGTGCGGGGAGCCCGACGCCGCGAGCGCGGTCTGCAGCGTGACGTCGGGGTTCTCGCCGTGGTGCAGCTGCCGGAAGACCTTGCAGATGATCGGTGCCGTGTCGGCCGGGCGGAAGATGATCGACGTGTTCGACTGCTCCCCACCGAGCACCGATGCCGGAGCGGTCGTCGGCGGGCGCGTCGCGTCGCCCGAGTAGTGCCCGATCGCGACGGCGCCGTCGGAGGTCGCCTCGCGATCGCCCACGATGGTGGCGAGCAGCGCGTCGGTGTAGGCGCGGTCGTGCGGTCCGTCGTAGAGGAAGCCGTCGTCGGGCAGTCGCCCGATGACGTGATCGGATGCCGCGGGAGACGCCAGGCGGTCGACCCGCTCGACGACCGGCACCTGGTACAGCACGGGCGGCTCCGACGCGTCGTCCATCACGAGGAGCGTGCGCACCCGCGCCTCCTCCTCGACCGTGGGCAGTTCGAACGCGCCGATGAGCCGCAGCGACGGCGTGTGGCCCTTGCCGCCGAACCAACGCTGCAGCGGCATCCACTCGGCGATCGCGGCCACGGCGCTGTCCATGCCTGAACCGTACGACGCGCCCCGGCCGATGTCGAGGAGCGACGCCGCGGGTCCCGACGCCGTTCAGACCCCCGGAACGGGGCGCACCGGGTCGCCGACCCGGATGAGCGCGGGGCCGCCGTCGTCGAGCCGGGGCACGAGCAGGATGCCGAACCAGGTCGTGCCGTCCCACTTGCGGTGCTTCGCGAGCGTGCGGATCGGCTCGGGGCCGCGCACGAGCGTGGTCGGGTCGATCGTGGTCATGACGCACCGGTCGCAGACCGCCGTCACGCGGAAACGCACGTCGCCGAGGTCGACGAACGGCCAGGCGTCCTCGGCGAACGGCACCTCGCCGTCGATGACGACGTTCGGGCGGAACCGCAGCATGTCGAGCGGCGGGACCTCCTCGCCGGTCCACGCGTCCAGCTGCGCGAGCGACGCCTCGCTCGTGAGCAGCAGCGGCGCCACGTCGGCGAGCGTCACGCGTTCGCCGGGCAGGCCGCCGTGCGACGGGTTCACGGTGCGCACCGTCGGGTCGGGCTGCCACACGAGGCGCACGCCGGCGCCGATCCGGGCGGCGAGCCACTCGTCGGCCTCGTCGCCCGCGGGTCGCGCGGTGCCCTGGCGCGTGAAGCCCACCGGGATCGGCGCAGCGTCGACGGGCGGGTCGACCTGCAAAGGATCGCTCCTGCCGTCGTCGAGCAGCACCCCGCCGCCCGCCAGCGGCTCGGCGCGCAGCGCGAGCAGCCCGTTGCGCTCGCGCGCGGTGACCACGGCGCCGGATGCCGCGTCGACCACGCCCCAACGACGGTCGGCCGCGAGCCCCCACGGCTCCACCACGGCCGAGCGCACGTCGTTGCCCGCGAACGACTTCACGGGGTGGACGCGGACGCGCGTGACCTGCATCCGATCACGCTACCGGGCGCACGCGCGTGTGCCGAGAATCGGGGGCTTGTCGCGGCATCCGCGTGCTCGTATCGTCGCGTTCGACCGCATCCCTTCGACGACGAACGGAGCCGACATGCCAGCGACCGCGCTGCCCTCGAGCGGAGATCAGCACGCAGCATCCGGCCCGCCCGTGAAGACGTGCGACGCGAGCGGCATGGCGGACATCCACCGCATGTTCCGCGCGGGGTTCGGCGAGGGGCGGATGCTCGTGGAAGCCGTGCCCGAGGGCGATGCGGCGCAGGCCGACCTCGTCGGCGATCACCTCGACATGCTCTCGGTCGGCCTGCACGCGCACCACGAGGGCGAGGACACCATGCTCTGGGCTCCGCTCGAGCAGCGCGCGCCGTCGTGCGCCGCGCACGTCGAGCGCATGAAGCAGCAGCACGCGGCGCTGCTCGTGCACCTCACGGCGATGGACGAGGCGCTGCCGGCCTGGCGGACGAGCGGGCGATCGGCGGATGCCGAGGACGTGCTCGCGGCGCTCGACGGCATCAACGCGGCGCTCGCGGCGCACCTGCCCGACGAGGAGTCGAACATCGTGCCCGTCATGGAGACGGTGATCACGCAGCCCGAGGTCGATGCGCTGTCGGAGCACGGCCGCAAGTCGACGCCGAAGGGCAAGGCGTTCCTGCAGCTCGGCGCGATCCTCGCCGCGCAGCCCGACGGTGGCGCAGAATGGCAGCGCAAGCACCTGCCGCCGCCCGTGCGGCTCATCTGGCGGTGGTTCGGCCGGCCGAAGTACGAGGCGCACCGTCAGGCGCTCGTGAAGGCGTAGCGCCGCGCACGCGGATGCCGCGCCGGGAGCGATCCCGACGCGGCATCCTGCTGCCCCCTTCCGTCAGTCGAGCAGGTGGTCCAGTGCGCGGCCCATCCACTCGGCCCGCGCGTCGGCGCCCGTGATGCCCTCGAACCCGAAGCCGGTCGTCAGCGAACGCGGCGTCGCCACCACCGCGGCCTCGGGGAACCCGGCGGCCGTCGTGAAGATGAAGTCGTTCGCGTTCGGAGCGCTGCCTTCGGGCGGTCCGGTGACCTCCCAGCCGCCGGTGTCGCCGCCCTCGAACGACGTCGTGCCCTGGCCGGTCGACACCGCGATGTCGTCGACGAACACGCCCAGCCCCTGGGAGGCCCAGTCGCTGATGTACGCGATCGACACCTCGACCTGTCCGCCGGCGTACGCCGACAGGTCGACGCTCCACTGCTGCCAGCCGCCCGAGTTCCCGGATGCCGCGTTCCACGCGCCGGTGGTGCCGGTCGGGTCGCACGACGTCTCGTCCACGAACGTCTGGTAGTGGTCCAGGTGCGGGTGCAGTTCGCGCCATCCGGCCGGGCAGCTCTGCCCGGTGCTCTGGGTCGTGTTCCCGTTGACGTCGGGAAGCGTCGTCCAGTCGTCCGCTCCGGCAGTGCGGGCCTCGACGGCCACGTGGTCCCACTCGCCCTCGGTGTCGTACGAGGTCCAGAACGTCAGGTCGGCGCCGCCCGCAGGCACGTCGATCGTCCGTGTCAGGCGCTTGTACGACACGTCGGCGATCTGCGAGTAGACGTAGGCGTCGCCGGTGTGCGGCTCGAACGGGCCGCCCGCACGGTCCCACCTGCCCGCGACCCAGCTCTCGAACTGCGGGTACTGCGCCGGGTCGAGGATGCCGCTCGTCGTGATGAACGAGTTGCTGTGGTCCTGGTTCTTGGCGCTCTGGCCGCCGTTGAACCCCCAATCGAGACCGGTGAACGGCGTGTCGACGCCGAGCACGTCGAGGAGGCCCTGGACCTTTCCATTGGCGTTGAAGACCGTCCCGGCATCGTTGACGACGAGGAACGCACCGAGCCAGTACTGCAGGGTGTCGTTCGTCAGGTCGCCCGACCCGCCGAGCAGCCGGCATCGCGCCTCGACCGCAGGATCGGCATGGCACTGCGCGTTCGCCTCGGTCGGGTCGTAGAACTGGAGGTTGACGAAGCCGGGGTTGTACTGCGTGCCGGCGTACTTCCCGGTGTACAGCACCTCGCCGCCCTCGTTGAGGAAGTCGCGCACCTCGAGGATCTGGTCCAGCGCCAGCCGTGAGGCGTTGCCGCCCGCCCAGCCGGGTTCTCGGGTGATGATGTCCTCGCCCGTGTACCAGATCACGGCGTCGTAGTGCGACAGCACGCCGAGCGCGTCCGAGGCGATGCGGCCGCGCGCGTCGACGTCGTACACGTCGAACCCGGTGCCGTTCGCGTCGAGCGCGTCCTCGTAGAACTCGAGGTAGTTCGGCCCACGACGCTGCACCGGCGAGGCGCCCGTGTAGTCCTCCGCCGCGACGATGAGCACGTCATCGGTCGACTCCTCCACGGCCTGGTAGGTGAACGACTCACTGGTCGCGCCGCCGCCCTCGAACCAGACCTCGACGGTGTCGCCGGGTTCGGTGCCGGTGACGAGTCCGCTCATGACGCGGTAGTAGACGCCGGTCTTGCCGCCGTAGCGGTCACCGCCCGTCCACTCCTCGGTGGCCGCGCTGACCGCCGGAGCGCCGTCGATGGAGTACTTCAGGGTCACGTCGCCCAGGCTGCGCTTCGCGATGACGCGCACCTCCTGCGGGTCGCCGTAGGAGGTGGAGAACGTGAAGTTCGCCAACGGCAGCCCGTACTTGTACGTGTCGTCGCTCTTCAGGTAGAACGGCTTCGTCTCGAGGCCCAGGTGCGAGACCGGGTTCTCGGGGTCGGCCGCGGACTTCGCCACGTCGAGCGCAAACGGCAGCACGCGTTCGAACTCGGCCTGCACGAGTTCCTCGTCGTCGGGGAACACGAACATCGAGCCGGGAATGCCCTCGCCGAGCTCGGGGGTCCAGGCGAGCGTTCCCCGCTGGGCGTGCGCGAAGTCGGTGGTCTCGCCGTTCGTCACGTACAGCACGTCGGACGACAGGCCCGGCTCGAAGTCGGGGATGGCCGGATCGTCCCGGTTGCCCGACAACGCGAAGTAGATCGGGTCATCCGCGGTCGGCGTGCCGGTCTGCCAGCCCTCGGCGTAGAGCAGCCACTGCCCGAACGAGTGCCAGTTGATCTGGAACGAGAAGTCGGCCCGGTCGAACAGCGACATCATGGCCTGCGTCTCGGGCTCGGATCCGGCCGACGGTCCGCGATAGGTGTCGCTCGAGATCACCGCCGACGAGCCCTCCTCGTCGTAGCCGAAGTGCTCGGGGTAGTTGCGGTTGGGGTCGACGCCGTCGGCCCGGGTGATCTGGCCGTCGCCGTCGTTGTCGCGAAGGTTCTTGCGCCACAGCCGCTCCGTGTCGAACGTGTACTGGTAGCCGTCGGGGTTGGCCACGACGAGGAACCAGAGCTCGTTGTTCTGCAGGAGGTCCCTGACCTCGGTGTTGTTCGCGCGCCACTGGTCGACATACCAGGTCATGAGACGCCGGTTCACCTCGGTCGAGATCCACTCGCGAGCATGCTGCGTCGAGCTGTGCAGCACCGCCGGGCGGGACCCGTCCGCGATGCCCTGCGCACCCTGGGTGAGCTTCAGCGCGATGAGCTCGCGACCCTGGTAGGTCTCGCCGAGCACCACGAGCTTCACCAGCTGCGGGTTGTCGGCGGCGAGCTGGTACAGCTCGTCGCGGATGCCGCCTGGCTCGTCCCACGACCGGAAGACCTCGAAGCCCGACGCGGCCTGCTCGGCCGCCATCTGCCGGGCGGACTTGCCGTCCTTGTTCTTCTTGACCGCGACGTCGAGGCCACGCTCCTGGAGGCCCTTCGCCTCCTCCGCGGTGAGCACGACGTCGACGCTGACCCCGGTGTCGGTGTACCTGCTGTCGGCGATCTCGATGCCGGCGGCGGCGAGGTCGGCCGCCTCGGCGGCGGTCACGTCCGCGGTGTACACGTCGAGTGCGCCCTCGTCGTCGGCGACGGCGCTCGCGCCGACGGGACCCAGCATGGAGAAGGCCACGGCGAGCGCGGCGACGCCGACCACGAGGCGCTTGGAAGCAGTGGAGCGAGATCCGGCCATGAGGGACTCCTTCGGTCCGTCTCGGCCAGAGCGCGGGTGTGTGACGTCATCGTCTCGGGTTCCCCAATGTCCGTCACGCCTCTGGTGCTCACTGCGGACCCTAGGAGCCAGCCTGCCGAGCCGCGCCCGCGGCGTCAAGAGGTTTCCGAGGTTTGCTCACTTACGCAGACGACGGATGCCGCGCCGGGCGAACCCGACGCGGCATCCGTTCACCTGCTCCCTTCGATCAGATCCCGAAATGGGCCAGGATGCGGCCGACGACCTCGGCCCGCTCCTCAGCGGTGGCCAGCTGCTCGAGGCCGAAGCCGAAGAGCAGCGTGTCCTCCGTGGCGGTCACGGACGCGAGCTCCGCGAGGCCGTCCGAGCGCTCCCAGTCGGAGAGGTTCTCCGGGCTGCCCTCGGGGGAGCCGAGCACCTGCCAGGCGCCGAGCCCCTGCTCGAAGCCCTCGGCCTGGGACGTGCCGGCCGTGGTGACCAGCTTCGTGTCGTCGATGATGGCGCCGAGGCCACCCGTCGCCGGGTCGGTCACGTAGCTCACGACGACCTCGACCTGGCCGCCCGCGTACGCACTGAGGTCGTACGAGACCGGAATCCAGAGCGTGGAGCCGGTCAGGGCGTTCCAGTCGCCCGTGCCGCCGGAAGCGGTGCACGGGTTGCCCGGGGTGAGGTAGTTCAGCAACCACGGGTGGAGGTCGAGGAGGAAGCCCGCCTCGCACTCCGTCGGGACGTCCGAACTGGTCGCGCCACTGGCCTCCGGCAGCGTGGTCCAGTCGTCGGATCCGACCGCACGGGCCTCGACGATGACGTTGTCGTAGCCCTCCTCCGTGTCGAACGCGATCTGGGCCGCGAACGCGGGAGCGTTCGCCGCGGTCAGCCCGGTCAGGTCGTACGTCCGCCCGAGCCGCTGGTAGCCGTCGTCCACGTGGCCGGCGGCCGCAGCCCAGTCACCCTCGACCGCCGCGAACGGGTCGGGGTACTCGGCGAGGCCCTCGCTCGCGAACTGCGGGAACTCGTCGACCGGGAGCACGTCGCTCGTCACGACGAACGCGCCCGCCTCGTTGACGTCGTTGTCGAGCTCTGCGTTGCTTCCGAACTCGACCGTGACGCCGTCGAGCGGAGGCGCGATGCCCTCGGTGCCCGATTCCGCCCCGGAGTTCTGCCGGCCGTACGCCCCCATCCAGTACTGGGTGAAGTCGTCCGCGAGCAGGAGGCAGTCGGAGAACGGGTCGACGGTGACCACGCAGTCCTCTTCGGGTGCACCGTCGAGTCCGTACCAGATGCCGCCGAAGTTGCTGGCGCCGAGGCCGTAGTACGCCGTCGTCTCGCCGTCGTACGCGACCTTGCCGCCCTCGTTGAGGTAGTCGCGCACCGCGAGCGTGAGGTACTGCTGGCGCTCCGCGACGGCCAGGTTGGGCAGCGGCGTGCCGAAGTACGAGGTGACGACGTCCTCCTGGTCCTGCGTCAACCGGTTGTCGCCGAGGTACCAGAGCACCGCGTCGTAGTGGCCGAGCACGCCGAGGTCGTGGGGCACGGCCTGGGCATCCACGTCCCAGACGTCCGCCGTCACGCCGTTCGCCGCGAGCGCCTCGACGCGCTCGTCGAGGTACTTCAGGCCGTCGTTGCGCGGCGCCGGCTCGGGGTTGTAGCCGGTGTAGTCCTCGTTCGCGAGGATGAGCACCGAACGGTCCGTGTCCTGCGCGACCTCGTAGGTGAAGTGCACGCTCTCGCGGGGTCCGGCCTTCTCGCCCTTCGGCAGGTCGTTCTTCGAGGCCACGCCCGTGAACCACACCTCGACCGAGTCACCGGGCTTCGCACCGTTCACGACCCCGCGGTACTCGGCGTAGTAGTCGTCGTTCTCGAAGCCGTAGCGCTCGCCGCCGTCCCACTCCGACAGGCTCGCCTCGACGGCGGGTCCGTCGTTGATGGAGTAGAAGAGCTTCTTCGCCTTGAGCGCTCGCTTGGCGGTCACGGCCACGGGCTGCGGATCGCCGTACGACACCGTGAAGCTGTCGACGCGGAAGTCCTCGGCGTCACGTCCGACCACCGAGACCGGGTCGTCGGGGTCGAGGGCCGACTTCGCGACGGCGAGGGCGAACGGGATGTTCTTCGCGAACTCCGCCTGGATCAGCTCCTCGTCGTCGGGGAAGTCGAATCCCTGCAGGTTGTCGGCGCAGTCCTCAGCCGTCCAGTCGTCCGAGGGGTTCGATTCCACGGCGGCGAGGCAGGTCGACATCTCGGGGGTGAAGCCGAGCGTGCCGTGCGCCTCCTGCATGTGGGAGTCGATGTCGCCGTTCGTCGTGTACAGCTCCGCCGAGATGTCGGGGTCGTACCCCGGCACGGCCGGGTGCGCGTCGTCGCCGACCATCGCCTCGTAGATCACGTCATCGGGCGACGGGGTCGCGACCTGCCAGCCGATGCCGTGCAGCAGGAGCTCGGCGGCCGAGTGGTAGTTGATGAAGAACTCGGGCGTGATCTTGCCGAACAGCGCGTCGATGGCCTCCGACTCCGGCTCGGAACCGGGCGACGGACCACGGTAGGTGAGGCTGACGGGGTTCGGCGACGAACCCTCGTTGTCGTAGCCCCAGCGCGTCGGCGAGTTGCGGTTCAGGTCGACGCCGTCCCCGCCGTCGAGCTCGCCGTTCTCGTTGTTGTCGCGCAGGTTCTTGCGCCACATCCGGGTGCCGGTGTCATCCGATGTCGGCGGCACCTCGAACGTGAAGTCGTACCCGTCGGGGTTCGCGACGGGGATGAACCACATCTCCGTGTTCCGCACGAGCTCGGTGATCTCGGGGTCGCTGCCGTACGACGTCAGCACCTCGTTCAGCAGGCGGCGCACCATCTCGGGCGTGATCCACTCGCGCGCGTGCTGCGCCGCGAGGAACACCGTCGTCGGCCGCTTGCCCTCGGCGACCTTGCCGGGGTTCCGCGTCACGCGGACGGCCTGCATCTCGGTGCCCTCCCACGTCTCGCCGAACGTGACGAGCTCGGCGATGTCGGGATATGCGGCGGCTTGGGCCGCGAGCTCCTCCGCGATGCCGCCCTCGCCGAGGTAGGTGCGGAACACGCCCTCGGGCACTGCCTCCGCGGCGAACGAGCGCATCCGCTGGTCGGCCGTACCCTCGTCGACCACGGGCTGCAGGTCGATGCCCTGCGCCCGGACCTGCTCGGCCTGCACAGCCGGCAGGACGACCTGCACGGCGAAGGTGCCCTCCCCGGCCGGCTCGACCCGGAGCTCGCCCTCCGCGCGGTCGACGCCGAGCTCGGCGATCGCCGCGAGGCCGTCCTCATCGACCGTGGCCTCGTACACACCGACGCCGACGTCATCGGGGAGGTCGGATGACGGTGGACTCGCCATGGCCGGCGCGGCGCCGACCCCCGAGATGACCAATGCCGCTGCGGTGGCGACGGCGAGCTGACGGAACATGCGTACCCCCTTGTGCGCGATGCGTCTTCGCCGGGGTGATCACCCGGCTGTCCGCTCGCGGAGGTTCGCCGCGACACGAACGTTCCTCATCTTGGTGCCCGCCTCGGGCGCGGGTCAACCCGTTGCGGAGAACATTCGCCGAATCGTGTGGCCGAGCCGCCCCGAGTGCGGCGGCTGCACGACGTCGGGCGCCCGGCGCGCGTGTCGGCGCCGCGTGCGAGCATGGGTGCATGCCCGCCGAGCCCGCGTCCCGCGCCGACGCGCGCGGCGAGCGGGCCTCCGACTGGCGTCGCGCGATCGCCTCGCTCACCGCCGCGCCGTCGGGTCCGCCGGCTGCGTCCGACGAGACGGATGCCGCGTCGCCCCGCGCGCGCGACGGGCGACCGGTCGCGGCTCCGCGCCCCCTCGCGCTCCAGTTCGAGCTGCGCCGCGACGTGCCACGACGGCCCGGGGAGTGGCAGGGTCGCCGCGACGAGCCCGCGCGGCGCGCGGCATCCGTCGACCGGCTCGCGGTGCGCCCCGGCACCGCCGGCGCCCGCGGTCGCTGGGTCAAGGCCGGGCTCACCTGGCAGAACATCGCCTACCAGGCGAGCGCCGGCGGGTTCGACCACGCGCAGTCCCGATGGTTCGGGCAGTTCGCGCTGCTGAAGGGCGGTTCGACCGCGGTCTACCAGCCTTCCGGGTCGGAGTGGATCGCGCTCGACGAGTTCGAGAGCCCGCTGCTCTGGGCGCTGCTCGCCGAGGCGAGACGGCTCGGCATCGCGCTCGCCGGGTCGACGGCGACGCCCACGGTCGTCGTGCACGACGCGGCATCCGTGGCGCTCGACGCGACGATCGACGACGACGGCGACCTCGTGCTCGAACCGATCGTGCGCATGGGCGAGGCGGGCGACGTCCGCCCCGTGCAGCACGTGCGGCTGATCGGCGGGCACGGGCTCTACCGCTTCGACTTCGACGCCGGGGTGCTCGAGCTCGCGCCGCTCGCGGCACCGCTCGGGCCGGCCGCGTCCGCCGCGCTCGACGAGGGTCGCACGGTGCGGGTGCCCGCCGCCGAGGTGGCCGAGTTCGTGCGCGCGCATGTCCACCGGCTCGCGCGGTCGATCGCGGTCGTGAGCCGCGACGGCAGCTTCGCGCCGCCGGCCGCGCCGCCCGCGACGCTCGTGCTCGACGCGCGGCACGAGCCGGGCGACGTGCTGCGCCTCGCGTGGCGGTGGGAGCACGCCGACGGGCGCACGACGGTCGTCGACGCATCGGTCGCGGCATCCGCCGAGGACCCCGACCTCGACGACGACCTGCTCGCCCGGGTCGCCGACGTGCTCGGCTGGGTGCCGCTCGACGCGGTGCTCCTGCGTGGCGCCGACGCCGCCGAGTTCACGGTCGAGCGGATGCCGCGACTCGAGCGGCTCGCGGAGCGCGGTCCGCTGCGCATCGACGTGCGCGGCATTCGGCCCGACTACCGCCGCGCCGAGGGCGAGCCGCGCCTCAGGGTCACGGCCGTCGAGTCGCAGAAGGCCGACTGGTTCGACCTCGGCGTGCAGCTCACCGTCGACGGTCGACCCGTGCCGTTCCAACGGCTGTTCACGGCGCTGGCGAAGGGCCAGCGCCGCCTGCTGCTCGTCGACAAGACGTACCTCTCGCTGGCGGATCCGCTGTTCGATCCGCTCCGTGAGCTCATCGAGGAGGCCGGCACGGTCGCCGAATGGGAGACCGGCACGCTCCCCATCCACCGCAGCCGCATGGGGCTCTGGGCCGACTTCGAGGACCTCGCGCACGAGGCCGAGCCCGCGGTCGCCTGGCGTCGCATCGTCGAGGGGCTCTCGCACGGGGGCGAAGGCGACGTCGTCGAGGAACTGGCACCGCCCGAGGGGCTCGCGCTGCCGTTGCGTCCCTACCAGCTCGCGGGGTTCCGGTGGCTCGCGTTCCTGTGGGCGAACCGGCTCGGCGGCGTGCTCGCCGACGACATGGGGCTCGGCAAGACCGCGCAGGCGCTCGCGCTCATGCAGCATGCGCGCAATACGGTGGCCGCACCTCCGTTCCTCGTCGTCGCGCCCACCTCGGTCGCGTCGAACTGGGTGCGCGAGGCGGCGCGCTTCACGCCCGGCCTCCGGGTCGCCGCCGTCACCGCGACCGAGGCGAGGCGTCGCGGCCGCATCGCCGAGGCCGCGGCGTCCGCCGACGTCGTGATCACGACCTACGCGGTGCTCCGGCTCGAGGCCGCAGCGTTCGCCGCGCTCGAGTGGGGCGGGCTCGTACTCGACGAGGCGCAGTTCGTGAAGAACTCCGCGACGAAGGTGCACGACGCCGCCCGCGGCATCCGTGCGCCGTTCCGGCTCGCCATGACCGGCACGCCGATCGAGAACCACGTGGGGGAGCTGTGGGCGATCCTGCGGATCGTCGCGCCCGGCCTGTTCCCGTCGCGGCGCGCGTTCGACGAGACCTACCGCCGCCCGATCGAGCAGGACGGCAACGCCGAGCGTCGCGAGCGGCTGCGCCGTCGCATCCGGCCGCTCATCCTGCGCCGCACGAAGGAGCTCGTCGCGCCCGAGCTGCCGCCGAAGCAGGAGCAGGTGCTCGCGGTCGAGCTCGCTCCGAAGCACCGGCGCCTCTACGACGCGACCCTGCAGCGCGAACGGCAGAAGCTCCTCGGACTCGTCGACGACCTCGATCGCCAGCGGTTCATCGTCTACCGGTCGCTCACGTTGCTGCGCATGCTCGCGCTCGACGCCGCGCTCATCGACGAGGAGCGCTACGCCGGCTACCCGTCGGCAAAGCTCGACGCGCTCTTCGAGCAGCTCGACGACGTGCTCGCCGAGGGCCATCGTGCGCTCGTGTTCAGCCAGTTCACTTCGTTCCTCGGGCGGGCGCGGGCTCGACTGGATGCCGCGGGCATCCCCTACGCCTACCTCGACGGGTCGACGCCGGTGCGCCGCCGCGACGCCGAGATCGCGCGGTTCCGCGCCGGCGAGGCATCCGTGTTCCTCATCAGCCTGAAGGCGGGCGGCTTCGGCCTGAACCTCACCGAGGCCGACTACGTGTTCCTGCTCGACCCGTGGTGGAACCCGGCGAGCGAGGCCCAGGCCGTCGATCGCGCCCACCGCATCGGCCAGGCGAAGCAGGTCATGGTCTACCGGCTCGTCGCGCAGGGCACCATCGAGGAGAAGGTGATGGCGCTGAAGGCGCGCAAGGGCGAGCTGGTCGCGTCGATCCTCGATGCCGGGGCGGATGTCGCGGGCTCGCGTGCCGGCGATGCGAGCGGCGCGTCGGGCCCCGCCCGCCTTCGGGGCGCCGACCTGCGCGCGGCCGAGATGCTCACGGCCGACGACCTGCGGGAGCTGCTCGAGGGGTGAGCCTCAGCGCGGCGCGACCGTCGTCGCGACCCGACGCCCCGGCTGACGGCTCGCCGCTCGGCGCCGACGCATCCACTTGTCGCCCTCGACCACCACGAGCAGGATCAGCGTCAGCCCGATGCACTCCAGCCACTGCCAGCCCGTGAGCGACACCGTGCCGAGCGCCCGCTGCAGCAGCCCGACCTCCGTCGACGCCACGATGAGCACGACCGGCCAGATGAGGATCTTCGTCACCGCCCAG
Organism: Agromyces sp. NPDC004153; assembly: GCF_053603635.1. Taxonomy (NCBI): domain Bacteria; kingdom Bacillati; phylum Actinomycetota; class Actinomycetes; order Micrococcales; family Microbacteriaceae; genus Agromyces; species Agromyces sp. NPDC004153. The sequence continues at coordinate 2,415,591 of NZ_JBSGFY010000001.1, forward strand.
ATCGGGGGCAGCAGCCCCGACTCGGGCGTGCGACGCATGAGGAGTGCGCTCAGCACCGTCGCGAGGCCGAGCACCACGTAGGCCATGGTCATCGACGCCGTCGGCTCGCTCGGGCTCGGCTCGTCGGGACCCCAGACGAGCGGGACGAGCGCGATGAGGAAGATGACTGCGCCGTACACGAGCCACTCGACGAGCGACACCGGGTTCACGACGCCGATCCGCGGGTCGCGCGGCGGGTGGTTCATGATGCCGGGCGGGTTCGCGTCGGCGGCGATCGCGAGCACGGCGAACAGGGCGACGAAGAAGTTGATGAACAGCACCTGCGCGGGGAAGAGCGCGACGCCCTCGGCGATCGAGAACGCGCTCGCGGCGAGGAACAGCATGATCAGGCTGAGCAGCTGCGTCATCTGGAACCGGAGGTACGCCGTGATCTTCGAGTACACGATGCGGCCGAGCTCCACAGCGTGCACGAGCGTGGCGAAGTTGTCGTCGGTGAGCACGAGCTTCGCCGCCTGCTTCGTGACCTCGGAGCCCGAGCCCATCGCGACGCCGATGTTCGCCTGCTTGATCGCCGCCGCATCGTTCACGGCGTCGCCCGTCATGGCGACGATGTTGCCCTTCGCCTGGAGCAGTCCGACGAGCCGCAGCTTGTCGTCGGGTGTCACGCGACCGAAGACGTGCAGGTCGGGGAGGCGGCGCGAGAGCTCCTCGTCGCTCATCTGCTTGAGGTCGGCGCCGCTCACGGCGCCCGCCCCGAGCCCGAGCTCCGCGCCAATCGCGCCGGCCGTGACGGCGTGGTCGCCGGTGATCATGCGCACGTCGATGCCGGCGTTGTGGGCGATATCGACGGCCGCCTTGGCCTCGGGGCGCAGCGGGTCGACGATGCCCACGATGCCGATGAGCACGAGCTCCTCGACCCACGACATCGGATCGGCGGCGATGCGTCCCTCGTCGGCGTCGTCGACGAAGCGAGCCGCGAAGGCGAGGGTGCGCAGGCCGGTCGCCGAGAGGCGCTCGAGTTCGGCGGTCGCCGAGTCGGCTGCGACGGGGACGACCTCGCGGTCCTCGCCGAGCATCGTCGTGCACCGCTTGAGCACCACGTCGGGCGCGCCCTTCACGAGCAGCACGAGCCGCTTCTCGCCGCGGACGGGGATCCGCTGCAGCGTCGCCATGAACTTGTAGTCGGAGTCGAAGGGCACCTCCGCGAGCCTCGGGTACTCGCGGCGGGCGTCATCGGCGTCGACGCCGAGCTTGGCGGCGAGCACGATGAGCGCGGCCTCGGTCGGGTCGCCGACCACGTCGCCCTCGGTCGAGACCGTCGCGTCGTTGGGGAGCCCGATCGCGAGCCCGAGCGTCGGCGCGTCGAGCGGCTCGTCGGTCGTGCCGAGCACGCGTCCGTCGAACGAGTACCCCTCGCCCGTGACGCGGTAGGCGTTGCCACCCGCCCACGCGGTGCGCACGGTCATCTGGTTGAGCGTGAGGGTGCCGGTCTTGTCCGAGCAGATCGCGCTCGTCGCGCCGAGCGTCTCGACGTCGTTGAGCGACGCGACGATCGCCCGCTCCTTCGCGAGCTTCGAGGCGCCCCACGCGAGCAGGCTCTGCACGAACACGGGCAGGCCGGTCGGGATCGCGGAGATCGCCACGGCCGTCGCGAGGAACAGCAGCTCGTCGAGGCTCTGCCCCCGCGCGAAGCCGATGAGCACGATCACGAGCACGGCGCTCCAGGCGATGATGCCGAGCACCTTCGTCAGGCTGTCGAGCTCGAGCTGGAGCGGCGACTTCTTGTCGCCGACCTGGGTGAGCAGCGAGGCGATGCGGCCCATCTGGGTGCGCATGCCCGTCTCGACCACGACGATGCGCGCGGTCCCGCGCGTGACCGACGTGTTCTGGAACACCATCGAGGTGCGGTCGGCGAGCGCCGTGTCGGCGGTGTTCTCGGCCGGGCCCTTCGGGATCGGCAGTGACTCGCCCGTGAGGGCGGACTCCTGCGTCTCGAGGTTCGCCGACCGCAGGATGCGGCCGTCCGCCGGCACCAGGTCGCCCGACTCGAGCTCCACGATGTCGCCCGGGACGAGCTGGGTGGCGTCGACCTGCGACAGGCTGCCGTCGCGCACCACGCGGGCCTGCGGCGTCTGCAGCTTGGCGAGTGCGTCGACGCTGCGGCGCGCCTTCACCTCCTGCCGTGTGCCCGTGATGACGTTGAACAGCACGAGGATCGCCACGATGATCGCCGTCGTGAACTGCTGGATGAGCAGCGACACGATCGTCACCGCGATGAGCATGAGCGTCATGAGCTCGAGCACCTGGCTCAGCGCGATCCGCCACACGCTCGGCGGTGGGGCGCTCTGCAGGGCGTTCAGGCCGACCTCCGCGCGTCGCTTCTCGACCTCGGCCGCGGCCAGGCCGCGCGCCCCGTCGGTCTTCGCCTCGGTCACGGCGGTGTCGGGGGCGAGCGCCCACCATTCGACGCCGTGATCTTCCGCCTCGGTCGTGGTGCTCTGGACTTCGATGCTCACAGGACCCCCAGGGACGTCGTGCCGACTGTGGCCAGAGTAACGCCGCGGATGCCGCGAAGGGGAGAGTCCGAACGGGGCAATCCGAACCCTCAGCGCCCGAAGCGGCCCCAGCGGTCGCGGCGGCGCGAGCGCGGCTCGTCGAGCCCGATGTGCACGCGCGTGCGCTTGCGCTCCCAGATGATCATGCCCGCGCCGAGCGCCCAGAGCGGCACCTGTGTGAGGAACGCGATGCGGAAGGCCTCGAGCGAGTAGGTCGCGGGCGTGCCGGCGCCCTGCGCGTCCATGGCGATGCCGATGAACAGGATCGCGAGGAGGCCGGCCAGGAAGCCGCCGCCGTTCACGATTCCGGTCGCGGTGCTGAGGCGGTGGCTCGGGTTGAAGGTGCGCGCGTGGTCGAACGCGATCATCGACGCCGGGCCGCCCGTGCCGAGGGCGGCCGCGAGCAGGAACAGGAGCAGGAGGGGGGCCGGCCCGGGCCAGAGGATGACGGCGAGCCACGCGACCGCCTGGATCGCGATGGTCGGCAGCACGAGCATGCGGGACCGGCGCATCGGGTGCCGGCTCGACAGCGCTCCGATGACCGGGCCGACGAGGATGCCGAAGATCACGAACGACGTCACGACGAGCGACGCGACCGCGGGCGACAGGCCCTCGCCGGCAGTGAGGAACGGGAACCCCCAGAGCATGACGAACGCGGTGCCGGCGAACGGCGTCGCGAAGTGCGACCAGAACGCGAGCCGGGTCGCGGGGTGCGCCCACGACTCGCGGAAGCCCTCGCGCAGGTCGGCCGCGCTCGTCACGACGCGGATGGCGCCGGTCTCGGTGTCGACGGCGACGTCGGCGTTCCGATCGGGCGGGTGGTTGCGGATGATCGCGAACGTGAGGATCGTGAACAGCACGCCGAGCCCGGCAAGGCTGCCGAACGCGATGCTCCACGAGGTCGCGTGCAGCAGCGCGGCGAGCGGGAGGATCGAGATGATCTGTCCGAACTGGCCGATGAGCCCGGTGAACTGCACGAGCACGGGTGCCTGCCGATCGGGGAACCAGACGGCGATGAGGCGCAGCACGCTCGGGAAGACGGCCGCGTCGCCGGCGCCGATGAGCACGCGGGCGAGGATGCCGATGCCGACGTCGGTGGCGAACGCCATCACGAGCTGCCCGAGCGCCATGAGCACCATGCCGGCGGTCACGATCGGGCGGGCACCGAAGCGGTCGAGCAGCAGGCCCACGGGGATCTGCATCGCGCCGTACACGGCGAGCTGGATGACCGCGAACATCGACAGCGTCGAGGCATCCGCGTCGAACCGGACGGCGGCGTCGACGCCGACGGACGACAGCGACGTGCGGTTCGTGACCGAGAACACGTAGGCGGCCACGCCGACGGTCCACACCAGCCACATGCGCCACGGGCGCGCGGGGGTGGGGAGAATCGTCACTGGGCCTTCAGGGGGATCGGTGCCGCGGCGGCATCCGGGCGCCGCCGTTCCAGCCTAGCCGGGGTGGTCAGCGCTCCGAGGCGGAGAGCTCGGGGGCTGTGGAGAGCGCCGGCGCCTCGCCGACGCGCGCTGCCCGCACGCCGACCGCCGCGAGCACGTCGACCAGCGTTGAGGGGTCGCCGACGTTGCCGGGCACGACGATGTAGAGCTTCTCCTCGCGTTCGGGCGTGACCACCCGCCACGCCGAGACGCCCGGCAGCACCTGGCCGAGCACGGTCGCGGTGCGTGCGCCGAGGCCGACGCGGGCGATCTCGGCCGAGGTGATGCCGCCCTTCGACACGACCACGTCGACCGAGTCGCGCAGGCGCGCGGTGGCGGTCGTGAGCGCGGTCATCACGCGCTCGCCGTGGTCGAGCGTGTTGTGCGCGCGGTCGCGCCGGCGGGCGGATGCCACGACGGCGAGCCCGTGCACGGCCGCGGCCACCGCGGCGGCGTTCGCCACCCGTTCGCCCTCGGCCGCGGGGTCGTCGAGCGCGCGTCCGGTGTCGACCACGGATGCCGCGCCGAAGTCCCGCTCGACCGGCTCGAGCTGGCGCGTGGCGCCGATCGTGTGCGATCCGCAGACGAGCAGCGTCGGGGCGGGATCGCGCCGCAGCGGGCTCGGCAGCAGGCCCGTGCTCGCCACGCCGGCGAGCTCCGCCGCGAGCGGGGAGGCCGACCGCACCACGACGCCGACGCCCGACGCCCATGCGGCGCGCACCGCCGAGGCGATCGCCCGGACGTCGTCGTCGGTCTCGGCGTCGGGCACGACCACGGTCCCGGGCGCCGCGCCCACGAGCGCGGCGAGCAGGTCGGAGCCGCCCGAGCGCACGTCGCCCAGCGACACGTGCACGCCCAGGCGGCCGCTCTTCTCGGCGACGTACTCGGTGAGCACCGCGGTGCGGAACGGGAACACCGGGTCGTCGGCGTACTCGCTCTCGTGAGCGGGGACCACGCGGTCGCCGACCCGCACGTAGTGCGTGCCGTCGACGGTCGTGCGTCCGCCGTCGGGGAAGGCCGGGACGAACAGGATCACGTCGTCGGGCCCCGTGAAGACGGCGGTCTCGGGGAAGACGTGGCCGCGCAGGGTCGAGTCGCCGCGGAGCACGACGTGCACCGGCTCGCCGAGCGCTGCGGCCGCGGCATCCCGCTCGCGTCGGATGCGCCGGAGGAGCTCGACCGCGTCGGGCTCGTGCATGGCGCGGGTGTTGGTGAGCAGGTAGACGCTGTCGGCGCGCCGCAGCGCCTGCGTGAGCACCTCCGCGTCCCAGTCGAGCAGGACCTCCACGCCCGTGGCCGACTGCGTGCCGGTGGGATCGTCGTCGAGCACGATGAGCTTCATCGGAGCTCCTCCAGGACGCGCTCGACGATCGCGGCCTTCGAGAGGCCGTAGCGGTCGTGCAGGGTCGGCAGGGCGCCGGCGTCGAGGAACGCGTCGGGCAGGCCGATGGGCACGACCCGGCGGGTGCGGCCGCGGCGCACGAGCGCTGAGGCGACGGTCTCGAAGAGCCCGCCGACGACGGTGTGGTTCTCGAGGGTAACGGCGAGCCGCGGGGTGTCCAGCTCGGCGAGCACGGTGGCCTCGTCGAAGGGCTTGAGCGTCGGCGCATGCACCACGGCGACGTCGACCTTGTGCGCGGCGAGGGCCTCGGCCGCCTGCAGCGCTCGCATGGTCATGAGCCCGCTCGAGACGAGCACGACGTCGTTGCCTGGGCGCACGACCTTGGCCTTGCCGAGCTCGAACGCGTAGTCGTACTCGTCGAGCACGGTGGGCACGTTGCCGCGCAGCAGGCGCAGGTAGGTCGGCCCCGCGTGCGCGGCGAGCTGCGGCACCGCCTGCTCGAGGTCGACCGAGTCGCACGGATCGACGATGGTGAGGTTCGGCATGCCGCGGAAGATGGCGACGTCCTCGGTCGCCTGGTGGCTCGGGCCGTATCCGGTGGTGAGGCCGGGCAGGCCGCCGACGATGTTGACGTTGAGGTTCGGCTCGGCGATGTCGAGGCAGATGAAGTCGTAGGCCCGCCGCGCGGCGAACACCGAGTACGTCGACGCGAACGGCACGAGGCCGGTCTCGGCCATGCCCGCGGCCGCGCCGAACAGCAGCTGCTCGGCCATGCCGACCTGGAAGAACCGGTCGGGGTGGGCCTTCGCGAACACGTGCATGTCGGTGTACTTCGACAGGTCGGCCGAGAGGCCGACGATGCGCGGGTCGGTCTCGGCGAGGGCGGCGAGCGCGTGCCCGAACGGAGCCGGCGCGGTCTTCTGCCCCGGATCGGCGAACGAGGCGATCATCGCCGAGGTCTTCAGTCGGGGCGCGCGCACGGCGCCGTCCTTCACGGTGCTCATGCGTTCACGCTCCCTGCGTAGCCGGCGGTCAGTTGGTCGCGGCAGGCCTGCCACTCGTGCTCGTCGATGCGCATGAAGTGCGCCTTCTCGCGCTGCTCGAGGAGCGGCACCCCCCGGCCGATCCTCGTGTCGCAGAGGATGACCGAGGGCGTGCCCTCCGGTGCGGCGTGCGCCGCGGCGCGGTCGAACGCGTCGAGGAGGGCCTCGACGTCGTTGCCGTCGACGCGCTGGGTGAACCATCCGAACGACGCCCACTTGTCGTGGGCCGGTTCGATGCCGAGCACGGTCTCTGTCCTCCCGTCGGCCTGCAGCGCGTTCATGTCGACCATCACGATGAGGTTCCCCAGCCGGTGGTGGTGGGCGCCCATCGCGGCCTCCCACGTCGAGCCCTCGTCGAGCTCGCCGTCGGAGACGAAGGTGAACACGCGCGCCGGGTTGGCCTGGAGCCGCAGCCCCAGCGCCACCCCCACCGCCACCGCGAGGCCGTGGCCGAGCGACCCGCCCGAGATCTCCATGCCGGGCGTGTAGCTCGCCATGCCCGACATCGGCAGCCGCGAGTCATCCGACCCGTAGGTCTCGAGCTCCTCGACCGGGATCACGCCCGCCTCGGCGAGGGCTGCGTAGAGGCCGATGGCGTAGTGCCCCGTGGAGAGGAGGAACCGGTCGCGCTCGTTCCAGTGCGGGTCGTCGGCCCGGTACCGGAGCTGGTCGACGTAGGTCACGGCGAGCAGGTCGGCCACGCCGAGCGCCTGGCCCACGTAGCCCTGACCCTGCACCTCGCCCATGTCGAGCACGTGGTGTCGGATCCGGTAGGCGGCGTCGCGCACGGCGGTCACCCGGTCGGTGCGCACGGCGGTCGCGTTGTCGGTCATGGTGTTGCTCCCGTGGTGGTGGGGGTGGTGACGGATGCCGCGGCTCAGCCGAGCTCGCCGGTCTTGATCGGTGCGGTCTCCCTCGTGATCGCGGCGACCACGGTCGAGATCACGCCGAGCGCCATGAAGATCAGCGCGGGACCGACCCAGCCGATCCAGCCGTACATCGCCGTCGCGAGGAAGGGCAGGAGGCCGGCGACGATCGAGGCGCCGTTGTAGCCGAGCGAGATGCCCGAGGCGCGCACGTTGCGGTCGAACAGCTCGGAGAACCAGGATGCCTCGACGGCGAAGATCGGGTCGTGGCTGAAGAGGAGGCTCATCGCGACGGCGACGATCACCATCACGACGGCGCCCGTGTTGATGAGCAGGAACATCGGGAACGCGAAGAGGATCGTGAACACCGAGCCGATGAGGAACACGCGCTTGCGCCCGATCCTGTCGCTGAGCGCGCCGTAGAGCAGGTGGCTCACGAGGCCGAGGGCGGACCCGATGATCGTGCCGTAGAGCACGTACTGGGTCTCGGTGATGCCCGCGAGCACGACGTAGGAGATCACGAAGCTCGTGGTGATGTAGTAGCCGCCGGTCTCGGCGAGGCGGAGGCCGATGATGCGGAGCACCGAACGCCAGTCGCGCTTCAGCACCTCCACGGCCGGGCGCTTGTGGATCTCGCCGGCGGCCTTCATCTTCTCGAAGTCGGGGGACTCGGTGATGCCGAGGCGGATCCAGAGGCCGATGGCGACCATCACGATCGAGAGGAGGAACGGCACGCGCCACACCCAGTCGCCCTCGAAGATCGCCGCCGACAGCAGGAAGGTGCCGTTCGCCAGCAGGAGGCCCGCAGGGATGCCGATCTGCGTGACACTGCCGAAGAATCCGCGGCGCGCCTTCGGCGCGTGCTCGACGGTCATGAGCACGGCGCCGCCCCACTCCGCGCCGTAGCCGATGCCCTGCACGGCCCGCAGCACGATGAGGAGGATCGGCGCGAGGACGCCCACCGTCGCGTAGGTGGGCAGCACGCCGATGAGGAAGGTCGCGACGCCCATGATGGCGAGCGCGGCGATGAGGATGGTCTTGCGGCCGACGCGGTCGCCGAAGTGCCCGGCGAGGTAGCCGCCGAGGGGGCGGAAGAAGAACCCGATGGCGAGCGTCGCGAACGAGGCCAGGATGCCGATCAGCGGGGTGTCGGCGGCGAAGAACGCGGTGCCGAAGTAGGCGGCCGCGGCGGTGCCGTAGATGAAGAAGTCGTAGCTCTCCACCGCGGTGCCGATCATGGACGCGATGGAGACCTTCAGGGGATTGTCGCGCTGCACCGTGGTCGCGGGCGGGCGCTCGGCCGTGCTGGTCATGGGGTGTTCCTCCTTGAACGGATGCTGCAGGTCGGGTGTTGCGGGGTGGGTGGCTAACGCGTGAGCGCGGCGGCCCGGGTGTAGGTCTCGATGACGCGGGAGTCGTCGCGTGCGCCGAGGCCGGCGTCGGCCGCGGCGAGGTAGCGCGTGCGGGCCGCGTCGAGCAGTGGGGTCTCGGCGCCCGCGCCGCGAGCGGCGTCGGCGACGAGGCCGGAGTCCTTGACGAAGATGTTGATCTGGCTGGTGACCTCGACGTCGGTGTCGCCGAGCATCCGCGGGCCGCGGTCGGACAGCATCCAGGACGCGGCGGCGCCCGACTCGACGAGCGGGAGCACCTGGGCGGCGTCGAGCCCGAGCGACTCGGCCAGGGCGAGCGCCTCGGCCGCGGCGACGATGTGCACGGCGCAGAGGTGCTGGTTGACCACCTTGATCGCCTGCCCGTCGCCGAGCGAGGGGCCGACGACCTTCACCGTGCCGAGCGGCGCGAGCACCGGGACGATGCGGTCGGCGTCGGCGGGCGCGCCGGACAGGAACATCGTGAGCTCGCCCGTGCGGGCGCGGGCGACGCCGCCGGTCACGGGCGCGTCGACCACGTGGGCGCCCGCCCGCTCGAGCCGGTCGCCCTGCTCGACGACGGCGGCGGGGCCGACCGTGCTCATGACCACCCAGGTCTGGCCGGCGGTAGTGCCGGCCGCGAGTGCGGCATCGACGAGCTCGGCGAGCTGGTCGGGGGTGGCGACCATGACGATCACGGTCGCGGCGTCGGCGACGTCGGCGATGCTCGCGACGGCGCGGATGCCGGCGGCGGCGGCGCGCTCGTGGGCAGCGGGGAAGGGGTCGACACCCGTGACGTCGGCGCCGGCCTCGTGGAGGCGGACCGCCATCGGGAGCCCGATGGCCCCGATGCCGACGAAGGCGATGTGCTCGGTCATGGTGTCGAAGCTCCTTTGGTCCGGATCGCGGGCCGTTCAACTGGGGCGCTGATTGGTTCTACCAATCCGTTACGCGTCGATGATACGCACACCCCGGACGTGATGTCAACAATTGGTTGAACCAATGTTCCAAGCGGGCGAGCGGAGCCTCCGCACCGCGTGCGCGTCAGCGCACGGGTTCGATGTGGAGCTGCAGCCAGTTCTCGAAGTGCTCGCGCATGGCTGCTCGCGCGGCATCGGGATCGCGTGCCTCGAGCGCGTCGACGACGTCGTAGTGCACGGCGTCGGTGCGCCGCACCCCGTGCTCGTCGACCGGCTCGACCCGCACCGCCTGGAGCCGGCGATAGCGGATCGTCTCGCGGAGCACGTGGCTGAAGCCCTCGTGCATCAGCCGGAAGATCGGGTTGTCGACGATGCCGTTGAGCCGGGAGTGGAAGCGCACGTCGGCTTCGAACGCGGCTTCGTGGTCGCCGGCCTTCGTGGCGGCGATCATGGCGTCGACATCGGCCCGAAGGGCCTCGACCTGCTCGTCGGAGGCGACCCGGGCGGCCTGCTCGGCGATGGACTCCTCCAGGAGCACGCGTGCGTCGGCGAACTGCTGATCGTTGAGATAGCCGAGCTGGCGCGAGATCGTGAAGTAGCTGCGCACGAAGTCGTCGCCGGGGGTGTCGATGTAGGTGCCTCGACCCTGCGTGCGGTGGAGGAAGCCCAGCAGCTCGAGCACCGAGAGCTGCTCGCGCAGCGCGCCGCGGCTCATGTTGAGCGCCTCGCCGAGTTCCCGCTCGGGCGGCAGGCGTCGCGCGGTCGTGCCGGGCTCCGGCGTCGCGAGGCGCATGAGCTCGCTCACGATCGACTCGAGCGATGCCGTGGCCATGCCGTCTCCGTCTCCCCCGTGAAAGGTCCAACCATTCGAGACCATGCTACGGGAGCCGGCTGGAGATTCGTCCGAGGCACCGTGCGCGGCCGTCGGAGGCTCGGGTCACGCGGAGACGCCGGAGGGCCGGGGTGGACGCGCCACCCCGGCCCTCCGCGAACCGCATCGGCTCCTAGAGGTCGCCCTCCGCGGCCACCGCGTCGACCTTCTCCTCGATGATGTCCTCGAGGGGGCGGGTCGTCTGTGCGGGCGCCTTGCTCGCCTGCTCGGCGGCCTCTTCGGCGTCGAGGTCGGTCGCCGCCTGCTCGAACTGCGAGTTGTAGAGGCGCCAGTACGCGCCCTGCTTCGCGATGAGCTGCTCGTGGTCGCCCTGCTCGACGATGTCGCCGTGCTCCATCACGAGGATGAGGTCGGCGTCGCGGATCGTCGAGAGGCGGTGGGCGATCACGAACGAGGTGCGTCCCTGGCGCAGCGCCGCCATGGCGTGCTGCAGCAGCAGCTCGGTGCGGGTGTCGACCGAAGACGTCGCCTCGTCGAGGATCAGCACCGAGGGCTGCGACACGAACGCGCGGGCGATCGTGATGAGCTGCTTCTCGCCCGCCGAGACGTTCGAGGCCTCCTCGTCGAGCACGGTCTCGTACCCGTCGGGCAGCGAGTGCACGAACCGATCGACGTACGTCGCCTTCGCGGCGGCGATGATCTCGTCGTCGGTCGCGGTCTCGCGGCCGTAGCGGATGTTCTCACGGATCGTGCCGGCGAACAGCCACGGGTCCTGCAGCACCATGCCGGTGCGGGCGCGGACGTCGTGCCGGGTGAGCTCGGCGATGTCCTGCCCGTCGAGCAGGATTCGGCCGCCGTCGAGCTCGTAGAACCGCATGATGAGGTTCACGAGCGTCGTCTTGCCTGCCCCCGTCGGTCCGACGATCGCGACCGTCTGCCCGGGCTCGACGCGGAACGACAGGTCGCTGATGAGCGGACGGTCGGGCGTGTACGAGAACGAGACGTTCTGGAACTCGATCGTGCCGTCGCCCTCGACCGGCGCGGGCGCGTCGGCGGCGTCGGGGTCCTGCTCGTCGGCGTCGAGCAGCTCGAAGACGCGCTCGGCCGACGCGGTGCCCGACTGGACGACCGCGGCCATGCCGCCGAGCTGCGACAGCGGCTGCGTGAACTGCTGCGAGTACTGGATGAACGCCTGCACGTCGCCGAGTCGGAGCTGCCCGCTCGCGACCATGAGGCCGCCGAGCACCGCGATGCCCACGTACGTCAGGTTCCCGACGAACATCATGCCGGGCATGATGATGCCGGAGAGGAACTGCGCCTTGAAGGAGGCCTCGTAGAGCTCCTCGTTCTCATCGCGGAACTTCTGGCTCGAGTCCTGCTCGCGGCCGAAGACCTTGACGAGGGCGTGGCCCGAGAAGGACTCCTCGACGCGCGCGTTCAGGCGGCCGACCTTCTTCCACTGGATGCCGAACGCGGCCTGCGACTTCGGCCCGATGACGCCGAAGATCACGCCCATGAGGGGCAGCGCGACGAGGGCGACGAGCGAGAGCTGCCACGAGATCGAGAACATCATGACGATCACGCCGAGCACGGTGAGCACGCTCGTGAGCGCGCTCGACAACGACTGCTGCATCGTCTGCGTGATGTTGTCGATGTCGTTCGTGACACGCGAGATCAGCTCGCCGCGCTGCATCCGGTCGAAGTAGCTGAGCGGCAGGCGGTTGACCTTGGACTCGACGTCTTCACGGAGGCGGAACATGGCCTTCACCATGATCACGTTGATGACGTAGCCCTGGATCCACGAGAGCACCGACGCCACGATGTAGAGCATCAGCACCACGACGATCACCTGGCTGAGGCGCACGAAGTCGATGCCCTCGCCGGGGGTCAGCGTCGCCGCGCCGACGATGTTCGCGAGGTCGTCCTGCCCGGTGGCGCGGAGTTGCTCGACGACCTGCTCCTGCGTCACGCCCGAGGGGAGCTGCAGGGAGATGAAGCCCTCGAAGATGATGTTCGTCGCCTCGGCGAGCACCTTCGGTGCGATGACCGTGAGCACGACGCCGATGGCGCCGAGCAGCGAGACGAACGCGAACGACCACTTCCACGGCGCGAGCAGGCCGAGCATCCGCCGGAAGCTCTTGCCGAAGTCCTGCGCCTTGCCGGGCTTCACGCTGTCCCAGTCGCCGGAGTTGAGGCGGGCCTGCTCGGCGAGCTCGGCCTCCATCCGCTCCTCTTCGGTCAGCTCGGGCTCGACCACGGGTGCGCCGCGGCGGCCACGGCCGCGTCCGCGGCCCTCGTTCTGCATGTCCGCGCTCATGCCCGTGCTCCCGCCGCCAGCTGCGACTCGACGATCTGGCGATACGTCTCGCAGGTCTCGAGCAGCTCTTCGTGCGTGCCGATGCCCACCATGCCGCCGTCGTCGAGCACGACGATCCGGTCGGCGTCGGTGATCGTCGACACGCGCTGGGCGACGACGATCTTGGTCACGTTGGGCAACTCGCGCCACAACGCCTGCCGCAGCCTCGCGTCGGTGGTGAGGTCGAGCGCCGAGAACGAGTCGTCGAAGACGAGGATGTCGGGCTCGTGCACGATCGCCCGCGCGATGGCGAGGCGCTGGCGCTGTCCGCCGGAGACGTTCGTGCCGCCCTGGGAGATGCGCCCGTCGAGGCCGCCCTCCTTCTCGGCGACGAAGTCGCTGCCCTGGGCGATGGCGAGGGCCTCCCAGAGCTCGGCGTCCGTGGCATCCTCACGACCGAACCGCAGGTTCGAGGCGATCGTGCCGGCGAACAGGAACGGACGCTGCGGCACGAGGCCGATCGTCTTCCAGAGCCGGTCGAGGTCTGCGTCGCGCACGTCGACGCCGTTCACGAGCACGGAGCCGCCGGTCACGTCGAAGAGCCGGGGGATGAGCGACACGAGCGTCGTCTTGCCGGCACCCGTCGAGCCGACGATGGCGACGGTCTCTCCGCGGTTCGCGCGGAACGAGATGCCCTCGAGCACGGGGTGCTCGGCGCCCGGGTACTGGAACGCGACGTCGCGGAACTCGATCGTGCCGACCTCGGGGAAGGCCGAGACCGGGTTCTCGGGACGCGCGAGCGTCGACTGGTTGTCGAGCACCTCGCCGATGCGCTCGGCCGAGACCGCGGCGCGCGGGATCATGATCGTCATGAAGGCGGCCATGAGCACGCCGCCGAGGATGATGCCGACGTACTGCATGAAGGCGAAGAGCGTGCCGATCAGCACGTCGCCCTCGTCCACCTCGATCGCGCCGAACCAGAGCACGGCGACGACGGTCACGTTGAGCACGAGCATGAAGAGCGGGAAGAGCGTGATGAACAGGGTGCCGACACGGCGACCGACGTCCATGATGTCGGTGTTCGCCCCGCGGAAGCGCTGCTCCTCGATGCGCTCGCGCACGAACGCGCGCACGACGCGGATGCCCGTGAGCTGCTCGCGCAGGATGCGGTTCACGTTGTCGAGCTTCTTCTGGTACGTGCGGAACAGCGGCACCATGCGGGTGATCACGACGGCCGCGACGACCAGGATGATGAGCACCGAGGTCCAGATGAGCCAGCTCAGCCCGACGTCTTGACGCAGGGCCATGACGATGCCGCCGATGGCGAGCAGGGGCGCCTGCACGAGCATGGTCGCGCCCATCATGGCGAGCATCTGCACCTGCTGCACGTCGTTCGTGTTGCGCGTGATGAGCGAGCCCGGGCCGAACTGCGACACCTCGCGCTCGGAGAACCCGCTCACCTTGTCGAAGACGTCGTTGCGGATGTCGCGGCCGAGCTTCATCGCCGCCTTCGCCGCGAAGTAGGTCGCGATGATGGCCGCCGTGATCTGGGCGAGCGAGATCGCCAGCATGAACGCGCCGGTCGACCAGATGTACTCGGTGTCGCCCTTGCTCACCCCCTCGTCGATGATGTCGGCGTTGAGGCTGGGCAGGTAGAGCGACGCGAGCGCCGACACGAACTGGAACACCAGCACGCCGAGCAGGAGCCACCCGTATGGTCTGAGGTAGCGGATCAAGAGTTTGCCGAGCATGGTTCTCCGGGAAGGGCGGGGTGGATGGCGGGAGCGTGAGGGACCCGCGGGGACGCGACGCCGAACCCCCGATCGGCATCGCACCCGCTAGTCTGCATCGAACCCCTACCCTCCGACATCATCCGTCCGGCGGATATCGCTGAGAGCGCAATCATGCGCGTGATCGGGGCTCACAGCACGGGACTCGGCGCCATCCGATAGGCGGTCAGCGAGGCGATCGCGAGCCACGCCCAGCCGGTCACGACGGCGAGCCAGAGCAGTCCCACACCGGCGGGCACCATGGCGAGCGCCGCACCGCCGAGGAAGCCGAGCACGACGACGGCGGCCGCGACGTACGACGTGATCGCGACGCCGCGCCGGCGCTCGCGACGGAACCAGCCGCCGACGACCACGGCCGCCGCGGCGAGGCTCACGAACCCGATCGCGCCCGCCACGAGGTGCAGCAGGCCGCTCACCGACGCCGTCGTGGCATCCGTGCCCCCGGGCGGGAAGCCGCCCATCGGGTCGGGCGGGAAGAGCGCCGCGCCGAAGAGGCTCACACCGTAGAGGCCGAGCAGGATGCCGGTCGCGACCCCGCGAGCGCCGGGCAGCAGCCGCGCGAAGCCCACGGCCGCGGCGAGCACCATGAGCCCGCTGAGCACGAGGTTCAACGCCTGGATCCAGCCGAGCGGCCCGAGCAGCAGCAGGCTCAGGGCGTGCCGCGAGAGGTCGAAGCCCGGCACGAGCAGCGCCTGCGCGAGGCCGACCACGAGGTAGAAGGGTCCGGCGACGACGCCCCAGCCGAGGAGCGACTTCGTGACGGCGCGGCCGCGATCGAAGGTCGCGCGGGGCGTGGTTCCTGGGACTGCGTTCGACATCGTGCTCACCTGTTCGTCATCTCGTGGGTGTGCCGAGGGCATTATTGCCCTCATGGGTGTAATATTACACCGAGTCATGTAAAAGTAAACGGATGAGTGCAAGAGATTCGGAGCGGGGATGAACAGCGCGACGTCGACGACCGACCGGGCCGACTACGAGGACCCGCGGATCACGCGTTCCCGCGCGCTCATCATGGAGGCCGCCGCCCGCGTGTTCCTGCAGCGCGGCTACCCCGGCACGAGCGTCGACGACATCGCCGCCGAGGCCGGCGTCTCGAAGCGCACCGTCTACAACGTCTTCGACGACAAGGAGCAGCTGTTCCGCGCGATCCTCGACCAGGCGATCACGACGGCCGAGCGGTACTCGCTCGAGTTCGGCGAGACCGCGGCCGAGGCCGACGACGCCGAGACGGCGCTCACGGCGCTCGCGCGCGAGCTCGCGGCATCCGTGCTCAGCGGTCGCGTGGTGCCGCTGCGGCGGCTGCTCATCGGCGAGGCGTCGCGCTTCCCCGAGTTCGCCGCAGAGTACTACGAGCGGGCGCCCGGACGCGTGATGGCCGCCGTCGCGAACGCGCTCCGCGGCTTCGGCGAGCGGGGGCTGCTGCGCGTCGACGATCCCGAGCTCGCCGCCGAGCACTTCGCGTTCCTCGCGATCGGGCCGTCGCTCGACCGCGCGCTCTTCGACCTCGAGAGCGACACGGATGCCGCGACGGCGACCCGCGCGGTCGAGCGCGCCGAGCGCGGCGCCGCCGCGTTCCTCCGCGCCTACGCGGCCGCGGCCTGAGTCGGTCCTGATGCCGGTCGTCGTCTCGGCGCAGAATGGCATCCGGAGGTCGACGATGAGCACGCACGAGGTCCTGAACCAGGCACCGCCCCGCGAGGGGATCGACGAGTTCGCGGCGAACGTGCCGCTCGTCGAGGCCGTCGCGCGCTGGGGGCGCGGGGGGTCGCAGACGGGCGGCGGCTCGCCCGCGCCCGATTCGCCCGACGCCGACGGCATCGACGCGGCATCCGTGCTGCACGACCTCGGACGGCACGTCGGCACGGCCGCCTTCCAGCGCGACGCGGAGCGCGCGAACACCCGCCCGCCGGTGCTGCACACGCACGACCGGTGGGGGAACCGCATCGACGAGGTCGAGTACGACGACGCGTACCACCGCATCATGGCCGCGGCGGTGGGCGCCGGGGCGCACACGTCGGCGTGGGCCGAGCCGGGTCCTGGTGCGAACGTCGAGCGCGCGGCGACGTTCTACCTGCTCGCGCAGGTCGAGCCCGGGCATGCGTGCCCGGTGTCGATGACGCACGCCGCGGTGCCGACGCTCGAGCTCGCGGCATCCGGGCTCGCCGTCGACTGGATGCCGCGGCTGCTGAGCCGGGAGTACGAGCCGGGGCTCGGCGGGACGGGCGTCGTGAAGCGGTCGGCGCTCGTCGGCATGGCGATGACCGAGAAGCAGGGCGGATCCGACGTGCGCGCGAACACGACGCGCGCCGAGCCGACAGGGGCCGACGGGCCGTGGGGCAGCGAGTTCCGGCTGACGGGCCACAAGTGGTTCTGCAGCGCGCCGATGAGCGACGCGTTCCTCGTGCTCGCGCAGGCGCCGGGCGGGCTCAGCTGCTTCCTCGTGCCGCGCGTGCTGCCCGACGGCTCGCGCAACGTGTTCCGCATCCAGCGCCTGAAGGACAAGCTCGGAAACCGGTCGAACGCGTCGAGCGAGATCGAGCTCGACGGCACCGCGGCGTGGCTCGTCGGCGAGGAGGGCCGCGGCGTGGCCACGATCGTGCAGATGGTCACGCGAACGCGCCTCGACTGCGTCATCGGCACGGCGGCGGGGATGCGCCAGGCGGTCGCCGAGGCCGCGTGGCACGTGCGGCACCGTCGCGCGTTCGGCGAGCTCCTCGTCGACCAGCCCGCGATGCAGGCGGTCGTGGCCGACCTCGCGCTCGAGTCCGAGGCCGCGACGGTCACGGCGATGCGGCTGGCGCGCGCCTACGACGACGATACGGATGCCCCGGAGCAGGCGTTCCGGCGCCTCGCCACCGCCGTCTCGAAGTACTGGGTCTGCAAGCGCGGCCCCGGTCATGCCTCCGAAGCCCTCGAGTGCCTCGGCGGCAACGGCTACACGGAGGCGTTCCCGCTCGCGCGGCGCTACCGCGAGCAGCCGCTGCTCGCCATCTGGGAGGGCTCAGGGAACGTCATCGCGCTCGACGTGCTGCGGGTGCTCGCCCGGGAGCCCGAGGCGTTCGACGCCTTCTTCGGCGTGGTCGCCGACGCGACCGGGGAGTATCCCGCGCTCGACCTGGAGGTCGCCGAGGCGCAGGCGGTCGTGCTCGAGGTGTCGCGGGATCCCGCGAGTGGCGCCGTGCGCGCCCGGGAACTCACCGAGCGGCTCGCGCTCGTGCTGCAGGCGTCGTTGCTGGCGCAGCATGCGCCGGCCGCCGTCGCCGACGCGTTCGTGCGCTCGCGCATCGAGGGCGACGGCGGCACCATGTACGGCGCGCTGCCGCCCGGCCTCGACACGGCCGCGATCCTCGCGCGGGCGTAGGTCGCGAGCCTGCGCGGGCGCTCGCTCGCCTCAGCTCCGGATCGGCACGTACCGCGCGACCGTCACGCCCTTCGGCGTCGTCGTGCTGTGCGTGAGCTCCATCGGCTGGTGCGTCGAGCCGAACAGCTTCGTGCCGGTGCCCAGCACGAGCGGGTGGATCACGAGCACGTACTCGTCGATCAGGTGCGCCGCCGCGAGCGACCGCACGACCATTCCGCTGCCGAGGATCGAGAGGTCGGGTCCGTCGCCGTGCTTGAGCGTGGCCACCGTCTTGATCGCGTCGCCGGCGAGGAGCGTCGAGTTCTCCCACTCGAGCCGGGTCGCGGCGTTCCGCGACACCACGAACTTCTCGACGCGGTTCAGGTACTCGGTGAACGGGTTGCCGTCGGCCTGGTGCGGCCAGAACGCCGCCATGCTGCGGTACGTGCGGTGCCCGAACAGCATCGCGCCGTCGGCGCCCATGCCGACGGCCATCTCGGCCGCCAGCGCGTCGTCGCTCCCGGCGACGGCCCAGCCGCCGTACGGGAACTCGCCGCGGGTGTCCTCCTCACGCGACGCCGGCGCCTGCATGACGCCGTCGAGGGAGATGTTCTCGGTCACGGTGATCCTGCGCATGCGGCCCATCCTCCGCCCGGATGCCGCGCGCCGCCAGTGCGGGGTCAGCCCGCGAGCAGCCGCTCGAGCGCCGCGAGCGCCGGGCGCTGGCCCTTCACGAGGCGATCGAGGGCCTCGGCGGGGGTGAACCAGGCCGCAGCATCCAGCTCGGGGAACGACTGGCGCCGGCCCGACCGCGGCGGCCACTCGATCTCGAACAGGTTGCTCCGCACGTCGTCGGCGTCGAAGTCGGACTCGCCCGCGAACACGTGCACCACCTTGCCCGAGGAGTAGCGGAACGCGCCGAGCTCCCGGTACTCGACGTCGGGCGCGGGCCGGCCCACCTCCTCGGCGAACTCGCGCAGTGCGGCGGCAAGCGGCGTCTCGTCGGTGAAGGTGCCCTTCGGGATCGACCAGGCCGACGCATCCTTGCCGCGCCAGAACGGCCCGCCCATGTGCCCGAGGAACACCTCGAGCCCCGGCTGCCGCCGGTAGAGCAGGATGCCCGCGCTGGTCTCCGCCATGCGGACACGCTACCGCCAGAGGAACGGCGGATGCCCCGCCGGCGCCTCGTCCGCCGCGACGAGCCGCGCGAGCCGCACCGCCCCGTCGAGCGGCGTCCCCGCTGCCGCGACGAGCGACGCCGACGGCGCGAGCCGCCCGAACTCGGCCGCGAACGACTCCACGAACGCGCCGCCCGCCGCGAACACCCCGCCCGTCCCGGCCGCGAGCGGCGGCACCTCGGGGTCGAGCGCAGCGGCGAGCGTGGCCGCGACCTCGGTGCCGGCCCGCCGCATGATGCCGGATGCCACGGCGTCGCCGGATGCCGCGAGCCCCGCGACGTCCGCCGCGAACCCGGCGAGCAGGCCCGCACGGTCGGGCCGCGTGAGCAGCTGCCCGGGCCACGACGGCGCCGCGCCGAATCGCGCCACGGCCGCGTCGAGGAGCGCCGCGGCATCCGTCGTCACGCCGTCGTGCGTGCGGATCGCCGCCTTGAGCGCCTCGATGCCGATCCACGCGCCGGAGCCGCGGTCGTCGAACAGGTGGCCCCAGCCGCCGACGCGCTTCCAGCGGTCGCGCAGGTCGGTGCCGATCGCGATCGCGCCCGTGCCCACGGCGACGACCGCGCCGCCGCGTCCGCCGAGGGCGCCGAGGTGCGCGGTGACCGCGTCGATCGCCAGGGCCACGGGAGCGCCCGCGGCACGGGCGAGCCGGGCGGCCGCTTCGTCGGGGGAGCCGACGAGGGAGGCGAGGCCGGTGGCGCCGACGCCGACGCCCGCGAGCGCGGCATCCGGCCAGGCATCGCGCACGTCGGCGATGAGCGCGACGGCGACGTCGACGACGCTCGAGCCGGCGGATGCCACGGCGACCCGGCCGCCCTCGAGCACGCGCCGTTCGGCGCCCACGGGTGCGCCGGCCGCGCCGGGCCCCCCGAGCGGCTCGAGCGCGGCGCGCGATCCCGTGCCGCCGACGTCGATGCCGAGCACCCAGCTGGCGGCGCCGGACTCGCCGGACTCCCAGCCGCCCGATGCGACACTCTTCACGGCCCGAGCCTACGGCCGGGGCATCCGACGCGCCCTCGTGAGGTCGCAGGGTTCCGGAAGATCACGATTTCGGAAAAAACTTGCAAACATGACATCGCTCACGAATACTACTTCCCAGTGTCACATTCCGGGCGCGCGTCGCGCCATCGAGATTTCCAATGAAGGAGGCATCCATGAAGAAGCGCTTGCTGCCCGTCGCCGCGCTCGCCACGGCCGCGTTCGGGCTCACCGCGTGTGCGGGCGGGTCGAACAGTGGAGACGGCGGTGACGTCAGCGCCGAGGGCGAGACCCTCACCGTCTGGATCATGGAGGGCACGAACCCCGATTCCGACGCGTTCTTCGACGAGGTGGGCGAGGCGTTCACCGAGGCGACCGGTGCGGAGCTCGACGTCGAGTTCGTGCAGTGGGCCGACGCCCACGACCGGTTCGTGACGTCGATCGCCGGCGGCACGACCCCCGACGTCGCCGAGACCGGCACCACGTGGACCGCGGAGTTCGCCGACGCCGGCGCGCTCGCGCCCATCGGCGACTACGTCGACGACGAGGGCCTGGGCGACGACCTCGTCGAGGGCCTCGTGACCTCGGGCACCTACGACGACGAGCTCTACGGCATGCCCTGGTACGCCGGCGTGCGGTCGCTCGTGTACCGCTCCGACATCTTCGAGGAGCTCGGCCTCGAGGCGCCGACCAGCTGGGACGAGATCGTCGCGGCGGGCGAGGCCATCAAGGCCGCGCACCCCGAGATGATGGCGTTCGCGGTTCCGGGCGACGCCGAGTTCGGCGTGTACCCGTGGGTCTGGGGCGCCGGTGGCGAGGTCTCCGTCCAGGACGGCGACGAGTGGGTCTCGGGCCTCGACAGCGCTGAGTCGCAGGAGGGCATCCAGTTCTACACCGACCTCGCGCTGAAGCACGGCTTCTCCTCGGCCGGTGCCACGACGTGGAAGGAGACGGACGTCCTCGACAACTTCTCGCAGGGCAACGTCGCCATGGCGCTCATGGGCTCGTGGACGCCCGCCGCGATCGTCGAGAAGAACGCGGAGCTCGAGGGCAAGTTCGCCGCCACGCCGATCCCCGGCAAGGACGGCGGCATCGCGCCCTCGGTCCTGGGCGGCTCGCACCTGAGCATGTTCAACACCGCGAAGAACCCCGAGCTCGCGTGGGAGTTCATCAAGCTCATGACCACGGGCGAGTTCGCCGAGCAGTGGGGCGAGCAATCGGGCTACTTCCCGGGCCAGCAGTCGCTCCTCGCCGAGACCATGGAGTCGGACGACCCGCTGGTCGCGCCGTTCGCCACGCAGCTCGTCGACGGCGGCGGCACCGTGCCGGTGACGCCGAAGTTCGGCGCCGTGCAGGCGAAGAAGACCACGAACACCGCCATCCAGGCGATCCTCTCCGGGCAGAAGACGGTCGAGCAGGCCACGTCCGACGCCGCAGCGGAGATGAACGAGATCATGAACGGCAACTGAGTCCGTGACCTCGACGATCCAGGTACCGACGTCCGCGCGGGGGGCCGAGTCCCCCCGCGCGGGCGGCGGCCCCGTGCACCGCAAGAACCCGATCACGCGGCTGCGGCCGTGGCTGCTGCTGGCGCCCGCCCTCGCGGTGCTCGCCGTGCTGCTGCTCTGGCCGCTCGTGCGCGTGTTCCTCTTCTCCCTGCAGGACTACGGCCTGCGCGAGATCGTCTCGGGCGAGCCGAACTGGATCGGCATCGACAACTACCTCGAGGTCTTCACCGACCCCACCCTCTGGACCGTCGTCCTCCCCAACACCGTGGGCTTCGCGGTCCTCGCCGTCGCGGGCACCGTCGCCCTCGGCACGGCCGTCGCCGTGCTCATGGCCTCGCTCGGCCCCTTCTGGCGCACCGTCGTCGGCAGCGCCATCATGATCGCCTGGGCCATGCCCGCGGTCACCGGCACCTACGTCTGGGTCTGGATCTTCGACGCCGACCGCGGCATCTTCAACGAGACCCTCCAGGCGCTCGGGCTCCAGGACGAGCCCGTCAACTGGTTCACCAACCGGTACACCTTCTACGCCATCGTGCTGCTCAACGTCGTGCACCACGGCTTCCCGTTCGTCGCGATCACGATCCTCGCCGGCCTGCTCGGCGTGCCGAAGGAGATGCTCGAGGCCGCCGAGATGGACGGCGCCGGCCCGTGGCGCCGGTTCTGGCGCATCATCGTGCCGAACCTCAAGCAGGTCTTCGCGGTCGTCATCATCCTGTCGACCATCTGGGACTTCAAGGTCTTCGCGCAGGTCTACCTCATGCCCGGCGGCTCGGGCTCGAACCGAGAGGCGCTGAACCTCGGCGTGTGGTCGTACGTCGAGTCGTTCGGCCAGAACCGCTACGGCTTCGGCTCCGCCATCGCGGTGCTGCTCACCCTCGTGCTCCTCGCGATCACCGTCGTGTACGTGCGCACCATGCTGAAGGAGGAGGAGCTGTGAGCACCGTGACGCCGGCCCCCACGACCGCGCCCGCGGCATCCGCTGCCGTCGACGGCCCCGCCGACGAGACCCGCCGCATCGCGCGCAGCCGCCGCACCGGCCGCAAGACCCGCGCCGCCGCGCTGAAGGCCGTGCTCGTCGTGCTGCTGCTCGCGTTCACGCTGTTCCCCGCCTTCTGGATGCTCTCGAGCGCCTTCGACGCGAAGGCCGGCACCGGCGGCCAGACGCTCCTCCCGCGCGAGTTCACGCTCGACAACTTCGCCTACGTGCTCACCGAGGGCGGGTTCGACGTGTTCCTGCGCAACTCGGCGATCGTCGCGCTCGTCACCGTGCTGGCGAGCGCCGTGCTGGCGCTGCTCGCCTCGGTCGCGGTCGCCAGGTTCCGATTCCGGTCGCGCACGGCGATCCTGCTCATGATCCTCATCGTGCAGATGGTGCCGCTCGAGGCGCTCGTCATCCCGCTGTTCGTGCAGGTGCGCGACCTCGGCATGCTCAACACGCTGCTCGGGCTCATGGTCGTCTACGTCGCGCTCTCGCTGCCGTTCGGCATCTGGATGCTGCGCGGATTCGTCGCGGCCGTGCCGGTGGAGCTCGAGGAGGCCGCCTACATCGACGGCGCGAGCTGGGGGCGGATGTTCCGCTCCGTGCTCCTCCCCCTCGTGATGCCGGGCCTCGTCGCGACGTCGGTGTTCTCGTTCATCACCGCGTGGAACGAGTTCATCTTCGCCATGACGCTGCTCGGCGGGGCATCCGAGAACTACACCGTGGCCATCGGCCTGAAGCAGTTCTTCGGCGAGCACACCAACGAGTGGGGCTACATCATGGCCGCCTCGACGATCATCACGATCCCCGTCATGATCTTCTTCGTCATCGTGCAGCGCCGCCTGTCGGCCGGACTCGTGGCGGGTGCGGTCAAGGGATGAGCGCCATGCACGACCCTGCGCTGCGACGGCTCGTGGGCGCGGTGCTCTGGCCCGGGTACCTCGGGCGCGAGCTGCCCGACTGGCTGCGCCGCGAGCTCGCCGACGGCGGCCTCGCGGGGGCGGTGCTGTTCTCGCACAACCTCGCGATGCATCAGGGTCTCGATACGTCTGCTTCTCGGCCTCCTCGACCACCGGTCTCCGCCTTCCGCGACCTCCGCGACGACCTCCTCGTCGGCATCGACGAGGAGGGCGGCAACGTCACCCGCCTCGAGGCGGCGACGGGCTCCACGCTTCCGGGCGCCGCCCAGCTGGGCTTCGTCGATGACACGGATGCCACCGCCGCCACCGGCCGCGCGCTGGCGGAGCGTTCGCTCGCGGCCGGTGCGAACGTGGTGCTCGCCCCCGTCGCCGACGTGAACACCGACCCGCGCAACCCGGTGATCGGCGTGCGCGCGTTCGGCGACTCGCCCGAGCTCGTGTCGAGACACGTCGCCGCGGCCGTGCGCGGCATCCAGTCGGCGGGTGCCGCTGCCTGCGTGAAGCACTTCCCGGGCCACGGCGACACGCACGTCGACTCGCACCACGCGCTGCCGACGCTCACGATCGACGTCGACGAGATCGAGCGGATGCACCTCCCGCCGTTCCGCGCCGCGATCGAGGCCGGCGTCGCCGCCGTCATGACCGGGCACCTCGTCGTGCCCCAGTGGGGCGACGCGCCCGCGACGCTGAATCCGTCGGTGCTTTCGCGTCTGCGCGCGATGGGCTTCGAGGGCGTCATCGTGACGGACGCGCTCGACATGGCGGCCGTCCGCGCGACCGTCGGCGCGGGGCCAGGCGCCGTGCAGGCGCTCCTCGCCGGGGCCGACCTGCTCTGCATCGGCAACCCGCGCAACCCGGGCTCCGCCGCGGCGCCCGACCAGGACGAACAGGACTTCCGCGAGGTGCAGGCCGCGATCCTCGCCGCGCTCGACGATGGCACCCTACCCGTCGTCGCGCTCGAACGCGCGGCGGATCGGGTGCGGAAGCTCGGTGCCGCGCTCGCCGGTGGGGGATTCTCCGGCGGGCGCACCGAGGCGCCGGGAACGACGGATGCCGCGAACTGGGGAGTCGACGCGGCATCCGTCGCCCGGTTCGCCATGACGGTGGACGGACCCGTCGCGCCGGCGCCCGCACCCCGGACCGTGCTCGATGTGCGCGGTCGCGCGACCATCGCGGTCGACGGCGATGCCGACTACGTGGCCGACGCGCTCGCCGCGGGCGGACGCGTCGTGCGGCTCGACACGAGCGCGGTGCCCGGCGACGACCTGCGCGGCGCGGTCGCCGCGGCCGCCGAGGCGCGGGGCGCGTTCGTCGTGCTCGTCGACGCGGTCGGCGCGCACAGTGCACAGCGCGACGTGATCGAGCAGCTCGGCGCGATCCGCCCGGGCGCGGTCGTCGTGAACGTGGGGATGCCGGGAGCGCGACTCCCGCTCTCCGCCGTGCACACGCGGGCCGCGAGCCGGCTCGCCGCCGCGGCCGCGAGCGCGCTGCTCGCGTCGGGTTCGCGCCTGGAGGCGACCGCATGATCGTGCTGTCCCTGCAGTCGGGCACCTCCGCCGACGGCATCGACGTCGCCGTGGTCGACGTCACGAGGGTCGATGAGGGCTCGCACCTGGCCATGCGCGTCCTCCACGCCGACACCCTCGACTGGGCGCCCGACCTCCGCGCTCGCACACTCGCCGCGACCGCCGGCGAGCCGCTGACGGCCGGCGCCTTCTGCGAGCTCGACACCCGGCTGGGCCAGGCGTTCGCGGATGCCGCGGCCGACGGCTCCCGCGCCGCGGGCGTCGTGCCCGACCTCGTTGTCTCGCACGGCCAGACGATCTTCCACTGGGTGGCCGACGGCCGCGCCCGGGGAACCCTGCAGCTCGGCGAGCCCGCGTGGATCGCCGAGGCCGTCGGCGCTCCCGTGGTCTCCGACCTGCGCGCAGCCGACATCGCCGCCGGCGGTGAGGGCGCCCCGCTCATGGCGGTCTTCGACCGGGCCTGGCTCGGCGCCGAGGCCGCCGCGACCGGGCGCGCGCTCGCGACCGTGAACCTCGGCGGCATCGCGAACGTGCAGGTCGTGCATCCCGACGGCGACGTCGTGGCGTTCGACAGCGGACCCGGCAACGGGCTGATCGACGGCGTCGTGGCACGAGCCACCGACGGCGCGCGGTCCTTCGACGAGGATGGCCGGCTCGCGGCATCCGGACGCGTCGACGAGGCGCTCCTCGTCGAGCTGGGGCGGCATCCGTACTTCGCAGCACCCGTGCCGAAGACCACCGGACGCGAGACCTTCGACCTGCGCGTCGTCGACCGCGCCGTGGCGGCGGTCGGAGCATCCGTCGTCGTGGCATCGGGCGGCGCGGCACCCGCGAACGAGCCTGCGCTCGAGGACCTCGTCGCGACGCTCACCGAGCTGACCGCGCGCTCCGTGGTGGACGCGATCCCCGGCTACCCGGCCGTGCTCATCGCCTCGGGCGGCGGGGCGCGCAACCCCGTGCTGCTCGGCCGCATCGCGGCGCTGGCCGCCGAGCGCGGCATCGTCGTCGAGTCGAGCGAGGCGCGCGGGATCGACCCGTCGTTCAAGGAGTCGCTCATGTTCGCCCTGCTCGGCTACCTCGGTTGGCACGGCGTCCCGGCGCGACTGTCGTCGGGCGGTTCGGGGGAGCCACGCGTCGCCGGCCGGTTCACGAGCGGTCGGATGCCGCTCCGCCTGCCGCCGCCGCTCGCCGGCGTCGCATCCGTCACCATCACCAGCACCGACCACGGGGGAGCACCGCGATGAACCACACCGTCCCGGCCGAGGACCATCGCGCGTTGCGCGAGCTCCTCGGCGAGCTCGCCACCGAGGGCGTGAACGACGCGCACGGCGAGTTCGACCTGCTCGCGACCGAGGCGCAGCTCGCCGCGATGCAGGCGGAGAGCGCGCAGGCGGTCGCTGCGGTGACGGATGCCGCGCCGCAGGTCGCCGCGGCGATCGATGCGATCGTGCCCCGGCTTCGCGCCGGCGGGCGACTGATCTACCTTGGCGCCGGCACCGCCGGGCGCATGGGGGTGCTCGACGCGAGCGAGATCCCGCCGACGTTCGGCACCGACCCGTCGCTCGTCGTGGGTGTCATCGCGGGCGGAGAGGTCGCGCTGCGCTCCGCCGTCGAGGACGCCGAGGATGACGCCGACCGCGGCGCCGCCGACCTCGAGGCGATCGGGCTCACCCCCGCCGACGCGGTCGTCGGCATCTCGGCATCGGGGCGCACGCCCTACGTCGTCGGCGCGCTCGAGCACGCCCGAGCGCTCGGCGCGCTCACGGTCGGGCTCTCGTGCAACGCCGGGAGCCGGATCGGCGAGGTCGCCGACCTCGCGATCGAGACGGTCGTCGGACCCGAGATCGTCGCCGGGTCGACCCGCCTCAAGGGCGGCACCGCGCAGAAGCTCGTGCTCAACGCGATCTCGACGATCGCGATGGTACGGCTCGGCAAGGTCCACGGGAACCTCATGGTCGACGTGCAGGCGACCAATGCGAAGCTGCGCGCCCGTGCGGAGCGCATCGTCATGCTCGCGACGGGCGTCGATGCGGCGGCGGCATCCGAGGCCCTCGAATCGGTGGGCGGATCGGTGAAGGCGGCCATCCTCGTGACCATTACTGGGGTGTCACCCGATGACGCACTCGCGCGCCTCTCGACGCACGATGGGGTGTTGCGCGATGCTCTGACTGAGGTTCGCGCGGTGCCGCTGCCCGTGATCCGACCAGAGGAGACCGATGTCCGTTGACGTGCTCCAGAGCGTGCGGCAGTCCCTGCCGCGCCTGAGCTCGTCGGAGGCCCGCGTCGCGGAGGCGATCATCGCCGACCCCTCGATCGTCGTCGACCTCACGATCACCGACCTGGCGAAGCGGTGCGGCACGTCGCTCTCGACGGTCGCGCGGTTCTGCCAGACCCTCGGCTACAGCGGCTACCGCGAGTTCCGCATGGAGGTCGCGAGCGCCATTAGCCGCGAGGCTGCCGAACGCGACCGGTTCGGGCTCGCCGACTCCGACATCGGCCCCGACGACCCCGCCGCCGACGTGGTCGCCAAGATCGCGTTCCACGAGGTGCTCGCGATCGAGCAGACCGTGCAGGCGCTCGACATCGCGGAGCTCGACCGCGTCGTCGACGCGATCGCCGGCGCCGCGCACGTCGACCTCTACGGATTCGGCGCGAGCGGCCTCACCGCGCAGGACCTGCAGCAGAAGCTCGCGCGCATCGGCATCTCGGCGTTCTGCTCGGTCGACGTGCACCTCGCGCTCGTCTCGGCCGCGCTGCGCAAGCCCGGCGACGTCGCGATCGGCATCTCGCACTCGGGGCTCACGACCGAGACGGTCCACGCGCTGAGCGTCGCCCGGGATGCCGGTGCGACCACGGTCGCGCTCACGAACTCGCCCGAATCGCCCGTCACCGAGGTCGCCGACATGGTGCTGACGACCCAGGCGCGTGAGTCCACGTATCGCATGGGCGCCATGTCGAGCCGCATCGCGCAGCTCGCCGTCGTCGACTTCGTGTTCGTGCGCGTCGCCCAGCGACGGCACGAGGACGTGGCGGCGCCGCTGCGCCGGACCTACGAGGTGACCGCGAGCCACAAGGTGAGCTCGCGGAAGCGGCGCGAGCAGGGGTAGGGGTCTCCCGGACGATCGGCTCGATTGTGGCCGACCCGCGCGTGTACCCCAGGGGTTGTCGCCCTCCCGTGCGTACCGTGGGCGCCATGACGAACCAGGTGCAGATGACGGTCGCGCACGACGTGCTCGACGAGCCGTGCCCCCGCTGCGAGTCGACCGCCGTGCGAGCGGTCGTGTACACCCGCGCGGTCGACGTCGTCATCGACGCGGATGCCGCCGCCGACCCGTTCGCCGCAGACGGGCCCCTGTTCGACTGCCGCGAGTGCGGCTTCGAGTGGGGCGAGCTCGTCCGCGACCTCATGCGTTAGGCGGAGGCCCGGCGGAAACGGTCGGTCGGGCTGACGTGCGCGCCTGTGGATAACCCGGCGAGACGGGCGGCCGGGCTCACCTAGGCTCGACGCCATGCCGATCCCCCGCCGCCGCCGAGCCGTGCGACGGGCCGCTTCGGTCGTCGCGGCGACGGGCCTCGCGCTCGTGCTCGCCGGATGCGTCGGCGGGCCCACGCCGACGCCGACACCCACGACCGCTAAGACGCCCACGCCGATCTTCGCGTCGGACGAGGAGGCGCTCGCGGCGGCCGAAGCTGCGTACGCGAAGTACAACGCCGCGTCGGCTGTCGTTACGGCGGACGGAGGGACGAATCCCCAGCGTGTGGACGAAACGGTTACGTCGGAGTACGCCGAGACACTTCACGAAGAGTTCGCGGCACTTGCGGACGCGGGCCTTCGCATGACTGGCGAAACCACCTTTTATGAGGCGGCGCTTGCGGAGAATGCGGTGGATGGAGAAGGCGCAAGGGTCACGATCTACCTTTGCCGTGATGTGAGTGCCGTGAGGGTTGTTGCGTCGGACGGTAGCGACGTAACCCCCGCAGATCGTGACGCATCCGCTCCGACTCAAGTGTTCTTTGTGTCGACTGCCGAGAATCCCACTGTCCTGCTCGTCGACGGGGTAGATCGTTGGACTGGCGAAGATTTCTGTTGATACCGAGCGCGCTAGCGCTGACGGCGGCAATGGCAATTGCGTCGCCGGCGAAGGCGGATGGTGGTAGCGGCTGCTCTGACGCGCTGGCGGGTTTGGGCTGCCCCGATGTTGGAGGCAGCCTCAGCACAGGGGAGGCAATTCTCGAGGCCATTCGGCCAGGCGGTGAGCAAGGCTCCACTGAGGAATCCGAGCAGCCGGTGGGCGCTCCAACTGTTGGCAGCGACACCTCGGAGCCGCCGCAACCCCCGCCCCCACCAGCCAACTGCAGCCCCAACAACCTCACGCTCTGCGCGGGCGACCCGGCCGCGCCGCCGGAGGAGCCCGCGGCGCCGATCGTCGTGACGCTCCGCGACATCGCGTCATTCCGCCCGGCGACGCCCGGCAACGGGATGGAGCCCGGGGGATGGGCGGTGGTCGGGCTGCCGGCGAACTTCGTGGCCGCGGCATCCGTCGAGGTGGTCTCGGGCACCTTGCTCGGGCAGCCCGCCGACGTGCGATTCACCCCGGTCGGCTACCGCTGGAGCCACAGCGACGGCGGGATCGTCGAGTCGGGCAGCCCCGGCGCGACGTGGGACGCCCTCGGGCAGCGCGAGTTCACCCCGACGCCCACGAGCCATGCCTACCCTGCACCGGGTGAGTTCAGGGTGGAGCTGGAGGTCGCACTCCGCGCCGAGTACCGGTTCGCGGGTTCGCCCTGGCGGTCCATCGCGGGCACCCTCGCAGTGACGGGCCCGCCGCAGCGGGTGCTCGTGGGCGAGTTCGACACCGTGCTGACGCGCGGCGACTGCATCGCCGACCCGTCAGGGCCCGGCTGCTGAGTTCCAGCCCACGATGAGGTCGATCCCTACAGCGGCGACGTCGTCGGCTCGCCGCTGCGGCCCTGGTTCGCGACGATGGTCGCGTCGAGCAACCGCCGAACCCCGGCCATGCCGTCGATCGCGAAAGCCGCACGCTGCCGCTCCGCGCCGGTGCCCGCGCGGCGCAGACGTCGCACCGAGCTCTGGACGGCGTCGAGGTCGCCCTCCTCCTCGAGCTCGTCCGTGAGCAGGAGCACGAAGCGGCCCAGCACGTCGCCGGCCGGAGCGAGTCCGCCGGAGATCGGGTCGAACACGTCGGCGCGCATGCCGTGGTGCGCCGAGTGCAGCAGCGCCGCGCTGAGCAGCTCGGGCGGCACCTCGGCCGAGGCGTTCGCCGCGGCATCCGTCGCCGCGGGCCTCGTGAGTGCGTGACTCACGACCGCGCGGCAGAGCGCGGCGACGAGCAGGGTCGACTCGACGTCGAGCTGCGCGTCGGCCATGCGGAACTCGATCGTCGGGAGGTGCTCGGAGAGGCGCACGTCCCACGAGATCAGGCCGAGGTCCTTCGTGCCGCCGATGCCGAGGAGCCGGTGGACACGGCGGTCGTAGTCGGCGGCGTCGATGAACGACGGCGGGCAGCCCGAGATCGTCCAGCGGCGCAGCAGGATGGTGCGCCAGCTGTCGTAGCCCGTGTCGTGGCCACGCCACAGCGGAGAGTTCGTCGAGATGGCGGTGAGGAGGGGCATCCACGGCCGGACGGCGTTGAGCGCGACGACGCCCGCCTCGCGGTCGGGCACCCCGATGTGGACGTGCAGGCCGCTCAGCTGGTGGTCGGCGATGATCCCGCCCAGGTCGGCGACGATGCGGTGGTAGCGCTCGACGTCGGTGATCGAGGGGAACGGCGTCGTCTGCGGGGGAGTGCCCACGCTCGCGGCGACGACGCCGAGCGCGTCGGCGCGCTCGGCCACGAACCGCCGGAAGCCGAGCAGGGACGATCGCGCCTCCTCGAGCGAGGAGAACACCGCCGACGCGTGCTCGACCTGCGAGGCGAGGAACTCCTTGTGCGTGACGTCGGCCCACTGCGGCGACGCCATCAGGGCGCCGTACACGTCGGCCGCGACATCCGCCGGGCGCAGCGTCATGCGCTCGAGGAACTGGAACTCCTCTTCGATTCCGAACGTCCTCACGACGTGACCCCTCCGCCGACCCCGACCTGACCTCGAAACTGTCCCCCGATTCGACCATCGGTGGCTGGAATCCTCCTGTCAACCCCGTGACGGATGAACGGATCTCGGCTATCCGGTGACCCCCGAGGGAACGGCGCATCGGGCGGAAAGACCCGTCCGGGGGCACGTGTCGAGAACGCGCCGACAGCCTCGACATACTGGTGGGAGCGCGGTCCAGCCTCCTGAACGAAACGACGACGATGCACGATCGAAGGAGCTATTCCGATGAAGTACCTCATCCAGATCTATAGCAACCCCGAGTCGCGGGCGATGTGGGACAGCTTCACGCCCGAGCAGCAGGCCGAGGGCTACGCCTACTACCAGGCGATCAGCGAAGAGCTCGTGTCGAGCGGCGAGTACGTGGCCGCCGAGGCGCTCGCCGACGCCTCGCTCGCGAAGCGCGTGACGCAGGCCGACGGCAGCGCCGTGGCCAGCGACGGGCCCTTCGCCGAGACGAAGGAGCTGCTCGCCGGGTTCTACCTCGTCGACTGCGAGACCGAGGCGCGCGCCGTCGAGATCGCGGGCCGGTTCCCCGAGGCCGAGTTCGGGCTCATCGAGGTGCGCCCGGTGCTCGACATGGCCGCCCGCGGCGACGTCTGAGGCGACGAACGCGACGCCGGGCCAGGCGATGAGCGACGCCGTGAGCGACGCCGTCCGAGCACTGCGAGATGCCGCACCGTCGGCGCTCGCAGTGCTCGTGCGGCGCTACGGCGACTTCGAGGCGTGCGAGGACGCCATGCAGGAGGCGCTCATCGCGGCATCCGCCCAGTGGCCCCGCGACGGCGTGCCCGACAGCCCGCGCGCGTGGCTCGTGCAGGTGTCGTCGCGGCGATACATCGACCAGGTGCGATCGGATGCCGCGCGCCGCCGCCGCGAGTCGCTCGCCGCCGACCTCGAGCCGCCGCCCACGCCGATCCCCGCCGTCGACGACACCCTCGCCCTGTTCCTGCTCTGCTGCCATCCGGCGCTCACCACCCCGTCGCAGGTGGCGCTCACCCTGCGGGCGGTCGGCGGGCTCACCACGGCCGAGATCGCGCGCTCGCTGCTCGTGCCCGAGGCCACCGTCGCCCAGCGCATCTCGCGGGCGAAGGCGCGCATCAAGGCGAGCGACGAGGGCTTCCGGATGCCGCGCCCCGACGAGCTCGAAGCACGGCTCGGCGCGCTCCGCAGCGTGCTCTACCTCGTCTTCACCGAGGGGCACACCGCGAGCTCGGGCGACCGGCTCGCCCGGGTCGACCTCTCGGCCGAGGCGATCCGCCTCACGCGGCAGCTCCACGACGCCGACACCGATGCCTCGGGCGAGACGACCGGGCTCCTCGCCCTGATGCTCCTCACCGACGCGCGCCGTGCCGCCCGCACCGACGACGCGGGTGCGATCGTGCCGCTCGACGAGCAGGACCGCTCCCGCTGGGACCGGGTCATGATCGACGAGGGCGTCGCGCTCGTGACCGAGGTGCTCGATCGGGCGCCCGTCGGCCCGTACCAGCTGCAGGCCGCGATCGCGGCGGTGCACGACGAGGCGGACTCGACCGCGACGACCGACTGGCTCGAGATCCTCGGGCTCTACGACCTGCTCGCGCGCATGGCCCCGAGCCCGATGGTCACGCTCGGACGCATCGTCGCCCTCGCCATGGTGCAGGGCCCCGAGGCGGGACTCGCAGCGCTCGACCGCGCCGAGGCCGAACACGACGGCGGGCTGTCCGACCACCACCGCACCTGGGCCGTGCGCGCGCACCTGCTCGAGCAGTCGGGGTCGACGGATGCCGCATCGCTCGCGTTCGCGGAGGCCGCGCGCCGCACACTGAACGGCCCCGAGCAGCGCTACCTCGCCGCGAAGGCGGAGCGCCTGCGCAGCTCGGCCCGCTGAGCGGCCGCCCGCGGGATCGCGCACGCACCGCGGGAATCCCGTCCGTGCGCTGGAATCCCGACCGGGCGGGATTCCCGCGCGTCAGCGGGATTCCAGCGCGCGTTCAGAGGTCGAGGACCTCGAGGGCGACCTCGACGTCGTCGCCCTCCTCGATGCGCTCGGCGGTGCGCACGGCCTTCTTCACCGGCAGCACGTAGCTGCCCTGCTTCGAGTCGGGGAACACCGAGGTCGACCAGGTCGTGCCGCCCACCGTGACGCGCACGCGCACCGACCCGAAGCCGCGCGGCATGCGCGGCACCTCGCGGATGTCGTCGCCGATCTCTTCGGGCAGCGTCACGAAGAACCAGCCGCCTTGCGCGCTCCACTCCCAGAGCGGCGCCGTGAAGCGGAATCGCATGCCCGGATGCTACCGGCGACCGCCGACGCGCCGCCGGCCGCGCGGGTCGGACGCCGCCGGCTCGTCGGGCAGCGGAACCGTGGTGTGCTCGTCGGGGGCGCGCACGGGCAGCGTCACGGTGACGGTCGGCGCGGTCGTGCCACCCACGCCAGGCCCGACCGTCGCACTCGCCGGCTCCGCGTGCGGCGCAGTCCTGCGGGGCGGTGCGTCCTCCCGGAACAGCGCGACCAGCCGCTCGTGCGCGTCATCGTGCCCGGGCCGGGGCGCCGTGTGGGGACTCCACTTCGCGCCGTCCCAGTAGCGCAGGAGCGCGGCATCCGCGTCGTCGTCGTACCAGCCGGCCGCGCGCCGAGGCTCAGGCATCGTCGCGCTCCTTCCGCGTGAGCCGCACGGCGCGCACCGCGAGCTGCACGGCCGCGATGACCATGAGCGCGGCGAACAGCCACGCCGACCATTCGGGCGAGAGCAGGAACGCGATGGCGACGCCGCCGAACGAGGCGATCGTCGCCGCGATGCCGACCACGAGTGCGACCCGGAGGTCGACGATGCCCGCCCGCGTGTTCGCGACCGTGCCGCTGATCGCGGTGGGGAGCATCACGGCGAGCGACGTGCCCTTCGCCACGAGGTCGCTCATGCCGAACAGCGCGATGAACGCGGGCACCATGATCACGCCGCCGCCGATGCCGAACAGGCCCGAGGCGATGCCGATCACGATGCCGAGCGCGATCATGCCGAGGATGGGCAGGACGTCGAACTCGATCGACGTGTCACCGCGCACCGGCACCACGAGCACCATGCGCACCGCCACCGCGATGAGCAGCCCGACGAACAGCCACCGCAGCCAGCCGAGCGAGAGCCGGCGCAGCAGCCACGACCCGATCCACGACCCGACGATGCCGCCGATCGCGACGAACAGCGCCGCGAGCAGGTCGATCTCGCCGTTCGCGAAGTAGGTGAGCGATCCCGCGAGGGCGGCGGGCACGATGGCCGCGAGCGAGGTGGCCGACGCGCGCCGCTGGTCCATGCGCGCGAAGAGGATGAGGAGCGGGACCATGAGGATGCCGCCGCCGACGCCGAACGCGCCCGACAGCAGTCCGCCCGCCGCCCCGACGAGCGCGAGCCGCACCCACGGCACGCGCGCCTGATCGGCGGGAGCGTCGGGGGAGGTCACCCGCCCAGCGTAGCGGCGCGCGGCAGCCGGATCAGGCGGCGCGGTCGCCGGTCGCGAGCAGGACGGTGGACTCGGTGCGCTCGGTGGCGCCGACGCTCATCGACGGGTCGGCGACGACGTCGGGCAGCGACTCGATGGCCGGCACCGGCAGCGCGGCGGCGACCCGGGCGGATCGGCGCACCATGCGGCCGGCGAGCACGAGCAGCACGCCGAACACGGCGCCCGCCGTGTTCATCACGAGGTCGCGCGGGTCGGAGATGCGGTGCGGCTCTGGCACCTGGATGAGTTCGATGACGGTGGTGAACGCCAGCCCCGCGAGCAGCGCGAGCGCCCAGCGACGGCGCGGGATGAGCAGGGCCGCGAGCACGCCGACCGGGATGAACAGCGCCACGTTGAACGCCATCTCGGAGAGGTAGCCGGTGGTCCAGGTGGTCGTCGCCGTCCACGACTCGGGATTGAGGATGCCGCCGTCGAGCTGGCTGCCGCTGCTCGTGCGCCAGGGCGTCGGCCCGACCGTCGCCCACAGCACGAGGGCTGCGTAGGCGAGGGCGACGAATCGCAGGGGGCGGCGGTTCATCCCACGATTCTCCTCCGGTTCCCTATGAGCACGCTGGCACGTTGCCGCATGTCCGCCGATCGGCGGCAATGCCCACCTGTCGAGGACGAGTCGCTCGGGGTCGCGGACGAGGCGGCCGGGTCGGGAGCACCGCTCGGTTCAGGTCCGGGATCCACGTCACCGCACGTCACCTGTGGATGAAACCGTGCCGGATCGGCCCGAGTGCATTAGTGTTGGTTGACCTCCATCAGCGGGCATTCGCCCGCGCCTCCACCTGATTGCCCGGAGGCGGACCGATCCGCATGGCATGACCCGATACGAGACGGCGGATGCCGAGCGCATTCCGTCCCTCGCCCAAGACGCCTCGGCGGCACCGTGTCGCCGGAGCCGCGATCGACCGCCGATCGCACCGGGCACGCAGCCGGCGGCCCGCATGAGAGAAGGACAGCAGTATGGCAACCGGAACCGTCAAGTGGTTCAACGCCGAAAAGGGCTTCGGCTTCATCGCCCCCGACGACGGCAGCGCCGACGTCTTCGCGCACTTCAGCGCCATCACGGGCAGCGGCTACCGCTCGCTCGAAGAGGGCCAGAAGGTCGAGTTCGAGGTGGCGCAGGGTCCCAAGGGCCTGCAGGCCGAGAACATCCGCGGGCTCTAGGCTTCGCACAACCGGACGCCGTCGTGACTCGCTCGCGACGGCGTCCGTCGTCTCGGCCGGCGCCCGACCCGATGATGAGGATCGGGCTCAGCTGGGGCGCACGGATGCCGCGGCATCCGTCACCTCGTCGCGCCACGAGTGCCGCGGCTCATACCCGAGCATCCGGCGCGCCTTGTCGATCGAGAGCATCGTGTCGTTGACCCCGAGGTCACCGCGCACGGGCACGTCGGGGAACACCTCGGCGACGAGCTCGGCGTTCGGTCGGGTCATGACCGTGTCGGCCGCGGCGATGATGTAGCGCTCGAACCCGGGGTGCGCCGTGGCGAGCGCGAGGCTCACGGCCTGTGCGCCGTCGCGCGCGTCGATGTAGCCCCAGAGGTTCCACTTGCGCAGGCTCGCGTCGGCGTCGAACGACGGGAACGCGTCGTAGTCGGCGGGGTCCATCACGTTCGAGAAGCGCAGCGCCGTGATCGAGAGCTCGGGGTGCCAGCGCACGAGCTCGATCGCCATCTGCTCCTCGAGGTGCTTCACGAGCGAGTAGGTGCTCTCGGGCCGGGCCGCGTACTCCTCGTCGACGGGGATGTAGGGCGGCGGCACGTCGAACGGGAGGCCGAGCACGGTCTCGCTCGAGGCGTACACGATGCGCGTGATGCCGAGACGGCGGGCCGCCTGGAACGCGTTGAACGTCGACAGCATGTTGTTGTGGAACGTCGCGACGTCGCTCACGATGCCGGGCGCCGGGATCGCGGCGAGATGCACGATCGCGTCGACCCCGGCGTGCCGGTCGTCGACGCCCGCGATGGCGTCGATCACCTGCCCGTAGTCGGTGAGGTCGACGCGGGTCACCGACTCGCGGTCCCCCTGCTGGTCGAGGTTCACCACCTCGTGGCCCTCGTCGCGGAGCGTGCGGACGACGGTGCGGCCGAGCTTGCCCGAGCCACCGGTGACGGCGATGCGCATGCCCCAAGTCTGGCACCGGATGCCGCGGCGGCGCGTTGCGGCATCCGTCGCCGTTCACCGCGCTCGCGTGCG
The DNA here is from genome assembly GCF_053603635.1 of Agromyces sp. NPDC004153. Classification (NCBI taxonomy): domain Bacteria; kingdom Bacillati; phylum Actinomycetota; class Actinomycetes; order Micrococcales; family Microbacteriaceae; genus Agromyces; species Agromyces sp. NPDC004153. Next base: position 2,452,260 of record NZ_JBSGFY010000001.1, read on the forward strand.
CGGCTTCGCCGCAGCCTTCGCCGTCGGTGCGCCGTTCTCGAGCGCCTTCGGCTTCGCGTTCGACCCGGTCGTCGCCCGGCCGCGCGCCGCCGGCCCCTTCGGCTTCGCGCCCGGCGGCTGCGCCATCAGGCGCTCGATCGCCTTCGCCATCGTGACGCCGCGCATGGCGTCGAGGTGGACCTCGATCGCGCGGAGGTCCTTCCGCAGCTCGGGGTCGTCGACGCGCGTCCGGAGCCGCCGCACGACCTTCACCCCAGCGTCGACCTCCTCGGCCGTGAGCTTCACCGTGTCGTCGCGGGCGAGGCCCGCGCTGCGCTTCATGAGCTCGGCGGTCTCGCCGAGCAGGTCGCGGTCGCCGAGCGCCGCCGCGAGGACGGGCACCTCGACGCGCTCGAACAGGGCGATCCACTCGCGTCCGGCGTCGGTCGTGGCGAGCAGCTTGTCGCGCACCTTCCGGAGCGCGTTGACCTCGGTCTGCGCGCGGAAGAACTGGAGTCCGATGAGCTCGATCGCGCAGATGCTCTGCTGGAGCAGCGCCACCATGCCCGACTTCGCGTCGCGCTTGACGGGCTCGGGGTCGGCGGGGTGGAACGACTCCTCGGCCGAGCCCACGTAGGGCCCCGTCTCGAACGTGAACCCGTAGGTCTTGCCGAGGCGGGAGCTCGCGATGTGCCGGCCGTAGGCGTAGTCGCTCCACGTGCCGGTGGTGGGGTAGAGGGCGACGCTCGCCTGATTCGCGTAGGTGCGGCCGCGCACGGCCGCGATGGCGTCGCGGATGCGTCCGCCCACGGTCTTGAACCGCTGCAGGTCGCGCGGCGCGAGGTACTCCTGGTACCCCGGGATGCCGATGGGCGCGCACGTGCCGGTCGGCAGGGTCGTGAACTTCTTCGACGGATCGGTCGTCTGCGTCGGGGCGTGCCCCCACGGCCAGAGGATGAGCTCGGAGTACGAGTGCACGTCGACGAACGTGTCGACCCGGTGCGTGTCGAGCAGGTGCTTGACGTTGCGGTTCTCGGGCTCGCTGAATGCGCTCGGCCCGACGTAGATGTCGGTGCACGGGTTGCACGAGGTCTGTCCCTGCGTCACGCCCCACACGAAGTCGGCGTTGCGGTTGAGGTCGACGCCGATGCACGACGTGCCCGCGTTCGTCCGGCGGTTCTTGCGCCACATCCCGTCGACCGTCATCACGTGGACCCGTCCGTCGGGGTTCACGCACGGCACCATCCAGATGTCGAGGGCCTCGAGCATGAGCTTGACGTCGGCGGCGGGCCAGCGCCGGCCGCCGTAGACGAGGTCGCGCTCGTTGACGTAGCTCGTGAACAGGTCGACGGCGAGCTCGACGATCGCGTCGGGATTCATGAGCTCGCGCGCGTGCGTGCCGCCGACGAGCAGCACGCCGCGTCGCTCGGGTCCCGTGCCGGCGCGCAGCCGGAGGGCGAAGACGGGGCGTCCCTGCACGGATGCCTCGGGGAGCTGGATCCGCGTGAAGAAGTCGGGGAACCACGTGGCGAGGAGCTGCGTCAGCGAGTCGAGCTGCGCGACCGTGCGGTACATCAGCCCTCCTCCTCACGCGGGATGCCGGCGACGCGTTCGTCGAGCCAGCGCTTCGCGTCCTCGTCGGACTGGATGAGCTTCGGATCGAGCGGCTCGATCGGCACGGTGCGGAACACCCGCACCTCGTAGCCGCGTCGCACGAGCTCGGCGAGCTCCTCCGCCGTGACGACGACGCGCACCCCGCCCTGCGGATCGGGGATGCGGTCGAGGTCGAGGTCGGACACCTGGCTCAGCGCGACGTCGCGCTCGCCCGGGTGCACCGTCGCCTCGAAGCGGCCGCCGTCCTGACGACCCGGCCTCTCGTCGACGCCGTCGTCGCCGTCATCGCGCTCTGCGCGCTTCGATCGCCTGGCCATGAGACTTCCCCCTCAGGTCGATGGCACGCCCGAAGGTCGATGGCGCGCCCGGCGCGCTCGCGCGGGCATGTCGACTCGCGCGGGCGCGTCGAACGGGCTCCCCCCGGACCCCTCTGGGCGTCAACGTACTCCCGCCGCAGAAGTGACGCAACCTCACGTGAGGCGGGCCACTGGATGCCGGTGGACGCGGCATCCGGCGCGCCTCACAGGCCGTGTTCATGTCGGGGCCGTAGCGTTCGAGCATCTGCAGCGGGCGATCGCCCGCGTGACCCGGCTGGGAAGTCGACGACCCGCTGGGAATCCGACATCTCACACACCGAAACGCTCGGTGCGATCAGGGCCACCAAGCCCCGCACCGGCTCTGCCGACATCACCCGCAGCTACACCGCCCTCTCCCGGGTCGTCCGAGAATCCGGTCTCCTGCATCGCACGCGCTGGTTCTACCTCGGACTCGTGTCGCTGCTGACGCTCGCCCTCGGCGGCGCCATCACGGGGTTCATCCTGCTCGGCGACTCCTGGTTCCAGCTCCTCATGGCCGGCGCGCTCGGGCTCATCTTCACGCAGTTCGCGTTCCTCGCGCACGAGGCGTCGCACCGCCAGGTACTGGAGTCCGGGCCCGCCAACGACCGCATCGGGCGGATCCTCGCCGCCGGCGTCGTCGGCATCAGCTACTCGTGGTGGATGACGAAGCACACCCGCCATCACGCCAACCCGAACCGGCTCGGCAAGGACCCCGACATCGAGTTCGACACGATCTCCTTCACCGAGACGGATGCCGCGAGGCAGCGCGGCGTGCTCGCGCTCATCACGCGCCGACAGGGCTGGCTGTTCTTCCCGCTGCTCACGCTCGAGGGCCTCAACCTGCACGCCCGGTCCATCCGGACCCTCTTCGACCGCGGGCCGGTCAAAGGTCGATGGATCGAGCTCGGGCTCATCGCCGCGCGATTCACCGTGTACGTCGGCGCGATCTTCTGGGTCCTTCCCCTTGGCATGGCATTCGCGTTCATCGGCGTGCAACTCGCCGTCTTCGGGGTGTACATGGGCGCCTCGTTCGCGCCGAACCACAAGGGCATGCCGCTCATCCCGGCCGATGCGAAGCTCGACTTCCTCTCGAAGCAGGTGCTCACCTCACGCAACATCTCGGGCGGATTCTGGGCGAGCGCGCTGCTCGGCGGCCTCAACTACCAGGTGGAGCACCACCTCTTCCCGAACATGCCGCGCCCGCACCTGGCGAAGGCGCGCGAGATCGTGCGCGAGCACTGCCGCACGCTCGACGTGCCCTACACCGAGACGACGCTCGTCCGCTCGTACGGGATCGTCATCCGCTACCTCAACGAGGTCGGACTCTCTGCGAGGGATCCGTTCGACTGCCCGATGGTGAATCGCTTCCGGCGGGCCTGACGCTCGTGCGGTTCGTCGGGGACCTCGATGGGCATCACGCCGACGTGTCGGCGTCTTCGGAGCTTCGCTCAATAGGGTCATGGTGACGCCGATGTTCGCGGACGACCCTGAGGAGGATCCCCCGATGCAGTGCCCCAATGACGGAACCGTGCTCGTGATGAGCGAGCGCAGCGGCATCGAGATCGACTACTGCCCGACGTGCCGCGGCGTGTGGCTCGACCGCGGCGAGCTCGACAAGATCATCGAGCGCGACGCCCGCGAATTCGGCCAGGCCGCGTCGGCCGCCCAGGCCCCCGCTGCGCCGGCCGCACCGCCCGCGCCGCCGCAGTACCAGCAGCCCGCCTACGGGCAGCAGTCGTACGACCCCCGCTACGACCGTGGCTACGACAATCGCGGCTACGGCGACCAGGGCTACCGCAAGAAGAAGAAGGAGAGCTGGCTCTCCGACCTCTTCGACTGAGTCGCAGCACTCCGCCGCTCGCTAGAAGCGGCGGAACACGTGGAACGACGTGGGCGTGCAGGTGTAGGTCGACGACCCGACCTCATGCACGCCGGTGCCGAGCTGGGCGCAGGTCTGTGCCGCATCCACGAGGTTCGGGACGATCGCCCCGAGGATGAGGAGCGTCACCGTGACGCCGACGCCCGCGATCACGATGCCGGCGATCGCGAACCCGTTCTGGTGGCCCGCTCGCTTCGATCGCACGAGCGCGACGATGCTCAGCGCGAGGGCGACGACGTTGACGAGCGCGAGGAACGAGAGGGCGAACCCGACGATCCCGAGGGTCCGCCCGGGGACCGGAGCGGTCGGCGAGGCCGCGGCAGGTGCAGCTGCGCCGGCGAGCGGCGGCCCGGGAGTCGGCGGCGAGTCGGAGGCGGACAGGGGCGTGGGGGCGTCGGCAGGGGCGACGTCGACCGGTTCGGGCATGAGCACCATCATGGCGGGTGCGGGGCGCCGGCGGCACCTCCCGAACGAGGGCGCCGGCACCTCCCGAATGAGGGCGGCAACCGGATGCCGCTGCGCCGTCCGCGTCAGTCGGCGAGCGCCTCGAGCACCCGGCGCGCGACCGAGGCGCTCGACTGGGGGTTCTGCCCGGTGATGAGATTGCCGTCGACGACGACGTGGTCGCTCCAGGGCGCAGCCGACTCGATGACGGCGCCGGCGTCGCGGAGCGCGGTCTCGACCCACCACGGGGTGTTCTCGCCGGTGCCGCCGGTGCGCTCCTCCTCGTCGGTGAAGACGGTGAGGCGGCGTCCGGCGAAGGCATTGGTGCCGTCGGCGAGCGTCGCGGACAGCAGCGCGGCGGGTCCGTGGCAGAACGGCGCGATGATCGTGCCGGCGTCGTTCGCGGCGACGAGCACGCGGCCGACGGCCGGGTCGGATGCGAGGTCGGCCATCGGGCCGTGGCCGCCCGGGAGCACGACCGCGGCGTAGTCGGCCGGGTCGACGTCGGCGACGGGCACCGCGGCGGTGAGCCCGTCGGCGATCGACGCGAGGTACGCCTCGAGTTCGCGCGCCGTCTCGGCGCTGCCGACGGCGGCCGCGTCCAGGCTCACGGCATCCACCGTCGGCGTGACGCCGCCGGGCGTCGCGATCGTGATCCGGTGGCCGGCCGCGACGAGGTCGCGGTGCGCCGTCACGAGCTCCTCGGCCCAGAAGCCGGTCGGATGCTCCGACCCGTCCTTCATGGTGAGGCTGGTCGCGCCGCTGACGATCATGAGGATGTCGCTCATTCGTGTTCCTGTTCTCGAAGCGGGGTCGGGTTCGGTCCTGGTCGATGTGCGACTCAGGCGACGGATGCCGCGGGCTCGCGCTCGGGCGAGGCGGGCGTCGTCGCGGCATCCGCTGCGGGCGTCGTCGCGGCATCCGCTCGCCCTTCGCGACGAGCCGTGACCGCCGCGACCGTCATGACCGCGAGCGCAGCGAGCGTGATGACCGCGCCCGCCCAGATGGGCGACGTGTAGCCGAGGCCCGCAGTGATGCCGACGCCGCCGGCGAACGCGCCGAGCGCGTTGCCGAGGTTGAACGCGCCGATGTTCGCGCCCGACGCGAGCGTGGGGGCCGAGGCGGCGTAGCGCATGATGCGGCTCTGGAGCCCGGGCACGGTGCCGAACCCGAAGGCGCCCATGAGCACGAGCAGCACCACGGTGGCGACGGGGCTCCAGGCGAGCCAGGCGAAGAGCGCCAGCACGACGACGAGTGCGCCGATGAAGGCGAGCAGCGTGCCGTCGATCGAGCGGTCGGCGAGGCGTCCGCCGACCCAGTTGCCGACGACGAGGCCCGCGCCGAAGAGCACGAGGAGCCACGGCACCGCGTTCGCCGCGAAGCCGCTCACCTCGGTGAGCGTGTAGGCGATGTAGGTGAACGCCCCGAACATGCCGCCGAAGCCGAGCACGGTGACGAGGAGCGAGAGCCACACCTGTCCCGAGCGGAAGGCGCCGAGCTCGCGACGCAGGCTCGGGGCCGGCCCGTCGCGGTGGAGCGCGGGGACGAGCGTGGCGATGCCGACGAGCGCGAGCACGCCGATCGCCGCGATCACCCAGAACGTCGAGCGCCAGCCGAACTGCTGGCCGAGGAACGTGCCGAACGGCACGCCGAGCACGTTCGCGGCGGTGAGACCCGTGAACATGATCGCGATGGCGCCGGCGGCCTTCTCGGGCGCGACGAGACCGGCTGCGACGACCGAGCCGATGCCGAAGAACGCGCCGTGGCAGAGCGCCGCGATGACGCGGCCCGTCATCATGAGCTCGTACGTCGGGGCCAGCGCCGACAGCGCGTTGCCGACGATGAAGAGCACGAGCAGGCCCATGAGCACGGGCTTGCGGGGGAGACGGGTGGTGGCGGCGGTGAGTCCGAGCGCGCCCACGACGACGGCGAGCGCGTAGCCCGAGATGAGCCAGCCCGCCGCGGCCTCGGTGACGCCGTAGTCGGCGGCCACCTCGGGCAGCAGGCCCATGATGACGAATTCGGTGAGGCCGATGCCGAAGCCCCCGATGGCGAGGGCGACGAGTCCGAGTGGCATGCGGAAGATCTCCTGGGAAGGGGTAAGATAGTTGCAGACGCGCTCTATTGCGAACGCGGGCACAATACTTGCACACGCAAATACAAAGCGCAAGCAACTACTTTCGGAACGAGATCCGAGGAGCATCACATGGGCATCGCCGACGACGCGGTCGAGGTGCGCGCACAGGGCTGGCGCACGCTGGCCGCCCTGCACGGCATGATCGAGGCGGAGCTCGAGCGCGCGCTCGCCGCATCCGTCGACCTCTCGGTCGTCGAGTACACCGTGCTCGACGCGCTGAGCCGGCAGGACGGCTGGCACATGCGCATGCAGCAGCTCGCGCGCGCCGCAGCCCTCAGCCCGAGCGCCACCACGCGCCTCGTGAACCGGCTCGAGGATCGCGCGCTGCTCACGCGCATCCTCTGCGCCGACGACCGGCGCGGCATCTACACCGAGCTCACGCCGGCCGGCCGTGCGCTCTACGAGCGTGCGCGGCCGATCCACAACGAGACGCTCGAACGCGTGCTCGCCGAGGCCGCGGATCAGCCCGAGCTCGCGCCCGTCGTCGAGGCGCTGCACGGCGCAGCCGTGCCGACCCGCTGACGCGTCGACGCGGCATCCGCCGCCTGAGGTGACGGATGCCGCGTCGTGATCGTCAGGCGGCCGCGCCGCCGATGTTGACGAGCCAGCTCACGCCGAAGCGGTCGACGAGCATGCCGAAGGCGTCGCCCCAGGGCGCGACCTCGAGCGGCTGCACGACGGTGCCGCCGTCGGCGAGCTTGTCCCAGTAGCCGCGCAGCGTCGCATCCTCGTCGTTCGTGCCCGAGAGCGACACCGAGAATCCCGAGATGCCGTTGTAGTCCATGCGCTTGGGCGTGTCCGCGCCCATGAGCGTGAGGCCCGGCCCGTCGAGCTGGGCGTGCATCACGAGGTCGTTCTCTGCGGGGTCCTCGGCCGACTGGAAGTCGGCGAACGTCGAGACGTTGAGGTCGCCCCCGAAGACGGAGTGGTAGAACTCCATCGCCTCGCGGGCGTTGTCGCGGAAGTTCAGGTACGGGTTGAGCGTGACCATCGTGGCCTCCAGATCGTCGTCGGTCCTCCGCCCGATTCTGCTCCGGATGCCGCGGCGATGCGAGGGGGTCCCGGCAAACTCTTGACGACCATCCGGGATGGGCGTACTCTCGTAATCAATCAAATGATTGATCAAGCATCGAGTTGACAAAGGAGGCGGCCATGATCTACGACCCGAGCGCCGACGACCGCCTCAACCGGGCCTTCATGGCCCTCGCCGACCCGGTGCGCCGCCGCATCATCGCCCGGCTCAGCCGGGGCCCGGCGACGGTCAACGAACTGGCCGAGCCGTTCGAGATCACCAAGCAGGCGGTCTCGAAGCACATCCAGGTGCTCGAGCAGGCGGGGCTCGTGACGCGCACGCGCGACGCGCAGCGCCGGCCCGTGCACCTGGATGCGGCGCAGCTCGAGGCGCTCACCGCATGGATCGACCGCTACCGGCTGATCCACGAGCGGCAGTTCCGCAACCTGGACGCGCTGCTCACCGGCCACGGCACGGACGCCGCGGCATCCGACACCGAAGCCCCGAACACCGGGGCCGCACAGGAAGCGACGGAACCATGACGAACCCCGTCACCATCAACGCCCCCGAGGGGCTCCCCTTCATCGAGATCATCCGCGAGTTCGACGCGCCCGTCGAGGCCGTCTTCCGCGCCCACGCCGAGCCCGAGCTGGTGAAGCAGTGGCTCGGACCGAACGGCTACGAGATGGACGTCGAGCGCTGGGACTTCACGACCCAGGGCGGCTACCGCTACGTGCACCGCAGCCCCGACGGCGAGGAGTACCGGTTCAACGGCACGTTCCACACGGTGCGCGACAACGAGTTCGCCGTGCAGACCTTCGAGTTCGAGGGCGTGCCCGACGTGGTCGCCGTCGAGAGCATGACCTTCGAGGACCTCGGCGACGGCCGCACCCGGCTCCGCGGCTGGTCGACCTACCCGAGCGTCGAGGCACGCGACGGCATGGTCGAGTCGGGCATGGAGATCGGCCTGCGCGAGGGCTTCGAGCGCCTCGACGCGATCCTCGCCGCCTGACCAGCACCCACCGGCGCGATCGCCTCGCGCCGACCCGCACCGACCGAGACGCCACGAGAAACGGAGCACACCATGGACTGGACCCTCGAGGTCGTCCTCCTCCCCGTCACCGACATCGACCGGTCCGTCGCGTTCTACCGCGACCAGGTCGGATTCGACCTCGACCACGACACGCGCAACGAGCACATGCACGTCGTGCAACTCACCCCGCGCGGATCCGGCTGCTCGATCGTGATCGGCGACCTGCCCTCCCAGCGCGAGATGGCGCCGGGCTCGATGCGCGGGCTGCAGCTCGTCGTCGCCGACGCGGCCGCCGCACGCGAGGAGCTCATCTCCCGCGGCATCGAATGCAGCGAGATCACCGTGTTCGACGAGCGCGACGGCGGCACCTTCTTCGGGTTCGCCGATCCCGACGGCAACACGTGGGCCGTGCAGCAGATCAAGGCGCGCGGCGAGCGGCCGCTCATCCCGCTCGACGCCCGCCAGCGCTTCGGCGCCGAGCAGGAGGGCTGACGGCGCGGCCGACCAGGCCTGCCGCACCCCGCAGCGGATGCCGCGAGCCCATCCCCCACGAGAGGATCGGCCCGCGGCATCCGCTCGTCTGCGCCCTCGCCCGCGCGTTCGCGCCGCCTCCCCCGATCCCGCGTGGAAACCCCGCGACATCCGACCGCCGAACCATTGCATCGAGCCGCGTCCGCAGCGATCATGATCCGGGGGGTTCTGAATGGGGAGGCAGGCGAAGGCGACCTGGATCGGCGAGCACGGAACCGCAGCATCCGTGACGCTGCACCTCGAGGCCGCTGGATTGCAGATCTCGGGCGAGCGCCGGGCGCGCGTGCCCCGTTCGGCGTGGTCGCATGTCGAGGCGGCCGACGGCGTGGTGTCGTTCGAGGCCGACGGGCGGATGTACCGGTTCGAGCTGGGCGCGGCGGCGCCGACGTGGGCGACGGCGCTCACCACGCCGCCGCCGTCGCTCGCCGAGAAGCTCGGGGTGTCCGACGGCGAGACGGTCGCAGTGCGAGGCGCGCTGCCACTGCACGAGCTCGACGACGCCCTGGCCGGCGCCATGCGGGTGCCCCCATGGGAGGCCGACGTGGTCGTGGTCGTCGTGCACAACGACGGGGAGCTCGAGTCGCTGCCCGCGTGGTTCCGCGAGTGCGGCATCGCCTCGCACGTGTGGGTCGTGCACGGCAAGGGCCGCGCGAGCACCGCGCCCGGCGACAACGCCGTGCGCGCCGTGCTGCGCGGCGCCGGGTGGCGCGATACGAAGGTCAGCGCGGTCGCCGACGACTGGTCGGCCACGCGCTACTCGCCGACGAAGGCGTCATGAGCTCGGAGCCCAGGGTCCTGCGGTACACCGCGTTCGCCGACGATCCCGAGGGCGGCAACCCGGCGGGCATCGTGCTCGACGCGTCGACGCTCGACGATGCGGCCATGCAGGCGATCGCGACCGAGGTCGACTACTCCGAGACCGCCTTCGTGACGGCTCACGAGGGCGACGTGCGCACCGTGCGCTACTTCTCGCCGATCTCCGAGGTGCCGTTCTGCGGGCACGCGACCATCGCCGCGGCGGTCGCCATCGCCGAGCGCGAGGGCCCCGGCGTCGTCCGGTTCGCCACGCCCGTCGGCGAGATCGTGATCGAGACCCGCGACGACGGCAACGGCCTGCGTGCGGCCTTCACGAGCGTCGACACCGACGTCGCGCACTTCCCCGAGTTCGCGCTCGACGCCCTGCTCGAGCTCATCGGCGTCGATCGCACCCACCTCGACGAGCGCTACCCGCCCCGGCTGGCATCCGCCGGCGCCTGGCACCCGATCATCGTCATCGCCGACTCGCACGTGTTCGACGACTTCGGCTTCGACCCCGGCGCCATGCGCGCGTTCATCGACGCGCAGGGCTGGCCGCTCACCATCGCCGTGCTGCATCGGGTGTCGGATGCCGCGGAGGGCGCCCTGCACTTCGAGGCGCGCAACATCTTCCCCGTCGGCCGCATCGCCGAGGACCCTGCGACCGGCTCGGCCGCCGCCGCGGTCGGCGGCTACCTGCGGGGGATCGGCGCGGTGCGTCCGCCCGCGCGCGTGGTGATCGAGCAGGGCCGGCACGTCGGACGCCCCGGGCGGCTCATCGTCGACATCCCCGAGCAGGGCGGCATCGTCGTGAGCGGGCGGGCGGTGGCGATCCGCTGACGCGCGGGCGCGGCATCCGTCGAGCAGCAGCGGCACCCGGCCGGCGTCGCGATCCCGGCAACCGCCTTCCGAGCTCGCGGCTAGGCTCGATCGCATGCAGACCCGCACCCTCGGCCGCACCGGCCGCACCGTCTCCGCGATCGGCCTCGGCACCTGGCAGCTCGGCGCCGACTGGGGCGACGTCGACGAGGCCGACGCGCTCGCCGTGCTCGACGCTGCCCACGAGTCGGGCGTCACGTTCTTCGACACCGCCGACGTCTACGGCGACGGCCGCAGCGAGACGCTGATCGGGCGCTGGCTGCGCGAGCACCCCGGCTCGGGCGTGACGGTGGCCACGAAGATGGGCCGGCGGATGCCGCAGGAGCACGCCAACTACTCGCTCGATCACTTCCGCGCCTGGACCGACCGCTCGCGCGCCAACCTCGGCATCGACACGCTCGACCTCGTGCAGCTGCACTGCCCGCCGACCTCGGTGTACGCCGACGACCGGGTGTTCGACGCGCTCGACACGCTCGTCGACGAGGGCGCCATCGCCGACTACGGCGTGAGCGTCGAGACGGTCGAGGAGGCGCTCACGGCGATCGCGCGTCCGCGGGTGGCGAGCGTGCAGATCATCCTCAACGCGTTCCGCCTGAAGCCGCTCGACGACGTGCTGCCCGCCGCCCGCGCGAACGGCGTCGGCATCATCGCGCGCGTCCCGCTCGCGAGCGGACTGCTCTCGGGGCGCTACACGCTCGAGACCGAGTTCCCGGCGAACGACCACCGCAGCTTCAACCGGCACGGCGAGTCGTTCGACGTCGGCGAGACGTTCTCGGGCGTCGACTATGCGACCGGCGTGCGCGCGGCATCCGAGTTCACCGAGCTCGCGCGCCAGGCCGCGCCTGACGCCACGGCCGCGCAGGTCGCGCTCGCGTGGGTCGCCGCGCAGGACGGCGTGAGCTCGGTCATCCCGGGCGCGCGCAGCCCCGAGCAGGCGCGGGCGAACGCGGACGCGGGCTCGCTCGAGCTGCCGGCATCGTTCCAGGCGCAAGTGCGCGAGCTCTACGACCGCGACATCCGCCCGCTCGTGCACGACCGCTGGTAGGCGAGCCCGCGGCGCACCTCAGCGCGACTCGTACTCCCAGCCGGTGACCCAGTCGGGGTCGATGCCGTGCTCGTACGCGTACTCGCGCGCAGCGGCCCGCGCCGCGTGCCACTCGTCGGCGATCTCGGCCACGCCGGGTCGCTCGGCGAGCCCCGGCACGCGGTGGATCACGTCGAGCGCGAGCCGGTAGCGATCGAGGTCGTTGAGGTGCAGCATGTCGAACGGCGTGGTCGTGGTGCCCTTCTCGACGAAGCCGCGCACGTGCAGGTTCTTGTGGTTGGTGCGCCGGTACGCGAGCTGGTGGATGAGCGACGGATACCCGTGGAACGCGAAGACCACGGGCCGGTCCTTCGTGAAGATCGCGTCGAACGCGAGGTCGTTGAGCCCGTGCGGATGGTGCGACGGATCCTGCAGCCGCATGAGGTCGACGACGTTCACCACGCGCACGCGCAGGTCGGGCAGCCGCTCGCGCAGCAGCAGCGCGGCCGCGACGGTCTCCATGGTCGGCACGTCGCCCGCGCAGGCAAGCACGACGTCGGGCACGGATGCCGCGGGGTCGGCTGCGTCGTACCCGGGCTCGTTGCTCGCCTCGGCCCAGATGCCGACCCCCTGCTCGACATGCGCCTCGGCCTCGGCGTGCGTCATCCACTGCGGCGCCGGCTGCTTGCCCGCCACGATGACGTTCACCCGGTTCTGCGTGTCGAACACGTGGCGCATGACGACGAGCAGGGTGTTCGCGTCGGGCGGCAGGTACACGCGCACGACGTCGGCCTGCTTGTTCACGACCACGTTGAGGAATCCCGGGTCCTGATGCGAGAACCCGTTGTGGTCCTGCCGCCACACGTGCGACGACAGCAGGTAGTTGAGCGAGGCGAGGTCGCCGCGCCATGGCACGTGCGTCGCGGACTCGAGCCACTTCGCGTGCTGGTTGAACATCGAGTCGACGATGTGGATGAACGCCTCGTAGCTCGTGATGAGCCCGTGCCGGCCGGTGAGCAGGTAGCCCTCGAGCATGCCCTGCATGAGGTGCTCGCTGAGCGCCTCCGTCACACGGCCCGACCGGGCCAGGTGCTCGTCGAGCGGATGCAGCGACTCCGCCCACACCCGCTTCGTCACGTCGAACACCGCGCCGAGCCGGTTCGAGAGCACCTCGTCGGGGCCGAAGAGCCGCACGTCGTCGGGATTGCGTCGCATGAGCTCGGCGAGCCAGTCGCCGAACACCCGCGTCGACTCGGCGGAGTCGCCGCGATCGCCGGGGTCGACGTCGACGGCGAAGTCCTCGGTCGGCGGCAGGTCGAGCGGCCGCACGATGCCGGCGTTCGCCACGGGGGTCGCGCTCATCCGCAGCTCGCCGCGGGGGCGCAGCAGGTCGAGGTCGGCGACGGGACGCCCGTCGGCGTCGAAGAGCTCCTCGGGGCGGTACGAGCGGAGCCAGGCCTCGAGCATCGCGAGGTGCTCGGGGTTCTCGCGCACCTCGGCGAGCGGCACCTGGTGGGCGTGGAACGTGCCCTCCACCTGCACCCCGTCGACCACGCCCGGGCCGGTCCAGCCCTTGGGCGTGCGCAGCACGATGGCGGGCCAGCGCGCGGCGTTCACGTCGAACGCGCCGGCCGCGGCATCCGCCCGGATCGCGCCGATGCGCTCGTAGGCGACGTCGATCGCGTCGGCGAGGCGGCCGTGCACGGCCATGTGGTCTTCACCGTCGAAGCCGCCCGTGACGAGCAGCGGCTCGTAGCCGTTGCCGCGGAAGAAGTCGACGAGCTCCGCCTCGGGTATTCGCGCGAGCAGCGTCGGGTTCGCGATCTTGTAGCCGTTGAGGTGCAGGATCGGCAGCACCGCTCCGTCGGTGACCGGATTCAGGAACGAGTGCCCGCGCCAGCTCGCGGCGAGCGGCCCGGTCTCGGCCTCGCCGTCGCCGATGACGCACGCCACCACGAGGCCCGGGTTGTCGAGCGCCGCGCCGAACGCGTGCATGAGCGAGTACCCGAGCTCGCCGCCCTCGTTGATCGAGCCGGGTGTCTCGGGCGCCGCGTGCGACGGGATGCCGCCGGGGAACGAGAACTGGCGGAACAGCTTCTCCATGCCCGGCCGGTCGGACGTGATCGCCGGGAACAGCTCGGAGTACGTGCCGTCGAGCCACGTGTTCGCGACCATCGCCGGGCCTCCGTGACCCGGCCCGCACACGTACAGCGTCGGCGTGCCGCGTTCGACGATCGCGCGGTTGAGGTGCGCGTAGACGAGGTTCAGCCCGGGGGACGTGCCCCAGTGCCCGAGCAGGCGGGGCTTGACGTCGTCGGGCTCGAGCGGGCGGTCGAGCAGCGGGTTCCGCATCAGGTAGATCTGGCCCACGCTCAGGTAGTTCGCCGCGCGCCACCACGCGTCGACGACCTCGAGGGCGACGGATGCCCCGCCGCTCGACGCCATGTCGTCGCCGCCGCTCAGACCGGCCGCCTCCCGAGTGCGAGCAACGACCAGCCGTAGAGCACGGCGATCACGCCCGTGCCGGCGGCGAGGAGCGCCACGCCGAACGCGACGATCGACGTGAACAGCGAGGTGCGCAGGTACGAGGCGGTCGCCGCCGTCTCGCGCAGCGGGTCGTCCTGGTCGAGCTCGGCGTAGGTCTTGCCCCCGGTCGCCTCGAGCGCGTGCTTCTGGATGACCTCGGCCTGGGCCCATGCGGTGATCGGGTCGAGCACCTGCTGGCCCTGCGCGAACGCGGCGTCGTCGCTGACGACGATGTTCTCCTCGGCCAACTGGGTCGTCACGCCGATCCAGGCGGCGACGCCGCCGAGGATCATCAGCGCGCCGATGATGATGCCGACGATGCCGGTGAATCGGGAGCCGCCGCCGCCTCGGCGCGGCTGCTCGGTCGTGGTGCGTTGGGTGTCGTCCACCTGTCCGCTCATGGCTTGTTCCCCCTCCCAGTCGGGGGCGATTCCCGCCCTCGGGGGCAGCGTATCGGGCGGCGCCGGTCGGGCGGAAGGACGAAAGTCCCGGTCCCGGGGCGATGCTCCACGTCGGCGTCGAGGGCGAGGGACGTCCGAGTCGTGCGCGCGCCGGTAGGCTCGTGGCGATGATCCGCCCGTCCCGTGCACCGCGTCAGGGCGTGCGCGCGTGATCGGCATCCTGACCGGCTTCGCGGTCATCGCCCTCGCCGTCTTCGTCGGCTGGCTGGCGGCGCGCACCGGGGTGCTCCCGCCCGAGGCGAGGCCCGTGCTCGCCCGCCTGAACTTCAACGTGCTGGCGCCGTTCCTGCTCTTCTCGGTGCTCGCGACGGCGGACGTCGGCGCGCTGTTCTCGGCGCTCCTGCCCGTCTCGGCGATGACGGCCGTCGCGATGATGGCGGTCTTCGCCCTCGTCGCGCTGCTCGCCTGGCGGCGCACGCTGGCCCAGACCGTGATCGGCTCCCTCGCCTCGGGGTACGTCAACGGCAACAACTTCGGCATCCCGATCGCCGTCTACATGCTCGGCGACGCCGCCTGGTCGGCACCCGTCGTGCTCCTCCAGCTGCTGCTCTTCGCCCCGATCGCGCTCGCGGTGCTCGGCGCGAAGGTCGAGGGTCGCGCGTCGGCGTGGGAGATCGTGCGGTCGACGTTCACCAACCCGATCATCGTCGGCTCGCTGCTCGGCGTCCTGGTGGCCGTCACGGGTCTGGAGCTGCCCGCGTACGTGCTCGAGCCGATCGAGCTCATCGGCCACGCCGCGGTGCCGCTCATGCTCATCGCCTATGGCCTCTCGCTGCACGGCCAGCGGCTCCTCGAGCCGGGCACCGGCCGCCGCGACGTGCTCCTCGCCGCGACGCTGAAGCTCGTGGCCATGCCGCTCGCCGCGTGGGCGCTCGGGCGGTTCGCGTTCGGGCTCGACGGCATCGAGCTCTACGCCGTCACCGTGCTCGCCGCGCTGCCGACGGCGCAGAACGTGTTCGTCTTCGCGCAGCGGTACGAGACGGCCGAGGTCGTGGCCCGCGACACGGTCTTCGTCACCACGATGGGATCGGTCCCGGTGCTCTTCGCGGTGGCGCTGCTGCTCGGCTGACCGCACGCGGCAGGATGGTCGCGAGCGCGCTCGCCGACCCACGGGCGTGCGCGACCTCGCGAGCGAAGGAGACCGCATGCCGTTCCGCACCGACGACGGGCAGCCCCTCGGCGAGCTGCTGCTCGCCCAGCGCCCCGCCGACGGCTACCGCTTCGAGGTGCGAGCCGGCTTCGTCTACGACGACCCGGTGTCGGGGCGCCGGTACACGGTGCCCGCTCGCGCGCCGCGCGCGCCCCTGCCCGACCCCGGCGTGCCGGAGCCGGCAACGCACGGCGTGACCGACCTGGCGTCGGTGCCCATGTGGATGTGGAGCTTCATCGCGAGCTACGGTCGCCAGTCCGCGCCGGCCATCCTGCACGACGAGCTCTCGCTCGACGCGGTGGAGCTCGGCGATCGACGTGCCACGCTCGTGCAGCGCCGCGAGGACGACCGCGTCTTCCGCACCGCCCTCCGCGAGCAGCGCGTCCCCGTGCTGCGGTCGTGGCTGATGTGGGCGTGGGTCGCCGTCGACCGCGAGCGGCAGTTCGGCGGGGCGGCGGGCGTGCTGCTGCTCGTGCAGGTGATCGTCGGCGCGATCGTCGTCGTCGGGGCATCCGTCGCCGCGTTCTGGAACCCGTGGTGGCTGCTCGCCCTGCCTGCTGTCGCGCTCGCCGGGTCGGCGTGGGCGGCCGCGGGCCTCGCGACGCTCGTGCTGCTGCTCTCGGGGTCGCTCGCGGTGCTCGGCCCGCTGCTCGCGCTGCACCTCGTCGCGCTCGTGCCGTTCCGCCTCGTCGAGGCGCTCGTCGAGGTGCTCGCGGGCGGCGACCCACGGGACGTGGTGCGACCGACGGCGCTGCCGCCCGTCAGATCACGGTGACTCGACGCGGGGGCGACGCCTGACCGCGCGCTCGTGGTCGCTCGATCGCCGGATCAAGCGCCCTTCTCACGAGCGCGCGGTGCGACGGCGGCGCAGCGCGACGTATGCGCGCATGAGCTGCGGAACGACGAGGTAGACGGCAAGCGGCACGACGACGAGCGTGAGCACGAAGGCCCGCAGCACCGGATGCCACGACTCCGCGATCGGGGCGATGAGCAGCATGCCGACGGCGACGAGCGGGAAGATCGCGAGCCACGTGATGACGGCGCGCACGTGCACCGACGGCGGGGTGGGGACGGCGCGCGCGGTCGCGGGCGCGGCAAGGTGCGCGGCGGTCGTCGGCGCGGAGGTCGTGGGCGCGGCGGCCTCGACGACGGGGGTGGGGGCGGTGGTCATGGCGACTCCTCAGGTCATTTCCAACTGAACGGTTGTAATTGAACCACGTCCCGATTGAATTCGCAACTGTTCGGTTGGAGATTGCTACACTGGGTGCATGGCCTGGGACACCGAGCGCACCAAGCGACTGCTGCTGGATGCCGCGACCGCCGAGTTCAGCGAGCACGGGCTGGCCGGTGCGCGAGTCGACCGCATCGCCGCGGCCGCGGGCGTCAACAAGGAGCGGATCTACCAGTACTTCGGCAAGAAGGACGACCTGTTCGCGGCCGTGCTCGCCGCTCGGCTCCGCACGTCGATGGACGAGGTCCCCATGCGCGGCGTCGGCGCCGAGGCCGTGGGCGACTACGCCGGCCGCCTGTTCGACCACCACCTCGTCGACGGGGTCATCCCCCGCCTCGTCTTCTGGGAGGGGCTCGAGCGCGGCGCGGCGACCGTGGCCGACGCGGCGCGCGCGGCCTACCACGAGCAGAAGGTCGAGCGGTTCCGCGAGCTGCTGCCGGGCGTCGACCGCGAGACGGCCGGCGAGCTCCTGCTCACGATCGTGTCGCTCGTGAACGCGTGGCCCGTGCTCGGGCACCTCGACGCGTTCCTCGTCGACGGCCACTCCGACCGGGCGACGCGCCGTCGCGCGGTGCTCGTCGCGTCAGCGTCGGCGCTCGCCCGCGAGGCGATCGACGCCGCGGCGTCCGCCGCCTGAGCCGCACGCTCGGCACCTCGCCGCGCATCCATCGCCCGCGTCGGCGAGGTTCAGTGATAACCCTGATGCCCGCCGTTCGGGGCGTCCGTAGCGTGGGAACCGGTCGTCGAGCCGCGGACCGCAGGGGGAACTGTCACCGCGGACGGCGACCGGAGAGCCGGTCGGCACCTCGGGTGCGACCGGCTCCCCCCGTTCTCCCCGGAATCACCGGGACCACCAGCCCACCAGCGCACACGACGAGCGCACACACGACCGGCCGCGACGAGTCCGGACCGACGAGCGGAGCACCAATGGACCACACCACGCGCGCCGAGCGCCTCACGCAGTCCCGACCGGCGCACGCCGCCCTGCTGCCGAAGCGGCTCGATCGCGCGGTGAGCTGGACCGACTTCCGCACCGCGGTGCGGTACGACCCGGCCAACCGGCTGCTCATCGCCGTCCCGGCCATCAGCGCCAAGCGCGCCGAGCACACGTGGCTCGGCGAGGCCGTCACGCTGCACACGCAGCTCGGCGACGCCGACGTGTACCGCCGCGGGTACGAGCACGGCGCGGTGTACTGGTCGGAGCGCACGGGCGCGCACGAGGTGCACGGCGAGATCGCCGAGCGCTGGCAGGCGGTCGGCGGCGAGCGGTCGTTCCTCGGCCTGCCGACGACCGACGAGCAGCGCCTCGGCGGGCTGTCGCTCGACGCCGGCGGCTTCGCGCACTTCGAGGGCGGCTCGATCTACCGGACGTCCCGCCACGGCGCCGCCATCGTGCACGGCATGGTGCGCGACATCTGGGCACTGCTCGGCTGGGAGCGCTCGAACCTGGGCCTGCCCGTCGCCGACGTGCTCGTGGACCCGGCGACCGGGGCGATGAGCGGATGCTTCGAGCACGGCACCATCGCCTGGTCGCCGTCGCGCGGGCCCGAGATCACCGTCGCCGACGCCGACGCCGCGCTCGACGCGGCCGACCGCGACGCGGTCGGACGGCTGCGCACCGCGTTCGCGCCGCAGGCGTAGCGGCGCGCCCCCGCTCGGCCGCATGACAGACTCGGTCGGGTGACCGCGCCGCTCCTCGACCTCGCCCCGCGCCCGTACGACGCCGACGCGATGTACGACGCGTTCGTGGAGTGGGCCGCCGGCCGGGGCTTCTCGCTCTATCCCGCGCAGGACGAGGCGGTCATCGAGATCGTCTCGGGCGCGAACGTGATCCTGTCGACCCCGACCGGCACGGGCAAGTCGCTCGTCGCGGTCGCTGCGCACGCGGCATCCGTCGCCCATGGCGGTCGCAGCTACTACACGGCGCCGATCAAGGCGCTCGTGAGCGAGAAGTTCTTCCAGCTCGTCGAGATCTTCGGCGCGCAGAACGTGGGCATGGTCACGGGTGACAGCTCGGTCAATCCGGATGCCCCGATCATCTGCTGCACGGCCGAGATCCTCGCGAACCTGGCCCTCCGGCACGGCGCTGACGCCGCCGTCGACCAGGTCGTCATGGACGAGTTCCACTACTACGGCGACCCCGAGCGCGGCTGGGCGTGGCAGGTGCCGCTCATCACGCTGCCGCGCGTGCAGTTCGTGCTGATGTCCGCGACGCTCGGCGACGTCACCGCCATCGCCGACGACCTCGCCCGCCGAACCGGCCGCGACACCGCCCGGGTCACGGGCGTCGATCGACCGGTGCCGCTCCACTTCTCGTACGCGAAGACGCCCGTGCAGGAGACCGTCGAGGAGCTGCTCGACACCCGGCTCGCCCCCGTCTACATCGTGCACTTCTCGCAGGCCGCGGCGATGGAGCGCGCGCAGGCACTCTCCTCGATCCGGGTCGTGTCGCGGGAGCAGCGCGACGAGATCGCCGAGGCGATCGGCGGGTTCCGGTTCACGACCGGGTTCGGCAAGACCCTCTCGCGGCTGGTACGGGCGGGCATCGGCGTGCACCACGCGGGCATGCTCCCGCGGTACCGACGGCTGGTCGAGACGCTCGCGCAGCGCGGGCTCCTCCGGGTCATCTGCGGCACCGACACGCTCGGCGTCGGCATCAACGTGCCGATCCGCACCGTGCTCATCACGGCGCTCTCGAAGTACGACGGCCAGCGGATGCGGCAGCTCACCGCCCGCGAGTTCCACCAGATCGCAGGGCGCGCCGGCCGCGCCGGCTACGACACGGCCGGCACCGTCGTCGTGCTCGCGCCCGACCACGAGATCGAGAACGAGGTCGCGGTGCGCAAGGCCGGCGACGATCCGAAGAAGCTCAAGAAGGTCGTGCGCAAGAAGGCGCCCGCCGGGTTCGTGACCTGGGGCGAGGGCTCGTTCGAGCGGCTCGTCGCCGCGGAGCCCGAGGCGCTCGTGCCGCAGCTGCAGCTGACGGCGGCGATGCTCATCAACGTGATCGGGCGGGGCGGCGACGTCGTCGGCGGCATCCGATCGCTCGTCTTCGACAATCACCAGTCGCGCGCCAGGCAGTACGAGCTCGCCCGCCGCGCGCTCGAGATCCTGCGGACGCTGAAGGTGGCGGGCGTGGTCGAGATCCTCGAGCCGACCGCGCCCGGACGACTCGCCGACCTGCGGCTCACGGTCGACCTGCAGCCGAACTTCGCGCTCAACCAGCCGCTGTCGCCGTTCGCGCTCGCGGCGATCGAGCTGCTCGATCCCGAGACGAGCGAGCAGGGCACGGGGCACTACGCGCTCGACGTCGTGAGCATCATCGAGTCGACGCTCGACGACCCGCGGCCGATCCTCTCGCAGCAGCAGTACAAGGCGCGCGGCGAGGCCGTCGCCGCGATGAAGCGCGACGGCATCGAGTACGACGAGCGCATGGCGCTGCTCGAGGAGGTGACCTGGCCGAAGCCGCTCGACGAGCTGCTCGCCGTCACGTTCGAGACGTTCGCCTCGAGCCAGCCGTGGGTGCGCGACTTCGAGCTCTCGCCGAAGGCGGTGGTGCGCGACATGTTCGAGCGCAGCATGTCGTTCGGCGAGTACGTCTCCTTCTACCAGCTGCAGCGCAGCGAGGGGCTGGTGCTGCGGTACCTCTCCGACGCGTTCCGGGCGGTCCGCCAGACGGTGCCGAGCGATGCGAAGGACGAGGAGCTGCTCGACATCATCGAGTGGCTCGGCGAGCTCGTGCGGCAGGTCGATTCGAGCCTCGTCGACGAGTGGGCCGAGCTCGTCGACCCCACGTCGCACCTGCCCGAGGACGAGCAGGCCGTCGTGCCGCCGGCGCCGCCCTCGGTCGTCACGAATCGCCGCGCCTTCACGGTGCTCGTGCGCAACGAGCTGTTCCGGCGCGTGCAGCTCGCGGCGCTCGAGCGCGACGAGGAGCTCGCCGAGCTCGACCCCGACGTCGGCTGGCCCGACGCGCTCGACCGCTACTACGGCGAGCACGACGAGATCCTCACGGGCGGTCCGGCGCGCTCGCCGCGACTTGTCACGATCGACGAATCGGATGCC
The DNA here is from genome assembly GCF_053603635.1 of Agromyces sp. NPDC004153. Classification (NCBI taxonomy): domain Bacteria; kingdom Bacillati; phylum Actinomycetota; class Actinomycetes; order Micrococcales; family Microbacteriaceae; genus Agromyces; species Agromyces sp. NPDC004153. The sequence continues at coordinate 2,473,358 of NZ_JBSGFY010000001.1, forward strand.
GCGAGCGGCCTGTGGCGGGTCGAGCAGGTGATCGACGACCCCGCGGGCGACCACGACTGGCGCATCCGCGCGGAGATCGACCTCGAGGCGTCGGCCGAGGAGGGCGCCGCGGTCGTGCGGGTGACCGAGGTCGTACGGCTGTAGCCCGTCGGTCGAGGAGCGCCCGCCGGATACGGACGAGTCCGAAGACCCGACTACGCGACCGCGAGCATCCCCGCGGCGGTCAGCGCGAGCACGAGGCCGACCCATTGCACGGGCGCGATGCGCTCCTTGAGCACGAGCGCGGCGAGCAGGATCGTGCCCGCCGGGTACATCGCGCCGAGCACCGCCGCCACCGAGAGGTCGCCGGCGCGGATGCCGACGAGCAGCAGTCCGTTCGCCACGACGTCGACGGCGCCGCACGCGATCGCCAGCTGCACGCCCGCCGCGGTCGTGCTGCGCACCGGCGCGACGGCGGCGCCGATCGACGTCGGCCGCGGCATCCGCTCGGCCCTCGGCTCGTCGCGACGACGACGGCGAGCGACGCCGATGAGCGCCAGCACGCCGAGCACGGCGAACATGATGGCGCCGTTCACGACGCGGTTGACGAGGAGCGGGAGGACGCCGCTCTCCTCCGACGTCTGGTCGATCGTGATGAAGAACGTGCCGATCGCGATCCCCGACCCGATGGCCATGAGGATGCCGCGCAGGCTCGGTCGCACGGCGCCGCGCTCGGGCACGAACCCCACCAGCACCACCGCGACGAGCGCGAGCCCGAGCGCCCAGTAGCCGAGCGTCGCGAACCGCTCGCCGCCGACGACGAGCCCCCACACCATCGGCACGACCGCCGAGACGAGGGCGGTGAGCGGGGAGAGGATGCTCATCGGCCCGATCGCGAGGCATGCGTAGAGCAGTGAGATCGCCACGGCGCCGGCGATGCCCGAGAGCACGCTCCAGAGCAGGTCGTCGTCGGTCCAGGTGCCGCCGAGGAGCGGGAGGGCCGCGAGGAGCAGCACGAATCCGGTCAGCGACGCGACGGCCGTGGCGAGGATGGAGCTCACGCGCTTCGCGGCGAGACCGCCGAGGAAGTCGGCCGCGCCGAAGACGAGCGCTCCGGCGAGCGAGAAGACGGCGGTGAGCATGGTCGTTCCAGCGTAATGGCGGCGCTCGCGTGCTCATCCGAGCAGGGGGCGGGGCCTATGGTGCACATCTGCGCGCGATCCGTGAACACCGCATGAAAACCGGCGTACGAAGCAACGGAAACCCCTTGGCAGCGTCGGAAGGGGTGCTTAGGCTACGGGCAGTGCTCCCTGCGAACCCGACCCGACACCGTCGTCGAGCCTGAGTCCCCGCATGGCGCATCTATGAGGCAGTGGGGATCAGAGGAGAGTCATGCCACGTCGCAGCACCGTTCAACGTCTGTCAGCCGTGGCGGTCGCCGCGGCCGGCGCCCTGGTGGCGGGAGTCCTCTCCGCGCCAGCAGCGCACGCCGTCCCGGTCTCGCACACGATCGCGGCGGTGCAGGGCACCGGGACCGCGACGCCGGTCGCGAACCAGACCGTGACGGTCGAGGGCGTCGTGACCGCCGACCACCGCGTCGACGGCAGCTACCGGGGCTTCTACATCCAGACGCCGGGTCCCGATACGACGCCGGGCGCATCCGACGGCATCTTCGTCCTCGTCGGCACCGCGGCCACGCCGTCGTTCGCCATCGGCGACCTCGTGCGCGCGACGGGCGTGGCGCAGGAGTCCGGCTCGGTCACCCGGGTCAACGCCTCGGGTGCCGGCGCCTCGGTTGAGGTCGTGCAGGCCGGCTTCGGGGCGCTCGCGCCGACCAACCTGGCCGCGACCGTGCTCGGCTCTGCGCGGGAGGCGTTCGAGGGCATGCTCGTGCACCCGACCGGTACCTTCCGGGTCGTCTCGAGCCACAACCTGCAGAACTTCGGCGAGCTGTGGACGAGCGCGGGCGGCGCAATGCCGGTCGAGGCGTTCGAGCAGCAGGCTCCCACGACGACTGCCGCCAACAACATCACGGCCGCGAACAACAACGCCCGCCTGATCCTCGACGACGGATGGGACGTGAACACCTCCGACGCCAGGCACCCCGGCGGCCAGCCCTACTTCACCAAGGAGCTCGTCGTACGCAACGGCGACAACGTGACCTTCCCGACTGGTGGGGGCGTCCTGAGCTTCGGGTTCAGCAACTGGCGCGTGCAGCCGCCGTTGCCGATCAACGACGCGAGCCCCGCGAACCTGAAGCCGACGTTCACCGCGGTCAACACGCGCCCGGGCCTGACCGCGCCGGCGGTGGGCGGCGACGTGACCGTCGCCGCGTTCAACGTGCTCAACTACTTCACGACGTTCAGCGACGACAACCCCGAAGCCCGCGGTGCCGCGAACGCCGAGGAGTTCGCGATCCAGAAGTCGAAGATCGTCGAGGCGATCAACGGCCTGGACGCCGACGTCGTCGCGCTCCAGGAGATCGAGAACTCGGTGAAGCTCGGTGAGGCGCCCGACGAGGCGCTCGCCGATCTCGTCGCGGGCCTCAACGCCGACGCAGGCTCGAAGGTGTGGGACTACGTGCGCACGCCCGCCGCGCTGCACGACGCCGCGATCACCGACTTCATCACCAACGCGATCATCTTCAAGCCCGCCGTGGTGAAGCCGTCGGGCGAGGCGCAGACGATCATCGACGAGGCCGTGTGGGACATCGCGCGTGAGCCGATCGCCCAGACCTTCAAGTACGGCAAGTCGTTCCTGACCGTCGTCGCGAACCACTTCAAGTCGAAGAGCGGCACCGACCCGACACCGCAGCAGGGCCAGGACGCCTTCAACGACGAGCGCGTCGAGCAGGCGAATGACCTGCTGGAGTTCGCGAACACCCTCTCCGAGGGGAAGAAGAACGCGGTCTACCTCGTGGGCGACTTCAACGCGTACTCCAAGGAGGACCCGGTCCAGGTCTTCGCGAAGGCCGGTTGGACCGACCTCGCCTTCGCCAAGGCTCGCGGCCAGTACACCTACACCTTCGACGGAGAGCTCGGCTCGCTCGACCACGTGATCGCGTCGCCCGCGGCGACCGACCGGGTGGCCGGTGTCGGCGTCTGGCCGATCAACTCGCCCGAGTGGCAGCAGCGCGAGTACTGGGGAACGGCCGCCGAGGCCGGGACCCCGTACCGCTCGAGCGACCACGACCCGATCGTCGTGGGTGTCGGCTCGCCGAACGCGAGCACCAAGGTGGACATCGACCTCGTGACCGTGAACGACTTCCACGGTCGCATCGAGCAGTCGGCGCCGTCCGGCGGCATCGCCGCGCTGTCGTCCGCGGTCAAGCAGATCCGTGCGGCCAACCCCAACACGATCTTCGCCGCTGCAGGTGACATGATCGGCGCGTCGACGTTCACGTCCTTCATCCAGCAGGACGTGCCGACGATCGAGTCGCTGAACGCGGCCGGGCTCGACGTCAGCTCCGTGGGCAACCACGAGTTCGACCAGGGCTTCGCCGACCTCACCGATCGAGTCATGCCGCTCGCCCTCTGGGAGTACCTCGGCGCCAACATCTACGAGAAGGGCACCAAGATCCCGGCGTTGCCGGAGTACTTCATCCAGGAGTTCGAGGGGGTCCGCATCGGTTTCGTGGGTGCGGTCACCGATGAGCTGCCCTCGCTCGTGAGCCCTGACGGGATCGCGGACATCACGGTGGGCGACCCGACCGAGGCCGCCAACCGCGTCGCGAACCAGCTGAGCGACGGCAACGGCGGAAACGGCGAGGCCGACATCGTCGTGCTCCTCGTGCACGAGGGTGCGGCGACGACCAACAAGCCGGATGCGGTCGACCCCGCGTCGCGCTTCGGCAAGATCGTGCTCGGCGTGAACCAGAACGTCGACGCCATCGTCTCGGGCCACACGCACCTCGCCTACAACCACGTGATCACCGACAAGGACTCGACGCAGTTCAAGCACGCGCCGATGCCGGTCATCTCGAGCGGCCAGTACGGCGAGCGGTTCTCGAAGATGGACATCACGTACGACAAGAAGACCAAGACGTTCACCATGAACAACGAGATCTTCAACCTGATGGACGGCACGACGGCGCTCTACCCCGACGACCCGGCCGTGAAGCCGATCGTCGACGCGGCAGTGGCGAAGGCCAATGAGCTCGGCAGCGTCGTGCTCGGCACCGCGACGGCGGACTTCGGCCGCGCCGTGGCTTCGGCGCCGATTCCCGGCCAGTCGCTGCCCGAGAACCGAGGTGGCGAGTCCACGCTCGGCAACCTGGTTGCCGACGTGCAGCTCTGGTCGCTGAACGAGGACGGCACCCGCGACGTGGACATCGCGTTCATGAATCCGGGCGGCCTGCGCGCGGACCTCGCCGGCGGTGAGGTCACCTATCGCGAGGCGGCCGACGTCCAGCCGTTCGCCAACACGCTGGTGACGCTGAACCTCACCGGGGCGCAGGTCAAGCAGGTGCTCGAGGAGCAGTGGCAGCCCGCGGGTGCGACGCGTCCGTTCCTCAAGCTCGGCGTGAACAAGGAGCTCGAGTACACCTACAACCCGGCTGGTCCTGTGGGCAACCGAGTCACCGAGATGCTCTTGAACGGCGTCCCGATCGATCCCGCCGCGACCTACTCGGTCGGCGCCAACTCGTTCCTCGCGGCAGGTGGAGACAACTTCTTCACCCTCGCGCTGGGTACCAACAAGGCGGACAGCGGCAAGATCGACCTCGAGTCGATGGTCGACTACTTCAAGGAGTTCGGCTCCATCACGCCTGACAACGCCCAGCGCGCCGTCGGCGTGCAGGCGGCCGGCGACGGCACGTACGCGCCGGGCGAGCTGGTGACGGTGAACCTGTCATCGCTCGACTTCAGCCGCACCGAGCCCGCTGCCGAAACGGTCGTGGTGTCGTTCGGCGGCACCCAGCTCGACACCTCGCCCGTCGACCGAACCTTCACCCCGACGGTCGACGAGATCGGCAAGGCCACGGTCGAGTTCACGATTCCGGCCGGCACCTCCGGACCCACGCGGTTCGACATCACGGTGCCGACGACGGGAACGACGAGCTCGTTCGTGCTCAACGTCGGGTAGTCGGTCGATACAGAGAACGGCCCCGGGCGCGAGCCCGGGGCCGTTCCCGTCCGCTTGTGCCCCGTTCGCGATCAGCCGCGCCGGTTAGGCTGATCGGGTGATCTCCCGGGGCGCACGAGTTGCACGCGGAACGGCCGTGGCCGTGTTCGCGACCTTTGTGGCCGCCCTGGCGCACACCATCGGCGGCGGGGCGCCCCCGGGGCCCGTCGCCCTCGTGCTCGCGCTCGCCTTCTCCGCGCCGCTCGCCATGGTGCTCTCGGGCGCTCGGGCGAGGATGCTGCGCACCGCTGTCTCCGCCCTCGTCGCCCAGGGCGTCCTGCACCTCACGTACGCGATCGGCACACCGTCGACCCCGTCGATGCGGAGCGGACATGCGTCTGCGCACCTCAGCGTGCCCGCGGCATCCGTCGACCATGGAAACGCCTGGATGCCGCTCGCGCACCTCGCGGCCGCCGCGCTGACGCTCGCCGCGCTCGTGGCCGGCGACCGGGTGTTCGACGCGGTACGGCGTGCGCTCCGCGTCGTCGTGCGCCGACTCACGACGATCCCGGTGCCGATCGTCCCTCCGACGTTCTCGCTGCTCGCGGACGCGCCGCGGCCGCGCTTCGCCGCGCTGCTCCTGGTCTCGGGGCTGGGATCGAGAGGTCCGCCGAACGCCGTCGCCGCATCCTGACGCGGCCGACGCTTCCCACCTCTCCTTCCTTGCGGACACCTCGCGCACGCGCGCGCCCGCACCGAACACGAAAGCATCCCATCATGCGCATCGCACGCCTCTCCGCCGCCGGCCTCGCCGGCGGCGCCGTCCTCGCGCTCGCGGCCGTCCCGCTCGCCGCCAGCGCCCACGTGACCGTGACACCCAGCGGCACCGCCGCCGGCAGCTACACCGTGCTGACGTTCGCGTACAGCCACGGCTGCGAAGGCTCGCCGACCACCGCGATCGCGATCGACATCCCCGAGTCGATCGCGAGCGTCGCGCCGACGCTCAACCCGAATTACACGATCGAGAAGGTCGCCGACGGCGACCGCACCTCGCAGGTCGTCTACACCGCGATCACGCCGGTGCAGGACGGCTACCGCGACACCATCGAGCTCTCGCTGCAGCTGCCCGAGGACGCGGCCGGCGAGACGCTCGCATTCCCCGTGCTGCAGACCTGCGAGGTCGGCGAGACGAACTGGAACCAGGTCGCCGAGGAGGGCGAGGAGGAGCCCGAGAGCCCGGCACCCGCCATCGTCGTGACCGAGTCGACGGGCGACGAGCACGGTCACGGCGCCGCGACCGACGAGGCAGCCGCCGACGAGCACGGCGACGGCCACGCCGAAGGCACCGAGGAGGTCGCGGCCACGTCGGACGACGCCGACACCGTGGCCCGCGTGCTCGGCATCGGCGGCCTCGTCGTCGGCGTCGTGGGCATCGTGCTCGCGCTCGCCGCGCGTCGTCCGCGGTCGGGGGCGTGATGTCGCCGACGGGTGCGGTGCCGCGGCCGGCAGCGAGGCGGCGTCACGGCGCGGCGCGGCTGGGCCGGCTCGCGGCGGTCGTCGCGGCATCCGCGGCCCTCGCCCTGCTGCCCGCCCTGCCGGCGTCGGCGCACAACTACGTCGTGGCGACGACGCCCGCCAAGGGCGCGGTCGTCACCGCGCAACCCGGCACGGTCTCGCTCGAGACGAACGAGGCCCTGCTCGACGTCGAGGGCGGCTCCGTCATCCAGGTGCAGGGTCCCGACGGCCGGTACTACGGCGACGGATGCGCCGTGGTCGACGGTCCCGTCGCCACCACGCAGACGCAGCTCGGCGAACCCGGCGAGTACACCGTGACCTGGCGCGTGGTCTCCACCGACGGGCACCCGATCTCGGGCACGTGGGCGTTCACGTGGCAGCCCGTCGACGGCATCGCGCTCGCCGAGGGATCCGACGAGCCGGGCGCCTGCGGCAGCGCATCGACGGCCGCCGAGCCCGAGGCGACCGAGTCCGCGGACGAGTCCGAGGCGCCCGACGAGTCGAGTGACGCGGCATCCGCGGCACCGCTCGACGCGCTCTGGATCGTCGGCGGGGTACTGCTCGCCGCGGTCGCCGCGATCGTCACCTGGCTCGTCGTCCGCCGGAGGGCGTGACCGCCGTGCTCGCCTGAACCCGTCCTCCCCAGCCCGGCAGCCGGAGCCGGCCGCCGGGCTCGGGAGGGTTCCGGCTCACCCGTCGGGGGTGCTCGTTACACTCGACGGGTGAGCTGGAACGCGGAATCCCACGGCCCCGAGGAGGTCCCCTGGGATCCCGATGAGCTCGCTCCGCCGCCAGACGACGAGTGGGCTCCGCCGCCCCCCGACGATGGGAGGCCGCCGGCCGCCGAGCCGGGCTGGGTCCCGCCGACCGACGCCCCGATCGCAGGCCGCTCCGGCACCCGGGCCCACGCGGTGCGCCCCGCACCCGCCCGGTTCGCGACCGCCGACGAGGCGCTCCACACGGTGTTCGGCTACGACACTTTCCGCGGCGAGCAGGCGGCGATCATCGAGCAGGTCACCGGCGGCGGCGACGCCGTCGTGCTCATGCCCACGGGCGGCGGCAAGAGCCTCTGCTACCAGATCCCCGCGCTGCTGCGCGAGGGCACGGGCATCGTGGTCTCGCCGCTCATCGCGCTCATGCACGACCAGGTCGACGCCCTCGTGCGCAACGGCGTGCGAGCCGCCTACCTCAACTCGAGCCAGCTGCCGGCCGAGCGCGCCGAGGTGGAGCGGGCCTACCTCGCCGGCGAGCTCGACCTGCTCTACATCGCCCCCGAGCGCCTCAACGCCGAGCCCGTCAAGCGGTTCCTCGAGGGCGGCCGCATCGCCCTGTTCGCGATCGACGAGGCGCACTGCGTGTCGCAGTGGGGCCACGACTTCCGGCCCGACTACCTCGCCCTGTCCGAGCTCGCCGATCGCTGGCCCGACGTGCCGCGCATCGCGCTCACCGCCACGGCCACCGAGGCGACGCACCGCGAGATCACGACCCGCCTCTCGCTCGACGGCGCGAAGCACTTCGTCTCGAGCTTCGATCGGCCCAACATCCAGTACCGCATCGCGCCCAAGCTCGAGGTGCGCCGCCAGCTGCTCGACGTCATCCGCAGCGAGGGCATGGATGCCTCCGGCGCCCCGGTCTCGGGCATCGTCTACGCGCTCTCCCGCGCGAGCACTGAGAAGATCGCCGCGTTCCTCGCCCAGAACGGGGTGAATGCGCTGCCGTACCACGCGGGCCTCGAGGCGGGCGTCCGGCGTCGCACACAGGAGCGCTTCCTCCGGGAGGACGGCGTCGTCGTGGTCGCGACCATCGCGTTCGGCATGGGCATCGACAAGCCCGACGTGCGCTTCGTCGCGCACGTCGACCTGCCGAAGTCGGTCGAGGGCTACTACCAGGAGACCGGTCGAGCAGGCCGCGATGGTGCGCCCGCCACGGCCTGGCTCGCCTACGGGCTGCAAGACGTCGTGCAGCAGCGTCGCATGATCGACGAGAGCCCCGGCGACCTCGCGCACCGTCGTCGCTTGTCCCAGCACCTCGACGCGATGCTCGCCCTGTGCGAGACCGTGCAGTGCCGCCGGCAGAACCTGCTCGCGTACTTCGGCGAGCGCAGCGATCCCTGCGGCAACTGCGACACATGCCTCGAGCCGCCGGCCGCATGGGACGGCACGGTCCCGGCGCAGAAGCTCATGTCGACGATCGTTCGGCTGCAGCGCGAGCGGCGGCAGCGCTTCGGCGCCGGCCACCTCATCGACATCCTGCGCGGCAAGGAGACCCCCCGCGTGCGCCAGTACGGGCACGACGCGCTGGCGACCTGGTCGATCGGCGACGACCTGAGCGAGCAGCAGTGGCGCGGCGTCGTGCGGCAGCTGCTCGCGCAGGGCCTCCTCGAGACCCACGGCGAGTACGGCACCCTCGCGATCACCGATTCCGCGTCCGACGTGCTGTCGGGCGGGCGCACGGTCATGCTCCGCACCGAGCCCGAGCGAGCGGCGCGCTCGCGCGGGCAGAAGGCGGCCCCGGCAGCGGCCGACCTCGAGCCGGCCCAGGCCGAGCTCTTCGAGGCGCTGCGGGCGTGGCGCGCGGGGGAGGCGCGCGAGCAGGGCGTTCCCGCCTACATCGTGTTCGGCGACGCCACGCTTCGCGCCGTCGCCGTTGCGCGGCCCGCGAACCTCGGCGACCTCGACGGCATCACGGGCATCGGCGCGAAGAAGCGCGAGGCCTACGGCGAAGCGATCCTCGCGGTGGTCGCTGCGGCATAGCCCGGCCGTCGGCTGCCCCGCTAGGATCGCGGCAAGCGCGGTTCGCCGCGGCATCCGTTCGCCCGACCGAGGGAGTGCCATGTCAGACCAGTTCGCGACGAAACGGCCGCTCGGCGTCACGATCGTGGCGGCGCTCTCGATCATCGCCGGCATCATCGACGTGATCGCGGGCATCATGCTGCTCGCCGTGCAGCTGGACCCCGAGGTCGTCGAACGGATGGGTGGCTCCGGGCTGGTGGTGACCGCCGCGATCTTCTCGCTGCTGCTCGGCGCGGCGATCATCATCATCGCCTTCGGCCTGCTGCGCGGGAACGCGACCGCCCGGATCGCCGCGACCGTCGTGCAGGTGGTCTCGCTGGCGCAGTCGATCTGGCTCGCCGTCGTCAACCCGGCGCTGCTCCCGAGCGAGATCCTCAGCGCCCTCCTCGCGATCGCCCTGCTCTTCCTGCTGTGGTCGGGGGAGGCGAGCCGCTACTTCAAGGGCCTCGCGCCCGACGAACCCACCGCCTGAGCTCAAAACCAAGCGACAATTCCGCCGCACCGAGCCGTCGAGATCGCCATCGGCCGGCGGATGCCGCGCGCCCTCGCCGCGGCATCCGCCACCGCGCTAGCATCGGCCTCACGGGACGCAGTGGTCGCGTCTCCCGAAGCGAATGGGGTGCGCATCATGACGGATTCTGTAGAGGTCAAGCGGCCGGTCGTCGTCTCGATCGTCGCGGTCGTGGCGTTCATCTCGGGCGTGTACGACATCATCTCGGGCATCCTGCTGATCTTCCAGGCGAACGATCCCACGGTGAACGCCGCGTTCGGCGGGTCGGGCGGCGTGCTGGCCGCCTCGATCGGGTCGATGATCCTCGGCGCCATCGTGGTGGCCCTCTCGTTCGGCCTGTGGACCGGCAACTGGGTCGCGCGCATGATCGTGACCGTCGTGCGAGCGCTGTCGCTCATCAAGTCGCTCTTCCTCGCGGTGGCGTGGATGGGCAACCCGGTCGGGGAGTGGGCGAACGTCGCGCTCTCCGCGATCGTGCTCATCCTGCTCTGGACGCGCCCCGCGAGCGCCTACTTCAACGCGACGGCCCGCGCCAAGGAGCGTGCCAAGCGCTAGCATCGCACCAGGCGCGCCGCGTCCTGGCGGCGCCGACGAGGTGGGGGAGTCATCATGTCGAATTCCGTCGCGCGTCCCGGCGGGGTGACGCTCGTCGCAGTGTTGACCTGGATCGGCGGTGCGCTCGACATCCTGGGCGGCACGATCTTGCTGTTCCAGACGAGCATCGCGTCGACCGTCGAGCAGTTCGGCGGCGCCAGTCAGCTCATCCTGTTCGCGATCGGCGCGATCCTCGTCGGCGCCATCCTCATCGTCGTGGCCGTCAGCCTCATGCGAGGCCGCAGCTGGGCCCGGGTCGTGATCACGGTCTTCGAGGTGATCTCGATCATCATCTCGATCTTCTTCGCGATCGCGTACCCGGCCGGTGCGATCGGCGAGTACGTCGGCGTGGCCATCTCGCTCGTGATCATCGCCCTGCTCTGGACGCGCCGGGCGAGCGCCTTCTTCCGCAGCTGAACCGCGGTCCGATGGGCGGATGCCGCGGCATCCGCCCATCGTCGCCGTCGCGGGGCACGGATGCCGCGGCATCCGCTTGTGGACACTGCAACGCGCGGTCGACGCGCGTTTGTAGGGTCCCGACAGCCCCGTCCGAGGGGTCCCGCGCGCCGTTTGTAGGCGGCGGACGCCTCGTTTCCGGCCCTCGTGAGGGCGTCCTAGCGTGGAACGGCAGCCCGCCGAACAGCGAAGGACAGAACCGACGATGGTTGACACGGCAACCCCTACTTCCTCGAAGACCACCGGCGACACGACCGCCGCCACCGTTCCCGCGACGCCCGCGCGCGACCAGTCCGCCGCGCCCATCCAGGCGCCGCCCGCCGCGGCGCAGCCCGACTCGCCGCGCATCGACGTCGAGCAGCTCGCGCACCAGCTCCTCGGCACGTGGCCCGAGATCCGGCTCGCGGCCCGCGCCCGCGCGGCGGAGCCCGAGTACCAGCGCATCGACGGCCAGTCCATGGAGGAGCACCGCGAGCGCGTGCTCGGGCAGCTCAAGCGACTCGTCGAGTCGGGCGCCGTGCACAAGGCGTTCCCGAAGGAGCTCGGCGGCGAGGAGGACCACGGCGGCAACATCGCCGCGTTCGAGGAGCTCGTGCTCGCCGACCCCAGCCTGCAGATCAAGTCGGGCGTGCAGTGGGGCCTCTTCGGCGCCGCGGTGCTGCACCTCGGCACGACCCCGCACCACGAGAAGTGGCTACCGGGCATCATGAGCCTCGAGGTGCCCGGCGCCTTCGCGATGACCGAGACCGGGCACGGCTCCGACGTCGCGGCCATCGGCACCACGGCGACCTACGACCCCGAGACCGAGGAGTTCGTGATCCACACGCCGTTCCGCGGCGCCTGGAAGGACTACCTCGGCAACGCGGCTGTGCACGGCATCGCAGCGGTGGTGTTCGCCCAGCTCGTCACCAAGGGCGTGAACCACGGCGTGCACGCGTTCTACGTGCCGATCCGCGACGAGCAGGGCGAGTTCCTGCCCGGCATCGGCGGCGAGGACGACGGCCTCAAAGGCGGCCTGAACGGCATCGACAACGGCCGCCTGCACTTCACCGAGGTGCGCGTCCCGCGCGAGAACCTCCTCAACCGCTACGGCGACGTCGCGGTCGACGGCACGTACACGAGCCCCATCGCGAGCCCCGGCCGTCGCTTCTTCACGATGCTCGGCACGCTCGTGCAGGGTCGCGTGTCGCTCGACGGTGCGTCGACCATCGCCGCGGCGATGGGCCTCGACATCGCGATCACCTATGGCAACCAGCGCCGCCAGTTCAACGCCGCGAGCGACGTCGACGAGGAGGTGCTGCTCGACTACCAGCGTCACCAGCGCCGGCTCCTCCCGAAGCTCGCCACGACGTACGCGCAGGTCTTCGCGCACGACGAGTTCCTCGTGAAGTTCGACGCGGTGTTCTCGGGCAAGGCCGACACCGACGACGACCGGCAGGACCTCGAGACCATCGCCGCCGCGCTGAAGCCGCTCTCGACGTGGCACGCCCTCGAGACCCTGCAGGAGGCCCGCGAGGCCTGCGGCGGCGCCGGGTTCCTCGCCGAGAACCGCATCGTGGGCCTGCGCCAGGACCTCGACATCTACGTGACGTTCGAGGGCGACAACAACGTGCTGCTCCAGCTCGTCGCCAAGCGCCTGCTCACGGACTACTCGAAGCAGTTCGCGAACGCCGACGCCGGCGCGCTCGCGCGCTACGTCGTCGCGCAGACGGCCGACCGCGCGTACCACGGCTCCGGCCTGCGCCGGCTCGCGCAGACGATCGCCGACTTCGGGTCGACGGCCCGCTCGGTCTCGGAGCTCCGCGACGAGGAGACCCAGCGCGAGCTGCTCACCGGCCGCGTCGAGACCATGATCGCCGAGATCGCGGGCCGGCTCCGCGATGCGCGCAAGCTGCCGAAGGCGGACTCAGCGGCCGCGTTCAACCGCAACCAGAACGAGCTCATCGAGGCCGCCCGGGCGCACGCCGAGCTGCTGCAGTGGGAGGCGTTCACGCGCGGCCTCGCCAAGACGACCGACCCGGGCACCAAGCGGGTGCTCACGTGGGTGCGCGACCTGTTCGGCCTCGGCCTCGTCGAGAAGCACCTCGCGTGGTACCTCATGCACGGGCGCCTCTCGCCGCAGCGCGCACAGGCCGTCACGGCCTACATCGACCGGCTCGTCGAGCGCCTGCGCCCGCACGCGCAGGACCTCGTCGACGCGTTCGGCTTCGCGCCCGAGCACCTGCGTGCGAGCATCGCGTCGGGTGCCGAGCTCGAGCGCCAGGACGAGGCGCGCGCGTACTACGCGAAGCGCCGCGCGGCGGGCACGCTGCCCGCACCGGAGAAGAACTCGAAGAAGTAGTTCACCGGTGGTCGAGTAGCGCCCGCCGGAGGCGGACGCGTATCGAGACCTGGCGACCGATCTCGATACGCGTCGCGCTGCGCGCGGCGCTACTCGATCACCGGGGGCGGGGCGTTCACCGCCGCAGCCGCCGATACGCCGACGCCGCGAGCGGCACGAACACGAGGGCGATCACGAGCGGCCACACGGATGCCGCGAGCACCGCGTTCTCCGCGAGCCATCCGCTCGTGACCCCGGTCGGGTTGCCGAACAGCTCGCGCGCCGCCGTGGCGGTTGCCGACACCGGGTTCCACTCGGCGATCACCCCGAGCCACCCGGGCATCGTCTCGGCCGAGACGAACACGGTCGAGAGGAAGCCGACGGGCCACACGAGCACCTGCACCGCCGTCGTGGCCCCCGTGCCGCGGAAGCGGAGCCCGAGGAAGATCCCGACCCACAGCAGGGCGAACCGGAGCCAGAGCAGGAGCAGCACGCCCAACGCGATCTCCGCCGGCCCCGTCGTCGGCCGCCAGCCGATGAGCAGGCCGCCCACCATCAGCACCGCCAGGTTGAGCACCGAGTTGCCGAGGTCGGCGATCGCCCGCCCGAGCGCGACCGAGGCGCTCGAGATCGGCAGCGACCGGAAGCGATCGGTGATGCCGCGCTTCGCGTCCTCGGACATGGCGGTCATCGTGGTCTCGAGGCCGAACAGCATCGCCAGCGCGAACATCCCGGGCAGGAGGTAGGCGATGTAGTCGCCGCCGCCCGGCACCTCGATCGCGCCGCCGAAGAGGAACGCGAACAGCAGGATCAGCATGATGTTGAACGCGAGGCCGAAGACGACGCCCCACGGCTCGCGCACCTGGTGCAGCACGTCGCGCCCGGCGATGAGCGCGCCCTCGCGGAGCGGATTCGAGCGGCGGTCGCGCAGCCCGGGGGCGGCGGCGATGCCGCGGGCGGGCGTGGGGTGGTTCGCGGCGCTCATCGGGAGACCTCCTCGTCGGATCGGGCGGACGGTGGACGGTCGGAATCCGCGGCATCGGGCGCGGACTCGGGCGCCTGTGCGGGTGCGGTGAGGTGCAGGAACACCTCGTCGAGCGTCGGGCGGCGCAGCGCGAGGTCGTCGACGTCGAGCCCGGCGGCGTCGAGCGCCCGCACGATGGGGGCGAGCGCCTTGGCGCCGTCGGCGACCTCGACCGTGACCGTGCGGGTGTCCGCGTCGACGGATGCCGCGGCATCCGTGACCCGCGAGATCGCGTCCGCGGCATCCGCCAGCCGGTTCGCGTCGGCGAGCACGGCCTCGACCCGGTCGCCGCCGAGGCGACGCTTGAGCTCGGTGGGTGTGCCCTCGGCGATGACCCGGCCGTGGTCCATGACCGAGACGCGGTCGGCGAGCTGGTCGGCCTCGTCGAGGTACTGCGTCGTGAGGAGGACGGTGGTGCCGGCGGCGGCGACCTCGCGGACGGCCTGCCAGACGGCGGCGCGGCCGCGCGGGTCGAGTCCGGTGGTGGGCTCGTCGAGGAACAGGATGGCCGGAGTCAGCACGAGGCCGGCGGCGATGTCGAGGCGGCGGCGCATGCCGCCCGAGAACCCCGAGGTCGGGCGGTCCGCGGCATCCGCCAGCCCGAACGCGTCGAGCAGGTCGCCGGCGCGCGTCGCCGCGCGGCGCTTAGACAGGCCGCTGAGCCGGGCGAAGAGCATGAGGTTCTGCCGGGCGGAGAGGGCGTCGTCGACGGCGTGGAACTGGCCGACCAGGCCGATGCGCTCGCGCACGGTCGCCGGATCGCGCCGCACGTCGACGCCGGCGATCGCGGCGGTGCCCGCGTCGAACGAGGTCAGCGTGGTGAGGCAGCGGACGGCGGTGGTCTTGCCGGCGCCGTTCGGGCCGAGCAGGCCGTGCACGGTGCCGGCCGCGACGGTGAGGTCGAAGCCGTCGAGCGCCGGTTCGTGCCCGAAGCGCTTGCGCAGGCCCACGGCCTCGAGGGCTGGAGGGGGAGGGAGGGTGGCAGTCATCGAGCCCTTTCAACGTACGGCGTACGGGGTTGTTCCATTTGACCGTACACCATACGGAGAATGTAGGCTAGCCCCCGTGTCGACCGAATCCACGGGCCGGGGCGAGCCCGATCGCACGCTGCGCCTGCTGTGGCGCGACCGGCTCGGCGAGCCGGTGGGCTCGCGCGGTCCGAAGCAGCGCGCGAGCGTCGACGCGGTCGTCGACACGGCGATCGCGCTCGCCGACGAGGAGGGCATGGAGGCGCTCTCGATGCGCCGCATCGCCGAGCGCCTCGGCCTGAAGCCGATGTCGGTCTACACCTACGTGCCGGGCAAGGCCGAGCTCATCGACCTGATGGTCGACCGGGTCGCGGGCGAGCAGCCGCTCCCGGAGCTGCGGGGATCGCTGCGCGAGCGCCTCGAGCAGCTGGCGCAGCTGACGTGGAGCGAGCTGCTGCGGCATCCGTGGCTACTCTCGATCGACACGAGCCGGCCGCCGCTCGGCCCGAACGTCTCGGACCGCTGGGAGTGGAGCCTGCGGGCCATCGAGGGCCTCGGGCTCAGCGACCTCGACATGGACCAGGTGATCACGCTCGTGGTCGGCTTCGTCGCTGGGCCGGCGCGCGCGTACGTCGACGCCGAGCGCCTGCACCGCTCGACCACCGAGACCGACGAGGAGTGGTGGGAGCGGAACGCGCCGGTGCTCGGCGAGATCATGGACCCGACGCGCTACCCCATCTCAGGCCGGGTCGGGCAGGCGGCAGGTGAGGAGTACGGCGCGCCGTCCGATCCCGAGCGCGCGTTCCACTTCGGTCTCGCCCGCGTCATCGACGGGATCGAGGCGTACGTCGCGTCAGCGCGCTGAGCTCACTCCGACGGCGGCTTCATGAGCGCGCCGGCCGCGAGCCCGACCGCGAGGCCGGCCGCGAGCCACAGCCAGAACCCGGTCCAGAGGCTGATGCCGACGCCGACCACGGCTCCCACGACGAGCCCCACGATGAGCTGCTTGCGGCGGGCGCGGGACATCGGTTCGGAGGCCATGCCTCCAGCCTAGGCGGCGCGAGTGCGCGGTCAGCGGGGGCGGTACTCGCGCACGTGCGCCACCTCGAACACGAACGGCAGGGCGTCGAGGTCGCGCGGGGCATCCGTCGGCAGCTCGTAGACGTCGAGCATGAGCTGCACCGGGTAGGCGATCGACTGCTCCACGGTCTTCACGAGCCGACCGTCGACGAAGAAGCGCAGCCGCTCGGGCAGCCACTCGACGGCGTAGTCGTGGAACTCGGTGAGGTCGCCGTCGACGCGCACTTTCTCGAAGTCCATGACGAGTCGGGGGTCGTGCTGCGGCTTCACGCCGACGCCGACGAGGCCCGAGTCCTCGCCGACCTCGCTGCCGAAGATCTCGAAGATGCAGATCTCGCCGCAGTTCACCGTCTCGTCCTCGAATCCGATCGGCCAGAGCGCGACCATGGCCGACGGATGCCGGATAGCCCGCACGCGGGCCTCGATGACGCCGAAGTGGGGCAGCCAGAGCCGCTCCTCGTCCTGCTCCTCGCGAACGACGAGGCCCGCGCGGAAGCGGTGCTGGCCCACCGGGCTGCCGAGCGGGCCCGAGAACTGGCCCGTCTGCAGGTGCGAGACCCGTACGTCGCCGTCGTACTCGGGCGACCACGGCTCGGTGTCCCGGTCGATGCGCAGCTTCAGCGTGCCGTCGGAGACCTCGTATCGAGCACGTGTCGCCGCGCGCGAGCTCCAGTGCGGCGTGTAGTAGGGGAACCAGCGAGTGTCGGCGAGGTCGTCGCCGTCGAACAGCTCGTCGACCGCGAGCACGTAGCCGTCGAGGTCGAGGGTCGTGGCATCCGTCGTCATCGTCGGTCGCTCCCCTTCCGCGACGCACGCGTCGCCCGCTGCTGCTGTCGCTACACGAGGCCGAGGGCTCGCACCGCGTCGCGCTCGTCCTGGAGCTCGGCCACGGAGACGTCGATGCGGTGCCGGGCGAACGCGTCGAGCTCGAGCCCCTGCACGATGCGCCAGGCGCCGTCGACCGACTCGACCGGGAACGACGACACGAGGCCCTCGGGCACGCCGTACGATCCGTCGGACACCACGGCGGCGCTCGTCCACCCGTTGGAGGCGCCGAGCACCCAGTCGTGCACGTGGTCGATCGTCGCGCTCGCCGCAGACGCGACCGACGAGGAGCCGCGCACCTCGATGATCTCGGCGCCGCGCTTCGCCACGCGCGGGATGAAGTGGTCGACGAGCCATTCGCGTGCGGCCTCTGGTCCGCCGAGGCGGTACGAGAGGAGCGCGGCCACCGACTGCCCGCCAGCGGTGGCGTGCGCGACGTCGGGGAACTGCGTGGCCGAGTGATTGCCCCAGATCGTCAGGTCGCGGATGTCGCCCACGGGCGTGCCGACGGTCGGCGCGAGCTGCGCGAGCGCGCGGTTGTGGTCGAGGCGGGTGAGGGCCGTGAAGCGGTCGGCCGGGACATCCGGAGCATGCGCCGCCGCGATGAGCGCGTTCGTGTTCGCCGGATTGCCGACCACGACGATGCGGACGTCGTCGGCCGCGCCCGCGTTGATCGCCTCGCCCTGCGGGCCGAAGATGCCCGCGTTCGCCGCGAGCAGGTCACCGCGCTCCATGCCCGCGGTGCGGGGCCGCGCGCCCACCAGCAGGGCCAGGTTGGTGCCGCGGAACGCGGCCGCCGGGTCGTCGTAGACCTCGACGTGGGAGAGCAGCGGGAAGGCCGAGTCGTGCAGCTCGAGCGCCGCACCCTCGGCGCCGCGCAGCCCCTGCGGGATCTCGAGGAGGTTCAGTCGCACCTGGGTGTCGGGTCCGAGCATCGCGCCCGACGCGATGCGGAAGAGCAGCGCGTAGCCGATCTGCCCCCCGGCGCCCGTGATCGTGATCGTGATCGGCTTCTTCGCGGCCATACCCACAGACTATGCCCGGGTGCGCGGGCGCGAACGAGGAGCGGTCGCCACGAGCGGCGGCCGACGCCGCGCGCCCGGCGCCGGACGCATCACCAGCCGAACGAGCCCGGTCCGCCCTTGAACGGGCCGACGACGTTCGAGGTGATCCAGCCGCCGTAGAACCCGCCGGGTTGCGGCACCACCGTCTCGCCGTCGACGGTGCACGCGTCCATGGGCCCCGCATAGACGGCGACGCGATCGGCGAGCACCTCGAACCCGGCCGACGGGCTGGGGTAGTTCCACGCCGCACGCTTCGCGACGGTGCCGCCTCCCCGCACGGAGAAGTAGCGGGCCGCGCCCTTGAACTCGCAGAATGACCCGCCCGCGGCGGGATCGAGCGAACCGGGTGCGAAGGCCGCGATCGGCACGTAATAGACGGGCGGATGACTGGTCTCGAGCACGCGCACGACGTCACGAGTGTCCACCACGCGCTCGCCGCCGAGGACGATCGTCACGCGCACGTCCACGGCCTCGGCGCGCGGCGGACGCGGGTAGTCCCAGACGGACTCCTGGCCGGGTGCCGCGGATGCCGGGACGGGACGCATGGCGGGAGCGTACGACGCGAGGCTGGGAGCGCGCGGCACGGGGCGGGTCGGGGTCCAGCGGCGGCGCGGCGGGTGTCGGCGGCATCCGCGGATCGTCTAGCGTGTCGGCATGAGAGACCTCTATCCCGAGATCGAGCCGCTCGAGACGGGCATGCTCGACGTGGGGGACGGCCAGCACATCTACTGGGAGGTGTCGGGCAACCGCGAGGGCAAGCCCGTGGTGTTCCTCCACGGCGGCCCCGGCGCCGGCACGACCCCCGAGCACCGCCGCCTGTTCGACCCCGAGCGGTACCGGATCGTGCTGTTCGACCAGCGCGGCTGCGGCCTCTCCATCCCGCACGCGTCGGAGCCCGGCGCCGACCTCTCGGCGAACACCACGTGGCACCTCGTGGCCGACATGGAGCGGCTGCGCAACCACCTCGGCATCGACCGGTGGCAGGTCTTCGGCGGGTCGTGGGGCAGTGCCCTCGCCCTCGCCTACGCGCAGACGCACCCCGAGCGGGTCACCGAGCTCGTGCTGCGCGGCATCTTCACGTTGCGCCGGCAGGAGCTCGACTGGTTCTACGAGGGCGGTGCTGCTGCCGTGTATCCCGACCTCTGGGAGGAGTTCCTCGCGCCCGTCCCGGCGCTCGAGCGCGGGCACCTCATCGAGGCCTACGGCCGGCTGCTGAAGGACCCCGATCCCGAGGTGCACCAGCCCGCCGCGATCGCCTGGTCGCGCTGGGAGTCGTCGACGATCACGCTCCTGCCGCAGGCCGATACGATCTCGCGGTTCACGGCGCCCGAGTACGCCACGGCGTTCGCGCGCATCGAGAACCACTACTTCCGGCACGGCGGCTGGTGGGAGGAGGGGCAGCTCATCCGCGACGCACCGCGGCTCGCCGGCATCCCCGCCGTCATCGTGCAGGGCCGGTACGACATGTGCACGCCCGCGATGACCGCCTGGGACCTGCACAACGCCTGGCCCGAGGCCGAGTTCCACCTCATCTCCGACGCCGGGCACGCCTTCGACGAGCCGGGCATCCTCGATGCGCTCATTCGCGCGACCGACCGGTTCGCGGGCGATCACGAGGGTGACGGCGACGAGCCGGTGACGGATGCCGCGACCGGCGACTCGGAGGACGCGGAGAAGGTGAAGGATGCCGACGCGGACGATCGCGACGACGAGGTTGACGACGACCGCGACGACGCGGACGAAGACGGCGAAGCGGACGACGAAGCCGACGGCGACGAGAACGGCGACGACGACCGGGACGACGACGAGGATGCGGAGGTCGACGCGGTCACCGTCGACACGGGACCGCTCCGACACCGGAGGGGCTTCATTCCCGCCCGACCCGACGTCGTCAACCCCTCGCCGGAAGACGGCGGAGATCGGCTCCCGACGCCGCGCGAAGAGTAGCGTCATGCCATGACGTTCAACCCGAACGCCGACATCGGCGGTGGCAAGACCTCGAAGCGTGGACGCAACACCGGCATCGCCGTCGGCGGCGGCCTCGGCGTGATCGCACTGGTGATCATCTCGCAGCTCCTCGGCGTCGACGTGACCGGCCTCCTCGGCGGAGGCGGCGGCCAGCCCGCGGCCGAGGACTCGGCCCTCGAGGAGTGCCAGACCGGCCAGGACGCCAACGAGCGCATCGACTGCCGTATGAAGGGCGCGGCCGCGTCCCTCGAGGACTACTGGGTGGAGGCGGCGCCGACCATCGGGGTCGCCTACGCGAGCCCCCAGGGCTTCGTGCTCTTCACCGACGCCGTGTCGACCGGCTGCGGCAACGCCTCGTCGGCGACGGGTCCGTTCTACTGCCCGCCCGACCAGACCCTCTACGTCGACACGACCTTCTACGACCAGCTCGAGAGCCAGTTCGGCGCGAGCGGCGGCCCCCTCGCCGAGATGTACGTGGTCGCGCACGAGTGGGGACACCACATCCAGAATCTCGCGGGCATCCTCGAGCGCGCGCAGGACGGCCAGACCGGACCGACGTCGAACTCGGTGCGCACCGAGCTGCAGGCCGACTGCTTCGCCGGCTCGTGGGCCGCGGCCGCCTCGCAGACCACGGATGAGCGCGGCGTCCCGTTCCTGCAGCCGATCACCCGCGAGGAGTACGCCCAGGCGATCGATGCCGCTGCTGCCGTCGGCGACGACCGCATCCAGGAGGCGACGCAGGGCCAGGTGTCGCCGCACTCGTTCACCCACGGGTCGAGCGAGCAGCGCGTGCGCTGGTTCGAGACCGGGTACCAGGGCGGCGCGCAGTCGTGCGACACCTTCTCGATCGACGGCTCGCAGCTGTGATCGGCGCCGGTCGGTGATCCGCCGCCGCGTCGTCGGGATCGCCCTCGGCGTCGTCGGCGTGCTCGTGCTCGCCGTCGTCGTGTTCCTCGTCTGGGCGCACATCGTCATGGCGGGCGAGCGACCCGCCTCGCTCGAGGCGTGGCGCGACCCCGAGGTGACCATCACGCACACCGAGCGCTCGTTCGTCATCGAACCGGCCGAGGGCGGCAGCGACGTCGGGCTCGTGTTCATCCCGGGAGCGCGCGTCGACCCCTCCGCCTACCTGCGGAAGCTCAGCGGCATCGTCGCCGAGTCGGGCGCGACCGTCGTGATCACCGAGCCCGTGCTCAACCTCGCGTTCTTCGACACGCGCCCGCTGTCGGCGTTCACCGCCGACGCACCCGACGTGTCCGAGTGGTACGTCGGCGGCCACTCCCTGGGCGGCGTGCGCGCCTGCCAGCTCGCGGGCACGGGCACGGATGCCGCGGCCGACCCGCCGGTCGCCGGCGTCGTGCTGTTCGGCAGCTACTGCGCGAACGACCTCGCAGACACCGATCTGCGGGTGCTCTCGCTCGTCGGCGAGCGCGACGGACTCTCGACGCCCGAGAAGGTGGCCGACGCGGCGCACCTGCTGCCGCCGACCGCGGAGACCGTGCTGCTGCCGGGCGCGAACCACGCCGCGTTCGGCGACTACGGCCCGCAGCCGGGCGACAACACGGCGACCGCGTCCGACGAGGAGACCCGCGACCGCATCACCGATGCCGTCGCGGGGTTCCTCTCCTCAGTGCAGTGACCCGGACTCAGCCGATCGCGGCGGCGATCGCCTGGCCGAGCTGCACCGGCTTGGTGAACTGCGGCCAGTGCCCGGTGGGCAGGTCGACGTAGTCGACGTGCTTCACCTGCGCGAGCTCGCGCGTGAACGGCGAGTCGGCAGCGATCCACTCGACGAGGGCAGCACTCGGGAACTCCGACGCGATGATCGTGATCGGCACATCGTAGCGCCGGTCGTCGCCGAGCGAGATCGGGTCGTAGGCGACGCCCTTGGGCTCGGAGATGGCGCGCTCGCGGAACTGCGCGCGCAGCTCGTCGTCGAGGTCGACGAGGTCGGCGTCGTCGAACACCGACCAGTCGGGCAACGGGATCTCGCCGTCGACGACCGGCAGCTGGTCGTTGACGGCGTTGCCGTCGCCGAGCGGACCCGCGTCGACGTAGACCACGCGAGCGATGCGGTCGGGGCGGGCGTCGGCCACGCCGTGCGCGATCGCGCCGCCGCCCGAGTGGGCGACGAGCACGATCTGCGCGTCGGCCGGATAGCCGTCGACGATATCGGCGACCGCGTCGATGTGGTCGCGCAGGCCGATGCCCGAGCGATCGGCGTCGGGCGACTCGAGTCCTGGGAGGGTGAGGGGATTCACGCGGTGGCCCGCCTCTTCGATGAGGGGGGTCACCCGCTCCCATGACGACGCGTCGAGCCAGAAACCGGGGATGAGGATGACGTCCATCCTTCGACGCTATCGCCGACCGCCGACACGCGGACGGTCAGGCGACGGCCGGCTGAGGCGCCCGCCCGCGGCCCGTCGTGGCGAGCACGACGATGCCCGCCGCGAGGACCGCGAGGCCGAGCAGCCCGCCCGCCGACAGGGTCTCGCCGAGCACCGCGACGCCGAGGATGCCCGCCGTGAGCGGCTCGGCCAGGGTGAGCGTCGACACGGTCGCGGGGGCGAGTCCGCGCAGGCCGATCCCGAACAGCACGTACGCCAGCGTCGTCGCCACGAGGCCGAGCCACAGCGCCATGACGAGGCCCGGCCCGGTCGCGAGCCACGAGGCATCCGTCGACAGGAGCACCGGGAGGCTCACGATCGCGGCGACGCCGAAGAGCCCGCCCATGCTGCCGGTGGGCGTCCAGCCGCGATCGAGCAGCGCCTTGCCGGCCAGCGTGTAGACCGCGTACGAGGCGCCCGCGCCGAGGGAGGCGAGCAGTCCGAGCGGGCTGGCGCCCCCTGAGCCCTGGTCGGTCGCGGCGGCGAGGATCGCGACGCCCGCGGTGGCGATCGCGGTGGCGACGAGCCAGCGGTGTCCGGGGTAGCGGCGCCGCAGCATCCAGTCGAGCGCGCCCGTGATGACCGGGGCCGAACCGAGTGCCACGACGGTGCCCACCGCGACGCCGTTCGCGGCCGTGCCCGCGAAGAACGCGGGCTGGTACGCGAGCACGCCCAGCGCACCGATGCCGACGATCGCCCACGTGGGCACCCGTCGCCGAGTCGCGAGGCCGACGCCGGGCGTCGACGCGGCGGATGTCCCGGTCGCGCCGCCTCGACGCCCGGCGAAGTACAGGAAGAGGGCGATGAGCCCCAGCGCGCCACCGCCGATCAGGATGCGTGCGGCACCCACGGAGGCGGAGCTCGCCTCGGGCCCGAGCGCCTGCGCAGTGCCGGTCGTGCCGAAGCACACCGAGGCGAGGAGGACCGCGACGACGAAACGCATGCGATATTGTTACACAATCCTGTCGTGCCACCGCAACTCGCTGCGAACGCATGGACCTGCGCGGCGAGGTAACATCGCGGGTGTCGCGCGACCTGCGGCGACGGAACGCAGTGCCGCGGACCGTCTCCTCCCCCTCAACAGGTGCCGCCGCGGCATCCGTCACGTGGTTCCCCAGCCCGTCGGCGGAGCGACCCCGAACGGAGGACCCCTGTGCGTGCCGTGCTCGTGAACGCCTTCGGCGAGACGCCCCAGGTCGCCGACGTGCCGGAGCCGCTGTGCCCGCCGCGCGGCGCCGTGATCCGCGTGCGCGCCACGGGCGTCTGCCGCAGCGATTGGCACGCCTGGATGGGCCACGACGACACCGTCGCGCTGCCGCACGTTCCCGGCCACGAGTTCGCAGGGGAGATCGCCGCGCTCGGCTCGGAGGTGCCGGCCGAGGCGGGCTGGCGCGTCGGTGATCGCGTGACCGCGCCGTTCATCTGCGCGTGCGGCCGCTGCCCCGAGTGCCTCGCGGGCAACGAGCAGGTCTGCGACGCGCAGTCGCAGCCGGGCTTCACGCACTGGGGCTCGTTCGCCGAGCTCGTCGTGGTCGACGAGGCGGCGCGCAACCTCATCCGGTTGCCTGACTCGCTCGGCTTCGTCGAGGCCGCGTCGCTCGGATGCCGCTTCGCGACCGCCTACCGCGCGATCGTGTCGCGCAGCCGCCTCGCCCCGGGCGAGCAGATCGCGGTGCACGGATGCGGCGGTGTCGGCCTGTCGGCGATCATGATCGCCGTCGCGGCGGGCGTGACCGTCTACGGCGTCGACGTGTCCGACGCGGCGCTCGAGGCGGCGGAGCAGCTCGGCGCGGTGCCGGTGCGCGGCGGCGAGGGCGCCGCGGAGCGGATCGTCGCGGCATCCGGCGGCGGCGTCGACGTGTCGTTCGACGCGTACGGCTCGGCGGCGACCGCGCTCGACTCGGTGCGCAGCCTCAAGAAGCGCGGCCGGCACGTGCAGATCGGCCTCATGTTCGGCGACAACGCGCTCGCGGCCATGCCCATGGACGCCGTCATCGCGGGCGAGCTCGAGATCCTCGGCAGCCACGGCATGGCGGCGCACGAGTACCCGTCGATGCTCGGCGCGGTGGCGTCGGGCGACTTCCGTCCGGTCGAGCTCGTCGGCCGCACGATCGCGCTCGACGAGGTGCCCGCGGCGCTCGCCGCGATGGGCACGGCCGGCGGCGCAGGCTCGGGCATGACGGTCGTCGAGCTGTAGCGGCATCCGTCGCGCCCGACCACCGGGTGACGGATGCCGCGGCCATCGCCAGAATGGGGGGATGGATCCCGTCGCGGCGCTCGAGGAGATCGCCTTCCTGCTGGAGCGCGACCGAGCCTCGCGGTACAAGTCCACGGCGTTCCGCAGGGCCGCGGCGATCATCGAGGAGTACACGCCCGAGGAGCTCGCGGCGCGCGTGCGCGATGGCCGCCTGAAGCGCACGAAGGGCATCGGCGACAGCACGTACGCGGTCATCGCCCAGGCGGTCGGGGGCGAGGTGCCCGACTACCTCGCCGACCTGCGCGAGCGCAGCGGCCCGGCGGTCGCGGCCGCGAAGCCGGGGCTGCGTGCGCAGCTGAAGGGCGACCTGCACAGCCACACCGAGTGGAGCGACGGCACGACCCCCATCGCGACGATGGCCCGGGCGGCCGAGCTCGTCGGTCTCGAGTACCTCGTGGTCTCCGACCACTCGCCGAACCTCACGGTCGCGAACGGACTCAGTGTCGAGCGGCTGACCGAACAGCTCGGCGTGCTCGACGAGCTGGACGCGGCACGGGAGGGCGGCATCCGGCTGCTCTCGGGCATCGAGGTCGACATCCTGCTCGACGGAGCGCTCGACCAGACGCCCGAGATGCTCTCGCGCCTCGACGTGGTCGTCGCCAGCGTGCACTCGAAGCTGCGCATGGAGTCACGCGAGATGACCCGGCGGATGCTGGGCGCCATCGCCCACCCGCAGATGAACGTGCTCGGCCACTGCACCGGGCGCCTCGTCGAGGGCTCGCGCGGCACGCGGCCGCAGTCGACGTTCGACGCGCGCGCCGTCTTCGCCGCCTGCGCCGAGCACGGGGTCGCGGTCGAGATCAACTCCCGGCCCGAGCGCCAGGACCCGCCTGACGACCTCATCCAGCTCGCGCTCGAGGCCGGATGCCTCTTCAGCATCGACAGCGACGCGCACGCGCCGGGGCACTTCGCGTTCCTCGAGCTCGGGGCGGCGCGCGCGGAGGCGAACGGCGTGCCCGCCGAGCGGATCGTCACGACCTGGCCGGCGGACCGGCTGCTGGAGTGGTCGCGCCGGAACCGGTGATCGGCAGCTTCGCCCGTCGGGCGGGCGTCAGCCGCGTCGGGCTGCGTCGACGACCGCGGCGACGGTGGCCTCGTCCGTCGGCAGGTGCGCCTCCTCGAGTCGCTGGCGCGCCATGGCCGTGAGGTCGTCCACGTGTCCGAGCTCCGCGTCGCCGCGCATCTGCTGCGCCACGCCCGCGATCTTCTCGTCGATGCCGGCCTCGCGGCTGCCGTCCTCGATGGGTGCGTCCTGGGTGTCCATCGGCTCAGCCTCGCACGCGGGGGCCCTCGCCGCCGCCCCTTGACAGCCGCGCTCGAATACGGATCTTTGCCGGACGCAGGGGGGCGCGTACAGTGGTCGCACCGATGGGAGGACCCGACCCCCGAGGAGCTGGCATGAGCGGTGTGACGCGCACGGCGGTCGTCATCCACGACCTCGACTCGGCCGAGCGCGAGCTCGGCGCCCACTTCCCCGACGTCCGCCTCGGACGGGTCGAACGCGAGGGCTTCCGATCGACGTTCGCGACCACCGCCGGCGACCGCTTCACGGTCATGGAGTACTCGTTCGAGGGATCCGGCGCCGCGACGTCGGGATCGGAGGACCTCGTCGTCATCATGAGCCGTGGCCGCGGCTACGAGCTGGCGCACGGCCGGGAGGCCGTCGACACCTCGCGACCGTTCCTCGCGCCGGCGGAGGGACTCGCCGGGCGCTGGGACGCGTTCGACGCCAAGCTCGTGCGGCTCGACCTCGGTGCCGTCGAGCGGATCGCGCAGTCGGCCGCGGGGGATCCGTCGTTCCGCCTCGTCCGGCGAGGCACCGCGCCCGTGTCGGCCGAGCGCGCCCGCCACTGGAGCCTCGCGCTCGGCGCGTTCGAGCGCATGCTCGCCGAGGCGCCCGAGGCCTTCGACTCGCCGATCTTCGCCGAGGGGATGTTCCACCAGCTGGCCACGGCGTTCCTGCACGCCTTCGACACGAGCTGGGTCGACGTCGCCGAGCGCGGCGACGGCCACGGTTCGCCGACGGCGGTCGTGCGGCGCGCCGTCGAGTACATGCACGAGCACGCGGGCGAGGCCATCACGGTGCAGCAGGTCGCGGATGCCGCGTTCATCTCCACGCGCGGCCTGCACTACGCGTTCACGCGCGACCTCGGTCGATCGCCGTCGGAGGTGCTGCGGCGGATCCGACTCGAGCGGGCGCGCGCCGAGCTCGCGGCATCCGATGGACGACGCACCGTCGCCGCGATCGCGCGGCGCTGGGGCTTCGCCAACGCCTCGCGGTTCGCGCAGGCGTACCACCGGGCGTTCGGCGAGCACCCGGGCGAGACCCTCAGACGCTGACCGGCTCGGGGACGCCGACGGGCACGCCCTCGCCGGGGCGTCCGACGGGTCGCGGTGGCTCGAGCGGCTCGGGCACGGCCATGAGGCCGCTGTTCGCGTTGGCCGAGAGGGCGAGCAGTTCGAGCCAGGCCCGGTTCAGCGCCGGACGACGATTGCCTGAGTAGACGAACTCGATGGCGATCGACGGGCCGATCCAGCACACGATCTGCTGCGCGCCGTCGTCCCACGTGAACGTGAACGACTCGCGGCGGCGCAGCTTGTTGATGATGACCACCTGCAGGTGCGCCATGGTGCGGTCGTCGACGGCGAGCGAGATTCCGCCGTTGTAGATGAGGGTGCCCATCGGGGTCTCCAACCGGTCGGGGATCCGCGGGCGGGGTGTGCCGCGGAGGACGCGCGAACCGAGGGTTCGGCCGGCGGGGCCCCCACCGCCGGCGTTCGTCCGCTCACACCGTATGGCGGGCGCCGTCTCAGGTCGCCGCCGTCGGAGCATCCGTTCCGCCAGCGGATGCCGCCGTTCCGATCGCGGATGCCGCGGGGCGCCCGAGCACGGCCGGTCCGTGCCGGCGCGCGCCGGGCCGATCCCTCGCTCAGTGCGTGCGCAGCTCGTTCAGCACCTCGACGAGCACGTTCGAGATGCCGTTCGCCTGGATGGCGAGCTTCGCCACGGCGTCGAACACCGCGCTGCCGGGTGCGACCTCGCCGCTGTCGGCGAGCGCGCCGATCGCCTCGGTGGTCTCGGACGCCAGCGCCTTCAGCATCTGCGCCCGCTCGATCGGGTTGATGGCCATTCGGGCTCCTCGCGTTACGCGTCGGTGACGGGCGGATGGTGCGGGCTGCGGTGGACCTCCTCGACGTGCGCGAGCCCCGGCGCGTCGGGGTCGTCGACGATCGGACGGTCGGCCATGAAGAGCCGGATGACGTGCGCGAGCTCGTCGGGATGGCTGAAGTTGATGGCGTGCGCGGCACCCTCGATGACCACGAGCACGACGTGGTTGTCGGTGTTGGTCGCGACCTCGCGCACGATGGCGGGCGGCGGCATGAGCGGATCGCGGTCGCCGACCACCGCGAGCGTCGGGATGTGCAGGGCGAGCAGGCGCTCGTACGACGGGTAGCGCGTGAGCGACCTGAACATGCGCACGGTGCTCGGGATGCCGAACTTGAGGTAGTCGGGCACGGCGACCCGCAGCATGCGCTTCGGCTCGCGGCCGCCGTCGCGCGCGAGCTGCGTGATGGCCCCCATGAGTGGCTGGTTGTAGACCCCGCCGGCGGGTGAGACGAGGATCGCTCGGTCGATGCGGTCGGGGAAGCTGTAGGCGAACTCGGTGATCACCGGGCAGCCCATCGAGTTGCCGACGAGCGTCGCCCGCTCCACGCCGCGGTCGTCGAGGAACCGGGCGGCGGTCTGCGCCAGCCCGGGCACGTCGAGCGCCCGCGGCGCGCGCCAGCTCCGCCCGAACCCGGGGAGGTCGGGCACGTACGTGCGGTACTCGTCGGCGAGCCGCTCGGCCGTCGGCAGCAGGTACCGGCCCGAGAGCCCGAAGCCGTGCAGGTGCACCATGACGGGGGCGTCGGCCGGCGGGTGGGGGGACTCGCGATAGAACACGTCGACGCCGTCGATCCTCGTCCAGTGCTCGGCCAGGCTCGACTCCGGCCGGCGGGGTCCGCGCGGCTGGGGGCGCTGGGCGCCGCGGACGTCAGGTGCCGACAACGCCGCCCCCTCGCCCGATGGCCACCAGTGCCCAGACCATGCCGGCCCCCGATCCACGTCTGCGATGCCGCGCGGTGCTGCCTTCAGGGCGAGTCTAGATCGAAGCCCCGGCCCGAACGTATGGTGGGCACGACCCGTCCGAACATCCGGAAGGAGCACGCATGTCCATGCCAGCCGATCCATCCGCTGGGGCGAGCGTCCCGGCGAGGAACGTGGTCCTCGTGCACGGGGCGTACGCCGACGGGTCGTCGTGGGCCGACGTCATCGCCCTGCTGCAGCAGGCGGGCCTGTCGGTCACCTCGGTGCAGAACCCGCTCACCACGCTCGACGACGACGTCGCCGCCACCCGCCGTGCGCTCGACCGGCAGGACGGCCCGACGGTGCTCGCGGGTCACTCCTGGGGCGGCACGGTCATCTCGGAGGCGGGTCTGCACCCGAACGTCTCGGCGCTCGTGTTCGTGGCCGCCCGCGGCCCCGACGTCGGTGAGGACTACGCCGCGCTCGCCGCGCGCTTCCCGACGCCGCCCGCCATGGCGGGGCTCGTCAAGGAGGCCGGTTTCATCCAGTTCGGCGAGGAGGCGTTCCTGGAGGACTTCGCGAACGGGGTCGACCCCGACCGGGCGCGCGTGCTCTTCGCCGTCCAGGGCCCGATCTCGGACACGCTCTTCGCGAGCCGCACGACCGTGGCGGCCTGGCGCGAGAAGCCCAGCTGGTACGCGATCTCGGCGCAGGACCGCACCACGTCGCCCGAGCTCGAGCGGTTCGTCGCCGAGCGGATGGGGGCGACCAGGGTCGAGGTCGAGAGCGGGCACCTCTCGATGGTCACGCATCCCCGCCAGATCGCCGACCTGATCCTCGCGGCGAGCGGACGCGGCTGAAACGATCGAGAGTGCTCGAACGGTCGGAATGATCGCGTCATTCCGACGTTTCGAGCACTCTCGGCGCCGCGTCGCGGCATCCGTGGTCGTCGCTCAGCCCGACGTGCTGCCCGTGATCATCGCCGCGCGGACCTGCTCGAGCACGAGCTCGGGGCGCTCGTTGCCGATGAAGTGGCCGCTGTCGGTCTGCGTGACGTGCGCGGCGCCGAGCGAGGCCGCGAGCCGCGTCTGCGCCTCGATCCACGCCGGCCAGTAGGTGGTGGCGTCACCGATGCCGAGGTAGTCGAACGGCCGGTCGGCGGTGAGCACCGCCACCGGCATCGAGGGGAGCGGCGGCGTCGCGGCGAGCGCGGCGATGCTGGCGGGGTAGTCGGGCGCCTCGCCGCCGGGGTTCGCATCGCCGGCCTTCGCGATGTCGGCCATCCACTGCGCCCAGACGTCGGGCGGAAGCGTCTCCTGCAGGTACTGCGAGCCCGGGTCGACCAGCACGAGCCCGGCCACGTCCTCGGGATGCTCGCGCGCGAAGGTCGCCGCGATCATGCCACCCCACGAGTGCCCGACGACGACGTAGGGCCCCTCCACCTCGGCCTCGGCGAGCATCGCCGCGAGGTCGGATGCCGCGTCCTGAGACGTCGTCGGCTGCGGCACGTCGGTCGATCGGCTCGGCTGCCCGTCCATCTGCTCGGTGCCCGGACGGTCGTACGCGCACACGCGCGTGGACATGGCGGCCTGCGGGTACACCGCGTCGTCGGAGGGCACCGCCGGGTCGGTCGCACTGGTCGGGTCGCCGACGTACTCCCAGTCGTCGGCGGCCACGCCGGCGCCCGAGATCAGGACGACCGTCGGCGATCCGCTGCCGCTGCACTGCAGGAACACCTCGCGTCCGTCGCCGAGGTCGACGAGGCCTGACCGTTCGCCGTCACCGGGCACGAAGGCATCGGATGCCGCGGTCGAGGCGTCCGACGCGACGGGGCTGCCCGTCCCGGTCTGGGCGACCGGGCCCAGGCTGCAGCCCGCGAGCAGCGCAAGCACGCCGACGGCGCATCCCGCGGCGAGCGTGTGTCGGTGCTCCCGATGGGCCGGCATGCGAGACCTCGATTCGCCGGATGCGTCCCAGGTGCGGCACCTGCTCGACCAGGTGTCGGCGCGGCCCCCGACACGCCGCAATCTAGTCCCCGGCCTGCAGGTGCGGCAAGGTCGGCGATCGCGCCGTCGCGGCATCCGTCGAACGCCTGCGAAGAGCTGGATGTTGCGCGTCAGTGCGAATCGCGGCTGACCGTCGAGCCCGACCCACCGACGAGGAAGTCGAGGTCGGCGCCCTGGTCGGCCTGCAGGACGTGGTCGACGTAGAGGCGTTCCCAGCCGCGGCGCGGATTCGCGTAGCCGTCGATCGTCGCCTCGTTCGGCCGGCGGTTCGCGAGCTCGTCGGCCGGCACGTCGATGTCGAGTCGGCCGGCGCGCACGTCGAGGGAGATCCAGTCGCCGGAGTTGACGAGCGCGAGCGGCCCGCCGGCGGCGGCCTCGGGGGTGACGTGCAGCACGACGGTGCCGTAGGCGGTGCCCGACATGCGGCCGTCGCAGATGCGGACCATGTCGCGCACGCCCTGTTCGAGGAGCTTCTTCGGCAGCGGCATGTTGGCGACCTCGGGCATGCCCGGGTAGCCGCGCGGGCCGCAGCCGCGCAGGACCATGACCGAGTCGGCATCGATGTCGAGGTCGGGGTCGTCGATGCGGGCGTGGAAGTCCTCGATCGAGTCGAACACGACGGCCCGTCCGCGGTGCTTCAACAGGTGCGGGGATGCCGCCGCCGGTTTGATGATCGCCCCGCCGGGAGCGAGCGACCCACGCAGCACCGCGATCCCCGCGGCCGGGAGCAGCGGCGTTTCGCGCGGCGTGATGACCTCGGGATCCCAGATCCGGGCGTCGTCGAGGTACTCGACGAACGGGCGACCGGTGATCGTGAGCGCGTCGGGGTCGAGCAGGTCGCGAACCTCGCGCATGACGGCGAGGAATCCGCCGGCCCGGTAGAGGTCGTCCATCAGGTACTTCCCGGCGGGCTGCAGGTTCACCAGCAGCGGGACCTGCTCGCCGATGCGGTCGAAGTCGTCGATCGTCAGCTCGATCCCGAGGCGGCCCGCGATGGCGAGCAGGTGCACCACGGCGTTGGTCGAGCCACCGATCGCGGCGAGCGCGACGATCGCGTTGTGGAAGCTCCCGGCGGTGAGGAACGTCGACGGCCGCCGGTCGTCCGCGACGAGCTGCACCGCGAGCCGTCCGGTCTCGTGCGCCGCCTCGAGCAGCCGCGCGTCGGGCGCGGGTGTTCCGGCGAGCCCGGGCAGCACCGTGCCCAGCGCCTCCGCCACCAGCGCCATCGTCGACGCGGTGCCCATCGTGTTGCAGTGCCCCTTCGAGCGGATCATCGACGACTCCGACTTCAGGAACATCGCCTCGCTCAGCGTGCCGGCGCGCACCTCCTCGCTGAGCCGCCACACGTCGGTGCCGCAGCCGAGCGCCTCGTTCCGGAAGTGCCCGCTCAGCATCGGCCCACCCGGCACGACCACGGCGGGCAGGTCGACGGATGCCGCGGCCATCAGCAGCGACGGGATCGTCTTGTCGCACCCGCCGAGCAGCACCACGCCGTCGATCGGGTTCGCGCGCAGCATCTCCTCGGTCGCCATCGCCGCCATGTTCCGCCACAGCATCGCCGTCGGCCGCACCTGCGTCTCGCCAAGCGACACCACCGGGAGCTCGAGCGGGATGCCGCCCGCCTCGTAGATCCCGTTCTTCACCGACCGGGCGACCTCGGTCAGGTGCGCGTTGCACGGCGTGAGATCCGACGCGGTGTTGGCGATCGCGATCTGCGGCCGACCCGTGAACGCGGAGTCGGGGACCCCACGACGCATCCACGCCCGGTGGATGTACGCGTTCCGGTCGTCGCCCGCGTACCAGGCGGAACTCCGCAGGACCTTGCTCATGATCTCCACCCTTCGGAATAACGGGTCCGTCATGTGAGACTGCGGTGAGCATATGGCCCGAGAGGGGAGACGCGCGAGCATGTCGGCACCGGAGTCCCCCGCATGAGCGCCGACCGGCTGACGCTCGCCACGGCAGAGCCGGGCGTGCTGTCCGAGGGACCGTTCTGGGACCCGGTCCGCCGCAGCATCCACTGGGTCGACATCCGCCGCGGCGAGGTGCTCACCGGCACGCTCGCCGACGACGGGACGATCGACGCCGTCGGCCGAGTCTCGCTACCCGGCACGGTCGGCGCCATGGCCCCGTCGGCGACGGGGGAGTGGATCGTCGCGAACGGCGACGATCTCGTCGTGATTCGAGACGGCCGGGTGGTGCACCGCATGCCCGTGATCGGCAGCGACGGTGCGCGCCGGTTCAACGACGGCAAGCCGGATGCAGCGGGCCGATTCCTGGTGGGCACGATGTCGCTCGCGGGGCCGTCCGAGCGCGAGGAGCTGCTCGTGGTCGAGCGCGACGGCTCGCAGCGCGTGCTCGATGACGACCTCACCCTCGCGAACGGCCTCGGATGGTCGGTCGACGGCGCACGCCTCCACACGATCGACACGCTCCGGCGACGGGTGTACACGCGCGACTACGACATGGAGACCGGAGCGACCGGGCGCCGGGAGCTGCTCGTCGAGCTCGACGCGGGCTTCCCCGACGGCATGTGCGTCGACGCCGAGGACCACCTCTGGATCGCCGTCTGGGGGCTGGGACAGGTGCGCCGCTACACCCCGGGCGGCGATCTCGTTCGCGTGATCGAGGTGCCCGCCCCGCACACGTCGAGTGTCGCGTTCGCTGGGGCCCGGCTCGACACGCTCGTCATCACCACTGCGGCCGACGAGTTGTCGCCACCGCAGCTCGAGCAGTACCCGCACTCCGGATGCCTCTTCACGATCGTTCCGGGCGTCACCGGGCTGCCCCAGCCGCTGTGGGCCGGTTTCGTCGACGCGAGCGGCGGGGATCGAGCATGAGGGCGCTCGTCATCACCGGCCCGGGTCGTGCCGAGGTGCAGGACGTGCCCCCGCCCGCGGCAGTGCCTGGCGAGGTCGTCGTCGACGTGGGCCGCGCCGGAATCTGCGGGACCGACCTCGAGTTCTTCAGCGGCGAGATGCAGTATCTCCACGACGGGCACGCCACCTACCCGATGCGCATCGGCCACGAGTGGATGGGAACGGTGTCCGCGGTCGGCGACGGCGTCGATCCGTCGTGGCTCGGTCGTCGGGTCACCGGCGACACCATGCTCGGCTGCGGGGTGTGCCGTCGGTGCCGCACGGGCTACCAGCACGTCTGCGCCGACCGGTCCGAGATCGGCATCCGTCGTGGCCGGCCGGGCGCACTCGCCGAGCAGGTGGCCGTGCCCGCTCGCGCCCTGCATGCGCTGCCCGACACCGTGGACGACATGGCCGGCGCGCTCGTCGAGCCCGGCGGCAACGCCTTCCGCGCGGTGCAGGCCGCCGCCCTGGGGCCGGGCGACCGCGTGCTCGTCACGGGCCCCGGCACGATCGGACTGCTCTGCGCGATGTTCGCACGGGCAGGCGGCGCCGAGGTGCACCTCCTCGGGCGCAGCGAGCGCTCCCTCGACTTCGCGCGTGCGCTCGACTTCGAGCAGGTGTGGTCGGAGGATGCGCTCCCGGAGCTGCCGTGGGACGCCGTCATCGACGCATCCAACGCACCCGAACTTCCCGCCAGGGCGGTCGAGCTCGTGGAACCGGGCAAGCGCGTCGTCTACATCGGCCTCGCGGGCTCGCCCAGCCTGCTCGACACCCGGATGCTCGCGCTCGCCGACGTCACCGCGGTCGGGATCCTGAGTGCGTCACCCGGCCTCGAGGGCACGATCCGCGCCTTCGCGCACGACCAGGTCGATCCGCGCCCGCTCGTCGCCGCGACCGTGTCCCTCGGGGACCTGCCGGCGGTGCTCGCGGGCGAGCGCCCCGAGGGCTCGGGCCCGGGGCCGAAGTTCCACGTCGCGATCTGACGCGTGGTGACTCGCCTGCAAGCACCGAGACCCCGGGATGCCCCGGGGGTCTCGTCGCGGTCGCGTCGGCCTCAGAACGTGAGCAGCACCTTCGTGGCGCGTCGCTCGTCCATCGCGCGGTAGCCCTCGGCGGCCTGCTCGATCGGCAGCGTCAGGTCGAAGACCGTTCCCGGGTCGATCCGGTCGCGCATGATGAGGTCGACCAGGTCGGGCAGGAATCGGCGAACTGGCGCGGGTCCGCCGTGCAGGTGCACGCCGGAGAAGAACACCTCCAGTCCGGGGAGCTCCACGTCATGCGAGACGCCCACGTAGCCGACGTGGCCGCCCGGGCGGGTGGAGCGGATCGCCTGCATCATGGACTCCTGCGTGCCGACGGCCTCGATGACCGAGTGCGCGCCGAGCCCGCCGGTGAGCTCCTTGACCTTCGCCACGCCGGTGTCGCCGCGCTCCTCCACGATGTCGGTCGCGCCGAAGCTCCGCGCCAGCGCCTGCCGGTCGGCGTGCCGGCTGAACGCGATGATGCGCTCGGCGCCGAGCTCGTGGGCGGCGAGGATGCCGAGCAGTCCCACCGCACCGTCGCCGACGACCGCGACGGCCTTGCCCGGCCCCGCCTCGGCGGCGACGGCGGCGAACCAGCCGGTGCCGAGCACGTCGGATGCCGCGAGGAGGCCGCGGACCTGACGCTCGTCGGGCTGCCCCGGCACGGTCACGAGCGTGCCGTCCGCGAACGGGATGCGGGCGTACTCGGCCTGCGTGCCGTCGAGCCCGGTGGCGTGCACGCAGCGGGACTGGTAACCGGCCCGGCAGATCTCGCAGGTGTTGTCGGACGCGAAGAACGACCCCACGACGAAGTCGCCCGGCTTCAGGGTGGTCACGTCCGCGCCGATCTCCTCGACCACGCCGACGTATTCGTGGCCCATCGGGATCGGCCACTGCGGGTCCTCCGCGCCGCGATAGGGCCAGAGGTCCGATCCGCAGATGCAGGCGGCGGTGACGCGGATGATCGCGTCGGTCGGCTCCTGGATCACGGGATCGGGGCGGTCCTCGACGCGGATGTCGCCGGGGCCGTGCATGATGACACCACGCATGGGGGGTGTGCTCCTTCTCTTCGGGGTTATCGGTCCGCAGCCGTCGCGAGGGCGTCGGCTGCAGGGGTGTGGGGGTCGATCGAGGCCGCCCGCGTCTGGTCGCGACGCGGCGCGAGCAGGGCGACGGATGCCGCGGCGAGGGCGATCCCGGCGACGGTGACGATGCCGAGCGGCAGCATGGTCCCGGCGCCGGCGATCCCGACCAGCGGCGCCGCGGCGCCGCCGAAGGCGAAGCGCGCCATGCCGAGCAGCGAGGACGCGGTGCCCGCCATCTGCGGGTATCCGGCCAGGGCGATCGTGGTGGTCGGCGGCGAGGTGACCGCCACCCCGCTGACCATCATCAGCAGCGAGACGATGACGACGGCGACCGGCAGCGCGAGGATGCCGGCGGCCAGCAAGCTGAGGGCGCCGAGCGCGCACATCACGAGGCCAACCACGAGCGTGCCGTGCAGGCTCCATCGTTCGGCACTGCGTGCGGCGAGCCATCCGAAGACCATGAAGCCCGCGGAGTTCAGGCCGAACGCGAGCGCGTACTGCTGCGGCGAGAGGCCGTAGATGCCCTGGAGCACGTAGGTCGCGCCGGCGAGGTAGGCGAACAGTGCGGCGCTGACGAAGCCGCTCACGAGCACGGCGCCCACGAAGCGGCGATCGCGGAGGAGGGTGCGGTAGCTGCCGACCGTGTGCGCGAGCCCGCCCGTGGTGCGGTGATCCCGCGGCAGCGTCTCGCTGAAGGCGAGCAGCACGGCGAGCAGGATGGCGGCGCCGATGGCCGCGAGGAACAGGAAGAGGCCGCGCCAGTCGGTGACGGTCGCGAGCAGCCCGCCGGCCAGCGGGCCGAGGATCGCGGCGAGGCCGCTGAGCACCGTCACTCGCCCGAAGTAGCGCAGGAGCGCCCCGCCCGAGTACAGGTCACGGCCGGCGGCCTGCGCGATGACGAGTCCGACGCCGCCGGCGAGGCCCTGCACGAAGCGGGCGACGATGAGCAGCTCGACGCTCGGCGCGATGGCGCACCACGCGGAGGCGAGGATGTAGGCGGAGACGCCGATCAGGAGCGGTCCGCGTCGGCCGAACCGGTCGGACATCGGACCGGCGACCAGCTGGCCGAGGGCGAGGCCCACGAGGCACGCCGTCACGGTCAGCTGCGCCATCGATGTGGTGGCGCCCAGGTCGAGCGTCAGCGCGGGCAGCAGCGGCAGGTACAGGTCCATCGAGATCGGACCGAACACGGTGAGCAGGAGCAGCACGGCCGGCAGCAGCCGGCGGGTGGAGGCCGACGCATCGGGAGTGGAAGCGGTGATGGGCACGACATCAAGTGGACGCGATCGCCACCGTTCGAGGGAGTCCCTGACGAACCGTGTACTGGCAGGGCACCCCTCGTCGGCGGCATCCGACCTACCCTGTGAGCATGGACAACCGAGCCGAGGTGCGAGAGTTCCTCATGTCGCGCCGGGCGAAGCTCACGCCCGAGCAGGCGGGCCTGCCGGCCGGACCGAATCGCCGCGTGGCAGGCCTGCGGCGCACCGAGGTCGCCGTGCTCGCGGGCGTGAGCGTGGAGTACTACGCGAAGCTCGAGCGCGGCGCGATCGCCGGGGCATCCGCCTCGGTGCTCGACGCCATCGCCGACGCGCTGCAGCTCGACGACACGGAGCGAGCGCACCTGTTCGACCTCGCGCGTGCCGCCGACGGCATCCCCGCATCGGGCCGTCCACGCCGGCGGACCACCCGGCAGGCGCCCTCGCGGGCGAGCCTGCAGTGGACGCTCGAGTCCATCACGGGCGGCATCGCGTTCGTCCGCAACCAGTACTCGGACCTCCTCGCGACGAACGCCCTCGGACGCGCGTTCTACTCGCCGCTCATCGGCGACGGCGGTCGCACCCCGAATCTCGCCCGCTTCCAGTTCCTCGACACGGCGTCGCGCGAGTTCTACCCCGACTGGGACCTGTTCGCCGAGATGTGCGTCGCGATCATGCGGGCGGATGCCGGGCGCAATCCGCACGACCGAACGATGCAGGACCTCGTCGGGGAGCTCTCGACCCGCAGCGTGACGTTCCGCAGGCTCTGGGCCGCGCACGACGTGCGCACCCACGGGGCCGGCACGAAGCGCTTCAACCATCCCGTCGTCGGCGAGCTCACCCTGGCCTACGAGGAGTTCACGCTCACGGCCGAGCCCGGACTCGTCATGCTCGTCTACACGGCCGAGCCCGGCTCGCCCTCGGCGGAGCGGCTCCAGCTGCTCGCGTCGTGGGCGGCGACGCAGCACGCCACGGCCTGACGCGCCGGACGACGCCGATCCCGCGTTGCCGGTTCAGATCCTCACGAGGTCGTCGGGCTTCCAGGTCTGGTCGTAGAACGCATGCTCCGTGCCATACAACCGGAAGGCCACGATGAAGTTCCGGCCCGGAATCGTCTGCACGAACGCGGCATCCGCTGCTTCGTCGGGTTGGACGGGTCCGAACCAGAGGTCGATCGAGCCGTCGTCGTTGGCCGGGATGTCGTAGTACCCGTTCGTCGACGGCAGCAGCTGCTCGGTCTCGGGCATGGTGCCGTCGACGATGTTGTACGCCGTGGCGGCCCAGAAGAGGCCGGCCGGGATGTTCGGCGGCACGTGCAGCCGGTAGGTGCTGCCGCCGTCGAGGAACGCTCCGTCGGCGTCGCGGTAGGTGTACGGATACTTCGATCCCGCGCCCGTGCTGTGCATGTTCATGGCGGGAGCCGACGAGTAGGCGTACTGGAAGAATCGCGCCCGCGTGTTGACGTCGAGGTAGCTCTCCTGCATCCAGTCGTTCGTGCCGCCCGCCCATGCCAGCTCCCATTGCCGGTCGTGGTAGTACCGGTTCCGCTCGTCGTCGCGGCCGAGCTGCGCGAGCGCGAGGATCATCCGAGGCGCCGTCTCGAGCGCCCGCTCGAGCTGTTCGCGCTGCCATCCGCTCGGTTCGAACGGTCGCCCCTTGATGATGCCGATCGAGGCGAGGACGCCGCGCAGCTCCGGGTCGATGGCGCTCACGGGCTCGTAGTCGACGAACTCCTTGAGCTTCGTCCAGTACGCGAAGTCGGTCGGATACATCATGTCGAGGCGGATGCCGCTCGCGTTCGGGAACTCCATCGGCCGAACGTCCTTCTCCATCTCCCAGAGCGGGAAGACGCGGGTCTGCTCCGCGACCTCGACGCCCGCTGACGGGTCGGGTGCCCCATCGCCCCGTCCCATGATCGTGCGGAAGAACAGGAAGACGTTGTACGTGGACGACCGGAAGGGGAAGTACCCACCGGGCACCGGCCCGTCGTAGTCCGGCGGGAGCAGGAGGTACAGGCCGCCACGAGCGCGGTCGGGGCCGATCGCTCCCACGTCGGTGATGGTGCGCTGGAAGAAGTCGGTGAACATCCCGATGACGTTCGCGGGCGCGTTCACGACGAGCGGGCCGGTCTCCTTGAGGTCGAGGTAGCTCATCGAGTAGATGACATCCGCGTTCGGCGTCGGCACCCACGTGCGCGCGTCCATGCGGTCCTTCCAGATCGGCAGGACCTGGTAGCCGCGACCGAACGCCGCTTCCGAGCCGTCGCGCATGCCGATCACGTTCAGCGCGGGCTGCATGGTGAAGTACGCGTGGATCGCGCGCTGGTAGAAGAGCTCAGCTCGCAGCGCCTCGGCTTCCTCCTGGGGCAGCCAGTTGCCGCCGTTGACCTGCCGCACCAACGGCGACGTGGTCTCCGCGTCGCCGAACCCGATGTCACGCCCGTCATCCGTCATGGATCCCCCGATCGAACGCGCCGCACATGTCGGCGTCGGGCTTCAGCTTGACCGAGGGCGTCCCGTCAGGGCAAGTGCGTCGTCCGGGAATCCGGGCTCACGCCTCGGGGATGCTGCGTCCGTGCGTCTCGAGCCTGATGGCCGCCGGCTCGGGGCCGCCGCGGACCCCGGTGTCGAGGGCGTCGATCGCCGCCAGCTCGTCGGACGACAGCTCGAAGCCGAGCACGTCGAAGTTCTCCGCGATCCGCCGGGGGTTCGTCGACTTCGGGATCGCCGAACGACCCTGCTGGAGGTGCCAGCGCAGCATGACCTGCGCGGGCGTCCGGCCGTGCGCGTCGGCGATGCCGAGCAGCATCGGGTCGGCGAGGGTGCTGCGCCGATCGTCGCCGTAGCCGGGGTAGAACGTGATGCCGCCGATGGGCGACCAGGCCTGGTTGAGGATGTCGTGCTCGGCGTCGAGGGCGAGCAGCTCCCGTTGCTGGAAGTACGGGTGGACCTCGACCTGGTTGACGGCGGGCACGATCTCGGTCGCCTCGAGGAGCCGAGCCAGATGCTCGGGCATGAAGTTGCTGACGCCGATCGCACGGACCCGGCCTTCGGCCTGGAGTCGCTCCAGCGCGCGATAGGCGTCGATGGTGCGGTCGAAGGCGGACGGCAGCGGCTGGTGCAGGATCAACAGGTCGAGGCGATCGACGCCGAGCTTGGCCGCGGACTTGTCGAAGGCGTGGAGCGTCTTGTCGAAGCCGTAGTCGCTGATCCAGACTTTCGTCTCGAGGAACACGTCGTCGCGCGGTAGGCCCGACTCGGCGATGGCGCGGCCGACCTCGCGCTCGTTGCCGTAGGCGGCGGCGGTGTCGATGTGCCGATAGCCGACCCGCAGCGCCTCGGCCACAGCGCCGAGGGTCTCGTCGGGCGGGGTCTGGAAGACGCCGAAGCCGAGGGCGGGCAGCGTGACGCCGTTGTTCAGCGTGAGGTTCGGGACCGCCGAGTCCGTCGCACGTCGCGGTTCGATCCGGAGGGTCGTCGCCTTGGCCGTCGCGCTCGTGATGGCTCGAGTGGCCGATCCGCTGCCGTACTTCGCGGAGTAGGCGGCATCGATCTCGGGATCGTGGGTCGCGTCGTGGGCGTACCCGACGGCGACGAGCCGACCGTTCCAGGCGATCGCGCCTTCGAGTCGGCGCGTGACGCCTCGGTACCACTGTCCGTCCGCTCCCTTCACGGATCGCACGAAGAGGGCGCCGTCGACGACGACGTGCCAGACGATCGTGGGCGTACGGAGGGAGCCGTCCTTCCGCCCGCCTGCCACGCGGATCTCGGGGGCGCGGTCGAGGGAGCGGAGTTCGTCGGGGGTCCACGTGGGCATGGGGTTCCTTTCGTCACGTGCGACCTCCACTGTGAACCGCATGGCGCTCACGTGGCAGGCTCCGTCAATACCTGTCACGCCAGGGTCTCCCGCGCGCACGATGGAGGACGTGGGATGGAGGTGGCCGCGGGCACCACGCCGCCCCAGGAAGGAACGACCATGCACACGAGAACACTCGGCCAGGGCCTCGGGGTGTCGGCCATCGGGATCGGCGCCATGGGCATGTCCATGAGCTACGGGCCGAACCCGGGCGATCGCGACGACATGATCGACGTGCTGCGCTACGCCGTCGAGCACGGCGTGACGTTCATCGACACCGCCGAGGTCTACGGACCCTACGTGAACGAGGAGCTCGTCGGCGAGGCGATCGCGCCCGTCCGCGATCAGGTGGTGGTCGCGACGAAGTTCGGATGGAACATCGTCGACGGCCGCATGCAGGGCCTCGACTCGCGCCCCGAGCAGATCCGGCGGGTCGCCGAAGCCTCCCTCCAGCGGCTCGGGGTCGACCGGATCGACCTGTTCTACCAGCACCGCGTCGATCCCGACGTGCCCGTCGAGGACGTCGCCGGCGCCGTCGGCGAACTCATCGCCGAGGGCAAGGTCGCGCACTTCGGGCTCTCCGAGGCGGGGGCCACGACCATCCGTCGTGCGCACGCGGCCTTCCCGGTCACGGCCGTGCAGAGCGAGTACTCGCTGTGGACCCGCGACCCCGAGGGCGAGGTGCTGAACGCGTGTGCCGAGCTCGGCATCGGGTTCGTGCCGTTCAGCCCGCTCGGCAAGGGTTTCTTCACCGGTGCGGTCTCGGCCGACGCCACCTTCGCACCCGACGAGATCCGTGCGCGCGTGCCCCGCTTCGAAGCCGAGAACCTCGCCGCCAACCAGGTGCTGATCGACCAGGTTCGCGCGCTGGCGGAGCAGCGGGGCGCGACACCGGCGCAGGTCGCGCTCGCGTGGCTGCTCGCCCAGCGCCCGTTCATCGTGCCCATCCCCGGCACCCGCCGTCGCGAGCGCGTCGACGAGAACGCGGGCGCGACGTCCGTCGCCCTCTCGGCCGACGACCTCGCCGACCTCAACGCGCTCGTCGAGCGGGTCGGCGTGGCCGGCAACCGCTACGACGCGTCGGGCATGCAGATGGTCGGCCGGTGACGGATGCCGCGGCATCCGCTCATCGACGACCACGCGGCATCCGCCCGCCGACGAGTACCCACCGGCGTGAGCCGCGCAGCCGGTGAGGAGGCCTAGGGCTTCTTCGCCGGCGCGCTCGCGGGCACGGCCTCGTCGGCAGCCGCGAACTCCGCCTCGTGCGTCGCGGCCCACGAGGCGAGCAGCTTGAGCGCGTCCGCCGAGGGCGAGCCGGCCGGGGCGGTGTAGACGTTGAGCACGAGCCCGGGCTCGCTCGGCAGGTCCATCGACTCGTAGTCCAGGTCGAGGTCGCCGACGACCGGGTGGTGCAGGCGCTTCCGCCCGCTGCGGTGGAACTTCACGTCGCGCGAGGCCCAGCGCTCGCGGAACAGCTCGCTCTGCGTCGACAGTTCGCCGACGAGCCGGATGAGCTCGGGATCGTGCGGGTTGCGGCCGGCCTCCATGCGCAGCATCGCCGCGGCGTCGTGCGTGACCTGGTCGTAGTCGCGCCAGAACTCCTTGGCCGCGGGGTTCAGGTACGCGAAGCGGGTCGTGTTCACGGGCCGTCGCGGATCGTCGAACACCGGCGAGTAGAGGGCGCGAGCCAGCCGGTTGGCCGCGAGGATGTCGTGGCGTCCGTTGCGGACCCACGCCGGGGCATCCGAGAACGCATCGAGCACCTGCAGCACGGCCGGCCGCACCGAGGCCTTCGGCTTCGCGGTGCGCGTGAGGCCCGGCCCCGAGGCGCGCGCGAGGTCGTAGAGGTACTGCCGCTCGGCCTCGTCGAGCTGCAGCGTCGTCGCGAGCGCGTCGAGCACGCTGTCGGATGCCCCGCCGAGATTGCCGCGCTCGAGCCGCACGTAGTAGTCGACCGAGACTCCGGCGAGCATCGCCACCTCTTCGCGCCGCAGGCCCTTCACGCGCCGGTTGCCGCCGTACGCGGGGAGCCCGGCCTGCTCCGGGGTCAGCCGAGCGCGGCGGGAGCTCAGGAACTCCCGGACCTCGGCGCGAACATCAGCCATGCTCACCACGGTAGGCCGGACCGCGCGCTTCTGGGAGGGCCTGGCGGTGCCTGCCTGGCGTAGCATGCCCGCATGGCGCGAGCAGACTCGGACGGGGCCGAATTCACGATCAGGCCGCTCGGTCCCGAGACGTGGGACGCGTACGCCGCGCTCATCGAACGCCACAACGGCGTGTGGGGCGGGTGCTGGTGCACGTACTTCCACACGATGCCCGAGGAGAAGACCTACTCCGCCGACGACAATCGGGCGTTGAAACAGCGGCTCGTCGCGGAGGGTCGGGCGCATGCGGCGCTCGTGTTCGACGGCGAGGAGGCGATCGCCTGGTGCCAGTATGGCCCGCCCGCCGAACTGCCCAACATCTACCACCGCAAGGAGTACGACGCGGGCGTCGTCGAACCTCCCGACTACCGCCTCACCTGCTTCTTCGTCGACAAGCGCCATCGCCGAAGCGGCGTCGCGGCGGCGGCGTTGCGCGGCGCGCTCGAGCTGATCGCCGAGGCGGGCGGTGGCGTCGTCGAGGCCTATCCGCACGACACCCAGGGCAAG
The DNA here is from genome assembly GCF_053603635.1 of Agromyces sp. NPDC004153. NCBI lineage: Bacteria > Bacillati > Actinomycetota > Actinomycetes > Micrococcales > Microbacteriaceae > Agromyces > Agromyces sp. NPDC004153. Next base: position 2,516,964 of record NZ_JBSGFY010000001.1, read on the forward strand.
AAGACCTCGGCGTCCTTCCTGTACAGCGTCACCCGCAGCATGTTCGAGCAGGAGGGGTTCCGGTTCGACCGTCCGAAGGGCAAGAGCAACACCGTCATGGTGAAGACGGTCGCGCCGGCGCGTTCGCGTCGAAGCGCTCCCGCGCCTCGGTGATGCGCGGGTAGTTCTCGATCGCCCAGCCGGCCAGGGCCATGGACGGCTCGATGAGCGTGCGGCCGACGTCGGTGAGCTCGTACTCGACGCGCGGCGGGACCTCGGCGTGCACCGTGCGCGCGACGAGTCCGTCGCGCTCGAGCTGGCGCAGGGTCAGGGTCAGCATCCGCTGCGAGATGCCGGGGATGTGCCGCTGCAGCTCGGTGAAGCGCAGCAGGCCGTCGACGAGCGTGACGATGACGAGGAGCGACCACTTGTCGCCGATGCGGTCGAGCACCTCGCGCACGGCGCGCCCGTCGCCGTCACCACGGCTGGCGCACGCGCCCTCGTACTCGCTGCGAGCGGGCTGCGACTGCGAATCCAGGGCGATCGTCATCGTGTCCTCCGATGTTCCTCACGCACACGCATGTGCCTCCTGCACGCTGATGTGCCTTTTGCACGTCCCTCAATACTCACGCATCATGTGGTCACGCACAAACAGTAACTATCGCCACTCGAGAGGGGACCTCATGCTCATCGCGTTCTGGATCGTCAGCGGCCTCGTCGCACTCGCCTTCTTCGCCGCCGGCCTCATGAAGCTCGTCCGCCCGAAGGCGACGCTCGCGGCATCCGGCATGGCCTGGACCGAGGACTTCAGCGAGCCGACGCTGAAGGTCATCGGCGCCGCCGAGGTGCTCGGCGCCATCGGCATCGTGCTGCCCGCACTCACCGGCATCGCGCCGATCCTGAGCCCGATCGCCGCGTCCGCGCTCGCGCTCGTGATGGTGGGCGCCATCGTGGTGCACGTGCGTCGCAAGGAGAACCCCACGGCGAACGTGGTGCTGCTGCTCCTCGCGGCGACGAGCGCCGTGCTCGGGTTCGCCGCGCTCCTCGGCTGAGCGGCGAGCGGGCTGGGACGCTCCGGTTGCTGGGAAATCCCCTGACGCGTTCGGGGTTCCGTCGCGGACGGGTTCTGTTGAAACGCCTGATGACGGTGACGTTCGGTTCGCAGTGCCCCTGTTCGGGCGTTTGCACAATGCCGACCTGACGGCTTCAGGTGCGCGGTTCGACTCTGCTAAGAAAGGAACACCCCTGCCCTGCCAGTGATTGGAACGCACCGATGAACGCCAACCGTGACGAGCAGTCCGACACCCAAGCGCGAAGCGACTACGACGCGGTCGGCGGCGGCCAGGCGGTCGCCGCGGTGGTCGACCGGTTCTACGTCCTCATCCTCGACGACGACCGACTCCGCGGGTACTTCGACGGCGTCGAGATGGACCGACTCAAGCGACACCAGACGGCCCTCGTGTCCCAGGTGATGGGTGGTCCGGTCGAGTACTCCGGCCGTCAGCTGCGCACCGTCCACCAGGGCAAGGGCATCACGACCGATGCCTTCACCGCCGTCGCGGGTCACCTCGTGACCGCACTCACCGAGGCCGGGGTCGAGCCCGCGATCATCGACCGCACGGTGACGGCGGTCGCGGGCACGGCACCCGACATCATCGAGAACGACACGGCGGCCGGGTGACGCGGTGGACACCGCTGCGCTGAAGCGGACATGGGCGGCGGCCGAGAGCCTCGGCGATGAGGTGCCGCTGTTCTTCTACTCGCACCTGTTCCTGTCGCACCCCGAACTGCGGGGCATGTTCCCCGTCTCGATGGCGACGCAGCGCGATCGGCTCGTCGGTGCGCTCGGGCGGATCGTGTCGAGCGTCGACGAACTCGACGAGGTGGTCGGGTTCATCGAGCAGCTGGGCCGCGACCACCGGCGCTTCGAGGTCATCGCGGCGCACTATAACGCCGTCGGCGCATCGCTGCTCGCCACCCTGAAGCACTTCCTCGGCGACGGGTGGACGGATGAGGTCGCCGCCGACTGGGCCGAGGCCTACGGGCTGATCGCCACGGTCATGGTCAAGGCGGCCGAGGAGTCCGAGTCGACCAGCCCGGCATCCTGGGGCGGTCACGTGACCGCGGTCGATCGGCGCGGGATGGACCTCACGGTCATCCAGGTCCGCCCCGAACCTCAGCTGGCGTTCGAGCCGGGCCAGTCGGTTGCGGTGGAGATCCCGGCCCGGCCGAGGCTGTGGCGCTATCTCAGCCCGGCCAACGCACCGCGTGCCGACGGCAGCGTCGAGTTCCACATCCAGATGGTCCCCGGAGGCCAGGTCAGCAGCAGCATGGTCCGCCACCTCGAGGCCGGCGAGACCATCCGCATCGGCGCCCCCGTCGGCCAGGAGCTGACCCTCGACCAGGAGGAGCGCCGGCGCGACCTCATCATGGTGGCCGGCGGCACCGGCCTGGCTCCGCTCCGCTCCCACCTCGAACGGATCGACCTGGAGTGGCAGGCGACGGGCAAGGCTCCCCAGGTCCACCTCTTCCACGGTGCACGGCTGCCGTGGAACCTCTACGAGAACCGGTTGCTGAAGAACCTGGCGGTCCGGCCCTGGTTCACGTATACGCCCGTGGTCTCCGACGACCCGAGTTATCCCGGCCGGAAGGGCCTCGTCGGCGATGTCGCCGCGGAGGAGGGATCGCTGCACGGACGCCTCGCGCTGGTATGCGGCTCGCCCGAGATGGTGCGGCACACGGTGTCCCGGCTCCGTGCCGCGGGGATCGCCCCGACCGACGTCCGATTCGAGCAGTTCGCGACGCTCGACGAAGACAGTCATGAACTTCACCACCACACCCATGATCCGGAGCCGGTTCGGCTGCCGGGGAGCGAATAGGGGTACCACGCATGTCGCAGAACGAGACCGACCCCGACACCCTCGCCGAGTCGGGCAGCGGGCCCGAGCACGACCTGGCCGTCGCGGTGAGCCACCTCCCCGACCCCCATTCGGTCGAGTTCACCATGAAGATCCGGGGCGGCGCCTACGACCGCCTCGAGGTCGACAACTTCATGCGCGACCTCGCGACGGCGATCGCCGAGGTCAAGGCGGCCGCGGCCGCCACGCGGCAGGAACTCGCTGAACTGCGAGCCCAGAAGACCACGCAGGGTGCGTCCGGTCCCGACTCCGACGACGAGATCACGGCCGGCGCGGTCGGGCTGCTCACCCAGGCCCAGCTCATCGCCGACAAGGCCGTGGCCGACGCCGAGCAGTACGCACGCGACCTCGTGCTGACCGCACGCAGCCAGTACCGCGAGATCCTCGAGCGCGCCGAGAGCACCGCCAGCCAGGCGGCGACGGCGACCATCCCCGCCGAGCACGTTCCGCCCGTCCCCGAGATCGAGTACGTCCGCACCTACGCACAGGTCGCGCAGATCCAGCTGCGCTCGGTCCTCGAGGCGCTGACCGAGCAGGTCGACCGCCTCGGCAGCCTGCCGCAGCCGTCGGCCGAGGCCGGTGCGGCGCCCGCCGAAGCAGACGCCTCCACCGACGAGGACGAGGGTCCGACCGGGGAGCCGGATTGGGCGCCCTCGGCCTCGGGATCGGCCGCCGAGTCGCACTGAGGGTCCGTTCGTCAGTCGCCGCGTTCGACACGCTGCGCGGGCAGGGTGCGGTCGAGGCCCGGCCCAGTGCCCGGCGCTCCGTAGCGAAGCGGTGAGGCCGCGACGACCCCGCTCGCGACGAGGGCGAGCACGGTGCCGATCGAGCATGCGCGCACGATGACGGAGACGGTCCTCGTTGCATGCCGGCGACGTGCGCCGGCGATCAGTCCGAGGCCGGCCAGGCCGCCGCCGGTGTTCACGATGACGTCGGTCACGTCGGAGCTCCCGACCGCCAGCACGTACTGCGCGATCTCGAGGCCGAGGCTCGCGCCGGCGAACACACCCGCCGCCCTCCACCACGACCACGACGGCGCGAGGAGACGGAGGTAGACGCCGAACGGCACGAAGAGCAGGAGGTTCGCGACGACCTCGATCGGCCGGCTGGCCCCGGTTCCGTCGCCGGGCACGAACGGGACGAGCTTGACCACGCGCCGCCCGTCGTCGCCGACCCACGGGACCTCGAGCTTCCAGAGCACCAGCCACACGAGCAGGACGAGGTAGACGGCGAACAGCACGACCAGGACGGTCCTGGATCGCGACCCGTTCACTGCTGCATCCTCGGGTCCTGCGTGGGATCGGCATACGTCGCGGGGCATCCGCTGCCGACCGCCTCGGGGCGCAGCTCGTAGTGCCAGGGCTCGTTGTCGTACGTGGGGCAGAGGCCGTACGCGGCGCCGAACTCCGAGAGCCACGCCGCATCCGTCGCCCCGAGGTCGACCGCGTCCCCCGAGACGTGCGCGGAGGTGTCGGCCGTGGCGACCCACCGGGCGGCCTCCGCCTCCGAGCCGTACGTGGCGAGAGCCTCGCGGAGCAGCCGGTCCTGGTACTCCGCGGAACGCCACCCGCTGTTGACGAGGAACTCCACGCCGTCGGCGGAGGCATCCGTCGCCGCATCGCGCAGCGCCCGGAGCAGCTCGGGGTCGAGGTTGGTGACGCCGGCGTAACGGTCGTCGAAGACCGTCACGCCGTCGGGCAGGACGCCGTCGGCCTCGGTCATCGCGCCGTCGGTCTCGGTCGCTGCGCCGTCGGTCGCCGGGCCGGGGAGATCGCCTCGAGGGATCTCGCCGAACGGGGTCGCCGACGACGGCGGCGACTGGGCTGCGGATGCCCCGATGACGGCGGCGGTGGCGACGGCCAGGCCGACCGCGAGGAACGCGAGGGTCCGGCGCAGCCGTCGTCGTGCGGTGGTGGATCGACTCATGCGCCCAAGTCAACGCAGCGCGGCGTTGCCAGGCCGTATGCGGTTTTCGATAGGCGGACGATATGCGCCGCCTTCTAGCATCGAGGACATGCGCGTTCTGGTCGTCGAGGATGAGCCGTTCATGGCGGAGGCCATCCGCGCCGGGCTGCGCCTCGAGGCCATCGCGGCGGACATCGCCGGCGACGGCGACACGGCACTCGAGCTGCTGGGCATCAACGCCTACGACATCGCCGTGCTCGACCGCGACATCCCCGGGCCGTCGGGCGACGACATCGCCCGACGCATCGTCGCATCGGGCAGCGGCATGCCGATCCTGATGCTGACCGCCGCCGACCGGCTCGACGACAAGGCGTCGGGGTTCGAGCTCGGCGCCGACGACTACCTGACCAAGCCGTTCGAGCTGCGGGAGCTCGTGCTGCGGCTGCGGGCGCTCGACCGCCGGCGCGCGGTCAGCCGGCCGCCCGTGCGCGAGCTCGCGGGCCTGCGCCTCGATCCGTTCCGCCGCGAGGTCTTCCGCGACGGGCGGTACATCGCGCTGACGAGGAAGCAGTTCGCCGTGCTCGAGGTGCTGGTCGCCGCAGAGGGCGGCGTCGTCAGCGCCGAGGAACTGCTCGAGCGGGCTTGGGACGAGAACGCCGACCCGTTCACCAACGCCGTGCGCATCACGGTCTCCGCGCTGCGCAAGCGGCTCGGGGAACCGTGGCTGATCGCCACGGTTCCCGGCGTCGGCTACCGCATCGACACGGGACCCGCCTCGGACGGCGAGGGAGGCGGACATGGCTAGGGCGCCGGGCCTGAGCGTGCGGTTCAAGCTCACCCTGAGCTACGCCGGCTTCCTCATGGTCGCGGGCGCCGCGCTGCTCGCGGTCGTGTGGCTGTTCCTCCTGCGCTACGTGCCCCCCGAGGCGATCCAGACCATCGCCGGGTTCGTACCGGGCCGCGACGACCTCGTGCGCGCGTTCGTGCCCGCGGCGGCCTGGGCGCTGTGCTTCCTGCTCGTGTTCGGGCTGCTCGGCGGGTGGCTCCTCGCCGGCCGCATGCTCGCGCCGCTCGCGCGCATCACGACGGCGACCCGCAGGGCCGCGAGCGGGTCGCTCTCCCACCGGATCGAGCTGGAGGGCCGCCAGGACGAGTTCCGCGAGCTCGCCGACAGCTTCGACGCCATGCTCGCGCGGCTCGAGGCCCAGGTGGCCGAGCAGCAGCGGTTCGCGGCCAACGCCTCCCACGAGCTGCGGACTCCGCTCGCGATCACGCAGACCCTGCTGGAGGTCGCCCAGAACGATCCGCGGCGTGACGACGATGAGCTCATCGAACGCCTCCGCATGGTCAACGCCCGAGCCATCGAGCTCACCGAGGCGCTGCTCCTGCTCAGCCGCACCGACCAGCGGTCCTTCACCCGAACGCCGGTCGACCTGTCCCTCATCGCGGAGGAGGCCGCCGAGACGCTCCTCCCGCTCGCGGAGAAGCACGGCGTCGGCATCGAGACGTCGGGGGAGATCACCCCTGCCCTCGGATCGCACGCGCTCCTGCTGCAGCTGACGACGAACCTCATGCACAACGCGATCGTCCACAACCTGCCCGAGCACGGCACGGTGCACATCGAGACCGCGGTCCACGCCGAGTCGGCCGTGCTGACCGTCGAGAACACGGGCGAGCAGCTCAGCCCGCAGCTGGTCTCCACGCTCACCGAGCCGTTCCAGCGCGGCACCGAACGCATCCGCACCGACCACGCGGGGGTCGGCCTCGGGCTGGCCATCGTCGCGAGCATCACCCGGGCGCACGACGGGACGCTCGCCATCGCCGCCCGCCCCGGCGGAGGCCTGCGGGTCACGGTGCGGCTCCCCGCGGCATCCGTCATGGCGATGCACGGAGCGACCGCCGCCGACTGACGCCGAGGACCGGGATGCCGGGAGCACGATGACCCCGTGCGTCGCTCCGTGCGAATTCGGGACCGACGCGACCATTAGGATAGCCTTACCTACCGTCGTGAGGATCCCTTCTATGCGCCCCCTGCTCCGTGCTGCCCTCGTTCCGCTCGCCGCCGGCTCGCTCCTGCTCGCGGGTTGCGCCACGGGAGGAGGAGCCGCGCCCGACGACGCGCTCGTCGTCTACAACGCGCAGCACGAGCAGCTCACCGAGGAGTGGGTCGCGGCCTTCACGAAGGAGACGGGGATCGACGTCGTGCTCCGCAACGGCGGCGACAGCGAGCTGGCGAACCAGCTCGTCGCCGAGGGATCCGCCTCGCCTGCCGACGTGTTCCTCACCGAGAACTCGCCCGCCATGTCGCTCGTCGAGGAGGCCGGCCTGTTCGCGCCGGTCGACGAGGCCACGCTCGAGCTCGTGCCCGAGCAGTACCGACCCTCCACGGGGGCGTGGACCGGCATCGCCGCGCGCTCGACCGTGCTCGTCTACAACCCGTCGCTCATCACCGAGGCAGAGCTGCCGGCGTCGCTCATGGACCTCCAGCAGCCCGAGTGGAAGGGCCGCTGGGGCGCGGCGCCGAGCGGTGCCGACTTCCAGGCCATCGTCTCGGCCGTGCTCGAGACCCAGGGCGAGGACGCCACCAGCGCGTGGCTCGAGGGCATGCACGAGAACGCCACGATCTATCGCAACAACATCGCGACGATGAAGGCCGTCAACGCGGGCGAGGTGCCCGTCGGCGTGATCTACCACTACTACTGGTACCGCGACCAGGACGAGACGGCCGAGAACAGCGGCAACACCGAGCTGCACTACTTCGGCAACCAGGACCCCGGTGCGTTCGTGAGCGTCTCGGGCGGCGGGGTGCTGCAGTCGAGCGAGCGCGCCGAGGAGGCGCAGGAGTTCCTCGCGTGGCTCGCCGGCACCGAGGGGCAGACGATCCTCGGCGAGGGCTACAGCTTCGAGTACCCCGTGAGCTCGGGGGTGCCCGCCCGTGAGCCGCTGCCGGCGCTCGACTCCCTCGGCGCGCCCGCGATCGACCCCTCGAAGCTCAACGGCCCCCAAGTCATCGACCTCATGACGGAAGCCGGACTCCTCTGACCCAGACGGCGACGACACGAGCACCGGCGAGGGTCGCCGATCGGCGGCGACCGCCCGCCGGACTCGTCGTGCTCGTCGCCGTCCTCGGCGCCGCCGCGCTCATCCCCGTCGGCTACGTCGTCCAGGTCGCCGCCGAGATGGGGTGGCAGCAGCTCGCCGAGCTCGTGTTCCGCCCCCGCGTGGGCGAACTGCTCGTGAACACGGTCCTGCTGGTCGTGCTGGGGGTGCCGCTGACCGTCGTGCTCGGCGTCGGCGGAGCCTGGCTGGTCGAGCGCACGGCCCTCCCGGCCCGGCGCCTGTTCGCCGTGCTGCTCGTCGTGCCGCTGACGATCCCCGCGTTCGTCGCGAGCTACGGCTGGGCGAGCGCGATCCCATCGATCAACGGTCTCGGCGGCGGCCTGCTCGTCGCCGTGCTGGCCTACTACCCGCTGGTGTACCTGCCGGCGCTCGCCGCGCTCCGCGGCCTCGACCCGGCGCTCGAGGAGTCGGCGCGATCGCTGGGCATGGGTTCCTGGGTGGTGTTCCTCCGCGTCGTCCTCCCGCAGCTGCGGCTCGCGATGCTCGGCGGCGGCCTCGTCGTGGCCCTGCACCTGCTCGCCGAATACGGCGCGTTCGCGTTCCTCCGCTTCGAGACGTTCACCACCGCGATCGTCGTCGCCTACCAGTCGAGCTTCGCCGGCCCCAACGCCGCGGCGCTCGGCGTCGTGCTCGCGCTGCTCTGCTTCATCGTGCTCCTCGTCGAGGCCACCGCACGCGGTCGCCTGCGCTACGCCCGGGTCGGCGGCGGCTCGCCGCATCCGGCCCCGCGGCTCGGCCTCGGTCGCGCAACGCCGCTGGTCGTGATCGCGCTCGTCGCGCTGGCGGTAGCCTCGTCGGTCGTGCCGCTCGTCAGCGTGGTGCGCTGGGCGCTGGTGACGGATGCCGCGAGCTGGGCGCCCGTCGTCGACGCCACCGTGCAGACGCTGCTGCTCGCCGTCGGCGGCGCGGTCGCCGCGCTGGCGGTCGCCCTGCCGGCGGCCTGGCTCTCCGCGCGGTATCCGGGGCGGGTCGCTCGGACGCTCGAGGGCGCGTACTACTTCGCCAGCAGCCTGCCGGCGATCATCGTCGCGCTCGCGCTGGTGACCGTCACCCTCCGCGTGCTGCCGGGTCTCTACCAGGCGGTCGCGACGGTGATCGCGGCCTACGTGGTGATCTTCCTCCCACGCGCCCTCGTGTCGGTGCGGGCCGGCATCGCGCAGGTGCCCGAGTCCCTCGAGGAGGCGGCCCGCTCGCTGGGCACGTCGCCGTTCGCTGCGAAGCTCCGCGTGACGGGTCCGCTGCTGCTTCCGTCGCTCGCGGCCGGTGGCGCACTCGTCGCGCTCGGCGCCGCGAACGAGCTCACCGCGACGCTGCTGCTCGCCCCCACGGGGACTACGACGGTGGCCACGGGGTTCTGGGCCGCGGCATCCGCGGTCGACTACCCGGCCGCCGCACCCTACGCACTCACGCTCGTGCTGCTGTCGATCCCGGCGGTGGCGCTCATGCTCGCCCAAGTGAAAGCCAGGAGGACTCCATGAGCCTGCAGCTGACCGACGTCTCGAAGTCGTTCGGCCGCCTCGGCGTGCTCGACGCGGTGTCGATCGACGTGCCGCGCGGCGCGCGCCTGGCGATCGTCGGCGCCTCCGGGAGCGGCAAGAGCACGCTGCTGCGCATCATCGCCGGCTTCGAGCGCCCCGACTCGGGCACGGTCGCGCTCGACGGCCGCGCGCTCGCGGGTCGCGGCCCCGACGTTCCGGCGCATCGGCGGGGCATCGGCTACGTCGCCCAGGACGGCGCCCTGTTCCCGCACCTCACGGTGGCACGGAACATCGCCTTCGGCATCCGCCGTCGTCCCGACCGTGCTCGGCGCGTGCGCGAGGTGATGGACATCGCCTCGCTCGACCCCGCGCTCGCCGACCGGTACCCGCACCAGCTCTCGGGCGGGCAGCAGCAGCGCGTCGCACTCGCCCGTGCGCTCGCCCTCGAGCCGTCGGTGATCCTGCTCGACGAGCCGTTCAGCGCCCTCGACACCGGCCTGCGCGCGCACACGCGCGCGGCGATGGTGGAAGCGCTCGATCGAAGCGGCGTCACGACGGTGCTGGTCACACACGACCAGGAGGAGGCGCTGGCGTTCGGGCACCAGATCGGCGTCATCGCCGACGGTCGCCTCGTGCAGTCCGGTCGGCCGTCCGAGGTCTTCGACGCCCCGGTCGACGCGGAGATCGCGGAGTTCCTCGGCGACGTCGTGATGGTCCCGGCTGAGGCCGCGGGCGAGGCGCTCGCCATGTGCGCGTTCGGATGCCTCCAGGTGCGCCACGACCGCAGCGGGGGCGCTCCCCGCGTCTGCGCCATGCTCCGGCCGTCGCAGCTCCGGGTCGACGATGCCGCCGACGGCGGCAACGCGACCGTCGTGGGGATGCGCTCGGCGGGCAGCACCGCGGAGCTGCGGCTGCGGATCGGGGCATCCGAGATCCACGTCGAGGTGACCCACCGGGTGCCGCTGCACGAGGCGGCGCGGTTCAGCACCGGCTCCGCCGTGACGGTCGACGTCGACGGCGGTGTGGTGCTCTACCCCGAGACCGCGCTCCGGCGGCGCGCGCTCGTCCCCGACGCGACTCCGGCCGGCTGACGTCGGCGGCGCAACGCGCCGAGGCCCTTCGTCGCCAGGCGATAGGCGTACCACGCGGCCACGCCCACCGCGAGCGAGAGCAGCGTGCCGAGCCACGGCGCCGACTGCTCCCACGGTGGGTACACTACCCAGTGCGTCAGGTAGATGAAGAGGGATGCCCCGGCCAGGAGCCGCACGACGGGCACGAGCGGGCGCGGCATCCGAAGGCTCGGCGCCCAGACGAGCAGCAGGATGCCCGTGATCACCACCCCCTCGCGCACCGGATCGCCGAAGAACCCGACGGTGGCCGCAACGGCGACGGCCGACACGAGGAGCCGCTTGCGCACGGTGTCGGCCCGCGCGACCGCCCAGCCGAGCACCAGGCACCACAGCACGGTCGCCACGGCGTAGCGCTCGACGCCGTGCGCGTCGATGCCGACGAGCGCGAATCGCAGTCCCAGCGTCGCCGCGAGCAGCGCGAGTGCGAACGCCCACGGATGCCGCCGCTCGAGCCGGTCGACGGGCCGGACGGCGAACAGCAGGGCGAGGCCCAGCATCGTCCAGACGGCCGCCTCGAGGAACCAGAACTGCCACTGCTCGTTCCAGCGTCCGTCGCCCGGAACCAGGTTGTTCACGAGCAGCGCGGTCGTCGGCATGTACTTGCCGCTGACCAGCGCGACCGCGCCGATCCAGAGCACCGCGGGGATCGCGATCTGCGCCGCGCTGCGGAGCAGGCGCCGGGCGCGGGCACCGCCGGCCCCCGTCGCGAGCTGGAACCGGGCGAGGTTGTACCCCGCCACGGCGAGCAGGAGATGGGCGCCGCCCTTCACGCCGAGCAGGTCGGCGTGGGTCGCGACGATCAGGACGATGGCGATCGCCCGCAGGGTCGCCGGGGTCTCGACGTGCGGGAACCAGGAGCGGGAGCGCTTGGCGGCCTTCCGGCGGGGCTCGGCTCCCGGTGCGTCCGCTGTCGCCGGGGCTCCGTCGGGTGCGGATTCGGCGCCCGCGCGGCCGTCGGCGGCGGCATCCGTGGTCGCGTCGGCCTCGGCCAGGGCGCGTGGGGACTGCGAGGGCCAGTCGCGTGGAAGGCGGCCGAGCAGCTCCTCGAGCCGGAGGGAGACCTCGACATAGCTGAGCGAGTCGCCGCCCAGCCCGGCGAAGGTGTCGTCGGGCGTCGCGTCGGGCCGGCCCAGCAGCTCGGCGTAGAGGTCGCGAATGGTGTCGGCCGTGACCGTGCCGCCCGCGGCACCCGTGGCGGTCTCGTCGGCGCGGCGGTCGAGCAGGTCGGCGTGGCGCACGAGAGCGGCGAAGTCGGGCTTGCCGGTCGACGTGCACGGGAACTCCGCGATGGGGTAGGCCCGCACGGCGTGACCGGGGATGCCGAGCAGCGCCGCCGCCCGCGTCCGCGCCGCCTCGAGCTGTCGCTCGGCGCGGACGAACACGAGCAGCCGCTCGCCTGCGCTCGCGGTGCGCACCTCGATGCCCTCGTCGGCGAGAAGGCGCTGCACCGCGTCCAGGTCGACCCGGAGCCCGAAGACCTTGACGAACCGGTTCATGCGGCCGACGACCTCGAACAGGCCGTCCTCGCGCTGCTTCGCGAGGTCCCCGGTGCGGAGCTCGTGGACGGTGCGCCCGAGCGCGAAGTCCTCGGGCGACTCGGCGTACCCGAGCATCACGTTCGGGCCTTCGTACACGAGCTCCCCGACGTGCGCACCGGGCTCGGCGTCGATGCGGAGCCGGCCGCCCGGGATCGGCCGGCCGATCGAGCCAGCGGCCTGCTCGGCCAGCTCGGCGGGGACGTACGCCATGCGCGCCGTCGCCTCGGTCTGGCCGTACATGACGAAGAACTCGAACGCCCGGCGCTCGCCGAGCCGGGCGAACCGGCGCACGGCCTCGGGCGCCAGCCGTCCGCCGGCCTGCGTGAGGTAGCGGATGCTCGAGGGCATCCGCTCGGCGAACCCGCCGGCCTCGAGCAGCTCGAAGGTGTAGGGCACCCCGGCGAACGACGTGATCCGGTGCTCGGATGCCTCGTGCCAGAACCCGGCATCGGTGACCGAGCGCTCGGTGAGCACGAGGCTCGCACCGGCGACGAGGTGGCTGTTGATGACGGAGAGCCCGTAGCAGTAGTGCATCGGCAGGGTCGTCGCCGCCCGGTCGTCGGGTGTCAGCCGCAGGTACTCGGCGATCGCGCGCGCGTTGCTCTCGAGGTTCTTCCGCGAGAGGCGCACGAGCTTCGGGGACCCGGTCGAGCCCGACGTGCTGGCCAGCAGCGCGAGCTCAGGAGCGAACCGGTGCACACTGCCCTCGCGGACCTCGTGCAGCGCGACCGCGTCGCCCGACCCGGCCGCGACGAGGTCGGGGTCGAACCGCTCAGCGAGCGACGCGCGATGCCGGATCGATCCCTCGTCCTCGCCAGGGGCGACCAGCAGCACCGGGTGCCCGCCGGCCAGTGCGGACAAGTACGTGACGATGGGCTCCACGGCGTTCGCCGCCTGCAGCATCACGAGGCGTCGGCCGGTGCCGAGCTCGACCCGTCGCGCGTCGACCCGGTCGGCGAGCTCGCCGTAGCTGATCCGTTCGTCGCCCGACACCAGTGCGACGTCGTGGGGGTTCCCACCGAGGAGGGTCAGTCCGGGCGTGGGTGCGGTTCTGAGCACGACGGATCTCCGGTTGGCGAACAGGGGGTCAGGTTAGCCTACCCTAAGGCGCCAGTGTCGGCTCAGCTACTTCGCGTCCAGTGGTTCACCCTCTCCACCCTCGAGGTCGACGACGAAGACCTGCCGTTCGGGCCGTCCGAGCGATGGGGCCGCCGGCGTGCGTCCGACACCGGTGATGATCGTGACGTTCAGGAGCCGTCGACCGACCTGGAGCGCGTGGTACTGCTCGTGCACGGCCACCGGCTCGCCGATCCTGACGGAACTTCTCAGGTCGCGGTGGTGCCAGACCACGGCGGACGCATCCTCGAGCAGGTAGTCGACGGTCACCGCACCGTCGTCGATCGCGGTGATCACCCCGTCGCGCCACCCCTCCGGCGTGCGCCCGATGGCGCCGGCGTGGATCGGATGCAGCTGATGGCCGGGCCAGAATGAGTGGCACGGAGTGGATTCGCAGGGTCGGATGTCGTGCATGGATCGTCCCATCATCGGGGGCGTGCGCCCTTCTTACCCGCCGTCGGTCCACCGCGGGTCAGGTCTTCTCCGGTGGGCACCGTGCCGGGAGCGCGGTTGCCGTCCACCCTGTCCGGAGGCTGCGGGTGGATCTCTTGACCGGAACCCACCATAGACGTGAGCACCGACATCCGCCCATCCGCCCACCGATCAGCCGCGGTGGGATCTTCAGCTTGGCGGGCGCCTCGGGCGACACCGGCGAACCCTGCTACGGTGATCACCGCGCAGACTCCGCTCCTTCTTGGTAGGCCGCCCAGCCCGGGCGGCTCATTCCGAAGGAGACCCATGTCTGAGCACCTTTCCGTCACCTCGTCCGGCCCGAGCATCCCGATCGATGTCGCGTTGGTCCGTCAGCGGCACGCTGATGCCGAGGAGACGAACACCTTCTGGGCGTGGCTGATGGTTGCACGCTGGGTGCCGGCCCTCCTCGACGAGATCGTGGAGCTGCGACGGCGGTTGCGTGAGACTGAGGCCGTCTACCGACGGCGGGTGGAGGCACTCGGCGACGAGCCGGTCCATCCCGACGAGGACATCTGGCTCAGCGAGCTGAGCGCGTCGATCCTCGGCGAGTGACGGAGGGTGCCCGGCCACCCAGGGAAGGTGGGAGCCGGGCACAGCTCCTCCACCGGCCAGATGAAGGTGGTCGCCGGAGAGAGATGTAGATATCAGCACGCACGAGCGCCCAACGGGAAACCCCCGGACCTTCGTCCGGGGGTTTTCGATGTGGCTCCGACCGGCATCGATTCGGTGACCTTTCGATTTTGAGTCGGCCCGGATGCCGCGCCCCTTCGGGCTCGTCAGCGCGCGATCCCAATGAACACGCGGAATCCTGGTGCCACGTGATCACGTTGCGGCTCGATCAGACCGAACCCTCCCGTGGCAGTGGGGGTGGAACGCCCCAACGCAAACTGACTCTTGTGTGATTTGTGATCACAGATTACAGTTTTCTTCAATTCAGACGAAGGAGTACTGAGATGAAGGATGTCGTGATCGTCGGCGGGGGACTCGCCGGCCTCTCAGCGGCCTGGCGGCTGCGTCACTGGGACACGCTCGTTCTCGAGTCCGACCAACGGGTCGGCGGCCGTATCCGCTCCGAGCGTCGGGGCGACTACTGGTTGAACTGGGGCGGGCATGTGTTCGCCGGTCTGGGTTCGTCGACTGATGCCCTACTCAACGAGGTCGGGGTCATGGCGGTCGCCGTCCCCGGTTCGCTCCAAGCGCTTTCGATGAACGGGAAGTTCATCCGCAAGGGACATATCGCGACCTATCCGCTGCGCATTCCGATGTCACTCGGTGCTCGCGTGGCGACGTTCAAGGCGGGGCTCAAGATCGTCCAGGGCGTCGCGAAGTACACGGGTGTCGTGCGCAAGCGCCCAGGGGAGTCGGGCGCCATGCGACAGCAGCGGATCTACGACTTCGCCAACGGCGAGACGTTCGCGGACTTCATCGGCGACCTCCCCGAGGATGCGGCCGCGCTGTTCAAGACGACGGTGACACGCTCGGCGGGGAACATGGACCAGATCTCCGCCGGCGCGGGGATCGGATACTTCAGCCTCGTGCTCGGATTCGGCCAAGGCCTGAGCCGTGGGATCGTCGGCGGCCCCTCGACCCTGACCGAGTCGGTCGCCGCCGCGCTCGGAGACCGCGTGCAGCTCGGCGCCGAGGTGCAGGAAGTCATCCACAAGCAGAACTCCGTGGTCGTCCGCTACCGCCAGGACGGCACGGACCGTGAGGTGGAAGCCCGCACCGTGATCCTGGCCACGACGGCCGACGTGTCCCAGCGGATCGGCGTGGACCTGCCGGCCGAGCTTCGCGAGGCCCTCGGCCGCATCAAGTACGGCCCTCACGTGAGCTCCGCGTTCCTCACCGATGAGACGTCCCCCCGCCCCTGGGACGACATCTACGCGATCGCGGCGCCGAAGCGTTCGTTCGCGATCGCCCTCAACCAGGCCAGCATCGTGCGCGGCTCCGAGTCCGTTCGCCAGCCGGGCGGCAGCTTCATGACCTTCTCTCCGGCCGCCCTCGGCCGGGCGCTCCTCGACAAGAGCGACGACGAGATCACTCGAACTCACCTCGCCGACCTCGAGCAGGTGCTGGACGCACCGGGCTTCTCGAAGACGGTGGTGGAGGCGAAGGCCGAACGCTGGGAGGTCGCCTCCCCGTACTCGTTCCCCGGCCGCGCGAAGCTGCAGCCGACACTGCTGCGCGGCGCGCCTCGCGTGTTCCTCGCAGGCGACTACCTCGGCACGCTCTACACCGAGACGTCGATCACGTCGGGTTTCTCGGCCGCGCAGGATGCTGCGAGCGTGCTCGCCACCGAGCGGCAGACGCGCACGACGGTCAGCCGGCCCACTCCGCTGGCGTCCGCTGCGAAGACCACTTCACTCCACCCTGTCCAGGAAAGGACCATCGCATGACCAGCCAGCTCCGGGGCGTCCTCACCGCGCTCACCACCCCCTTCGGCCCTGACGAGTCCATCGACGTCGCGGCGCTGCGTCGAGTCGTGGACCGATCGATCGAGGCCGGTGTGGACGGCGTCGTCGCCGCCGGATCGACCGGTGAGGTCGGGGCGCTCTCGTCCGACGAGCGCCGCGAGCTCATCGACACGGTCATCGACCACACCGCCGGCCGCGTCCCCGTCATCGCCCAGACCGGGGCGACCTCGACCTCGGAGGCCATTCGACTCTCGCGGGCCGCCCAGCGGTCCGGTGCCGACGTGCTCATGCTCATCACGCCCTACTACGAGCCGCTCTCGACCGCCGAGACGGTGGTCTACCTCACGGATGTCGCGGAGGCGGTCGACCTGCCGGTCATGCTCTACAACATCCCGTCGGTGACGGGCGTCAACCTCGATCCCGACACCGTCCGCGCGCTCGCGAGCGACGTCGAGAACATCCGGTACATCAAGGATTCGAGCGCGAACTGGGAGCAGGCGCTCCAGCTCATCCACCACCACGACGACGTCATCGGCACGTTCATCGGCTGGGACGCCTACCTCTACAGCGCCCTGGTCGAGGGGGCAGCGGGCGTGATGGCCGGCACGGCCAATGTCGTGCCCAACGAGATCGTTGCGGTGAGCAGGCTCATCGCGCAGGGCGACCTCAACGGTGCGCTGACACGGTGGCAGGCACTGTACCCCGTGATCGACGCGTTGCTGTCGGCGCCGTTCATCCCCGCCGTGAAGGCCGGCCTCGCCCTGCAGGGCGAACCGGTCGGCTCGCCCCGTCGCCCGACCACGAAGCTCGGTCCCGAGGTCCTCGACCGCATCGAGGGGGCGCTCTCCGCGCTCGCTCCAGTCGGCGCGCGATGAAGTGATCGCTCGACAGTCCCGAGCGATCTCCAAGAACCTCCATCGGCACGGCGCCCTCGCCGAGTCGGCCCGAACTCAACGAAGAGCCGGAAGGACATCCCCATGACCACGATCAACGCGTTCGATGACGCGCCACTCTCGAAGTTCCACAAGCGCCTGGCCGTCTTCACGGCCGGCGGGCCGTTCCTCGACGGCTACATCCTCAGCATCATCGGCGTCGCGATGGTGCAGATCACGCCCGCCTTCGACCTGACCGCATCCGAACAGGGCCTCATCGGTGCAGCAGCACTGATCGGCATCTTCTTCGGTGCGTTCCTGGGCGGATGGCTCACGGACAAGTTCGGACGCCACCTGCTCTTCACGGTGGACCTGATCGCCCTCGTCGCGTGCTCGGTGCTGCAGGCGTTCGTCCACGATGCGTTCTGGCTCATCGTGCTGCGCCTGCTCATCGGCGTCGCCGTCGGCGCCGACTACCCGATCGCGACCTCCCTCCTTGCGGAGTTCACGCCGCGGCGATACCGCGGCCGGCTGCTCGGCGCCTTCGTCACGACGTGGTTCATCGGCGCTGCGGTGGCCTACATGGTCGGGCAGTTCCTGCTGCAGTTCGACGACGGCTGGCGCTGGATGCTCGCGAGCGCCGCCCTGCCCGGACTGATCATCGTCCTGGCGCGCATGGGCACACCCGAGTCGCCGCGCTGGCTCATGAAGCGAGGCCGCGTCGAGGAGGCGCAGGAGGTCATCACGAAGGTCTACGGGCGCGGAGTGACCACCGACGACCTCATGGCGGCCGATGAGGGCGCGAGCAAGGTGAGAATCCGAGACCTCCTTCGCGGGGGCTACGGCAAGCGGATCGCCTTCGTCACCCTGTTCTGGACCTGCTCCATCGTTCCGTTGTTCGCGGTCTACGCCTTCGGGCCGGCCATCCTCTCCGCCCTCCACATCGGCGACGACCTCGCCCACATCGGAGCCGCAGTCATCACCGTGATGTTCCTCGTCGGCTGCCTGATCGCCGTGGCGCTCGTCGAGCGGATGGGACGCCGTCCGCTCATCATCCACAGCTTCATCTGGAGCGGACTCGCCCTGCTCGCGCTCGGGATCTTCCCGAACGCCAGCACCGCCGTCATCCTGCTGCTATTCGCGGCGTACGCCGTGCTGATCGGCGGCACCCAGATCATGCAGTGGGTCTACCCGAACGAGCTGTTCCCGACGGAAGTGCGTGGGTCCGCCGTGGGTCTCGCCTCGTCGTTGAGCCGTATCGGTGCCGCCGTCGGCACGTACCTCGTGCCGCTCGCACTGTCGGGAATCGGCATCGGGCCCACCATGATCCTCGCAGGCGTGATCACACTCGCCGGAGGTGTGCTGTGCATCGTCATGGCGCCCGAGACGCGAGGGAAGACGCTGGCTGAAGCGGCATCCCTCACGCCCGCTCGTGAGAGAGCCCACAGCACGGTCGGGTAGGCGGACGCGACGATCACGGAGCACCGGCACTCGATCGAGCTCGAAAGGAGTTGAGGAACCATGCAGAGTCAGGCATACGACATCACGTCGAAGCGATCGCCCGTAACCGTCTCGCGTCCGTCACCGCGACGAATCTCGACTCCGCGCACCATGTCGCGATCGGCGAGGGGCATCGCCTGGTCGCTGCTCGCCAGCACGCTGTTCGGCCTGATGTTCTACGTCTCCGGGATCATCGACGCCTCGCCCGATGCCGTCTTCGCCTGGCGGATCGTCATCACCGCCGCGTGCTACGCGACCATGCTGATCGGCCGGGCCCAGCGTCGAGCGTTCCGCGAGTTGCGGATCGTCCTCACCGGGTCGTGGTGGTCCCCACTGCTGCTGCTCGTCACGAGCGGGTTGGTGGGGGTCCAGATGTGGTTGTTCGCCTGGGCACCGGCGCACGGGTTCGCGTTGGACGCGTCGCTCGGCTACCTGCTCCTGCCGATCGTGCTGGTGCTGGTGGGTCGCTTCGGATTCAGGGAACGCGTCTCCTCACTGCAGTGGATCGCAGTGGGCGTCGCAGGCGTGGCCGTCGGGCTGAACTTCGCCCTCACCGGTGCGGTCTCATGGGTCACCTTCGCGATCTGCGTCGGGTACGCCCTGTACTTCGCGGTGCGGAGGAAGTCGGGGCTCGACGGATCCGCAGCCTTCGGCGCGGAGGTGGCCCTGCTGAGCCCGTTGGCGATCTGGCTCCTGTTCACGACCGACGGAGCTGGGACCGCAGTCGGGCAGCTCGCCGTGATCGTGTCGGGGTTTGCGGGGGCCGTCGCCATGGCGTCGTACCTTGCGGCATCCCGCGCGCTCAGCATGCCCGTGTTCGGGATGCTCACGTATGTCGAGCCGCTCCTGCTCTTCGTCGCGGCGCTGCTGCTCGGCGAGCAACTGCACGGCACGGACGTCATGGTCTACCTCATCATCGCTGCCGCGCTGGCACTGCTCGCGGTCGACGCATTCGCGTCCGCCCGATCGTGGACGAGGAGAAGGAGGTTCGCCGATGCATCCGCGTGAGGCCGTGCTCGGAGCTCCGCTCGGCTGCAGTCTCGCGAGAATGCGCGCCCGATAGGATGCCGACCATGCCCCTGCCGAGACTCGAGACCAGCGGTCGTGTCGGCGACCAGGCGTTCGAGGCGATCCGCTCGGCGATCCTCAGTGGTGAGCTGCCCGTGGGTCAGCGGCTGCGCATCCGCGACCTCGCCGAGGAACTCGGAACCAGCGTCATGCCGGTCCGCGAGGCGATCCGGCGACTCGAGGAGATCGGACTCGCGGAGGCGATTCCGTACCGGGGCGCGATCGTGAAGGGATTCACCGACCGAGAGCTCCTCGACCTCTATGCCGTGCGCCGAGTGCTCGAGACGGAGGCCACGATCCTCGGCTCGACCCGGGTGTCGGCCCACGCGATCGCCCGCATGGAGGAGGAGTACGCCGCCATGGCGAACGCCTTGGCCGATCACGACATCGTGGAGTACCTCGCGCGGGACGAGGAATTCCTCGCCATCGTCTACGCGGCATCCGACAACTCGGTCCTGCTCGAGATGATCCGGGTGCTGTGGGATCGCTGTCGGTCGTACAAGATCGTCGGCGCACGGCGAGAGCTCGAATCGGGCGACCCGTCGATCCTCCTCCGGTACCAGCGCGACATCCTCGAAGCCGTTCGAGTTGCGGATGCCGCGGCGGCCGGTCGCGTCACCGCGGCGTCGCTCGATGCCGCCACCCAGCGCATCGAGCAAGCGCTGCATGCATCACCACACGCCTGACCGCACGAGTACCTCATTCCGCCGCGGGCCTGCCTGTGCCGAACAGGAGGGGCCGGCGGCCGCCGCGACGCTCGCCGCGCGCAAGGTCCGACGCCGACCGTGGGCATGCTCACCGCAAGCTCTTGCGAGCGCATGCCTTCTGGGCACGTCGCCCAGCGAGAAAGCCCCCAGACCTACGTCCGGGGGCTTTCGCTCGTGGCTCCGACCGGCATCGATCCGGTGACCGTTCGATTTTCGGTCGGCCCGGATGCCGCGGGATCTCACGGGTCGCGCCCTGCGATCCCAGTGGTTACGCGGAGGTTGGGGCCGCCGTAATCACTTGGGAAGTCCAAGAAACGCCTTCGGTTGTGGGCAACGTGTGGGCACGCCTCTCCGCATCCACGCGACGCCCGGCCGCGACGGGCAGGAGCGCTCGATCATTCTTGAGGCAGAGAGTTGGCGAGAGAACGCGCCACTGTACCGACCGCGCGTCCTTCAGTTCCCCTCGGTGAGACGTGTAGTGGACCCTTCGCCTGACGAGAGTCGCTGGCAACTCTGGCGCGACGGTCGGCGCACGGTAAGAGTGCCGCCGTCATCGTGTGAGGCCGAAGCTCCGTCGTTTGCAGGGTGCCATGTGACCTACGACCCAGCGAGGCGTCGCGTCCAGGGTCATCCTGAACGCATGTTCGCCAGGGTCATCGCAGGTTGGGACGGAACGCCGGAGTCGGAGGCGGCCGCGGAGTGGGCCGCCGAGTGTGATCAGGACGCACCACTGACGCTCCTCCATGCCATCGGCGCGAAGCCGACGGGCGGCGAGTACCCGCAGGCCGACGATGAACGAACGGAACGGTCGAGGTTGATGGACGCCGCGGAACGACTGCGGGCGTCGCACCACGGTCTCCGAGTGAAGACGGAGACCGTCCACGGCACGGCGATCGACGCGTTTGCAGAGCGGCTCGCGCCCGACACGCTCGTCGTGGTCGGCGGCCCGAACCACCGCTCGACGACCAGGTGGACCGTCGGATCGCGCCTGGCCGGCCGCCGCGAAGGGGGACCCGTGGCGGTCATTCCGAAGACCCCGGCGATCGAACGGCGGGGACCCGTGGTCGTCGGGGTCGACGGGTCGCAGGCGTCGATGGCCGCCCTCGAGATCGCGGTGACGGAGGCGGAACGCCTCGACGCACCGCTGGAGATCGTGCACGCATGGCAGGTCCCCGCCCAGTGGGACAGGGCGATGTCCGGGTACGGGGCGGACGTCGACACGCTCGAGGAGATCCACCGCGACCTCCTCGACGAGGCGGTCGAGTACGCGCGAGGGCTGGGCGCAAGGCCGACCGGTTGGCTCGAGATCGGCCCTGCGGCGGAGGTTCTGCGCACCATCGGCCGCACATCGCGGCTACTCGTCGTCGCGAGCCACGGCGCAGGGGCATTCACACGGTTCTACATTGGATCGGTCAGCCACGACCTCCTCGTGGAGCCGCCGACGCCGGTGCTGATCGTCACCCCAAGTGCGTGAGCATCACCGACGATGCGCCGGCGGAGATGCGAGGTGCTCCTCGAGTACTCCACCGATCGCTTGGCGCTTCTCGAGCTCGAGGTGTCAGGCGCCCAGCTTCGTTACAGGCGCGAGGATCGATCGTCCTGTCGAGGCGGGATCGCGTCACAAGCGGGTCGCTTCGCGCTCTGAACCCAAAAGGACAGGCAAGTATCCGGCCTCGATGGTCCGCAGAAGGTCCCAGGTATCGAGTTCGGGTGTGTCGTCGTGCATGCGCCAACTCCAGTATGTCCAGGCGGTGGCGGGCCTGAAGGCCTCGAGATGCGCCTCTGCGACCGTCCGGTTGTAGGTTCGCCGTTCGTCGTCCAGCATCTCGGCGAGTGCTCTCTGCTTCGTGTCGATGCACCACTCGCCGACCATCACGGGGAAGTGGCTCGAAGCCTCCGACAAGGTGGCGCCGAAGGTGTCGGCGATGTACTCGAGGTACCCCGCCAGATCGCGTTGGCCGGCCATCATGATGTACATGTGCGTGTCGACTACGAAGTTCTCGAACTCACCCGAATCGAGGACTCCGAACCACTCCCGCATGCGGAAGCCGTCGTGGAACACGATGCGAACCCCCGGCGCCACGGCCCGGATGCGTCGATAGGCATCGCGGTAGTACGCACGGAGGAACTCCGTCGGGACCGCCTCGGAACCCGCAGCTCGCGCCGGGTCAACTGCCGGGTAGCGCTTGGGCACGTCCAGCAGCTTCCAGAGGTCAGGCGAGATCGGCTCATTGAGGAGCTCGATGCCCCAGAGTCCGGGTCGTGAGCCGTATCTCGATGCGAGTCGTTCGAGCACGGAGAGCGCGAATTCGACATGCTCAGGTTCCTGGTGGAATCGACACACTCCGGTCACCCCGCCGTTGTCGAATCCGTTCTGGCTCTCCGGCACGGTGTGAAGGTCAAGGAGGATCTTCAGGCCGTATCGCTCGGCCCAGACGAACGCGCGGTCGAGATACTCGGCACAGCCGAGGAACGGTGGGACGTCGCCGAAGACGAAATACGGCACCGGGAGCCGGAGAAGTCGAATCCCGCGTGCGGCGAGATACGCGAAGTCACGGCCGGTCAGCCACGTGTCACGGTGCACAGTGAACCGTTCCCTGCGCGCGACGTCGCCCAGCGCGTGCGTCAGGTACCACTCGTCCTCGGTATCAGTCCCATCGAAGAGTTCCGGCGCCATCCACTTCTCGAGGACGAGCCAGTTCCCGAGGTTCACTCCCATCATCTCGCTCATGGTGATCCCTTCTCCGATTCCGGTTGGATGTACTCTTGGCGAACCCTCGGGAGCACGTCGTCGTCCTGCGCGGCGAGGTATGTCGAGAGTGCTTCGCGCACGTCGAACTTCAGCAGTTCGACGGCGTCGCTCGCGGCGCTGAACTGGGCGAGCAGCACGATGCCGTCGGGCGCTGTGTCGCCAACGCGAAGCTCCAGGACTCGGCCGTCCCAGTATGGAGACGACGAGACGACCCGTTTCAGCTCCTCCCGGACCTTCCCGACCGGTACCTGCCAAGCAGTGGTCATCCGCACCTCACCGATGGCGGTGTTGCCCGAGTGCGACCAATTCTCGAACGGCGTCGTGATGAAGTACGTGCACGGGAGAATGAGCCGGGTCTCGTTCCAGATCTGGATCACGATGTAGGTGAGGGTGATCTCCTCGATCCGCCCTTGGCGGCCTTCGACGACGACGATGTCGCCGACGCGGATCTCATCCGTGAATGCGATCTGGATGCCGGCGAAGATGTTTGCGAGGCTGGTCTGCGCTGCCAGGCCCGCGATGATGGAGAGGACCCCGGCCGAAGCGAGCAAGGTGACGCCGATGGCGCGGACTGAGGGAAACGTCCAGAGCACTGCGCCGACAACTACGGTTGCCACCGCGGCGACCGCAATGCGCTGGATGAGGAGGATCTTCGTTCGCGCGTGGCGAGATCGTTCGTCGCGCAGGCCCGTGTCGGGATAGCGTGCCAGCGCAGCCTTCGTCGCCGTCCGGATCAGGACGATCGCCAGCCAGCCGATCGCGCAGATCAGCAGGATGCTCAGCAGGTGCGCGAGTCCCGGTGCCCAACGGGAATCGATCTCCGCGACGACCGGCTGGATCGTCGCCAGCATGACGACGGCGACGACAGGAGACTGCCAGAGCCTTCCCGTGAGAACCGTGACATTCCACTTGCGCGCGAGCCGGCGCAGGAAGTAGACCGTCACGACGCCGACGAGGAATGAGACGAGAAGCACACTGAGGGCTATGAGCAACAGCTCGGACGCCGTGGCTTCGCTCAGGTCGGTCGTCATCAGGATCCTTCGCCTTCGCCAGGAGGATTGATCCATGACTGTAGGCGGGTGGTGGGCCGTCCTGCATCACGCGTGTGCGTAGTCTTCAGAGGTCGTCTGACACTGGCAGCCGGCGGGGTCCACCGTCTTCACCCCGCTCAGCCAGCGCCAGGTGAAGTCGACTCCGCGACGCGATCCCAAGCTTTCGGAACGTCTTTCGCAGGTGATAGTCGACGGTGCTCGCGCTCAGGTGCAGCCTCACGGCGATCTCGGTGTTCGACAGCCCCTCGCTCGCGAGCCGAGCGACCGTGGCCTCTTGTGTCGAGAGCTCCTCGGAATAGCGGTCCCGGTGGCCGTGCCCCCGTCCGAGGGCGGCGATCTCGGAGCGTGCTCGGCTCGCGAACCCGTGCGCATTCATCGCGGCGAACACCGTGAGCGCGGCTTCGAGTTGCGCTCGCGCGTCTGCTCGCCGGCGTTGACGTCGCAGCCACTCGCCGTAGACGAGCTGGGCGCGCGCGAGTTCTGCGCGGAGACCCGTGCGAGAGAGATGCCGCACGGCCGCTGCGTGAAGCTGCTCGGCCTCCTGCGGGTCGAGTTCCAGCAGCGCCGAAGCGCGCGCCTCGACCCCACGCGCCCAGTCCGTTCCAGCGGCCCTCGTTGAGACGCGAAGACGATCGAGTGCATCCTGGGCGATCTGCCGGTCGCCGGTCCGGGCGCCGGCTTCCACCAGTTCGACCAGACCCCACGTCGAGTACAGGATCGTCAGAGGAAAACGGGATGCAGCCTGCGCGTGCGGCACCGCCTCGGCGTATCGCCCATTCGCGTTCGCGTGGAGCGCTGTCGCCCAGTGCACCAGAGGCACTCCCATCCCCTCGCCACGAGCAGTGGACTCATTGAGGGCGGTCGAGAACACCCCTTCGCTCTCCGGCGAACCTTCCCACGCGGCCACCACGACAGCGCCATACGGGGCGGGCGGTATCTGGATGCTGTTCCAGATCTGGATCGCCTCGTCGGCCGACTGCCGGGCGGCGACGCCGTCGCCGCTGAGCAGTTCCACGGCGGCTTCGGTCGAGAGCGAGGCCGCCGCCGCCGTGAGGGCCCCGGCGGCGCGCGCGATCGCCACGCCCTCCCCGACGAACGCGCGCCACAGGTCCTCATCCCAGCCGATGGCGGCCAGCCGGCTGGCGACCCACAGCCACCGTGCGCGAACGCCGGGGTCGTCGTCGGCGTCGGAGAACTCGCGAAGGTGCCGCTTGAGGAGCGTGAGGCTCTTGGTCGGCGGATCGAGTGCGATACCCCGCATGACGTCGAGGAGGTGATCGGTTGCCCGAGCTTCCTCCGGGGACAGGACCGGTGCGGCCAGCGTTCGCGCTGCGGCATCCCGGATGCCCGATCCATCCGGTCCCGCCGCGGCGAGCGTCGCTGCTGAGAGGGCATCGAGGTACGCCTCACGTGCCGCGGGGACGTCGGAGGCAGCGAGGACGCTCGCCGCGGACAGGAACAGCTCCACCGGACGTTCACTTCTCTCGAGCGTGAACAGCAGGTGGCCGCGAACGAGATCGATGCGTGCACGAGTCTCGTCGTCGGCTGCGTACTCATGCGCGTCGTCGAGAATGCGCAACGCACGCGGCTGAGAGCCTGCGAGCTCGAGGGCTCCGGCGGCCGCCAGCGCGCAGCGGACGCGTGTCGCCGGCAGCTCCGCGATCTGCGCAGCCCGCTCGTAGAACGCGGCCGCTGCGAGGAATCCGCCACGCGCGCCGGCTCGGCCCGCGGAGTGTTCGAGCGCTGCGGCAACGGTCTCGGATAGGCCGAACGTTCCGAGCGCCGAGTGCCACGCCCTACGATCAGGGTCTCGCTGCCGGTCGGTGGCACGGGCGAGCGCGTCGTGCACTCGTCGTCGCATCTCCGGGTCAGCACGCTCATACACGCCCGATCGCACCAGTGGGTGCTCGAATGTGATCCGCCGCCCTACCCGGACGAGCCCCGCCGCCTCGGCCGGGATGAGGTCATTCACGGATGAACCGAGCAGGGGGGCGGCGCGGGCGAGCAGCCGCGGGTCGCCCGTGGGGTCCGCCGCCGCGAGCAGGAGGACGACGCTCGTAGCATCCGGCAGACGCGCGCTCCTGTTCGCGAAGGCTCGCTCCAGACGGCTGGCGATCGGAAGCGACGCATCGGACAGGTGCGTCGTCACTCCGATATCGGTGGACCCGCTCTCCCGTGCGAACTCGCGGATCAGCAACGGGTTGCCGCGGGCCTCCTCGACGATCCGCAACGCGATCGCGTGGTCCATCGGGCCCACGACGACGGTGTGCAGGAGGGCGAGCGAGTCCTGCTCATTCAGTCCCGGGACCGGCAGCACCGGCGTGGAGTCGAGATCGGGGACATCGAGACCCGATCGCTTCACGAACAGCATGGCAACCGGGATGTCCTGCGTACGCCGGGCCACGAACCCGAGCGCCTGTATGGTCGAACCATCCAGCCAGTGCACGTCATCGACCACGCACAACAGCGGTCGGTCTCGAGACGCCTCGGTGAACAGGCTCAAGAGTGCGAGCCCG
Organism: Agromyces sp. NPDC004153; assembly: GCF_053603635.1. NCBI lineage: Bacteria > Bacillati > Actinomycetota > Actinomycetes > Micrococcales > Microbacteriaceae > Agromyces > Agromyces sp. NPDC004153. The sequence continues at coordinate 2,543,503 of NZ_JBSGFY010000001.1, forward strand.
ACGAGCAACGGACTGGGCGCGGGATCGTCCGCGAGACCGAGTGCGACGCGGATGGCGCGACTCTGCGGCTCCGGCAGATCATCGGAGTAGTCCGGGAGGTCGGCGAGGAGCTGCTGGAGCCCCGCGAACGGCAGCTCCTGTTCGGCTTGGACGCCGACGCCGCTCACGATCCGGAACCCGCCAGCAGAATCGATCGCGCACTCGAGCAGTGCTGTCTTTCCGATCCCCGATTCTCCCTCGATCACGAGAGCGGCACCTCGTGCGCTGCGCGCGTCGTCGAGAACGCGTCGGAGAACCCGCGTTTCAGTTGTGCGTCCGAACACGGCTGTAGACCCCTGGACCAGTCTGCGAAGGAAGGTCGCTCCTCGGTGCGCCACCTGCCCATGTAAAGACTACGCGTTCTCGTGATGCATGGGCAGGACCGGCGCCATAACGTGGGCCGACACAGAACAACCAACCCGACTCGGAGGATCTCATGTCCATGGATACCGTCTTGGTCATCGCATCGACCTACGACACCGTCGACGATGCCATCGCCGACTACGACGCCCTCCGAGGGATGTGGGCAGAGACCGACATCGGCGACACATACGACGCCGCGGTCATCTCTCGCGACGAGGACGGGAAGGTGCGGGTCGAGAAACGGCACGAGGAGCCGACACTTCAGGGCGGCGTCCTCGGGGGTGGCATCGGCATCGCGGTCGGAGCGCTCGCGGCGCTCTTCCCCGCCATCGGGCTCGGTGCCGGCGTTCTCGTCGGAGGCGCGGTGGGAGCCGGCCTCGGCGCCGCTGCGGGACACGTGACCGCCGGCATGAGCCGATCCGACCTGAAAGACCTCGGCGAATTCCTTGATGACGGTTCCGCTGCCCTCCTGGCGGTCGTCGCGCAGGACACCGAAGCACGGGTCGAGGCGACGCTGAAGCGCGCCCGGAAGACCGTCAAGAAGCAGATGCGTGCCGACGAGAAGGCGCTGGAGCAGGCCCTCGACGACGCCGCTCGCGCATCCGGGGAGTGACTGGAACCATCCGATGCCGAACTGGCAGCCCGATATCCTCGGGACGCCCTTCGAGCGATTCGAGCTCGAGTTGGCGCCAGACGCAGAGGGTCCCGTATGCGCCACACTGGTGCGTCGCCCGCGGGATGAAGTCATCGACGGGCCCGGGGCTTTCGACGTCCTCTATGTGCACGGTTGGTCGGACTACTTCTTCCAACGCGAGCTCGCCGAATACTGGATCACTCGAGGCGCCCGTTTCTATGCACTCGACCTGCGCAAGTACGGGCGAAGCCTTCGGCCGCACCAGACACCAGGGTACGTCGAAGACCTCGCGACCTACGACGAGGACATTGCCGCTGCGCTCGACATCGTCCGCAGACGGTCGGCTGCTCCATTCGTGCTGATGGGTCACTCCACGGGCGGGCTGACGTTGAGCATTTGGGCGTCTCGGCATCCGGATGTTCCTGACGGACTCGTACTCAACGCGCCATGGCTCGAACTTCAGACACGCGCCGTCGGGCGCGCGCTGCTCGAGCCCGCGGTCGCACTCGGGGCGGTTGTCCATCCGCATGCCGAGTTCCTGGAGGTCGATCTGGGCTTCTACAGCCGCACCGTCTCGGCGCGGCTGGGTGGTGAGTGGGACTACGAGACCGTCTGGCGTCCGGAGCACGGATTCCGCGCGAACCGCGGCTGGCTGAACGCCGTCCTACGCGGTCAAGCGTCCGTCTCGAAGGGCCTCGGGCTACGGATGCCGGTCCTGGTTCTCCTTTCGACGCGGAGCATGCTGCAGCCGATGTGGTCGGAGCAGATGCGGCACGCCGACACGGCGATCGAGGTCGCCGGAGTCGCTCGTCGTGCCGCCGACCTCGGACTCGACATATCCATTCGGCGGATCGAAGGTGCCCTGCACGATGTCACGCTCTCGTCTGGGCCCGTCCGCGCCGCCGTCTGGGAAGCCATCGACCGATGGCTTCCGGCAGTGGTCGAGCCCGCCCCCCGGCCCATCGGGCGGGAAGGGCTGGGACCGGTTGGAAGAGCGGTGCCGAGTCGTCGCCCCGAGGAGGAGCTATGAACGCGCGTAGGAACGTCGGCACCTGGTTCGCCCGACTGCCGCGCTGGCTGCGAGCGGTGATCGGCGCTGCTGGCGTCCTGCTCGGCCTTGTCATCGTGTTCCGGCCGACGACGTCGCTGGGCGTATTGGCGATCCTCATCGGCACCGGCCTGGTCCTCAGCGGCGTGCTCGAACTCGTGGGCGGCGGGGAGGATGGGGGCGCGGAGCGAACGCCGGTATGGCGGATCCTGATGGCCGTCCTCTGGATTGCAGGCGGCGTATTCGTCCTCGTCTTCCCGGGGCTGACTGTGCGCGTTGTCGCGGTCGTCGTCGCGATCGGGTTGATCGTCAACGGCGGCGGCAACGTGATAGCAGCATTCGGACGCGGGAAGACCCTCGATGGACGGATCTCATCGGTCCTGCTCGGCGTTGCGGGCATCGCGTTCGGACTCCTCGCGCTGCTCTGGCCCGACATCACCCTGCTGGTGGTCGCCGTGGTGTTCGGTGCTCGGCTGATCATCGTGGGGCTGCTCGAACTCTGGCACGCGGTGCGCGGCACCACACGGGCGGAACGGACGGGCCCGCCGTCCGCCCTGCTGCGCTGGACGCGAACGATCGCGGCAGTGGTCGCGGTAATCCTTGCGGTCGTGGCGGGGTCGGTCAGCGCATCGCTCCGAGCGGGTTCGCCGGTGGTCGACGAGTTCTACGCAGCCCCGCGTGAGGTGCCCGACGAGCCAGGCCGGCTGATACGTGCCGAGCCGTTCGCACGCGGCCTGCCCGAGAACGCGACGGGCTGGCGCATTCTGTACACCACTACCGACGAGACCGGCGGCCCGGCGGTCGCGAGCGGCCTGGTCGTGGTGCCCGAATCGGGCGGCGGCGACTATCCCGTGATCGACTGGACGCACGGCACGACGGGATTCGCCCAGCCCTGCGCACCGTCCCTGCTCGCGGAGCCGTTCGAATCAGGGGCCCTGTTCCTGCTGCCGCAGATTATCGACCAGGGTTGGGCATTGGTTGCAACCGACTACATCGGCCTCGGCACACCTGGCCCGCACCCGTACCTGATCGGCGCATCGAGCGGATACGCCGCGCTCGACGCCAGGCGCGCGGCCGCCGAGCTCGACGCCGCCGACCTCGGCGAGCAGACCGTCGTGTGGGGGCACTCGCAGGGCGGTGGAGCAGCACTCTGGACCGGTGCCATCGCGGACTCGTACGCCCCCGACGTCGAGCTCGCCGGGGTGGCGGCGCTCGCGCCGGCGTCGAACCTCCAAGGGCTCATGCGGAACCTCCCTGAGGTGACCGGTGGGTCGGTGTTCGCCTCCTTCGTCATCGCCGCGTACACCTCGGTCTACCCCGACGTCACGTATCGTCAGTACGTACGCCCCGGCGCCGAGGTCACCGTGCGTCAAATGGCCGACCGGTGCCTCGCCGAGCCCGGGGTCGTCGCCTCCGTGCTCGACGTTGTGGGCCTGTCGAGGGATCCGGAGATATTCTCGGACGACCCGACCACCGGCTCGTTCGGCGACCGCCTCACGGAGAATGTTCCGCCTGCGACGATCAGCGCCCCCCTGCTGCTCGGTCAGGGCGCCGCGGACACCCTCGTCGTACCGTCGGCGCAGGACGCGTTCGTGGAGGACGCCTGTGCTGCCGGCCAGCAGATCGACTATCGCCTCTACGCCGGGCGCGACCACGTCCCGCTCGTCGAGGCCGACTCGCCGCTCGTGCCCGAGCTCATCGAGTGGACGACTGCACGCCTCGCCGGCGAGGACGTCGTTCCCGGCTGTACCCGGATCGAGCGATGAGAACCACCCCGCACAAAGGAGAGCGACATGAGTACGGGTGACCTTCCCCACAAGTATCGAACGCCGTGGTACCTCAGAGTCCTGCGCGCGACGACCTGGCTGCTCTATGCGTGGGTCGTGGTCGGCGTGGTGGCGCTCATTCTTCGCGTGATCCTGTTGCTTTTCGGAGCCAACCCCGCCAGCCCGTTCGTCGACCTGGTGTACCGGGTCTCGGAAAGCTACATGGCGCCCTTCAGGGATATCTTCCCCACGCCTGAGGTGGTGTCGGGGAGCTATCTCGATGTCTCTGCCATCTTCGCAATCATCGTCTACGGCCTCCTCGCCGGTTTGGTGAGCGCGGCCGTGGAAGCCATTGCGAGGAGCATCGCCCGAGCCGAGCAGCGCGAGCGTGACGAGCGGCAATGGTCCTCCGCCCCGCAGGCCGGCTCCGGCACTGTAGCCCAACGGCAGATACCGGAATCTCCGGCACCCGCTCCCATGGCTTCGCGAGTAGACGGCCCATGAGGGTGCCGGCCGCGGTGCTGGGCCCCATGAAGTGATCAGACGGGCCTCGTGGGGCGTGACGAGGCGTCCTCGACCTGGATCGCCTCGTCGCGATGGCGGCGGACGACAACGGAGCTTCGGCCGTGGTACGAGGCGCCGAAGGTGTCGGCACGTCGACGCTGCTCAGCTCAGTCCGTTGTTCAGCGGCCGACCGCGGCCGAATTCGGACGTCGGAATGGCAGCGGAGCGCGCGGAGACTACGAGAACACGTGATTTGGCCTCCGGCATCCCACGGCTAGCGTCGCCACTGTCAGTCGATGAAGGGGAGATCATGAGTTCCGCAGATCAGATGGAAGTGCTCCAGGCACGAGCCAAGGAGGCATCGGACCGGATTCGCATCGCGCAGGGCAAGGCCAAGGCGGATCTGGAGCAGCAGGTCGCCAGGGCCCGCGCCTCGGCCGATGAGTTCTCCGCTCAGGTGCGAAGCAAGGTCGACGACTCCCAGAGCCAAGTGTCCGCCTGGTGGGCCGACACCCAGCGGGCCTGGGACGAGCAGGCGAAGCGCATCCGTGACGGCGTCGCGGATCGCAAGGCGGAGCGCGACGCGAAGCACGCCGAACGTCGAGCAGAGAACGCCGAGGGCGACGCGCTGTACGCGATCGACTTCGCGCTCGGCGCGATCGAGGAAGCCGAGTACGCCGTGCTCGACGCCACGCTCGCGCGGATGGAGGCCGACGAGCTCGTCACTGGGTAGCGAGTCCCCAACCAAGACGATGCACCGCAGGGATTCGTCGCGCTGGCGCATCGACGTCGCAGAAACGACCTTCGGGCGCGGGCGCGGGCAGCGCCGTCATGCGACCATCCGGGCTCGCGCGAACGGCTGAGCAGGGAGGACGACCGATGGATCCCGCATCACTGATCAGCGTGGGGTTCCATGTCAGCTCTGGCTTGACCGCGTTCGCGTACGGACTGATCGCCTCGCGCGGGGACCTTCTCTACGTCTTCCGCCGACCGCGCCTCCTCGCGGTCTCCCTACTGGCGATGTTCGTCGTGGTACCCGTCCTCGCCCTCGCCCTCGACCTCTACTTCGACTTCCCGTACGCAGCGAGGGTTGGTCTGGTGGTGCTCGGACTGACACCGATCTCGGCGGGCCTTGCTGCGAAGGAGATCTCCGCTGGCGGACGAGCCGCGTACGCGTATGGACTCTCGTTCGCCGTCGCAGTCGTCGGGCTCGTGATCGTTCCGGCAATGACCGCGTTCCTCGGAGACGTCATGGGCCGAGAGTTCTCAGCGCCGTTCGCCCTGCTCGTCCCAGCGCTCATCGGCTACGTGCTCGCGCCTTTGGCTGTCGGCATCGTGATCGCACGATTGGCGCCGAAGCTCGTGTCGCGCGTCCGTGAGCCTGTTCGACAGATCTCCAACATCTTCCTCTGGGTGGCTCTCCTGCTGACGCTCGTCCTCATCTTCCCGAGCGTGATTTCGGTCGTGACACTGCGCACCGTTGCAGCCATGGCGTTGTTCGTCATCGCCGCCCTGGCCATCGGCCATGCGATGGGCGGCCCAGGCAAGAACCACGCCGTCGTCCTCGCGATCGCGTGTGCCAGCCGGAACCCGGGTCTCGCAATCGGGATCGCTGCAGCGAACTTCCCCGCAGAGAACTTCGTTGCGACGATGGTGCTGTACGGCATCCTTTCGGGACTGGTCATGCAGCCGTATCTCCGCTGGCAGACGAAGCGGCTCCTTCACGCCGAGGCACCGGCTACCCCCGCGCACGGCGCTGAAACAGATGGGAGCGAAACGGGCGACGGGTCGGCTCGCCCGTAGCGCCGACCGATCGCGAGGGCCAGGCCGCCAGCGCTTGGTGCTGGCCGACCCTCGAGGTCGTTGATGCGATGAGATCCATGCCGTTCGATATCTCGCCGTGAACAAAGTGTGGGCAAACAATGCACAGGCATGCGTTCAGATCTGCGAGCACAACGAGAAAACCCCCGGTCTCCCGGGCGTTTTCGATGTGGCTCCGACCGGCATCGATCCGGTGACCTTTCGATTTTCAGTCGAACGCTCTACCAACTGAGCTACAGAGCCTCGGGGCATCAGCTGACCTGGATGACCAGGTCAACACCACCTCGATAAGGAGAAAGCCCCTTCTCTCGAAAGGGAAAGGGCTTGTCGCCTGAGCGACCCTGACGGGACTTGAACCCGCGACCTCCGCCGTGACAGGGCGGCACGCTAACCAACTGCGCCACAGGGCCTCGTAAAGAAGCTGTTCAATTGTAATGCCTTCGTGGTGACCCCAACGGGATTCGAACCCGTGCTGCCGCCGTGAAAGGGCGGTGTCCTAGGCCACTAAACGATGGGGCCGGGTGGCCTTGCTTTAGGGGCATGACCGCCGACAGCCAAGCATACGTGCCAACGCGCGCGAGCGCAAAACGAGGCCGGCGGATGCCGCGAGCACCCCGTTCCCACGCCACGAGACGAGCCCCGCGGCATCCGCCACGCGCGCCCGAAATACCCGGAAACCGTCAACCTCGCGCCTAACGTGAAGGCTGCCACTGCCCGCACGGGCAGCCGATCACCGACCCACGAGAAGCCGAGAGACGCGAGGAGCGCGGGGCGAACGAGCCCGCGTGGACGGGGAACCATGGACCGCACCACCATCCGCATGCCGATCGCCCGAGACCGCACGACCTCGCCACGGGGCATCCGTCGCCGGCCCGGCCGACCGGCGTCGAGCGCGCCCGGAGCGACCGATGCGATGCGCGCGACGAGGACGCTGCGCCACCGCGTGCGGCACGTGATGGCCGGCATCTCGATCGCGGCGTTCGCGCTCGTGGGGGCGATTGCGGTGCCGGCGAGCGCACAGGCGGCGGCGTACCCGACCTGGGATGAGTTGCAGGCGGCGAAGGCGAACACCGCGGCGGGCGCCGCCGCCGTGCAGCAGATCACGGGACTCATCGCGCAGCTCGAGACGAACGTCCAGGTCACCAGGGCGGAGGCCGAGCTTCGCACCGACGAGCTCATCGTGGCGCAGCAGAAGTTCGACGACGCGGTCGCGCGCGCCGACCAGATCCAGGCGCAGGCCGACGCCGCAGCGGCCGAGGCGGCCGCGGCGGAGCGCAACGCGGGGCAGGTGGCGGCGCAGCTCTACCGCGCGGGCACGGGCGACGTGGGCGTGAGCCTGTTCCTCGACGCGGGCGACTCCGCCGCGACCGAGACGCTGCTCGCGAAGCTCGGCAGCATGGAGAAGATGGTCGAGCGCACGTCCGACATCTACAACTCGGCCCGGGAGAAGCAGAACGCGGCGAGCTCGCTGGCCGGACAGGCCGAGGTGGCCAGGGCGGAGCGCGAGAAGCTGCGCATCGCCGCCGAGGAGGCGCTCGCGGTGGCGCAGGCGGCCCAGGCGGCGGCCGAGGCGGCGCTGGCCGAGTCGCAGGCGAAGAAGATCGAGCTCGAGCAGCAGCTGAAGTTCCTGCAGGACACCGAGGCGAAGACCGCGGCGGCCTACCAGGAGGGCGAGCGCATCCGCAAGGAAGAGGAGGAGCGCCGCCGCCAGGAGGCGCTGAAGAACGGCTCCCCGGGCGCGGTGGCGGCGTCGGGCTGGGCGCGGCCGGCCGCGGGGCGCATCACGTCGGGCTACGGCTCGCGCAGCTCGATCTGCACCGGCGGCGGGTGCTCGAACTCGTTCCACTACGCGGTCGACCTCGGCACCGGATGCTCCGCGCCGATCTACGCGGCGAACAGCGGCGTCGTGCGCTTCGCGGGCTGGTCGGGCACCTACGGCAACTACGTGCAGATCGACCACGGCGGCGGCGTCTGGACCGGCTACGCGCACATCCGGCCCGGTGGCACGTTCGTGGGCACCGGACAGTGGGTGGAGGCCGGCCAGAACATCGCGTCGAGCGGCACGACCGGAGCCTCGACCGGATGCCACCTGCACTTCGAGGTCTTCGTCGGCGGCAGCCGCATCAATCCGATTCCGTTCATGGCCGACCGGGGAGTGGGCCTTGGCTGAGCACCGTACTCGACCGATCTCGCGGGTGAAGCCCGTGACCGTCTTCTCGACCGTCGCGGTCGGCGCCGTCACGGCGTCGGTGGTCGTGGCGGGCGGTCCGGCGATGGCCGAGCCCGACTACCCGTCATGGAGCGAGATCGAGCAGGCCAAACAGAACGAGCAGACCAAGCAGGCCGAGATCGCCCGCGTCGGCGAGCTCCTCGTGGGCTTGCAGCAGGCGGCGGATGCCGCGGCGATCGCGTCCATGCAGGCCGACGAGGCCTGGCGCATCGCCGTCGACCAGCGCGACCGGGCCGCCGAGCGCGAGCGCATGCTGGGCCAGCAGGCCGACGAGGCCGATGCCGTCGCCGAGATCTCGAAGATGCGCGCGGGCCTGCTCGCCGCCCACCTCGCGAAGACCGCCGGCAGCGACTTCACGACCGAGCTCATGTTCTCGGGCGACGATGCGCGCGGGCTGCTGCAGCAGCTCGGCATGGCCTCGAAGCTCGGCGAGCAGTCGAACGAGGTGTACGAGCAGGCGCTCGCCGACCGCAACACGGCCGACTCGCTGCGCGAGCAGGCAGCGGATGCCGCGGCGGAGCGCGAGCGGCTCGCCGGCCTCGCCGAGCAGCGCGCCGACGAGGCGCGCGAAGCCGCCGACCGGGCGAACGCCGCCGTCGCGGTGCAGGAGCAGAAGTCCGCCGAGCTGTACGCGCAGCTCGCGAGCCTCAAGGACACCACCGCCGAGCTCGAGCGCGAGCGTGCTGAGGGGCAGGCGCGCGAAGCCGCTGCCGCCGCAGCGGCGGCCGCGGTGGCTGCGGCAGCGGCCGCGTCGCGTGCGGCGCAGCCCCCCGCTCCCGCTCCGCCGGCGCCCGGCGAAGGCGGCGTGGCACCGGCTCCGCCGTCGGCGCCCGCCCCTCCGAACTCGGGTGCGGTCGAGACTGCGATCGCGTTCGCCCGCGCGCAGCTGGGGGAGCCGTACCGGCTCGGCGGTGCCGGGCCCAACGTGTGGGACTGCTCGGGTCTCACGAAGATGGCGTACGCCAACGCCGGCATCTACATCGGCACCCACTCGGCGACGAACCAGTACCGCACGCTCGCTGGGCGCGGCCTCGGCGTGGCGGTGTCGCAGGCCCAGCGCGGCGATCTGCTCTTCTGGGGATCGGGCGGCGACTACTACCACGTCGCGATCTCCCTCGGCGGCGGCCGCATCCTCGAGGCACCGCGCGAGGGCGTGCCGGTGCGCGAGTACTTCATCTGGGGCTCGCCCTCGGCGGCCGCCCGTCCGGCCGGCTGACCGCAGCCCCGGCTCGCACGGTCCCCGCAGGGGTGTGTACGGAATGCAGGAACAACGAGGGACACGCCGCTGCCCGCGTCACGACTCGCCAGTGGGACCCGAGTTCTTCCTGCATTTCGTGCACGCGGCCGGGTTTCGAGACGCGGGCTGCGCCCCGCTCCTCAACCCGCGGGTCCTCCGGACACGACGAAGGGGCGAGCCGAACGGCTCGCCCCTTCGTGCAGCTCAGGCCGGATCAGTGACCCGGGTAGGCCTCGATCGCCTTCTGGATGAGCGACTCGGCCTCCGCGGCATCCGCCCAGCCCTCGGTCTTGACCCACTTGCCGGGCTCGAGGTCCTTGTAGTGCTCGAAGAAGTGCTCGATCTCCTTGCGCGTGAACTCGGGGATGTCGGCGACGTCCTGGATGTGGTTCCAACGCGGGTCGCCCGCGGGCACGCCGATGATCTTGGCGTCGCCGCCGCCGTCGTCGGTCATGTTGAACACGCCCACCGGGCGCACGGTCACGCCCACGCCCGGGAACAGCGGGTACTGGGTGAGCACGAGCACGTCCAGCGGGTCGCCGTCGTCGCCGAGGGTGTTCTCGAAGAAGCCGTAGTCGGTCGGGTACTCGAACGACGTGTAGAGCACGCGGTCGAGGAAGACGCGGCCGGTCTCGTGGTCGACCTCGTACTTGTTGCGGCTCCCCTTCGGGATCTCGATGATGGCGGCGTACTCGCCCATGCTGGTTCTCCTTGCTGTCTGGCGGAAGCTTCGGCCGTGCAGGCCCGCGACAGGACGGCGGGAACGGCGCAATAAGGTTACTTGATGGCTCCCGAGGACCCTTCGGCGCGGCGTCCGCGCCTCACTCCGCCGATCGCCGACGTGCGTCGCGCGGTCAGGGCCGTGCTCCCGACCGGTGGTCGAGTAGCGCCGCCGGAGGCGGCGCGTATCGAGACCTCGTCGCCCGATCGAACCGAGGGTCTCGATACGCGTGCTTCGCTCGCTACTCGACCACCGGACCAACTCGTGCTCGTCGCGCTCTCGGGCGGCGCCGACTCGCTCGCGCTCGCCGCGGCCACCGCGTTCGAGGCGCCGCGCGCGGGGCTCCGCGCGGGGGCGGTGATCGTCGACCACGGCCTGCAGGATGCCTCCGCCGCCGTCGCCGAGGCGGCCGCCGACGCCGCGCGGGCCCTCGGGCTCGATCCCGTGCTCGTGCGCCGGGTCGAGGTGACGGGCGAGGGCGGCCCCGAGGCATCCGCTCGCGCCGCGCGCTACGCCGCGCTCGACGCGGCCGCCGACGAGACGGGCGCCGCGCTCGTGCTGCTCGGCCACACGCTCGACGACCAGGCCGAGACCGTGCTGCTCGGGCTCGCGAGGGGATCGGGCGCCGCGAGCCTCGCGGGCATGCCGCCGCGGACCGGCCGCTACGCTCGGCCGCTGCTCGGGATCCGCCGGGCGACCACCCGGCAGGCGTGCCTCGACGCGGGCCTCGAGCCGTGGGACGACCCGCACAACACCGACCCCGCGTACACGCGCGTGCGCGTGCGCGACCGCGTGCTGCCCGTGCTCGAGGCGGAGCTCGGACCCGGCGTCGCCGAGGCGCTCGCCCGCACGGCCGAGCAGCTGCGCGAGGACGAGCAGGCCTTCACGAGCCAGATCGACGAGTTCATCGAGGAGCTCTGCGAGCCCGCCGAGGCCGGGATCGCCGTGTCCGCCGCGGCCCTCGCCGCGAACCCCGCCGCGCTGCGGCAGCGGATCCTCCGGCACGTGGTCGCGAGCGAGTTCGGCGTCTCGCTGACGCGCACGCAGACCCTCGAGGTGGCCCGGCTCGTCACCGACTGGCACGGGCAGGGGCCGATCGACCTGCCCGGCGGCATCCGCGCCACCCGGGCGGGCAGCCGCATCGTGTTCAGCACGACCGGGTCGACCGAGGTGCTGCCGCACGACCACTGAGTCGTGCGCGGAGTCGTGCCGACCCTCTGGCCGTGCGCGCCTGCGGCGTTAGGCTCTGAGCATCCGTTCGCCACGACACCAGGGAGCAGGCATGGACGCGCGCGAGATCGACGGCGACCTGACCGAGGTGCTCGTCACCGAAGACGTGATCCATGCGAAGCTCGCCGAGCTCGCCCGTCGCATCGAGGCCGACTACGAGGGCCGCGACCTGCTACTCGTCGGTGTGCTGAAGGGCGCGGTCATGGTCATGGCCGATCTCGCCCGGGAGCTGCGACCGCACGTCGAGATGGACTGGATGGCGGTGTCGTCGTACGGTGCGGGCACGCAGTCGAGCGGCGTCGTGCGCATCGTCAAGGACCTCGACACCGACCTTACCGGGCGGCACGTGCTCATCGTCGAGGACATCATCGACTCGGGCCTCACGCTCAGCTGGCTGCTCGGCAACCTCGAGTCGCGCGGCGCCGAGTCGGTCGAGATCTGCGCGCTGCTGCGCAAGCCCGATGCCGCGAAGGTCGAAGTGACCGTCAAGTACCTCGGGTTCGACATCCCGAACCGGTTCGTCGTGGGCTACGGGCTGGACTACGCCGAGCGGTACCGGAACCTGCGCGACGTCGCGATCCTCGCGCCGCACGTGTACAGCTGAGGCGCGGGATCGGATCGGGGGGCGATCCATGGGCGACGGACGGGGTCGGAGCCGGCTGCGTGACGCGGCCGGCGCCTTCACGAGCAACGCGCTCAATCCCAACCTTCGGCGCGCGCAGCTGAGCTTCCTCGGCGCGTGGACCGCCGAGTGGGCGTTCACGGTGGCGCTCGGCATCGTCGCCTACCGCGACGGCGGCGCGGCTGCGGTCGGACTCGTCGGCCTGCTCCGCATGGTGCCCTCCGCGATCTGCGCACCGCTGCTGTCGCCCATCGCCGACCGCGGTCGCCGCGAGCGCGTGCTCGTGCTCGTGTCGACGGTGCGCGGCGTCGCGACCGCGGCCGCGGCGGTGGTCGCGGCGATCGCGGGCCCCGCGGCGATCGTCTACGCGCTCGCCATCGTGTCCACGATCGCGGCCACGCTCTTCCGGCCGGCGCACTCCGCGCTGCTGCCGTCGCTCTGCCGCACCGGCTACGAGCTCGCGAGCGCCAACATGGTGCGCGGCCTGCTCGACTCCGCCGCGACGCTCGTCGGGCCGCTGCTCGCGGCGATCCTGCTGCAGTTCACGGATGTCTCGGTCGTGTTCGCCGTCGCCGCGGCCGCGTCGCTGTGGGCGGCGGCGCTCCTCGCACGCGTGCGCTACGACGCCCCGCCGCGACCGCCCGCCCAGCGCAGGGACCTGCTGCGTGAGGCGGCCGAGGGCGTGAAGGCCGTCGCGCGCAACCGCGACCTCGCGATCATCATCGGGCTCGCCGGGGCGCAGGCGTTCACGCGGGGCGCGCTCACCGTCTTCTCCGTGGTCGTCGCGATCGAACTGCTCGGCACCGGCGAGCCGGGTGCCGGCGCGCTCATGACCGCGGTCGGCGTGGGCGCCGTGATCGCGTCGCTCGTCGCATCGCTCCTCGTCGGCACCAAGCGACTCGGAGCCTGGTTCGCGGTGGGCGTGGCCCTGTGGGGCCTGCCGCTCGCCCTCGTCGGGGTGTTCCCGCAGCAGGCGGCGGCGCTCGTGTTCCTGTCGTTCATCGGCGTCGGCAACGCGCTCATCGACCTCGCCGGATTCACGCTGCTCGGCCGGCTCGCGCCCGACGAGGTGCTCGCGCGCGTCTTCGGCGTGCTCGAGAGCTTCGTCGCCGTGTTCATCGGGATCGGCGCCGTCGCCACCTCCGGGCTGATCGCCTGGATCGGGCTGCAGCCGGCGCTCATCGCCGTCGGCCTGGTGTGCCCGGTGCTCGCGGTGGTCGCGTGGCGGCGCCTGCACGGCCTGGACCGGGCGGTGGGTGCGCTCGACGCGGACGTGGGGCTGCTCCAGCGGGTGCCGATGCTCGCGCCGCTGCCGCTGCCCTCGATCGAGCAGCTCGCACGCGGCCTCGAGCCGGCCGAGGTGCCGGCGGGCGCGACGGTGTTCTCCCAGGGCGACGTCGGCGACCGCTATTACGTGATCGAGTCGGGCGAGGCCGACGTCGTGGGCGGCGGCCGCGTCGTCGCGACGCTCGGCCCTGGGGAGGGCTTCGGCGAGATCGCACTGCTGCGGCGCACGCCGCGCACCGCGACCGTGGTCGCGACGAGCCGGCTCGAGCTCCGGATGCTCCGCTCCGACCAGTTCCTCCCGATCGTGCTCGGCTACACCCCGAGCGCGCGCGAGGCGGAGCTGGCGGTCGACGCCGAGCTCGAGCGCTACTCGCCCGACGAGGCATCCGGGGACCCGTCACCCCCGGCCTGACGCCGACCCGTTGAGTTGCCGACGCAGAGATGACAAGGTGAGGCATGGATTCGGGGCGGGCGGTCCTGCTGATCGCCGACATCGGTGGCTACACCGAGTACATGAGCACGCACCGCATGAGCCTGGCCCACGCCGAGGTCAACACGGCGCGGATGCTCGAGAAGATGATCGACGCCGCCCCCGGCTTCGACCTCATCGAGATCGAGGGCGACGCGGCGTTCCTCTCGCGGAAGGCCGAGAACGGCGACGCGCAGACCGCGATCGTCGAGATCCTCGAGGCGGCCGTCGCCATGCACCGCGCCTTCCACGAGGAGCGCCAGTACGTCGCCGCGAACCTGTGCCCGTGCACCGGGTGCAAGGGGGCCGCCGACCTGAAGCTGAAGTTCGTGGCCCACGTCGGCGACGTCGCCACCCAGACCATCCGCGACCGCATCAAGCTCGTCGGGATCGACGTCATCCTCGTGCATCGCCTCCTGAAGAACCCCGTCGGGATCCCCGAGTACGTCCTGCTCTCCGAGGACCTCTACCGCACCGGCCCCGACGCCGTGCGGCAGCCCGTGCAGGAGGTCGCCCCCGACCTCGAGGGCTTCGGCACTGTGCGCGCGTACTTCGTCGACGTGGGCGACCTCGAGGATCCGCTGCCGCCCCCGCCCCCGCCGGCCTGGCCCGGGCGCCTCTCGCGCACCGCGGCGGCCGCCGGCAAGGGGCTGCCGTACATGATGGGGCTCAAGCGGACTCGTCGCGAGGCATCCGATCAGGTCGACGCCTAGGGCCCTGCGCGCTTTCAGCGAACAGGGAGCCGGTGCCCAGCACCACCGGGGTAGCCTTGCAGGACCATGAACATGAAGAAGATCCTGCGCGGGCCGATCATCTACATCCTGCTCGCGATCGTCGCCGTGTGGATCGGATCGAGCCTCATCACCGCCTCCGGGTTCCGCGAGGTGTCGACCCAGAAGGGCCTCGAGCTCCTGCAGGACGACAAGGTCTCGTCGGTCAAGATCGTCGACGGTGAGAACCGCGTGGACCTCACGCTGAAGGAAGCCGACGACGAGCTCGGCAAGCAGGTGCAGTTCTACTACGTCACGCCCCGAGGTGAAGACGTCATCAACGCCGTCGACGCGGCCAACCCGACCGACGGCTTCAACGACGAGGTCCCGCAGCCGAACTGGTTCCTCTCGATGCTCGGCATCCTGCTGCCGCTCGTGCTCATCGGCCTCTTCTTCTGGATCATGCTCTCGGGCATGCAGGGCGGCGGCAACCGCGTCATGCAGTTCGGCAAGTCGAAGGCCAAGCTCGTCACGAAGGAGAGCCCGAAGGTCACGTTCGACGACGTGGCGGGCGCCGACGAGGCGATCGAGGAGCTCCAGGAGATCAAGGAGTTCCTGAAGGAGCCGGCGAAGTTCCAGGCCGTCGGCGCGCGCATTCCCAAGGGCGTGCTGCTCTACGGCCCTCCCGGCACCGGCAAGACGCTCCTCGCTCGCGCGGTCGCGGGTGAGGCGGGCGTGCCGTTCTACTCGATCTCGGGTTCCGACTTCGTCGAGATGTTCGTCGGCGTCGGCGCGAGCCGCGTGCGCGACCTCTTCGACCAGGCGAAGCAGAACGCGCCGGCCATCATCTTCGTCGACGAGATCGACGCGGTCGGCCGGCACCGCGGTGCGGGCCTCGGCGGCGGCCACGACGAGCGCGAGCAGACGCTCAACCAGCTGCTCGTCGAGATGGACGGCTTCGACCCCAAGACGAACGTCATCCTCATCGCGGCGACGAACCGCCCCGACATCCTCGACCCCGCGCTGCTGCGCCCGGGCCGCTTCGACCGCCAGATCGGCGTCGACGCACCCGACCTCAAGGGCCGCCAGAAGATCCTCGAGGTGCACTCGAAGGGCAAGCCGCTCGCGAAGGGCGTCGACCTCGAGGTGCTCGCGCGCAAGACGCCGGGCTTCACGGGCGCCGACCTCGCGAACGTGCTCAACGAGGCCGCGCTGCTCACGGCGCGCTCGAACGCGCAGCTCATTGACAACCGCGCCCTCGACGAGGCCGTCGATCGCGTGATCGCCGGCCCGCAGCGCCGCACCCGCGTGATGAAGAACAAGGAGAAGCTCATCACGGCCTACCACGAGGGCGGACACGCGCTCGCGGCGGCGGCGATGAACTACACCGACCCCGTCACGAAGATCACGATCCTCCCGCGCGGCCGGGCCCTCGGCTACACGATGGTGCTCCCGCTGGAGGACAAGTACTCCGTCACCCGCAACGAGCTGCTCGACCAGCTCACGTACGCGATGGGCGGCCGCGTGGCCGAGGAGATCGTGTTCCACGACCCGTCGACCGGCGCCTCGAACGACATCGAGAAGGCCACCGCGACCGCGCGCAAGATGGTCACCGAGTACGGCATGTCGGCGAACGTCGGCGCCGTGAAGCTCGGCCAGTCGCAGGGCGAGGTCTTCCTCGGGCGCGACATGGGCCACCAGCGCGACTACTCCGAGGAGATCGCGGAGCGGGTCGACGCCGAGGTTCGCACGCTCATCGAGCAGGCGCACGACGAGGCGTGGCAGGTGCTCAACGACAACCGTGACATCCTCGACAAGCTGGCGGCCGAGCTGCTCGAGCACGAGACGCTCGACCACAACCAGATCGCCGAGATCTTCAAGGACGTGAAGCGGCTCCCCGAGCGCCCGCTCTGGCTCTCGAGCGACCGTCGCCCCGTCTCCGACCGCCCGCCGATCGCGTTCCCCGCCGAGGAGAAGATGCCGATCGACCAGGGCGCCGTCGACGGCGGCGTCGACTCGGGCCAGACCCCGGTCGAGGAGCCGGCCGCAGCGCGCGCGCCGCGGACGGGGCCGCGGCCCGCGACGGCCTAGCCGACCGACCCGAAGAGGGGGTGCCATGGCCGGTGTGGACACCGGGCGCATCGAGCGCGCCGTGCACGAGATCTTGCTCGCGATCGGCGAGGACCCGGAACGCCCGGGGCTCGAGCGCACCCCCCAGCGGGTCGCCGAGGCGTACGCCGACTTCTTCGGCGGCCTCGCGGTCGACCCGATGACGCACCTGGCCGACACCGTGCCGCTCGGCGACACCGAGGCGGGCGTCCCCGCCACGTCCGACGCGGTCGTGCTGCGCGACATCGCCTTCCGCTCGGTGTGCGAGCACCACCTGCTGCCCTTCGTCGGCACGGCGCACGTCGCCTACCTGCCGGCCGAGCGCGTCGTGGGGCTCGGGCGCATCCCCGCGGTCATCGAGACGCTCGCGGCGCGGCCGCAGCTGCAGGAGCGGCTCACCGAGGAGATCGCGGACACGCTCGAGGCGGGCCTCGACCCGAAGGGCGTACTCGTCGTGCTCGACGCGCAGCACCGCTGCGTCACCACGCGCGGCTCCCGGCAGGAGCGCAGCTCGACGATCACCATCGCGAGCCGCGGCGCGCTCGGCGAGCCGGCCGCCCGTGCCGAGATCATCGCGCTGATCGGATCCGCCGACCGTGGGTGACGGATCGACCCTGATCATGGGCGTCGTGAACGTCACGCCCGACTCCTTCAGCGACGGCGGGCGCTGGTTCGACGCCGACGCCGCCATCGCGCACGGGCTCGAGCTCGTGGCCGACGGCGCCGACGTGCTCGACGTCGGCGGCGAGTCCACGCGTCCCGGCGCCGCGCGCGTCGAGCCCGAGGAGGAGCTGCGCCGGGTCGTGCCCGTCGTGCGCGAGCTCGCCGGTCGCGGCATCCGGGTCAGCGTCGACACCATGCGCGCGGCGACCGCCCTGGCCGCGGTCGAGGCCGGCGCCGAGATCATCAACGACGTGTCGGCCGGGCTCGCGGATGCCGCGATGGCGCCGATCGTGGCGGAGACGGGCGTGCACTACGTCGCGATGCACTGGCGCGGGCACTCCGATCGCATGGACGCGCTCGCCGAGTACGGCGACGTGGCGGTCGAGGTGCGCGACGAGCTCGCGGTGCGCGTCGACGCCCTGGCCGACGCCGGCGTCGCGCGCGAGCGCATCATCCTCGACCCGGGCCTGGGCTTCGCGAAGCGCGGCGCGCAGAACTGGGAGCTGCTCGGCCGGCTCGACGT
The DNA here is from genome assembly GCF_053603635.1 of Agromyces sp. NPDC004153. Taxonomy (NCBI): domain Bacteria; kingdom Bacillati; phylum Actinomycetota; class Actinomycetes; order Micrococcales; family Microbacteriaceae; genus Agromyces; species Agromyces sp. NPDC004153. The sequence goes on from NZ_JBSGFY010000001.1 coordinate 2,561,479, forward strand.
GCTCGGTGAGCTGGGGCTGCCGATCCTCGTGGGCGCCTCGCGCAAGCGGTTCATCGGCGCGCTGCTCCCCGACGATGCGCCGATGGAGGACCGCGACCTGCCCACGGCGGTCGTGAGCGCCCTCTCGGCGCAGGCCGGCGCCTGGGGCGTGCGCGTGCACGACGTGCGCGGCACCCGCCGCGCGCTCGACGTCCTCGGGGCGTGGCAGAGTGGACGACGTGGCTAGGACCCCCGACCGCATCACCCTCACCGGCGTGCGCGTCCGCGCGCACCACGGGGTGTTCGACTTCGAGCGAGAGCAGGGCCAGGAGTTCGTGATCGACGTGTCCGTGGCGGTCGACCTCGCTGCCGCGGCATCCGGCGACGACTTGGGGCGCACCGTGCACTACGGCGAGCTCGCCGAGGCCGTGGCCGACGCGGTGCGCCGCGACCCGGTCGACCTCATCGAGACCGTGGCCGAGCGCGTCGCCGACGTCGCCCTCGCATACCCGGCGGTCGAGGAGGTGGAGGTCACGGTGCATAAGCCCGAGGCGCCCATCTCGGTGCCGTTCGACGACGTGGCCGTCACGATCGTGCGGAGCCGCGCATGACCCGCGCCGTCGTCGCGTTCGGGGCGAACCTCGGCGCACGCGAGGTCACGATCGACGCCGCCGTGCGCACCCTCGCCGAGACGCCGGGCGTCGAGCTCGTGGCCGTCTCGCCGATCTACGAGACCCCGGCGATCAAGGACTCCGGCGTCGACCGCGACGCGCCCGGGTACCTCAACGGCGTGCTCGTCGTCGAGACCGCCCTCGACGCGCACGCGCTGCTCGACGTGCTGCAGGGCCTCGAGCACGAGCACGGCAGGGTGCGCACCGAGCACTGGGGCGACCGCACGCTCGACCTCGACCTCATCGACTTCGGCGGGGCGGTGTCGTCCGACGAGCGGCTCGAGCTGCCGCACCCGCGTGCCTGGGAGCGCGCCTTCGTACTGCAGCCGTGGCTCGACGTCGACCCCGACGCCGTGCTCCCCGGGCGCGGCCCGGTCGCCGAGCTGCGCGCGGCGGCGCACGACGAGGTGGTGCGGCGATGAAGCGGACGCACGCCTCGACCGTCATCGCGTTCGTGCTCGCCGGCGCGGTCGGGGGCTACCTCGTCGACCTCGCCATCGTCTCGGCGGGCGGCAACGCGATCGTGCCGCCGCTGTCGCTGCCCATCACGCTCGCCGGCGTCGCCGCCCTCGTCGTCGCGTTCGCCTGGCCCATCCGGCGCGCCGTGAAGGGCAAGGCCACGAAGCACCTCGACCCGTTCCGCGCGATGCGCACCGCCGTGCTCGCCAAGGCGTGCAGCCTCAGCGGCTCCCTCGTGCTCGGATTCGGCATCGGCATCACGCTGTTCCTGCTCACGCGCAGCGTCGTGCCGCCCGCCGGCACGATCTGGCTCGCCCTCGCCACCGCGATCGGCGCCGGGCTGCTGCTCGCGGCCGGGCTCATCGCCGAGGCCTTCTGCACCCTCCCGCCCGACGACACCGAACCCGAGAAGGAAGAGCACGCGCATGCCTGAGATCCGCGACGACGCGGGCCGCATCGAGCCAGGCGAGGGCGCGGTGCCGGGTCAGCGTCCCGCTGCCGTGCCCGAGACGCCCGCGGCGCCGGGGGTGCAGCCGACGGATGCCGCATCCGCTCCGGTCTTCGCATCGGATGTCGGAGCGCAGCCGCTCGCACCGGAGCCCCCGGTCGCTCCGGCCGCTCCGGTCGCCCCGGCCGCACCCACGGACACCGGCTGGCTCCGCGTCTCCCCGAAGTACATCGTGGTGGAGGTCGTCGGCTCGCTCATCGGCATGGTCGTCTTCGTCGGCGGCCTGCTCGTGGCGTACGCCCTCTGGGGCATGTGGTGGACGCTCTGGGGCGCCATCGTGATCGGCGTGATCTCGCTCATCGGCATCGCGTTCGAGCCGCGGCGCGTGCGCTCGATCGGCTACCGCCTGCGCGAAGACGACCTCGTCTTCAAGCGGGGCATCATGTTCCAGCGCCAGGTCGCGGTGCCCTACGGCCGCATGCAGCTCGTCGACATCACGCGCGGGCCCGTTGCCCGGGCGCTCGGACTCGCCGACCTGAAGTTCGTGACCGCCGCGGCCGCCACCGCCGTCACCGTGCCCGGCCTCCCGATGGAGGAGGCCGACCGGCTCCGCGACGAGCTCGTGGCGCTCGCCGAGACCCGCCGAGCCGGGCTGTGAGCGCAGTGGGCGCAGGGAGCATCCGGTGACCGCACCCGTCCGGCCCCAGCCGGTCACGAACCTCGCCGACGGCGAGTGGCACCGGCTGCACCCCGCGAGCCCGCTGCTGCGCGGCGGCCTGGTGTTCATCGCCGTGCTCGGCTTCATCATCGCGAACCTGCGCGAGCGGCTCGTCGACATGTTCATCGTGGTCTTCGCTCCCGATCTCGGCGACGACTTCGAGGGCGAGTTCGAACGCTGGCAGGGCGACTGGGCCAACGACCCGATCGGCGGCATCGTCAACCGCGGCCTCGTGGGCTGGGCGGTCGCGGGCGTCGGCGTCGTGATCGTGCTCGTCATCATCGGGTTCTGGCTGTCGTGGCGCATGCACACGTTCCGCGTCACGAACGAGGCGGTCGAGGTGCGCAGCGGCATCCTGTTCCGGTCGCACCGCAGTGCACGGCTCGACCGCATCCAGGGCATCAACGTGAACCGGCCGGTGTTCGCGCGCCTCTTCGGCACGGCGAAGCTCGAGGTCTCGGTGGCGGGGCAGTCGGCGAACGTGCAGCTGTCCTACCTCGGCTCAGCGCTCGCCGACGGCCTCCGCGCCGACGTGCTGCGACTCGCCTCCGGGGCCCGCGCCGAGAAGGCGGCCGCGCAGGCGGCGCCGGTGACGGATGCCGCGGTCGTGACGGAGGCCGGTGCGGTGACGGATGCCGCGGGCCCCACGGTCGCCCCGACCGCACCGGGTGCGCCCGCGGCATCCGGGCCCGCAGCCAACGGACGCGCCTCGGTGTCGACCGTGATCGGGCACCGCGTCGACGAGTTCCTCGCCCCCGAGCTCGACCCGAACCTCGCGCCGCCCGAGTCGGTCGTGCACCTGCCGCTCGGCCGCGTGATCGGCTCGACACTGCTCGGCGGCTCGACGGTGTGGGCCATCATCCTCGTGGCGATCATCGTGATCGGCGTCTCGACGGGCCAGCTGTGGGTGCTGTTCTCGTTCGTGCCGGCCGCGATCGGCCTCGTGAGCTACCTCTGGTCGCGCATCACGAAGTCCCTGCGGTACTCGATCGCGGGCACGCCCGACGGCGTGCGCATCGGCCACGGGCTGCTCTCGACGGGCAACCAGACGATCCCGCCGGGCCGCATCCACGCGATCGAGGCGCAGCAGTGGATCCTCTGGCGGCCGTTCGGCTGGTGGTCGATCCGCATCAACGTCGCTGGCCAGTCGGTCAGCGCCGGGAACGAGGCCGCGCAGCGCACGCTCGTGCTCCCCGTCGGCACGGTCGTCGACGTGCACCGCGTGCTCGGCCTGCTCCTGCCCGACTCCGCGGCATCCGTCGACGCGTTCGTCGACGCGGGGCTCATCGGACGCGACGGCGACGGATTCTCGCGCACCCCGCGTCGGGCGGCCTGGCTGCGGCCGTTCTCGTGGCGGCGCATCGGCTGGAACGTGATCGACGGCGTCGCGCTCATCCGCCGCGGCTGGCTGCTGCGCAGCCTCACGCTCGCGCCCCTCGCGCGCATGCAGTCGGTCGCCATCCACGTCGGCCCGGTGAAGCGGATGCTGCGGCTCGCCGCCGTGCGCATCCACACGGTCGCCGGGCCCGTGTACGCGACCCTTCCGGTCGCCGACCGCGACGAGGCCGACGGGCTGTTCGAGCGGCTCGCCACGGAGGCGGTCGACCGCGCCGCTCGCGACACCTCGCACCACTGGGGCGCCGCGAGCGCTGCGGGCGGCGCGGGTGCCACCGCCGCCGGCGCACCGCAGGAGTCCGCCGATGCCCGCTGAGCGATCCGGCCGACTCGGCGTCGGCGCGATCGGCGCCGGACGCGTGGGCGCCGTGCTCACCGCGGCCCTCGCGGGCGCCGGCCACGCTGTCACGGGCATCGCAGCCGTGTCGGATGCGAGCCGCGAGCGCGCGGCGGCGATGCTGCCCGCCGTGCCGGTGCTGCCGATCCCCGAGATCGTCGAGCGCAGCGAGCTCGTGCTGCTCGCGGTGCCCGAGCGCGAGCTCGAGGGGCTCGTCGCGGGGCTCGCCGACGCCGGCGTGTGGCAGCCCGGCCAGCTCGTACTGCACACCGCCGCCCGCTTCGGCACGGGCGTGCTCGATCCCGCCCGCCGCGCCGGCGCGATCCCGCTCGCCGTGCACCCGGCCATGGCGTTCACGGGCACGAGCATCGACCTCGCGCGCCTCGCCGGCACGTGGTTCGCCGTCACGGCGCCGGCGCCGGTGCTGCCGATCGGCCAGGCCCTCGTGGTCGAGATGGGCGGGGAGCCGTTCGTCGTGGCCGAGGCCGACCGCCGGGCGTACGCGGAGGCGATCGACACCGCGGCATCCTTCTCGAGCGCCATCGTCGACCAGGCGAGCGGGTTGCTCGACGGCATCGGCGTCGCCCGGCCCGGCGCCGTGCTCGCGCCGCTCGTGCGGAGCGCCGTGGAGAACGCGCTGTCGCGGCACGACCCCGGGCCGTTCCTCGACGGGACCGGTACGATCGACGGGGCCGGCACCGACCGGCCACTGGGAGGTGGCTCGTGACCGAGGCGGCTTCGGGCATCCGCACCGTGCCCACGATCGCGGAGCTCCGCGAGCTCGTCGCCCGACGACGCGCCGACGGTGGGCGCGTCGCCCTCGTGCCCACCATGGGCGCACTCCACGACGGCCACTTCGCGCTCGTGCGGCGGGCCCGCGAGCTCGCCGACCTCGTCGTGGTCTCGATCTTCGTGAACCCGCTGCAGTTCGGCGCCGGCGAGGACCTCGATCGCTACCCGCGCACGTTCGACGCGGATGTCGCGGCGCTCGAGGAGCTCGGCGTCGACGCGGTCTTCGCCCCGGCCGTCGACGAGATGTACCCGAACGGACGAGGTGGCACGACCGTGCAGGCCGGGCCAGTCGGCTCGCAGTACGAGGGCGCCTCGCGCCCCGGCCACTTCGACGGGGTGCTCACGGTCGTGGCGAAGCTCTTCAACATCGTGCAGCCCGATGTGGCCCTGTTCGGCCAGAAGGACGCGCAGCAGGTCTTCCTCGTCACGCGCATGGTCGCCGAGCTCGACATGCCCCTGCGCATCGAGGTCGTGCCGACCGTGCGCGAGCACGACGGCCTCGCCCTGTCGAGCCGCAACCGCTACCTCGACGCGGGCCAGCGGCAGGCGGCGCTCGTGCTGGCCGAGTCGCTGCGGGCAGCGGATGCCGCGGCATCCGACGGCCCGTCGGAGCTGCTCGCCGAGGGCGTCGCCGCGTTCGGCGACCACGACGGCGTGAGCCTCGACTACCTCGTCGTGGTCGACCCCGACACCTTCCTGCCCGTCGGCGAGGACTACCGCGGGAGGGCGCTCGTGCTCGTCGCCGCGATCGTCGGCTCGACGCGGCTCATCGACAACGCCTTCGTCGAGGTCGGCGGCTGACCGAGCGGGTGCCGCGCTGCCGAGAACCTCGGAGCCACGGCTGAGTAGGCTTGGGCACGCACATTTCCGCGAACCGAGAGTGAACGATGGCCGAAACCACCACGGAAGCCGCAGCCGAGCCCACCGCCGAGGAGATCTCGGAGCAGAAGGCCGTGCGGCTCGCCAAGCGCGAGCGGCTCATCGCGGCATCCGACGACCTCGGACTCGGCGCGTACCCGGTGCGCCTGCCGATCACGGCGACCATCCCCGAGGTGCGCGACCGCTTCGTGGGCCTCGGCGTCGACGAGGCCAGCGGCCAGCAGGTCGGCCTCGCGGGCCGCATCGTCTACTCGCGCAACACCGGCAAGCTCTGCTTCGCGACGCTGCAGTCGGGTGACGGCAGCCGCATCCAGGCGATGGTGTCGCTCGCCGAGGTGGGCGAGGAGTCGCTCGCCGACTGGAAGGAGCTCGTCGACCTCGGCGACCACGTGTTCGTCTCGGGAGAGGTGATCACCAGCCGCCGCGGCGAGCTGTCGATCCTCGTGAAAGAGTGGCGCATCGCGTCGAAGGCGATCCTGCCGCTGCCGAACCTGCACAACGAGCTCTCCGAGGAGACCCGCGTGCGCAGCCGGTACCTCGACCTCATCGCCCGCGAGCAGGCCCGCCGCAACGTCGTCGACCGTGCCAAGGTCAACGCGAGCCTGCGCCGCACGTTCGATGCGCTCGGCTACATCGAGGTCGAGACCCCCATGCTGCAGGTCATGCACGGCGGGGCATCCGCTCGCCCGTTCGTGACCCGCTCGAACGCGTTCGACACCGAGCTCTACCTGCGCATCGCACCCGAGCTCTACCTGAAGCGCGCCGTGGTCGGCGGCATCGAGCGCGTCTTCGAGATCAACCGCAACTTCCGCAACGAGGGCGCCGACTCAACGCACAGCCCCGAGTTCGCGATGCTCGAGGCCTACGAGGCCTACGGCGACTACACCACCATGGCCGCGCTCACCCAGCAGCTGATCCAGGATGCCGCGGTGGCCACGAGCGGTTCGCACGTGGTGACCTGGGCCGACGGCACCGAGTTCGACCTCGGCGGCGAGTGGGACCGCATCTCGATGTACGGCACGCTGTCGGAGGCGGTGGGGGAGCAGATCACCGCCGAGACGCCGATGTCGCGGCTGAAGGAGCTCGCCGACGCCGAGGGCATCGAGATCGACCACCCGCTGCCCGGCAAGTACGTCGAGGAGCTGTGGGAGCACCACGTGAAGGGCTCGCTCGAGCGGCCGACGTTCGTGATGGACTTCCCGCTCGACACGTCGCCGCTGGTGCGCGCACACCGGTCGACCCCGGGCGTCGTCGAGAAGTGGGACCTCTACGTGCGCGGCTTCGAGCTCGCCACGGGCTACTCCGAGCTCGTCGACCCCGTCGTGCAGCGCGAGCGCTTCGTCGAGCAGGCGAAGCTCGCCGCCGGCGGCGACCCCGAGGCGATGCGCCTCGACGAGGAGTTCCTGCGGGCGCTCGAGTACGGCATGCCCCCGTCGGGCGGCATGGGCATGGGCATCGACCGCCTCCTCATGGCGGTGACCGGCCTCGGTATCCGCGAGACCATCCTCTTCCCCCTCGTCAAGTGAACGGATGCCGCGAATGAACGACTACCTCCCCAAGAAGGAACTCGAGCCCGACCCCGACCCGAAGCGCCCGTCGAACGCGCGCATCGCGATCTGGATCGTCGTCGGCGCGGTCGGCCTCTACCTGCTCGGCTCGGGCATCTGGGGCATCATCACCGCCGGCTGACCCACTCCGACGCACCATTCACGAAGGCCCGATCCCGCGCGGATCGGGCCTTCGCTGTCCCGCCCACTCGTTGTCGCTCGAGGCGGCGGTGCGTCATGCAGGAAGAGCTTCCCGACACGCCGTTCCGTGGTCCGCGACACACCGGTCCTGCCCGGGTTCTTCCTGCATTCGGGCGGCGTGCGATGCCACGGAGGCAGGGGCGCGGGCCGTCGATGAACATCGTCCCGGCATCCGATCGTCCCGAAATCTTTGAAGGTGTTGCTTTCTGTTGGTTCATGTGTGAATATTGCTCACAACACGTCGACGGCGACCGACCGGCGGCGGAATCACAGGCAGACGCAGACCGGAGGACGGGCCGATGTACGCGACGGAGCGACACCAGCAGATCGCCGACACGCTCGAGCTCGTCGGTCGCGTCTCGGTCGCGGGCCTCGCACGCGACTTCGGCGTCACAACCGAGACCATCCGCCGCGACCTCGATGCGCTCGAGGAGGCCGGGCGCCTCCGCCGCGTCCACGGCGGCGCGGTCCCCGCCGAGCAGTCGGCCCTCGCCGAGACCTCCCTCGTCGAGCGCCTCGGCCGCAACGCCCGGCAGAAGGACGCGATCGCGCGCGCCGCACTCCATCTCGTCCCGCCGACCTTCCGCGGATCCGTGCTGATCGACTCCGGCAGCACCACCGGCAGGCTCGCCGAGCTCCTCGAGAACTGGTCGCCCGACGTGTCCGGCGCGACGCTCGACGTCTCCACGAACTCCGTGCCGCTCGCCGCGCGCCTCCACGCCGCCGCGAACCCGCACCTGCAGCTCCGCAGCCTGGGCGGCTCGGTCCGCGGTATCACCGGCGCAGCCGTCGGACCGACCACGATCGCCCAGCTCAGCGACATCCGCCCCGACCTCGCCTTCGTCGGGGCCAACGGGGTGAGCTCCGCGTTCGGCTTCTCCACGCCCGACGAGACCGAGGCGGCCGCGAAGGCCGCGATGGTGCATGCCGCCCGCCGCGTCGTCGTGCTAGCCGACTCGACGAAGCTCGACGCCGAATCGCTCGTGCGGTTCGCGTGCCTCGATGAGGTCGACACGCTCATCACGGATGCCGCGCCCCCGCCCGAGCTCGCCGAGGCCCTCGCCGACGCCGACGTGCAGGTGGTGCTCGCATGATCGTCACGCTCACGGCCAACCCGTCGCTCGACCGCACCGTGGAGCTCGCCGAGGCGCTCGAGCCCGGCGCCGTGCAGCGCGCCACGAGCACCCGGCAGGACCCGGGCGGCAAGGGCGTCAACGTCACCCGCGCGCTGCGGGCGTCGGGCGTCGAGTCCATCGCCGTGCTCCCCGCCGGCAGCGGTGACCCGTTCCTCGCCGCACTCGACGCCGAGGGCGTGCCGCATCGCGCGGTGCCCATCCACGGCGCCGTGCGCACGAACCTCACGATCGTGGATGCCGCGGGCGTGACCACGAAGGTCAACGAGCCCGGCCCCGAGCTCGACGACGAGGCGCAGGCGCGCCTCGTCGAGGCGACCGCCGAGGCATCCGTCGGCGCCGACTGGCTCGTGCTCGCCGGCTCCCTCCCGCCCGGCGCACCCGACGACTTCTACGTGCGCGTCGTCGAGGCGGCTCGAGCCGCGGCCGAGCGAGCCGGCGCCGCGGCCCCGCGCGTCGCGGTCGACACCTCGGGGGCGGCGCTCGCCGCGCTCGTCGAGGCGGGCATGGGCGTCGACCTGATCAAGCCCAACGCCGAGGAGCTCGCCGAGCTCACCGGCTCCTCCGACGAGGCCGCCCTCGAGGCCGGCCCCCACGAGGCCATCGACCTCGCGCGCTCGATCCCCGTCGAGCGGGTGCGCGCGAGCCTCGTCACGCTCGGCGCCGAGGGCGCCGCACTCGTGTCCGAGGACCACGCCTGGTTCGCGCGGGCTCCCCGCGTCGTGCCGCGAAGCACCGTGGGGGCGGGCGACTGCTCGCTCGCGGGCTTCCTCGTCGCCGCGGTGGAGGGCGCGTCGCCGGCCGACGCGCTCGCCCGAGCCGTGGCCTCCGGCGCCGCCGCCGTCGCCCTCCCGGGCAGCGCGGTGCCCACCCGAGACCAGGTCGACCCGGCCCGCGTCGTCGTCACCGAGGTCGCCGGCCAGCCGGTCGGCGACCACCAGTAAGGAGAACCCCATGTCCGACATCATCGAACCGGGGCTGGTCGTGCTCGATGCCGACCTCGGGCCCGAGAAGTCCAGCGTCATCAAGGCGCTGGCCGCCCGGGTCGCCGAGAGCGGCCGCGCCACCGACGCCGAGGCCCTCTTCGCCGACGCGTGGAAGCGCGAGGAGCAGGCGCCCACCGGCCTCCCCGGTGGGATGGCCATCCCGCACGCGAAGTCGCCCGCCGTGAAGCAGGCGAGCCTCGCGGTCGCGCGACTCGCGCACCCCGTCGAGTTCGACGAGGGCGAGGACGCCGATCTCGTCTTCCTCATCGCAGCGCCCGACACCGCCGCACAGGACCACCTCGCGCTCCTGTCGACGCTCGCCCGCTCGCTCATGAAGGAGGACTTCGTCGCGTCGCTGCGCAGCGCCGCCACGCCCGACGAGGTCGTCGGCATCGTCCAGGGTGCGCTCGCGGGCGACGACGAGCAGGCATCGGATGCCGCGCCGGCAGCGGCTGCGGCGGCGACCGCGGGCGCGGCGGCCACGGCTGCAGCGCCGACGGATGCCGCTACGGTCGACGCCGGGGCATCCGATCGCCGTTCGATCGTCGCGGTGACCGCGTGCCCGACCGGCATCGCGCACACGTACATGGCCGCCGACGCGCTCGCCGCGGCCGCTGGACGAGCGGGCGTCGACTACCACGTCGAGACACAGGGCTCGTCGGGCGCGAAGCCGCTCGACCCCGCCGTCATCGCCGCGGCCGACGCCGTCATCTTCGCGGTCGACGTCGACGTGCGCGACAAGGCCCGGTTCGCCGGCAAGCCGGTCGTGCAGGTGCCCGTCAAGCGCGGCATCGACGAGCCCGACGCGCTCGTCGCGCAGGCGCTCGCCGCGGCATCCGACCCGAACGCCCCGCGCGTGCCGGCCGGCGGAGCGCCGACGGGCGCGACCGCGGTCGCCGGCGGCGCGTCGTTCGGCGCGAACCTCAAGCGGTGGCTGCTCACGGGCGTGAGCTACATGATCCCGTTCGTGGCCGCGGGCGGCCTGCTCATCGCGCTGTCGTTCCTCATCGGCGGGTACGACATCACCGACGGCGCCTTCGAGACCGTGCTCAACTCCGCGCTGTGGAACCTGCCGCCGGGCGGCCTGGCCGAGTACCTCGGGTCGGTGCTCTTCGTGATCGGCGCCTCGTCGATGGCGTTCCTCGTGCCGGCCCTCTCGGGCTACATCGCCTACGCCATGGCCGACCGGCCCGGCATCGCTCCCGGCTTCGTCGCCGGCTCGGTCGCCCTCGTCATGAACGCGGGCTTCCTCGGCGGCCTCGTCGGCGGACTGCTCGCCGGTCTCGCGGCCATGTGGCTCGGACGCCTCCGCCCGCCGCGCTGGCTGGCGGGCCTCATGCCCGTGGTGATCATCCCGCTGCTCGCCTCGGCGTTCTCGTCGGGTCTGCTGCTGCTCATCCTGGGTGCGCCCATCGCGACGCTCATGATGTGGCTCACCGACTGGCTGAACTCGCTGACGGGCGTCAGCGCGATCGCCCTCGGTGCGATCCTCGGCCTCATGATGGGCTTCGACCTCGGCGGCCCCGTGAACAAGGTCGCGTACGCCTTCGCGGTGACCGGGCTCGCGGCGGGTTCGCTCGAGAACCAGGCGCCGTGGATGATCATGGCCGCCGTCATGGCGGCGGGCATGGTGCCGCCGCTCGGCATGGCGCTCGCCTCGACGGTGCTCGCACGCAACCTGTTCACCGAGCCCGAACGCGAGAACGGCGTGGCCGCGTGGCTGCTCGGCCTCTCATTCATCTCCGAGGGCGCGATCCCGTTCGCGGCCGCCGACCCGATCCGCGTGATCGCGTCGTCGATGGTGGGCGGTGCGACCGCCGGCGCCATCTGCATGGCCGCGGGCGTCACCTCACAGGCACCCCACGGTGGCATCTTCGTGTTCTTCGCCATCGGCAACTTCGGGATGTTCATGCTCGCGATCCTCGTCGGCACGCTGGTGATGGGTTTCCTCGTGGTCGCCCTGAAGCGCTGGGCGCGCCGCGCCCCGGTCGCCGCCGAGGAGGCCGCGCCGGTGCCCGCCGCGGCCGCTGCAGCGGCCTGATCCGCACCGAAGGACGCGGCGGGTGGAGCACCCGCCGCGTCCTTCGACGTCGCCGTCGCGGCATCCGTTCACCGAACCCGAGGAAACCCCCGTATCCTTGAAGGGCTATGAACGAATTCTGGGCGAATGCGATCTGGTCGCTGGCGCCGACCGTGCTCATCGGGCTGATCTTCTGGTTCGTGATGCGCGCGATCATCCGCGCCGACCGCGGCGAGCGCAAGGCGTACGCCCGCATCGAAGCCGAGGAGCGAGCCAAGCTCGGGCGCGAACACCCGGCCGGATGACGGAACGCCCCGCCGGATGACGATCGACATCTCAGCGCCCGAGTTCACGGCGTTCGTCGCCGGCGCGATCATCCTGATCGACATCGTCATCCGCATCATCGCGGTCATCGTCGTGCCGCGGAACCGCCGCCCCACCGCGGGCATGGCCTGGCTGCTCGCGATCTTCTTCTTCCCGGTGGTCGGCGGCCTGATCTTCCTGCTCATCGGCAATCCCAAGCTGCCCAAGCGCCGCCGTGAGAAGCAGGCCGAGGTCGACGAGTACATCCGCGAGTCCACGCACGGCGTCGAGCGCATCAGCGACAGCCGCACCTGGCCGACGTGGTTCGACGGCGTGGTGCGCCTCAACCGCACGCTGGGCGCGATGCCGCTCATCGGCTCGAACAGCGCAAGCCTCATCAGCGACTACCAGGAGTCGCTCGACGCGATGACCGACGCGATCGACGCCGCGCAGCGCTACGTGCACGTGGAGTTCTACATCTTCGCGTACGACCCCACGACGGCCCGGTTCTTCGACGCCCTCGGCGACGCCGTGGCCCGGGGCGTCGAGGTGCGCGTGCTGCTCGACCACATCGCCTCGATCCGGGTGAAGGGCTACCGCAAGACCCTGAAGCGCCTCGACACGATGCAGGTGCGCTGGCACTTCATGCTGCCCGTGCAGCCGCTGAAGGGCCGGTACCAGCGTCCAGACCTGCGCAACCACCGCAAGATCCTCGTCGTCGACGGCGAGGTCGGGTTCATGGGCTCGCAGAACATCATCGACCGCTCCTACAACAAGCGGTCGAACATCCGCCGCGGCCTCATGTGGAAGGAGCTCGTCGCCCGCGTCGAGGGGCCGATCGTGTCGGGCCTCGAGGCGATCTTCGCCACCGACTGGTACCTCGAGACGGGCGAGGCGCCCATGCGCGAGATCGTGCCGCTCGGGCAGGAGGGCGAGGCGCAGGACCTCGACTGCCAGGTCGTGCCGAGCGGCCCCGGCTACACGAACGAGAACAACCTCAAGCTCTTCCTCGCGCTCATGTACGCGGCGCGCGAGCGCATCATCCTCACGAGCCCGTACTTCGTGCCCGACGAGGCGATGCTCCGCGCGATCAGCGGCGCCACGCAGCGCGGCGTGCACGTCGAGCTGTTCGTCTCGGAGATCGGCGACCAGGCGCTCGTGTACCACGCGCAGCGGTCGTACTACGAGGCCCTGCTGCGCGCCGGCGTGCGGATCTACCTCTATCAGGCGCCCTACATCCTGCACTCCAAGCACTTCAGCGTCGACGACGACGTCGCGGTCATCGGCTCCTCGAACATGGACATCCGGTCCTTCGAGCTCAACATGGAGGTGTCGCTGCTCGTGCGCGGCGCCTCGTTCGTGCGCGATATGCGCGCGGTCGAGAACGGCTACCGCGAGAACAGCGGCGAGCTCACGCTCGACGAGTGGCTCACGCAGCCGCTGCGCTCGACCGTGCTCGACAACCTCGCGCGCCTCACCTCCGCGCTGCAGTAGCGACGGGCGACGGATGCCGCGACCGGCGCGCTCCGACACACGCGCGTAACCCGACCGCACGTAGCCTCGACACGTCGGCGCAGGTCGAGCGGGGCGCAGCCGCCCACGCTCCCGGCGCCATGGCGTGCTGCGCGGCGACGAGCGAGACCGCACGAAAGTCGCAACAATCTTGATGCACACGCAATGAATCGGTCTGGAATGCGCTTCACGCCGCATGCCAGAGTGGCACTACCGCTCGACTGACGCAGGATTCCCGCATCATCGGATCCAGCGTCGTACACGCCCGCCCCGCACACCCGCGACGGCGGGCGCGCTCCACCCCTCTACCGACACACGCAACTGCCGACCACGCAACGCAACGCACGCTACGCAGAAGACCACGCAGAAACGGAGCACCATGTCGTTCCAACGCCTCCTCGCAGGCACGGGCATCACGGCGGTCGTCGCCGCGACGCTCGTCGCCGGTGCGGCGCCGGCGACCGCGGTCGAGGCCCTCACGGCCACGCCCATCGCCACGCCGATCTCCTCGCTCGTCGTCCCGCCCACGAGCTACCCGTCGCAGCCGCTGCTGCCGACCGTCCCCGACGACCCGACCGACGCCTCCATCGCCCGCGGCGTGACGCCGTACGACGAGATCGCGCCGTTCCTCAACTCGCTCATGGCGACGAGCGACCGCATCTCGGCGCAGGTCGTCGGGCAGTCGACGCTGGGCCGCGACATCCACCTCGTCACCCTCACCGCGAAGGAGACGAAGGCGCAGACCGCCAAGCAGAGGGAGTTCCGCGAGCTCATCAAGCAGGACCCGGCGGCGGCCGCGACGAACAAGCCGCTCCAGAACCAGTACAAGGTGCCGATCTGGTTCAACGGCAACATCCACGGCAACGAGTGGGAGGGCACCGACGGCATCCTCGACTACATCGAGTACCTCGCCACCGCGCCGTGGCCCGAGGTGCGCGACCTGCTCCAGGACTACCGGTTCTACTTCACGGTCACGAACAACCCCGACGGCCGTGCGCTCGGACAGCGCGCGAACGCCGACGGCTTCGACATCAACCGCGACATGATCACCGGCGCGACGCCGGAGTCCCGCATCGTCCGCGACCTGTCGAGCGTCATCCAGCCGACGTTCTTCATCGACCTGCACGGCTACACCAACGTGCTGCAGATCGAGCCGTGCGGTCCGCCCCACGGCGAGAACTACGAGTACGACCTGTTCCTGCCGCACGCCTACGCCGCGGCGCTCGAGATCGAGCAGGCCGTCGTCGACGCGAACATCCCGGGCAACACGTACCTCGACCGCACCACCGGGCAGGTCACGCAGACGAACACCGGCAACATCCGGATCCCGTACCGCGACATCCGCTCCGGCTGGGACGACTGGCCCCCGATCTTCACGCCGCAGTACGTCGCCTACCAGGGCGCGATCACGAACACCGTGGAGCTGCCGCTCGGCCGCACGAACAACCAGCAGACGAACCAGGCGAACTCGAAGGTCAACATCGAGGTCGCCGGCGTCGTGATCGAGACCGCGGTCGACTACGTGGCCGACCACGCCGACGCGCTGCTCGCGAACCAGATCGAGATCTTCCGTCGCGGCACGGCGGGCGAGCCGCTCCGGGTCACCCCGGCCGACGTCGACCCGGCGAGCGTGCCGGCGCCGAACGAGTGGGCCGAGATCTGGGACGAGACCGACGTCTACAGCGCCGAGTTCCCCCGCGCCTACGTGATCCCGGTCGACGAGTCGCAGCGTTCGGTGACGGATGCCGCGACCCTCGTCGACCAGCTCATCGCGAACGGCGTCGAGGTCTCCCGCGCCGCGAGCGACTTCACGGCCGGCGGCGTGGACTACGCCGCGGGCTCGTACGTGGTCGACATGCACCAGCCGCTGCGCGGCATGGCGAACGTGCTGCTCGCCGACGGGTCGGACATCTCGGACCGCGTGCCCGACATGTACGACATCTCCGCGTGGAGCCTCGCGCTCCTCTGGGGTGCCGACGTCGAGGCGGTCGGATCCACAACCGACGGCCCGCTCGACGTCGTGCTCGAGTCCGTCGCCGAGGCCGCGCCCACGGGCTCGGTGCCGGCGCAGGGCTCCTACCTCGAGCTCGCCACGAGCGGCGTCGCCGAGTACCAGGCGATCAACGCGCTCCTCGATGCGGGCATCCCGGTGTCGGCGTTCGAGGACGGCTCGGTCATCCTCGGCACCGACGCCGCGTCGTACGCCGCCGCGAGCGACGTGGCCGACGAGTACGGCGTCGCGTTCACCGCGTCCGACGGTGCTCGCCTCGCGACCGAGGAGAGCACCGGCCTCGACGAGCTCACCGTCGCCTACTCGGGCAGCCAGGACGAGCGCGTCTCGCTCGGCAAGCTCGGGTTCGACGACCTCAGGCAGGTCACCTCCGCGAACCTCACGAGCGGCCAGGTGCAGCTCGATGACGTCGACGTGCTCTGGATCGGCGCGAACCTCGCGTTCACCGGGAGCCAGGCCGCCGGACGCGCCGAGGTCGCCGACTACCTCGCGACGGGCAAGGGCGTCGCGGGCAAGGGCACGGCGATCGCGACCTTCGCGAACACGTTCGGGCTCGTCACCTCGACGGCGACGCAGGGCACCAGCGGCTCGAACGGCATCGTGTCGGTCGAGAACCCCGACGGCGGGCTGCTGTCGACCTACCCGCAGGACACGGCGTTCGTCTACCCGGCGGTCTGGTACACCGGCCTCGGCGCGAACGCGGTCGTCGAGCAGCGATACGCGACCGACGGCACGTTCATCTCGGGCCACTGGGCGGCCACGCAGGCCGGGCGTTCGATCGCGGATGCCGCGGGTCAGGCGTCGGTCGTCTCGGCCGAGTCGGCGGCGGGGTCGAAGGTGCTCATGTTCGGCACGTCGCTGAACTTCCGCACCCACCCGGTCGGCGGCTTCAGCCAGCTGGCGCGCGGCCTGTTCTGGGCCGGCACCGAAGGTGCGGAGGTGCCCGCACCGTAGTCGGCGGATGCCGCAGCACGGCGCCGGTCGGGAGCTCCCGGCCGGCGCCGTCGCGTGGGGGCGAGTCCGTCGTCAGGCCCGGGGCTTCAGCCGCACGGTCGGCAGGTCGGGCGCCGGGAGCGGTGAGCCGTCGTACCCCTGCACCGTGCCGAACCGGCCGTCGGGGTTGTCGCGGCCGATCACGTCGGCCTGCCACTGCCGGCGGAAGTCGACGATCTCGTCGTGCGTGCGGCCGATGAAGTTCCACCACATCACGATGGGTTCGCCGAACGGCGCGCCGCCGAGGAGCAGCACGCGCACGGCCACGTCGCCCGCGACGAGCTCGAGCCGACGGCGACCGGGCTCCACGTAGGCGAGCTCCGACCAGGCGACGTCGGTCGCGGCATCCGCACCCTCGACCCGGATCGACACCGGCCCCGCGTCGACGAGCACGCCGTGCTCGAAGGTCGGCTCGAGGTCGAGGCTCACCCGCCCGCCCGCCGGGAGGTCGACCTGCGCGCCGAGGAGCTCGGAGAAGACGGTGACGTCGGCGTCGAGGCCGGCGAGCGAGCCGACGAAGACCCGCACGGTCGCGTCGTCGACGGTCGTCGTCTGGGTCTCGGCGTGCTCGAAGAACGGGCCGATGTGGCGGGATGCCTCGGGCAGCGCCACCCACAGCTGCACGCCGTGCAGCGTGGTGGTGCCCGGCGTCGACACCTCGGAATGGGAGATGCCGCGACCCGCGGTCATGAGGTTCACGCCGCCGGGCCGCACGATCTCGTGGCTGCCGGCGCTGTCGCGGTGCTCGATCTCGCCCTCGAACAGCCAGCTCACGGTCTGCAGCCCGGTGTGCGGATGCGGCGGCACGACCATGCCCCCGGACTCGGCGACGTCGTCGGGGCCGTAGTGATCGGCGAAGCACCACGCGCCGATGGTCGTGCGACCGCGCTGGGGGAGGGTGCGACGCACGTTCATCGCGCGGGGACCGCCGAGGGGCACGTCGCGCGGCGCGAGCACCTGCACGACCGGGCCGACCGGCTCGTCGGGCGGACACAGCAGCTCCACCGGGTCGCGCTCGAGGTTGCTCATGTCGGCATGCTACCTTCGCGCGACGACGGCCACGGCCGCTGCCACCGCTGCGTAGCACGCGGCCAGCACGATCGCCGCGGCATCCGTCGAGGCGACCTCGGGCGGGAGGAGTCCCACCCCGATGTTGTGCGCCGCGTGCGCGACGAGCACGACGCCGAGCGCGCCCCGGGTGCGGCGGAGCAGCCACGCGTACACGACTGATGTCGCGATGAGGCGAACGGATGACGCGACGAGGTCGACGGCGTCCATGGCCGCGCCGGCGGGGGTGAGCAACGGCCACTGGTGCCACACGCTCCAGAGGGCTCCGACGAGCACGGCGGCGGTGACCATGCCGAACCGACGTTCAAGCCGGGGCTGGGCGAAACCGCGCCAGCCGAGCTCCTCGCCGAGGGAGCCTGCGATCACCGGCCCCACCAGGGCCAACGCCGATGCTGCGGTCGGCACGGCGATCCATGCCGTCGGTCGGGCGGTCCCCATCGCGACGACGACGGCCGTCGTCGCGAACACGATTGCGAGCGGGCCCAGGAGCGCGAGTGCGTACCACCCGACGTTCGCCCGCCAGCGCAGGAGCATCCGTGCCAGCGCCGACGCATCGTGGGTGAAGGCCGCGACGACCAGCGCGGTGAGTGATGGCGAGTAGGCGATCAGGATCACCGGGAGCGAGATCTCCTCGAAGCTTCCGCCGGAGGCGTTCAGCCAGAAGGCGCATGCGGCGGTCACCGCGAGGAGCACCGCCGCCCAGACGGCGACGGACCAGACACCCCCGACCGTGCGCGCCGGGTACGGTGGCGTCATCTGCGGGGCAGCTCCGACGGATCGCGCTCCAGGTGACCCATGCCCGCATGCTACTCGCGGAGCGTGCGGGCCGAGCGGCTCGGATCGAACTCCCGAACCTACCGCCGATTCGACCGTCCGTCCCGCTAGCATGGCCGCATGGCTCCCTCCGTGCGTCTTCGTCGAGTCGGCTTCGCAGCAGTGGCGCTCGCGTCCGTGTTCCTGCTCTCGGCGTGCAACCCGTCGGGCAACGCGGCCGAGAACTTCTCCGGCCTGCCGGTCGCCTCCGAGGCCGAGCCCATCGACGTCGACCCCGAGTCGGGCGGCGAGACCGATGACGTCTCCGAGGAGGAGGTCGAGGGACCGACGTTCGAGGAGTCCGACGAGCCGCAGGTCGCGTGGTGGGAGCAGGGCGGCCAGCTCGCCCTCGTCATCTACGGCAGCTCGAGCTGCCCGACGGTCGGCAAGGAGATCCGCGTGCTCGAGCCGGCCGGCGAGGGCAACCGCGTCGCTATCGACCTGGTGCAGCGCCCCGAAGACGAGATCTGCACCATGGACTTCGTGCCGCACACCACGATCTTCTGGACCCCCGTCGAGGTGACCACGACCGAGCCGCTCATCGTCGAGGTCGCGGGCTACGAGGTCGAGGTGCCGATCAAGTAGGGCTCGACCCGCGCGGCCGCAGCACGAGCAGCTCTCCGACCTCGCAGTCGAGCGCCCGGCAGATCGCCTGCAGCGTCGAGAAGCGGATGGCCCTCGCGCGATCGTTCTTCAGCACGCTGAGATTCACGAGGCTCACGCCGACCAGTTCGCTGAGCCGCGTGAGCGTCATGTCGCGGGCCTCGAGCAGCTCGTCGAGCCGGCAGTGCAGGTCGGATGCGTCGTCGGGCTCGGCCGGCGCCATCAGACGAGCCCCTCCGTGTCGCGCTGCAGTCGCTCGCCGATCGAGAAGACCGTGCTCATCATGGCGACGACGAACGCCGCGAGGACCAGCGTGAACGGGTCCACCGACATGATGACGTTGTCGAACGTGCGATCGCTGATGGCGGCGAATCCACCGTTCGCCGCCATGTTGCCGAAGAACGGGACCGCGGCGTACCCGAGCAGTCCGACGATGCCAGCGGTGGCGACCAGGGCGGTGTTCGTACGCGAGAAGGCGACGCCGCGGGCGAGGTTCCGGCTGAGCCAGATGAGGGCGGTGACGACCGTGACCACGGTCGCCACCAGCACCACCTGCTGGATGACGATCGCCCAGACCGAGGCGATCGGGAGCTCGGGCACCGTGAGCACCGCCTCCTCGAGTGCGACGGTCACCGGCGCGCCGTCGGGTCCGATCGGGGCCTCGGCAGGGGTTGCGGCGAACACGCCGAGCACCGCAACGTCGTGATTCGGCAGCACGTCGACGATGCGGGCGACGGCCGACCAGGCGACCCAGACCGCGATGGCCGCGCCCGCGGCGATGAACAGCCAGAGGCTGACCGCGTCAGCGCGCTTGACGAACTGGCGAGGGGTCGTGACGGTTGCCTGCATTTCCAGACCGATCCTAACGATAAACGATAATAACGATAAACGATAACTTACGGATGCCGCGTCATGCTGTCAAGGGCGGGGGTCGCGTCGCGGCATCCGTCATCGCGACGCTCACGAGGTCCCGTAACGGCGCTGCGCCCACGGCGAACATCCGCCCGCGCGGCATCCGCGGTGTCTACGCTCGTTGTATCGGAGCCCCCTACCTGAAGCCGGCGCCGTGAGGAGTTGAGGATGTTCGAGAGATTCACCGACCGAGCCCGCCGTGTCGTCGTCCTGGCCCAAGAAGAGGCCAAGATGCTGAACCACAACTACATCGGCACGGAGCACATCCTGCTCGGGCTCATCCACGAGGGTGAGGGCGTCGCAGCGAAGGCGCTCGAGTCGCTCGGCATCTCGCTCGACGCGGTGCGCGAGCAGGTGCAGGACATCATCGGGCAGGGTCAGCAGCAGCCGACGGGCCACATCCCGTTCACGCCGCGCGCCAAGAAGGTGCTCGAGCTGTCGCTGCGCGAGGCGCTGCAGCTCGGCCACAACTACATCGGAACCGAGCACATCCTGCTCGGCCTCATCCGCGAGGGCGAGGGCGTCGCCGCCCAGGTGCTCGTGAAGCTGGGCGCCGACCTCAACCGGGTGCGCCAGCAGGTCATCCAGCTCCTCTCCGGCTACCAGGGCAAGGAGCAGGTGCAGGTCGGCGCCAACGACCAGGCCCAGCCCCAGGGCGGCTCGCAGATCCTCGACCAGTTCGGCCGCAACCTCACGCAGGCCGCGCGCGAGTCCAAGCTCGACCCGGTCATCGGCCGCGAGAAGGAGATCGAGCGGGTCATGCAGATCCTCTCGCGCCGCTCGAAGAACAACCCCGTGCTGATCGGCGAGCCCGGCGTCGGCAAGACCGCCGTCGTCGAGGGCCTCGCGCAGGCGATCGTGAAGAACGAGGTCCCCGAGACGCTGAAGGACAAGCAGCTCTACTCGCTCGACCTCGGCTCGCTCATTGCGGGCAGCCGCTACCGCGGCGACTTCGAGGAGCGCCTGAAGAAGGTCACCAAGGAGATCCGCACGCGCGGCGACATCATCGTCTTCATCGACGAGATCCACACCCTCGTGGGTGCGGGCGCCGCCGAGGGTGCGATCGACGCGGCCTCGATCCTCAAGCCGCTGCTCGCCCGCGGCGAGCTGCAGACCATCGGCGCCACGACGCTCGACGAGTACCGCAAGCACTTCGAGAAGGATGCCGCGCTCGAGCGCCGCTTCCAGCCGATCCAGGTCCAGGAGCCCTCGCTGCCGCACGCGATCAACATCCTGAAGGGCCTGCGCGACCGCTACGAGGCGCACCACAAGGTCTCGATCACCGACGGCGCGATCGTGGCGGCGGCGAACCTCGCCGACCGCTACATCAGCGACCGCTTCCTGCCCGACAAGGCCATCGACCTGATCGACGAGGCCGGCGCCCGCCTGCGCCTGTCGATCCTGTCGTCGCCGCCCGAGCTGCGCGAGTTCGACGAGAAGATCGCCGTCGTGCGCGCCGCGAAGGAGACCGCGATCGAGGAGCAGGACTTCGAGAAGGCCGCCTCGCTGCGCGACGAGGAGAAGCAGCTGCTCGGTGAGCGCCTGCGCCTCGAGAAGCAGTGGAAGTCGGGCGACGTCAAGACCACCGCGGTCGTCGACGAGGGCCTGATCGCCGAGGTGCTCGCACAGGCCACCGGCATCCCCGTCTTCAAGCTGACGGAGGAGGAGTCGAGCCGGCTCGTCTTCATGGAGAAGGCGCTGCACGAGCGCGTCATCGGCCAGGAGGAGGCGATCTCCGCCCTCTCGAAGACGATCCGCCGCACGCGCGCCGGCCTCAAGGACCCGAAGCGTCCCTCGGGCTCGTTCATCTTCGCCGGCCCCACCGGCGTCGGAAAGACCGAGCTCGCCAAGGCGCTCGCCGAGTTCCTGTTCGACGACGAGGCGGCGATGATCTCGCTCGACATGTCGGAGTACGGCGAGAAGCACACGGTCTCGCGGCTGTTCGGCGCCCCTCCCGGCTTCGTCGGCTTCGAGGAGGGCGGCCAGCTCACCGAGAAGGTGCGCCGCAAGCCGTTCTCGGTCGTGCTCTTCGACGAGATCGAGAAGGCCCACCCCGACATCTTCAACTCGCTCCTCCAGATCCTCGAGGAGGGCCGCCTGACCGACGGCCAGGGTCGCGTGGTGGACTTCAAGAACACCGTGATCATCATGACCACCAACCTCGGCACGAAGGACATCTCGACCGGTCCCGTCGGCTTCCAGCTCGAGGGCGACCCGCGCACGGGCTACGACCTCATGCGCGGCAAGGTGAACGAGGAGCTGAAGAAGCACTTCAAGCCCGAGTTCCTGAACCGCGTCGACGAGATCATCGTGTTCCCGCAGCTCACCAAGGAAGAGCTGCTGCAGATCGTCGACCTGTTCATCAAGCGCCTCGGCGACCGCATGCTCGACCGCGACATGACGGTGGAGCTCACGCTCGCCGCCAAGGAGCGCCTCATCGAGGTCGGCTTCGACCCGGCGCTCGGCGCCCGGCCGCTGCGCCGCGCGGTGCAGCACGAGGTGGAGGACCGCCTGTCGGAGAAGATCCTGCACGGCGAGCTCAACTCGGGCGACCACGTGCTGGTCGACTACCGCGACGGCGAGTTCGTGATGACCACGACCCAGCGGGCCCTGCCCGTGGGCGTGGGCGTGAACTCCAGCGCCGCGATCGGCACGGGTCCCGTGAGCCCCGACCTGGCAGCCGCCTCGGGCGACTGAGCGCATGACACGAAGAGGGCGGATGCCGCGGCATCCGCCCTCTTCGCATGCGCCTACGATGATCGGATGACCGACTACACGGTGCGCCGGGCGCGCACCAGCGACGTGCCGAAGATCCTCGCGCTGGTGGAGCCGCTCGTCGCCCGACGCATCCTGCTCGGCAAGGAGCGCGTCGACCTCTACGGGTCGGTCCAGGAGTTCCGCGTCGCGGAGACCGACGGCGGCCGGCTCATCGGCGCCGGCGCGCTGCACGTGATGTGGGAGGACCTCGGCGAGGTGCGCACGCTCGCTGTCGACGACGCGTGGCTCGGCCACGGCGTCGGCCACGCCCTGCTCGAGGTGCTCGAGCAGGACGCCCGCGAGCTCGGCCTGAGCCGCCTGTTCTGCCTCACGTTCGAGGTCGAGTTCTTCGGCCGTCACGGCTTCGAGGACATGGGCGCCGAGACGGTCGACCCCGAGGTGTACGGCGAGCTCGTGCGCTCGCACGACGAGGGCGTCGCCGAGTTCCTCGACCTCGCCCGCGTGAAGCAGAACACGCTCGGCAACACCCGCATGCTGAAGCGCTTCTGAGCAGGCGCCCGGCGCGCCGCGAGGCTCCCGGGACGAACGGCCCGGCGGTCGTACCCTGTGGGCATGTCGACGAATCCCGCACCGGCGCGGCGGCATCCACCGCACGTGTACCGGCGTCGTCGGCTCATGGTGCTTCTCGGACTCGTCGCGGTGATCGTCGCGATCGTGCTCATCATCGTGCGCCCGGGCGCGAGCCAGGGCGACGAACCGGATGCCGCCGCCCAGGGCACCCCGTCGGCCACGCCGCGTGCGACCGAGCCGGCGACGCCCCCACCCACCGTGATCCCGACCGAACCCGCCGACGCGGACGGGGATCGCTGCAAGGAGGGCGCGCTCCTCGTGGAGGCGATCACCGACAAGTCGGTGTACGAGGCGGGGGAGCAGCCGGCGCTCTCGGTCACGATCACGAACATCGGCAAGAACGTCTGCGTCATCAACGCCGGCACGAAGGCGCAGGTCTTCACCATCACGAGCGGCACCGAGGTCTACTGGCTCTCGACCGACTGCCAGGTGGACCCCGTCGACGCAGAGGTCTCGCTCACCCCCGGAACGCCGATCAGCTCGAGCGTCCCGATCGTCTGGGACCGCACGCGATCGAGCGTCGACACGTGCCAGGGCCCGCGTGAGGCGGTGCCGGCGGGCGGCGCCTCGTACCACCTGGCAGTGACGGTCGACGGCTTCGCCTCCGAGGCGACGAAGCAGTTCCAGCTCTACTGAGCGGCCGTCGTCCTCTTCTCGCGTTCAGGCGACGCTCAGAAGGTGGGGACGACGTGGCCGCGGGTGGAGAACGCGCTGTCGTCGGTGAGGCCGGCGAGGTCGGGGGTGGGCGATGCCTCGATCGACGCGGAGCCGTCATCGTCGGAGAGCGGTGTCAACTCGGCGTCGGCCGACCAGAGGACGATCCCCATCACGAGTGCGACCACCGCCAGCATCAGCAGCGTGATGATCCCGCCGAGGATCCGATCGTCATCGAGTGCGCCCTTGACCATGCCCATCCTTCGACGCTAATCGCGGCGTTCGCCCCATCCATCGGGGACAGCCCTGAGTGTCCCCCGGACGGGCGTCAGGCGCGCGGCGCGCGGCCGTGCACCGCGGTGAACGCGATGGTCTCCGTCCACCACGCGGCATCCGTGCACCTCGTGAGGAAGCCGTCGATGAGCGCGTCGGTGAGATGGCCGCTCGCCGTGAGCTGGTCGCGCAGCTCGGTGACCGTGTCGATCCAGTAGGTGGCCCACGGCGAACCGCCGTTGTAGACGGCCGTCTCCGCGGTGCCCCCGAGGTCCTCGATGCCGAGGGCCGCCAGTCGCGGCGCGAGCGTGCGGCCGATGTGGTAGTCGATGCCCGCCTCGCGGGACCACGCGAGCCAGCCGTCCCAGAACGCCTTCACCTCGGGCGGCTCGGCGACGCTCACGGGCAGGAGGTCGGGCTCGATGAGCAGGATGCCGCCGCCGGGCTTCAACGAGGCGACGAGGTTGCGCGCCGCGGCATCCGCGTCGGCGACGTGGTGGAGCACCGCACGGGCGGTGACGAGGTCGAAGGTGCCCGCGTCGATGGGCCCGGCCACGATGTCGTCGGTGCGGAGCTCGAGGTTCGGCGCGCGCACGTCGACGAGGGAGAGGTCGATGTCGTCGGCCACGGCCGTGCCGCCGGGTGCCACCCGATCGGCCAGCCAGGCGGAGATCGAGCCGTTGCCGCATCCGACCTCGAGGGTTCGATCGCCCGGATGCACCCCGAGCGCCTCGAGGTGCCGCCGGTGCATCGGGTCGAGCAGGCGCGACATCAGGGCGAGTCGCGAGCGCTCGCCGTCGAGGTGGTGGTCCAGGACGTACTCGGCCATGGTGCTGCATCCTACGTGCGGCCGCTCCCTGACCGCAGCATGGGGGTCTTGATCGGCGCGGGTCACCGGCGCAGACTCATCGCATGAACGCCGAAGAGGAGGCGCGCGCCGTCGACCAGGTCGTGGATCGCCTCGCGCAGCGATTCCCCGACGTGCCCCGGGATCGCGTCGCCGCCATCGTGGGCGAGGAGCACCAAGTGCTCGCCGGCAACCGCATCCGCGACTTCGTCCCGGTGCTCGTCGAGCACGAGGCGCGCGACCGGCTCCGCGCCGAGGGCGCGACGCCGGTGCTCACGGCGGATGCCGCTGCGGCGCTCGAGCCAGGCGACGCGGTCTCGTAGCATCCGCTCGTTACGCTGGAGGCATGGCGCAGCGAAAGAAGTCCGGCAAGCCGAGCGAGCCGGTGGAGTTCCGATCGCAGGCGCTCGCCGATGCGCTCGAGCGGCAGGACATGGCAGCGGTGGCGCTCGCCCTGCGGCACGGCAACACCGTCGTGCCGCTCGTGAAGCCCGGACCGCGCGACATGCCGCTCGACGGCGGCGAGGTCTGGACGTACCGCGACCCCAAGACCGGCGAGGTCGCCCTGCTGCTGTTCAGCGACGCGGCGAACAAGCCCGCGAACCTGCCCCCGGCCGTCGGGCTGCAGAGCCCGGCGTGGCTGCGCACGTTCCTGAAGCGCTACGAGTCGACCATCACGACGGTGTTCCTCGACATCGCCGGGCCGCACCCGATGCAGGCGCCGCCCGGCGAGCTGCTGCGGGCGCTCGAGGCGTAGCCCCGGCGCCGCGCGTCAGAAGGCGGCGTCGAGCTCGCGTTCGCGGCTCGACGTGGACGCCAGCATCGCGCGCTCGACGGCGGCGCGCACGCTGCCGACCTCGACGTCGAGGATGGTCGTGTAGCCGAGGCGGCGCGCCTCGTTGCCGCGCTGCGTCGCCGAGGTGACGGGTCGCACCTCGCCGGCCAGGCTGATCTCGCCGAAGGCGGCGAGCTCGTGCGGCACCGCGCGATCGCGCATGGCCGAGGCGATCGCCACGGCGATGGCGAGGTCGGCGCCGGGCTCGGCGAGCCGCACGCCGCCCACCGTCGAGACGTAGACGTCGTGCTCGCCGAGGCGGCCGAGCCCGGCGCGACGTTCGAGCACGGCGATGATCATGGCGACGCGCGAGGGATCGACGCCGTTCACCACGCGGCGCGGCTGCGGCGCCTTCGTCGAGACGACCAGCGCCTGCACCTCGACGGGAAGCGCACGGCGTCCTTCGAGGGCGACCGTGACGCACGTGCCGCTGACGGCGGTGCGCGCGCGGCTGAGGAAGAGACCCGAGGGATCGGGCACCTCGGCGATGCCGTCGCCGGTCATCTCGAAGCATCCGACCTCATCAGTGGGGCCGAACCGGTTCTTGAGCGCCCGCACGAAGCGGAGCGCGGTCTGGCGGTCGCCCTCGAACTGGCAGACGACGTCGACGAGGTGCTCGAGCAGTCGCGGGCCGGCGATCGAGCCGTCTTTGGTGACGTGCCCGACGATGAGCACCGGCAGGCTGCGCTCCTTCGCCACGCGGATGAGGGTGGACGCGACCTCGCGCACCTGGCTCGGCTGTCCGGGGAGGCCGTCGGAGAGCGAGCTCGAGACCGTCTGCACCGAGTCGACGATGAGCAGGTCGGGCGCGACCTGGTCGACCTGCCCGAGGATCGTGGCGAGGTCGGTCTCGGCGGCGAGGTAGAGCTCGTCGTGCAGCGCGCCCGTGCGGCCGGCCCGCAGCCGCACCTGCGCCGTGGACTCCTCGGCGCTCACGTAGAGGACGCGCCGGCCGGTGGACGCGATGCGGGCCGCGACCTCGAGAAGCAGCGTGGACTTGCCGACGCCCGGCTCGCCCGAGAGCAGGATGGCGGCACCCGCGACGATGCCGCCGCCGAGCACGCGGTCGAACTCGCCGATGCCGCTCGGGCGGTGCGCAGTGTGCTCGGCCTCGACCTGGCCGATCGGCCGGGCCGCCCGCGCGGCGGTCGGCGTGACCGCCTGCACCGAGCGCACGATGCCGGTCTGCTCGGCGGCGTCGACCACGGTGCCCCACTGCTGGCACTCGGCGCAGCGGCCGACCCACTTGACGGTGCTCCAACCGCACTCGGTGCAACGGAACGCGGAGGTCGGTCGGGCCATGACCGCAGCCTAGCCACGGCATCCGACACCGCAGCCGCCCGCACTGGGGTGTCGCCCCGCAGGTCGCGCGGGCATACGCTGGCGGCATGTCCGCGGACGTGGACGTCCTGGTGATCGGGGCTGGCCAGGCCGGCCTGGCGATGAGCCACGAGCTGGGCTCCGCCGGGGTCGAGCACGTCCTGTTCGAGGCCGACCGCGTCGCCCGGTCGTGGGCGAGCCGATGGGACTCGTTCCGCCTCGTCACGCCGAACCACACCGTGCGGTTACCCGGCGGCGAGTACCGGGGCTCGGATGCCGCGGGCTTCCTCGCGCGCGACGAGATCGTGACCCACCTCCGCGACTATGCGGCCTCGTTCGACGCTCCCGTCGAGGAGGGGCGCCCCGTGACCGCGCTCGCGCAGGAGGACGGCGGATTCCGTGCCGAGACGCCGCTCGGCGGCATCCGTGCCCGGAACGTCGTGGTCTGCACGGGCGCGTACCAGCGCGAGAACCGGCCGCCGTGGGCGTCGGAACTCGCCCAGCGGGTGTACGTGACCGGTCCGGGCGGTTACCGCTCGCCGGACTCGTTGCCTGATGGTCGAGTGCTCGTGATCGGCGGCGGGCAGACCGCCGCGCAGCTGACGGAAGAGCTCCACGACGCGGGCCGCGACGTCGCGCTCGCCGCTGGGGCCGCGCCCTCCATGCCGCGGCGGATCGCCGGGCGCGACACGGTCGACTGGCTGGAGGACTCCGGCTTCTTCGAGCACACGCTGGCCGACATGCCCTCGCCGGCCGTGCGGTTCGCGGCGAATCCCCTCGCCACCGGAGCGAGCGGCGGCCACGACCTCACGCTGCGCACGCTCGCCGCGTCGGGCGTCCCGCTCAGCGGCCGCGTCACGGGCGTCGACGGGGACGAGTTCGTCGTCGCCGACGACCTCGCCGTGTCGGTCGCGGTCGGCGACGAGGCGTACCGGCAGATCTGGGGCGCGGCGATCTCGGTCGCCGAGGCGCAGGGGCTGCCCGCCCTCCCGCCGCTCGACCTGGACGACGCGCCGCTCGAGGCCACAGCGCCGCCTCGGGTGTCCGAGGTCGGTGCGGTGGTCGTCGCCTGCGGCTACCGGCCGGCGTACGGCTGGATCCGCATCCCCGGCCTGGTCGACGACATGGGGTTCCCGGTGCACGAGGGCGGTCGCAGCATCCATGCGCCCGGCCTGTGGTTCGTGGGCATGCCGTGGCTCACGCACCGCAAGTCGCCGCTGCTCCTGGGCGTCGGCGAGGATGCCGCGGCGGTCGCTCGGCGGATCGCGGCGTGACGGCGGCCTGGAGTCGACCGTCGCACCGGCGCCGCAGTCGGTCGGCCGGTCGGGCTGGGCTCAGGCGACCTCGGCGTGGTCGTGCCCCGCGTCTACGAGGCGGCGGGCGACGAGCGCGAGCAGGGCGGGACGGAAGGCGTCCGCCCAGATGCGGTAGCCGTGGTCGTTCGGGTGGAACATGTCCTCGGCGAACTGCGTCAGGATGCCGCGGAGCCCCTGCCGCTTCGTGAGTTCGTGCAGCGGCACGACCGTGAGCCCGCGCTCGGCGGCGAGCCGGCGGAGGATGCGATTGGCGACGGCGACCTTGCGCTCGTTCTTCGGGAAGTGGAAGCAGGGCAGGTCGGCCACGATCGCGTCACCGGGCACGGCGTCGAGGATCGCGCCGACGTTGCGCTCGAAGCGCGCGGGATCCCACTGGGCGATGTCGTTCGCGCCGATCGCGACGGTCACGAGGTCGGGATGCAGCTTCGCGAGTCGGGGGAGCTGGTCGAGCACGGCGAGCTCGGTCGTCGCGCCCGAGACGCTGAGGTTCACGACGCGCAGCGACCGGCCGGTGAGGTCGCGGATGTCGTCGGCGAGCACGCCGACATAGCTGCGGTCGGGCCGGCTCGCGCCGATGCCCTGGGCCGCGCTGTCGCCGATCGCGACGTAGAGCATCTCGCCGCGCTCCTTCGCGTGGTCGCGCCACCACTTGGAGTGGATGGGGAGCGTTTCGTTCAGCACGAGCGAATTCGCGCTGAGCTTCGCGCGGAACCGGCGCCAGCCCACCGCCGCGAGTGCGCCGACGGCGGCGATCGCCCCCATGGCGATCGCCGGAGCGAGTAGGCGCTTCGACGTCACGTGTGCCGACGGTACCCTCGACGGCTGGATGAGGGCTGGATGTTCGCTGGATGGTGGCGCGGCGTGGGTGGTCGTGCGGATGCCGCGACGGCCGCGGCATCCGCTCGTTTTGGCCGTTGCGCGGGAGTCGTCTAATATCGATCCCGGTACCGTGTCCGAGCGGCCGAAGGTGCAACTCTCGAAAAGTTGTGTGGGTTAACGCCCACCGTGGGTTCAAATCCCACCGGTACCGCCACGAAGAACCCCCCGACTCACGCAGGATTCCGCGGAAGTCGGGGGGTTCTTTCTTGTTCGAGACCGAGTGTCATCACAGCCGAGGCGTGGCCGAGCATCCATTGCACGGCCTTCACGTTCGCGCCGGCACTGATGGCCAAGCTCGCCGCAGAGTGTCGGAGATCGTCGCCTTGCAAATTCATAGATGGCGATCTATTCTTTGGCCATGAGAACTGCAGCGATCACCACGACGGGGTGGGTAGTCATCGCCGCATTCGCGCTGAGCGCGTGTGCCGGGCAGCCGAGCAGCGACTCCGGCGGAGGAGGCTCGAGCCTTCGCGGAACAGTCGTGACGGATGGATCGTCGACCGTGGGTCCGCTGACGAAGGCTGCCGCGATCGAGTTCGAAGGGGTCCAGCCCGATGTGCAGGTCACCGTGCAGATCACGGGAACCGGTGGCGGATTCGAATCCTTCTGCTCGGGGCAGACCGACATCTCGAACGCCTCTCGCCCGATCGACGACGACGAGGAGGCGAAGTGTGCCGACGCGGGCGTGGACTTCACCGAGATCGTGGTCGCCAACGACGGCATCTCCGTCGCGGTGAATCCCGAGAACGATTGGGTCGACTGCATCACCGTGGAGCAGCTGCAGAAGATCTGGGCACCCGAGTCCCAGGGGACCGTCACGAACTGGAACCAGGTCGACCCGTCGTTCCCGGACGAGCTGCTCACGCTCTTCGGTCCCGGAACCGCGTCAGGCACGTTCGACTACTTCACCGACGCGATCAACGGCGAAGAGGGAGCCAGCCGCACCGACTACGCCCCATCCGAGGACGACGAGGTGATCATCCAGGGCGTCAAGAGCGAAGCGGGCGCCACCGGCTACTTCGGCCTGACCTACCTCGAGGAGAACGCCGAGTCCGTCCGGGGTCTCGAAGTCGACGGCGGCGATGGATGCGTGTTCCCCTCCGTGGAGACGGTTCAAGACGGGACGTACACCCCCCTCAGTCGTCCGCTCTTCATCTACGTCAGCAACGCCTCGTACGCGGAGAAGGACGCGGTGAAGGCGTTCGTCGACTATTACGTGGACAACGCCGTCACGATCGCGGAGTCCGCCCTCTTCGTCCCCCTCACCACCGAGCAGACCAGAACCGCGCAGGACGAGCTCGCGAGCCTGGTCGGTTGACGCGCGCCCGACCGACCACCGACCGCCGCCGGCTGATCCGCGATACACGGTGTCGTTAATTCACGATGCGCTGTACTGTAGGCGCCATGACCACCGCAACCGCGACCGTCACGCATACGGCCGCGCTCGCCCGGCTCGGGCACGCCCTCTCGGATCCGACCCGGTCGAGCATCCTCCTGGCGCTTCGGGAGGCGCCGGCATACCCGTCCGACCTCGCCGATGCGCTGGGGGTCTCGCGGCAGGTCATGTCGAACCAGTTGGCCTGCCTGCGCGGATGCGGCCTGGTGGAGTCGATCCCCGATGGTCGTCGCACGTGGTATCGCCTCGCAGACCCGCATCTCGCGGAAGCGCTCGACGACCTCCTCCGCCTCGTCCTGTTCGTCGATCCCAACTGCTGCGAGGGCGAGGGGTGCACCTGCTGATGACCTCGACCGCCGCCATCACCGACGCGCGCCGAACGATCCTGCATCGTCGCATCCGCCTGATCGTCGCGGCGACCATCGGCTACAACGTGATCGAGGCCATCGTCGCGATCACCGCAGGTTCGATCGCGTCGTCGGTCGCGCTGCTCGGATTCGGGCTGGACTCGACGATCGAGGTGCTCTCGGCCGCCGCGGTGGCATGGCAGTTCACGCGCCGCGACCCTGAGCGATGGGAGCGAGCCACGCTGCGGGTCGTCGCGATCGCGTTCTTCGCCCTCGCGGCCTACGTGACCGTGTCCTCGGTGCTCGCGCTGGCCGGCGCCGTCGAGCCCGAGCACAGCACGGTCGGACTGGTCCTCACCGCCGTGAGTGTCGCCGTCATGCCGCTCCTGTCGTTCGCCGAGCGTCGCGCAGGACGCGAGCTCGGCTCCGCCGTCGCCGTCGCCGACTCCAAGCAGACCCTGATCTGCGCGTTCCTCTCCGCCGCGGTGCTCCTCGGGCTGGTGCTCAACAGCCTGTTCGGCTGGTGGTGGGCCGACCCGATCGCCGGCCTGGTGATCGTCGTCTTCGCCGTCCGCGAGGGCATCGAAGCGTGGAAGGGCGACGCCTGCGCGACCTCGGTCGGGATGATCCTCGAAGACGGCGAGTCGCAGGACCACGATCACGATCACGATCATGACCGCTGAGACCGACCCCGTGACCTCGCCCGGGACGGGGCATCGTGACGGTCGCGTGCGGATCGAACTCCTGCACATCGCCGACTGCCCGAACTGGGAGGAGACGCTGCGCCTGCTTCGCTCGGCGCTGGACGCGACGGGACACCGAGCCGTTCCGATCGGAGTGCGGATGCTCGACTCCCAGGAGGCAGCCGGCGCATGGGCGTTCGCGGGTTCGCCGACGATCCTCGTCGACGGGATCGACCTGTTCCCATCGGCTGGACGAACGCGATCGCCCGCCTGTCGCGTGTATGCGACGCCCCGGGGATTCTCGGGGCATCCGACGCAGGCTCAGCTCGAGGAGGCGATCGTCTCGAGGATGATCGCCGGCTGCTCCTCGACGGGCGTGGCAAGCCCACGCTCGGCGAGGTAATGCTCGGCATCGAGCGCGGCAGCGCACCCCGTGCCTGCGGCGGTGACCGCCTGTCGGTAGCGCTTGTCGACGAGATCGCCGCACGCGAAGACACCCTCGAGGTTCGTGTGCGTCGACGGATGCCGCACCCGCACGTAGCCGTCCGTGTCGAGTTCGATCTGGCCGGCGACGAGCTCGCTGCGGGGGTCGTGACCGATCGCGATGAACAGGCCGGTCGCGTGGAGTGCGGTCTCGGCACCGGTCACGGTGTCGCGGAGCTGGAGGCGCTCGACGCCGTCAGCGCCTTCCACCGCTGCAACCTCGGCGTTCCAGTAGGGCCGGATCTTCGGGTTGGACAGCGCTCGCTCCTGCATGATGCGGGAGCCGCGCAGCGAGTCACGCCGGTGGACGAGCGTCACGGAATCGGCGAACCGGGTGAGGAACATGGCCTCCTCGAGAGCTGAGTCGCCGCCGCCGACCACGGCGATGTCTTTGCCCTTGAAGAAGAATCCGTCGCAGGTCGCGCACCACGAGACGCCGCAGCCGGTGAGACGTTCCTCGCCCTCGACTCCGAGCTTGCGGTAGGCGGAGCCCATGGCCAGGACGACCGCGTGCGAACGGTACTCGACACCGTTGATGGTGCGGACGAACTTCACGTCGCCGGTCAGGTCGACCTCGGTCGCATCGTCGTAGACGATGCGAGCGCCGAAGCGCTCTGCCTGCGCACGCATCTGCTCCATCAGGTCGGGTCCCATGATGCCGTCGCTGAACCCGGGGAAGTTCTCCACCTCGGTGGTCGTCACGAGCGCTCCGCCGGCTTCGACCGAGCTTGCGAGCACGACGGGCGCCAATCCGGCGCGGGCGAGGTAGAGCGCCGCGGTGTAGCCCGAAGGGCCGGAGCCGATGACGACGACGTTCTCGACGCTCATGCGCGTGCGGGAAGGAGCTCGCCCACCAGCTGCGTCACGCGCCGCTTGATCTCGTCTCGGATCGGTCGAACGGCCTCGATGCCCTGACCTGCCGGGTCGTCGAGCTCCCAGTCCTCGTAGCGCTTGCCGGGGAAGATGGGGCAGGCGTCGCCGCACCCCATCGTGATCACCACGTCGGACTCCTTGACCGCATCGACGGTGAGGATCTTCGGCGTGTTGCCGGTGATGTCGATCCCGTCCTCGGCCATGGCCTCCACCGCGACCGGGTTGATCACGTCCTTCGGCTCCGATCCGGCAGAGCGGACTTCGATGCGGCCGGCGCCCAGCTCGCGGAGGTATCCGGCGGCCATCTGGGAACGCCCGGCGTTGTGGACGCAGACGAACAGGACGGAAGGGTTCTCGGTGGTCATGATCAAATAATAGACGACAATCTATGATTGCGCCAACGCCGACTCCACGGGGTGTCCGGACGTTCTCGAGGTCGGTGATCAGAGGGTGGCGAGGAGGTCTCGAACCCGACGATCGATGTCGTCGCGGATGGCGCGGACGTCCGCGATCGGCCGGCCGACCGGATCGTCGAGGTCCCAGTCGAGGTAGCGGCGTCCTGGGTAGATGGGGCAGGCGTCGCCGCAGCCCATCGTGATCACCACATCGGCGGCGCGGACGACTTCATCGGTGAGCGGCTTCGGGTACTCGCCGGCGAGGGGCACGCCGACCTCGTCCAACGCGGCGAGGATCGTGCCACGAACCTCCCCGGCGGGCTCCGAGCCCGCGGTGCGGACGTGCACGCGGTCGCCGGCGAGGTGCCGCAGGATCGCAGACGCCATCTGCGAACGTCCGGCGTTCTGCACGCAGACGAAGAGCACCTCGGGGACTCCGTCGGCGGGCCGCTCGTGCTCCTGGGCGAGGGCATCGAGGCGATCGGCGGCGAACGCTGCGGCATACGACGGCAGGTGGCGCCCGGCGTCGGGTCGCGCCGCGAGCAGGTCGTAACTCTCCTTCACGTACTGCTCGATCGTCTCGCGGCCGAAGGTGCCCTGGAACCGGGAGGTCAGGTTGTCGATGATCTGGTCGAGGCTGCTGTCGAGCGAACCCGACGCGTCCTGGGTTCGAAGGATCGCCCCAAGCCGGTCGATCCGATCCGGGGGTATGGAATACCACGTGCGACGACCGTCGGGCTGCTTCTCGACCAGGCCCTCGTCGAGCAGCGCCTTCAGGTGATGACTGACCGTGGGCTGCCGAAGCTGCAACTCCTCGGCGAGCCGTCCGGTCAGGACACGTCCCTCAGGAGCTTCGAGGATCGAGCGCAGGATGCTCGCTCGCGTCGGATCGGCGACGATCCTCAGTTCGCGTGCGGCCTCCGCGGTGGCATCCATAGATTGAAGTCTATGCCACGGAGGCCGCTCGCCGGCTCAGCTGCAGCAGCCCGATTGCGCCGTGCCCGCTACGGCGGTCTCGGTGCCGCAGGATGCCCCGTCGGCTGGGAGGCTGGTCGAGCACACGCCGGTCGCCGGCAGCTCGAGTGTGACGCGGCTGGCCGCGGCGACATCCCCGGCGATCCACGCCGTGATCGAGC
Organism: Agromyces sp. NPDC004153; assembly: GCF_053603635.1. Taxonomy (NCBI): domain Bacteria; kingdom Bacillati; phylum Actinomycetota; class Actinomycetes; order Micrococcales; family Microbacteriaceae; genus Agromyces; species Agromyces sp. NPDC004153. The sequence continues at coordinate 2,596,044 of NZ_JBSGFY010000001.1, forward strand.
GGACCTGCTCGTAGCCGGTGGCGAGCAGGAAGGTCGGAGCGCGTCCGTAGCTCTTCATGCCGGCGAGGAAGAAGTTCGGCTCGGGATGCTGCAGCTCAGCGAAGCCGTGCGGCTCGACCGTGCCGCACGTGTGGACGTTCGGGTCGATGAGCGGTGCGAGGCGCTTGGGCGCCTCGACGATGTCATCGAGTTCGAGGCGGATCTCACGGAGCATGTCGAGATTCGGCCGGAAGCCGGTGGCGTTCACGACGAGGTCGGTCTCGTGCTCGACGAGCTCGTCACCCCGCAGGCCGTAGAGGCGGACGCCGTCGTCGGTGCGAACCAGGCGGATGGTCTCGAACCGGTCGACGACGTCGATCCGGCCGGCGTGGACGAGCGCGTCGACTCGTCGGCCGATCGATGCGCGGGCGGCGAGGCCGTCGTCGTCGGACGTGGTGACACGGACCGCGCTCGCGTTGCGGATGAGCCACGTGACCCGCGTGCCCGGTTCCTGCTCCGCCAGCTCCGCCAGCGCGAGGATGGTGTTGGCAGCGGAGTGCCCGGCGCCCACCACGGTCGTGTGGTGCCCGGCGAAGCGCGCACGCTCCCGCCAGAGCACGTCGGGCAGCGCGTGGCTGACCCGATCCGCGACGTCGGGGAGGCCGAGGGGCTCGAGGCCGGAGGAGGCGAGGCTGTTCGGGTGGTCGTAGGTGCCCGAGGCGTCGATCACCGCTCGTGCGGTGATCTCCTCGACGCCGTCAGCGGTGCGGACCCGGAGGAGGAACGGCGTGGAGGACCGGCGCGCGGTGCGCGTGCGGTCCATGCCCTGACGCGTGATCGCGTCGACCGTGACGCCGGTGCGGATGCGGGATCCGATGGGCTCGAGTGCGGCGAGCGGTTCGAGGTACTGCTCCACGAGCTCTGCGCCGGTGGGGAGGCTCTCGGGCGCCGGCAACTCCCACCCGGTCGCTGCCAGCAGCTCACGTGAGGCCGGGTCGACGACGTGCTTCCACGGCGAGAACAGGCGCGTGTGGCCCCATTGACGGATGCTGCTGGCGATGTCGTCACCCGCTTCGAAGATCACGAAGTCGATGCCTCGTTGCACGAGGTTCGCCGCGGCGGCCAGGCCGATCGGGCCGGCGCCGACGATCGCGACGGGAAGGGCGTCGAGGCTGCGCTCGCGCAGGCTCGGGACGGTGAGGTCGACCAGGGTCATGATCGGGTAGCCTCCTATGGCATCGATGAACTTCGATATTGAGTGTCGTCAGTCCATCGATGTTTGTCAATATTCGGTTTAGGATGGCGTCATGACGACCACGCTGCTTCCGGTGATCCAGCCCGACCCCGAGGTGTGCTGCACGCCGCTCACGCGCGAGGCGATCGATGCCGAGCGCGCGGAAGACCTTGCTCGGAAGCTGAAGGCGTTGGCCGACCCGACCCGGCTGCGCCTCGTGTCGATCGTCGCGGCATCCGATGGCGAAGAAGCCTGCGTCTGCGACCTCATCGAGCCGGTCGGGCTGAGCCAGCCGACCGTGTCGCATCATCTGAAGATCCTCATGGAGGCCGGCTTCCTGAGCCGGAGCAAGCGGGGCACCTGGGCGTACTACAAGCTCGTGCCGGGCGCGCTCGGCCAGCTCTCACAGCTGCTCGACGTCACCGCGTCCCGGTGACCACCCTCTCGACCAGGCAGCACCGGCTCGGAGTCCGGCTCGGTGCGCTGTCGGTCGGGCAGGTCATCAGCTGGGGCATCCTCTACTACGCCCTGATCGTCGCCGGGCCCGCTATCGCGGATGAGACCGGCTGGACGCTCCCCGCGATCACGCTGGCCTTCTCCGCAGGGCTCATCGTCTCGGCGCTCTCGGGCATCCTCGTCGGCCGGTGGCTGGACCATCGCGGTCCCAGGCTCATCATGACCGCCGGTGCGCTCATCGGGGCCGTCGGCATGGTCGTCGTGAGCGCGGCGCCGAACCTCCTCGTCTTCGCGGCCGGCTGGCTCGTCTGCGGACTCGCCCAGTCGGCGGTGCTCTACCAGGCGGCGTTCACCGTGATCACCCGCCGTCACGGCGACGGGCGGCGCAGGGCGATGACGATCCTCACCCTCGCCGGCGGTCTGGCGTCGACGGTGTTCGCGCCGATCGTCGCAGGACTGCTGACCCAGCTCGACTGGCGTGCGACGTTCCTGGTGCTCGCGATCCTGCTCCTCGTGCTGACCGTGCCGTTGCACTGGTTCTTCCTCGAGCACGACTGGACGCCGCTGCCGCCGGCGCATCCCGACGAGCACGTCCATCACGTCGCATCCGTGGCTCGGACTCGGCGGTTCTGGGCGCTGGAGCTCTCGATGCTCTCGCTCGCGATCGCACTGTTCAGCGTGACGCTCGCCGTCATCCCGCTCTACATGGAGAAGGGCCTTTCGTACGAACTCGCGGCATGGGCGCTCGGCCTGCTCGGCGCCGGACAGGTCATCGGTCGATTGGTTTACGTGGTGTTGCCGCATCGCACCGCACCATGGGTGCCGCTGGCCATGACGTCGGGCCTCGCGGTCGTACTGCTTGGCCTGATGGCGCTTGTGCCCGGACCGCCATGGCTGCTCATCGCGATCGGGATGGCCGCGGGGGCTGTCCGAGGAGCGCAGACGCTCGTCCAGGGTTCAGCGGTCGCCGACCGCTGGGGAACGCGGAACTACGGGTCGATCAATGGCGTGTTCGCCGCCCCGATCACGGCGATCACCGCGCTCGGGCCGGCGCTTGGACCGGTCGTCGCGGCCGGGGTCGGGAGCTACGCGACCATGGCGCTCATCATGGCCGGCTTCGGTGCGATCGCACTCGTGTCGGCGCGATTCTCGTGAGCCGGGGCTTTCGTCGTCGGCGTCGCGGGACCTCCGCTGTCAACGGGGAGCGTGGTGATGCGTCGGCATCGTAGCGTTGAGAGGTCGAAAGGAGCACGATGCGACCTCACCCGCTCGGCCTCGTCGCGATCGTCGTGGCGTTCACGATGACGGCCTGTTCACCGGCGTACGACGCGGAGACGCGCGACGGCCTCCGCGAACACGTCGTCACCGTCAGCGAGGCGAGCGCCGCGGGGGATTGGCAGGCCGCCATCGATGAACTCGACGTGATGACCGCCGAACTCGCCACGGCGCGCGAGGACGGCCAGATTGACGACGATCGCTTCGAGGCGATCGTCGGAGCCATGGAACTCGTGCGCCTCGACCTGGAGGCCGCGATCGCCGCAGCCGCCGATGAGGCGGAGCGCCAGCGCCTCATCGAGGAGCAGGCGCGGCTGCAGCAGCAGATCGAAGAGCTCCAGAAGCAGGGCGACGACGACAAGGGCGAGAAGGGCAAGGGCGACAAGGAGGACACGGAGAAGGACGACGACCGGTGAACCGATGGGCTCGAGTCGGCGCCGCGCCTATTGCCGCTCCTTGCGCCCGTCCTGCAGGTTCCTGATCATCTCCGCGATGCGCACGGTCCGCTGCTCCGGGTTCCGCTTCGTCGAGTCGATCCACCGCAGCCAGGCGGTGCGGTAGAACTGCGCCAGCGAATCGAAGAACGCCGCGGCATCCGGAGCCTCATCGAGCGCCGCCGCCACGTCGGGTGCGAGGTCGGAACGCTGCGGTCCTTCGGGCTCGAGCACGACGTCGACCTCGGACCCATCGCGCAGGGGGAGGCGCGTCCACGCCGGTCCGAGCGTGATGGTGGGTCCGTCGTCGTGCTTCTCGATGTTGCCGCGCATCGAGCAACCGGCGATCGATCCGCGCACCGGGTGACGTGGTTTCACGCCCCACACCTCGTCGGGGTCGAACGGGATCGCCACGATCGTGCGCCCGCGCCGGTCGATCACCAGCGCGGTGTGGAAGCGCTGCTGCGTGCCCATGGTCGTAGCCTGCCACGCCGCATGCCGCACGAGAACGGGGCGAGGACGAGCGGTGGCCAAGCGGCCGGCGACCGCATCACCAGTGGAACCCGCCCCAGTGGTGTCCGTGGTGGTGGTCGAGCAGGTGGCCGGCCTTGGTCTCCGAGATGCGTTCCCCCGGGGCTCTGCGCGCATGGAAGAGCGCATAGCCCGACAGGATGAGCAGGCCCCAGGTCGGGGCCACGGAATCCAGGTGGGCGAGCGTGCCGAACAGGAGACCGACGCCGGTGGCGGTGACGCCCAGAACGACCTGGCAGAAGACGACCACCTCGATGTCGTCGTCCTGTCCGAGGTTGAGGTACATCCACGTCGACCGCGTGCTCGAGGTCGCCGCCCCACCGGCCGCGGCGAGCGTGATGACGACGCCGCTCAGGATGGGCAGGGCCACCTGGGCGCCGCCGTACTCCGTGATGAGCGCGATGACTCCGGCGGTAACGCCCAGCGCCGCGGCCGTCAGCAGGAGGCCCCGGATCGTCGCCCGATGCCGGCTCAGGGTCCAGAGCGCCGTGAAGAGCAGGCTCCCGACCGCGGTGAGCGCCACGATCTGGTGCAGGGCCTCCGATTCCTGGCCGTGCAGGGTCGCGCCGTGCACGCTGTAGAAGCTCGTTCCGAGTGAGATCGAGATGAACAGGATCTGCGTGATCAGGAACTCCCGGACCCACGGGTACCGGCGGTCGGGCCGGGCGCGCAACGCCGTGAGGATGCCGACCGGTCGGTGGCGGACGGCCGGACCGGATGCCGTCGGACGGATCGGCAGCAGGGCGAGGGCGGCGACGACCATCGCCGTGACGCCGATCCACAGGAGCGTCACGTGGGCGTCCTTGCCCCTCGGGTCGAGGAAGAGCAGGCCCATGACGACCGTGATCGCCAGCGTGAGGATGGAGCCGCCGGTGCTCTGCACGACGCTGATGGCCGACTTCTGCGACGGTGCGAGCGAGGAGGACATCACCTCCACCACGGCGATCGACGCCACGCCCGCGAGAACCCCGAGCACCGCGGCGACGATCCAGAGGGTGTTCAGCCACACCTCGTCGACCAGGGCGATCGCGATGCCCGTGATCGCGAACACGGTCGCGATGAGGATCAGGATCAGCGCGAGCGACCTCGAGACGGATCGCAGCCCCAGCACGCGCGGCGCCAGGATCACCCCGAGCAGGTTGGCGGCCGTGTAGGTGGGGAAGATCAGCGCGGCGGCGAAGGCGCTTCCGCCGAAGGCGACGCAGATGAACGGGAGCACGACGGCCACCGCAGTGAGCTGGTTCGCGACCGCGAAGCTCACGCTCTCCGTGGCCGCGGCGACGAAGTTCCGCCGAGTGGATGGCGCGATCACCACAGCACCACGGTACAAGCGACGGGTCGCGCACGGGGTGCCAGTGCGCTCACCACCCGCCGCGTGTCGGCATGTGTCCCTCCCGCGCGTCGTCGGGCATCGCCATCTCGGCGCGCAGCCCGAGGAGCCGGATCGGCCGGTCGGGTTCGATGCGGTCCGACGCCAGCTGCAGCACCCGCGCGAGCACGTCGTCGCGATCGAAGGACGAGGGAACGCGACGCTGGTACGTCTTCGTGACGAACGGGGCGTACCGCACCTTGAGCGTGAGGCCGATCACCGGCCGGCCCTCGGCGGCGACGTCGTCGAGCACGCGAGCTGCGAGCTCGCGCAGGGCGGCCTCCACCTCCGCCGGGTCCGCCAGGTCCTGCTGGTAGGTGGTCTCGCGGCTGTGCCCGCGGGCGACCCAGGGCGTGTCGTCAACCTCGCGCGCCCCCTCGCCGCGCCCGAGCAGCGCGTACCACGGGCCCATGCGCGGCCCGAACTCCTCGATCATGGGCGCCGGCCGCGCCGCGGCGAGCTCCGCCACGGTGGTGATCCCGAGCTTCGCGAGCCGCTGCGAGATGCGCGAGCCGACGCCCCACAGGTCGATCGTCGGCCTGTCGCCCATCACCTCGAGCCAGTTGTCGACGGTGAGCCGGAACACGCCGCGCGGCTTGCCGAAGCCCGTGGCCACCTTGGCGCGCACGAGGGTGTCGCCGATGCCGACCGTGCAGTGCAGCCGCGTCCGCTCGAGCACGTCCTGCTGCAGTCGCCGTGCGTACGCCTCGGGGTCGTCGGTCTCCACGCCAACGAAGGCCTCGTCCCAGCCGAGCACCTGCACCGTCGCTCCGGGTTGCGCGCGCAGCGTCGACATCACGGCCTCGGATGCCGCGAGGTAGTGCTCCGCGTCGACGGGCAGGATCACGGCATCGGGTGCCTTCCGCGCGGCGAGGCGCAGCGGCATCCCCGAGCCGACGCCGAACTCTCGTGCCTCGTAGGAGGCGGTCGAGACGACGGCCCGCTCGGTGGGATCGCCGCGTCCCCCGACGATCACGGGCTTGCCGGCGAGCTCGGGATGGCGCAGCACCTCGACCGCCGCGATGAACTGGTCGAGGTCGACGTGCAGCACCCACGGGTGCACGCGCCTACCACCACTCCGAGCCGATGACCTCGCCCTGCCCGGTCGCCCAGCCGCCCGCCCGGTCGCCCCGGTACATGAGCATCACGCCGTCGGCCCGGACGGCGAGCAGGTCGACCGCGGCATCGCCGCTGAAGTCGCCGGGTCCCGTGATGACGATGAACTGGTCCCACGAGGTGCCGACCACCCGGCCGTTGGAGTCCGACCATCCGCTCGTGCCGTTCCCCGGGTAGAGGCGGAGTGCGCCGCCGTCCACCGCGAGCACGTCGACCTTGCCGTCGCCGGTGAAGTCCCCGGGGGCGAGGACCTTCGAGAACCGGCCCCACCCGGAGCCGATCGGGGTTCCCGATCCGGTGAGCCAGCCCCCGGCGCCGTTGCCCGCGTACAGGAGCATGACGCCGTCGGGTCGGATCGCGATCACGTCGACGTTCCCGTCGCCGGTGAAGTCGCCCGGGGCGATCACGAATCGGAAGATGTTCCACGACGACCCGATCTGCCGGCCGCTCCCGGTCGCCCAGCCGCCCGCTCCGTTGCCGTCGTAGAGGCGCATGATGCCGTCGGTGCCGAGCCCGATGAGGTCCGACCGGTCGTCCCCGCCGAAGTCGCCGGGCGCGAGCACCAGGGAGAAGGCGTTCCATCCGCTGCCGATCAGGCTTCCCGACGGCTTCCACGATCCCCGCCCGTCTCCGCCGAGGAGGTAGAGGAGGCCGTCGCTGGTGACGCGGAAGACGTCGGCGAATCCGTCGCCGTCGAAGTCGGGACTGCCGATGGCCACCCTGGAGAGCACGCCGTCGGTCGACCGGGTCGGCTCCGACGGCAGGCGCAGGATCCCGGTCGCCGGCAGGGCGAGGTGGATGTGGTTGCACGCGTCCTCGATGCGACTCGTGATGTACTCGAACGCGACGTTGCTTCCGCACTGGGACTGGCCCGCCAGCGTCCCGCGCGGCACGAAGGAGTCGAGGTACCGCAGGAACGGCAGGGACTCCGATCCGCCGCGCAGCACGGTTCCGCCCACACGCACGAAGTCGATGGCGCGCGCCGGGTCTGCGCAGTGCGGCGAGATGTACGTCGTCGGGCAGGGCGGGTCCTGTGAGACACCGGGGCAGGACCGGGCCAGGTCGCTGATCACCAGCGATCCGAAGTGCTCCATGATCTGCACGAGCACCTGGAAGACGCGGACATCGATCCGGCACCCCGCCGCGGGAGTCTCACCCCGCGCGACCGGCGCGATGAGCACGTCGACGACGCCCCACGAGATCGAGTCGAAGCGGCCCGCGGCACGACCGTCGAGCAGGGCCTGCGCGAGCACGCGCGGATCGTCGGGGATCGCCTCGGCCCGGTCCGCCGGCGCAGGAACCACGGTCGTCACGAGGACGAGGGTGCCCAGCACGAGGGCGATGACCCACCGAAACGGCCTCGCCCGCCTGGGCACGGACCTCCCGTGCACCGGCGACCCGCTCACGCCATCCCCCCTTGCCGCGCGAACGTGCGCAGCCCCATCGACGACGCTAGGGGCAGATGACGACGCGGGCCGGAAGACCGCGCCGTGATCGGCGTAACCCGCTCAGTGGGTTGGACGCCGGGTGGGTCGAAAAGGGGACCCCCCGAACGGGGTATTGCGGGACAATGGAAGCCATGGACCCTTCCGCTCGCACGTCGCGAACCAGGCCGGCCGCACGAGGCGTACGCCGAGCGAGATCCGTCGGTCCCGGCGCCGGCCTCGCCGTCGGCCTCGCGGCGGCCCTGGTCCTCCAGCCCTCCCTCGTCGATGCGGCATCCGCGAGCGAGGGCGCTCGCGGCGAGCAGCTCGCGTCGGTGGCGACCGCACAGGCATCGACGGCGGCCGACGGGGGTCCCTCCCTCCGCGCCACCGGGACACGGGACTTCGACGGCGATCGCATCGGCGACGTCTTCCGCGTCACCGAGGACGGCGTGCTGCTGCTCTACCGAGGCGATGCGCGGGGCGGCTGGGTGAGTGGGGCGGGCACCGTCGTCGGCAGCGGCTGGAACGTGTTCGCCGGGATCGTCGCCCCGGGGGACTTCGACGGCGACGGCAACGCCGACCTCATCGGCGTCGGTGGCGGCGGCGCGCTGCGCCTCTACGCCGGCGATGGTCAAGCCGGCTGGCTCGACGGCGTCGGCGCGGACCCGCGCGGACCGGGCGAACCGCAGCGCGCGTTGCTGGCCCCGGGCGATTTCTCGGGCGACGGGATCGCGGATCTCATCGGCGTGGGTGCCGACGGGATCCTGCGGCTCTTCGCCGGCGATGGTGCCGGCGGCGTCAGCGTCGGGGTCCCGATCGGCTCCGGCTGGGATCCGTTCCTGCACGTGTTCACGGCGGGCGACTTCACCGGGGACACCAGGCCCGACGTCCTGGCCGTCACGCCCGAGGGTGCGTTCATGATCTACCCCGGTGACGGGCGCGGCGGGTGGCTCAACGAGTTCGGCTTCGCGCGCGGATCCGGGTGGGACATGTTCGCCGTGCTCACGAGCCCTGGCGACTTCACCGCCGACACGAAGCCCGACGTCCTCGGCGTGACCCCCGACGGCGCGATGCTCCTGTATCGCGGCAACGGCGTGGGCGCGTGGATCACGGGCGTCGGCGAGCTCATCGGGACCGAGTGGTGAGCCGCGGCGCCCGTCGGAGCTAGCGCGTCCGCCACCCCGTCGGCAAGGGGTTGCTCGCCGGGCGACGACGTGGAATCGTGCGGATCACCCCGATTCGAAGGAGCGCACATGAGTTTCCTCGCATTTCTCGTCCTCGGCCTCATCGCCGGCGCGATCGCCAAGCTGATCCTGCCCGGCAAGCAGGGCGGAGGCTGGTTCATCACCCTGCTGCTCGGGGTCGTCGGCGCACTGCTCGGCGGCTGGCTCGGCAGCCTGATCCTCAACCGTCCGCTGACGGAGTTCTGGGACCTGGGCACGTGGCTGCTCGCCATCGGCGGCTCGATCATCGTGCTGCTGATCTGGGGGCTCATCACGCGCAACCGCACCCGCACCACCTGAGCGGGCGAAGCCGATCCGAGCGGATGACGCGACCGCGCGTCATCCGCTCGATCGCGTTCGAGAGGCGTTCCAGCCGGGAGTGCCGGCGCAGCCGCGAGTGCTAGCGTGAGGCGAGACGCGCGAGAGGAGGCCGAGGTGGAGCTGCTCGTCATGCTGCTGCGCCAGGTGCAGTCCTCGCTCGACATCGCCGTCGCCTCGAACCCGCAGGTCACCGTGATCCTGCTGGGTGTGCTCGGTGCGGCGGCCGTGGTCCTCGTGGCCGCGGCGTGGAGCTCGGTGCCCGCGCTCGTCGCCGCCGACCAGAGCGGCGCCGCCACGCGACTTCGGCAGACGGCCGATCCCGGCACGCTGCTCGCGCAGAGCGACCCCGACGCGGCAGGGCGGCCGCGACCCAGGGCGCCCGGACGCGGCATCCCGGCCGCATAACCGCACCGACCATCGACGACCCTGCTCGGCAGGGTGCACGGTCGACCCCCGCTGTTCCGCGGCCAGACGGATCCCGCATCCCTCCGACCGTTTGGAACACCTCATGGACCTCTACGCCTTCCCGCCCATCGCCGCCGTGCTCGACGGCGCCCACGCACTGCTCATGGGCCTCGGCGACCTGCTCCAGCCGCTCGTCGGCGTCTCGAGCGCTGCAGCGGCGATCGTGCTCGTCACCCTCCTCGTGCGCGCCGCGCTCATCCCCGTCGGCGTCTCGCAGGCGAAGGCCGAGCGCACGCGCGCACGCCTCGCGCCGAAGCTCGCCGAACTGCGCCGGAAGCACGGCAGCGACCCCGAACGCCTCCAGCGCGAGACGATGGCGCTGTACTCCGACGAGGGCGCCTCGCCGTTCGCCGGCTGCCTGCCGATGCTCGTGCAGGCGCCGATCGTCGGCGTCATCTACGCGCTCTTCATCCTGCCGACCATCGCCGGTCACCCGAACGCGCTGCTCGACCACACCCTGTTCGGAGTGCCGCTTGGATCGAGCCTGGCGGGCGAGCTCGCCGCCGGCACCCTCGCGCCCGGGACGCTCGCCGTCTACGCCTCGGTGGTCGTCGCCATCGCGCTCGTCGGCGAGGTGACGCGGCGCGTCTTCCGACCGCAGCTGCCGGATGCCGCGACGACGGCTACCGCGACCTCCTCGGCCGGTGGCTCCGACACTGCTTCGAGAAACGCATCAGTGTCGGAGCCGCTCGCCGCCCTCTCGTCGGCCGGCATGCAACGCGCGCTCGGACTGCTGCAGTTCATCACGGCGGTGATCGCGGTGTTCGTGCCGCTCGCGGCCGCGTTGTACCTCCTCGTCACGGTGGCGTGGACGCTCGGCCAGCGGGTGGTGCTTCGCCGGGCGTATCCGCCGATGCCGCTGGCGGCCTGACGGCCCGTTGCCCGGGGCGTTCGCGCCTCGGGCGTCGGCGTCAGGCCTCGGCGTCGGCGAGCTCGACGAACCGCCGCAGCATCCGTCGCGGCTCGGTGACGGATGCCGCCGCCACGCGCGTGCTGAACTCCTCGAGCGCATCGGCCGCGAAGTAGCCGTGGTGACGGTACACGTGGCCGCGGGCGATGAAGTCGTCGGCCGTGACCTCGGGATGGAACTGCGTCGCGTAGACGCGGTCGCCGACCCGGTAGACCTGCGCCGGGCACGCCGCCGACGAGGCCAGCAGCACCGCCTCGGCGGGCAGCGCATCGGCGGCCTCCTTGTGCCCGCCGAACGCATGGAACCGCAGCGGGAGCACACCCACCAGCGGATCCGCGACGCCCTCGGCAGTCAGCGTGATCTCGATCGCGGCGGCGGGCTCGGCGTACCGCGTTCCCAATGTGCCGCCGATCACGCGCGTCAGCACCCCGATGCCGTAGCAGGTGTAGAGCACCGGGAAGTCGTGTGCGATGGCGGCCTCGGCGAGGCGGGCGAGGCCGTCCTCCAGGCGTCGCTGCGTCGCGGACTTCTCGTGCTCGGGCGTGATCACGTTGTACGGACTGCCGCCCACGACGATTCCTGCGACGTGGTCGAGGGGTGACTCGTCGAGCGGCTCGCGGTCGAGCCGCACGTGCACGAGGCGCTCGGGCTCGAGGCCCATGGCGAGGCGCATCGACTCGTACTCCGGGGCGGCCGCCTCCGACTCCGGACGGGCGCCGAGGAAGAGGAACGGCTTCATCGCCCGCGACCGCCGCGCTTGCGTGCGGTGCGACCCGAGCGGGCGGATGCCGCGCGCCCGGTGCCGCGACCCTTCCCGCCCGCCGTGCCGGCGCCGCCCTTCGCCGAGCCCTTGGCGGAGCCCTGGCCGGCCGCCGGCTTGGACGTGCCGGACGACGTGCCGGTCGCGTGGTCGTCGCCGGCGTCGCCGCGCGAGCTCCGCGTCGTGCGGCCGCGCACGACCCCGACGAACTCCTGGATGTCGGCGTCGTCGCGCTCGACGCGCCAGACGAGCGCGATGCGCGTCGGCGCGGCATCCGTCACCGGCACCGCCGTGACGTCGCGGCGGTGATGCAGCCGGGCGAGGCTGTGCGGCAGGATCGCGTAGCCCGTGCCCGCGGCGACGAGCTCGACGGTCATGGCCGGGTCGGGCTGGGCGGGCGCGGCGGGCTCGCCCTCGAGGTCGGCGAGCGTGAGGGCCGCGGCGTCGGCGAGCGGGTGGTCCTTCGGGAGCACGGCGACGGCGACCTCCTCCCAGAGCGGGATGCGGTGCAGGCCCTCGGCGTCGACGGGCAGCCGCACGAAGGCGAGGTCGGCGTCGCCGGAGAGGACCTCCGCAAGCTGCTCGGGCTGCTCGACGCGCACGGCCTCGAGGGGCAGGTCGGGGCGGCGCTCGGCCCAGGCGCGCAGCCACTTCGCGGGGCTCACCCCGGCGACGTAGCGGAGCCTCAGCGTCACAGCGCCCCCGTCCGATGTCCGACCCCTGCGGCCTGCCCACAGCCTAGCCACTCGGGTGCGCACGGCAGCCGCCGGGCGTCACACGACGAGCGGCGGGCGGATGCCGCGGAACGGGGCTACGGTGGCAGGGTGAGCCAGTCCCAGTCGATGAAACCCGAGACCGCCGCGAAGAAGCTCGGCATCCTCCTCGAGGCCGCCCCCGCGGACTTCCGCGAGGGCGTCGTGACGCGGGACGAGCTGAACGCGCTGCAGGCGGATCCGCCCGAGTGGCTGCAGGTGCTGCGCCGCGAGGGGCCGCACCCGCGCAGCGTCGTGGCCGCGAAGCTCGGGGTCTCGAACTCCGGACTCGCGCGCGGCGGGGTCACCGAGGCGCTCACGACCGCCGAGATCAAGGACCTGCTCGCCGCGCCGCCGCCCTGGCTCGTGCAGGAGCGCGCGACGCAGGCGGGCGTGCGCGCCGAGAAGCGCCGCGTCGCTGACCGCGACGTCGAGCGCGCTGCGAAGCGTGCCGAGGCGGGCGGCGGCGGAGGCGGCGCGGGCGTCTAGCTCGCGTACTGCGCGCGCAGGAACGCGGTCACGTCGGCGAGCTCCCGCTCGGAGACGGAATGGCCGAGGCCCTCGTAGATGCGCGCGTCGAGGTCGGCGTGCTCGGGCAGCCACTCCTGGGTGCGGGCGACGGATGCCGCGGGGATGACCTCGTCGTCGGTGCCGCGACCCCAGAAGACGGGCGGCGCGAGCTGCGACATCCGCTCGTCGCCATCGCGTACGCCGGGCAGCGCGAAACCGGAGAGGCTGACCGCGAACGCGAACCGGTCGGGTGCGCGGCGGAGCAGTTCGAGCGCGATCGCAGCGCCCTGCGAGAAGCCGAGGAGCCCGACCGACGCGGTGTCGGGCGCGACGCGATCGAGCCAGTCGATGATCGCCGTCGTCGCCTGGTCGGCGTTGTCGAGCGCCTGCGCTTCGCCCTGCGCGAGCAGCGGGAACCACGCGTAGCCGTAGCCGGCGTCGATCGGCGCCCGCAGCGACGCGATCGCCGGAGCGAGCGGGAGGTACGGGGCGAGTCCGAAGAGGTCGCCCTCGTGGGAGTTGAAGCCGTGCAGGAGCACCAGGAGCGGGCGCCCGGCCCGGTCGGCCGACGATGCCGACCAGAGCACCGCCTCGTCGTCGATCCGCATCAGGGCATCGTACCCCGGGCCGCCGAGCCGACCGTGAGGCAGAATCGAAGGCATGAGCGTGCGCACACCCGATCCGGACTGGAACCCCGGCGACGAGCCCGTCGTCCGTCCGCCCGCGAATCCGGGCTGGCTCAGCGATCTCGAGCTCGCCGAGGTGCGCGGCCGGCTCCCGCTGCTCTACGTCGAGGCGGTGCCCGTGCGGGTCGACGGGCTCGGGCAGGTCACCGAGGTCGGCATGCTGCTGCGGGCGAACGCGGTCGGCGAGATGACCCGCACCCTCGTCTCAGGACGCGTGATGTACGGCGAGACCATCCGCGACGCGCTGTTCCGGCACCTCGAGAAGGACCTGGGGCCCATGGCGTTCCCGCTGCTGCCCGCGAGTCCGGTGCCGTTCACGGTCGCCGAGTACTTCCCGCTGCCCGGCCTCACGCCGTTCACCGACGAACGACAGCACGCCGTGTCGCTCGCGTTCGTCGTGCCCGTCACGGGCACGTGCGAGCCGCGCCAGGACGCGCTCGAGGTCACGTGGATGACGCCGGTCGAGGCGGCATCCGAGGCGATCGCGGCCGAGATGGAGGGCGGCCGCGGAGTGCTGCTGCGCCAGGCGCTCGCCTCGGTGGGCGCGCTGCGCTGAGTCGCGCGGCGTCGGAGGGGCCCGCCTACCCCGAGAGCCCGAGCGTGTCGAGGAACAGCCGCGCGATGCGCTCGGCGTCGACGCCGAGCGCGACCTCGACCTGCGTCCACTCGCCGGCCAGGCCGTGCACCATGTCCTCGCCCGCGAAGGCGCGGCGGTCGACGAGCGTCTGCCCGCGACCGTAGCCCGCGAGCTCCACGCGCACCGGTCGCACCTCGGTGCGGATCGCCAGCGGATCGACGATCGAGCAGACCGCGCCGGCATCGCCGATGAGGCCGGTGTACTCGGCGCGCTCGTCCTCGGAGAGGGCGACGCGGTTGCCGATCAGCGCTCCGACCACCCGGCCGAGCCGGTCGTCGCCGTGCTCGAGCGCGATCGCCGTGTCGTGGTCGACGGCGACGCGGTTGAACACGTCGAGCCCGTACATGTAGGCCGGCACGCCCGAGTCGAGCACGATCGCCGCGGCCTCGGGGTCGTGCCACACGTTGAACTCGGCCACCGCGGTCGCGTTGCCGACGCTCGCCGATCCGCCCATGAACACGATGCGCTCGAGGTTGCCGGCGACCTCGGGGTACGTGCGCAGCAGCAGCGCGAGGTTGGTCTGCGGTGCGAGCGCCACGAGCGTCACCGGTCGGTCGTGCTCGAGGATGAGCCGGCGCAGGAGCTCGACCGCGGCGACGGGCTCGGGCTGCCGCGTGGTCGCCGGCAGCGCGATGCCGCCGAGTCCGTCGGCCCCGTGCACGTGGCGGGCCTCGCGCGGCGCCTCGAGGAGGGGTCGCGGGGCGCCGGCGGCCACTGGCACGTCGGGCGCGCCGACGGCGTCGAGCACGCGCAGCGTGTTGTCGACGACCTGCGCGAGCGGCGCGTTCCCGGCCACGCACGAGATGCCGAGCAGGTCGAGGCCCGGATGCCGCACCGCGAACATGATGGCCAGGGCGTCGTCGACGCCCGTGTCGACGTCGAGGATGACGGGAACGCTCATCGGATCACCGTAGCGCGGCCGCGGCATCCGCTGCCGTCATGCGTTCACCGGACGAAGCGGACCTCGTGGATCTCCTCGCCGAGGAACGGCACGACCTGCTCGCCGCCGTCGAGCGCGTACCCGTTGCGCTGGTAGAACCGGTGCGCACGCGGGTTGTCGGACGCCACCCAGAGGTAGGAGGGGTCGGTGCCGACGGCGGCATCGAAGAGCTTCTGGCCGATGCCGGTGCCGTGGTAGGCGTCGAGCAGGTAGATGAAGTAGAGCTCGCGCTCGCGCGGGGCGTCCTCGTCGCGGGCCGGGCCCGAGCCGACGAAGCCGACGATCTCGCCGTCGACGAGTGCGGCGAACTGCTGGTACTCCTCGCCGCGCTCGGCGTAGTGGTTCCACAGCTCGGCCATGCGCCGAGGGGAGAGCTTCTCGAAAGCGGCTGCGCTGATGAGGTGGTCGTACGTCTCGTGCCAGCAGATGGCGTGGACGCGCCCCAGGGCCTCGACGTCGGAATCGCGGATGGGACGGACGACGACTTCGGCAACAACATCGGTGCTCATGCCGAAAGGCTAAGCCAGCGCGCGCGCGACGCGAAATCGAGCGTCACGCAGCCGGTGGTCGAGTAGGGCCGGCGCAGCCGACCCGTATCGAGACCCATCGGTGCGTCTCGATACGCGTCCGGCTGCGCCGGGCGCTCCTCGACGAGCGGGGAGGGGGCTCAGCCCTGCGCGCGGCGGTTGGTGCGCTGGTTGCGGTTCGGCGAGACGAGGCTGCCGACGCGCAGCGGCTGCTTCGCAGTCGAGCGACCGGATGCCCCGCGCTGCGCGCCCGACGTCTGCGCGCCGCGGCTCTGGCCGGCGCCCTGCTTGGGGGCGTGCGCCTTCACCTCGGCCGGACGGCCTGAGCGGTCACGGCGCGGCGTCGCGGGCGCGACATCCGAGCTGCCCTGACCGCGACCGCGGCCGCGGCTGCGACGGCCCTCGCCGGCCGGGCGCTGCGCACCGGCACCGCCGGCGGCGAGCTCGTCGCGACGGGCACGCTTGCGCTGTGCGTTCGCGCCCTGCGAGCGGCCGCCTCCGCCGTTCCCCGAGCCCGTCGAAGGACGCGGCGCGGGCTTCACGTAGGGGGCGACCTCGCCGACGAGCGCCGTCACCGACGCCGACTCGGCGGTTACCCGCTCGGGCGTCACGGTGATGGCGGCCTTGCGGAGCAGGGTCTTGAGGTCCTGCTTCTGGCCGGGCAGGCAGATCGTCACGACGTCGCCCTCGCTGCCGGCACGCGCGGTGCGGCCCGAGCGGTGCAGGTACGCCTTGTGCTCCATGGGCGGGTCGACGTGGATCACGAGCTCGACGTTGTCGACGTGCACGCCGCGCGCCGCGACATCCGTCGCGACCATGACCTTGACCGAGCCGTCGCCGAACGCGGCGAGGTTGCGGTCGCGCTGCGGCTGCGACAGGTTGCCGTGCAGGTCGACGGCGGGGATGCCCTGCTCGGTGAGCTTCTTGGCGAGCTTCTTCGCGTGGTGCTTGGTGCGCATGAAGAGGATGCGGCGGCCGGTGCCCGACGCGAGCGTGCGCACGAGCTCGTTCTTCGCATCGACGTCGTCGATCTCGAAGACGTGGTGGGTCATCTGGGCGACGGGGGAGTTCGCCTCGTCGACCGAGTGCAGCACCTCGTTCTGCAGGTAGCGCTTCACGAGCTTGTCCACGCCGTTGTCGAGCGTGGCCGAGAAGAGCAGGCGCTGCCCGCCGCGGGGCGTCTTGTCGAGGATGCGCGTGACGACCGGCAGGAAGCCGAGGTCGGCCATGTGGTCGGCCTCGTCGAGCACCGTGATCTCCACGGCGTCGAGCGTGATGAAGCCCTGCTGCATGAGGTCCTCGAGGCGGCCCGGCGTAGCCACGACGATGTCGACGCCGGCACGCAGCGCGTCGACCTGGCGCTTCTGGTTGATGCCGCCGTAGATCGTGGTGGCCTTCAGGTCGTACGCGGCGGCGAGCGGCTCGAAGGTCGCGGTGATCTGCGTCGCGAGCTCGCGGGTCGGTGCGAGCACGAGGGCGAGCGGACGGCCCGGGCGGCGTCCGCCGCCCGCGAGGGAGGTGCCGAGGCGCGCGGCGATGGGCAGCGCGAAGGCGAGGGTCTTGCCCGAGCCGGTCTTGCCGCGGCCGAGCACGTCGCGTCCGGCGAGCGTGTCGGGCAGGGTGTCGACCTGGATCGGGAACGGGGAGGTCTTGCCGTCGGCGGCGAGGGCCGCGACGAGCGGAGCGGGCACGCCGAGCGTGCTGAAGCTGATGTCGGTCACTGGTGCCTTTCGGGGGCAGAGCGCACCGCAGGTCGGATCGACGCGCAGCTGCGCATCGGGACCCGGCGGTGGGAAGTGGCGAAGGCGCCGGTCGGCGCATCCGTTCGCCGTATGAGAGTCATCGGGCGCCCTCTCGAGGAGGCCCTGCCCGGAAGCGTTTCTACGACGCAGGCGGCGCGTTCGTCGCGCTCGCCGTCGACCACCATAGCGGATGCCGCAGGGCGATCGCTGTGAACGCGCGCGGTCGCGGTCGCGTCAGCCGGCTCAGCGCGGCATCCGCTCGCCCACCGGGATCTCGTCGCGCAGGGTGTTGCCCGGCTGCGCGAGCGGGCACGACCACGACGGGTCGTAGGCGCACGAGGGGTTGTAGGCGAAGTTGAAGTCGATGACGAGCGTGTCGTCGCCGGCGCCCGGACCGAGGTCGGCGCCCTTGACCGTGTCGAGCAGGTAGCGCCCGCCGCCGTACGTGCCGCCCGGGAGGCCCGCGAGGCCGTCCTTCACGGGCAGGAACAGGCCGCCGCCGTAGCCCGTGAGCCGCCACACGTCGAGCGAGCCCAGGTAGGGGAGGCGCACCGTGCCCACGAGCGAGAACGGGATCTTGCCGTCGGTGGCGCTGTCGACGACGATGCGCACGGGCTCCTCCGAGCGGTGCACCTCGAGCTCGAACCGCCAGTCGGGGTCGTAGCGCGCGATGCGCAGGCCCGTGAAGTTCGAGCGGTCGTCGGGCAGCAGCGGCGACTGCGGATGTCCGGCGAACAGCTCGTCGCGCCCCGACTTCCACAGCTCGTGGCCCGACGCGGGGTCGTGCACGCTGAGCTGGCGCACGCCGGCGTAGAGGCCGAAGACCCGTCGTCGCCAGTCCGCGAGCTGCAGCGACCCGATCGAGGTGTTCACGCGGCGGCTCCGGCGGTGACGGATGCCGCGCCGGACGCCCCGGCGGTGGCTGCGCTCGCCGTCGCGTCGCCCGCTGCGCCGGCGGCGGCCGCGGCATCCGCCGTGCCGGGCGGGTCGAACGACCACGTCGGCGCGAGCTGCCGGAGCCGCATGCCGCGCCACTGCCAGAACGCCCACGTCGGATACCAGGCGACCACGTCGAGCGCGCCCGCCCGTGCGAGCAGCTGGTCGCGGTAGAGCGTGCGCCCGTCGGGCAGGGCGGAGACCGCCATGCGGTGGTCCCATCGGTCGAAGACGGCGAGCGGGCCGGTGAGGGCGCCGCCGCCGTCGCGCAGCATCCGAACGCCCGCCGGCAGCCCGCCCGGGTAGCTCACGTCGACGAGCTCCTCGCCCGCCGGGAAGCGCCGGAACGCGAGCGCCAGCATGCGGTGCTGTCCCTCGGGCCACGTGGTCGGCAGGCCCTCCTGCTCGAGCGACGAGAAGTCGAGCCAGGGGGCGACGACCTCGCGCAGCACGGCCGGGCTCCGCAGCGCGCGCCACGCGGCATCCGGCGTGCAGTCGAGCGTGAGTTTGAGGAGCACCCGCATGTCCAGAGAGTAGGCCGAGCGGATGCCACTGCCAAGGATCCCCGCCGGATTCACGGCGCCCGCCCGGCCGGGGCTCGGCTGCGCGTCCTAGACTCCGGCCATGGCCGACGCGCTCTGGTGGTTGCCGTCTCTGGTCGTGTTCGGGGCCGCGGCTGTGGCGCTCGCCGCCGGGGTCGTGGGCTTCCGTCGGCTCGGCGCGCGGCGCGAGCGCGCGGAGCTCGGCGACGGGCACGCCCTCGAGGTGCGGGCGAAGGGCCTCATCGTGCAGGCCGACAACGCCGTGCGCGACGCCGACCGGGAGGTCGCGTTCGCCGAGGCCCAGTTCGGGCCCGCGGTCGCGCGCGACGTGCGGACCGCCCTCGAGACGGCCCGCGGGCGGCTCCGCGAGGCGTTCCTGCTGCAGCAGCGGCTCGACGACGCGGCACCCGCCACCGCGGCGTCGCGGCGGGCCTGGAGCACCCGCATCGTCGACCTCTGCGAGTCCGCACTGCGCGAGCTCCACGAAGCGGATGCCGCGCTCGCCGGCCGCCGCCGGGCCGAGCGCGGTGCCCGCGACGACGTGCCCGCCCTGCGCGCGGATTCCGCACGCCTCGAACGCCGTCGTGCGGAGGCGGAGGCGGGGCTCGAGCGGCTCGGCACGCGGTTCACGCCGTCGGCGCTCGGCGTCGCGCGGGCGGCGGCCTCGCGGGCCGCATCGGCGGTCGCGGGCGCGACCTCGGCGCTCGACACGGCCGAGCGGCAGGTCGCCGGGACCGAGCCGGCCGCCGACACGCTCGCGACGGTCGCGGACCTGCTCGATCGCGCCGGCCGTGACCTCGGGGTCGTGGAGGGCGTCGAGCTCGAACTCGCCGCCGCACAGGAGGAGGCAGCGACGCAGGCCGCGGCGCTCGACGCCGACCTCGTCGCCGCCCGCGGTGAGCGGGACGCGCAGGAGGACGCCGACGCGCAGCAGGCCCTCGGCACGGCGATCGGGGAGGCGTCCGCCGTGCTCGCCGCACGTCGCGACGTCGCGGGCGACCCGTTCGCCGACCGCGACCGGATCCACGCAGCCCGGGATCACCTCGAGGTGGCGCGGGCCGCGGCCCGGAACGCGCAGGGTCGGCTCGACGGAGCGCGCGGCGCATTGGGTGGTGCGATCGCGATAGCGGAGAGCCAGGCCCGTGTCGCCCGCGCCGCGATCGACCGGGCGGGTCCGCGCGTCGGGGCGGACGCCCGCACCCGACTCGCCGAGGCCGAGCGGCAGCTCGTCATCGCGCGCCAGGAGCCCGATCCCGTGGCCGCGCTCGATGCCGCGCGGCGGGCCGCCGCCCGCGCGAACGACGCCGAGGCGCTCGCCGCGTACGACACGCTCGGCGACGGGCGGTAGCGCGCGTCGTCGGGTTCCTCAGCGGGTGCCCGCGTCCGTCGCGACGTGCTACGGGCCGTCGGCGCGTGCGCAACTCCGGACGCGGCGGCGGCGCGCCGGGCGTGAGCGCCCGTCGGTCGGCGAGTCGGCCGCGGCATCCGGAGCTGTACTCCCCGAGGTAGCCTGTCGCGGTGAGCGAGACGAGCGCGCCCGGTGGGCAGGCGAAGTACCAGGTCCGACTCGACTGGGGTGTCGCGGGTGCGGAGCGCATCGTGCCAGGTGCGCACGTCGCGGTCGTCGTCGACGTGCTGCCGTCGCCCGACGGCGGAGTGATCGCCGCCGCGCTGGCCGGACGCGACCTCGTCGTGCTCGAGGGGTCGCTGCGCAACCGCAGCGCGGTGGCCCGATGCATCCTCGAGCTGCAGGAGGAGCGCGGGGAGCGACTCATGGTCGCGATCGTGGCCGCAGGCGAACGGGACGGCGGAGCCGACGGTGGCGCCGTCCGTTTCTCCGTCGAGGACCAGCTCGGCGCCGGCGCGATCGTCGACGCGCTCATCGCGCTCGGCATCGACCACACGTCACCCGAGGCTGCGGTGGCGTGCGCGGCGTTCGAGGGCCTGCGGCACGCGGCCGTGCACCTCATCGGCGCGTCGGCGAGCGGTGCCGAGCTCGTCGCGCAGGGCCGCCGGCCCGAGGTCCGCGCCGCGACGGAGGTCGACGCGTCCGACGAGGTGCCGTCGGCCGGCTGATCGGCGAGCAGGCTCGCGGCAGCGCCGTAGCCCGCCGCCGACTGATCGACCGGCGGGCGCAGGCTGCCGCGGGCGCCTAGCTGCTCGAGTTGTCCTTCTCGGGCAGGTACGGCTCGATCGCGGCCGCCAGCTTCGCGGGCGTCATCGACTGCAGCCACACATGGCCCGGGCCGTGCAGCTGCGCGAGCATGAGCGAGTCGCCGAAGAACTTGTTCTTCACGCCCTTCACCGTGGCGAACTCGAGTGGCATCTCGGCGCGGAACATCGCGAGGTGCCCGGGGTGGATGAGCAGCGACTGCCCGGCCTGCAGGTCGTACTCGACGAGCTCGCCGGCGAGCTGCACCCAGGCCGTCCCGTTGCCGGTGAGCTTCTGGAAGACGACGCCGGCGCCGCCGAAGATGCCCGCGCCGAGCTTCTTCTGCAGGCCCACCGAGACCACGACGCCGTGCGTGCTCGCCATGTAGGAGCCCGACTGGATCATGAACTCGTCGGACGGGTCGATGCGAAGCTCGCGGATCGTGCCGGGCAGCTGGGCTGCGAACGCGACGAACCCACCGCCCTGCGGCGCGGTGTACTCCGTGAGGAAGAGCTGGCCGCCGCCGAGGACGCGCTTCAGGCTGCTCATGAACCCGCCTTGGCCGCCGCTGCCGTGGGCGGTCGACGTGTCCATGCGGAATCCGTTGGTGAGCCAGGAGACGTCGCCGCCTTCTGCGACGATCTGCTCGCCCTGGGCGAGGGTGAGCTCGAGGATGGGCATGGTGGTTCCGACGATCTTGGGCTCCAAGGCCGCACGGTACCAGCGGATGCCTCGCGCGGCCGGGCCATCCGGAGGGAAGCCGCCGGTTCGACGTCCGAAGGTCGGTTCGACGGATGCCGCAGCCCGACGTGAAGTCAGCCCGGGAGGCTCAGGCCGCCTGGCGGTCCGCCTTCCGGGCGCGCGCCCGATGCGCTCGCACCTTGGCACGGTTGCCGCAGCGCTGCATCGAGCACCACCGCCGGGTGGCCGCCCGCGAGGTGTCGAGGTAGACGATGCCGCAGTCGCCGCTGCACTCGCGGATGCGGTCGGCGTTCGCGTCGTCGAAGAGGTCGACCGCATCGCGGGCGATGGTCGAGAGCGCCTGTCCGACCGTCTGCACCGAGCGGCCGGCCTGGCGCGAGCCGCCGGACAGCACGGGCGGGATGTCGGGCGTCGCCGCGTAGAGGTTCACGAGGTCGATGTCCTGCGCCCGCACGTCGTCGCCGCGCGCGGCGGCGAACGCCATGCGCCCGATCGCGTCGCGCAGCGAGATCGCGTCGAACAGGTCGCGCGACCGGGCCGTGCCGACGGCCACGGGGAACCGGTCGCGGAGCCACGTGGTGAGGTCGTCGGGCGCGTGCAGCCGCTCCCAGGCGGGGTTGCCGCCCATGGCGCCCGTGTAGGCGAAGTCGAGCGCGAACGATCCCGAGTCGAACCACCAGCGGACGCCCTCCGCCGACGTGAACCACTGTCCGACGGGGATGGAGACGGTGGAGACGGGCATGGGGGAACCATCCTCGGACGTCGCGGACGCCGCATCCGCGCTGCTGGGGAGGACGCATGCGCCGGCGGGCATGCGCTCGACGGCCCGGCCGACTCGGCGGTCAGCCGGCTGCCGCGCTCGCGGCCCGCCGCCGCACCGCAGGCGTGATCTCGCGATGACGCCAGACGATGAGGTTCGCCCGATCGAAGCCGCGACGGCACAGACCGCAACTCAGGGGGCGCTGGGGTTCACGGTAGCGGAAATGCTCGTGCCCCGCCGGGCAGCGACCCACCCACGGCGCCAACTCGTGCGCGACCTCGCCGTCGTGCGTGCGCCGGCCGACGTAGCCGAGGTCGGCCGCGACGGTCGCCCACTTCGGCCCGTGCCCGGCGCGCGGGCCGGCCACGGCGTGCGCGACCTCGTGCAGCAGGATCTGGTGGATCTCGTCGTCGTCGTAGCGGGCGGCGAGGTAGCGCGACACCGAGATGTGCTTGGCCGTGTAGTTGCACAGGCCGGCGCGCTTCTTCGCGTTGTCGAAGCCGAAGCTCCACACCGCGGCATCGAGGTGCAGGACGATGAGGGCCTCCGCCCACCGCCGAACCCGCTCGAGATCCGCCATGGGATGAGGATAGCCCTGCCCGCGGACCTGGCGGCGGAGGCGCTGGCCCCCGAACGGGGCCCGCGTTTCCCCGCCGTTCCGGGCTTTCCGGGTTCTCCGGGCCGGGTGCGGCGTCCGCTACCCCGCCGGCGCGAGCCGCACCCGGTACAGCCGGTCGTCGCCGTCGGTGGGCGAGCCGCGTCCGTCGGTGTTGTTGGAGATGAACCAGAGCTCGCCGTCGGGGCCCGCCGTCACGTCGCGCAGCCGCCCGAGCTCGCCGGTGAACCAGGGTGTCGAGGTGAGCCCGCCGCCAGCGGTCGCGGGCGCGATCGTCCAGAGCCGCTGGCCGCGGAGCGCGGCGAGGAAGAGCGTGTCCCCGACGATCGCGAGCCCGCTGGGGCTGGCCTCCGCCGTCGACCACTGCTGCACCGGGTCGACGAAGCGCGGGTCCCCGGCCTGCCCCTCCACGACCGGCCAGCCGTAGTTCGCCCCCGGCTCGATGCGGTTGAGCTCGTCCCACGTGTTCTGGCCGAACTCGGCGGCCCAGAGGTCGCCGTTCGCGTCCCAGGCGATGCCCTGCGGGTTCCGGTGCCCGTACGACCAGGTGAGGTTGCCGAACGGGTTCCCGGGCGCCGCCTGCCCCTCGGGCGTCATCCGCAGGATCTTGCCCGAGAGGGAGCTGGGATCCTGCGCGGCGTCGCGGTTCCCGGCGTCGCCCGCGGTGGCGTAGAGGAACCCGTCGGGTCCGAACGCGATGCGCCCGCCGTCGTGGTTGCCCGCCTTCGGGATGCCGGTGAGCACGTCCTCGGGGGCGCCGACGCCGAGCGACCCGGGCGCGCCGGTGAGCGGCATCCGCACGATGCGGTTGTCGGATGCCGCGGTGAAGTACGCGTAGATCCAGGCGGGGTCGTCGTCATCGCCGTCGGTCGGGCGGAGCGCGAGGCCCATCAGGCCGCCCTCGCCGCCGGGGACGACGCCCGGCACGGTGGCCGCCACCCGCAGCGACCCGTCGCCGAGCACCTCGACGATGTTCGCGGTGTCGCGCTCGCTCACGAGCACGCCGCCACCGGGCAGCCGGAGGATCGACCACGGTGCCTGCAGCCCCTGCGCGACGACCTCGACGCCGCCGCTCGGCAGCAGCACGGGCGGCGGGCCCGACGGGGTCGGAGGCTCCGAGGCGGTCGGCGATGCGGGCGTGCCGGGCGGTGTCGACGGCAGCGGGCTGCGCTGGGGGGCGCCGACGCACGCGGCGAGCACGGCGACGGCGGCGAGGGCGACGGATGCCGCGGCCGCGGCGCTCCGGGCACCGGATCGACGCCCCCGGCGCCGCGTACGTACCGCGTTCGGCATGCGACCTCCCCATCCCAGTGTGCGCGCTGCTTCGGCAGAATGGGAGCATGACGCCTGGGATCGACCTCAACAGCGACCTCGGCGAGTCCTTCGGGGCGTGGCGGGTCGGCGATGACGAGGCGATGTTCGCGATCGTCTCGAGCGCCAACGTCGCGTGCGGCTACCACGCCGGCGACGCCCTGACGATGGCCGAGAGCGCCGGCCGCGCGGTGCGCCACGGCGTCGCCCTGGGAGCCCACCCCGGCTACCGCGATCTCGTCGGCTTCGGGCGCCGCGCGCTCGACACGAGCCCGGCCGAGATCGCCGCCGAGCTCCTCGTGCAGCTCGGCGCGCTCGACGGCGTCGCCCGCGGCGCGGGCACGCGCGTGCGGTACGTGAAGGCGCACGGCGCCCTCTACCACCGGCTGTCCGCCGACGAGCGCGCCGCCCACGCGTTCGCGGAGGCCGTCGCCCGCTACGACCCGACCCTGCCGCTGCTCGGCTCGCCAGACAGCGAGCTCGAACGCGCAGCGGATGCCGCGGGCCTGCGCTTCGCCCGCGAGGCCTTCGTCGACCGCGGCTACGTCGCCGACGGCTCGCTCGTGCCGCGCGGCGAGCCGGGCGCCATCGTCGACGACCCCGCGGCTGCCGCCGACCGCGCGCTGGAGCTCGCCGAGACGGGAGGCCTCACCGCCGACGACGGCAGCCGCGTCGAGCTCGCTCCCGACTCGCTGTGCCTGCACGGCGACACCCCGGGCGCCGTGGCCATGGCGCGCGCCGTGCGCGATGCGCTCGAGGGCGCGGGCGTCGAGATCCGGTCGTTCGCATGAGCCGCCGACTGCTGCCGAGCGGCGATGCGGCCCTGCTCATCGAGTGCGACTCGCTCGAGGAGGTGCTCGCGCTGCACGACGCACTCGCTGCAGACCCGCGCCCGGGCGTGGTGGAGCTCGTGCCGGCCGCCCGCACGATCCTCGTCGCGGTCGACCCGGCGCGACTGCCGCTCGAGTCCGCGGCGACGTGGGTGCGTCGCATCCCGGCCGAGGCGGGCTCGCGGGTCGCCGGCGCCGCGGCGGACCCGGTCGTCATCCCCGTGACCTACGACGGCGAGGACCTCGCCGTCACGGCGACGCTCCTGGCCGTCTCGCCCGAGGCGCTCGTCGCGGCGCACACCGCGGCCGAGTGGCGCGTCGCGTTCGTCGGCTTCGCACCGGGCTTCGGCTACCTGGTAAGCGACGACTGGCCGTTCGAGGTCCCCCGGCTCGATGCCCCGCGTCCGCGCGTGCCCGCCGGCTCGGTCGCCGTCGCCGGTGCGTTCGGCGGCGTGTACCCGCGGCAGAGCCCGGGCGGCTGGCGGCTCATCGGGCGCACCGACGCGACCCTGTGGGACCCCGAGGCGGACGAGCCCGCGCTGCTGGCTCCGGGCCGCCGAGTGCGCTTCGAGGCGATCGGCTCGGCATGACCGGCCTGCGCGTCGAGCACCCGGGCGCCTCGGCGCTCGTGGAGGATCTCGGCCGGCCCGGCCTCGCGCACCTCGGCGTCCCGGCCTCGGGTGCGCTCGACCGCGGCGCGCTGACGCTCGCGAACCGGCTCGTCGGCAACCCAGACGGGGCTGCGGCGCTGGAGGTGCTGGTCGGCGGCTTCCGCGCCCGGTTCGACGGTGAGGCGTGGTTCGCGGTCACGGGCGCGTGGGGCCCGGTCACGCTCGACGGACGACCGGTCGCGCCGTACGCGGCGGCGCGGGCGCGCGACGGCTCGGTGCTCGAGCTCGGCACGGCGGCGCGCGGCATCCGCTACGTGCTCGCGGTGCGCGGCGGCCTCGACGTGCCGCCGGTGCTCGGTTCGCGATCGCGCGACACGCTCGCCGCGATCGGCCCCGAACCGGTGGCTGCGGGACAGGTGCTGCCGATCGGGCCGGAGCCCGCGGCATCCGTGCCCGTGATCGACCAGGACGTCGCGTTCCCGCCGCCCCAGGACGCGGTGCGGCTGTCGCTCCTGCCGGGCCCGCGCGCCGACTGGTTCACGGATGCCGCGCGCGCCGCCCTGTTCGAACGACCCTGGCGCGTCTCGGAGCAGGCCGACCGCATCGGCGTCCGGCTCGTGGGGCCGGCGCTCGAGCGGATCCGCCCGGGGGAGCTCGCGAGCGAGGCGACCGTGCCGGGCTCGATGCAGGTCGCCGGCGACGGGCAGCCGACGATCCTGCTCGCCGACCGGCCGGTCACGGGCGGCTATCCCGTCATCGCGATCCTCGATCCGGGCTCGCTGGATGCGATGGCGCAGGTGCGTCCGGGGCAGGAGGTGCGGTTCCGGCACGCGCACCGGAGCTGAGGGGACGATCTCGGAAGCAACGCTTCACAACCATCGGCGAGTATGGAAGTATCTTCCAAACCGAACTGCTTGGAGGATCGATGACGCACCCTGAGTCCACGCCCGCCGACCAACCCGCCGCAGCGCTCGGCCGCCGCGGCTTCCTCACGCTCGCGGTCGCGGGCGTCGCGGCATCCGCCTTCACCGTGACCATCGGCGGCCTCGCGCCGGCGCCGGCGCACGCGAACGCCTTCGGGGCGACGGCCGGCGCGACCGCGGCCGTCGTGGCACCGCGCAAGCGCGAACTGCGCGCGATGTGGATCTCGTCGGTCGTGAACATCGACTGGCCGAGCCGCACGGGCCTCAGCGCCGACGCGCAGCGCGCCGAGTTCCTCCACTGGCTCGACGTGGCCGAGCAGTTCCGGCTCAATGCGGTCTTCGTGCAGGTGCGGCCGACCGCCGACGCGTTCTGGCCGAGCCCGCTCGAGCCGTGGTCGCAGTACCTCACGGGCGTGCAAGGGCAGGACCCGGGCTACGACCCACTCGCGTTCATCGTCGAGGAGGCGCACGCGCGCAACCTCGAGCTGCACGCCTGGTACAACCCGTATCGCGTGTCGATGCAGGCCGACCCGGCGAAGCTCGTGCCCGAGCACCCGGCTCGCCTGCACCCCGACTGGATCTGGGCCTACGGTGGCAAGCTCTACTTCGACCCCGGCCTGCCCGAGGTGCAGGAGCACATCCAGCAGGCGATCCTGCACTCGGTCGAGCACTACGACCTCGACGGCGTGCACTTCGACGACTACTTCTATCCGTACCCGGTGGCGGGCCAGGTGATCCCGGACGCCGCGACCTACGCCGCGCACGGCGCCGGCTTCGGCGACGTCGCCGACTGGCGGCGGCACAACGTCGACACCTTCGTGCGGTCGATCTCGGAGCGCATCAAAGCGCTGAAGCCGTGGGTGAAGTTCGGCATCAGCCCGTTCGGCATCTGGCGCAACCGCGCGACCGACCCGCTCGGCTCCGAGACGGGCGGCTCGCAGTCGTACGACCTGCAGTTCGCCGACACCCGCAAGTGGGTGCTCGAGGGCTGGCTCGACTACATCAACCCGCAGGTGTACTGGCAGATCGGGCTCGCGGTGGCCGACTACGCGAAGCTCATGCCGTGGTGGGCCGACGTCGCCGCGGCATCCGGCACGCACCTCTACATCGGGGAGGCGCTCTACAAGGTGACCTCGGGCGTCTTCACCGACCCGGCGGAGCTGTCGAACCACCTCAGCATGGACCGCGGCATCGACGCGGCCGGATCGCCCGTGCACGGCAACGTCTACTTCTCGGCCAAGCACGTGCCCGCCGACCCCCAGGGCTCGATGTCGCGGGTCGTCGCCGACCACTACGCGCACCCCGCGATCGTGCCCGCCATGCCGTGGCTGCCGGCGACGGACGTGCGCCCCCCGGTGCTCGCGCGGGCCGAGCGCTCGGTTGGCGGCGTCGAGCTGCAGTGGTCGGATGCCGCGCCGCCGGCCCACCGTGCGACCTCGTTCGCGGTCTACCGCGTCGACGGACCGGCCGACGCGATCGACGTCGAGGACGCGACGAACCTCGTGGCGACCGTGCGCGCGGGGGCCGGCGTCGTGCAGACCTGGACCGACGCGACGGCCGAGGCCGGCCGCGACTACGCGTACGCGGTCACGGCGCTCGACCGGGTCTGGAACGAGAGCGGGCCGAGCGCGGTGCGCGTGGTCCGCTGACCGGCGGAATCCCGATGGTGCGGTGGAATCCCGCACGTACGGGATTCCACCGGCGTCACGGGATTCCTGCGCGAAGCCGTCGGCGCGGCGCGCACCGCGCGGTCAGCGACCGGGCTTCGACAGGAAGACCGAACGCGCGGGCGGCGGCGACGGCACCGCCGTGGCATCCGTCACCACCGGAGCGCCGGCGATGAACCGGCGGAGCTCGTCGCCGTCGACGAGCTTCGCCGGGGCCGGGTCGCTCGCGAGCCGTCGCGGCAGGCCCGCGAACGGCAGCTCGTCGGCCGACGCGTACATCACGACGTTGCCGAACCGTCGGCCCTTCAGCATCGACGTGTCGGCCGCGATGGCGACGTGCTCGAACACGTGCGCCAGCGTCGCCGCCTGCGAGCGGGCGAACGCGAGCCCGGCGCCGTCGGCGACGTTCACCGCCACGATGCCGCCCGGCGCGAGTCGCGGCTGGAGCAGGCCGTAGAACTCGGCGCTCGTCACGTGGGCGGGGGTGCGCGCACCCGAGAAGATGTCGACGACCGCGAGGTCGACCGCGCCGTCGAGGCCCGCCGGCAGCTTCTGCAGCACCTCGCGCGCGTCCCCGTGCCGGATGCGCACCTGCGCACCGCGGGGGAGCGGCAGGTGCTCGCGCACGAACTCGACGAGGTCGCTCTCGAGCTCGACCACCTGCTGCCGGGAGCCGGGCCGGGTCGCCGCAATGTAGCGGGGCAGGGTGAGCGCGCCGCCGCCGAGGTGCAGTGCCGTGATGGCCTCGCCGTCGGGACGCACGAGGTCGGCGGCGTGGCCGATGCGCCGCACGTACTCGAAGCCGAGCCAGTCGGGCCGGTCGAGCTCGACGTGCGACTGCGGCGTGCCGTCGACGAAGAGCGTCCACGATCCGGGCGCGCTGCGCGACTCCTCGAGGCGGGCGACGTGGCCGCTCACGGCGAGGCGGCGTTCGAGGTCGGGCACGGATGCCACGCTACCCGCCTCGTGCGCGACCGGAGGCGTGTGCGGCATCCGCTCGGAGCCGTTCGCAGCTCGCCGAGCTCAGCAGGCGCCCCAGAGCGCGGCGTCGAGCCGGTGCCCCGTGAGCACCGTCGCCGGGAACGGGCCGCTCAGCGCGAGCCGGTCCTCGAGGCCGGGCGGCAGCCCGTCGGGCGCTGCGACGAGGATCGCGTTCCCCTCCTCCGCGCCCGAGAGCACGGTCGGGTCGCCCGCGACGAGCAGGTCGGCGCCGGGATCCGCTCGCGCCAGCGCCAGCGCCCGCACCTGCGCGCGCAGGCGGGTGAGCCCGGCGGCGTCGGCCACGTTCACGGCCAGCAGCCCTCCGGGCGACAGCAGCGCGAGGCATCCGCCCATGAAGGCCGGCTCGTCGACGAAGGCCGGGGCGTCGAGCCCCGCGTAGAGGTCGACGACGACCGCGTCGAACCGGCGGGCCGCCGCGAGCGCCGAGAGCATGCCGTGGGCATCGGCGACGAGCACCGCGATGTCGGCGTCGGCGGGCAGCGGCAGCCGGTCGGCCACCAGGTCGACGATCTCGGCGTCGTGCTCGATGACGACCTGCGTGGAGGCGGGCCGGGTCGCGGCGACGTAGCGCGGGAGCGTGAACGCGCCGCCGCCGAGGTGCAGCGCCCGGATGGGCTCGCCCGGCGTGCGCACGGCGTCGAGCACGTGGCCGATGCGGCGCACGTACTCGAAGAACAGGCGAGTCGGATCGTCGGGATCGACGTGCGACTGCGCGGTGCCGTCGACGAGGAGCGTCATCCCGGTGGGGGAGAACACGTCGGCCTCGAACTCGATGCGCGGTGGCGCCATGCCTGCATCGTGCCACGATCCGGCGGCGGCGCGCCGGGTGAGCAATCGTTGCTCATGCGCTCCGGCCGGGAATGCCCGACACTGGGACCACGCGACGAGGAGGAGGCGGCATGGCCGAGGTCTACGAGCAGCTCGGCGGCCCTGACGGGGTGCGCACGGCGGTCACCGTCTTCTACAACCGCATCACCGCCGACGACGAGCTCGGCCGCTGGTTCGAGGGCATCGACCTCGATCGACTCAAGGCCCACCAGCGTGCGTTCCTGACGGCCGCGTTCGGCGGACCGCAGGTCTTCTCGGGCCGGAGCCTTCGTGACGCGCACGCCGACCTCGCGATCACGGATGCCGCGTTCGACACGATGGTGTCGACCCTGCTCACGAGCCTCGCCGACCTCGGCGTGGCGAAGGAGGCCGTGACCGCGGTCGGCGAGCGGCTCGAGGAGGCGCGGGCGGAGGTCGTCACCGCCTGAGCCGGCCCGCGGCCCTCAGGCCCGGAGCTCGTGCCGTCCGCGGATGCCGAGCTTCGCGTACGTCGACTGCAGGTGGTTGTTCACGGTGCGCGGCGAGAGGAAGAGGCGCGTCGCGATCTCGTTCGAGCTGAGCCCCTGTGCCGCGAGCGATGCGATCTCGCGCTCGCGCGGCGTGAGCGGCTCGGCGCCGTCGGAGAACCGCAGCAGCGGCGTGCGTGCGCCCTCGCAGCCGGCGGCGAGCGACGCCGCGCGCTGCAGGTCGGCGGTCGCCTCGCGTCCGTGGCCCGCCGCCCGAGCCGCCTGCCCGGCCGACGCGTACGCCTCGGCCGCGTAGAGCAGGTGCCCGATCGACTCCCACTCGGCGCCCACCGCTCGCAGATCGGCCGCGCCGGCGGCCGCCTCCGCCCTGGCGTGCGCGAGCCGACGGCGCACGGCCGGCGAATCGGATGCCGCCGCGAGCCGCGCCAGCCGCTCGGCCGCCGTGCGCGCGTGGGCGCGCGATCCGAACCGCACGAGGTGGTGCAGCAGGCCCGCCGCCACGCTCACGGCGCCGCGCTGCTCGATCACGTCGACGCGCGCGAGGATCGTGGCGGCCGCGGCATCCGGGCGCCCCTCGCCCACGGCGATCCAGGCGTCGGCGAGCGCGGTGACCGAGTTGTCCTCGTCGAGACCCGCGATGACCTGCGCGCGCAGCTCGCGTGCGCGCGCGAGGTCGCCCTGCTCGGCCGCGACGATCGCGAGGAAGCAGCGCGCGAACTCGCGCAGCGACTTCGGCCCGTGCAGCTCGGCGCCGCCGACCGTGTCGCGGAACCAGCGCGCGGCGGTGTCGAGGCGTCCCAGCTGCCAGAAGATGCGGCCCATCATGAACTCGTCGAGCCGGGCGGTCAGGGCGTCGTCGTGCCGGATCGCGTCGTGCAGCGATTCGATGACCGTCGCCCGGGCGTCGTCGAGCCGGTCGGCCGCGATGAGCACGTGCGCGAGTGCGAGCTCGGCGCGCCGGGGCACGAGGACCGAGCGGTCGCCCTTCGCGAACCGCACGGCGCGCTCGGCCGCCGCGATCGCCTCGGCGTCGCGTCCCAGCGTCACCAGCGGCATCGCACGCGACAGGTCGAGCACGGCCTGCTCGAACGTGCTGTCGCCCGCGACCGCTGCTGCGGAGTCGACATGGGCGAGCGCGTCGTGCGCGTACTCGAGGTTGACGAGGAGCACCGCCTTGCTGAGCGCGATCGTCGCCGACTGTCCGGGGAGCGCGTCCTCGAGCGACTCGAGCAGCTCGAGTCCGCGGGCGCTGCCGAGCGGGTCGCCGCCGAATACGTCGGCGCGGGCCGCGCCGATCGCGGCCAGCAGCTCGGGCGGGTCGTCGTCGGCCACGGCGCGCTCCTCGGCGCGCGCGAGCACGGTGAGCGCGTCCTCGGCCCGGCCGAGCGACCAGAGCAGCTCGCCGTGCAGCAGGAGGGCCGCCGCGTCGTCGGCGCCGGCGGCCACGGCCGCGGCGGCGAGGCGCTCTGCGGTACGGCGATCGTGGGCCAGGCGGGCGAGCGACGCCGAACGGGCGAGCACGCCGGCGTCGGACGGACGGCCGGCGTCGAGTCGCCAGATCGCCACCCGGAGCTCGTCGGCCGGGGTCATCGGCCGGCTGGCGACGAGGTCGGCCTGCTCGAGGAGGAGCGAGACGGAACGGAGCCGCGGAATGCTGTCGCGCACGGCCGAGGCGTAGTGCGGATGCGCCAGTCCCACCCGCATCCGGGCACCCGACTCGTCGACGCGGATGAGGCCGCGCATCTCGAGCCTGGCGAGCGCCTCGGGCGCACCCGGCCGGGCGAACTCGTCGAACGCCAGCGGCTCGCAGAGGGCGAGGCGTTCGACCGTGTCGCGCTCGTCGTCGCCGAGCACGCGCAGCCGGGCGCGGATGAGGTCGCGGAGGGCGGGCGTGCCGACGGGCTCGCCGACGAGCTGCCAGAGTCCGTCGGCCGAGACGAGCGAACCGGCGTCGGCCGCGCCGATCGCGAGCTCGCGGAGGAAGAGGGGATTGCCATGCGAGACGGCGTGCAGCTCGACGGCGTCGCGATGCGCGATCGGCCCCCCGAGCACGCGCGTGAGCAGTTCGCCGACCTCGTCGACGTCGAGCGGCGCGATGTCGAGGCGCACCGCGTCGCCGGCGGCGGCGAGTGGGAGGAGCCCCTCGGGCACCGGATCGGACTCGCGCACCGTGCCGATGAGGCGCAGCACGCCCGACTCCACGAGCTGGGCGATGAGCGCGACCGACACCGAGTCGACCGCTGAGACGTCGTCGACCGCGAGGATGGTGCGCCGTCCGGCCGCGACCTCGCGAACGGCGGCGCTCGCCGCGGCGTAGAGCGCGATCGGGTCGCCCGCCGCCGTCACCATCGCGACCGGGTCTCCCGCGAGCACCGGCGCGAGGGCGCCGAGGGGCACCGCGCTGAGGGCCGTGTTGCCGCTCGCCGTGAGCACGCACCAGTCGTCGTCGCCGAGGCGCTCGGTCACCGCCTGCATCACCCGGGTCTTGCCGATGCCCGAGGGGCCGTAGAGCAGCACCGTCCGTGCCGGGGCCGCGAGCGCGGCGACGCCGCGATCGACGAGCGCGTCCCGGCCGACCAGCGGCCACGCCTCGTCGAGCCCGCGCGGCGCGCCCCCCGACTCACCAGGTTCCACCGACACCCTCACCCTCGGTTCCCGGCGACGCCGGTGGACTCACTGTACGACCTCGCCCCTCGCCGGAGCAGGGCACCGCTGTCCCCCGAACGGGTGGTCCAGATGAGCAACGGAAGCACCTCCCTGAGCAATCGCCGTCGTCGCATGAGCAACGGATGCCGCGACGTGAGCAACGCCCTCCCGATGCGAATGAGCAGCACCTGCCCATCCGCGAGCGCACGTCGCCGAACGAAGCTGATCTCCGGCAGCCGACGCTGCCCGCGAGGCCGGGGGCCCCGCAGCCCACGACCAGCAGGAGCGAGCGAGATGCGATCCACCACCCACGTGCCCGAGTCGGCCAGCGACGCGCGTCGCACGATCACCGCGCGGCTCGCGGCACTCGGCCTCGTCGGGGTGCTCGCGACCACCGTGGCGCTCGTCGCGGCGCCGGCGGGCGTCTCGGCGAGCGATCGCGGGGCCTCCGGCGAGGCGCGGGTCGCGGCATCCGCGCGGCTCGTCGAGCTCGAGGCCTACGTCGAGCGCGCGGTCGCCGAGTACGACGTCGCACCGGCGCAGGCGCCGATCGCCGCATCCGCCACGCGGATCGGCCTCGCCGCCGATCGGCACTGACCCACAACCACACGAACACCGACACCGGGCGATCCCGGCACGCACCCTCAAGGAGCAGATGATGAAGATGTTCAAGCAGTTCGGCGACATGGCCAAGATGGTCCAGGCCGCGCCCGGCCTCATCGCCCAGGCCGACGCCCTCGCCGCCCAGTCCGAGGCGTATCGCGCCCGGATGGATGCGCAGGCGGTGCACGCGATGACCGCCCAGCCGCAGCCGGGCAACCTCGAGCCCATCGCGGGCGTCGACCTCGACCGGTACGCGCGCATCGTCAAGGGCATCGCCGCCTACCAGTACGACGAGACCAAGCTGCCCCTCGTCGCCGGGATGTTCGGCGTCGACCCGGCTTCGTGGGCCGAGGCGCAGGCGGGCTGGGGCGCGCGCATCCAGGCCGACCGCGGCGTCGGCCGCACGTTCAACGAAATCTACGCGGTGGTGTGAGATGGGCTTCCTGAAGGACCTCACGACGCTCACCCGCCAGGCGAACGCGGCCTACGACCGGATGGACGTCGGCGCCTCCATGGCCGCCGCGAGCCGTTCGATGGAGGATGCGAGCCGCGTCCTCGCGGCGACCACCCCGCAGCCCGAGGAGGCGGCGTTCGAGGCCGTGCGTCTGCACGCCACGGCGAACGTCGTCGACGCGCGGCAGCTGCCGATGGTCATCGGCATGAACGTCGTGGTCGAGCTCGACCTCGTCGTGGCGATGCCGAACGGGTTCCCGCTGCCCGTGACGCGCACCGAGCAGGTCGCCCCGCTGCATCTCGCCCGTGTGACGCCCGGCTCCACGGTCGACGTGAGCATGGTGCCCGGCCGGCCTGACACCGTACGGATCGAGTGGGGCGCCTGACCACGCCGACGCGCCTCCACGCACAGCCCGACGCCCCGCCGGCCCCCTCACCGGCGGGGCGTCGTGGCGTCGACGGGCGTCCGTCGCACGGGCGCGGGCGGGAATCAGCGGAGGCGTCGGGCGGGAATCAGCGGAGGCGTCGGGCGGGAATCAGCGGGGGCGTCGCGGGGTTATACCGGACATCGGCGGACCAGTCAAGATTTCAACTGGACATGGCGCGTCGCATGACATATAGTTGTTCTTTGCGCTCCCAGACCTACCCTGCCTTCATATTGTGGTCGGCTTTCGCGTGCCGGGGTTCATGACCTCAGGCAATCGCGACACGTCTCGGGGGTCCTACTCTCCGCTACCGACAGTGAACCGGCCCGACGGGGCCGATGGAGGTTAATTCACTTGGCTGCTGCGCGCAACGCAACCACGCCCACCCCCAAGAACGGACGCGGTGCAAGCCGCCTCTCGTTCGCAAAGGTCACCGACACCCTCACGGTACCCGACCTGCTCGCCCTCCAGACCGAGAGCTTCGACTGGCTCGTCGGCAACGACGCGTGGAAGGCGCGCGTCGAGGCGGCGGTCGAGGCCGGTCGTCAGGACCTGCCCGAGGCCACCGGCCTCGAGGAGATCTTCGAGGAGATCTCCCCCATCGAGGACCTCGGCGAGACCATGCAGCTCTCGTTCACGAACCCCGAGCTCGAGCCGCCGAAGTACACGATCGATGAGTGCAAGGAGAAGGGCAAGACCTATTCCGCCCCGCTCTACGTGAACGCCGAGTTCATGAACCACCTCACGGGCGAGATCAAGACCCAGACGGTGTTCATGGGCGACTTCCCGCTCATGACCCCCAAGGGCACCTTCGTCATCAACGGTACCGAGCGCGTCGTCGTGTCGCAGCTCGTCCGTTCGCCCGGCGTCTACTTCGAGCGCACCCCCGACAAGACCTCCGACAAGGACATCTACTCGGCGCGCGTCATCCCGAGCCGCGGCGCGTGGCTCGAGTTCGAGGTCGACAAGCGCGACCAGGTCGGCGTCCGCATCGACCGCAAGCGCAAGCAGTCGGTCACGGTCTTCCTGAAGGCCCTCGGCCTCACCTCCGAGGAGATCCTCGAGGAGTTCGCCGGCTACGAGTCCATCGCGCTCACCCTGGAGAAGGACAACATCCTCACCAAGGAGGAGGCGCTCAAGGACATCTACCGCAAGCTGCGTCCGGGCGAGCAGGTCGCCGCCGAGGCCGCGCGTGCGCTCCTCGACAACTTCTACTTCAACCCGAAGCGCTACGACCTCGCCAAGGTCGGCCGGTACAAGATCAACCAGAAGCTCGGCCTCGAGGCCCCGCTGACGGACTCGGTGCTCACGGTGCAGGACATCGTCGCCACGATCAAGTACCTCGTCGCCCTGCACGAGGACCGCCCCACGCTGCCCGGCCGCCGCGGCGGCCAGGACGTGGAGATCCGCCTCGACGTCGACGACATCGACAACTTCGGCAACCGTCGCATCCGCGCGGTGGGCGAGCTCATCCAGAACCAGGTGCGCACCGGCCTCAGCCGCATGGAGCGCGTCGTCCGCGAGCGCATGACGACGCAGGACATCGAGGCGATCACCCCGCAGACCCTGATCAACGTGCGACCCGTCGTCGCGGCGATCAAGGAGTTCTTCGGCACCTCGCAGCTGTCGCAGTTCATGGACCAGAACAACCCGCTCGCCGGCCTCACGCACAAGCGCCGCCTCTCGGCGCTCGGCCCCGGCGGCCTCTCGCGCGACCGCGCGGGCGTCGAGGTCCGCGACGTGCACCCCTCGCACTACGGCCGCATGTGCCCGATCGAGACGCCGGAAGGACCGAACATCGGCCTCATCGGCTCGCTCGCGTCGTTCGCGCGCATCAACTCGTTCGGCTTCATCGAGACGCCGTACCGCAAGGTCGTCACGGGCAAGGTCACCGAGCAGATCGACTACCTCACCGCGATGGAGGAGGACGACTACATCGTCGCCCAGGCCAACGCGCCCCTCAAGGCCGACGGCCACTTCGTGGAAGACCGAGTGCTCGCCCGCAAGAAGGGCGGCGAGGTCGACCTGTTCCCCGCCGACGAGATCGGCTACATGGACGTCTCGCCGCGCCAGATGGTGTCGGTCGCCACGTCGCTCATCCCGTTCCTCGAGCACGACGACGCCAACCGCGCCCTCATGGGTGCGAACATGCAGCGCCAGGCGGTGCCGCTGCTCCGCAGCGACTCGCCGTTCGTCGGCACCGGCATGGAGGGCTACGCCGCGGTCGACGCGGGTGACGTGGTCACCGCCGACCGTGCGGGCGTCGTCACCGAGGTCTCGGCCGACTTCGTGACCGTGCAGCTCGACGAGGGCGGCACCGACACGTACTACCTGCGCAAGTTCGACCGCTCGAACCAGGGCACGTCGTACAACAACCGCGTCATCGTCTCCGCAGGCGACCGCGTGGAGGCCGGCGAGGTCATCGCCGACGGTCCCGCGACCGACAACGGCGAGCTCGCGCTCGGCAAGAACCTCCTCGTGGCGTTCATGCCGTGGGAGGGCCACAACTTCGAGGACGCGATCATCCTCAGCCAGAACCTGGTGAAGGACGACGTCCTCTCCTCGATCCACATCGAGGAGTACGAGGTCGACGCGCGCGACACCAAGCTCGGCAAGGAGGAGATCACCCGCGACCTCCCCAACGTGAGCCCCGACCTGCTGGCCGACCTCGACGAGCGCGGCATCATCCGCATCGGCGCCGAGGTGCGTCCCGGCGACATCCTCGTCGGCAAGGTCACGCCGAAGGGCGAGACCGAGCTCTCGGCCGAGGAGCGCCTGCTCCGAGCGATCTTCAACGAGAAGAGCCGCGAGGTGCGCGACACGTCGCTGAAGGTCCCCCACGGCGAGCAGGGCACGATCATCGGCGTCAAGGTGTTCGACGCGCAGGACGGCGACGACGAGCTCGGCTCGGGCGTCAACCAGCGCGTGGTCGTCTACATCGCCCAGAAGCGCAAGATCACCGAGGGCGACAAGCTCGCGGGCCGTCACGGCAACAAGGGCGTCATCTCGAAGATCCTGCCGGTCGAGGACATGCCGTTCCTCGCCGACGGCACCCCGGTCGACGTCATCCTCAACCCGCTCGGCATCCCCGGCCGCATGAACTTCGGCCAGGTGCTGGAGACCCACCTCGGCTGGGTCGCCAAGCAGGGCTGGAAGGTCGAGGGCAAGCCGACGTGGGCGAAGCGCCTGCCCGAGGCGGCGCACGAGGCCGCTCCCGGCACGAAGGTCGCGACCCCGGTGTTCGACGGTGCGCTGGAGGAGGAGATCGCGGGCCTGCTCGACTCGACGCTCCCCAACCGCGACGGCGAGCGGCTCATCGACTCGAGCGGCAAGACGCAGCTCTTCGACGGTCGCTCCGGCGAGCCCTTCCCGTACCCGGTCTCGGTCGGCTACATGTATATCCTGAAGCTGCACCACCTCGTGGACGACAAGATCCACGCGCGCTCCACCGGCCCGTACTCGATGATCACCCAGCAGCCGCTCGGTGGGAAGGCGCAGTTCGGCGGCCAGCGCTTCGGTGAGATGGAAGTGTGGGCCCTCGAGGCCTACGGCGCCGCGTACGCGCTCCAGGAGCTCCTCACGATCAAGTCCGACGACATCCTCGGCCGCGTCAAGGTGTACGAGGCGATCGTCAAGGGCGAGAACATCCAGGAGCCCGGCATCCCCGAGTCCTTCAAGGTGCTCATGAAGGAGATGCAGTCGCTCTGCCTGAACGTCGAGGTCCTCTCGGCCGACGGCACCGCGGTGAGCCTGCGCGACACCGATGACGAGGCCTTCCGCGCAGCGGAGGAGCTCGGCATCAACATCTCCGCGCGCTTCGAGTCGTCGAACATCGACGAGATCTGATCCCCGGCCAGAACGACGACAGAGACTTTTTTCTAGGAGAGAAATTGCTCGACGCAACCACTTTTGACGAGCTTCGCATCGGTCTGGCCACCGCCGACGACATCCGTCGTTGGTCCTACGGCGAGGTCAAGAAGCCCGAGACCATCAACTACCGCACGCTCAAGCCCGAGAAGGACGGCCTCTTCGGCGAGCAGATCTTCGGCCCCAGCCGCGACTGGGAGTGCGCGTGCGGCAAGTACAAGCGCGTGCGCTTCAAGGGCATCGTCTGCGAGCGCTGCGGTGTCGAGGTCACGAAGTCCTCGGTGCGCCGTGAGCGGATGGGCCACATCGAGCTCGCCGCCCCGGTCACCCACATCTGGTACTTCAAGGGCGTGCCCTCGCGCCTCGGCTACCTGCTCGACATGGCGCCGAAGGACCTCGAGAAGGTCATCTACTTCGCCGCCTACATGGTCATCGACGTCGACGACGAGGGTCGTCACGCCGACATGCCCGGCCTCGAGAACGAGCTCCGCCTCGAGATCAAGACGATCGGCGACCAGCGCGACGCGCGCATCGCCGAGCTGATGGCCCGCAAGGAGGCCGAGCTCGCCGAGCTCGAGGCCGAGGGCGCCAAGAGCGACGTGCGCAAGCGCGCCGAGGCGGCCGCCGACAAGGAGATGGCCGGCGTCCGCAAGTCGGCCGACGAGCAGATCGCGCACCTCGAGCGCGTGTGGGAGGACTTCCGCACCCTCAAGGTCGGCGACCTCAAGCCCGAGGACTCGGTGTTCCACGAGCTCCAGGACCGCTTCGGCATGTACTTCGACGCCTACATGGGCGCCGAGGCCATCAAGAAGCGCCTCGAGGCGTTCGACCTCGCGGCCGAGGCCGAGGACCTGCACCTGCAGATCGCCGAGGGCAAGGGCCAGAAGAAGATCCGCGCGATCAAGCGCCTCCGGGTCGTCAACTCGTTCCTCGCCACGGGCAACTCGCCCGCCGCGATGGTGCTCGACGTCGTCCCGGTGATCCCGCCCGAGCTGCGCCCGATGGTGCAGCTCGACGGCGGCCGCTTCGCGACGTCCGACCTCAACGACCTGTACCGTCGCGTGATCAACCGCAACAACCGCCTCCGTCGCCTGCTCGACCTCGGTGCCCCCGAGATCATCGTGAACAACGAGAAGCGGATGCTGCAGGAGGCCGTCGACGCGCTGTTCGACAACGGCCGTCGTGGTCGCCCCGTCACGGGCACCGGCAACCGCGCCCTCAAGTCCCTGAGCGACATGCTCAAGGGCAAGCAGGGTCGCTTCCGCCAGAACCTGCTCGGCAAGCGCGTCGACTACTCGGGCCGTTCGGTCATCGTGGTCGGCCCGCAGCTCAAGCTGCACCAGTGCGGCCTGCCCAAGCAGATGGCGCTCGAGCTGTTCAAGCCGTTCGTCATCAAGCGCCTCATCGACCTCAGCCACGCGCAGAACATCAAGGCTGCCAAGCGCATGGTGGAGCGTTCGCGTCCGCAGGTGTGGGACGTGCTCGAGGAGATCATCCGCGAGCGCCCCGTGCTGCTGAACCGCGCGCCCACCCTGCACCGACTCGGCATCCAGGCGTTCGAGCCGCAGCTCGTCGAGGGCAAGGCCATCCAGCTGCACCCGCTCGTCTGCGCCGCGTTCAACGCGGACTTCGACGGCGACCAGATGGCCGTGCACCTGCCGCTGTCGGTCGAGGCCCAGGCCGAGGCCCGCATCCTCATGCTCGCGTCGAACAACATCCTGAAGCCGTCGGACGGCCGTCCGGTGACCCTGCCCTCGCAGGACATGATCATCGGCCTGCACCACCTGACGACGCAGAAGGACGGCGCAGCGGGTGAGGGCCGTGCGTTCTCGTCGATCGCCGAGGCCATCCTCGCGTTCGACCAGAACCGCTTCGGCGCGCTCGAGCTCGACCTCAACGCCAAGGTGCGGATCCGCCTCGACGACCTGCACTTCGCCGAGGGCGAGGAGCCCGAGGGCTTCGAGTCCGGCAAGCCGTTCCTCCTCGAGACCACGCTCGGTCGTGCGCTCTTCAACGAGGCGCTGCCGGCGGACTACCCGTACTTCAACCAGCAGGCCGGCAAGGGCCAGATCTCGTCGATCGTCAACGACCTCGCCGAGCGCTATCCGAAGACGGAGGTCGCCGCGACCCTCGACCGCATCAAGGACGCCGGCTTCCGCTGGGCGACCCGCTCGGGCGTGACCGTGGCCCTCTCCGACATCGTGACGCCGCCGAACAAGGGCGAGATCGTCTCGAAGTACGAGAAGCAGGCCGCCAAGGTGCAGTCGCAGTTCGAGAAGGGCCTCACGACCGACCTCGAGCGTCGCCAGGAGCTCATCCAGATCTGGACCAAGGCCACCGACGAGGTCGCCCGGGCCATGCAGGAGAACTTCCCGACCGACAACACCATCAACCGCATGGTGACCTCGGGCGCTCGAGGCAACTGGCTGCAGGTGCGCAACATCGCCGGCATGCGAGGCCTCGTGAACAACCCGAAGGGCGAGATCATCCCGCGTCCGATCATCTCCTCGTACCGCGAGGGGCTGTCGGTGGCGGAGTACTTCATCGCCACGCACGGTGCCCGCAAGGGCCTCGCCGACACCGCGCTCCGCACCGCCGACTCGGGGTACCTGACCCGTCGTCTGGTGGACGTCTCGCAGGACGTCATCATCCGCGAGGACGACTGCGGCACGACCAAGGGCCTCGACCTGCCGATCGCGACGACGGATGCCTCGGGCGAGCTCGTGCGCGACCCCAACGTCGAGAACTCGGTGTTCGCCCGCTCGCTCGCGGCCGACGCCGTGAACGCGAAGGGCGAGGTCGTGGCCGAGGCGGGCTCCGACGTCGGCGACGTGCTCATCAACGAGCTCATCGCGGCGGGCGTCGAGTCGATCAAGGTCCGCTCGGTCCTCACCTGCGAGTCCGCGGTCGGCGTCTGCGCGAAGTGCTACGGCCGTTCGCTCGCGACCGGCAAGCTCGTGGACATCGGCGAGGCCGTCGGCATCATCGCGGCCCAGTCGATCGGCGAGCCGGGCACCCAGCTCACCATGCGCACCTTCCACACCGGTGGCTCGGCCTCGGCCGACGACATCACGCAGGGTCTTCCCCGCGTGCAGGAGCTCTTCGAGGCCCGCACCCCCAAGGGCGCGTCGCCGATCGTCGAGGCCCCCGGCCGCATCACGATCGACGAGACCGAGAAGCAGCGGAAGGTCATCCTCAC
The DNA here is from genome assembly GCF_053603635.1 of Agromyces sp. NPDC004153. Lineage (NCBI taxonomy): Bacteria > Bacillati > Actinomycetota > Actinomycetes > Micrococcales > Microbacteriaceae > Agromyces > Agromyces sp. NPDC004153. The sequence goes on from NZ_JBSGFY010000001.1 coordinate 2,637,878, forward strand.
GCCCGACAACGGCGACGAGCCGATCGCGTACAACGTGCTCAAGCGCTCGACCCTCCTCGTGGAGGACGGCCAGCACGTCGAGCTCGGCCAGCAGCTGATCGTCGGCACCGTCGACCCGAAGGAGGTCCTCCGGGTCAAGGGCGTCCGCGAGGTGCAGAAGCACCTGGTGGACGGCGTGCAGGACGTGTACCGCTCGCAGGGCGTGCCGATCCACGACAAGCACATCGAGGTCATCGTCCGCCAGATGCTCCGCAAGGTCACCGTGGTCGACCACGGCGACACCGAGCTGCTGCCGGGTGAGCTCGTCGACCGCTCGCGGTACAACGAGATCAACCGTGCCGCGCTCACCGAGGGCAAGAAGACGGCGTCGGCCCGCCAGGAGGTCATGGGCATCACCAAGGCCTCGCTCGCGACCGAGTCGTGGCTGTCGGCCGCGTCCTTCCAGGAGACGACCCGCGTGCTCACGCAGGCCGCCATGGAGGGCAAGTCCGACCCGCTCGTCGGCCTCAAGGAGAACGTGATCATCGGAAAGCTGATCCCCGCAGGCACCGGTCTGAACAAGTACCGGAGCGTCGCGGTCGAGGCTACGGAGGAGGCGAAGGCGGAGCGCTACCCGAACCGCATCTTCGCCGACGACGCGGCCTTCGCCGAGGGCGACCTCAGCTTCGTCGACTTCGACGCGTTCTCGAGCGACGACTTCACCCCCGGCAACTACAGCTAGTCGCCGAACCGCACGAAGGGCCCCGGAGCATTCCGGGGCCCTTCGTCGTGCCGGGGACGTGCGAACCCGCCGCTCGGATGACGGGCGGGCGGTGCCGCCCGAGCGGTACCATTCGGGCACGACGACTCGACCTCGAGCCGCTCCGACGGAAGGATCTCCGTTGACGCAGGTGCCCGACGCCCCTCGTCCGCCGCTCGCGCGGCGGCCGTCGTTCTGGCTCGCACTGGCCGCCGGGCTGCTCCTCGCCGCGATCGCCGTGGTGCTCGTCGTCGCCCTGCTCGCACCCGAGGGCACCACGGATGCCGCGTCGACGTCCACGCCGACGACGGCCGCCGCCTCGACGTCCGCTCCGCCGACGACCGCCCCGGCGCCGGAGCCGCCGCCGGAGCCGGCGCCCGCGGTCGTCGCGATCCCGTCGTCGTGCGACGCGATCTACACCCGCGACTGGTCGGCCGACCTCGCGCCGCGCGTGCTCAACCCGGCGTGGATCGACGACCCCGCGAGCGGGTTCAAGCGGTGGGGGAGCAACGACGTCGGCCTCGTGACGATGCTCGAGGGCACGACGCAGCTCGAATGCAACTGGGTGCCCGAGAGCGGAACAGGACATGTCTTCCTGGTCACGAGCGTCGCGTCGCTCACCCCCGAGCAGCAGGGCAGCACGCTCGATTACCTCGTCACGACCGGGATGGACTGCTACGACCAATCGGGCGGGACGCGCTGCGTCGTCGAGGGCGACGAGGGCGGGGAGGCGTGGGGCGAGTCGCACTTCGTGCGCGAGGGGATCTGGATCGCCACGCGCTGGGGCGGCAGCGGTCCGACCGGCTACACGCAGGACATCGTGACGGCACTGTTCGGCTGAACGACGCCCGCGCGGCTCCGCGGCGGGGCGTGCGCCCGTTGCTACAGTGAGCCCAGTCGCGGGTGCGAGGGCGCCCGGAAGGAGCGCGATCATGAGCAGCACGACTCCCGGATCCGACCCGGAGCGCCCGCACGACCCCGACGCCGTCGACCACGAGCCGTCGGTCGACGACGCGTCGGCCGACACGGGCGCGCATGAGCCGCTCGGCGCCGATGACGCGGCCGCGGCATCCGCGCCCGACGCCCCGGCGGAGCCCGAGCCCGAGCCCGCCGTCTCGTCCGAGTCCGACGTGCGGTCGGCGGACGCCGCGCCGGAGGTCGAGCCCGAACGCGAGCCCGAGCCGGCGGTGACCGAGCCCGAACGCGAGCCCGAGCCGGTGGTGACCGAGCCCGCGGCATCCGAGCGCGCCGCCGCGCCGGAGCCCGAGCCGGCGCCCGCGGCACCCGTGGTGACGGAATCCGCCCCCGCCGACGACACGTCGCGGCTCGACGCGGCGGTGCAGCGGGCGAACGCCGAGCCCGTGGCATCCGACGACGTGGGGGAGCACGGCGCCCCCGAGCCCGTGCCCGCCGGCAGCGTGCGCCGCGAGACGTACGTGCCCGCCGCGACGGTCGCCGCCGGCACCGCTGCCGGCGCGGCGACGCTCGCCCCCGAGCCCGACGCCGTGCCCACGGCGCTCGCCGCCCCGCAGACCGTCTACGTGCAGGCGCCGAACCCGCCCAAGTCCCGCGGCAACCGGGGGTTCGGCGTGGTCGTCGCGCTCGTCGCGGCCGCCGTCTTCGCCCTGCTGTACGCGGGCATCGGCTACCTCGTGCTGCTCGCGCAGAGCGACCCGACGCGGGCCGCGACGGTGTTCGTCCAGTTCGCGGCGCAGCCCGTCTACTGGGTGCCGATCATCGCGACGTTCGTGGGCTTCACCCTCCTCGCCGCCGTCGTGAACCGCGGCGCCTGGTGGTACTACGCCGTGTTCGGCCTGCTGGTCGGCGTGTTCGTGTACCTCTCCTACATCGGCGCCGCGTTGCTGACCGTCGAGGCCTGGACCATGACGATCGAGCAGGCGAACGACTTCATCCGGGCGCGCTGGCTCGACCCGTTCGCCCTCATCGCGGGCATCCTCGCCCGCGAGATCACGATCTGGCTCGGCGGCTGGGTCGCCTCTCGCGGCCGCGCGGTCACCGAGCGCAACCGCCTGGCCCGCGAGGCCTACGACCGCGAGCTCGCGGCGGGGCCGCAGCCGATCCGCCCCTAGGGCTCCAGCAGCGACCGGAACGTACCCGGCGGCGTCGCGGCCGCCGGGTACGCTGCTGTGTCGGGGATGGTGACTCCTCCCCATCGACAGCGCCCGCGCGATCGGGTTTGCTGGCTCGTTGACCCTGCACCCGAGGAGCCACGTGAGCATCACCATGCACGTCGACGACGCGCCTGCGCCCGGTCTCGACGCCGCCGGGCGACCCGACCCGGCGTACGCGGCCCGTCTCGGACTCCGGCCCGCGCCGTCGGGTCGACGCGCCGCCGCGTTCACGCTCGACGCCGCCGCGTATGCGCTGGCGGCGTCGCCGGCGATCGTCGGCGCGGTGCTGCTGGCGAACGCGATCGTCGGGTCGGATGCCGCGACCGGCGTCGATCCGTCGTCGCTCGTGCTGCCCCTCGTGCTCGTCGCCGTCGGGCAGCTGCTCGTGACCGCGTTCGGCATCGCGCAGCTCGCGATGCACGGACGACGCGGCGTCACGCTGGGCAAGCGCGCGCTCGGACTCCGCTCGGTGCAGGTCGCCGACTTCGGACGCGCCGGGTTCTGGCGCGTCGTGCTGCGCGTGCTCGTGCTCTGGGCGTCGCAGGTCGTGCTGCCGCTCGTCGGACCCGCGCTGATGTTCGCATCGGGACTCTGGGACCCCGAGCAGCGCGGACGCAGCTGGCTCGACCGCGTCGGACGCTGCTGGGTCCTCGACGTGCGCGAGGGACTCGACCCGTTCGACCTCAAGGCGCTGCGCCACGCGCGCCGACAGCTCGACGCGCCGGCCGCCTCGGTCGCGCGCATGCCGTCGCTCGCGACGGATCGCGGGGTCGACGAGGAGACGTTCATCCCGCAGGCGCGCTCCGCCTCGGGGGTCGTCGCCGCAGTGGCCGAGGCCGGCGCATGGACGCCGCCGCCGATCGCGGCGCCAGCGGCGTCGTCGGCGGCGGTCGCGTCGCCGGGGGCGCCGGCCGTCGCGGCATCCGGTGCCGTGCCCGCTCTCGCCGTCGCGGCATCCGGTGCCGTGCCCGCCCCCGCCGTGGCGCCCGCCCCCGCGGCCGCGACCGCGCCGACCTCGTCGCCCGCCCCCGCCGCCGTGTTCGCGTTCGACGACGGCAGCCGCCTCGATGCCTCGGGCACCGGCCTCCTCGGCCGCCGCCCCGCGCGAGCCGATGGCGACCCTGCGGGCACCCTGCTCGTGCCCCTCGCCGACGACTCCATGGGCATCTCGAAGACCCACGCACGCTTCGACGTCGACGACGCCGGCATCTGGATCACCGACCGCTGGTCGCGCAACGGCACGAGCGTCGCCGCGCCGGGCCGCGCCCCGGTCGAGCTCGTCCCCGGCGCGCGCACGCGCGTGGACGGCGGCACGAAGGTCGAGCTCGGCGGCCGCTGGTTCGTCGTCGAGGAGGTGACGGCCCGATGAGGCTGAAGCTGGGCCTGCGCCGCCAGTCCGGCGCCGCCGCCGACGTCGTCGTGACGACCGACGCGACGGCGACGGTCGGCGACGTGGCGCGATCGATCGCCGATGACGATCCCGCGTCGGCGCACCTGCCGCGGCATGCTGGGCCGTTGACGCTCGCGGTCGCGCCGCCCACGTCGAGCGAGCCCGTCGTGCTCGACCCCGACCTGCTCGTCGCCGACGCGCCCATCGGCTCGGGCTTCAACGCGGCCGTGGTGTCGCCGAGCGCACGACGCGCGGCCGATGCGGGCACCGTCGCGATCCTGCACGTGCACACCGGGCCCGAGGCCGGCCGCCAGGTGCCGCTCGGCCGCGGCCAGCACGTCATCGGGCGCAGCGCCGACGCCGACGTCGTGCTGCAGGACGCCCTCGTCTCCAAGCGCCACGCGCGCATCGAGGTCGACCAGGCCGTCGAGCTCGTCGACCTCAACTCCGCGAACGGCCTCATCGTCGACGGCGGCCCCATGACGCGCATCCGGGTCATCCCCGGCCAGCGCGTCACGATCGGCGACACCGACGTGTCGTTCTCCATGGTCGCGGGCACGGATGCCGCGGCCGACCCCGTGCTCGAGCGCGGCGGCGCGCTCATGTTCAACCGCTCGCCCCGCGTCGAGGCCCGCTACCCGGGCACCGAGCATCCGCAGCCGCGCATCCCCACCGAGGAGAACCCGCGGCTGTTCCCCTGGCCGATGATCGTCTCGCCGATGATCGCCGGCCTCGCGATCTTCGCGCTCAACGGTCGCCCGGCGTCCCTCCTCATCGTCGTGCTCTCGCCGCTCATGCTGCTCGCGAACTGGTTCGGCTCGCGCACGCAGTCGAGCCGCAAGCTCAAGCAGGAGATCGAGACCTTCGAGGTGCAGCTCGAGGAGCTCGAGGAGACGCTGACGCGCGAGGTCGTCGTCGAGCGCGAGCGCCGGCAGGGCGAGACCCCGCCCGTCGCGGTCGTCTACGAGCAGGCGATGCGGCTCGGTCCGATGCTCTGGACGCGGCGCCCCGAGCACTGGAACTTCCTCGCGCTCCGGCTCGGGGTCGGCTGCGCGCCGAGCCGCAACACGATCGCGACGTCCGAGGCGGCGCTGCCCGGCATCGTCACGTACGCCCGTCAGGTGGAGGTGCTGCGCGACCGCTTCGCCGAGATCGACGACGTCCCCGTCATGGAGCTCCTCACGAGCTCCGGGGCGCTCGGCGTCGCCGGGCCGATGCACCTCGCGGCAGACGCCGTCCGCGGCCTCGCCGTGCAGCTGTTCGGCCTGCACGCGCCGAACGAGGTCGTCGCGGCTGCGATCGTGGACCCCGCCTGGAGCCGGGAGCTGGAGTGGCTGAAGTGGCTGCCGCACACGTCGAGCGCGCGGCATCCGCTCGCCGACGTCGCGCTCGCCGACAGCCAGTCGGCCGGGGCGAGCCTGCTGAGCGCGCTCGAGGAGACGATCCTCGAACGGCTGTCGGCCTCGGCCGCGCGCCGCGGACCGCTCGCCGACACGAAGGCGTCGATGTTGCGCGGTGCCGACATCGGCTCGCCGTCGGGCGAGCGCTCCGACGACCCGCGGCCGGACAGCGCGCTCATCCTCTTCGTGTCGGCGGATGCCCCGGTCGACCGCCCGCGGCTCATCCAGCTCATCGAGCGCGGGGCCGACGCCGGCATCCACACGGTGTTCGTCGGCCCGACGGTCGAGTCGCTGCCGGCCGCGTGCCGCACCTTCGTCGACGTGACCGCCGGCCTCGACCGGGCCACGGTCGGCGTCGTGCGCTCGGGCGCGGAGTACGCAGGTGTACGCGTCGAGGGCGTGTCGGCCAGGTACGCCGAGGTCTTCGCGCGCCGACTGGCTCCCGTCGTCGACGCGAGCACCGTGGTCGAGGACTCGAGCGACCTGCCCCGCAGCGTCTCGATGCTCACGCTCATCGGCGACGAGTTCGCCTCGAGCCCCGCGGGGGTCGTCGACCGCTGGCGGCAGAACAACTCGGTCGTCGACCGGTCGGGTGCGAAGCTGCCCCGGCTGAAGCGCGCCGGCACGCTGAAGGCGTTCATCGGCCAGTCGAGCCCCGACGCGATGACGCTCGACCTGCGCACGCAGGGGCCGCACGCGCTCGTCGGCGGCACGACCGGTGCGGGCAAGTCGGAGTTCCTGCAGGCGTGGGTGCTCGGCATGGCCGCGCAGTACAGCCCCGACCGCGTCACGTTCCTCTTCGTGGACTACAAGGGCGGCTCCGCCTTCGCCGACTGCGTCGACCTGCCGCACTGCGTGGGCCTCGTGACCGACCTCAGCCCGCACCTCGTGCGACGCGCGCTCACGAGCCTGCGCGCCGAGCTGCACCACCGCGAGCACCTGTTCAACCGCAAGAAGGCGAAGGACCTGCTCGAGCTCGAGAAGCGCCAGGACCCCGAGACGCCGCCGGCGCTCGTGCTCGTCATCGACGAGTTCGCGGCGCTCGCCGGAGAGGTGCCCGAGTTCGTCGACGGCGTCGTGGACATCGCGCAGCGCGGCCGGTCGCTCGGCATCCACCTCATCATGGCCACGCAGCGCCCCGCGGGCGTCATCAAGGACAACCTCCGCGCGAACACGAACCTGCGCGTGGCCCTGCGCATGGCCGACGAGTCGGACTCCCGCGACGTCGTGGGCGATGCGGTGGCCGCGGGCTTCGACCCGTCGATCCCCGGGCGCGGCATCGCGAAGACCGGGCCTGGACGGCTCGTGCCGTTCCAGTCGGCGTACGCCGGCGGCTGGACCACCGCCGAGGTGGCCGAGGCGGAGGTGAAGGTCGCCGAGCTGCGGTTCGGCTCGACGATCACCTGGGAGTCGGACGCCGAACCCGAGAGCGACGCGCACGACGAGGACCCGGGTCCCAACGACCAGAAGCGCATGGTGCGCACGTTCATCGCCGCGGCCGCCGAGGCCGGTGTTCCGGCGCCGCGACGTCCGTGGCTCGACGAGCTCGCCGCGACGGTCGCCGTCGAGTCGCTGCCGCAGCGCGGCGACGCCGAGATCGTCTTCGGCCTCGCCGACGTGCCCGAGCGGCAGCTGCAGGCGCCCATGGCCTTCGTGCCCGACCGCGACGGCGCCATGCTCGTCTACGGCACGAGCGGCTCGGGCAAGTCGACCGCGCTGCGAACGCTCGCGGTCGGCATCGGGCTGCGTCCCGACCTCGGTGCGGCCGAGGTGTACGGGCTCGACTTCGGCGCCGGCGCCCTGCGGTCGCTCGAGGCACTGCCGCACGTGGGCTCCGTCGTGTCGGGCGACGACCCCGAGCGGGTGCAGCGCCTGCTGCGCACGCTCAACGAGGTGCTCGATCGCCGTGCCAAGGCGCTCAGCGACGCGAACGCCGCGACCCTCACGGAGTACCGCGAGCTGACCGGCCGCGACGAGCCGCGCATCCTGCTCCTGCTCGACGGCTTCGCCGCGTTCAAGACCGAGTGGGACTCCACCACCGTGCGCATGCCGTTCTACAACGTGGTCATGCGCATCCTCGGCGAGGGCCGCCCGCTCGGCGTGCACGTCGTGGCGACGGCCGACCGTGCCGGCGCGGTGCCGACGGCGGTGAGCGCGAACGTCACGAAGCGCGTCGTGCTGCGCCTCAGCGACGAGTCGGGCTACCAGGTGCTCGGCGCGCCGAAGGACGTGCTCACCGAGCGCTCCGCTCCCGGCCGCGCGATCGTCGAGGGCTTCGAGACGCAGCTCGCCGTGCCCGGCGGCACTACGAACGTCGCCGAGCAGACCCGCGTGCTCGAGTCCCTCGCACGCGAGCTGCGTGCCCGCGGCGCTCGCGACGTCCCGCCGATCGGCTCGCTGCCCGCGGTCTTCGGGGCCGCCGAGCTGCCCTCGACCGTGGGGGAGGAGCCCGCGCTCGGCATCGCCGACGACACGCTCGCGCCGATCGGGTTCGAGCCCGTCGGCACGTTCGCGGTCACCGGCCCGCCGCAGAGCGGCAAGACGAACGCCATGCGCGCCATCGTCGACGCGGTGCGCCGGTTCGACCCAGAGGTGAAGCTCTTCCACCTGGCCGGACGCCGGGCGCAGCTCGCCGACCACGCGCCGTGGGTGCGCAGCGCCACCACGGTCGACGGGGTGAAGCTCCTCGCCAAGGAGCTCGTGGACGTCGTGGGCGACGCCGACGTGCCCGGACGATTCGTCATCGTGGTCGAGAACGTCACGCAGTTCGCCGACTCCGACGCCGAGCGACCGCTCAAGGAGCTGTTCCAGGCGATCAACCGCAGCGATCACTTCCTCGTGGGCGACGCGGAGGTGGCGACGCTCTCGGCCGGGTTCGGCTTCGTCGGCGACTTCAAGGCGGGCCGTCGCGGGCTGGCGCTGAAGCCCGACGCGTTCGACGGCGACTCCGTGTTCAAGACGCCGTTCCCGAAGGTCAAGCGCTCGGACTTCCCCGAGGGCCGCGGCATCTTCGTGCAGAACGGCCGGATCATGACCGTGCAGGTCCCGCTCGCGGGCTGATCCGCGGCGCCACCGTGCCGTGGAGACCGCCCGGCGTGGGCCTCGGCGACGCGGTCGACGAGGTGGGGAGTGGGCGGGGAGCAGGGTGGGGAGTGCTCCCCATGTGACCCGCGTTCGACCTTCCGTACTGTGGAGCACACCGGCCCGGACGAGGGTTCGGACCGATCGAACGGAAGGATCCCCCGATGGCGGATTTCGGCGCCTCCTACGGCGAGATGGAAGCGATGGCCAACAAGCTGAACGACGCGCGTGACGACATCCAGTCGCAGCTCGACCAGCTGAAGAACTCGGTGGACTCGCTGCTCGGCAACGACTTCAAGACGCAGCACGCGTCGGGCAAGTTCGGCCAGGGCTACGAGGAGCTCACCACCGGCCTCAAGAACGCGGTCGACGGCATCGGCGAGATGGGCGAGGCCCTCCGCGGCATGATGCAGGCGATCCAGGACCTCGACCAGCAGCTCGCCGGCCGCTGACGCATCGCACGGCGGGAGGCATGATCCTCCCGCCGTGCGTCGTCCCCGAGGCATCCGACGCGCGGATGCCGCGCCCCCACCCACGCACACCGCACACGACCGAGGAGCCCGCTGGTGACCGACATCCTGATCGAGTACTCCGTGCTGAACGAGCTCAACGGATCGCTGAAGCAGATCATCGTCGAGCTCGAGAAGGCCGAGGAGCGCGCCACGAGCCTCGAGGGCGACATCGGCGACCCCTACGGCCGCGACACGCTCCGCGAGGCGGCGGAGGAGTTCGAGGACGGCTGGGACGACCGCCGCGCCGCGCTCAAGGAGGACCTCATGAAGATCCAGGAGCGCGTCGAGGCGACCGGCAAGGGCTGGGCCGAGTGGGACACCGCGGCCGCCAAGGAACTCGCCGTCGAGGCGAACGAAGTCGACACCATGCCCCGGGCCTGACCCCGAGATCACGAGGAGCACCAACTAGATGGAGCCGTCACCCGCCGGGAACCCGATCGAGGTCGTCACCGGCAACGCCTTCGGCATCCGCACGCGCGGGCGCGCGATCGAGGACCTCGGCGACCAGATGATCGGCGCGGCCGGCGTGCTGCGGGCCATCGCCGACAACGGCGTGCCGCAGCAGGGCCTCTCGATCGACAAGATCAAGGAGGTCATCGGCGAGATCGACGGCGAGCTGAAGCTCGCCGGCGAGCGGTACAAGCCGTCGGGCACCGCGCTCGTGGCCTACGCGGACGCCCTCGACGGCGTGCAGCAGCAGATGCGCCTCATCGTGCCGCGCTGCCAGGACGCGTGGGACGACTACCAGGCCGCGCTCGGCCGCTACCAGGACGCCAACCACCCGCTGCCGCCCGGCCAGGCCGGCACGCCGCCGGCCGGTGGCGGGCAGAGCCCCGAGCAGGAGGCGCACGACCGCGACATCCAGTCGGCGCTGAACCGCGCGAACGACGCCTACGACGAGTTCCTCGCCGAGGCCCGCAGCTTCGACACGCAGTTCGAGACGTGGGAGGACGCGTTCGAGGCTGCGTCGAACGGCATCCGCGACGCCACCGGCGGCGGCATCTCCGACGGGTTCTGGGACGACGTCGACGGTTTCGTGGCCGGCGTGCTCGTCGTGCTGCAGTGGGCCGGGATCGTGCTCGCCGTGCTCGCGTTCGTCATCGGCGGTCCCATCATCGCGGCGCTCGGCGCGATCGTCGCCATCGCGACGCTCGCCATCACGATCTACCAGAAGGCCCGCGGCGACACGGGCTGGCTCGAGTTGGGACTCGCCATCGTGGGCGTCATCCCGTTCGGCAGCCTCGCCAAGTTCTCGGGCGGGTTCAAGCCCGGCATGACCGGCTTCCTCGACGACATGGTCGGCGGCCTCGGCACCTCGGGCAGCCGCGCGATCATCGGCAACGCCATCCGCCGGTTCCCCGACACCTACGGCATCAGTCGCGCGTTCGGCGCCTCGCCGTTCACCTCGTTCGTCGCCGCCGCCCGCGGCGGGCACTCGGGCGCCGACATCGCGGCCCGCCTCATGGGCATCGGGTTCGGCGACGAGTCGACCCGGGCGATGTCGAACGGCTGGGGCGCAGCGGCCCACGTCTTCGGCCACTACGGTTGGGTGGTGAACTCCCCGCTGAACGCCGGCATGACGATCGCCGACGCGGTGGGCGACCTCTTCGAGAACGACGTCGAGACCTGGGAAGCCCAGCTCGCCGCGTGACCGACCCCATCCACGACCGGAAGGCCGGCATGAACCTGCGCGACGAGCTGCTGGGCACCGCCCGCCCCGTGCCCGAGTACACCCTCGTCCTGCCCTCGGGCTGGGCCGAGTACGACGCGACGGCCGAGTCCGAACGTGAGCTCCTGCGCCTCGCGAGCACGCGGCTCCGGCAGCAGCACCGCCCCGACCTCGACGCACAGTTGCGGGCGCTGACCGGCCGCGCGTTCGCCGGCCTCCGCTCGGCGAACACGCACCGCATCTACCTCCAGACCGAGGCGTGGGCCGACGAGCTCGTGCTGCCGCTGTCGATCACGGCCGCGGTGCGCTCGGCGCCCGGCGGCGGCACGCTCGACGCGATCGTCGCCGAGCTCATCCGCGACGGCGCGACCTCGCTGCACGGCGACAAGCGCTTCGTGCGCTGGGAGCGCGACACCACCGTCGCGGTCGGCACCACGACCGTCGGGCAGCGCACGGCCGCCTACCTCACGCCGTTCCCCGACCGTCGCACGAAGGCGCTGCAGTTCACCGCCGTGGCCGTGCACCCCGTCGACGACCCGACCGAGGCGTGGCGCCCGGTGGTCGAGCGGATGCTGGAGCTCACCGACGCCGTCGTGAGCACGTTCGCGTGGCGGGCGACCGCATGAGGCTCGACGTCGAGGTGGACGAGCGCTACTGGGCGCACCTGCCGGGCGAGTTCCCGTCGGACGCCCATGCCGACCGCGGCGCCTGGGAGCGCGACGTCGTGGCTCGGTACCTCGCGGTCCGGCCCGATGCCGACGACGCGACGCGGGCCGCCGCGGCCGGCATCGCCGAGGCGGCGGTCGACGGCCTCATGCCCTCGGCGCTGTTCGGGCTCCTGTTCTGGCCGACCCGCCGGGCGGAGGCCGCGCTGCTGCACGTCGACCTCGCGCCGACGCTCCGGCCGGGCGACGATCCCGTGCGGGAGCTCCTCGACGGCGTCCCCACCGCCCTGCCGCCCAGCGTCGATCCGGTCGAGGTGCCGGGGGTCGGCAGCGGCGTCGCCGTGCGGTTCGTGCTGCCGGCCGCACCGGGCGAGACGCCCGTCGCGGGCATCGGCTACGTGCTGTCAGGCCCGCAGGGATCGGTGCGCATCGTCTCGTCGCCCACCAGCACGACCATGGTCGGCATGCTCGACGGGCCGCTGCGCGAGCTCGTGGGCACGCTCCGCTTCGTCGCATGACCGAGCCGAGCGCCCCGGTGGCGGCCAGGCCCACCGCGACCGAGTACGCCCGAGCCGTGTCCGGCGATGCTGAGCGGTTCGACTGGACCGAGTTCGAGCGCAGCCTGCTCTCGCGGCGCGCCGACCTCCTCGAGCAGTGGGAGTCCGCGTTGCGGGACCTGCGCGCGCCGCGGCGTGCCTCCGCCTGGCGTGGGGCGGGCGTGTTCGTGCTGTCGATCCTGCCGTTCGTCGTGCCGGGGTTCCTCGTCATCGGCATCCGCACCGACCAGCCGCTCGCGGGCTGGCTCGCCGCCGCGCTCGTGCTCTCGCTGGCACACGTCGTGTTCCGCCTCGTGCAGCTCCGCGCCGCCCGTCGCGGCGCCGCTCCCGACGCGCCGCAGGGCCTCGTGCTGGCCGGCGTCTCGGTCGCGTTCGCCGTGCTCGCCGCGGTGCTCGCGGCGCTCATCGCGATCCTGCGCCCGCAGCCGCTCGCCTGGCCAGCGGCGATCGCCGCCGTCGCGATGGCCGCGGTCCTGGTGACCTGGGTCGTCGCCGAGCGCCGTCGCAGCCGTGCGGCCGGCACCGCGGATGCCGCGCCCGGCGACGCCGTGGGGGCGCTTCGCGCCGCGGTCGACCGGCTCGCGCCGAACGACCGGGCCGCCATCGAGCGCGATCGCGACGACGCCCTCGAGCTGCTCGTGCGCAACGGCGTCTGCTCCGACGACGAGCGACGCGACGCTGCCGGCGCACCGCTCGGCGGGATCGCGCGGTGGGCCTGGGCCGCCGAGCGCCGAGCCTCCGACGCGCGCGGCTGACCGTCGTCGCGACGGCGGCGTACGCTCGGAACGATGGACCTCTCCCGTCGCAACGCCTGGGTCGTCGCCGCCTTCGCCGCCGCCCTGGACTTCGCCGCGATCGTGTGCGCGTGGGGATTCGTGAGCCTGCTGACCGACGCCGACGTGATCGCGGCTCCCGATGCGGGCCTGTTCGTCGGGCCGGCGGCGGCCGGGGCATCCGTCGCGGCCGTGCTGCTCACGCTCGCGCACACGCTGCGGCGCCCCGAGCGGCAGCTGCCGAGCGTGCTCTTCTCGGCGCTCTGGAGCTGGGTGGCGCTCGTCGTCGTGGCGACCGTCGGCTACGCGATCGCGACCGGGACGCTGCTCGCCGCGCTGCTCTTCGGCCTCGGGCTCGGCGTCACGTGGTTCGGGCTGCTCGTCCCGGCGCTCGCCGCCGTGGTCGCCTCGTTCGCGGTGCTCGTCGCACGCGGACGCTCGAGCGGCATGGCCCGTCCGCGGTGGCCGTGGGAGCGCGACGACGAGGAGTGACGAGCGCTCCGGGCTCGTCGACGACGGACCCCGAGCCCGTCGAAGGGCGTGCGCCGCGCCATCCGGTCGCCGGATCGGGGGCCGCCGCGCGGTCGCGCAGTATCGTGAACGCGTGGAGGGTTCGATCGAGGCGCGCGTGAGCCACGAGGTCGACCGATGGCTGGCGTGGTTGCCGAGGTGGCGGCCCGGCACGCATCGCGGCCGCGTGCGGCTCTGCACGCGCTGCTTCGGATCGCCCATCCTCGCCGCAGCCGGCCTCGACGTCGACGTCCCGCACCCCGTGCAGCACGCGTTCTCGATGCGCATGAAGGGCATCATCGATGGCGCCGTCGACGACTACACCGCACGCAACCTGCCGATGCTGCACCGCGAGATCCGACTCGCCGAGGAACGCAAGGCGCGGAGGCCGTACCGCGCGGGCGAGGGCCTCGACCCCGAGTTCCTCGGACTCGACCTCGACCCCGAGCCCGTGCCCGACCAGCCGTTCCTCTTCACCCTGACCGGCCTCGAGGCCGACACGGCGGCCGAGGCGAACGAGCCCGCGCCACGCCCGTTCACGCCCGAGGAGAAGGAGGCCCTGCGCGAGGAGGTGCGCATGGCCGACGAGTTCGCCAAGCAGCTCGGACGACGCATCTGCGTGGAGCTCGCCCAGCACCGCGAGCGGATCGGCGCGGCCGTCGTCGCCTACGTCGAGCCCCAGGTCGAGGAGCTGCTCGCCGACCTCGACCGCGAGCTCGACGCTCCGGGTTGGCCGGGAATGCCCTGAGAACCGCCGACGTTGCATGACACGGTGGAGTGCGCGAGCCCCGGCCACGCGCGGGTTCCGCCCTCGGAGAACGTGCCGCCCGCGGCATCCGTCGTCATTTGACCGTGAGGTTACGCGGCATTACCATTGAGCGGGTGTGCGCGTTGACGCGCGCTTGAACCGTGCCCGCCGGCAGATCTGCAGATCGACCGGCGGCACGTCTCCGGTTCGCACCAGAACGCACACGCCAGGGCACCCGACGGGTCGCCCCCACGGCATACCCACCACTCCAAGGCCCCGCAGCTCTGCGGTGCCGGTGGGTCGTGATGTGAATTCCATCAACCGCTGTCACCGTGCAGCACAACGAGGAGAAGCAGTGCCAACCATTCAGCAGTTGGTCCGCAAGGGTCGCTCGCCGAAGGTCACCAAGACCAAGGCTCCCGCCCTGAAGGCCAACCCCCAGCAGCGCGGCGTGTGCACGCGCGTGTACACCACCACCCCCAAGAAGCCGAACTCGGCGCTCCGCAAGGTCGCCCGTGTGAAGCTCTCGAACGGCACCGAGGTGACCGCCTACATCCCCGGCGAGGGCCACAACCTGCAGGAGCACTCGATGGTGCTCGTCCGCGGCGGTCGTGTGAAGGACCTCCCCGGCGTGCGCTACAAGATCATCCGCGGCGCGCTCGACACGCAGGCCGTCAAGAACCGCAAGCAGGCTCGTAGCCGCTACGGCGCGAAGATGGAGAAGAAGTAATGCCTCGCAAGGGACCCGCTCCGAAGCGCCCCGTCGTCGCCGACCCCGTCTACGGCTCGCCGGTCGTCAGCCAGCTCGTCAACAAGATCCTGATCGACGGCAAGAAGGACCTCGCGCAGCGCATCGTCTACGAGGCGCTCGAGAACGTCGCGAACAAGTCCGGCCAGGACGCCGTCGCCACCCTCAAGAAGGCGCTCGACAACGTGCGCCCCACCCTCGAGGTGCGCTCGCGCCGCGTCGGCGGTTCGACCTACCAGGTCCCCGTCGAGGTCAAGCCGCACCGCGCCAACACCCTCGCCCTTCGCTGGCTCACGAGCTACGCGAAGGCCCGCCGCGAGAAGACGATGACCGAGCGTCTCACCAACGAGATCCTCGACGCGTCGAACGGCCTCGGTGCCGCCGTGAAGCGTCGCGAGGACACGCACAAGATGGCCGAGTCGAACCGCGCCTTCGCCCACTACCGCTGGTAGCAGGTGAGCGGATGCCGCGAGGCCCGCGCCCGCGGCATCCGCTGCACCAACCCCATCCGAACCTGAACTCCCCCGGAGGAACCCCGTGGCACTTGACGTGCTCACCGACCTGAGCAAGGTCCGCAACATCGGCATCATGGCGCACATCGATGCCGGCAAGACCACCACCACCGAGCGCATCCTGTTCTACACGGGCGTCAACCACAAGATCGGCGAGACGCACGACGGCGCGTCGACGACCGACTGGATGGAGCAGGAGAAGGAGCGCGGCATCACGATCACGTCGGCCGCCGTGACCTGCTTCTGGAACAAGAACCAGATCAACATCATCGACACGCCCGGCCACGTGGACTTCACGGTCGAGGTGGAGCGCTCGCTCCGCGTGCTCGACGGTGCGGTCGCCGTCTTCGACGGCAAGGAGGGCGTCGAGCCCCAGTCCGAGACCGTGTGGCGTCAGGCCGACAAGTACAACGTCCCCCGCATCTGCTTCGTCAACAAGATGGACAAGCTCGGCGCGGACTTCTACTTCACGGTCGACACCATCGTCAGCCGCCTGGGCGCCAAGCCGCTCGTGCTGCAGCTGCCCATCGGCGCCGAGAACGACTTCGTCGGCGTCATCGACCTCATCGAGATGCGGGCCCTCGTGTGGCCCGGCGACGCCAAGGGCGACGTGACGATGGGTGCGAAGTACGAGATCCAGGAGATCCCGGCCGACCTCAAGGAGAAGGCCGAGGAGTACCGCAACACGCTCCTCGAGACCGTCGCCGAGACCGACGACGCGCTGCTCGAGAAGTTCTTCGGCGGCGAGGAGCTCACCGTCGAGGAGATCAAGGGCGCGATCCGCAAGCTCACGGTCAACTCCGAGATCTACCCCGTGCTCTGCGGCTCGGCCTTCAAGAACCGCGGCGTGCAGCCCATGCTCGACGCCGTCATCGACTACCTGCCGTCGCCACTCGACGTGCCGGCGGTCGAGGGTCGCAACCCGCGCAACGAAGAGGAGATCATCGAGCGTCACCCCGACGCGAACGACCCCTTCGCCGCGCTCGCGTTCAAGGTCGCGGTGCACCCGTTCTTCGGTCGCCTCACCTACATCCGCGTGTACTCGGGCCACCTCGACTCCGGCGGCCAGGTCGTGAACTCGACCAAGGGCAAGAAGGAGCGCATCGGCAAGATCTTCCAGATGCACGCCAACAAGGAGAACCCGGTCGACTCGGTCACCGCGGGCAACATCTACGCGGTCATCGGCCTCAAGGACACGACCACGGGCGACACCCTGTGCGACCCCGACAACCAGGTCGTCCTCGAGTCCATGACGTTCCCGGCCCCGGTCATCGAGGTCGCGATCGAGCCCAAGACCAAGGCCGACCAGGAGAAGCTGGGCACCGCGATCCAGAAGCTGGCCGAGGAGGACCCGACCTTCCGCACCGAGCTCAACCAGGAGACGGGCCAGACCGTCATCAAGGGCATGGGCGAGCTGCACCTCGACATCCTCGTCGACCGCATGAAGCGGGAGTTCAAGGTCGAGGCCAACGTCGGCAAGCCGCAGGTCGCGTACCGCGAGACCATCAAGCGCGCCGTCGAGAAGCACGACTACACCCACAAGAAGCAGACGGGTGGCTCGGGCCAGTTCGCGAAGATCCAGTTCGCGCTGGAGCCCCTCGAGATCGAGGGCGACAAGACGTACGAGTTCGAGAACAAGGTCACCGGTGGCCGCGTCCCGCGCGAGTACATCCCCTCGGTGGACGCCGGCTTCCAGGACGCCATGCAGTACGGCATCCTCGCGGGCTACCCGATGGTGGGCGTCAAGGGCATCCTGCTCGACGGCGCCGCCCACGACGTCGACTCCTCGGAGATGGCGTTCAAGATCGCCGGCTCGATGGGCTTCAAGGAGGCCGCTCGGAAGGCGAACCCGGTTCTGCTCGAGCCGCTCATGTCCGTCGAGGTGCGCACCCCTGAGGAGTACATGGGTGACGTCATCGGCGACCTGAACTCGCGTCGCGGTCAGATCCAGTCGATGGAGGACGCCGCCGGCGTCAAGGTCGTGCGCGCGCACGTCCCGCTCTCGGAGATGTTCGGGTACATCGGCGACCTGCGGTCGAAGACCTCGGGCCGTGCCGTGTACTCGATGGAGTTCGAGAGCTACGCGGAGGTCCCGAAGGCAGTCGCCGACGAGATCGTCCAGAAGAACAAGGGCGAATAGCCCTGGGAGCGCTGCCCGACCGGGTCGCGTAACATAACAACACAACCCCCGTAGCCAACCGTGCGCAATCCAGCGCCCGGCGACGGCTGCATGAAAGTCCTGAGGAGGACCCACAGTGGCTAAGGCCAAGTTCGAGCGGACCAAGCCGCACGTCAACATCGGTACGATCGGTCACGTCGACCACGGCAAGACGACGCTCACCGCGGCGATCTCGAAGGTGCTCGCCGACAAGTACCCGTCGGCAACCAACGTGCAGCGTGACTTCGCGTCGATCGACTCGGCTCCCGAGGAGCGCCAGCGCGGCATCACGATCAACATCTCGCACGTCGAGTACGAGACGCCGAAGCGCCACTACGCGCACGTCGACGCCCCGGGTCACGCCGACTACATCAAGAACATGATCACCGGTGCCGCCCAGATGGACGGCGCGATCCTCGTGGTCGCGGCGACCGACGGCCCGATGGCCCAGACCCGCGAGCACGTGCTGCTTGCGAAGCAGGTCGGCGTGCCCTACCTGCTCGTCGCGCTGAACAAGGCCGACATGGTCGACGACGAGGAGATCCTGGAGCTCGTCGAGCTCGAGGTCCGCGAGCTGCTCTCGAGCCAGGGCTTCCCCGGCGACGACGCTCCGGTCATCCGCGTCTCGGGCCTCAAGGCGCTCGAGGGCGACGCGCAGTGGACCCAGTCGGTCCTCGACCTCATGGACGCCGTCGACGAGTCGATCCCCGACCCCGTGCGTGACAAGGACAAGCCGTTCCTCATGCCGATCGAGGACGTCTTCACCATCACCGGTCGTGGCACGGTCGTCACGGGTCGCGCCGAGCGCGGCACGCTGAAGATCAACTCCGAGGTCGAGATCGTCGGCATCCGCCCGACGCAGAAGACCACGGTCACGGGTATCGAGATGTTCCACAAGCAGCTCGACGAGGCGTGGGCCGGCGAGAACTGCGGTCTCCTGCTCCGCGGCACCAAGCGCGAGGACGTCGAGCGCGGCCAGGTCGTCGTGGCCCCGGGCTCGGTCACCCCGCACACCAACTTCGAGGGCACTGCGTACATCCTCTCGAAGGAGGAGGGCGGCCGTCACAACCCGTTCTACGCGAACTACCGCCCGCAGTTCTACTTCCGCACCACCGACGTCACCGGCGTCATCACGCTGCCCGAGGGCACCGAGATGGTCATGCCCGGCGACACCACCGACATGACGGTCGAGCTCATCCAGCCGATCGCCATGGAGGAGGGCCTCGGCTTCGCCATCCGTGAGGGTGGTCGCACCGTGGGCGCCGGCACGGTCACGAAGATCATCAAGTAGCACCCTTCGCGTCGCTCGCGGCGCGGAACCGACACGGGGTCGGGCCTTCGGGTCCGGCCCCGTTTCGCGTCCCGGCACGGGGTCGGGGCTGCGCGGACGCTGCGGGGGTCCGGCCCCGTTTCGCGTCCCGGCACGGGGTCGGGGCTGCGCGGATGCCGCGAGGCATCGCCCCTTTCGTCGTGCCTGCGTCAGCACCGAGGCGAATGCGGGAACTTTCGAGGGTCCGGCGGCGTGCCGCGGGCGCGGCACGCCGGGAACGCGCCGGAAGTTCCTGCATTCGCGACAGGAACGCGGCGTCCGGGCACGGCATTCGGGCGCGGGATCCGGTACGCGCGACCACGTCCGAGCGGGCGCGTATCGTGCGGCGGGAGCCGCGTCAAGTGCGGTCACGGCGATTCGGCCACACCTCTCGAACGGGTTACCCTTGACCGGATGGCAGGTTCCCCCACGCCAGTGCCCCGCACCACCGTACGGCCCGAGATCCAAGCGCTCCGGGCCGTCGCCGTGGGCGCCGTCGTCCTCCACCACGGGTGGCCGGCCGTGGCCCCCGCCGGCTACATGGGTGTCGACGTGTTCTTCGTCGTCTCGGGCTACCTCATCACGGCCCTGCTCCTCCGCGAGGTCGCCCGCACGGGCCGCATCTCGCTGGGCGACTTCTACCTGCGCCGGGCGCGCCGGATCCTGCCCGCTGCCGTGGCGGTGCTCCTCGCTGTCTCCGCTGCCACGCTGGCCGTGGTGCCGCAGCAGGACTGGGCCGACTGGTTCCGCCAGATCGTGGCGAGCGCGCTGTACTACGAGAACTGGCAGCTCGCGGCCGACTCGCAGGTCCCCGCCCGGGCCGACCTCGCGTCGACGCCCGTGCAGCACTTCTGGTCGCTGTCAGTAGAGGAGCAGTTCTACCTCGTCTGGCCCTTGCTGCTCATCCTCGGCGTGCTCGTCGCCCGCCGACGCGGGCGCTCGGTCGTCACCCCGCTCCTGGTCGTGCTCGGCGTCGTCACGGCGGCCTCGTTCGCGCACTCGATGGTGCTCACCGCAGCCGACCACAACCTCGCGTACTTCTCGACGATCGCGCGCACGTGGGAGTTCGGCGCCGGCGGCCTGCTGGCGGTGCTTGCTGCGTCGCCGATGGCGGGCCGCGAGCGCCTCCGCAGCGCAGTCTCCTGGGCGGGCCTCGCGCTCATCGTCGTGCCGATCGTCACGTTCCGCGATCCGCAGGGCTTCCCGGGCCCGTGGGCGCTCCTGCCGGTGGTGGGCACGCTCGCCGTGATCTGGGCCGGCATGCCGGCGACCCGGTGGTCGACCGCCCGCCTCGCCGGCCTGGCGCCCGTGCAGTGGATGGGCGACGTCTCCTACTCGCTGTACCTCTGGCACTGGCCGATCTTCATGTTCACGCCGTTCCTCATCGGGATGCCGAGCCCGGCGTGGGTCATGGCGCTGCTGGTGGTGCTGTCGCTCCTCGTCGCAGGGCTCTCGAAGCGCCTCATCGAGGACCCGTTCCGCACGCGGACCAACCCGGTCGCTGCGCGGCCGGCCGTGCTCCTCGGCGCGATCGGCGTCGTGGTGGCTGCGGTGGTCGGCGCGGGGCTGGTCGCACCGGGCGTCGCGGCCGAGCGGCAGATGGCCTGCGAGCGGTCCGACGCGAACTGAGCGCGGCGCGCCGTAGGCGCCGAGCGGATGCCACGTGCGCGGCGCTGCCGCAGCATCCGTCAGCGCGGTGCGTGCCGGAGCTCGGTGCCGTCGACGGTCGTGGGCAGCTCGACCACCTCGTCGATCGTGCGGGCCACGGTGCATCCGCGCTCGATCGCCTTGGTCATCACGTCGAGGAGCTGCTGCCGCTCGTCGGCGTCGAGCGCCGACAGGTCGAGGAGGAACTCCTCGTCGATGCGGTGGTAGCGGTTGTCGTCGGCCGACTTGCCGTGCGCCCAGACCGTGAGGGCGAAGTCCTCGCCCAGTCGGCGCGCCGTGACACGGTCGGCGCTGAGGCCCGAACAGGCGATGAGGGCGAGCTTCAGCAGCTCCCCGGGCGTGAAGTGCTCGCCCTCGAGCTCGGGGCCGCCGACGCGCAGCGTCGCGCCGCGCTCGTTGAGCCCCTCGTACATGCGCGGGCCGATCCGCGCGACCGAGACGCTGCCCGGTCCGATGCGCTCGCTCACGGCGTGCGCGTGCTGGGTGGTGGGCTGCTCGTCTGCGGTCGTCATCCCTCGATTCCACCACTCCGGGAGGCCCGCGGCATCCGCAAACCGACAGGAGCCTGTGAACCCGCGGAGCGCGACACGCCCGGGTTGCACGGAGGGGCCCGGCTATGGCAAACTCGTTGGGTTCAACATTTCGAACGCGCGCCTTGTTGCGCGCCGTTTCGGATCACTGCCAGGCAGTGCATAACCACCGGAAACCGCGAGGTCACCGGGTCAGGTTAGGCCGCAGGCAGCAGAACACGACAATCGACACCCACCACTCACGGGGGAACCCGTGTGTGTTCGCGCGGGCGACACGCCCGAGCGCGGGGGTCGGGCTCGGGGTCGAGCGTGTCGAGGCCACCGCGGCTGTCCAACAGCGCAGCGGGGTGCCTTCGACAGGCTCGATCAACGGCCGTTGACAGCAGAACAGTGGTGCTCCATACAAGCAGTGCTACGCGGCGTCCAATGCCCTCGGAAGGGGTACGACGCCTTGACAGAGAGAGAGTCAGCAATGGCGGGACAGAAGATCCGCATTCGACTGAAGTCGTACGACCACGAGGTCATCGACACCTCGGCGCGCAAGATCGTCGACACGGTGACCCGCGCGGGCGCCACGGTCGTCGGCCCCGTGCCGCTTCCGACGGAGAAGAACGTGGTGTGCGTCATCCGCTCGCCCCACAAGTACAAGGACAGCCGCGAGCACTTCGAGATGCGCACCCACAAGCGCCTCATCGACATCGTGGACCCGACGCCCAAGGCCGTCGACTCGCTCATGCGTCTCGACCTCCCGGCCGACGTCAACATCGAGATCAAGCTCTGAGGTACCTGATGTCCACCGCTACCAAGAACGTGAAGGGTCTGCTCGGCACCAAGCTCGGCATGACCCAGGTGTGGGACGAGAACAACAAGCTCGTGCCCGTCACCGTCATCGAGATCGCCCCCAACGTGGTGACCCAGCTGCGCACCCCCGAGAAGGACGGCTACGAGGCCGTGCAGATCGCCGCGGGCGCCATCGACCCCCGCAAGGTCAACCAGCCCGCCGCCGGCCACTTCAAGGCCGCCGGCGTGACCCCGCGCCGCCACCTCGCCGAGGTCCGCACCGCTGACGCGGCGAGCTACGAGCTCGGCCAGGAGCTCACGGTCGACGGCACCTTCGAGGCCGGCCAGCTCGTCGACGTCGTCGGCACGAGCAAGGGCAAGGGCTTCGCGGGTGTCATGAAGCGCCACAACTTCAAGGGCGTCTCGGCTTCGCACGGTTCGCACCGCAACCACCGCAAGCCCGGCTCGATCGGTGCGTCCTCGACGCCCAGCCGTGTCTTCAAGGGCATGCGCATGGCCGGTCGCATGGGTGGCGAGCGCGTCACCGTCCTCAACCTCCGCGTGCACGCCGTCGACGCCGAGAAGGGCCTGCTGCTCGTCAAGGGCGCGGTTCCCGGTGCTCGCGGCCGTCTCGTGTTCGTCCGCAACGCAGTGAAGGGGGCGTAGTCCATGGCTACCGCGACCAACACCATCGACACCCTCGACGTCACCGGCAAGAAGTCCGGCACGGTCGAGCTCCCCGCTGAGCTCTTCGACGTGCAGACCAACGTGCCGCTGATCCACCAGGTCGTCGTCGCCCAGCTCGCCGCGGCGCGCCAGGGCACCCACAAGACCAAGACCCGCGGCGAGGTCTCCGGCGCCGGCCGCAAGCCCTTCAAGCAGAAGGGCACGGGCCGCGCCCGCCAGGGCTCGATCCGCGCGCCGCAGATGACCGGCGGTGGCATCGTCCACGGCCCGCAGCCGCGCGACTACTCGCAGCGCACCCCCAAGAAGATGATCGCCGCCGCCCTGCTCGGCGCGCTCTCCGACCGCGCCCGCGGCGGCCGCGTCCACGCGGTCGAGGCCTTCGTGGCCGGCGACGTGGCGAAGACCCGCGACGCGATCGCGCTCCTCGAGGGCATCGCCCCCGCCAAGCACTACCTGGTCGTGCTCACGCGCGACGAGGAGCTCAGCGAGCGCGCGGTGCGCAACATCCAGACCGTGCACGTGCTGCCGGTCGACCAGCTCAACGCCTACGACGTGCTCGTCGCCGACGACATCGTCTTCAGCACGGCCGCGCTCGAGGCGTTCATCGCCGCGAAGCAGGCGAAGAAGGAAGAGGTCTCCGCATGAGCGCCGCGAACAACAAGGACCCGCGCGACATCATCATCGCGCCCGTCGTCTCGGAGAAGAGCTACGGCCTGATCGACGAGGGCAAGTACACGTTCATCGTGGACCCCCGCTCGAACAAGACCGAGATCAAGCTCGCCATCGAGAAGATCTTCAACGTGCAGGTCGCGTCGATCAACACCCTGAACCGTCAGGGCAAGACCCGCCGCACCCGGTTCGGCATCGGCAAGCGCAAGGACACCAAGCGCGCGATCGTCACCCTCAAGTCCGGTTCCATCGACATCTTCACGGCTGTCGGCTGAGGAGCATAGAGAAACATGGCTATTCGTAAGTACAAGCCCACGACCCCGGGTCGTCGCGGTTCGTCGGTCGCCGACTTCGCGGAGATCACGCGTTCGACGCCCGAGAAGTCGCTGCTCCGCCCGCTGTCCAAGACCGGTGGCCGCAACAACCAGGGCCGCATCACGACGCGTCACATCGGTGGTGGCCACAAGCGCCAGTACCGCGTGATCGACTTCCGTCGCAACGACAAGGACGGCGTGCCCGCCAAGGTCGCGCACATCGAGTACGACCCGAACCGCACCGCGCGCATCGCGCTGCTGCACTTCGTGGACGGCACCAAGCGCTACATCCTCGCGCCGAACAAGCTGCAGCAGGGCGACCCGATCGAGTCGGGTCCCAACGCCGACATCAAGCCCGGCAACAACCTGCCGCTGCGCAACATCCCGACCGGTACGGTCATCCACGCCATCGAGCTCCGCCCCGGCGGCGGCGCGAAGATGGCGCGTTCGGCCGGTGCCGCCGTCCGCCTGGTGGCGAAGGACGGCCCCTACGCGCAGCTGCGCCTGCCCTCGGGCGAGATCCGCAACGTCGACGCGCGCTGCCGCGCGACCGTCGGCGAGGTCGGCAACGCCGAGCAGTCGAACATCAACTGGGGCAAGGCCGGCCGCAAGCGCTGGAAGGGCGTCCGCCCGACGGTCCGCGGTGTCGCGATGAACCCGATCGACCACCCGCACGGTGGTGGTGAGGGCAAGACCTCCGGTGGTCGCCACCCGGTGAGCCCCTGGGGTCAGCCCGAGGGCCGCACGCGTCGCCCCAACAAGGAGAGCGACAAGCTCATCGTCCGTCGTCGCACCGTCGGCAAGAAGCGCAAGTAGGAGTAAGAGAAGATGCCTCGCAGTCTCAAGAAGGGCCCCTTCGTCGACGAGCACCTGCTTCGCAAGGTCGTCGTCCAGAACGAAGCCGGCAGCAAGAACGTCATCAAGACGTGGTCGCGCCGCTCGATGATCATCCCGGCCATGCTCGGCCACACGATCGCCGTGCACGACGGCCGCAAGCACATCCCGGTGTTCGTCACCGAGACCATGGTGGGCCACAAGCTCGGCGAGTTCGCGCCCACCCGCACCTTCCGTGGACACGTGAAGGACGACAAGAAGGGCCGCCGCCGCTGACCGCGGTGGCGTGAAGGAGGAAGAAATGGTGGAGTCGATCGCCCGCGTGCGACACATCCGCGTCACCCCCATGAAGGCTCGCCGCGTCGTCGACCTGATCCGCGGCAAGCAGGCTCAGGAGGCCCTGGCCATCCTGAAGTTCGCACCCCAGGGTGCGAGCGAGCCCGTGTACAAGCTCGTCGCCTCGGCCATCGCGAACGCTCGCGTCAAGGCCGATGCCTCGAACACCTACCTGGACGAGCAGGACCTGTACATCACGCGCGCATTCGTCGACGAGGGCACCACCCTCAAGCGATTCCAGCCGCGTGCGCAGGGCCGTGCCTTCCGCATCAACAAGCGCACGAGCCACATCACCGTCGTGCTCGGCACGCCCGAGGAGGGTACGAAGTAATGGGTCAGAAAGTCAACCCGTACGGCTTCCGTCTCGGCATCACCACCGACCACGTGTCGCGCTGGTTCTCCGACTCGACGAAGCCCGGTCAGCGCTACGCCGACTACCTCGCCGAGGATGTCAAGATCCGTCGCCTGCTCCAGACGTCGCTCGACCGTGCGGGCGTGTCCCGCATCGAGATCGAGCGCACCCGCGACCGCGTCCGCGTGGACATCCACACGGCGCGTCCCGGCATCGTGATCGGCCGCCGCGGCGCCGAGGCCGAGCGCATCCGCGCCGACCTCGAGAAGCTCACCGGCAAGCAGATCCAGCTCAACATCCTCGAGGTGAAGAACCCCGAGGCCGACGCCCAGCTCGTCGCCCAGGGCATCGCCGAGCAGCTCTCCGCCCGCGTGGCGTTCCGCCGCGCGATGCGCAAGGGCCTGCAGGGCGCGCAGCGCGCCGGCGCCAAGGGCGTCCGCATCCAGGTGTCGGGCCGTCTCGGCGGCGCCGAGATGAGCCGCTCGGAGTTCTACCGCGAGGGCCGCGTGCCCCTGCACACGCTCCGCGCGAACATCGACTACGGCTTCTACGAGGCCAAGACCACGTTCGGCCGCATCGGCGTGAAGGTCTGGATCTACAAGGGCGACATCACCAACAAGGAACTCGCGCGCGAGCAGGCGGCCCAGAAGCCGTCCCGCGAGCGCAGTGACCGTCCCCGCCGCGACCGTGCCCCCAAGGCCGAGCCGGTGGCAGCAGGAGTTGAGGCATAAACCATGTTGATTCCCCGTCGAGTCAAGTACCGCAAGCAGCACCACCCCGGCCGTTCGGGCCAGGCCACCGGCGGCACGAAGGTCACCTTCGGCGAGTTCGGCATCCAGGCCCTGAGCCCCGCCTACGTGACGAACCGCCAGATCGAGTCCGCTCGTATCGCGATGACCCGTCACATCAAGCGTGGCGGCAAGGTGTGGATCAACATCTACCCCGACCGTCCGCTCACGAAGAAGCCGGCCGAGACCCGCATGGGTTCCGGTAAGGGTTCGCCCGAGTGGTGGGTCGCCAACGTCAAGCCGGGTCGCGTCCTCTTCGAGGTCTCGGGCGTCTCCGAGGAGCTCGCTCGCGAGGCCATGACCCGTGCCATCCACAAGCTGCCCCTCAAGGCACGCATCATCAAGCGCGAGGAGGGCGACGCATAATGGCCGTCGGAACCAAGGGGCTCGAGACCATCGAGCTCGACACCTTCGAAGACGAGCGACTCGTCGACGAGCTGAAGAAGGCCAAGGAAGAGCTGTTCAACCTGCGCTTCCAGTCGGCCACCGGCCAGCTCGAGAGCCACGGCCGCCTTCGTGCGGTCAAGCGCGACATCGCCCGCATCTACACGGTCATCCGTGAGCGCGAGCTCGGCATCCGTGCCACGCCCGCCCCGGTCGAGGCTCCGGCCAAGGCCGAGAAGAAGACGAAGAAGGCCAAGGCCGAGGCTGACGCCCCGGCCGAGGCCGCAGAGACGAAGGAGGCCTGATCATGGCTGAGACCAAGAAGGCTGATGCAGCCGAGGTCGCCGAGACGGCCTCGCACCGCCCGTACCGCAAGGTGCGTCGCGGTTACGTCGTCAGCGACAAGATGGACAAGACCATCGTCGTCGAGGTCGAGGACCGCGTGAAGCACCCGCTCTACGGCAAGGTCCTGCGCCGCTCGTCGAAGGTCAAGGCGCACGACGAGCAGAACACCGCCGGCATCGGCGACCTCGTCGTGATCAGCGAGACCCGTCCCCTCAGTGCCACCAAGCACTGGCGCCTGGTCGAGATCGTCGAGAAGGCCAAGTAAGCCCCCGGCTTGCTTGAGAGAAGGAATCCAAGATGCTTCAGCAGGAATCGCGCCTGAAGGTCGCCGACAACACCGGCGCCAAGGAGCTGCTCACGATCCGTGTCCTCGGTGGTTCGAAGCGCCGGTACGCCGGCCTCGGCGACGTCATCGTCGCGACCGTCAAGGACGCCATCCCCGGCGGCAACGTCAAGAAGGGCGACGTGGTCAAGGCCGTCGTCGTCCGCACCGTGAAGGAGACCCGTCGTCCCGACGGCTCCTACATCAAGTTCGATGAGAACGCCGCGGTGATCCTCAAGAACGACGGTGACCCCCGTGGCACCCGTATCTTCGGACCGGTCGGCCGCGAGCTCCGCGACCGCAAGTTCATGAAGATCATCTCGCTGGCACCGGAGGTTATCTGAGTCATGGCCAACATCAAGAAGGGTGACCTCGTGCAGGTCATCTCGGGCCGCAGCCAGGCCCGCGGCGGAGACCGCGGCAAGCAGGGCAAGGTCATCGAGGTGCTCGTCGCCGAGAACCGCGTCGTGGTCGAGGGCGTGAACTTCGTCACGAAGCACGTCCGCGTCGGCCAGACCCAGCGCGGCACGAAGACCGGCGGCATCGAGACCCACGAGGCCCCCATCCACGTCTCGAACGTCGCGCTCGTCGACCCCGAGTCGAAGAAGCCGACCCGCGTCGGCTTCCGCACCGAGACCGTCACCAAGGACGGCGTCACCAAGACGGTCCGCGTCCGCTACGCGAAGAAGTCAGGTAAGGACCTGTAACGATGACTGACACCGCGACTGCCGCGCCGGCTGGCAAGATCCAGCCGCGCCTCAAGCAGAAGTACAAGAGCGACATCACGAAGGCGCTCACCGAGGCCAACGGGTACACCAACCCGCACCAGGTCCCGGGCCTCGTGAAGATCGTCGTGAACATGGGCGTGGGCGAGGCCGCCCGCGATGGCAAGGTCATCGACGGCGCCATCGCCGACCTCACCCGCATCACCGGCCAGAAGCCGCAGGTCACCAAGGCCCGCAAGTCCATCGCGCAGTTCAAGCTGCGCGAGGGCCAGCCGATCGGCGCGCACGTCACGCTGCGCGGCGACCGCATGTGGGAGTTCCTCGACCGCCTGCTCTCGCTGGCGCTGCCCCGCATCCGCGACTTCCGCGGCCTGTCGGACCGCCAGTTCGACGGCACGGGCAACTACACCTTCGGCCTCGTGGAGCAGTCCGTGTTCCACGAGATCGACCAGGACAAGATCGACCGCGTCCGCGGCATGGACATCACCGTGGTGACCACCGCCAAGACCGACGACGAGGGTCGCGCGCTGCTCAAGGCGCTCGGCTTCCCGTTCCGGGCGACCACGCCCGAGAGCTGAACTCCGGATGCCGCGGGCGAGGCGTCCGCGGCATCCACCCGGTGACGGCATCCGCCGCCACCTCCCACCACAGGTCATCACTCGTGTAACGGGTGCTGAAACCTGGTGAACGTAAGGAAACATCCGTCATGACGATGACCGACCCGGTCGCTGACATGCTGACCCGCCTTCGCAACGCGAACTCGGCGCACCACGACTCCGTGTCGATGCCGAACTCGAAGCTCAAGGCGCACATCGCCGAGATCCTCGCCAACGAGGGCTACATCGCCGGCTTCGAGGTCACCGACGCTCGCGTGGGCAAGACGCTCACGCTGCAGCTGAAGTTCGGCCCGAACCGCGAGCGCTCCATCGCCGGCATCAAGCGGGTCTCGAAGCCCGGCCTCCGCGTGTACGCGAAGTCCACCGAGCTCCCCAAGGTGCTCGGCGGCCTCGGCGTCGCGATCCTGTCCACTTCCAGCGGTCTGCTCACCGACCGCCAGGCCGAGAAGAAGGGCGTGGGTGGGGAAGTCCTCGCCTACGTGTGGTAGTTCCATGTCACGAATCGGACGACTTCCCATCGACATCCCCAGCGGTGTCGACGTCACGGTCGACGGCAGCGCCGTCACCGTCAAGGGCCCCAAGGGCGAGCTCTCGCTGACCGTCCCCTCGCCGATCGAGGTCAAGATCGAGGACAACCAGGTCCTCGTCACGCGCCCCGACGACGAGCGCGACTCGCGTTCGCGCCACGGCCTCACCCGCACGCTCATCGCCAACGACATCTTCGGTGTCACCCAGGGCTACTCCAAGGGCCTCGAGATCGTCGGCACCGGCTACCGCGTCGCGCAGAAGGGCAGCGCGGTCGAGTTCGCGCTCGGCTTCTCGCACCCGGTGACCGTCGAGCCCCCGGCCGGCATCACGCTGACCGTCGAGGGCAACAACAAGATCACGGTGTCGGGCATCTCGAAGCAGGCCGTCGGTGAGACCGCCGCCAACATCCGCAAGATCAAGAAGCCCGAGCCGTACAAGGGCAAGGGCATCCGCTACGCCGGCGAGGTCGTGCGTCGCAAGGCCGGAAAGTCAGGTAAGTAATCATGGCTGTGAAGAGCAAGACGGCCGCGCGCTCGCGCCGCCACACCCGCCTTCGCAAGAAGATCGTCGGCACGGAGCTGCGTCCGCGCCTCGTCGTCACGCGTTCGGCCCGCCACGTCTTCGTGCAGGTCGTCGACGACAGCAAGGGCCGCACCGTGGCCTCGGCCTCGACCATGGAGGCGGACCTCCGCGCGTTCGAGGGCGACAAGACCGCCAAGGCCAAGAAGGTCGGCGAGCTCGTGGCCGAGCGTGCGAAGCAGGCCGGCATCGAGTCGGTCGTCTTCGACCGCGGCGGCAACAAGTACGCCGGTCGCGTCGCCGCCATCGCCGATGGTGCGCGAGAGGCGGGGCTGAGCCTGTGACCGACAACAAGAAGGAGAACGAGGTGGCTGCAGAGGCACCCGTGGAGACCGCCGCTTCGAGCGAGGCTCCCCAGAACGAGCCGCGCGAGGCCCGTCGCGGCAGCCGCGACCGTGGCCCGAGCCGCGACCGCGGTGGCCGTGACGCTGAGAAGAGCCAGTTCCTCGAGCGCGTCGTGACCATCAACCGCGTGTCCAAGGTCGTCAAGGGCGGCCGTCGCTTCAGCTTCACGGCGCTCGTCGTCGTGGGTGACGGCAACGGCATGGTCGGCGTCGGCTACGGCAAGGCGCGTGAGGTCCCGACCGCGATCTCGAAGGGCGTCGAGGAGGCGAAGAAGAACTTCTTCCGCGTCCCGCGCGTCGGCGCGACCATCCCGCACCCCGTGCAGGGTGAGGCCGCTGCGGGCGTCGTCCTGCTGCGTCCGGCGTCGCCCGGTACCGGCGTCATCGCCGGCGGCCCGGTGCGCGCCGTGCTCGAGTGCGCCGGCATCCACGACGTCCTGAGCAAGTCGCTCGGCTCGTCGAACACCATCAACATCGTGCACGCCACGGTCGAGGCCCTGTCGCAGCTCGAGGAGCCGCGTGCGGTCGCCGCCCGTCGTGGTCTCGACTACGACGAGGTCGCCCCGGCCCGTCTGCTGCGTGCCGAGGCCCAGGCGGCCGAGGCCGCTGCAGCAGCGAAGGCAGGTGCCTGATGGCCAAGCAGCTGAAGGTGACCCAGATCAAGTCCAAGGTGAGCGAGAAGCAGAACCAGCGCGACACGCTGCGCAGCCTCGGGCTCAAGCGCATCGGCG
Organism: Agromyces sp. NPDC004153; assembly: GCF_053603635.1. Classification (NCBI taxonomy): domain Bacteria; kingdom Bacillati; phylum Actinomycetota; class Actinomycetes; order Micrococcales; family Microbacteriaceae; genus Agromyces; species Agromyces sp. NPDC004153. Next base: position 2,668,314 of record NZ_JBSGFY010000001.1, read on the forward strand.
ACTCGGTCGTCCGTGACGACACCCCGCAGAACCGCGGCTACGTCAAGACCGTCGCCCACCTCGTGAAGGTTGAGGAGATCGACTAATGGCTGAAGAGAAGAACGAGGCCGTGGCCGAGGAGACCCCGAAGAAGGCTCCGGCGCGCAAGGCCGCTGCGAAGCCGGCCGCCGAGAAGGCCGCCGCGAAGCCGGCTGCCGAGAAGGCCCCGGCGAAGAAGGCTCCCGCCAAGGCCGCCGCTGCCAAGGCCGACGACGCGAAGGCCGACAAGGCTCCCGCGAAGAAGGCCCCGGCGAAGAAGGCCGAGCAGGATGTCGCGAAGCGCGAGCCCGTGCTGAAGGTGCACCACCTGCGCCCCGCGCCCGGTGCCAAGAAGGACAAGACCCGCGTCGGACGCGGTGAGGGTTCGAAGGGCAAGACCGCCGGTCGCGGCACCAAGGGTTCGAAGGCCCGCAACAACATCCGCCCCGGCTTCGAGGGTGGCCAGCTTCCGTACCACATGCGTGCGCCGAAGCTCCGCGGCTTCAAGAACCCGTTCCGCGTCGAGTACCAGGTGGTCAACCTGGACAAGCTCGCCGAGCTCTACCCGAAGGGCGGCGATGTCACCGTCGCCGACCTCGTCGACAAGGGTGCCGTCCGCAAGAACGAGCGCGTCAAGGTGCTCGGCAACGGCGACATCCAGGTGAAGCTCAACGTCGAGGTCGATAAGGTCTCCGGCTCCGCCGAGCAGAAGATCGTCGCCGCCGGCGGCTCGGTCAAGTAGGCCGCAGCATCACCGATTGTTCGAGCCTGTCGGGACCTCGCGTATGATTCACGGGGGTCTCGACAGGCTCGAGCCGCATACGGACTGAGTCCGCAAGCGCAGCAACCCGCTCCACGACGGAGCTACAGGAGGACGAGTGTTCAACGCCATCGGGCGGATCTTCCGCACGCCGGATCTTCGACGCAAGATCGGATTCACGCTGGGCATCGTGGCCCTGTTCCGCCTCGGCTCGTTCATCCCGGCGCCGTTCGTGGACTTCGGCAACGTGCAGGCGTGTCTGGCGGCGAGCCAGGGGGCATCCGGCCTCTACGAGCTCGTGAACCTGTTCTCGGGCGGCGCGCTGCTCCAGCTGTCGATCTTCGCGCTGGGCATCATGCCGTACATCACGGCGTCGATCATCGTGCAGCTGCTGCGCGTCGTGATCCCCCACTTCGAGACCCTCTACAAGGAGGGCCAGGCGGGCCAGGCGCGCCTCACGCAGTACACGCGCTACCTCACCATCGCGCTGGGCGTGCTGCAGTCGACGACGCTCATCACCGTCGCCCGCTCGGGCGCGCTGTTCCCGTCGAGCGCCCCCGAGTGCTCGCAGCTCATCACGAACGACGCCTGGTACGCGATCCTGCTCATGGTCATCACCATGACCGCGGGCACCGGCCTCATCATGTGGATGGGCGAGCTCATCACCGAGCGCGGCATCGGCAACGGCATGTCGCTGCTCATCTTCACGTCGATCGCCGCGACCTTCCCCGGCGCGCTGTGGGCGATCGCGATCTCGCGCGGCTTCGACGTCTTCTTCGTCGTGCTCGCCATCGGCCTCCTGGTCGTCGTCGGCGTCGTGTTCGTCGAGCAGTCGCAGCGGCGCATCCCGGTGCAGTACGCGAAGCGCATGGTCGGTCGGCGCACCTACGGCGGCAACAACACGTACATCCCGATCAAGGTCAACATGGCCGGCGTCGTGCCCGTCATCTTCGCCTCGTCGCTGCTGTACCTGCCGGCGCTCATCGCCCAGTTCAACCAGCCTGCGGCGGGCGAGGAGCCGCAGCCGTGGGTCGTCTGGATCACCAACTACCTCACCCAGGGCGACCACCCGCTCTACATGCTCCTGTACTTCCTGCTCATCGTCGGGTTCACGTACTTCTACGTGGCGATCACGTTCAACCCCGACGAGGTCGCGGAGAACATGAAGAAGTACGGCGGCTTCATCCCCGGCATCCGTGCCGGTCGCCCGACCGCCGAGTACCTCGACTACGTGCTCACCCGCATCACGCTCCCGGGCTCGGTCTACCTGGGCCTCATCGCGCTCATCCCGCTCATCGCGTTCTCGCTCGTCGGGGCCAACCAGAACTTCCCGTTCGGCGGCGCCTCGATCCTCATCATCGTGGGCGTCGGCCTCGAGACGGTGAAGCAGATCGACGCGCAGCTCCAGCAGCGCCACTACGAAGGGCTCCTCCGATGACGGCTTCCGCGAACAGCTCCGCCCGCTTCCTGATCGTGGGGCCGCAGGGCTCCGGCAAGGGGACGCAGGGCGTGCTCGTCGCGGAGGCCTTCGGGGTCCCGTCCATCTCGACCGGCGACGTGTTCCGCGAGAACATCTCGGGCGGCACCGAGCTCGGCAAGCGAGTGCAGTCGATCGTCGAGGCGGGCGACCTCGTCCCCGACGAGCTCACCTGCGAGCTGGTGCGCGACCGGCTCTCGCAGTCGGATGCCGCGGGCGGCTTCCTGCTCGACGGGTTCCCGCGCAATCGCGGTCAGGTCGACGACCTCGCCGACTTCCTCGCCTCGCGCGGCGAGGCCCTCGACGCGGTCATCGAGCTCAGCGTGCCGCGCGACGAGAGCATCGCCCGCCTGCGGGGGCGTGCCATCGACCAGGGCCGCACCGACGACACCGAGGAGATCATCGCCAACCGCCTCGCGATCTACGAGCGGGAGACGGCGCCGATCCTCGACGTCTACCGCGGGCAGGGCCTCGTCGTCGACATCGACGGCGTGGGCACGCTCGACGAGGTCACCGCGCGCATCTTCGAGGCGCTCGCCGCCCGCGGGCTCTCTGCGAGCCACGACGGCGGCAACGGCGCGGCGGCCTGACCCGCCGCGTGTTCAAGCGCTCGATCTACAAGTCGCCCGCCGAGCTGCGCTCGATGCTGCCGGCCGGCGCCGCCACCGCGGCGGCGCTCGCGGAGGCTCGACGCCTCGTTGCGCCCGGCGCGACGCCGCTCGAGCTCGACGCGGCCGCGGAGCGCGTGATCCGCGGACTCGGCGGCCGGCCGAACTTCCAGCTCGTGCCCGGCTACCGGCACACGCTCTGCGTGTCCGTCGACGACGACGTCGTGCACGGCATCCCGGGTGAGCGCCCGTTCCGCCCCGGCGACATCGTGTCGGTCGACGGCGGCGCGGAGCTCGGCGGCTGGAACGGCGACGCGGCCTTCACGGTCGTGCTCCCCGACCTCGACCGCCCCGACGTGGTGCTCGCGCGGCAGGCGCTCTCCGACGTCACCGAATCCGCGCTCTGGCGCGGCATCGCCGAGCTCGCGACCGCGCGCCACCTCAACGAGGTCGGCGCCGCGATCGAGGAGCACGTCGAGGCGGCGGGCGGGTACGGCATCCTCACCGACTACGTCGGCCACGGCATCGGGCGCACCATGCACGAGGAACCGCCCGTCTTCAACTACCGGGTCAGGCAGAAGGGACCGGCGGTCCGGCCGGGCCTCGTCGTCGCGATCGAGCCGATGATCGTGGCGGGCTCGATCGACACCTTCGTGCGTGACGACGAGTGGACGGTCACGACCGCCGACGGCGCGGATGCCGCGCACTGGGAGCACTCCGTCGCGGTGCACGACGACGGCATCTGGGTGCTGACCGCCGAGGACGGCGGTGCGGCGGGCCTCGCGCCGTTCGGCGTCACGCCAGTGCCGATCGCCGGGCGCTGACGACCGACGCGCGCGACCCGACCGGTCACGCCGCGTGCGGCTCCATGAGTCGCGAGAGCTCCGCGAGCAGTCCCGGGTAGTCCGTCGCGCCCACCACGAGGCGCTGCACGTTCTCGCGCTCCGAGAACGCCTCGACGAACTGGTCGAACACCTCCTGGAACTCCGCCCGGCCGCTCTCGGCGAACGCGATGAGCGCGACCACGTTGACGCTCGCGCCGCCCCAGTCGATCGGCACGTCGTCGATCGCGATGGCGATCGCGGTGCGGCGCGCGGTCATGGTCATCGCGTGGGGCACCGCGAGGTGCTCGGTGAAGGCCGTCGACGACAGGCGCTCGCGTTCGAGCGCGCCCTCCACGTAGGAGCGGTCGATCACGCCGGCCGAGATCATGCGGTCGCCGAGCATGCGGATGGCGGCGTCGCGATCGAGGCCGCGCAACCCGCGCACGAAGAGCTCGGGCGCGATGTAACGCGACAGCGAGGCCGCGAGCCGGGCCCGCCGGCGCGCCCGGCGCACGCGCGCGATCTCGGCACGCACCCGCTCGAGGTCGACCTCGGTGGGGAAGGGCGCCACGAGCACGAGTCGCTCGACGGGCGACGACGGCTCGATCACGGCCACGAGCACGTCGGCGCGCTCGGCCTCCTCGCCCGGCGCGAGCACCTCGACCTCGTCGTCGACCGCCGAGCGGATGCGGGCCGCGAGCGCCGTGTGCACGTCGTGGTACGCCGGCGCCGAGACGGCCACGCGAACGGCCTCGCCCCGAGAGCGCCGCTGGTCGAGGTAGGCGCCCACGTGCATGGCGATGTACGCGATCTCGTCGTCGTCGACGGCGATGCCCTCGGTGCGCGCGAGCTCGCTCGCGATGTACACGGCGAGCTCGTAGATGAGCGGGTAGGCGGCCTTGATCGACGCGGTGAGCGGGTTGCGCGAGAGGTTCGACGTGCTCGCCCGCGCCACGAGGTTGTCGACGTGCAGCGCGAGCCGGTCGATGAAGTCCTCGTCGTCGAGGTCGACGAGGTACGCCGCGGAGGCGCTCGCGACGATCCGCCGCACGAGCGGCACCCGCGGCGAGATCGGGCGGCCCGGGGCATCCGCCTGCGCCGCCGCCGTCGTTCGCGTCGCCGCGCGCGTCTCGAGGAGCCGGGTGAGGTGCCCGAGGTCGGCCGGCCCCACCGAGGTGCCGAAGTGCTGAGCGACCAGCCTGGCGAGGAGCTCGGCGAGCGGCCCGGCCGGCGCGTCGGGCGTGGGCGCTGCGGATGCCACGGCCGGGGCCGTCGAGGCGTCCGACGACGCCGGGGGAGCCGCCGTCTCGGCCTCGTCGAGCGGATGGTTCGTGGCGACCCGGTCGAGCGCGATCGCGGTGTGCAGCAGCACGTCGTTGAGCCCGTACTCGTTCGGCGCGTAGCCGGCGTCGGCGAGCCCCGCGACCAGCGCCGTCCGGAACTCGGTCACCTCGGGGAACGCCGCCCGCAGCTGGTCGAGCTCGAGCATGCCGCGCGCCGACTCGTCGCGGAACAGTGCGCCGAGCAGGCGCCGGCGAGCGGTCTCGGGACCCTCGAGCGTGATGCGCGGCCCCTGCCGCACGAGTGTGAGTCCCGTGCCGTCGAGCCGCGCCCGCACGCGCCCGAGGTCGGCCTCGAAGGTCGAGTCGCTCACGTGGTTCGCGGCCGCCGTCTCATGCACGTCGAGGCCGTCGGTGGCGTCGATGAGCGAGCGGATGACGCGCGCGGCCCGCACCTGCGGCGACGAGTCGCGACGGGCGGGCGCGGCCCGGGACGCCCAGGCCGCGCGGTCGAGGCGGTACCCGGCCGGCCCCGACTCGACGATGACGCCGCCGGAGTTCGCCTGCGCGGCGTAGTTCCGGATCGTGCGCGTGGTCACGCCGAGGCGGTCGGCGAGCTCCGACGCGGTCGTCCAGCCGTCGGCATGGCCGAGCGCGTCGACGAGGCGCTCCCACTTCTCGGCCACTGCAGCTCCGGTTCCTCGGCGCCACGCGACGCCGTGCGGTGCAGACAGTCAACCACCGGTGCCGCACGGGATGGGCGGTTCCGTCGCGGATTTTCCGGGGGTGCGGAAGAAGATCGGGTGGAGGCCACCGGAGTCGCGCGGGCAGAATCGACCTGATCGCGGCACACGCCGCGGCCGAACGATCGACGAGGACCGGGCGATGGCCGGGCGAGGAGGCTCAGCGATGCGCATCATCGTGGTCTGCGGCGCGGGCGCGTCGAGCACCTTCGTCGCCCACCGGATCCGCCGGGCCGCCACGGCCAGGGGTCTCGAGGTGCGCGCGACGGCGACGAGCGAGTCCCAGCTCGACGTGGCGCTCGCAGACGCCGACGTGCTCCTCGTGGGCGCACATCTCGCCGATCGCGTCGACCTGCTGCGCGCACGCGCCGCCGCGGCATCCGTGCCGATCGCGATCCTCTCCGACGTCGTGGCGACCTCGCCCGACGGCGGCGGAGCCCTCGACGTCGCCCTCGAGATCGCTGGGGCGCCGTCATGAGCCCGCGCGTCCCGCGCGCCGTGGTTCCCACCGCAGAGCCCCCGGGCTATGGTGAACGAGGGAACGGAAGCCAGCGACGGGAACCGGAATCATGGTGGAACGCACTGTTCGAATCGGATCGACCCACGGCCTGCACGCACGGCCGGCCAAGCTCTTCACCCAGGCTGCTGCCGCATCGGGGTCGTCCGTCACGATCCAGAAGACCGGTGGCTCACCCGTCAATGCGGCGAGCATCCTCGCCGTCATCGCGCAGGGGATCGACCACGGCGACGAGGTCACGATCGTCGTCGACGGCGGCGACGAGCAGTCGACCCTCGACCAGCTCGTGGAGCTCCTCAGCACCGACCACGACGAATAGCGCGCGGCATCCGTCGCCCATTCAACCGAACTGGAGGGGCGAGTGATGGAGATCAACGGCACGGGCATCGGACAGGGTGTCGCGGTCGGACCGGTCGTGCGGATGGCCGAGCAGCTGCCCCCGCCCGTCGACCGGCCGAGCCACCTCGACCCCGAGCGCGAGGGCGAGCGCGCCCGCGCGTCGCTCTCGGTCGTCGCGGCCGAGCTCGCGAATCGCGGGGCGAAGGCCGGCGGCGCCGCGAAGGACGTGCTCGAGGCGCAGGCCATGATGGCCGAGGACCCGAGCCTCGTCGACGAGGTCACGAAGCTCCTCGCGACGGGCAAGACGGCCGAGCGGGCCGTGTACGAGTCCTTCGCCGCCTACCGCGACCTGCTGCTCGGCATGGGCGGGTACATGGCCGAGCGCGCCACCGACCTCGACGACATCTCCCAGCGCGTCATCGCGAACCTCCTGAAGCTGCCCGCGCCCGGCGTGCCGAACCCGGGGCATCCGTTCGTGCTCGTCGCCCGCGACCTCGCGCCGGCCGACACCGCCACGCTCGACCTCGACCAGGTGCTCGGGCTCGTCACGATCGACGGCGGCCCCACCTCGCACACCGCCATCCTCGCGCGCGAGAAGTCCATCGTCGCGATCGTGGGGGCGACGGATGCCGCGACCCTCGCTGACGGCGACACGGTCGTCGTGGACGCGGCGAACGACCTGGTGATCTCCGCCCCGACGTCCGAGCAGGTCGCCGACGCCGAGGCTCGGATCGCCGAGCGCGCGGCGCTCGAGGCCGCGCCGGTGACGCCGGGCGCGCTCGCCGACGGCACGCCCATGCCGCTCCTCGCGAACCTCGGCTCGGCCGACGGCGCCGCCGAGGCCGTGAAGCTCGGCGCAGAGGGCGTCGGCCTGTTCCGCACGGAGTTCCTCTTCCTCGACGCCGACACCGCGCCGAGCGTGCGCGAGCAGCAGGAGCACTACACGCGGCTCCTGAGCGCGTTCCCCGGCCGCAAGGTCGTCGTGCGCGTGCTCGACGCCGGCGCCGACAAGCCGCTCTCGTTCCTCAACGACGCGCACGAGGAGAACCCGGCGCTCGGGCTCCGCGGCATCCGTGCGCTCCGCCACTCCGAGATCATCCTGCGCGAGCAGCTCACGGCGCTCGCGATGGCGGATGCCACGACCGATGCCGACCTGTGGGTGATGGCGCCCATGATCGCCACCGTCGAGGAGACGGAGTACTTCACGAAGCTCGCCGACGAGCTCGGGATCAAGGTGGCCGGCGTGATGGTCGAGACCCCGTCGGCCGCGCTCATCGCCGACCGGGTCCTGCGCGTCGCCGCGTTCGCGTCGATCGGCACGAACGACCTCACCCAGTACACGATGGCGGCCGACCGGCTCCTCGGCACCGTGGCGAACCTGCAGAGCCCGTGGCACCCCGCGGTGCTGCAGCTCATCGCGGACGTCGGCGCGGCGGGCGCCGAGCTCGGCAAGCCCGTCGGCATCTGCGGCGAGGCCGCAGCCGACCCGCTCCTCGCCGTGGTCCTCGTCGGACTCGGCGCCACCAGCCTGTCGATGTCCCCATCGGCACTCGCAGATGTCCGCGCCTCCCTCGCGCGGTACACGCCCGACGACGCGAAGGCGCTCGCCCGGGCGGCCCTGGCCGCTGAGGGAGCGGCCGACGCCAAGCAGGCGGCCCAGGCCGTCGCGACCGAGATCACCACGACGCGGGCATCCGCGACGTGACCACGAGAGAGGCATTCGCATGACAACGACGTCACCCGAGACGAAGCGGCCGGGGGGAGCACGCGTCGCCGTCCAGAGGGTCGGTACATTCATGAGCGGCATGATCATGCCGAACATCCCGGCGCTCATCGCCTGGGGCATCTTCACCGCGTTCTTCATCGAAGTGGGATGGACGCCGAACGAAGCGTTGGCGACGATCGTCGGACCCTTCATCCACTACCTGCTGCCGCTGATCATCGGCTACACGGGCGGCAGCCTCGTCTACAACGTCCGTGGTGGCGTCGTCGGCGCGATCGCGACGATGGGTGCGATCGCCGGGTCGGACTACCTCGTCGCGCAGTTCAACGCGGGACTCGAGGAGGGCGCGGCCCCCCTCGGCCAGGTCCACATGTTCATCGGCGCGATGATCCTCGGACCCCTCGCCGCGTGGACGATGAAGTGGCTCGACTCGCTGTGGGAGGGCAAGATCAGGGCGGGCTTCGAGATGCTCGTCAACATGTTCTCGGCCGGCATCTGGGGCTTCGTGATGGCGATCGTGGGCTTCTACCCCATCGCCCTGCTCGTGAACTGGCTGATGGCGGTGCTCGGATTCGGCGTCGAATGGCTCGTGGATGCGAACCTCCTGCCGCTCACGAGCATCCTGATCGAGCCGGCGAAGGTGTTCTTCCTCAACAACGCGATCAACCACGGCGTCCTCACGCCGCTGGGTCTCTCGGAGGCGGCCGAGACCGGCTCCTCGATCCTGTTCCTGCTCGAGGCGAACCCCGGCCCCGGCGTCGGACTGCTCCTGGCGTTCACGTTCTTCGGGATCGGTGCGGCACGCGCGTCCGCTCCCGGTGCGGCCGTCATCCAGTTCTTCGGCGGCATCCACGAGGTGTACTTCCCGTACGCGCTCATGAAGCCGATCCTCATCCTCGCGCTCATCGCGGGCGGTGCGACCGGAGTCACGACCAACATGCTCCTCGGCGGGGCGCTGCGAGCGCCGGCGGCGCCGGGAAGCATCTTCGCGGTCATCCTGCAGACGGCGCCGGGCGCGTACTTCGCGGTGATCCTGTCCGTCATCCTCTCGGCGGGTGTCACGTTCCTCATCGCCTCGGTCATCCTCCGGGCCTCGCGCAAGCGGGACCTCGAGGCGATGGCGATCACGGACGACGCCTTCGGCGCGGCGATCACGCAGACGGAGGCGGCGAAGGGTCGGAGCTCCGACCACCTCACGAGCCTCCGCGGCGGCGCGGCGACCGAAGCCGACGGCCGCGGCGGCCCGGCGACGGGCACCGTGCCGGTGATCAAGAACGTCGTGTTCGCCTGCGACGCGGGCATGGGCTCGTCGGCGATGGGCGCCAGCGTCCTGCGCAACAAGTTCAAGAAGGCCGGGATCGACGACGTCACGGTGGTCAACAAGGCGATCGCGAACCTCGACTCCTCCGCCGACCTGGTCATCACGCAGAACCAGCTGACGGATCGCGCTCGGCACCAGACGCCCGACGCCGTCCATGTCTCGGTCGACAACTTCATGAACTCGCCGAGGTACGACGAGGTCGTGGACCTGGTCAAGGGACAGCACGAGGGACAGTCCGAGACGAAGTCCTGACGAGGGAGCTCCGGGGCCGGATGCGCGCGAGCGCCGGCCCCGGAGCTCTCGGCAGCATACGGAACCGACGAAAGGGCGAAGAAATGGCGCAGGAGATCCTCAGCATCGAGCAGGTTCGGATCCACCCCTCGGGCGCGGCCAAGGAGGTCGCGATGAAGGAGGCGGCCGACATGCTCGTGGCAGCAGGCGCCGTCACGAGCGGCTACTTCGACGCGATGCGCCAGCGCGAGGAGACGGCCTCGACCTACATGGGCAACGAGCTCGCCATCCCGCACGGCACGAACGAGACGAAGGACACCATCCTCGCCTCCGGGCTCTCGGTCGTGCGCTACGACGGCGGTGTGGACTGGGACGGCGAGCCCGTCACGTTCGTCATCGGCATCGCCGGGAAGGGCAACGAGCACCTCGAGATCCTGTCGCAGATCGCCATCCTGTTCTCGGACGAGGACGAGGTGGAGCGCCTCAAGACCGCGCAGACGCCTGAGGAGCTCTTCGGCATGCTGAGCTCGGTCAACGAATCGTGAAGGCCGTCCACTTCGGCGCCGGCAACATCGGGCGCGGCTTCGTCGGCCTCCTCCTGCACGAGGCCGGCTACGAAGTGGTGTTCGCCGACGTGGACGCCGAACTCATCGACGCGCTCGCGGCATCCGACCACTACACCGTGCACGAGGTCGGCGTCGGCGCCCGTGACCAGGTCGTCACCGGCTACCGGGCGATCAACAGCCAGGCGGATGCCGCGGCCCTCCTCGACGAGCTCCGCACCGCCGACGTGGCGACCACCGCCGTCGGCCCCACCATCCTGCGGTTCATCGCACCGCACCTCGTGATCGCGCTGCGCGAGCGGCCGGCGGATGCCCCGCCGCTCGTGATCATGGCGTGCGAGAACGCCATCAACGCGACGAACCTGCTGCGCGACGAGATCGCCGCGCTGTCGAGCCCCGAGGAGTGGCCCGAGCTCGAGGCGCGGGCGGTGTTCGCGAACACGGCGGTCGACCGGATCGTGCCGGGCCAGGCCGCCGACGCGGGCCTCGACGTGACGGTCGAGACGTTCTTCGAGTGGGCCATCGAGCGGCCGCCGTTCGGCCACGGGGCGCCCGACATCCCAGGCGCGCACTTCGTCGACGACCTCGCGCCGTACATCGAGCGCAAGCTCTTCACGGTCAACACCGGGCATGCTGCGACGGCGTACTTCGGCGCGGCCGCCGGGCACAGCCGGATCAGCGATGCACTCGCGGACCCGGCCGTCGCCGAGGCGGTCGAGCGTGCCCTCGAGGAGACGTCGGCGCTCATCGTCGCCAAGCACGACTTCACCGCCGAACAGCAGGACGGCTACCGCGCCACGATCCTCGAGCGGTTCCGCAACCCCGAGCTGCCCGACACGGTCGAGCGCGTCGGACGGCAGCCGCTGCGCAAGCTGAGCCGGCACGAGCGGTTCATCGGGCCCGCCGCGGAGCTCGCCGAGCTCGGGCGACCGGTGCCGGGGCTCCTGGCGGCCGTCGGCGCCGCGCTGCGCTTCGACGTGGCCGCCGATCCCGAGAGCGTCGAGCTGCAGGCCCTGCTCGCGAGCCGGGAGCCCGAGGTGTTCGTGCATGACGTCACGGGCATCGAGCCGGGGCATCCGCTCGAACCCGGACTCGTGGCGGTCGTCGAGGGGGCGAAGGGCGGGGCCTGAGCAGGCCGGTCACCGGCGGGTCGCGGCGCGGAATCCGGGCTCGGACCGGACCGCCGCGGCATCCGTGCGCTCGACTGGCGAAGATGCCCCGGATCGCCTATAGTTGACCCTTGGTGTTCTGGCACGCCCGCTTCGGCGTGCCCGACGAGCGATCGTCGTTGAGCACATCGCACGACCAGCATCCCAAACTCCAAGCGATAGTGAGGCTATGGCCAAGAAAGACGGCGTCATCGAGATCGAAGGCTCGGTCATCGAGGCACTCCCGAACGCGATGTTCCGGGTGGAGCTCACGAACGGGCACAAGGTCCTCGCGCACATCTCAGGGAAGATGCGCCAGCACTACATCCGGATCCTCCCCGAGGACCGCGTGATCGTCGAGCTGAGCCCGTACGACCTGACGCGCGGCCGCATCGTCTACCGCTACAAGTGAGGGCTGTCGGAAAGTAACGGCCCGCGGCACCCCGCGGGCACGAGGACAGCGAACCCAAGGAAACAACTGTGAAGGTCAACCCCTCCGTCAAGCGCATCTGCGACAAGTGCAAGGTCATCCGCCGCCACGGCCGCGTCATGGTGATCTGCGAGAACCCGCGCCACAAGCAGCGCCAGGGCTAGTCGCACGCACCGCGGGCCGGTCGCCGGCCCGCACCCACAACTGAACACCGCATCGGCAACGCCAGAACCCCGACCTTCGGATGTCGGGGGGACACCTCGGGTCGGAGGCCCGGGCACCGGCGCTGCTCCACACCTCCACTTCGAAACAGGAGAACAGCCAACATGGCACGTCTGGCAGGAGTCGACATCCCGCGCGAGAAGCGCGTGGAGATCGCACTGACGTACATCTACGGCGTCGGCCGCACGCGAGCGCTCACCACGCTCGCCGAGACCGGCATCGACGGGAACATCCGCGTGAAGGACCTCAGCGACGAGCAGCTCGTCGCCCTCCGCGACTACATCGAGGGCAACTTCAAGGTCGAGGGCGACCTCCGCCGCGAGGTCGCCGCCGACATCCGCCGCAAGGTCGAGATCGGATCCTACGAGGGCCTGCGCCACCGTCGCGGCCTCCCGGTCCGCGGCCAGCGCACCAAGACCAACGCTCGTACCCGCAAGGGCCCGAAGCGCACCGTCGCCGGCAAGAAGAAGCCCGGCCGCAAGTAACCGCTCGCGCCAAGATCTAGGAGATTTCGAACATGGCAGCACCCAAGGCGGCTACTCGCAAGCCGCGCAAGAAGGAAAAGAAGAACATCGCCGTGGGCCAGGCCCACATCAAGTCGACGTTCAACAACACGATCGTCTCGATCACCGACACCACCGGTGCCGTGATCAGCTGGGCCTCCTCCGGTGGCGTCGGCTTCAAGGGCTCGCGCAAGTCCACGCCGTTCGCCGCGCAGCTGGCCGCCGAGTCGGCCGCCCGCCAGGCGCAGGAGCACGGCATGAAGAAGGTCGACGTCTTCGTGAAGGGCCCGGGCTCGGGTCGCGAGACGGCGATCCGCTCGCTCCAGGCCGCCGGCCTCGAGGTCGGCAGCATCAACGACGTGACGCCGCAGGCGCACAACGGATGCCGCCCGCCCAAGCGTCGCCGCGTCTAGTTCTCCGTCCTGCGGACCGGGGGGCCGCAGGCCGCGCCGAGATCCCCGAGGGATCGCCGCGCCGTGCCCGCAACCGGGCCTCCCGGACTCCGCAGCTTCCGTTCTCTCAACAACTCAAGATCCTCGACCTCGCAGGTGTCATATAGCGGACACCCTGCCGAAAGGAATCCAACCGTGCTGATCGCACAGCGCCCGACGCTCACCGAAGAGAACATCTCGGAGTTCCGTTCGCGTTTCGTGATCGAGCCCCTCGAGCCGGGCTTCGGTTACACCCTGGGAAACTCCCTCCGTCGCACCCTCCTCTCGTCGATCCCCGGCGCGGCCGTGACGAGCATCCGCATCGACGGCGTGCTCCACGAGTTCTCGACCGTCCCCGGCGTGAAGGAGGACGTGACCGAGATCATCCTCAACATCAAGAACCTCGTCGTCTCGAGCGAGCACGACGAGCCCATCACCGCGTACCTCCGCAAGCAGGGCGCCGGTGAGGTCACCGCCGCCGACATCTCCGCTCCGGCCGGTGTCGAGGTGCACAACCCCGAGCTCGTGATCGCGACGCTCAACGACTCGGCGAAGTTCGAGCTCGAGCTCACGATCGAGCGCGGCCGCGGCTACGTCTCGGCCAGCCAGAACCGCAACGAGTACTCCGAGGCCGGCCAGATCCCGGTCGACTCGATCTACTCGCCGGTGCTCAAGGTCACCTACCGCGTCGAGGCCACCCGTGCCGGCGAGCGCACCGACTTCGACCGCCTCGTGGTCGACGTCGAGACGAAGCCCGCCATCTCGCCGCGCGACGCCATCGCCTCGGCCGGTCGCACGCTCACCGAGCTGTTCGGCCTCGCCCGTGAGCTCAACGTCGCCGCCGAGGGCATCGAGATCGGCCCCGCGCCGGTCGACGCCGTGCTCTCGAGCGAGCTCTCGATCCCGATCGAGGACCTCGACCTGTCCGTCCGCAGCTACAACTGCCTCAAGCGCGAGGGCATCAACACGGTCTCCGAGCTCGTCGCCCTGTCGGAGTCGCAGCTCATGAACATCCGCAACTTCGGCCAGAAGTCGGTGGATGAGGTCAAGGACAAGCTCACCGAGATGGGTCTTTCGCTGAAGGACTCCGTCCCCGGATTCGACGGCGCCCACTTCTACACGGGCTTCGACGACGAGAACTGAGTCGTCCCCCCGACGTACCGACCCCCCACCACTGGAGAGAACGAACCATGCCGAAGCCCACCAAGGGCCCCCGCCTCGGAGGCGGACCCGCGCACGAGCGGCTCCTGCTCGCGAACCTCGCCGCTGCGCTCTACACGCACGAGCGGATCACCACGACCGAGACGAAGGCCAAGCGCCTCCGTCCGCTGGCCGAGCGCCTCATCACGTTCGCGAAGCGCGGCGACCTTCACGCCCGTCGCCGCGTCCTCGCCGTGATCGGCGACAAGGCCGTGGTGCACAAGCTCTTCACCGAGATCGCGCCGCAGGTGGCCGACCGTGAGGGCGGCTACACCCGCATCACCAAGATCGGCAACCGCAAGGGCGACAACGCGCCCATGGCGGTCATCGAGCTCGTGCTCGAGCCCGTGACCCCGAAGAAGCGCGCCGCCAAGCCGGCCGCGGCTCCCGCCGCCGACGAGGCCCCCGCCGAGGAGCCCGTGGTCGAGGAGACGCCCGAGGAGGTCGTGACCGAGGCCGAGGCCGCGGTCGACGAGGCCGCCGGTGCCGAGGCGTCGGAGGAGTCCGCCGAGGAGCCCGCCGAGGTCAAGTAGCCTCGTAGCCACGCCGGAACGGGCCCCTGTGCACATCGCACAGGGGCCTGTTCCCGTCTGTGCCACAATCGTCGTCGTCGGCCGGCCGAGTGCCGGCGTGTGCGACGTCGCACACGTGAGCGCCGGCGAGGACGGCACGAAAGGGGCGGTGTGCGCGCACAGGTGCGGATTCCCGAGGATCGCGACCTCTCGATCGACTTCGCCCGGGCGCTCTGCCTCCCCGTCGTCGTGCTGCTGCATGCCCTGCAGATGGGCATCGGCGGCGAGCCGCTGCGCGCGTTCAACGCCCTCGACGGCTTCGAGCCCCTCGCGTGGGCGACGTGGCCGCTCATGATCATGCCGGTGTTCTTCATCTGCGGGGGCTTCGCGTCGATCACGCAGTGGCGCCGGCTGCGCGGCCACGGCGAGACGGTCGGCCATTACCTCAGGGTGCGCGCCGTGCGCCTCCTGCAGCCGGTCGTCTCGGTCACCGCCGCGGTCGGACTCGTCCTGGCGCTCATGCTCGCCTTCGGCGCGGACGCCGGATTCGTCGAGAGCTTCGCATTCCGGCTCGCCGAACCGCTCTGGTTCATCCCCGTCTACCTGATCTGCACGGCGCTCGTGCCGGTCATGTCGTGGCTGCACCGGCACGCGCCGTGGCCGACGTACCTCGGCCTCGCCGGTTCCGCGCTCCTCGTCGACGTGCTCACCCGCGCGCTCGGCCTTCCGCTCGGCGCGCTCAACTGGGTGTTCGTGTGGCTGTTCGCGCAGCAGCTCGGGTTCGGCCTGCGCGACGGGTGGTTCGCGCGTCGTTCGCCGTGGCTGCTCGGCGCGATCGCAGCCTTCGCCTACGGCTTCATCGGCCTGCTCGTCGCGGCGTTCGGCTACTCGCACGACATGCTCGACAACCTGAACCCGCCGAGCGTCGCGATCCTCGCGCTCGCGCTCGGACAGGTCTGCCTGTTCGCACTCCTGCAGCCCGCGATCCGTCGACTGGTCGGCCATCGCGCCGTGCTCGGTGTCGTCGTCGTGTTCGGCGTCTACGGCATGGTGATCTACCTCTGGCACACCTTCGCCATGGCCGTGGTCACGGCGACCCAGCTCGCCCTCGGCCTCCCGTTCCCGCCGGTGCTCTCGCCGGCGTGGTGGGCCACCCGGCCGGCGTGGGTGGTGGCGATCGCGGTCGTCGTCGCGGCGTGCTGCGCAGTGGTGCCGAAGCTCGAGCGCAGGTGGCCGAAGCCCGTCGACCGGCGAACGCCGCTCGCCGCGGTCGTCGTCTGGTCCGTGGTCGGCATCGTCGGCGTCGGCGTGTTCCTGACCATGGGGTACGTGCCGTGGCAGCACGGCGTGACGGCGTGGTCGCTCGTCACGGTCGCGGTCATCGCCCTCATCGTCGGCGGACCCGGTGCGCGGACGCCGCTGCCCCCCGCGGCCGTCGACGTCGCGCAGGCGGCTCGCGCGGCCTGACGGATCCGCTCGACGCGAACCAGGGCCGTTGTCGCATGCGGAGCCGTCGCGGGCGCCGCCGTAGGCTGGACGCATGTCCGAGCACGAGACGGTCGCCGATGCGGATGCCACGGCATCCGTCGTGCGCGTGCGGCTCGGCATCGCCTACGACGGCACCGACTTCAACGGCTGGAGTCGCCAGCCGGGACTCCGCACCGTTCAGGGCGTGCTCGAGGACGCGCTCGCCACGCTCTTCCGCCGCACGGGCACCGCGCCGCGGCTGACGGTCGCCGGCCGCACCGACGCGGGCGTGCACGCGCTCGGCCAGGTCGCGCACCTCGACATCGCGGAGGACGCCCTCGCCGCCGTCGCCCGTCCGCGCCGCGGGCAGGACCCCGACGCGTCCGCCGAGACGGCGCTGGCGCGGCGCCTCACGGGCATCATCGGCGCCGATGCCGACGTGGTGATCACGCACGCCGAGCGGGCGCCGGCGGGCTTCGACGCGCGCTTCTCCGCGATCTGGCGACGCTACGAGTACCGGGTGGCCGACGCATCCGCCGTGCGCGACCCGCTGGAGCGGCGCCGCACGGTCACGGTGCCCCGCGACCTCGACGAGCGCGCGATGGATGCCGCGGCGTCCTCCCTCGTCGGACTCCACGACTTCGCGGCGTTCTGCCGACCGCGCGAGGGCGCGACCACCATCCGCACGCTGCAGGCCTACCGCTGGACTCGGGCCGGCGACGGCGTGCTCGACGCGTCGCTCCAGGCCGACGCGTTCTGCCACTCCATGGTGCGTGCCCTCGTCGGGGCCTGCGTCGCGGTGGGGGAGGGGCGCCTCGACGCGTCCGACCCCGAGGCGCTGCTGCACGCGGGCGAGCGCACCAGCGCGTTCAAGGTGATGCCCGCGAAGGGGCTCGTGCTGACCGAGGTCGGCTACCCCGACGACCACGAGCTCGAGGCGCGTGCCACGCAGACCCGCGCACGTCGTGAATTGCACGTGGAGGGCCTCGTCGGCTAAGCTACCTCTTTGGTGCCGCCATCTGCGCCGGCATCCGAAGTTGAGCCCTCCACCAGGGCGTTCGCTCGCATCGCGGGTGAACACCCCCCGGAGCGGGATTCACGAACCCCTCACTCGATCAGAAAGCAGCACTTCCGTGACGCGCACCTACACCCCGAAGGCGAACGAGATCCAGCGCGACTGGGTCGTCATCGACGCCACCGACATCGTCCTCGGCCGCCTGGCCAGCCACTCCGCAGCCCTGCTGCGCGGCAAGCACAAGCCGATCTTCGCGAACCACGTCGACACCGGCGACTTCGTGATCATCGTCAACGCCGACAAGGTGGCCCTCACCGGCCAGAAGCTCGAGCAGAAGAAGGCGTACCGCCACTCCGGCTACCCTGGCGGCCTCAAGGCCGTCGGCTACGCCGAGCTCCTCGAGAAGAACCCCGTCCGCGCCGTCGAGAAGGCGATCCGCGGAATGCTCCCCAAGAACTCGCTCGGTCGCCAGCAGCTGAAGAAGCTGAAGGTCTACGCCGGCCCGGAGCACCCGCACGCGGCTCAGCAGCCCAAGCCGTACACCCTCACCCAGGTCGCCCAGTAAGCCCGGCGAACTCGACCTTCTCGAACTAAGGATTCACAACCACCATGGCGAAGATCGCAGACCAGATCGACCAGGCTCCCGAGAGCTACACGACCGAGAGCGCGCCCGCCGCGGCTCCGGCCACGCCCCGCCCCGTCCTCAACGTCTCGGGTGCGGCCGTCGGCCGCCGCAAGCAGGCCATCGCCCGCGTGCGCGTCGTGCCCGGCGCCGGCACCATCACGGTCAACGGCCGTGAGTTCGCGGACTACTTCCCGAACAAGCTGCACCAGCAGCTCATCACCGACCCGTTCACCGTGCTCGAGCTCACCGGCTCGTACGACGTGATCGCCCGCATCACCGGCGGCGGCCCCTCGGGCCAGGCCGGCGCGCTGCGCCTCGCGATCGCGCGTGCGCTCAACGAGATCGACCGCGAGAACAACCGCCCGACCCTCAAGAAGGCCGGCTTCCTCACGCGTGACGCCCGCGTCATCGAGCGCAAGAAGGCCGGTCTCAAGAAGGCCCGTAAGGCGCCTCAGTTCTCGAAGCGCTGATCCGGGTTCCCGGTTCTCCGTATGCCTCGGCTCTTCGGAACCGACGGGGTCCGGGGCCTGGCCAACCGTGAACTCACGGCTGACCTGGCCCTGGGCCTCGCCCAGGCGGCTGCGGCCGTCCTCACGCAGGGACGCCACGCCGACGAGCTCCGCGCGGCCGGTCGCCGGCCGGTCGCGGTCGTCGCGCGCGACCCCCGGGTCTCGGGCGAGTTCCTGACGTCGGCGGTCGCCGCCGGCCTCGCGAGCTCCGGCGTCGACGTGCTCGACGCCGGCGTCATCCCCACGCCCGCGACCGCGTTCCTCATCGACTCCATCCACGCCGACTTCGGCGTGATGATCTCGGCGTCGCACAACCCCGCGCCCGACAACGGCATCAAGTTCTTCTCGTTCGGCGGCACGAAGCTCCCCGACGAGGTCGAGGACCGCATCGAGTCCTACCTCGGCAAGCAGAAGCTCGCCCCCATCGGCGGGGGCGTCGGCCGCATCCGCCGCTTCTCCGACGCCGAGGACCGCTACGTCGTGCACCTGCTCGGCACGCTGCCGAACCGCCTCGACGGCCTGCACGTCGTGCTCGACTGCGCCCATGGTGCGGCCGCCGGCGTCTCGCCCGAGACGTTCCGCGACGCCGGGGCGAAGGTCACCGTCATCGGGGCCGACCCCGACGGCATGAACATCAACGACGGCGTCGGTTCGACCCACCTCGAGCAGCTGCAGGCCGCGGTGCTCGAGCACGGTGCCGACGTCGGCATCGCGCACGACGGCGACGCCGACCGCTGCCTCGCCGTGGACGCCGAGGGCAACGTCGTCGACGGCGACCGGATCATGGCGATCCTCGCCGTGTCGATGCACGAACGGGGCGTGCTCACCGACGACACGCTCGTCGTGACGGTGATGTCGAACCTCGGGCTGCGACGTGCGATGGCCGAGCGCGGCATCCGCGTGATCGAGACCAAGGTCGGCGACCGCTACGTGCTCGAGGCGCTCGCGGCCGAGGGGCTCGCCCTCGGCGGCGAACAGTCGGGCCACGTGATCATGACCGAGTTCGCCACGACGGGCGACGGCGTGCTCACCGGCCTGCACCTCGTGGCCGAGATGGCGCGCACCGGCAAGTCGCTCGCCGAGCTCGCCTCGGTCATGACGGTGTACCCCCAGGTGCTCGTCAACGTGCGCGGGGTCGACCACCACGCGCTCTCCGACGACGATGTGATCGCAGCCGCGGTGGCCGCTGCGGAGGCCGAACTGGGCGACACGGGTCGCGTGCTGCTGCGTCCGTCGGGCACCGAGCCCATGGTGCGCGTCATGGTCGAGGCCTCCGAGCAGGAGACCGCCGAGCGGCACTCCGCGACGCTGGCCGAGGTCGTGCGCGAGCGCCTGGCGCTGCCGGCCTAGAGCTTCCGCAGGAGCACGCTCGAGACCGTGTGGTCGGCGCTCTTGCGCAGCACGAGCGACGCCCGCGACCTCGTGGGGCGGATGTTCTGCAGCAGGTTGGGCTCGTTGATGGAGCGCCAGATCTCCCGAGCGCGCTGTCGCGCCTCCGTCTCGGTGAGGCTCTCGTAGCGGTGGAAGTACGAGCGCGGGTTCGAGAACGCCCCGCGCTGCAGCTTGAGGAACCGCTCCTCGTACCAGCGCGCGATGTCGCTCGTGCGCGCGTCGACGTAGATCGAGAAGTCGAACAGGTCGCTGACCGCCAGCCGATGGCCGGGGCCGGGCGGCTGCAGCACGTTGAGGCCCTCGAGGATGAGCACGTCGGGTCGGCGCACCGTGATCTTCGCGTCGGGGACGATGTCGTACGCGAGGTGCGAGTAGAACGGCGCCCGGACCTCGGGCGCGCCGGCCTTCACCTCGCTCACGAAGCGGAGCAGCGCGCGGCGGTCGTACGACTCGGGGAAGCCCTTGCGCGTCATCAGGCCGCGCCGCTCGAGCTCGGCGTTCGGGAACAGGAACCCGTCGGTGGTCACGAGCTCGACGCGGGGCGTGTGCTCCCAGCGCGCGAGGAGCTCGCGCAGCAGGCGCGCGATCGTCGACTTGCCGACGGCGACCGAGCCCGCGACGCCGATCACGAAGGGCGTCGGCTCCACGCGCTCCCGCAGGAACTCGCTCGTCACGCTGTGCAACGACTTCATGCCGCCCACGTAGAGGTTCAGGAGGCGGCTGAGCGGCAGGTACACCTCGGCGACCTCGCGGAGGTCGAGCGGCTCGCCGAGGCCGCGCAGCTGCACGATCTCGGTCTCGCGGAGGGGCGAGGGCATCGACGGTGCGAGCGCCGCCCAGTCCGCCCGGTCGAGCTCGGTGAAGGGCGAGATCTGCGCGGCGTTCGACGACGGGCTCAGCGGATCCAGCACCGTGTCAGTCTAGTGAAGGGGCGGGGGAGGCCTTCCCGGCCCGCGCTGGAGGGTCCGCGCACCGGGCTCCCAGCCCGCTGCGCATACAATCGAGCGCATGTGTGGAATCGTCGGATACGTCGGGGAGCGCAACAGCCTCGACGTCCTCATGGGCGGCCTTCGCCGCCTCGAATATCGCGGCTACGACTCGGCGGGAGTCGCGATCGTCGACGACGACGGCGTCATCGAGACCGCCAAGCGCGCGGGCAAGCTCCAGGTCCTGGCCGACGACCTTGCGGTCAGCCCCCTGCACGAGGGCGGCACCGGCATCGGCCACACGCGGTGGGCGACCCACGGCGGTCCCACCGACCGCAACGCGCACCCGCACCTCGGCGACGAGGGCCGGCTCGCGCTCATCCACAACGGCATCATCGAGAACTTCGCCGAGCTGAAGGACGAGCTCCTCGCCGAGGGCTTCACGTTCGAGTCCGAGACCGACACCGAGGTCGCCGCCGTGCTGCTCGGCCGCGAGTACCGCCGCATCGGCGAGCTCACCGAGGCGTTCCGTGCCACGGTCTCCCGCCTCGAGGGCGCGTTCACCCTGCTCGCCGTGCACCGGAACCAGCCGGGCGTCGTCGTCGGCGCCCGCCGCAACTCCCCGCTCGTGATCGGCCTGGGCGACGGCGAGAACTTCCTCGGCTCCGACGTCGCCGCGTTCGTGGAGTACACGAAGCGCGCCGTCGCGATCGGCCAGGACCAGATCGTCACCATCACGGCCGAGGGCGTCACCGTCACCGACTTCGACGGCGGGGCCGTCGAGGTCGAGCCGTTCGACGTCGCGTGGGACGCGTCGGCCGCCGAGAAGGGCGGCTGGTCGTCGTTCATGCGCAAGGAGGTGTCCGAGCAGCCCGAGGCCGTCGCGAACACCCTGCGCGGACGGGTCATGGACGGCAGGGTCGCCATCCCCGAGCTCGAGTCCTTCGGGGACGACGAGCTCCGCGGCATCCGTCGCATCACGGTCATCGCGTGCGGCACGGCCGCCTACGCCGGCATGGTCGCGAAGTACGCGATCGAGCAGTGGGCGCGCGTGCCCGTCGAGGTCGAGCTCAGCCACGAGTTCCGCTACCGCGAGCCGGTGCTCGACGACGGCACCCTCGTCGTCTCGATCAGCCAGTCGGGCGAGACGATGGACACCCTCATGGCGGTGAAGTACGCCCGCGAGATGGGCGCCCGAACGATCTCGATCTGCAACACCCAGGGCGCGACCATCCCGCGCGAGTCCGACGCGGTCGTGTACACGCACGCCGGCCCCGAGGTCGCGGTGGCGTCCACGAAGGCATTCGTGGCGCAGATCGCCGCGCTGTACCTGTTCGGCCTGCACCTCGCCCGCGTGCGCGGCACGCTCGACGACGCGGCGCTCGCCGAGAACCTCGCCGAGCTGCAGGCCGTGCCCGAGAAGCTCGCCACGGTGCTCGAGCAGGCGGAGCGCGTAGAGCAGCTCGCGCACTGGATGGCGGACACGCGCTCGGTGCTGTTCCTCGGCCGTCACGTCGGCTACCCGATCGCCCTCGAGGGCGCGCTGAAGCTCAAGGAGCTCGCGTACATCCACGCCGAGGGCTTCGCCGCCGGCGAGTTGAAGCACGGCCCCATCGCGCTCATCGAGCCCGGCCAGCCGGTGTTCGTGGTCGTGCCGAGCCCGCGCGGGTCGGCGAACCTGCACCCGAAGGTCGTGTCGAACATCCAGGAGATCCGTGCCCGCGGCGCCCGCGTCATCGCGATCGCCGAGGCCGGGGATGCCGCGGTGCTGCCGTTCGCCGACGAGGTGCTCCGCATCCCGCTCGCCGCGCCGCTGTTCGAGCCGCTGCTCGCGGTGGTGCCGCTGCAGGTGTTCGCGATGGAGCTCGCGCAGGCGAAGGGCCTCGACGTCGACCAGCCGCGGAACCTCGCGAAGTCCGTGACGGTGGAGTGACGACGAGGCGGGAGGTCGTGTCGTGATCGTCGGGATCGGCATCGACGTGGTCGACATCGTGCGCTTCGAGCGCTCGATCGAGCGCACGCCCGGGCTGGTCGAACGCCTGTTCGCCGAGAGCGAACGCGGTCGCCCGGCCCGCTCGCTCGCGGCCCGGTTCGCCGCCAAGGAGTCCCTCATCAAGGCGCTCGGCGGCCACACGATCATCCGCTGGCACGAGATGACGATCGTGCAGGATGCCGAGGGCAACCCCGACTTCCGGCTCACGGGCGGCATGGCCGAGCACATCCGCCTGCTCGGCATCGACCGCGTGCACCTCTCGATGAGCCACGACGCGGGCATCGCGAGCGCGTTCGTCGTGCTCGAGTCCGATCGGGGCGAGGGGTGAGCGAGACCCCGTCGATGGATGCCGCGTCGCGTCCGTTCCGCGAGGCCCTCATCGACCTCGACGCGGTGCGCGAGAACGTGGCCGCGCTGATCGCCCAGGTCGCGCCGGCCCGGGCCATGGTCGTGGTGAAGGCGGACGGGTACGGCCACGGCGCCGTGCCGGTCGCCCGTGCGGCGCTCGCCGGCGGCGCCGCGTGGCTCGGCGTCGCCGACCTCGACGAGGCGATCGCGCTCCGCGACGCGGGCATCGACGCGCCGATCCTCGCCTGGCTGCACGATCCCGACGCCGACTTCGCCCGGGCCGTGCGGCGGAACGTCGACGTCGGCGTCTCGTCGATCCCGCAGCTGCTGGCCGTCGCGGAGGCCGCGGCATCCGTCGGCGAACGCGCCGACGTGCACCTGAAGATCGACACCGGCCTCAGCCGCAACGGCGTCGCGCCCGACGAGTGGCAGGAGGCCGTCCGCACGTCCGCCGACCTCGAGGCGCAGAGCCGGGTGCGCGTGCGCGGCGTCTTCAGCCACCTGGCGAACACCTCGCCCGATGAGGACGCCGCGCAGCTCGCCGCGTTCGATGCCGCGCTCGCAGCGGCATCCGACGCCGGCCTCGCACCCGAGGTGCGGCACGTCGCGTCGACCGCGGGCGCGCTGCGCCGCCCCGAGTCGCGCTACGACCTCGTGCGCCTCGGCATCGGATGTTACGGCGTGCCCCCGTTCGGCGACGGCACGACGGCCGCCGAGCTCGGGCTCCGTCCCGCCATGACCCTGCGCGGGCGCGTCGCCGCCGTGCGCCGCATCGCACCGGGCACGGGCGTCTCCTACGGACACGTGTGGCGCGCCGACCGGCCCACGACCCTCGCGCTCGTGCCGCTCGGCTACGCCGACGGCGTGCCGCGGCAGGCGTCGGGCCGAGCGGAGGTCTGGCTCGCGGGAGCCCGCCGACCCGTCGTCGGGCGCATCGCGATGGACCAGTTCCTCGTGGAGGTCGGCGACGCCGCCGTCGCGGTCGGCGACGAGGTCGTGCTGTTCGGCGACCCCGCGACCGGCGCGCCGTCGGCCGACGACTGGGGCGACGCGGCCGACACGATCGGGTACGAGATCGTCACGCGCATCGGACCGCGGGTGCCGCGCACCTACGTCGGAGGCGCGTGATGCGGGTCGACGCTCCCGACACGGCGGCGATGGAGGCGTTCGGCCGCGAGCTCGCGACCGGGCTCCGCGCGGGCGACCTCGTGCTGCTCACGGGCCCGCTGGGCGCCGGCAAGACGACGCTGACCCGGGGCATCGGCGAGGGCCTCGGCGTCCGCGGACCCGTGCAGAGCCCCACGTTCGTGCTCGCCCGCACGCACCCGAACCTCGCCGGCGGGCCGCCGCTCGTGCACGTCGACGCGTACCGGCTCGAAAGCGCGCTGTACCTCGACGACCTCGACCTCGACTTCGACCGCTCCGTGGTGGTGGTCGAGTGGGGCGTGGGCCTGCTCGACGGCGCGAGCGACTCCTGGCTCGAGGTCGTCATCGAGCGGCCAGAAGGCGTGTCGGCCGAGACGACGACGGATGCCGCGGACGCCGAGCACCTCGGCGCCGACGAGCCGCGCGTGCTCCAGCTGCGCGGCTACGGGCCCCGCTGGGCGGGGACCCCCTTCGACGCGTCGAAGTAGGCTGGATCCATGCTCCTCGCGATCGACACCTCGACGGGCACGAGTGTCGCCGTCGTCGATCGCGATCGCGGCATCCTGGCCGAGGCAGGCACCGACGACACCATGCGGCACGCCGAGGTGGTCGGCGAGCTCATCCGCGACGCGCTCGCCGGCGCGGGCGTGCGTCCGGCCGACCTGTCGGGCGTGGCCGGCGGCATGGGTCCCGGGCCGTTCACCGGGCTCCGCGTGGGCATCGCCGCGGCGCATGCGTTCGCGGTCGGCATCGGCCGCCCGTTCGTGCCGGTCGTGAGCCACGACGCCGTGGCGTGGGCGTGGTACCGCGCCGGCAACGAGGGACCGCTCCAGGTGCTGACCGACGCGCGCCGGCGCGAGTTCGCCGTATCGGGCTACGACGGGCTCGACGACGACGACCTGCCCGTGCGCGTCGACGGCCCGGTGCTCAGCCCCCGCGACGACGTGCCCGACGCGGTCGGCACGCGGCTCGAGGCGCACTACGTGCAGGCCGGCGCCGTGGGCATGCTCGCCGAGCTCGCCTTCGCCGCGCGCCGGCTCCCGCTCGCGGAGGACGCGCCGCTCTACCTGCGCGCGCCCGACGTGACGCCCTCGGCCGGGAAGCGGGTCCTGCAGTGAGCGTGTTCATGCGACGGGCGAAGGTCGACGACCTCGAGGCGATCATGCGGCTCGAGCGCTCGACGTTCGTGAACGACGCCTGGCCCGAGGCATCCATGCGTCGCGAGCTCGAGAACCCGCACGCCTACTACCTCGTGGCCGTCGACGACGACGCCGAGGACCCCGAGCAGCGCCTGCTCGGCTACGCCGGCCTGCTCGCGCCGCCCGACGGCGGCCAGGGCGACATCCAGACCATCGCGGTCGCGGAGTTCGCGCGCGGGGTCGGCCTCGGCCGCGGCCTCATGCACGCCCTCATCACCGCGGCCCGCCGCAGGCACGTCGCCGAGATCTTCCTCGAGGTGCGCGCCGACAACCCGATCGCGCGCTCGCTGTACCGCTCGCTCGGCTTCGTCGAGATCGGCGTGCGTCGCGGGTACTACCAGCCCGACGGCGTCGACGCGATCTCGATGCGGCTCGAGGTGCCGGACGCCGTCACGCGCCCCGCGGCATCCGGGAGCGGCGCATGAACCGCGACGCCCCCCTCGTGCTGGGCATCGAGACGTCGTGCGACGAGACCGGGGTCGGCATCGTGCGCGGCTCCGACCTGCTCGCCAACGTGATCGCCTCCTCGATGGAGGAGCACGCGCGCTACGGCGGCGTCGTGCCCGAGGTCGCGGCGCGCGCCCACCTCGAGGCGCTCGGCCCGACCATCGAGGCGGCGCTCGCCGAGGCCGACGTGTCGCTGTCCGACGTCGAGGCCGTGGCCGTCACGAGCGGACCCGGGCTCGCCGGTGCGCTCATGGTGGGCGTCGGCGCCGCCAAGGCCCTCGCCCTCGCGCTCGACCTGCCCATCTACGCCGTGAACCACCTCGTCGGGCACGTCGGCGCCGACATCCTCGACGACGCGGCGCCGCTCGAGACGCCGACGATCGCGCTGCTCGTCTCGGGCGGGCACACGTCGTTGCTGCTCGTCCGCGACCTCGTCTCCGACGTCGAGCTCCTCGGCGAGACGATCGACGACGCGGCGGGCGAGGCGTTCGACAAGGTCGCGCGGCTGCTCGGCCTGCCGTACCCGGGCGGGCCCGAGATCGACCTCGCGGCGATCGACGGCGACCCGGCCGCGATCCGATTCCCGCGCGGACTCACCCAGCCGAAGGACCTTGCCGCGCACCGCTACGACTTCAGCTTCTCGGGGCTCAAGACCGCGGTGGCGCGCTGGGTCGAGCAGCGCGAGGCGGCGGGGGAGGCCGTGCCGCTGGCCGACGTCGCGGCGAGCTTCCGCGAGGCCGTCGTCGACGTGCTCGTCTCCAAGGCGATCGCGGCCTGCACCGACCTCGGCGTGCCCCGGCTGCTCCTCGGCGGGGGCGTCGTGGCCAACGCGCGGCTCCGCGAGGTGGCCGAGCAGCGGGCGGATGCCGCGGGCATCGCGCTGCGCATCCCGCCCCTGTCGCTGTGCACCGACAACGGCGCGATGATCGCCGCACTGGGGGCGCAGCTCATCATGGCCGGGCACGGCCCGTCGGGGCTCGGCTTCGGCGCCGACTCGACGCTTCCGGTCACCGACATCCAGGCCTGAACGCCCCGCGCGGGAGGCTGTGCGCGGCCGATCCGGAGCGATAGTGTGTGCAACGTAAGCGGATGCCGCGAATGCGCGCGCCGCCGCCGGCGCCCGGGTGTGGCGCGGCGACCAGTGAATCCACAGCACCGAGGGGACAACGACCGTGACCGATCCGAACCTTCCCGAGCAGCAGCCCGGCGGCGCGGTGCCGCCGCCTCCGCCTCCGCCGCCGCCGGCGCCCGACTACGGCACGCCGCAGCCCCAGCAGCCGGCTCCCGCCTACGGCCAGCAGGCCCCCGCGTACGGCCAGCCCGCACCGGCCTACGGGCAGCCCGCGCCCGGGTACGGCCAGCCCTACGGCCAGCCCGCCAAGAAGACCAACGTGCTCGCGATCGTCTCGCTCATCGCGTCGATCGCCGGCTTCGTGATCGCGTGGGGCATCGGCTCCATCGTCGGCATCATCTGCGGGCACATCTCGCTCAGCCAGATCAAGAAGACCGGCGAGGAGGGACGCGGGCTCGCCGTCGCCGGCCTCATCGTCGGCTACATCGGCCTCGCCCTGGCGATCCTCTCCGTCATCGTCCTCGCCATCGTGTTCGGTTCGATCGCCGCCTCCGGCGGGTTCACGACCCAGTACTGAGCATCACCGACTCCGACCACACGAAAGGCCGATGACATGAGCGATCCCAAGAACCCCGACGCGCCCGGTCCCGAGGAGCCGACCGTCCCGACGCCCGACGAGCCCACGGTTCCGTCGGAGCCCGAGCCGACGTTCCCGTCGCCCACCGAGCCCACGGTCCCCGACGCGCCGACCGCACCGCCCGCGCCCGAGGCGCCCTCGGCGCCGGGCACGCCCGAGGTGCCGTCCGCGCCCGTGCCGCCGTCGGCGCCCGAGCCTCCCGCGCCGCCCGCGCCGCCGAGCTACGGTGCCGCGACGCCGCCCCCGCCGCCTCCGCCCGCCACTGGCTACGGCGCGCCCGCTGCGGCGGCCGACCCCGGCTCGCCCTACGGCGCACCGCAGCCCGGATACGGAGCCCAGCAGCCCGGCTACGGCACGGGCCGCCCGCCCGGTTACGGCGAGCCCGGCTACGTCGCGCCCGCCTACGGCACGGGCGCGCCGGCGAAGCCGACGCCCGTGTTCAGCCTGATCTCGCTCATCGCCGGCATCATCGGCGTCGTGGGCGGGTTCGCCGTGGTGTGGATCCCGTTCGTGGGCGGCATCATGCAGCTCATCATCCCGGCCGGCGCCGTCGTGCTCGGCTTCCTCGGCCGCAAGAAGGAGCCCGCGGCCAAGGGCATGTGGCTCACGGGCATCATCCTCGGCTTCGTCGGCATCGCCATGGCCCTGCTCTCGATCATCTTCTGGAGCATCGCCTTCGCGTCCTTCCCGAACTACGTCGACTACACGTACTGAGGCCTTCCATGATCGACCGCGACGGGGTCCCGCCCACGGGCGGGGCCCCCGACCGTTCTCCACCCGAGGTGCCGCCCGCCGGGGGTGACACGCCGACCGCTCGGGAGCCGGGCGACGAGCGCGCGGCACGCGACGCGAGCGACGCTCCGGTCGCGCCCGACGCGAGCGACGCTTCGGTCGCGCCCGACGCGAGCGACGCACCCGTCGCGCCCGACGCGAGCGACGCACCGGTCGGGGCTGAGCCGATCGCGCGGGAGGCCGACGCGGCATCCGACCGTGGAGCCGACCGGGACGAGGCGCTCGTGGCGCCCCCGACCGAGCCGACGCTGCGCGCCGACCCCGCGGTTCGCGAGTTCGAGGTGCCGTTCGACACCGGCGAGCTGCAACGGGTTCCGACCGGCCAGCTCCTCGTGGTGCACCGGCCGGAGCTCCCCGACCGCGCGTCCGCCGACGACGAGGAGCAGGACGACACCCAGCGCCGCGTCTACAGCTGGGTGGCCGCGGTCATCGGCGTGATCGGCGCCGCCGCCTCGCTGTTCGTCGGCTGGATGCTGCCGCTCTCGATCGCCGCGCTCGTCTTCGGCGTGCTCGGGCTGCGCCGCGAGGAGGAGGGGCGCACGCTCGCGTTCGTGGGCATCGGCACCGGCATCGCGGGCCTCGTCTTCTCGGCCGTCTGGATCGGCTACTACGCCATCGTCTTCGGCGCGCTGCCCCGCTGATCGCGGCTCAGACGCGTTCCACGAGGAGCGCCACGTGTCGCCCCGCTTCGCGCGTGAGCACGATCGTCGCGCTCTCGTCGCCGCGCAGCTTCAGTCGCGTGCGCAGCGCCGCCGGGTCGACGTCGATGCCGCGCTTCTTGATCTCGAGCGTGCCGATGCCCCGCGCCGCCAGCGCCTGGCGCAGCTGCCGCTCGTCGGCGGGGAGGCGGTCGAGCACGCGGAAGCCGCGCGCGAACGGCGTCTCGAGCGCTGCGTCCGCGGTGAGGTACGCGATGCCGTCGCTCAGCATCCACGCGCCGTTCGCGCGGGCCAGGTCGCCGATGAGGCGCGCGCGGATGACGGCGCCGTCGGGCTCGTACAGGTAGTCGCCGAGGGGCCCGGTCGGGGCGTCCTCGCTGTCGGCCGGAGCCGTGAGCTCGGCGGCGCGGTCGTCGCGGATGACGAGCGCCGCGCGGCCGATGCCGGGCCGCGCCACCGCGCCGAGCCACACGGCGAGCTCGACCACGTCGCCGTCGACCGACACCCACTGCGCCTCGGCTCCGGCGGGGATGACATCACGGTCGGTGCCCGGGCCGAGCTTCACGCCCACCGGCAGGCGGTCGGCCAGCCCGAACGCGAACTCGAGGCTCGGCGAGTAGTCCGCGGCATCCGCGAGGCGACGGGTCGTGCCGCCCGAGGTCGTGCGGCGGGCGGGGTCGAGCCAGGCGCCGCCGATGCCGCCGAGGGGCACGTCCTCGGCGCGGGCGTGCAGCACGCGCGCCTTCGGGAAGGGCGTGAGGTTGAACGCGGCGATGGCGGCCGTCACCTCGTCGGCGTCGGCCGCGGTGACCTCGAGGTCGACCGCGGCGAGGGCGAGGGCGTCGCCGCCGATGCCGCAGCCGAGGTCGGCGACGTGGCCGATGCCCGCGCGCGCGAAGCGGCCGGCGTGCAGCGCCGCGACCTTCAGCCGCGTGGCCTGCTCGAGGCCCGCCTCGGTGAAGAGCATGCGCGACGCGAACTCGCCGAACTTGGCCTTCGCCCTGGCGCGCAGCTTCGACTGGCTGAGCACCGCGGCGACGAGGCCGGGCGGATGCCCCTGCCGACGCAGCTCGGCGACGGTGCGCACGATGTCGGCCTTCGAGTCCCATTCGGGGAGCTGGTCGAGGAGCCGCAGTCCCTCGGGGGAGAGGAGTTCGACGAGGTCGGCGCGGTCCACCCGGCCACGCTAGCATCGCGCACTGCGGAGTTCCGCAGCGGCTGGCACTCACGTTGCACGAGTGCCAAATCGCGCCTAGACTCGGCTTAGCACTCTCGCAATGAGGCTGCTAATCAGTCTTCGCAGACACAGTCATCCGCCAAACAGAGAAGGGGTCAACCGTGTCGGTTTCCATCAAGCCGCTCGAGGATCGCATCGTCATCAAGCAGGTCGAGGCAGAGCAGACCACCGCGTCGGGTCTCGTGATCCCCGACACCGCCAAGGAGAAGCCCCAGGAGGGCGAGGTCGTGGCGGTGGGCCCCGGTCGCATCGACGACAACGGCAACCGTGTCCCGCTCGACGTGGCCGTCGGCGACAAGGTCATCTACTCGAAGTACGGCGGCACCGAGGTGAAGTTCGGCGGCGAGGACTTCCTCGTGCTGTCGGCTCGCGACGTGCTCGCGGTCGTCGTCCGCTAGGTCGACACGAACCATCCGAGGCCCGGACGCCCATGCGGCGTCCGGGCCTCGTCGTATCCGGGGGGAGTGCCGGCGTAGTCTGAGCGGGTGTCATCCCGCTCCGAGACCGAGACCCCAGCACCGCCCGCGCACCACGCCTCGGTGAGCCGGTCGGGGCTCGCGTTCGCGATCGCGGCTTACGGCCTCTGGGGCTTCCTCCCCGTCTACTTCATCGCGCTCGAGCCGGCCGGTCCGATCGAGATCGTCGGATGGCGCGTGCTGCTCTCGCTCGTCTTCTGCGTGCTGCTCATCACGGTGACGCGCGCCTGGCGCCCGTTCATGGCGCTCGTGCGCGATCGGCGGGTGCTGTTCACGATGGGGCTCGCGGGCGTGCTCATCTTCGTGAATTGGTCGACGTACGTCTATGCGACGCTCACGAACCAGGTCGTCGAGGCGGCGCTCGGCTACTTCATCAACCCGATCGTCACGGTGTTCCTCGGCGTGCTCGTGCTCCGCGAGCGCCTGAACGTCACCCAGTGGATCGCCGTGGGCATCTCGATCGTGGCGGTCGTCGTGCTCGCCGTCGGCTACGGACAGCTGCCGTGGATCGCGCTGGTGCTCGCGTTCTCGTTCGGCTTCTACGGGCTCATCAAGAAGCGGGTCGGACCGAAGGTCGACGCAGTCTCGGGGCTGACGCTCGAGACGGCATGGCTCGCGCCGCTGGCAGTGGCGCAGCTCGTGTTCGTCGCCATGACGAGCGGGCTCACGATGGGCACGGTCAGCCCGTGGCACACGGTGCTGCTGCTCATGGCCGGCGTGGTGACGGCCATCCCGCTGCTGCTCTTCGCCGCGGCCTCGCGGCGCCTCCCGCTCATCTTCATGGGCTTCATCCAGTACTTCGCGCCCTTCATCCAGTTCCTCGTCGGGGTGTTCGTCCTGCAGGAGCCCATGCCGCCCGAGCGATGGATCGGGTTCGCCCTCGTCTGGCTCGCCCTCCTGGTGCTCACGTTCGACCTCGTGCGCGGCGCGCGGTCGGCGCGACGCGCTCCGGTGGAGCCGATCTAGGGGTTCGTCGTGGCGTCGGGGCCCGCGTCCGGGGGTCACGCGCGATCCGCGCGTCGGAAGCCTCCGACACGACGATTCCGTGCGTGCTCGCGCAGGAAGGTGTCGGCAAGGTAACGATTCCGAGGGTGTTACACGGTTGTGACCGGGTTCACTTGTTTCCTCCAGAGGCGGGCAATACTGTCAAAACCACGGCGTCTCCAGACGCTGCTTTGTGTACCAGTCCTTCAGTCCCAAGGAGCAACATGAGCGTATTCGCGAAGGCCACGGCCTCGCGCTCGGCTCGCGCAGCGTGGACGGGGGTCGCCATCGCCGGCGTCAGTGCCCTCCTCC
Organism: Agromyces sp. NPDC004153; assembly: GCF_053603635.1. Taxonomy (NCBI): domain Bacteria; kingdom Bacillati; phylum Actinomycetota; class Actinomycetes; order Micrococcales; family Microbacteriaceae; genus Agromyces; species Agromyces sp. NPDC004153. Next base: position 2,700,400 of record NZ_JBSGFY010000001.1, read on the forward strand.
TCACCGCGTGCAGCACGGGTGCCCCGGCCCCCGCCGAATCGGAAGAACCGACCGAGGCGGCCGGCGACGCCCTGCCCATCGAGGCCGGCGAACGCGACCTGACCCTCAAGGTCGGCACGATCCTCCCGCAGAGTGGAACGCTCGCATTCCTCGGCCCGCCCGAGGAGGCCGGTGTCGCGCTCGCGGCGCAGGAGATCAACGACGCCGACCTCGGCATCAACGTCGAGGTCGTCTACCGCGACTCGGGTGACACCACCACCGACATCGCCACCGTCTCGGTGACCGACCTCCTCTCGCAGGACGTCTCGGCCATCATCGGTGCCGCGTCGTCCGGTGTGTCGTTCACCGTGATCGACCAGATCACCGCCGCGGGCGTCGTGCAGTTCTCGCCGGCGAACACGTCGCCCGACTTCACCGACTACGAGGACAACGGCCTGTACTTCCGTACCGCGCCGTCCGACCTCCTCCAGGGTGAGGTGCTCGGCAACCTGATGGCCGAGGACGGCGCTTCGACGCTGGGCCTGCTCGTCCTGAACGACCCCTACGGCACGGGCCTCGCGGCCGCGACCAAGGAGTCCTTCGAGGCGGCGGGCGGCGAGGTCGTCGCCGAGGAGCTCTTCAACACGGGCGACTCGAACTTCGACGCGCAGCTCGCGGCCATCAACGCCGCGAACCCCGACGCCGTGGCGCTCATCACCTTCGATGAGTCCAAGGTCGTCATTCCGGCGCTCGTCGGTTCGGGTTACCCGGGCGACCAGCTCTACCTGGTCGACGGCAACCTGTTCGACTACAGCGCGGACTTCGCGCCCGGCCTGATCGCCGGCGCCAAGGGCACGCTGCCCGGCCCGAAGCTCGAAGACGACTTCCGTGACCGCATGCTCGGCATCAACGCCGACCTGCAGGACTACAGCTACGGACCCGAGTCGTACGACGCGCTGATGCTCATCGCCCTCGCGGCGTACGCGGCGAACAGCACCGAGGGTGCCGACATCGCCGAGTACCTGCGCCAGGTGTCGGGCGGCACCGGCGACGGCGAGGCGGTCTCCTCCTTCGCCGACGCTGCGGCGCTCCTCGCCGAGGGCCAGCAGATCGACTTCGACGGTGCGTCGGGTCCGATCACGCTCGACGAGAACGGTGACCCGACCGAGGCGACCATCGGAATCTACGAGTTCGGCGACGACAACACGTACTCGCGCATCAACTAGTACGCGTCGCCTGGAAGGGCCCCGGCTCCGGCCGGGGCCCTTTCGCGTGCCCGGGCGCTCTGGTCGTACTGCCGACCGCGGGGCTGGCCGTGTGGGCTCGGCGCGGCTCAGGCGATCGGCCGGGATATCAGGCCGCATTCGGCGATCCGGCCCTGAGCCGCGGCCGATCGCCGAAATCCGGGTCCGGTGGCGTCGACCGGCACAGCTCCGGTGGACGCGTCGGCAGGAGGTCCAGCCCCCATCGGACGCGTCGGGCCCAAGCGCCGCCCTCGGGCGGGGCAGCCGCGGTCGAGGCGTCCGTCGGATGCGCTCAAGCCCGTCCACCACGCGCTGCTTTCGCGACGCGGGGCGGATGCCGCGGATCCACGTGCCACATTCGGGCAAGCCGGAGCGGCATCCGTCGGACGCTGCGCTCACCGCCCCCTGCGGACGCGCGCGCCGTCCACCGGGCCGCAGGAGGCGGCCGCTGCGGCATCCGGGACCACGGCCCGCCCCTTTTCGCGCGCTGGACACGCGAAGAGGGGCGGATGCCGCGGCATCAGCCCCTCTTCGGGATCGATCGGGTCTACTCGTCCTGGCCGAGCGTGCCCAGGTACAGGCCGATGACCTTCGGGTCGTTCAGCAGGTCGCGACCGGTGCCCGTGTAGGCGTCGTGGCCCTGGTCGAGCACGTAGCCGCGGTCGCAGATCTGCAGGCAGCGGCGGGCGTTCTGCTCCACCATGATGGTCGTGACGCCGGCCCGGTTGATCTCCTTGACTCGCAGGAACGCCTCGTCCTGGCGCACCGGCGACAGGCCCGCGCTGGGCTCGTCGAGCAGCAGCACGTGCGGGCCCATCATGAGCGCGCGGGACATGGCGACCATCTGGCGCTCGCCGCCCGACAGCGATCCGGCCCGCTGGCCGAGGCGCTTGCCGAGCTCGGGGAAGATCTCGGTCACGAACGCGAGGCGTTCCTTGAGGCCCTTGGGCTTCTGGAACATCCCCATCTCGAGGTTCTCCTGGATCGTCAGCGAGGGGAAGACGTTGTTCGTCTGCGGGACGAAGCCGACTCCCTTCGCGACGAGCTTGTTCGCCTTGAGGTTGGTGATCTCCTCGCCCTGCAGCCGGATCGCGCCGTCGCGCACCTTCACGAGGCCGAAGATCGACTTCAGCAGCGTGGACTTGCCCGCGCCGTTCGGACCGATGATCCCGATGAGCTCGCCCTGCCTCGCGATGAGGGAGCACGAGTTGAGGATGTTCACGCCGGGGAGGTACCCCGCCGTGACGTTGTCGACCTCGACGACCGCGTCGGCCACTGGGTCGAGCACCGCGCCGGCAGCGGGTTCACTGTTCGTCATCGATGAGCTCCTTCATGGCCTCGACGTGCTCGGTGTCGGTGGCACCGAGGTCGGTGTCGTGGTGGGCGCCGAGGTAGGCGTCGATCACGGCCTGGTCCTGCATCACGGTGTGGGGGTCGCCCTCGGCCACGATCTTGCCCTCAGCCATCACGATCACCCAGTCGGCGATGTGACGCACCATGTGCATGTCGTGCTCGACGAAGAGCACCGTCATGCCCTGCGTCTTCAGGTCGAGGATGTGGTCGAGCAGCGACTGGGTGAGCGCCGGGTTGACGCCCGCCATCGGCTCGTCGAGCATCACGAGGGTCGGGTCGCTCATGAGCGCCCGCGCCATCTCGAGGAGCTTGCGCTGTCCGCCGGAGAGGCTCGCCGCGTAGTCCTCCTGCTTGGTGTCGAGCTTGAACCGGGTGAGCAGCTCGACCGCCTTGGAATGGATCTCGTCTTCCTGCTTGCGCCAGATGAACGGCAGCACCGAGCGGAACAGGTTCTCGCCGGTCTGGCCCTTCGCACCGAGCTTCATGTTGTCCATGACGGTGAGCAGGCCCAGTGCCTTCGTGAGCTGGAACGTGCGGATGAGGCCCATGCGCGCCACGCGGTAGGCGGGCACGTGTGCGAGCGACCGGCCGTCGAACTCCCACTTGCCCTCGTCGGGCTTGTCGAAGCCCGTGAGCAGGTTGAAGAACGTGGTCTTGCCGGCGCCGTTCGGACCGATGAGGGCCGTGATGGCCCCCCGCGGGATCTCGACGTGCTCGACGTCGACGGCGGTGAGGCCGCCGAAGGTGCGCTTCACGCCGTCGGCGATGAGGATCGGGTCGACCTTCTGGACGCCCGGTGCGGCGTCGCCGACGTGGAGTCCGGTGGACTTCACCGGCTTGGACGTGGGAGTGGTGTCACTTGACAAAGGCCAGCTCCTTCTTGTTTCCGAAGATGCCCTGAGGCCTGAACACGACGATCAGCATGATCGCCACGCCGACGAGGATGAACCGGAGCTGGCCGGCCTGCACCTGCGTCATGAACGGGAACCAGCCCGCCTCCACCGCACGGGCGACGAAGCCCGAGAAGAAGGAGAGCAGCACCCAGAAGATCATCGAGCCGATGATCGGCCCGAGGATCGTGGCGGCCCCGCCGAGGAGCAGGATCGCGTAGATGAAGAACGTGAGCGACGTCTGGTAGTTCGCCGGCACGACCGCGCGCGGCATGATGAAGATCATGCCGGCGAGGGTGCCGTACACACCACCGAGGATGAGGCTCTGCATCTTGTAGGAGTACACGTTCTTGCCGAGTGCGCGCACGGCGTCCTCGTCCTCGCGGATGCCCTTGATCACGCGGCCCCACGGGCTGCGCATGATCAGCCAGGTGAGCAGCGCGAAGATCACGACCAGCGTCCAGCCGACGATGCGGATCCACCAGTCGTACGCGTTGTACGTGAACGGTCCGAAGCCGTAGGTGCCCGGCGGGATGGGGTTGAGGGCGGCGAAGCCGTCCTTGTAGCCCTGGAGGCCGCTGGCGGAGCCCGTGATGGCGTCGAACGTGTTCGTGGTGAAGATGAGCCGCAGGATCTCCGCCGCCGCGATCGTCACGATCGCGAGGTAGTCGGCCCGTAGGCGCAGCGTCGGGATACCGAGGATCAGGGCGAAGATCACGGACGCTCCGATACCCACGAGCACGGCCGCCCACACGGGGAATCCGAACGTGAGGATGGAGATCGCGTACCCGTATGCGCCGAGGGCCATGAAGCCCGCCTGACCGAAGTTCAGGAGGCCCGTGTATCCGAAGTGGATCGCCAGGCCGAGGGCGGCCAGGGCGTAGGCGGCGGTGGTGGGGCTGATGAGCTCCTGCGCCGCGTTGGAGAGGATCTGAATCCAGTCGATCATTGTCGGCTCCTTATCCGATTCTCTCGCGGCGACCGAGGATGCCCTGCGGTCGGAACAGCAGCACGAGGATCAAGACGACCAGTGCGCCCACGTACTTCATGTCTGAAGGGATCCAGAGCGTCGACAGCTCGATGAAGAGGCCGACGATGAGGGAGCCGACGAGCGCCCCGTACGCGGTGCCCAGGCCGCCGAGGGTGACCGCGGCGAAGATGAGCAGGAGGATCTGGAAGCCCATGTCCCAGCTCACGCCTGGGCGGAAGTACGCCCAGAGGATGCCCGAGAGGCCGGCCAGCGCACCGCCCGCGATCCACACGATGCGGATGACCCGGTCGACGTCGATGCCGCTCGCCGCGGCGAGGCTGGCGTTGTCGGAGACCGCGCGAGTCGCCTTGCCGATGCGGGTGCGCTGCAGGAAGAACGCGAAGGCGAGGAGCACCACGATCGAGGTGGCCATGCTCGCGACGTCGATCCACGAGAGCGTGATCGGCCCGAGACGGATGTCCGAGGGGGCGGATGCGCCTGGCAGCTGCCGGGTCGACCCGCCGTAGAAGAACTGGAAGGTGTACCGGAGGGCGAGTGAGAGGCCGATGCTCACGATCATGAGCGGGATCAAAGCGACCCCGCGCCGTCTGAGCGGTTTCCAGATCGTGGCGTCGAGCGTGTAGCCGAGGCCGGCGCTGAGCACGATGGCGATGCCGATGGCGAGCCAGATCGGCAATGCCAGGTCGACGCCGAAGGTCAGCACCATCAACGCGCCGAACGTCACCATCTCCGCGTGCGCGAAGTTGGAGAGGCCCGTCGTGCCGAAGATCAGCGAGAGACCGATCGCCGCGAGCGCGAGGAGGAGGCCGAAGTTCAGGCCGTTGACCACGCGGATGAGCACCTGGGCGCCGATGTCCGTCGTGGTCCTCGTGCCTTCACCGAGGAAGAAGTTCACCGCCTTGCGGTTGGTGAGGCCGAACTCGGCGGTCACCGTGGACTGGCCGTCCTGGACGACGACGCCCTCGGGAAGGGTGTCCTCGTTCAGCGTGAGCTCGTACTCGGCCTTCTCGGGCACGCCGAGGGTCCAACGGCCATCGGCGTCGGTCTCGGTCGAGGCTTCGAAGCCGCCGCCCTCGACCGTGATCTCGACGCCCTCGAGGGGCTCGTCGTCGAACGTGACGTTCCCGACGAAGAAGTTCTCGAACTCTTCCTCGGAATTCGGGCTGGGCGTACTCCCATCCTCCGCCATCGCAGGGGACGCTGCGATGCCGGACAGAGTGAGTGCGGACAACAGAATTCCGAGGAGGATGAGCCACCTCCCGCGAGACCGTCTGGCGACTGTTTGCGTGGGTTCCACTGCACCTCCTGGGGTCCCGGGGGCTGTTGGCCGTCCGGGTCCGGTCTTTCCTGCCGACAACGTCGTCTGACAGTACGTGCCGATTATGTCCCATGTGTTTCGCACACAGTCACAATGGCCCTCGATTGTTATCCGGGGAATGCCCGCCGCGCAAACTCGCTTAAGATTGATGCATCCCGGGAGCTCCACCACTCACGGGTGCGCCATGACTCGGAGAGACGAAGGGGAGACATGGATCAGGCAGATCCGTTCGGATTCACAGGGCTGACCTACGACGACGTCCTGCTGCTGCCAGGTCACACCGACGTGATCCCGAGCGAGGCCGACACGACCTCGCGGCTGACACGACGCATCGACGTCGCGACGCCCCTGCTGTCCGCCGCGATGGACACCGTCACCGAGGCGCGCATGGCGATCGCCATGGCCCGCCAGGGCGGCATCGGCATCCTGCACCGCAACCTCTCCATCCAGGAGCAGGCCGACATGGTCGACCGGGTGAAGCGCAGCGAGTCGGGCATGGTCTCCAATCCGGTGACCACCACTCCCGACGCCACGGTCGCCGAGGTCGACCACCTGTGCGCCACCTATCGCGTGAGCGGCCTGCCGGTCGTCGACGGCGAGGGCGTGCTCGTCGGCATCATCACCAACCGCGACATGCGATTCGTCTCCGACTTCGAGAAGCCGAGCACCTACGTGCGCGACGTCATGACCAAGGCGCCGCTCATCACGGGCCGCGTGGGCATGGACCCCGACGAGGCGATCGCGATCTTCGCGCAGCACAAGGTCGAGAAGCTGCCGCTCGTCGACGGCGCCGGACGCTTGACCGGCCTCATCACCGTCAAGGACTTCGACAAGTCCGAGCAGTACCCGAACGCAACGAAGGACGCCGAGGGCCGCCTGCGCGTCGGCGCGGCCATGGGCTTCTTCGGCGACGCGTGGGAGCGCGCAGAGGCGCTGCGCGACGCGGGCGTCGACGTGCTCGTGGTCGACACGGCCAACGGAGAGAGCGCCGGCGTGCTCGACATCATCCGCCGCCTGAAGGCCGACCCGTCCTTCGCCCACATCGACGTGATCGGCGGCAACGTCGCGACGCGCGAGGGCGCCCAGGCGCTCGTCGACGCGGGCGCCGACGCCGTGAAGGTCGGCGTCGGACCCGGCTCGATCTGCACCACGCGCATCGTCGCGGGCGTGGGCGTGCCCCAGATCACCGCCGTGTACGAGGCGTCGAAGGCCACGAAGCCGGCGGGCGTCCCGCTCATCGCCGACGGCGGCCTGCAGTACTCTGGCGACATCGCGAAGGCGCTCGTCGCCGGCGCCGACACCGTCATGCTGGGCTCGCTCCTCGCGGGCACCGCCGAGAGCCCCGGCGAGCTCGTCTTCCAGAACGGCAAGCAGTTCAAGGCCTACCGCGGCATGGGTTCGCTCGGCGCGCTGCAGACCCGCGGCAAGAAGACGTCGTACTCGAAGGACCGCTACTTCCAGGCGGATGTCCCGTCGGACGACAAGCTCATCCCCGAGGGCATCGAGGGCCAGGTGCCGTTCCGCGGTCCCGTCTCGGCCGTCGCGTACCAGCTCGTCGGCGGGCTGCGCCAGTCGATGTTCTACGTGGGCGCGCGCGACATCGCCGAGCTGAAGACGAAGGGCCGGTTCGTGCGCATCACGCCCGCCGGCCTGAAGGAGTCCCACCCGCACGACGTGCAGTTCATCGTCGAGGCGCCGAACTACACCAGGTAGGCGTCAGCGCGCCTCGGCCAGCCGCGTCACCGCCTCCGCCAGCACCTCCGGCGTGCACGCGAAGTTGAGGCGTGCGTGGCCGCGGCCGACGGTTGCCCCGAAGGCGGGTCCGCCCGTGAGCGCCACCTTCGCGTGCTCGAGCGCGTGCGGTGCGGGGTCGTCGCCCCAGCCCAGCGCGGACAGGTCGAGCCAGGCGAGGTACGTGGCCTCCGGCATCCGATAGCGCACGTCGGGAAGTTCGTCGGCGAGGAGGTCGGCGAGCAGGCGGCGGTTGTCGTCGAGGCTCGCGAGCACGCCGTCGAGCCAGTGGCCGCCCTCGCGGAAGGCCGCGATCGTCGCAATGGCGCCGAACTGGCTCATGCGCCACGAGACCTCCTCGGGCATCCGGGTGCGCACGGCGTCGCCGCGTTCGCTCGCCGTGACGATGAGCGCCGCCTTCAGCCCCGCGATGTTGAACGCCTTGGTGGCACCGGTGACGGCGACGCCGTGCTCGCGCGCGGCATCCGACACCGTGAGGAACGGCGTGTACGGCGTCGTCGGCTGCGCGAGCGCGCCGTGCACCTCGTCCGACACGATCGTCACGCCGAACCGCGCGGCGAGCTCGGCCAGGGCGGCGAGCTCCGCCGATGCGGGGTTGATGCCGATCGGGTTGTGCGGGTTGCAGAGGACCATCGCGCGGGCGCCCGCCGCGAACGCCGCCTCGAGGCCGTCGAGGTCGAGGGACCAGCCCTCGTCGATGCCGCCGCGCATGGGCACCTCGACGACGGTGGCGCCCGCCTCGGCGACGAGGGCGTAGAACGGCGGGTAGACCGGCGGCGTGAGCACGACGCCGTCGCCCCGCTCGGTGACCTGGCGCAGCACCTCGACGATGCCCATGCTCACGTCGGCCGTGCACGTGATGCGGGCCGGATCGACGTCCCAGTCGAGGCGCGCGGCCGCGAAGCCCTGGAACGCCTCGGCGACCTGGCGCCCGCCCGACGCGTAGCCGGTGTCGGAGCGGTCGATCGCGGCGTGCAGCGCGTGCGCGATGGGCTCGGCCAGCGGGTAGTCCATCTCGGCGACGGGCAGCGGCAGCACGTCGGGCGGGAACGTGCGCCACTTGACGCTGGTCCGGCTGCGGAGGACGTCGAGGGGCTCTGCGGCGACGCGTTGCATGCGTCCAGCTTGCCCCACGACGGCACGGTGGCGTCGGATGCCGCTGACCGGTAGTCTGATCGGCTGCCCTCCGGGCGGCGCGGCTCACGCCGCGAACGGATCGGACATTCACCCATGGGCTTCATCGACGTCAACGGCGTCTCCTTCTCGCTCCCCGACGGGCGGCCGCTGCTCGCCGACCTCGCATTCCGCGTGACCGAGGGGCGCACGACCGCGGTCATCGGCGCGAACGGCGCCGGCAAGTCGACCCTCCTGCGGATCATCCGCGGCGACCTGCGATCCGACGAGGGGAGCGTGCAGGTCGACGGCGGGCTCGGCGTGATGGACCAGTTCGTGGGCACCGGACGGACCGTGCCGGGCGCCGCGCCGACCGTGGCGGGACTGCTCGTGTCGGTGGCGCCGGAGCGCGTCCGCGACGCGGCGCTCGAGCTCGAGGCATCCGAGGACGCCCTCATCGAACGCGACGACACCGAGACGCAGATGCGCTACGCGTCGGCGCTCGCCGAGTACGCGGAGGCCGGCGGCTACGAGCAGGAGGTCGTGTGGGACCACTGCACGATGGCCGCGCTGGGCATCCCGTTCGAGCGGGCGAAGTGGCGCGAGCTCGCAACGCTGTCGGGCGGCGAGCAGAAGCGGCTCGCGCTCGAGGCGCTGCTGCGCGGGCCCGAGCAGGTGCTCCTGCTCGACGAGCCCGACAACTCGCTCGACGTTCCCGGCAAGCGCTGGCTCGAGGCGCAGCTGCGCGCGACCCCGAAGACCGTGCTGCTCGTGTCCCACGACCGCGAACTGCTCGCGCGCGCCGCCGACCGCATCGTGACGCTCGAGCTCGGCGAGGCGGGCAACACCGCGTGGGTGCACGGCGGCAGCTTCGAGGGCTACCACGAGGCGCGCGAGGAGCGCTTCGCGCGGCTCGACGAGCTGCGCCGGCGCTGGGACGAGCAGCACGTCGCGCTGAAGACGCTCGTCGCGACCCTCAAGGTGAAGGCGACGTACAACGACGGCATGGCGTCGCGCTACCAGGCGGCGGTCACGCGCCTGCGCAAGTTCGAGGAGGCCGGGCCGCCCGAGGAGCGGCCGCCGGCGCGCGCGGTGTCGATGCGGCTGCGCGGCTCCCGCACGGGCAAGCGCGCGGTCGTGTGCGAGCGCCTCGAGCTGAGCGGGCTCATGAGGCCGTTCGACCTTGAGGTCTGGTACGGCGACCGCGTCGCCGTGCTCGGCTCGAACGGGTCGGGCAAGTCGCACTTCCTGCGGCTGCTCGCCGGCGGCGGCACCGAGCCCGACCGCACGCTCGGCCACGTGACGACGGTCGGCGAGACGCTGGCGCGCGTCCCGCACGAGGGCCGCGCCGTGCTCGGCGCCCGGGTGGTGCCGGGGTGGTTCGCACAGAACCACGAGCATCCCGAGTTCCACGGCCGCACGCTGCTCGACATCCTGCATCGCGGCGACGCGAACCGCGAGGGCATGGCCCGCGAGGCGGCGAGCTCGGCACTCGACCGGTACGGGCTCGCGGCCGCAGCGCAGCAGCGGTTCGAGTCGCTCTCGGGCGGGCAGCAGGCGCGGCTGCAGATCCTGCTGCTCGAGCTCTCGGGCGCCACGCTGCTCCTGCTCGACGAGCCGACCGACAACCTCGACCTCGTCTCGGCGGAGGCGCTCGAGGACGCGCTGTCGCGGTTCGACGGCACGGTGCTCGCGGTCACGCACGACCGGTGGTTCACGCGAAGCTTCGACCGGTTCCTGGTCTTCCGGTCCGACGGCGAGGTCGTCGAGTCGGATGCCCCGGTGTGGGACGAGGCGCGGGTGGTGCGGGCGCGGTAGCGGCGTCGTGCAGCGTCGCGTGGCGTCATCGTTCGGCGTCGCGTGGCGGCATCGTGCGGCGTCGCGTGGCGGCATCCGTGTGCCCTGAGGGGACCCTTCGGTAGGGTTGACGGGTGACCCAGGAGATCGAGATCGGCCGCTCCAAGCGAGGCCGCCGCGTCTACGCGTTCGACGACATCGCGATCGTGCCGAGCCGGCGCACGCGCGACCCCGAGGACGTGTCGGTCGGCTGGTCGATCGACGCGTACCAGTTCGACATCCCCTTCCTCGCCGCGCCGATGGACTCGGTGGTGTCGCCGCGCATCGCGATCATGATGGGCCAGCTCGGCGGCCTGGGCGTGCTCGACCTCGAGGGCCTCTGGACGCGCTACGAGGACCCCGAGCCCGTGCTCGCCGAGATCCGCAACCTCACGCCCGAGCGGGCCACGTCGCGCATGCAGCAGCTCTACGCCGAGCCGATCAAGCCCGACCTCGTCACGGCCCGGCTCGCCGAGATCCGCGCGGCCGGCGTGACGGTCGCGGGCGCGCTCTCGCCGCAGCGCACGCAGGAGCTCTACGAGACCGTCGTCGCGGCGGGCGTCGACCTCTTCGTCATCCGCGGCACCACCGTCTCGGCCGAGCACGTCTCGAAGAACGTCGAGCCCCTCAACCTCAAGAAGTTCATCTACGAGCTCGACGTGCCCGTCATCGTCGGCGGCGCGGCCACCTACACCGCGGCGCTGCACCTCATGCGCACGGGCGCGGCGGGCGTGCTCGTCGGCTTCGGCGGCGGCGCGGCCTCGACCACGCGCGCGACGCTCGGCATCCACGCGCCCATGGCGACGGCGGTGGCGGATGTCGCGGGCGCGCGTCGCGACTACCTCGACGAGTCCGGCGGCCGCTACGTGCACGTCATCGCCGACGGCGGCGTGGGCAAGTCGGGCGACATCGTGAAGGCGATCGCGTGCGGCGCGGACGCGGTGATGCTCGGCGCCGCGCTCGCCCGCGCGACCGACGCCCCCGGCGGCGGGTACCACTGGGGCGCCGAGGCGCATCACTCGAAGCTGCCCCGCGGCCAACGCGTGCAGGTCGGGCAGGTGGCGTCGCTCGAGGAGGTGCTCTACGGGCCGGCTCCGGCCGCCGACGGCAGCGCGAACCTCGTCGGCGCGCTGCGGCGCTCGATGGCGACGACCGGCTACTCCGACCTCAAGGAGTTCCAGCGCGTCGAGGTCGTCGTCGCGCCGTACCAGGGGGCCTGACGCTCCTGGCCGTCGGGCCCCAGTCGCTGCCACCCGTCCTCCACAGGCGGGCCCGGGTCGGCGGTGCTGGGAGACGTCCGCGCGTCCGTTCCATCCGTCCGGGCGCTCGGGTAGCGTGGATCCCGGATCACGCGGTCTCGCCGTGAAACCGCGGGGATGGGGTACGACGATGGCACGTCTCAAGTCGGTGACGCGTTCGACGAAACTCGGACCCGAGGAGCGCGAGGCCGCGCTCGCCCGGCTCAAGGAGAAGGAACTCGACATCCTCGTGGTGGGCGGCGGCATCGTCGGCACCGGCGCCGCGCTCGACGCGGTCACCCGAGGCCTCTCGACGGGGCTCCTCGAGGCCCGCGACTGGGCGTCGGGCACGTCGAGCCGATCGTCGAAGCTCGTGCACGGCGGCATCCGCTATCTCGAGCAGCTCGACTTCCGGCTCGTGCGCGAGGCGCTCATCGAACGAGGCCTGCTGCTGCAGCGCATCGCGCCACACCTCGTGAAGCCCGTGCGCTTCCTCTACCCCGTACAGAAGCGCATCTTCGAGCGCTTCTACGTGGGCGCCGGCATGATGCTCTACGACATCTTCAGCTATACCGGCGGTCGCCCACCCGGGGTGCCGCACCACCGCCACCTGTCCAAGCGCCAGGTCATGAAGGCCATCCCGTCGCTGTCGAACGATGCGCTCGTGGGCGGCATCACGTACTACGACGCCCAGGTCGACGACGCGCGCTACGTGGCGAGCCTCGCCCGCACGGCGTCGTTCTACGGCGCGCACGTCGCGAGCCGGGTCAACGTCGAGGGCTTCATCAAGGTCGGCGAGCGGGTCGTCGGCGTGAAGGCGCACGACCTGCAGACGGGCGAGCACTTCGAGGTGCGCGCGCGGCAGGTGGTGAACGCCACCGGCGTGTGGACCGACGACACGCAGCGCATGGTCGGCGAGCGCGGCACCTTCAAGGTCCGCGCGTCGAAGGGCATCCACCTCGTGGTGCCGCGCGATCGCATCCAGTCCGCCATGGGCATGATCTTCCGCACCGAGAAGAGCGTGCTGTTCGTCATCCCGTGGGGCCGGCACTGGCTCATCGGCACGACCGACACCGACTGGAACCTCGACAAGGCGCACCCTGCGGCCACGGCGGCCGACATCGACTACCTGCTCGAGCACGTGAACGCGGTGATGGCCGTGCCCCTCACGCGCGAAGACGTCGAGGGCGTGTTCGCCGGGCTGCGTCCGCTGCTCGCCGGCGAGAGCGACCAGACGTCGAAGCTGTCGCGCGAGCACATCGTCGCGCACACCGTGCCCGGGCTCGTCGTGGTCGCGGGCGGCAAGTGGACGACGTACCGGGTCATGGCGAAGGACGCGATCGACGCCGCCGCCGACGCGATGGACGGCCGGATCCCGCCGTCGACGACGCAGGACATCCCGTTGCTCGGCGCCGAGGGCTACCAGGCTGCCTGGAACAAGCGGGGCAAGATCGCCCACGCGTTCGGCGTGCACAAGGTGCGCATCGAGCATCTCCTCAACCGCTACGGCACCATGACCGATGAGCTGCTCGACCTCATCCGTGCCGAGCCCGAGCTGGGGGAGCCGCTGCCCGGCGCCGACGACTACCTCGCTGCCGAGGTCGTCTACGCGGCCTCGCACGAGGGCGCGCTGCATCTCGACGACGTGCTCGCCCGCCGCACCCGCATCTCGATCGAGGCATGGGACCGCGGCGTCTCGGCGGCCCCGGTGGCGGCGAGGCTCATGGGCAAGGTGCTCGGATGGGACGAGGAGCGCGAGGCGCTCGAGACCGAGCGCTACCTGCAGCGCGTCGCCGCCGAGCGCGCGTCGCAGCAGCAGCCCGACGACGAGTCCGCCGACCGCGTGCGGCTCGAGGCGCCCGACATCGTGAAGGTCGAATGACCCGGCGCGGATAGACTGGGGCGCGGGCCTGATCGAGTCCGAGGAGTGCGCGCCATGGTTGATGTCCGCCGGGTCACCCTTCCCGGTGTCGGCGTGCTGCACTCCTTCGCGGCGGCCGACGGCGGCGAGGTCGCCGTGGTCGCCCACCGCACGGGGTCCAGCGACCTGGTGAGCCGTCCCCCCGGCGCTCGCGACGACGACGATGCCGTGACCGTGCGGCTCGACGAGGAGGAGGCGCACACGCTCGCCGAGCTGCTCGGCGGCACGCGGATCGTCGAGTCCATCGCCGAGCTCGACGAGCTCCCCGGCGTGCCGATCGACTGGATGACGGTCGACGAGGGCGACGCGATCGTCGGTCGTCCCCTCGGCGAGGTGCCCGCGGCATCCGGCGTCGCGATCGTCGCGGTCGTGCGCGACGACCACGCCCACCCGTCGCCCGCCGCGGACTTCATCGTGCAGCCCGGCGACACGGTCGTGGCGGTCGGCCCCACCGACCGCATCGCCGAGGTGTTCCGGGTGATGAACGACGGCCCCGCGCGAGGTGCCGAGGCCTGATGCTCCAGATGATGCTGCGCCCCCGGTGGGTGCTCGCGCTCCTCCTCGCCCTCGGCATCGCCGCGGGCTTCGCGCTGCTCGGCCAGTGGCAGCTCGAGCGCGCAGTCGAGCAGGCCGTGGTGCAGGAGCGGCCCACCGAAGAGGTGCGCCCGCTCGCCGACGTCGCCCAGCCCGACGGGCCCACCGAGCAGGCGGCCACGGGCCAGCGCGTGGAGGTGACGGGCACGTTCGTGCCCGGCGACACGGTCATCGTCGAGGGTCGGCTCAACGACGGGGTCGCCGGCTACTGGCCGGTGGCGCACCTCGAGGTGACGGATGCCGCGCCGGGCGGCCTGCCCATTGCCCTCGGTTGGGCGCCCGACCTGGAGGCTGCGCAGCAGGCCGCCGACCGCTTCGACGCGCAGGCCGGCGGCGAGGCCACCGTGGTCGGACGCTTCCTGCCGAGCGAGGCGCCCATGACTCCCGACGACGAGGCCGACCCGAACTCGATGCAGACCGTCGCGGTGGCGCAGCTCATCAACGTCTGGGCGGACTACGACGATCGGCCCGTGTACTTCGGCTACGTCACGGTGACCGAGCCGGCCGCCGGGCTCGAGGCGATCTCGTCGCCCCCGCCCGAGGAGTCCGTGGAGCTCAACTGGCTCAACGTGTTCTACGCGGTCGAGTGGGTGGTGTTCGCCGGGTTCGCGATCTTCCTCTGGTACCGGCTCGTGCGCGACGCGGTCGAGCGCGAGCGGGACGCGGCGGAGGAGGCTGACGCTGACGCTGACGCCGACGCCGACGCCGAGGCCGAGGCCGATGCGCACCCGGAGGTCGCCGCGCCCGGCCCCGACCGGCCGGGGGGTTGACGGTCTGCGAGGCCGCGATGGAGCGCTGCCGGGCGGCGGTCACGGCGCGTTCGAGCCTCGCCGACGGATGAGTACCAAGGCGGCGCCGGTGGTGATCATCAGCACGCTGCCGATGGCGACCGCAACAGGCTCGACGCCCGAAGCGGCGAGCGCGGTCGCCTGCCCCGAGTCGGTCCCGCCGGCCGGCGCAGCTGGTGCTGGCGACGGGGACGGCGTGGGACCGGGCGTCTCGAGCGGCGCGACGATGACGGTGTCGCCGGTCTCCGTCGACGCCTCGACCGTGACCGTGAACCCTGCTTCGGGATCGGTGTAGCGCTCGCCGGGCAGCAGCGTGATGGCGTTCATCGCAGACGAGTCGGAGGGGCGATCCCGCCCGTCGGCCGCCTGCGCGACGATCGATCCGCTCGTCGTGTCCCCGATGACGCGGTAGATGAGCACCCCGGATTGCTGGGGCTCGTCGGCGTTGTCTGGGCTCGGCTCGGGGCGGCGGGATTCGATGGCCAATCCATTGAACCGTTCCGTCCTGATGACTGCAAGGGCGGTCTGGCCGCGCTGTTCGACGGCTTGGAGTGCGACACGGGTCGAGCGCGACGGATCGACGCAGAACACACGATCGTCGTCGATCCAGCCGAGTCGCCAGAGTGTCCACGCGATGAACTGCGACCGGCCGTCGGCGTAGCTCATGGGGTCCCATTGCCCGATGAACCGTGAAACGTCTTCCTGAGGGCCGGGGAGGATCGAACCGTCGACATCGTAGAGATCGGGAAGCCCGAGCGTGTGGCCCGTCTCGTGCAGCACCGTGCCGGTCAACAGGGAAGTCGGAAGGACCACACGCCGCGTGATCTCGTGTCCGTCTGCCAACCATGCCTCGTCGTTGTCCGCCGCGGCGCGTCGCGCGAGCGTCGGATCCGAGTGGTAGAAGACCCACACGACGTCGATCCCGGTGAAGTCGACAACCGGATCGGCGACGCCGATCGCCTCGGTCGTGATCTTCGTCATCGTCTCACCCGTCCAGACATCGCCCGGTCCTGCCGGGTAGGCGGTCGTCGGACTCGGTAGCGTCAGCCAAGATTCATGCGCCTGAATGCTCAGATCCAGGCGGTCGTCGGACTGCTCCTCGAGCTCGCCGGCCTCGGTATCGGCAATCCGCAGCAGTGCCGCCATCATCTCGCCGTCAGGGTCGTCGGCCAGTCGGTCGGGGAAGTCGACGAAGAGTGCCTGGGCACGCAGGGTCCCGACGGAAGCCGCGGCGCTCGGGTGGCCCGGGAAGGCCTGCTGGAATCCGAAGTTGATGGATTCCACCTTGCACTCCTCGGCAGGGAGGCGGTCTTCCGCGACGGCTGCGCTCGCCGCGGGTGCGCCCAAGGCGAGGCCACACAGCACCAGGGCGGGGCCGAGCAGGAGTGCGCTCGATCGTCGAGCGATGTTCGAGCGCATGGCGCTCCCATCCTCGGGTCGTCCCGAGCCTAGGGGCGACCCGAGGATCCCGACGAGTCCCACTTCGGGGCGCGGCATGCGCCCTTCGCGTTCCGCCCGGGGCGAACTCCGCCCGCGCGCGCCCGCCGCGGGCGGATGATCGACGTGTGGACGAAGCAGACCCCCTCGACGCGTACTCGGCCGTGGTGACGCGGGTCGCGGCATCCGTGCTGCCGAGCGTCGCGAGCCTCGCGGTGCGCACCTCGCGCGGCGAGGGCGCGGGCAGTGCGAGCGTGATCTCCACCGACGGCGTGCTGCTCACGAGCGCGCACGTCGTGTCGGGGGCGCGGTCGGTCGAGGCGACGTTCGCCGACGGCACATCGGTCACGGTCGACGTGATCGGACGCGACGTGCTCTCGGACCTCGCGGTGCTCCGCGCGCGGGCGAACGTGCCGGCGCCCGTCGAACTCGGCGACGCCGCCGGCCTCCGGGTCGGCCAGCTCGTCGTCGCACTCGGCAACCCCATGGGCCTCGCCGGCAGCGTCACGGCCGGCATCGTCTCGAACCTCGGCCGGTCGCTGCCGACCGCCTCAGGGCGCGTCATCGACGAGGTCATCCAGACGGATGCCGCGCTGAACCCCGGCAACTCGGGCGGCGTGCTCGCCGACGGCGCGGGCCGTATGGTCGGGGTGAACACCGCGGTCGCAGGCGTCGGGCTCGGACTCGCCGTGCCGATCAACCGGGCGACGCGCGACATCATCGCCACGCTCACGCGTGCCGGACGGGTGCGCCGGGCGTGGCTCGGCATCATCGGCACCAAGGTGCAGCTGGCCCCCGAGCTCGCGGCGCGCATCGGCTCGCCGACCGGGCTGCAGGTCGCGGGCGTCGCGCCCGACAGTCCGGCAGACCTCGCCGACATCCATCGCGGCGACATCGTCGTGTCGCTCGACGGCAACGACGTCGTGACGTCGACGTCGATCCAGCGGCTCATGGTGGAGGACGCGATCGACCGCCAGGTCGAGATGACCGTGTGGCGCAACGGTGCGCTCGTCGACGTGTTCGTAGTGCCGCGGGAGCTCGTCGACGCGTCGTAGCGCGCGGGCGGGCTTGCGTCTCGATACGCGTCGCCTCCGGCGGCGCTACTCGACGAGCGGTGCATCGCGTCGCCTCCGGCGGCGCTACTCGACGACCGGTGCATCGCGTCGCCTCCGGCGGCGCTACTCGACGAGCGGTGCATCGCGTCGCCTCCGGCGGCGCTACTCGACGAACGCCGCGGCGAACTCGGGTGCGGGCGGGATCTCGGTGATGACGTCGACGAGCACGCCGCCGGGGTCGCGCACGATCACGTGCCGCTGCCCGAACGGCTCACTGCGGAGCGCCTGCACGATCGGCACGCCCGCACCCTCGAGCCGGGTCGCGACGGCGTCGACGTCGTCGAGCTCGAGGTTCACGAGCACCCCGCGCGCGACCTCGCCGTAGCCGTCGGGCACCGACGGGTGCGACGGGTCGAGCAGCGCGAGCTCATCACCCGAATCGGGATGCCGCAGGCTCACGTACCAGTCGGCCTCGAACGCCGGCTCGAAGCCGAAGTGCTCGATGTAGAACGCCGCGCTCGCGGCGACATCGGCGGACCCGAGGACGGGGTAGCAACTGCGGAGCATGATCGATCCTCCCGAACAAGATACGTACAGTCTGTATGTATCCTCATCCTCGTTGACATACAGTGTGTATGTCAAGGGGAGGTGCGATGGCGACGAAAGCCGAGCAGCGCGAACGTACGCGCGCCGAGTTCGTGCGGATCGCGACCGTGCGGTTCGCCGAGCGCGGCTACGCCGGCGTCGCGCTCGAGGACCTCGTCGCCGAGGCGGGGCTCACCCGCGGCGCGCTCTACCACCACTTCGGCAGCAAGCAGGGACTGTTCCGGGCGGTTGTCGAGCACGCGCAGGCCGGCGTCGCCGACGCCGTCGAGCTCGCGGCATCCGGTCACGACGACGCGCTCGAGGACTTCCTCGCGGGCTGCCGCGCGTTCCTCGAGGCGAGCCTGGCGCCCGAGGTGCGGCGCATCCTGCTCGTCGACGGCCCGGCCGTGCTCGGCTGGGACGCCTGGCGGGCGGGCGACCTCGACACGAGCGTGCGCCAGCTCGACGCGGGCATGGCCGAGCTCGTCGAGGCCGGGGTGATCGAGGATCGCGCGCTCGCGACGGTCGGCGCGATGATCTCGGGCGGGCTCAACGAGGTCGCCCTCGCGAACGCGGCATCCGCCGACCCGGCCGCCGGCATCGACGAGGCCGTCGAGGTGCTGCGCCGCCTGCTGCGGGGTCTGGCGCCGTCGCGCGCCACGTAGACTGTTCGCATGCCCCTCGAGCCGAAACTCGCCGATCTGCCGCGCATTCGCGGGGCGCTCCGCTTCTACCAGGTCGCCGCGATCATCACCGGTGTGCTGCTCCTGGCGCTGTGCGCCGAGATGCTCATGAAGTACGCGTTCGGGCTCGAGCTCGAGCTCGGCGGCCCCAACGGCTTCCTCGCATTCGTGCCGACCGACACCGTGACGGCGGTCAACCTCTCGACCGGCATCCTCATCGTGCACGGCTGGTTCTACGTCGTGTACCTGTTCAGCGACTTCCGCCTGTGGAGCCTCATGCGCTGGCCGTTCATGCGGTTCATCGTCATCGCGCTCGGCGGCGTGATCCCGTTCCTCTCGTTCATCCTCGAGGCCCGCATCGGCCGCGAGGTGCGCGCGTACCTCGCACGACGCGAGTCCGAGGCATCCGTCGCACCGGGTGCCGCCACGGATGCCGCGACCGACCCCGCCGACTCCATGGAGGCCCAGCAGTGACCGACGCGTCCCCCGAGCAGCCCACCGAGCAGCGTCCCGTCCTCGTCGTCGACTTCGGGGCGCAGTACGCCCAGCTGATCGCGCGGCGCGTGCGCGAGGCATCCGTGTACTCGGAGATCGTGCCGCACACCATCACTGCCGAGGAGGTGCGCGCGAAGAACCCGGTCGGGATCGTGCTCTCGGGCGGGCCGTCGTCGGTCTACGAGGAGGGCGCGCCGGCGCTCGACGAGGGCATCCTGCAGCTCGGCGTGCCGACGCTCGGCATCTGCTACGGCTTCCAGGTCATGGCGCAGCAGCTCGGCGGCGAGGTCGCCCACACCGGCCACCGCGAGTACGGCTCGACGGCCGTCACCGCGCGCACCGACGACGACAACGCGCTGCTCTCGGGCCAGCCCGAGGCGCAGATCGTGTGGATGAGCCACGGCGACTCGGTGTCGCGCGCGCCCGAGGGCTTCGAGGTGCTCGCCTCCACGGCGACGACGCCCGTCGCGGCCTTCGCGAACGACGAGCGGTCGCTCTACGGCGTGCAGTGGCACCCCGAGGTGAAGCACTCCGAGTTCGGCCAGCGCGTGCTCGAGAACTTCCTGCACCGGGCGGCCGGCATCCCAGCCGACTGGAACCCCGACAACGTCATCGCCGAGCAGGTCGAACGCATCCGCGCGCAGGTCGGGTCGTCGCGCGTGATCTCGGCGCTCTCGGGCGGGGTCGACTCGGCCGTCTCGACCGCGCTCGTGCAGCGTGCCGTCGGCGACCAGCTCACCGCGGTGTTCGTCGACCACGGCCTGCTGCGGCAGGGCGAGCGCGAGCAGGTGCAGCAGGACTACGTCGAGGCGACCGGCGTCCGGCTCGTGACGATCGACGCGGTCGACACGTTCCTCGACGCGCTCTCCGGGGTGACCGACCCCGAGGAGAAGCGCAAGATCATCGGCCGCGAGTTCATCCGGGCCTTCGAGCAGGCCGAGCGCGACCTCATCGCCGAGGCGGCGGCCGACGGGGAGCCGATCCGCTTCCTCGTGCAGGGCACGCTCTACCCCGACGTCGTCGAGTCGGGCGGCGGCACGGGCACCGCGAACATCAAGAGCCACCACAACGTGGGCGGCCTGCCCGAGGACCTGCAGTTCGAGCTCGTCGAGCCGCTGCGCACGCTCTTCAAGGACGAGGTGCGCGCCATCGGCCGCGAGCTCGGGCTGCCCGAGGCGATCGTGGGACGCCAGCCGTTCCCGGGCCCGGGCCTCGGCATCCGCATCGTCGGCGAGGTCACCCGCGATCGCCTCGAGGTGCTGCGCCAGGCCGACGCGATCGCACGCGAGGAGCTCACGGCCGCGGGCCTCGACCAGGAGATCTGGCAGTGCCCGGTCGTGCTCCTCGCCGACGTGCGCTCGGTGGGCGTGCAGGGCGACGGCCGCACCTACGGGCACCCGATCGTGCTGCGTCCCGTCTCGTCGGAGGACGCGATGACCGCCGACTGGACGCGCCTGCCCTACGATGTGCTCGCGCGCATCTCGAACCGCATCACCAACGAGGTGCGCGAGGTGAACCGCGTGGTGCTCGACGTCACGTCGAAGCCGCCGGGCACCATCGAGTGGGAGTAGCGGGCCGGAGGTCCGCCGCTCCCACTCGCGATCAGCGCTGCGTGGCACTCGATGGCGCAGCGGAGCGGAGCCATCGAGTGGGAGTAGCGGGCGGGAGGTCCGCCACTCCCGCCTGACGGGCGACCCGGCAGCGCTGGCAGGATGGGCGCATGGGAGTCGTCGAGAATTCGAAGCTCACGGTCGTCGGTGCGGGCAGCGTGGGCGCCAGCCTCGCGTACGCCACGCTCATCCGCGGGTCGGCGAGCGAGGTCGCGCTGTACGACATCGCCGCCGAGAAGGTCGAGGCCGAGGTGCTCGACCTCGCGCACGGCACGCAGTTCACCGAGGCGCGCGTGACCGGAGGCACCGACCTGTCGGTGGTGGAGGGCTCGCACCTCGTCGTGGTCACGGCGGGGGCGAAGCAGCATCCGGGGCAATCGCGGCTCGAGCTGGCCGACACCAACGTGCGCATCCTCGAGGACCTGCTGCCCGCGCTGCAGGAGCGGGCGCCCGACGCGATCTTCCTGCTCGTGACGAACCCGGTCGACGTGCTCACGGTCGTGGCGCAGCGCATCACCGGCCTGCCGCCGAACCGCGTGTTCGGCTCGGGCACGGTGCTCGACACGTCGCGCCTGCGCTGGCTGCTCGCCGCGCGGGCGGGTGTGTCGACGTCGAGCGTGCACGCCGACATCGTGGGCGAGCACGGCGACACCGAGTTCCCGCTGTGGTCGAACGCCCGCATCGGGCCGGTGCCGATCATGGACTGGAGGGGCGGCGATCCGTTCACCCTCGGCGAGCTCGACGAGATCGCCGACGAGGTGCGCAACGCCGCCTACCGGGTCATCCGCGGCAAGGGGGCCACGAACTCGGCGATCGGGCTCGCGGGTGCGCGCATCGTCGAGGCGATCCTCGACGACGAGCACGCGGTGCTGCCCGTGAGCACCGTGCTCGACGGACCGTACGGGATCGAGGGCGTCGCGCTGTCGGTGCCGTGCGTCGTGGGCGGCGACGGCGCGTTCCCGCTCGAGGGCGTGCCGTTCTCGGCCGACGAGGTGGGGCAGCTGCGGGCGTCGGCCGACGCCATCCGGGCGTCGGTGGAGTCGCTCGGGCGGTGAGCTCACGGATGCCGCGGCATCCGTGTCGAACCCTTGGCCGATGCGTCGTGGCATCCGCCGGGAAATGCGGAACGGCCGCCCCGAGGGGCGGCCGTCCGAGTGTCGAGGCTTTCGCTAGTCCCGCGCGATGGCGAGGAAGCGGAGGATCTCGAGGTAGAGCCAGATGACGGTGACCATGATGCCGAAGGCGCCGGTCCAGCCGTACTTCTTGGGGGCGCGGTTGCGCACGCCCTGCTGGATCATGTCGAAGTCGAGCACGAGCGAGTAGGCGCCGAGCAGGATCACGAGCACGCCGATGATCAGGCCGAGCGGGATGCCGGCGATCTCGACCCCGCGGAGGCCCCACGGGTCGTTGTTGACGCCGGTCCACATGAGGATCACGTTGACGAGCGAGAACACGAGGTAGCCGACCATCGCGATGAGGAAGACCTTCGTGGCGCGCTTCGAGGCGCGGATCTTGCCGGTCGCGAACAGCGCGAGCGTGACGCCCACGACGGCCAGCGTGCCGATGACCGCCTGCGCGACGATGCCCGACCACTGGGTCTCGAACATGAGCGAGATGCCGCCCAGGAAGACGCCCTGCGCCGCGGCGTAGGCGAGGATGAGCGCCGGCGAGGGCTCCTTCTTGAAGATGTTGACGAGCGCCAGCACGAAGCCGACGAGCGAGGCGACCCAGAACACCCACGGCGCGGCCGGGGTGATCATCCAGCCGGCGGCGGCGAAGACGACGAGCACGCCGAACGCACCGGCCGTCTTCGCGACGGTGTTCTCGACCGTCATGACCTCGCGGTCGGGCAGCGTCGCGGGCTGGTCGTACATCGCCTGGAGCTGCTGCGCCGACACGTCTTGTGCGACGGACTGGGCTCCCTGCTGCGAGAATGCGGAATTCCGCGAGAACGCGGGATTGTCGAGAGCCATGAGGTTCCTCTGCTTTCGGCTGTCGTCGATGCTGGGGGCGGCGACCGGATGCGGCATCCGTGCCGTGCACCAATCTACCGGTGCTAGCAGTGATAACGCCCAGAGTTCTGCGCGGATTCCCCCGGTTGCGCGGGTCTCCGCCGCTACGCTGGGGCCCATGCTGCACGACTCCGGCGCGCGACCCCTCGTGATCGGGCACCGGGGCGCGTCGGGGTACCGCCCCGAGCACACGGGGTCGGCCTACGAGCTCGCGTTCGCGCTCGGCGCCGATGCCGTGGAGCCCGACATCGTGTCCACCCGCGACGGCGTGCTCGTGCTGCGGCACGAGAACGAGATCTCGGGCACGACGGATGTCGCGACGCGGCCCGAGTTCGCCGCGAAGCGCACCACGCGCGAGGTCGACGGCAAGCCGCTCACGGGCTGGTTCACCGAGGACTTCACGTGGGCGGAGCTCTCGACGCTGCGTGCCCGCGAGCGGCTCGGCGCCCTGCGCCAGGCGAGCGCGAGCTTCGACGACCGCTACCCCGTGATCCGGTTGCGCGACCTGTTCGGGCTCATCGACACGGCCGCCGACGAGCAGCGCCGCCTCATCCGCATGGTCGCGGAGTTCAAGCACGCGTCCCACTTCGCGGCGCTCGGCCTGCCGCTCGACGAGTTGTTCGCCGGAGAGCTCGACGACGCGGGGTGGGGCCGCGGCGACGACCGGCTGATCATGGAGGCGTTCGAGCTCGACGTGCTCGACCGGCTCGGGGCGCGCGGCATCCGTGGACCGCGGGTCTTCCTCGTCGAGGCGACCGGATCGCCCGTCGACCTGGTGCTCGCGGAGGGTCGCGGCGCGCCGAGCTACGACCAGTACATGACCGAGGCCGGGCTGCTCGGCCTCGCCGGGCGAGTCGACGGCGTGAGCGTCGGCAAGGCGCGGCTCGTCGGCCCATGGCGCAAGCCGGCGTCGCTCACCGGCTCCGACCTCGTCGACGCCGCACACTCGGCGGGACTCGTCGTCTACACGTGGACGCTGCGGCCCGAGAACCGGTTCCTCGCCACGGGCTTCCGCCGCGGCGCCGCGCGGTCGGCGTTCGGCGACTGGATGGGGGAGTTCCGCGAGGTGATCGGCACGGGCGTCGACGGCATCTTCGTCGACCACCCCGACCTCGGCGTCGAGGCGCGGCGCGCGGCATCCGGCGTGGCGTGAAGGTCGTTTGCGCCGCATCGCGCGCCCGCGGGCCCGCGCGGTCGTCGAATCACGAGTTCCGGTCGCTGCCAGGACGCGGATGCGGCGAGAACTCGTGAGTCGATGCAGCATCAGGGTCGCCAGCCACGCGACCTGAGCGCCGAATCGAGCCAGTCGAGCGCCGCGGGATCCGTCGTGCCCTTGTGGACGCGAACGACGAGCCAGCCGTCGCGTGCGAGGTCGTTCAACCGGTCGACGTCCCGCGTCGACTGCCGGGTGTCGGTGCGATGGTGGGCGCCGTCGTACTCGAGGACCACGCGGTACCGCCGGAAGACCAGGTCGCCGTGCGTCACTGCACCGGTCGACAGGCGGATGGGACCGTTGAGCTCGGGCTCGGGATACCCGGCGGGTGCGCGGAGCACGAGCAGTCGCAGCCCGGTCTCGCGCGGCGAAGCGGATCGGGGGCGCATCTCGCGACGAGCGGCACGCAGCGATCGGATGCCGCGGGTCGACCCGAAGCGGACGAGCGCCGCGTCGACCTCACCCGCCGTCGCGAGCGGCGACGGCCAGCCGAGGAGTCGGTCGCCCGCGAGGATGAGTTCGTCGACGGTGAGCCGGCGATTCGTCGGCCCGCGTTCGGAACTGGTCGGAATCGCGACGCTCGCGAGTTCGCACCACGCGTCGGCCGGCGCCGCCAGCGGGAGTCCGAGGTGGAAGCGGACGTCGCGGATTGCGGTGATCCGATGGCCGACGACGCCGCGTCGGGTCGGTTCCCGGCCCGTCGTGCTCACGTGCAGGCGCTGGTCCGCGCGCGCAACGCGCGGGAGCGGTAACCCCCACAGCAGGGCGGCGGTCGTATGGCTGAAGTACTGGCCGGGAGCCATCACGGCCTCGAGTGCGCGGCAGCGTGCGACGAGGTCCTCGGACGGCGTGCTCGACCGCACGCCGCGGAAGGGCGCGTGCAGGTCGGATGCCCGCAGTCGGCGAGGTGTGATGCCGAGCTGTTCTGCCTCGGAGACGCGGAAGGGCGCCATGCGCAGCAGGTCGGGGAGCGGGCGTGCACGCGGCATCCGTCGACTGTGGCATCTGCCGGCGTCGGCGGACGGCGGCTCTCCACATGGAGGCGCGGGTGGTGATCGACTCACGGGTTGTGGTCGCTCCTGCGACCTGGATGCGACAAGAACTCGTGACTCGCGAGCCGAGTAGGCGGGGAGCGGAAGAGCGCGGCATCACGGCGGCGCGCGGCATCCGGCGTGGCGTGAGAGCGCAGCGCGAAGCGCGCCCGCCGCAGGGCCGGCTGTCGGATGCCGCGCCTAGACTTGACGGGACATGACGCTGATCCTCGACCCCGACGACCCGGCCGGCTGGCGCGAGGCGCCGCCCGCGTCCGCCGCACCGTCCGCCGCCGCTCCGGTCGGCACCTCGCCCTCCGCCGGCGGCGACCGCCTCACCGACGGGCTCAACCCCGAGCAGCGCGAGGCCGTGGAGTACCGCGGGCCGGCGCTGCTCATCGTCGCGGGCGCCGGATCGGGCAAGACGCGCGTGCTCACGCACCGCATCGCGAGCCTCATCCAGAGCCGCGAGGCGTGGCCGAGCCAGATCCTCGCCATCACGTTCACGAACAAGGCCGCCGCCGA
Source organism: Agromyces sp. NPDC004153 (assembly GCF_053603635.1). Lineage (NCBI taxonomy): Bacteria > Bacillati > Actinomycetota > Actinomycetes > Micrococcales > Microbacteriaceae > Agromyces > Agromyces sp. NPDC004153. The sequence goes on from NZ_JBSGFY010000001.1 coordinate 2,726,063, forward strand.
GATGCGCGAGCGCGTCGAGGCGCTGCTCGGCGAGGCCGCCGGCGGTATGTGGATCTCGACGTTCCACTCGGCGTGCGTGCGCATCCTGCGTCGCGAGGCCGAGTCGCTCGGGCTCTCGTCGACGTTCACGATCTACGACTCCGCCGACACCCGCACGGTGCTGAAGCGCATCATCAAGGAGCTCGACGCCGACACCATGGGCTTCACGCCCGCGAGCGCGCAGGCGAAGATCTCGCGGCTGAAGAACGAGCTCGCCGACGTCGAGACGTACGCGCGCAACGCGAACACGAACGACCCGAACGAGGTCATGTTCGTCGAGATCTTCCGGCAGTACACGCGTCGGCTGCGCGAAGCGAGCGCCCTCGACTTCGACGACCTCATCGCCGAGACCGTCTACCTGTTCCGGGCGTTCCCGAAGGTCGCGTCGCTCTACCAGCGCCGCTTCCGGCACATCCTCGTCGACGAGTACCAGGACACGAATCACGCCCAGTACGCGCTCATCCGCGAGCTCACCCAGTCGATCCCGGCCGATCGCGTGCACGAGATGGAGGGCCACGGCGTGAACGTGGCCGCGCTGACGGATGCCTCGGGCGGCATCCCCGGCGCCAGCCTCACGGTCGTCGGCGACTCCGACCAGTCCATCTACGCCTTCCGCGGCGCCGACATCCGCAACATCGTCGAGTTCGAGCGCGACTTCCCCGGAGCGAAGGTCGTGCTGCTCGAGCAGAACTACCGGTCGACGCAGAACATCCTCTCGGCCGCCAACGCCGTCATCTCCAACAACTTCGATAGGAAAGACAAGAAGCTGTGGACGGCCGTCGGCGACGGCGAACTGATCACCGGCTACACCGGTTACACGGCGCACGACGAGGCCCAGTTCGTCGCCGACGAGATCGAGTCGCTGCACCGCGCCGGCATCGCGTACCGCGATATCGCCGTGTTCTACCGCACCAACGCGCAGACGCGGGCGCTGGAGGAGATCTTCGTGCGGTCGGCCCTGCCGTACCGCGTCGTCGGCGGCACGAAGTTCTACGAACGCGCCGAGATCAAGGACGCGATGGCGTACCTCATCTCGGTGGCGAACCCGCTCGACGAGCTCGCGCTCCGCCGCATCCTGAACACCCCGAAGCGGGGCATCGGCCCCGCCACCGAGACGGCGCTCGCGAGCTTCGCCGAGCAGAACGGCATCTCGTTCCGCGAGGCGATGCGCAACGCCGATGCGCTCGGCCTCGGCCCGAAGGTCACGGGCGCCATCCTCGGGCTCGCTCGCGTGCTCGACGAGGCGGCCGCGAAGCTCGTGCCGTCGTCGCGCGGCGTCGCCGAGGGCACCAACGAGGGCGCCTCGCCGGTCTCCGACGTGCTCGTGTTCCTGCTCGAGAGCTCGGGCCTCATCGACGCGCTGCGCAACAGCCGCGACCCGCAAGACGAGACGCGCGCCGAGAACGTCGAGGAGCTCGTGGCGCAGACCCGCGACTTCGACCGGGAGAACCCGGGCGCGACGCTCGTCGACTTCCTCACGCAGGTGTCGCTCGTGGCGGCGGCCGACGAGATCGACGACGCCTCGGGCACCGTGTCGCTCATGACGCTCCACACCGCCAAGGGCCTCGAGTACCACGCGGTGTTCCTCACCGGGCTCGAGGAGGGCCTGCTGCCGCACCAGATGTCGGCGTCGGAGCCAGGCGGCCCCGCCGAGGAGCGCCGCCTGTTCTACGTCGGCATCACTCGCGCCCGCAAACGCCTCTTCCTCTCGCTCGCGATGAGCCGCGCCCAGTTCGGCGAGGTCGCCGTGGCGATGCCGTCGCGCTACCTGCAGGAGATCCCCGAGGGGCTCATCGACTGGCGGCAGTCGCCCGGCATGGCGACGTCGCGCGGCGGCACGCAGCCCCGTGCGCTCAACGCCCGCCGCCCAGGCGGCGCGTGGGGCACGCGCGACCGCGACCTCGAGAAGTTCAGCGTGCTGAAGAGCGCCGCGCCGAAGGCCGAGTGGGCGAACCGGGTCACGGGCACCGTGCGGGACAACGGCGACCTCACGCTCGAGGCCGGCGACCGCATCCGGCACGTCGACTTCGGCGAGGGTCGCGTGACCCAGGTCACCGGAGAGGGCACGAAGCGCATCGCGCACGTGGCGTTCGACACCGCGGGGCAGAAGAAGCTCCTGATCAAGATCGCGCCCATCGAGAAGCTCTGACGCGCCGCGGCCGGTGCAGCGGAATCCGGCTCGTGCAGCGGAATCCGGCTCGTACAGCGGAATCCCGTCGCAACGGGATTCCGCCACGGCAGCGGGATTCCCACGGACGTCCGCCATCAGCCGGAGGGCTCCGGCGGCAGCCCCGCCGGTCGCGGTAACCGAGCGATGAGCGCCATCGCGTCGAACGGCGCCCGCACCTTGACGTCGTTGTCGAAGTAGAGGAACGCGTCGCGGCCCGCGTCGAGGTGGGTGCGCGTCCACGCCGCCCAGCGGTCGAGCGACGCGTCGTCGTAGCCCGACGCGTACAGCTCCTCCTCGCCGTGCAGGCGCGCGTAGGCGAAGTCCGCGGTCGTACGGTCGATGCGCGGGTAGCGGCCCGCGGTGTCCGCCGTGACGGAGGCCACGCCGTGCCGGGCGAGCAGGTCGGTCCACTCGTCCTGCCGGTCCTCGAACTCGGGATGCCGCACCTCGATCGCGTGACGCAGCGGGCGCTCCGCGATCGCCGTCGCGTCGAACCACGAGCGCCCCGACATCCGCTCGTCGTGCCCGGCCGCGAGGGCCGCGGCATCCGTCGTCGTGCGGGGCAGCAGCCCGAGGAACCGGTCGGCGACCGCGGGGTCGAGCCCGAGGTTCGGCGGCAGCTGCCAGAGCACCGGACCGAGCTTCGACCCGAGCGCGAGTACGCCCGAGGCGAAGAAGTTCGCGAGCGGCGCCTCGACGTCGCCGAGCCGCTTGAGGTGCGTGATGAAGCGCGGTCCCTTCACGGCGAAGACGAACCCCTCGGGCGTCGCGTCGCGCCAGCGCACCCAGTTCGCCGGCTTCTGCAGCGAGTAGAACGAGCCGTTGACCTCGATCGACGTCATCCGCTCGGCGGCGTAGGCGAGCTCGTCGGCCTGGCGGAGTCCCCGCGGGTAGAAGCTCCGGCGCCAGTTCGGATACACCCAGCCCGAGATGCCGACGCGCGCCTCGGCCATGGCTACACGGCGGTCCCGAGGAGCGCCCCGATCACCCACGTGACCACCAGGGCGAGCGCCCCGCCGATGACCACGCGCAGCACGGCCCGCCCGCGCGGGCTGCCGCCGATCCATGCCGAGAGCCAGCCCGTGATCGCGAGCGCGACGAGCACCGCGACGAACGTCGTGGCGACGCGCCACTCGGGCGGGGGCAGCAGGATCGCGAGCATGGGCAGCACCGCGCCGATGAGGAACGACAGCGCGGAGGCCCAAGCCGCGTGCCAGGGGTTCACCACGTCGTCCTGCGAGATGTGCAGCTCCGTCTCGAGGTGGGCCGCGAGCGCATCGTGCGCCGTCAGCTCGACGGCGACGCGCTCGGCGGTCTCGGCCGAGAGGCCCTTCGCGCGGTAGAGGCTCGCGAGCTCGTCGAGCTCCTGCGACGGCATCGTCTCGAGCTCCCAGCGCTCCTTGGCGATGAGCGCGCGCTCGGTGTCGCGCTGGCTCGAGACCGAGACGTACTCGCCGAGCCCCATCGAGATCGCGCCGGCCAGCACGGCGGCCACGCCCGCGATGAGGATCGCGGCGACGTCGGTCGTGGCGGCCGCGACGCCGACCACGAGGGCCGCGACCGAGACGATGCCGTCGTTCGCGCCGAGCACGCCGGCGCGCAGCCAGTTGAGCTTCGCGTGCACCGATCCGTCGTGCGGATCGGTGCGATGGATCGGTTCCACGGGGTCGACCATTCCGCAAGTCTCCCAGCGGCGTCGCGGCCCCGCCAGCATGGCGAGCCTGTCCTCACGCGCGCTCGCCGCGACATCCGCTCGCTGTCATGGTCATCGGATGCCGCCGCCGCATGTCCGGGACCCCGGACATCCCGGTTCGGACGCCCCACGACGGGGGAGTACGATGGTCGTCGGCCCGCTATCTCGATATCGAGAGAATTCTCGACGTCGAGACAATCTTGGCCGGGCCTCTCATCCCACCATCCCTGCGCGATCACGCGCGGACCGATTGGAAGCAGAGCGTGGATCTTTACGAGTACCAGGCCAGAGACCTCTTCGAGAAGTACGGGGTGCCGGTGCTCGCCGGCATCGTCGCCGACACCCCCGAAGACGTGCGCAAGGCCGCCGAGCAGCTCGGCGGCGTCGTCGTGGTCAAGGCCCAGGTGAAGACGGGCGGCCGTGGCAAGGCCGGCGGCGTCAAGGTCGCCAAGACCCCCGACGAGGCGGAGGAGGCCGCGAAGGCGATCCTCGGGCTCGACATCAAGGGCCACGTCGTCAAGCGCGTCATGGTCGCCGCGGGCGCGAAGATCGCGCAGGAGTTCTACTTCTCGGTGCTCCTCGACCGCGCCAACCGCTCGTACCTCTCGCTCACGAGCGTCGAGGGCGGCATGGAGATCGAGCAGCTCGCCGTCGAGAAGCCCGAGGCGCTCGCGCGCGTCGAGGTCGACCCCGGCACGGGAATCACCCCCACCAAGGCGCGCGAGATCGCCGAGGCCGCGAACTTCCCGGCCGAGCTGGTCGACAAGGTCGCCGACGTGTTCGTCAAGCTCTACGACGTGTACGACAGCGAGGACGCGACGCTCGTCGAGGTCAACCCGCTCATCCTCGACGAGGATGGGAACATCATCGCCCTCGACGGCAAGGTCACGCTCGACGAGAACGCCGAGTTCCGCCACGCGGGCCACGCGCTGCTCGAGGACAAGGCCGCGGCCGACCCGCTCGAGGCGCAGGCCAAGGCGCTCGACCTCAACTACGTCAAGCTCGACGGCGAGGTCGGCATCATCGGCAACGGCGCAGGCCTCGTCATGTCGACGCTCGACGTGGTCGCCTACGCCGGCGAGAACCACGGCGGCGTGAAGCCCGCCAACTTCCTCGACATCGGCGGCGGCGCCTCGGCCGAGGTCATGGCCAACGGCCTCTCGATCATCCTCGGCGACCCGCAGGTCAAGGCCGTGTTCGTGAACGTCTTCGGCGGCATCACGGCGTGCGACCAGGTCGCGAAGGGCATCGTCGGCGCACTCGCCGAGCTCGGCTCGAGCGCGAACAAGCCGCTCGTCGTGCGCCTCGACGGCAACAACGTGGCCGAAGGCCGTCGCATCCTCGAGGAGGCGGCGCACCCGCTCGTCACCCTCGCCGACAACATGGACCAGGGCGCCGACAAGGCCGCCGAGCTGGCGAACGCGCAGTAAGGGACTCGAGACACATGACGATCTTCCTCAACTCGGACAACAAGGTCATCGTCCAGGGCATCACCGGCGGCGAGGGCTCGAAGCACACCGCGCGCATGCTCGCGGCGGGCACCCAGGTGGTCGGCGGCGTGAACGCCCGCAAGGCGGGCACCACGGTGCTGCACAAGGACAAGGACGGCAACGACGTCGAGCTGCCCGTGTTCGCGTCGGTGACCGAGGCCATCGAGGCGACGGGCGCGGATGTCTCGATCGCCTTCGTGCCGCCGGCCTTCACGAAGGACGCCGTGATCGAGGCCATCGACGCCGAGATCCCGCTCCTCGTCATCATCACCGAGGGCGTGCCCGTGCAGGACTCGGCCGAGTTCTGGGCCTACGCCAAGGAGCAGGGCGACAAGACCCGCATCATCGGCCCGAACTGCCCCGGCATCATCAGCCCGGGAGAGTCGCTCGTCGGCATCACCCCGGCGAACATCACCGGCAAGGGCCCCATCGGCCTCGTCTCGAAGTCGGGCACGCTCACGTACCAGATGATGTACGAGCTCCGCGACCTCGGCTTCTCGACCGCCATCGGCATCGGCGGCGACCCGATCATCGGCACCACGCACATCGACGCGCTCGCCGCGTTCGAGGCCGACCCCGAGACCAAGGCGATCGTGATGATCGGCGAGATCGGCGGCGACGCCGAGGAGCGCGCGGCCGACTTCATCAAGGCCAACGTGACGAAGCCCGTCGTCGGCTACGTCGCCGGCTTCACGGCGCCCGAGGGCAAGACCATGGGCCACGCCGGCGCCATCGTGTCGGGCTCGGCCGGCACCGCCCAGGCGAAGAAGGAGGCCCTCGAGGCCGCCGGCGTCAAGGTCGGCAAGACGCCGTCCGAGACGGCGCAGCTGCTGCGCGAGGTCTACGCGGCGCTGTAGTCGCGAGCGCGCAACAACGAGCGGATGCCGCGGCCCCACGCCGCCCGCAGCCGAACGGAACGGAGCCCCGCATGGCCATGGCCTGCGGGGCTCCTCCCTTGGTGGCGGACGTTCGGGGGGTCGCATCCGTCACCTCGTTGCTACCTCACGGGTCGATCACGACCGTGCACACGTAGGTGCCCGGCTGCAGGTTGCTCTTCGTGAACGATCCGTCGCCATTCGCACCGGTGGTGGCATCGAACGGCGGGTCGGCCGCGGCGTCGCAGTCGATCGTCGACGCGGTGCCGCCGTCGATCTGCGAGTTCACGCTCACCGTGATGTCCGTCAACGGCATGTTGGTGAACACGACGGGCGTGGCGGTGTCGCAGTCGGTGTCCTCGACCACGGTTCCGGTCTGCGGGTTGGCGGAGGTCACCGCGTAGCCCGTGGGCACCGTCTCGGTCACGGTGTAGCTGCCGGCGGTGATATCGGGGATGCAGGCCTCGCCGTTCGCGTCGGTCGTGACGGTCGTGCCGGCGGGGAGGTCCCCACCAGTCACCGAGAACACGACACCGGCGTGCGGGTGGTCACCGGGGCCGTCGGCCGCGTGCTTCTTCGTCTTCTCGATCGCGAGGGCGCCGCAGTTGTTGAGGCCGGTCGCGGTCGGGGCGATGAAGTCCTTCAGCGCTGCGGTGAACGAGTCGGAGGACCGGCTCTTCAGGTACGCGCTGCCGAACGCCACGCAGCCTTCTCCACCGAGCACGTCGAAGTCCACGGTGGCTTCGCCGAAGGTCCGCGCGGAGACGGGCCCCAGTCCGTCGGACTCGGCCGCCGGGATGGGCGTCGTGTTGATCGAGCCGGTCGCATCACCTGCGGCGGTGAGGTTGACCCGAACCCCCCAACACGGCGTGGAGTTCGACGCCTGGCACTGGTTACCCGGACCCGAGGCGACCCACGTCGAGAGGAACAGCTGCGGGTTGGTGCCGCCCTGCGCCAGGTCGTACTGGATCAGCAGGTCGCCGGCGGTGCGCACGGGTGTGATGCCGTTGGCCGACAGCGTCTCGGACTTGTTGAACTCGAAGTCCATGTTGGTCGTGCCGCTCGGCTCCTGGACGCGATGCCAGAACAGGTGCAGGAAGTCACCGGCCGCCGCCTCCTCGAGGTACAGGCCGAAGTTCAGCAGGTCGCTCTTGTTCGGCGGGATGCTCCCGTCGACGACCGACGGGACGGCGGTGTCCTCCTTCGAGCCCTGGCCGAACGAGTCGTCACCGGAGCCGCTCGGCGCGTCGGCCTTGCGGATCTCGCTGACGTTCGCCCAGTCGATCGACGGCGCCGGGTCGTCGACCTTCAGGTTCGCGTCGGTGTCGATCTCGAAGTCGCTGCCGGGCAGGCTCACCTCGGGGTGGGACGCCATGGCGGGGCCTGCGACGAGGGTGGCACCGACGAGTGCCGCGAAGCCGCCGGCTGCGGCCAGGCGTAGACATCGCTTGCGGAACGCCAGTCGTTCTTCGGGCGTTCGGATTCGGGTTGTGCGGGACATATTCGTCTCCCGGCTCGCAGTTACGTCCGGTCCGGGCGGGCCGGACGGTCCTCTGCGGGGCGACGGGGCGGGATCGGGTTCCCGTCGACGGCGCGTCCAGCGACGTGGGTAGGTCGTCACCGGGCGTGCATCGCGCCGTAGGGGGTATCTCACGCCACTCCGCACGTTACACCCGGGGCGGCTGGCCGGTAAGTGTTGCTGAGCAAAGCTCATATCCCCAAATCGGGGGTTACCGAACGGGCCTGAGGAGTCGACCAGGGCCCCGCCGACGCTGCCGGCGGGGCCCTGACGTGTCAACTGGAATCAGTTCAGTCGTGACTCACCTCCACCTCACGGGTCGATGACGACGGTGCACACCACCGTCTGCGGCTCGAGGTTGTTCAGCGACAGTGAGCCGTCGCCGCTCGCCGGCGTGGTGAAGTCCGGGTCGGGCAGACCCGGCACGCAGTCGATCGTCGACGAGGTTCCGCCGGGGATCTGCGAGTCGACCGACACCGTGAGGTTCGTCAGCGGCATGTTCTCGAACGCGACGCTGGCGCCCGGTGTGATCGGATCGCAGTCGGCCTCGCTCTCGCTCACGAACGCGGTCTGGGGGTTGGCCGAGACCACGTGGTATCCGCTGGGCACCGTCTCGGTGACCGTGTAGGTGCCGACCAGGTCGCTCACCACGAGCCCTGCCACGCAGGCCTCGCCGTTCGCGTCCGTCACGGCGGTCACGCCGGCGGCCGGCAGCTCGCCACCGGTGACCGTGAAGGTCACGCCGGCATGCGGCATCTCGCCGCCCGGCGCCGCAGCGTGCTTCGCGATCTTCGAGATGAGGATCGCGCCGCGCTCGCGGGCGTCGTGGAAGGTGCAGGTCACGGTCTCTCCAGCGGAGAGGCCGATCGCCGACGGATCCGAACCGTCGTCGCACGTCGCGCTCACGAGGTTCCAGTTCGCGGGAACCGTCTCGTCGACGTCGTAGGTGCCGGGCACCAGATCGGAGAAGGTCTCCGAGTCCTTGCCGGCATTCCCTGCCGCCGTCGTGGTGAGCGTGAACGGGCTGGGCGTCAGCGTGCCCGAGGTGAACTCGAACGCGCCGAAGCCGTCATCGGTGATCTTCTCGACGATGATCTCGCCGCGCGCGATGTTCGTGTACGTGCAGTCGAGCACGTCCGTGTTGTCATCGAGGTCGAACGTCACCAAGGGACCGACGATCGAGGGGGTCACCCCGGTGCTCGCCGAGCAGTTGACGTTGTCGAAGTCCCAGCCCGTGGGGGGTGGGTCCTCGCTGACCGTAAGGCCGGTGCCGAGGAACACGTTGTCGTACTCCTGGACGCCGCCGTCGCCGAGGCTGAAGGTCGGGTTGACCTCGGTCTCGGTCTCGAAGGCGGTGGTGTAGTCGAACATCGTGACCGCGGGGTCTTCGGCCGGATCGGTCACCTTGCGGATGATCACCTTCGCGCAGTTGTTCAGGTCGGTCGGTGCGGGTGCGATGAAGTCCTTCAGCGCCGCCGTGAAGGAGTCCGAAGAACGGCTCTTCAGGTAGGCGCTGCCGAACGAGATGCACTCGTCGTCGCCGACGATCGCCGAGAAGTCGACGCTCGCCTCACCGAACGTGCGTGCCGACACGTTGCCCAGTCCATCGGATTGGGCGGCCGGAATGGCGCTCGTGTTGATCGAACCCGTCGCGTCACCGGCCGCGCTCAGGCTGACTCTGGTTCCCCAGCAGGGCGTGCTGTTCGACGCCTGGCATTGGCTTCCCGGACCCGACGCGACCCAGAGCGAGAGGAACAGTTGCGGGTTGGTGCCGCCCTGCGCCAGATCGTACTGGATCAGCAGGTCTCCCGCTGTCCGAACGGGCGTGACCCCGTTGGCCGACAGCACATCGGACTGGTTGAACTCGAAGTCCATGTTCGTCGTGCCCGAGGGCTCCTGGACGCGGTGCCAGAACATGTGCAGGAAGTCGCCGGCCGGCGTCGATTCGAAGTACGTGCCGAAGTTGAGCAGGTCGCTCTTGTTGGGCGGAATGCTGCCGTCGACGACCGACGGGACCGCGGTGTCCTCCTTCGAGCCTTGGCCGAACGAATCGTCGCCGGAGCCGCTCGGCGCGTCGGCCTTGCGGATCTCGCTGACATTGGCCCAGTCGAGTGAAGGCGGCGCCGGGTCGTCTACTCGGAGGTTCGCGTCGGTGTCGATCTCGAAGTTGCTCCCGGGCAGGCTCACCTCGGGGTGCGAGGCGTAGGCGGGAGCAGCGAGGACTCCGGTCAGGACGAGGGCCGCCGCGCCGCCGAGCGCGACGAGGGCCCTACCGCGTCGGCGTCTGGGCGGACAGACGAGGTCGTCGGAGGGTGCGGGTTTCGTGAAAGGCATCATCGCCTCCCGGTTCGCAGTTCGTCCGGTCCGGGCGGGTCGGACGTCCCCTGCGGGCGACGGAGCGGGATCGGGCGCCCGTCGTGGTCGCATCCGCTGACGTGGGTAGGTCGTCGCAGAGCGTGGTCGCGCCGCAGGAGGTCTGGGGGCCTCACGCCGATGCTGACGTTACTCCCGTCCGGACGGCGGCGGAACTGATAATGAGGAATGCTCATGACCCCAGATCGGGGGGACTCCTCGCTCGCGCCACGGGGAGACCCCGCCGGCGATGCCGACGGGGCCTCCTGGATCATTCGGTCGACCGATCAGCTCCTCTCGATCACGGGTCGATCACGAAGTCGCACGTGATGTGCTGCGGCTCCAGGTTGTTCAGCTCGAGGCTGATGTCATCAACCTCATCGGTGATGCCGTCCACCTCCATCACTCCGTCCGGCGTACCGGTGACGTAGCAGTCGATGGTCGAGAACGTGCCGCCGTCGATCAGCGAGTCGACGCTCACCGTGATCTTCGTCAACGGGATGTTGTTGAACGACTTCTTCGCGCCGCCGTTCGCGTCGGAGCAGTCGAGCGCGCTCGCCTCGGCGACGTTCGCCGTCTGCGTGCCGTCGATCTCCATCACGTACCCGTCCGGTACGACCTCCTCGACCGTGTACAGCCCGGCGAGGCCGCTCACGAGCAGGCCCGTGGCGCAGGCCACGCCGTTCGCGTCGGTCGTGACGATGATGCCCTCGGCGGGCAGCTCGCCACCCGTGATCACGAAGTCGACCCCGGCGTGCGGGTGGTTCGCACCCAGGCCGTCGGCCGCGTGCTTGCGCGTCTTCGTGATCTCGATCGAACCGACCTCGCGCTCGTCGTGGAACGTGCACGTCACCGTCTCGCCCGGGCTCAGCCCGATCGCAGCCGGATCCGAGCCGTCGTCACACGTCGCGCTCACGAGGTTCCAGTAGTCCGGAACCGTCTCGGCCACGTCGTAGATGCCGGGGTCGAGGTCGGAGAAGGTCTCCGAGTCCTTGCCCGCGTCACCAGGAGCGGTCGTCGTAAGCGTGAACGCCGAGGGCGTGAGCGTGTTCGACGTGAAGTCGAACGACCCGTCACCGGTGTCCGTGACCTTCTCGACGACGATCGATCCCGATGCACGGTTGGTGTACGTGCAGTCGAGCAGGTCCTCGGAGTCATCGATCGTGAAGGTGATCGACGCGCCGACGATCGACGGAATCACACCCGAGCTCTCGCTGCAGTCGACGTCGACGAGCTCCCAACCTGGAGGCAGGGTGCCCTCGGTGACGTTCAGGCCCGAGCCGAACAGCACGTTGTCGTACGACTGGCTCCCCTGGTCCTTCAGCGAGAAGGTCGGGTCGACGTCGCCGCCGAGCGTCGACAGCACGGTCGAGTAGTCGAACGAGGTGTCGCTCGCGTCGGGACTCGGTTGCGTCACCTTGCGGATGATCACCTGTCCGCCCGTCTCGTTGCCGTAGGTGCAGTCGAGCAGGTCGTCGGCATCGTCGATATCGAACGTCACCGTGCCGGTCACCAGGTCGATGTTCGGCGTCACTCCGGAGCTCGCGTCGCAGTTGATCGACTCGAGGCTCCAGCCAGTTGGCAGCGTGTCCTCGGTCACCGTGTAGCCGGTGCCGAGCAGCACATCGGTGTAGGTCGAATCCTCGCCGTCCTTCAGGCTGAAGGAGGGATCATTCGCGCCCGACAGTCGATCGAAGCTCGACGAGAACCCGAACGACGAGTCGCTCGGATCCGGGCTCGGATCGGTCGCCTTGCGGATGATGACTGCGCCGCCCGTCTCGTTGAAGTACGTGCAGTCGAGGATGTCGGTGGCGGCGTTGAGGTCGAACGTGACCTCGGCGCCCGAGATCGACGGTGTCACGCCGGTGCTCGCGCTGCAGTCGACGTGGTCGAACTTCCAGCCGGCCGGGATGACATCCTCGGTGACCTTCAGGCCGGTTCCGAAGAACACGCCGTTGTAGGTCTGCACGCCGCCGTCGGCGAGGCTGAAGGTGTTCACGGACGTGGGAGCCGTCGTGAACGTCTTCGTGTAGCCGAAGGACGTGGTCGCGCCATCAGGATCGGTCTGCTTCCGGATGATCACCTTCGCGCAGTTCGAGATGTTCACGGCCGTCGGGGCGATGAAGTCCTTCAGTGCCGCCGTGAACGAGTCGGACGAGCGGCTCTTCAGGTAGGCGCTGCCGAAGGACGTGCAACCCTGGGTGCCGAGGAGCGTCGTGAAGTTGATCGACGCCTCACCGAAGGTCCGTGCGGAGATCGCGCCGAGACCGTCGGCCTCACCCGCGGGGATGGCCGTGGTGTTGATCGACCCGGTCGCGAGGCTCGCGGCCGAGAGGTTCGTGCGCAGGCCCCAGCAGGGGAACGAGTTCGACGACACGCAATTCGCCGGGGTGACCGCCGAGGCGGGGTTCTGGTACGGCGGGTTGAAGCTGGCATCCGTCAGCCAGTAGGCCACGAACAGCACCGGGTTGGTCCCGCCCTGAGAGAGGTCGTACTGGATGAGCAGGTCGCCCTCGGTCCGAACCGGGGTCACGTTGTTGCCGGAGATCGTCGGCGACTGGTTGAACTCGAAGTCCATGTTCGTCGTACCGTTGGGCTCCTGCACGCGGTGCCAGAACAGGTGCAGGAAGTCGGTCGTCCCGACGGTCTCCCGGTAGACGCCGAAGTTGAGCAGGTCGCTCTTGTTCGGCGGGATGCTGCCGTCGACCACGGAGGGTACTGCCGTGTCCTCCTTGGTGCCGTTGCCGAACGAGTCGTCGCCGGCGCCGCTCTGCAGGTCCGGCTTCCGGTTCTCGTTCACAGACGCCCAGTCGATCGCCGGCGCCGGGCCGTCGACCTTGAGGTTCGCGTTCGTGTCGATCTCGAAGTTGCTGCCGGGTAGGTTCGCGGCGGCAGCGGGGACCGCGAGGACGCCGGTCAGCACGAGCGCGGCGGCGCCGCCGAGCGCGACGAGGGCCCTGCCGCGTCGGCGTCTGGGCGGACAGACGAGGTCGTCAGAACGTGGGGGTTTCGTGAAAGGCATCATCGCCTCCGGGTGTTTCAGGTTCGTCCGGTTCGGGTGAGCCGGACGCTTCCCTCCCAGGGCGGTGCGCATGGCAGAGCGACGGCGCGCGGGCACGCGCCGGGGCGGTGTCGTTCGATGCCGGACCGCGGGGAATCGTTCCGGCCGCATCGATCCCCGGAGGGGAGTCTCACGTTCTGTCGCACAGTACACCCGCGGGTATGGCCGCCGAAACAGGATTCGAGCATTGCTCACCCTCCAAAACAGGGGTCATCAGGGGTTCGGCCGTGAGAAGGTGAATGCATGGGCGAGTCGCAATCGGATGCCCCGGGGCGCGCGCCGTCGGGTCGTGCGGCGAAGGCTCCGTCGAAGCTGCTCGCGCACCCCTTCATGCGCACGACTTTCGCGACCGAGGAGTCCGTCTACGGGGTGATCCTCGTCTCGGGCATGATCGTCGTCGCGGGCGGTCACGGCGAATCCTCGTGGTCGGTGTTCTGGACCGTGCTCGTCACGGTGATCGTCTTCTGGGCTGCCCACGTCTACGCGGGCACGGTGGCGCGGCACGGGCTCGATCACGAGCGCATGATCGGGCTCCGCGAGGCCTTCCGCATCTCATTCCGGCGATCGCTCGGCCTGCTCGCCTCCGCACTGATCCCGTCCTTCATCCTGCTGCTGGGCGCGACGCGTGCGATCCCCGACCAGTACGCGATCTGGACCGCGCTGTGGGTGGGCGTGGGCGTGCTCGCCGTGCTCGGCTGGATCGCGTTCTCGCGGCGCGGGTCGTCGTGGCCGGTCCGTGTGGCCGGCGCGCTCGGCACCGCGTCGTTCGGCATCGCGATGATCGTGCTGAAGGCCTTCATCCACTGACGGCGGACTCGCTCACGAGCTGAGGGCAGGGCCCTCGAACGGGGGAACCGGAATCCGCGCGGATCCACTGACCGCGCGAGCCCTCGGAGCGATATCGTCGTCCCAATGGGGAGGGGGCCGACATGGCCGAGATGAGCACGAGCGAGCTCCAGGCGCGGGTGGCGGAGCTCGAGGCGGAGAACCGGGCGCTCAAGTCCGAGGCGGATGCCGCGGCGACGGCGTTGGGCGCGACGCCCCCCGACGAGGCGGCGGCGCGCCGCGGTCGCGGACGGGGCCGGACGGCGGCCGCGATCGTGCTCGTCGTCATCGGTCTGCTCCTCGCCCCGGTCGCGGTGATCGCGGGCTGGGCCAGGCTCGAGCTCGTGGACACGGACCGGTTCGTCGCCACCTTCGCGCCGATGGCCGAGGACCCCGACGTGCAGGCGTACATCGCCGACCAGGTGACCGCGGCGATCGAGGAGCAGGTCGACATCCCGGGGCTCACCTCCGACCTCTTCGACGGGCTCGAGCAGCTCGACCTGCCGCCGCGTGCCGCGACCGCGCTCGGACTGCTCGAGCAGCCGGCGACGCAGGGCCTGCAGGCCCTCGTGTCGGGCGTCGTCGACCGCATCGTGACCTCCGAGGCGTTCGAGGACATCTGGGCGGCGGCGCTCCGCGCGTCGCACACGCAGTTCGTCGCGGCGGTGCAGGGCAGCCCCGACGCGGCCCTCGAGATCGGCAGCGGCGGAACGCTCTCGGTGCAGCTCGGCCCGATCATCGAGGCGGTGAAGCAGCGCCTCGAAGACCAGGGGGTCGGCTTCGCATCCGCGATCCCGGTGGTCGACAAGAGCATCGTCGTCGCGCAGGACGACGCGTTCACGGTCGTGCAGACGGTGTACGCGCTCGCGGTCGCGGCCGGCACCTGGATCCCGTGGATCTGCCTTCTCCTCCTCGTGGCCGGCGTGCTGATCGCGAAGAACCGGCCGAAGGCGCTGGTGTGGACGGCGGGCGGCTTCGCCCTCAGCATGGGGCTGCTCGCATCGGGCGTCGGCGTCGGGCGCCTCTACTTCGTCGGCGCGGTGAGTCCGTCGATCATGCCGAGGGATGCCGCGGAGTCGCTCTTCGACGGCCTGGTCGAGTTCATGCTCTCGACGATCCTCGCCCTCTTCGTGCTGGCGCTGCTCGTCGCGGTGATCGCATGGTTCACCGGACCGTGGCGTCCGGCGCGTGCAGCGAGGGACTTCGCGGGCTCGGGCTTCACGGCCGTCCGCAGATCCGCCGCCAAGCGCGGTCTCACGACCGGCGCGTTCGGGGTGGCGCTCGACCGCTGGCGCGGCGTGGCCTACACCCTCATCGCGCTCGTCGCTGCAGCCGTCGTCTGGCTCAACCGGCCGGTGACCCTCGGCCTCGTGTTCTGGACGCTCGTGCTGGCGCTGGTCCTGCTGCTCATCGTCGAGCTGCTCCGCCGACCGGCTGACGAGGTCGCGGCCGAGGAGGCGGAGGCGGCCGCGGCGGCGTCAGACGCCGCGGCATCCGACGACGACGCCGACACGCTCGTGCTCGCTGAGGCCGTGGTGGTCGACACGGGGGAGTCGACGCGGCCGCCCGCGAGTCCGTCCGATCCCGCACGTCGCACCGACTGAGCCCGGCGGGCCGGGTTAGGCTCGCCGAGGAATGAGACGCACGACGATCGCCCTGCTGGCTGCCCTCGAGGCATCCGTCGCGGCGCTCATCGGGCTCGGGCTCGTGCTCGTGCCGCTCATGCTGCTGTGGGCCGTGCACTTCGAGCTCGCGGTCGACGCCGGGGTGTTCCTCCGCACGTCGGCCGACGTGTGGCTGCTCGGCCACGGCGTGGACCTCGTCGTGCAGCTCGACCCGGTCACGGCCGGCCGCATCCCCGTCCCGGGCGCCGGCGACCCCTTCCCGATCACGATCGCCCTGCTCGGATTCGCCCTCATCACCGTCGCCTTCGGGCGCCGGATCGGACGCCGATCAGCGGCGGGCGGCCACTCGTTCAGCGGCGGGGTCGCGGCGGTGGTCGTCTACGTCGTCGCCGGAGCGGGGCTCGCCGTCCTCGCGGCCGACGACGCCGCCCGCGCCGACGTCTGGCAGGCGGCATGGCTGCCGGCGGCGATCGTGGCGCTCGGCGTCGTCATCGGCGCCGTCGGCGAGGTGCTGGGCACGTCGGGCACGACGGATGCCGCGACCGGCCTCGTGCGCCGGGCGCTCGCCGGGGTGCCCTCGGGCCTCGTCGCGGGCGGGCGTGCCGCCGTGCGGATCGGCGCCGGCGCGGTCTTCGGCGTACTCGGCGTCTCGGCCGTGCTCGTCGCCGTGCTGATCGCGCTGGACTACGCGACCATCGCCGGCCTCTACCAGGCGCTCGGGGCGGGCGTCGACGGTGGCATCGCGCTCACCGTCGCCGAGCTCGCGCTGCTGCCGAACCTCGTGATCTGGGCCGCGGCGTGGCTGCTCGGCCCGGGCTTCGCGATCGGCACCGGCAGCCTGGTCTCCCCGGGCGGCACGCTGCTGGGCCCGGTGCCCGGCATCCCGGTGCTCGGGGCGCTTCCGACGGATGCCCCGGCGCTCGGCGCACTCTGGCTCATCGTCCCCGTGCTGTTCGGATTCGTCGGCGGGTGGCTCGTCGGCGGCGGCGAGGACCCCGATCGCGACGTGCCGCGCGCCGCCGGATGGTGGGCGCCGCTCGCGGTCGCCGTCGCGGCATCCGTCGTCGCCGGCGTCGTGACGGGCCTGTTCGCGTGGTGGTCGGGCGGGGCGGCCGGTCCCGGTCGGCTCGCCGACGTCGGACCCGCGCCGCTGCCCGTCGCGATCGCCGCCGCCGCGACCGTCGGCATCGGCGCGCTCGTCGGGGTCTACGCCGCGCGATTCCGGGGCCGACGCGACGACGCCGACGAGCGCGACGAACGCATCGGACGCGACGACGCCCACCTGCGGCCGAACGCGCTGTCGGACCTCGTCGACCGCTGACCCCGCGGTCGCCCCGGGCCGGCAGTCGCGGCATCCGAGCGTCGTATGCCCCGCACGGTGCGCATCCGCGCAGCGGGTAGGCTCGAGTGGTGCAGAAGCTCGTCGTGCTCATCTCGGGCACAGGCTCCAATCTCCGCGCCCTGCTCGAAGCCTCAGAAGACGCCGAGTTCCCGGCGCGCGTCGTCGCCATCGGCGCCGACCGCGAGGCCGACGGCCTCCTCCTGGGCGAGGAGTTCGGCATCCCGACCTTCACGGTCCCGTTCACGGCCTACGCCGACCGCGAGTCGTGGGGCGAGGCGCTCATCGAGCAGGTGCGCCACTGGGAGCCCGACCTCGTCATCCTCTCGGGACTGATGCGGCTCGTCCCGCCCGCGGTGGTCGACGCGTTCTCGCCGCACCTCATCAACACGCACCCCGCGTACCTGCCCGAGTTCCCCGGGGCGCACGGCGTGCGCGACGCGATCGCCGCCGGCGTCGACCAGACCGGGGCGAGCCTCATCGTCGTCGACAACTCCGTCGACGGCGGCCCCATCATCGCGCAGGAGCGCGTGCCGGTCCTGCCGGGCGACACCGAGTCGACCCTGCACGACCGCATCAAGCCCGTCGAGCGCCGCCTGCTCATCCAGGCCGTGCTCGACATCGCCAACTCGCATCTCGACCTGAAGGAACTGAGCAGAAGATGAGCAGCGGCCGATCGATGGACCCGACCCTCTACCGGGAACGCGACCGAGTGCCCGTGCGGCGTGCGCTCGTCGCGGTCAGCGACAAGCGCGGGCTGGTCGAGCTCGCGACGGCGCTCGTCGACGCGGGCGTCGAGATCATCTCGACGGGCGGCACGAGCGCCGCGATCGCCGAGGCGGGCCTGCCCGTCACGCAGGTCGCCTCGGTCACCGGCTACCCCGAGCACCTCGACGGGCGCGTGCGCACGCTGCACCCCGCCGTGCACTCCGGGCTCCTCGCCGACCTGCGCCTCGAGCACCACGAGCGCGAGCTCGCCGAGCTCGCCATCAAGCCCTACGAGCTCGTGATCGTGAACCTCTACCCGTTCGCCGAGACGGTGGCCGCGGGCGCCTCGCCGAACGAGGCGATCGAGCAGATCGACATCGGCGGGCCGGCCATGGTGCGCGCCTCCGCGAAGAACCACGCGAACGTCGCCGTCGTCGTCTCGCCCGACCGCTACGACGAGGTCGTCGAGGCGGTCCGCGGCGGTGGCACCACCATCTCGCAGCGCCGCGAGCTCGCCCGCGAGGCCTTCCGCCACACGGCGACCTACGACATCGCCGTCGCCTCCTACCTCGGCAGCGTCGTCGCGCCCGACCAGGCCGTCGACGTGTCGCCGTTCCCGGCCTGGGTCGGCGGCTCCTGGACGAAGACCGCCGACCTCCGGTACGGCGAGAACTCGCACCAGCAGGCGGCGCTCTACGCGTCGCAGGGCGGCCGCCCGGGCATCGCGCAGGCCGTGCAGCTGCACGGCAAGGAGATGTCCTACAACAACTACGTCGACGCGGATGCCGCGGTGCGCGCCGCCTTCGACTTCGACGAGCCGGCCGTGGCGATCATCAAGCACGCCAACCCGTGCGGCATCGCGGTCGCGACACCCGGGTCAGCCGACCCCATCGCCGACGCCCACCGCCGCGCGCACGAGTGCGACCCGGTGTCGGCGTTCGGCGGCGTCATCGCGGCGAACCGCACCGTGACGCTCGGCATGGCCGAGACCGTGTCGGGCATCTTCACCGAGGTGCTCGTCGCGCCGGCGTTCGAGGCCGAGGCGGTCGAGCTGCTCACGCAGAAGAAGAACATCCGCCTCCTCACGCTGCCCGAGGGCTTCTCGCCGACCGCGGTCGAGCTCCGCCAGGTCTCGGGCGGGATGCTGCTGCAGCAGGCCGACCGGCGGTTCGCGTCCTCGGCGGAGTGGACGCTCGCCGCCGGCGACCCCGCCGACGAGGAGACCCTCGCCGACCTCGACTTCGCGTGGCGCGCCTGCCGGGCGGTCAAGTCGAACGCGATCCTGCTCGCCTCCGGCGGTGCGTCGGTCGGCGTCGGCATGGGGCAGGTGAACCGCGTCGACTCGTGCAAGCTCGCGGTGGAGCGCGCCGGTGACCGCGCCGCGGGCTCGGTCGCGGCATCCGATGCCTTCTTCCCGTTCGCCGACGGGCTGCAGATCCTCATCGACGGCGGCGTGCGTGCGGTCGTGCAGCCCGGCGGATCCGTGCGCGACGAGGAGGTGGTCGCCGCGGCCGACGCGGCAGGAATCACCATGTACTTCACCGGGGAGCGGCACTTCTTCCACTGAGTCGGCTGGCCGCCGCGGGCGCGCGACGGCGGTACCCTTGAAGGGAGGCGCTCAGAAGGCGCCCGCACGGTTCCGCCCACGAAGCGGATGGACAAGGAGACCGATCGATGACGATCACCCACGCCCCGGCCACCCCTGCAGCCGAGGTCAGCGCAGCACTTCCCACTGAGGCCCCCGAGCACGAGCGCGTGCTCATCACCCGCGGTCCCCGCTCCGGCCTCACCATCATCGTCGCCGTGCACTCCACGCGCCTCGGCCAGGCCCTCGGCGGCGCGCGCGTCTGGCGCTACGGCCACTGGACCGACGCCCTCGCCGACGCCCTGCGCCTCTCGCAGGCCATGACCCTCAAGAACGCCGCGGCCGGCCTCGCGCGCGGCGGCGGCAAGTCCGTCGTCTGCATCCCCTCGGGCGTCACGCTCGACGAGCAGACCACCATCGCCGCGATGCTCGACCTCGGCGACGCCGTCGAGTCGCTCGACGGAGCGTACATGACCGCCGAAGACGTGGGCACGAGCGCCGAGCTCATGGCCGTCGTCGCCGAGCGCACCGCGCACGTGTGCGGCCTCCCGCCCGAGCAGGGCGGCGTCGGCGAGCCCGCCGACGCGACCGCCGCGGGCGTCTACGCCTCGATCCTCGCGACCCTCGGGCACGTGTTCGGGTCGAACGACGTGACGGGTCGCCACTTCGTCGTCGCCGGCCTCGGCCAGGTCGGCGGCCGCCTCGCGCGCAGCCTCGCCGCCGCGGGCGCCCGTCTCACGGTGACGGATGTCGCGGAGTCGAAGCGTGCGCTCGCCGAGGAGCTCGGCGCCACCTGGGTGGCGCCCGACCAGGCGCACCTCGTCGAGGCCGACGTGTTCGTGCCCTGCGGCCTCGGCGGCGTGCTCACGCGCGAGGTCGTCGACGCGCTGCGCGTGCGCGCGGTGGTCGGCGCGGCGAACAACCAGCTCGCGTCGCGCGACGTCGCCGCCCGCCTCACCGAGCGTCGCATCGTGTGGGCGCCCGACTTCGTGGCCAACGCCGGCGGCGTGATCTACCTCGACGTCGCGAGCGCGCCCGACGCCGACCAGGCGGCGCTCGACGCCCGGATCGCGGGCATCGGCGACACCGTGGCATCCGTGCTGCGCTCGGCCGAGGAGCACGGCACGACGACGCTCGCGGCCGCCGAGCGACTCGCCCGCGCCCGCCTCGACGCCGCGCGCTGAGGGGTCGGCACCGGCCGATAGGCTCGGTGCCATGACGTCCCCCGCCGCCACGCCCCCGCCCGCCCCTGCCCGGTTCCGGCCGGCGCCGACCACGGGGCGGCGGGTGCTGGCGGTGCTCACGTCGGCCGCCGTGGTGGCCGTCTCGGCGATGGTCGTCGCGCTGTTCTCGTTCTTCGTCGGCAACGGCCAGGACCCGCGGATCTTCTCGCAGCTCGTCCCGCACTTCGCGCTCGTCGCGCTCATCACGTGGCTCCTGCTGTCGATCGCGAACGCGCTCGGCGCGACTCGGGCGTGGTTCCTCGCGCTCATCACGGGCCTGACCTCGTCGTGCCTCGCGGCGCTGCTCGCCACCACCGTGACCGCCGCCGGCGCCGGCAACCCGCTGTCGGCGCAGCTGTACCTGTTCGTGGTCGGCTCGCTCGTGAGCCTCAACCTCGTGTTCATCCTCGCGGCGACGGCGGCCGAGGTGTTCCTCGCGCCGAAGGTGCTGCGCGGCATCCTGGGCTACGCCCCGAATCGCGCCCCGCGGCGCATGGCGCTCGTGCGCATCCCCGCGTCGAACCTCGACGAGGCAGAGCTGACGCATCGCGATCGCCTCCCCGTCGACAAGGAGCTCGCCGATGAGCAGTGGGACAACTACTGCGCCGCGCTGCTCGCCGAGGGATGGGAGACGCTCGAGATCGATGCGGCCCCCGAGCTCGCCGACTCGGTCTTCGTCGAGGACACCGTCGTGCTCTTCGGCGACCTCGCCGTGATCACGAGCCCCGGCGCGGAGTCGCGACGCCCCGAGATCGAGGCGGTCGAGCGCACCGTGCGCGCCATCCCCGGGCTCACCGTGCAGCGCATCGAGCTGCCGGGCACGCTCGACGGCGGCGACGTGCTGAAGGTCGACTCCACGGTGTACGTCGGCGCGTCGAGCCGCACGAACGCCGAGGGCATCCGACAGCTGCGCAACCTGCTCACGCCGCACGGCTACTCCGTGGTCGCCGTCCCGGTGACGAAGGCGCTGCACCTGAAGAGCACCATGACCGCGCTGCCCGACGGCACGATCATCGGCGACGCCGACCTCGTCGACGTGCCGAGCCTGTTCCCGCGGTTCCTGCCGGTGCCCGAGCCCGAGGGCGTCGCCGTCGTCGAGCTGTCGCCCGAATCGCTGCTCATGTCCTCGGCGGCGCCGAAGACCGCGGCGATGCTCGCCGACCTCGGCTATCGCGTCGTCACGGTCGACATCGGCGAGTTCGAGAAGCTCGAGGGCTGCGTCACGTGCCTGTCGGTGCGAGTGCGGTAACCGTTCGGCGGATTCCGGCGGTCATCGCAACCCGACGGATCCACTCCAGCGATGACCGCGCGCTCTACAATCGGCGTCAGGCAGAGAACGGGGGATCGGATGTCCACCACTGCGTCCGATGGAGTCGCCTCGACGACCCGGACCAGGTTCAGTCGCTCCACCCGCATCACCCAGCACATCGACGCCGACGCCGCCACGGTATGGCGACTGCTGACCACTGCGGCAGAGCAGCCCAGGTGGAACTCGACGGTCATCTCGGTGGAAGGCCGGATCGCGCTCGGCTCGAGGATCAAGCTCGTCTCGACACTCGACCCGAGCCGCACGTTCTCCCTGAAGGTCAAGGAGTTCGAGCCGAACGCGCGCCTGACGTTCGGCGATGCGATGTTCACTCGCACGTGCTCCCTCAGCGGCGAGGCCGGCGGCACGCGAGTCGTGATCGTCGAGCGCATCGGCGGTCCGCTCTACCCGTTCGTCGCTCGGAGGATCCCGCCGTTGGAGGAGAACTTCGAGCAGTTCACCGCCGACCTGAAGCAGGCAGCGGAAGCCGCGGCGTCCTGAGGATCGACCGCGATCGACGTGCGGCAGGTGGATTCCAGGGTCGGCACCGCCGCACGTCAGAACCCGGGGTTCGTCTCAGGCGATCGACGGGGCCTTGGTCCGTCCATCGTGCAACTCGAGCACGCGATCGGCACGGCGCACGAGCGCCGCGTCGTGGGTGGTCACCACCGCCGCCACGCCGCGCGCGTGCACGAGCTCGCCGATGAGGTCCATGACGGTCGCGGCCGTGCCGCTGTCGAGCTGGCCAGTCGGCTCGTCGGCGAGCAGCAGCTGCGGGCGAGCCGCCAGCGCGCGGGCGATGCCGACGCGCTGCTGCTGTCCGCCCGAGAGCTCGTAGGGACGCTGTGCCGCGTGCCCGCCGAGGCCGACGAGCTCGAGCGACTCGGCGACGCGCGCGTCGCGCTCTCCCGGCGCCATCCGCTGCAACCGCAGCGGTACCTCGACGTTCTCCGCCGCCGACAGCACGGGGATGAGCCCGAACGACTGGAAGACGTAGCCCAGGCGGTCGCGACGCACCGCGGCGAGCTCGTCCTCGCCGAGCGCCGACAGCTCGTCGTCGCCCAGGAACACGCGGCCCGCGGTCGGCCGGTCGAGGCCGCCGAGCAGGTTGAGGAGCGTGGTCTTGCCCGCGCCCGACGGGCCGGTCACGACGAGGAGCTCGCCGGGGCGCACCTCGAGCGAGACGTCCTGCACGGCGTGCACTGCCTCGCCCGCCGTCTCGAAGACGCGGCTCACCGCTTCGGCTCGCAGCGTGGTCATCGGTCCTCCTCGGGTGCGGTGTCTGGGGCGTCGTCGGATGCCGGGGCGGCATGGCGGCCGCGGTGCGGCGGTGCCGCGTCGGGCACGGATGCCGCGGGCGGCATGCCAGCGGAGGGCACGCGTCGCGGCGGGGCATCCGCACCCTCGTGGCCCGGCCACACGCCCACGTGATCCGGCTCGAGCGCGAGCCGCACCCGATCGCGGAGCGCGAGGCTCTGCACGAACTCGTGGGGGAGCTGCAGGCGACCGACCCGGTCGAGCACCGCGAACTCCTCGGCGACGTGCTCCTCGGCGCCGTGCTCGTCGACACGCGTCGAGCGGAGCACCTCGGTGGACGTGCGGCCGTCGCGGATCTGCACCGTGCGCCGCACGTGGCCCGACACCGTCGGGTCGTGGGTCACGATGAGCGTCGTCACGCCGAGCTCCTCGTTGACGCCGCGCATCGCCTCGAGCACCGACGCCGAGGTGGCCTCGTCGAGCTCGCCGGTCGGCTCGTCGGCGAGCAGCACGAGAGGCGCATTCGCGAGCGCGACCGCGATGGCGACGCGCTGCTGCTGCCCGCCCGACAGCTCACTCGGACGACGGTCGCGCGCCTCGCCCACGCCGGTCAGCTCGAGCAGTTCGTCGACCCGATGCGCCCGCTCCGAGCCGCGGCGCGTGCGTGCGACGTTCATCGCGAGGGCGATGTTCTCGCCGGCCGTGAGGTAGGGCAGGAGGTTCCGCGAGGTCTGCTGCCACACGAAGCCGACGGTGCGCCGTTGGTAGACCACGCGTTCGCGCGAACCCATGGTGAGCAGGTCGTGGCCCGCCACTCGTGCGACACCCGCCGTGGCGGTGTCGAGCCCCGACAGGATCGTGAGCAGCGTCGACTTGCCCGAGCCCGAGGCGCCGACGACGGCCACCATCTCACCCGGGTCGACGCGGAGGTTGAGGCCCTGCAGCGCCTGCACCTCGACCCCGTCGGCGGTGAAGATCCGCACGAGGTCGGTGCACAGGATGTGCGGTTCCGTCGTCTCGGCCACGCCGATCATCCTTCCTCCTCCTTGCGCATCGCGCGAGCCGCGTTGACCCGGCTGCCGATGCGCGCGGCGGCCCATGCAGCCGCCACCGATACGAGCACCGAACCCGCGAGCACCGCCGTGATGAGCCACGGGTCGTAGGCGATCGCCGGCTGCGCGTCGCCGGCCGTGAACGCGCGCAGGTCGACGCCCTGCAGCACGACCACGGGCAGCACGACGCCGAGCGCGGCGCCGACGACGACCGCCACGACCGCCACGGGCCCGACCTCCCAGGCGACGAGCGCCTGTTCGCCGCGCCGCCCGAGGCCGAGCGTCGCGAGCAGGGGCAGCAGCCGGTCGCGGGCGGGTCGTCCCACCACGAGTGTGAGCACGATCGCAAGGGCCGTCAGCAGGCTCGCGAGCACGATCGCGGCGACGAGTCCCACCACGAGTCCCTGCGCGGTGGGACGGCTCGACAGCTCCGCGGCGAGATCGTCGGGCGTGGTCACGGTCGTGCCGTCGCCCGCGATCGACGCGAGGGCGGTGGTGACCGCTCGGGCGTCGGCGCCGGGCTCGAAGCGCACCAGCACCGTGCGCGGCACGAGCGTGTCGGTGAACGGCTCGGCGTTCGCGCGGTCCATGAGCACCCAGTTGGCGCGCGGGGAGTACGCGGTGCGGCCGTCGACCACGTCAAGCGCGCGGAACGCCTGGCCGTCGAGCTCGGCAGAGTCGGCCTGCCCGACGAGCTCGTCGACGATGCCCGAGAGGAGCACCGGCACGCCGTCGTCGTCCGTCGCGTCGGCGAGGGCCTCGGGCAGCGGGGTGGCGTCGGCGCGGCCGGCCTGCACGGCGCGCATCTCGGCGGCGTCCACGACGATGAGGGTCGTCGAGCGCGGTCGACCGTCGAGTGAGAGGTCCGCGCCGCGTGTCGAGTACACCGGGGCGATCGCCTCCACCCCGGGCACGGCGCGGAACTCGTCGAGCTGGGCGAGCGTCAGCGGCATGCCCGACACCGCGGCATCCGCCCCGACCTGCCGGTCGGCGGCCCGATCGACGCCGGACTGCACCGTGCCGAGCAGCACGGCCGAGAACACGGCGACCGAGACGCCGACGACGACCGCGAGCACCGGCACGAGGCCCGCGCTCGGGTCGCGCAGCGCCCGCGCCGAGCCGAGGAACGGCACGAGGCCCGACCGGGCGCCGGTAGCGCGGACCAGGCGAGCGAGCGGCAGCGGATAGAGGCGGAGCACCACGATGCAGGCGACGAGCGCGAGCAGCAGCGGCACCGCCGCGAGGAGCGGGTCCACGCCGGTCTCGGCGGCGGACGTCGAGAGTCCGCGCCGCAGGAGCAGCACCACGGCGGCCGCCGCCAGCAGCACCACGACGAGCTCGACGATCCACCGGAACCGGCCGCCGCGGGCGCCGCCGAGATCGGCACGGGCGCGCCGCAGGGGGCTCAGGGCCGGGGCCGACGCGACGAGCAGGATGGCGGGGGTCACGGCGAACGCGGCGACGAGCAGCCATCCGCCCGGCCCGGCGTCGGCGGCGACGGCCAAGGTGCCGGCGATGCCGCCGACCAGGGCCGCAGGCACGCCGATCATGAGCCCCTCGAGGCCGAGGATGCCGCGGAGCTGGCCGGTCGCGGCGCCGCGCGCCGCGGCGAGCTCGAGCCCGGTGCGACGTCGCTCGAAGACCACCCGGCCGCCGAGCACGAGCACGGCGATCATGACGCCGATCGGACCCGACGCGATGGTCGCGAGCACGGCGTCGCTCGCGGCCGCGGCGGACGCGGCCTCGCCGAGCGCCTCGCCGAGCCCGCTCAGGAAGCCGACGTCGCCGACCGTCGCGACGAAGCCGCTGAAGTCGCCGGAGCCGAGGTTGTGCACGGCGCTCGAGAACTCGCCAAGCTGTCCGCGCAATTCGGCCGTCTCGCCGGCGACGATCCGGTCGGGCTCGACGGGGATCCACGCCTGCATGATCGTCGGCAGGCTGACCTCCGCGAGGGCGGGCCACGAGCCCGGGTCGACGAAGACGACGCCCGTGATGATCGGCGGGGCGAGTCCGTTGTCGACGACCGACGGCGTCAGCGCGCTGGCCACGTGGGTCCAGATGCCCGCGTCGGCATCCACGGGCGCGGCGGTGCCCACGAGCCGGATGGGCTGGTCGAGGGTGCCCTGGCCGAACGTCCGCACCTCGCCGAGCTCCCAGTCCATGCGGTCGGCGACGGCATCGATGATCACGACGTCGAGGGGCGTCACGCCGTCGAGACCGCCCTGGACGGGCGTGGGCCAGTCGCCCGAGATGAGCTCGACGTGCTCGCGCAGGCGCGGGTCGAATCCGGGCATCACCCGGTACTCGGGCGAGCTCGGCGAGGCGCCGGGCACGCGCGCCCGGACCGGCCCCATGGTGAGCGCGGTAAGCGGCTCGCCCGTGATGCCGTGCAGCGGCTCGGGCAACCCGTCGCGGATGCCGCGGAGGAGGTCCTCCTGGTGCCCCCAGACCGCGTCGACGTCGTCGGCGAGCGACGTGCCCCCGGTCGACGGGCCGGCGTCGGGGTGCGCCCGCGTCTCGGTGGTGAGGTCGAGCTCGTTCGCCGGGAACTGCGCGAGGTGCTCGGCGAGGGCCGCGTCGTGCAGCGCGGCGACCGCCCGCGGCACGGCGGTGGCGAGGAACGCCCCGACGAGCACGAGCACCGCCAGCGCGATGGAGGCCCCGGGGCCGGCGAGGAACTGCCGGCGCAGCAGGCCGGGCGTCGACAGGTGCGAACGGTGCCCGCTCATCGCTCCTCCTCCCGCAGGCCCGGCTGGGCGGCCACGCGTCGCACGGATGCCGCGGCGCCCGCGCCGATCGCGGCCGCGAGCCCGAGGAACGCGACGAGCGCGACGGCCCATGGCAGCCAGTCGACCTGCGCCGGGACGGGCAGTGCGGCCGGTGCGCCGGCGACGGACGCCCGGGCGAGCTCGCGTGCGGTCACGAGGGCCGTGGCGGCGCCGACGAGGACGCCCACCGCGCTCGCCGCGAGCACCGCAGCGGCGAGCTCCGCGAAGCGGGCGCGCGCCTGCACGCGGGCGGGCACGCCCACCACGCGCAGCACCACGACCTCGCCGAAGCGGGCGCGGCCGAGGGCGGCGACGAGCGCGACGACGGCCACGAGGGCGAACAGCAGCGCGCCGACGGCCCCGACCCACAGCGCGGCGAGGGCGGTCGCGATGAACGGCGACGACGAGGCATCCGTCGCCGTGCGCGTGGTGAGGGCCGCCGTGCGGTCGCGCTCGATCGTCGCGGCGACACGGTCGGGCTCGGCGGTCGCGAGCCAGCGTTCGGTGGAGGCCGGCACGCCCGCGCCGGCGTCGAACGCGGCTCGGGACAGCGCGCCGAGATCGGCGAGGATGGCGGCGTCGCCCGCGCCGGGGACGGTGTCGACGACGCCGGCCACCACGGCGTCGACGTCGGCGCCGCCCGTGAGCAGGCGGAAGGCGAGCGGATCGCCGGGCCCGGCCTGGATGTCGTCGGCGAGGGCGGCGCCGAGGAGGACGGGGAGCGGGTCGGCGGATCCGGCAGCGGTCGGGATCCGCCCGCTCGGACGGGTCGAGGAGAGCTCGATCGTGCCGTCCACCGCGAGGTCCTCCGAGGCCCCGGCGTCATCGCCGCCGACGGCCGCCACCTCGTCGATCGCCACGGCGACGTCGTCGGCATCCTGCGCGCCCGACAGCGACGCGGCGAAACCCAGCAGGCGCAGGCCCGGTGCATCGGGCAGCTGCGCCTGGGCCGTGCCGCCGCCGTCGGCGACCGCGAACTCCCCGGCCGGCAGCCGGCTCGCGTCGCCGTCGGCGCCGAGGACCCAGGCCGACACCGCCACCGAGCCGGGCGTGCCGGCGGGCGCGTCGATGACCACGCGCGCGGTCACGGACTCGGCGCCGTCGGGAAGTGCGGGTGCGGCGGACTCGCCCGAGGCGACGAGCTGCTCGGCGGCATCGCCGGCGGCGCGGTCGTCGTCGAGCCCGGTCTCCGCCGACCACGCGGCAACGGGCAGCGCGAGGATGGTCGCGGGCTCCGAGCCGATCCGGGCCTCGCCGCGGGCCACCGGCACACTGCCGGCGACGCCCTCGACGTCGGCGAACGGATCGACGAGCGCGAGCGGGTCGTCGCCGCGCACGATGTCGCGTCCGGCGAAGACCACGCGCACGTCGCCGCCGGTCTCGACGGCCGAGGCGGCCCGGTCGAACGCCTGCCAGCTCCCCGCGAACACCGCCGCGAGCGTGATCCCGGCGACGCCGAGCATCGCCACGAGCGACGCCGACGAGTACGACGCCGCGCGCCGGGCCAGCTGGCGCATCGGCAGCGCGGGGACGAGGCCGGGCGGTCGCGCGCCGACGCGCTCGAGCAGCAGGCCGATCGGGCGCGTGAGCAGCTGCGCGGCGAGGCACAGGGCCACGAGCACGAGCACGGGCGCGAGCACGGCGAGCGGGTCGACCTCGACGGTCCCCGCCGCGCTCCGCACGAGCGGCGAGCCGTAGAGGCGGAACTGCCACAGCGCCACCGCCGCGGCGACCGCGAGCAGCACGGCGCCGCCCGCGGCGGCGAGGCGCGGCATCCGCCCGACCTCGTCGCCCGAGCCGCGCACGACCGGCCGTGCAGCGTCCCGCCAGGCCCGCCCGGCCGCGAGCAGCACGGCGCCGACGACCGCCACGGATGCCGCGACGAGCGCGAGCGGCCAGGCGCGGGCCTCCCCGGGGCGCAGCACCGCGAGCACCGCCTCGGCTGCGATCGCGCCGACGACCGCCGCCGGGACGCCGACCACGAGGACCTCGATCGCGGTGTCGCGTGCGAGCCGGGTCGCCGAGGCACCGCGGGCGCGCAGCAGCACCGTCTCGCCGCGGCGCGATGACGCGAGCAGCGCGGCGAGCCGGTCGAGCGCGGCGAATCCGGCGAAGGCGAGCAGGAGCAGGGGGAGCGGGGCGATCGCGCGCACCGCGCCGAGCCCGGCAAGCAGGCGGTCGAGGGTCGCGCCCAGGCCGCCGAGCGCGGCGAGTCCGTCGGTGCCGACCGCCTCGTCCGCCCGGAGCGCCGGCTCCACGTTCGGGAGGGCCGAGCGCAGCGCCGTGGCGGCGTCGGGCGTCAGCGCGTCGGCGTCGACGGTCGCCGTCCAGCGCACGATCGTGGCGGCCGGGAGGTCGTCCATGGCGTCGTCGCCGACGAGGAACGGGCCGCCGCCCTCCTCGACGGCGCCGGTGGCGACGATCGGCTCGCCGAACCAGGCGGGCTCGGCGGGATCGACGGGCGACCAGGTGCCGACGACGAGCAGCCGCCGCGGGCCGTCGCCGTCCTCCAGCTCGATCACGTCGCCCTCGGCGAGGTCGAGCGCGGCGGCTGCGGCGGCGCGCACCGCCGTGGGCAGCGCGTCGGCCTCGGCCGCGGCCGACATGGCGTCGTCGGCGTCGGGCCACGATCCGCTCTCGAGCTCGGCCCGGTCGGGCACGCCCGCGTCGGCGAGCAGCACGGCGCCGAACGCGGTGCCGTCGTCGGCGACGGCGTCGACGGGCGCGGTCTCGACGGTGCGGGTCCAGGCGGCGCCGTGCGGCACGATCATGCGGTCGAGCACGGATGCCGCGGCATCCGCCTGCGCGTCGGCGTCGCGTGCGAGGCGGATCTGCCAACGCGCGGCGGCGTCGATTCCCGTGGTCGACGCGAGCTCCGCACGCAGGCCCGAGGTCGACGCGCCCGCGAGCGCGTCCGCGACGCCCGTGCCGAGGCCGGCGAGGAGGAGCACGACGGCCGCGACCGATCCGAGCACGCCCGCACGCGCGGCAGCGCGCGCGAACGCGATGCGCAGTGCTCCCACGGGGTCTCCTCGAGACGTCGGTCCGGTCGCGCGAGGGCGTGGTGTAGGGCACCGCCGCGCGCGTCGACGAATTCGCACAGCGTACCCCGCAGATCGGTCTTGCATGCGACCGTCGAATCCCCATAGGCTGTAGGGCTGGCCTGGGCGAGAAATCGCCGGCCACGAGGTTCGACGACGACGACGCAGGAGGACACCATGACGACAGACAGCTACGCCCGCACGGTCGCGGTCGGCGGCGCTGCCCGTCCGGCGTTCCTCGTGCACGAGGGCATCTCCGGGTAGCTCCGCTCCCAGCCCCGCAGGCGCAGCCTGCACGATCCGCGGCATCGGCCCGCGCCCTGACGCGCCACTCGCGCGTCGCTCGATCCAGCACGCCGCTCGGCGTCCCACGAGGACGCCCAGCTGCGCCTTCCGGAAGGAACCGGCTTGTCAGCCACCCCGCTCCACCAGGACCCCTCCGTCGCACGCGTCGGCACCGTGCGTGCGCTGTACCGGCTGCGCACGTACATCGGCCCCGCGATGGTCGCGATCGTCGCCAGCATGGCGGCCTACCTCGTCGCGCAGCTCATCGCGCTCGCCATCCCGCAGGTGCTCGAGTCGATCGTCGACGGCCCGCTGGCCGACGGCGACCGCGCGGCCGTGGTGCCGCTGTCGCTGCTCGTGCTCGCCCTCGGCGTCGGCGAGGCGGCGATGTTCGCGCTGCGCCGGTGGCTCGTGCTCACGCCGACCACCCGGGTCGAGGCGCGCATGCGCAACGCGCTCTACGCCAAGCTCCAGGACCTGCCCGTGAGCTTCCACGACCGCTGGCCGAGCGGGCAGCTGCTCTCGCGCGCCGTGAGCGACCTCGGGCTCATCCGCCGCTGGCTCGCCTTCGGGCTCGTGCTGCTGGTCGGCAACCTGCTCGTGCTCATCGTGGGCGCGGTCGTGCTCATCTCGATGAACTGGGTGCTCGGGCTCGTCTTCCTCGCCTGCTCGGTCCCGCTGTGGATCGTCGGCTACCGCTTCGAGGGCCGCTACTCCGAGGTGTCGCGGCGCAGCCAGGACCAGTCGGGCGACCTCGCCACGGCGGTCGAGGAGTCGGTGCACGGCATCCGCGTGCTGAAGGCGTTCGGGCGCGGCAAGCACGCGCTCAGCTCGTTCCGCGCGCAGGCCGAGCAGCTGCGCTCGACCGAGATGGAGAAGGCGCGCCTCGACGCGAACATCTGGGTGTGGATCCTCATCGTGCCGACGGTCGCGCTCGCGATCTGCCTCGTGCTCGGGGTGTGGCTCGCATCGCAGGGGCAGCTCTCGATGGGCCAGCTCGTCGCGTTCTTCGCGACGGCGGCGGTGCTCGCGTGGCCGATCGAGTCGATCGGGTTCCTGCTCGCGTTCTCGCTGGACGCGCGCACGGCGACCGACCGGTTCTTCGACATCATGGACAGCCGAAACGACGTGACCGACCCGGAGCGTGCGGCGTCGGTCGAGCGCCCGCGCGGCGAGCTCGCGTTCGACGACGTGCACTTCCGCTACCAGGACTCCCCCGAGCGCTTCGGCGACCTGCTCGACGGGGTGGACCTCGTGCTGCAGCCGGGCGAGACCATGGCGCTCGTCGGACTCACGGGCAGCGGCAAGACCACCATGACGGCGCTCACGACGCGGCTCTACGACGTCACGTCGGGTTCCGTGACGCTCGACGGCGTCGACGTGCGCGCGCTCACGCGCGAGGAGCTGCGCCGGCACATCGCGATGGCGTTCGAGGACGCGACCCTGTTCTCGGCGTCGGTGCGCGAGAACGTGCTGCTCGGCCGCCCCGAGCTCGCGAGCGAGGACCCGGCCACCCGCGCCGAGGCCCAGCGTGTGCTCGACGAGGCGCTGCGCATCGCGCAGGCCGGCTTCGCGTACGACCTGCCCGACGGCGTGGAGACGAAGGTCGGCGAGGAGGGCATGAGCCTCTCGGGCGGCCAGCGGCAGCGTCTCGCGCTCGCACGCGCGGTGGCGGCGCGGCCGTCGGTGCTCGTGCTCGACGACCCGTTGTCGGCGCTCGACGTCACGACCGAGGCGAAGGTGGAGGCGGAGCTGCGCACCGTGCTCGCCGATACGACCGCGCTCATCGTCGCGCACCGTCCGTCGACGGTCATGCTCGCCGATCGGGTGGCGCTCCTCGAGGAGGGCCGCATCACCGCGGTCGGCACGCACTCGGAGCTCCTGCGCGAGTCCGAGCACTACCGCTTCGTCATCTCGAGCCTCGAGGACGAGGAGCGTCGCGCCAAGGCGGAGGCATCCGACCTGATCGAGGACGAGGAGCTGTCGGAGACGGCCGCGTCGGCCGGGACCCGACCACCCGAAGAGACCGTACGAGAGGAGGCGATCTGATGAGCACCGTGACCGGCGTGCAGGGCGAGGAGCGCCACGAGTACACGAAGGCCGAGTCGCGCCAGATCCGGGCGCGCAGCCTGCGGCTGCTCGGGTCGCTGCTGCACCCGCTGCGTGCGCAGCTGTGGGCCACGATGGCGATCATCGTGGTCTCGACCGCGGCGCAGGTCGCCGGCCCGGCGATCATCGCGTACGGCATCGACCAGGGCCTGCCCGCGCTCATGCAGCAGGACTGGATGCCGGTGGGCCTGGCCGGCGTGGCGTACCTCGTGACGGGCGCCGTCGGCGCGTTCCTCATCGCGTGGTACATCCGCCTGTCGGCGCGCGTCAGCCAGGCCGTGCTCATCGACCTGCGCACGCGCGTGTTCCTGCACACGCAGAAGCTCTCGCTCGAGTTCCACGAGTCGTACACGTCGGGTCGCATCATCTCGCGGCAGACGAGCGACCTCGACGCGATCCGGGAGCTGCTCGACGAGGGCATCAACCAGCTCGTGCGCGGCGTGCTCTACATGGTGTTCACCGCGATCGCGCTCGTGTGGCTGGACTGGGTATCGGGCCTCGTGCTCGTCGCCACGCTCCTGCCGCTCGCGCTGCTCACGCGGTGGTTCCAGCTGCGCTCGCAGAAGCTGTTCCGCCGCTCGCGGGTCGCGAGCGCGAAGCTCATCGTCCAGTTCGTCGAGACGATGACGGGCATCCGCGCCGTGCAGGCGTTCCGGAAGGAGCGACGCAACGAGCGCGAGTTCGGCGACCTCGTCGAGGACTACCGCGACGTGAACGCGCGCGTGCTCGGCCTGTTCGCGATCTACAACCCGTCGCTCGCGCTCATCGGCAACATCGCGGTCGCGGCCGTGCTGCTCATCGGCGGCTTCCGCGTCGTCGACGGGGCCCTCGAGGTCGGCGTGCTGCTCGCGGCGGTGCTGTACACCAAGCGCTTCTTCGACCCGATGGAGGAGCTGGCGATGTTCTACAACTCCTACCAGTCGGCAGCCTCCGCCCTCGAGAAGATCTCGGGCGTGCTGGAGGAGCAGCCCAGCGTGCCCGACCCGACGCACCCGGTCGACCTCTGGACGGCCGACGGCGCCGTGCGGTTCGAGCGCGTCGAGTTCGCGTACACGGCCGACCGCGTCGTGCTGCCCCGGTTCGACCTCGAGGTCCCGGCCGGGCAGACCGTCGCGCTCGTGGGGTCGACCGGCGCCGGGAAGTCGACGCTCGCGAAGCTCATCGCGCGGTTCTACGACCCGAGCGACGGGGTCGTGGAACTCGACGGCGTCGACCTGCGGCGGCTGCACCCGAAGGACCTGCGCCGCGCGATCGTCATGGTCACGCAGGAGGCGTACCTGTTCTCGGGTTCGGTCGCCGACAACATCGCCCTCGGGCGGCCCGACGCGTCGTTCGACGAGATCGTGGCTGCGGCGAAGGCGGTGGGCGCGCACGAGTTCATCGAGTCGCTGCCGAACGGCTACGACACCGACGTGAACAAGCGGGGCGGACGCGTGAGCGCGGGTCAGCGGCAGCTGATCTCGTTCGCGCGCGCGTTCCTCGCGAACCCGGCCGTGCTGATCCTCGACGAGGCGACCTCCTCGCTCGACATCCCGAGCGAGCGCCTCGTGCAGGAGGGCCTGCAGTCGCTGCTCGCCGACCGCACGGCGGTCATCATCGCGCACCGCCTCTCGACGGTCGCGATCGCCGACCGCGTGCTCGTCATGGAGCACGGCCGCATCGTCGAGGACGGCGCACCCGCCGACCTCATCGGCGGGGAGGGCCGGTTCGCGGCGCTGCATGCGGCCTGGCGCGACTCGCTCGTCTAGGGGGCGAGGCGAACGGGCGGATGCCGCGGGCACGGGCTCGCGGCATCCGCTCACGTCGTGCGGTGCACACGGGCTCGCGGCATCCGCTGACGCTCGGACGCTCACGCCGCCACGACGACGACGGGCGCCGTCGCGCTGCCGGTGGCGCCTGCGGCGGCGGCCACCGTGTACGCGCCCATCATCGGGCTGAGCAGCAGGTCGCCCGCATGCAGGGTCGGCAGCGGCATGGCCCTGGCGATCACGTCGAGGCGGTCGGACGCGGGTCCTGCGAGCGTGACCGGGCGGTGGCCGCGCATCCGGAGCCGTCGCTCGACGCGGGCCCGCTCGGGTTCGCGCACCGGCTGCGCGTCGAGCTCGGTCGCCGCGAAGACCAGCGGATGCGCCTGCTCGGAGGGGATGTTCGAGTACGCGCCGGAGGCGCCGTCGTCGAGGTACGCCCATTCCCCGTCGGGGCGCTCGGACGTGCCGACGACACGGGAGACGAGCGTCATCGCAGGTGCCGAGACGAATCGTCCGGGCTCGACGAGGATCCGGTAGCGCGACGGCGCGGCCGCGAGGGCCGAGCGGATGCCTCCCGCGAGCTGGGCGAACGCCGGGACGGGCTCGTCGTAGGCGATCGGGAACCCGCCGCCGATGTCGAGCGTGTCGAACCGGATGCCGTGCTCGTGCTCGAGCCGTCGCATCAGCACGAGCGTGCGGTGGATGGCGCGCATCCATGGCTCCGCCGAGACGGTCTGGCTGCCGACGTGGAACGTGAATCCGGCGACGCGCAGCCCCACGCGGAGGCAGTGCGCGATGAGCGCGTCGGCCTCCTCCGGCGGGACGCCGAACTCCGACGTGTCGCGGTCGGCGGCGGGATCGGGGAACGAGAGCCGCACGAGCGCGGCGACGCCGGGAAGCCAGCGGAAC
This sequence comes from Agromyces sp. NPDC004153, assembly GCF_053603635.1. Lineage (NCBI taxonomy): Bacteria > Bacillati > Actinomycetota > Actinomycetes > Micrococcales > Microbacteriaceae > Agromyces > Agromyces sp. NPDC004153. Next base: position 2,761,042 of record NZ_JBSGFY010000001.1, read on the forward strand.
TTGTCGATCTCCGAGTGGCGGTCGACGACGAACGTCCGGATGCCGCGCAGGTACGCGCCCGTGATGTCGGCCACCGACTTCACGGGGTGGCTGTGGACGCACCGGCCGATCGCGACGCCCTCGCGCTCGAGGAGGTCGATCTCGCCGCGCGACTCGACCTCGAAGGTCGCGCCGAACGCGTCGACCGCTCGGATGACGGCGGGATGGGGGAGCGACGTGGTCGCGAAATGGATCTCCACGTCGGGCAGCTCGCGGCGGAGCGCGAGCAGCTGCGTCGTGACGCGGTCGACGTCGAGCACGAACAGGGGGCTGCCGTGCCGGCGCACGAGGTCGGTCACGTGCAGGCGGGCGGCGTCGGCGGCGAGCTGTCGCCGCACCTCCTCGCGGTGCGGCGGCTGCTCCGGCAGGATCGCATCCCGGTCGGTCCTGGTGATGCGGACGGCACGCCCGGCGATGCGCCGGGTCCGTTCCGCGATCGTGGTGGTCATCGCAGTGCCCCTTCACGGTGGGGTTCGGAGACGGGATCGTCTGCGGATGCCCCGGGCGAGCGGAGTGCGTCGCGGAGGCCCAGCTCCTGCAGCCGATCGATCGTGGACATGCCTCGATGGTGCTCGCGGGTCGAAGCGGCCGGGTCCGGGCGGTCACCCCGATCGCATGCACGCTGCCACTGAACGTTCGGACGGGTGCCCGGAGTCGGCCGCGCGGTGCGGAAACACGGGGATCCACCCCCAGAACTGGGTCGGACCGGGCACGGGGCGGACGCGATACAGTCGGCACAGGCGGGCGGCATCCCCCGAACGGTTGCGCCTGCCCTCGGACGGAGGTGCGATGAACGACGCTCGACCCCTGCGCGTCGCGATCGCGGACGACGCGCTGCTGCTGCGCGAGGGTATCGCGAAGGTCCTCGAAGGCGGTGGCATCGAGGTCGTGGCCTCGGTGGGCACCGGCGACGAACTGCTCGAGGTGGTGGGCGAGGGAGACGTCGACGTCGCCGTCCTCGACATCCGCATGCCGCCGAGCTACCGCGACGAGGGCATCGTCGCCCTCGAGCAGATCCGCGAGAGCGGATCGACGATCGGCGTGCTGCTCCTCTCGATGTACGCGACGCCCGAGTACGCGCTGCGCGTCATGGGCGCCGGCAGCGGCACGGGCTACCTGCTGAAGGAGCGCGTCTCCGAGCCGCAGACGCTCGTGCGCGCCGTCGAGACGGTCGCGTCGGGCGGCTCCGTGGTCGACCCCGAGGTGGTCGAGCAGCTCGTGAAGCGCACGAGGGCCGACGACCCGCTGTCGCGCCTCACCGAGCGGGAGCGATCGGTGCTCGAGCTCATGGCGCAGGGGTACTCCAACGGCGGCATCGCCCAGACCCTGTTCCTCGGCCTGAAGACGGTCGAGACGCACGTGCGGAGCATCCTGCAGAAGCTCGACCTCGAGGAGTCGCCCGAGCATCACCGCCGCGTGCTCGCGGTGCTCACGCTCCTCGGCGAACGGTGATGGCCCCCGGCCGCAGAGGCCGGATCGCCAGGCGCACCGCGATCATCGTCGCGGTCATCGTGCTGAGCCTGTTCATGGAGGTGTCCGGGTTCCTGGCCACGCCCGAGGAGTTCCGACCCGAGGTCGCCTACGTGACGATGCACGCGATCGTGCCGCTCGTCTACGCCGCGTGCGCGGGCGTCGCCTGGAGCCTCGGCCCCAACCCCGTGCCGGCGCGGATGATGGTGGCCTTCGTCGCGCTCTGGATCCCGACGACGTTCTTCCAGGTCGTCGAGGGCATCGGCTGGCTCTGGCCGCTCCTGTACGGTGCGCACCTCCTGTGGGCGATCGTCCCGATCCTGCTCCCGGTCGTGTACCCCCGCGGACAGCTCTCCTCCGGGATCGATCGCTGGCTCGTCGGCATCCTCCTCGGCATCTCGGTCGTCTTCTTCCTCGGGGCGGTGCTGCTCGTCAGCGAGCCCGCGGACCCCACGTGGTGCACCTGCGCGCCCAATCCCTACCAGATCGCCGACGCCCCGGGCCTCTTCGTCCTCATCGACAACGGGTACCGCATGGTCGGGGCCGCCGTCGCGCTCACCATCGCCGCCCGCCTGCTCGTGGGCTGGGTGCGCGGGAGCATCCCGGCGCGCGCCGTCGCGTTCCTCATGCCGGTCGCCCTCTTCGCGTGGACCGCGACCCTTGCGGCCCTGGTCGTGACCTACGCCGCGGAGACGACCGCCGACAAGGTGCTCATCACGGTCTCCCTCGTGGCGCTCGCCTCCATCCCCGTGAGCTTCGTCGCGGGCGTGGCGCACACGCGCAACATGCGCGCCCGTGTCGCCGACCTCATGCGCATCACGCGCGAGGGCGCCGACCGCGGCCTGTGGGCCGAGTCGCTCGCCCGCACCCTGCGCGACGCGTCGGTGCGCGTCTACTGGTGGGACGAGGAGAAGGGCCGGTACGCGGATGCCGCGGGCACGCCCATCGAGGACGCCGACGCGGATCCCCGTGGCAGCCACAGCATCCTCCCCGTCGCGTCACCGCTCGGCGCCCCGATCGCGCTCATCCGGCACGACCGCGTGCTCACCGACAACGCGCGCCTGCTCGACGGCGTGTCGAGCGCCCTCCGGCTCTCGGTCGACAACGGCCGGCTGCGATCCGAGATCGAGCGCACGCTCGAGCAGGTCCGCCAGTCCCGCCAGCGCATCGTCGAGGCGGGCGTCGAGGCGCGGCGACGCATCGAGCGCGACCTGCACGACGGCGCGCAGCAGCACCTCGTGTCGCTCGGCATGCGCCTGCGGCTCGCGGCGAACGAGGCGCGCGACACCGACGAGGTGCAGCTCGCGACCGAGCTCGAGGGCACGATCCAGATGCTCAACATGGCGCTCCGCGAGCTCCGCGAGCTCGCCCACGGCATCCACCCGAGCCTGCTCTCGTCGGGCGGCCTGTCGCTCGCGGTGCCCGAGCTCGCCGGTCGCTGCCCGGTGCCCGTCGAGGTCGACGTGCAGGCCGAGGGCCGGCTGCCCGAGCTCATCGAGTCGACCGCCTACTTCGTGCTCTCGGAGGCGCTCGCGAACGTGGCGAAGCACTCCGGCGCCAGCCGGGCGTGGGTGCGCGCCTACGTCGAGGACGGGGACCTCGAGCTCGTGGTGCGCGACAACGGCACCGGCGGGGCGTCGCTCGACAAGGGCACGGGCATGCTCGGCATCGCCGACCGCGTCGACGCCGTCGGCGGCACGCTCGAGGTCGACAGCCCGCCCGGCGCGGGCACGACCCTCACGGTGCGGATCCCGCTCGACGGGCCGCTCGCGGAAGCCTGACGCGCGGCGGCCCGGCGCGTGGCGCCCCGGGTCAGGGACGCCAGCGGCACGCGGCGATGACGATGCGGTAGCCGTCCTCGTCGGTCGTCGCGACGAGCGGCGTGCCCTCGGCGTCGTAGTGCGGCCGCGCCGAGGCGGCGTGCCCCGACGGCGGACGCCCGCCCGCGCGCACGACGCGCCACCACGGGGCATCCGAGCCGTACCTGGCCATGACCTGCCCGACGGCGCGCGCGCCGCGCGATCCGAGGATCGCGGCGACGTCGCCGTACGTGGCGACGCAGCCCGGCGGGATGTCGTCGACGACGGCGAGCACGGCCTCGACGAAGCCCGCCGGGGGCCCGGGAGCACGACGTGCGGCGGCCTGCGGCATCCGTTCGCCCTGCGGCATCCGCAGGCTCAGAGCTCGAGGGCGCCGATCACGTCGCCGTACTGCGTCTCGCCGACGTCCTGGAAGCCGATGCGGTGGAAGAACTCGCCGGGGCCCTCGGCGCCCGGCTCCCACAGCACCGTGATGCGGTCGAAGCCGCGACGCTTCGCCTCCTCGGCGAGGGCGTGCGCGAGGAAGCGGCCGACGCCCTTGCCCTGCACCTCGGCATCGACGTTGATGCGCCAGATGCAGGCGCGGAACTCCTCGTGGACGTTCTCGGGGTCGAAGTTGCCGTGGATGAATCCGACGACGCGCTCCTCGGAGAGGGCCACGCGCTGCCAGGCGGTGTCGGGGTTCACGACCGAGGCCTCGGCGGCGTAGGTGACGGGAGCGATGAACTGCTCCTGCCCGGGCTTCAGCGACAGGTTGTTCGCGGCCACGATGTTCGTCGCGTTCAGTTCTTCGAGTCGCAGATCAGCCATGCCGCTAAGGCTAACCCGTGGCGGCCCGCGTCAGGAAGCAGCCGTCGGAACGACGTGCCGGACGGGGCGGTGCCGGGCCGGCAGCACGCCCCAAGTTGTCTCGATGTCGAGATATTCGCGCGACGCGGTAAGCTGGCAGGCGGCGTGTCCGCCCACGAGACTTCCTCATTCCCCACGAGAGATCCAAGGAGAACTCAACTTGTCCAAGATCAAGGTTGAAGGCACCGTCGTCGAGCTCGACGGCGACGAGATGACCCGCATCATCTGGCAGGCCATCAAGGACCAGCTCATCCACCCGTACCTCGACGTCAACCTCGAGTACTACGACCTCTCGATCCAGAAGCGCGACGAGACCGACGACCAGATCACGGTCGACGCGGCGCACGCCATCCAGAAGCACGGCGTCGGCGTCAAGTGCGCCACGATCACGCCCGACGAGGCGCGCGTCGAGGAGTTCGGCCTCAAGAAGATGTGGCGCTCGCCCAACGGCACCATCCGCAACATCCTCGGCGGCGTGATCTTCCGCGAGCCGATCATCATCTCGAACATCCCGCGGCTCGTGCCCGGCTGGAACAAGCCGATCATCGTCGGCCGTCACGCGTTCGGCGACCAGTACCGCGCGACCGACTTCCGCTTCGAGGGCGAGGGCACGCTCACGATGACCTTCACCCCGAAGGACGGCTCCGAGCCGCAGTCGTTCGAGGTCTTCCAGTCCCCGGGCTCGGGCGTCGCGATGGGCATGTACAACCTCGACGAGTCCATCAAGGACTTCGCGCGCGCCTCGCTCAACTACGGCCTCGACCGCAACTACCCGGTGTACCTCTCGACGAAGAACACGATCCTGAAGGCCTACGACGGCCGCTTCAAGGACCTGTTCCAGGAGGTCTTCGACACCGAGTTCAAGGAGAAGTTCGACGCCGCGGGCCTCACCTACGAGCACCGCCTCATCGACGACATGGTCGCCGCCTCGCTGAAGTGGGAGGGCGGCTACGTCTGGGCGTGCAAGAACTACGACGGCGACGTGCAGTCCGACACCGTCGCGCAGGGCTTCGGCTCGCTCGGCCTCATGACCTCCGTGCTCGCCACGCCCGACGGCAAGGTCGTCGAGGCCGAGGCGGCGCACGGCACGGTCACGCGCCACTACCGCCAGCACCAGCAGGGCAAGCCCACCTCGACGAACCCGATCGCCTCGATCTACGCGTGGACGCGCGGCCTGTCGCACCGCGGCAAGCTCGACGGCAACCAGGAGCTGATCGACTTCTCGCACACCCTCGAGGACGTCGTGATCACGACCGTCGAGTCGGGCGCCATGACGAAGGACCTCGCGCTCCTCGTCGGCCCCGAGCAGCCGTACCAGACGACGGAGGAGTTCCTCCAGACGCTGAGCGACAACCTCAAGGCGCGGCTCGCGGCCTAGGTCGTCTTCTCGCTCGGTTCGAAGGGGTCGGATGCCGCGGCATCCGGCCCCTTCGCCGTCTCGCCCGCACCCGCCGCCACGGGTCCCGATCCGATGCAGGAACGTTCGGGCGTACGGCGGCGTGTCGCGCCGGCGACACTCCGCGTCCGCGGTGGTTCTTCCTGCGTTCGGAATGCGGATGCCGCGGCGGCCGACGGTTCGGTTCGCGATGCCGCGGCATCCGGAACCGACGCGGCAGGATGGGACGCATGGCTCGCCTGCTCCGGATCGCCCGCCGCTACTGGGTCGTGACGATCACGCTCGCGATCGGGCTGCTCGGCGTCGTGCTCGCGCTCGCCGGCGCCGGGGCGGCCGTGCCGTGGATCTTCAGCGGCTACGCGCTCGCGATCGCCGCGTGGCAGGCGGTCGGCATGGTGCGCGACATCCTGCGCGGGCACTGGGGCCTCGACATCCTCGCGGTGACCGCGATCGTCGCGACCGTGCTCGTGGGGGAGTACGTCGCGGCGCTCCTCGTGGTGCTCATGCTCACGGGCGGCGAGGCCCTCGAGGACTACGCGAACCGGCGCGCGAAGCGCGAGCTCGACGCGCTGCTCACGCGGGCGCCGCAGCTCGCGCACCGCATCGAGGGCGACGAGATCGTCGAGGTGCGGGCCGACGAGGTGCGTCCGGGCGACGTGCTGCTCGTGCGCCCGAGCGAGATCGTGCCCGTCGACGCGGCGCTGCGCTCGGCCGAGGCCGCGTTCGACGAATCCTCGATCACGGGCGAGAGCGTGCCCGTCGAGAAGGTCGCGGGCGACGCCGTGCTGAGCGGGTCGGTGAACGGCCAGGCGGCCGTCGAGGTCGTCGCGACGGCGACCGCCGCCGACAGCCAGTACCAGCAGATCGTCGCCCTCGTCACCGAGGCCGCGGCGTCGAAGGCACCAGTCGTGCGGCTCGCCGACCGGTACGCCGTACCGTTCACGGTGTTCTCGCTCGCGCTCGCCGGCGTCGCGTGGTGGGTGTCGGGCGACCCGGTGCGCTTCGCCGAGGTGCTCGTGCTCGCGACGCCGTGTCCGCTGCTCATCGCGGCGCCCGTGGCGTTCATCGGCGGCATGAGCCGCGCAGCGCGCAACGGCGTCATCGTGAAGGGCGGCGGCGTGCTCGAGCAGCTCTCCGCCGCGCGGACGGCCGTGTTCGACAAGACCGGCACGCTCACCTACGGGACGCCGAGGCTCGTGGCGATCCGCCCCGAGAACGGGTTCGGCGAGGACGAGCTCCTCGCGGCGGTCGCGTCGGCCGAGCAGTACTCGTCGCACGTGCTCGCGACGTCGATGATCTCGGCCGCGCACGACCGCGGGTTGCACCTCGACGAGGCCGAGTGGGCGCGCGAGGCGGCGACGAACGGCGTGCAGGCGCAGGTCGGCGGACGCGAGGTCGTGGTCGGCAAGTTCCGGTTCGTCGCCGAGCATGCGCCGGATGCCGCGCGCACTCCGATCGCGCCGGGCGAGCTCGCCGTGTACGTGGCGATCGACGGCCGCTTCGCCGGCGCCCTCCTCGCGAGCGACCGCCTGCGGGACAACGCCCGGGCGACGCTCGAGCGGCTCGACGAGCTCGGGGTGCACCAGACGATGATGCTCACCGGCGACGCGCAGGCGACCGCCGACCACATCGCCGCCGAGCTCGGCATCACGAAGGTGCGCGCCGACTGCCTGCCCGTCGACAAAGTGGAGGAGGTCGCGGGCATCGCCGAGCGGCCCGTGATCATGGTAGGCGACGGGGTCAACGACGCGCCCGTGCTCGCGGCGGCCGACGTCGGCATCGCGATGGGCGCGAAGGGCGCGACCGCGGCGAGCGAGTCCGCCTCGGCCGTGATCCTCGTCGATGACCTCTCACGCACCGCGAAAGCCGTCGAGATCGGCCGGGACACGGTGCGCATCGCGCTGCAGAGCATCTGGCTCGGGATCATCGTGAGCGTCGGGCTCATGATCGTGGCCGCGTTCGGGGTCATCCCCGCGACCGTCGGCGCGCTGCTGCAGGAGGTCGTCGACCTCGCCACGATCCTCGCGGCGCTCCGCGCGATCGGCGGGCGCCTCGACGCGAAGGCGGCGATCCCCGCCGTGGCCGTGCCCGCGGCATCCGCCCGCTGACCCGCGCAGATCACAAGTCGGTAACTCCCCGGGGAACCCGGAGGACAGGCTTGCATCTGGTTTGTTCGTAAGCTTTACTAACAAACGTGACGACGGACGCGCAACGGGGCCCCATCGAGGCCGGCACCCTCCACCAGGCCGGTGGCGACGTGCTCACCGTGCCGTTCGTCGACGCCCCGATCTTCACCCGGTCGCGGGCCCTCCGCCCGACCGGCAAGGTGCTGCCCGAGCACGCCCGCAGCCACAACCGGGCCCTCGTGCTGCAGACGCTCTACACCTCGGGCGCGCGCAGCCGGGCGGATGTCGCGCGCGAGACCGGGCTGACCCGGGTCACGGTGTCCGACCTCGTCGCCGAGCTCATCGCCGAGGGCCTCGTCGTCGAGCTCGGCCAGCGGGAGGACGCCCGCCCCGGCAAGCCCGCCACGCTCATCGACGTCGACCGCGGCGCGTTCCAGATCGTCGGCGTCGACCTCTCGGAGCACCAGCGCTTCCTCGGCGCGGTCGTCGACCTCGACGGCGGCATCGTCGCCCGTGACGAGGTCGCGTGCGACGGCGCGAGCGGCGACCACGCGGTCGAGCTCGTCGTCGAGCTCGTGCGCCGGCTCCTCGCCGCCGCGACGACTCGGGTGCTCGGCATCGGCGTCGGCTCGCCCGGTGTCGTCGACCCGCTCGGGGTCGTGCGCTCCGCCCCGAACCTCGGCTGGACCGATGTCGCCCTGCAGGCCCGCCTGCAGCGCGAGTTCGGCGTGCCCGTGCACGTCGCGAACGACGCGAACGTCGCGGTGCTCGCCGAGCACGGGTCCTCGCCGCACGACGACCTGCTGCTCGTGAAGGTGGGACACGGTGTCGGCGCGGGCCTCATCATCGGCGGCCGGCCCGTGATCGGCGGCGGCTTCGCCGCGGGCGAGATCGGGCACGTCGTCGTCGGCACCGACGGCGGTCCGCGCTGCGCGTGCGGCAAGCACGGATGCCTCGAGGCCTGGCTCGCCGTGCCGCGCCTCACCGCCCAGCTCGACGCGATCGACCCCGAGTCGCCCGACGCGGCATCCGCTCGCGACGAGATCCTGCACGAGGCCGGCCGCCGGCTCGGCATCGTGCTCGCCCCGGTGGTCGGGGCCCTGAACCTGTCGGAGGTCGTGCTCAGCGGCCCCGCCGAACTGCTCGACGGCGCGCTCCACGAGGCGACCGTCGACACGCTCCGGATGCGGACGATGGCGGAACACAACCGTGATCTGAGGCTCCGGATGACCGAGCAGGCGGAGGACATCGTCCTCCGCGGCGCGGCCGTCATGGTCCTGTCCGGACAACTCGGGGTCTCGTGAGGGACTCCACGCACCACGGGCACAGCGAACCCCCGCTGCTTCCCCCCACCCCATGAAAGGAAACGACAAATGAGGAAACTCGGCATCGTGGCGCTCGGCGCCGCGGCTGCGCTCACCCTCGCCGGTTGTGCCTCCGGAGGCAGCGGAGCCTCGGAGGAGAACGCCGAGATCCGCGTCTGGCTGGTCGGCACCGACACGCCCGACGAGGCGCGTCAGTACCTCATCGACACGTTCGAGGAGGAGAACCCCGGCTCGACCCTCGTCATCGAGGAGCAGTCGTGGGACGGCCTGGTCGACCGCCTGACCACGAGCCTCTCCGGCTCGGACAGCCCCGACGTCGTCGAGGTCGGCAACACGCAGGCGTCGGCGTTCACGTCGGCCGGCGCGTTCCTCGACCTCACCGAGTACTACGACCAGCTCGGCGGCGACGACCTGCTCCCCGGCTTCGTCGAGGCCGGTTCGTACGACGGCAAGTTCTACGCGGCCCCGCTCTACTCGGGCGCCCGCCTCGTGTTCTACAAGAAGGACGCGCTCGCCGCGTCGGGTCTCTCGGTGCCGACGACGCTCGACGAGTACATCGCCAACGGCGAGAAGCTCGCGGCCGACAATCCCGGCAAGTCGGGCATCTGGTGGCCCGGCCAGGACTGGTACAACGCCCTGCCCTACATCTGGGAGAACGGCGGCGAGGTCGCGGTTCCCGACGGCGAGGAGTGGGACGCGCAGCTCAGCTCCGACGAGTCGATCGCCGGTCTCGAGCAGGTCCAGCAGGTCATGACGAACGCCTCGCGCGCTCCGAAGGACGGCAACGAGACGAGCCCCGAGGTCGGGTTCTGCGACGGCACCACCCTGCAGCTGTCGGCTCCGAGCTGGGTCAAGTGGTCCATCCTCGCCCCGGCCGACGCCGAGGCGCCCGGCTGCCCCGACCAGGAGGCCAACCTCGGCGTCTACGCCCTCCCGGGCATGGACGGCGGCGCGGCGCAGGTCTTCGCCGGCGGCTCGAACATCGGCGTGTCGGCCAAGTCGGCGCACCCCGACCTCGCGGTGAAGGCGCTCGAGATCATCCTCTCGGACGAGTTCCAGACGATCTACGGCGAGAACGGCCTCGTGCCGGCCAAGCTCTCGCTCGCCGACACCCTCGGCACCGACGAGGTCGCCCAGGCGATCGCGGCGGCCGCGGGCAACGCGAAGCTCACCCCGGCCTCGCCGAAGTGGGCCGACGTCGAGGCCGCGGGCATCCTGCAGGACCTCTTCGTCAACATCGCGCAGGGCGGTGACGTGACGGCGCTCGCCGAGCAGGCCGACACGGACATCGAGGCCATCCTCAACGGCTAGTCGGACCCGTCCGGCTCGCGCGGTGCGGCGGCGATCCCCTTCCCGCCGCCGCACCGCACCCCAAGCCCCGGACCCGCGTCGACCACACACGTCGCGCGTCCGGATCGGGGGTGGGCACCGATCGCCCGCCCCCACCCCTCGACTTCGGGAGTACCACCATGACCACCCTCGACAGCGGACTCGATCCGACGCCGAGCGCCATCGAGGGCGAGCGCATCCTGGCGCCGTCGCCCAAGCGCACCGGCCGCCGCACGCGGCTGCGGGGCGGCCTCACCCCCTATGCCCTGCTCGGCCCCGCGATCGTCATCCTCGCCCTCATCACGGGCTGGCCGCTCGTGCAGCTCATCGTCACGTCGTTCCAGCAGTTCGGACGGGCCCAGGTCTTCGGCGCACCGCCCGAATGGGTGGGCTTCGAGAACTACGCGAACGTCCTCACCGATCCGGTCTTCTGGGGCGTGCTCGTGCGCACCCTCGTATTCGCCGGCGTGTGCGTGGTCGCCACGATGCTGGTCGGCACGCTCATCGCGCTCATGATGATGCGGCTCCCGAAGGGCTTCCGCCTCCTGCTCTCGGTGGGCATGCTGCTCGCGTGGGCGATGCCCGCCCTCACCGCCACCGTCGTGTGGGGCTGGATGTTCGACACCGCGTACGGCGTCGTCAACTACATCCTGGTGAACTGGTTCGGCCAGGAGGAGTACTTCCAGCACTCCTGGCTCATCGACCCGCTGAGCTTCTTCCTCGTCGCCGGCATCATCATCGTCTGGGGCGCCGTGCCGTTCGTCGCCTTCACCCTCTATGCAGGCCTCACGCAGGTGCCCGACGAGGTGCTCGAGGCCGCGCAGCTCGACGGCGCCGGCGGGTTCAAGCGGTTCCGGCTGATCATCTTCCCGTACCTCAAGCCGATCTTCCTCATCGTCACGATCCTGCAGATCATCTGGGATCTCCGCGTCTTCACGCAGATCTTCGCGCTGCAGGACATCGGCGGCATCCGCGCGCTCACCAACACGCTCGGCGTGTACATCTACCAGACCTCGATCGCGGGCGGCGACTTCGGCCAGGGCGGCGCGATCGCCGTGATCACGGCGATCCTGCTCATGTCCATCTCGATCTACTACGTCCGCCAGGTCACCAAGGAGGAGGAGCTGTGAGCGCCACCGTCGCCCCCGGCCAGCAGGTCGGCGGTCTCGTCGCCGAGACCGGGACCACCCGCGACCTCCGTCGCTCGGGCGGTGGACGCCGCCGGATCACGACGTGGGTGCTCAGCGCCGTCTCGGTCGTGCTCTTCCTGTTCTTCGTCTTCCCCGTCTACTGGATGATCAACACGTCGTTCCAGCCGAACAACGAGATCCGCGGCTCCGACGTCAACTTCTGGCCCGAGAACTTCACGCTGCGCAACTACGAGACGGTGCTCTTCGATCCGGGTCGCAGCCCGTTCCTCCCCGCAGCAGCCAACTCGATCGTGATCACGATCCTCACGGTGATCATCGCGCTGATCTTCGCATTCCTGGCGGCGATCGCGGTCACCCGGTTCCGGTTCAAGAGCCGCCGCACGTTCATCATCGCGATCCTCGTGATCCAGATGATCCCCGGCGAGGCGATGATCGTCTCGGTCTTCCGCGTCATCGACGGATGGCACCTCCTGAACACGATCATCGGCCTCACGATCGTGTACGTCGCCACGGTCCTCCCCTTCACGATCTGGACGCTCCGCGGCTTCGTGAACGGCGTCCCGGCCGAGCTCGAGGAGGCCGCCATGATCGACGGATGCTCCAGGGCCGGCGCGTTCTGGCGGGTCACGTTCCCGCTGCTCGCCCCGGGCCTCATCGCGACCGGCGTCTTCGGCTTCATCCAGGCCTGGAACGAGTTCATCATGGCCCTCGTGCTGAACGCCCGCCCCGAGTCGATGACGCTGCCCGTGTGGCAGCGCACGTTCCTCGTCGCCACCGGCACCACGAACTGGGCGGCGATGATGGCGGGCTCCGTGCTGATGGCCATCCCGGTCATCGTGTTCTTCCTCATCGTCCAGGGCCGCATGACGAGCGGCCTCGTGAGCGGGGCCGTCAAGGGATGACCGGGCAGCACCACACCGGCGCGGGCGACGACCTGCGCCGGGACATCCTCACGACCCTGCTCCCGGGCTTCCCGGGCGTGGCGGCGCCCGAGTGGCTGCTGCGGCGGCTGCGCGACGGGCTCGGCGGCGTGTGCCTCTTCGGGCAGAACCTCGCCTCGGCCGAGCAGCTCCTCGCCCTGAACACGACGCTGCGGACGGCGAATCCGCTCGCGGTCGTCGCCATCGACGAGGAGGGCGGCGACGTCACGCGCCTGTTCTACGACCGCGGCGCGCCCTACCCGGGCAACGCGCTCCTCGGCCGGATCGACGACGTCGACCTCACCGAGCGGGTCGCCCGCACGGTCGGCGACGCGCTCGCCGCCCTGGGCTGCACGGTGACGTTCGCGCCCGACGTCGACGTGAACTCGAACCCCGACAACCCTGTCATCGGCGTCCGCAGCTTCGGGGCCGACCCGGCGCTCGCGGCGCGGCACGCCGCCGCCTGGGTGCGCGGCGTGCAGTCGACGGGCGTGGCCGCCAGCGCGAAGCACTTCCCCGGGCACGGCGACACCGCGACCGACTCGCACCTCGCGCTGCCGGTGGTGGATGTCGCGATCGAGACGCTGCGCGAGCGCGAGCTCGTGCCGTTCCGCGCGGCGATCGCCGCCGGCACCCGCACGATCATGACCTCGCACATCCTCCTGCCCCGCCTCGACGCGGAGCAGCCCGCCACCCTCTCCCCGCACATCGTGCAGCGCCTGCTCCGCGGGGAGCTGGGGTTCGAGGGCGTCATCGTCACCGACGCCCTCGACATGCACGGGGCGAGCGGCGTGCACGGCATCCCCGAGGCCGCCGTGCTCGCCCTCGCCGCCGGCTGCGACCTGCTCTGCATCGGCAGCGACAACACCGACGAGCAGCTCGACGAGATCGTGGCGGCCGTCGAGGCCGCCGTCGCGGCGGGCCGACTCACCGCCGAGCGCGTCCGCGAGGCCGCCGCGCGGGTGCGCGGGCTCGGCGCGTCGGCGCCGGCGCTGCCCGCGTCGGTCGCGTCCGCGTCGCTCGAGCCGGCGCATGACGCGGGAGAGCTCGCCCGAATCGCCGCCGCCTTCGACGTGACGGATGCCGCGCGCGAGCGGCTCGCGGCATCCGACCGGCTCGGCACCGTGGTGCGCGTCGACACCGTCGCGAACATCGCGATCGGCATCGCGCCGTGGGGGCCGTTCGCGGTGGACGCCGCGACTGCGGGCGAGCGGTGGCCGGATGCCGCGGACGTCGTCGCCGTCTCGTCCGAGCGGTCGCTCGACGACCCCGCGTCGCTGCCCGGACCGGTGCTCGTCGTGGGCAAGGACCTGCACCGGCATCCGTTCGCCGTCGAGGCGATCGCCGCGCTGCGGGGCGCGCGCGACGACGTCGTCACGGTCGACATGGGGTGGCCGTCCGACGATCGCGCCTACGCCGACATCGCGACCTTCGGGGCCTCCCGCCTCGTGGGCGAGGCGCTCATCGCGCTGCTCGACTCGGCGCTCGCCACGCCGGCGACGTCCCCTGCGCGGACCCCTGTCGCGCTGGACGCGACATGAGGCTCGGCATCGACATCGGCGGCACGAAGACCGCCGCGGTCGCGATCGGCGCCGACGGGGAGCTCAGCGACCAGGTGCGCATGCCCACCGGCTTCGGCGCCGACGAGGTGGTCGCCACGGCGCTGCGCACCGTCGAGCGCATGACGCAGCTCGCGGGCGTCGCGGCGGGGGCGTTCACGTCGATCGGCATCGGCATCCCCGGCGCGGTCGACAGCACGACGGGCCGCGTCGCGCACGCCGTGAACCTCGGCCTCGAGGGCCTCGACCTCGGCCCCCGCCTCGCCGACCGGCTCGGAGTCGAGGTGCGCGTCGAGAACGACGTGAAGGCGGCCGCACTCGGCGCCCACCACCTGCTCGGCATCGCCGACGGCCTGCGCACGCACTCGATGGCCTACCTCAACCTCGGCACGGGGCTCGCGGCGGGCATCGTGCTCGACGGCCGGCTCCTCCGTGGCGGGCACGGCGTCGCCGGCGAGATCGGCCACATCCCGGTCGACCCGGCCGGCGAGACGTGCGGCTGCGGCCAGCGCGGATGCCTCGAGACCCTCGCCTCGGGCTGGGCGATCGCGCGCGCCTGGCCGACGGCCGACCGCCACCCGGCCCGAGCGATGTTCGACGCGGCCGCGGCCGGCGACCCGCGCGCGGTCGACGTGCGCGAGCGCTTCCTCACGGGTGTCGCCGCCGCCGTGCGACTGCTCGTGCTCACGACCGACGTCGACGACGTGGTGATCGGCGGCGGGCTCGCCGCCCTCGGCGACGACCTCCTCGGTGGGACGCACCGTATCCTGAACGGGTGGGCCGATTCGTCGGCCTTCCTCGCATCACTCGACCTCGCCGCTCGCGTGCAGGTCATCCCACCAGGATTCCCGGCGGCCGCCGTTGGTGCCGCCCTCGTAGGAGGACACCGATGGCCGAAGTCGTGATCGTCGCCGATGAGGACGCCGCCGGCGCCCTCGTGGCCGACGCGATCGTCTCCCTCATCCGGCACAAGCCCGACGCCGTGCTCGGGCTGGCGACGGGCTCGACGCCGCTCGCGAGCTACCGGGCGCTCGCCGACCGCATCGCCGAGGAGCGCATCGACGTGCGCGGCGTGCGCGGCTTCGCCCTCGACGAGTACGTGGGCCTGCCCGCCGGGCACCCCGAGAGCTACCGCTCGGTCATCTCTCGCGAGGTCGTGGAGCCGCTCGGCCTCACGCCCGAGCTCGTGCGCGTGCCGAACGGCGACCCGGCCACGATCCGCACCGCCGGGTCCGACTACGAGGCCGCGATCGACGCGGCCGGGGGGGTCGACCTGCAGATCCTCGGCATCGGCCGCACCGGGCACATCGGGTTCAACGAGCCCGGATCCTCACTCGCGTCGCTCACCCGCGTGAAGACCCTCACCGAGCCGACCCGCGTCGACAACGCGCGGTTCTTCGACTCGCCCGACGACGTGCCCATGCACTGCATCACGCAGGGCATCGGCACGATCCTGCGCGCGCGGCACCTCGTGCTGCTCGCGTTCGGCGAGGCCAAGGCGCACGCGGTCGCCGCGGCGGTCGAGGGCCCGGTCACGGCGAGCCAGCCCGGCTCGGCGATCCAGCTGCATCCGCACACGACCGTCATCGTCGACGAGGCGGCCGCGGCCGAGCTCGAGAACCTCGACTACTACCGGCACGCATGGGCGAACAAGCCCGCCTGGCAGGGCATCTGAGCACCCAGTCGCGGCGCGTGCCTCGTCGTCAGTGGATCAGGGCGGAGCCAGGCCGAGGTCGTGGGCGATGACCGTGAACGCGTTGCGTCCGGAGGCCATGGAGACCCCCGGTCCGGGGTGGGTGCCCGAGTCGCAGAGGTACACGTTCGGGACGGACGTGCGGTAGCCCGACAGTGCGGCGGTGGGCCGCAGGGCGCCGATCTGGTAGGGCAGCATCGCGCCGTGCGAGATCGTGCCGCGAACGGCGCTGGAGAGCTGTCGCTCCTGGTCGAGCGGTGAGAAGACCGTGCGCCGCATGATGCGCGCCGTGAGGCCGGGCACGTACCGCGCGTCGACCAGGTCGACGATGCGATCGGCGTACGCCTCGCGCACCTCGTCCCAGTGCCGACCGCCGAGGACGCCGGCAGCGTCGCCGGCGATCTCGTACGGCACGCCCAGGACGACGAGCTTCATCAGGGCCCTCCCCTGCGGCGCGACGCCGGGATCGATGGTCGAGTTGTTCCAGGCCACGATGAACGGCTCGCCGGGCAGCAGGCCCGCCCGGCACTCGACCGACGCCTGGGCGATCGCGGACAGTCCCGGCGACGACAGGTGCACCTGCGCCGCCTGCCCCACCGCCGGGCCCGCCGCGTACTCCGCCGGGCCGTCCAACGCGAGGTAGACGGTCATCACGGCGTCGCCCCACTCGATCCGGCGCACGGCTGCCACGTCGGATGCCTCGGCGACGCCGTCGCCCAGGAGCCCGGCCACCAGCTGCGCCGGATCCGTGGCCGAGACGACCACGCGACCCGCGTCGATCACGTCGCCGCCGGCGAGCCGCACGCCGCGGGCGACGCCGTCGCGCACCTCGATCGCCTCGACCCGGCTGCCGGTGCGGACCTGTCCGCCATGGGCCGCGAGGTCGGCATGCAGGGCGTCCGCGACGCCCTGCATGCCCCCGCGCACGAGGAAGTTCCCCTCGGCCTGCAGGACCGCGCCGAAGAGCCACGCGATCTCCGCTCCACCCGCATCGTCGGGCGCCGAGCCGACGAATGCCGCGAACCCGCCGAAGAGCGACTTCGCCTCGTCGCTCGCGAAGGTCGCGTCGGCCCAGGAGCGGACGCTCTGCAGGCTGAAGCGGACCTCGTCCCCCGGTGCGACGGCGCGCGGACCCGGCGGCGAGAAGAAGGTGTCGATGAAGGCGGCCCGACCGGCGCGATAGCGCTCGATGAGCGACCGGAAGGTCGCGGCATCCGCGGGGGAGATCCGGGCGAGGTCGGCGACGGACGCGTCGAGGTCGCGGGACACGACGATCGCCCGTCCGTCGGGGAAGGCGTGCGCGTAGACGTACTCGGGCGCGACGAGCTCGAGGCCGTGACGCACGAGATCGAGCTCGCCCGGCACCGGCGAGAGGTTGGCGAGCTGGTAGCCGCTGGCATGCACGTCCGACCGGAAGCCCGGCAGCGTCAGCTCCTCGGTCAGGGTCATGCCGCCGACTCGCTCGTACGCCTCCAGCACCAGGACCCGCAGCCCGGCGCGTGCGAGGTAGCACGCGCAGGCCAGCCCGTTCTGGCCGGCTCCGATCACGATGGCGTCCGGGTCGTCCATGCGCGTCCCCCTCGTTCCCCATCGCCCGGCCCCGTCGGGGAGTCGGTCGTTTCAGTGCGGAAGCAGCCCCGGCAGCGCCGACAGGTAGGCCTCCTCGTCGAAGTCCTCGATGATCGCGCGCTGCACCATGAACCCCGGACCGAGGCCCATGACCACGGGTGTCGCCCGAGCGGCCCACTCCTCCGGGTCGTCGTCGACGTGCCCGGGCACCGCCGCCCATTCGGCCAGCCCGGCCTGCACCGCGGCGCGGAGCCGGTGGAACACCTCCTGCACGAGCTCCCGGATGCCGGGATCCACGGCCGCCTCGCCCCACAGCTGCACGATCACGTGTCCGAACGGCTCGCGACGGATCCCCTCGATCAGCGTCGCGATGACCTGGCCGGGGGAGAGCGGCTCACCCGTGCCGCGGCGAGCCACGAGCTCGCTGCGACGTGCCTCGAGCACGCGGCCGGCGACCGCGGCGAAGAGCTCCTGCTTGCCGGCGAAGTGACCGTAGATCGCGCCCGCCGACAGGCCGGACTCCTCGATGATGTCCGACATCGACGTGCGCTGGTAGCCCTTCTCGGCGAAGCAGCGCAACGCGGCCGAGATGATCTCGTCGCGCCGCGCCGTGCGGTAGGCCTCGGTCACTCGCGGCATCCGTGAGACTCCTCCCGCAAACCGAATGAACGTTCTTGACAAGCATAGGCGGCGGGCGGAAACTAATAAAGAACGAACATTCGCTTTTTTTGGAGGACATGATGGCACACTCGGATGCCACGACCGGCCCCACCCCGATCGGTCGCGTGCTCGGCATCTCGCTGGCCCTCGCGGCGGTCGTCGCCGTGATCGTGCTCGCGTTCTCGTGGCCGTCGGTGACGGCGGAGCCCAAGGACCTTCCCATCGCCATCGCCGGGCCCGCGCAGGCCGTCGCCGCCGCCGAGGACGCGGTCGACCAGCAGGCGCCCGGCGTCATCGCGTTCCAGGAGGTCGACGACCGTGCGGCGTCGGTCGACGCCATCGAGGCGCGCGAGGCCTACGGCGCCATCGTGCTCGGCCAGGAGCCCGAGGTGCTCACCTCGTCGGCTTCGAGCCTCGCCGTGGCGCAGCTCCTCGGCACCGTCGGGGCACAGCTCGAAGAGGGCGTGAACGCCCAGGCGCAAGCCGCTGCGGAGGCCGCCGGTGCGCCCGCCGCGCCGCCCCACATCGACGTCGCGGTGACCGACGTCGTGCCGCTCGCCGAGACCGACCCCCGTGGCACCGGACTCACCGCGGCGCTGTTCCCGCTGGTGCTCGGTGGCATGCTCGGCGGCATCGCCATCTCACTGGCGGTGATCGGCGCCATGCGGCGCGTGCTCGCCGTCGTCGTCTACTCGGCCGTCGGCGGTCTCGCGCTCGCGGCCATCATGCAGGGCTGGTTCGGGTCGCTGCAGGGCGACTACTGGCTGAACTCGGCGGGCATCGCACTGGCGCTCGCCGCGATCGCGGCACCGATCACCGGGTTCGTCGCGCTGATGGGGCGCGCGGGCATCGCGGTCGGTCCGATCGTGATGCTGCTGTTCGCGAACCCCATCTCCTCGGCGGCCATTCCGAAGGAGTTCCTCCCCGTGCCATGGGGCGAGGTCGGCCAGTGGTTCCCGCCGGGCGCCGCGGCGACGCTGATGCGCGAGCTGTCGTACTTCCCGGCCGCCGACACGACCTTCCCGTGGCTCGTGCTCACGGCGTGGGCCGTCGGCGGCATCCTGCTCTCGCTCCTCGGGCACTTCCGCACGGCGGGCGGCGCGGAGCCCGACGCCGAGGCCGACGAGGTGGCGGACGCGGAGCACACGGAGCACCTCGCGCCGGCGCACTGACCGTTCCCGAGGCCCGGACCGACGGCCCCGAGGCTCCCGACCGAGCCCCGGGGCCGTCAGCGCCGCTCGGCCAGGATCCCGGCCGCGCGGCGCAGCATCCCGCGCACGACCGAGGGGTGCACGAGCTTCACGGGCGCGAAGTAGAGCCGGCCGCGCCATCCGTGCAATCGCACCACGGTCGTGACGCGCACGAGTCCGCGGTGGGCATCGACGCCGACGCCGCAGGTGAAGTCGAGGTGCCGGTCGGACTCGGCGAGCAGCGCCTCCTCGCCGACGACGCGGCGTACCGCGAACGCGGTGGCGGGGTCGCCGGGCCGCACGCCGATGAGCGGGACGAGCGCCTGCCGGAGGCCGAAGGCGACGCGGACCCACACGGGTGCGGCCGCGGTCGAGAAGATCGTGCGGGCCCACGTCTCGGGGTCGGTGGACGCGCCCGGCGGGAGCGGCACCGCGATGACGTCGACGTGGTCGGGGTGCGGCAGCTCGTCGAGCGCGAGGCTGCGGAACGCAGGCGCGTCGTCGCTCATGCGTCCGCCGCCGTCAGCCCGCGAGCTGCTTGCGCCCGTGCAGGATGCCGCTGACGGCCGCCACGACCGCGAACACCACCGCGACGACGGGCTGGCCCATCAGCCACCACGCGATCGCGGCGGACGAGAACACCGCGATCTCCACGAGCGCCTGGCCGAACGGGTCGATGCGGAGCACCGCCTTCGGCGAGAGGAAGAGCGCCCAGGCGAGGATCGCGAGCGCGGGAGCGCCGAGTCCGATGAGCACGCCGGGCCACGGCAGCGGGAACGCGGTGAAGCCCCAGATGCCGAGGGTCACGAACGCGAAGAGCTCCAGGAAGAAGCGGAGGACGTCGTTCGGGCCGATCTTCGGCTGGGACTGCGGGGGGACTGCGGTGCTCACGGCTCTCCAGCCTACTTCGCCCGAGGCACGGCCCGGGTCAGCGGAAGATGATCGTGCGGGCGCCGTCGAGCAGCACGCGGCGCTCGGCGAACCACTTCACCGCCTGGCTCAGCGTGCGGCTCTCCTCGTCCTGGCCGATGGCGACGAGCTCGGCGACCGACCGGGAGTGGTCGACGCGCACGACGTTCTGCTCGATGATCGGCCCCTCGTCGAGGTCGCTCGTCACGAAGTGCGCGGTGGCGCCGATGAGCTTCACGCCTCGGGCGTGCGCCTGCCGGTAGGGGTTGGCGCCCTTGAAACCCGGGAGGAACGAGTGGTGGATGTTGATGCAGCGCCCGGCGAGGGCGTCGCACAGCTCGGGGGTCAGGATCTGCATGTACCGCGCGAGCACGACGAGCTCGATGTCGTGTTCGTCGACCGCGGCGAGCACCCGCCGCTCGAACGCGGTCTTCGACGCGGCATCCGTCACCGCGGCCGACTCGAACGGCACGCCGTAGAAGTCGACGAGGTCGCGCAGCGTGCCGTGGTTCGACAGCACGAGCGGGATCTCGACGGGCAGCTGGCCGGCGCGCTGGCGGAACAAGAGGTCGTTGACGCAGTGCCCGGCGGTCGACGCGAGCACGAGCGTGCGCAGCGGACGGCCGACCTCGTCGAGGTGCCACGTCATGTCCCACTGCTCGACGACGGGCGCGAGCGCCGCCTCGAACTCCTCGCGGCCGGCGGGCGACTCGACCTGCACCCGCATGAAGAAGCGGCCCGTGTCGAGGCTCGCGAACTGCTGGCTCTCGGTGATGTTGCCGCGTGCGGCGACGATGGCCCCGCTCACGGCGTGCACGATGCCGGGCCCGTCGGTGCAGGCGAGCGTCACGACCCAGTGGTACAGGTGGGTGGGGGCGGCATCCGTGGTCATCCGCCCAGAGTAGTGCGTCCGGTACACTGGTCCGTGGTCGGCGGACAACGCATGGCCCTGGGCGCGCACATGAGCGCGTAGTCGACCCGCGCGGTGAGGTTTCCCGCAGCGGGGAACGCCGTCGGAGAGACATCCTGATGTCCGTCACCGAACCCGCGCGCGTGCGCGCACCCCGACTGCCCTGGCCCGGCCTCCTGCTGTTGGCCGCGGGCGTGTTCCTGTCCATCACCATCGAGATGCTGCCCACGGGCCTCCTGCCCGAGATGAGCGAGGGCCTCGGCGTCGCCGAGCCGTTCATCGGGCTGCTCGTCTCGGTCTTCGCCTTCACGGTCGTCGTCACGTCGACGCTGCTCACGGCCCTCACCAGCCGGATGCCGCGACACGGCCTGCTCGTGCTCGTGCTCGCGGTGCTCGGGCTCACCACGCTCGCGTCGGCCTTCGTGCCCGAGTACTGGATGCTCGCGTCCGTGCGCGTCGTCGGCGGCGTGGCGCACGGCCTGTTCTGGGCGATCGTGGCCGCCTATGCGTCGCGGCTCGTGCCCGAGGACCAGATCGGCCGTGCGATCTCGGTCACGCTCGGCGGCGGCACGCTCGCACTCGTCGCCGGCGTGCCGGCCACGACCGTGCTCGGCCAGGTCGTCGGCTGGCGACCCGTCTTCGCCATCGTCGCCGGGCTGACGCTCGTCGGCGCGCTCGCCGTGTGGCGGTTCCTGCCCCCGGTGGCCGCCGAGGCCGGTGCGACCGCCGCGCGCTTCCGCCGTGGCGACGCCGCGCTCGGGCCCGTGCTGCTCGTCTGCGCCGTGACCGCGGCCACCATGCTCGGGCAGTACGCGGTGTTCACCTACGTCGCGCCGCTCATCACCGACGTCGTCGGCCTCGAGCCCGGCGCGGTCGGCCCGCTCCTCTTCGTCTACGGCGTGACCGGCGCGATCGGCCTCGTGATCGCCGGCTCGCCGCTCGCGCGCCGGCCGACCGCGGCGATCGTGACCGCCATGGCCGTCGCCGCGGCGGCGCTCGTGGTGCTCGGGCTCGCGCCCGGCGTCGTGCCCTCGCTCATCGCGTTCGCGGTGTGGGGGCTCGCGTTCGGCGCGGTGCCGCCGCTGCTGCAGACGCGCCTGCTGCAGGCAACGCCGCCGCGCCAGCGGGATGCCGCGAGCGCGCTGTACACGACGGCGTTCAACGTGGGCATCGGCGGCGGCGCCCTCGTGGGCGCCGTGCTCTTCGAGCGGATCGGCGTGCAGGGCCTGCCGCTGCTCTACGCGGTGGTGCTGGTGCTCGTCGCGGTCGTGCTCGTCGGGGCGACCCGCCGCGCCGCCCGCGCGCGTCAGCCGCGCTCGAGCGTCGCCGTCGAGACGGGGCCCGTGCGGGCGTCGACCGCGTAGCGCACCTCGACCAGGCTCTCGGGCGTGATGAAGCCGAAGCCGATGTAGCGGACGGATCCGTTGCCGTCGAGCGTCACGGCGGCGGCCGGCGCGCCGTCGACGAGCAGCTGCACGTCGGCGGATGCCGCGCCGCCGAACGTGAGGTGCCACACGATGGGACCGCTCGGTCGCAGCACCAGCGAGGGGCTCGACAGCTCGACCACGACGGGGTCGCTCGTGGCGGAGGCGTTGCCCGCGACGTCGACCTGTCGGGCCGTCAGCCGGGTGGTGCCGGTCGGGAGCGCGTCGGCGACGAGGCTCCACGTGCCCGACGCGTCGGCGGTCGTGGACCAGGTGCGTCCGTCGCCGGACGTGACCGTGACGGCCGCGGCCGGCTCTGCGGTGCCCGAGAGCAGCGGGTCGACGAGGCCGCCCGCGGTGTCGGCGCTGAACGCCGGTGCCGCGGCCGTGTTTTCGACGGGCTCGGGGTCGGGCGTCGGGGTGGGGGTCGGCGTGGGCGTCGGACCCGGTGCGGGCGTCGGGCCGGGAGCCGTCGGTGCCTTCGGCGCGGCGGGCGGGGCGGCATCCGCGCCCTCGTCGTCGGCGTCACCGGTGGCGGGGGCGTCGGGGACGCCGGGCGGCGACGGGAGCGGCGTGGGCAGCACCGGGCCCGACGGGCCGGCCAGCTCGATGGGCGGTGCGTCGGGCTCCGCCTGCGCGACGATCGCCGCGGGCGCCTGGTCGGCGCTCACGAGCGCCGGCAGCACGACGACCGCGGTGACCGCCGCGGCCGCGAGGGCGACGGCCCCGATGCCGGCGCCGATCGCGACGCCGTTGGCGCCCGTGGTGCCCGCCGCTGCCGCGGTGGCCGCGCCTGCTGATGCGCCGCCGGCCGACCCTGTGGATGCGGCGCCCGCGCCGGAGCCCGCACCTGCACCTGCCGCGCCGGCCACAGCAGACCCGGCGCCGGCCGCTGATCCCGCACCCGACCCCGCGGCGACGTGCCCCGCGAGCACCGACGGCAACCCGGCCGCACCCAGAGCGACGTGCGCGACCGGCGCGCCCTGCGAGAGCCACGCCGAGTACGCGGTGGCCCCGCCGACGCCGGCCGCCAAGGGCAGCAGCACGAGGGCGAGCCGTGAGCCGACCTCACGCGCCTCGGCGGCGACGATGGTGCAGCGGGCGCAGTCGTCGAGGTGCGCCTCGAGTCGCGCCGTGTCGCGCGTGCGGAGTCGCCCGCGCGTGTAGCCGCCGAGCCGGTCGATCGTCCAGCGGCACTCGGGTTCCTCGGCGTTGCGCAGGTGCGCCTGGATCCACGCCTGCCGCAGCCCCTCGCGGGCGCGATAGGCGAGCGCGGCCGTGGCGTTCGCGCTCATGCCGACGAGCGGGGCGACCTGCGCCGGCTGCATGCCCTCGACCTCGGTGTACCAGAGCACCTCCTGCCAGCGCGTGGGCAGCGAGCGGAAGGCCTGCGCCGTCGTCGACCGGTCGAGCGCGTCGAGGGTCGCGGACTCGCTCGTCGCGGGGTCCTCGAACGACTCGAGCGTCTCGAGGGTCGTCTCGTGGCGGGCGCGTCCCCAGCTCGCGGCCGTGTTGCGCACGGTCGTGAAGAGGTACGGCCGGAAGGCGCCGGTCGGGCCGCGCCCCGCGAGGATCGCGTCGTAGATGCGCGTGAACGACTCGGCGACGAGGTCGTCGGGATCGAGCGAGCTGAACGAGCGGGCCACGGTGCGCGCCGACGGTGCGTGCCGCTGCCAGAGCTCGCCGTAGGCGGCACGGTCGCCGCGGCGCGTGCGCTCGATGAGCGCGCCGTCGGACAGGTCGGTGCGCAGGGGTGGCACGTCGCCTCCATGGGTGGGGGGAATGGGCGTCATGGAAGAGACGTGGAGCATGGGCGATCATGACGCGCCGCACGGGATTCGACCAATTCCAGCAGATTTTCCGCGAACGCGCGTCATGGATCCACCGCTCCGCCGTCTCTCAGGTGAAGGCCCGCGTACGGGCCGGATCGAACCGCCGCCTCCGCGTCCCCGACGCGGGGCGGGGCCGGCGCACGCCGGCGTGAGGCGCAGCATTCGGGGGGTCGAGGCGGCGCCTCGGAACGGGCGGAGGTCCGGAGGCGATGGGGAGCACGCCTCCGGACCCCGCCACGACCGTGCGCACGTCGCGCATCGGGCGCGTCGGGCAGGACGCGAGCCCCGGGCGAGCCCGCGGCAGCGTGCCCGTCTCAGGCGAGCCGCGCGCCCGCGCCCCAGACCGCCTCGATCTCGAGGTCGTCGGTGAGCAGCACGGCGTCGGCCGCGTAGCCGGCGTCGAGGCGTCCGAGGTCGCCCGAGCGGCCGATCGCCGCGGCCGGCGCGACGGTGAGCGCCCCCACGGCCTCGTGCAGCGGGATGCCGCTGTCGATCACGGCGCGGCGCAGGGCGACGTCCTGCGTGAGCGTCGAGCCCGCGATCGATCCCCCCTCGACGAGCCGTGCGACGCCGCCGTCGACGACGACCTCGAGCGAGCCGAGCACGTAGCGTCCGTCGGCCGCGCCGGCCGCCGCCATGGCGTCGGTGATGAGCGCCACGCGTCCGGGCGCCCCCGAGAACGCGAGCCGCACGACGTCTGGGTGCACGTGCACGCCGTCGTTGATGACCTCGAGCGTCACGTGGTCGGCGTGCATCGCGGCCACGACGGGACCCGGAGCCCGGTGGTGGATGCCGCGCATGCCGTTGAACGCGTGCGTGAGGATCGACGCGCCGGCCTCGAACGCCGCGAGCGCCGTGCCGAAGTCGGCGCCCGTGTGCCCGACGGCCACGGCGACGCCCGCGTCGACGAACGCCGCGATGGCCCCGTGCGCGCCGGGGTGCTCGGGCGCGATGGTGACCTGGCGCAGCATGCCCTCCGACGCGACGAGCAGTCGCTCGACCGACGCGTCGTCGGCGGTGCGCAGCTGCTCGGGGTCGTGCGCGCCGCGGAACTCGTGGTCGAGGAACGGTCCCTCGAGGTGCGCGCCGAGCACGCGCGGGTCGGATGCCGCGACGCGGGCGATCGTCGCCAGGTGCCCTTCGAGCACCTCGACGGGCGCCGTCACGAGGGAGAGGACGCTCCGGGTCGTGCCGTGCGCCGTGTGGACGGCGAGCGCCCGCTCGATCGCGGCCTCGCCCTCCTCGACGGAGGCGCCGCCGGCGCCGTGGCAGTGCAGGTCGATGAATCCGGGCACGAGCGTGCGGCCCTCGGCATCCGTCACCGTCGTCTCGGAGCCGAGGGCGGCGCGCCACTCGTCGCCGATGCCTCGCGCGACAACGCGGTCGCCCTCGAACCGCACCCACGCGTCGGCCACCGTGTCGCGGCCGGTCACGAGGCGGGCGGAGTGGATGACCGTCGAGGGGGTGCTCACCTACGCAACGATAACGTCGTAGCCGCTGTCCGCGAGGCGCTGGCGCTGCTCGCGAGTGGCCCCGGCGTCCGTGATGATCGTCGGGAACAGCCGTCGGTGGCCGATGGCCGCGAACGCGCGCTTGTCGATCTTCGACGCGTCGGCGACGAGCACGGGATGGGCGGCCCTCGACGCCATGAGGGCGTTCACCGCGGCCTCGCGCTCGTCGTGGGAGGTCGGGCCGACGGTCGCGTCGACGCCGTTCACGCCGATGAACGCGAGGTCGAGCGTGATGCTGCCGAGCACCGCGTCGGCGTAGGCGCCGACCAGCTCGTAGGAGCGCGCGTGCACGACGCCGCCCGTGACCACGGTCTTGATCTGCGGACGCATGGCCAGCTGCATCGCGATGTTGATGGCGTTCGTCACGATGGTGAGGCTCGGCTCGTGCGAGGGCTCCATGATGTCGGCACGCGACATGAGCGCGTCGGCGATGGCCGTGGCCGTGGTGCCGCCGCAGAGGCCGATGACCGCGCCGCGCGGCACCAGCGCGCTGGCGGCGCGGGCGATCGCCGCCTTCGCCTCGGGGTTCTGCTGGTTCTTGTAGCGGATGGGCAGGTCGTAGGCGACCGAGTGCGCGACCGCTCCGCCGCGCGTGCGCGTGAGCAGCTGCTGCTCGGCCAGCGCGTCGAGGTCGCGACGCGCGGTCGCCGGCGACACGTCCAGTCGCTCGACGATCTGGTCGACCTCCACCTGGCCGCCTTCGGCGAGCAGGTCGAGCACGGCGCTCAGCCGTTCGGCGCGGTTCATGCGGGCTCCTTCTCGATGGAGTGCTCGGTCGAGGCGAACAGGGCGAGGAGCCGGGCGGCCTCGTCGCGCACCGCAGCACGGCCCGCGGCGACGTACGTGCGCGAGTCTACGGCCGCGGGGTGCGCCGAGAGGTACGACCGCACCGCACCCGTGAACCCCCCGTTCAGGTGGGTGGAGACGTTGACCTTCACGAGCCCCGAGCGGATGCCGCGCACGATCGTCTCGTCGGGCACGCCCGAGGAGCCGTGCAGCACGAGCGGCACCGGCACCGCGGCCGCGAGCCGCGCGATCAGGTCGAGGTCGATCGCGGCGACCCGCTCGGTCATCGCGTGGGACGATCCGACGGCGACCGCGAGCGCGCCGACACCGGTCTCGGCGACGAACCGGGCCGCTTCGCCGGGGTCGGTGCGCACGCCGGGCGCATGGGCGCCGTCCTTGCCGCCGATCTCGCCGAGCTCGGCCTCGACGAGCACGCCCGCGGCATCCGCCCGCTCGACGACCCGTCGCGTCGTCGCGACGTTCTCGGCGAAGTCGAGCTTCGCGCCGTCGTACATGACCGACCCGAAGCCGCGATCGATCGCGCGCAGGGCGAGCTCGGGCTCCTCGGCGTGGTCGAGGTGCACGGCGACACGCGCCGACGACGCCTCGGCGATCGCGAGCGTCGCGAGGGCGATCGGATCGAGCGCGCCGTGGTACCGCACGCAGTTCTCCGAGATCTGCAGGATCACGGGCAGGCCCGCGTCCTCTGCGGCACCCGCGAGGGCCTCGGCCGTCTCGAGGTGCACGACGTTGAACGCGCCGATGCCGCGGCCGGCGGCGCGCGCCTCGTCGAGCAGCGTGCGGGTGGGCGTCAGCGTCATTCGGCGTCCTCGTCGATCATCGTGATGCGGACCTCGTCCGCGAGCTCGGCATGGTCGGGCGACAGCTCGCCCGCGAGCGGCATGAGCACGGCGCTCGCCGACCACGCGGTCGCGCGACGGGCGAGCCGCGCCCTGGCGTCGGTCGCGGCATCCGTGTCGGACCAGAGGTCGTCGCCGTCGGCGAGCGACACGGCGATCGCCGCGACGACGGCGTCGCCCGCGCCCGTGGCGTTGCCGTGCAGCACTCGGGGCAGTCGTGCGCGCACCGGCGCCCCGTCGCGGCCGACGACGAGCAGTCCGTCGGCGCCGAGCGACACCACCACGACGCGAGCACCGCGCGCGAGCAGCGATCGGGCGCCGTCGAGCGGGTCGGCGAGGCCCGTCGCGGCCGCGAGCTCCTCGCGGTTCGGCTTCAGTGCGGTGGCACCGGCGGATGCCGCGGCGAGCACGCCGGGACCGCTCGTGTCCACGATCACCGGCACGCCGGCGGCCACGAGCCGCTCGACGAGGGCGCCGAGCTTCCCGCGGCCGAACCCGGGCGGCAGGCTGCCGCTGATCGCCACGGCGTCCGCGGTGCGGCCGAGCTCGGCGGCGGAATCGGCCAGCGCCCGGGCCTCGGCCGGTGCGAGGGAGGCGCCGAACTCGTTGAGGATGGACGTCTCGCCGACGCGCTCGTCGACGATGGCGACGGTACGGCGCGTGGCCGCCCGCGTCGGCACGAGCCGGTGCGGCAGGCCGGATGCCTCGAGGTCGGCGCGCAGCTCGTCGCCGGTCGCGCCGCCCGCCGTCGCGACCGCCAGCACGTCGTGGTCCGTCGCATGCAGCACCCGCGCCACGTTGACACCCTTGCCGCCGGCGCGCGACGCGCCCGTCGGGACGCGATGCGTGGCGCCCGGCTCGAGCGCGTCGACGTGCCACGTGAGGTCGACCGCGGGATTCGGCGTGACGGTGAGGATCATGCGCCGACACTCTCGCGGGCGATGATCGCGGCGCCGAGCAGCCCGGCGTTGCCGCCCAGCTGTGCGGGCACGAGCAGGGGGCGGCGGTGGAAGCTGAGCCGGGCGTCGACGCGCTCGGCGAGCGGGACGAACAGGGCCGCGCCCGCACGGGAGAGCCCGCCGCCGATCACGATCGCCTCGGGCGCAACGGTCGCGGCCAGCTGCGCCACCGCGAAGGCGAGTGCGTCGAGCGCCGCCTCCCAGACCGTGCGGGCATCGGCGTCGCCGGCCTCGGCGCGGGCGAGCACCTCGCGGGCGCCGTCGACCGTCTCGCCGGTGCGCTCGGCGTAGCGGCGGACGATGGCCCCGGCCGAGCCGATGGCCTCGAGGCAGCCGCGCGCGCCGCACGGACACTGCGGCTCGTCGGCGACGGGGGAGTGGCCGATCTCGCCTGCATACCCGCCTCCGAGGTGCGGCCGCCCGTCGAGGATGAGCGACCCGGCGATGCCCGTGCCGATGACGAGCACCACGACGTCGTCGTACGCGCGTGCGGCGCCGAGCCGGTGCTCGGCCCAGCTCGCCGCCGTCACGTCGTGGTGGAACGCGACCGGGAGCCCGGTCGCCCGCTCGGCGAGGTCGCGGATGGGCGCGTCGCGCCAGCCGAGGTTGCTCGCGTAGACGCCGACGCCGCGCTCGGCGTCGACGATGCCCGGCACGAGCAGGCCCGCCGCGACCGGGCGGACGTCGGGATGCGCGTCCCGGAGGTCAGCGGCGAGCTCGGCGACGCGGCCGACGACGGCCTCGGCTGTGCGCGCGCCGTCGAGCGGCGTCGGCGTGCGGCGCAGGCCGAGCACGCGCCCGTCGGCGTCGATGAGCGCCGACTTGGTGTCGGTGCCGCCGACGTCGAACGCCAGCACGGCTTCGCCGGCCCCGAGTGGCGCCGGCGCGGCATCCGTCGTCGTGGTCACGCCCGTCAGCCCTCGAGGATGACCGAGCGCGTGAGGTTGCGCGGCGAGTCGGGGTCGAGGCCGCGGTCAAACGCCCGGGCGAGGGCGACGCGCTGCGCGCGCACGAGCTCGGCCATCGGGTCGAGGGGACCGGCCTCGAAGCGCGCGCCGGTCGCGGCGACCTCGTCGGCGAGGCCGGCGGGCGGCTCGCCGAAGTGCCAGGTCACGCGACCCGGTGCGGCGATCGAGATCGGGCCGTGCCGGTACTCCATCGCGGGGTACGACTCCGTCCAGGATTGCGAGGCCTCGCGCATCTTGAGCGCGGCCTCGTGCGCCAGCCCGACCGTCCAGCCACGACCGAGGAACGCGTACTGCTCGGCGGCGACGAGCTCGGGGTCGAGCTGCTCGTCGACCGCCCGGCGGCCGTCGGCGACGGCACCCTCGAGGTCCTCGCCGAGCGACGCGCGGAACAGCGCGAGCGCGGTGGTCGCGAAGCGGGTCTGCACCACGGACTGCTCGTCGGCGAACGGCAGGGTCACGGCCCGGTCGACGAGGTCGACGAGCGGCGAGGTCGGGTCGCCGATGACGCCGACGGTGGGCACGCGGCCGCGCACTCGCTCGACGAGCTCGAGCACCTCGGTCGTCGTGCCCGACCGCGTGAGCGCCACGACCGCGTCGTAGCCCCGGTCGACGAACGCCTCGGAGGCCGCGAACGCGTCGGTCTCGCCCTGCCCGCCCGTCTCGCGCAGC
Organism: Agromyces sp. NPDC004153; assembly: GCF_053603635.1. Lineage (NCBI taxonomy): Bacteria > Bacillati > Actinomycetota > Actinomycetes > Micrococcales > Microbacteriaceae > Agromyces > Agromyces sp. NPDC004153. The sequence continues at coordinate 2,790,966 of NZ_JBSGFY010000001.1, forward strand.
CACGCGTACGACTGGGCGATGAACCACGAGGTGCCGCAGCCGACGACGGCGATGCGTGCGCCGCGTGCGGGCAGGAGCGACTGCTCGTCGCGCAGCGTCGCCGCCCGCGCCCACGTCTCGGGCTGCGAGGCGAGCTCGGCGGCCATGTGCGCCCCGGGTGCGCTCACGCGATCGACGGGGTCGACGTGGCGGGCGGGCGGTGCGGCGTCGGTGCCGTGGGTCATCGAGAGTCCTCCATGCGGATCGGGGCGGCAAGCAAACACCATGATTGCAAATGATCGATGCGAGTGTCCAGTGATCATGCGTGTGAGCGAGAGGATGACACCCTCCGGTTCGAGTCGGCGCGGCATCCGCTTGGTAACGATCATGTGACCGGCACTTGACGGATCGACCGTCGCTCCGACATCATCGTGACCACGAAGTGACTGAAACTGATCGATGCTTGCTGTTTCGCGTCAGATTCATGCACATGGCGGAGAGGTTCCGCCACCCACCGCACCGGCGCGGCCATCGCGGCGCCTGTGATCACACCATGCACAGTGAGGAAGCACGAATGAAGAAGTCGCTACGCTTCGGCACCGCGATCGCACTCGCGGCCACCGCATCGCTCACGCTCGCGTCCTGCGGGTTCGGGGGCGGCGGCTCCGGCGGCGACGCCGAGGGCGACGGGAACACCCTGGACCTGCTCGTCCCGAGCTACTCCGACGCCACGCAGGGCCTCTGGGAGGACGTCATCGCGGGGTTCGAGGAGGAGAACCCCGACATCAGCGTCAACCTCGAGGTGCAGTCGTGGGACAACCTCGAGAGCGTGATCACCACGAAGATCCAGGGTGGCGAGGCTCCCGACATCTACAACGGCGGGCCGTTCGCCGGCTTCGCGGCCGACGGGCTGCTCTACCCGGCCGAGGAGGTCGTCTCCAGCGAGACCTTCGGCGACTTCCAGGAGTCGTTCCTCGCCAACGCCGAGGTCGACGGCACCGCCTACGCGCTGCCGCTCATCGCATCGGCGCGCGCCCTGTTCGTCAACAACGCCCTGCTCGAGCAGGCCGGCGTCGCGGCGCCGCCCGCCACGTGGGACGAGCTGCTCGACGCGGCGACGAAGATCTCCGCCCTCGGCGGCGGCATCGCCGGTTACGGCATGCCGCTCGGCTCCGAGGAGGCGCAGGCCGAGGCGGCCGTGTGGCTCTGGGGCGGCGGCGGCACGTTCGGCGACGCCGACGCGATCACCGTCGACGACCCGGCGAACCTCCCGGGAGCCGACCAGATCAAGAAGATGATCGACGCGGGCGCGACCCAGGCCGACCCCGGCTCGACCGACCGCTCGCCGCTCATGGACATCTTCATCCAGGGCAAGATCGGCATGCAGGTGGGCCTCCCGCCGACCGTCGGCCAGATCGAGGAGAACAACCCCGACCTGGACTACTCGATCGTGCCGATCCCCACGCAGGACGGCAGCCCCTTCACGCTCGGCGTCATGGACCAGCTCATGGCCTTCCAGAACGACGGCGACAAGCAGGACGCGATCACGAAGTTCTTCGACTACTACTACTCGTCGGACGTGTACGTCCCGTGGGTGCAGGCCGAGGGCTTCCTTCCGGTCACGAAGTCGGGCGCCGAGGCGCTCGGCGGCGAGGAGGCGCTCGCGCCGTTCCTCGAGGTGCTGCCCGACGCGCAGTTCTACCCGTCCACCAACCCGCAGTGGCAGGCGACGGATGCCGCGTTCAAGGCGCTCTTCGGCCAGATCCAGACGAAGCCCGCACAGGACGTGCTGACCGAGATCCAGGCCCAGGTCGACGCCGGCTGACGCCGCGGCATCCGTTTCGAATCGCACCACCACCGGAGGGATCGGTGACCATCGCACCATGAGCACCTCGACCGATACGTCATCGACCCCCGCGGGGGCGGCCACCGGCCGCCCCCGCACCGGCGGGGCCGGATCCGACGGGCCGGCCGCGCGCAAGCCGGGCGGCCGCGACCTGCTCGCCTCGCTGCCCTGGATCGGGCCCGCGCTCATCCTCATCCTCGGCGTCGTGCTGTTCCCGGCCGTCGTCATGTTCTACAACTCGACCCGTGACATCTCGATCTCGGGTCTCGACCAGGGATCGGTCGGCTTCGACAACTACGTCGAGGTGTTCTCGTTCCCCTACTTCTGGCCGATCTTCCTGCGCACCATCGTGTGGGTCGTCGTGGTCGTCGCCGCGACGGTGCTCATCTCGCTCGGGCTCGCGCAGATCCTCGACAAGGCGTTCCCCGGACGTCGCATCGTCCGGCTCGCGGTGATCATCCCGTGGGCGGCATCCGTCGTCATGACGACGCTCGTCGTCTACTACGGGCTCGAGCCGTACTTCGGCATCATCAACAAGTTCCTCGTCGACGTGGGCCTCATCGAGACGCCCGAGGGCTACGGCTGGACCCGCAACCCCACGACCGCCTTCGCGTGGTCGATCGTCGTCGCGGTGTTCGTCTCGCTGCCGTTCACGACCTACACGATCCTCGCGGGCCTCGCGACCGTGCCCGGCGACGTGGTCGAGGCCGCGAAGATGGACGGCGCCGGCCCGCTCCGCACCTACTTCAGCGTGGTGCTCCCGCAGCTGCGCGGGGCCCTGTCGGTGGCCGTGCTCATCAACATCATCAACGTCTTCAACTCGCTGCCGATCCTGAAGGTGATGACCGGGTCGATACCCGGCTACGACGCCGACACGATCATGACGCTGATCTTCAAGTACATCCAGAACCAGCACAAGGTCGACGTCGCGAGCGCCCTGTCCGTCGTCGCCTTCCTCATCGTCATCGTGATCGTCGCGGTGTACGTGAAGGTCGTCAAGCCCACCCGGGAGGTCTGACCCGTGGCCGTCACCGCACCCGCGTTCGAGACGATCGGCGCGCCCGCGCCGGTCAACCGGCGACGCCGTTACACCGAGGACCAGGTCTCGATCTGGCGCGTGCTGCTGCGCATGTTCGCCGGCGCGATCGTGCTCGTCGTGTTCATCCTCCCGTACACGATCATGTTCTTCGGCTCGGTGAAGACGAAGGCGCAGATCCGCTCGGTCGACCCCACCTACCTCCCCACGGAGTGGCACTGGGAGAACTACATCAACATGTGGTCGACCCCCGAGACGCCGCTGCCGCAGAACCTGATCTCGACGATCGTCATCTCGGTGTTCGCGACGCTGCTCGTGCTCGCCGTGGCGCTGCCCGCGGCGTACTACACGGCGCGGTTCCGGTTCCCCGGGCGCTTCGTGTTCCTCTTCCTCGTGATCGTCACGCAGATGCTGCAGCCCGCCGTGCTCACCTCGGGCCTGTTCCGCCAGTTCGTGACCCTCGGCCTCATCGACACCTGGGCGGCCATGATCTTCATCAACGCGGCGTTCAACCTGTCGTTCGCGGTGTGGATCATGCACTCGTTCTTCGCCGGGGTGCCGAAGGAGATCGACGAGGCCGCGCAGATCGACGGAGCCGGGCGGCTCACGGTGCTGTTCCGCATCCAGCTGCCGCTCGTGTGGCCCGGCATCGTCACCGCGATCGTCTTCACGTTCGTCGCGTGCTGGAACGAGTTCGCCGCCTCCCTCGTCATCCTCTCGACGGCGGGCAACCAGCCGCTCTCGGTCGCGCTCACGAAGTTCGTGGGCCAGTACGAGACCTCGTGGCACTACGTGTTCGGCGTCTCGATCGTGGCGATCATCCCCGTCGTGATCCTCTTCATGATCATCGAGAAGCGCCTCGTCGGCGGCCTCACCGCGGGCAGCGTGAAGTAGCGCGGCGGCGCCGGGGCTTCCGGCGCCGCGGCCCGCCGCTCAGCTCACCAGGGCAGGTCGCTCGAGCGGTGGAAGTTCACCCCGAGCACCTCGAAGTGCTGCAGGAACGCGACGAGGCGCGGTCCGAACTCCTCGAAGTCGCGTCCGGCGCCGTCCTCGGGCGCGGGCGACCAGGCGACCTCGGCGAGGGCGCCGAGCCTCGGGAACGCGAGGAACTCGGCGTCCTCGATCGAGGTCACGGTCTCGGTCCAGAGCGGCGCTTCGACGCCCAGGATCTGATCGTCGCCCACGCCGTCGAAGATGTCGGCCGGATCCCAGGTGTAGGACTCCTCCACGTCATGCAGGGGTGCCCAGTCCAGTCCGAGCGAGTCGTCGTCGGGGTAGACCTGGTCGACGTAGGCGACGTCGGGCGGAGACATGATGATGCGACCGCCCTGGTCGAGGAAGGAGTGCATGAGCTCGATCCCCGACTCGTTGGGCTCGGTGTAGCCCCAGTACTGTCCGATCGTGCCCTCGGGCAGCGAGTGGGACGCGCCCAGCTCCTGCCAGCCGATGGGGATCTTGCCCGCGTCGACGACCGCCTGGGTCGTCAGCCCCATGAAGTAGACGTACTCGTCCTCGGTGTAGCCCGACACCTCGTCGCCGCCGAGGTGCACGTAGGGGCCGGGCGCCAGCGCGGCGAGCTGCGTCACCACGTCGACGGCCATCTGCTCGGCCGCGAGGCTCGTCGGGCAGAGGGAGCTGCCGCCGCCCGCCGCGAGCGTGTGCGGCTGGGGCGCCTCGCCGTCGCAGGTGAGCTCGCCGTACGCGGTGAGCGCGGCGTGGGTGTGCCCGGGCATGTTGGCCTCGGGGACGATCATCACGTTCCGCGCCGCCGCGTAGTCGACGATCCCGGCGAACTCCTCCTGCGTGTAGAAGCCGGCAGGCCCGGCGTCGACCTCGAACTGCCCGCCGATCTCGGTGAGCAGGGGCCATCCCTCGATCTCGATGCGCCAGCCCTGGTCGTTGGCGAGATGCAGGTGGAGGGTGTTGATCTTGAGCATCGAGATGTCGTCGATGTACCGCTCCACCTCCTCGATGCTCATGAAGTGCCGCGCGACGTCGAGCATCGCGCTGCGGTAGGCGAATCGTGGGTGGTCGGTGATCTCGACGGCGACGACCTCGATCGGCTCGTCGATCGGCCGGCCAGACTCGATGGCCGCCGGCAGGAGCTGGCGGAGCGTCTGGACCCCGTTCCACAGTCCGCCGGAGGCACCCGCGCCGATGCGGATGCCCTCGCGTTCGACCCGGAGCGTGTAGCCCTCGTCCGCGTGTCCCTCGGGCGCCTCGTCGTCGGCGATGACGAGCGAGATGTCGGCCGAGCGGGGCTCTTCGCCGGCGACCACCGGGATCTCGAACCCGCTGGCCGGCCGGAGCATCGCGGCGAGGAGCTCCGCGGTGCCCGTCGCCGCCGGATCCTCGGCATCCACCACGATCCGGGTGCCGGACTCGAGCGCGTAGTCGTCACCTCGGACGCCCGAGATCTGCACGGGCTGCGGAACGACCGCGATGTCGGGCGGTGGCGGCACGGTCGCCCAGGACGCGCCGACCAGCGCGCCGGCGGCGATCACGGCTCCCGCCACCGCCACCCCCGCGATCGTCCATGCCGTTCGACGCTGCACGTCGGCCTCCTCCGCGGGTGTGAGGCGAGTATAGGCTGCGCCGCCGGGTACGAGCCGCCGCGCCGGAACCGTGGACGGGCGCTACGCCACCCAGGGCACCCCGCGCACGGGGTGGTACGCGACGCCGAGCGCGTCGAGGTGCCGCCCGACGGCGGCGACGCGACCGAAGAACTCCGGGATGTCGCCGTCGTCGCGCACGCCGACGCCCGCGTCGGGGCGCGGCGACCACGCGACCTCGGCGATCGCGAGGATCCGGGGGAACGCCATGAACTCCAGCTCGGAGTGCGCGCGGATGGTCTCCGTCCAGAGCGGCGCCTCGACGCCGAGGATCTCGTCGTCCCCGATGCCCGGCACGACCGCCGCCGGATCCCACTTGAAGGCCTCGTCGAGCGACGTCGGCCCCTTCGCCCAGTCGAGCCCGAGCCGGCCGCCGAGCGGACCCTGCGGGTCATCCACGTACTCCATGTCGAGATAGGCGACGTCGGCGGGCGACATGATCACGCGCCCGCCCTGCTCCACGAAGGCGAGCGTCTGCGCCGCGGCGTCGTCCTCGGGCTCGACGAAGCTCCAGTACTGCCCGATCGTGCCGGGCGGCAGCTCCCGCGATGCGCCCATCTCGTGCCAGCCGATCACGGTCTTGCCCGTCGCGGCGCCCGTGGCGGCGATGCGGCGCACGAGGTCGAGGTAGTCCTCGGTGCTCGTCGAGAGCGACTCGTCGCCGCCGAGGTGCAGCCACGGCCCGGGCGTGAGCTCGGCGACCTCGCGCGTGACATCCGCCAGGAACCGATCGGTGACCTCGGACCGCTCCGGCGACGCGCACAGCGAGGAGAACCCGACCTCGGTGCCCTCGTACGGCTCGGGCGCCACGCCGTCGCAGTTCAGCTCGGGGTAGGCGCTCAGCGCGGCGTTCGTGTGCCCCGGCAGGTCGACCTCGGGCACGATCGTGATGAACCGCTCGGCGGCGTGGTCGACGATGCGGCGGTAGTCGTCCTTCGTGTAGAAGCCGCCGCCGTCGCCGCCCACCGAGGTCGAGGCGCCGATTCCGGTGAGCTCGGGCCAGGAGTCGATCTGCAGGCGCCAGCCCTGGTCGTCGGTGAGGTGCAGGTGCAGCACGTTGAGCTTCACGAGCGCCATCGCGTCGAGGTAGGCGAGCACGTCCTCGACGGGGAAGAAGTGGCGGGCGACGTCGAGCATCGCCCCGCGGTAGGCGAACCGGGGCGCGTCGGCGACGGATGCCGCGGGCACGGTCCATCCGCCGGCGGGCTCGCCGCCCGCGGCATCCGTCCGCTCGATCGCCGGAGGCAGCAGCAGCCGCAGCGATTGCGTGCCGCGGAACAGCCCGGCCGCCGTGTCCGCCGCGATGCGCACGCCGTCGGCGGCGGCCTCGAGCGTGTAGCCCTCCTCGGCGCCGTCGGGTGCCGACCCGGCGGCCACCACGAACGAGAGGTCGGATGCCGCGGCCTCCCCGTCGACCACGGGCAGCTCGAACCCGGTGGCTCGCCGCGCCTGCTCGGCGAACAGCTCGGCGACCGCGGCGGCGCCCGCACCCGACGCGACGATGCGCGACGACGCGTCGAGCCGGAACGGCGCTGCGTCGGGGTACTCGGCGGACGTGGGGGCGGGGACGATGCCGGTCACGGCGTCTCCGTTCTCGTCGGATGACGTGCACGCGCTCGCGGCGGTCATGACGACCGCTGCGGCGAGCAGTAAGACAGGAATCCTTACGAACATCATCAGGCGTCCATCCTGCCACGCGGGAGCGGTCGATGGCGAGGCCTTCCCGGTCGGGTTCAGCGCGCCGGGTCGACCTCGGCGCGGTTGACCTCGGAGGGCGTGTCCCGCACAGTGGAACGGTGCAGTGGGCGCTCGCCATCCTCACGGTCATCGCATTCGTGACCCTGCCCCTCGGCTCCACGAGCTTCGAGCAGCAGCCGCTCCCGGCACTGCTCGCCGGGCTGGCCTACTGCGTGCTCGCGATCGTCGGCTTCCGGTTCGTGCAGCGACGCTCGATCTGGTGGGCGGTGGCCTATGTCGGGGTGCAACTGCCCCTGGGCTTCGCCGTGTTCTCGCTCTCGGGCGCGGCGGTGGGTGGTGCCCTCCTCCTCGTGGTGCTCGTCGTGCAGAGCGTCCTGCTCCTGCCGCTCCCGGCGGCGGCCGCCGTCGCCGCCGCCATCCCGCTCGTGCATCTCGGCATGGAGTGGCAGGACGGCCTGCGCGAGGGCCTCGGCACCCTCGCGGTCACGACCTTCACGCTCGTGGTCACCGAGCTCCTCGTGCGGGAGCGGAAGGCCAGGGCCGAGCTCGCCGAGGCCAACGAACGCCTGCGCGGGTATGCCGCCCAGGCCGAGCAGCTCGCCACCATCCAGGAGCGCAACCGCCTGGCCCGCGACATCCACGACGGCGTCGGACACCACCTCACGGTCGTGCAGATGCTGCTCGAGGCGGCCCGCGCCGTCATCCGCACGGCCGACCCCGCGCGCATCGACACCATGCTGGCCAAGGCCCAGGAGCAATCGGGCGAGGCCCTCGCGGAGGTACGGCGATCGGTGGCCGCACTGCGCGAACAGCGGCCCGATCTCGCCGAGGCCCTGCAGACCCTCGCGTCGGAGGCGACCGACGCGGGCGTCCCGACCGAGCTCGAGGTCCTCGGCCGGGCGCGTCCCGTCCGCGAGGACGTGGAGGAGTCGCTGTTCCGTGCGGCGCAGGAGGGACTCACCAACATCCGCAAGCACGCGGGCGCGAGCAGCGCGGCCGTGGTCCTCGACTATCGGCAGGACGATCAGGTCAAGCTCGAGGTGCACGACGACGGCCGGGGCCTCCCCGAGACGCCGGGCGCCGGCTTCGGACTCACCGGGCTGCGCGAGCGGACGGCGAGCCTCGGCGGACGGATGTCCCTGGACCCGGCCGACGACATGGGACTCACCCTCACCGTGGAGCTGCCGGGATGACGATCCGCGTGCTCGTCGCCGACGACCAGGCCCTCTTCCGCGAGGCGCTCACGACCCTGCTCGAGGTGCAGCCGGGGATCGAGGTCGTCGGCGAGGCGGCCGACGGCGAGGACGCCGTGCGACGCAGCGACGAACTGCGTCCGGACGTAGTCCTGATGGACCTCCGGATGCCGGTGCTCGACGGCATCGCCGCCACCGCACGCCTCCGCGCCGAGCAGCCCGCCGTGCGCGTGCTCGCGCTGACGACGTTCGACGACGACGAGGACGTGTTCGCGGCGCTGCGCGCGGGGGCCGTCGGCTACCTGCTGAAGGACGTGACCTCGTCGAGGCTCGTCGAGGCGCTCGTCGCAGCCGCACGAGGCGAGACGGTGCTCCAGCCCTCGGTGGCCGCCAAGGTCGTGGCACGGGTGACGCGCTTGCCGCAGGAGGCGCCGCCGGCGGAGCATCCGCTCTCGCACCGGGAGGTCGAGGTCGTGCGCCTGCTCGCCGAAGGGCGCAGCAACCGCGAGATCGCCGGCGCCCTCTTCCTCGCCGAGGGCACCGTGAAGAACCTCGTCACGAGCGTGCTGTCGAAGCTCGGGGTGCGCGACCGAACGCAGGCGGCCCTGCGCGCTCGGGACCTCGGCATCCTCTGATCCGACCGGCCCGAGGCGTCGCCGCGGTCGTCCTGGTCATCCCGGAACATGACCCCGGGCATGACCTTCGGCACCTGACGCCACCCCTGCGATGCGCCGAGGATTCCACGTGTCCGAACATCGGAGCACAGGAGGAGTCGAGATGGAGCACCACGAAGCGACGACCGCACGCCGCCGCCCGGCACTGCGGTTCGCACGGCACGCCCTGGAGATGGTGATCGCCATGGTGGCGGGCATGATCGTGCTGGAGCCGGTCTGGTCGTTCGCCTGGCCAGGGCTCAGCGCGAACACCACCGCGCAGGTGCTGGTGATGGTCACGAACATGTCGCTGGGCATGGCGGTGTGGATGCGCGTCCGCGGCCACGGCCTGGCCGCCATCGCCGAGATGTCCGCGGCGATGTACCTGCCGTTCGTCGTGCTGCTGCCGTTCCACTGGGCCGGAGCGCTGCCCGGGATGGCGCTCATGACCGCGGGCCACGTGCTGATGATCCCCGCGATGCTCGTGGCGATGCTGCGCCGCCGTCGAGAGTACGGGTGGCCGTCATCCGATCCGTCGGCCGGAGCCGCCGCCGAAGCCTGAGGTCGCGCGGACACGGCCGCGCGCGGCATCCGTTGCTATGCTTGCCACCGTCGCGACTGGCGTTGAGATGGGCACCCATCGGGGAGCGACTGGCACGGACCGACCGCACGCCTGGGCCGGTGCGCCTGCTGCCGCGCGAGTCGCGCTCGCAGCAGCACCCTTCAGGTCCGCATGTCATAAGGAGCCAGTCTTGGCCGAATCCGTCTTCAATGCCCCGCTGTCCGAGGTCGACCCCGAGATCGCCGAAGTCCTCGAGCTCGAGCTGGGCCGCCAGCGCGACTACCTCGAGATGATCGCGAGCGAGAACTTCGTCCCCGTCTCGGTGCTGCAGTCGCAGGGGTCGGTGCTCACCAACAAGTACGCCGAGGGCTACCCCGGCCGCCGCTACTACGGCGGCTGCGAGTACGTCGACATCGCCGAGTCGCTCGCGATCGAGCGGGCGAAGAGCCTGTTCGGCGCCGAGTACGCCAACGTGCAGCCCCACTCGGGCGCCACCGCCAACGCGGCCGTGCTGTCGGCCATCGCCACCCCCGGCGACACCATCCTCGGCCTCGAGCTCGCGCACGGCGGCCACCTCACGCACGGCATGAAGCTCAACTTCTCGGGCAAGCTCTACAACGCCGTGAGCTACGGCGTGAACCCCGAGACCTTCGTCGTCGACATGGACGTCGTGCGCGACAAGGCCATCGAGCACAAGCCGCAGGTCATCATCGCCGGCTGGTCGGCGTACCCGCGCCACCTCGACTTCGCGGCGTTCCGCGAGATCGCCGACGAGGTGGGCGCCAAGCTCTGGGTCGACATGGCGCACTTCGCGGGCCTCGTGGCCGCGGGCCTGCACCCGTCGCCCGTGCCCCACGCCGACGTCGTGTCGTCGACCGTGCACAAGACGATCGGCGGCCCGCGCTCGGGCTTCATCGTCGCGCGCGACATGGAGCTCGCGAAGAAGCTCAACTCCAACGTGTTCCCCGGCCAGCAGGGCGGCCCGCTCATGCACGTCATCGCGGCCAAGGCCACGGCGTTCAAGATCGCGGCATCCGCCGACTTCAAGGACCGCCAGGAGCGCACCATCCGCGGTGCGCAGATCCTCGCCGAGCGCCTGACGGCCGACGACTCGCGCGCCGCGGGCGTCGACGTGCTCACGGGCGGCACCGACGTGCACCTCGTGCTCGCCGACCTCCGCAACTCCGCGATGGACGGCCAGCAGGCCGAAGACCTGCTGCACGACGCGCTCATCACCGTGAACCGCAACGCCGTGCCGTTCGACCCGCGCCCGCCGATGGTCACCTCGGGCCTGCGCATCGGCACGCCGGCGCTCGCGACCCGCGGCTTCGGCGACGCCGAGTTCACCGAGGTCGCCGACATCATCGCGCTCGCGCTGCAGGGCGGGGCGGATGTCGCGGCCCTGCGTTCGCGCGTCGAGGCGCTCACGGTGGCGTTCCCGCTCTACCCCGGCCTCCAGCAGTAGGGAGCGGCATGACGGCGATCACCCTCGACGGCGTCGCCACCGCGTCGTCCGTCAAGAACGAGCTGAAGAGCCGGATCGCGCTGCTGCGCGCCCACGGGGTCGTGCCGGGGCTCGGCACGCTCCTCGTGGGCGACGACCCGGCCTCGCGGTCGTACGTCGCGGGCAAGCACCGCGACTGCGCCGAGGTCGGCATCGAGTCGATCCGCATCGACCTGCCCTCGTCGGCGACCACGGCCGACGTCAAGGCGGCGATCAGGGACCTCAACTCGTCGCCCGCGGTCACGGGCTACATCGTGCAGCTGCCGCTGCCCGCCGGGCACGACGAGAACGCGATGCTCGAGCTCATCGACCCCGACAAGGACGCCGACGGGCTGCACCCGACGAACCTCGGACGGCTCGTGCTCGGCATCGAGGGAGAGCTGCACTCGCCGCTGCCGTGCACGCCCGCCGGCATCGTCGAGATGCTACGCCGCTACGACGTGCCGATCCGGGGCCGCCACGTCACGGTCATCGGCCGCGGGCTCACGGTCGGACGCCCGCTCGGCCTGCTCTTCACCCGCAAGGGCCTCGACGCCACCGTCACGCTCACGCACTCGCGCACGGCCGACCTGGCTGCCGAGGTGCGTCGCGCCGACATCGTCGTGGCCGCCGTCGGGGTTCCGCACCTCGTGCAGCCCGACTGGATCAAGCCGGGCGCCGCGGTGCTCGACGTGGGCATCACGCGCGTGCAGGACGAGGAGACCGGCAAGGGCCGGCTCACGGGCGATGTCGACCCGGCGGTCGCCGAGGTCGCCGGTCACCTGTCGCCGAACCCCGGCGGCGTGGGTCCCATGACCCGCGCGATGCTGCTCGCCAACGTCGTGAAGGCGGCCGAGCAGCGCCTGCACCGCTAGGCGGGGCACCGACGCAGCAGCGCCGACGCAGCGGATGCCGCGGGCCTCGTGCCCGCGGCATCCGCTCGTTCGGGCGGGCCCCGCGCCGGCCCTGCGCACACCTTGCCGTCCGTCCGCCCTCCCGCAATCGGCCGTTCACCCCGCGTGCACGATCGCGCCACCGTCGCGGCATAGCTTCGCCGCATGGACCGCGACCAGCCGAGCGCCGACCGCGCGCACGCCGTGGCGATCATCCCGGCACGAGGCGGCTCGAAGGGCCTGCCCGGCAAGAACGTGATGCGCGTCGGCGGGATCCCGCTCGTCGCGCGGGCGGTCGCCGCCGCGCGCGACGCACGCACCGTGGGCCGCGTCGTCGTCACGACCGACGACGGTGAGATCGCGCGCGTCGCCCGCGAGGCCGGCGCCTCCGTCGTGCAGCGCCCCGCCGACCTCGCCGGCGACACCGCGTCGTCGGAGTCGGCGCTGCTCCATGCACTCGACGCCCTGCGGGGGAGCGACCTCGACGAGGCATCCGTCACGCTCTTCATCCAGGCGACGTCGCCGTTCATCGAGCCCGAGGACCTCGACGCCGCGGTCACCACCGTCGCGACGGGCGAGGCCGACAGCGTCTTCGCGGCGGTGCCGAGCCACGCCTTCATCTGGCGCGACGAGCACGGCCGCAACTCGCGCGGCGCGTTCGGCGTGAACCACGACGCCGGCGTCCGCCTGCGGCGCCAGGACCGCCCGGCGGAGTTCCGCGAGACCGGCGCGTTCTACGCCATGCGCACGAGCGGCTTCCGCGAGGCGCGGCACCGCTTCTTCGGCCGCATCGCCGTGCACCTCGTGCCCGACCTGCACGGCGTCGAGATCGACACGGCCTCCGACCTCGTCGTCGCGCAGGCGCTCGCCGACCTCATCGACGGCCGGACGCACGCCATCGACGTCGACGCCGTCGTCACCGACTTCGACGGCGTGCACACCGACGACACGGCCATCGTGGGCGAGGCGGGCGTCGAGTTCGTGCGGGTCAGCCGCAGCGACGGGCACGGCGTCGCACGCCTGCGCGAGGCCGGCATCCCGATGCTCATCCTCTCGGCCGAGACCCACCCCGTCGTGAGCGCCCGCGCCGCCAAGCTCGGCGTCGAGGTGCGACAGGGCGTCGCCGACAAGGCGACGGCGCTCACCGAGTGGGCGGACACCCGCGGCATCCGCCTCGACCGCATCGCGTACCTCGGCAACGACCGCGGCGACCTGCCCGCGCTCGACCTCGTCGGCTGGCCCGTGGCGGTCGCCGACGCGATCCCCGAGGTCAAGCGGCTCGCCCGTGTCGTCCTCGAGCGCGCCGGCGGGCAGGGCGCGGTGCGCGAGCTCGCCGACGCCGTCCTCGCCGCGCGCGCCGCGGCATCCCCCGTCCTCACCACCGCCCTCGAAGGAGCCTGACCAATGTCAGCAGTGCGCATCGGCCGTTCGGTCGTCGGACCCGGCATGCCCGTCTACGTCATCGGCGAGATCGGCCTGAACCACAATGGCGACGTGGAGATCGCCAAGCGGCTCATCGACGTGGCCGTCGAGTCGGGCGCGCAGGCGGTGAAGTTCCAGAAGCGCACGCCCGAGATCGCGACCCCCGAGCACATGCGCGACGTGCCGCGCGAGACGCCGTGGGGCACCATGACGTACCTCGACTACCGTCGCCGCGTGGAGTTCGGCGAGGCCGAGTACCTCGAGATCGCGTCGTACGCGCTGCGCGCGGGCGTCGACTGGTTCGCCTCCCCGTGGGACGTGCCCTCGGTGGAGTTCCTCGAGCGACTCGACGTCGTGGCGCACAAGATCGCGTCGGCGTCGGTCACCGACCTCGAGCTGCTCGAGGCCGTCGCCGCGACCGGCAAGCCCGTGATCCTCTCGACCGGCATGTCGACCCTCGACGAGATCGACCGCGCCGTCGAGGTGCTCGGCACCGACCGCCTCGTGCTCATGCACGCCACGTCGAGCTACCCGATGCCCGCGAACGAGGCCAACCTGCGCATGATCCCGGCGCTCCAGCGCCGGTTCCCGGGCGTGCCCGTCGGCTACTCGGGACACGAGCGCGGCCTGCAGATCTCGCTTGCGGCGGTCGCGCTCGGCGCCGTCGCGGTGGAGCGGCACATCACGCTCGACCGCGCGATGTGGGGCAGCGACCAGGCCGCCTCGCTCGAGCCGCAGGGCCTCGAGCACCTCGTGCGCGACATCCGCATCATCGGCGAGGCCATGGGCGACGGCGTGAAGCGCGTCTTCCCCGGCGAGGAGGCCCCGCGGGCGAAGCTGCGCCGGGTCCCGGCGTGACGGCCGGCTTCGAGCGGGCGGATGCCGCGGTCGCGGCCGATCCCGAGTGGGCGGATGCCGCGGCGCGCCGCCTCCTCGTCCTCGCCGACTCCGACTCCTACGTGAAGTGGGGCGCGGCGCTCGCCACGACCCTGCCCGACGCGTGGACGGCCACGCTCGTGATCCTCGCCTCGCCCGTGATGCCGAGCGGACGCCAACTCGCCGACGCACTCGTCGGCACGCGCTTCACGAGCGGTGACGTGCGCGTCATCCACCTCGACGACCTCGAGGCGCTCGTCGACGACGAGCAGCCGCACGCGGTGCTGCTCTCGCTGCGGGGACCGTTCGTGCGCGTCGTCGCGCCGCTCCTGCAGCGCCGGGCCGGCCGGCCCGCGCTCCTCAGCGGATTCCCCGGGCTCACGATCCCCGCGGTGCCGAAGGCGGTGATCTACCGCGAGCAGACCGACCTCATCGTGCTGCACAGCCGTCGCGAGGTGCGCGAGTTCGAGGGGAACGCGTTCGAGCTCGGCGTCGATCCCGCGCTCGGGCTCGCCACGCTGCCGTTCCTCGTGACCGGTGGTGGCGGAGCCGCGCGCGCGTCCGGCACATCGAGCGTCGCGGACGCGACGGGTGAGATCGTGCTCACGGCATCCGACGGCGACGTGGTGTTCGCCGCCCAGGCGAAGGTGCCCACCGACCTCGAGGATCGCCTGCTCGTGCTGGAGGCGCTCGCGGAGCTCGCCCGCCGGAATCCCGAGCGGCGCGTGGTCGTGAAGGTGCGGGCGCGACGCGGCGAGGCGCAGACCCACCGCGAGGAGCACGACTACGCCGAGCTCGTCGACGGGCTCGGGCCGGCCTCGCCGCCGAACCTCGTGGTCGAGCACGGTCCCATGGCCGCGAAGCTCGCCCGGGCCGGCGCACTCGTGACCGTCAGCTCGACGGCCGCACTCGAGGCCGTGGCGATGGACCTCCCGGTGCTCCTCCTCGACGACTTCGGCGTCTCGCCCGCGATGATCAACACGGTGTTCGAGGGGTCGGGCCTGTTCGGCTCGCTGCACGACCTCGTCGCGGGCCGCTTCCGGCGTGCCGCACCCGCGTGGACCGCCGACAACTACTTCCACGGGGCCGACGGCGACGACTGGACCGGACGGCTCGACGCGCTCGTCGCGGCCCGCGAGATCGTGCCGCTGCCGCCGATCGTGCGCCGGCACGACACGAGCGGCGGCGCGCTCCGCACCGCGTACGAGCGGCGCCGCATGCTCGGCGAGTACGACCGCGATCCGCTCGGCACGGTGGCGTGGACGTTCGGGGTCGTCGCTCGCACCGCGGTGCGGCGTGCGCGTCGCCTGCGCCGATGGCTGCAGGGCACGACGGATGCCGCGACGGGCGGCACTGGCTCAGTCGACCGGCGCGGTGTGCTCCTCGACGTGCCGCAGGTACGCGGCGGCGTTGCGGCGGATCCCCTCCCGCTCCGCGTCGGAGAGCTCACGCCGGACCTTGCCGGGCACGCCCGCGACGAGTGACCCCGGCGGCACCACGGTGCCCTCGAGCACGACGGCGCCCGCGGCGACGAGCGAGCCCGAGCCGATGACCGCGCCGTTCAGCACGGTCGCGCCCATGCCGATGAGGCACTCGTCCTCGACGGTGCAGCCGTGCAGCACCGCGCCGTGACCCACCGAGACGCCCCGTCCGATCGTGAGCGGGAAGCCGGCGTCGACGTGGCAGACCACGGTGTCCTGCAGGTTGGCGTCGGCGCCGAGCACGATCGGCTCGGCCTCGGCGCGGAGCACGGCGTTGTACCAGACGCTCGAGCCCGGCTCGAGGCGCACGTTCCCGACGATCACGGCGCCGGCGGCAACGAACGCGTCGTCGTCGACGACCGGGGCCGGGATCCCGGCGATGGTGAGGATGCGGGCTGAGGGGTCTGCGCTCATGGCGCCAGCCTATTCGTCGCCGTCGGCCCCTCCGGCCGGACGGGCGCTCCCGGCGTCCCGGCGGCGCCGCAGCGCGAGGACGACGAGGCGCACGAGGGCGCCGACGGCGAAGACGACGAGGCCGCCCACGACCGCCTCCACCGGGAGGGTGGCGACGAGCACGACGCATCCGAGCGCGCCGGCGATGCTGAGCCACCTCGGCACCCGCCGTTCCTCGCGCGGCTGGGTCACGGCGGAGAGGTTCGCGATGAGGTAGTACACGAGCACGCCGAAGCTCGAGAAGCCGATGGCGCCGCGCAGGTCGGCGACGAGCACGAGCACGACGATGGCGACGGCCACCACGACCTCGGCGACCCAGGGCACGTGGGCCCGCGGATGCACCATGGCCAGCGCCGCGGGGAGCTCGCGGTCGCGCGCCATCGCGAGCGCGGTGCGGCCGATGCCGGCGATGAGCGCGAGCAGCGCGCCGAGCGCGGCGATGGCCGCGCCGACCTGCACGACCGGTGCGGCCCACACCCACCCGCTCACGACCACGAGGTCGGCGAGCGGCGCATCGACCGAGGCCGCGAGGTACGCGGGGCCGAGCACGAGCAGCAGCACGGTCGCGAGCGCCGCGTAGATCACCACGACGATGCCGAGCGCGATCGCGATGGCTCGGGGGATCGTCCGCGCCGGCTCGCGCACCTCCTCGCCCAGCGTGGCGATGCGGGCGTACCCCGCGAACGCGAAGAACAGGAGGCCGGCGGACTGCAGCACGCCGTACCAGCCGACCTCGGGTGCGCCCTCGGCCTGCTGCGGCCCGATGCCCGCCTGGAGGAGATGCGTCGCGCCGGCCGCGAGCACGAGCGCGAGCACCGCCAGCACCACGATCACGATGATCGTGGCGGCCCGGGCCGTGCGCGTGACCCCGAGGAGGTTGACGCCGGCCAGCACGACGACCGCGAGCGCCGCGACGGGGCGCTCCCACTCGGTCGGCACCAGGTAGTCGGCCGCCGTCATGGCCATCGCGGCGCAGCTCGCGGTCTTGCCGACGACGAAGCCCCATCCCGCGAGGAAGCCCGGCCACGCGCCGAGTCGCTCGCGCCCGTACCGGTACGCGCCGCCCGACTCGGGGTAGCGCGCCGCGAGCTGGCCCGTCGAGCTCGCGTTCGCATACGCAACGAAGGCGGCGACCGCGAGCCCCGCGAGGAGCCACGCGCCAGCCGCCTCGGCCGCCGGATTCCACACGGCGAACACGCCCGCGCCGATCATCGACGCGAGGCCGATCGCGATCGCGTCGCGGAGCCCGAGGCGCCGGGCGAGGGAGGGCTGCTGCGCGGTCACCCGGGCACCCTACTCCACCCCGGTGAACCCGGTGCCACCCGATGAACACCGGCCGCCGGGGCCGCCGTAGGATCGACGCATGCCCGCCGAGCAGACCAGCACGCCATCGCACACCGCCGTCGACCGCGTCACCGATGCGCTCCGCGAACAGGGCGTCACGCCCGAGGTCGTGTGGTTCGACGACGCCGTCACGACCGCCCAGCTCGCGGCCGACGCGCTCGGCGTGCAGGTGGGCCAGATCGCCAACTCGCTCGTGTTCACCCTCGACGACGAACCCATCCTCGTGCTCACCTCGGGCGCGCACCGCGTCGACACCGAGTGGCTGGGCGACGAGCTCGGCGGGGTCATCGGCCGCGCGTCGAAGGAGGTCGTGAAGTCGGCCACCGGCCAGGTCATCGGCGGTGTCGCGCCGGTGGGGCATCCGTCGCCCGTGCGCACCTTCGTCGACACCGACCTCGCGCAGTTCGACGAGGTCTGGGCGGCCGCGGGACACGCCAAGACCGTCTTCCCGACGACGTTCGACGAGCTCGTGCGCATCACGGGCGGCACCCCGCGGGCGGTCGAGCCACGGGCGGCCACGGCGTGACGTCGCAGCAGGTCGCCTGGCCGCGCCGGGCGGGGGTGCTCGAGCTGCGCCCGCCGACCGCCGCCGACCTCGACCGGGTGCTGGCATGGCGCAACCGCCCCGAGGTGACGCGCTGGCTGTTGCGCACCACCGTCGATCCCGAGGCGTTCCGCCGGGCGTGGCTCGCGAGCGTCGACGACCCCGACGACCACGCGGTCGTGGCGGTGGTCGACGGCGTGGTCGTGGGAACCGGATCGCTCGAGGTGCGGGACGGCATGGGTCAGTTCGACGGCGACACGTGGCGCGCGGCCGAGGGCCTGCTCGGCTACCTCATCGACCCTGCCCACGCCGGCCGCGGGGTATGCCACGTCGATCTCGAGTGCGCTCCTCGACCTCGCGTTCGACGAGCTGGGCCTGCATCGCGTCACGGCCGGGTGCTTCGCCGACAACGTCGCCTCCTGGCGCGTGATGGAGAAGCTCGGCATGCGGCGCGAGCAGCACGGCGTCAAGGACTCATGGCACGCCGAACTCGGCTGGGTCGACGGGTTCACCTACGGGATCCTCGCCGACGAGTGGGTCACGCGTCGCGGCGCGCGCCCTGGCTCGGATGCACCGTGAACACCGACGGCTCGCGGTAGCCGTGCTCGGCGAACGCCGATCGGATCGCCCGCGTGACGTCGGGCACGAGCTCGTCGGCGATGAGCGCGATGGCCGATCCGCCGAAGCCGCCGCCCGTCATGCGGGCGCCGACGGCGCCGTTCGCCTGCGCGGTCTCGACGGCGAGGTCGAGCTCGGGCACCGAGATCTCGAAGTCGTCGCGCATCGACACGTGCGACGCGTCGAGGAACGAGCCGATCGCGCCGGGGCCCCGCTCGCGCAGCGTGCGCACGGTGTCGAGCACGCGCTGGTCCTCGGTCACGACGTGCCGCACGCGGCGGAACGTCTCATCGTCGAGGAGCTCCTGCGCCCGCGGCAGGTCGTCGAGCCGGAGGTCGCGCAGCGACTCGACGCCGAGCGCTCGCGCGCCCGCCTCGCATGAGGCGCGCCGGGCCGCGTAGCCGCCGGAGGCGTGCGCGTGCTCCACGCGGGTGTCGACGACGAGCAGCGAGAGTCCGTGCGCCGCGAAGCCGAGCGGGATCACGTCCGCGTCGAGGCTGCGGCAGTCGAGGAAGACACCCGCGTCGGCCTCGCCGAGGAGCGACGCCGACTGGTCCATGATGCCCGTGGGCGCACCGACGACGCGGTTCTCGGCGAGCTGGCCGACCTTCGCGAGCGTGGGCCGGTCGAGGTTGAGGCCCCAGTGCTCGTCGAGCGCGAGCGCGACCGCGGACTCGATGGCCGCCGACGAGGAGAGGCCCGCGCCGATCGGCACCGAGCTCGTGATGTAGAGGTCGACGCCGCGCACGTGCTCGAGATCGGCGCCGTGCTCGCCGAGCGCCCAGGCCACGCCGAGCGGGTAGGCCGCCCATCCGTCGACCGCGTCGGGCGTGAGCTCGTCGAGGTGCACCTGCACCGGCTCCGCCGCGAAGCTCGAGGCCACGCGGAGGACGCGGTCGTCGCGGTCGCCGAG
The DNA here is from genome assembly GCF_053603635.1 of Agromyces sp. NPDC004153. NCBI lineage: Bacteria > Bacillati > Actinomycetota > Actinomycetes > Micrococcales > Microbacteriaceae > Agromyces > Agromyces sp. NPDC004153. Next base: position 2,810,572 of record NZ_JBSGFY010000001.1, read on the forward strand.
GGCCACCGCGGTGCGCTGGTCGATCGCGAACGGGAACACGAAGCCGTCGTTGTAGTCGGTGTGCTCGCCGATGAGGTTCACCCGGCCCGGCGCGGACCACGCGCCGATCGGGCGCCGTCCGAACCACTCGGCGAATCCGTGCATCGCCTCGGCGACCTCGTTCATGCCTCGACCTCTCCGACCTCGTCGATCGCGCGCCGCAGCGCCTCCGCCTGCGCCTCCGGGGGGACGTCCCCGATCCACGCTCCCATCGCCGCTTCCGAGCCGGCGAGGTACTTCAGGCGGTCGGCGGCGCGGCGCGGGCTCGTGAGCTGTAGCATGAGCCGCACGTCGTCGCGGTGCTCGTGCACGGGCGCCTGGTGCCACGCCGCGATGTACGGCGTGGGCGTGTCGTAGAGCCGGTCGACGCCGCGCAGGAGCCGCAGGTAGAGCCCGGCGAGCTCGTCGCGCTCCTCGAGCGTGGTCTCGGCGAAGTCGGGCACGTGCCGGTGGGGGAGCAGGTGCACCTCGATGGGCCAGCGGGCCGCGAACGGCACGAACGCCGTCCAGTGCTCGCCGCTCAGCAGCATCCGCGGGCCGTTGCGCTCGCGCTCGAGGATGTCGGCCATGAGCGTCGGGCCGTACGCGTCGATGGACGCGAGGAGCCGCTCGGTGCGGGGCGTGACGTAGGGGTATGCGTAGATCTGGCCGTGCGGGTGCGGCAGGGTCACGCCGATCTCGCGGCCGCGGTTCTCGAACGGGAACACCTCCTCGACGCCCGGGAGCGCCGACAGGGCGGCGGTGCGCTGCGCCCACGCCTCGATCACGGTGCGCGCGCGCGACCGGGTGAGCGTGCCGAACGAGCCCTCGTGCTCGGGGCTGAAGCACACGACCTCGCAGCGGCCGACGGAGGGGAGCGTGCGCTCGAGGCCGACCTCGCGGAAGGCCGCCAGCGCATCGGCGCTCGACGCGTCGGCCGCGGCCAGCTCGGGCCCGAACGACGGCGAGCGGTTCTCGAAGACCGCGACGTCGTAGCTGCTCGGGATCTCAGACGGGTTCGTCGGCGTCTGCGGGGCGAGCGGATCGGCGTCGGCCGGCGGCAGGAACACGCGGTTCTGGCGTGCGGCGGCGACCGAGATCCATTCGCCGGTGAGCGGGTCCTGCCGCATCCGGGCGGTCGCGGGCCGGGGGTCGAGGGCGCGCTCGTCGATCGCGCGCTCGGGCGGGAGCTGCGTGTCGGCGTCGTCGAAGTAGATGAGCTCGCGGCCGTCGGCGAGCGACGTCGGGCGCACGGCGATGCGGGGGTCGGTCTGCACGCGGCTACGATACGCGACTTTCGTTTCGCAAACAACCGGGTTTCGTATTGCAAAGTCGGCTGCCGGCGCGCATGATGCCGGTATGACGGATGCCGCAGCCGTGACGAATGCGCCCATCGATGCGCCCCGGCGGCGCGAGCTCGCCCTCGCCCTCGTCGCCGAGCGCGGCTTCGTGCGGGTCGCGGAACTCAGCAGCGCGTTCGGCGTCACGACCGTCACCGCCCGCGCCGACCTCGACGCGCTCGAGCGCCAGGGCGCCATCCGCCGGGTCCACGGCGGCGCGGTCCCGCTGTCGTCGGCCGTCGAGGCCGAGCGCCCCGACCGCGAGCCGACGTTCGAGGAGGCGCTCGCGGCATCCGTCGAGCCCAAGCGACGCATCGGCGAGCACGCGGCCGCCATGGTGCGCAGCGGCCAGAGCATCATCCTCGACGTGGGCACGACGACGCTGCAGATCGCACGTGCCCTGCGGGCCCGCACCGACCTCGAGGACCTCGTGGTGTTCACGAATGGCATCTCGATCGCGCTCGAGCTCGAGGACGAGATCCCGCGCTTCACCGTCGTCGTCACGGGCGGCACGCTCCGGCCCAAGCAGCACTCGCTGGTGCATCCGCTCGCCGGCTCGATGCTCGACGAGGTGCACGTCGACCTCGCCTTCATCGGCTGCAACGGCGTCGATCCCGTGCACGGCGTGACCAACGCCAACCTGCCCGAGGCGGCCGTGAAGGCGCTCATGCTGCGCGCCGCTGCGCGCTCGGTCGTGGTCGCCGACGGATCGAAGCTCGGCGAGGTCCACCTCGGCCGCATCGCCCCGATCGACGCGTTCGACGTGCTCGTGACGGATGCCGCCGCGCCCACGCCGCTCGTCGCCGAGCTCGAGGCCTCGGGGCTCGCGGTCCAGTTGGCGCAAGACCCTAGAGTGGACGCATGACTCTTCCCACGGGCGAGCAGTTCGAGCTCGAGACGTCGACCGCGAGCGGCGACCTGAAGGCGACGATCACCGCGGTGGCCGCGGGCATCCGCACCCTCAGCATCAACGGCATCGACCTCGTGCCCGCCTACGGCGAAGACCAGGCGCCGCCCATGGGCGCCGGCATCGTGCTCGCGCCGTGGCCCAACCGCATTCGCGACGGCCGCTGGACGCACGACGGCGTCACGCGCCAGCTCGCGATCACCGAGCCCGCGCGCAACAACGCGATCCACGGCCTGCTGCGCTACACCGAGTACACGGCGAGTGCGCAGGAGCGCGACTCCGTGACGCTTCGCGCGGTGATCTACCCGCAGCTCGGCTACCCGTTCCTGCTCGGCACGGCGGTGCACTACGAGCTCGTGTCCGACGGACTGCAGGTCACGCACTATGTGGAGAACCTCGGCGTCGAGGCGGCGCCCGTGGCGATCGGATCGCACCCGTACCTGAAGATCGGCGGCGTGCCGACGGCCGACCTGACCCTGCGGCTCGACGCCGCCAGCCACATCGAGGTCGACGACCGGCTGCTGCCCACTGGCGAGGTGCCCGTCGACGGCACCGAGTGGGATTTCCGCGAGGGACGCCGCGTCGGCGACGTCGACCTCGACGACGCCTTCGGCGAGCTCGCGAGCGAAGACGGCCAGGTGCTGCACACGCTGACCGCGCCCGACGGCCGGAGCGTGTCGATCTGGGCCGACGACGAGTTCGACTACGTGCAGGTCTTCACGACGCGCGAGTTCCCCGGCGAGGGCGGCGACGTCGCGATCGCCGTCGAGCCGATGACGGCGCCCGCCGAGGCGTTCAACTCCGGACGCGGCCTGCGTTGGCTGGGTCCGGGCGAGGAATGGCAGCTCACCTGGGGCATCCGCTTCGAGGGCTTCAGCGCCGACTGACGCCCCGGGCGTCGGGCGTCGCTCAGTTGAGGCACGAGCCCGAGTCGACGGGTTCCTCGAGCGTTCCCGCCTGCTCGGCGAGCAGCCGCAGCGTCGACACGGGCACCGCGAAGCCGACGTTCTCGACCGAGTCGGACTTCGCGAACACGACGCCGCCGACCGATCCGTCGCCCGTGAGCACGGGGCCGCCGGAGTTGCCGTGGTCGACGTCGGCCGCGAGGGTCATGATGTCGCGTACCGACGTGCGGCCCGATTCCTCGATCGTGATCGGGCCGATGGACATCACCCGCGCCGGCCGCACCTCGAGCGGCCCGCCGAACGGGTAGCCCGCGACGGCGACCTCGTCGCCATCGGCCGGATCGGCGATCGCGAGCGGCGGCGTCGCCAGGCCCGACACCGCGATGAGCGCGAGGTCGTTCTCGTCGTCGTAGGCCACGACCCGCCCCTGGACGGCCGGCTGGCCCGGCGCCTCGACGATCGGCTCGGTGACGCCGGCGACGACATGCGCGTTCGTCACGATGCGATCCTGGGCGACGACGAACCCGCTGCCCGAGAGACTGCTGCCGCACTGGTACGCGGTGCCCGTGATCCGCACGACCGAGTCGGATGCCGCGGCGAGGGCGCCCTGGTCGAGCTCGCCCGCGGGCAGCTCGGGCGCCTCGGTGGGGCCCCCGAGCACCTCGACGAGCCACGGGATGCCCTGGCCCAGCGCGGCCGTGCGGAGCTCGGCGAGCAGCGTGCGGGCCGGCGCCGGCGTGACGAGGTCGAGCGTCGACATCACGCGCGAGCCCGCGACCGCAGGGGAGAGCACGGGCACGCCCATGGCCGAGACGCCCGACCCCACGAGCGCGACGACGAACGCGGTGACGAGGAGGTTGCCGATCGCGCCGAGCACGCGGTCGATCACGGCGAGCTTCGCGGCCTCCGCGCCGTGGCGGAGCGCGCGCCCGACGACCGCGCCGAGCCAGGCGCCGAGCGACAGCAGCACGAGCGCGACGAGCACCGCGATCGGCGCACGCCACTGCGGCACCGGGATGAGGTTCGCGACCCACGGCATGACGAAGTAGGCGGCGATGCCGCCCAGGATGAGCCCGACGAGTCCGGCGGCGGTGTGCAGCAGGCCCGAGCGATAGCCGTTCACGACCGCGCCGATGAAGACGAGCACGAGCAGCACGTCGAGCACGATGCTCCACACCATGTCGGCTCCGTCCGCTCGTGGGTCGAGGGGTCTCCAGCCTGCGGCATCCGCCTTCGAGACTGCTGCGAGCCGGGACGCGAGGATGGGCGCGCGAGGATTGGCGCCCGCGAGGACTGGCGCCCGCGAGGACGGGCGCCCGCGAGGTCCCCCATCGCGGGCGCCCGTCGGCGTGCCGGAACGCGTCACATGGGCATGAGCACCGTGTCGATCAGGTAGACGGTGGCGTTGGCGGTGTGCACGCCGCCGCAGATCACCGCGGCGTCGTTCACCGTCAGGTCGTCGCCGGACCCGGTGACCTCGACCGTGCCGCCCTGCACGGTCGTCTGCGTGCCCACGACCTCGTCGGGCGACAGCTGGCCGGGCACGACGTGGTACGTGAGGATCGACGTGAGCGTCGCCGAGTCCGTCTTCAGGGACTCGATCGTCGCGGCGTCGATCTTCGCGAAGGCGTCGTCGACGGGCGCGAACACCGTGAACTCGTCGCCGTTCAGGGTTTCGACGAGGTCGACGTCGGGATTGAGCTGGCCCGACACCGCAGCCACGAGGGTCGTGAGCAGCGGGTTGTTCGACGCCGCGACGGCGACGGGGTCGGTCGACATGCCAACGACCGAACCGGGCCCGTCGGGCACCTGGTCGGCGTAGGCGGCGCAGCCGGGACCGACGAGGTCGGCCGCGGGGTCCATCTCCATGGCGTCCTCGGTCGGCTCGGCGGACTCGCCCATCGCCGGGGCCTCGCTCTCGGCGGCGCTGCCGCCCGACATGCTGCAGCCGGCGAGGCCGAGCATCGCGATGGCGACGACGGAACAGGCCGCGAGGGCGGTTCGGGTGCTGCGGGTTGCGGATCGCATCGGTTCACTCCTTCGTCACGCGGCCCGAGCTGGGCCGTTGCGAGGGGTTCGACGCGCGGCGCCGACCGGATTGGAGCGACCCGGACCCGACTCCACCAATCGGATCGACCCGCCGCTGCGAATCACGGATGACTCGAGAAAGCAGGACACCCGTGATCACCCTCGCCCTCATCGGCCTCCTGGGCGGCCTCATCACCGGCATCTCGCCGTGCATCCTCCCGGTGCTGCCGGTGATCTTCCTGTCGGGTGGCGCGCAGAGCGCGCGAGGCACCGCGGATGCCCCGCAGGCGAGCCGTTGGCGTCCCTACCTCGTGATCGCGGGCCTCGTCGTGAGCTTCAGCCTCTTCACCCTCGTGGGCTCGCTCGTGCTCGGCCTGCTCGGACTGCCGCAGGACGTGCTGCGCTGGGCGGGCATCGTCGTGCTCGTGCTCATCGGGATCGGGCTCATCGTGCCGAGATTCGAGGAGCTGCTCGAGAAGCCGTTCGCGTGGATCCCGCGGAAGGACGTCGGCACCGAGCGCGGCGGGTTCGCGCTCGGCTTCGCCCTCGGCGCCGTGTACGTGCCGTGCGCCGGGCCGGTGCTCGCCGCGATCACGGTCGCCGGTTCGACGGGCCGGATCGGCGTGGAGACCGTGGTGCTCACCGTCTCGTTCGCGGTCGGCGCCGCACTGCCGCTGCTGGTGTTCGCGCTCGCGGGACGACGCGTCGCCGAACGCGTCCGCTCGTTCCGCACGCATCAGCGCGGCATCCGCATCGCCGGCGGCGTCGTGATGATCGCGCTCGCCGCGGGCCTCGTGCTCAACCTGCCGCAGCTGCTGCAGCGGCTCGTGCCCGACTACACGAGCGCCTTCCAGGAGCAGCTCGCCGACTCGCAGGAGGTCGCGCAGGCGCTCGACCTCGGGGGCCTCGTGAACGAGGAGAACGCCGGGCTCGACCGGTGCACGAACGGCTCGTCCGAGCTGGAGTCGTGCGGCACGGCACCGTCCCTGAAGGGCATCGAGGAGTGGTTCAACACCGAGGACGGCGCACCGGTCGACCTCGCGGACCTGCGGGGGAGGGTCGTGCTCGTGGACTTCTGGGCGTACTCGTGCATCAACTGCCAGCGCTCGATCCCGCACGTGGTGGCGTGGGACGAGGCGTACCGCGACGCCGGCCTCGCGGTGGTCGGCATCCATTCACCCGAGTACGCCTTCGAGAAGGAGCCGCGCAACGTCGAGGCCGGGATCGCCGCGTTCGGCATCGACTACCCGGTCGGGCTCGACAACTCGCTCGCCACCTGGACGAACTACCGCAACCGGTACTGGCCCGCGCACTACCTCATCGACGCCGACGGGGTCGTGCGGCACATCTCGTTCGGCGAGGGGCACTACGCAGCGACCGAGGGGCTCATCCGCGAACTGCTCGCGGACACCGACCCCTCGGTCGCCCTCCCCGCCCCGACGGAGCAGGACGACGACACCCCCGAGGCCGGTTCCACCACCGCCGAGACGTTCCTCGGCACGACCAAGCAGGTGAACTTCGCCGGCGACGAGCCCTACCGGCGCGCGACGACGGCGTTCGCGTTCCCCGATCGGCTGCCGGCCGACGCGTTCGCCCTCGACGGCGCGTGGTCGCTCGACACGCAGTCGATCGCCCCCGGCGCCGACGCCGCGCGAGTCCGCCTGGCGTACACGGGACGCGAGGTCCGCATGGTGCTCGGCGGCGCCGGGTCCGTGACCGTCGACGACGGCAGCGGCGAGCCGCGCCGCATCGACGTCTCGGGCGTGCCGCGGTCGTACGAGCTGGTCCGAACGGATGCCGCGGCATCCGGAACCCTCACCGTCACCGTGTCGGCCGGCGTGGACGCCTACTCCTTCACCTTCGGATGACCACCCATGTGCTCCTTCCGCTTCCCGCGCCGTCGACGGACACGGGCCGCCGCCGGGGGTCTGCCATGCTTGGACACGTGGCAGACGACGGCGCCCCCTCGCCGGCGTCGCGTCCGACCGTCGACGAACTGCTCGCCCGGGTCGGCCGCGGCGACCGCGACGCGTTCGGCGAGCTCTACGACGAGACCTCGCCGCGCGTGTTCGGGCTGGTGCGCCGGCTCGTCGTCGACCCCGCCCAGGCCGAGGAGGTGACGCAGGACGTGTACCTCGAGATCTGGCAGCACGCCTCCCGGTTCGACTCGGCCAGGGGCAACGCCATCGCCTGGATGTTCACGATCGCCCACCGCCGGTCGGTCGACCGCATCCGCTCGTCACAAGCCGCGCACGACCGCGACCTCCGCGTCGGCGCCCGCGACGTCGAGGTCCCGGTCGACACGGTCGCCGAGGCCGCGGAGACGTCCATCGAGCACGAGCGGGTCAGGGACGCGCTCGGCGAGCTCACCGACCTGCAGCGCGAGTGCGTCGCCCTGGCGTACTACGGCGGCCTCACGCAGTCCGAGATCGCCGAACGGCTCGACGTCCCGCTGGGTACCGTGAAGACACGGATCCGCGACGGGATGATCCGCCTCAGGAACGCATTGGGGGTGACGACATGACCGACCACGACCACGACCACGACCACGACCGCGACCGACGCGACGACGCGGCATCCGCGGGTCGCCCGGCATCCGTCGAGGCGTTCCGCGGACTCGCCGCCGCCTACGCGCTCGACGCCCTCGACGCCGACGAGCGGGCGGACTTCGAGCGCGCCCTCGATCACTCGCCCGAGCTCCGCGCCGAGGTGGACGCGTTCCGGGACTCCGCCGCGCACCTCGCCGAGGAGGTCGAGCCCGTCGCCCCGCCGCCCTCGCTCCGCGACCGACTGATGGCCGAGGTCGCCTCGACGCCGCAGGCTTCGACGGATGCCGCGAGGACGCCGGCATCGGTCGCGGATGCCGCGGCGGACGACCTGGAGGCGGCCGTGCCGGCCGCCGCTGCGGCCGCCCCGCCGGAGGCTCCCCCCGTGGCCATTCCGACCCCGACCCCGGCCCCGACTCCTGCCGCCCGGCCGGCGGGCCCCGCGGAATCCGCCGCCCGGCGACGCTGGTTCCAGCGTCCGGGCGCCGTCATCGCCGCCGCTGCCGCCGCGGTGCTCCTCGTGGTCGGCGTCGTGGTCGGCGTCGGCTGGCCGGGGCCGAACGGCTGGGGCGCGCAGCGGGAGCGCGCCGCGATCGCCGCGGCGCCCGACGCGCAGTCGCAGACGCTCGAGGTCGAGGGCGGCGGCGAGGTCACCCTCGTGTCGTCGGCGGAGCAGGGGCGTTCGGTCGTCATCACCGAGGGCCTGCCCGAGCTCGGCGCCGACCAGACCTACGAGCTCTGGTACATCGACGATGCGGGCGCCGCGCCGGCGGGCACGTTCGACGTGTCGGGCGGCGAGACGTGGCGGGTGCTCGAGGGCTCGTTCACGCCCGGAGTCGTGGTCGGGATCACCGTGGAGCCTGCCGGCGGTTCGCCGCAACCCACCACCGAACCCATCGTCGCCATCGAGACGTAGTCGGGAGTCCACAATCGACGGGGTCGGCGCACGACCGTCCGTTATGGTCTGAGGTGCCCGACGACATCGGAGCCGGGCGCAGCACACGACGAGGGAGTGACGGATGCGCGTCGGCATGTTCCTGAACTACGCGGGCGGCTTCCGGGAGGTCGCCGACGAGGTCGCCGAGCTCGAGGCATCCGGCGTCGACCTCGTGGCGGTGCCCGAGGCCTACTCGTTCGACGCCGTGAGCCAGCTCGGGTTCCTCGCGGCCCGCACGAACCGCATGACGCTCATGTCCGGCATCCTGCAGCTCTACACGCGCACGCCCACGCTCACCGCGATGACGGCGGCGGGCCTCGACTACGTGTCCGACGGCCGCTTCGAGCTCGGAGTCGGGGCATCCGGACCGCAGGTCGTCGAGGGCTTCCACGGCGTGCCGTACGACGCGCCCGTGGGCCGCATCCGCGAGCTCGTCGCCGTGTGCCGCCAGGTCTGGCGTCGCGAGCCGGTCGTGCACGAGGGGCGCCACTATCGCATCCCGCTGCCCGAGGGGCAGGGGACCGGGCTCGGCAAGCCGCTGAAGCTCATCAACCACCCGGTGCGCGAGCGCATCCCGATCACCGTCGCCGCCCTCGGCCCGAAGTCCGTCGAGCAGACCGCCGAGATCGCCGACGGGTGGCTGCCGATGTTCTTCCACCCCGAGCGCGCCGGCGCCGTCTGGGGCGACGCGCTGGCGACCGGTGCGGCGAAGCGCCAGCCCGAGCTCGCGCCGCTCGACGTCTTCGCGAGCCCGGCGCTCGCCATCACCGACCGGCCCGAGGCCGTGCTGCCGCTCGTCAAGCCGCAGCTCGCGCTCTACGTGGGCGGCATGGGCGCCCGCGGCAAGAACTTCTACAACGACCTCATCGCGAGCTACGGCTTCGAGGCCGAGGCGGCGCGTGTGCAGGACCTCTACCTCAAGGGGCGACGCGATGAGGCGATCGCGGCGGTGCCCGACGAGCTCGTGCGGGCGATCTCGCTCATCGGGCCGGCCTCGTACGTCGCCGAGCGCGTGGCGGCGTTCCGCGAGGCGGGTGTCACGACGCTCGCCGTGACGCCGCTCGCGCGCGACTCCGCCGAGCGCGTGGCGCTGATGGCGGGGTTCCGGCGGCTGGTCGGCTGAAGGTCGCCGCGGCATCCGTGCCGACGACGTTTCGCAGGCGCCTGCGAACGTGCTCCGACACAGGGAAGTCCCCCAAAACAGGGCACGATGCTGGCGCAGCGACCCGGTCGGGATTAGCGTGTGTCTCACCCGCACGATGCCGTGGGGGAAGGGGAACCTGGGGAGGAGCCGCCGTGGCGGGGACGTTCGAGCTCTGAGCCCCGGTCGAACCGGACTCGACGCTCGAACCCCCGTCTGGCGGTGCCCCGGGGAACGCCGGGATCCGCGTGATCACGCGGTAGCGGGCCGACGGAGGTCGGCGATCACGCGAGGGCGTTCGCCTCAGTCGACGAACGACGTGCGGTCGAGTCGCACGGTGATGGCGGCGACCGCGGACTCCATCGTGGGGTGGCGGTAGACGACGCCCGGATGCGGTCGCATCCACAGCATCTCGTACTCGCCGTCGAGGTCTTGGAGGTACCCCACGATCCGACGTCGGTCGCCGGTGTCGAATCGGTCGTCGCACACGCGCCAGGTCTTCTCGCTGAGCGGCGTGAGCTCGACGTGGGAACGAGTCGCCGTCTGCGGTCGCGAGAGCATCTCGCACACTTCCCATCGAATGAACGTTGATGGCGGACCGGCACCGGTCGACACGTCCTGGGATGCGCGTGGTCGATAGCGCAGCGCCGGCCGGTCCGGCCCGCCTCTTCGGGTCGCTGAGACCCGTGACACCATTCCTACGCCCCGCGAACGGGGGACGGTAGGGCTTGACAGGGCGCCCACGAGATGCATCCTGCTGCAGGCTGCGCGCTTCGAACCGCGCACCGTGATCGACAGTGCCCCCACAGGGACTCGAACCCTGGACCCACGGATTAACCTGCTGCACTGGGTTTCCCCAGCCACCGTTCGACGGCTTGCAGTCTGGACTATCTCACCACCTTCGACCGAGTCGTTCAGGTGCGCCGCGTATAGTCTCTGAGGTTCCCTCTCGGTTACCTGCTGATTGCCCAATCCGGTCCGATTGTCACTGCTCGCGGTGGGCGAACGAGTACGGCCGGCTCTCAGGGTGTTCCAGCATACAGCGGCGTTCATCCGGCGCATTTCGGCGCCGGCGCTCCATTGTTCTGTTGAAGTCCGTTGCTCTAACCAACTGAGCTATAGGGGCGTTGACCACCCTAACAGGCACCGAAGCGGTGGTCGCCGGACTCCCATCCGGGACGGTCGAAACCGTCGCGTTCGATGTCCTCGGTCGCCGATAGCGTGGCGACATGAAGGCGTGCTCGACCTGTCGACGATCGCTGCCGCTCGACGCCTTCAACCTGCGCACCGCATCGCGAGACGGGCGCCAGTCGGTCTGCCGCGAGTGCAACGCCGCGCGATCCCGGCGCTACTACACCGAGAACCTCGAGAAGCATCGACGTGCGGTGGCCGATCAGGTGGCACGCACGCGGGCGCGCAACCTGGCGCGCATCGGCGCCTTCCTCCTCGGGCATCCGTGCGTGGACTGCGGCGAGGCGGACCTCCGCGTGCTCGACTTCGACCATCGCGACGGGAGCGAGAAGTCGGCCGAGGTGATGAAGCTCGCGAAGGCCGCGTACTCGTGGGCCCGCGTCATGGACGAGATCGCGAAGTGCGACGTGCGGTGTCGCAACTGCCACGCGAAGGTCACCTACGAGCGCATGGGGGAGACCTGGCGCACCGAACTCATGCGACGGGCGGGCGAGGCCACGTGAGCCCGGCTCACCCGGTCCGCGTTCGGCCGCGAGGAGTATCGTGGCCGCGATGGCTTCCGACTACCACCGACCCACCCGCATCCCGCCCGGCATGTTCGAGGGCTTCGTGGGCGGCGACGACCCGGCGACGCTGAGCCGCGTCGCGCACGACACCGCTTCGGCGATCCTCTCGCGCGTCCGTGAGGACCCCGATCCGGTCATCGTCCAGCGCCTCATCACGTACACCGACGAGCACGGCATCGACGCGATCGCCGAGCTCTGGTCGCAGTCCTCCGCCAAGAGCCTCCCCGGCGCGCTCTGGCGCGTCTACCTGTTGCGCACGCTCATCCGCCAGGATCCGCTCGGCGTGAGCCACGCCTTCCAGCGGGGCACGGAGGTGTCGCACACCATCGACCAGGTCGTCGCGGGCGCCGCCATCCCCGCCGGACCCACCGAGGTGCAGGAGCTCGCCGACCGCATCCTGCACGGCGTCTTCACGGGCGACTTCGCGGTGGCGCTCGAGCGCGCCGCCGCGTTCTGCCGGGTCGTGGCCGCGGGCTTCGCCAGCCTGGCCGACGATGCGGATGCCGCGGACGCGGCGCATCCCGAACGGCCCACCGAGCTCACCCAGCGGGCCCTGCGCCTCACCCAGCTCGCCGACGAGTTCACGTCGTGCGCGCGGCTCTGGCGGCGCGACGCGCTCGACTGACGCACCCTGCGATCGGATTCCCGGCATCGGGAATGAACCATCCCCAACCGTCGTTTAGACTCTTTGTGCCGGGCCGCAGTAACCCCGGGCTCCAATATTCGCCGCTCCGAGCGGCCTCGCGCCGAGAGGCGTTCTGCGGCCCGGTATTTCCATGTCCGGCCCCGTGCATCGCGATCGCCGCAGACGGCGGCCGCGGCATCCGTGCGCATTCGACGGCACCTCGCGCCGCGTAGCATCGGAGGATGCCCGACACCGTCACCCTGCTCATCGAGCCCCTCGCCGCCGACGCCGACGCGACCGCCGTCGACGGGACGTTCCGGGAGGTCGACGCCTCCGCACCGGCCCTGCGGGTCGGCGAGCTGTCGACGCAGCGGGGCGACGGCATCTTCGAGACCATCGGCGTCGTCGACGGGCACGCGCAGGAGGTCCGCCCGCACCTCGAGCGCCTCCGCAACTCGGCGCGCATCTGCGAGCTCCCCGAGCCCAACCTCGCGCAGTGGGAGGCGGCGATCGCCCGCGCCGTCGCGGCGCTGCCGGCGACGGGGGAGTTCGCGCTGAAGCTCGTGCTGAGCCGCGGCGTCGAACACGGGCCCGCGCCCACGGCCTGGCTGCACGTCTCGCCCGCTGCGGACTTCAGCGCACCGCGCGAGCGCGGCATCCGCGTCGTCACCCTCGACCGCGGCTACGACCGCGGCACGGCCGAGCGCGCGCCCTGGCTGCTGCTCGGCGCGAAGACGCTGAGCTACGCGGTGAACATGGCCGCGCTGCGCGAGGCGCACCGTCGCGGCGCCGACGACACGATCTTCGTCACGAGCGATGGCTACGTCATGGAGGGGCCGACGTCGAGCGTCATCCTGCGCCACGGCGACGTGTGGTCGACGCCCGCGCCGTCGGGCGCGATCCTGCACGGCACGACCCAGCTCAGCCTCTTCGAGCACCTCGAGGCGACCGGCCGGCGCACCGAGTACCGCGACATCCCCGTCGACGAGCTCCGGGCAGCGGATGCCGCGTGGCTCGTGTCCAGCGTCCGGCTCGCGGCCGGCATCACCGAGCTCGACGGCGCGCCGATGCCCTACGACGCCGCCGAGACGCGCACGCTCAACGACTACCTGCTCAGCCCGAGGGACTGAGCGCCGACACGACGAGGGCGGCCGTGCTGCGCGCACGACCGCCCTCGGGTCTCGAACGCCGCGCACGCGGCATCCGATGGTTCCTGAGCCTGTCGGAGGTTCAGCCGAATCGACCCGAGACGTAGTCCTCGGTGGCCTTGACCGACGGGTTCGAGAAGATCGTCGTCGTGTCGTCGTACTCGATGAGGTTGCCGGGCTTGCCGGTGCCGGCGATGTTGAAGAACGCGGTCCGGTCGGAGACGCGGCTCGCCTGCTGCATGTTGTGGGTCACGATCACGATCGTGTACTGCAGCTTCAGCTCCTCGATGAGGTCCTCGATCGCGAGCGTCGAGATGGGGTCGAGGGCCGAGCACGGCTCGTCCATGAGGATGACCTCGGGCGACACCGCGATGGCGCGGGCGATGCAGAGGCGCTGCTGCTGGCCGCCCGAGAGGCCCGAGCCCGGGCGGTCGAGGCGGTCCTTGACCTCGTTCCAGAGGTTCGCGCCCTGCAGCGACTTCTCGACCAGGTCGTCGGCGTCGGACTTCGAGATGCGGCGGTTGTTGAGCTTGACGCCCGCGAGCACGTTGTCGCGGATCGACATCGTGGGGAAGGGGTTGGGGCGCTGGAACACCATGCCCACCTGGCGGCGCACGAGCACCGGGTCGACGGCGGGGTCGTACAGGTTGTTGCCGTCGATGAGGACCTCGCCCTCGACGCGCGCGCCGGGGATGACCTCGTGCATGCGGTTGAGGGTGCGGAGGAACGTCGACTTTCCGCAGCCCGACGGCCCGATGAAGGCGGTGACGCTGCGGGGTTCGATCTCGAGGCTCACGCCCTCGACGGCGAGGAACTTGCCGTAGTAGACGTTGAGATCGCGGACTTCGATGCGCTTGGACACGGGTTTCCTATCTGGCGTTTCAGCGGCCGAACTTGGGGGCGAAGGCCTTGGCGACGACCCGCGCGATGAGGTTGAGCAACATGACGATGAGGATCAGGGTGAGTGCGGCGGCCCACGCACGGTCGAGGTACGCCTCGGGCGGGTTGCCCTGGTTGGCGTACTGCGTGTAGACGAACACCGGAAGCGACGACATGCGGCCCTCGAAGAGGTTGTAGTTCATGCTCGCGGTGAAGCCGGCCGCGATGAGCAGCGGGGCGGTCTCGCCGATGACACGGGCGATGGAGATCATGATGCCGGTGGTGATGCCGGCGATCGAGGTGGGGAGCACGACCTTCACGATCGTGAGCCACTTCGGCACGCCGAGGGCGTAGGCCGCCTCGCGCAGCTCGTTCGGCACGAGCCGCAGCATCTCCTCGCTGGAGCGCACCACGACCGGGATCATGAGGACCGACAGCGCGACGGCGCCGGCGATGCCGGTGCGGGTGCCGGGGCCCCAGAAGATCGCGAAGAGCGCATAGGCGAAGAGACCGGCGACGATCGAGGGGATGCCGGTCATGACGTCGACGAGGAACGTGATGCCCCTGGCGAGCCGGCCGCGGCCGTACTCGACGAGGTAGATCGAGGTCATGAGCCCGATGGGGATCGAGATGAGCGCGGCGGTGCCGGTCATGAGGAGCGTGCCCACGATCGCGTGCAGCGCGCCGCCGCCCTCCCCGGTGACGTTGCGCATCGACATCGAGAAGAAGTCGAGGTCGAAGCGGTTGAGGCCGAACGTGATCACCGTGATGGTGAGCGACACGAGCGGGATCATCGCGATCACGAACGCGCCGGTCACGAGGGCGGTCACGAGGCGGTCCATCGCGCGACGGCGGCCCTCGACGAGCATCGAGAACAGCCAGATCGACGGGATGTACAGGATGGCGCCGACGAGGAGCGCGCCGCCCCAGTTCAGGCCGGTGCCGGCGGCGAGGGCCATCACGCCGAAGACGGCGAACGACACGGCGATCGCAGTGCCGAGGATGATCCACGGGATGGGCGCGGGCAGGCGACCTGCGGTGAGGGAGTTCGCGATCGGGGTGCCGGTGGCCGGCTCGGGCTTCATCGTCATGGTCATCAGTTGGCTCCCGAGAATTCCTTGCGACGGCTGACGATCCAGCGGGCGATCGCGTTGACGATGAAGGTGACGACGAACAGGATGAGGCCGGTCGCGATGAGCACGTTGACGTTCATGCCGTAGGCCTCGGGGAAGCTCAGGGCGATGTTCGCGGCGATCGTGGTCGGGTTCACCGACGTGAGGAGCTGGAAGGTCACCGCGCCGGTCGCGGAGAGCACCATGGCGACGGCCATCGTCTCGCCGAGTGCGCGGCCGAGGCCGAGCACGGAGGCCGAGACGATGCCGGAGCGGCCGAACGGCAGCACCGCCGTGCGGATCATCTCCCAGCGGGTCGCGCCGAGCGCGAGCGCGGCCTCCTCGTGGAGGACCGGGGTCTGCAGGAAGACCTCGCGGCAGATGGCCGTCATGATCGGCAGGACCATCACCGCGAGCACCAGCGCGGCGGTGAGGATCGTGCGGCCGGTGCCCGAGACGGGCCCGGCGAAGAGCGGGAACCAGCCGAGGTTGTCGACCAGCCAGGAGTAGATGGGCTGCACGGCGGGCGCGAGCACGCCGATGCCCCAGAGGCCGAACACGACCGAGGGCACCGCGGCGAGCAGGTCGACGATGTAGCCGAGCACCGACGCGAGGCGGCGCGGTGCGTAGTGCGAGATGAACAGCGCGATGCCGATCGAGATCGGCACGGCGAAGAGCAGGGCGAGGGCGGCGGCCCAGACGGTGCCGAAGACCAACGGGCCGACGTACGACCAGAAGTTGTCGGGGAGGATCGAGGCGTCCTCGTGGTCCGCCACGAGTGCCGGGAGGCTCTGGACGATCAGGAAGATCGCGACGGCGGCGAGGGTGACGAGGATCATCGACCCGGCGAAGACGGCCGAGCCGGAGAAGACCCGGTCACCGGGTCGCTGCTTCGCCTTGATGGCGGTGGGTGCGGTGCTCATCTGGCGTTGACCCTCGTGTTTCTGTGGTGGTTCAGGGACATGGCCGTGCCCGACCCCGTCGGATACCGTCGATCCTCGGGGGTCGGGCACGAGACCACTTACTGGATGGAGTCGATCGCCGCGACGATCTGCTCGCGGAGCGAGTCGGAGATCGGGGCGGAGCCGGCGGCCTCGGCCGCGTCGTCCTGGCCCTCGGGGCTGGCGACGTAGGAGAAGTACGACTTCACGAGCTCGACGTTCTCCGACTCGGCGTACTCCTGGCAGCCGATGAGGTAGCTCACGAGGATGATCGGGTAGACGCCGGCCTCCTCGGTCGCGTGGTCGACCTCGATCGCGAGGTCGCCCTCCGAGCGGCCCTCGGCGAGCGGCGAGGCGTCGACGACCGCAGCGGCGGCCTCGGGCGAGTACGCGACGTACTCGTCGCCGACCTTGATCGACACGGTGCCGAGGTCACCTGCGCGCGACGCGTCGGCGTAGCCGATGGTGCCGGTGCCGTTGGTCACCGCGTCCACGACGCCCGAGGTGCCCTGCGCGCCCTCGCCGCTCTCGAGCGGCCACACGCCGTCGGGCTCGAAGGTCCACACGTCGGCGGCGGTGGCGGACAGGTAGTCCGTGAAGTTCTCGGTCGTGCCCGAGTCGTCGGAGCGGTGCACCGGCGTGATCGCCTGGTCGGGGAGCGTGGCGTCGGGGTTCTGGTCGGCGATCGCCGGGTCGTTCCACTGGGTGATCGTGCCGGCGAAGATGCCGGCGACGGTCGCCGCGTCGAGGTCGAGCGTGTCCACGCCCTCGACGTTGAAGATCACGGCGATCGGGGAGATGTAGACGGGGAGCTCGACGATGTCGGTGTCGGGCGCGCAGTTGGCGAAGCCGCCGGCGCCGATCTCCTCGTCGTTGAACGCGCGGTCGGAGCCGGCGAAGTCGCTGGCGCCCTCGAGGAAGGTCTCGCGGCCCGCGCCCGAGCCCGAGGGGTCGTAGTCGATCGTGACTTCGGGGTTCGCCGTCTGGAACGCGGCGATCCAGGCCTGCTGGGCGGCGTCCTGCGAGGACGCGCCGGCGCCGACGAGGTTGCCCGAGAGCGACGAGGCCGACTCCGAGGGCGCAGCGGCGCCCTCGTTGGAGGCGCAGGAGCTGAGCGCGATCGCCGCGGTGACGGCGATGACGGCGGGCACGCCGAAACGCTTGAGGTTCACGTGATTCCCTTCCGGGGTTCGATTGCAGGGTGTCGGGTCGGGTGCCGACCCGCCTGCGACGCTAGGACTCGCGCCTTACGAGCTTCCGCCACGACGGTAAACGGGAGGTGAACGAGACTTGTCGGCTCCGGATGGCCCAGATGGGCGCTGGTTTCCGCGAGGACCGCCGGGCTGCCGCCGTTCTCTCGCGACGGCGGTGGCGCTGCGCGTCACGCCCTCGGCGCGTGCGTCTCGATCGCGATGAGGCCCGAGCCCGAGTTCGTGGCGCTCAGGTGCACGACGCTGAACGCGCCGGGCTCGAGCCCCGCGGCATCCGTCACGTAGGAGCCGAGCGGGGTGCCCGTCGCGAGCGCGATCTCCCGCATCATCTCGGGCAGCACGGGCCCGTGCCCGCAGAGTACCGCCGTCTTGCCGGCGCGCACGCGCTTGCCGACCACGCGGCGCACCTCGTCGTGGCCCGACTCCCAGGCGTCCTGGCTGATGCCCTCCTCGCGCTTGATCGTCATGCCGGTCGCCGCGGCGAGCGGCGCGACCGTCGCGATGCAGCGCACCGCGGGCGAGGAGACGATGCGCTTCGGCGCCCATGCGGTGACCGTGTCGACCATCGCGGCCGCCTGCTGCACGCCGCGCTCGACGAGCGGCCGCGCGGCATCCGCGTCCTTCCAGCCGCTGCGCCCGACGGCCTTGCCGTGCCGCACGAGCAGCAGCGCGAACGTCGACGTCACGCCCTGGTCGACCAGCTTGGCGAAGTTCTCGAGGATCTCGACGTCGGGCTCGTAACTGAGGTACGTTCGGGCGCGCTTGATGGTGACCCACTCGAGCGCGGCGATCTCGGCGTTCGGCTTGAACGTCGAGCGCTGCACCGCCTTCTCGCTCACCTCGGCGGCCCAGTAGTGCACGATCTTCTCGCGACCGCTGGGCAGCGGGTACCGCGAGATGCCGAGCGGCACGCCGAGCGCGACCTCGAGGCCGGTCTCCTCGGCGATCTCGCGCACCGCAGTGCGGGGGAGCGACTCGCCCGGGTCGACCTTGCCCTTCGGGATCGTGACGTCGCCGTACACCGTGCGGTGCACGACCAGCACGTGGATCCGCCCGTCGATGACCCGCCAGCAGACGGCGCCGGCGGCGTAGATCGCGGTCGTCAACGCCGCTTCCCCGAACGGGTGCGCTGACCCGTCTGCTGCATGAACTGGGTCTGCGAGTCGTCGAGCGGATGCCCCGCCTCGTCGACCGAGTGCCGGGTCCACTCGCCCGAGCCGTCGAGCCACCACGAGCTCGTGCGGTCGTCCATCGCGAGGTCCCAGAACGTGTCGATCTCCGCCAGGTGGTCGGCGTCGGTGAGCCGCACGAGCGCCTCGACGCGTCGGTCGAGGTTGCGGTGCATCATGTCGGCCGAGCCGATGTAGACCTGCGGGTCGCCGTCGTTGAGGAACGAGAAGATGCGGGAGTGCTCGAGGTAGCGGCCGAGGATGGAGCGCACCCGGATGTTCTCGCTCAGCCCCGGGATCCCGGGCCGCAGGCTGCAGATGCCGCGGACCCAGACGTCGACGGCGACGCCGGCGTTCGAGGCCCGGTAGAGGGCGTCGATGATCGACTCGTCGACGATGGAGTTGACCTTGATGCGGATGCGCGCGGGGCGGCCGGCCTCGGCGTTGCGCACCTCGCCCGCGATGAGCTTCAGCAGCCCCTTGCGCAGGTGGAGGGGCGCGACGAGCAGCCGCTTGAACTTCTTCTCGATGGCGTAACCCGAGAGCTCGTTGAACAGCCGGGTCAGATCCTTGCCGACCTGGTCGTCGGCGGTGAGGAGCCCGAGGTCCTCGTAGATGCGGCTCGTCTTGGGGTTGTAGTTGCCCGTGCCGATGTGGCTGTAGTGCCGCAGCCCGCCCTTCTCCTGCCGGATCACGAGCGCGAGCTTGCAGTGCGTCTTCAGCCCGACGAGCCCGTAGACCACGTGCACGCCCGCCTTCTCGAGCTTGCGCGCCCACGTGATGTTCGCGGCCTCGTCGAAGCGCGCCTTGATCTCGACGAGCGCGAGCACCTGCTTGCCCGACTCGGCGGCGTCGATCAGGGCCTCGACGATGGGGCTGTCGCCGGACGTGCGGTAGAGCGTCTGCTTGATGGCGAGCACGTCGGGGTCGGCGGCGGCCTGCTCGAGGAAGGCCTGGACGCTCGTCGCGAACGACTCGTAGGGGTGGTGCAGCAGCACGTCCTTGCGCGAGACGGCGGCGAAGATGTCGGCCGGGCGGTTCGGCTCGGCGGGCTGGAGCTGGCGGTTCGTCGCCGGCACGTGGATGGGGTAGTGCAGGTCGGGACGGTCGATCCTCGCGAGGTCGAACAGCCCGCCGAGGTCGAGCGGCGCGGGGAGCCGGTAGACCTCCTGGTCGGAGATGTCGAGCTCGCGCACGAGCAGTCCGAGCGTCACCTCGTCCATGTCGTCGGTGATCTCCAGGCGGATCGGCGGGCCGAACCGCCGTCGGAGCAGCTCCTTCTCGAGCGCCTTGATGAGGTTCTCGGTCTCGTCCTCCTCGATCTCCACGTCCTCGTTGCGGGTCACGCGGAACACGTGGTGCTCGACGATCTCCATGCCGGGGAACAGGTCCTCGAGGTGGTTGGCGATGAGGTCCTCGAGCGCGATCCACCTGGCATCCTCGATGGACTCGTCGGGGTCGACCTGCACGAACCGGGGCAGCATCTGCGGCACCTTCACGCGGGCGAACTCCTGGCGGCCGCTGCGGCTGTTGCGCACGCGCACCGAGAGGTTGAGCGAGAGGCCGGAGATATAGGGGAACGGATGCGCCGGGTCGACCGCGAGCGGCATCAGCACCGGGAAGATCTGCCGCGAGAAGTACCCGTGCAGGTGCTCCTGCTCGCGCTCGCCGAGCTCCGCCCAGGTCACGATGCGGATGCCCGACTCCGCGAGCGCGGGCTTCACGAGCTCCTGGTACGCCGCCGCGTGCCGCTCCTGCAGCTCGTGCGCCTTCCTCGAGATGTCGCTCAGCACGTCGATCGGCGCGCGACCGACGTTGGTCGGCACGGCCAGGCCGGTGTTGATGCGGCGCTTGAGTCCGGCGACGCGGACCATGAAGAACTCGTCGAGGTTCGATGCGAAGATGGCGAGGAAGTTGGCCCGTTCGAGCACGGGGAGCCGCGGATCCTCGGCGAGCTCGAGCACGCGCTGGTTGAACGCGAGCCAGCTGAGCTCGCGGTCGAGGTATCGCTCGGCGGGCAGCTCGGGCGCACCCTCGATGTCGAAGGGCTCGAAGTCGTCGTCGAAGTCGCTCGCGGTACGGTCTTCGTCGAGGGCGGCGTCCGTCATCCCAACATCATGCCACTGGGCAAGTCACCGAGGGTGAGGACCGTGTGAACGGCTCGTGACGGCCGACGTCAGCGGGTGCTGACCGTCGTCGCGCCCTGGTCGTCCTCCTCGTGGACGTTGAACCGGTAGCCGACGTTGCGCACCGTGCCGATGAGGCTGTCGAGGTCGCCGAGCTTCGCCCGCAGGCGCCGCACGTGCACGTCGACCGTGCGCGTGCCGCCGAAGTAGTCGTAGCCCCACACCTCGCTGAGCAGCTGCTCGCGGGTGAACACGCGAGAGGGATGCGCCGCGAGGAAGCGGAGCAGCTCGAACTCCTTGTAGGTGAGGTCGAGCGTGCGGCCGTGCACCTTGGCCGAGTAGCTCGCCTCGTCGATGACGACGCCGGAGGTCTGGATGCGCTCGGAGGGCTGGTTCGACTGCGCACGACCGAGGGCGAGTCGGATGCGCGCGTCGACCTCGGCGGGGCCGGCGTCGACGAGCACGACGTCGTCGATGCCCCAGTCGGGCGTGACGGCCGTGAGGCCGCCCTCGGTGACGATGAGGACGAGCGGGACCGAGAGGCCCGTGGTGCGCAGGATCTGCGAGAGCGCCTTCGCGCCGGCGAGGTTGGTGCGGGCGTCGAGGAGGACCAGGTCGGATTCGGGCGCCCTGACCAGCTGCTCAGGCGATGCGGGGATGATCCGCACGCGGTGAGTCAGGAGTGACAGAGCCGGGAGAACGTCATCGTTGGCCGCCGGCGACAGGATCAGCAGCTGCGCCACGCACACCCTCCAGTAGTAAGGTGCGGTCAATACTACGTGACGCCGGACATCGGCTGTGCGAGGTGAACGGGGATTGCGATGCAGGCGGGTTCGGAGACGCGGGGCGGATGGCCCGGGATCGTGCTCGTGTGGGTCATCGCGGCGGTCGGCTCGATCCTCGTCGTCACGCTCGCGTACTCGGGCTCGGGCGCTTGGTTCGACGACCCCCGGTCGCTCGGCGTGTACGGCGCGCTCGGCATCGTCTTCGCGGCATCCGTGCTCGGCGCGCTCGTCGTGCAGCTGGCGACGCGACGGCCGAGCGGCTACGTCACGCGGGCGAGTGCGAGCGTGGCCGGCGCGGCCGTGATCGTCGCCCTGGCCGCCCTCGCGGTGGCGCCGTCGGCCCTCGGGTGAGCGGGTAGACTCGGACCATGTCGCAGCTGCTCGCCCTCGAACTCCTCTTCATCGGCCTGCTCGGGCTCGCCAGCCTCGCGATCGCCTGGATCAGCGGCGTCGTCGTCTACAAGCTCTTCAAGGGGCAGCGCTGATCGCATGATCGAGCTTCCCGTCGACCTTCCGGCCGAGCTCGTCCCGCTCTCCTGGCTCATCGGGGTCTGGGAGGGTTCGGGCGTCATCGACTACAAGGTGGGCGACGAGTCGGTCACCCACGAGTTCGGGCAGCGCGTGAGCTTCAGCCACGACGGGCTGCCGCACCTCAACTACACGTCGTACACCTGGCTCTTCCCCGACGAGCCCGACGGCGACCCGAAGCCGCTCGCGACCGAGACCGGCTACTGGCGCATCGAACGCGAGCTCGGCACGGGCGACGTCGGTCCCGGCCTGCTCCCCGCGGTGGGCGACCCCGAGTACCCCGACGCGGAGTCCGTCGAGACGCTCCGCAACGCCGACGGCGGCTTCGACCTCGAGGTGTCGCTCGTGCACCCGGGCGGCGTCGCCGAGCTCTACCTCGGCCAGGTCAAGGGCCCGCGCATCGACCTCGCCACCGACGCGGTGATGCGCACGGCGGGCGCCAAGGACTACGCCGCAGCGACGCGCCTCTACGGACTCGTGGAGGGACACCTGCTCTGGGCGTGGGACATGGCCGCGCTCGGCCAGGACCTGCGGACGCACGCCTCCGCCCGACTCGCGAAGGTCGACTGATGTCGGGCTCGCCGTTCCTGGCGCTCGACGGCGCGGTGCCCGCCGAGGGCATCGACGAGGGCGTGCCGGGCCACTACGGCAACCCGATCGTCGAGCAGCGCCGGCTCGAGCGCGGCGAGGCGATCGTCGACCTCTCCGACCGCGGCGTCCTCACCGTCACCGGGCCCGATCGGCTGACCTGGCTGCACTCCATGGCGAGCCAGGCGCTCGACCGGCTCGCGCCGGGCGCCTCCGCCGAGGCCCTCTTCCTCGACGCGGCGGGCCACATCGAGCACGACGCCCACCTCGTCGACGACGGCGAGACCACCTGGTTCGTCGTCGAGGGGTCGGATGCCGCGCCGCTGGCCGCCTTCCTCGACCGCATGCGCTTCATGCTGCGGGTCGAGGTCGCCGACCGCTCGGCCGAGTTCGGCGTCGTCGCCGCGGCATCCGTCGCCGCACTGGATGCCGCGGTGCCCGCGTCCTCCCCGAACGGGGTGCCGCTCGACTGGACCGACCCGTGGAGCGAGCCCGCGCCGACCGCCCACCGCTACGCGCCCGACGCCGGCCACCCGGCATCCGAGTGGCACTGGATCGAGCGGATCGTGCCGCGCGACGAACTCGCGACCGCCGCCGCGGCCGTGCGCACCGGGCGGGTGCCCGTGGCCGGGTCGCTCGCCGCCGAGGCGCTGCGCATCGCGGCGTGGCGTCCGCGACTCGCGTCGGAGGTCGACGAGAAGACCATCCCGCACGAGCTCGACTGGCTGCGCAGCGCCGTCGACCTCGGCAAGGGCTGCTACAAGGGCCAGGAGACGGTCGCCAAGGTGCTGAACCTCGGGCGGCCGCCGCGCCGGCTCGTGCTGCTGCACCTCGATGGCAGCGACACGGTGCTGCCCGCGCGCGGCGACCTGGTCGTCGGCGAGAAGGTGCGCCCCGAGCCCGCAGAGGGCGAGGAGCCCGAGCGCCGGCCCGTCGGCCGCATCACGTCGAGCGCCATGCATCACGAGCTCGGCCCGGTGGCGCTCGCCGTGGTCAAGCGGGCGGTGCCCGCCGGCCTGCCGCTCATCGTCGAGAGCCACGGCATCGACGTGGCCGCCGCGCAGGTCGAGATCGTGCCGGCCGACGCCGGCGCCGCGGTCGACGTGCCACGACTGCCCCGGCTCGGCGTCCGCAAGTGAGCGTCGCCGCCGGGCTCTCCGCGCGTCTCGCGGACGGGTCCCGGCGGCTCCGCGACTCGGTGCCCGCGATCCTGCAGGTCACGGTCACCGCAGTGGCCGCGTACGCCTTCGCCGTGTACGTGCTCGGCCACGACGAGCCGCTCATCGCCGCGATCGTCGCGATCACGGCGCTCGGCTTCGTGCGGGACGCCCGCCCGATCCGCGTGCTCGAGACCGTCGTCGCGATGACGCTCGGCATCGCGCTCGCCGAGGTGCTCCTGCTCGCCGCGGGTCCCGGACTGCTGCAGTACGGCGCCGCGCTCGCCCTGACGCTCGCCGTCGCGCGGCTCGTCTCGGCGAACGCCGCGTTCGCCATCGCCGCCGCCGTGCAGTGCTCGCTCGTCATGCTCGTGCCGGCCCCCGTGGGCGGCCCGTTCGTGCGCACGCTCGACGCCGTGGTCGGCGGTGCGTTCGCGCTCGCGGCGACCGCGATCATCCCGCGCGACCCCCGCCGCACCGCGGTGCGCGACGGCCGGCGCCTCATCGACGAGCACGTCGGCGTGCTGGGCGAGCTCGCCGACGCGCTCCGGGCCGGGCGCACGGATGCCGCCGGCCGGGCGCTCTCCCGCGCCCGGGCCACGCAGCCCCTCGTCGAGTCGTGGACCGCGTCGGTCGACTCCGGACTCGCGATCGCCCGTGTGTCGCCGTTCGTGCGCCGGTCGCGGTTCGACCTCGAGCGGCTGCTCGTGATGTGCTCGGGCCTCGACCTCGCCACGCGGAACCTCCGCATCATCGCGCGCCGCATCGAGTGGGTGCTGCGCGACGGGCGCCCGCGTCCCGAGATCGCCGACGTGCATGCGCGCATCGCGACGGCGCTCGCTCTGCTCGCCGACTCGCTGCGCGACGTGTCGGCGCAACCGGTCGCACGGCAGGCCTTCTCCGAGATCGCCCGGCACCTCGACCCGATCGCGATCCTCCCCGACGGTCCGGTCGGCGACCGGAACACGATCACGGCGCTGCGGCCGTACCTCGTCGACCTGCTCACCGCGACGGGGCTTGAGCTCGACGCGGCGCGGTCGCTGCTGCCGGCGGACTGAGCCCGCGGCATCCGTCAGCCCGGCGCGACCGCCTCCCACGGCAGCGTGAGCTCGCCGAGGCGGGTGCGCCGCGGGCCCCCGATGACGTGCCAGCCCTCGTGCCGGAGCGTGGCGACCGCGGCGATCCACCGCTGCGACGGGCCGTAGACCGACATCGGCGCGTGGATGCGCCAGGCGAGGTCGAACGCGGTGAGGAGCTCGTGGATGCGCTCGCCGGGCACGTTGCGATGGATCAGCGCCTTCGGCAGGCGCTCCGCCACGATCGACGGCGCCTCGAGGCCCGACCGGCGCAGGCTGATGGTGAAGGTGCGCGGACCCGACGCCGTGACCCCGACCCAGCTGGCGACGCGGCCGAGCTCGTCGCAGGTGCCCTCGACGAGCAGGCCGCCGGGTGCCAGTCGCTCGGCCATGCGCCGCCACGCGTCGGCGACCTGCGTCTCGTCGTACTGGCGCAGCACGTTGAACGCCCGGATGACTGCGGGCCGGCGCCCGCCCGGCGTCGGCACCTCGAACCCGCCGATCCCGAACGCGACCGGCAGGTCGGTCGGGAAGTGGCCGTCGCCCGCGCGGGTGCGCTCGAGCTGCTCGCGCGCGGTGCGCACGCGCTCGGGATCGATCTCGAGCCCGAGCACCTCGACGTCGGGACGCGTCCTCGTGAGCCGGGCCGCGAGCTCCAACGTCGTGACGCCGCTCGCGCCGTAGCCGAGGTCGACCACGAAGGGGTCGGCGGCAGGACGGAGCGCGGCCTGCTCGCCGATCCATCGATCCACGCGGCGCAGGCGGTTGGTGTTCGTCGTGCCGCGGGTGATCGATCCGACGGGCATGGTCCCAGTCTCGCAGCACCGCGAGGGCGGCCCCGCGTCGCCGGGTCGTGCGTCTCCGGGTGAAACGCGACACGAGCGCGGATGCCGCCCCGGCTAGGCTGTTCCCCATGCCTCACACGCTCGTGCTGCTGCGCCACGGCAACAGCGAATGGAACCAGAAGAACCTGTTCACCGGCTGGGTCGACGTGCGGCTCAGCGACATCGGCACCGAGGAGGCGAACCGCGCCGGCGAGCTCCTCGTCGAGCAGGGCGTGCTGCCCGATGTGCAGCACACCTCGGTGCTCACGCGCGCGATCCAGACCGCGAACATCGCGCTCGACGTCGCCGACCGGGCGTGGATCCCCGTGCGCCGGTCGTGGCGGCTGAACGAGCGCCACTACGGCGCGCTGCAGGGCCTCGACAAGGCCGAGACGCTCGAGAAGTACGGGCCCGAGCAGTTCCAGCTCTGGCGTCGCTCGTTCGACGTGCCGCCGCCCCCGCTCCCCGACGACGCCGAGTGGTCGCAGGTCGGCGACCCGCGCTACGCCGAGCTCTCCGACGACGAGCTGCCCCGCACCGAGTGCCTGAAGGACGTCATCGCGCGCATGCTGCCGTACTGGGAGACCGACATCATCCCCGACCTCGCCGCGGGCAAGGTCGTGCTCGTCACGGCGCACGGCAACTCGCTGCGCGCGCTCGTGAAGCACCTCGACGGCATCTCCGACGAGGACATCGCCGAGCTCAACATCCCCACCGGCATCCCGCTCGTCTACGAGCTGGGCGACGACTTCATGCCGCTCGCGCCCGGCCGCTACCTCGACCCCGAGGCGGCTGCCGCCGGTGCGGCCGCGGTCGCGGCGCAGGGCAAGAAGTAGCCCGGGTCGCTCCGGGAACGCCGAAGGGCGGAGGATGTCGCATCCTCCGCCCTTCGCGTGTCTCGGCGTGGTCGGGCCGTCTCGATGCGCGGCGCGCTCCTCGACGACCGGGCCCGGGTCAGGCCGCCGACTGGTCCCAGTCGCCGGTCGCGAGGTACTGCACCATCTTCGCGATCGCGACGGCGTGGTCGGCGAAGCGCTCGTGGTAGCGGCTCGCCAGGGTCGCGTCGACCGTGTCGACGGCCTCGCCCTTCCACTTCTCGCCGAGCACCTTGTCGAACACCGAGAGGTGCAGCGCGTCGACCTTGTCGTCCTCGTTGCGGATCTCCTCGGCGAGCTGCACATCCTCGCTGCGGAGCAGGGAGGTGAGCTTGTTCGCGATCTCGACGTCGAGCGCCCCCATCTCGGCGAACGTCGAGCGGAGCGACTTCGGCACCACCTTGTCGGGGAAGCGGTAGCGGGCGAGCTGCGAGATGTGCGTCGACAGGTCGCCCATGCGCTCGAGCGAGGCGCTGATGCGCAGCGCGCTCACGACGATCCGGAGGTCGCGGGCGACGGGCTGCTGCCGCGCGAGGATGGTGATCGCGAGCTCGTCGAGTGCGACGGTCGCCTGGTCGATGCGCGGATCCTCGGCGATGACCTCCTCGGCGAGGCTCACGTCGGACTCGTTGAACGCCCGCGTCGCCTTGTCGATCGAGATCGCGACGAGCTCGGCGATCTCCACGAGTCGGTCCTGCACCTCGCGCAGTTCCTGCTGGAACACCTCACGCATGTAACGAAATCCTTTGCTGCTCGATCCCGCGCCTGAGCGCGCGCGGACGCACCGGTCGAATCCGGCCTCTGGCATCCTCCCTGCGGGAGGTGAACAACAGGTGCCCGGACCCTGAACACTCGTTAACCTACCGCCGTAACCTCGGGACGCTCGCCGTCGGCGCGGGCGGAGCATCCGCTCGGACTGGTTATGGTGAAGCCATGGACTCCATGTGGTTGGTGCTCACGGCACTGGCCTTCGGCATCTTCCTCGGTGCCGCCTTCATGATCGTGCTGCACGTGGCCGAGCGCCGTGGTTCGAGCGCCGCCCGGGTGGTCGCGCCGACCGTTCCCGACGGGATCGACCAGGTGCTCGAGGTCCTGGAGTCCGCGGGCGTCGTGCTCGATCCGTCGAACAACGTGCTGAAGGCGTCGCCCGGTGCCCTCGCGATGGGCCTGGTGCGCCAGTCGCACCTCACGCATCCCGAGCTCGTCGAGCTCGTCGGCCTCGTGCGCCGCTCGGGGGAGACCATGGCGGAGGAGCTCGACGTCGCGCGCGGGCCCTACGGCGAGTCGACCATGCGCCTCCAGGTGCGGGTCGCGCGGCTCGGCACCCGGTTCATCCTGCTGCTCGCCGAGGACCGCACCGAGGCGCACCGCCTCGACGAGGTGCGACGCGACTTCGTGGCGAACATCAGCCACGAGCTGAAGACGCCCATCGCGTCGGTGAGCCTGCTCGCCGAAGCGCTCGACCACGCGGCCGACGAGCCCGAGCAGGTGCGCCGGTTCGCCGGCCGGCTCTCGGTGGAGGCGGCGAGGCTCGCGCACATCACGAGCGAGGTCATCGAGCTGTCCCGGCTGCAGGCGCGGGATGCGCTGCGGCCCGACGTGCTGGTGCCCGTCGACGAGGTCATCGCCGCGGCGGTCGACCAGAACCGCGTGGTCGCAGCGGCCAAGCACGTCGACATCGCGGTCAAGGCGTCGACGAAGGCGCAGGTCTACGGCGACCGCGCCCTCATGGTCGTCGCCGTGCACAACCTCGTCTCGAACGCCGTCGCCTACTCGAACGAGGGCGGCCGCGTGGGCGTCGGCGCCAAGGTGAGCGACGGCACGGTCGAGATCGCCATCACCGACCAGGGCATCGGCATCGACGGCGAGGAGCTCGACCGCATCTTCGAGCGCTTCTACCGCGTCGACCAGGCGCGTGCCCGCAACACGGGCGGCTCCGGCCTCGGCCTCAGCATCGTGAAGCACACCGTGCAGAACCACGGCGGCGACGTGCGCGTGTGGTCCAAGCCGGGTCGCGGCTCGACGTTCATGATCCGGCTCCCGGTCGCCGAGACGGCGCCCGAGCCCGACGGCGACGACGCGCGGCGCGAGCACGCCGCATCCCAGATCCCACCGGCCTCCGCCGGAAAGCCCAAGCGCGGCGCACGACGTTCGTCCCGCGCGACCGAGCCGGCGACGCGCGTCGCCACCCCTGACCGAGGAGACCGTACGTGACCCGCATCCTGCTCGTCGAGGACGAGATCGCCCTCAGCGACCCGCTCAGCTTCCTGCTCGAGCGCGAGGGCTACGAGGTGGAGGTCGCCGACGACGGCCCGTCGGCCATCACCGCGTTCGACCAGCGCGGCGCCGACCTCGTGCTGCTCGACCTCATGCTGCCCGGCCTGCCGGGCACCGAGGTGTGCCGCGAGCTGCGCTCCCGCTCGACGGTGCCGATCATCATGCTCACGGCGAAGGATTCCGAGATCGACATCGTCGTGGGCCTCGAGCTCGGCGCCGACGACTACGTCACGAAGCCGTACTCGACGCGCGAGCTCCTTGCGCGCATCCGGGCGGTGCTGCGACGCCGGCTCGAGGTCGAGGACTTCGACGAGGCGATCCTCGAGGGCGGGCGCGTGCGCATGGACGTCGACCGGCACACGGTCGAGGTCGACGGCGACCCCATCGCCATGCCGCTGAAGGAATTCGAGCTGCTCGAGCTGCTCATGCGCAACCCCGGTCGCGTGCTCACGCGCGGCCAGCTCATCGACCGAGTATGGGGCTCGGACTACTTCGGCGACACCAAGACGCTCGACGTGCACATCAAGCGCATCCGGTCGAAGATCGAGCGCCAGCCGTCGGAGCCCGTGCAGCTCGTCACCGTGCGGGGACTCGGGTACCGCTTCGAGGCGTAGGCGGTCGCGTCGCTCGCAGGCCGGTCACGGCATGCGCGTGCATGCGCCGACACGGATGCCGCGGCATCCGCCCGCACTGCATCGCTCGCGCGGTCGCGCGCGCCGCCTACGGGGCGAGGTCGGCGTACTCGGGGAGGCGCGAGTCGAGCACGGGGACCTGCTTCTCGAGGCCCTCGGCGTCGCCCGCCTGGAAGAAGAGGAGCGCCAGGCCGCCGACCTCGGCGTCGAGGCCTTCGAGCACGACCTTCTCCTCGTCCTCGGAGCCCAGGACCACGGTCTGGCCGGCCTCGACCTCGATCTCGGTGACGTCGCCGCCGCCCTCGCCGACCTGCACGCCCAGGGTCGCGTCGTCGGCGCCCGTGTTGACGACCGTCATCACGAGGGTGCCCTCGTCGCCGTCCTCGCTCACGATGAGGATGTTGCGCAGGTCGAGCTCGCCGACGTCGGCCGAGACGCCGTCGCTCGGCTCGTACTTCTCGGTGGTCGCCTGGTACGTGAGCATGGCGCAGCCGCTCGCGCCGAGCGCGAGAACGATGGCCAGGGCAGCGGATGCCGCGAGACGCGCCTTCACAGAACCTCCAAGAGCGAGCGTGCGCGCGAACGGATGCGAGCCCGCGCGAAGGGGATCGCTCCGAGTGTAGCCTACGGCGCAGGCGCCTCCCGGGAGGGGTGGCGAACCTTAGCATGATCCCGAATGTGATATCCTGAAAGTTGCCGAAAGGACATTCATTCATGCTTTTTGAGGTTGGCGAAACCGTCGTTTACCCCCACCACGGAGCCGCAACGATCACCGAAGTGAAGAAACGGATCATCAAGGGTGAAGAGAAGCTCTACCTCAAGCTGAACGTCACGCAGGGCGACCTCGTCATCGAGGTTCCCGCCGAGAACGTCGACCTCGTCGGCGTGCGCGACGTCATCGGCAAGGAAGGCCTCGACAAGGTCTTCGAGGTGCTTCGCGCCCCCTTCACCGAGGAGCCCACCAACTGGTCCAGGCGCTACAAGGCGAACCTCGAGAAGCTCGCCTCCGGCGACGTGATCAAGGTCTCCGAGGTCGTCCGCGACCTCTGGCGGCGCGACCAGGACCGCGGCCTCTCCGCCGGTGAGAAGCGCATGCTCGCGAAGGCCCGTCAGATCCTGATCTCCGAGCTCGCGCTCGCCGAGAAGACCGACGAGGAGCAGGCCTCGACCGTGCTCGACGAGGTGCTCGCCTCCTAGCGCGGAGCCACCGCTCACCGTCCCACCGCACCCGGCCTCGCGCCGGGTGCGGCGCGATACGCTCGAACCATGAGCGCGTCAACGGTCGCCGTCATCGTCGTCGCCGCGGGCAGCGGCACGCGCCTCGGGCACGTCGAGCCCAAGGCGTTCGTGCCGCTCGGCGCCGACACGATCCTGGGCGTCGCGTTGGATGCCGTGCTCGGCATGCACGAGACGCCGCACGTGGTGCTCGTGGTGCCCGGCGACCGCGTCGACGAGACGCGGGCTCGCTTCCGAGCGGCCGCGGCCGCGGCATCCGCACCGTTCGACGTCGTCGCGGGCGGCGACTCCCGGCAGGAGTCGGTCGCGGCGGGTCTCGCGGTGCTGCCGCACCTCGTCGACACCGTGCTCGTGCACGACGCCGCGCGCCCGCTGACGCCGTCGATCGTCTTCGACGAGGTCGTCGCGGCCGTGCGGGCGCGCGGGCACGGCGTGATCCCCGCCCTCGACGTGGTCGACACGATCAAGCGCGTCGGCGCCCACGGGCGCGTGCTCGAGACGATCGACCGGTCCGAGCTCGCGGCCGTGCAGACGCCGCAGGGCTTCCCGCGGTCGGCGCTCGACGCCGCCTACGCCGCCGCGACGACGGAGTTCACCGACGACGCGGCGCTCGCGGCATCCGCCGGCCTCGCCGTCGACGTCGTGCCCGGCGACGCGCGCGCGTTCAAGGTCACGCTGCCCGCCGACCTGCGCCGGGCCCAGGCGATCGTCGCCGAGCGTGCGTCGCGTCTCGCGCCCGCTGCGACCGAGGCGACGGATGCCGCGGCGGCCGCCGCCCCCATCGAGGAGTCCGCCGAGGCGCCCGCGATCGCCCTGCCGCGCATCGGCACGGGCGTCGACGTGCACGCGTTCGCCGACGACCCGCGCACTCCGCTCTGGCTCGCCGGCCTGCACTGGGAGCACGAGCGCGGGCTCGCCGGGCACAGCGACGGCGACGTCGCCTGCCACGCGATCTGCGACGCGCTGCTCGCCGCGGCCGGCCTGGGCGACGTCGGCGGCGTGTTCGGCACGGGCGACCCGCGCTTCGAGGGCGCGCACGGCGAGGTGTTCCTCGCCGAGACCCTCCGGCTGCTGCAGGAGGCGGGGCTGGCGGTCGGCAACGTGTCGGTGCAGGTGCTCGGCAACCGCCCCAAGCTCGCGCCGCGGCGCAGCGAGGCGGAGGCGTTCCTCTCGGGCATCCTCGGCGCGCCCGTGAGCGTCGCGGCCACGACCACCGACGGCCTCGGGTTCACGGGCCGCGGCGAGGGCATCGCGGCGATCGCGACGGCCGTGGTCGTGCCCGCCTGACCTCGTCGCGTCACACGAGTGGCGGCGCGGCGCCCGCCGGTAGGCTTGGCGGGTGACCGTGCGACTCTACGACTCGAAGGCCCAGGCCCTGCGTGACTTCGTGCCCCTCCACGAGGGGCGCGTCGGCATGTACGTCTGCGGCCCCACCGTGCAGTCGAGCCCGCACATCGGGCACCTGCGCAGCGCGCTCGTCTACGACATCATGCGTCGCTGGTTCTCGTACCGCGGCTACGACGTGACGTTCGTGCGCAACGTCACCGACATCGACGACAAGATCCTCGCGGCGGCCGATGAGGAGGACTCGAAGTTCGAGGAGTGGTGGGCGCTCGCCTACCGCGTCGAGCTGGAGTTCACGGCGGCATACGCGTCGCTCGGCATCCTCGCGCCGACCTACGAGCCGCGCGCGACCGCGAGCGTGCAGCAGATGCAGGAGCTCATCGCGCGACTCATCGAGCAGGGGCACGCGTACGCCGCGCCCGACGGCTCGGGCGACGTCTACTTCGACACCTCGAGCTGGCCCGCCTACGGGGAGCTCACGCGGCAGTCGCGCGACCACATGGAGGCCGCGGCCGATGCGGACCCGCGCGGCAAGCGCGACCCGCGCGACTTCGCGCTCTGGAAGGGGCACAAGCCCGAGGAGCCCGCGTCGGCGGCATGGGAGTCGCCGTGGGGCCCCGGCCGCCCGGGCTGGCACATCGAGTGCTCGGCCATGGCCGCCCGCTACCTCGGCGAGGAGTTCGACCTGCACGGCGGCGGGCTCGACCTGCGCTTCCCGCACCACGAGAACGAGCTCGCCCAGTCCACGGCCGACGGCCAGGCGTTCGCGCGCTACTGGGTGCACAACGGGCTCGTCAACGTCGGCGGGCAGAAGATGTCGAAGTCGCTCGGCAACTCCGTCTACGCGAGCGACCTCCTCGAGCTGGCGACGCCGCTGGCCGTGCGCTACCTGCTCGGCGCGGCGCACTACCGGTCGACGCTCGACTACCAGCCCTCGTCGCTCGCCGAGTCCGAGGCGGCGATCGACCGCATCCGCTCGTTCCTCGTGCGGGTCGAGCGGCGCCTCGCCGGCACGCGCTTCGCGGGCGTCGGCAGCCCCGTGATCCCCGACGCGTTCGCCGCGGCCATGGACGACGACCTCTCGGTGCCGCAGGCGCTCGCGGTGCTGCACGACACCGTGCGCGCGGGCAACCAGGCGCTCGACGCCGAGGAGCTGCACGATGCGGCGAGCCTGCACGGCCAGGTCGTCGCCATGGTCGAGGTCCTCGGCATCGACCCGCGCGACCCGCACTGGGCGCCCGACGCCGGGCCTGCGGCATCCGCGCTCGACGCGCTCGTCACCCGCCTCATCGAGGACCGCCAGGCCGCACGCGCGGGGCGCGACTTCGCGGCGGCCGACCGCATCCGCGCGGAGCTCGCCGCGGCGGGCATCACCATCGAAGACAGCCAGACCGGAACGCATTGGAGCCTCGGATCATGAAGGGCAGCAGCGGCAAGTCGCGCGCCGGAGCGGTGCGCAAGAGCAGGGGGAAGCAGGTCGGCTCCGGCGGCCAGGGACGGCAGGCGCTCGAGGGCAAGGGGCCGACCCCCAAGGCGGAGGACCGCGCCTGGCACCCGGCCGGCAAGCGCAAGGCGGCCGAGGAGCGGTACCGCGCCTCGGGCGGCAAGGGCAAGCCGGGCCAGAAGGTCGCCGGCCAGCGTGCCGGTGCTCCCCGAGGCGCCTCGGGCGCCTCGCGCCGGGCGAAGTCGGGCGACGAGTCCGAGATCGTGACGGGCCGCAACTCGGTCGTCGAGGCGCTGCGCGCCCGCATCCCGGCGACCACGCTCTACGTGGCCGCCCGGGTCGAGATGGACGACCGCGTGAAGGAGGCGATGAAGATCGCCACCAACCGCAACATCCCGATCCTGGAGGTCATGCGGCCCGAGCTCGACCGGCTCGCGGGTGAGGGCGCGGTGCACCAGGGGCTCGCCCTCAAGGTGCCGCCCTACGAGTACGCCCACCCGATCGAGCTGCTCGACGAGGTGCTCGCGCGCGACGAGACGCCGCTGCTCGTGGCGCTCGACGGCATCACCGACCCTCGCAACCTCGGCGCGATCCTGCGGTCGACGGGGGCGTTCGGCGGGCAGGGCGTGATCGTGCCGCAGCGCCGCTCGGTGAGCGTCAACGCCGCGGCGTGGAAGACCTCGGCGGGCGCCGCCGCCCGCGTCCCAGTGGCCATGGCCGCCAACCTCACGCAGACGCTGAAGTCGCTCAAGGACCGCGGCGTCTTCGTGCTCGGCCTCGACGGCGACGGCGACGTGTCGCTGCCCGGGCTCACCTGGGCCGACCGTCCGATCGTCGTCGTGGTCGGCAGCGAGGGCAAGGGGCTGTCGCGGCTCGTCGCCGAGACGTGCGACGCGATCGTCTCGATCCCCATCGAGTCGTCGACCGAGTCGCTGAACGCGGGCATCGCGGCATCCGTCACGCTCTACGAGATCTCGAAGCTGCGCGCGGCGGAGTAGTCGGGCGGGGCTGTCAAGGCCTCGATCGGCTGCTTCGGCCCACGTAACGTGGCCCGTCATGAGCGACCGCATGGACGAGATCCCGGACGACCGAGCCGCAGCCGAGATCACGCGAGCCGAGCTCGCGGATCCGCCGCCCGACTCCGAGGACGAGCGCGAGCTCATCACGAAGCTCGTCACCGGTGCCGACACGGCGCTCTTCACGAGCCGCGGCGCCGACGGCACGCTGCACGCGCGGCCGCTCGCGGTCCTGCAGAAGGACTTCGACGGCGTCGTGCGGTTCCTCGTGCAGCACCCGAGCGAGAAGACGCTCGAGATCGAGGCGGACCCCGTCGTGAACGTCTCGTTCGCGTCGCGCCACGGCTACCTGTCGATCGCCGGCCGGGCCTCGGTCGTGCGCGACGACACCCTCGTCGACGAGCTGTGGAACCCCGCCGCCGAGGCGTGGTTCCCGCAGGGCAGGAAGGACCCCCGCATCGCCGTCGTCGAGGTGGCCGGTGACGGCGCCGAGTACTGGGCGAAGACGGAGCCGGGCGTGTTCTCGCTCGTCAAGGCCGCCGCGGCGATCGTGACGCGTCGTCCGCCCGACATCGGCGAGAACCGCAGCGTCGCGCTCTGAGCGACGCCCGGGCTGGGGTCATCCCCGGGTCGCGGCCGCAAGCAGGCCCACGTTCGCGGGGTCGGGCTCGAGCTCTCCGCGCTCGATCCGGTGGCCCAGCTCGACGACCGCGCGGTTCACCGGCGCGGGCACCCCGAGCCGGGCGCCCTCGGTGACGACTGTGCCGTTGAGGTCGTCGACCTCGCTGCGTCGGCCCTTGCGCCAGTCCTGCAGCACGGTCGTCGTGGCGCCCGGCACGACGAAGCGGTCGTAGAGCACGTCGAGCATCGTCTCGACGACGAGGTCCGGTCGGTCGAGGTCGGATGCCGCGAGCCCGAAGATCGGCAGGATGTCGCGGCCGCCCGCCCGCCCGACGTCGAGCGCCTCCTGCCCGGCACGGAGCATGAGCTCGCGCATGCCGGGGACGGCGATCGCATCGAGCATCGGCAGCCCGAGGCTCGCGGTCGTGACGAGGGTGGTCGCGTTGCTCACGAGCTTCATCCACTTCGCGGCGGCGATGTCCTCGAAGCGGTCGACCGTGCCCGAGTGCGCGAGCAGCGCGGCGACCGCATCGCCGGCCGGCCGGGCGTCGACCGCGAACCAGGAGCGCGCGGGCGGCGTGTGCCGGTGCACGACGCCCGGCTCGGTCATGGTCGCCGACACCTCGATGACGGTGCCCACGGCCCGGTCGGGCCCGAGCACCCGGGCGACGTCTTCGGTCGTCATGCCGTTCTGCACCGCGGCGACGACGCCGTCGTCGGCGAGGACCGGCCGGATGAGCTGCGTCGCCCATTCCGAGTCGTACGCCTTCATCACGAGCAGCACGACGTCGAACGCATGCCGCAGCGTCGCGACCTCGCACAGGTGCACGACACGCGGCCGCACCTCGAGGTCGCCGTCCGCCATGCGGATCACGAGTCCCCGCTCGCGCATCGTCTCGACGTGCGCCGGCCACTGCTCGACCAACGTCACGTCGACGCCGGCCGCCGTGAGGTCGGCGCCGATCGAGGCACCGTTCGCGCCCGCGCCGAGCACTGCGACGCGCAGGTCGGTCCCGCCATCGGTCATGCCGGCTCCTTCGCTCGGCCCGGAAACACGCATGTGCGCCGGGGCTACAGTCACATTGAACACCCGGGCAAGAAATGGTTGCAAACGGCCCATGCGCGGGGGCAGAGTGTTGATTGCAGCTGAACATTCTCGAAGAGGAGAAGTGATGAGCGCAGCCGATGCGGCCTCCGCCCGAGCCCCCCGTCCCGACGAGTTCACCGCGGATCGACCGTTCGTCTTCCGCAATGCCACCGTCATCACCGTCGACTCGCCCGGCGTCATCGAGGGCGGCGACGTCCTCGTGCGCGGCGACGCGATCGAGGCCGTCGGCCCGTCGCTCGAGGTGCCGGAGGGCACGCTCGAGATCGACGCGTCGGGCGGCATCCTGACCCCCGGCTTCGTCGACTCGCACCGCCACATGTGGCAGACCGCGCTGCGCGGCTACGGCGGCGACTGGGCCCTCAGCCAGTACTTCGTCTTCTACTACCTGCAGTGGGGCGAGGTCTTCCGCCCCGAGGACGTGTACGCCGGCAACCTGCTGAGCGCGCTCGAGTCGGTCGACACGGGCGTGACCACCACGCTCGACTGGTCGCACGGCCTGCGCAACCCCGACTACGGGGAAGCCGCTCTCGCCGCGCTGCGCGAGATCCCGGGCCGGTTCGTGCTGGCCTACGGCAACTACCTGGCCGGGCCGTGGGAGTGGTCGAACACGCCGGAGTTCCGGAAGTTCGTGTCCGACAACTTCTCGTCGCCCGACGACATGATGCGACTGCAGCTCGCGTTCGACGTGCCGGGCTCCGCCGAGTTCCCCGAGCGCGCCGCCTTCGAGGCCGCACGCGAGCTCGGACTCCGGGTCACCACCCACGCCGGCGTCTGGGGCGCCACGACCGACACCGCGATCACGCAGATGTACGACGCGGGCTTCATGACCCCCGAGATCACGTACGTGCACGCGGCATCCCTCAACGAGCAGAGCTACCAGAAGATCGCCGCGACCGGCGGCACCATCTCGGTGGCGACCGAGTCGGAGCAGAGCGCCGGGCAGGGCTACCCGTCGAGCTGGGTGGCGCGCCGCTACGGCATTCCGACCTCGATCTCGATGGACACGAGCGTCTGGTGGAGCGCGGACTTCTTCTCTGCGATGCGGGCGACACTGAGCGCCGACCGCTCGCGCGACCACCTCGAGGCGCACGCGGTGAACGAGACGATCGTCGCCAACCGCCTGCGAGCGGAGGACGTCGTGCGCATGGCGACCATGGGCGGCGCGAAGGCGCTCGGCATGGAGGACGTCATCGGATCCATCACGCCCGGCAAGAAGGCCGACCTGCTGCTCGTCAAGAACGACGACTCCCCGGCCATGACGCCGATCCTGCACCCGTACGCGCACGTCGTGTACCAGGCGGGCACGGCCGACGTGCACACGGTGGTCGTGAACGGACGCGTCGTGAAGTACGCGGGCAAGCGCATCGGGCTCGAGCTCGCGCCGATCGCCGACAAGGTCGCGGCATCCGTCGAGTACGTGCGCTCGAAGCTCGGCGACCAGGCCTGGGACGAGGGCATGCACCCCGAGCTGCCGCCGGCCGAGCAGATCGAGAACCCCTACACCTACACCGAGGGCGACGCCCACGTGACGGCGGCGACGGGAGACCGATGATCCTGCACCTCGCCGCGTTCACCTGGAAGGACGACGTCACCGCCGACGACATCGCCGAGCTCACCTCGCAGCTGCGTGACATGGCCGCGCAGATCCCGGAGCTGCGGTCGTACCACTGCGGGCCCAACCTGCGGGTGCGTCCGAGCCCGGCCGACTACGGCGTCGCCGCGGTGGTGGAGGACGCCCGGGCGCTCGAGGCCTACCTCGACGCGCCGGCGCACGCCGCCGTGTACGAACGCCTGCTCGGCCGCATGATCGCCGACCGCGTGGCGGTGCAGCTCGACCTGGGTGCGGACGCCGGCCCGTGACCGGGACCATGCGTGCGGCGGTCCTCCACGCGGCGGGCGACCTGCGCGTGGAGGATCGGGAAGTGCCGAGCCCCGGGCCGGGCGAGGTGCTCGTGCGGGTGGCGGTCTGCGGCGTGTGCGGCACCGACGCGACCGAGTACGACCGCGGGCCGGTGCTCACGGTGCCGCCGGTCGTGCTCGGGCACGAGTTCGCGGGCGTCGTCGAGGCGGTCGGCGAGGGCGTCGACGGGCTTGCACCGGGCGCGGTCGTCGTCTGCGGCGCGGGCGTCAGCTGCGGCACCTGCAAGCGCTGCCGCGAGGGTCGCACGAACCTCTGCCGGGAGTACCGCACGCTCGGCCTGCAGCTCG
Organism: Agromyces sp. NPDC004153; assembly: GCF_053603635.1. Lineage (NCBI taxonomy): Bacteria > Bacillati > Actinomycetota > Actinomycetes > Micrococcales > Microbacteriaceae > Agromyces > Agromyces sp. NPDC004153. The sequence continues at coordinate 2,849,081 of NZ_JBSGFY010000001.1, forward strand.
ACGGCGGGTTCGCGGGCTACGTCGTGGCGCCCGCCGGCATCCTCCTCGACGTCTCGGACTCGGGGCTGTCGCTCGACACGCTCGGCCTCGTGCAGCCCATGGCCATCGCGGTGCACGTCGTGTCGCGCAGCGGCCTGCATGCGGGTCAGGACGCCGTGGTCGTCGGCGTCGGCGGGATCGGCTCGTTCATCACGTTCGCGGCCGCGGCATCCGGTGCCCGCGTCGTCGCGGTCGACCGCAGCCCCGCCCGGCTGGAGCTCGCGCGGTCGCTCGGCGCGTCCGACGCGGTGCTCGCCGACGCGCCGCTGCCCGACCAGCTTCGGCGGCTCGGCGTGGAGCCCGACGTGCTCTTCGAGGTCAGCGGTTCGCCCGACGGGCTCGAGGCCGTGTTCGCGGCGGCGGTGCCCGGCTCGGTCGTCGTGCCCGTCGGCGTGCAGAAGACCGAGGTCGCCGTGCCGTTCGGATCGTGGACCCTGCGTGAGCTCGCCGTCGTGGGCAGCGTCGCCCACGTGTTCGCGACCGACGTGCCCGAGGCGGTGCGCCTGCTCGGCACCCGACCCGATTGGTCGGACCTCGCCGCGGAGGTGCTCCCGCTCGACGGACTCGTCGACGATGCGCTCGCGCCGCTGCTGCGCGGCGGCGCCCGCCAGATCAAGACGCTCATCGACCCGTGGATCGCCGCCCCCCGGCCGGCCGTGCACACCCGGTCGTGAGGAGGTCGTGATGGAGCAGGTCGTGCGCCGTCATCCCGCGTCAGCGGGACAGGCCGTCCATCGCCCGCAGCACGTCGACGGCCGAGGTCAGCGGGGCCGCGGCGTCGAACTCGGGCGCGTCGGGCGCGTCGGGCAGCGTGCGGTGCTGCTCCCGGCGCCCCACGATGAACCAGATGCCGCGCGCGGGCGTCGTGCCCCGGTTCGAGTAGAGGTGCGGTCGGACCGAGTCGAAGTGGAGGGAGTCGCCCGGCCCGAGCACGAAGGTGTCGAAGTCGAGCTGCAGCGTGAGCTCGCCCTCGAGGATGTAGGCGTACTCCACGCCCGCGTGGCGCATGAGCCGGCCTTCGACGGAGCTCGACGCGCCCGGGTCGTAGGTGACGAGCAGGGCGTCGTTGCTGCCGTCGCCCACCGCGAGGCGCTCCCAGCGCACGCCGTTCTCCATCTCGAGTACGGGGTTGTCGGCCCCGCGCTGCACGGGGCTCGGCTGCGCCGCGCCGCGTGGGGCGACCGCTCCGACGCCGAGCAGCTCGTCGAGCGAGACGCCCAGCAGGCTCACGATCGCGTAGAGGGTCGACACCGACGGCTGCGTCTTGCCCGTCTCGACCTGGGAGATGAGGCTCGGCGAGACGCCGAGCGCCTTCGCGAGCCCGCGCAGGCTCAGGCCCTGGCGGAGGCGAGCGTCGCGCAGCCGCTCGCCGAGATCCTCCGCGGCCATGCCGACTCCGTTCCCTCGCACTGCTCGTGGTGGCGAGGATACACCGCAAATCGTTCAGCGAAGCTGCACAACGTTCGGCAACGACACACGGATGCCGCAACCACGAGAGGAGGGCGACCATGAAGGACACCGGCACGACGGGGATGAACGCCGTCGACTGGGAGGCTCGCGTCGACATGGACCGGTTGCGCTGGGATCGGCTCGGCCGCCTGAAGACCGAGCTCGAGCGCTCCGACCTCGGCGCACTGCTCGCGTTCGACTTCTCGAACATCCGCTACATGACCTCGACCCACATCGGCACGTGGGCGATGGACAAGCTCATCCGCTTCAGCCTGCTCACGCGGCAGTCCGATCCGATCTCGTGGGACTTCGGGTCGGCGGCCCGCCACCACGCGCTGTACAACCCGTGGCTCGACGTCACGACCGCCGAGCTCGATGCCGATCCGAACGCCCCGCATGAGGGCGCCCGACGGCCGCGGCTCGAGCGGGGAGCCCGCGCCGGCATCTCGACGCTGCGCGGCGCGTTCACCCCCGACGCCGGCATCGCCGAGGAGCTGGCGCGCAAGATCAAGCGCGAGCTCGAGAAGTTCGGCGTCGCCGGCCAGCCGCTCGGCGTCGACGTCATCGAGCTGCCGGTGCTGTTCGCGCTGCAGCAGCAGGGCATCGAGGTCGTCGACGGGCAGCAGGTGTTCATGGAGGCCCGGCGCATCAAGACCTCCGATGAGATCCGGCTGCTCGCGCAGGCGTGCTCGATGGTGGATGCCGCGTACGAGGACCTCTACCGCTTCCTCCGCCCCGGCGTTCGCGAGAACGAGGCCGTCGGGCTCGTCGCCAAGACGCTGTACGACCTCGGCTCGGAGTACGTCGAGGGCGTGAACGCCATCTCGGGGGAGCGGTGCTCGCCGCATCCGCACGTGTTCTCGGACCGGCTGATCCGGCCCGGTGACCCGGCCTTCTTCGACATCCTGCACAGCTACAACGGCTACCGCACGTGCTACTACCGCACGTTCGCGGTCGGCTCGGCGAGCTCGGCGCAGCGCGACGCGTACACGCGGGCCCGTGAGTACATGGACCGCGCGATCGCCCTCGTGCGGCCGGGCGCGACGACGGCCGACATCGTCGAGGTGTGGCCCGAGGCGCAGGAGTTCGGCTTCGCCGACGAGGAGGCCGCCTTCGCGCTGCAGTACGGCCACGGCGTCGGGCTCTCGATCTGGGAGAAGCCGATCTTCTCCCGGCTCGTGTCGCTCGACCACCCCGAGGTGCTCGAGGAGGGCATGGTCTTCGCGCTCGAGACGTACTGGCCGGCATCCGACGGCTGGGGCGCCGCGCGCATCGAGGAGGAGGTCGTCGTGACCGCCGACGGCTGCGAGGTGATCACGAAGTTCCCGGCCGAGGAGCTGCTCGTGGCCGGACGCCGGTACTACACGGTCGACGGCCCGCTCGACCTGCGGCGCGACAGCCAGTCGCACCTGAACACCACGTGGGGACGTGGCGAGGCGTGAACGCGCCGGCGCGCGGCATCCGATGACATCGACGAACGGAGGACGGACGAGATGACGACACGAACGATCGTCGTGGTGGGCGGCACGTCGGGAATCGGCCTGGAGCTCTCGCGCAGCCTGGTCGCGCGCGGCGACCGGGTCGTGCTCACGGGTCGTCATCGCGCGAAGGCCGAGGCGATCGCGGCCGACGTCGGGCCGGGCGCGTCGGGCGTCGCGGTCGACATCTCGGAGCCCGCGACGATCGCCGGCGCGCTCGCCGCGATCGAGGGCCCGGTGCACGGCCTCGTCCTCGCCGCGATCGAGCGCGACGCGAACACGATCCGCGACTACGACATGGTGCGCGCCCAACGACTCATCACGCTGAAGCTCGTGGGCTACACCGAGACGGTGCACACCCTGCTCGACCGGCTGGAGCCGTCGGGCGGCACGGGCATCGTGCTCTTCGGCGGACGTGCGAAGGACATGCCGTATCCCGGCTCGACGACGGTCTCGACGATCAACGGCGGCGTCGAGGGCCTCGTGAACACCCTCGCGCACGAGCTCGCGCCGATCCGCGTGAACGCGCTGCATCCCGGCATCATCGGCGACAGCCCGTTCTGGTCGGCGAAGCCTGCCGGGGTGCTCGACCAGTACCGGACCCGCACGCCGGGCGGCGAGCTCGCGACCATGGCCGACGTGGTGGGCGCGGTGCAGTTCCTGCTCGACAACCGCGGGGTCTCGGGCACGAGCGTCTACGTCGACCGGGGGTGGCGGCTCACCTGACATCGGCGACGGCGATACGTCGCGGATGCCACGGCGGCATCCGCCGGGTCAGTCCCGCGCCAGGCGCCGTCGCGTGATCTCGGCGATGGCCGACCAGTCGGCGTCGTGCAGCTCGGGGTCGGCGAGCGCCTCCTCGAAGACGCCGCGCAGCGCCTCGGCCGTCGGGAGTTCGACGCCGGCCGCCGCGGCGATGTCCTCGGCCAGCCCGAGGTCCTTGAGGCCGAGCGAGATGTCGAAGCCCGCCGGGTGGTACCTGCGGTTCGCGATGATGTCGCCGTAGGAGGTGTAGACGATCCCGGCGAACAGGGTGCTGCGGAGCAGCTCGACGAACTCGTTCGCGTCGACGCCCTCGGACTCGACGAGGGTGAGGGACTCGCCGATGGCCTGCATCGCGTGGATGATGTCGTAGTTCACCGCCGCCTTCACGACGTTCGCCGTGCGCGGGTTCGGGCCGAGCACCCAGACGCGCTTGCCGAGGACGTCGAGGAAGGGTCGCGCCCGCTCGATGTCGTCGGCGTCGCCCGCGACGAGCAGGTTGAGCGCGCCCTCGGCGGCCACGGTCGGGCGCCCGAGCACGGGGGAGGCGAGGTAGTGCACGCCCGCGGCGGTGGCCACGGCGGCGATGCGGTCGGCCGCGTCGGGACTGATCGACGCGGTCATCACGTGCAGCCGGCCGGGGTCGCCGGCGAACGCCTCGGCGGTGAGCACGGACTCGGCCGCCTCGTCGTTGGCGAGCATCGAGAAGGACACCGGCCTCTGCAGGGCCTCTGCCGCGGTGATCGCTGCGGTCGCTCCGGCGGCCACGTGCGGCTCCGTCGCCTCCGGCGACCGGTTCCAGACGAGGACGTCGTGCCCCGCCGCCACGAGCCGGGACACCATCGCGCTCCCCATGTTCCCGAGGCCCAGGAATCCCACTTCCGCCATCGCACGCTCCTCACGCGGTCGGCTCGGCCGTTCAGCCCAGCTTCACTGTAGCGACGCCGTGTCGGCGTCGTCGAAGACCTCGGGATGCTTCGCCAGCGCGAGCCGGGTGCGCCGGATGTGCCCGAGCAGCACGCGCTCGGCGTCGTCGGCGTCGCCGGTCTCGATGGCGTGCACGAGCAGGTGGTGCTCGTGGTGCACGGCTCGTGCCGCGTGCCGGAGGAACAGCCGGGAGTAGACCCGGCGGTACGCCTGGGTGCGATTCCACAGCTGTGCGACGGTGTCGCCGAGCATGAGCGTCTCCGCGCCACGGTAGGTGAGGTCGTGGAACGCGCGGTCGAGGCGCACGAACTCGTCGGCGTCGGCCGCGGACTCCATGGCGTCGGCGAGGTGCGCGAGCTCCGCGGCATCCGCTTCGTCGAGGCCCGGGATGCTCATGCGGATGAGCAGCGGCTCGATGCGCTCGCGCACCCGGTAGAGCTCGTCGCACTCGGCGAGGCTGAGGCGCGACACCCACGCGCCGGTGTTCGCCACGACCGTGACGAGCCCTTCGCCCTCGAGCGCACGGATGGCCTCGCGCACGGGTACACGGCTCGCACCGTACTCCTCGGCGAGCCGCTCCTGCCGGATGCGCGTGCCGGGGGCGAGCACGCCGTCGAGGATGTCGCGGCGCAGCGCGTCGGCGATCCGGCGTCCGGCCGCGCCGTGCGCCGCTGCTCCCGTGTCGTCCGCGATGGGGGTCGCCGTCGCCTGGGTCATGGTGCTCACGCCTCGGGGTGCCCGGGATGCCACAGGACCACCGCGGCATCCGACTCGTAGGCCTTGCCCCGCGGGAAGCTGACGAGCTCGAACTGCATGCCCCACGGCGCGCGGAAGTACACCCAGCGCTGCCCCTCGCTCGCGTTGCGGCTCGCGACGGGTTCGCCCATGACCTCGACGCCGCGCGAGCGCAGGTACTCGACCGCCGCGTCGAGGTCGTCGACGTAGATCGCGAGGTGGTGACCGCCGAGATCGCTGTTGCGCGGCACCGGCTTCTGGCCGTCGGCGGCCTCGTACCGGAACACCTCGAGGTTGGTGCCGTGGCCGAGTCGGTAGAAGCGCAGCTCGCGCATGACGGTGCGGGGGTGCACGCCGAGCTGCTCCTGCATCCAGTCGTCGTCGCGCTGGAACGGCCCGAGCGTGTACACGTACTGGGCGCCGAGCACGTCGACGAGGAACTCGTGCGCCTCCTCGAGGTCGGGCACCGTGATGCCGAGGTGGTCGGCGCCTCGCATTCCGGGCAGTGGCATGGTCGCATCCTCGCGTTCCGGTCTCCCGCGTCGGTCGAGCCGGTCGCGGGTCGTATTGGATCCAGTATCACGCTGGAAGCCATCGAACGCGAGCAGAAGGGGTCGAATCCATTGAGATTGGATGCAACGGGGCCTATGCTGGCGGCACGTGACGCCCGCGTCGGAGCGGCGCCGCGCGCCCCGTCGACGGAGAGGAGGGCGTGATGCCCAGCCGCGAGCCCCTCGCCCCCGGCGCCCCGTGGATCGAGTTGCGCTCGACCGAGGAGGACTGGCGGGCCGCCGATCCCGCGCTGCTCACGGGCATGCTCGCCGAGCTGCACCTCATCCGCGCGTTCGAAGAGGCGGTGCTCGACCTGGCCGGGGCGGGCCTCGTGCACGGGCCGGCGCACTCGAGCATCGGGCAGGAGGGCGGCGCGGTCGGCTCGATCATCGGGCTGCGATCGACGGATGCCGTGAACGGCTCGCACCGTGGTCACCACCAGTTCCTCGCGAAGGCGCTCACGCACGTCACGGGCGGGCGCTTCGCGATCGACGCGGTCGTCACGCCCGACGTCGCCGAGGTGCTCCGGCGCACGCTCGCCGAGATCCTCGGGCTGGCGCAGGGGTACTGCCGCGGACGCGGCGGATCGATGCACCTGCAGTGGCTCGAGGCGGGCGCGCTCGGCACGAACGCCATCGTCGGCGGCGGCGTACCCGGTGCGGCGGGCAGCGCATGGGCGCAACGGCACTCCGGCACGAGCGACGCGACCTTCACCTACTTCGGCGACGGCGCGGTGAACATCGGCTCGGTACTCGAGACGATGAACCTCGCATCGGCCTGGGACCTCCCGCTCGCGTTCTTCATCGAGAACAACCTCTACGCCGTCGCGACGCGCATCGACGAGGTGACGCGCGAGCGGCGGCTGTCGGCGCGCGGCCTCGGATTCGCGACGCCGGCCTGGCGCGTCGACGGCATGGACCCGCTCGCCGTGCACCTCGCCACCGCCGAGGCGCTCGACCTGCTCCGCACCGGCGGCGGCCCGGTCGTGATCGAGGCCGAGGTGTACCGGTACTTCCACCAGAACGGACCCTTCCCCGGCAGCGCGTTCGGCTACCGCACGAAGGACGAGGAGCAGTCGTGGCGCGACCGCGACCCGATCGCGCGGCTCGAACGAGAGCTCCGCGAGCTTGGGCACGTCGGCGACGCCGAGGCGGCATCCGTGCGCGAGCAGGCCGTGCAGGCGATGCGCGAGACGGTCGCCCAGCTGGTCGAGGACGACCCCGAGACCGAGGGGCAGCGTCGCATCGTCCCGGCGCTGTGGCCCGATCCGTCGTTCGTCGACGTCGGCATCCGGGGCGATGCGAGCGAGCTCGCGGGGGCGCGCGTGGCCGACCCCGCGGCATCCGCCGAGCCGGGCACCGAGGCGGGGGCGCGCGCCGACGAGGAGACCCGCTTCGTCGACGCCATCGCCGCCGTGCTCGACCGGCGCATGTCGCTGGACGAGCGCATCGTCGTGCTCGGCGAGGACATCCACCGGCTCGCGGGCGGCACGAACGGCGCGACCAAGGGGCTCGCCGCCGCCTACCCGGGTCGCGTGCTCGGCACCCCCATCAGCGAGAACGCGTTCGCAGGGCTCGCGGGCGGGCTCGCGCTCGACGGGCGGTTCCGCCCGATCGTCGAGTTCATGTACGCGGACTTCACATGGGTCGCGGCCGACCAGGTGTTCAACCAGATCGGCAAGGCGCGGCACATGTTCGGCGGCGACAACCCCATCCCGCTCGTGCTGCGCACGAAGGTCGCGATGGGATCGGGCTACGGCTCCCAGCACCTCATGGACCCGGCCGGCGTCTTCTCGACGAGCCCCGGCTGGCGCATCGTCGCGCCGTCGACCGCCGCCGACTACGTCGGGCTCATGAACGCGGCGCTCGCGCTCGACGACCCCGTGCTCGTCATCGAGCACGTCGACCTCTACGCGCGTCGCGATCCCGTGCCGGTGGGAGACCTCGACTACGTGCTGCCGCCCGGTCGCGCGGCGATCCGTCGCGAGGGCGCCGAGGTCACGGTCCTCAGCTACCTCTCGATGGTGGGCCACTGCCTCGAGGCGATCGAGGAGTCGGGCGTCGACGCCGAGCTCGTCGACCTTCGCTGGCTCGATTTCGCCTCCCTCGACTGGGACACGATCGGCGCGAGCATCCGCAAGACGAACAACGTGCTCATCGTCGAGCAGGGCGCCCGAGGCACGTCGTACGGCGGCCGGCTCGCCGACGAGCTGCAGCGCCGGTTCTTCGACTGGCTCGACCAGCCCGTCGAGCGCGTGACGGGCGGCGAGGCGAGCCCGAGCATCTCGAAGGTGCTCGAGCGCGCCGCGATCGCCCGCACCGAGGAGGTCGTGGCCGGCCTCGAGCGCATCCGCGTCGGCCGGGGCGGTGCCTGATGGCCATCGTCGTCCGGATGCCGGCGGTCATGGCCGGCGCGACCGAGGCGTCGCTGCAGTCCTGGCTCGTCGCGCCCGGCGACGACGTGGCGCTCGGCCAGCCCGTCGCCGAGATCGAGACCGAGAAGGCCGTGGTGGAGTACGGCGCCGAGGACGCAGGGACCGTCGCAGCGCTGCTCGTCGGCGCGGGCGATGCGGTGGCGGTCGGGTCGCCGATCCTCGTGCTCGCCGAGGCGGGGGAGTCGACCGACGACGCGCGGCGCGCGGCGGACGCCGAAGCCGTCGCGGCGACGGCCGGGTCAGGGGTGACGGATGCCCCGGCCCCTGTGCCCGCGCCGGCGGATCCGGAGTCGGGGGCGCCCGTGCTCGAGGACGCGCCCGCGCCGCCTCCGGCCGAGACGACGGATGCCGCGGCCGAGCCGACCGCCGAGCCCGTGTCCGCCGAGGAGCCGCCGACGGGCCGCCGCTTCATGAGCCCCCTCGTCCGCCGCCTCGCCCGCGAGCACCGCCTCGACCTCGCCGATGTCTCGGGCAGCGGGCCCGGTGGACGCATCGTGCGCCGCGACGTCGACGCGCTGATGGCGGAGGCGAGCGCGGCGTCGGCCACCGCGGCGGAGCAGCCGGGCGCGGAGGCCGGCATCGCGGCATCCGCTCGCCCCGTGAGCGCACGGGCCGGAGCCGGCTTCACCGACGAGCCGCTCACGCCAATGCGCCGGGCCATCGCCCGGCGGCTCACCGAGAGCGTCACGACCGTGCCCCACTTCGAGGTGCGCGCCGACTGCCGCGTCGATGCGCTGCTGCGCCTGCGGGCCGACCTGCTCGAGCAGACCGGGGAGCGCATCTCGCTCAACGACTTCGTCGTGAAGGCCGTGGCGATGGCGCTGCGGGAGGTGCCCGAGGCGAACGCGATCTTCCTGGGCGACGCCATCCGGCGCTTCGACGGCGTCGACGTCGCGATCGCCGTCGCCCTCGACGACGGCCTCATCGCACCCGTCGTGCGCGGCGTCGACCGGATGCCGCTCACCGACCTCGCCCGCGCGACCCGCGACCTCGCGGACCGCGCCCGATCGGGTCATCTCCGTCCGGCCGAGCTCTCGGGCGGCGCCTTCTCGGTGTCCAACCTCGGCATGTACGGCACCACGGAGTTCACGGCGATCATCGACCCGCCGCGCTCCGGCATCCTGGCGGTCGGCGCCGCGACGCCGCGACCCGTGGTCGTCGACGGCGAGCTCGTCGCGGCGACCGGGATGACCGTGACCCTCTCGGCCGACCACCGCGTGCTCGACGGCGCCGTGGGCGCGCGCTGGCTCGCCGCGTTCACCGCGCTCGTCGAGCACCCGCTCCGGCTGCTCGTCTGACGGCGCTGCGCCGGCCCGGGCCCGCGCAGGGCGAGGAACGGCGCCGAAGCCGCTCAGACCTTGAGCCGCCAGTCCTCCTCGTCGTCGGGGTCGACGACGGCGATGGCGGACGTGTCGGGCGCGACGACGTCGATGGCGGTCGTCGAGCCGGTGGGCGGACCGATCACGGTCGCCTCGTCGCGTCGGTGCCGAAGCACGGTGTTCACGTACGACGACACCGCCTCGGCGAGCGGAATGTCGTGCCCGGCCTGCTGCGCCATGAACCAGCGGTGCTCGAGCAGCTGGTGGAAGACCTCGGCGGGCTCGAGCTTGCCGCGCAGCTCCACTGGGATCGCGCGCACGACGGGCTCGAACACGCGCATGAGCCATTCGTGCGCGACCATCTCCTCGTCGAGGTCGCCCTTGCCGTAGGCCGCCCGGTAGGAGTCGAGGTCGTTGAGCAGGCGCCGGGCCTGGTTCTCGCCGGCGTCGAGACCGGTGAGCCGCAGCAGGCGCCGCTGATGGTGCCCGGCGTCGACGACCTTCGGCTGGATGCGCACGGTCGTGCCCGTGTCGTCGGTGCGGATCGCGAGCTCCTCGATGTCGAACCCGAGGTCGTTGAGCCGGTTGACGCGCTCGTTGATGCGCCACCGCTCCGCCGACGAGAACGACTCCGAGCCGGTGAGCTCCTTCCAGAGGCTGCGGTACGCCTCGACGATGCCGTTCGAGATGCGCACCGGGTCGAGCTCGTCGGCCACGCGGCCGCCCGCCTCGAGGTCGAGCAGCTCGCCGGCGATGTTCACCCGTGCGATCTCGAGGTCGTTCTCACGCTGGCCGTTCGAGAGGCCGCCCTCGTAGAGCTTGCCGGTCTCGGCATCGACGAGGTACGCGGCGAACGCGCCGGCGTCACGTCGGAACAGCGTGTTCGAGAGCGACACGTCGCCCCAGAAGAACCCCACGATGTGCAGGCGCACGAGGAGCACGGCGAGCGCGTCGACGAGGCGCGTCGCGGTGTCGGGGCGCAGCGTCTGGGAGAAGAGTGCGCGATAGGGGAGTGAGAAGCGCAGGTGCCGGGTGACCAGCACGGGCTTCAGCTCCTCGCCCTCGACGTCGGAGCGGTTCGTGATCACCGCGACCGGGTCGACGCACGGGATCTCGAGCCGCTGCAGCATCCGCAGCATCTCGTACTCGCCCTTGGCCATCTCGGCCGTGGTCTCCTTGATCGCCACGACGTGCCCCGCCAGGTGGGCGAAGCGCACGAGGTGCCGGGAGATGCCCTTGGGCAGCGCGGCGATCGCGTCGCTCGGCCACGACTCCAGCGGCAGGTCCCACGGGAGGTCGAGCAGGGCGGGGTCGGCCATGGCCGACGTGATCGAAAGTGAACCGCTCATCGTCGTTCAGCGTAGCCGCGCATCAGCGAAGACGCAGGCGACGGATGCACCTGGCCCGCGCCGGCGCGGGAACGGCGATGCCGGCCGGGGCGAACCCCGACCGGCATCCTCCGTGCGATGTCGTGCGTCAGCTGACCACGGCCTTGTTTCCGAGGCGCTCGCCCGTCTCGGCGTCGAAGAGGTGCACGTGGTTCGGCGTGGCCGTGAGGTACACCTTCTCGCCCGCGTTCGGGTGGTTGCGGCCGTCGACGCGCGCGACGATGTCGGTGCGCTTGCCCTCCACGACCGAGTGGCCGTAGAGGTAGCCGTCGGCGCCGAGCTCCTCGACGAGGTCGACGTCGACCGCCAGGCCTTCGCCCTCGTGGGGGGAGACGGTGATGTCCTCGGGACGCACGCCGATGGTGGCGAGCGCGCTCGAGGCCTCGGAGAGGACGTCGCGGTCGACCGGGACCGTCGCGGTGCCGAACTTGACGCCGCCATCGACGAGGTCGGCGTGGAACAGGTTCATGGCCGGCGAGCCGATGAAGCCGGCGACGAACACGTTCTGCGGCTTCTCGTAGAGGTCGCGCGGGGTGCCGACCTGCTGCAGGAGGCCGTCCTTGAGCACCGCGATGCGGTCGCCCATGGTGAGCGCCTCGGTCTGGTCGTGCGTGACGTAGACCGTGGTGACGCCGAGGCGGCGCTGCAGCGAGGCGATCTGGGTGCGGGTCTGGACGCGGAGCTTGGCGTCGAGGTTCGACAGCGGCTCGTCCATGAGGAACACCTGCGGCTGGCGCACGATCGCGCGGCCCATGGCGACGCGCTGGCGCTGGCCGCCGGAGAGGGCCTTCGGCTTGCGGCTGAGGTAGGGCTCGAGGTCGAGCAGCTTCGCGGCCTCGAGGACCCGAGCGGCGCGCTCCTCCTTGCCGACGCCCGCGATCTTGAGCGCGAAGCCCATGTTCTCGGCGACGGTCATGTGCGGGTACAGCGCGTAGTTCTGGAAGACCATGGCGATGTCGCGGTCCTTCGGCGGCACATCGGTGACGTTGCGGTCGCCGATGAAGATGTTGCCCTCGTTCACCTCTTCGAGGCCCGCGAGCATGCGGAGCGAGGTGGACTTGCCGCAACCCGAGGGGCCGACGAGGACGAGGAACTCGCCGTCTGCGATGTCGAGGTCGAGCTTGTCGACCGCGGGGCGGGTGCCACCGGGATAGAGCCGGGTGGCCTTGTCGAACGTGACGGTTGCCATGGTTCTGCTTCTCCTTCACCGGCAGGTACGTGCCGGACGATCCGTAGTGAATGGATGAGTGCGTCGTCGGTGACGCCCGCTCAGTATCGCATACGCGCAGGCGCGGTCCGAATCGGGGTCGGGCGGCCAGGGTCCGGTCCGGCGCGCGACGGAGGTGCCCGGCATGGGGCGGACTCCCATGTCGGACGCGGCCCGCACGCGGCATCCGCTTGGGTGATTCCCAGACACGCTTCCTACTATCGTGGGTGCGTTCGCATGCATTCGCGCGCGCCCACACAGCGACCGGAGTTGACCACCTGATGACCTACGGCGGATCCATCCAGCCACGCCAGACCCGAAACGAACGCAGGGAAGCGGCACGGGAGAAGGCCCGGATCCTCCGGGAACAGCAGAAGAAGCGCGAGCGTCGCAACCGGGCGCTCCTGATCACGGGCGTCACCGTCGTCGTCGCGCTGATCGCCGCGGTCATCATCGGCATCGTCGTCCAGAACACGAAGCCCGCGGGCCCCGGCCCGCAGAACATGGCCAGCGACGGCATCGTGCTGACCGCCGGCGAGGACGGCTCCATCGTGGCCGTCGAGACGCCCGCGCTCGATGCCGGAGAGGACCCCACGCCGACCGTTCCCGACGAGAGCGGCGAGGTCGCCAACATCGTCATGTACATCGACTACCTGTGCCCGTTCTGCGGACAGTTCGAGGCGACGAACTCCGACTCGATCCGCACGATGGTCGAGTCGGGCGCGGCCACCCTCGAGGTGCACCCCATCGCGATCCTCACGAACAAGTCGGCCGGCACCCAGTACTCGCTGCGCGCGGCCAACGCCGCCGCGTGCGTCGCGGACTCGTCGCCCGACTCGTTCTTCGACTTCAACGCGATCCTGTTCGAGAACCAGCCCGAGGAGGGCACGTCGGGCCTCACGAACGACGAGCTGAAGTCGCTCGCCGACGAGGCCGGCGTCTCGAGCCTCTCGACGATCGAGCAGTGCATCGACGACGTGCAGTTCAAGTCGTGGGTGCAGGACGCCACGAACCGCGCCCTCACCGAGCCGATCCCGAACACCGACCCCGAGCTGCCGTCGGTCACCGGCACGCCGACGGTGCTCGTGAACGGCCAGCAGTACGGCGGCTCGCTCGAGGACCCGCAGGAGTTCCAGGCGTTCGTGCTCCAGGCCACGAGCGCGACCTTCAACGACTCCGGCGCGACGCCCACGCCGACCCCGACGCCCGCACCGCAGTAGGCGTTCGCGGTCACCGACGCGCGACGAGGGCCCGGCCACGTGCCGGGCCTTCGTGCTGCCGATAGGATGTCGTGAGGCACCGCCGCCCGCCGGCTTGGCGCAATTGGTAGCGCACCGCTCTTGTAAAGCGGTGGTTGCGGGTTCGAGTCCCGCAGCCGGCTCTTGACCGAGAATCCCAGCACGGATGCCGCGGCCCCGGCCGCCCCGTCCGAGCACCAGCACCGCCATGCCCACGTGGAGCGCACCCGCCTCCCGATGTGGCTCGCGATCATGTTCGCGCTCGCCTGCGGCGCGCTGACCGCGCTGCAGTCGCGCATCAACGGGCAGCTCGCGCACGCGATCGACGACCCCTTCACCGCCGCCGCGATCTCGTTCGGCAGCGGGCTCGCCATCCTGCTCGTCGTGCTCGCCGTCTGGCGCCCGGGCCGCCTGGGCTTCGGCCGCGTGGCGCAGGCCCTCCGCGAACGACGGCTCGCGTGGTGGATGGTGCTCGGCGGTCTCGCCGGCGCCTGGTTCGTGATCACGCAGGGCCTCTCCGCCGGCGTCGTGGGCGTCGCGCTCTTCACGGTGGCGATCGTCGCCGGGCAGACCCTCGGCGGCATCGTGTTCGACCTCGTCGGCCTCGGTCCGGGCGGGCGACGCCCGGTCACGCCCACGCGCGTGATCGGCGCCGTGCTCGCGCTCGCCGCGATCGGCTGGACGGTGTCGGCGCAGCTCGCGCACGACGTGCCGATCCTCCTGATGCTCCTGCCGTTCGTCGCCGGCATCGGCGCGGCCTGGCAGCAGGCGGTCAACGGCCGGGTGCGCAGCGCCGCCGAGAGCGCCCTCACCGCCACGGTGTTCAACTTCGCCGTGGGCACCACGGCGCTCGTGGTCGTGATGCTCGTGCACGCGGCATCCGCCGGCTGGCCCGAGGCGATGCCCACCGAGTGGTGGCTCTATGCGGGCGGTGCCATCGGCTGCGTCTTCATCGCCGGGCAGGCCGTGCTCGTGCGCATCGTCGGCGTGCTCGTGCTCGCGCTGTGCGGCGTCGCAGGACAGCTCGCGGCGGCCCTCTCCCTCGACCTGCTGCTGCCCACGGCCGACCGGCCGGTCGACGTCGCCACCGTCGGCGGCACGGTGCTCGCCCTCGTCGCGGTCGTCATCGCGAGCCTCGGCTGGACGCGTCGCCGGCACGCGATCCCGCCGCCCCCGCGCACGGGCGCGGTCCCGGTCGTCGGCAGCGACGAGTCGGGCCGCTAGACGAGCACCGTGAGCCGGCTCGCCGCGATGCGGTCGCTCCGGCGCTCGGAGCGGCGACCGTCGGGCAGGCCGCCGACGTAGAGCCAGCCGAGCAGGTGCTCGTTCGCGGCGAGGCCGTGCACCTCGGCGACGAGCGGATGCCGCGTGAACGGGCCCGTGCGCCACATCACGCCCCAGCCGGCCTCGTCGAGCAGCAGGCTGAGCACGTGGGCGACGCCCGCCGCCGACGCCTCCTGCTCCCACACGGGGACCTTCTCGTGGTCGGGGATCGTGACCGCGACGACCGCGAGCAGCAGCGGTGCCCGCAGCGGCTTGCCCGCGGGCTTCGCGGCGGCGTCGCCCTCCGCGCCCGCTGCGGCGGCGAGCGCGGCTCCCAGCCGTTCCCGCGCGGCGCCGCGCAGCGCGACGACGCGCCACGGCCGCAGCGACGCATGGTCGGCGACGCGCGACGCGGCCTCGAGCAGCTCGAGCAGGGCCGCGTCGTCGGGTGCGGCATCCGTCACCTTCGAGGCGGAGCGCCGAGTGAGCGCCGCCTCGAGCGCGGAGCCCACGCCTAGGACTCCGGGGTGAAGTCGAGGGCGATCGAGTTCATGCAGTAGCGGTCGCCCGTGGGCGTGCCGAAGCCGTCGGGGAACACGTGGCCGAGGTGCGAGCCGCAGTTCGCGCAGCGCACCTCGGTGCGCACCATGCCGAGCGACGTGTCCACGATGAGCTCGACGGCCTCGGGGCGCACGGACTCGTAGAAGCTCGGCCACCCGCAGCCCGAGTCGAACTTGGTGCCGCTCTTGAAGAGCTCGGCGCCGCACGCCGCGCAGGCGTAGACGCCGGCGCGCTCCTCGTCGAGCAGTTCGCCGGTCCACGGACGCTCGGTCGCCGCCTGGCGCAGCACCGCGTACTGCTCGCCGCCGAGCTCGGCGCGCCACTCCTCGTCGCTCTTCTCCACGCGATACGCCACGGGCGCTCCTTCCGATCGGGTGCCGTGATGGCCGGCATCCATGGTCGCAGGTCTTCCTGCAAGCGGGTGCAACGCGCGACGGATGCCCCGTGTTCCGGGCGTCGGCGACGCACACGCCGCGCCGCTCGGCGGACACCCGGCGACGGGTCCCTAGGATGTGCAGCAGGCGGCGACGGTCCGCCGGGACGGGAGGACGCATGAGCGCCGAGCGCGTGCCCGCCCCCGACGACGGGACCGGACTCGACGAGCGCGCGAGACGCGTGCTCGCGTTCGAGGGCCGGGCGTGGCAGCAGGCCGGGCTCAAGGCGGAGGCGATCCGCGAGGAGTTCGGGATCTCGGCCGCCCGTTACTATCGGATCCTCGGCGAGCTCATCGATTCGCCTGCGGCGCTCCGGCACGACCCCATGCTGATCAAGCGCCTGCAGCGGATGCGCGAGGCGCGCGCGGCGACGCGCGCGCGTCGCTCGCTCTCGATCGGCCGACCGCTCGACTGAGCGACGGCCCCGACCCCCGACTGGACCCCATGGCGCAGAAGTTCCCTCGCGATCGATTCGACTCCATCCCGCACGGCATCGAGCGAGTCGGGGCCCATCGTGCGCCGGCACGTCGCGGTGCGCGCTGGGTGGCGTTCGGCTGGGCCGCGCTCGCGACGGTCGTGCTCGTCGCCGTGGGGATCGGCGCCGTGATCGTGTTCAACGACCGCCTGAACTTCGGCGACGCGGGCGTGGCCACGCCGACGCCGACGCCCGTCGTGACGGCGGCACCGACCGTCGCGCCCGACATCCCGGTGACCGTCCTGAACGGCACCACGACGACGGGTCTCGCGGCGCGGGCCGCCGAGATGCTCACCGCGGCCGGCATCCCCGTCGGCACCACCGCGAACGCGAGCGAGCAGGACCTCGCCGAGACGGTCGTCTACTATGCGACGCCCGACCTCGAGGGCGCCGCGCGGGGCGTCGCCGCCGCGATCCCCGAGGCCGACGTTCGCCTCGACGCGAAGTTCGCCGAGGTGGGCACTCCGCTCGTGCTCGTGGTGGGATCCGACTACGCAGCGGCCACCGGCGGTTGATCGCGACCGAATCGTTGCCATTCTGCGACATTTCCTTGCGTCCGGCCTCTTGTGCCGCGACGTCACGTCGTTAGTATCTGGAATTGGTCGCTCTATCCCGTGTGAAACGCCCGGTGCCGAACGAGGTGCCTCGTCAGCACGAACGAGGGGGCCCGGTACAGGCGACAGGCACGTGCTGATCGACACACAGCAACATGGGAGCAACGCATGGCGAACGGAACCGTCAAGTGGTTCAACGCTGAAAAGGGATACGGGTTCATCACGGTCGACGGCGGGGGCCAGGACGTGTTCGTCCACTACTCCGCGATCGACATGGCGGGCTACAAGGTCCTCGAAGAGGGCCAGCAGGTCGTCTTCGAGGTCGGCACGGGCGCCAAGGGCCCCCAGGCCGAGGCCGTCCGCCCCGCCTGATCCACGAGCTTGGACGCGCCGCCGGTTCGCCGGCGGCGCGTTCGTGCATCCGGGGGGCGGATGCCGCGTGCATCCGTGTGCCCGGTTCTGGGGGTGCGCCGGAGCCGACCATCGGTGCGCCGCACCTCCCGGGGGTATTCCTCCGTGGCTAGCATGGCGCCATGGCACGGCGTGCCCGCCCGGTCCTGGGGCGGAAGGGTGTGTCGCTGGCCGCCGTCGCGGCATCGGCGCTCCTCCTGTGCGCCTGCGACGCGGCATCCGCCGACCTGATCCCGACCGCGACGCCGACCCACGAGGCGCGGCCCGCGGTCGAGGCCGCACCCGTCGGGATCGCGTTCGCCCCGCTGCGCGGCACGCCCGCGGACGCCGCCGCGCTGCGGCATCCGTCGCTCGCCGTGAAGATCGACAACCACTGGGACGCGCGCCCGCAGATCGCGTTGAACCGCACCGACCTCGTCTACGAGGAGCTCGTCGAGGGCGGGCTGACCCGGTACGTCGCGGTCTGGCACTCCGACGTGCCCGACCAGGTGGGCCCGGTTCGTTCCGTGCGCCCGATGGACCCGCTCATCGCGGGCCCGCTCGGGGGCATCATCGCGTACTCGGGCGGGCAGCAGTACTTCGTCGACCTCATGCACGCGACGCCGCTGCTCAACGTCGTCGCCGACGAGGACGACGGGACGCTGTTCGAGCGCGCGGACGACCGGCCCGGTCCGCACGACCTCGTCCTCGCTGCGGCCGACGTCGTCGCCGCGAACGCCGGGCTCGCGCCCCCGCCCGTGCAGTTCGCCTACGGCACGGCCGACCCGCTCGCCGCGCCGTCGCTCGCCGCGACGCCGACCTCGCGCATCGAGCTGGTGTTCTCGGATACGAGCAGCCCCTCGTGGGAGTGGGACCCGACGACGTACGCGTGGCTCCGCTCGCAGGACGGCACGCCCGACCTCGAGGCGTCGGGGGAGCGCATCCGGGCGACGAACGTGGTGACCCTGCGCGTCGCGATCGAGTGGCCCTATGAAGAGGTGCCGCTCACGGCGCTCACCGGCACGGGGGAGGCGTGGGTGTCGGTCGGCGGGCGGACCGCGCACGGCACGTGGACGAAGCCCGACGCCGGCGCGCCGATCACGCTCACGGCCGACGACGGCTCCACGCTCCGGCTCGCGCCCGGCAACACGTGGATCGAGCTCGTGCCGAACGAGGGGTCGGCGGCGTTCGCGCCCTGATCCACATTGCGCCGTCCTGATCCGACGACGGATGCCGCGACGTGGCGTCGCGCACGGCCGCGAGCCGCGTCGCGCCCGGCCGCAACGCCGTCACGCGCACGGCGAACACGGCCCGAGACGGCGCCGCGCGGCATCCGGCTCGCTTGCACTCGTGACGGTCGAGTGCCAGAATCGTCTTTAGCACTCACTCGATTCGAGTGCTAAACCCCAAGATTCTTGGACGTCCGGGAAGGGACGAGAGACACACATGGCAAAGATCATTGCTTTCAACGAGGAGGCCCGCCGCGGTCTCGAGCGTGGCCTCAACACGCTCGCCGACGCGGTCAAGGTGACCCTCGGCCCGCGCGGTCGCAACGTCGTGCTCGAGAAGAAGTGGGGCGCCCCCACCATCACGAACGACGGCGTGTCGATCGCCAAGGAGATCGAGCTCGACGACCCGTACGAGAAGATCGGCGCCGAGCTCGTCAAGGAGGTCGCGAAGAAGACCGACGACGTCGCCGGTGACGGCACCACCACCTCGGTCGTGCTCGCCCAGGCGCTCGTGCGCGAGGGCCTCCGCAACGTCGCCGCCGGCGCCGACCCCATCTCGCTGAAGCGCGGTATCGAGAAGGCCGTCTCGGCCGTCTCCGAGGAGCTCCTCGCCGCCGCCAAGGAGGTCGAGACCAAGGAGGAGATCGCCGCGACCGCGTCGATCTCGGCCGCCGACCCCCAGATCGGCGAGATCATCGCCGAGGCGATCGACAAGGTCGGCAAGGAGGGCGTCGTCACCGTCGAGGAGTCGAACACCTTCGGCACCGAGCTCGAGCTCACCGAGGGCATGCGCTTCGACAAGGGCTACCTGTCGGCGTACTTCGTCACCGACCCCGAGCGTCAGGAGGCGGTCTTCGAGGACCCGTACATCCTGATCGTCAACAGCAAGGTCTCGAACATCAAGGACCTGCTGCCCATCGTCGACAAGGTGATCCAGACCGGCAAGCAGCTGCTCATCATCGCCGAGGACGTCGACGGCGAGGCGCTCGCGACGCTGATCGTGAACAAGATCCGCGGCATCTTCAAGTCGGTCGCCGTCAAGGCTCCCGGCTTCGGCGACCGTCGCAAGGCGCAGCTGCAGGACATCGCGATCCTCACCGGCGGCCAGGTCATCTCCGAGGAGGTCGGCCTCAAGCTCGAGAACGTCACCCTCGACCTGCTCGGCCAGGCGCGCAAGGTCGTCATCACCAAGGACGAGACCACCATCGTCGAGGGCGCGGGCGACCCCGAGCAGATCGCCGGCCGCGTGGCCCAGATCCGCTCGGAGATCGAGAACACCGACTCCGACTACGACCGCGAGAAGCTCCAGGAGCGCCTCGCGAAGCTCGCCGGCGGCGTCGCCGTCATCAAGGCGGGCGCGGCCACCGAGGTCGAGCTCAAGGAGCGCAAGCACCGCATCGAGGACGCCGTCCGCAACGCGAAGGCGGCCGTCGAGGAGGGCATCGTCGCCGGTGGTGGCGTCGCACTCATCCAGGCCGGCCAGAAGGCCTTCGGCAACCTCGAGCTCGACGGCGACGAGGCCACCGGCGCCAACATCGTGAAGGTCGCCATCGAGGCGCCGCTCAAGCAGATCGCCCTCAACGCGGGCCTCGAGCCGGGCGTCGTCGCGGCCAAGGTCGCGGAGCTCCCCGCGGGTCACGGCCTCAACGCCGCGACCGGCGAGTACGGCGACCTCGTCGCCCAGGGCATCATCGACCCCGCCAAGGTGACCCGCTCGGCGCTGCAGAACGCCGCGTCGATCGCCGGCCTCTTCCTCACCACCGAGGCCGTCGTCGCCGACAAGCCCGAGAAGAACCCGGCTCCGGTCGGCGACCCGACGGGCGGCATGGACTTCTAGTCCGCACACCTCAGGGCCTCGTGCCCGAACGCGATGGGCGTCTCCTCCGGGAGGCGCCCATCGTCGTGTCCGGCGCGGGGGCCGCCGCTGCCACGCGTCCGTGGTCCTCGGCACGCCGAACCGGCATTGCGTGATCAGACCGTGATGCGCGGTGTCCGCGCCGTGACGTCTCGGATCCCTAGCATGTGGTGCATGCCGCATGGTCCCTACCGCCTTGCCGCCGCCCTCATCGCGGCGTCCGTCCTCGCACTCACCGCATGCACGCCAAGTGGTCCCGCCGCCTCGCCGACGCCGACGGCCGAGCCGTCGGCCGCACCCACGCCGGCGCCCGACGAGCCCGCGACGCGACCGGTGAACCTGACCGGCACGACGTGCGGGGAGTTCGTTCCGCTGGAACTCCTGGAGGCCGCCGCGGGCACCTCGTTGCGCGCGGGCGGTGCGGTGCTGAGCGAATACGACGAGGCCGCTGCCGTTGCCCGCTGGGAGAATGCGGGCGGATTCCGCTGCACGTGGGCCGACGCCGCGAGCGGCGAGGTGCGCGCGGTCGTGTCGGTGCTCCCCGACGGCGCTCCCGCCGGACTGCGGATCGGCACGGAGATCGGCGGCCTGACGGGCGACGAGTCCATGGCCGACGAATGGCCGCTCGCGACCCACTGCATCTACGACCACTGCAGCGCGATCGGCTACCTCGGCGACGACTTCGCGAACGCGACCGTCTTCGGGCTGCCGTGGACCGAGGACGGCGTCCCCGCCGCCGAGATGATCGCGCTCGGCGACGCGGTGGTGGCGGGCGTGCGCGCGATGCCGCAGGGTGGCGTGCTTCCGCCGCTGTCCGAGGCATGGATCGCCGGTCCGACGACCTGCGATGCGATCGTCACCGCCGACGACCTCGCCGCCGCGATCGGCGCGGGCTCGGTGACGTACAAGCCCGGGTACGCGTACGAGGAGAGCTCGGGGGCGGATGCCGCGCTCCTCACCGCCGGCGGCATCGCCTGCCGGTACGGCGTCGCTGACGAGATCGCCGGCGGCCTCATCAGCGTCCTGCCCGATGCCGAGGGCGCGTTCCGTGCCGCCGCCGCGCTTCCCGGCCGCGAGCCCGCATCGGCGTCCGACACCTTCTGGACCTGCCGTCGCAACGGGCCGACCGACGCCGAGGCGTCGGTTTCGTGCACGGTGGACGTGCTCGCGGCCGGCGCATGGATCACCGTCGCCTCGACGGCGTACGAGGGCGAGGACCTGGTCCGGGAGCGCGCGCTCGCGGCGGCCGCTGTCGTCGCCGGCGCGCTGTGAGGAACCGACCGGCGAGCGGCGCGGGGCCCCGATCCTCCTCGTGTCGCGGCCGCGCGGGTGGGGGACACCCGCACGCCGTGGACCCACGCGCCCCGCACCCCCAGAACTGGCGGCAGAGCGCGGGACGGCGCCGGTCTAGCATCGTCGTGAGCGCACGCCCGACCCGAACCCCGAGCACGAGATCGCCGTCTCGCGGAGTCGGGCGCCCGCTCCCTGGGGCATACCGATGAGTTTCTCGATCGCGACCGCGAAGGCCGACATCACGCCTGCGGCCGGCGTCAACCCGTACATGGGCGGATACGGGGTACAGGGCCCCCTCCGCGTGGTCAGGAGCAACACCCCGCAGCTGCATCCGCTCTGGGCGCGGTGCATCGTCCTCTGGGAGGACAACTACCCGCACGTGATCGTGTCGCTCGACATCCTGGGGATCCCCCGCGGCATGCACCAGGCGCTCCGCCCACGACTCATCGCGCTCGCGGGCTGGACGTCGGCCGACATCGTGCTGGTCGCGAGCCACACGCACAACGGGCCCGCGGTGGGCGACATGCTCGACCCGTTCATCGCGTACGACGTCTCCAACCGCGACCAGATCGACAACTACACGAGCTGGCTGCAGGACCGCATCGTCACGCTCGTCAAGGACACGCTCGCCGCCTCGCGGACCACGGTCACGCTGGACTATCGCGTCGGCTTCGCCGGATTCGCGTTCAATCGCGTCGGACTGCCGACGGTCGAGACGGCCGTGCCGATCATCACGGCGCGCGCGTCGAACGGGTCGCGTCGCGCGATCATCTACAGCTACGGATGCCACCCGGTGAGCGCCGGATGGCAGGACGAGTGGGACGGCGACTGGCCGGCGGAGGCCACCGACACCATCGAGGACCTCACGGGCGCGTTCGCGCTCTTCCTCCCCGGGCCGGCCGGCGACCAGGATCCTGCGGGCGACCGTGGGTGGGACCTGCGCAACGAGCACGGCGCGACGATCGGCAACCTCGTCGTGAACGCATCCGGATCGGCAGGTCGCGCCTTGACGGGTCCGATGCGAGCGCAGTTCCGCGAGGTGTCGCTGCCCCTCGACATCGTGGCCACGCCCGCCAACCTCGCCGCCGTCCGCGCCGCCTTCGCCGCTCGCATGCAGAACCCCGACGGCCAGCCCGCCTGGTACCAGCGGCACGCAGAGTCGATGATCACGCGGATCGACAGCGGCACGTACGCGACGAGCGTCCCGAACCCGTCGCAGGTGTGGCGATTCGGCGGGAGCCCGCAGCTCAAGATGGCCTTCGTGGGCGGTGAGCTGGTCAGCGGCTACGCCGCGTACTTCCGAGCTCGGCAGGGCGGGACGAACGGGCTCTTCATCGGCGGCTACGCCAACGAGACGTCGTGCTACGTGCCGGCGAACAACTTCCTGCCGCCGCTCGCCCCGGCGTTCGGCAGCTACGAGGGCGGCTGGGACGCCGACTATCCCGGAATCGCGGGCGGCAGCATGATCGTGTACCCGCAGATCGCGCACTTCCGCGCCGGATCCTCCGGGGTCGAGAGCGCCGTCATCGGTGCGCTGACCGAACAGCTCGCCTGAGCCGCCCGGATCTCATCCGATCGGGCGGTCGATCGGGTCGGGCGGTCGATCCGGTCGGGCGGTCGATCCGGGTCAGGCGGTCGCCTCGAGCCACGCGGCGAACGCGCGCGCCTGCGGCGCCTGCGGCGCGAGCGCGAGGGAGCCGGCCACGATGCCGCGACCGAGCTGCCGCAGCTTCGCGTCCAGGTTCGCCGGCGGGATGCGCGTGCTGGCCGCGAGCACGGTGAGGTACGTGGTCTCTCGATCCGCGACCGGACCGTCGACCGACTCGACCACGTCGACGATCGCGGATTCCTCAGCCGTCAGCCGGTGCTCGGTCTCGCCGACGTAACTGACGGTGCAGTCCAGGATGGCGAGGTAGTACGGCGCGGCCCAGACGTCCTCGAGTCGTGCGAGTGGCGCGAGGTCGGGGACGGGCGTCTTGACCGCGAACCGGTAGCGGGGCTCGACGGGAGCCGCGGCCTTCGCCGTCCGTACGCGTGCGGGGAGCGCGGTCGCCGGCTGGGTCGTCGTGGCGATGCCCACGGACAGCGCGGCGGCCGCCCCCATGCCGAGGAGTGCGCGCCGGCTGATCGTCACCGCCGGGTCGGCATCGTGTCGTCGAGGCCTCATGAGATCACCGTCATTCCACCCCAACCGGTGCCGATCAGGCGCACCGTCCGCCATCCGCCGCGGCCGTCGCCGGGGTAGAGGAGCAGCTGCCCCGAGCCGTCGCGTGCGACCACGTCGCGGTTCCCGTCGCCGTCGACGTCGCCGGGCCCGAGGATCGCCGTCATGACGTTCCAGCCGCTGCCGATCCCGCGCGAGGTCTTCCATCCGCCGCGGCCGTCGCCGGGGTAGAGGAGGAGCGCCCCGCTCGAGTTGCGCGCGATGACGTCTGGGCTGCCGTCGCCGTCGAAGTCGCCGGGCCCGAGGATCGCCGTCATGACGTTCCAGCCCGAGCCGACCTGCCGTGCGGTGCCGAGTCCGCCGCTGCCGTTGCCCGGGTAGAGCATCAGGTTGCCCGACGCGTCGCGGGCGAGCAGGTCGCGCTTGCCGTCGCCGTCCCAGTCGCCGGGGCTGAAGATCATCGACAGCCCGCCCCAGCCGGTTGCGATGACCTCGGCCGCGCCGATGCCGCCGGCGCCGTCGCCGCGGTGCAGCCGCACGTCGCCGTTCGAGGCGCGGGCCAGCACGTCGGGCCGAGCGTCGCCGGTCCAGTCGCCGACCGCGATGACGGCGTTCACGCCGGTCCAGCCGCTGGCGATCTGGCCCCACCCGAGCCACCCGCCCGTTCCGTTCCCGCGGTACAGCCAGAGCTGGCCGGTGGAATTCAGCGCGAGCAGGTCGATCTTCCCGTCGCCGTCGTAGTCATGCGGTTCGGTGGAGGTCGGTTTCGGGCGCACGACGTACGCCTGGGAGACCACGGTCGACGGGTTCCCGGCGGTGTCGACGGCGAGGAATCGCAGCGTGACGTTGGCGTTGAGGACGATCGGCGACGTGTACCGCGTCGAGGACGTCGTCGGCGTGCTGCCATCGGTCGTGTAGTAGATGCTGGCCGGCTCGTCGGCCGACAGGGTCACCTGCTGCCCGACGTCGTAGGTGCCGGCGCCGGGGGCGGCGCTCACGACGGGTGCGCGCGTGTCGGGCACGACGAACTGGAAGCCGCGCGACGCCGTCGCGGTGTTGCCGACAGCGCTGCGCGCCTCGACGGTGAAGGTGTGGGCGCCGGCCGTCAGACCGGTGTAGCTCTTCGGCGACGTGCATGCCTCGAACGCCTGCGAATCGATGCGGCAGCGGAAGGTGACCCCCTGCGCCGAGCCGGCGTTGAACTCGAACGTCGCCGTGCTGGTCATCGTCTGGCCGTCGGTGGCCGGCACCGTGATGACGGGCGCCGGGGCCGTCAGGTCGACGGTGAAGGTCGAGGTCCGGGCAGGCCCGACGTTGCCCGCCGCATCGGTCGCGATGATCCGCAGCACGTGCTCGCCCGCCGTGGTGAACGTCAGGGTCTGCCCGTTCGTGCAGACGGCGCCGGCGACGGACTCGGGCGAGTCGATGGCGCAGCGCAGGACCGCCCCGGCTTCGGCGACCACGTCGAGCGCGACCGACTTGCCGATGGTGGAGCCGTTGGCCGGCACGCGGATCTCGGGCGCCGCAGGTGCGGTCGCGTCGACGGTGAAGGCGCGTTCGACGGGGGTTCCCACCGCTCCGACACGAACGCCGAAGCGGTGCGGCCCGTCGGCGAGCGCCGGCGATGCCGTGACGGTGCCCGGCGAGCACGAGGTCCAGTTGACGTTGTCGAAGGCGCACTGCAGCGGCACCTGGCCGGCGACGGCGATGGTGAACGACGGAGTGGCATCGTTGGTGACGGACGGGTCGGGCGACGGCGTGCCGTCGGCGTTCGTGGGGCCGGAGACGATCGTCGGCAGTAGCTCGCCGAGCTCCCACACGGTGCCCTTGGCGGTCTGGACCGGATTCGCCAGGAGGCCCGGGTCGTCGGCCACGAGGGCGAGGTCGCGCCGCAGCGCGAGTCCGCCGATCCGGCTGTACCCGGTCGCCCAGCTCGCCTCGACCTGTCCGGTCTTCGTCATGACGCGGGTGACGGTGTCGGTGCCGGCGGAGGTCGCCGAGGCCGTGCCGGCGTAGAGGATCCCGGTCGCCTGGTCGAACAGCAGGCGTGCGGGGCTGCCGATGGCGTACGAGGCGGTGGGCGTTCCGGTGCCGCCGCCGGAGAGCGGTGCGAGGAACGAGGTCAGGCCGGAGGCCTCGGCGACGTAGACCCGGACGCGTCCGGAGGACTCGGTCGCCCCGGCCGCCACGGCGCGTGCGCCGACGTTCGCGAGGAACGCGATGGTCTGCACGGTGGGCTGGTCGGCGATGGGATCGACCACGCGCACGACGGTGCGGGCGCGTTCGAACACGACGTAGGCGCTGAGGTCGGGACCGACCGAGACGGCCACCGGCCGCAGGTCGCCGCCGAAGAGCGTCAGGCTGCTCGCGTACTTGAACGTCGCGGTCGCGGGGTCCCACTTCGCGCGGACGACCTTGGCCGAGTTCACCGCGGCGTCGGGGACGAGGGCGAGCTCGTCGCCGCTGCCCTTCGCGGTCGGCGTCGGGTCGAGCAGGGCCGCGGCGCCGGGCTTCTGGGGGCCCTTCTGCACGGACCCCGCCGTGCCCCCGAGACAGGTCGCGGGTTCGATCGCACCGGGAGTGGTGACCGTGGCCTCAGCGATACGGCAGAACCCCTGCACCGCGTCGGAGACCCACACGCGGCCGGCGGGGTCGACGAGCAGCCCACCGGAGGCGGTGATGCCCTGCGCGACGGCTCGCTTCGGCTGGTCGGCCCAGGCGCCGGAGGCGGGACCGACGAGGACCATGGCGAACACGGCGAGCACCGTCGCGATCACGGTCGATGCGCGGCCGACCGGCGGACGTCCGGCGCGTGCGTCGGAACGCACGCGCGTCGGAACAGAGGCTGCTGTGCTCCCAGGCATGACACGCTTTCACAGTAGGGACTCGGGTTCGAGGTGTGTTCAGGCTACGCTGCGGGCGAGTCTCTCCGCGTACCCCGATCCGGGGGGCAGGGGAGCCCCGACGCGCCGGGTGCGGAGCGCCACTCGAGCTGCTCGGTCGACGCGCCGATCACCGCAGGAACAGCCGCGCGTTGGCCTGTTCCGCGTCGGCGTACTGGGTCGCGGCGAGGCCGAGCGCATGGCTGAGCTGCGCGAGGCTCTGCTCGACGTGCGATTGTGTCCCCCGCCAGTCGGCGACGGCCGCCTGGAAGGCCGAGGCGGCCTGGCCCGTCCACGACGACTGCAGGCCGGTGAGCTGCACGACGAGCGACGTCACCTCCGACTGGATGCGGCCGATGGTGCCCTGCACCGACTGGGTGGCGGCGGACACCTGGGCGGCGTCGACGTGGTAGGTGGTCATCGTGGTCCCTTCATCGATCGGGTGGGACCCCCACGGTAGGCCGACGGCCGCTCGCCGACCTCACGACGGCGGCAGGCGGCACGCGGCATCCGCTCGACCGCTCATGTCGAGGACGAGTGAGGACGTGACCTCAGGCCGTCGTGACCGACTGCGGAGCGGCAGACGAGCCGGCGAGCGGGAGCGACACCCGGAAGGTCGCGCCGCCGCCCGGCGTCTCCACGACGTCGACGGAGCCGTTGTGCGCCGCGATGATCGACGACACGATCGCGAGCCCGAGGCCCGAGCCGCCGGTCTCGCGCGTGCGCGAGGTGTCGGCGCGCCAGAAGCGCTGGAAGATCTTCTCGCGGATCTGCGACGGGATGCCCTCGCCGTGGTCGACGACCTCGATCATGGCCCGCTCCGCCGCGTCGTCGACCGACACCCGGATCTCGATCGGGCTGTCGTCGGTCGTGAACCGGATCGCGTTCGCCATGAGGTTCGTGATGACCTGGCGGATCTTGTTCTCCTCGGCGAGCACCACCGCGCGTCGGACGGGTGCGGTGACCATGCCGGCGGTCGTCGTCGTGACGGACTGCTGCTGGTCGGCCTGCGGCTCGGCGGCGGGGTACGTCGTGACGCGCGCGTCGGCGCTCGAGACGCGCGCCCGCGACGACTGCCCGCGACGCGATCCGGATGCCCCGGCGCCCGCGCGCTGGCCCGACCCGCGCCGCCCGGCGCCCGAAGCCGGCGAGTCTCCGCGTGGACGTCGTCCGCGCAGCCGCGCGAGCGTGGCGCCCGCGAAGGAGATCGCCCCTGTCGGCGGCCGCTCGGGCTCCAGCTCGACCTCGAGCTCGGGCGTCGCCCCGCCCGCGGCATCCGCACCGCCGAGCTCTTCGGGCGCGATGACGGTCACCGTGCGGCCCGGGTTCGCGGCCATGGCGTCGAGGGCGGCGTCGCGGGCGAGCGGCACGAGGTCCACCTCGGCGAGCTCGAGCGGCTTGGCCTCGTCGAGTCGGGCGAGGGCCAGCAGGTCCTCGACGAGGCCGCCCATGCGGATGGCCTCCTTCTCGATGCGGTCCATGGCCTGCGCGACCTCGTCGGGTGTCTGCAGCGCGCCCATGCGGTAGAGCTCGGCGTAGCCGCGCACCGACACGAGCGGCGTGCGCAGCTCGTGCGACGCGTCCCCGACGAACCGGCGCATCTGCTCGATGGTGCGCGCGCGGTCGCGGAACGCCCGGTCGATGCGGTTGAGCATGGTGTTGAGGGAGCGGTTGAGGCGTCCGACCTCGGTGTTCGGGGTGGCGCCGCCGAGGCGCTGGCCGAAGTCGCCGTCGGCGATGGCCGCGGCCGTGCGCTCGACCTCGCGCAGCGGCGTGAACGTCGACGTCACGAGCATGCGGGTGAGGAGGGCGCCGACGAGCACGACGCCGAGGCCGAAGCCGAGGAAGATCGTGAGGTACACGGCGAGCAGTCGCTCGGTGTCCTTCGACGAGATCGCGATGATGATCGGCGCGTAGTTGCCGTGCTGGTCGACCGTCATGACGGCGCTCACCGCCCGGAACGTGGGCTGGCCGCTCGCGTCGTCGAGCGGGTACACGGTGTACTTGCCGCTCGCGCTGCGCTCGTTGGTGACATTGACCTCGGCGACGGTCAGGCTCGACGGGATCTCGGGGTAGCCCTCGCTGTCGCGCTCTTCCCAGTTGTGGTCGATGAGCTTCGCCGTCGCCGGGTCGTAGACCGCGACGAACACCTCGTCGGACGATGCGAACGAGAGGTCGCCGAGGTCGGCCCTCGCGCCGGGCGAGTTCTCGCCCTCGAAGTACTTGTTCAGATCGCCGGCGGCGATGGTGTCGAGCTTCGAGGCCATCTGGTCCTCGACGTACGAGCGCAGCATGGCGGCCGTGCCGATGCCGGAGACGAGCAGCCCGAGGGTCAGCATCAGCACCGTCACACCCGTGATCTTGGTGCGCAGGGAGATGCGGTTCCACCGCTCGGAGATCGTCTGGTGCATGGCGGGCCGAGTCTACGGACGCTCCCTGAACCGACCCTGTACCATGCCTGGCCTACGGCTTGGAGGACTTCAGCATGTAGCCGAATCCCCGCTTCGTCTGGATGAGCGGCTCGCTGGAGTGCTGGTCGAGCTTGCGACGCAGGTAGGAGATGTAGCTCTCGACGATGCCGGCGTCGCCGTTGAAGTCGTACTCCCAGACGTGGTCGAGGATCTGCGCCTTCGACAGCACGCGGTTGGGGTTCAGCATGAGGTAGCGCAGCAGCTTGAACTCGGTGGGGGAGAGCTCGACGGGCACGTCGCCGACGAGCACCTCGTGCGTGTCCTGGTCCATCGTGAGCTCGCCCGTGCGGATGACGGCGTCCTCCTCGGCGTGCATCGTGCGGCGCAGGATCGCCTTGATGCGCGCGACGATCTCGTCGAGGCTGAACGGCTTGGTGACGTAGTCGTCGCCGCCGACCGTGAGGCCCGTGATCTTGTCCTCGGTGTCGTCCTTCGCGGTGAGGAAGAGGATCGGCGCCGTGTACCCGGCCGACCGGAGGCGCTTGGTGACGCCGAAGCCGTTCATGTCGGGGAGCATGACGTCGAGGATGATGAGGTCGGGCTCCTCCTCGAGGACTGCGCTGATGGTCTGTGCGCCGTTGCCCACGGCGCGCACCGCGAACCCGGCGAACCGGAGGCTCGTCGTGAGGAGGTCGCGGATGTTGGGCTCGTCGTCGACGATGAGAATGCGGGGTCCATCGCTCATGGATCCCATTCTCTTGAAGTTCGCTGTGATCTGCCTGAGAGTCAGTTGGATGAATCGAATGCGCCGGCGATGCGCAGGCAGCATCCGCCGGCGCCCGGGTCGAGGTGTACGCGATCGGATGCCGCGCCGACCTCGTCGGCCATGGCGCACACGAGCGCGTGGTTGAGGTCGCAGACGACGCCCGGATGCTGCTGCGCCAGCTTGTGGAACGGGCACGTGCCGAGCACCGTGTCGTCGCCCTCGGCGCGCGGCTCGAAGCCCTCGCGCAGGAGCGCGACCTCGAGATCGGCGGCCCCTGCCGCGAGTCGATGCCCCGCGCGGCTCGCGGCGTCGCGGAGCGCGGCCTTCGGCGAGGCGCCCGCGGTGGCCTGCTCGATCGCCTCGGCCATCACGCTCCCCGCCACGGCGTAGAGGCGACGGGGCACGCTCAGCGCGAACTCGGAGTCGCCGCGGCGGTAGAGCTTCGCGGGTCGCCCGGCGCCGGGGCCCGAGCGACCGTTCAGGCGCCGGAACTCGACGGCCAGGAGACCGGCCGCGGCGAGTCGCTCGAGGTGGAAGGCGGCCGTGGACCGGGGAAGGTCGAGCTCGTGCGCGACGGCCTCGCGAGTGACGCCTTCGTCGTGCTCGACCACCGCGGCGTAGACGCGCCGCCGCAGGGGGTCGGCGAGCAGTGCGGCGGCCGACCAGCGGCCGCCGGCCTCGGGTCCGCCGTCGGATGCCATGCCCCGACTCTACTCTAAAAACAGGATTCGTTGACAGAACTCGAGGGCCGACCTAGCGTCGATCGCAGAGGGTGACGAGGGCGCAACGGCCGAGGTGGACGCCCGGAGGAGGTGCGGGATGAGCCCGGAGGCAACGCCGGCGATCGTGTCGCTGCACGCCGTGACCGACGACGAGGAGGCGCGTCCCGTCATCGACCGGGATCGCGCGCGGGCCGCCGTGGCGGATCTCCTCGTCGCGCTCGGGCAGGACCTCGATTCGCCGCACCTCGCGGAGACGCCGCGGCGCGCCGCCGACGCGCTCATCGAGCTCCTCACCCCCGAGCCGTTCCGCGCCACGACGTTCCCCAACGACGAGGGATACGACGACCTCGTGGTCGTCGCCGGCATCCCGTTCCACTCGCTCTGCGAGCACCACCTGCTGCCGTTCCGCGGCGTCGCCCACGTCGGGTACCTGCCCGGCGACCGGCTCGTCGGCCTCTCGAAGCTGGCGCGCATCGTCGAGCAGTTCTCGCGGTCGCTGCAGGTGCAGGAGCGGATGACGCGGCAGCTCGCGGAGTGGCTGGAGCGCGAGCTCGCACCGCGCGGCACCGGCGTCGTGCTCGAGGCCGAGCATCTCTGCATGTCGCTGCGCGGGCCACGTATCGTGGGCAGCGTGACCACGACCAGGAGCTTCACCGGGCTCCTCCGAGTCGACGAACGCCTCCGCCGCGAGTTCGAGTCGCGGTGCGACGCGCAGGGAATGGAGCGCACGAGATGAGCAGCGAGCACGGCATCGTCATCGTCGGCGGCGGCCTGGCGGGCGCGCGGGCGGCCGAGGGAGCGCGTGCCGCGGGCTACGACGGGCCCGTGCGCATCGTCGCGGGCGAGGACGCCATGCCCTACATCCGACCCCCGCTGTCGAAGGAGTTCCTGAACGGCGCCGCCACCCGCGAGTCCGTCGACGTGCACCCCGCCGAGTGGTACGACGAGCACCGCGTCCAGGTGCTCCGCGGCATCCGCGCGACCGGGCTCGACCTGCCGGCGCATCGCGTGCGACTCGACGACGGACGTCACCTCGACTACGACCGACTGCTGCTCGCGACGGGCTCGGCGCCGCGGCACTGGCCGGGCGCGGGGGCCGACCTCGAGGGCGTGCACGTGCTGCGCACCATCGGCGACTCGATCGCGCTGCGCGACCTCCTCTCGCCTGGCGGCCGCCGCATCGTGCTCATCGGGTCGGGCTGGATCGGGCTCGAGGTCGCGGCCGCGGCCCGCGGCTATGGCAACGAGGTCACGGTCGTGGCGCCCGAGGCGGTGCCGCTCGAGGCCGCGATCGGGCCCACCGCAGGCGAGGTGTTCGCCCGACTGCACCGCGAGCACGGCGTCGACCTGCGCATGTCGACGAAGGTCGACGGGATCGTCGGCGACGACGCACGCGCGACCGGCGTCGCGCTCGAGGGCGGCGAGGTCGTGCCCGCCGACGCGGTCATCGTCGGCATCGGCGCCGTGCCGCTGACCGGACTCGCCGAGGAGGCCGGCATCGAGGTCGACAACGGCGTCGTGACGGATGCCGCGTTCCGCACGAGTGCCGACGACGTCTACGCCGTGGGCGACGTCGCGAACGTCTTCCAGCCGTTCCTCGGCGAGCACCTGCGCACCGAGCACTGGGCGACCGCCGAGAACCAGGGCCCCGCGGCCGGACGCTCGATGGCGGGCGAGGCGATCGAGTACGACGAGCCGCCCTACTTCTACACCGACCAGTACGATCTCGGCATGGAGTACTCGGGCTACGGGCCCCTCATGGCGGGCGTCGAGCCCGTGTTCCGGGGCGACGTGCCCGGGCGCGAGTTCATCGCCTTCTGGCTCGCCGACGACCGGGTCGTGGCGGGCATGAACGTCAACGTGTGGGACGTGAACGAGCAGGTGCAGGAGTTCATCCGCTCGCGTGCCCGCATCGACGTCGACCGGCTCGTCGACCCGTCGATCCCGCTCGACGCCGTGCTCCGCGAGGCCACCGCATGAGCCCCTCCTCCGGGGCCGCGGCGTGAGCCGTCCGCTCGGCTGGGTCGAGCCCGAGTACGCGCACCCGGTGCGCCGCATCGCCGGACGCGACGTCGACTTCCGGCGCACGATCGCGGTGATGGCGGTCGTGAACCGCACGCCCGACTCGTTCTACGACCGCGGGGCCACGTTCGGACTCGATGCGGCGGTCGCCGCTGGGCGCCGCGCCGTCGAGCAGGGCGCCGCCTGGATCGACATCGGCGGCGCGAAGTTCGGCCCCGGGCCCGCGATCCCCGTCGAGGAGGAGATCGACCGCGTGGTCCCCGTCGTCGAGGCGCTCGCCGATGCGGGCGCGGCGCTCTCGGTCGACACATTCCATGCCGAGGTCGCGGCCGCCGCGATCGCCGCGGGAGCGCACGTGATCAACGACACCACGGGCGTGCACGACCCGGCGCTCGCCGACGTCGTCGCGGCATCCGATGCGACGCTCGTCATCACGCACAGCCGGGCCGAGCCGCGGCAGTGGTTCCCGAGGCCGCAGTACGACGACGTGGTCGCCGACGTCGCGGCGTTCCTCGAGGAGCGCACCGAGCTCGCGGTGGCGCACGGGGTCCCCGAGGAGCGCATCGTGCTCGATCCGGGCCACGACCTCAACAAGAACACCCGGCACAGCCTCGAGCTCACGCGCCGCTTCGGCGAGCTCACGCGGCTCGGGTTCCCGCTGGTGGCGGCCGTCTCGAACAAGGACTTCGTCGGCGAGGCGCTCGCCCGCCCGCGCGAGGAGCGGCTGGCGGGCTCGCTCGCGGCGGCGGTGTTCTGCGCGACTCAGGGCGCGCGCATCCTGCGCATGCACAACGTGCCGGAGTCGGTCGACGCGGCACGCATGGTCGAGGCGATCATGGGATGGCGCGAGCCCGCGCACCTGCAGCACAACGTGGTCGACGGACCGAACGAGGAGTCATGAGCGCACCGACGCGGGAGCAGCTGTTCGAGGCCTACGCGATCGACGACCGTGCAACGCCCGCCGTGCGCATGAACTTCGTGATGAGCCTCGACGGGGCCGTCACGCTCGAGGGGCGCAGCGGCGGCCTGGGCGACGAGCACGACCGGCTCGCGATGCAGGTGCTGCGCGCGCTCGCCGACGTGGTGCTGATCGGCGCCGGCACGGTGCGGGTCGAGGGCTACGGCGGGCTGCGGGTCGGCGAGGCGGATGCCGCGTGGCGGCGCGCGCACGGACTCGCCGCGCAGCCCCGGGTCGCCGTGGTGTCGTCGCGGCTCGACCTCTCGCCCGAGCATCCGTTCTTCGCGGACGCGGTGGAGCGCCCGATCGTCGTGACCCACGCCGCGGCGTCCGCGAGTCGGCGCGAGGCGCTGGCCGAGGTCGCCGACGTGCTCGTGTGCGGCGCGGCATCCGTCGACGTGCGCGAGATGGTCGACGCGCTCGCCGAGGCCGGGCTGCCGCAGGTGCTGTGCGAGGGCGGACCGCACCTGTTCGGCTCGCTCATCGAGGCCGACCGCGTCGACGAGCTGTGCCTGAGTCTCAGTCCGCTGCTCGTCGCCGGTACGGCGGGGCGGATCGTGCGCGGCGCGCCCGAGGTCGAGCGGTCGATGCGGCTCGTGCACGCGATCCCCGCGGGGGACCTGCTGCTGCTGCGGTATTCGCGCCGGCGCTGAGCTCAGCGCACCGGCCGGTACACGAGGTGGGACACGAGCGACGTGCCGCGCGCCGACACCTGCTCGAACCGCTGCCGCGGGACGCCGTCGAAGAGGCGCTCGCCCGCGCCGAGGATGACCGGGCTCACGTGCACGCGCAGCTCGTCGATGAGACCTGCGGCGAGGAACTGGTTCACGGTCGACGCGCCGCCCGCGACCGCGACGTTGCGCTCGCCCGCGGCCGCTCGTGCACGGTCGAGCGCCGCGTGGATGCCGTCGGTGACGAAGTGGAACGTCGTGCCGCCCTCCATGGGGACCGGCTCGCGCTCCCGGTGCGCCAGCACGAACACGGGCCCGTGGTAGGGCGGGT
The DNA here is from genome assembly GCF_053603635.1 of Agromyces sp. NPDC004153. Classification (NCBI taxonomy): domain Bacteria; kingdom Bacillati; phylum Actinomycetota; class Actinomycetes; order Micrococcales; family Microbacteriaceae; genus Agromyces; species Agromyces sp. NPDC004153. Next base: position 2,883,590 of record NZ_JBSGFY010000001.1, read on the forward strand.
CGTCGCCCCACCACCCCTTCCAGTCGAGGTCCCACGCACCGCGGTCGGGTCCGAACATGTTGCGACCCATGATGAACGCGCCGGCGTCGACGATGGCGTCGACCTCGGCCCGGTTCTCGTCGGCCGCGTCGAACATCCAGGCGTGCAGCCAGCTCTCGTCGATGTTCCCGAGCGGCTGTTCGAGCGACTGGTCGACACCGGCGGAGTAGCCGTCCATGGAGACGGAGATGTCGCACGTGACGATGGACATGGGGTTCCTCCTCGAACCGGTCGGCGTTCCACGACTGGTGCGAGCCTACGGGGAACCGCCGACGCCGGTGATCAGGCCGCGATGGCGTGCGCGTCGAGGATGGTGTAGCTGTACCCCTGCTCGGCGAGGAACCGCTGCCGGTTCTGCGCGAAGTCCTGGTCGACGGTGTCGCGGGCGACGAGCGTGTAGAAGTTGGCGGACAGGCCCGACTCCTTGGGCCGCAGCAGCCGGCCGAGGCGCTGCGCCTCCTCCTGGCGCGAGCCGAACGAGCCCGACACCTGGATCGCGACCGTCGCCTCGGGGAGGTCGACCGAGAAGTTCGCGACCTTCGAGACGACGAGCACCGGTGTGCGTCCGTCGCGGAACTCCTGGAACAGGCGCTCGCGCTCGTCGACCGGGGTCGCGCCGGTGAGCTGCGGCGCGTCGAGCGCCTCGGCCAGCTCGTCGATCTGGTCGAGGTACTGGCCGATCACGAGGATGCGCTCGCCCTCGTGGCGGGCGACGAGCTGTCGCACCACGTCGAGCTTCGCCGGCGCGGTCGCGGCGAGACGGTAGCGCTCGTCGTCGGCGGATGCCGCGTACGCGAGCCGCTCGGACTGCGGCAGGTCGATGCGCACCTCGTAGCAGGCGGCGGGCGAGATGAAGCCCTGCGCCTCGATCTCCTTCCACGGGGCGTCGAACCGCTTGGGGCCGATGAGCGAGAACACGTCGCCCTCGCGGCCGTCCTCGCGCACGAGCGTCGCGGTCAGGCCGAGCCGGCGGCGGGCCTGCAGCTCGGCGGTCAGCTTGAACACGGGCGCGGGCAGCAGGTGCACCTCGTCGTAGACCACGAGGCCCCAGTCGAGCGCGTCGAGGAGCGCCAGGTGGGCGTACTCGCCCTTCCGCTTCGCGGTGAGGATCTGGTACGTCGCGATCGTGACGGGCTTCACCTCCTTGACCTGCCCCGAGTACTCGCCGATCTCCTCGGCCGTGAGGCTCGTGCGCTTGAGGAGCTCGTCGCGCCACTGCCGGGCGGACACGGTGTTGGTGACCAGGATGAGCGTCGTGGTCTTCGCGGTCGCCATCGCGCCCGCGCCGACGAGCGTCTTGCCCGCGCCGCAGGGCAGCACGACGACGCCCGACCCGCCGTCGAAGAAGTTGTCGACGGCCTTCTGCTGGTAGTCGCGCAGGTGCCAGTCGTCCTGCTCGAGGTCGATCTCGTGCGGGGTGCCCGGCGTGTAGCCGGCGAGGTCCTCCGCGGGCCAGCCGAGCTTCACGAGCTCCTGCTTGAGCTGTCCGCGCGCCCACGCGTCCACGAGGAAGCTCGAGTCGTCGATGCGCTCGGTCAGGAGCGGCGCGATGCGCTTCGCGTTCGCCACCTCGGTGAGCACCGCGATGTCGTCGCTGTGCAGGCGCAGCGCGCCGTCTTCGGTGCGGTCGACGACGAGCCGGCCGTAGCGCGCGACGGTCTCGCGCATGTCGACGGACACCGTCTGCGGCACCGGGAACTTCGCGTACCGCTCGAGCGTGCCGAGCATGTCGTCGGCGTCGTGCCCCGCCGCCCGCGCGTTCCACAGGCCGAGCCGCGTGATGCGGTAGGTGTGAACGTGCTCGGGTGCGCGCTCGAGCTCGGCGAAGACCGCGAGGTCGTGCCGGGCGTCCTCGGCGAGGGGATGCGCGACCTCGAGGAGCACGGTCCGGTCGCTCTGCACGATGAGGGGGCCGTCTGACATAACCGTCGAGTCTACGCCTGCTTCGTGAAGTGGCGGCCTCCGCGCCTCAGTGCACGGATGCCGCGGTCAGACGTTCGTGGGTGCCGGCGACACCGCCGCGATCGCCGAGAGCGGCAGCGTGCGCTCGATGTCGGCCTTCCGGTCGCGGGCCCGCAGCCGGCCGTTCGCGACGCTCGCGGGTGCCAGCAGGTAGTCGGCGGTCTGGCCGCCCGGCATGCGCACGGTGACGGTGAGCGTCTCCTTGGCGCGGGCCGCCGCCTCGAGCTGGCGCGCGAGCCACGCCTGCTCGGTCGCGCCCTCGTCGCCCGTGGCGAGCACGCGGTCGAGCATCGCGGCGATCGGGTCGGTCTTCGGCGGCGGAGCCGGCGCGGGCGCGAGCCGGTGGCGCTTCAGCCGGATGATGTCGCCGTTCGCGTCCTCGGCGGCCACGGGGTACTTCGCGTCGGAGAGCGCCCAGAACACGACGTCGGGCGTGAACCGCGAGAGCAGGCGGTGCGGGCCCGTCTGCCGGAGCCCGAGCGAGGTGAGCGACTGGTCGACCGCGAGCGTGCGCACGAGCTGCTCGTCGTCGGAGCGGATGGACGCGCGCGCCGGGGCATCCGCCTCATCGGCCGCGGCGACCCGCACCGAGCCGAACCGCGTCGATGCCTCGGCCACGAGGTACTCGAGCGGCTGCGGGATGCCCGTCAGCGACAGCCCGCCGAGGAACTCGAGGATCGACTCGGCCGACTCGCCTGCGGCCAGGCCGCGGTTCACGGATGCCGCGTTGATGCGATAGGTCGAGGCGAGGTCGCGCCCCTCGACGTCGGCGAACCCGCGCAGCCGGCCGTCGAGCGCGGGCTCGAGCGGACCGGGGGAGACGACCGTGAGGTCGTGCTGCAGGTACACCTTGTCGACCTGCGCCGGGAAGTGTGCGGCGAGCGTCCGCGCGGCGCGGTCGATGTCGCCGGCGAGCACGAGGCGGCCCGGCTCGATGGGCTCGCCCGCAACCGCGAGCCCCAGCGCCTCGGCCTCGGCGACGAGCCGGTCGAGCCCGTCCTCGATCCAGCGGCCGCCCGCCGGGTAGAACCAGTGCACGTCGTCGCGCAGGTCGGTGGCCGTGAGGTTCTCGCTGCGCCGGGCGACGAGCTCGCGCAGCGGCGCGGGCACGCGGTCGCGCCAGCACTCGGCGAGGCGCCGCCACCGCCGGGCCGCGCTCTGCTGGGTCCACTCCGCGCCGAGGTCGGACTCGAGCCAGAAGGCGCCGTCGCGCACGACGAGGCCGGCCTCGTCGGCGCGGTGGAACAGGCGGGGGAGCGATTCGAGCGCGACGCCGCTCACCTCGGCGAGTCGCTTCGAGTCGGGCAGCGCGAGGCCGCCCTTCGCGAGCTCGCGGGCGGGCTGGTTGCCGAGCTCCGCGAGCAGCTCCGCGGTCGCCGCGACCGTCGCGTACGCGGTCTCGGCCGCGCGTCGCTCAAGCAGGCTGCGGTCGACGTCGTCGACCCCGACGAGCACGGGCGGAGCGGGGGCGGCGAGCTCGTCGGCCGGTGGGATGTCGCGCGGGGTGTGCACGCCGATGCGGCCCGTGATCGCGGTGGGCACGTGCACGTGGTCGTCGGAGTCCACCACGATCAGGAGCGCGGCGAGCTCGTCGACGAGGGCGGGCGCGGCATCCGCCAGCTCGTCGGTGGCCCCGAGCTCCTGCAACCTGCCGTGGACGGCCTCGAGCGTGGTGTCGCCGTGCTCGTCGGCCACGTCGGATGCCGCGGCGAGCACGGCGAGGTGGCGGCGGTCGAGCCGGCTCAGCGCGTGGTCGACGGAGTCGGGCGCGAGCAGCACCTCGGCGAGGTCGAAGAGGTCGCGCACGCCGGAGGCGTCGAATTCGCGCGACTGCAGTGCCGACGCGAGTCCGGGTCGCGGCAGCCCCCTGAGTCGTGCGGCGAGCTCGAGCATCGGCCGCCGGTCAGCTCGATCCGGCCCGGCCGGCGCGGGCTCGACGGACGCCGTTGACGATGAGGAGCGCGATGAGGAGGAGGAACGCGATGGGCAGCCCGAACAACGGGAGCGTGAGCACGATGGGCCAGATGCCCTGGCTGAAGCCGTCGTTCGCGCCGGCTCCGACGGCCGTGCCGATCATGACCGCGATGAACGCGAGGATCGAGAGCCCCACGATGGCGACGAACATGTACGCGAGGATGCGCTCGGCGCGGTGCTGGGTCACGGGACCGGAATCGCTCACTTTCCCAGAATAGGGCAGGCGGCCGTCCTCGGGGACGAGGACTCCTAGACTGGATGGAGCACGGCGACGCTGGTCCAGCGCGCCTTCCGACGCGAGCGAGGTTCACACGATGCCCACCGGCAAGGTCAAGTTCTACGACGAGGAGAAGGGGTTCGGCTTCATCAGCTCCGATGACGGCCAGGAGGTCTTCCTCCACGCGTCCGCCCTCCCCGCCGGCGCGACCGTGCGCAGCGGCACCCGCCTCGAGTTCGGCGTCGCCGAGGGCAAGCGCGGTGCGCAGGCCCTCTCGGTGCGCGTGCTCGACGCGCCGGTGAGCCTGACCAAGATCAACCGCAAACCCGCCGACGACATGGCGATCATCGTCGAGGACGTCGTGAAGGTGCTCGACGGCATCGGCGCCGACCTGCGCCGCGGCCGCTACCCCGACAAGTCCAAGGCGCGCACGGTCGCAGCCGTGCTGCGCAAGGTGGCAGACGATCTGGATGCCTGAGCCCACCGAGCAGACCGAGGCGCCGGCCGAGGCGGTCGAGGCATCCGAGTCGACGGAAGCCGCGGACGCGGCCGAGTCGACGGACGCCGCGGACGCGGCCGAGTCGACGGATGCCGCGGACGCGACCGAGTCGACGGATGCCGCGGACGCGACCGAGTCGGATGCCGCGGCGCCGGCCGAGGCGCCGGCCCCGGTGTTCGAGCCCGACGCCGTGCTCCTCGACGCGGTCGACCTCGCTCGGCGCGCGCTCCTCGAGGTGACGGCGCCCGAGACGGTCGGATCGGTCGTCGGCCACCTCGTCGAGGACGAGCACGTGCTCACGCTGCTCTTCGCCGCCGACCTCGCCGGCTACCCCGGCTGGCGCTGGAGCGTCACGATCGCCCGGGTGGACGATGCCGAGCCGACCGTGCTCGAGACCGAGCTCATGCCGGGCGACGCCGCGCTGCTCGCGCCCGAGTGGATCCCGTGGTCGGAACGCCTCGCCGACTACCGCGCGGCTCAGGAGGCGGCCGCCGCGGCCGCAGCGGAGGCAGCGGGCGAGGACGACCGGGAGCCCGCGGGCGAGTCCGACGAGGACGAGGACGGGGTCGACGGGGTCGAGGCCGACGACGAGTCGGATGACGAGGACGAGCTCGACGACGAGGACGAGCTCGACGACGAGGACGACCTCGACGACGATGACGATGACGACGAGGACGAGCTCGACGACGATGACGATGACGACGAGGACGAGGACGAGGACGACTCCGACCTCGACGACGACGTCGAGCTCGACGCCGCGTTCGGACACGACGACGGGCACGACGAGTTCGACGGGATCGACATCGACGCGCTCGACGACTCGGCCGACGCCGACGAGTCCGAGGACGACGCCGACGAGTCCGAGGACGACGCCGAGGATCAGCCGGCCGACCCGGCCTCCTGACGCGCGGCGCGTCGGCGGATCAGCTGCACCACGACGAGCCCGATCACGCCGAGGCCGAGCCCGGTGACGGCCGCCCACAGCAGCCATCCGAGCCCGGCGGCCTCGAGCTGGGCACGGAAGACGAGCGACGCGACGAGCGCGACGAGCCACGCGACGGTGCCCACCAGCACCGCCTTGCGGGCGTCGGCCCGTGCCGGCGCCGGATCGGGGCGACGCTCCGACTCGCTCAGCCAGAGGCGCACGGGACTCAGTCCATCCGCTCGAGCACGTAGTCGATCGACGCGGTGAGCGCACGCACGTCGTCGGGCTCGATCGCCGTGAAGGTCGCGACGCGCAGCTGGTTGCGGCCGAGCTTGCGGTACGGCTCGGTGTCGACGACGCCGTTCTCACGGAGGATCGACGCGATGCGCGCGGCATCCGTCGACTCGTCGAAGTCGATGGTGACGACGACCTGCGAGCGGTCCGCGGCATCCGTGACGAAGGGCGTCGCGACCGGCGTGCGCCCGGCCCAGTCGTAGAGCACCGACGACGACTCGCGCGTGCGCGCGTCGGCCCAGGCGAGGCCGCCCGACCCGTTCATCCAGTCGAGCTGGCTCTCGAGCAGGAGCAGGGTCGCGAGGGCCGGCGTGTTCAGCGTCTGGTTCAGCCGCGAGTTGTCGATCGCGTTCTTCAGGGAGAGGAACTCGGGGATGTAGCGGTCGCTCGCGGCGAGGCGCTCGACGCGCTCGATCGCGGCGGGGGAGAACAGGGCGAACCAGAGGCCGCCGTCGGAGGCGAAGTTCTTCTGAGGCGCGAAGTAGTAGACGTCGAACTCGGCGGGGTCGACCGCGACGCCGCCCGCGGCGCTCGTCGCGTCGACGACCGTGAGCGCGCCCGCGTCGCCGCCGACCCGGCGCACCGGCGCCATGACGCCCGTAGAGGTCTCGTTGTGCGGCCACGCGTAGACGTCGACGCCGTCGACCGGCTCGGGATCCGACCGCGTGCCGGCGTCGGCGGTGCGCACGTCGGGCGCCTCGAGCCACGGCGCGCCCGCGGCCGCGGCGAACTTCGCGCCGAACTCGCCGAACGAGCAGAGCTGCGCCCTGCGGTCGATGAGCCCGGATGCCGCGGCGTCCCAGAAGGCGGTGGACCCGCCGTTGCCGAGCACGACCTCGTAGCCCTCTGGCAGCGAGAACAGGTCGGCGATTCCGGTGCGGACGCGGCCGACGAGGTCCTTCACGGGAGCCTGGCGGTGGGACGTGCCGAGGAGGCGGGGGCCCTCGGCGGCGAGGTGCGCGAGCTGCTCGGGGCGGACCTTCGAGGGCCCGCAGCCGAATCGTCCGTCGGCGGGCAGGAGGTCGCTGGGAATGACGAGGCTCGGCATGCGACGAGTCTAGCGAGGGGGTGGTGGCCGCTAGGCTTGATGACGGGCTGCGACAGGGAGGGCTTCCGGTGACCGATCTCATCGACACGACGGAGATGTACCTCCGCACGATCCTCGATCTCGAGGAGGAGAACATCGTGCCGCTGCGCGCTCGAATCTCCGAGCGCCTCGGCCACTCCGGCCCCACCGTGTCGCAGACGGTCGCACGCATGGAGCGCGACGGCCTCGTGGTCGTCTCGGGCGACCGCCACCTCGAGCTCACGCCCGCCGGCCGCAGCAAGGCCGTGCACGTCATGCGCAAGCACCGCCTCGCCGAGCGGCTCCTCGCCGACGTCATCGGCCTCGACTGGGAATACGTCCACGACGAGGCATGCCGCTGGGAGCACGTGATGAGCGAGCAGGTCGAGCGCCGGCTCATCGAGCTGCTCGGCCAGCCGCGCGAGTCGCCCTACGGCAACCCCATCCCGGGACTCGACGAGCTCGGCGTCCCGGCCGCCGATCCGTTCATGTCGGGCGTCGTCCGCGTGCTCGACGCCGTGTCGGCGAGCGACGAGCCCGTGCGGGGCGTCGTCCGCCGCCTCGGGGAGCCCGTGCAGTTCGACCCCGAGCTGCTCTCGCAGCTCAAGCAGGCGGGCGTCGTGCCCGGCGCGAGGGCGGTCTTCAGCGCCGCCGGCCCCTACGTGCTGGTCGAGGTCGACGGCGTCGACGGTGGGCTCGAACTGCCGTCCGAAGTCGCCGGCCACATCTTCGTCGCCGAATAAATCCCTGATCACGGCCACTCCGTGATCGGAATGTGACATTCGGGCCTGCCTCGCGTATTGTCGTTCGAGTCCGCCGGCACGAAGCCGGTCGGCGGAACAGGATCGAGATCGCCCCCAGGCACCCACCGCTCGATTCAGAACCCGTGACGCGCCGCGTGCGCACGAGGTGGGACGACTGCAACCCGGGTCGTGGGGCGGCGGAGGACACGTTTTGGCTCGAATCTCCCGGCGAGGCGCCACCCGTACCGGCGCTCGCAGGGCCCTCGTGACGGCGCATGCCGCACACAAGGCCCCGGCCCCCCGATCCACCGACCTCGCCGCGAAGGTCTCCGCGGCACCGCTCCCCTCGACCGCCCGTCGCCTTCGCCGCGGCGGGGTCGCGAACATCGTGGTCATGACCGTGGCCGCCGGCATCGTCGGCACGCTCGCGATCCCGGCCTACGCGTTCGCGCCCGGCTCCCAGGGGCCGCAGTTCGGCACCACCGCCGAGACGTCGCTCACGAAGGCGCAGGCCCAGTCCGTCGAGGTGACCGATGACGTCGTCGCCGCGCAGGCCTCCAAGGACACCTTCTCCGTCACCACCGGCGAGGAGATCCGCGCCGCAGCAGAAGCCGAGGCCGCCCGACTGGCCGCCGAGGCGGAGATGGCCTCCTACGCCGCCGCCTACTCCGGCCTCTCCGCCGACGAGCTCGCCGCGAACCCGGTCTACGGCTCCGCCGACCCGTCGAGCGTCTTCTCCGTCGCCCAGCAGTACCTCGGAGTGCCGTACGTCTACGGCGGCGCCACGCCGGCCGGCTTCGACTGCTCGGGCCTCGTCAAGTACGTCTACGCGCAGTTCGGCATCAACCTGCCCCACTCGTCCTCCGCGCAGGGTGCGGCCGGCACGCAGATCCCCGTTTCGCAGGCCGTTCCCGGCGACCTCGTGGTGATGTCCGGGCACATCGGGTTCTACGCGGGCAACGGCCAGATCCTGCATGCGCCCTACGAGGGAACCGTCGTGCGCATCCAGCCGATCTGGACGAGCGACTACTGGATCGTGCGCATCTGAGATGTGAACATCTCGTGACACGAAGCGGGAATGGCGCGCCGGAGGGTTCCGGTGCGCCATTCGTGCTTTAGCCTTGAACCCTGACGATCCGAGAACCGGGCAGGGGAAGCCGATGGTCGCGACGCGCAGCATCCATTCCACGGATGCGCGCGCGCAGTTCCACCAACGGCACAGCAGTCAGCCGAGCACGATCCGGGCGAAAACGCCGACGGGCACTGTCGTAACGACGGTGCCCGTTCTTCGTCTCCGGGCCGTTCCGCGACGCCTGATCGCCGCCCCTCCGGTGCGCCACGACGCGCGCTCGTCGTCGATCCGTTCACGCGGCTGGAAGCCATCCAGCACCGATCGAAAGGCACCCCATGCGCACACTCGTGCTCAACGCGGGCTATGAGCCCCTCGCCGTCGTCTCGTTCAAGCGCGCCCTGCTCCTGGTCATGAACCAGAAGGCCACCGTGCTCCTCCACGAGGAGGGCAATCCGGTGTACGCGACGAGCGGTTCGTGGGAACGCCCCAGCGTCATCCTGCTCACGCGCTACGTGCGAACACCCCGGGTGCACGCCGTACCGGTGAGCCGGCGCGGGGTGCTGCGGCGCGACGAGCACCGGTGCGCGTACTGCGGTCGGTCGGCGGCGACGATCGACCACGTGCTGCCGCGTTCGCGCGGCGGCCGCGACACGTGGGAGAACCTCGTCGCCTGCTGCCTGCGCTGCAACAACACGAAGGGCGACCACACGCCGGCCGAGATGGGCTGGCAGCTGCGCTTCACCCCGGGGATGCCGCAGGGTCGCAGCTGGGTCGTGCGCGGGTTCGAGCGGCCGCTCCCGCAGTGGGACGAGTACCTCGCAATCGCGGCCTGAACGGTAAGTGACTTCGCTGCGCTCGTGCCCTATGGTGGAACGAGTCCGGAGACCCGACCTCCGGAACGCCCGATGAAGCCACCCCGTTCCGGGCTGCACTGCGGCCTCCGACGGGATCCGGAGGTCCCCCTGTTGCACGGTGACGAGAACGACGCCCCCGAGCCCACCCGCTCCGAGCGCCGAGCGGCCGACCGCGGCCGCGCTCGTCGCACCGCGCCGAGGCAGGGCCGACGTGCTCGAGCGGCTCGAGCGGATGCCGCGGCCGCCGCACCCGCGACCCGTGTCGTCGTGGCATCCGCGAGTCGGGCTCGCGAGGTCGTCGCCGCACCCCGTCCGGCCCGCCGCAACGGGCCCGCGCACGTGTTCGCGACCGTGCTCGTGATTCCCGCGATCGTGGGCACCGTGGCGCTGCCCGCCTACGCGATGATCCCCGGCGGCGGGTTCGAGGCATCCGGTGCGTTCAGCCTCACTCGCGCAGAAGCGCAGAACGTCGACGTGTCGGTGCTCGCGAGTGGCAAGCCCGTCTCGAGCGACGCCTACGCGATCACCACCAAGGCCGAGATCGACGCCGCCGCCGCCGAGGCCGAGCGCGCGACGTACGGCGCGCAGCTCAACCGATCGGGCGCGTACTACACGCCCGCCCAGCAGGCCGAGGGCGACGACTACCCCTGGTGGAACGAGACCCCCGACGACTACGGCGGGGGTCTCTCGCCGCTCCGGTACTACTACCGGGAGTGCGTCGACTTCGTGGCGTGGCGCCTCAACCGCGACGCCGGCGTCACGAGCGCGCCGTGGAAGTGGGACTGGGGCAACCTCGCGTCGGGCAGCGCCTACGCCTGGGCCGATGAGTGGGTCCGGCGCGGCTGGGCCACGAGCACCGACCCGATCGTGGGCTCGGTCGCCTGGTTCCCGTACAACCACGTGGCCTACGTGCAGTCGGTGAACGGCGACGGCACGGTCACGATCGAGGAGTACAACCAGAACAGCGACCACTCCTACCATGTGCGCACGATCCCCAACGGGTCGGCGGCGATCTACCTCTACCCGCCGGTCTGACGCCAGTCCTTGTCGACGCCGTGGCGAAAACGGCGCGCAACGTTGGACGACTCGGACAGTGACCTCGGGTGCGTCGCTCCCGTAACGTGGGACCTCATTCCACGGAGGAGCAGGTGACGGCGATGACGCAGCCCTTGGACGAGGCACGACTCGAGGAGATCGGGTTCGTCGACGAGCTCGCGCCCACGACCTCTGCGATCGTCGTCCTGGGCTACAACTGACGCCCACCGTCCCCGCCTGACGCGCCGCTGCGGCGCCGGCCTCACGGAACGCGCGCGAGGCACGCGGGCGCCGGCGTGCCGATGGTCCCGACGACCTCCACGGGCAGGCCGTCCTCCAGGCGCACCACCGCGATCGAGTCCGACTGCTGGTCGGCCACGAGCGCGTGCCCCTCGTCGTGCGTGACATGCAGGTCGCGCGGGTGGCGTCCGCCGGTCGGCACGGATGCCGCGTGCTCGAGCGTGCGCGCCACGGGGTCGAAGCACAGGGCGACGAGGGCGTCCGCATCCCGATCGCCGACGAGCACCGTGCCCGCCCGCGTGAGCCGGATCGCGGAGAGGCCGAGGCCGCGCGCCGGGACGCGCTCATCGACGGGGAACGCCGCGAGCTCGCGGCCCGCCACGAGGTCGATGACGCTCGCGGTGCGGTCGAGCTCGTTCGCGACGATCGCCACGTCGCCGGCGATCACGAGGTGGCGCGGCCCCGCACCCGCGTGGATCGCGATGTCGTCGGCCTCGAGGTGCGGCAGCTCGGCGGGCAGTCCGCCGAGCGCGAGCACCCGGAGCCGGTCGGAGCCCAGGTCGGGCACGAGGAGCCGGCCGCGCGCGCCGTCCACGACGGCCTGGTGCGGATGCGCCGACGCCTGCCGCTCCGCGTTCGGCCCCGAGCCCGCGAAGGCGATCGAGAACACGGCCGACGCTGCGACATCGGGTGCCGACGGGTGCGCCGTGAGCCGCCCTCCCGAGTAGTTCGCAGCGAACGCCCACGCGCCCGACTCGTCGAACGCGACGTGGCACGGGTCCGCGGCATCCGTCGACCCCGGCAGGCCGAAGGGGAGCACGGCGTCGCCCTCGAGCGTCCACGTCGACACGGCGCCGTCGGCGACCTCGTGCACGATCGCGAGCACGCCCGTCGCGGCCGACACGGCCAGGAACATGGGGTTCGTCCCGACGTCCACCGGCTCGCCGAGCCTCGCCGAGCCGTCGGCGGCGACGTCGAGCGGGCGGATGCCGCGCGCCGCCGAGCCGAGTGCGCCGATCGTCGACGCGCCCACCCAGAACCTCGTGGTCTCCGATGCCGGCATGGTCGCTCCTCCCGCGGCCGTGCCGCATCCGCGGGCGCGCACGCACCGCTGAACACGCTACCCCGAGCCGGTAGACTCGTGCGGTCAGCCTCTGTAGCTCAATGGAAGAGCAGCTCCGTCCTAAGGAGAGGGTTGGGGGTTCGAGTCCCTCCAGGGGCACCGATCGGATGCCGCGGCCTCAGCCCTGGCCGATGCCGAGCCATGCGTCGGGTCCGCCGCGCCGCTCGGAACCCGTGACGTCGGGGGACCCGCCGCCGCGCATCGCCTCGAGCTGCCGCTCGACCTCCGCCTGCGCGGCGATGACCGAGAGCTGTCGCTCGATGTCGGCGTCGGGCGCTGCCGTGAGGTCCTTGAGGGCCCCGCTCGCGAGCAGCTCGTCGGTGGCCTGCGCGCGCGCCTGCATCTGGGCGACACGGTCGCGCGCTCGGTCGAGGCTCGTGCCGACGTCGTGGATGCTGGCGCCGAGGCCGGCGACCGCCTCGTTCGCCCGCACCTGCGCCTCGGACGCGGTGTAGGTCGCCTTGATCGTCTCCTTCTCGATGCGGAAGGCGGCGATCTGCTCGGAGAGGCGGCGCTCGCGGTCCTGCAGCTGCGCCGTCTGCTGCTGCAGCGCCGAGTACTGGTCCTGCAGCTTGGCGACCTGCCCCTCGAGCAGGGAGCGACGCTCGAGGGCAGCGCGCGCCAGGTCCTCGCGCCCCTGGACGACGGCCTCGCGCGCCTGGACGCCGAGGCGTGCGTAGCGCTCGCCCATCTCCTGCCCCTGCAGCTCGATGCGCTTCTTCGCGGTCGCGACCTCGGCGACGGCCTGGCGCACCTGCTGCAGGAGCTTCACCTGCTGCTCGTAGTTGTCGTCGAGGGTCTCGCGAGGATCCTCCATCCGGTCCATGGCCTTGGAGGTCTTGCTTCGGAAGATGGTTCGCATCCGTGCGGTGTTGCTCATGATGGGGTCTCCTTCTCTCTGGCGGTGGAGGCGATGGGTCGATGGAGGTCGGGCCGGTTGAGCGCGTGCAGCTCCTCGATCCCGGCGTGCAGCGCCGCGACCTCGCGGTCCATGTCGGCGCGCAGGGTGGTCAGGGCGTCGTCGCTCGGACCGGTGAGTCCGGATGCCACGGCGGCACGCAGGTGGCGCACGAGCACGGCGACCTGGTCGACCCGTTGCCGTGCGGCCGGCACCTCCTCGGCGAGCACCCTCGTGTCGGTCTCGCTCTCGAGCAGCCGCAGCTGCGCGTCGAGGGCGATGCCCTCTTGGCTGATGCGCGTGAAGAGCCGGGGGAGGTCGCCGCGCGGGGCGGCGCCCTGCGCCGCGAGGTCGACCGCCGCCTGCCCGCTGGCGAGGAGCTCGCCCAGTCGCACCCGCAGGGCGAGGATCGTGCGCTGCGGTCCGCGGCTGAACTGCGCGCGGGTCTTGAGGGTGGCCCCGCTGACCCTCCGGTTTCGGGCGATGCGCCGGAACACCGCGCGGATGACGAGGATGATCGCGACGAACGAGAGGACGCCGATCAGGATGACGATCGCGAGCGCGGCGAGCACCCACTCGAGGCCGGTCACGCCGGCCACCCCCGCCCGCTCGTCGCCGTGAGCCGTGCGACCGTGTTCAGCTCCATGGGTCCGCCTTCGTGAGCACCTGCGTTTGGGTGATCGCGAGCATGGACGCGATATAACGCGACGCCATGACGCGATATAACGCAAACCTACGCCGAAGGCGGCCGGGGTGCGACCCTTCGGAGCGAATTCCCATGCCACCGGCCCTCGAACGGGTGTCGCGAGGGGCGTACGACCGCGCTCGCGCGATCCGTCGGGCGCGCACCGCCCGGTCAGGCGCGGCGCGCCGTCGTGGAGGCGCCGTCAGGCGTAGAAGCCGTCGCGCAGGTTGATGCCGTGCTCGACCCAGGCCTTCATGGCGGCCAGCATGCCGGTCCACCCCTCGCAGTTGCCGAACGCGTGCTTCGCGCCGTCGGGCGTGGCGCGCCACGCCGCCTCGGTGATCGTCACCAGGGTGCGTGCGCCGTCGTCGATCGGCTCGAACTCGAAGGTCGTCGTCGTCGTGCCCCGCTCGCCGGCCGTCGACTCGCCGTCCCACTCGATGACGATGCGTCGTGGCGGGTCGGACTCGACCACCGTGACGGGGAACGCGCCCGGGAAGTCGTGGAAGTCCCAGGTGACGTCGGCTCCCGCCTCGAGCCGGCCGCGGGCGCCGCCGGTCGTGAAGTACCGCGACAGCTGCTCGGGATCGGCGACGGCCTCGTAGACCTCGGCGACGGGCCTGGCGATGCGACCGGAGACGGTGAAGCCGAGCGTGTCGAGTCGCTGCTGCTCATTCATGTTGTATTTTTACAACATGTCACCCGATGCCGGCAAGGGTCCCGACGACCTCGTGTTCAAGGCGCTCGCGTCGCACACGCGCCGGCGGATCCTCGACGAGCTCAAGGCCGCGCCCCTCACGACCGGCGAGCTCTGCGAACGGTTCCCCGAGCTCGACCGCACGACCGTGCTGCAGCACCTGCGCGTCCTCGAGCGCGCCGAGCTCGTCGTCGGGCGTCGCCAGGGCCGGGAGCGCCACCTCGCGCTCGCGCCGCTGCCCATCAAGCGCATCCACGATCGCTGGATCAGCGAGTACGCACGGGCCGCCGTCGAGCTGCTCGACCGGCTCGACGAGGGCTCGGCGTCGGCGCCGCGCGGCTGAGCCGCCGGTGGGCCGCGTACGGCGCGGACGCGCTCAGGCCGGGTCCGTCGCCTCGACCGCGTGCGGGATCGGGGGCTCGGGCACGACGAGGAGCCCGCCCGACGAGTTCGCCACGAGTGCGAGCTCCTCGAGCCAGGCGCGGTTGAGCTTCGGTCGCCGGTTGCCGTGGAAGACGAACGCGAGCGGCGTCGCCGGGCTGATCCACACCGTCATCGCGCGTCGGTCGTCGTGCCAGGTGAACGGGAAGCTCTCGAGGCGCCGGAGCTTGTTCACGATGATGACCTGCAGGTGGGCGAGCGTTCGGTCGTCGAACTCCGCCGCGTGGTCGTCGTCGTACACCAGCGAGCCCATGGGCACTCCGTTCCGCGCGCCGGCGAGGGGTGGGGCGCGGGTGGTGCGCTGCGAGCCGGGCCGGATCATCCTCTCCGTCGCGCCGGAATCGCGGGAGGGTCTTGACTTCGGCCCTCGCGATCAGGAACGTTCCGGGCTGTTCGCCGCCTCGGCGGCGATCCTCGCAACCGCGCGCTCCGAGAGCCGGCCGGCGACGGGGCCGATGATGAGCAGCGTCGCCCAGCTCCAGCGCGCGGCATCCGCACCCCACGTATATGCGATCGGGATCGACAGGAGGAACACGGCCGGCGTGGTCAGGGTGTTGAGGAACCGGATGTGGTCGGCGCGTCGTGGGAGGGGATCCGCGAGCATCCCGTCGTGGCGGGCCACGTAGAACACGACCGACTGGGCGAGCACCGCGCAGGAGATGTTCACGGCGTAGAGCGCGATGGCGAGCGGCTCGCTTGAGGTCTCGATGTCCGCGATGCCCTGGGTCGTGAAGGGGATGAGCACGACGAACGCGATGGCCACGAGGTTCGCGACGATCGTCGCCGAGCTGAATCCGCGGAACCCGGCGACGAGCCGGTGGTTGACCCGCCAGAAGACGGCGATCACCACGAAGCTGATCCCGAAGCCGAGCAGCTGCCACTCGAGCCCGCTCGACATCAGCTGCTCGAGGCTCGTCCAATCGGATGCCTCGGGCGGATCGACGTTCACCACGAGCAGGGTGACCGCGAACGCGTACACCGCATCGAAGAACGCGATCGCTCGCGAGAACTCGACGCTGTCGCGACCGTACTCCTCGGTGGATGCCCCCGCGTCCGTGCCCACGACAGGAGTGTGCCGTGCCGCGGCGGCCGCGGGGCATCCGACGCGCCGTTGCGCGCCCGTCAGCTCCAGTCGACGGCGTGCACCCAGCCGGCGATGTAGGCCCGCTCGTTCGAGCCGAGGCGGAGGTCGCCGCGCGGAAGCGGCTCGCCCTCGAGCTCGCAGAGCTCGAAGATGCGGCGCACGACGTACACGCGCAGCGGAGCGTGGAGGTCCTCGAGCACCTCGCGTTGCAGCGGGCGTTCGAGCATCGGCCACCAGATGCCGATGGGCGGGAGGCCGTGCCGGGGTTTCGGCCGGTCGTCGTGGGCCGGCTCGTCGACGATGGCGCTCATTGCGCCGGCTCCTCGGACACGTGGCCGGTGTCGGGGTCGCGCACGACGACGTGCTCGGCGGCGTCGGCGTCCTCCTCTGCCTGCTGGTGCCGCTCGGCGGCGTCGACCGCGTCGTCGAGCTCGTCGGCCGCGCTCGGGTCGGTAGGGTTCGGGTCGCTCATCGTGGACTCCTCGCTCGCACGGCCGACCGCCCCCTTCGGGATCGACCGCTTCCGACGGTACGGCGGGGGCGGTCGCCGTGGGCAGGGGATTGACCCCGTTCGGGGGCGGTGCTACCCGAGCCCCTCGCGTCCGCCCGGTCGTCCTGCGGGTGCGGAACGGCGCCGCCCGCACCATGATGGACGGATGGACCTCCCGGTGATGCCGCCCGTCGCGCCCATGCTCTCGAAGTCCGTGAAGGAGATCCCCGACGTCGGGCACGTCGAGCCCAAGTGGGACGGCTTCCGCACGATCGTGTTCAAGGACGGCGACGAGATCGAGCTCGGCAGCCGCAACGAGCGCCCGATGACGCGATACTTCCCCGAGCTCGTCGAGGCGCTGCGCGAGAACCTGCCCGACCGGTGCGTGGTCGACGGCGAGATCATCCTCGCGATCGACGGTCGACTCGACTTCGACGCGCTCCAGCAGCGCATCCACCCCGCCGACAGCCGCGTGCGGATGCTCGCCGAGCGCACGCCCGCGTCCTTCGTGGGCTTCGACCTGCTCGCGATCGGCGACGAGGACCTCGCGGGCCGGCCCTTCGTCGAGCGGCGCACGCGGCTCGAGGAGGCGCTCGCCGCGGCATCCGACCCGGTGTTCATCACGCCGGCCACCGCCGACCTCGCCGAGGCGCGCGACTGGTTCACGCGGTTCGAGGGCGCCGGGCTCGACGGCGTCGTGGCGAAGCCGCTCGACGGCACCTACCAGCCCGACAAGCGCACGATGTTCAAGGTGAAGCACGAGCGCACGGCCGACTGCGTCGTCGCCGGGTTCCGCTGGCACAAGACGGGCGGCATCGTCGGCTCGCTGCTGCTCGGCCTCTACGGCGACGACGGGCGGCTCCACCACGTCGGCGTCGCCGCGTCGTTCCCCATGGCGAAGCGGAAGTCGCTGGTCGCCGAGCTCGAGCCCTATCTCGTCGACGACCTGTCGCAGCATCCGTGGGGCGAGTGGGCCGACCAGGAGGCGCACGCGGGCACCCGCATGCCGGGAGCCGTCAGCCGATGGAACGCCGGGAAGAACCTCTCGTTCGTGCCCCTGCGGCCCGAGCTCGTCGTCGAGGTCGCCTACGAGAAGATGGAGGGCGACCGGTTCCGTCACACGGCGCAGTTCCGACGCTGGCGCACCGACCGCACCCCCGAGAGCTGCACCTACGAGCAGCTCGAATCACCCGACGACCTCGAGCTCTCGGAGATCCTGCCGCTGCAGGGCTGACGCTCAGATCACCGCACGCAAGCCCGCGGACAGGGCGGTGTGGTGCTCGAAGACGAGGTTGGTCTCGGTGAGCGCGACGGCCGGGTTGGCCGAGAGGTTCTTCAGCACGAACTGCCGAACGTGCTCGCTGTCGCGCACGCGCACGTGGATGAGGAAGTCCTCGGTGCCGCCGAGGAAGAACAGCTGGGCGACCTCGGGCTCGCGGCGCAGCTCGTCGGAGATCTGCTCCATGAGGTGGCGGGCGCCCGGCCGGATGCGCACGCTCACGAGGGCCTGCAGGGTGAAGCCGAGCGCCACCGGGTTGATCTCGGCGGTGTAGCGCACGATGACCCCGCGCTCGCGCAGCGAGCGGACCCGCGCGAGGCAGGTCGAGGGCGAGACGCCCACCTCGCGGGCGAGCTCCACGTTGGGGATGCGGGCGTTCTCGTGCAGGATCGCGACGATCTGCCGGTCGATGTCGTCGAGCTCGACACGACCCGGTGCGCTGATCTGCGGTGCATCGGTCACGGCGTAGCGTCCTTCCGAACAATTGAATGAATCAGAGGCATTCTACCGAACGGAATGCGGTGGGGCTTCCCATCTTGCGAACGACGCGTCACCATGGAGGCAATCCCACCCCACAGCATTCGGAGATCACCATGCACGTCGGCGTGCCCGCAGAGGTCAAGAACAACGAATTCCGCGTCGCGATGACGCCCGCGGGGGTGCACGCCCTCGTCGGGCGCGGCCACCGCGTCGACATCCAGGCCGGTGCCGGGCTCGGCGCCGGGTACACCGACGAGGAGTACCGCGAGGCCGGTGCGACGATCGTCGGCACGGCCGCCGAGGCGTGGTCGGCCGAGCTCGTGCTCAAGGTGAAGGAGCCGATCGAGCAGGAGTACGGCTTCCTCCGCGAGGACCTCACCCTCTTCACCTACCTCCACCTCGCCGCGGACCTCCCGCTCACGCGGGCCATCCTCGACTCGGGCGTCACGGCCATCGCCTACGAGACCGTGCAGCTGCCCGACCGCTCGCTGCCGCTCCTCACCCCGATGAGCGAGGTCGCCGGCCGGCTCGCGCCGCAGGTCGGCGCCGCCTCGCTGCACGCGTCGAAGGGCGGCCGCGGCGTGCTCCTCGCCGGCGTGCCCGGCACCGCGCCCGCGAAGGTCGTCGTCATCGGCGGCGGCGTCGCCGGCGAGCAGGCCGCAGCGACCGCGATGGGCATGGGCGCCGACGTCACCGTGTTCGACATCTCGCTGCCGAAGCTGCGCGAGCTCGACGCCCGCTACGAGCACCGCATCAAGACGCTCGCCTCGTCGTCCTACGAGATCGCGCGCCAGCTGAAGGACGCCGACCTCGTCGTCGGCGCCGTGCTGGTGCCCGGCGCCGCGGCGCCGAAGGTCGTGACCGACGACATGGTCGCCCAGATGAAGCCGGGCGCCGTGCTCGTCGACATCGCCATCGACCAGGGCGGATGCTTCGAGGGCTCGCACGCGACGACCCACGCCGACCCGACCTACCGCGTGCACGACGCCATCTTCTACTGCGTCGCCAACATGCCCGGCGCGGTCCCCGCCACCTCGACGCCCGCGCTCACGAACGCGACGCTGCCGTACGCGATGCGCATCGCCGACCTCGGCTGGCAGGCCGCGCTCGCCGAGGACGCCGCCCTCGCGAAGGGCCTCAACGCGACCCGTGGCCGCCTCACGAACGAGGGCGTCGCGAAGGCGCACGGCCTGGAGCTGCACGCTGCGCTCTGACGCACACCAGCACGATCACGAAGCGCCGGCCCGATCCTCGGGCCGGCGCTTCGCCGTCGTCATGGTGACTCCGGGTGTCAGGAGAGCGAGAGGAACAGCTTCTCGAGCTCGTCGAAGGTGAGCGGTTCGGATGCCTCGGCATCGGCGCGGCGCGAGCCGCCGGTCCGATCGGGGGTCGCGGCATCCGTCGCGCACTCGCGCATCGCGGAGGAGATGACCGCGAAGCCCGCACGGTCGAGCGCACTCGAGACCGCGGCGAGCTGGGTCACGACCGTGCGGCAGTCGCCGCCCGCCTCGACGGCGTCGATCACGGCGTTGAGCTGGCCGCGGGCGCGCTTCAGGCGGTTCAGGATGCGTCGCTGGGCGTCCTGCTGCTGGGTGCCGACGGTGCTCATGCGCGCGTTCCCGCCGTCCCGGTGATGATGGGCAGTCCGGCACGGTGCCACTGCGTGATGCCGCCGTCGATGTTCACGGCGTCGACGCCCTGCGCGGCGAGGAACTGCGTGGCCTGGGCGCTGCGGCCGCCCAGGGCGCACATGAGGTAGACGGTGCGGTCGCGCGGCACCTCGTCGAGGCGCTCGACGAGCGATCCGAGGGGGATGTGCATGGCGCCGTCGACCCGTGCGCGGGCGACCTCGTCGGGCTCGCGCACGTCGATGATGCAGGCGTCGCCGAGGGCGTGCGCCGCGGTCGGGGAGATGGTCTGCATGTCGGTCCTCCGGGTGTCAGGGTCGGTTGGTTCGGGTCAGGCGGCGCGCAGGTCGTCGGTCGCGGCATCCGTGCCGTGCTCGTGCGCACGGGCGCGCATGCCGTCGCGCCAGGTGAGGTAGCCGCCGTCGAGGTTGACGACGTCGTGGCCGAGGGCCGCGAGCAGTCGCGCCCCGGTGTGCGCGCCCTGGCCGACGCGGCAGTGGACCACGATCGGGCGTCCGGCGAACTCGTGTGCGCGGTCGCGCAGCTGCTCGACGGGGATCCACGTCGCGCCGGGGATCGCGCCCTCGGCGAGCTGCCCTGCTGCGCGCACGTCGAGCAGGACCGCGCCATCAGCGAGCGCATCCTCGAGCTCGTGCCACTGGATCGTCGCGTCCTCGCCGTCGGCGAGGTTGCGGGCGATGTAGCCGAGCATGTTCACCGGATCCTTCGCGGATCCGTACTGCGGCGCGTAGGCCAGCTCGAGGTCGGCGAGCGCGGATGCCGCGAGGTCCGCCGCCATCGCGGTGGCGATGACGTCGATGCGGCGCGCGACGCCCTCGGTGCCCACGGCCTGCGCGCCGAGGATGCGGTCGGTGCGCGCGTCGACCAGGAGCTTCAGCGACATCGGTCGCGCGTCGGGGAAGTAGCCCGCGTGCGAGAGCGGGTGCGAGTGGATGACCCGGACCTCGACGCCACGAGCACGCGCGACCTCCTCCGACCAGCCCGTCGACGCGGCGGTGAGGCCGAGGACGTCGATGACGGCGGTGCCGAGCGCGGGAGCGGCGACGGACGGCCGACCCGCGATCGCGTCGGCGACCGCGCGTCCGTGCCGGTTCGCCGGGCCCGCGAGCGCCACGAGCCGCGCGGATCCGTCGGCGCGGTCGCGCTTCTCGGCCGCGTCGCCGACGCCGTAGATCGCGGGATCGCTCGTGCGGTGCGTCGCGTCCACGACGATGCCGCCGGTCGCGCCGATCTCGAGGCCCGCAGCACGGGCGAGTCCCGACTCGGGCACCACGCCCATCGCGGCGATGACGAGGTCGGCGGGCAGAGCGGTGCCGTCGTCGAGCACCACGCGATGCGCCTCCACCGCCGTGACCGCGCTCCCGAACCGGAGGGCGACGCCGCGCTCGAGCACGTGGTCGGCCAGGGGAGCGGCCATCTCGGGATCGAGCCCGCCGATGAGGCGCGACGAGCGCTGCACGATCGTCGTCGCCAGGCCGCGACGGTGCAGGTTGTCGGCCACCTCGACGCCGATGTACCCGCCGCCGATGACGACGGCCCGGGCGCCGGCGCGCATCCGATCGATCGACGCCATGATGACGTCGAGGTCGTCGAGCGTGCGCAGGGCGTGGATCGGGGCATCCGGCGCGACATGGTCGGGGAGGCGCGGGGCGGCGCCCGGCGAGAGCACCAGCTCGTCGTAGCCGAGCTCGTACTCCACCCCGTCGGCGGGCCTGACCGTCACGCGTCGCGCCGCGCGATCGATGGCGACGACCTCGCTGCGCACGCGCGCGTCGATGCGGTATCGGGCGGCGAGGCGCGCGGGGTCCTGCAGTTCGAGGGACGACCGGTCGGCGATGACGCCGGACACGTGGTAGGGGAGTCCGCAGTTGGCGAATGACACCGCGCCGCTCCGCTCGAGCACGATGATCTCGCGGTCCTCGTCGAGGCGGCGCAGGCGCGTGGCTGCGGACATGCCGCCGGCGACCCCGCCCACGATGACGGTGACGGGTGCGGAGGCGACGGGGTGGGGGGTGGAGCGATGGTGCATACCCCGAGGGTATCCTGATACCCCCAGGGTATCCAAAACGAGCGCGACCCCGGCGATGCTCCCGGGAATCCGCGCGAACGCACGTATGGTGTCGGTGTGTGGCGGCTCGATCGGAACCATGACGAGGAGGACTTCCTCGGTCCCGAGGCGGATGCCGCAGCCGACGAAGCGACTCCGGAACCCATGCGACAGGACATCACCAGCCCCGACGGCGTGAGCCTCGGCGACCCCGAGCTCGTCGCCGGGAACGTCGCCGAACCCTCGTGGCGACGCTGGCACGGCGAGCTCGCCGAGGTCGGTGGACGCTCCCCGCTGGTGCGCTTCGTCGACACCCCGCGCACGCGCATCGAGCTCTCCACGACGCATCCGGGCGGCCTGCCGCAGTTCATCACGGGCAAGTCGACGCTGCTGTCGAGCCTCATCCGCGACGAGCTCGCCCTGCGCAATGCGCGGCTCGCGGCCGCCGAGATCACGCAGAAGGGCATCGAGCTGCGGTCGGTGCGCGGCATCGAATCGGTGCACCTCGCGATCGGGCTCGCCTCGTGGCGCAACGGCGGCGAGGAGTTCCTCGGACCCGTGCTGCTGCGCCCGCTCGCGATCCGTCGCTACGGCCGCGACTTCGAGCTGAAGCTGAAGGGCCAGCCCTTCCTCAATCCCGCCCTCGCGCGCGAGCTGCGCGAGCAGTTCCGCATCACGCTCGACGCCGACGCGTTCGTGGCGCTCGCCATCACGAACGGCGTGTTCAAGCCGCAGCCCGTCATCGACCGGCTGCGCGGCCTGACCTCCCACCTGCCCTGGTTCCACGTCGCGCCGCGGCTCGTCGTCTCGTCGTTCGCCGAGGTCGGGCCGGCCATGGCCGCGGATGTCGCGCGGCTCCACCACCCGATCATCGACGCGGTCGCGGGCAACAAGGCGGCGCGTGCCGCGATCGCGCAGCAGGGAGAGCGCGTGCGGCCCGTGCCGCAGGACGAGCGGCCGCCGTCGACCGACACGCTGCTGCTCGACGCCGACTCCGAGCAGGAGCAGGTCATCGCCGAGATCGAGGCCGGCACGTCGCTCGTCGTGAAGACGCTGCCGGGCACCGGCGGCACCCAGACCATCGTGAACGCCATCGGCGCGCTCGTCGCGAAGGACAAGCGGGTGCTCGTCGTGGGCGCGCGGCGCGCGAGCCTCGACGGCATCGTGCACCGGCTCGGCCAGGTCGGCCTCGGCGGCGCGGCGGTGACGACGGCGAGCCTTCGCCGCGACCTCATCCAGTCCATCTCGCGCAACGAGAAGGTCGAGCGGCCGCGGGTCGCCGACGTCGACGACGCGCTCGTGCGCCTGCGCAAGGTGCTGCTCGACTACCGTTCGGCGCTCACCCGGCGCGACCCCGAGCTGAAGGTGTCGGTGCTCGACGCCCTCGGCGAGCTCGCACGTCTCGCGGTGCTCGACCGTCCGCCGTCGACGACCGCGCGCCTCGACCACGCCGCGCTCGTCGGGCTCGCCACGGGCCGCGAGCAGGTGGCCCGCGACCTCGCGCGCGCGGCCGAGCTCGGCGAGTTCCGCTACGGACCGGGGGACTCGCCCTGGTACGGCGCCTCGTTCACCTCGTCGGAGGAGGCGGCGCACGCGCACGAGCTCGCGAAGCGCCTCAGCACCACGGAGCTGCCGCGCGTCCTCGAGCGCGGCCGCGCGCTCATCGCGCAGACCCGGCTCCGTGCGTTCGAATCGGTCGCGGAGCTCGGCGTGTTCCTGCGGCTGCTCCTCGACGTGCGCGACACGCTCGACCGGTTCCAGCCCTCGGTGTTCGACCGGCCGCTCGGCGAGCTCATCGCGGCGACGTCCGCGCGGCGCGACTCGCCGGGCATGTCGGGCGCGAATCGCCGCCGGCTGCGCCGCCTCGCGCTGGAGTACGTGCGCCCCGGGGTGCACGTGGGCGACCTCAACGGGGCGCTCCGCGGCATCCAGCAGCAGCGCACGCTCTGGCAGCGGTACTCGGAGGCCGGTGCCATCCCCGCAGTGCCCGTCGGCATCGACGACGTGCACGTGGCCTACCGAACCGTCGCGAGCGACCTCGCCGCACTCGACGCCCCGCTCGGCGTCGTCGGCACGCCGCGGCAGCTGGCCGCCCGCCCGGTGCGGGAGCTCGAGGCGAACCTCGCCGGACTCGCCGCCGAGTCGGAGGTGCTCACCAACCTGCAGGAGCGCACGGCCGTGCTCTCGCGGCTGCGCGACCTCGGCCTCGACCCGCTGCTCGTCGATCTCGCGAAGCGACACGTGCGCGAGCGGGCCGTCGCCGCCGAGCTCGAGCTCGCGTGGTGGCAGTCGGTGCTCGAGCTCATGCTCGCGGGCGACAAGGCGCTGCTCGGCGCGAACACGACCGTGCTCGACCGGCTCGAGGGCGACTTCCGCCTCGTCGACGAGGCGCACGCGTCAGCTGCAGGCCCGCAGCTCGCGTGGCACCTGGCCGAGAACTGGAAGGTCGCGCTCGTCGACCATCCCGACGAGGCCCACCAGCTGAAGCGGATGCTGCGCGGCGACCGCGTGCGCTCCGCCGCGCTGCACGACGAGACGCCGCACCTGTTCCGCACGCTCGCGCCGGTCTGGCTGACGTCGCCCTACGAGGTGCCCGAGATCGACGACGACATCGCGTTCGACACCGTGGTGCTCGTCGACGCCGGGTCGACGACCATCGCCGAGAACCTCGGCGCCATCCGCCGCGCCCGGCAGGTCGTCGCGTTCGGCGACCCGGTGACGCAGACCCCCACGCTCTTCGAGACCGGCCTCGACGACGGCGACCGCGACGGCGGCGCGACCGAGCACGGCGTCGACGCGCTGCACGCCGACTCGGCGCTGGCGCGGCTCGGCGAACTGCTGCCGACCCTCACGCTCACGCGCAGCTACCGCGCCGGCGGCGAGGACCTCGCCGAGCTCGTCAACCGCCGCTTCTACGCGGGCCGCATCGAGTCGCTCCCGTGGGCGGGCAGCTACCTCGGGCACGGCAGCCTCGGCCTGCACTACGTGCGCGGCAACGGGCTGCCCGACGCCGTGACCGGCACGGTCGAGAGCATCGACCCCGAGGTCGCGAAGGTCGTCGAGCTCGTCATGGAGCACGCGGTCAAGCGCCCGCGCGAGTCGCTCATGGTCATCACCGCGAGCGCGAAGCACGCGGCACGCGTGCACCAGGCCGTGCTCGCCGCGTTCGCGAAGCGCACCGACCTCTCGGACTTCATCCTCAAGGACCGGGCGGAGCCGTTCACGGTGCTGACGCTCGAGCAGGCCGTGGCGCAGAGCCGCGACCGCGTGATCTTCTCGGTCGGCTACGGCCGCACGCCGCACGGGCGCCTGCTGTCGAACTTCGGTTCGCTCGGCGAGCCCGGCGGCGACCGGCTGCTCGCGGTCGGCATGACCCGCGCGCGCCGCTCGATGGACCTCGTCTCGGCGTTCCGCCCCGAGGACATCGACGCGGAGCGGCAGTCGCACGGCGTGCTCGCGCTCGCCGAGATCCTGAGCCAGGCCGAGGAGCGCGCCGCCGGGAACGACGACGAGGACGCCGGCGAGTCGATGCTCGGCGACCTCGCCCGCAGGCTGTCGCGTCGCGGCATCCGGGTCAGCGTCGGCCATCGCGGCCGGCTCGCCCTGGCCGCCGCGCACGCCGGCAAGGCCGTCGTGGTCGAGACCGACGAGGCGTTCACGGGGCTCAGCCTGCGCGAGTCGCTGCGGCTGCGCCCCGACGTGCTGCGCCGGCTCGGCTGGCACTACCTGCGGGTGCACAGCTTCGAGCTGTTCGGCAACCCCGAGGCGGTCGCGACGCGCGTCGCCACGCTGCTCGGCAAGCCCGAGGCGCGATCCGCGGATGCCGCGGCCGGCTGATGGCCGAGGAGGAGCGCCAGCGCGTCGAGCGCGCCGGCGGCCGCGCCCGGCGAGCGCGGCTCACGCCCGCTCCGGGCACCGATCCGACGCCCGAGGCGCCGGTGCCGGGCACCGGTGAGCACGGCGAGGAGCGGCCGACGCAGGGGAAGTCCAACGGCAAGGCCGATCCCGATGACGACCGCATCACACGGGAGCGCCCGCCGCACTGGTGAGGTGCGGCCGTGCGCGTACCGCGCGTGGATGCGGGAGCGACGTTCGACTAGTCGCGCCGGCCGGCGCCCTCGCGCTCTCGCTCGCGGTCGGCGGCGAGCAGGTCTCGGATCTCCGACAGCAGCGTGAGCTCGGTCTCGGGCTCGGCCGGGTCGGGCGAACCCGACGTGCGCTTCTCCTCGGCCCGGTCCTTGAGGGTGTTCATGGGCAGCACGAACACGAAGTACACGACCGTCGCCACGATGACGAACGCGATGATCGCGCCGAGCACCGCGCCGAAGCGCACCTCGGCGACGCCGCCCGACAGCGTCGGGATCTCGATGACCAGGGCCGTGTCGAGGCTGTCGGCCTGGAAGATCACGCCGATCAAGGGGTTGATCAGGTTGTTCACGATCGAGTTCACGACGGCGGTGAACGCGGCGCCGATGACGACCGCGACGGCCAGCTCGATCACGTTCCCGCGAAGGATGAATTCCTTGAAGCCCTTGAGCACGGTCCCTCCTGGACGTTCGGTCTCCGACGGCACGTCAGGCCACGCTAGCGGAGGATCCCGACGAGGTCGAACCCGAGGAGGAGCCGCCGCCCGACGCGGAGGAGCCCGACGAGCCCGAGGACGAGCTCGACGAGGAACCGCTCGACGCGGCATCCGAACCGCCCGACCCACCGGAGCCTCCGGACCCGCCGGAGCCTCCCGTTCCGCCCTCGCCGCGCGAGTCGGTGCGGTAGAAGCCCGAGCCGTTGAAGGTGACGCCGATGGTGTTGAAGAGCTTGCGCAGGCGGCCGCCGCACACGTCGCAGACGGTGAGCGCGTCGTCGGTGAACGCCTGGTGGATGTCGAAGGCGTTGCCGCACTCGGTGCAGCGGTAGGAGTACGTGGGCATGTGGGTCTGAATCTTCCGGATCGTGGCGCGCCGCTCAGAACGCGATGATGCGCGTGGGCGTCACGACCCCGTTCACGGCCTGGTCGTGCACCTCTCGCGGCACCTCGTCGACGAACTCGCTGTCGAAGACGACGGCGTACACCGGAGGACATTTTTCCATCGATCCGAGGGTCTTGTCGAAAAAGCCCCGGCCCCAGCCCAGCCGCATGCCCGTGCGGTCGACCGCCGCGGCGGGCACGAGGATGAGGTCGACGTCGTTGATGGCCATCGGCCCGAGGAGCTCGCCGTCGGGCAGCGGCACGCCGTGCAGCCCGATCGACTCGGTCTCGTCCTCGCCGACGGTCCAGTCCAGCAGGCCGTCCTCACGGGTCACGGGGAACAGCACGCGGATGCCGCGGGCCTCGGCCCAGTTCACGAACGGCCGCGTGTTCGGCTCGGTCGGCATCGACAGGTAGCACGACAGCGACTCGGCCTCGGTGGTGCCGACGAGCTCCTCGAGGCGGGCGGTGAACCCCTCGGTCGCGAGCTCCCGCTCGTGCGCCGGCATGTTCTGCCTGCGCTCTCGGAGTTCGGCGCGCAGCACGCGCTTCTGGACGTCCGGATGCTCGGGCATGCCACACATCCTAGGGCGGCGCAACGTGGCGCCCCGTCCCTGCGTGCCGCCGCGACATCCGGATACGCTGTCCGCATGACTCAACGGATCACGAAGGCCGTCATCCCTGCGGCGGGCCTCGGGACGAGGTTCCTCCCGGCGACCAAGGCGATGCCGAAGGAGATGCTCCCGGTCGTCGACAAGCCTGCGATCCAGTACGTCGTGGAGGAGGCCGTCGCCGCCGGGCTCGACGACGTCCTCATGATCATCGGGCGCAACAAGAACGCGCTCGCCAACCACTTCGACCGCGTCGCGGAGCTCGAGTACACGCTCGAGACGAAGGGCGACGACTCCAAGCTCTCGAAGGTGCAGGAGTCGAGCGACCTGGCCGACGTGCACTTCGTGCGCCAGGGCGACCCCAAGGGCCTCGGCCACGCGGTGCTGCGGGCCCGCAAGCACGTCGGCGACGAGTCGTTCGCCGTGCTGCTCGGCGACGACCTCATCGACGCCCGCGACCCGCTGCTCACCCGCATGCTCGCCGAGCACGGCAGGCGGAATGCCACGATCGTCGCGCTGCTCGAGGTCGACCCGGCCTCCATCCACCTGTACGGGGCCGCCCAGGTCGAGGCGACCGACGACCCCGACGTCGTGCGCGTCACGGGCCTCGTCGAGAAGCCCGCCGCCGACGTCGCGCCGTCGAACCTCGCGGTCATCGGCCGCTACGTGCTGAAGCCCGAGGTGTTCGACATCCTCGAGCGCACCCCGCCGGGCAAGGGCGGCGAGATCCAGCTCACCGACGCGCTCATGGAGATGGCGGGGGACCTCGACGGCGCGGGCGGCGTCTACGGCGTCGTGTTCCGCGGTCGCCGCTACGACACGGGCGACAAGCTCGACTACATCAAGGCGGTCATCCAGCTCGCCGCGGATCGCGACGACCTCGGCCCCGAGCTGAAGCCGTGGCTCGCCGAGTACGTCGCCGGCTTCGAACGGAGCTGACGATGGCGACGGCCGCGATCCCCACGCTGCGTGACGGGGACGTCACCCTGCGGCCGATCCGCGCGCGCGACGCCAAGGTGCTCGAGCGCGTTCTGCTCGACAACCGCTCGTGGCTGCGCCAGTGGGAGGCGACCTACCCCGGCGGCGGCACGGTCATCGACACGCGTGCGAGCATCCGCAACCTGCTCGCCCACGCCCGCACCGGGAACGCCCTGCCGTTCGTCATCGAGGTCGACGGCGAGCTCGTGGGCCAGCTCAACGTCTCGTCGATCACCTTCGGCTCGCTGTCGTCGGCGACGATCGGCTACTGGGTGTCGCAGGCCCACGCCGGTCGCGGGATCACGCCGACCGCCGTCGCCCTCGCGACCGACTACTGCTTCTCCACGCTGCGCCTGCATCGCATGGAGATCTGCATCCGTCCCGAGAACGCCCCGTCGCTGCGCGTCGTCGAGAAGCTCGGCTTCCGCTACGAGGGCCTGCGGCGGCGGTTCATCCACATCAACGGCGACTGGCGCGACCACTTCTCGTTCGCGCTCGTGGCCGAGGAGGTGCCGCGGGGCGTGCTGCGCCGCTGGCACGAAGGACGCGTGCCCGAGGACGCCGCGCGCATCAGTGCCGAGGACCGTGCGGCCGCCGCGTACCCGTTGCACGTCGCCGATCGCTGAACACGCGCGCGTCCAGCAGAGTCATCCGTCCGCGTTGTCCTAGCGTGGTCGCATGGACGTGATCGGCGGGGGCGTGCTGGTGGCAGCGGCCGCCGCGCTCTGGATCGCGTACCTCCTGCCGAGCTGGCTGCGCCGCCGGCAGTACCTCGCGACCGAGCGCAATGCGGTGCGGCTGCAGCAGACGCTGCGCATCCTCGCGGAGACCGCCGAGACGCCCGAGGCCGTGCGCGTCGAGGCCACCGCGCGCGAGGTCGCGACGCAGCAGCGCATCCTGCACGAGCACGAGGTCACCGCCCGGCTCGCCGCCGAGGCCGCCGAGCACCTCGCGATCGCCGAGCGCCGCGCCGCCGAGGAGGCGGCCGAGGCCGCGCGCGAGCTGGCCGCGTCGGCCGCGCCCATCACGGAGCCGATCCCGACGGTCGCGCCGGTGTCGACGGGCACTGCGTCGACGGGTGCGGCGTCGGCGGGCGCGGCGTCGACGGATGCCGCGAGGCGCCGCCGCTCGCTCCGCCGCCGCCGTGGGCTCTCCTCGCTGCTCCTGCTCGCCGGGCTGCTCACCGTCGTCGGTGGGCTCGTCGCGGCGGCGTTCGGCGCGTCCCTGCTCATCGCGGCCGGCGGCGCCCTCGCGATGGTGCTCGCGTTCACGTTCCTCGTCGGACTCGCCCGCGTGCGCATCGCCGCACCCGTCGCGGCCCCGGTCGCCGTGCCGGAAGCGGAGCCGTTCGAGCCCATCGAGCTCGTCGAGGATGAGCCCGAGGACCACGGCTGGACGCCGCAGCCGCTGCCCAAGCCGCTCCACCTCTCGCGCGGCACGATCGCTGCGGCCGCCATGGCGTCCATCGAGGCCGCCGAGCAGCTGCGCCGCTCCTCCGTCGAGGCGGAGCTGGCGCGCCGCGCCGAGGAGCTCGAGCCGGCGGTGCCGTCGATCGAACGGCCCGCCCGCGGGACCGAGGCGCCCGCGGCATCCGGTGCCCCTGCTGTCGCTCGTCGCGAGGCGCATGGCACGCTCGAGGCGGAGCCGGCGAGCCCGTATGCCCGCATGGGCATCGTCGAGGAGGCGCCGCCGGGCTTCGGCGACCTCGACGCCGTGCTGCGCCGCCGTCGCCAGGCCGGTTGAACGTCGGACCGACCGACGGGCGACCCGTCCGGCCCGAGCCGGCGGGTGGTCATTCCCGCGCGCCGAGTGGTGATAGAGTCGTTCACGGCTCGGGCCCATGGCGCAGTTGGTAGCGCGTCTCGTTCGCAATGAGAAGGTCGGGGGTTCGAATCCCCCTGGGTCCACCGACGCGAGGTCGGCTTCTTCGGAAGCCGACCTCGCACTGCTTCCGGCTACCCCTTCGCGGCGAGGTACTGCTCGTGCACGCCGGCCGGGATGCGGCCGCGGGCGGGCACGTCGACGCCGTTGTCGGCGGCCCACGCGCGGATCTCCTTCGGCGTCGCGCCGCCCGAGCCGGCGGACGAGGAGCGTCCGCCGCGGCGGGACACGCTCGTGCGGCGGCCGGCCTTGACGTACGGCTCGAACGTCGCGCGCAGGGCGGCGGCGTTGTCGGCCGACAGGTCGATCTCGTACGCGGCGCCGTCGACCGCGAAGGCGATCGTCTCAGCGGCGTCGGTGCCGTCGAGGTCGTCCACGAGCGTCACGATGGTCTTCTTCGACACGACGGAAGTCCTTTCGTCGGGAGACGGCGCAGGGGCGCCGGTGCTGGTCCCGAGCCTAGTCCCGCGTTCCCGCTGCGTCCCGCTCATACACGGCGACGCGGGACGACTCGATCGGATGCAGCGCGGTGAGGACGAACCCGCGCTCGCGCAGCACGGCGACGTCGGGGTCCGCGCCGCGACGGCTCCGCAGCACGACGAGGACGCGATCGACGCCTTCGAGGCGATGGTCGACCACCGAGAGGGGCGCCGTGACGTCCCACAGCCCGTCGGTCTCGTCATGGGAGCGGACGAGGGCCAGGTCCACGAGACCGTGGAAGCCCTCGGGATACGTGTACATCGCGAGGCGGGGCCGGAGGGACGGTCGGACGCTCTCGTCGAACACGATCCCGTCCCCGACGACGGAGTGCTCCGCGACGACGGCCGAGACCGATTGCCAATCGGTGCCGAAGTTCTTCGCGTAGGGGAGGCGCTGGTCGACGATCGCCGGGAGCGCGAGCGCCGCGATCAGGGCGGCGGCGATGACGTGCGACCGCCGCCACGGCAGCACGGAGACGCCGACGGAGATCGCGATGGCCGCCGCGGGCGCCGTGAGCACGAGATAGCGCGCGGTGTACACGGGCGTCGCGAAGGCGGTGACGAGCAGCAGCGCGGCGGCGGGGATAACCGCCCAGGCCGCGCTCAGCACGAGCAGGCGCGTGCGTCCGCGCCACGACGGGTCGTGCCGGTGGACGACGGCGGCGGCGATGCCGATCGCGATGAGCACCCAGCCGGCGAACGCCAACGTCGGCAGCATGAACCACGGCGCGACCACCACCGTCTCGAAGGTCACGGCGGGCTGGCTGCCACGGAACGCGACCTGCCGTCGTTGCAGCACGGCGATCACGCAGATCGGCACCGCCAGCACCACGGCGCAGGACCATGCGAGGAGGAAGGGGCGGATCCGCGGCGTCCGGGCCTCGCGTCTGCGGCGGTCGAGCGTCCCGGCGACGACGGCGACGACGTGCACGGGCACGAGGAGGATGACGTACAGGAACAGGTATGTGCCGAGGGCGAGGCCGCCGGCGTAGACCCACCACCACGCGCCACGAGCCCGCAGATCGACGAGGCGCAGCAACAGCAGGGTCAGCCAGACCGCGATGGCGACCGCGAACGGCGTCGGCCGGGCTTCGACGGCGATCTGGGCGACCCGCGGCAGCACGGTGAACACGGCGGCCGCGACCACCGCGACCCCCCATCCCGCTGACGTGCGCACCAGCAGGTAGAGGCCCGCGGCAGCCGTCCCGATGGCGAGCCCCGAGGGAAGTCGCAGGGCGAACGGCGAGGTGCCGACGAGGTCGATCCAGAAGTGCAGGAGGGCGTAGTAGAACCCGTGGACGGCGTCCACCGTGCCGAGCACCGCGAAGAGCGACGGCCACTCCCGCTGCGCCGACATGATGCTCGCGGCCTCGTCGCCCCACAGCGAGGGGATCCACGAGCCGGCGAGCGCGACCGCGGCGGAGGCGCTCCCGACGACGGCGGCGACGCGGCCGTCACTCCACGTGGCCGCGGAACGTGCCGACTCCGCCGACGGAGCCGCGAAGGTCAACACCTCGGCCATCGCCATCGCCTCTCGTTCGAGCGTACGCCGAGCAGTCGTCGTCCGGAACGGATCGTGCCTTCCGAGCGGCTCGGCACTCGGGCATAGGCTGGTCGGGATGTCGCAACCGCCAACGCCCGCGCCGCAGCCGCCCACGCTGTCGATCCCGCTGTCCGATGCCAAGCGCTGGCGCGCGTACTGGGTGTGCGTGGCGGTGGCGGGCCTCACGATCCTCGACCTCTCGAAGGTCAACGTGGCGCTGCCGTCGATCGAGTCGGCGTTCGATGCGAGCTCGACCGAGCTGCAGCTCATCGTCTCGGGCTACGTGCTCACGTTCGGCCTCACGCTCGTGCCCGCCGGCCGCATCGGCGACCAGCGCTCGCGTCGCACGCTCTTCGTCATCGGCCTGACCCTCTTCACGCTCACGAGCCTCGCCTGCGCCCTCGCGCCGAACGGCATCGTGCTCCTCGTCGCCCGCCTCCTGCAGGGCGTCGCGGCCGGCATCCAGATGCCCCAGGTGCTGGGGATCATCCAGCAGCTCTTCCGGGGCCCCGAGCGCGGCAAGGCGTTCGGCCTGTTCGGCGCCACCATCGGCATCGCGACCGCGTTCGGCCCGACGCTGGGCGGCCTCGCCATCGCGATCGGCGGCCCCGAAGACGGTTGGCGCGGCATCTTCTGGATGAACGTGCCGCTCTCGCTCATCGCGATCGCGCTCGCGCTGTGGCTCCTGCCCGAGACACGGCTCCCGTCGACGCGGAAGCTGCAGCTCGACCCGGTCGGCCTCCTGCTGTTCGGCATCACCGTGGTGGCGCTCATGTGGCCGTTCCTCTTCACCACGGGCTCGCCGACCGACAACCCCGCGCGGTGGTGGCTGCTCGTCGTGTTCGTGTTCGCCGCCTCCGCGTTCGTCGCGTGGGAGCGCCACTACGCGGCGACCGGCAAGCATCCGCTCGTGCCGCTCTCTCTGTTCGGCGTGAGCTCCTACCGCAACGGCACGGTGCTCGCGTCGGCGTACTTCGCCGCCGCGCCGTCGATGTTCCTGCTCACCACGCTCTACCTGCAGCACGGCCTCGGCCTCGCACCCGTCTTCGCCGGGATGGTGAGCATCGGCTTCGCCCTCATGAGCGCGATCTCGTCGTGGATCGGCGGCAACCTCGTGAACCGGCTGGGCCGGCCGCTCGTCGTCTGGGGCCTCGCGACCGTGCTCCTCGGCATCGGGTTGCTCGTGCTCGCGGCGCTGTACACCCCGGCCGACCTCACGCCATGGGCCATGGCCGGTGCGATGGTCGTAGCCGGCTTCGGCGGCGGCCTCGTGATCTCGCCGAACCAGACGCTCGCGCTCGCCGACATCCCGGTGAAGCAGGGCGGCCTGGCCGGCTCGGTGGGCCAGCTCGGGCAGCGCATCGGCACCGCGGTCGGCACGGCCGTCGCGCTGTCGCTCTTCTACGCCACGATCTACCGCGAGACGGGCATGGCCGACACGCAGGACCTCTCGGTGTACCACGACGCGTACGGCTTCGGCATGACCGCCGTCGCGCTCTTCGTCGCGATCGCGTTCGGTGTGGGCCTGCTCGACCTCGGCGCGCGCCGCCGGCAGCAGCGCTCGCTGTCGAAGGACGCGGTCGAGGTCGCGGCCGACTGAGCGGGGTCAGCGGATCGCCAGGATGCGCGCCCGCTCCTCCTTCGGATAGTGCTCGATGGCCGCTCGCAGCGCGACGCGCGGCATCGTCGCGGCGTGCCCCTCCACGAACGCCGTGAGCCGGTCGCGGTCGACGTCGCCCGCGGAGCGCAGCACCCAGCCGAGCGCCTTCTGCACGAGCGGCTCGGGGTCGTCGACCAGCGTCTCGGCGAGCTCGAACGCATCGTCGGCCTCGCCGCGCTTGAGGAACGCGAACGTCGCCACGAGCGCGGTGCGGCGCTCGGGCCAGAATCCGGATGCCGCGAGCCGGGCGAGCGGCGCCCGATCGCGATCGAGCAGGTAGCCGCCGACCACCTGCTGCGCGGCGAGGTCGACGAGGTCCCACTGGTCGATGCGGTCGTGACGGCGGAGGTACAGCTCGTAGAGGTCGGCCCGTCGTTCGGATGACGTGCGACGGTGCGCCGCGGACTTGCCCATGATGCTGCACGCGAGCGCCCGCACCTCGTGCGTCGGCTCCTCGAGCAGCGCCTCCAGCTCCGGGACGGGCAGGTCGAGCGCGGTCTTCGCGAGGTCGAACACGGCGCCCATCCGCACGCCGATGAACGGCGCGTCGGGATCGGGCGCGAAGTACCTCGTGTACTTCGCGCGTTCCTCATCGCTCGCCATCCCCTCGAGCGTGGCGACGAGCGTCGCGGCATCCGTCATCGTGCCTCCCGATCGGCCGCGCCCCGCCGGCGGCTCCGGCTCTCAGCGTACGACGGCGGCGCCCTCGGCGGCGGGCGCGTCGGAGAACGCGAGCTTGGGCACGAACGCGAGGAGCACGGCGGCGACGGCCGCGGTCACGCCGCACACGAGCCACACGGTGACGTAGCCGGCGAAGGAGCCGGCCGTCGACGTGGCTGCATCGCCGGCCGCGCCGAGCAGCGCGATGCCGAACACGCACGAGGCGATCGCACCGCCCACGGTCTTCACCGAGTTGGTGAGTCCCGTGGCGACGCCGGTCTGGTGCGCGGGCGCCGCCGCTGCGGCGGCAGCGGGCAGTGCGGCGACGAGGGCGCCCGAGCCGATGCCGGCGATGATCATGTTCGCGAGCACCTGCGCGTATCCGTCGTGGAACGGCAGGAACAGGAGGTAGCCGAGGGC
Organism: Agromyces sp. NPDC004153; assembly: GCF_053603635.1. NCBI lineage: Bacteria > Bacillati > Actinomycetota > Actinomycetes > Micrococcales > Microbacteriaceae > Agromyces > Agromyces sp. NPDC004153. Next base: position 2,918,581 of record NZ_JBSGFY010000001.1, read on the forward strand.
GACGAGCGAGCTGGCGCCGATGAGCGCGATGCGCGGGGTGACCCAGCGGGTGACGAGCGGGAACAGCATGGCGCCGACGACGAGGGAGAGCACGTAGGCGCCGACGAGGAGGGAGGTCTGGAAGCTCGTGGCGCCGAGCCCGTACCCGACCTCCGCGGCATCCGTGCGCGCGAACGTGGAGAGCGGCGCCTGCGCGCCCAGCACGCTGACACCGAAGAGGCCCGCGGTGAGGAACACCGGCCAGAGCGACGGCGAGCGGAACATGCGCACGTCGATGAGCGGGTCGGGGTGGCGCAGCTCCCAGCGCGCGAACGGCACGACGAGCAGCACGCCGAGCGCCACGAGCGCCCAGCTCAGCAGGTCCGCCGGTCCGTTCAGGCGCATGAAGCTGAGGCCGCCCGTGAGCGCCAGGAGCGCGAGCGAGATGATGACCAGGCCGACGGTGTCGAGCGAGCCGCCCGCGAGGTCGGGCGACTCCTTCACGCCGACCCACACGACGAAGAAGCACGCCACGACCGCGATCGCAGGCACCAGCAGGAGCACCGTCATCGGCAGCACGTCGGCCAGCGCCCCCGCCGAGAGCGCACCGGCGATCGCACCGAGCTCGAGGGCCGCGACGAGCAGACCCGCGGCCTTGCGCGTCATCGCGGCCGGACGCTCGGCCGAGCGGCTGCGCGACCAGATCAGCGCGACCTCGAGCGGCAGCCAGACCACGTAGAAGCCCTGCAGCGCCCACGCGACGAGGAACACCCAGAACTGGTCGGTGAACGCCAGCGCGGTCGAGGCCACCGCCGTGATCGCCGTCGACCACAGCAGCATGCGCTTGTGGCCCACCATGTCGCCGAGCTTCGCGAACGCGGGCACGACGAGCGCCGAGAGCATGAGTTGCGTGCCCTCGAGCCAGTTCACGTCGGCGTCGTGGATGCCGAGGTGCCGCGCGATGTCGGTGAGCAGCGGGGTGTAGTAGCCCTGCAGGATGCCGCTCGTGAACTCGACGAACGCGAGGAAGCCGACGATCGCGGCGACCGGTCCGAGTCTGGCAGCGCGCATCTTCGCGACTCCTTCGGGATCGGGGGTGGAATCACCCTAGTGGGTCGGATGCCCCACTTCCGCAACCTGCCCGCGGCCGGCCCCCGCCGCCGGTCCTCCGTCGTCGTTCAGGGAGGTGATGAGCGCCCGATGGAACCGCTCGCCGCGCTCGAGGCTGTCGATCGTCACGTGCTCGTCGACCCCGTGGATCGCCGCCCGCTGGCCCGCCGTCATCGCGATCGGGGCGAAGCGGAACACGGCCGGCGAGAAGCGGTGGAACCACCGCGAGTCGGTCGCCGCCATCATGAGGTACGGCGCGGTGATGGCGCCCGGGTAGGACGCGTCGACGGCGGCGGCGATCGCGGCGAACTGCGCGGTGTCGGTCGGCGACTCGGGCGACGGGTCGCTGCCCTCGACCACCTGCACGTCGACGGCCGGGTCGCCGACCACGCGCCGCACGCGGGCGGCCGTGGTGCCGACGGTCTCGCCCACCGCGATGCGCAGGTTGAGCGTGGCCGCCGCGCGCGCAGGGAGCACGTTCGGGGCCGACCCGCCCTCGAGCATGGTCGCGGCGACGGTCGTGCGCACGAGCGCCGCGGGCTCGCCGTCGAGGCGCGCGAACAGCCGCGCGGTCAGCCACGGTGTCGCGGCGAGCACGCGCAGCGCGAGGCGGACCGGACCGCGCGTGTGCGGCGCGAACGTCGACAGCATCGTGCGCAGCGACCGCGGCGTGCGCTTCGGGAACGGGTTCGGCGACAGGCGGTGCACCGCGCGCGCGATGCGTGCGGTGGCCGTGGTCGCGGGCGGCGTCGACGCATGCCCGCCCTCGCCGAGCGCCGAGAGCCGCACCGTCACGATGCCCTTCTCGCCGACGCCGACCATGGCGGCGGGCACGTGCACGAACGGCAGCGGCGCGTCGACGACGGCGCCGCCCTCGTCGAGCACGAGCCACGGGATGATGCCGCGATCCTGGAAGAGGTCGGCGGCGGCCCGGGCGGCGGCGCCGTGGCTCTCCTCGTTGCCGCCGAACGAGAGGTACACGTCGCGCTCGGGCACGAATCCGTCGGCGAGCAGGTTCTCGACGGCCTCGAGGATCACGAGCAGCGGACCCTTGTCGTCGAGGGTGCCCCGGCCCCAGACGGAGCCGTCGTGGATGCGCCCCTCGAAGGGCGGGAACGTCCAGCCGTCGTCGTCGACGGCCGGGACGACGTCGAAGTGGGCCATCAGCACGACGGGGTCGTCGTCGCCCGAGCCGCGCCAGCGGTAGAGCAGCCCGACGTCGGTGACCTGCTCGAAGGCGAGGTGCTCGTGCACGAGCGGGTAGAGCTCGGCGACGAGGTCGCGGAACCGGTCGAAGTCGACGAGTCCGCGCTCGTCGAGCTCGGCCGACACCGTCGGCAGCTGCACCATGCGCGAGAGGCGCTCGGCGGCGCCGGGCCGCACGGTCACGGGGTCGGGCATTGCTCCACCATATTCGAGCGGATGCCGCGGGTGCGTCTCGATACGCGTCGCCTTCGGCGGCGCTCCTCGACGACCAGGGGCGGCGCTCAGGCCGCGAGGTGCGCAGCGGGCGCGAGCAGCGCCGAGAGCTCGGTCGACGAGAGCTCGCGACCGAACGCCGGATGCCCCGGCTCGAGGGCCCGGCCGGCGGCGAGCGGACCGCCGTCGACGGCGTCGAAGCCGATGTCGTCGATGATGCCCGCGAGCACGGCACGCGCCTCGGGGTCGTCGCCGACCACGGCGATGGCACGGCGCAGCGGCGAGCCCGCGTCCATGCTGTCGTCCTCCATCTCGTGGTATCCGAGGTGGTTCAGCGACTTCACGACGCGCGCCAGCGGGTTCCTGGCCGCGTTGATCTCGCTCGTCGAGCGCTCGTCGGCGTCGACCGAGTCGATGTGGCCGTCGACCGGCGGCCAGTAGTTCATGGCGTCGACGACGACCTTGCCGCCGAAGTCCTCCCACGGCACCGTGCCCGCCTTGCCGAACGGCACGGCGACGATGATGACGTCGGCCTCGGCCACGAGCTCCGCGGGCGGGAGCACCCGGGCGCCGGGCGCGACCACCGAGACGAGCAGGTCGAGCGCGGTCTGTCTGGGCGAGCCGGTGATGCGGACCTCGTACCCGGATGCCACGAGGAGTCGGGCGAGCGCGGTGCCCACCTTCCCCGCACCGAAGATGCCGATGACCGGCCGGTCCGTCACGTCCACGTCTCCATTCTCGCCGACGCGCTGGATCCATGCGCCGACATCCACCGGCAACGCCCCTTCGTCGCCGCGCATTCCCACGCCGCCGCGCATTCCCGCGCGGGCGCCGGGGGAATAGTCTCGGGCTCACGTGGGTTCCGGTGGGATGCGTACGCATGGAGACGCGGAGATGGGGCAGGACATGGCCGAGCGCTACGAATTCGGACTCGACACCTTCGGCGACGTGACGGTCGCGGCCGACGGGTCGACGCTCACGCACGCGCAGGTGCTGCGCAACGTCGTCGACGAGGCGGTGCTGGCCGACCGGCTGGGCCTCGACTTCTTCGGCGTGGGCGAGCACCACCGGCACGAGTTCGCCGTCTCCGCGCCGGAGGTCGTGCTCGGCACCATCGCCGGCCGCACCGAGCGGATCCACCTCGGCTCGGCCGTCACCGTGCTGAGCTCCGACGACCCCGTGCGCGTGTTCCAGCGCTTCGCCACGCTCGACGGGCTCTCGGGCGGTCGTGCGGAGGTCATCCTCGGACGCGGCTCGTTCATCGAGTCGTTCCCGCTCTTCGGATTCGAGCTCAACCAGTACCAGGAGCTGTTCGAGGAGAAGCTCAACCTCTTCTCCGAGCTCATCACGCAGGAGCCGGTCACCTGGACGGGCGAGCTGCGCGCACCGCTCACCGACCAGCTCGTCTACCCGCCCGTCGAGCACGGGCACCTGAAGACGTGGGTCGGCGTGGGCGGCAGCCCCGAGTCGGTCGTGCGCGCCGCGCACTACGGCCTGCCGCTCGTGCTCGCGATCATCGGCGGCAGCCCCGCCCGCTTCGCGCCGCTCGCCGACCTCTACCGCCGCGCACTCGACCAGTTCGGCCACCAGCCGCAGCCCGTCGCCGTGCACTCGCCCGGCTTCATCGCCGACACCGACCAGGAGGCGCTCGACACGCTCTGGCCGCACTACAAGGTCATCATCGACCGGATCGGCAAGGAGCGCGGCTGGGGCCCCGTGACCCGGGAGCACTTCGAGGGCGAGGCGGGCCCGAACGGCGCGCTCTACGCCGGATCGCCCGAGACCGTCGCGCAGAAGATCGCCGCGGCGATGCGCGCGATCGGTGCCGTGCGCTTCGACCTCAAGTACTCGAACGGCACGCTGCCGCACGAGGCGATGATGGGCAGCATCGAGCGGTACGGCACCGAGGTCGTGCCCCGCGTGCGCGAGCTCCTCGCGGCATCCGATGCGGCCGACGCCGAGCTCGACGCGCTCGCCGCGGCAGATCGGGCGGATGCCGCGGCCGCCGCCGAGCAGCCCGCGGAGTAGCCGGCGGAGTCGGTCAGGCGGTGCCGGGCGCCGGCTTCGCCGCCCGGCGCCGCACGGCCGCGCGGAACCACGTGGCGTCGGGGACGCGTGCGAGGAACGTGCCCGCGATGATCGTGATGAGCACGTAGGCGGTGGCGAGCGGGGCGATGCCCGGCGCGACGCCGGCCGTCACCGCGATGCCCGCGATGACGATCGAGAACTCGCCGCGCGGCGCGAGCGCGAAGCCCGCACGCCACTGGCCGAGCGTGCCGACCCCGGCCCGCCGCGCGGCGTAGGCGCCCGAGATGAGCTTCGTGACGATCGTCACGATCGCGAGCCCCAGAGCGGGCAGGATCATGGGCACGAGCTTCGACGAATCGGAGGTCAGGCCGAAGAACACGAAGAACGTCGCGGCGAACAGGTCGCGCAACGGCGTGAGCACGGCGCTCGCGTTGGCCGCGACCCGCCCCGACAGCGCGATGCCCACGAGGAACGCGCCGACGGCGGCCGAGACGCCGACCTGGGCGGCGAGGCCGGCGACGAGCATGGTCAGGCCGAGGACGCCGAGCAGCAGCGGCTCGTACTGGTCGGCGGGGAACAGCCGCGACACGACATGGCCGTGCCGGAGGGCGACGTAGAGGATGAGGGTCACGACGGCGACGGCGATCGCCACCGAGATCGCGCCCTGCAGCACGCTCACGCCGATGACGATGGCCGAGAGCACCGGCAGGTAGAACGCCATCGCGAGGTCCTCGATGACGAGGACGGCGAGGATCGCCGGCGTCTCGCGGTTCGACAGGCGACCGAGGTCGCGCAGGAGCTTCGCGATGACGCCCGACGACGACACCCACGTGACGCCGGCCAACGCGACGGCGGCCACCGGGCCCCAGCCGAGCAGGATCGCCATCGCGGCGCCCGGGAGCGCGTTGGCCAGCGCGTCGACGATGCCGGGCACGCGGGCGGACTTCAGGCTGCCGAAGAGCTCGGTCGCCGTGTACTCGAGGCCGAGCAACGCGAGCAGCAGGATGATGCCGATCTCGGAGCCGGTCTGCAGGAACTCCTCGCTCGCGTCGAGCGGCACGAAGCCGCCCTCGCCGAAGGCGAGGCCGAGCAGGAGGTAGAACGGGATCGGCGAGATCCCGATGAGGAGCGCGAGACGCCCCAACAGGCTCATGCCGAGAAGCAGCGCGCCGACTTCGATGAGGAGCAGCGTGGTCTCGTGCATGCGGCCCGCCTCAGTCGGGGCCGTTGGAGAGCAGCCGGGCTACTCCGTCGAGTCCTTCACGAGTGCCGACGGCCACGATGACGTCGCCCGCGCGCAGCGGCTCGGCCGGCGTCGGGGAGGGGATGATCGCGCCGTCGCGGACGATCGCGACGATGGACGCGTGCGTGCGCGTGCGCGCCTTCGTGTCGCCCAGCGTCCGGTTCAGGTACGGCGAGTCCGTCGGCAGCGCGATCTGCTCGGTGTAGAGGCCCGCGGTCTCATCGCTGAGGGCCGTGAGGCGGCTGAGCATGACGGATGCGCCGAGCACGTCGGCGAGGGCCGCGGCCTCGTCGTCGTTCAGCGGAATGGAGTCACGGCAGGCGTCGGGGTCGTCGACGTCGAAGACGCCGAGGTCGCGCTCACCGTCCCGGTGCGAAACCACGCTGATCCGTCGACCGCCTTCGGTGACGAGGTCGTGGCGGAAGCCGATCCCGGGGAGATCGACCTTCTCGATGTGAATACCCACGAGGCATATGGTAACCCCGCTGGAGGGTGCCTCCGGCAGTGCGCGTTCAGTGTCGGGGATGGACGGCGTTCGACATCTCGAGCACCGGCGTGCCGCCGTCGTCCACCACGGCGAACGAGGTGGCCACCGAGCCGAGCTCCGTCGCGGAGGTGACGTGCGTGCCGCCGCAGGGAATGCGCGCCGTGCCCTCGGGCAGTTCGCAGACCCAGGTGCGCCGGTCGGTGAGCCCGTCGCCCGCCGCCTCGACGCGCACGACGGCGCCCGACGCGATCCAGCGCTCGAGCTGCTCGGCGACGGCGCTGCGCACGTCGTCGAGCTCACCGGCGAGCGACGCCGTGTCGAATCCCGCCCGTCGCAGCGATTTGTTGAGCCGGTAGCGGTCGAGCGAGCCGTCGGGCAGGATGCGCGACGAGGCGATGGCCGCGCCGTCGAAGTCGGGGCTGCCGAGCGAGTCCTCGCGCGCGGGCTTCGACCACCGGTCGGCCAGCGCGCGGTTGAGCGCGAGCGAGGCGAGGTGGCAGGCGGTGTGGCCGGTCGAGAGCTCGCGCCGCGTCGCGGCATCCGCCTCGATCTCGACGTCGTCGCCCTCGGCGATCGCCGCGTCGCCGTCGACGAGGTGCGCGACGAGGAACGCCCAGCCCTCGGTGCCCTTGCGAACCGGGATGTCGTCGCCGAGGTGGAGGTCGGTGCCGTCGGTGGCGGCGACGACGGCGTCGCGCACCGGGAGGTCGACGCCGTTCGCGCGGATGACGCCGGCGTCGGCGGGCTGGTCGGGCCACGCGGCATCCACCGGGTGGAAGCTCGTCGTCTCGGTGACGACCGCGAGGCGGCCCTCGGGCGCGGGAGCGACGTGCAGCACGCGACTCGTCGCGGTGAGCGCCCCGCCGGGGTAGGTGACGCGCGTGTCGCGCTGGGGCAGGGTCACCCGTCAGACGCCGTCGCCGCGGCCGAGGATGTTGACCGGGATGGCGACCGCGATGGCGACGCTGAGGATGCCGCCGAGGAAGACGACGGCCTCGAGGCCCTGCAGCTCGGGGGCGTAGCCCATGAGCAGCATGCCGAAGCAGAAGAAGGCCATGGCGATGATGAAGGCGACGACGTTCACGGGACCTCCTGGAGCGGCTGGTGCGGCTGCGGCGCCGCGATGCCCAGCCTAGTGGGCGGCGGCGCGACGCGCCCGGCGGATGCCGCGATGGCGCGGCATCCGCTCGATCACGCGTCGAGCGGCCCGAGCCACGCGTTCGCGACCGTGCCGTGCGCCGACTCGTCGTCGGACGGGTGGAAGATGCCGGCGAGCACGTCGCGGTAGAGGCGGCCGAGCTCCGAGCCGGCGAAGTAGGAGGAGCCGCCCGCCACGCGCACGGCCTGGTCGACGACGTGCTTCGCCGTCTCGGTGGAGCGCACCTTCACGCCCACGAGCTTCGCGAACCACATCTGGCCGTGGTCGACGAGCCCGTCGAGGTCGCGCGCCACGGCGAGCAGCTGCGGCTCGAGCGCCTCCTGCGCGATGGCGGCGTCGGCGATGCGCCAGCGGATGTCGGGGTCCTGCGAGAGCGGGGCGCCGTCGCGCTTCATCGAGGTGCGCCGGTGCGCGGCGGCCACGGCGAGGTCGAGCGCCCGCGCGCCGATCCCCGCGTAGACGGCCGCGAGCAGCAGCTCGAAGCTCGCGAAGATGCCGAAGACGAGCGGGTCGGCGTTGGGGCCCGGGTCCAGCCGCCTCACGATGCGGTCGGGCGCGGCGAACGCGCCGTCGAGCACGGTCGTGCGGCTCTGCGTCGCGCGCATGCCGAGGGTGTCCCAGTCGTCGAGGATGCGAACGTCGGGGTCCTCGCGGTCGATGAACCCGTAGACGATCTTCGGCGCGTCGGCGGAGGCGGTGTCGAGGCCCATCGTGCCGAGGCGGGTCCACGCCGGCGAGAGCGACGTGAACACCTTGCGGCCCGAGTAGCGGTAGCCGCCCCCGGCCTGGGGCTCGGCCGCGGTGCGCGAGCCGAACAGCATGAGGTCGTTGCCCGCCTCGCTGATGCCGAAGCCGAAGATCTCGCCCTGTCCCGCCTCGCGGAGGAGGAAGTCGAGCGTGTCGTCGCCGCGGTCGCGCAGGATCTTCGCGACCCCCGTCCACACGAGGTGCATGTTCACGGCGAGCGCCGTGGCGGGGGCGGCGCCCGCGAGCCGCAGCTGCGCGCGGACGGCGTCGTCGAAGCCCCAGCCGAGCCCGCCGTACGCCTCGGGCACGAGCGCCGTGAGGTACCCCGCGTCGCGGAGCTCGGCGAGGTCGTCGACGAAGAACGCGTTGTCGCGGTCGTACCCTGCTGCGCGCTCGCGCACCCGTTCGAGGAGTTCGTCGTGCAGCAGGGTGTCCGGCGTCTCGCTCACGACGCCAGACTACGCCTGCGGTGTCCGCTCGCGCGGGGGCTGGGGCGCGGCATCCGATGCCGTGGGCGCGGCCGGCGGCGACGGGTCGGATGCCCCGGGCGTCGCGTCGGGCGCGGCGGGCTTCGAGCGACGCGAGCGCGTCGCGACGAGCACGATGACGAGCACGATCACCCCGATGACGAGCGCCGCGAGCGCCCACGGGAGCAGCACGCCGACCGCGATGCCGAGCCAGGTCGCGAAGCCGATGAGGGCGTTCCAGCCGGCCGCGAGGCCGCTCCAGAAGTCGTCGGGCTGCGGATCGGGCGCGACCTCCTCGGTCACGAGGTCGACCGTGATGGTCGAGTAGTCGACCTGGTCGACGAGCGCGTCGCGCTGCTGGGTGAGGCTGTCGAGCTCGGCCTGCCGGGTCGTGAGCTCGGACTCGATGGCGATCAGGTCGGCGATCGTCGTCGCCTCGGAGAGCAGCTGCTGCAGCCGGTCGACGGAGGCGGTGAGCGCGTCGATGCGTCCGTCGAGGTCCTTGCGCTGCTGCGTGACGTCCGAGGCGTTCATGGACACGGCGCTGACCGTGCCGAGCTCGCGCAGCTCGGCGAGGAACGGATCGAGGTCGTCCGACGGGATGCGGAGGGTGAGCGAGGCGCTCGGCGGCTCGGCGTCGGTGCCCGGCGTCTCGGTGCGGCTGTCGACGCGTCCGCCTCGCGCCTCCGCGAGGTCCACGGCCTGCTGCGCGGCATCGACCGGGTCCTCGACCGTGATCGAGACCCAGCCGACGGTGATCATGCTGCGGTCGGCGAACTGCTCGCCGTCGGCAGTCCCGCCCGCAGCATCCTCGCCTTCGACCTGCTGCTGGGGCGGCGCCATCTCGCCCGGTTCCATGACGGGCGCCTCGGACTGGCCGGCGCCCGCGGTGCAGCCGGCCAGGAGCAGTGCGAGGAGGGCGGCCGCGGCCGCTGCGGGGACCAGTCGTCGTCTCATGGGCTCACCGTATTGCCCGGCCCCGATCGCATGTCTGGACCCCTGCTGGGAGTCCGGTCACGATCGGATTGCGCTTCGCTGTGAATCGCCGAACGGCCCCAACGAACCCCGGTTGCCGCTCGTTCAGCGGGATGTGAGCTCAGTCGAGGTCGGGATCGCGGCCCGTGCGCTCGCCGCTCTCGAGGGTGGCGATCGCGGCCAGGTCCTCGTCGTCGAGCGTGAAGTCGAACACGTCGAGGTTCTCGCGCAGCCGCTCGGGCGAGGACGCCTTCGGGATCACGATGTTGCCGAGCTCGAGGTGCCACCGCAGCACGACCTGCGCGGGCGTACGTCCGTGCTTGTCGGCGATGTCGGCGAGCAGCGGGGTGCCGAGCACGCGGCCGCGCGCGAGGGGCGACCACGCCTCGGTGCGGATGCCGTGCGCCTCGTCGAACGCGCGCAGCTCCTCCTGCGGCAGCCACGGGTGCAGCTCGACCTGGTTCACGACGGGCGCGACGCCGGTCTCGCCGATGATGCGCTCGAGGTGATGCGCGTGGAAGTTCGCCACGCCGATCGACTGCACGCGTCCCTCCTCCTGCAGTCGGACGAGCGCCCGCCACGTCTCCACGTACAGGTCGGTGGAGGGCACCGGCCAGTGGATCATGTAGAGGTCGAGCGTCGCCAGGCCGAGCCGCTGCATGCTCGCGTCGAACGCGCGCAGCGTCGAGTCGTAGCCGTTGTCGTCCATCCAGACCTTGCTGGCGACGAAGAGCTCGTCGCGCGGCACCTCCGCCGAGCGCACGGCCTCGCCGACGCCCTCCTCGTTCGCGTAGAGCGCGGCGGTGTCGAGGTGCCGGTACCCGATGGCGATCGCCTCGCGGCTGAGGCGCGCGGCATCCGATGCCGGCACCTTGTAGAGGCCGAAGCCGAGCTGCGGGATCGTGTTGCCGTCGTCGAGCGACAGGCTGGGCGCCGGGGTGACGGGCGGCTGCGTCATCGTCGTGGCTCCTCTCAGCTGGGTTGCGCCGGCACCGGCTCGGTGTCGGGGATGGGGCTCGCGTCGCGCTCGCGCAGGTCGGGATGCCACGGCTTGCCGAGCACCGCGGCGAGGACGCCGAGCAGGGCGAGCGCGGCGGCCGCGACGAACGCGCCCTGCGCGCCGTACCCGTCGATGAGGAAGCCGGCGACGGCCGAGCCGAGCGCCGCGCCGATGAGCTGGCCGGTGCCGACCCAGCCGTACGCCTCGGCGGTGTCCGAGAACTTCACGCTCGCCGACACGATCGCGAACAGGACGGCGAGCGCGGGCGCGATGCCGATGCCGGCGATGAAGAGGGTCGCCGAGAGCCACCAGAAGTCCATGACGAATGCGGCGAGCGCCATGCCCGCGAAGACGATGAACATGCGGCGGGCGGTCGACCACGGCCCGATCGGCACGTGGCCGAGGAAGAGGCCGCCCGCGAGGGAGCCGACCGAGAAGATGGCGAGCACGATGCCGGCCTCGGCGCCGTCGTGACCGAACACGGCGACGACGCCCGCCTCGACCGCCGCGCACGCGCCGATGAGGAGGAAGCCGACGATCGTCGCGAGCATGACCGGCGGGCGGGTGAGCACCGCGCCGAACCGCCGCTTGGAGCGGGGGATGCGCACGCGCCCGAGCTCGGGGGAGGAGATGAACCAGATGCCGCCGCCGATCATCATGGCCGCGGCGAGCAGGATGCCCCACACCGTGCCGATCTGCGTGGAGACGAACGTCGTGACGACCGGGCCGACGACCCAGATGATCTCCTGCGCCGACGCGTCGAGCGAGAAGAGCGGCGTGAGCTGGCGCGAGTTCACCATCTTCGGGTAGATGGTGCGCACGGCGGACTGCACGGGCGGCGTCGAGAGGCCGGCCACCAGGCCGACCGCCATGTAGGCCGGCACCGTGAGCGGCAGCACGCCGATGGCGACTACTGCGGTCGCGCAGATCACGAGCGTGGTGATGAGCACCGGGCGCATGCCGAGGCGGCCCATGAGCCGGCTCGTGAGGGGTCCGGCGACGGCCTGGCCGATCGACGTGGCGGCGAGCACGAGGCCCGCCGCACCGTAGGAGCCGGTCTGCTGCTCGACGTGCAGGAGGAACGCGAGCGAGAGCATCCCCGAGGGGAACCGAGCGGTCAGCTGGGCGGCGATGATACGAGCGACGCCCGAGGTTCTGAGGAGATCGGTGTAGCTGCCCACGGTCCGTCCACTCTATTCGAGGGGGGATGCCGCGGGAACGCGCCTATCAGCAATGGCGTATATAACGGTGAAGTGATAGCCTGACGGCGTGCACGCGTTCGACGTCCTCGGCGACCCGGTGCGCCGCCGCATCCTCGACCTCCTGGCCGGCGGCGAGACGAGCGCGGGCGAGGTCGTCGACGTGGTGGGCCGGGAGTTCGGCATCACGCAGCCCGCGGTGTCGCGGCAGCTGCGCATCCTGCGCGAGCACGGCTTCGCCACCGTGCGCCCCGATGGCGCGCGCCGGCTGTACTCCATCGACCCCGGCGGGCTCGACGACGCCGACCGCCAGCTCGAGCGTTACCGCGCGATGTGGACCGCGGGGCTCGCGGCGCTGCACACCGAGGTGGCCCGTGGAAAGCGCAGCCGTCGCACCGCAGCAGGGCGCACCCCACGAGAGGAGCCATGATGGCCGTGACGAGCGACATCGCCCCCGACGAGCCCGGGCTGCTGCTCGAGTTCCACGAGGTGTACGACACCGACCCCGACGACCTGTGGCAGGCGATCACGACACCCGAGCGCCTCGCGCGCTTCATGGCCGTGCACCGCGGCGAGTTCCGGCTGGGCGGCCGATGGCAGGCGTTCGGGACGGACGGGACGGTCTACTGCGACGGCGAGGTCACCGAATGCGACCGGCCGCACGGCTTCACGACGACCTGGACCGTCGTCGGCGAGCCGCCGAGCCTGCTGACCGTGGCGCTCGAACCCGACGGCGAGCGCACCCGCCTGCACATCCGGCACGAGCACGTGACGCAGCCCGAGTACGGGCCCGGCTGGCATGCCTACCTCGAAGCGCTCTCCCGGCACCTCGCCGAGCCCGACGCGCCGCGCGACCGCGATGCGTGGGTCCGCCGCCTCGGCGAGCTCGCGCCGGCCTACGCGGAGCGGTTCGCAACGCTCGGCGTCGCGGGAGGCGTCGCGGAGGACTGACCGCGCGGCGCCGCGGCGCTCAGACCCCGACCTCGGCGAGCGCCTTCGCGATGCGCTGCGGCGACACGGTCTCGGCCGTGCGGAGCTCCTGCGCGAACAGGCCGACGCGCAGCTCCTCGAGCATCCACCGCACGCGCACGAGCCGCGGGTCGGCCTCGGGGTCGATCGGGATCCGCCCACCGGCCGCCTCGAACGCGGCCACCGCCGGCTCGAGCTGGTTCGCGGCCTGCCGGTCGCGTCCGGGGTTGTCGACGAGCTTGCGCACGCGCAACGTGATGGCCTCGAGGTAGCGCGGCAGGTGCCGCAGCCGCTCGAGCCCGGTCGCCGACACGAAGCCGTTCGGCACGAGCCCGGCCAGCTGCGCCCGCATGTCGCCGAGGGCCGCCATCAGGTGGATGCTCGAGGCGCCCGAGATGGCCCGGTCGGCCTCGCGCGCGGCCTTCAGGATGCGCGCGACAAGGGCGACGGTCTCGAACATGCGGTCGACGACGCCGGCCGACACGGCATCGTGTACGGCCTCGAACTCGGCACGCGTGCGCAGCAGGCCGTCGGGGTGACGCGCCCGCAGCTCGGCGTCGACGCAGGCCGCCAGGCAGTCGTCGAGCAGCGCGCGCGTGCTCGAGTACGCGCTCGCCGCGAGCGAGAGCTTCTCCTCGTTCGACAGGTGCTCCTGCACGTAGGCGACGGGTGTCGGCGTCGCGAGCACGAGCAGCCGACGGATGCCGCGCCGCGTCGCCCGGTCGCGCTCCTCAGCCGTGGCGACGAGGCGCAGCGCGACCGACGTCTTCTCGTCGACGAGTGCCGGATACGCGCGGATCACGTTGCCCGCCTGGCGCGTGTCGACGTGCGCGGGCAGCTCGTCCCACTCCCACGTCGTGATGCCCGACCTCTCGGCGATGGTGATTCCCGCCGGCCCCGAAGCCCGCGACGCGGGCGGCTCGAGCTCGGGCTGCTCGTGTGCCGCGGTTCGCGTGGACGTCTTCGACGGTCCGTCGCCCCGCGAGTTCCCCGTCACGGCCTTCGCCACCGCATCACGGCTGCGGCTCGCGAGCCGCGACTGCAGCTCGGCGAGGTCCTTCGACGACCCGAGCGTGCGGCCGCGCTCGTCGACGGCCCGGTACGTGACGCGCAGGTGGGGCGGCACGCGCTCGAGGTCGAAGTCCGACGGGTCGACGGGCGCGAACGTGAGCCGCCGGATCGCCTGCGCGAGCATCGCCGTGAACGGCTCGCGCTCGGCGCCGCCCTCTGGGCCGTCGGGCAGTTCGGCCGAGATCCGCGCCGCCCACTCGGCGGCGGGCACGACCTGGCGGCGCAGCACCTTCGGCAGCGTGCGGAGCATGGCCGTGATGAGCTCGTCGCGCAGCCCCGGCACCTGCCAGTCGAACCCGTCGGGGCGCACGCGCGGCAGGAGCACGAGCGGCACCACGGCCGTGACGCCGTCGTCCTCGGCTCCGGGCTCGAACCGGTACGCGAGCGAGTAGGTCTGGTCGGCCTGCCGCCAGCGATCGGGGAAGCCGTCGCCGCGGTCCTCGTCGGCCTCGTCGCCGAGCAGGTCGGCGCGCGTCATCGTGAGCAGGTCGGGTCGAGTGCGGTGCTCGCCGCGCCACCAGCGCTCGAACGCTCGCGTGTCCGCGACATCCGCCGGCACCCGCGCCTCGTAGAACGCCACGACGGCCTCGTCGCCGGCGAGGATGTCGCGACGGCGCGTGCGCTCCTCGACCTCGCCGAGCTCGCGCCGCAGCGCGCGGTTGGCCCGCACGAACGAGAAGAGGCGGCGGTCGAGGCGGCTCGTGTCCCAGTCCTCCTCGACGAGCGCGTGCCGGATGAAGAGCTCGCGCGCGAGGGGCGCGTCGACGCGGGCGAGCTGGATGCGCCGCTTCGCCACGATCGGCACGCCGAAGAGCGTGACCTTCTCGTCGGCGACGGCCGACCCCTGCCGGCGCTCCCACCGCGGCTCGGAGTAGGTGCGCTTCGCGAGCGGGCCGGCGAGCTGCTCGGCCCAGGCCGGGTCGATGGCCGCGTTCGTGCGCGCGAACAGGCGGCTCGTCTCGACGAGCTCGGCGCTCATGAGCGCCGCCGGCGGCTTCTTCGCGAGCGCCGAGCCGGGGAACACCACGAACCGCGCGTTCCGGGCGCCGAGGAACTCGGCCTGCTGCCGCCGGCCGCGCCGCTCCTGTTCGCGGGCCGAGCCGGCACCGCCCCGGCCGCTCGAGGTCTTCGTGTCGTCGCGCAGGCCGATCTGCGAGAGGAGCCCGGCGAGGAGCGCCCGGTGGATCCCGTCGGGGTTGGGTGCGCCGGCGTCCTTCGCCACGTGCAGCCCGAGCGGCTTCGCGAGGCGCACGAGCTGCCGGTAGAGGTCCTGCCACTCGCGGACCCGCAGGTAATTGAGGAACTCCGCCTTGCACATGCGCCGGAACGCGCTGCCCGAGAGCTCGCGCTGCCGCTCCTCGAGGTGGTTCCAGAGGTTGAGGAGCGAGAGGAAGTCGCTGCTGGGGTCGACGAACCTCGCGTGGAAGCCGTCGGCCTGCTCTCGCTTGTCGAGCGGGCGCTCGCGCGGGTCCTGGATCGTGAGGCCGGCCACGATCGCGAGCACCTCGCGTGACACGCCCTGCGTCTTCGACTCGAGCACCATGCGGGCGAACCGCGGCTCGATCGGCAGTCGCGCTAGCTGCCGCCC
The DNA here is from genome assembly GCF_053603635.1 of Agromyces sp. NPDC004153. Classification (NCBI taxonomy): domain Bacteria; kingdom Bacillati; phylum Actinomycetota; class Actinomycetes; order Micrococcales; family Microbacteriaceae; genus Agromyces; species Agromyces sp. NPDC004153. The sequence continues at coordinate 2,934,022 of NZ_JBSGFY010000001.1, forward strand.
GACGCGCGTCAGCTGCGGGCCGTCACCTTCGCCGTCGTCGTCGATCGCCCCGAGCTCCCGCAGCAGGTCGAGGCCGTCGCGGATGCCGCGGGTGTCGGGCGGCGTGAGGAACGGGAAGTCCTCCACCGCGCCGAGCCCGAGCGAGGCCATCTGCAGGATGACGGCCGCGAGGTTGGTGCGCAGGATCTCGGGATCGGTGTACTCGGAGCGCTTCTCGAAGTCGCCCTCGGCGTACAGGCGGATGGCGATGCCGTCGCTCGTGCGGCCCGAGCGCCCCGACCGCTGGTTCGCCGACGCCTGCGAGATCGGCTCGATCGGCAGGCGCTGCACCTTCGATCGCGCCGAGTAGCGGCTGATGCGCGCCGTCCCGGCGTCGACGACGTAGCGGATGCCGGGCACCGTAAGGCTCGTCTCGGCGACGTTCGTGGCGAGCACGATGCGTCGGCGCAGGCCCGCGACCTTCGAGGGCTCGAACACGCGGTGCTGGTCGGCCGACGAGAGCCGGCCGTAGAGGGGGAGCACCTCGGTCTCGCCGCCGCGCCCGCCGTTCCCTGAGCCCGTCGAAGGGAAGTGCGCGCGCACCGCGGCCTCCGCGTCGCGGATCTCGCTCTCGCCCGACAGGAACACGAGCACGTCGCCGCGTGCCTCGCGGTCGAGTTCGTCGAGCGCGTCGAGGATGCCCCGCTGCACGTCGCGGTCCTCGGCGGCGGCGCCCTCGTCGTCGGAGTCGTCCCCTGAGCCCGTCGAAGGGGACTCGGCGACGAGCGGCCGGTACCGCACCTCGACGGGGTAGGTGCGCCCCGACACCTCGATGACGGGCGCGGGCTCGCCCGTGGCATCCGCGAAGTGCCTCGCGAAGCTCTCGGGGTCGATCGTCGCGCTCGTGACGATGACCCGCAGCTCGGGGCGGCGGGGGAGGAGCCGCTTCAGGTAGCCGAGCAGGAAGTCGATGTTGAGGCTGCGCTCGTGCGCCTCGTCGATGATGATCGTGTCGTAGCGGCGGAGGTCGCGATCGTGGTGGATCTCGTTGAGCAGGATGCCGTCGGTCATCACCTTGATGCGGGTGGCCTCGCTCGCCCGGTCGGTGAAGCGCACCTGGTAGCCGACGAGGTCGCCGAGCTCGACGCCGAGCTCCTCCGAGATGCGCTCCGCGATCGTGCGGGCGGCGATGCGGCGCGGCTGGGTGTGCGCGATCCGCTCACGGCCGAGCTCGAGGCAGATCTTCGGGAGCTGCGTCGTCTTGCCCGAGCCGGTCGCGCCGGCGACGATCACGACCTGGTGGTCGCGGATGGCGCGTGCGATCTCCTCGCGCTGCCCCGAGACGGGCAGGTCGGCAGGATAGGTGATCGCGGGTAGCACAGCCCTCCATCGTATGCCGTCGGTGCGACCTCGACCGGTCGCTCCAGCGAATCGGGCCGCCGGCATGCTAGACACGCCCCATGACCGCGGATGCCGCATCGTCGGCTCGTGTCCCGTCGACGACGGCGCAGGCGCCGCCCGCCGCCGCGCCGGAGCCGGCTCCCGTCTCCCGACTCGTCGGCCTCCCGATCCTCCGGGTGGTGCTCGTCGGACTCGCCGCGGTCGCGACCTGGCTCATCCTCGTCGCGGCCGGCGACGCCGCCGCCTTCCCGCCGATGATGCTCTACGCGGCCGTGTCGATGCTCGTCGTGAACCTCGTGTCGCTCGCGCTCGTGCGTCGTGCCCTGCACGACGAGGGGCTGCGAGCACGGGACCTCATCGACTTCTCGTGGCGCCGACTCGGCACGGACGTGCTCTGGGGGATCCTCTGGCTCGTCGTGCTGTGGATCCCCTTCATCGTCGCGGTGCTGGCCACGGGCTTCGCGCTCTTCGGCGCCGCGCTCTTCACGCGGTTCGAGACGCTGTTCTACGACGTCGGCTACCAGCCGGTGTTCGATCGGACCGTGCTCACCGCGCTCGCCGTCATCGCCGTGGTGACGTTCGCTCCGCTGAACGCGCCGACCGAGGAGCTGGTCTTCCGCGGGTACTCGCAGGGCGGACTGTTCGCCCGCGGCTGGCGCCCGGTCTGGGCGATCGTGGTGCCCGCCGCGATCTTCGCCGTGCAGCACGTGTTCTACGCCGCCACGCCCGACGTCGTGGTGATCTACCTCGTCGCGTTCTTCGTCTGGGGGATCGGCTCGGGCATCATCGTGCGCCGGCAGGGCCGGCTCATGCCGATCATCGTGGCCCACTTCCTCGTGAACCTCATGACGAGCGCGCCGGCGCTGCTCATCGCCTTCCTTCCGCCCGAGGCGTTCGCCGGCTGACGCGTCCACGCGGCATCCGGTCTCGGTCATGATCACTGCGAGCGCGGGATTCGCGGGGAGCGAAAGCCCCTGCCGGATGCCGCGACCGGCGTGATGGGATGAGGATCATGACCCAACCCCCGGTTCCCCGCATCCAGCTGAACGACGGCAACTCCATCCTGCAGCTCGGCTTCGGCGTCTTCAAGGTCGACCCGAAGCAGACCGAGCGCATCGTGACCGACGCGCTCGAGGTCGGCTACCGGCACATCGACACCGCGCGCATCTACGGGAACGAGGAGGGCGTCGGTCGCGCGCTCGCCGACTCCGGCATCCCGCGCGAGGAGCTCTTCGTCACGACGAAGCTGTGGAACGACGACCAGGGCACGCAGTCGGTGTTCGACGCGTTCGACCGCAGCCTCGACCGGCTCGGGCTCGAGGTGCTCGACCTCTACCTGATCCACTGGCCCACGCCGCGGAACGATCGCTACGTCGAGACGTGGAAGGCGTTCGAGCGCCTGCGCGAGTCGGGACGCGTGCGCTCGATCGGCGTCTCGAACTTCCTCGCTCCCCACCTCCAGCGCCTGCTCGACGAGACCGACGTCGTGCCGGCCGTCGATCAGATCGAGCTGCACCCCGCCCACCAGCAGCCCGAGACCGCGGCCTTCGCCGAGGAGCACGCCATCGCCATCGAGGCCTGGGGACCGCTCGGCCAGGGCAAGTACCCGCTCTTCGAGCTGCCCGAGATCACGGGCCCGGCCGAGGCGCACGGCAAGACGCCGGCGCAGGTCGTGATCCGCTGGCACCTGCAGCGCGGCCACATCGTGTTCCCCAAGTCGAACCGGCGCGAGCGCATGGCCGAGAACTTCGACGTCTTCGACTTCGAGCTCGACGAGGCCGAGGTGCGGGCCATCACCGACCTCGAGCGCGAGGGCCGCGTGAGCGCGCACCCCGATGAAGTGCACTGACCCGACGGATGCCGCGACACGCCCGGGATGCAGCCCTGATTTGGCGGGAGCGGGCGGCGCCCCGTAAGTTCTTACATGTCGCCACGGCGGTGCGGGAAGCGGAAGCGGCCCGGCCGAGACGGGCGAGAGCGTCTTAGCCAAACAGCCTCGAAGTCGCATTGCGACTCGGTGATTTCAAGCCTAAGATGGAAAGCCACTCCCGAAGAGGACCGACGTTCGCGTCGCATCCTCCAGGCCGATCCGGCCGCCGGCTGGAACCGCGTGTTCCGTAGCCCGCTTCGGAGGTGGTACGATAGATAGGTTGCCCTGAGAGCAGGCCGCGAGGCCGTAACTCGGGTGCGTCCGTTCCTTGAGAACTCAACAGCGTGCACTATGTTCAATGCCAATTTTGAACCCCGACCCCTGCTTTGGTGGGGGTGGGATTCCTTTGGATTGATGGACAGTCAGTATTGATTGTTTCTCAGTCAGAGATTGAACTCCT